>CAXXHH010000013.1:0-283269 GCA_963663005.2 Prolixibacteraceae bacterium
CGATTGGAATTGTGCCCATCAGCGCCATCACCGGTGAAGGGGTACCCGATATCTCATGATACTGGTAGGGCTGGCTCAGAGATTTTTGAAGGATAATCTAAAGCTAACGGCCACAGGTCCAGGTATGGGCACAATCTTAGAGGTAAAAGAGGAGAAAGGCCTGGCACAACTCTGGATGTCATACCTACAACGGCGAATTCAACTCGGAGCGATACGGTAATTGTGGGCACGGCCATGAGCCGATCGTCACAAAGATAAGAGCCCTGCTAAAGCCCAAGCCGCTGATGGAGATTCGAAGCGAGGAGAGATTTCTGCCGGTAAAGCATGTGGCGGCAGCATCTGTGTAAAGATTGCGGCACCCAAATTGGAGAATGCACTGGCAGGATTCAACTATTCGCGTGGTTACCAATGCAGAAGAGATAGAGGCTCTTCCACTGAGCTGAAATCGGAACTGGAGGCGGTGCGTATCGATGCAGAGAGCGAGGGCGTGATCTGAAGCTGATGCCATCGGCTCGCTGGAAGCACTGGTAGGGGAGCTGAAGGCCAAGAATATTGCCATTCATCATGCCGATGTAGGCCCGTTTCCAGAAGAGATGTTGATCCGCGCTTCGGCCATCAAAGAACCCCTGCTTTCATGCGATTTTGGCATTTAATGTGGAAATCCTGCCCGATGCCATCAGCGAGATTCAGAAGACCAATGTACCCGTATTTTGCAGCGATATTATTTACAGTATTTTAGAGAACTATGAGCAGTGGACTGAGGAGCAGAAGATGCGCATAGAGCAGGAGCGACTTGAGGCGGTTATCCGGCCCGGAGCCGTGCGTCTTTTGCCGGACTGCGTATTCCGCCAGTCCAGGCCGGCCATTGTAGGTGTTCAGGTCATAGGTGGTGTGGTCCGCACCCATGTTATTTAATGAGGGAAGACGGTGCCAATGTGGGCGAGATTAGGGGGATCCAGGCACGCAATGAAAATGTCGGCTCAGCGACCGTCGGACAGGAAGGTGGCCATATCCATCGACGGACCCACAGTAGGCCGCCAGATTCATGAAGGCGATATTCTTTATGTCAACATTCCAGAGAAGCATGCTCGCATGTCGAACTGGAGCTGAAGCCCTAAGCTGGCAGAGGACGAGCGCGAGGTGCTGGAGAATTTCCTGGAGATCAGCGCAAGAAGGAACCCTTCTGGGGGAGATAGTCGAACCGAATTTTCTTATCAAACTGCGTGCGGCCACTCCACCCTAAACGTCTATGTGCCTCAGGACAATGGCACATACGAGGCAAATGAAAAACAAGATCTATCGACATCATAAGTATTGTTTTTCATGGGAAAGGATGGTGTATGCTTCGGGCTGCACATAGCTATAGACAAAAATGCCGTTACTGTTAATCTGTGACCACTCCCGCCAATGAATTGGCGGGCATCTAGGCTGATGCCAAAGACTGTAGCCCCAGTCTTGCGATGTTAAGAGCAGCATTGAGATCTCTATCTATCGATAATCCACAATAGGGACAATTATGACCTCTGATAGATAGATCCTTTTTTGACTATTTGACCACAGCTTGAGCATATCTGAGATGTATTTGCAGGATTTACCAATACTACTTTCCTACCAGCATCTTCCGCTTTGTATGAAGTATATTGTACCAGTTTATTCCAAGCAGCATCCAATATGCTCTTCGCTAGGTTGTGATTATGAACCATTTTGGTTATATTCAGGTCTTCAAATGCAATTATTCCATATTTGTTGATCCATTCTCGGCTCAGTTGTTGGGCAAAGTTCTCTCTTTGATTGGTTACCCTTTCGTGCAGATGACTTACAATTTTGCTTGCTTTCCTTCTCTTAGCAGATCCTTTTAGCAGCTTGTCACGTTTGCTTTGAGCCTTCTTGAGTTTTTCTTCATCAGCTAGAAGGAATTTAGGATTCTCGATGAACTCACCATTGGAAAGCACAGCGAAGTTCTTGATACCCATGTCCACGCCGACCATCTCATCAGATGGTTGCAGAATGTGATTTTGTGCCTCTTCAACCAGGAAAGACACATACCATTTTTTGGTTGAAGATCTTCGGATGGTCAGTCTCTTAACGCATCCATCAACGGGGCGATGCAACTTGAATTTGATATCACCAATCTTGGATAACCAAATCACGTTGCCGTCTATGTAGAAGCCACTCTGTGGATAACTGATGCTATCGTATCTGTTCTTTCCCTTGAAGCGAGGATAACCAACTTCTTCTTCGCCAGATTGAACCCGTTTGAAGAAGGCTCTGAATGCGAGGTTAACCCTCAGAACCACGTCCTGCAATACCTGAGAATGAACGGATTTCAGTTCCTGCTTCATCTCTTTCCAGATCGGTAGCATCCTCTTGGATTCAAAGTAGCTTACAGACTTCCCATCTTGTTCAAAGGCATTCTTTCGCATAGCCAACGTTTCGTTATAGACCCATCGGCAAAGCTCTAGTTGCTCATTCAGCTTGGTTACTTGAGCTTTTGGTTGCTTGAGTCTATATCGAAACACTCTCAATGGTTTACTTCACCTTTCTGCTTTGCTATTTGTTCAATTAGTTTACATATCTTTCGATAGGTACGGGTTGTATCCCGCCTTTGAAAAGGCGGGGATTAGCCCTGATTCCGTCCTAAAAAAATTGAATATCGATGAGCTTCAAACCATCTGGCATTCAATATTGCCTGGCCATGTAGGTCGGCCAGGACTGTCCTTGCCGCAGACAGCACAGGGAGCAAATGAGAAGCTCTGGTATTGCGGCTCACCCAGCATGTTCGGCCTCCACCAGGTTCTCTAATTCATGGCCGCATTCCACCGATCCACACCAGGGCACCAGAGCCACACCCACCTGCGTCTGCACCTTGGCGTCCTCAATGTTGGCGACCTCTCTTACCTTGGCCTCATGAAGACTGGTGGCTTTGGTTGTAGAGGGCTTCCTGGAGCTCTTCCGCCTCTTTATTGATGGCTTGCACCAGTCCCACCATGGGCACCGTTTTCTTGGCTTTGTCGCGACGAACTAATGTGACGACACCTTTCTCAATATCCCTGGGTCCAACCTCCAGTCGAATGGGCACGCCCTTCATCTCCCACTTGTAGAACTTGGCGCCCGGTCGATCATCACCTGGTATCCAGTTGCACTCGCACCCGGGCAAGAGATAGCTCGTCCTCGCAACTGCCGGCTGACTGCCAGAACTTTATCCTTGTCGCCCAGAAGAATGGGTACTATTACTACCTGGGGTTGGGGCTACCCCCCAAGGCAGGACCAGGCCGTTCCCGTCCCCGTGCACGGAGATGAGAGCGGCAATGCAGCGCTCCGAAATGCCGTAGCAGGTCTGAGAGACCAACTTCTGCTCGCCGTTTTCCGCCTCGTATGTGATCTCGTATGTCTTGGCGAAGGTAGAACCCAGATGGTGCGCCGTGCCAACCTGCAGAGTCTTGCCATCAGGCATGATGACATCTATGGCCGTGGTGTAATCCGCTCCGGGAAACTTATCCCAGCTGGGGCGGCGGCTTACCAGGAATGGCAAGGCCAGACGGCGGTAGAACTCCGAGTACCTGGCAATGGCCACCTCGACCTGGTTTTCTGCATCTTCCCAGGTAGCATGAACGGTGTGCGCCTCCTTGAAAGATGTTATCTCGCGCAGGCGTATGAGCGGCCTGGTGTGCTTGGTCTCATAGCGGAATGTATTGACTATCTGATAAATTCGCAGCGGCAGGTCGGCATGCGACCTGATCCAGAGCTTGAACATGGGATAGATAGCCGTCTCGCTCGTCGGTCGCAAGGCGAGCTGTAACATCCAGTGGAGATGTCCCGCCACTGGTCACCCAGTAGACCTCCTCCTCGAAGCCTTTGATGTGCTGAGCTTCTTTCATGAACTCGTTTTCCGGTATCAAAAGAGGAAACTGGGTCTCCTGATGATCGGGATCTAAAAGCTCCCGGATGACGGCATAGACATTTTTCTTGATGGCGTAGCCGAAGGGAAACCAGACGCACATACCCTTCACAGGATAGCGATTATCCACAACCTCCGCCATCATGAGCAGCTCGTGATACCATTCGCTGAAGTTATCCTTGGCCGGAAGCTTTGCTTGTTTGTTGTCCTTTGCCTTGGATTTTGAGTCGAATATCATCTTGGAATCGGTCATGTAACCACCGAAATTGCAATAGGGGTGATAAAGGTTTCAATGGCCGGCAGCCAGGAAGAGCAGCGGCGCGACATAGCGCCCGAGGAAATGGACCGCCACCCTGATCTCGCTGGACAGGTCGGCCTTCTCTTTGGCCAGGGTCAGGGCCAGCAGATAGCCCAGCCCGAAAGCCGATAGCAATGCTCACCAGTACTACCGCAGCTCAATAATGCCGTGGGCAGGATTCCTGCAGCCAGAAAAGAGAAAACCCGCCTTCTTTACGGAAGCATAGCCTACTATGCCCAGCAGAAAGCCGTTGCTGGTAACGACCATCAAAGGAATGAGACCCAGGCCCAGCCCCAGCAGCATGGCCATAGCCGAGGCGAGGAGATTCTTGAGGAATATTATTAGCATTATGAGGACAGGCGGCTGATCCCAAAATCCACTTCAGCATCTCCAGCTCTTTCGTCCATTCTAATGCCAGCTTTGGATCGACAGCTGCGGCATAATAACCCATCACAGTCGTCAGAGCGAAGATGAAGGACGGATATGCCAATGAATATATGAATTGACTTCAGATAGGCCAGATCATCCTTTATTGACAAGCAATATCTCCCCCTTCACCTCGTCCGGCCTTTATTTAAGGATAGCGCGGTTTCGCGAGGGTCATGCGCTCAGGAAATAGACGCCAAAGCAGACCAAAAAGATGCCGCATATTCCCAGGATTAGTCGATAACTCCTCTCAGAGAGGATGTTGCGTCCCCGATCCAGGCTGATGGAGACCAGAGTATACCATCCGAAGTCCGCCAGCCAGTGACCTATCAAGAATACGGCTGCGATGATTACTCCCGAATGCAGGCCGGAGAGCACCAGGGCGCTGCCGATGGAAAGCCACCAGATCCAGAAGTAGGGATTAGAGGCGCTGGTGATAATTCCTGCCAGATAAGCATTGCCTAACATCTGCCCCTCAGGCCTGGCCAATGTGGCGCTGCGGCTTCCCAGATAAAGTCATAAACCCAAAGATTACCAGAGCCAGGCCGCCCACCAGAGAGATAGCGCGGGAATAACCTTGCATGGCATCGGCCAGCCCGCCGATGATGAGGAGAAATATCAGGGTCTCAACCAGAGCGTGGCCTGCGATCACTTTTGGGCCGGCCTTCCAGCCTTCTTTAAGCGAGGAATTGACCGTGGCCACAAGCGTCGGCCCGGGAGCCAGCGCTCCGGTGAGACCGATAGTAAAGGCCATTGCCAGCATCTGCAAGATCTCGTACATTTCTCACTCCATAGCCCGGATTTCCAGGCAAAATAAGCCTTTGCCCAAGAGCAATGATGCTTGAAAGATTAAGCCACGGAAAAGCAGACGAAAATGGACAGGTCGGGATTTGAACCCGAGGCCTCTACCATGCCAAGGTAGCGATCTTCCAGCTGATCTACCTGCCCAACAGCACTGAAGGTAAGTCGTACCCCATTAAACATGTCGGTAGGAAGACGGTGGATGGGCTATGCGCTACTTCACATATCCCTATTCTTTCTCCAGGAAAAACTACATGGTACATTAATGGCCGTTGAGCCCGAGGAGAAGAGCCCAATCAACCGGAAGATTCCATCCTGCATGCTGATAGGAAAAAATTCCTGGTTTCGATCCTAATTTTCCTTGTCAATGGCAGAATAGGCCTTTTCCATTCTTCTATCATCGTGCGCGGATTGCAGCCGCAGCTGTACAGCTCGACACAGATCCTAAGCATTATATCCATCTTATCAGAATAGTGGCGACCTATCATGAAACACTGGACGCAGATATCACTCCTGTTCATGCTCCTGGCGAGCAGCGGCGAAGGGACCATGTATCTCTACGGCGGCAGCGACGCCTACGGTCAGACAATGAGCTATCCCGGCTACGGCACTCCGCTAGCCTTCACCTCATTTGTTCCCGGCAACAATACCACAGTTTGTGTCCCCAGCCTTGCTGAGAGCTACCATCTTCCGGCCCGAGTTCCGATTCCAAAAATACCAGAACGCCACCGGTGATTATCATCCCATCCTGCCCCTCTGGAACCAGTTCACCTTCTACCTGCCGTTTCTCAGCAGGGAAGACTGGTCTTTCGGCAGCTACAATAGCTATGTTCCTTCCGTTAAAAATTTCTTGAAAGATGACTGGAGCCCAGCTGGCAGGGACTATGATACAGCTGCCGTTGAGGCAGTTTATGCAAGCAGACAGCTATCACGAAGGAGTCGAGCCGCATAACGATCCAGATCGCCTGGGCATCAATCAATTCCTGGATGATGATGAGCCGCCGGGAAGACCGCTACTATGAGATCACGAAACGGTCTCCTCTTGCTGGAATCACGACATTGCCAATTCCCAGCTTGCTCAGCCCTGCTGCCATAGCCGCTGCCGCATCCGGCTCGCCGTGCACCACGAACACACGCTGTGGCTTGTCGGCAATCGCAGAGACAAAATCAAGCAGCCCGCCTTCGTCCCGCATGGGGCGCTGTAGCCATCAATAACTTCCATCCTGGCCCTTACCTCGTACTCTTCGCCATATATGTGCGCGGTCTTGTCTCCTTGCAAGAGCTTTCGTCCCAGAGTATTCTCCGCCTGATATCCTACGAAAAGAATAGTGGTCTTGGATCGCCGATATTGCGGCGCAGATGATGCAGCACTCTTCCGCCCTCGCACATACCCGAAGCGCTGATGATAATTGCCGGCTTGCAAGGTTGTTGAGCTTCTTCGAATCCTCAGTGCTATGGTGTGTACTTGAGCATATCAAAGCCAAAGGGATCCATCCCTCCGTCCTGCAACAAGAGCTTCTCCGTCTCCTCATCATAGCACTCGGGATGCTGCCGGAAGATCTCGGTGATATTGGTTGCCAGAGGGCTGTCCACATAGACGGGTATGGAGGGAATCTGTTTTGATTCCATCAATTCGTGCAGATGATAGACCACATACCTGAGTTCTCCCTACGGCAAATGCGGGAATTATAAGCAGGCCGCCTTTATGCGCCGTCTCACTTACGATCCTGGCCAATTTCTCTTTGGCTTTATTCATAGGACCGTGATGGCGTCCCCCGTAGGTCGATTCTGTGATGAGGACATCGGCGCGCTCAAGGACCCTGTGGATCTCGAACCACTGCTGCACCTTTTCTTCCCAGATCGCCGGTGTGAAGGCAAGCGTTGTCACCTTCTTCTCCCCCCTGACCCTCTGTAATCTCCAGCGTCACCGTAGCCGAGCCAAGAATGTGTCCCCGCATCTCTAAAGGTGAGTTTTATGCCGGGAAGAATCTCAACCGTTCGACCGTATTCAAGGGTTTGAAAGAGACGCAGTGTGCCTGCAACATCACGTGTTGCGTATAGCGGCTTAATAAAAGGCTGTCCAATTTCGCATTAGCCAGGAAATAAGATGGACATTTATCAAACGAACTCGTCAAGAGGGTTTCTGAAATTAGCAGATGGCAAGGTTCATACCGTGAAAGTAGTCGTGTCTGATGCTTTTAATAATGCAAATTCGTTGACATTTAAGCTTTTATCTAAAAGTTCACCGTTTATAGTTTCCCAAAAACCATACACAAAATTTTTCTATTCGAACTCCTCCAATGAATATGCAAACGAGGACGTGAAAATCCAGCTACCGGAAGGTTCGTTGTATGACAATCTCAAATTTGAATATCAGGCTATTGAGAAAAAAGGATCCTTCTACTCTAAATTATATCAGATTCACAATCAATATGTTCCGGTTCATAGTGTGTATACTTTATCGCTCAAATCACGATCAGTTCCACCAAATCTTCGAAGTAAAACCCTGATAGCAATGGTTAGTCCGGCGGGGAAACTATCTTCGGTTGGAGGAGAGTTTACCGAGGGATGGGTCACTGCTCATCCCCGGTCGTTCGGCAATTTTGCCATTGTTTTGGACACAATTCCTCCGGTAATCAGGGCAATATCCATTAAAGAGAATAAGGTACTCCTTGACAAATCGAAAATCGAGTTTAAGATCTCGGATAACTTATCTGGCATTGAGGACTATGAAGGTGAGATAGATGGGAAATGGGTGCTTTTTGAATATGACGCGAAAACTGAAACGCTTTCATACAAAATTGACGCTACAAGGATTCAAACTGGTAAAAAACACACCCTCTACCTGAAGGTAACAGATGAGCGGAAGAATAAGTCGGAGTATAGGGCAAATTTCTATTTGTAAATCTATAAAGAGCTATAAGATATGATAAAACTCATTAAAAAAGGGGTATTTAGCTTTCCGCTATTCCAAATTAAATGAAGTAATTCTCTATTTTTGTCAAAATTGAATTCAAAATTATTTAAATGAAAAAATTAGTACTATTTATAGCATTTATTCTCAGTGTTATACAAATTAACCAGGTACTCGGTTGTACCAATTTTCTTATTACCAAAGGGGCTACCGTGAATGGTACCCCGATGATAACATATGCCGCGGACTCTCACACTCTTTATGGTGAGCTTTATTTTTGGCCGGCAGCCGATTACAAACCAGGTACGATGGTTGATGTCAATGAGTGGGATACTGGTAAATTTATGGGTAAAATTCCTCAGGTTGCTCACACTTACCAAGTGGTTGGAAACATGAATGAGAATCAGCTTGCCATTGGAGAAACCACTTTTGGAGGGAGAAAAGAACTCGCTTCCCAGGCAGGTGCTATTGTGGATTATGGAAGCCTGATTTACATGACTCTCCAAAGGGCAAAAACCGCCAGAGAAGCTATAAGCGTAATGACCGAAATGGTAAAAGAATATGGATATGCCTCCAGCGGAGAATCCTTCTCCATTGCGGATGCGGAAGAGGTGTGGATACTTGAGATGATAAGTAAGGGCGATGGACAAAAAGGTGCAGTATGGGTAGCCATGAAAATTCCCGACGGCTACATTTCAGGGCATGCCAACCAGGCCAGAATAACACAATTCCCTTTGGACAACCCCAAAGAGTGCCTATATTCACCTGATGTTATCTCGTTTGCGAGAGAAAAAGGGTGGTTTAGCGGTAAAAACAGCGAATTTAGTTTCTCTGATACCTATGCGCCGGTAGAATTTGGTGGTGCGCGATTCTGTGATGCAAGAGTTTGGGCTGGGTTCAATAAAGTGAACAAACAGATGGGGCAATATGAAAATTATGTGCTCGGTAAAATCACCTACGATCAAAATAAATATGCAACAAACCGTATTCCCCTCTGGATCAAACCAGATGCCCCACTGACGTTGGAAAATGTGATGAGCATGATGCGCGACCATTATGAAGGTACGGTCTTAGATATGACGAAGGATTTGGGTGCCGGACCCAATCAACTTCCATACCGCTGGCGTCCAATGACCTGGAAGGTCGATTCTGCAGCCTATTGCCACGAAAGAGCTATTTCTACGCAACAGACTGGATTCTCGTTTTTAGCCCAATGTCGCCCTTCACTTCCTAATCCAATTGGAGGAATTCTGTGGTTTGGATTGGATGATACTTATTCTACCTGTTATATGCCTATATATTGCGGCATCAAAGAAGTGCCAAATTCTGTCAAGGTAGGTAATGGCGATTTTCTTACATGGTCAGAAACCTCTGCTTTCTGGATATTCAATACTGTTTCTAATTTTTGCTACCTGCGATACAACGATATGATTAAGGATGTTCAAAAAGTACAATCGAAAAAGGAGAAGGATTTTATGAGCACGGTAAAAATAAATGATCAAAAGGCGCTGAATTTCTGGAATAAAGGAGATAAAGAAAATGCCATAAAAACGCTGACTGCCTATTCTGTCGAACAAGTCGAAACTACCGTGAAAGATTGGAAGGAACTTAGCCACTATTTGATAATCAAATACAAGGATGGGAATGTTATGAAGGAAAAAGACGGACAATTTGAGAAAAATGAATTTGGTAAATTGCCCGAACAGCCCTTGCATCCTTCCTACCCCGATTCATGGTATCGTATGATAATTGAGAAGAATAAAGATCACTTCAAAGCGGTCGAATAATGACTCATCAGGCGATTCCACAAAAACATTGGTGCAGACAAATTTATTTAACGAAGTTCATAATTGCCTCGTGTGTCTTTTTTGCATTGACGTCCATTGCTCTGGCGGATGGGAAGGATAAGGAATTTAACTATCTGAAAAATGGCGTTTCATTTACATTACCAGGCAATTGGAGAACGATCGCTGACGAGCCAATGCCAGATAAGGGATTTTACTTTTCGGCTGAAAGTACGGGCAAAAACACCACAGGGCTTTTTAATCTTGTGACCATCAATACGATGGAAAATCCCGTGAAAACACTCCTTGTTCAGCAGAGAAACATGAAGGAAGAGGAGCTTTACAAGGACTCCGGGATAGAATTCACGGCTATCGAGAATAGCAGATTTGGGAGCATGGATGCTGCCCGGGTAAAATATGAATCTGTGGTGAAAGGAACAAAAGTTGCTGGCACTATATATTGCTTCAACTGTTCTGAAAAGACCTATTTAGTTTTTCTGCAATCAGGAATGAATGATCTGAAAAATAATACCAAGGTTTTTAAGCTTATTGAAATTACCTTCGCTTGCAGATAAAAAAGAAGAGACCGTCACAACAATTTGCGACGGTCTCTTTATTCAGCTTACTGAAAGTTGGTTCGCTTTGAATATTAGAACTTGAATACTTTCCCTCCGCAAACTACTTCCTGAAGTTTTTCATCAAAAGTGGCACGTAGTCCTGTACGATAGGCGGCATTTGCCATGATTACGGCAATCGCATGACTGTAGCCAGCCTCTATTGGTGCATGAGTTTTCGCACGCGATCTCACACATTCCATCCAATTCAACATATGGTTGGATGTTGAGACATCTTTGCTTGTATCGGCTGATGTGGCCATAGCGACTTTTGGCAGTTCGAAACTCTCGAGCAGATTTGCTTTCAACCCCATTTCCTTTGCCTCTCTCTCACGCATACCACCCTCAGAAGTCACTTTATTTGTATCCAAATTCAACATTCCTCCGTTTGAGTAATATAGTTCTTTGGTACCGCCGGCACTGTTACTGAAACGTGAGGTGTAAACTACCTGAAATCCTTTTTTATCATCACCATAGTCAAAAACGGATGTTAAAGTATCTGCGTTGCTGCGACCGTCTTTCCATTGGTAGATTCCGCCGTTGGTAACTACGCTGCGCGGATGAGATAATCCTGTAAACCAATGCACTGTATCAATTTGATGACACATCCATTGGCCGGGTATTCCGGAAGAATATGGCCAAAACAGGCGAAATTCGAGGTACTTTCTTGGATCCCAGGCGGCAAGCGGACGATTCAACTGGAACCTTTTCCAATCAGTATCAGCTTCCTTGAGTTGCTTAACCGTCTCTGGTCTTCTCCAACGACCCGGTTGATTCACATTCCAACTCATTTCAACCATGACAATATCTCCAAATTTGCCTGAATTTAAATATTCATTAGCTGCTATGTAGTTAGCAGTACTCCTCCTTTGGGATCCAATCTGAACGACTGTATTGTTTTTATGGCAGGCATTCAGCGCTGCTTTGGCATCTTCCATGGTTTCAGCAAATGGCTTTTCACAATAAGCATCCTTTTTGTGACCAGCAGCTTCAGTAAGATGAGAAGCATGAGCAAAATCCGGAGAAGCAATGATAACTGCATCAATATCTTTGCGTTCGTACAATTCGTCATTGTTTCGGCATACTGCGACATCCCAACCACCTTTTTCTTTCATAAACGCTTTTCCTTCTTCCCTTCTTTTATTCCAAAGATCAGAAAGTGCCACAAACTGAAAATTCTGAGTCTTGGCATGGTCATTAAAGCTGGGGAATAGTGCGCTGTTGAATCGATCAGAAAAGCCAATAACGGCCACATTGACTTTATCATTAGCACCAATGATGCGGCCATAACTCTTTGCGCTGAAAGTGAGGCCTCCCACCGTTAATGCAGCAGCGCCAATAGACGATTTCTGAATAAACTCTCTTCTGTCTGACATATTAAAATTTATTAAATGAGAAAATAATTTGGTAAAAGCGATTCCGTGTACGATAACGAACAAAGTTAAAAATTATCCCTATTCATGAAATATGTTTTATAACACAAAAACGTGCCATTACACCTGGTACTTTAGTTCGCCTGATTTCCGTTATATTTAATCGCTATATTAATAATCAATCAATCTCTGAAATATGATAAATTTTGAGACCTTTTTTAAGATATCGTATGGACTTTATGTGGTTTCAGCGAAGTCTGGTGAAAAAAAATCCGGTTATATTGCAAATACCGTTTTCCAGGTCACGGCGAATCCCCCAAAATTTGGAATCAGTTGTAATAAGGATAATTTTTCTGCTGAAATAATCAAGCAGAGTGGTGCCTTTGCTTTTTCTGTGCTGAGCGAAAAAGCATCCACAGGCTTAATTGGAGATTTTGGCTATAGAAGCAGCAGAGAAATTGATAAGTTTAAGGGGTTAAACTATTTTATTGGTGAAACAGGTTCACCAATCGTAACCGATTCATGTCTGGCATGGTTTGATTGCAGGATTACTGACACCGTTGATGTTGGCAGTCACTTGCTTTTTATTGGCGAGGTTGTTGCTTCTGATTTGATAGATTCAAATGCAAAATCACTCACCTACCTCTACTACCGTGAAGTGATGAAAGGATTTTCTCCAAAGAATGCCCCGACCTTTATAGACAAATCGAAAATTAAAGAAGAAGCTCCGTTGAAAAGTTCGGAGAATGAACTGTGGCAATGCCAGCTATGTCATTTTACCTATGAATCTGAAAAAGGAGATCCTATTTCAGGAATTGAACCCGGTACCAAATTTGAGGATCTTCCCGATGACTGGACGTGTCCAATTTGTGGAGCTGATAAGTCGATGTTTGAAAGGGACTAAAGAGCAAGTTAATATTCGGTTTCTCTCATCCTTATTTTACATCAATCAGTTCAATATCATATATTAACACTGAATTTGCGGGTATGTTTCCGGAGGTATAATTACCATACGCCAATCCCGAAGGAATAAACAGAGTGGCCTTGCCCCCTTTTTTCATAAATGGAACTCCTATTTGCCAACCCTTTATCAATCCGGCTAAAAGGAAAGTACTGGTTTTATCCGTCTCTGTCTGTTCAAACACAGTTCCATCGACCAAGTATCCGGTATATTTTACTTCGATGGTCGAAGTGACAGAAGGCGATATCCCGGTACCAACAGAAGTGATGATATAATATAAACCTGAAGCATCCTTTTGAGCAATGAGGTTATTAATGATGAGAAATCGTTGAATGATTTTGTCATCCATTTCTGGTTGGGTATTTATTACTTTACACCCGGCCAAAAGCAGCGAAATGGCAAAGAATAAGGAAATAAGTTTCATTAATTTTCTGTTAAACTGTTTATTTTTAGATTCATCATCGGATACGCCAGTTTTTCAACTGATTTGATTTTTCGCTCCAAAGATAATTTTATTGCTGTACTTCGAGTTGCTAATTAAGCGAATGATAAATATTTCTAAGTGCAAATAACTAGAATTTAATTTTTAAATTTGGTTGAGACATAATTCCAATTTTAACTAAACAAAACTACCTTGAATGACTAACACAATTCAACTAACTACCGAAAATGACAGAATCCTCTCGATTGACTTTTTTAGGGGGATTACGATGTTTTTATTGATTGGTGAATTCTCTGAGCTTTTTGGCAATCTGATTGATCCGTACTTTGAAGGAACCATTATTTCATTTATTGGTAACCAGTTACACCATCACCCATGGAACGGATTACGTTTTTGGGATCTCATTCAACCATTTTTTATGTTTATTGTTGGTGTTGCAATGCCCTTTTCGTTTACGAAGCGTTGGAATCGTGGAGATAGCTGGAATATTACTTTTCAACACACCTTAAAGAGGTCGTTTTGGCTATTATTTCTAGGCTGGTCGCTTTATTGCATTGGTCCTGGCAAGATTCAGTTTAGCATGACGAATGTACTATCGCAACTATCTTTTACCTATCTGATTGCCTTTTTGTTAATGCGAAAAGCCGTTAAATGGCAGCTTTTGGCGTCTTTTGGAATGTTATTGCTTTCCTTCTTACTCTATCAGTTTTGGCCGGTTCAAGGGTTTAATCAGCCATATGTTGCCGATCATAACTTTGGAACATGGTTTGATTTAAATGTTTTTGGATTGATGAACGGTGGTCATTGGGTATCTTTCAATGCCATACCTACTACCGCTCACACAATTTGGGGTGTGGTGGCAGGAATGATTCTGATTAACGACTGGAATCCGATGAAAAAGGTAAAGACACTGTTTGTTGCCGGACTAATTGGAGTCGTTATTGGCTTTGCAATGGATCCATGGATTCCGATTATTAAAAGAATTTGTACGCCTTCCTTCGTCATTGCAAGTGGTGGATTTGCCTTGATTGCACTCGCCCTCTCCTACTGGTTAATCGATATTCTGAAATTAAGAAAAGGAACAAAATTTTTCGCTATAGTTGGTATGAATCCCCTATTTATCTACCTTTTTGCTCATATTGGCGGCAGTGAATTACTCTCCAAAATTTTCAAGCCATTTGTCCCATTATTTTTTAGTTGGGGCGGGAATCTGGCTATTGATATTGTTGTTTCTTCCTTGGTTTGGTCTTGTTTATGGTACATCTGTTACTTCCTTTACAAACAAAAAATTTTCATTAGAGTTTGATAAATTGTACTTTTGCTGGCTATTCGATAAAAAACAATTCTTGTGTCAGAAAAAGTAAAGAAATTGCTGAGCAACCTGCTCAAACTAGCTGTTTCAGTTGCAGCTATTTGGTGGGTTCTTTCCAACATATCATTTAAGGAGGTATTAACAGTTTTTGCTACAGCCAATTTGTGGTATTTAGCCGGTGCATTTTTGTTAATAGCTTTGTCGTTTATCTTGTCCGGTTTTAGACAGAACCTTTCTTTCAGAAGCACCGGGGCACATATTTCTCCTCTGCTTAACCTTAAGCTATTTTGGTTAGGATTGTTCTATAATCTGTTCCTGCCCAGCGGAATTGGAGGCGATGGTGTGAAAGTATATCTGGTAAACAAGTACAGACAGAATGGCGTCAAAAAGAATATTGGAGCCATGCTGGTAAATCGTGTAGCCGGACTAGTTGCCATCGGCGTAATAACTATTGTGCTTTATTATGTTTCGGGCGACGAATTCAAAATTGGCTGGCCAGGATGGTTGTGTATTCCGGCGTTGTACCTATTCTATTATTTCGTTCTTAAAATATTTCTGAAGAGCTTCGTTCCCATCCACGCTGGATTGTTTGGATGGTCCATGTTTTTGCAACTTGTTCAATTGGTTTCGGCTTTATTTATTTTATATGCATTTCACCAGTATACCGATATCTCTGAGTACCTGTTTCTATTTTTCCTTTCGGCAATAGCAACGGCTATTCCGATTTCAATAGGAGGAGTTGGGCTTCGAGAAACGGCATTTGTTTTATTGACAAGGTTATTTATCCTGGATAAAACCCTGGCCGTTGCTTTGAGTCTGATGTTCTTTATCTTGTCGGCAATTGTATCACTGGGAGGAATATATTGGGTTTTCTTTCCTCCTTTCAGAAGAGAAGCTCATCCTGAAAAGGGAGAGAAAACCCAATTACAAGCAAACGGGATAGTCGCTTTATAAATTCTTTCGTTCCCCGCGGTTCAATAAATAATAGAGCGCGGGTGTCATGAATGCCGTCAATAATAGCGAGGAGGTTAATCCGCCGACAATCACGGTAGCCAGAGGTCTTTGCACATCAGAACCAACGCCTGTATTAAGTGCCGCCGGGATAAGTCCAATTATTGCTATCAGCATCACAAGAAAAATAGGTCTAAACTGCACTAATGAACCATCAAAGACAATCTCTCTGATGGAGCCAGTATGTCTTAATTTCAATTTATTGAGATAGCTTACCCACAAAACACCAGCCATAACACAGACTCCGGATAAGGAGACAAATCCCACACCGGCCGAAATACTGATATTGATGTCCCTTATAAACAATGCGACTATACCGCCAATAATTGCAAAGGGGATATTTACCATCACAATTAGAACTGATTTCATTTCGTAGTTAAATAGGATAATTAGTATTGAAAATATTAACAACAGTGTCAATGGAATTATTAAGAGTAGTCTGTTTTCGGCCCTTTTTAGATTTTCAAATTGACCGCCAAGACTATAATGATAATTGGCCGGTAGTTTTATTCCTTCTTCAATTTTACTTCTTAACTCAGAGGCAAAACTACCCTGATCCCGATCTCTTATATTTGTTTTGACAGTTATCTGCCGCTGTTCATCATCTCGCGAAATAATTGATTGACCTTCAGATAACCTTATTGTTGCCACTTGCGATAGTGGAATTCTCAGTCCTGTTTTAGTTGGAATAATGATTTTTCCTATCTGTTCAGGGGTTTTTCTGCTCTCTTTTGAGAATCGAAGGATAATATCAAATTGCCTTTCTTCCTCCCAAAGTGAGCTGACGGGAAGTCCACCCACAGCCATTTCCAGAATCGCATTCACATCAGACACGTTTACACCATATCGAGCCGCTTTGGTTCTGTCAACTTCAACATCCAGTTGAGTTTGCTTCTTCTCCTGCTCAATGGAGGTTTCGGAAGCACCTTTGAGATTTTTAGTCAGTTGAAGAATTTTCTCTGCATAAACCCGCAAGGTATCCAGATTTCGACCTGTTACAAATATAGCTAGATCAGATGAGGAACCCGTTGCATTTTCGGTGACCATATCGATAATTGGCTGAGTGATAGTGAAAGTGGCTCCAGGGATACTTTGCTCTAAATCAGCCTTCAAGGTATTAACTAATTGCTTTTTTGTGCGCTTACTTTTCCAGGATGAATATGGTTGTCTCAGCTGAACCATAGCTTCTATTCTGTTTGGTCCGAATGGGTCAGTCCCGTCGTCTGTTCTTCCAAGCTGAGTCATGACTCCCTTCACCTCCTCGTAATTGGCCAGTTCTTTTCGTAGCAATGCCGGATATTGATTCGCCGCCTCAAGTGAAATTCCTGAGGGAAGGAAAACTCTCACCCAAATACATCCTTCATCCAGTTCCGGAAGAAATTCAGTTCCTAATTTTGAACCTGAGAAAAGTCCAAGAAAGATAACGATGATGCCGGCTGAAACAATTGTTTTCGGCACTCTTAAAGCAAATTTAAGTGCCTGACTGTATTTTTTTTGTATCCAATCCCACACCCAGTTTTTCCCTTCAGAAGAATTTGAAGTAAAGAGATAGGAAGAAAGAACCGGCACTATCGTAATTGCATACAGCATGGAGCCCAATATCGCAAATGTCAGTGTCCAGGCCATCGGGGAAAAAAGTCTTCCTTCCACCCTTTGCAACGTAAACATCGGAAGCAGAGCAACGATGATTATCAAGATTGTGTAAAGAATTTGCTTTTGTACTTCGCGGGTTGAGCGGATAATAACAGGCAGGATTCCCTGCTCCCTTTCTGCCTTATTCGCGTAGCCAATATTTCTAAAAATTGCTTCAACCATTACAACCGATGCATCCACAATAATACCAAAATCGATGGCGCCCAGCGATAGTAGATTTGCAGGTATACCATTGAGGTACATACAAATAAATGCAAATAACAATGAAAAGGGGATGGCTAACGCAGATATTGCAGCGGCTCTCAAATTTCCTAACAACAAAGTAAGAATTACTAATACTACGATCATCCCTTCCAGCAAGGTCTTGGCAACGGTATGAACTGTCAAGGTGACTAATTCTGTTCTGTCATAAAATGTCTGGATTTTGATGCCTTTAGGTAGTATAACCGTATTCAGTTCATCGACCTTTTCAAATACATTTAGCATGGTTTTAGAAGGATTCTCAAACTTCTTGAGAAGGACTAATCCTTCAATTCCCATATTCTTAGAGGATCCCAGCTCTTTATTGACATATCCTAGAATGCCCGTCGGTGGAAGATTTCCTAACTCGATATTTGCAATGTCTTTTATCAGAATAGGAACACCATTTCTACTGTCTACAATAATATTTTCGATATCAGCGATCTTCTTAATTCTACCTATTCCTCTGATATTCATTTGGGAAGAACCTATTCTGATATAGTTTCCTCCGGTACTTTTATTATTAGCCGTAATTGCATCCGAAATATCCTGAACCTTCAGATTGTATTTTTCCAGCATTAGAGGCTTTATGATCACTTGAAATTGCTTTACCAATCCGCCGAAATTCGATACATCCACCACTCCTTCTGCCTGGAGCAGCTTTGGGATAATGACATAATCCTGGAGTTCTCTTAAATAGGTAATCGGAACACTATCCGGGGCTTCAATCACATACCTGAAAATTTCTCCCATGGCCATTGTCATAGGGGTCAATACAGGCTTTACGCCGTCAGGTACCTCCGCATCTCTCAGCTTTTCCAGAACTAACTGGCGAGCAAGATAAATGTCCGTTTTATCATTAAATGTGAGGGATACTTTTGATAGACCAAAAATGGTTTTGGAGCGTTTCGAAATGACGCCAGGTACCGTATTTAGAGCTCGTTCAATAGGAATAGTAACTTGCTGTTCCATTTCTTCTGAAGGAAGTCCGTTCAATTGAGCAATTACACCTACCTCCGTATCACTGATATCCGGATAAGCTTCAATATCCAGTTGCGACCAGGTCCAGGCGCCAAAGCCTGAAACCAACAGGGCCAGAATGACCACTAATGCTCTGTGTTTTACAATGAATGCTATAATTTTACTCATCATCCAATCTTTAAATACCCATTCCAATGCCTTTCAGCAAATAAACATTTTCCGATACAATCTCTTCGCCGACCGAAATTCCGCCGGCAATTTCGATGTAGTCACCAGCTTCTGACGAGATGGCAACCTCTTTTCGTTCAAATAGCGTGGGACTTTTTTTCACAAAAACATAATACCTGGCGTTCGCACTTATTACTGCTTTTTTGGGTACCATTAAACCCTCGTGAGGAGTTTCGAAATTCACTTGCGCGTACATGCCGGGCCTAATTTTATTCTGAGAATCTGAAAGCGATAACCGAACCCTGATCTTTCTGGTCTGACTGTTCATTACATCTGCAATAATGTCAATGTTTGCGATAAATTTCTCGTTGGGAAAACTAGGGAAAAGTAGATTGTATTTTTGTCCTTTCCTGACTGTATTTAATTCTGATTCAGGTAAATCACATATCAACCATACCGTACCAAGTGGGGCTAAATTTAGATTTTCAGGGTTCAGTCCGGATTCCCTCAATTGAGCCTCACTTGACGAGAGAGCTGTCTCAAAATTCAACATTTCTGTAGAAGCATCATTTAATTCTTTTCCGGTAGCTGCTCCATTTTTATATAAGTCGGAAACCCTTTCAAAATTTATTTTGGCGGTTTTTAAGAGTGTTGTATTTTGACGGTAGGCTGCGTAAATATTTGTCAGGTCCGGTGAATCAAACAGAATGATTTTGTTGTTGGTATTTCCTGTCGAAAAATGAACTCTTCCAACGACATTGGCAGGAGCTGAAAAGCTTAATTCAAGTTTCTTGTTTTCAGCCCTCTCCGATTTAAAGATATCAGTCTTTTTCGAATTAGCCGGAAACTCAATGAATTTGCCATCCTCCTTTACTAAAGGCTCTGCTTCAATAGTCACCTCTTTATTGGCATGATTGTCTTTAGCATTGTTACACGCTATCAGCAGAATGCTGATGATGCAGATGAACACTATGTTTCTTCTCATAAAATTGGTTTTATATTCTAAAATTTTTCCTAATAATCTTGGGGTGGCAGGACTTTCCTTCCATTGATTATCTTGATATAATTAACTGTTTATCTTGTAATTGCAAACAAAAAGAAGCTGCAGGTAGCTCTTCCTGAAATTGAACATAGATTCGTAATACTGGCTTTGTAAATCAAACCATGATCTTTCAGCCTCAAGGTAATCCAGGATTGTGGTTCCGCCCTTTAGATAGCTTAATTTTACTGACTGCAGTACCATCTCTGATTTCAGGTTTAGTTCATTGTACTTCTCCCAATTACTTTTGTTGGTATTGAATTCATCGAGCGCATTTCTAACCTCCTTTGTAACTTGGAGAATATAAGCATCTTTCAAAGCATCTGCCTGCTGTACTGCTATCTTGGCTCTTGCTATTTCTCCCTGATTTTTGTTGGAAACGGTTATTGGAATTGCAACAAACAGGCCAACGTAAGGAACTTTGTTTTGTGGACTATAATTAACTCCCACTTCGGGTTGGGCTTTAGCAATCGCCTTTTGAAGCGATACGTCAATCTTTGCTTTATCTGCCAAATTATTGCTCACTAAAATTTCATTTCTATTTTTTATTGCGATTTGTAGCAAGGTATCAAAGGCGAGTGGCAATGTGGAATGAAACCACTTTTCATTTTGGTCGATTGAAAATGCCCCCGAAATTCCGAGCGCTAAAGCCAGATTATTGCTTTCACTCTTAAGGCTTTGCATTGCAGTCGCCTGCATTACTTTGTATTGTTCCTGATTTATGGAGGTACGTGAAAACTCGGTTGTTGTAATTACCTGGTTTTTCAACCGGATCTGATTTACCTTCATCAAAGTGTCCGCGTTGAGCTTTGCCTTATTGATCAAATTCAATTTTTCATTTGCGTACCAAACATCCAACCATTTGTTTGCTACATCATTAAGTAGATTCCATTCATAACCGGATAAATTTGAATCAGCAATTTTCACGTCTGATTCAGCGACCTGAACCCTGTATTTAAGTTGTCCGGCAACCTGAAACACTTTTGAGACCTGAAAACTCATTTGTCTGTTCTCAGGGGCAAAAGCCCCGGTTCCCGGAGCAAAATAGTTGGAAGAAGGAACGACAGAAGAGGCTAAACTAACCGACGGATTTAAATGTAATCCTGCGGTTGTTATTCCAGTTTTAGCAATTTCAAGATTGTATTTTTCAGCAATATAATAGGGATTATTCTTTAACGCCAGCGAAAGAGCGTCCTGCAAACCCAACGTCATTTGCGCTTGAGTCAGCAAATGCACAAGCATTAATGCCAATAAAAAGATAAGTCTCATGGTAAAAAAGATTGATTATACATACCGAATCAGAGGTGGATCCGGATTAAAAAAAGAGATCAACTAGAATAGTATCTCGGCGGGAGGAGAACGACCGGAGCTAAAGGAATAAAAGGTCTGCTGCGTAAATAATGCAGTAAGAAATGGGACTATAACCAATAAATTTATTAGAAACTGAAAGGAGGGCAACCCGAATGAATCGAAATTCAAACTGGTAATCAAATCAAGGAAAAAGGCAACCGAGGGAAGATGCCTATGTGACTGAAACGGAGTCTGAGAATTTTTATCGGGAGTGTAAGGATGCGCATGATTAATGATTTGCCCCCCAAAATAATGTGAATGGCTGAAAAAAGCCTGATTCCCGAATAGCCAAATGAATGAAGCTACCAGGAAAAAAATCACATATTTTAGAATCCTTTTTTTCAAAATGTAAATATCTATGCGGGACGAATAATAAAATTAACAAATTTTCCCTTCAATTGATTGTAACGAAAAGTTGGCTCAAAGGTTCCGAATAATCCAGCGGCAATTAGTACTGGAAAGGTAATCCTCAAAGCAGATTATCAATATGATGACTAAAAAAAGGCCACACAAAGAATAATTTCCTCTTTATGTGGCCTTTTTGAGTATTAGAAAGGATCTGAGTCCTTAATTTAATCCTCTGACTTTTAAAAGCGGTTCAATTCCGGGAGTTTTGCCCCTGAAATTGATATAGAGTTTCATTGCTTCCTCTGTTCCGCCCCGTTCCAGAATATTTTTGCGGAAAGAAGTAGCCACATCCTGATCAAAGATGTTTCCTTTTTTCCAGATATGCCTCAAAAGCATCTGCATCCAATACTTCTGCCCAGATATAACTGTAATAGCCGCTTGAATATCCTCCAGGGAAAACATGGTTAAAATAAGTTGAGCGATAGCGTGGAATAATTTCTGGTATTAATCCGGCTTTTTCCATCGAGGTTTTCTCAAATTTTTCCACATCGATATTTCCCTCCTTGGTAATTGTGCTGTAGTCCATATCGAGAATAGCGGCTGCCAAAAATTCAGTTGTAATAAATCCCTGATTGAATTTACCTGCTTTAATAATCTTATCAACCAGTACTGGTGGAATCACCTCCCCTGTTTTGTAATGTTTTGCGTACATTTTAAGCACTTCCGGCTGAACGGCCCAATGTTCCATTACCTGCGAAGGTAACTCGACGAAATCGCGCGAAACCGCTGTTCCAGACAATGTTCTATAATGACATTTAGACAACAATCCGTGTAATCCGTGACCAAACTCATGGAACAACGTTTCAACTTCATCAAAGCTAAGCAATGCAGGTTTATCCCCAGTTGGTTTAGAGAAATTACAGGTAATTGATACGACAGGCCGCACATCCGCCTGACCCTCATAGTGATACTGATCCCTGTAATTGTTCATCCAGGCACCACCCTTTTTAGAAGCCCGTGGGAAGAAGTCCATGTACAAAATACCAATCAGCGAGCTATCCCGATCCTTTACTTCAAAAACCTGACATTCAGGGTGATATAAAGGCATATTTTGTATTTGCTTAAATGTCAGCCCATACAGTTTATTCGCTACCGCGAAAGCTCCCTCGCGAACATTCGTTAATTCAAAATAAGGGCGAACTTGTTCTTCATCAAGGTCGTACTTTTCTTTACGCACTTTTTCGGAGTAATACCACCAATCCCAACTTTGGAGTTTAAAATTTCCTTTTTCACGATCGATCATCGTCTGAATATCTTTCGCCTCTTCTTTGGCTCTTTTCAATCCGGGAGTCCATACCTTTTCGATGAGGTCATAGACATTTTTTGAATTTTTCGCCATGCAATCATCCAGAACATACGCAGCCCAGCTATCGAATCCCAATAGATTTGCCTTTCTTAGCCGAAGATTGACAATCGAATTTATCACACTTTTATTATCGAATTCGTTGTTATTGTTGCTTCGGTTGTACATTGCTTTATACAGCTTTTCGCGCAAATCCCTTTTTTGAGAATAAGTCAGAAATGGAATCCAACTTGGTTTCTGGAGTGTAAATACCCATTTCCCGTCCATTTTTGCAGATTTTGCGTCATCAGCTGCTGCAGCTATCACAGACTCAGGAAGGCCTGCCAGATCTTCTTTTTTATCAATAACAAGTTGAAAATTGTTTGTCTCGGCCAGCATATTATTGCCAAATTTCAATTCTAAAAGGGAAAGATCCGTATTGATCTTCTTGAATTCTTCTTTTTTGTCATTGGCGAGGTTGGCTCCACCGCGTACAAAACGCTTGTAAATCTCTTCCAGTAGTCGACTTTGTTCTCTGTCCAGATTAAGTTTTTCTTTTTGATCCTCTATCGATTTTACTCTGGCAAAAAGCTTCTCATTCAAGTTGATAGCATCAGCGTGTTGTGAGAGCAACGGTGCAATGACCTCTGCTATTTTATCAATTGAATCGTTCGTATTGGCCTCCTTAACGTTGAAAAACACGGTTGAAACCCGCGCAAGAAGATCTCCGCTCTTATCCAGAGCTTCGATTGTATTCGCAAAATCAGGAGCCACGTTGTTATTCGCGATTTGATCAATTTCCTTAGTGTGCTGATTTATACCCTCCTTGAAAGCCGGCAGGTAATGTCCATTTTCAATTTTATCGAATGGTGGAACCGCGAACGGAGTGTTGTAAGCTTCAAAGAATGGATTCATCACTTTAACTGTTTTTTTTTCGTTGACACAAGAGGCAATCATCACTACGAATGCCAGTAAAACCATTAAATTCTTCATACGTTAAGTTTTTAATTTTCTCATTGGAATAAGCCAAATTAATCAAATCCGGAGAGTTACAAATTTTTTGGGCGTAAAAAAATAAGCACGCAAACATACAAAATCCATTCAAAAAAAGAGATGACTTTTGGCGTGTTTAAAAAAATCTGCCGAACCAAAGCATGTTGAAATTAAATTTATATTTTTGGTTACTAAGAGCAACTTTCTGCATTCTGTTTAAACTAATTATTGCCAGTACCATGAGATCAATTCTATTTCTACTTACCCTTCTCGTTCTTTGTGTTTCCTGCAATACCAAACCGGTACCACCGACCATCAATCCACAGGCATTCAATAAAATGATAGATGGACAAGAGACGAAATTATTTGTCATAAAAAATGCCAAGGGAATGGAAGTGACGGTTACCAATTACGGCGCACGCATTGTATCCTGGATGGTTCCCGATAAAAAGGGTGTGTTGGAAGATGTCGTATTTGGATTTGATAGCATTGAAGGATACCTTGGACTGAAAGACACCTATTACGGGGCGGCTATCGGGAGATATGGAAACAGAATTGCGAAAGGCGAATTCGCGATTGGAAACATCCAATACAAATTGGCTCAAAATAATGGGATAAACAGCTTACATGGCGGAGTCGTTGGCTTTTCAAAAAAAATATGGACAATTACCCAAAAAAGCAAAAACGAGCTTGTTTGTAAATTGGTGTCGCCTGACATGGATGAAGGCTTTCCGGGCGAATTAAGTGTATCCATGAATTACAAATTAACAGACCAAAATGAGTTAGTTATTCAATATGAGGCCAAATGTGATAAGCCAACTGTGATCAACCTTACAAATCACAGTTTCTTCAATCTTCATGGAGCCGGAAACGGAACAATTCTGGATCATCAGCTTACTCTAAATGCAGATTTTTATACACCGATTGATTCTATGCTAATCCCTACCGGGGAAATTGCATCAGTTGAGAATACTCCCTTTGATTTTAGAAAGCCAACTTTAATAGGTGAACGAATTGGTAATGATAATCAACAACTTCGATATGGTTTAGGGTATGACATGAATTTCGTGCTAAACAAATCAACAGATCAGCCGGTGTCATTTGCTGCTTCTGTTTACGAACCACAGAGTGGCAGATTGCTTGAAGTGTACACAGACCAGCCTGGAATCCAATTTTACACCGGAAATTTCCTGAATGGCAAGAAACCCGGGAAAGGTGGCAAAACATACGGGTATAGAACAGGGCTTTGTTTGGAGACGCAGCACTATCCCAACTCTCCTAATCAGCCCAAATTTCCATCAGTTCAGTTAGACCCGGATCAAGTATATAGCCACACTTGTATCTACAAATTTTCGGTCAGATAGGATATTATCGAAGGTAAATACCAAATTTACTACTTTGCTGAATTAGAATTTGGTTCGCCGGATTTTTCTCTTTCCATATCCCGTACGTCAAAAAAGACTGAGTGGATATTGGGATTGTTGTGATTCAACTCTTCGCGTATCTTTCCAAGTTGTACTTCGATTGTCGAAGCCTTTACGTTGTCTGCCAAATCCACACCAATAATCAGAATAAACCGGCTCTTTCCCATCATCATGGCAGATATAAAATTCACCTGATGTACAACAGGATTTAAAAGAACGATGGATTTGAATTCATTCCTCAGTTTAAGAGAAATGTTCTCTCCTACTATTAGCTTTCTGAGTTCATTGATCATAAAAACGGAGATGGCTATTAAGAGGATGCCAACAAGAATCGATCCAATTGCATCAAATATAGGATGAACAAACCATGCTAAAGCCGTAGAAATTAACACGAAGGTCAATCCTATCAAAGCGGCCGAATCCTCTAATAATATCACAAACAGGTTCGTATCGGTTGATTCTTTTAATGCCTTGTAAAAGCCAATGCCCTGATGAGCCTTTGTGAAGGTCGTCAAGGCAACATGAAACGATTTTCCTTCAATCAAAATTGATATGATCAATACAACAAAAGACCAACTAATATTTTGAAGCTCAGAAGGCAGGAATAGCTTATGAACTCCTTCGTAAATTGAGAACGCAGCACCGACGAAGAAAAGCAACACTGCGACCAGAAACCCCCAAAAATATTCTTCCTTACCATAGCCGAATGGATGCAACTCAGAAGGCTTTTTTGCAGATCTCTTGTTTCCGATCAACAGAAATATTTGATTGCCACAATCCGCAAGCGAGTGAATTGCTTCAGCCATCATTCCTGTACTGCGCGTAATGGTTGATACGACAAATTTGATGATTGTTATTAGTACGTTGCTGCCTAAAGCAAATACGACAGCTCTTACGGATCCGCTATTTTCGGACATAATTAAAATTTAAAAGACTCAAAAATGTTCAATATCCAGCATCTCTTCGAATAATCTCCTAACCTACAAAAACATTTTTGCGATATAGTTTTTAACCTCATCCGGGTCAGTATTTAATGCAAAGACTTTTTCTGGTTTAAGGTAATTGATGGTGTGTTCCTGCTTAAATTTCGCTATCCCGCCGCCGGTTATGTTTAACATGATAATGGAAGATGGATCTATCCGATTTTCATTCACAGCTTTAAAGAGAGAGGCCAATGCAACCGCTGCGGCTGGTTCTATGTCATTGCCTTCCAATTCCAGAAAGAGTGACGCTGCCTTTTCTGCTTCTTCGTTCGTAACAGACATTACTATTCCGTCAGTATCTGTTAAGGCATCAAATAGTCCGCCTTTAATGGCATATGGTGGTTTCCTGTTAGAAAGCACTTTGGCATTGATCTCCTCGACTTGTTTTCTGGCCATTTCATCGTCAATCGGAAGCATATTTGGCGAATTGACGTCCCATGCCTCCTTTATAGGAATGAAGGGGGCATTCTGCGAGAGCATCAATTTCATTTTCGTCGAACCAAACCGACCATCTTCAAGGAACCTTAGATTAGCTTCCCATGCTGCGATAGCACCGGTACCGCTTCCGATGGCCTGAAAGTAGTAATCAGGGATCTTACCAATAGTTGTCACAGCTGATAACACTGTAGTACCCATACCATCGCGGCGCGCAACGTTTTTCGCACCACCTTCAGGATAGAATCCATTCAGTTCTACAGCCAGATTAGACAAGTGAATGGCATCGAAATAGTCACCACCTTTTTCACAGGCGATCACTTTTACGCATCCATCGATCGGACTATCAAACCACAAAGCATTAATGTTGTCGACCGGCACCGTAATCAATAAAGGAATCTTGTTTTGCGAGCAAACTCTGGCAAATGCACGGGCAGTATTGCCCGCCGAGGCAACAACCATCACCCCCTTTTTACTATTTGGTCTGGCGCATACAGAAAATGCCTCACACTCCTTGAATGTCCCCGTTTTCATGTATGCTCCCTTTTCAGGCCAGTATCCATTAAACGTTATGTACAAATTTTCCAGACCAAGCAATTTTGCAATTTCGGTACTTTTATAGGTTATAGGAGCGCCCGAACCTTCGAGGAGTGTATTAACGGGCAACCAATCTGAAAACACATACAAACCTGGATTTTCACGATGAAGTTCGATACTCTTGTTTTGATATTGAGCTCTGATTAAGCTGGGCTGGTGCGATTCCGGACATTGAAGTTCCCAATCTTTGTCAGGATATTCGCTTCCGCAGCAAAGTGACTTTAGAGAATATTTAGTAGGATGGAAAGCTGCCATTATTCAGTGAATTTATTAGTTCCAAAAGGATCCAAATTTAATGGATTTATTTAGCGGATCAAAGAAAAAAGCAGGGAGTATGAAAACCTCCCTGCTTTACCTAACCTAAACCTAACCTAAATAACCTTTCAAAGTGTGAAAGGGTTCGTTAAATATTTTATATTGATCACATCAATTACGCAGCAATTATAATGCATTTTTGTCCAATTTCCAAATTAATAACTTTAAATAATGTTAATTGTTCATTACTCTTTCATATTATGATAAACATTTGTTACATCTTCATCTTCATCAAATTTTGCCAGGAGCTTTTCGATAGCCGCCATTTGTTCTTCATTTAATTCCTTGGTTTCGGAAGGAATCCGCTCAAAATCTGCGCTTACAATCTCAAAATTATTCTCCTCAATGTACTTTTGAATGGGGCCGAACGCCTCAAAATCTCCGTAAATGATGATATTTTCGTCCTCTTCGAAGATTTCCTGTACTCCAAAATCAATCATCTCCAATTCGAGCTCTTCAATATCCAGTCCGGGTTTCCCAACAATTTTAAACTGGCATTTCCGTTCGAACATATAATCTACGCAACCCGTTGTACCCAAAGATCCGTTTAATTTGGTAAAATAGCTGCGAACATTCGCGACAGTCCGGGTCGGATTATCAGTAGCTGTTTCAATTAGCATTGCTATACCATAAGGTCCATAGCCCTCATAAACAACCTCTTTGTAATCGGCCTGGTCCTTGGACGTTGCTTTTTTAATGGCACGTTCAACGTTTTCCTTAGGCATACTAGCTGCCTTGGCATTCTGCATCAATACCCTCAAACGTGAATTGGAGGTGGGATCAGGTCCGCCTGTTTTAATACAAATTGCTATTTCTTTTCCAATTCGTGTAAATGTCTTGGCCATTGCCCCCCAACGTTTCATCTTTCTGGCCTTACGATATTCAAATGCGCGTCCCATGTCTGAAAACTATTTAAATTTTGGTTTGCAAATTTAATGGAATTTGACAAAATCAAACCTGACTTATGTGGTTTGTTTTACCCGTACCCTAAATAATTGGGATCTATCCCATTTTCCACCCGGAAAAAGCAACAGTGCATTTATGGCAAATGCACACAAAATGAGTAAATTTCCCAGTTTACTACTTCCATTCATCGTCAAAATTTTGCCTGTCAGAGCGACAAGTCCTCCTGCGAGTATGGCAAGATTCGACCTTAATCTATTATTACGGAATCCCAAAAGTCCGGCTAAAACGGGTAGGATAAATGCCCCCGAGAAGAAAGTTAGTGCAATAAGAAGCGATTGGACGATCGAAGTAACTTTTAGGGAAAGAAGAATACTCAACAGACCGATGATCAACAGTATCCATTTTGTCTGACGTATAGAAACCGATGTTTCAAGATCTTCATTGATGGTGTTGGTAATAATAACGGAGGAAGTCAGCAATGTAGTTGATGCAGAAGACATAACAGCAGATAGTATAGCAGCGACCAGAAGTCCAACTCCCCATTCCGGTAAGATGGTATTCATTACAGAGATCAGCGAAGCTCCCTGACGGAAATCAAAATCAGGATAACGACTGGCGGCAAAAACTCCCAGGTATGTAATCATGAAAGCAAATGGTATAAGTACGAGGGCGGTCAGGAGCACACTAATTTTGGCTACTTTTTCATTTTTTGCACAAAATAGCCGGGTATAGATATCCGGTCCAACCAAAAAAGTGGTTGAATAGGTCAGAAATAGTACGAAAAGATCTATCGGATGAAATCCCTCGTTAAAGGGAAATTTCAATTTTGTGAGGTGGACCTGATCTGGAGGAGTCCAGAAGAGGAGATAAATTGCGATTGCCATCACACCCAAAATGATAATGAAGGATTGCACCAAATCGGTTTTTATTACAGAAACTTGTCCACCAACAGCAGTATAAAAAATAAAAAGGAGTCCGATGCCCCATACCGAAAATTCATATGATAATCCGAAGAAACTGTTCATCACTTTAGCCCCTCCAATAATTTGCGCGGCAATTACGCCAATCCATGCAACCGGAATTATAAAAGATGCAATAATTTTAGCCTCTTTGCCATATTGATCTCCAACCAATTGAGGAAGTGTATACTTGCCGAATCGCTTCACCAACGGGGCTACAAATACCAGCAAGAGTAGTCCGAAAGCCCCCGATAACAATAACCATGCAGCTGCCCATCCCTGCGAAAAAGCCAGATCACAACTGCCTAAAATCGCCGCGCTGCCTAGAATGGTGGCCAACAGGGATCCCGTTATTTGGCTAACATTGCCGCGATTACCGGCAACTAAATAGTCGACAGATGATTTGATTTTTCGGGATGAAATAATCCCGATGACAATCATCAAAATGATGTAAATAATAAGGATGAGATATTTAGTCACTACTGCTCGTTTGAAATATTAAATTCTTCTTTCAGAATGTTGCTCTAAAAGTAATCAACTTCAGCTGGTCATGAAAATGATTTTGATTTAGGTTGATCTTCCCAAAGAATAAATTTGAGCCAAAGAGTGATATTTATTAGGATTTTGCGCTTTAGAAATTGCTTACTTTGTATTTAAATCAGGCTGGGAGACTACCAAAATATATTTTTGACTCAGGCAAAGTTTATAGCTAAAAAGCTCGATTGGTTGAAATAGAACCAACTTATTTACTTTCTTAGCCAGATTTATAATTGATTGATAAACAAATAGAAACAAAATTATATACAGATGAAACCCCATGAGCAACAGCTCACCAAAGAAGGTGTATATTGCATTGAGGGTTCCATACGGCAAATGAAAAACAAAATATTATACGTATGAAAGCGATCAGAAAGAGTCTGCCTCAAAAAGGTCTCTGGATGGAAGATGTAGCCGTCCCGGAACCCGGCGTTAATGAAGTTTTGGTAAAAATTACCAAATCTGCTATTTGTGGAACAGATTTGCATATCTACAAATGGGATTCCTGGGCTCAGAAAACGATCAAAACTCCAATGACTATTGGTCATGAATACGTCGGACGAGTAGTAAAAATTGGCAATGAAGTCACCAAAGTAAGTGTCGGTGAGAGAGTCACCGTGGAAGGTCACATCGCCTGCGGATTTTGTCGAAATTGTCGCAGAGGCAGAAAACATATTTGTGATCACACGGTTGGTATAGGCGTTAACCGTGATGGCGGTTTTGCCGAATATGTGGCAGTGCCGGCAGAGAACGTCTTACATATTGATGCAAGAATTCCTGATGAGATTGTATCCATTATGGATCCCCTGGGAAATGCTACACATACGGCACTCTCCTTCCCTTTAATTGGTGAGGATGTTCTGGTTACAGGAGCCGGTGGACCGATTGGTTGTATGGCGATTGCGATCTGCAAATTTGTGGGTGCCCGTAATGTGGTTGGATCTGAAGTAAGCAAATACCGAAGGGATTTAGCCCGAAAAATGGGCGCCACGTTGGTTATTGACCCACTAAACGAGGATATTGCCGCAGCAATGAAGCAGGTCGGAATGGTTGCTGGATTTGATATTGGTCTGGAAGTCTCTGGTTCCCCGGTTGCATTTGATAGCATGATTAAATCAATGTACAATGGAGGGAAAATATCTCTGTTGGGAATACTGCCTGAAACGACTCAAATCGAATGGGACAAGGTGATCTTCAAAGGACTGACTCTCAAAGGAATCTACGGTAGAGAGATGTATGAAACCTGGTATAAAATGGAAAAGATGCTTCTTTCCGGCTTAAACATTTCGCCAGTGATTACGCATCGGTTTCATTATACAGAATTCCAGAAAGCTTTTGAAATAATGGAAGAAGGAAATTGTGGAAAAATTATTTTAGACTGGGAAAATTAATTTAATCTTCTCAGGTCTGAAACATTTTTCTACTTTTGCGATTCAACGCCACTTTAGCTCAGTTGGTAGAGCAGCTCATTCGTAATGAGCAGGTCGGGGGTTCGAGTCCCCCAAATGGCTCAAAGCGGATATCAAACAAAAAGTGCCTGAAATTGAACATTTCAGGCACTTTTTGTTTGGTGATAGGGAATATATTAAACCTATAGAGCCTTGATTTGCTTCTCACAAGCAGCTTTTAGCTCAAGCGCTTTTGCATCGCTGGATTTAATTCAGTGGCCTTTGTAAACGAAGCTACTGCATCACTAAATTCTTTTTTAGCTTTCTCAATTTCAGCAATATAGCCAGCATCTTTAGCGTCTTTGAATTTTTTGGAATTAATCTTGTCAATTGCAGCTTTCAGAATGGCATTGCCTCCATTGTAGTGATTTACACCTTCCATAAAATTGATTTTCGACAGATCTCCCTTGAACTTAGCATTTTCAGGAAATTTAGCGATTCCGTCGTTAATAGTCTTCAAATACCCGTCGTTATTCTTCTGGATTTTGTATACAATCGCTTTATTGTAAAGAGCATCTTCAGGTTTGAAATTATTGGCAAAGCACATATCGAAATACTTAATTGCTTTTTCGTAGTCCTTGATTTGAAACGCACAGATAGCACAGTTATAAAACATACCGTAATCAGCAGGAGCTGTACCCCAAACGGCCGCAGCTTTTTCATAATTTTCAAGCGCTTTGGCATAATCCTTTGCCTTCAATGCATCATTTCCGGCATTATACAATTTCGCTGATTCCTGGGCAAAAAGTGTCCCAACACTAAGAAATACTAATAAAATAAAAGCCAATCTTTTCATACGGTTCAATTTTAAGCAGTTAGAAAAATACAATGTTAGTTTATAAAGCAAATTTTTACTTCCTGGCAACATTTAGGAATCTTTGTGATCAACATATGAAGATTTCGAAATGTTATTTTTCAAATCTAAAAAGAATTTTATGAAGTTCAAATAGCTAACCATTATTTTGTTTCCTGCCTATCGTTCGCTAAATTCAAAATTCCAAGGTAAAGGAGCTTCGATGCATCTTCCATGATTTCAGGCGTTAAAGCATCAGTGTTGTCGAGCGGATGATGATAATAAACCGTCTTTACCGTACCGGAAGTATATAAACTCAGCGTTTTGTATCCTGCTCTGTCAAAGATTGCACCATCCGTTCGAGGTCTGGTATAACTTATCCTTGCTTCCGAAGCATTAAAATCCCTGTGAAGATATTTTTCGTTTGCCGTGCTGAAATGCTTCAGAATCTCCGGAAAGGATTTTCCGTTAGCGAGGACAAATCCTGTTCCATTTCCTACCATATCGAGGTTTATCATGCAGATGACCTTTTCTTTAGGCCAGAAAGGATCTTCCACGCATTTTTTGCTTCCATAAAGGCCACATTCTTCACCCCCGAAGAATGCAAAAATAATGGTGCGCGATGGTTTTATCTCAGAAGCAGCAAGCGCCTTCGCAGCTGCGAGAATATCAACAGAACCTGACGCATTGTCCAAAGCCCCGGGAAACAAACACCCTGGACTCCCGACAGCATCAAGATGCCCTCCTAAAATGATCGCCTCATTTTTGAGAATTGGATCAGAACCTTCAATAACTCCTATCACATTGCATGAGCGACTGTCTGGAAAATGCTTGGTACTGGCTGCAATTCGCACCTTCTTGTTAAGATTCGTTGAATTGGGAATAAGGCTCTTCGTTATGGCTGCATGAACTTCAGCATAGGTCTTGCCAGATACTGCAAAAAGTTCCTCCGCAACCGGTTCTCCGACATGGGCATAGACAAACCCTTTCAAATAAGAAGTATTTGGATTAGCAATTTTGCTGACATATAATAATCCGACTGCACCCATTTCTGCAGCATGCTGAAATTTGTAACGATGGTAACTGTAGGGCTCCCATTTACGCTGGATGCTATCATTCGCACCATATGGTACCCCGGTTTCCATTAGCAGAATTTTTCCCTTTACATCTATACCAGCATAATCGTTATAATTTAACTCAGGTGCAGAAATGCCGTATCCCACATACACAACATCTCCGGAAACCACTCCTGAAGCAGAATTCGACCCCGGAAAATAGTCATCCGGAAACCGATATTCTTTGCCTTTATTGTATTTACCTGCCAATAAGCTTACTGCGCCAGGTGTAAAGACTTCAGTATACGCATTTGGGAAAAATTGAAGGTATGAGCCATCTTTTAGTCCAGGTTTTACACCCGCACTTTTAAGTTGCGCTGCCACCCATTCGGCGGCGGCCAAATAACCAGGCGAGCCAGAGAGTCTTCCACCATATTTTGCTGAGCTTAACTCGCCGGCATCCCTGAGTAAATCGTGACTCGAAATGGAATGAAAGGTATTGAGAATTGCCTTTTCGTTGTTTTGAGAGTACGCATTCGAAGTAGTGGCAATCAACAAAAGCAGGATCAAAAATCTTGTAACCATCTGTGGGATACTATTATAAATAAATACTAGTAAAGATTCATTCCAAGTGCGGATTTAAGCTTATATGCAACTACAACTCGCTCAATTTTAGCTTTCAAATAGAGCAAGTTGCTTTCAGAAACAGCATTTTCTGCATCTAACAGATCAAGATTTGTTAGTGTGCCGGATTTGTACCTCAAATCAGCAAGCTCAAGCGCTTTTTTAGCCTGTGAGAGTTGCAGGGCAAAAAGCTCTGATTTTGATATGGCAGACTTTAATGCGTTTATACATTCCATTACTTCATTTGTAATTGTCCTTTTTGTCAGGTCAAGCTCATAACTATTTGATAGGATGGAAGAACCGGCTAGTTTAGTATTTATATCTGTTCTGGCTCCGTCGTAAATTGGTATAAGGAGACTCAGTCCGATAGCATAATTGGCCTTTGGAACATTCAGTTCAGGAATGTATCCATTTTTCCACCCCCCACTCGCAAACGCTGAAAGAACCGGATTTTCGTGCTTTTTAACCAAATCCTGCAAGGCTTGTGACAGGACTATTTTTTTCTCTGCGATTTTAATTTCGTTCCTGTTAGAAAGGGCAATTCGTATCAAAGAATCTTCTTCAAAGGGAATTAAATCAGTGCGTAAAATATTGCGAACCCGGTGCTTAGACAGTGCATCGAATCCAAGAAGCATATTCAAAACTGAATTTTGCAAATTGAGCGAGGTAATCACGTCAGTTTTCTGACTTTCGACTGTTGATATGCGCACTTTTGTACTCAGAATTTCATATTGAGTCGCAGATCCAGTCGCCGTTTTCTTTTCAACATTTTTCAAATGTACGTCCAAAGTTGAAAGTTCCTGTTCTTTGATAGAAGCCGCTTCCTGGTAATAAAGTAAACTATAATAGCAGTTTATAACCGCCATCGAAATTTTTTGTTTAACCTGATCCATGCCAAGCGAAGTAAGCTGCTTGCTCTTTTCTTCGAATTCAATGTTCTTTTTTGTCTTACCAAAATCAGAAATTGTCTGATTTATGTTGAGTGCGGCATTGACAGGATCCTTTGAAAAAAGAGAGAAACTTCCGACATCGGGCAGAGTTAAAGATGGAACCGGTCCGATGTGAGCGTAGGAACCGGTAAATGAGGCATTGGGCATATAAGAAGCTCGGGCAAGCTCAACCTTCAACTCCGCCGATTTAAGGGCTTCAGCAGCCTGTTGAACTGTAGGATAAGTCTGAATAACCTTATTAATTAAAGGAGTAAGATCGAGTGAATCTGTAGGATTTAGTTGAGCAAATCCATTTCCATAAGCCATAAGGAATAGACCTGTTGCAATGGATATTTTGTAAAGCAGATTATTTTTCATGTTCTTTTTTTAAACTTTTTTCTTCTTTCGAACTCTCAAAAACAAGACAGGGATTCCGCCAATCAGTGTAACGAACGATGCAATCAGAAAATCGTCATTAATACCTTCAATAAAAGCTTGCTTGCTGACATTTGAAACAATCATATAGTTCGATTGCTTTTTGGCAACTGCCAATGAGTTACCTGTACTGTGCACAATCGATTCACTCGTTTTTTTGATGGTCGACTGGTAAACCGGCGTGTTGGCATCTAGCGCTCCGCCAAACAATTGGGAATGGTAATTAACCCTGGTAGTAAGAAAAGTCGCCAAAATCGCCACACCAAAACTACCTCCAAGCTGACGAACAACATTGTTAATTCCCGAGGCCTGTGCCATCTTTTCTTTTGGGATATCGATCAATGATACAGCCAATAACGCAGAATAGATAACCCCCATTCCAAATCCCCGGATGTAAAGTGGTAACATAATTGCCGAATGCTCTGTTAAAAAGGATAGATGTGAATTTAGATAGAAGCTGAAAGACATCAATAAAATCCCAATAATAATCGGAATTTTGGCATTAATTTTCCCGCTGGCGTAACCGGCAATGGGAGCCACTATTCCTTGAATGATCCCAACCGGGAGAAAAACTGAGCCGGATTGCAGAGCTGTATATCCCAATGAATTTTGGAGATAAAGTGGTAATAAGAATGTGCTTCCGAACATTCCTATTCCAAACAAAAACATCACGAGCGTACTAATACCAAAGTTGTAATTTCCCAGTAACCGTAAGTCGATCATGGGATTCTCCACGATAAACTCAGCCGTAATAAATACCGCGAAGGCAATAATTGATATGGCAAAACAAGCAAGAATATAAGGAGCCTTCCATCCTTCCGGATTAGTAATTGCATTTCCTTCAGTCAGAGCGAATAAAATAACAGGCAAAAAGAGGCTAACTGAGATAAATCCCACAATATCGAACTTCCCTACCCTCTTTTGCTTCATTTCCCGCTGAATAATAATGGTAAAAAACATCCCGACAATGCCTATCGGAACATTGATATCAAAAATCAGTTGCCAGTTGAAGTTATCTACCAAAAAGCCACCTATGAGTGGACCGAATGATACCGAAGCCGCGGCCGCAACAGACCAAAACCCGACGGCAATACCTCTTTGTTTCGGAGGAAACTCCCGAACTACAATGGCCATTCCAAGAGGCTGAATTATTCCGGCTCCCAAACCTTGAATAACGCGGGAAAAGATCAACAAATTCTCGTTGTTGGACATGCCGCACATGAATGAACCCAGCGTAAAAACAAACATGCCCATAAAGTACATTCGCTTGTAGCCAAAATGATCGGCAAGCCAGGCAGCAGCCGGGAGCATTACAGCGAGTGCCAGCATGTAAGCGGTAAGTACCCATTCAATGGTGTCCAAACCAACGCCAAAGGCCGACATCATCTTGGGCAAAGCCACATTGATGATCGTAGCATCCAGAACAGCCATGAAAGTGCCAATCATAATGTTAGCCAAGACAAACCACTTGTACCAGTCGTGGCTTGGGTGCCATCTGGAATCTCTGGTTCTTATCAAGCGTCTTATCCTGTGCGATGGTGTCGCTACCCGCATTATTTATCTTTTAAAATTTTTACAACAACTGACATTCCGGGAAGAATAGCCATTTTTTTGACATCCCCACCACCTTCGACGCGATCGATTGATATCTTAACAGGAACCCGTTGCGTAACTTTTGTGAAGTTGCCGGAAGCATTGTTAGCAGGAATCAACGAAAACTGTGAAGCGGTGGAAGCTCCAATGGAAAATACTTTACCCTGAAATTCCCGATCCCCAAAAGCATCGATTGTGAATTTTGCTGCTTGGTTGAGCCGAACTGCCGACAATTTGGTCTCCTCAAGAAAGACAATTACCCATCGGTCGGTTTTTTCTGTCAATGAGTATACTGCCTGACCGGGCTGAACGATATCACCGGCCAACATCCATTTTTTAGCAATAATGCCGGCAAAAGGGGCATAAAGCCTGGCGTTCCCCAACTGAGTTTCAATTACATTGATCTGAGCATTAGCAAACTCTATAGCTGAATTTGCGCTGACAATCTGAGCCTTCGAAACAGAAAGCTGTACTCTCGCTGCATCCAGTTGGGCCTTTGATGTCTCATAGGCCTTCTTTAAATGATCGTATTGTTCCTTGGTGATAACATCCCCTGCAATCTGCAATTTAGCCCGTTCATAGTCTTCCTTTGCCTTTTCGTTAAGAACCTCGAATACCTTGATATTCTGATTATCATAATTTAGTTTGGCATTCACTTGTCCCAACTGGGAATTTGCCTGTTCAAGCATTGCCACCGTTTGCTTTCGCTGAGCGATCAGATCGGTACTGTCAAGCTCCACAAGCAGCGCATTTTTTTGAATGGTGTCACCCTCTTCGGCATAAATATGAGCTACACGGCCCAGAATTTTGGAACCAATCTGAACATTATCAGATTCAACGTGGGCATCATCGGATGAAATATACATTGAATAGTCGCGGTACCAGTACCAAAATGCAATCCCGGTAATCAGTACTATTAGAAAAAGTGGAATATATATTTTTATTCCTTTTTTTGAAGCTTCGCTTTCGGCCATTGTTGCTAAATTAAAAACATTACTATTTTACATCTGTCAAAAGTGCGGCACAAATTTAAGCGAATTACACCATATGTTGACTTTTTCACCAATTTGATTTGCAATCATTTTTAGTAATCTATTGACTGAGTGAATTTTTTTTGCCTGCGTTTCAAAAAAAATGACAATTCCGTTTGTTTTGAGGATAAAAAGTCTAACTTTGGTTTATAGAAATTAAAATCAAAAAAATTATGAAAAAACCTATTCTGATCCTTGTTCTACTTTTGGCTGTATTGTTTGTAAATCAAGCGAATGCCTCATCCTATTCTGTTAACGAACAGGCAATCGATCAGCTTTTTACTAAAGCGACTGAAACCAGCATGATTTCCGTTAATGCCGCCGAGATTAGTCCTGTTGCGACTAATGTTTCTTCTCCTGTAGTGGCAAGCGCGAAACAGAAAGATGCTGTAGTCGCGATTGTTTTGGATTTCTTTTTGGGTGGGCTGGGAATTCACCGTTTTTATTTAGGAACTAAGACTCTCACCGGAATAGGTTACATCCTGACTTGTGGTGGTATTTTTGGAATCGTTCCGTTAATCGACTTTGTTGTTCTTATTATTAACTATCAGAACATCGGTGCTTTCGTCGATAATCCGAAGTTTTTTATGTGGAATTAATTGATAACGCATGAAGATGCAAGTAAGGTGTCTGTTTTTTGAGCAAAACAGACACCTTTTTTTTAATATCGTATGAGTATATATTTTAAGCGTATTCAGTTGCTTTGTGGCATTTTGCTTGTGAGTATTTCGTTAAGCGCACAAAAGAAAAATTACATTTCATTGAAGCAAATTACCGAGATTCTTGAAAACAATAAGAAAATGACCAATGAGGTTGATCTGTTTTATGACAACAATAAACAGATTATCACTAAACACTATCATTCATCCACCGAGTTTGTAGTCGTCGCGAATTCATTAGGGGAGTTAAAGACCTACTATCCTGCCAGGAATGAAGTTGAATACAAACAAATCACTGAGCTTTCATCGAAACGAAGCCTTATTTACTACTTTGCCAATAATCTTACCGATCAATTGGGACTCGCTGAAGAAGGGTTTAAACTGACTTCAAATACGTATGAAAACCAATTTTATGTGACCACCTGGACGGCTCCGTCCTATTTGAAAGGCATTGAGAAGGTCAAAATGGTTTTTGAAAATGGATTTCCGGTGTATTCAGAATACCAGGCAAGCAAGAAGAAAATTGTGAAGAAGATATATTACACCAACTATAAGGATTTCAGTGAATTTAGACTACCGCTGAAAATTATTGAGATTAATTACATGCCCAAAGGTGATTCGATCATTAGCCGCACAAATTTCACGGATGTCAAAGCTGTTTCAACGCCTGATAACAATTACTTTAATTTCAAAATTCCGGACGATGCCAAACCTTTCGGCAACACTAAAGTGCAATAGTATTGGATTACTCTTGTCTTTTATTCCTCTGATCACTTTTGCGCAATCAATTGATCTGTCTGCAGATTTATCACTTATTGATTCAATTTCACAAAGTCAGTTGCCACATTCAGGAAATAGGCCATATATTTTTAAAGATCAGCCAAAAACCTGGAAGAACAGTAACCCGGTTAGTCTGCTATATGGAAGTACGTTATATGTATATCAAAATGTTCTTTCGCAGCATTTTTCGGCCGATTGTCTGTACGACCCAAGTTGTTCCGACTTCAGCAAGCAAGCCGTAAAGGAATTTGGATTACTTAAAGGAGGTCTGCTCTCATTTGACAGGCTGAGCCGATGCAACAGAATCGCTGCTACCGGCCTCGATCCGGGATTGATAAACAAGGATTCGCACAGGTTTGATGATGCAATAAAAAAGTATAAATGAAGTACTTAACGATTGTAATTTTTATTTTATTGGCGTATTCAGGGTTCGCCCAAAATAAAAATGAGCTTTCTTTTATTGAGCATCTTGTGAATAAGGGTGACTTTGAAGAAGTTGTTTTTTTAATTGATCACGACTCGATTGCGCACGGAAACGCACAGAAGGACTCCCTGAACTTTTATCTTGGTTGGGCTCATTATTCGCTTAAAAATTTGGAGCAGTCAACTGTATCGCTTTTAAATGTCAGTAAAGAATCTTTATTCTACCCAAAATCAAGGTTCTTTGCGGGATACAACCAAATATTTCTGGCGAATTACGACGATGCTCACAAAATCTTCGGTCAGATGAATTTTCCGGATGAAAAGAAATTATCCTTGCTGAATTTTGAACTGGGTGGAATTGAGATGTTGCAGGGAAATTACCAAAAGGCTAATGAAAAATTACAGCTGATAGACCCGAATTTTGCTACTTTGAGCCAGCCGGTAATAGCATTGGGCCAAATCAATAAGAAGTTGGAAACGCGTCATGCAAAATCACCTCTGATAGCAGGTCTGATGTCTGCAATTATCCCCGGCTCCGGAAAAATATATGTCGGAAAACCCGGCGAAGGAATCGCTTCAATGCTTGCAACCGTCGGTTTTGGATTGATAACCCTTGAAAACTATAGAAAACTTGGACTAAACAATTTTAAGACACTGTTTTTCGGGAGCATTTTTGCTGCCAACTATGTGTCAAATATCTATGGTTCGGTCATTTCTGTTAAAATTATTGAAAACAACTATAAGGATGCGGTACGCAATCAAATTCTTTTTCAGCTGCATATTCCTCTGCGGAATTTTTTTGAGTAGCGAAGGAAAAGGGAGAAATGGTGATAGCTTATATGCTTCGGGTAAATACTTTGAAGCATCGATAGAATATGAACGGTCGATTTTCGATACGCAAGATAAAGCCGAATTGTACTATTTAAAATACAGAAAAGCGTTGTGCTACAAGCAATTGAAAGAATTTAACAAAGCCTTGGAAGAACTTCAGACATTATATTTTCCCAATTCTGCAGATTCATTATTCCTGCGGGCATATTACGAGCAAACACTTTGCTTTTATCTAAATGGCGAACCGACGAAAGCTTTGTGGAAAATTGATGAATATTTTCATCGAAGTGCCGATTCTGCCACCTATAAATATTTTATGCCGATCAAGATAATATGTCTCAACGAAACCTATCAATGGCAGGAAGCAAAAGATTGCTTTCTGAATTATATTGCTCTTCAGAATTTCCGGCCTGACAAAGAAGCTGAAATGAAACATATTATTGAAAATCTCTATTCGAAAAAGCGAATCCCGCATATTAAGTCAATAAACAAAGCTGAAAATTGGTCCCGGTTCTTCCCAGGTTCCGGCCAGATATATGCCGGCAAGACTGGCGAAGGTTTAGTTAATTTTCTGATAAACGCATCTTTACTCGCTTTCAGTGCACAGCAGATACTGAATGGTTTTTATATCACGGGTTACTTTGCCGGACTTGGCTTCTTTAATAAAACATACCAGGGAGGAATTAAACGTTCAGGCGTATTAGCCACCAAAAGAAACAAAGAACAACTTGTTCATTTTAATGCGGATATTAATGGATTAATCCGGGCTAATTTCAATTTAAATTAACCTCCATAACCCTTCATCCCTAACTACTGAATAATGATTTAGCCAACAAAAACTTTTTATCTTTGTCCGGCAAAATTTTGTCTAAACAATGAATATAGTCAGGCTTTTAATACTACTTGCATTTTGCAGTTCATATGGCATATTGTCGGCCAAAGCGCCGGTATTTACTGAAAAGGATTACGTCAATCATCCCCCCAGAATTATTCGTACCTGTTGCGCTTTTGGCACTGATTTGAAGGTCTCTATCGTCCCCTTTTACAAATATACCATGTTGACGAGCATCGAGACTCTTGGAACTCATCGTTATTTGGGGGATAAATCCGAGCACAATGGCATACTATATACTAAACGAGGCGGATTCTTGGATTTCGGTCATTTGCGCGACATAATTGACTGGACAGCATATCTTTACAATTTGGAAAAGAAGAGTCAGCAGACCGGAGAAATTTTAATAAATCTTGGTTTTGAAGCCGGCGTAAAAACGTTATCAATTAAGATTCCCGCTACGGAGACTGACGAGGATTTAATTAACCTAGCCGGAAGAATTGCCTACGATCTGTCTATCTGGCATGAAATAACCTCCTGGTTTGGCGCGTCTGCTGTTCCGCTTGTCTCTGAACGATTTTCGAGCTTCTCAGTCGAAGATGCCTATTCAAATTTACTAGGAAGCAAAATTGCGGCCGAAGCTATCAAGAGCGAACTGCCATACGAACAAGCAGTTACCGAAATTATCAAACGAACGCTTATCGAACTTGATGCCGTTAAGACTGTGGAGGATAGTTATCAAGCCATGGAGGCCGTACGAAATATTTGGTGGACCCGAAAAAGGCATCTTCCGAACAACAAGGTAATGATTCAAAGGGCTATCGGTGCATACCCTTCTATAACACCAATGCTTGTGCCGGGATGGGAAAGTCAGAGTGGCTCGCCTTTAAAGCTCTCCGTAGCAGATATAACCCACGACGGTATCCCATTGTCTGAGTTTTATAATCTTACGATCAATAAAAATCACAAGGTGCCCGTAAAAAGGATTTTCCCCAATCGTATTGGGAATGAAGTAAGTCAAAGCGATTTTCCGGAGATAATTGCCTACATCTCTATCAGAATGCAAAAGAAACATCTCACCATTTAATGAATTGATGTCAGATATAAAATCCCCTACAGACTTCACAGGTGAACCGTTGAAAGAGAGCAATCTGGTTAAGCATCTCTCCCACTACTCTATTACGTTGGGATCACAATCTCCCAGGCGAAAGGAGCTATTCGCTGGATTAAACCTCCCATTTGAGGTAGAGGTTCGGGAAGTTGACGAAAGCTTTCCTGAAAATATGAAAGCGGAGAATGTTCCGGAATTTTTGGCGGTCTTAAAAACCACTCCCTTTTTCCCCGGATTTAAACCTGAGGGGTTGCTTATTACAGCCGATACCATCGTGCTAATTGATGATAAAGTGCTTGGAAAACCTCTCGACTATGAGCATGCATTCGAAATGCTTCGAACCTTGTCCGGAAAAAAACACGTTGTCATTACTGGCGTTTGTATTAAATCACACACTAAACAGGTCACCTTTTCAGACCATACGGATGTGTATTTCAATTCATTAACCGATGATGAAATTGATTATTACCTCACACATTATCATCCATACGACAAAGCAGGATCATATGGAGTACAGGAATGGATCGGCTATGTCGCAATCGAAAAGATTGAAGGATCATATTTTAACGTAATGGGGCTGCCTATTCAGCGCTTGTATGAAGAGTTATTAAAATTTTAGGATAAAAAATTTATTAGACTTGGCAGAATACACTCAATGGAGAAGACAACTGGTGTATCGAGTTCCAACTGACAATTAAAACACATAATTATTACGTATGAAAAAAGCACTATTTAGCCTGATTATCTGCTTTTCAATAAATTCGACTTTTGCCGTAGAGGGAATGTGGATCCCATCACTATTGAAGAAATACAATATTGAGGAGATGCACAAATTAGGATTCAAACTTTCAGCTGATGATATTTATGATGTAAACCACGCAAGTATGAAAGACGCCGTGGTTCTTTTTGGCTCCGGATGTACCGGTGAAGTAATTTCCGGAGACGGACTTCTAATTACCAACCACCATTGCGGTTTTGGTCAGATTCAGAAGCACAGCACAATTGAACATGATTACCTGACGGATGGATTTTGGGCTAAAAATAAAACTGAGGAGCTGGCAAATCCAGGCTTATCCGTTCAGTTTTTGGTTAGAATGGAAGAAGTTACCTTGGATGTGATGAAGGGTGTTAAGGAGAATATGGCCGAGGAGGATGTTAAAAAACTGATAACTGCCAACGTTGATGCCCTCAAAAAATTGTATGCAGGAAAGGAGAATTACCTGGTGGATATTAAGCCCTTATTTTATGGAAATCAGTATTTTGCATATGTATATGAAGTATTTAAAGACATCAGGCTCGTTGGCGCCCCACCAGCCTCAATAGGAAAATTTGGAGGTGATACGGATAACTGGGTGTGGCCAAGACATACCGGCGATTTTTCTTTGTTTCGGATATATGCAAATAAAGACAACAAGCCAGCCACATATTCTCCCACGAACGTTCCTTATCATCCAAAGAAATTCTTTCCAATAAATTTAAAAGGAATTAAAGAAGGCGATTTTACAATGGTTTTTGGCTTTCCGGGAACTACCCAGGAATATATTCCTTCTCAGGCCGTGCAACTATTGATAGAAAAGAGCAATCCCAACAAGGTTGATGTCCGAACAGCCAAATTAGCAATCCTGGAAAAGCAGATGCAGCATGATGCGAAAGTCCGAATTCAATACGCTTCCAAATATGCAAATGTTGCGAATGCCTGGAAAAAGTGGCAGGGAGAGACAAAGGGATTAGTACGGTTGCATGCCGTGGAAAAGAAAAAGCAGGAGGAAGAACTGTTTTCCCAATGGGTTCGTCAAAATTCTGACAGAGAAAAGAAATATGGACAATTATTGACTGATTTTGCCAAATATTATAAAGAGATTTCGGACTATCAAATTACGTATGACCTTTATAATGAGGCAGTTTTAAGAGGCTCAGATGTATTTGGACTAATTGCCCGCGTCGAAGCTATGTCCCTGTCTGTTAACGATACCGCTAAATATAATAAGCTGAAAAAGTCGGTCGATGAATATCTTCCAGGGTACCTGAAGGATTATGATGTAGCGACCGATCAGCAGGTGCTTCCTGCCCTATTAAAGCTTTATGTTGAAAGAGTTGATCCAAAATTTCTGCCTGAAAAAATAATTTCCCAAAAATCAGATTTAGTTAAGGAATCCTATGTTCAATCGGTTTATCAAAAGTCGATTTTTTCGGATAGTATTAAGATCAAATCCTTGCTTGCCAATTTTAGCATCAAGTCAATTAAGAAATTGCAAAAGGACCCACTATATGCGCTATTCTCAACTATTTCATCGCATTACGCCAAAAATATAGAACCTATCTGGCTTTCGTTAAATCAGTCTATCTTACAAACTCAAAAGAAGTATATGGCGGCTATTCTGGAGATGAAGAACGAACAACGATTGATGGCGGATGCCAACCTTACGCTTCGGGTTACCTATGGGAAAATTGAGGGATATGAACCAATGGACGGGGTGTATTATAATTACTCATCAACATTAAAAGGGATGATTGAAAAGCAAAATCCTGCGATAGCTGATTATTTCGTTCCTGATAAGTTGAAAATTCTATATCAGTCTAAGAATTATGGTACATATGCGGATGGAACAGGAGAAGTCCCAATTTCCTTTTGCGCCTCCAACCATACTACCGGCGGTAACTCGGGTAGTCCGGTGTTAAATGCCAATGGCGAGTTGATTGGGGTTAATTTTGACCGTTGCTGGGAAGGAACGATGAGTGACGTACTTTTTGATCCGGAACGATGCAGAAATATTGCCCTGGATATCAGGTATGCATTGTTCATTATCGACAAATTTGCGGGAGCAGGGTACTTATTGAATGAGATGCAGCTGATAAGATGAGAGGGATTTTCGATTTTGGATTTTCGAATAGAGGAAGCGACTTTTGTGGTATTTTCACCTTGGCCATTTCTGCGATAATTAATCAAATGTCGGGAGTCCCCAATTCCAAAATCCAAAATCTAAAATCGAAAATTATTCTATGTTTTGGTACCGTGTGGTTTACCGTTAAGAAGTCCTGAGTTTTTGAGCATTGCAAATTCATATTCGAAATTTGGCGTAAAGACGCCCTTTCCCAGATTCTGTTCAATGTCGGTGAATTTCCAGAACTTTCCTTCCGTGATTTCGTCAGAACTTACTGCATTCGGCTTTCCTTGATAGGTAATGAAACTGTATACCAGTTCTGCTTCAACTTCTGATTCCCAGCGATATTTTAATGCCGGAATAAGCTCAAAATCAACTAATCCAATCTCTTCAAATGCTTCTCGCTTCAGGGAGTCTTCGATAGTCTCTCCATAAGCCAGATGACCGCCAACTGCTGTATCCCATTTTCCGGGCTGAATTAATTTTGTTTCAGCTCTCTTTTGAAGAAAAAGTGTACGGTACGGTCCCACCAGATGCAGATGTACAACAGGATGCAAAATCTTGGAACCGTTATGGCAATGCGAGCGAAGAGCCTTCCCCAGAATATGCCCCTGTTCATCAACGATTGGCAACCATTCTTCCGCGTCAGAATAGGCTGCACTTTTTTTGCTGAAAAATTTCACCCTTATCAATTCAAATCCCATGTAGGCACCCATCATTATAAAGAGGAGAAAACTACTGATAAATGCCCAAATCTCTTTACTCAAGAAGAATGCCGCCCATAAAACCATCAAGGTATGTGCAATCACCAGCCAGAACATCACCCATAAATTTTTTCTGAAGACATCCTTTTGAGTACCTTCCAGTTTTACTCCTGAAAGATAACGTTGTGACATAGCGCCTAGAGGATCAATTTTGGTAAATAATGAAAGAGCCAGAAGTGCGACAAGCACCAAATTGATCATTGCCGGCTTTACCTTGAAGAAAATTTCATTTTCGAAGAGGAAGGATAGTGCGGAAAGAAGTATCAGGAGAAGGGTATCCAGCAGGACAAAGCGATCAAGTTTTTTCTCCCGTATCCAGGTAATGATTAGTTCGATAACTCCGATGAAAACGGCAACTGCAAGCCCAACCTTCATCCCCCAAATTTCATCAGCCAGTATGAAAACCAGCAAGGGAACCAGTCCGGGTATCAGTTTCTTAATCAAAATAAACTAAATCAGTTCAATATAATATCCTTTGGCAGCTTTTGGATAACTTTTAGCGTATCAGTGGATCTGTAAACTTTGTAGACTTTCACATAAAAAACCAAGGTAGAGTATGCAGGTATTGAACCCTGCGCAGAACCGGAATAACCTATTCTTGACGGACAGATCCATTTTGCCTCCCCACCACTCTTCATGTGCGTAATAGCTTCTTCCCAACCGGAGATTACAGACCCGCCACCAACTGTAAATGCGAACGGTTCGTATTCTCCTGAAGAATCAAACTCATAACCATCGCGGACACCAACCGTATCATTGTCTTCGATGAGGTATCCACGGAAAAAAACTTTTACATAGTTTCCCGTAACAATAGAATCTCCGGTACCTTTCTTGGTTTCAATATAGTACAAGCCAGAAGAAGTTGGTGTGATGCCTTTGTGATATTTATTGATGTATTTATCCAACAGCACTTTTTCATCCGCGATTGCAATTTGCAGAGTCGTCTTTTTACAGGATGCAAAACCCAGAATTATGGAAGCAATTATGAACAAATAGATATATTTTCCCAACTTCATCAGAATAATATTATTGTATTTAATGGTAAGCCTTTAAACCACACTGCAAGGATACAAAATGTTAGCGACCTTCTCAACTTTTGATCTTTGATTTGAAATGATTCGTGCAAAATTAACCAAATTTAACCCTAAGCCAAACCAGCAGGGGTAAAAATCATAGATCTTCCCTACTTTCTTCCTCCAGTATTTCTGAATATTTTGGCAGCAAAGCAACCAATTCTTTCAATGTTTCTTTTAATGTCAAACGGGACTCACCACCCGAGGCGTTCCGATGGCCACCTCCGCTGAAATGGCTGGCCGAAAATTCGTTGACAGCAAAACCTCCTTTGGAGCGAAATGACATCTTTATTTTTTCATCGTTTTCCATCAAAAAGATGGAGAAAATTATTCCCTTTAGAGACAATGGGTAATTGACAAACCCTTCCGTGTCCCCATTCCTAAAATTATACCTCTTAAGCTCCTCGCTTGACAGAGCTATGATAGCCGTGTGATATTCCGGAAAAATTTGCATCTTTTTCGACAAAGCATGACCTAACAGTCGCAACCGATTTTCGGTATTTGTGTTAAAAAGCGCTTCCTGAATGCGGTACTGATCAGCGCCAAGATCAATTAAATTCGCAACAGCCCGGTATAGTTCCGGCCGTCTCGCGTTATGGTTGAATGAGGCTGTATCGGCAATAATACCGGTCAGCAATGCATTTGAACCAGGAGCATCAAGGTACTCAATCCACCCCATTTTAACGATAAAATCGTACGCAAGTTCTGCCGTTGAACTCACGCTGGTATCGGAAAACAGGAACGGAGTATCGATCAAAGGCTGTGGGTGATGATCGATCAGCACAGTTTCTATTTCACTGTTCTCGAGGCATTTCTTAACTTTTCCCAATCTTTTGAGATCGTTAAAGTCCAGCATAAAAAGCATATCAGCCTCATTTATAAGCCGTTTAGCTTCGGCTTCCTGCCTTTCATAAATAATCCAATTTTTATACTCCTTAAATCCTGTGACAATTGGTGGAAAATCTGTGGGAAAAACTACCGCTGAATCGTACCCGGCATTTTGAAGTACGCAATTCAGTCCAAGAGATGATCCGAGTGCATCTCCATCCGGGTTTGCGTGTGTCAGAATTACAATTTTCTTTACTCTTTCCTTCATCCAAGCCAAAAGTGGTTGGCATGCCTCATTGGTGATATTGGTCATAACAGCTAATTTTCAACTAGGTCACAAAAATAGTCTATTCTTAATCAATCATTGCTATCGATAAGTTTCGAAGTGAAAATTGCAAAGCGAATAGTGGTATAACTAAATAATTCTATTTTTGAGAAAATTTTAAACCTGAAAAATCCAACAACAATGGCACAGAATCTAACTTTTACAATGATCAAACCGGATGCTGTCCGTAACAGACACATCGGTTCTATCCTGAAAATGATCACAGATAAGGGCTTTCGGATTAAGGCAATGAAACTGACCGAAATGTCAAGAGCCAATGCCGAAGCATTTTATGGCGTTCATGCGGGTAAACCATTTTTTGAGGGTCTGGTCGAATTTATGTCCTCAGGACCTATTGTTGCCGCAATTCTTGAAAAAGAGAATGCAATTATGGACTTTAGGGAACTGATCGGAGCTACCAATCCGGCAAATGCTGCTCCCGGAACAATACGTCAGCTCTTTGCTGAGTCTTTTACCGCCAATGCTGTTCACGGTTCAGACAGTGATGAAAATGCATTGATAGAAGGCGCTTTCTTCTTTTCCGGATTTGAGCAATTCTAAAAACATCTATCCATAGAGGACTAATGGTCCAGTCGTGTTGCGATTCAGAAAATGTTGTGTTTTATTGAATCCATTTTGCGGTAAGTTCGTAGAAGTAGTTGCAAACAAGACGGCTCTCGGCTGACTTGTAATCGACATTAAAATTATCTATTTCTACCCTGAAATGCGGGCTAAAAAAAATTATTAAAAAATCAAAAATGAAAGAAAGTTCTGTGAAAATTACGTTTGGCGGTAATCCGTTGACCCTCTTGGGAAATGAGATCAAAGTTGGCGACAAGGCTCCTGATTTTGTGGCTGTTGGTGCTGGACTGGCTCCTTTCAAATTGGCTGATGTTGCCGGAAAGACTGTGGTTGTTGCTATTTATCCATCGATCGACACTGGCGTTTGTGCCGCTCAAAACAGAAGATTTAATGCGGAGGCCAACAACATGAAAGATGTTGTCGTGTTGTCAATATCCTGCGATCTTCCATTTGCACAAAGTCGTTTCTGCGCTGCTGAAGGCTTGGAAAACATCAAGACTATATCGGATCATAAAGATCTGGATTTCGGTCAGAAATATGGATTCTGGATTAAAGAGCTTCGCCTGTTAGCTCGTGGAACAGTCATTATTGACAAAACCGGAATTGTCAGGTATGTTGAATATGTTTCCGAAGTAACACGCGAACCAAATTATGACGCTGCCTTGGCCTGCGTAAAGAGCTTGTAATAAAAACATAATGCTTAAATGAAAAAGAGACCCAAAGAAGTCTCTTTTTTCATTTTATTGATCACCTGAACAACAAACAAACCGGCTTAAACGCGTTTATCTGATCCGCGAATGTTAGTAATCCGGTATCCCGATTTCGTTTAAATGCAACAATATTATCAGTATTCTGATTTGCTACAAGTAGAAAATTTCCCGAAGGAGTAAGCGTAAAATTGCGGGGCATTTCACCTCTTGAGTCCTCATGCGCTATCAATTTGATCTTTCCTTCCTTTTCATTTACAGCAAAAATGGAAATGCTGTTCATTCCCCGGTTGGAGACATACAAAAAATTTCCTTCCGGTGAAAGATGTATGTCGGCACACGTGTTCTTTTTCGAAAAGTCTGCCGGGAGTGTCGACACCGTCTCCAAAACCTTAAAATTACCCTTTTCAGAGAGCGCAACAACCGTAACACTACTATTCAGTTCGTTGGCAACAAATAGCAATTTTCGGTTCGGATGAATTGCCATATGTCTGGGTCCGCTTCCTGGAGCCATTTTAATTTCAGGAAATCTATATGGCTTAAGGGCAAAAGTAGATTTATCAAGGGTATAAACTTTTAGTTGATCTGTTCCCAGATCGGCCACGAAAATCCGTTTGCCATTCGGTTCAAAAAGAGCGCTGTGGACATGTGGCCCTTCCTGTCTCCCAACAACTGGACCAGACCCGGAATGCTGATCAACAGACAGTGCTTCAGACAATTCTCCGTTGGGTCCAATTCGAAAAGATGCAACATTTCCTCCGGTATAATTAGAGGCGATGACTGCCCCATCCGCATTAACGGCTACATGACAAGGGTGAGCACCGCCACTCGAAACCATATTTACCGAAGACAAATTTCCGGAATTGTCAATATTGAAAAGCTCGACATAGCCCATAGCTTGATTTTGTTTGTCGAGCGTCTCCCTTACGGCCAACAACTGATTGCCGCTTTTTGTCAGGGCCAGATAGGATGGATTCTCTGACAAAACGGCTAATCCATTACTATGTAATTTCCCGGTAATGGTGTCCAGTCCAAACCGGTAAATACCTTCACTTCCGCTATCAGTATATGTTCCAACGTAGAAATGTAACGCATTCTGCATTGTAACAGTTTGTGAATTAGAGATAAGCGACAATAAAATAAATAGAGCAGAAAAAATTAGGCGCGTCATATCCGGAATTTTAATGTTTGGGTAAAACTTCGATCCCAAAGCTAAATTAGTACTTCATTTTGAATATATAATTCCCCGATCCGACCCTGCAAAAATATTTCCCATCTGCAGATCTGAAAAATTCTGTTTTCTTTCCATTTTCCAGAACCTGAATCTCAGACTTTATGGGAAAAAATATTGAAGCAGTCGTATTTGATGGAATCGTAATCTGCATCTCCAATACTCCATTCTTTATTCTCCAATCGCTTTTAATCGTGCCATATGGAGATAAATAGCGTGTACTGGCCGTGGTAATATCACCTACAATTTCAGGCCTGATAATGATATTTTTAAACGCGACGCTGCCAGTGTCTTGTTTGATTCCTCCAAGACCGGTATAAAACCACTCCATTAAATGACCAAGCATCAAATGATTGTTTGAAACGACTTCCAAGGCAGGCCATGATTCGGTTAATGCAGTAGCTCCCTTTTTAAGTTGAAATCCATAGCCAGGTACGTCATTCCGGAAGTTCATATCAAAGAGGATTTGAGAACCACCATTCTCTTCCAGGGCTTTCACCAAAAAGTGAAACCCCACATCACCGGCTGTCAACGCATTTTTTGTCCTTTTAATGGAATCGACCAGGTTGCTAAATACCTTAGCACGATTTCGTTCATCCACCAAACCAACGCACAGAGGCATTGACATAGAAGTCTGACTACCAGTTGAATATACATTGGCGGCACTATTGAAAAATTTTGCATTAAAAGACGCTTTTACTCGTGCGGCGAGTGAATCCAGTTTTTCAGCATCCGCGGTTCGTTTACAAAGATTCATCATCTTAACCAGCAATTTGATGTCATAATAGTATATTGCCGTCGCTGTTAGTGCTTTAGGAGTAAGTTGGGCTTCACCGGGCGATTTGGGCCCATAATCAAACCAGTCACCAAGACCATGATAAAGGATATTGTCAGTTGCTTTGGTGCCCAAATAGGCTACATAATCTTGCATCATAGGCAGAGCCTCCTCGACAATTGACCTATCTCTATACCAATCCCATAACATCCATGGCAGGATAACTGCTGCGCTTCCCCACTCCGGCGAATCGCGGAAGCCTTTCTCAAACTCCACGTATTCGGGGGCGATATCGGGAACCAGACCCTCAGATGTTCTGGAATCGATCATATCCCGGATCGCCTTTCTATACAAAGGATAGAGATTGTAATTATAATGCAAAGAAGCACCCATCAAATAGGTCTGTTCAAGCCACCCAAGCTTTTCACGGTGCGGACAATCCGTTACCACGCTTTGGAGATTGCTGCGAATGGCCCAATCAATCAGAGAATAGATCTGGTTGAAAAGTGAGTTAGAACAGGTGAAATCACCTGTTTTTGGGGAAGAATTGCAGGTATGCAACATGGTTAACCCAATAATCTGCGGCAAGTCGCTCTTTGGGTCAGCTGCTGAGGGAGTAGCCCCTTCAACAGATACGTACCTGAAGCCGTAGAAGGAAAACTTCGGTCGCCAAACTTCGACGCCGTCGCCCTTCAACGTATACGAAAAAAAGTAGGGAGACCCTGAAGCGTTCTGATTGACATCCCCTTGTGAATTAATCAATTCACCGGGAGTCAATTTTATCACCGTTCCCTTCTTCCCTTTTACTTTAAGTTCAACAATTCCGGAACCGTTCTGACCAAAATCATATACATACTTACCAGTAGAAAGTTTGTCAATTTTCTTGACTTGTATAGACTGATTCACTGTCACGGGATAGTCCGCTTCCGCGGAAAGTCTCCCTGCGGGTACCGTTGCGAGTATCGCACTTTTCCATTTCGAATCGTCAAATCCGGATTGATCCCATCCCGGTTGCTCCAGCGATGCATTATAGTCCTCTCCGCCGTAAATACTCGAGTATGTGATCGGCGAAGGGGTGCATTTCCAGTCAGTACCAGAGGCAATCTCAGCAAAAGTCCCATCACTAAATTCGATTTTTAAGGTGGATTTCACCTTGGGATACCCGAAAGCGATGACCAATTTCCGATATCTCTCTCTGTTAATATTGTAAAATCCATTTCCGACCACTACGCCCAGAACATTGTTTCCTTCCTTAAGAAGTTTGGTTACATCATATGAATTATACAGACAGGTTTTGTCATAGTCTGTCCAACCCGGTGACATAAAACTTTGTCCAATCTTTTGCCCATTCAAAGAAGCTTCATACTGACCTAAACCACTGATATATAATGTCGCATTAATAATCTTTTTCTTTAAGTCAAATTCCTTTCTAAACAAAGGAACGACACTCCTGTTTACGCCCTTTTTACCCAAATTTTCACCAGATCCATGTATCCCCGGAACAATTTTCAGTGAATCCGGAAGGTTTTCATAACCGATCCATTGTGCCGCGCCCCAGTCTTTCGCTGTCAGCAGACCAGTTTGAAACCATGCTTCCGTACTCCAGGCAGATTCAAAGCCGGTATTATCTTGGATCAGTACCTTCCAATAATATTTTCTATTCGGCGACAAAGGCTTTCCTTCATATGGAACCATAATGGATTGGTCGGACATGACCGTTTTCGAGTCCCAGCAGTTTCCAATATTTCGTTTTAGATTTTCTGGTGCATCTGAAATCAATATCCGATAGGACATTTGCATACTATTTCGCTCAGAAGAGTGTATTTGCCAGCTAAAACGAGGCACCTTCGCATCTATACCCAGTGGGTTAACCATTGATTCACATCTCAGGTTTTCTACGGTTAAAATTTTTGTGGCATAACAATTTCCCACTCCTCCGCTATTAAGTGCGAAAAAAAACAGAACGAGAATCAGATATCGCATGTTGATTAGATTATTGGTTCAGAAAGATCAATTTTTATCTACTTTTGTTAGAAAGATCTCAATTCTACACAAATATAAGCACCTGATATAGATTAACAGCAATTACCTTTTATTTTCTGCCGGACAGCATTATATACTAACAATTAACAGTCATGAAGTATCTTATTTTCTTTGTCGCAATGATTTTAACCGCATGCACCACTACCGTGAAAACTGAACCCAAAAAAACGAACAATCCCAGACTGACCGAACAATGCATCCAGACAGCTATTGATTCGCTAGTCCTCAAAAATGGGGCGCCTATGAAAGCCGCAATTCAAAAGGGAGTCAAACATGCAGCTTCCCTGTGGACCACCACTGATGGAACTGAGAGTGAATTCATCAGCTTTTGTGTGAAAAATTTCATCGGAGATCAACACAGCAAAGAGTTGCTGTTAAATAAATTGTCTTCGTATTTCGAATCACTCGGGGGGCATTTCAACAAAATCACACTCGACTTGCGTCAAAATGTCGACCTTAACAACGGAGAATTGCTCGATATCGATAAAATTTTTAGCGGGTATTCTGTTGGGGCACATTTGCAGGACGATCTTTATAAAAACAAAATTGCATTTGTTGTGGCGCTTAATTTCCCATATATCCCACTGAAGGAAAAAGAAACCGAAGGGAAAAACTGGAGTCGTGCGCAATGGGCTGCCGCAAGAATGGGAGATCAATTTGTATCAAGGATACCTGCAGAGGTTACCCAGAAAGTGGCTGAAGTGAGCGCAGAGTCTGATATTTACATCGCCGAATACAATATTCAAATGGGGTCGCTTAGAACCGAAGATGGCGCTCAACTTTTTCCGGATAAAATGTCGCTACTCTCACACTGGAATCTGCGGGATGAAATAAAGGCCGATTATGCAGAGAAAGACAAAGGGCTGGTCAAGCAAAAGATGATTTACAATGTAATGCAGCACATTATCAATCAGGATATCCCGGGAAAGGTTATCAACAACCCTGCATACATTTGGAAACCCTATTCAAATCAGGTGTTGGAGAACGGAAAGGTAGTTGCTTGTGAGCCTGAACCAAATTCCCGTTACCAGCAGATTCTTAATAATTTTCATGCCCAGCAGGCAGTCGATCCTTTTGAGCCAGCCATGAATACATTCATTCAGCGCAAATTTTCCGGAGAAATGGAAATCCCGCAAGAGGAAGTTGAAGCTCTTTTCGTACAATATCTAAAGTCGCCGCAATTGGTAAAAGTGGGTAAGATTATATCTGAACGCCTGGGTAGAAATTTGGAGGCCTTCGATATTTGGTATGACGGTTTCAAGGCCAGGAGCGAGTTTCCGCAGGATAAACTCAATGGAATGACGACAACAAAGTATCCGGATCCAAAGGCATTTCAGAACGACATGCCCAAAATGCTTGAAAAATTAGGCTGGAGCAAAGAACGGGCTTCCTATTTGGCTGATAAGATTGTAGTGGATCCCGCCCGCGGTTCAGGGCACGCCTGGGGAGCCGGGATGAAGGGAGAAAAGGCGCACCTTCGCACCCGAATAGCCCCTACCGGGATGGATTATAAAGGCTATAATATTGCAGTTCATGAATTTGGGCATAATGTAGAACAGACGATTTCTTTGTATGATGTCGATTATTTTATGATGAACGGAGTTCCAAGCACCGCCTTTACAGAAGCTTTGGCATTTGTCTTTCAAAGTCGTGATCTCAGTCTTTTAGGACTTTCGGCCCAAGACCAGAATTTGAAAAAATTGAGCATCCTGGATGCTTCCTGGACCTTAATGGAAATTATGGGTGTTGGTTTGGTGGATATGCGAACATGGAAATGGATGTATGCTAATCCGAATGCTACCTCTGAAGAACTAAAGAAGGCCGTTGTACAGATTTCTACCGAAGTTTGGAACGATTACTTTGCTCCTGTTTTTGGAGTCAAGGATCAGCCCATTTTGGCCATTTATTCGCACATGATTTCTAATCCACTCTATTTGGCCGCTTACTCCTACGGACAAATCATCGAATTTCAAATTGAAGGATTTCTAAAAGGAAAGAAATTCTCTGATGAAATTGACCGCATCTATAAGCAAGGCAGGTTAATTCCTCAGCTTTGGATGGAGGGAGCCGTTGGTAATAAAATTTCTACTGACCCGATCTTAAAGCAATTAGATGAAGTCTTAAAATAGAAGTAAGAAGATAATAGTGAATAGTGAATAGTGAAAAACGAAAAATGGGAGTTCAGCGACTCCCATTTTTCATTTTTCACTGTTATTTTTTCACTTCTTAAGCAGCACTTCCTTAATCATTTTCTCAAACATGGCCCTGGTTTCTTCCTTGCTTGATGCGATACCGGCACTCATCGTGGGCTTTCCGTCTTTAGGCACCCATAAAAATGCAGGGATACTTTGGATTCTGAATGCATTTGCCAGCTCCTTTTCCTGATCAGTATTTATTTTATAAACCACAATTTGTCCTTTGTATTTCTCCGCCAGCTCTTCCAGAATTGGAGAGGCTGTGCGGCATGGACCACACCAGTCTGCATAAAAATCGACAATACACGGTAAATTGCCTGTATATTTCCAGGTATTTGGATTCTTCTCCAGGTTCATTATTTTTTCATAAAAATCAACTTTCGTTAATTTTTGAATTGTTGTATTATCCGTACTTCCGGCCTTGGCTCCTACCAGAAAAAACATCAGGACAAATGAAAGTATTACTCTGTTTTTCATTCTCATTTAAATTGTCAGAAATTATAAACGCTACAAAGTTTTGCTATTTTTATACGGAAAACTCCGCGACTTTTGCGACCTGCTAAAATTAAGAATATTATGAAGGAGTTTTTATTTATGGGATGAAAAACAGAAATAAATTCAAAAAGCTGGATGTACGTAAGTTTGTTCCCTTGTCATCCGGTAAAGATACTCCTCCCGGAACGATACAATACATTGGCGTACCACGTGCAGCCAAAACGAAAATCGAACTGATTGAATACAATGAGAATGAGGTTGCGGAGTTTATTATAGAACAGCCTGAGCACGTGAAGAAATTTTTGGATTCAGACAAGATTAAATGGATTCAAGTTTCAGGGGTTCACGATCCAGATATCATAGCTCGTTTTGGGGAGATATTTCATATCAATAACCTTGAATTGGAAGACATATCCAATACAACTCAGAGGCCTCGCATGGAGGAAAGAGATGATTATATTTTTCTAATATTTAAGGCTTTGCTGCTGGATCCGGAAACCAAAGAAGTGACAATAGAGCAAGTTAGCCTAATTCTGGGTGATAAATATGTTCTTTCATTCCACGAATCCGAATCCAAATTGTTTGATTCATTGCAAACAAGGATTCTCACTAGTAAGGGAAGAGTCCGCAAAATGCAAAGTGACTATCTCGCATTCACGCTGGCCGATATATTGATTGACCAGTACTTTGTTATTCTCGAAGATATCGGCGATTCAATTGAGAACATCGAAAGTGAACTAATACTGAATCCGGGAAATGCCAATCAGGAAGTAATCTACCGGATGAAGAGAAGGCTAGTCTATGTAAACCGATCTATCTGGCCTGTCAGGGAGCTGATCAATAAGATGGAGCGCTCAGATCATCGATTGGTGCATGATGAGGCAAGGCTTTACTTCAGAAATCTATACGATCACACCGTTCAAATAATTGAGACGCTTGATAGTTTGCGTGATCTTACCTCGAGTTTGATGGATTTGTATCTTTCCAGCGTTAGCTTGAAATTGAATGAGATAATGAAGGTACTGACCATCTTCTCTGCCCTCTTCATTCCGTTGACTTTTTTCGCAGGAGTCTATGGCATGAATTTTAAGTTTTTACCTGAATTGGAATGGCGCTGGGGGTACGCGATGTTTTGGTTTGTGTGCATTGCAGCAACCATTTCGATGGTAATCTATTTCAGAAGGAAGAGATGGATGTAGTTATTCGGGACGAACCCGGAAACTCCGCAGAAGAACACAGAAGCTCTTCAATGCATTGAAAAAATACTTTGATAATATTAAACGATTCATTTATGAAGCCAATAGTAACAGCGCTTTGCTCTTTTGGAATGTCAGGACAGGTTTTCCATGGTCCGTCGCTTAAAGTTCTACCTCACTATAAAATCCATAAAATTCTGGAACGCAACCAGCGAATATCAGAAAAACTATACCCGCAAGCCATAATCGTAAAGGATTTCGACAAAATTCTCCACGATCCGGTAGTAGAGCTGGTCGTCGTCAACACGCCGGATTATCTCCATTTTGAAATGGCTAAGATGGCACTGGAGGCAGGAAAGCATGTGGTGGTGGAAAAGCCATTCGTCAAAAACAGCGAAGATGCGGTTGCTCTGATAGAAATTGCGAAGCGCAATAATGTACTGCTTACAGTTTACCAAAATCGTCGGTTGGACGGCGGATTTCTGACTGTTCAGAAGGTTCTTGAAAACAGATTATTGGGACGGATAGTGGAGTTTGAATGCCATTACGATCGATATCGGAATTATATCCAGGAAGGAACCTGGAAGGAGGAAGGCGATGAGCGAACTGGCGTTCTTTTCAATTTGGGATCGCACGTCGTAGACCAAACTTTGGTGCTTTTCGGGAAACCCAGGGCAGTAACGGCACATCTGTCCATCTTGCGAACAGGCGGGAAAACAACAGATCAATTCAGTATTCGACTTCATTATGAGCGATTTGATGCTGTACTTCGATGCTCATACCTGGTTCGGGAAATGGGACCGCAGTTCATTATTCATGGTACTGAGGGATCATTTGTCAAAGTTGGGGCTGATCCTCAGGAAGAAATGCTCAAAGTTAACCGGTTACCCAACGAACCTGATTGGGGAAAGGAACCAAAGAGCGATTGGGGAAAGCTCAATACCACGCTGAACGATTTGCATTTTGAAGGTAATATTGAGACAATACCCGGAAACTATTCCAATTTCTACAAGGATCTTTATCTTTCCATCCGCGAAGGGGAGCCACTTAAAGTACAACCTGGGGAAGCGCTTATGACTATCCGGATTCTGGAAGCTTGTCTGGAGAGTAACAAATTGCAGAAGACGATCCAATTTAGCTGATCTCGTGAACCCATATATCGACCTTCATACGCATAGACAGGATACCAATAAAGATATTATTATCGTGTATAATAAGTTATTACACGAATCTTTAGCTGTTCCGGATGTACTTTTCTCTGCCGGACTACATCCCTGGTATGCCGATCAACTTTCAACTCTTGAGTTGATCAACATACTCGATCAATTTGCGGAAAATCCAAATATGGTCGCTTTGGGAGAAACCGGGCTCGATAAGTCGTGCAAAATACCTATGAAGTTGCAGCTGGAGATCTTTGATGTGCATCTTTCAAAAGCATCATTATCAGGTAAACCGGTGATCCTGCATTGCGTCAAGGCTTGGGATGAATTGATTGATATTTGCAATAAATATTCTGTTATCAAGGTATTACATGGATTCAATGGAAGTATTAAATTAACAGAGCGGCTGTTAGAACGTGGATTTCATTTTTCGATTGGGAAGGCCATCATGTACCCTGATTCCAAGATTCAATCCTCCGTTAAGATTATTCCAACATCCAAACTTTACTGCGAGACTGATACCTCGGACATTCCCATCCAGGTTATTTACAGAAAACTAGGCGAAATACTTCAACAGACTGAGAGTGATGTGAAGTTTATGCTTGCCGAAAACTTTAATCGATTGAAAATTTCTTGACTTTTTGATCTTAAACCTTACCCGAAGAAGGTAATTTTACATAAAAGACACACCCTTCTCCTTCCCTGCTCTCAGCCCAAATTTCACCATTGTGCTTGGTAACGAACTCTTTGCATAACAGAAGACCTAGTCCGGAGCTACCTTCACCATTTGTACCGGTTCGCGCCGTTTTCGAACCAATCTTGAAGAGTTGGCTCAGTAAATCTTCACTTAATCCAATTCCGGTATCTTTAATTGAGATGACACAGCTGTTGTCTTCCAGTGTTTCAGCAGAAATTGTGACGAAACCACCTACAGGAGTAAATTTGATCGCATTTGAAAGAAGATTTCTGATTAATGAGCGCAACATATTGGGATCAGCATAGACCATCGTGCTTTCGGGTATTTGATATATCAAGGCGATTTGTTTTTTCGCCGCAGTTTCGGAATAGCTAGCTGAACACTCTTTTATCTCGTGAATAAGTTCTTTTTGAACAGGCAAGAATCGGGATAATCCTTGTTTTAACATTGACCATTCCAACAGGTTTTCGAGCAATCCGAAAAGATTTCGGGCAGAATCCCGCATCTGCGCTGTGTATTGAACTACTTCCTTGAGTGGCAGGTCATTAGACTCATCGGCGATTACCTCGGTTAATCCAAGGAAAGTACTAAATGGATTTCTCAAATCGTGCGCTATTATCGAGAAAAATTTGTCCTTTTCAGAAATAGTGGTTTGCAATTTTAAATTTGCCTCCAGTATTTCCATTTCTCGTTTCTTTTGAGAGGAGATATCACGGATGATGCTCACCATTTGCAGCTTCTCATTCAAACTAATCACCTTACTTGACATCAAACTTGGAATTAGTTTGTGATTTTTGACTTGAAATACCGTTTCATAATCGAAATAATATCCATGCTTATGAACGTGGGAAACATATTCGCTGCGCTCTTCCGAATTCATCCATAGATTCAAATCCAATGTTGTTTTTCCGATTAATTCATCTTTTGTATAACCCGAAAGCTCGTAAAATTTATCATTTATTGATGTAATAGATCCGTCGGACAAGCTGGTAATAATAATAGCATCTGGCGAGGTATCAAATATTACTTCAAAGTGGTCTTTCGCAATTTTCATTTCTGACGTAAGTCGTTGGTCGACCATCATGATTAATGAAAAAGTCCAGAAAATGGATATAACCAGCATTTCAATGTAAGAAGATATGTTTAACATCGATCCGGCGGTGAGGGTCGGTATGTTCTGACCACTCAACAGAAAAATGACCTTTGAAGCAGAAAAAAGGCCATGGCCTAAAAAAATCAGAATACAAATATTGGCCGAAATCGCAACTGATTTAGACTTATACTTATAAAGATCATAGGCGCTAATAATGGTTATGAATGAGGATATTAGCCAAATTGCAATGGATCGCAAATGGATATTGTCATCCAGAAACGTGTAATATGAAAGATATGCGACAAATACGATAAATACAGATATCAAAAGCCTCATTCGCCCCTTGTGTCCCAAAAAACGCATGATTCCGAAGTAGAGAAATATCGTAGATACGATCAATGTTGAATTTTGGCCTAAAATCGCTACACGTTCAAAGGATTGTATCTGCCTGCTAAGCATAAAGGCGAAGCCCAAAATTGCGGTTAAGTTCCATAATACCCACCACCCAGGTCCCTGATAATTTTTATGATAATAATACTGGATTACAAATATGGTAAGCTGAATAATGTAAATTATTCCCAGGGCAACTGCAAATGTGTAGATATCAATATTCATGGTAGCTTATTGACCGATAATTAATTCAAAGAGAACAAAAATTCCTTTTCAAAGTTTGATAAAAATTTTCTTTTTGTACAGAAAATAAGCGGGTACAAAATTTAACAGTACAAACAGGATGGCATATATCATACTCCAAAATTGGGGAGAAGGTGGCACATTTGCAAGAAGCGTAAGAAAATGATCGTTCAATGGTGCACCACCAATTTTCAATTCATAGAAAAATAGAGCCCATATGTCTGCAAGAAAATATACAGCGATAGCGTTCGCACCAAAGATAATGCCACTTTGGGTAAACCTGGTCATACCCAGTACATCAATCAGATAATAGGTAGTCCCGAGTACAAGAGCGGCCACGCCGGATGTAATCAAGACGAATGAACTACTCCAGATATTTTCATTACATGGGAAATGAAGGTTCCACAAGTATCCAAGAATCAACGAAACAAAGCCTCCAACCATAAGATACAGCGCTTTATCCTTTTTCTCCATGTTGCCTAGCATCAGCCGTCCCGCAATCATACCTGAGATACCCGTTACAAATGAAGGAAAGGTACTGAGAATACCCTCAGGATCCCAGGTTTTTTGCCACATCGTACCGGGGAGAAATTTTGTATCAATCCATGCAGCCAGGTTTATTCCGGGCTCAAGCATCGGTCTGTCATAACCTGGAGTGGGGATAAACAACATGGCTAACCAGTAAGCGACTAAAATACCCATGCCGATCCAGGCCTGTTTTTTCCAGTTGGTGTTAAGAAAAAGGATGGCACAGAATAAGAATACAAGGGCAATCCGCGGTAGCGTTCCTGTGTAACGTAAATCGGAGAAGTTAAAATCCGGCAGAAGATTTAGAAAGAGTCCGACGAGGTAAATTTTAAGCGAACGCCCGACAATCTTCTTGTACATTTCGGACTTCGGCGATCCCATTTCTAATCTTCGGGTGTACGCAAAGGCAATAGACACACCTACCACAAAAAGAAATATTGGGGCAATCAAGTCTGTGGGTGATAATCCATTCCATTTCGTGTGATTGAGTGGCCCATAGGAAAATTGCTCACTCCCCGGATAATTTACCAGAATCATAGCCGCCACAGTAAACCCCCGCATGGCGTCTAGTGAAACTAATCGTTTTGTTTCAGTCATAGTTCGTAGTTTTAAAGCAGATTCGTTAATTTTAAAAGGAAAAGTAGTGTTGAAAACTCTTTTAAAGTTAATCATCCAAATGTTTTTATAAACGAATCAACATAAAATCAGAAATAATTAATTGTCGATTTTTAAGCTATTCTTTACTAACTATTTAACGATCCAGAAATGACTAAATTTTTCACTTTGACCCTCCTTTTGGGCAGTATTTATCTATTTAACAGTTGTAGTAATTATGCCACTACCCTACCAGGAAAGACGGAAATTGAGGTGAAATGGGAATTAATCACGAACATGTACCAGGGAAAAAACCAGGCATTGGCCTCATTTACGATTTACAACCACAGTAAAATGACCCTTGAAAATAAGGGCTGGGAGATGTTTTTTTCGCAGATGCCCCCCACCCCGATTATAACAGACTCCATTCGCGCAGCCAGTGTAGTTCATATTAATGGAGACTGGTTTAAGCTGGTTCCATCCAAGAGCTTTCGGCTACCACCGGGCGACTCGATAAAAATCGGCTATTGCGGCACCGGTTTCATGATAAAAAATACTGATGCACCTTTGGGTATCTATTTTGTTTTCTATGATTCAAGCGGTAAAGAGCTGGGCATTGTGCCAGTTGCCAAACAAACAATTGTACCGTTCACCAGACAGGAGCAACTAAAGCGAACCCAATCGGACATAACACCTGTTCCGACACCGGAAAGCCGCTACCTCGGGAATCAGTCTGTTAGCCTATTAGCGTCAAATTCACTGCCAGGATTATTGCCCACACCAAAATCGCTCAAATCGGGAGGCGACTCAGTAATTATTGATACCAGCTGGCAGCTATTTTTTGGAGACGGCTTGGAACAGGAGGCAAATTATTTGGATAAGAAGCTAAAGGATTTAACCGGATTGGAATTCAAACTTCAGAAGGGAACTCCAAAAATAAAGCCATCATTTTCAATTCAGATAGGGAAATCGAGAGAAAATAAGCCTGAGAGTTATGACCTACGTGTGAGCACCGAAAGTGGCGTGTCTGTAACGGGTTACGATGCTGCGGGAGTCTTCTATGGCATTCAGAGTTTTTTGGCATTGCTTCCTGTTAAACAGTACACTCAGCCTCAAAAGCAGTTAAAAACTCCCACCGTACAACTATTTGATTCACCAAGGTTTCCCTACCGTGGATTGCATTTTGACATGTCGCGTAATTTTCAATCTGAGGAGACAGTTCTGAAAATGCTGGATATCATGGCTTTTTACAAGCTGAATCGCTTTCTTTTCTATTTTATGGAAGATGAAGGATGGAGAGTCGAGATTCCCGGATTACCGGAATTGACCGAGATTGGAAGTCGAAGGTTGCATGGAAAGATGACTGATCCGCTTCTGCATCCGTCGTATGGCAGCGGCCCCTTTGCTAACCCAAAAGAGGGTTATGGAACCGGCTACTTCACTTCCGGACAATTCGTTGAAATGCTTAAATATGCGAAAGAGAGACATATAACCGTTATACCGGTGATAAACTTTCCCGCTCACGTGCGGTCTGCAATAAAATCTATGGAGTTTCGCTATCAGAGATTTATGAAAGAGGGTAAAGAAACCGAAGCCAATGAATTCAGGCTGATCGACCCGGCAGATACCTCAAAATACATTTCGGCACAGGGCTATCATGATAATGTGGTTTGCGTTGGTCGCGAATCGGTCTTCCATTTCTATGATGCCGCGGTCAAGGGTATCAAACAACTTTACGAAAAAGCGGGTGTACCAATGGATATTTTCCATACCGGAGGAGATGAAGTCGCCATCGGAGCCTGGAACGGATCGCCAATGGTCAAGAAGCTTTTGTCTGACCATCCTGAGATTAAGCCGGATGAAAAAAGTTTGCAGGCATATTGTTTTGGAAGAATCTCAGCTATTTTGAAAAATAACGGTGTAAAAGATATTGGGGGGTGGGAAGAAGCGGCCTTGTTGAATGATGAAAATGGAAATCCCGTACCAAACAAAGAATTTGTGGGGAAAGGACTTCTGCCCTATCTCTGGAACAACACCGAAGGCGCTGAAGATTTAGGATATAGAATGGCAAACGCCGGCTACAACGTTGTATTATGTGATGTCTCCAATTTCTATCTCGATTTTCCGTACGATAAAGATCCTGAAGAACCAGGTAACTATTGGGCCGGATTTTTGGATACCAAAGATTTTTATGCTTTCGCTCCGTTCGATCTTTTTAAAACAACTACAAAAACGGCGATGGGACGCTCAATAGATGCAGAAAAAGAGTACCAGGCGAAAGTTCATTTAAAACCCGAAGCACGCAAAAATATTTTGGGAGTGCAAGCGCAGATCTGGAGCGAGACGATTAAAGGTCCTGAAATGCTCGAATATTATTATCTACCAAGGTTAATTGCCTTTTCTGAGACGGCATGGTCTTCTGAAAGATCATGGGAGACCATTGAAAACCAGTCTGCCAGAGAAAAGCAGATTAATCTGGAATGGAATAAATTAGCAAATTTATTGGGATCAAGGGAATTACCGCGACTAAGCGTTCTAAATGGTGGATATAACTTTCGCATACCATTGCCGGGCGCTATTATAAAAGATGGATTCCTTCATGCAAATGTTGAGTTCCCCGGATTGGAAATACGTTACACAACTGACGGATCAGAACCTACAGCGCAAAGTCATTTGTACACTATTCCTGTGAAGGTATCCGGGATTGTTAAGTTGAAGAGCTTCGTAAGAGGAGGCAAATTCAGCCGCACAACCCAACTGAGATATAAGATATAAGACATGAGACTTGAGATTTAGGAACGCTCTATCTGATGTCTCATGTCTTATATCTTATATCTCCTGTCTAGAATCTAATATTGTATTTTATCTTGAGTCTTAACGCACTCTCGTCCATTACATAACGCTCGAGAGGTTTGGATAATTTTGTCGTCCATGCGATGATGATTTCGTTTCCGGGCTTTACAATCCATTGGAATCTGGATTGAACCCCCACTGTTTTGGAATTATTGTCGTACTGTAGATAGTTATTGAACGTAACCTCTGGACTAAACAGAATATTTGCATAAACCTGGTAGATGCGCGTTATAAAGGCTCCTGCCGGCAAGGTGACATCATTCTGTTTATATCTGGCCCCGATAAAGAGTGGTACGGCAACTTTATAATTGATACCAGCATTGATATCCCGTCGCGATCCATTATAGAAGTCTCCCCAGATATATGAAATATCGCCGGCAAAATTTCGGCTGCCCGCACTTACCAGACTCAGGGAATGTCTGTAAAAATTATAGGTGCCTATGGGTATTACATAGGTCGAATAGATATTGAAGGGCTTTTCAAGGTATTCATATTCACTGTTAATGGTGTACGAGAATTCTTCGCCGGATTTAAATCTAATTTTCAACGGCAGGTAGCTGATTTGCCTGGATTCCAAAACATTGGAAAAATTAACAATGTGATTGAATCCTACTCCGGTTAAAGTCTGCAAAATGCCCCATTTTTTTAACCGTGGACCAATCTGAATATTGCCATACGATTGCTTAATATCGGTTCTGGGGACAAAGCCCATCCCTGCAACAAAGTTTTTGCCAATTTCGTGGTGACCAAGACTGAAGGAGAGAAAATCATTTGGATATGAGATGGTTCCACCCCATGAAAGATCATCATTGGACAAACCTTTAGTAGTAGACTTCAATCCAAATAATATCAGCGAAAGATTCTTATTCCCTTTAAATTTTGAGGTGGCTAATTTCAAGTCCAACCCTCCAACAAAATTTTCTGCCGGCGAAACAGCATTCCCATACGTACCAATGACACCCATCGAAGACTCATTACCAATGCTTCTTGAAATTCTGGCTACCGAGAAGTTGGTATTCCCGGTGGTATGCTCGTCATTTACATGCATCACCCCGATATTCCACTTGTTAATTGTACCAGTCAATTTCGCCGCATAATTTATTTGAATCGGAGAACCATTAGTATCTAATCCCATGCGGCGAGAGAAAAAGGGAATGATCCCTTTCCCGTAAGCATTGGCGTCATCGCCCTGTATTCCAAAAGAAAACTGGCTGGATCCATCAAGAAAGAAATCACGCTTTTCAGGAAAGAGAAGTCCAAAACGTGTTAGATTAATTTGTCTGTCATCGACCTCCGTCTCGGCAAAATCCGTGTTTATCGACAGCGAAGATTTTAAGCTGGGTGTTATCTGATAGAACATATCGAGCCCGGCCTTTGACATATACTTATTTTTCGTATCCTTCTTAGTATTCAGTCCTCCAATCACATAAGGAGATATGTCAAGTCCGATACCCTGCGTAATGTTATGAATTCCTTCGAGCAATCCGGCATCGGAGACCTGAAATTTATATGCATTGACATTAGCGGTAGGCCAATAAGACATCTCCAATTTTCGTTTAATATGCCGGATGAATTTTATACCCCAGTTCGGATTGAACTTATCAAAACCGAGCGTTTTAAATGGGATAGCCATTTCTGCTTCCCATCCGTCGGCCACGATGTGAGCCTTTCCTTCCCAGAGACCATCCCAGTCTTTATTGAATACCGCCCCATTCTCACTAATTGTCGCGTCGCCGATTGACCCCCGGGGACCAATTTGAAACCAGTAACCGTTGCGGTGATCGAGGTACGTATCCAGGATGACCTGAATTCTGTCATCATTTCCCAAGCTGACATCACGAGCCATTTCTTTGGCTGTAATTTTCTTAGGATCATCAAAACATTTTATCCCGACGTACAGAAAATTGGCATCATAGCAAATAAGAAAATTGGTCTTCTCAGAGACAGGTTTTCCCTGATTGGGTTCCCGCTGGATTAACTGATCCACTTTAGCCGCATTATTCCAAACCTCCTCATTCAATCTTCCGTCTATCGTCGGAGATTTTTGCACGAATACAGCTTTAATGGAGGGTTGGGCGTTACTAATGGTCGTAAGGAAAAGAAGCAAGAATAAAATTCGATAGGAACAATTCATGGTAAAGTTGAAATTTTATCTGTCTGAAAGAAACCATAAATTGTTCAACGTCTATTCAAAAACGACAGATACAACTTGAAACATTTGAAGGATTTCGTTATCAGAAATAGTTTGAAAGTCTCGCCGAAAATAATAAAAAAAATTAAACCTCAGGTTCACTGCGGTTAGCTTTAATGGCCGCATTGATTCGTTTCGATTCGAGTCTTCTTTCAATTGACCCCTTTGTTGGCTTGGTCCGAAACCTCAATTTTTGTGGAGTCAGAGATTTTTCCATCAAAAAATAGAATTTCTCAATCACCTTTTCTTTATTTTTCAGTTGAGAGCGATCGGATTGGGCAGTCAAAACAATTTCATTCTGCTTATTTATTCTATTGCTCAGTTTTTCAGCGATTATTTCCTTCTCCCTATCATCCAGCATGTTGGAATTCAAATAATTGAACCGAAGTTCAACTTTTGAACTAACCTTGTTGACATTCTGACCACCGGGACCACTGCTGCGTGTAGCCTGGAAAATAAATTCATCCGCAAAATTTCGATCCCTGATTCCCATCGTTATACATTTATATGTTAGATGCGTAATCTCCCATAAAGGTTACAATGACAAATGGATGGAAAGCAAAAGAGGCCATCCTTTCAGACAGCCTCTCTACTATTAAAAAAATCGGATGCTATTGCAATAGCCAGATTTTTGAGAATTCATCGTCGACTGCAGGTGATAAGGTTGAAACACCTTTATCATATGCATTCTTATTTTGTCCTAATTCATTTCCGGGATAGCGGTAACGCAATGGAAATGAATAGGTAGTCAACAGTCCGTTTTTAAAGATGTTAGGAAGTTGCGTCCTGCGAATATCCAAATAGGACTCGCTTGCTACTGAGAATAGTGCAACCCACTTCTGTTCGGCAATCTTAGCCAATTTACCCGCATTGTCTGCTGGCAGGGCAATCGACGATTGAGCTGAATACGTAGCAATATCTGCATCTTTTACTCCCCATCGTTTCATAGAAGCTTTAATAGCTGCTTTGTAATAGGTATCTGCGGTTCCGGTCACATAGCCCTTAACAGCTGCTTCGGCCAGATCAAAGAGGATTTCATCCTTGTTCATCACCTGAGCTTTCAGCAGCTTATGCGAATTTTGTTGGAACAATTTGGAATATTTTGATACCTTAAAGTTACCATACGTGCCTCCTAAAGATGTATTATAATGGCCGTTACCGTTTTTCCAATCACCGGGCATTCCGGCAATAAAGCCAACATACAATTTATCAACATCCAAAATATTCGGAAGCTGGGCTGCAATAACGCTATTGGATTTATCGATATATTCCCAGGTTGAAGTGTAAGTGTAGCCATTCGGATCTGTCGTACTAACCGTTTTACCGTTTAGAGAAGGATCGTTTGTCCAAGGATTTTCAACAGGCGCGAACCAGACAGCAATACGCGGATCTTTGTTGGCTGTCATAATATCAACCAATGTTTTGCAGGGTCTTCTCTTCTCAAATTCACCACTGTTAGCCCAGTTATTTGGGCCTCCAACCCATGAATTTACAGGAGTAGTACCAACATAATCGATCGATGCGTTTAAATCTGCATCTTCAGTCAACAGAGGTTGTGCCGAAGCGGCTGCAATTTTCGAAGAATATTCAGATTTAGATGAGGCACGCATTAACAAGCGCAGTTTGACTGAGTTCGCGAATTTCTGCCATTGAGTTTTACTGCCCCCAAACATCAGGTCGTAGGATGCACTGATTGTTTCATTGCCTGCATTAATACTTGCGATAGCGCCATCAATCTCTTTCAGCAGTCCTGCATAAATATCAGCTTGTTTGTCATAGACCGGATACAGAATCCCCTCGCGTCCTTTGAGCGCTTCGGTATAATATACGTCGCCGTAAAAATCGGTCATAAATTGAAATAACAGTACCCTGAAAGATGTAAAAATTCCTACGTGTACTTTTGAGCCTCTGGCTTCAGCCAATTTTATCGAAGCATCAATGAATTTCAGAATATCCATTGCGGTATACATATCCGTAGGTAACTGTTTGAAGGCGGAATAGTAATTATCACCACCCTGGAAGTTCCGCTCTGTATATTGAACAGCGCCCGGCAATTTAGTATTTCCCCAGCCCATATCCTGGTAGAACAGAGACGTTTTCCTCAATATTGAGGAGAGCAAATAGGGGTCATTCAAAGACTCTACTGCATTTTTCTGTTGCAATAAATCATACTGTCTCAGTGAATCTTTACTGCAGGAAGAAACTACAGCAAAAAGTAAGAATATGACAGATATTTTTGTTAGAAAAGATTTCATAGTTATTTTTTTATTACTGTGAAAGTCAAAAATTAAAAATCAAGTGCCAGTTTGAAACCAACAGAACGTACACTTGGTAAAGTAGCACGAAGGATACCCTGGCTAACTCCTACTCCTGAGAATGCAGATTCAGGATCTTCATGTCTTCCGGATGCATTCCACTGAACTAGATTTCTACCGATTAAAGAGACATTAACATTGAAAATTTTCAATTTACTTGTCACCTCGTTGGGAACAGTATAAGTGAGAGAAACCTCTCTTAATTTGAAGTTTGTCGCATCGTAAACCCTGGTTGAAGTAAAGTTCCAGATACAATCTCCCCAGCTATTGTATGCGTACTGGTAGAAGGTGTTGTTAGGATCAGCGCCATTCACAATATAGTCTGCATCACTTGGAGTGGTACCTGCAAAATTTGGATTGATGAATACTCCTTTCGCATAACCAGCATCACTAAAGTCTGCGTGCTGACCGTCATTGTTAGCGTTGATTTCAGCATATTTGCTCGCACCAACTGCCGGCCATGGATGACCTCCGTGATCCGCATCGCGACCGCCACTCCAGAATGGATTATTGGGATCATTTGCTGTACCGAGAGATTCAATTGAACGACCGTTTGAGTCCATATATTGCTGATTAACAGACACATATTTTCCACCCATCCGTAGACTTCCAACCAGATTCAGTGTAAACTGCTTGTATTTTACGGTTGTATTCATTCCGACAATATAATCCGGATTATAGTTACCAAGTTGAGCACGATCCTTTTCATTGGATGATTTCTGGAATTCACCCGCGTCACCATCCAATAAGGCCATTCCTGCATATTTTCCTGATTGAACTCTCAGAATTGGATTCTCTTCGTAAATATTTCCGATTTCTTCACCTTCTGCAATTTTGACCTTTGTTTTGCCATCATACGAAGCAAAAACGTAACCGTTTGGTGCAAATTTTGGAGAAAGGCGCAAAATATGTGCTTTGTAATGAGTTAAAGTCGTAGTAAAATCCCAGTACCAATCTTTGGTGCGAACCGGTACAAATGTCAGACCTGCCTCAAATCCCTTGTTTCTAACATCACCGACATTGGTAGTCATTGACGTGAAACCTGTTCCCTGAACTACCGGAATACCACCCAATTGATTGTTTTGATCTTTCACGAAGTAGGTAAAGTCAAATTGAACTCTTTTCTTTAATAGCCACAGATCGAGACCTATTTCCTTCGTCACGGATTGCATCGGTTTGATATCCGGATCGACCAGAGTGGCACTGATATTTGCCGTTTTGACTGTACTGGACCAGTCAGGATTATCAAAACTGTAAGTATCAACCGGCCTGAGTTTTGAAAGACCGTTACCAACACTGGCCAGCCCAAGACGAACTTTCATCAGATCGATCGTTTGTGGCAATTTGAATGATTCATTCACCAACCAGCTTGCGGAGACAGAGGGATAGAAATAGTTGATTTTTTCTTCCGCCAAGTTTCCTTTCCAGTCATTACGACCGGTCACACCAAGAAAGAATTGCTTATCCCACGCGAAATCAGCTGTTCCGTACACGCTGTAGGTTTTGCCAGCCTCCCAGGCATAGTTTGCGCTGAGCTTTCCCGGAAATGAGTTCCCAATTGTAAATAATCCGGGAACTGAAAGCGCCCCGGCACTGACATCATACGTATCGGTATTTCTATATGCGTAGTTTACACCGCCAACAGCCGTAATCTCCAACTTACCAACAGTTTTGTTGAAAGAGAGAATTGCATCAGAGTTAACATTCAAACTGTTGTTTGTATTTGTTGTGAATTGACCATCACCGCTGGCTGGCCTGCTAGCCAACGCTGTACGTCCAAAAGATTGGCGGTACTCATAATTTTCACGTACATCTTCCATACCAGTGCGGAGAAGGAATGTGAAATTTTTATTTAATTGCCAGTCTAATTGCAGTTTACCAAAGAAATTGTCTCTGGTGAAAATATTGACCTTCTCATATGTGCTCCACCATGGATTATCTTCCGATTTATCTATACCGTTAGTTTTTTGAATCGCACCATTCATTAAGATGCCATCAAAACCGGTCATCCAGTAGTTCTTCATGTCGGCAAGCGGTTGGAGGTTCGCCGGGAAATTGAACAAAAGACTGTTCAAAATACTGTTAGATCCTGTGACATTTGCCTTATTTGGAGAGTAAGTTCTGATATAACTTGCATTGGCAGAGACTTTAATCTTGTCGGTTAGCTTATAATCAGAACTAATGTTGATCGACTTTTGATTTGTCTTGGTATTTGGCATGACACCTACGTTGCCCATGTTACTCAAGGAAAGGCGGAAGGCTCCTTTATCGTAATTTCCTGTTACACTCACGTTTGTGGTAACTGTACTACCCGTGTTCAAATAGGCCTTTACACGATTTTCATTTGAAGAAACCATCGGTCCGCTATCCCATTTCTGAGTTTTAGTATTCCAGAAACTATCTGTGTATTTGCCATCCAATTTTGGTCCCCAGGTATCCGTATTATCGTACTGCCATTCGAAGGCGCGTTCTCCTTGTCCGAATATGGTCTGAGCCTCAATGAACTGGTATGGTGAATCCATGGTTGCGGTCGTCGAAATAGAAACGCCAATTCCTTTCTTTCCTGATTTACCTGATTTGGTCGTAATCATCACAACACCGTTACCACCCTCCGATCCGTATAATGCACCTGCACTACCACCTTTCAGGACGGTAATACTGGCGATATCTTGTGGATTGAGCTGAGATAGAATGTTGCCGAAGTCGACCCCGTTTTTGTTCGTAAATGTTTGAGCCCCAACAGGAATCCCATCTATTACGTACAACGGCTGACCTTTCACTGCCACGTTCGCGTCGGTTGCCGATGGCATTGCCGTTGTACCACGAATATTTACCAAAACCGAAGAAGTTGGGTCGCTACTAATGCTCGTCAGATTCACACCACTGATCTTTCCATCAAGTGATTTCATTAGGTTCGAGTTTCCAGCCTTGACCAATTCATCAGATTTCACCTCACTCACCGAATAAGCTAGGGATTTCTTTTCCTTGGTAATACCCATTGCAGTAACAACAACCTCTTCAACCCCGACTGCTGATGTTGTTAACTGAATGTTGATGGTTTTGTTACTTCCAACTGCAACCTCAGTGTTATTCATCCCTACGAAAGAAAAGACTAATCTTGCATTTGCTGGAACAGACAAGCTAAACTTACCATTGAAGTCTGTAATGACTCCCTTTGTTGTACCCTTTACAACAACACTCGCACCGGGAAGTGGCGAACCGGAATCATCCGTTACCACACCGGTAATCGTGTTCTGTGCCATCACGCTGTTAAATGACAGCACAATAAGGCACATCAGAATAATTCTAATGATTTTCTTAGACATGTGACGTTAATAATTAGTTAATAGAAGTTAATACACGGCAAATCTAAGGATACTTTTTTACAATTTTTAATTATTATCATTACAATTTTGTTACATATTGATACAATATGTGCCAAAATGCATAAATAACTACCTGTAAATAAGAGTCTGGATATTAACCTTTCTTTCTAGCTTTCTCTCCAATTAAATCAAGCATCCGGATCAAATCAAGCGAGTTTTGGTGGCCCATAACTTCGCTTTCAAACCTCAAATTATCGAGACAATTCATCACATCCAATGCCTCCAATTTCATTCCACAAAGAGATTCATCCCAATTTATTGTACGAATTGGTTTTCCTGGGACAACAATCTCCAACCATTGATTTAAAGCGGAAGTCCTGCGTAACCGCATCATCCCCTTTTCACAGTAAATATCAGTTCCGACTCCAATCGCTGAAAGAAATGACGCAAAAAATGTGGCGCTTTTAGCTCCTTCAAATTGCATTGAAACGGAAATAGTCTGGTCAATCCCATTATCCGTCAAATCTGCAGAAACATTTGTACTTATTGGATTGCCTAAGAAAAATAGCGCGTCGAACAGGGGATACAATCCGATATCCAGCATTACTCCTCCGCCCAACGCCGGATTATAGAGTCTGCCGTTACTATCATAAGGTGATTTATTGAACCCAAACCATCCATGCAGATGCTTTATTTCTCCCAGTTCACCTGAACCAAGTATTTTTCGGGCTTCCAGGTATGAAGGCTGATGAGGGGTGAAGAAAGCCTCCATTAAAAAAACTTGCTCATTTTGAGCAGTCTGGATCATCTCCCTTACCTCTCCGGAGCTCATTCCAAAGGCTTTTTCACAAAGAACCGCCTTTTTATGCCGTAGACATAGTATAGAGTGTTCGGCGTGAAAAATGTGTGGGGAGGCTATGTAGATAATGTCCAAATCCGGATCTGAGACCAGACTTTCGTAGGATCCGTATGTGCGATCTATGTCAAACCTGGAGGCAAATTCGTTGGCTCTGCTTAAATCCCTTGACCCTACGGCCAAAACTTTGGCATTCGGAAGTTCTTTTAATTCCGTAACGAATTTCCCGGCAATATTTCCAGGAGCAAGAATTCCCCAATTATAGGTTCTGGACATGAAGGAATGAGTTTTGAATACCTAAAGTTAAAGATTCAATTTTGAAAATGAGCGCAATATGAAATACCCTTAACTTTAAGTGTTTACAAAACTATTTCAAAGATGACTGCTCAAATGGTTTCGGTTTGAAGAAATTGAGAAGGAACGAACGGGTTGTAGTCTCAGCAGGAGTCTGTCCTTTAATCATAAACTTACCAGCGATATTGGATTGTCTGACTTCTCTGATAATTTCTTCTTTTTTCTGAGATATTACAGAATCAGTTTTGGGAGACCAAAAATTCAAACTTACCAGCTTTTCATATACATTTTTATGCTGAGCCAATAACCATTGATAAACATTTTGCTCTGAATAGACATGGTGAATATCGTGGCCTTCACCTTTTAGCACAGAAAATTTAGGTCTGTTTCCCATACCTTGCATGGCTTCAACCATCTCTTCTGATCTCGTTAACCGAACTTTTCTGTCTTTTTCACCATGGAAAACCCACGTTGGAAGATCTTTGATAGACTCAGCCATATCCGGTCTGCCACCTCCACACAAAGGCATAATCGCAGCAAAATATTGCGGGTATCTCGAGGCAAGACTCCAGGTACCAAAACCACCAAGACTCATCCCCGTCAGGTAAACACGGGAAGGATCAACATGGTATTTTTCCAAAATTTCGGAATAAAACGATTCAAACCAGTCGCCAATTACCCAATTGCGATTTGAAGGACATTGCGGTGAGATGACAATTGCGTCTACCTGCATTCCCCTATCTAAATAAAAAGGAGGACCATATTTCTTTAAACGTTCCAGATTGCTGCCTTTACAGGAACTACCGTGAAGGTAAATAATCAAAGGCCACTCTTTTCCGATTGACTCCTGATATCCGTTAGGAAGGTATGCCAAATAGGGATACGTCTTTGATTTTTCTTTCTTTTGTTGTGGGTTTGCCCCGAGGATGTTTCCTTCAATTAGAAGTAAACAAGCCAGAATCAAAGTCAACATTTTACCAACCATGCTATCTTTTTTAATTCAAAATCTAAACAAAAATAAACATTCTCCCCAGAAAATCGGCTCATAAACACTTTTTAACGTTTTGTAACGTTTTCATTATGAACCCTAATTGTTAATTTCCTTGATTGAAAAAAACACAACCACCTGATAATGAAGTCAAAATTTTAAAACATTTTTTCAGATTAAATTTTTCTTTTGAAGTAAAAAATTCATCTCAATTTGGGTTTCAAGAGCTGCTTCACCTGCTTTTTCAGCAAAATTCAATTCGGAAGAAGCGTACAAAATAGCGCGGGAGGAGTTAACCAAGAGTCCACACTGATCGTTCATTCCAAACTTTGCTACTTCACTCAGACTACCACCCTGCGCCCCAACACCAGGTACCAGGAGAAAATGATCCGGCACAATCCTGCGAATGCCCTCCAGCTCTTCCGCCTTTGTTGCGCCAACCACATACATCATGTTATCGGCTCCCGCCCATTTCTGCGAGGTTCTCAACACCTTTTCGAAGAGTTTCTCTCCGCTTTGATCCTGTATAAATTGAAAATCGAATGCTCCTTTGTTTGAAGTTAACGCAAGTAATATCACCCATTTGTCCTTATATCCCAGGAACGGCGTTACTGAGTCTTCACCCATGTATGGTGCGATTGTCACCGCATCGAAATTGTACGTTTCGAAGAAGGTGCGGGCATACATGGCAGAAGTATTCCCAATATCACCACGCTTTGCATCTGCAATAATGAAAATGTCCGGATACCTCTCTCTTATGTAGTGGACAGTCTTTTCGAGGCTGTTCCAACCATCCAGTCCGTTCGATTCGTAAAATGCGAGGTTTGGTTTATATGCTACTGTATACGGAGCCGTTGCATCGATAATCTTCTGGTTGAAATAGAAAACCGGGTCTGACGTATCCAACAAAAATGAGGGAATTTTCTGAATATCAGAATCTAATCCGACACAAAGGAAGGACTGTTTCTTTTGGATTTGCTCGAAAAGCTGGGATTTGTTCATAATGTGAAAATGTGGAAATGTGGAAATGTGAAAATTAAGAACGCCACCATCTTGAATATCTTATTTCTCATGTCTTATGTCTTATAATTCAGTTTCTTTGAGTCGTTCCGCATTTTCTTCATATCTCAATTTATCTATTATCTCACCGATATCGCCATCCATTATTGCAGGTAAGTTATACAATGTGAGACCAATACGATGGTCGGTCACGCGTCCTTGCGGATAGTTGTATGTTCTGATCTTGGCAGACCGGTCGCCGGTTGAGACCATAGTTTTGCGCTTGGTAGCAATTTCATCCAGGTATTTCTGATGCTCCATATTGTAAATCCGGGTACGTAATTCGGACATTGCCTTCGCCAAATTTTTTATTTGCGATTTTTCGTCCTGGCAGGTCACAACAATCCCGGTAGGAATATGGGTTAAACGGATGGCGGAATAGGTAGTGTTAACACTTTGTCCGCCGGGGCCGGAGGAGCAATAAGTGTCTTTGCGAATATCACTTTCCCGCAAATCGATATCAAACTCCTCTGCTTCGGGCAATACCGCTACTGTGGATGCCGAGGTGTGAACACGACCCTGCGTTTCGGTCTGGGGAACCCGCTGCACCCGGTGCACACCAGATTCATATTTCAACAATCCATAGACATCTTTCCCGGTTACCTTGGCCACCAGCTCTTTGTATCCTCCAGAAGAACCTTCCGAAGTATTGGTTACCTCCAGTTTCCAGCCTACCCGATCACAAAATTTAGAGTACATCCTGAAAAGATCTCCTGCAAAAATCGCTGCTTCATCGCCACCTGTTCCTCCCCGAATTTCGAGAATTGCATTTTTACTATCTTCAGGATCCGCCGGAACCAGCAACATTTTTATCTCATCTTCGAATGCATTCACTTTTTGAGCACCCTCTTCCAACTCCTCTCTGGCCATTTCGCGGAGATCTTCATCCGTCTCTTTTTCCAGAATTTCTTTGGCATCAGCAATATTTTTCAAATAACTGTTGTACCTGTTGAACGATTGAACCAGGGCATCAAGCTGTTTATATTCCTGATTCAGCTTGACATATCGCTTCATATCCTTCATAACATCCGGATCTGAAATCTGTTGACTAACCTCATCAAAACGGATTTTGATGCCTTCGTATTTTTCGAGTAATGAATTATCTGACATATATTTTAAGTGAGTAGTTAAAAGTGAAAAATGAAAAGTGAATAGTAAAAAGCGTAAAGTGAAAAACGAGGATCGAAAAAATTATGGGGGCAGCTAATATTCAAAGGTACCGAACGGACTCTGAATCGTCACTTTTTTACCAGAGAAGGGCTCGACGCGACCGATGATTTGGGCATCGATATTGAATTTTTTCGAAATGGCGATTATTTCACCGGCAACGGAGGGATCAACGTAAATTTCGAGTCTGTGGCCCATATTAAAGACCTTGTACATTTCGTACCAATCTGTGCCGCTTTGCGCCTGAATTAAGCTGAAAAGCTCAGGGATTTCAAAGAGGTTATCCTTTATGACGTGAACATTATCAACAAAATGAAGCACTTTGGTTTGTGCACCACCAGAACAATGAATGATCCCGTAAATATTTTTCCGGTAGGAATCCAGTATACTTTTCACAATCGGGGCATAGGTTCGGGTCGGTGAAAGCACCAGTTTACCAGCGTCCAGGCCTACCGAACCAACTGTGTCCGTCAATTTTAAACTGCCTGAATAAACGAGGTCTTCCGGGACGGAAGGATCAAAACTTTCTGGATATTTCTCTGCCAAATAGTTAGAAAAAACATCGTGCCTGGCCGAGGTAAGACCATTGCTTCCCATGCCACCATTATACCCCTTCTCGTAAACAGATTTTCCAAAAGATGCAATACCAACTATCACATTCCCAGGCTGAATGCGGTCCGCGGAGATGACGTCAGATCGCTTCATCCGGCAGGTAACAGTAGAATCAACAATCACAGTTCTGACCAGATCCCCAACGTCGGCGGTTTCGCCACCAGTTGGAAAAATGGAAATTCCGAGGTCGCGCATTTCACTGCAAAACTCCTCAGTTCCGTTAATTATGGCAGACACAACTTCGCCCGGGATCAAATTTTTATTTCGTCCGATAGTAGAGGATAGCAGAATATTCTCCGTTGCACCCACACAAATCAAGTCGTCCAGATTCATCACTACCGCATCCTGAGCAATTCCTTTCCATACAGAAAGATCGCCTGTTTCTCTCCAATAAAGGTAGGCCAAAGAGGATTTTGTACCGGCACCATCCGCATGCATCACATTGCAGAAAAGTGGATCACCTCCGAGTATATCAGGAACAATTTTACAAAAAGCTTTGGGAAACAGGCCTTTATCAATATTTTTGATTGCCTGATGAACATCTTCTTTGGAAGCAGAAACCCCTCTGCGGATATATCGTTGATTGTCGTACATAACTGGCGCAAAATTACAACTTTTTCCCAATCAGAAATATACAAAAGGTCATTCCTGGAATTTTTCCCTATACTCTGATGAAGTCACTTTGAATTCAGTGCGACGATTGAGTTGGTGACAAATTTCCCGCTCCTCTTCCTTCTTTAGTCCTTCAATATACTGGCAAGTAAGCAATTGCCCTTTTTTCAGAAAAGGATTGGCCTTAACCATCTTGTCATCAACTGTCTTCGGATTTTTCTTCCCATAACCTTTGGCGGCAAGTCTTCCGGCTTGAATTCCTTTCGAAATCAAATAATCCACGACAGACTGAGCTCTTTTTTGAGACAAAATTATATTATCAGCATCGTTGCCTCTGCAGTCTGTGTGCGACATCAGCTCAATAGCAACAGTCGGATTGAGGTTTAAAAGTGATACCAGACTATCCAAAGCCGCAATCGATTCCGGCATCAAATCCCACTTTCCGAATTCGTAGAAAATATTATCGACATTAATAGGCTTATCTACTGGTGTCAGATCCAAACGAACCGAAAAGTCTTTTCCCTGATCCATTCCAACTGTCGATATGGATGCCTTGGCATTTAAGAAGCCCTTTTTGAAACCGGTTACCAGGTATTCAACGCCTGGCTTCAGTTTGAATTTGAATCCCGCATTTTCCGCCTTTAACCGCAACATGGTACCATCAGTGCCAATCAATCGAACGAATGCACCGTCAATCAACTCATTGGTCTCTTTGTTATAGAGTTTTCCCTCCACTCCGTACGTTTTCGGAGGCAATTGGAAAGAATAGATATCGTCACCTCTGCTGCCCTCCCGGTTGCTCGAGAAGAGCCCTTTTTCTTCGCCAGGATAAAAGGAAATTGCAAAATCGTCGCCTGCCGAATTTATTGGGACGCCCATATTTTCAACCTTCCACTGACCACTACCAGCAGGAGTTGCCTTGAAAATATCCAATCCACCCAAACCAACATGAGAATCGGAGGCAAAATAAAGTTCTCCGTTGTCACGGATAAAAGGTAACATCTCATTGCCAGAGGTATTTATCTGAGGACCGAGATTTTTTGGAGTTCCCCACTTGCTTTCTCCGGATTTTTCTGCCATCCAAATATCGTTTCCGCCCTCACCTCCAGGTCTGTTGGATACGAAATAGATTCTGTTACCATCTTTCGAAATCGACGGATGCGCTGCCATCAGACTATCGTTTCCGATAGAAAGTTTCACGGCCCTTCCCCAGGTACCGCTCACCAGCGTAGATTCATATATACCAACTTTTGCATCAGCACCCTTTTCAGAAATTGAGCGCGTAAAATAGATGGTATTTCCACTTTTATCGAACGTGGGTGCACCTTCTTCATCGATTGTATTGACCATCAAGGTTTCATCGAGCCGTTTGGGAAGATCCCATTTTTTCCCCTCAGCATTGAATAGTGATCTGTAAATGTCAGCATTGTATTCTCCGGCTACTGCATTTTTCTTTTTGCCGGTCGCATCATCCCTTGAAGAAGTAAATACAAGCTCAGTCTCGATAAGACCAGGATAAACTCCTGCATAATCAGAAAATCGCGAATTGATCTCCTTCAGATTCTCAATCTTGTGCATCGTAGGATTCTTCAAAAGGTCGGTGCAGGTTTTGCAAGAAACTATGCCATTCAAAGCACGGATATCATTCGGATTTGAAGCAAGAAATTTCTGATAGTTCTTGATTGCCTCTTCATATTTCCCGTTGGCCCTGAGCACTTCAGCGTATCTCAGAAGTATCGTAATGTCTGCGGGATCTTTAAAAATGGCGCTCTTGAAATAGCTTTCAGCCTGACGATATTGACCAATTCTATAGAATGCATCAGCAATTTTTAGTTGGATAGCCGCCTTATTTTCTCTTCCTTTTGTTTTTGAATAAATTTTGCGGTAAGAGGCGATACTTTTAAAATATTCACCGTTATCGAAGGAAGTTGTGGCTAATCTGGTTTGATGGGTAACAGAGCATCCTTCGCTCAGAATAAGCAATACTAAAATGGCAAAAATGGATCCTAATTGTCGGATCATCCTATCTGTTTTGATCGGTTCAAATCTGTTTTATTGTTCTTTAGCAAAAGATTTTTGGGTCTTTTGGCAAGAATACCCGACAAATATAAAGTAAATGGGAGAGATTTCTCTCGAAACAGATATCTTTGCAAAAACAAAAAATCAAATTATGTCACAGGCAGAGATTCATACAGCTAAAGGAGTGATGAAAGTTAATTTCTATGATAATGATGCTCCGGGAACGGTTGCTAACTTTATTAAACTTTCCAAAGAAGGATTTTACGATGGACTTACCTTTCACCGGGTAATCCCTGACTTTGTTATTCAGGGCGGATGTCCAAAAGGTACCGGTGTTGGCGGTCCTGGATACAAAATTAAGTGCGAGTTAGATGGCGATAATCAATATCACGACCGGGGAGTCTTATCCATGGCACATGCAGGAAGAGATACCGGTGGCTCACAATTCTTTATCTGCCATAGCAGAAGCAACACCAAACATTTGGATCGTCAGCACACCTGCTTTGGTAAAGTGTATGAAGGACTGGAAGTTATTGATGCTATTCGTCAAGGAGACAAAATCGAGAAGATTGTTATCATTGAAGGTTAATTGAATATTCGGATTTTTTAGTGAAAAGAGGAAAGTGAAAAGTGAATAATGACGTTTGCACTTTTCACTTTTCATTTTTCACTTTTCTCTTTCTTGTAACAGGTTTTTATGAGTTTAAAAGAAGAAATTCTGCGTCGCAGAACGTTTGGTATTGTCAGTCACCCGGATGCCGGAAAGACTACCCTTACTGAAAAATTGTTGCTTTTCGGTGGTGCTATTCACGTGGCAGGCGCTGTAAAAAGCAACAAGATAAAAAAGGGAGCCACTTCCGATTTCATGGAAATTGAACGGCAGAGAGGCATCTCGGTAGCTACGTCTGTGATGGGTTTCGAATACAGCGGTTATAAGATCAATATATTGGATACGCCTGGTCACCAGGATTTTCAGGAGGATACATTTCGTACCCTGACAGCGGTCGACAGCGTAATTATCGTGATTGATGCGGCGAAAGGCGTAGAACCTCAGACCGAAAAACTCATGAATGTCTGCCGGATGCGCAAGACACCGGTGATTGTTTTTATCAACAAAATGGATCGCCCCTCCGGTGATACGTTCGATCTTTTGGATGACATCGAAAAACAGTTAATGATTAAAGTTAGGCCGCTCAGTTGGCCTATCAATAACGGTCCGGAGTTTAAAGGAGTTTACAATATTTTTGACAGTAGCCTGAGCCTCTTTAATCCCAGCATCACTGACATTGAAAAGGGCATTCGCTTTGAGAATCTGAACGATCCAAATCTGGATAAACTAATCGGGAATGATGCGATTGTGCTGAGAGAAGACTTGGAGATGGTGGAAGGCATCTATCCCGATTTCGATCATTATCAGTACCTCGACGGTGAACTGGCTCCTGTATTTTTTGGGAGTGCACTGTACAACTTTGGCGTTCGGGAATTACTGGACACGTTTGTAAAACTCGCACCCTCTCCCCGACCGAAAAAATCCGAGGAACGGTTGGTTCACCCTGAAGAAGAAGCATTTACCGGTTTCGTTTTCAAAATACATGCCAACATCGACCCCAACCATCGGAGTAGAATTGCATTTGTTAAAATCTGCTCAGGGATGTTTGAGCGTAACAAGAATTATCATCATATCCGATTGGGGAAAAACTTCAAATATTCAAGTCCGACAGCCTTCATGGCCGACAAGAAGGAGGTTATAGAAAATGCCTTTCCGGGAGACATTATAGGCTTACCTGACACCGGAAATTTCGTTATTGGCGATACTGTTACGGAAGGCGAGATCCTCCATTACAAGGGAATTCCATCCTTTTCGCCGGAAATATTCCGGTATATCGAAAACGCTGATCCGATGCGGTCAAAACAGCTGGCCAAAGGTGTAGACCAACTCATGGACGAAGGTGTGGCACAGCTGTTTACCAGTCAGTTAAATGGGCGCAGAATCATTGGGACTGTCGGCGCACTTCAGTTCGAGGTAATTGAATACCGCCTTGAACATGAATACACCGCCAAGTGCCGGTGGGAATCGATCTCGCTGCATAAAGCCTGCTGGATAGAGTGCGAGGAAAAAGCGATACTGGAAGACTTCAAGAAACGGAAGTACAACAAAATGGCAACCGACAAACAGGGAAGAGACGTTTTTCTGGCTGACTCTTCTTTCATTTTAGATATGGCTCAGAGAGATTTTCCAAAGATCAAATTTCACTTTACATCGGAATTCTGATTCGGGATTCGTAAATCTGCGCCACAGGATCCAAAACATCGTCGACTAATGCCCATGAAGCCATATGGTTATGAGGCTAAACTACTAATAATATAACACGTATGAGAAGGATTTTTGTACTTTTATTATTACTGATATCAGTCAGTCCTTTATTTTCACAAACGAGAGAGAGCGCAATTGGAAGTTCGGAAGAGGTCATTTACGGACGAAAAAATGGCATGGCTCTCACAATGAATGTTCTAACTCCGAAGGCTAAATCGAATAACAAAGGTATAATTCTGGCTGTCAGTGCCGGTCTGCAATCCAGTTTTGATATGGCGCTTGAATGGTCGAACAGCATTGCGCAGCCATATCTGATGAAGGGATACACCGTTTTTGCAGTATGCCATGGTTCAGCTCCAAAATATAATAATCTGGAGATAGTTGCCGATATGCACCGCGCTGTTCGTTTTATCAGATACAACGCATCCAAATACGCAATTGATCCAAATAAACTCGGAATTACCGGCGCTTCCTCCGGCGGATATATTTCGCTGATGATGGGAACAACGGGTGCAGAAGCGGACGTGAATGCCAAAGATCCTGTTGACAGGGTCCCAGGAAACGTGCAAGCCGTTGCGTGCTTTTTCCCTCCAACGGATTTCCTGAATTTTGGAAAGACTGGCGAAATTTCGATGGGAACAGGACTGCTTTCAGATTACCGTGCGGCTTTTGAATTCAGTAATTGGAATAAGCAGGAAAGGCATTTCGAACTCATCACCGACCAGGCAAAACTCCTCGAAATCGGGCGTCAGATCTCCCCTATCTATAAGGTGTCGCAACAATCTGCCCCAACATTAATCGCACATGGTGACATGGATGAACTGATCCCATTGCAGCAATCACAGTCGTTTATTCAAAAATTGAAGGAATTTAATGTGCCCTGTGAACTAATGATCAAACCAGGTGGAACCCACAAAGTATGGCCGGATATCATGGTATATTTGGGTGCTTTTTCGGACTGGTTTGACAGATATTTAAAGTAACTGACTGCACGAATGACAAAGTTTGTAGCTTTTTTGATCAATATCCTCTACATACGTACTCGACCGCATTACGCAAGACTGAACATGGCAATGTACTAATCCAAATGTGTGCCCTAACTCGTGAATTACCTCTTTTCGAAAACGTTCGACCAATATCTTATCATCTCTTTTTAATCCGTATCGCTCATTTCTGAGCCTAAAAATGGATGCAATGCCGGCCCTTCCGTTTAAGTAAGCCTGTCCAAAAATGTATGTCAAAATCGGAATAAAAAGATCGACATCGAATAACCCAATTGTTTTTGTCGAATCAGAAGCAAACCGGGCATCCACTTCTTTCAGCAGATTAAAACCGTTGTACTGCTTTCTGGCTGAATTATAAAATTCACTCAGGTCGAGATGCCCTTCTCTTGCCTTAACGGGAAGGCCAAATTCATGTTCAACATCCTGAACAATCATTTCAAGAAGCTCATTCTCAAAATACCCAAACGAAATTAGTACAATATTTTCCAGCTTCATTCAATTACTGAACTTACTTTTTATTAGGCTTCAAATCGTATTTCTTAATCTTATTGTATAGAGTGACTCTGTCAACTTTCAGCGCCTTGGCAGAAGCGGAAATATTCCAGTCGTATTTGTTAAGTATTTGTAAGATATGTTTCTTCCCCAGATCGTCGAGGCTTTCGAAAGTCGGATTAGCGGTTTCTTTCCATAATGGGAGATCTTTCTCGCTAATTTTTTTTCCATTGCCCACGACAATTGCTCTTTCAATCATATTCTCCAACTCCCTTATATTTCCCGGGAAAGGATAATCCTCTATTCTTTTCAAGGCAGAAGAATCGATGGTCATCGGAGGCTTGTTCATTGAAAGGCAGTACTTTTTGATAAAGTGTTCCACTAAAAGCGGAATATCCTCGGTACGTTCGCGCAGTGGCGGAACATGGATATTCACAACATTTAGCCGGTAAAAAAGATCCTCGCGAAATGTTCCCTTTTCGACCATATTTTTCAAGTCCCGGTTGGTGGCGCAAATTACCCTAAAATCTGAGGTAATCTCCTTGTTCCCTCCTACCCTCATAAAACTCTTCGTCTCCAGTACCCTTAAAAGCTCAACCTGCATTTTGGATGAAATCGTTGCAATCTCATCCAAAAAAATAGTTCCGCTATCGGCCATTTCAAATCGCCCTTTTCTATTATATACAGCACCGGTAAAGGCGCCTTTTTCATGACCAAATAGTTCACTTTCCAATAGACTTTCAGTCAGAGCGCCACAATGTACACTTACCATCGGGAAAAATCTGCGGGGGGAATTTGCATGAATAGCCTTGGCAACGAGCTCTTTACCTGTCCCGCTTTCTCCTGTAATTATTACAGAAGCGTTTGAATTGGCTACGCTTTCAATTTCGTGAAAAACCATTTGCATGGAAACACTATTGCCAATGATATCCTCCACATTCTCGAGTGAAATAACCCTGTCTTTCAGCAATTCATTTTCTTCGACGAGCGAAATCTGTCTGGAAGCATTCCGTATTAAATGAGAAAGATCATCCGGATCAAAAGGTTTGGTCACATAATCGAATGCGCCATCCTTCAATGCCTGCACTGCCGTGTCGACCGTTGCAAAGGCAGTCATTATGATAACAATAGAATCCTTTCGCAGAGATTTGATTCTTTTTAACATCTCCAACCCATCCATTCCCGGCATTTTTATATCAGCCAGGACGATGTCAAAATTATCCGATTGTAGAATGGATAATGCCTTTTTAGCATTCTCAGCGCACTCAACCCGATAACCATCTTCAATAAACCAATTGAACAAAGAATCCCTAACAGATTCTTCGTCATCGACAATCAGGATAGAAACTTTTTTACTCATGTGATATCTATTTAATTCTTTATCAATGGCAAGGTAATGATTAAGGTCGTTCCCTTACCTCGTTCGGATTTCACCTCGGCTTTTCCCTTGTGATTTTGAATGATGCCATGAACGATGGCCAGGCCCAAACCGATACCACTTACATTTTCCTTTGTTGAGAAGAATGGTTCAAAGATGTGTGGAATGTCCTCTTCCGAGATTCCGATTCCATTGTCAGATATCTCAATTCGGATATGATCTTCATCCGGATTTGAAGTTCGAAAAACGACTTCACCATTCTCAGACACCGCTTCCGAGGCGTTTACCAGCATTCCGATGCATGCCTGTTTGATTTGATTCGGACTGCAATTAATTAAATCCGGCTTGGCCGAAAAATCGGATATAAAATTGACGTTCGCTATTTTCATCGGGTGAGACATCAGCTCATACGTTTCCGATAATATTTCATGCAGGTGTTTGGGTTCAAATCCATCCTGATCCTTTCTTGAAAAATCGAGCAATCCCTTTACAATATCACCACAGCGTTTCGTCTCATTCTCGATTAGTTTAAGGTTCTTCTGCATTTGTTCCTTTTTGACCGGATCGATATCCTGGTTTCCTAACTGCTTCTGTATCAGTTTTGCATAGATTAATATCCCGGACAATGGATTATTTATTTCATGAGCAACTGACAGTGAGAGCTTACCGAGGGATGCAATTCTTTCGACATTGATCAGCTCCTTTTGCGCCTGGCCTAACTCCTCGGACTTCTTTTGCACTTTATATTCAAGTTGTTGCGACCAATTATGCAGTTCATTGGTAGCAGACTGCAGATTATCCAACATGTCATTGAATGCGTACGAGACCATTCTCATATCCGATAGCTGATGCGGGGTAATTTCGAGCCTGGTGCTCCTGTCCCCTTTTGCGACGGCTTCACTCGCCTTAATGATGGCATTCAGCGGATTTTTAATCTTCTTTCTGGTAAAGAAGAACAAAAACAATAAAAGTAAAACGGTGAGGAAAGATGCCAGCAGAAAATAATTTGTGGTAGAATCCTTCAACGCCAGATCGAGTCCGCCGAGAGGCATTTTGATAATCAGCGAACCAAGAACCTCCTCATCCGGACTATGAGCGTGACAGGAACTAGTATAGCAGGATTTTCGGTTTAAGATTGGCGATTTTATGAGTAAGTGCCTCGCATTATTATTGTTATGATTCATGCTGCACTCACTGTTAATATCAATGATCCTGTAAGATTTCTCCTTTGTGGAGAACATTGTGTTGAAATTTTTGTGGCAACTGATGCAATCAGGATCGCTGTGATTCGTCGTGTCGTTGACAATCGATGAATAAACCAGGTTATTGGCCTTATCGTAGAGATTTACATCGTCAATACCTGACATTGTGTTGATTACATCCAGAGTACCCTGAAGAGATGTCCTGTCATTTTCGAGCATCGAGCGATAAAGGGCTCCCTGAACGATGAAGCCAATGTTGTTTCCATTCTCCTGAATGACCGATTTCATATACTCTTCGTTAACCGAGCGAAAGACGATTCCGAACGATAGAAACAGGAAAAAGGCAGATATTGTAATAATTATCACCACCCTGCCATAAATTGAGGATCGAAATTTCACATATCCGCTAATAATCGGCATTCCGACGTATGGATTTTCAGATATCTTCTTTCTCCAGCCCATTGTGTCTTCGAATAAGAAAAGTGTTATTAAAAATTGCTCAAAACGGCAGTCTATCAGGTCTGATTGATTTTTCTAAGCGTACCGAATGCTAAGGTAATCTCAAAATTTTAAAAAACGGTTCAAAAGTTCAGAAACTGTTTAAATTTCGTTCATTTTGATTTTTATGCTTACCACGAATCCGACACGGTAAGCCAGATATTCGTATAAAAAACAGAAGCGATGTCATGTTCACATCGCTTCTGTTTTTTATTATTATCAGAAATATTCCGGACCATATTCCTGTTTCCCAAGACTATTAAAGTGCGGGTATTTGGATTTGGTTCCCAGGAAGCTACGTTGAAAATCCTGCCAGACTTCATTCGGCAATTCGGACAATGGATGATCAATCAATTCACCTCCGTCCTGCAGCACAAGATTGGAAGGTTCTTCGGTATATCTTTCCACGGAAGCAGCCAAAAAGTCTTTAAATCGCTCAATTTCTTTGGCCGACCAGTTAGTCGCTTCTTCAGCAAGATAGAAGGAGTTTGTTTCGGCAATCCATCTGGAAGGTTTGATCTTGTACATCCACCCTTTCATGTAAGGATCTTCGTTTAAAAGATTTGGATTTTCGAGCAAAAGCTGATTGTTGTTAATAATCTCTCCCGAGATCGGGGATGCAATTTTCAACGAATTGCCTTTGTGTTCAATATCGATCAGAAAATCCCCCTTCTGGATTATCTCGCCAGGTTGTTTAAGCCTTTTAACCTTTACTTCACCGGTCAGATGCAAGAGGAGATCGTCTATTCCCACCCTGGCTAAGCCTTCCTTATCGAGGTGTGTCCAGGTATGGTTTTTACTAAAGAATATTCCTTGCGGGATTCTTAAGGCATTGGCAGTTAATGCTCCCAATTTTTTTTGAATCTCTTTAGAAATCTTTACCTGCTTGTTTAGAATCATCCAGAAAGGAATTAATATGGCAAAAAATACAACGATGGCCAAGTATTCCAGTCCTTTCGTCTCAAAAATGTTGTGGTAACTAAATCCGTCCATAATGTTGATTTTTAATTATTAAACTTATTCAGACTATATATTTGATGTCTAGATATCGACTTCAATGTTCATTTTCCTGAGCCCATGCCGGAGATTCTCTCAAAACAGGCATTCTGCGTACAACCCATCTGAAGATCCATATTTCGGTAAATATGACGGCAAAGGTAACGACAATTTCCATCCACGATGGAACATAATGCACTGCAGCATCCCATCTGAACCCGATAACGGTTACATTCAATCTGTTCAGAATTACCCCAATCATTGTCAGGATAGCCGCCAGGCGTATCATAAATATATTCCGGGTTCTATAGCTATAGAAGAAGAGTAGCATCGGAATAAACACAAATCCGATCATCTCAACCAAAAACCAATAACCCATCGGTGTATTCAACAAACCCCAATTTCTTCCGTGGATGAAAACCAGGAATTGAAGAAAGAAATAGGCGAACATGGCCAATGCACATATTTTTGAAAGTCCGTGAATGATTCCGTCATGCGATTTGATATTCTTCTCGCTCAATTGATTGAAAAAGACTTTGTGACTGATGGACCCCTCAAAAATGACCATCGACAAACCGGCAAAAATGCTGGAAACCAAAAATAGTACCGGTATAAATTCGTTATACCACAGTGGATGAATTTTCTCTTTTGCCATAAGATATAAAGCTCCCAAACCGGACTGGTGCAAGGTAGACAAAGTTATTCCAAAGATAACTGCGCCAATAGTCAGACCTTTAAGAATTTTGGTCATCCGTTTTGCTCCGAGCCATTCTGCAATTGCAGGTGAAAATTCCAGAAGCTCTGCAATCATGTAAAGCAAAAAGTGCCAGGCAACAAGAAACAGCACAGAACTGGTACCCCAGTTATTGCCAATAATGGGATTTACGACATTCCATGGCCTTCCAAGATCAAGAAGCAAAGCTCCTGTGTAGAAAGCATATGCGAGGAATCCGTTCAAAACAGTCACCCTGACAATTGAGTGGTATTTTTTCATGTTCAGGATATAAACCATGAAAGTAAGTACGTAGGCACCACCTGCAAACGCAACACCTGTCACAACATCAAAACCGATCCATAATCCCCATGGAACTTCCTGCGACAGGTTAGTAATGGAACCAAGTCCTTTCCAGAACCTGATCACAATGAGTGCCACCCCCAGCAGAACAATGGGAAATGATATGATATTAAAGGGAGTAAGAAGCTTGCTTTTGGATTTTAACTCACTTCTTAAGAATTTCAAAGTCGAACTGCCGTCGTTGTCTTTGAAAGTAGTTTGTGCCTTGCTATTATTCATTTTCTTCTTCTTTAGAGTTGTTGTTTTTAGTTGCTTGATAAATTCCCAGCAAAAGAGGTGGCAAGAGGACATCAACAGAAGGCACACTGAATAGAAATCCCTTTGTCAAAGCCGGATAAGATGAATTTTGAAGATTTGTATTTAGTCCCAATTCTTTAAATGGCGCGGCAGCAAGATACAATAGCCCGGTACCTCCGGCAACTTGCTCACCATATACCTCATTGATATAATCTTTCGGATTTTCGAATATTCTTTTGCGCGCTTCGGCGATCAATTCCCTCCTGGTTCCAAAAGTCAGCGCATCTCCAGGACAAGCTTCAGCGCATGCGGGAATTTTTCCTGTTTTGATACGGTCATAACACAAGTCACACTTTTGAATTTTAGGATTGGCACTATGAAACTCAAATTTGGGGACATCAAAAGGACAAGAGACCATGCAATACCTGCATCCCATACATTTATCTGCCCTCCAGATCACAGGACCCTCTTTGGTCTTATACATTGCCTGAGTCAAGCATGCCGCAGTACAAGCCGGCTCATTACAATGCATACAGGATTTCCTGGCAAATGCCTCCCCCTTGGAAGTAACGCAATTGTTAATTACAGAACGCTGATTTTCGTTCGTTTTTCTGAGCACACCAGCCTTCAACTCATCTGTTGGTTCAGGAAGTTCGTGTGTTTTTGCACAAACTCTTTCGCAGGCCCTGCAACCAAGACAACGTGTTGAATCATAAAGCATTCCTTGAAATTCTACTGCACTATCATCGTTTGAAACAGCTCCAAAGCTTTTTCCGACAGCGAGTGTAACACCAACCACACCCATGGTTTTAAAAAAATTCCGTCGATTAAAACCCATTGTTTTTCTTTTAAGGTTAATTATTTAATTTGAGTAGTTTAACACACTAGCGTGAAGTATCGATAAACTTGGTTTGGAAATCTTCCCATACTTCAGGTTCCATATCTGCTAAGACGTTATCAGTCAATTCGCCACCATCTTGAAGAACAACATGAGCGTATGCCAGTTTATCCGTTTTTACGGTTGCTGCAATGAAGTCTTTTAACCTGACGAATTCATCCTGTATCCATTCAACATATTTTTGTCCCATAAACATGAATTGTGTTTCTCTCAACCAATTCTTTGGTTCCAGCTGATAAACCCAGCCTTTGTAAAAAGGAGAGGAATTTACCAGTGCAGTATCGGATATTAACAACTCATTCTGTTCCAGTATCGTACCGGAAATTGGAGCATATATATTCAGCTGTTTTCCTTCATGCATAACTGTCATCAGGACTTCCCCTTTTCTCACCAATTCGCCCACTTCTCTCATCCTGATCTTGGTCAGTTTGCCGGTAACATGAGGAAGGAAGTCATCCAATCCAACTCTGACGTTGCCATCCTGCTCCATGAAAGCCCAGGTGTGAGTCCTGTCAAAATAGAGTCCCTTCGGGATATCAATCACATTTTCGATTAATAGTGGCGCAATTTGAATTTCCTTTTCCTCTTGCCGTGCACTGACCCTCTTTCTGGCGTAATAGAAAATGGCAATGAAAAGTCCGACGAGCAGAACTACGGTCAAGGCGACAGGCCATGATTGTGGCGAATTGACATTCCCGGTTCCATTATCACTTTCAACTCCTCCGATGAGTGAGGCTAAATTGGATTGCTTTTCACTACTGGTAAGGACACAGTAGCCATTTGATTTCAGCGAATTTTGGCCATCAGCGAGTATCCATGCTAAAAAGGCAAGTTCGCTTTGCGCTTTTGGTTTAACAGTAGCGACAGCATAAATATTTTTGCTCAAGGCTGCCGGATATTTGCCAATCCAAACACCCTGAGTGAATTCGCTGACATTCCCGTATATTTTCTCGAAATTATCAATCCGGCCATTTCCGTTTTTGTCGATCGGGAGTAACTTAATATTTTCAGGCAAAGCTTTCAGATCGTTTAACCTGCAGAAACCGATGGCGAACACATTTTTTTGGACTGCTGCAATAACATCATTCGTCGTGCCAGAAAAACTTTCGCTTCCGGCAGCAAGATTTACCTTCGCAAATTCGGTCAAACCAGCTTTAACTGTCGGATCATTAGGAATAATAAGCTGCAAACCGGCATCCTGACCATCCTTCAAAATGGCAGACCAATTTTTTGGGCCAACCTGGGTTAAAAGGGTGGCAAATTTCTTAGATGAAATTCCCTGTTGATTTACCAGGTCGAGCATCGGATTCTTTGCATTCATAATTGGAACTACGACGTCACGTCCAATTACCATTCTCCAGGCAGACTGATCATTTGAGGCGTTCAAACTTTCATCTGACAGCAGGCTCAAGTTACCAGGTAACTGTGCGATTGCGTCATTTGTTCGGGTTAGCTCAATTTTTGCCTGGGGATTTGATTGACTAAAATCAGTAACCCAATTTGTGACCAAACTGTACAATTCAGGAGAACTGGCGACTTTAACAGTTTCGCCTCCGGATTGAATTGCAGGTACCGATTGCGGATTGTCTGTCCTACTTTGTGAGAAGGATGTTGTACCGAACATTAAAAGTGACAACCCGATCAATAATTGTGAAAAGTTTTTCATGGCAGAGATTAAAAAAGTTGACTAATATTTTCTCTTGATTCGATGCTTCAATTTAGACATCTGCAAGTACGTTTTCAATAACTGTGCCAGAGAATATTTCAGATTACTATATGTCTGACATTGTGATATTTAACTAGATAATGTTGTTATCTTCAACACCGTCGACTGTTGAAATTATATACACAAAATTTCAATATTTCTTTCAATATTCTGAATTACAGCAACTTAAATGTATTGTAAGGATATTCAACAGTGTTTAATTTATAAACACACGTGTTTTTAAATCATTGAAAATGAATTAATTATAAATCACACAACAATTCATTTCTCCAACCTCAGGGTGGTGTTGAGTCCCCAATTCGATCCAGATTGCCGGGGCAAATTCCTCTAATGCAGTGTTGCATGACCAGTCATGCAACACTGGGTTTTAACCCGATGCTGGTTGGGGTACTGAGACCTTGACTGATCAGAGCAAGGTAAGATTGATGATTTCAGGCAAATGGAAACGGAATGCTGCCACTTCACAATGAATGGAAGCAAGTGCAAATAAGCCTTCCCCGGGAGGGTCGGGCATTATTCATGCAACCTATCAGATTGCAGCGATACTATTGAAAGATGGAACAAAATTCAGGAATACTTCTTTACCGGATTTTTCATCGCACGGTACATCAGGAAGCACCCGGCGAGGATAAAAGGAATACTGAGTATCTGGCCCATATTTAAAGCCATGCCAGCCTCAAAAGCTTCCTGATTCTCTTTGATAAACTCAACTATGAAACGGGTAATGAAGATTCCTGCAAATCCGAATCCAATAATAAATCCGGGACGATCCTTGAAATCCTTTCCTTTAAAAAACAACCACACCGAGGATACAAACACCATCAGGTACCCAAGAGCCTCATAAATCTGCGTCGGGTGCTTGGCCATGGTTTCATGGTTCCGTTCAAAAACAAAGCCCCATGGGAGATTAGTTGCAACACCATAGATTTCTGAGTTCATCAGATTACCTGTACGAATCATAGCAGCTACCAAAGCCGTTGGAATGATAAGCCTGTCGAGCGTCCAGAGCATAGATCGCTTGGTAACATTCTTGGAATATAAATAGATAGCAAGTACAATGCCTAAGGCACCTCCATGACTGGCCAGTCCCTGATATCCAACAAATTTATATGCACCAGACTCCCCTCTCGAAATTGGAAGCACGATTTCGAGCAGATGCTTTGAATAATAACTCCATTCATAGAAAAACACATGTCCTAGCCGAGCCCCTACAATCGTGGCCACCACCGTGTAAATAAATAGCTTTTCAAGCCATTCGGTATTGGACGATTCAAAATTGAACATCTTCACCATGATCTGATAACCAACTAAAAATCCAAGGGCAAACATCAATCCGTACCAGCGGACTGAAATAGGACCGATGCTAAAAAATTCAGGGCTAACATTCCAATGGATGGCTAAAAAAGTGCTCATTTTGCTAAATAATTAATGAAAGAGACGTAAGAAACAAGAGATGAGAGATGAGACTTGAGATATAAGACATGAGAGATGAGGGGTCTTATATCTCATGTCTTACATCTTATATCTCTTTTACTCACTCTTTTCCGTGGCAATTTTTAAACTTCTTCCCGCTTCCGCAAGGACAAGGCTCATTTCGGCCAACTTTGGGAGCATGACGTACCGGTTGAGGCGCCTTATGCTCTTCCTGTTGCTCTCCGGAATGTGATGATGCATCCATTTTCTCCTCACGGTATTGTGAGCGATCCTGGGAGCGTCTCGCAACCGGGGCCTCTTTAACCTCATCAGCTTCGCTAATTGGAATCTGGCCTTTCATAAGCGTGGATACAACCCCTCTGTTTACCTGTTCCATCATTGCTTTGAACAGATTAAACGATTCAAGTTTATATATCAACAAAGGATCCTTTTGCTCATACGAAGCGTTCTGTACCGAAGTTCTCAGTTCATCCAGCTCTCTAAGGTTCTCTTTCCAATGCTCGTCGATTGTAGCAAGAATAACCTGCTTTTCGTATGATTTAACCAAGTCAGAACCTTGTGTTTTATAGGCCTTCTCCAGGTTTGTAACGATATTAAAGAGACGGTGTCCGTCCGTAATTGGAACTACTATATTGTTATATATGTGTGATTTGGTCTCATATATATTTTTTACGACGGGCCACGCCTGACGAGATATCGCCTGAGATTTACGGGTAAAATTCTCGATTGACGCATGATAAACCTTTTCAGTTACCTGGTCGACATTCATTCTGGAGAATTCCTCCTGATCTACGGGGCAATCCAGCGAAAGCGCTTTAATAAGATCAATCCGGTAATCTTCGTACGCTTCCTGTCCATTCGGTTGATGTTCCTGCGTGAGCATCTCGCCCATATCGTAAATCATGTTCAGAATATCCACCTCAATCCGTTCGCCGAACAGGGCATGACGTCTCTTTTTGTAAATGACCTCGCGCTGAGAGTTCATAACGTCGTCATATTCGAGCAGTCGTTTACGAATACCAAAGTTGTTCTCCTCTACCTTTTTCTGGGCTCTTTCGATGGATTTTGAGATCATCGAGTGTTGAATAACCTCCCCTTCTTTCAAGCCAAGTCTGTCCATAATTCCGACAATCCGGTCTGACGAGAAGAGTCTCATCAAATCATCCTCAAGAGAAACAAAGAATTGCGATGTTCCGGGGTCACCCTGACGACCGGCACGACCTCTTAACTGACGGTCGACCCGGCGAGAATCGTGCCGTTCGGTGCCAATAATGGCCAAGCCGCCAAGAGCGCGAGTTTCGGGAGTTAATTTTATGTCGGTACCACGACCAGCCATGTTCGTGGCGATCGTAACTGTACCTAGTTTTCCGGCCTCAGCCACAATATCGGCTTCCCGCTGGTGCAGTTTGGCATTCAATACCTGATGTTTGATACCCCTCATCTGAAGCATCCGACTAAGCAACTCGGATATTTCAACAGATGTAGTACCGACAAGCATTGGTCTGCCCATCTTATTCAGCCGAACAATCTCTTCAATAATCGCCTTGTATTTTTCGTTTTTGGTCTTGTAAACCAAATCTTCATAATCCTTCCTTGAAATCGGCTGATTCGTCGGAATAACTACAACTTCAAGCTTGTAGATATCCCATAACTCACCCGCTTCCGTTTCGGCTGTACCCGTCATACCGGCCAGCTTGTGATACATCCTGAAATAATTCTGCAGGGTGATGGTCGCAAATGTTTGAGTGGCAGCCTCTACAACAACCTTTTCCTTGGCCTCAATAGCCTGATGCAAACCATCGGAATAACGGCGTCCTTCCATGATCCGTCCGGTCTGCTCATCAACGATCTTCACCTTATTTTCGATTACAACGTATTCGATGTCTTTTTCAAACATCGTATAGGCTTTCAGCAACTGATTGACCGTATGAACCCTTTCAGATTTTATGGCAAAATCCTGCATTAAGCTATCCTTGCGATCGAGTTTTTCTGAATCAGAAAGAACTTTATCGTTTTGTATATCAGCAATTTTAGCACCTACATCGGGTAAAATAAAGAACCCCGAATCTGAGTTGTGCTGTGATAGAACATCAATCCCTTTATCTGTCAGCTCTACAGAATTTTGCTTCTCTTCAATGACAAAAAAGAGTGGATCAGTGACAATATGCATATTTTTACTATTGTCCTGCATGTAAAAATTCTCAGTCTTGAGCATTTTTGCCTTGTTGCCCTCCTCGCTCAGGAAGCGAATAGTCGCCTTGTATTTTGGCAGACCCTTGTATGCCCGAAGCAAAGCCATTGAACCCTCTTCGGCCTCCTCTTTGTTGTTGGAATTGATTTTCTTCTTGGCCTCCACCAACAATTGGTTAACCAGTTCACGCTGAGTCCGAACCAGTTGCTCTACCGGACCTTTCAGAACGTCGAACAGCTGATTTTCGCCTTTAGGCACAGGACCTGAAATAATTAACGGCGTACGAGCATCATCGATTAAGACCGAGTCGACCTCATCCACAATCGCATAATGGTGCTTGCGCTGAACCAGGTCTGCGGGCTCAGTTGCCATATTATCACGCAGATAATCGAAACCAAATTCATTATTCGTACCGAATGTGATGTCAGCATTATACGCCTTGCGACGCTCAACGGAGTTTGGCTGGTGCTTGTCAATACAATCTACGGAGATACCGTGAAACTGATAAATCGGTCCCATCCATTCCGAGTCACGTTTGGCCAGGTAATCATTGACCGTAACGATATGTACACCACGACCTGCAAGCGCATTTAAAAATACTGGTAAGGTTGCAACCAATGTTTTACCTTCTCCGGTAGCCATCTCGGAAATCTTTCCGGTATGAAGTACGTGTCCACCAATTAGCTGCACGTCGTAATGAACCATGTTCCACGTCTGGAGGGTTCCCCCGGCAATCCAGCTATTTTTGAAGATCGCTTTATCACCGTCAATGGTGACAAAATCTTTGGTAGTAGCCAATTCACGGTCAAAATCAGTAACTGAAACTATCAGTTCGCTGTTCTCAAAAAACCGCCGCGCAGTATCTTTTACGATGGCGAACGCAGTGGGAAGAATTGTGGTGAGAACCTCCTCAATTTTTTTGGTGACGATCTCTTCCAGTTTATCTACCCTGTTGTAAAGCTTTTCGCCCTCTTCGATCGGCATTTCGCCACTTTCCGCCCGCTCTTTCAGGGAAGCGATCTCATCCTCTTCCTCCTTAATATAGTCGCTCACAACTTTCTTGATGCGCCATGTTTCTTCACGAAGCTGATCGTTGGTAAACCCTGTAATTCTGCTGTATTCAGCTTTGATCAACGCGATGACAGGCATGACTTCTTTGATGTCCCTGTCAGACTTGTTGCCCAATAAACCTTTTAATAAATTTCCAATAATTGACATATCAATAATTTGTTTTTCTACACTGTTCTTTCGTTTTCAAACGCTCGCAAAGGTAACTGAAATGTTGCATTTTGCGAAATATTCGACCAGATGCTTTTGCTATTTTGGGAAAGTCCAAAATTGAGAATCCACAAATATTATTCACAATATTTGTGGATTCCAAAATCCAACCATCCGACTTCAGCTAAACGCCAGGAAGTCGTGCTTAGTATCTGATTAAAGGGCTAATGACTTTCAGGCTTTAGCCGGGAATGGGTTCACGAAGACCCGAGCTTGCATTTCGCGATCCATCATCAATAATCCCTGTCCCTCACCATTGATGAGTTTCAAATTATTAAGAATTTGCTCGACGTTCGCCTCTTCTTCAACTTGCTCATCCACAAACCATTGCAGAAAGCTTTTGGTGGCATGATCACTCTCTTTAATGGCAATATCCATTAGATTATTGATCAGACCAGTCACTTTTATCTCGTGAGCCAACGTTTCTTCGAATACATGTTGAATGCCATTAAAATTTACCTCAACAGCGGCAATGGGCTCAAGCAAAACGCGACCACCCCTTTCGAGCACATAATCGAAAAAATGAGTGGCGTGAGCTAATTCCTCCTGAAATTGAACTTTCATCCAATTCGCAACACCTGCCATACCGATTGATTGACAATAAGATGACATTGACAAATACAAATAGGCAGAATGAAATTCAGCATTAATTTGCTGGTTTATTGATGTTTCAATTGCTTTTTTTAACATGACTCAATTATTTTATTCAACAAATTACACTATACAATATCCGAAAATTATTTCATCCTCGCGTTCAGCTCTTCAATCAGAGCCTCCATAAATTTCTCTGTGGTGAGATAGTTCTCAGAAGTAAGCTTTTCTCCATAAATAGAAAGAGCCAGATCCTTTGTCATTTTGCCAGATTCAACCGTATCAATACAAACTTTTTCGACCAAATTGGCAAAATCCCTTAGCTCCTGATTTCCATCCAGTTTACCTCTGAAATCCAATCCGCGTGTCCAGGCAAAAATAGAGGCAATTGGATTGGTTGAAGTAGGCCTTCCCTTTTGATGTTCGCGATAATGGCGAGTAACAGTACCGTGAGCAGCTTCTGCTTCGATTGTACCACCATCTGGTGTCATGAGAACGGAAGTCATCAGTCCAAGTGAGCCAAAGCCCTGAGCTACAGTATCAGACTGGACGTCACCATCATAATTTTTGCATGCCCAAATGAAATTTCCGTTCCATTTTAATGCAGAGGCCACCATATCGTCAATTAAACGATGTTCGTAGGTAATACCTGCGGCATCGAAGTCAGCTTTGTAGCTATTCTGGAAAATTTCTTCGAAAATGTCTTTGAAGAAACCGTCATATTTCTTCAGAATTGTATTTTTTGTGGAGAGATAGAGCGGCCATTTCTTTGTCAGCGCCATTTTAAAGCAGCTGTGGGCAAATCCACGAATTGATTCCTCTGTATTGTACATTGCCAACGCCACACCCGGACCGTCAAAATGATAAACATCATGAACTTCCTGTTCGGAGCCGTCATCCGCTTTGAACGTAAGGGTTAACTTACCAGGACGATCAACTACAATATCTGTGGCTCTGTACTGGTCGCCGAAGGCATGACGGCCAATCATGATTGGAGCTGTCCATTGGGGAACTAAACGCGGAACATTCTCGACGACAATTGGTTCGCGGAAAATGGTACCATCAAGGATATTACGGATCGTCCCATTGGGTGACTTCCACATTTTTTTGAGACCAAATTCTTTGACACGAGCTTCGTCAGGGGTAATCGTTGCACATTTGATTCCAACGTGGTATTTTTTAATTGCATTCGCGGCATCAATGGTAACCTGATCGTTTGTTTCATCCCTATATTCAATGCCCAGGTCAAAATATTTGATGTCGATATCAAGATAGGGTAAGATTAACTGCTCTCTAATCATTTTCCAGATGATTCTGGTCATTTCGTCTCCGTCAAGTTCTACAACCGGATTAAGTACTTTAATTTTTTGCATCTATATTCTGTTTTTAAGTTCTGTTTTATTTGTGCGATAAAAATAAGAAATAATGGTTGAGTTTCAAGATTGTCGAACCTGAATAGCTCAAATATTTGGCTCTTTATTCGAAGTCCAGCCCAAATCTCTGCTTCAGAATTCCCAGAGCCGGATATTTTGCAGCCAGGGCATTGAATTTTTCCTGATCCGTATATGGCTTGTTCAGAATCTCTTCCTTACTTTCCGTTACGTTAAACTCAATGCTGATCCGATCATTTTTCAATGTTTTGTGCAGATATGCCAGAAGTTTTGGTTTGAGATCCAAGGTTATTCGCTGACGCTGAACCTCATTATCAAGATTATAGACGACGCAAAAATTTTCCTGAAGAACTGGCTCTCTTACTGAAAGGGCAGATTTTAACTGGGCTGCATCAACAGTTCCGGCAAAAACTTTCCAGGCATCGCTCAATTGATTCTGATCGAATGGATGTTCCTTCAGGCTGTGCTTTGCCTTACCCACATCAGAACCAGCGTTACCGGAATCATCTGATTTCTCACCGTTCAAAATTAGCGAGATAGAGGGAGTTGCGAGAATCCCGTTCTGAGAACGCCTGGGACGCCTTTCAGTGGGCTGGTCACGATTTACATTCGGTGTTTGAGGCGCAGGGGCCGAATCTATTGATTTTGAGCTTTTGACTGGAACTTTGACAACTTCGTCTACCTGAATAGTTGAGTCGAAAACCGGTAAGAAAAACAGGCAACTTATGGTTTCGTCAATTGTTTTTTTTTTAATTGCTCAATAAGCTGAGCACTCCTGATTAAGGCTAATTCGACCAGAAAGCGTTGGTTGGAAGAATTTTTGTACTGGATATCGCAATCTGAAGCCAAAATCAAGGCGGCTGTCAGAAAATCCTCCGAACAACGGGCTGCCTGTTTCCTGTATCGATCTTTGATCTCACCACCAACTTCCAGCAAGGGCAAAGTAACTACATCACGGCAAATCAGCAGATCACGGAAGTGTTGTGAAAGTCCGATAATGAAATGATGAGCATTAAATCCTTTGGATAATATCTCATTAAAAATCATCAAGTTACCCGAAACATCACCAGCCAGAAAGCCATCAGTTAACTTGAAATAATAATCATAATCGAGTACATTCAGATTCGAAATAGTATCCTGATAGGTAACTTTTTCTCCACAAAAACTGACTACCTGATCAAATATTGACAAAGCATCACGCATGGCGCCGTCGGCCTTTTGCGCGATAACATTCAATGCCTCTGCATCAATTGTTACATTCTCCTTGAGGGCGACTTCAAGCAAGTGCTTTTCGATATCAGCGATGCTAATCCTGTTGAAATCATATATTTGACACCTCGACAAAATCGTTGGAATGATTTTTTGCTTCTCCGTTGTGGCCAGAATGAATATAGCATGTACCGGAGGTTCCTCCAATGTCTTTAAAAATGCGTTAAATGCCTGAGAAGAAAGCATGTGAACCTCGTCGATGATGTAGACGCTGTATTTGCCAATTTGAGGTGGGATCCTCACTTTATCCACAAGTGAACGAATATCTTCCACAGAATTATTGGATGCGGCGTCCAACTCATGAATGTTGTACGAGCGATTTTCACCAAACGAAATGCATGATTCGCATTGATTACAAGGCTCTGTATCGGATGTAAGATTCAGACAATTGATCGTTTTTGCGAAGATCCGGGCGGAGGTGGTCTTCCCTACTCCCCTCGGACCACAAAACAAATACGCATGCGCCAGATGGTTGCTGCGAATCGCATTCTTCAATGTCGAAGTAATCGAGGGCTGACCGACTACTGTCGAAAAGGTGTCGGGTCTGTATTTACGGGCTGATACGATGTAATGTTCCATGCAAAATGATCACGATAACGAACCCCAAAAGTAAGAGAAAATATGGAAAAGGGAAATAAGAAAATGCGAGAATGTGTAAATGTGAAAATGTGGAAAAGGGAACAAGGAATAAGGGAACAAGGGGGGAAACAAGAAAATGTGAGAATGTGGAAATGTGAAAATGGGGAAATTGGGATGAGATAGGGATTGGCAAGATTTTGGTGGCGTAACAACAATCAGGCAATTACGTATTAAAATGTAATATTCAATTTTAAATTACATCCTGATGAAAAAGATACTTGTAGCATTCGCCCTCATTCTAACGGTTTCCGGACTTTCCGCGCAAAGCAAAGCGCTTTATGACTTTAAAGCAACCACGTTGGATGGACAATCTTTTGATCTCAAATCGCTGAAAGGGAAAAAGGTTATGGTCGTCAATACGGCATCAAAATGTGGATTAACGCCACAATATGCCAAACTTCAAAAGCTTTATGAGCAATACAAAGAGAAGAATTTCGTGATTATCGGCTTCCCTGCAAATAATTTCGCATCACAGGAACCCGGGACAAATTCTGAAATTCAGGAATTTTGCACCAAAAACTACGGTGTTACTTTCCCGATGATGTCAAAAATCTCTGTCAAAGGAGCAGACATCGATCCACTCTACAAATGGCTTACCAATAAATCTGAGAACAACGTTCTTGATGCACCTGTGCAATGGAATTTTCAAAAATTTCTCATAGATGAAAATGGCCAGATTGCTGATGTTGCGATGCCGAAAGAGCTCCCTGATGAAGATAAAATCATAAAGTGGATCGAAGGAAAATAACGGACTTAATCCGTTATTTTCTTCCTCTGAAACCGAAGACCCAGTGCTACTGGATCTTCGGTTTTTCATTTACAGGAGCGCTGATTACCCCCAAATATCTCCCCATCCAATAAGGAAGCAACCAGATATCTCCGGCGCTGCTTTCAGATGTGCCATTCCCACCTTGCCGATCCAGACTGAACATATTCCCGTTATGCCTATGAATTGGCCTTTCATCGGGCGGGAGGACTTCTTTAGTTGTTTGTCCTCTGAAATTTGGCTCTATAAGGTCGATATCTTTCCTGTTGCTATTGATTATTACCCATTCAATCATATCGATCGGATATTCTCTCAACCACCATGCAGCCTCATTCAAATCAAAATTGGCAGTCCCGGTAAGTGCCGTAAATATATTCCATGCCCCCTCCTTCTCTGGTCGCTCGATTTGCCAGTGGTCAATGATAGAAGCCTTAAAGCTTGCCTTAAGCGTATCGTTAAATGCATATCGGTACAGTCCCCAGTAGCCGACGAAATACATTTCATCATCCGAATGATTCCAGCCGTCAGAAAGATCTTTACTTAGCGCATCCGCATCCGGCGCTGCTCTCGAGATATTGGCCATTTTCTGCATCAGATTTTCAAAGTATCCGAATTTGTTCATCAGTTCAAAGGCTTTCTGTCTGAATTTCTCCTTATGTGTAAAATGGTAGGCTGTTTGCAGCATGGCTACGATATTGGACGAATTTATCTTTCTGTCTCCAACATTTTTAGGTCTTGCATTCACGTATACCGGATTCCATTTTCCCCAAAGAGTTGGTTTACCGTCGAAGTCGATCAGGTACATATCATGGTCGACAATATGATCCATCAGGATATCTATCAGATGGATAGAGCGACTTCTGATATCCTGATCGGCAATCAGTTCGGCCATTGCCCCCAGGGCAAAAATGTGGCCAATCGCCTCATCGCTGCTGGTAGTAGCCTTCCAATCCCACTCTGTGTCGGCTGAATTTTTCCATCGATCCGGATCAGAAAGATGCTTCATCCAACCGCTTCTCTCAAAAGAGCGTGAAGGAAAGCCTTTCAAACCATTGATTGAATATAAACGCTCCATGGCATCCAGTGATTCCCTGCAATTTTGCAGCGCATCCTCGGATTTTGTCACGGCATATCTGAATATTTCCCCTCCCAGATACATGGAAGTCCACAATCCATCATTGTCAGAATCACTTAGTCTGCCAGTGGACAGATTTCCCTTCTCCATTCCGTCGTAAGACGAATTGAAGCCATTACGGATATGGCGCAGGCGAACCTGCTTCTCGTAATACGCTGCCTTGTCGGCAAGTGTCCAATTTCTGTAAGCCAGCTCTGTTAATCCCTTATCTGTCAATATCAAGACTGAATTATCTTCACCCTTTGCAAAATCTATAACATGGTTTCCCGGCAACCATCTTTCGCCATTGTAGAAATTGTATTTTCCGTCAGCCCTGAGTTGAAAAGCTCCCTCAGTGGAGCCAAACCACATTTGTCCGTTGACCTCTTTCAGCGTCGTAATGCGCGTAGATGGCATTCGCTGGACAATAGATCCAATTTGCTTCAAAGTGCCGGCATCCAGCTTAATATAGCCATTCTCAGTGCCTATGTAGATAATTTTCTTATCCGCACTCAGGTCAAAACAAGTCATGTTTTTCGATGTGTAGACGGATTTCAATTCTTTTTTTATAGGATCGAAGCTGCATAGCTGCTTGTTGCCCAAAATCAAATAGAGCTTTCTGGAAGGATCGTAGTGAATTGAAATTACTTTTTCATCCGGAAAAATCCCTTTCCAATCGATTGTTGAATTCTTGACCAGCCTGATTTCCTTTGCATTGGCAATCAGAAAGGAGAAATCCTCCCCGGCCTCCAGATGGTTTGCATCAGCAAGTTCATGTTTTGAAAAGAGCTTGCCGGCCCAAGCATTACTCAAAATAGCCTTATCATCCAGATATACAAATTGATCCTTGTAGATCAGCATATCAGACAGCTTTTTGATTTCAATTGGCCGATAGGAATGATCCTTGGCTAAACTGCCAGGATACAGAAATTGACCATCAAATGGCTTAAATAAACCGGCTGAAGTCAGGATTTTGATATCGCCATTGCGGTCACAGCCCACTTTCCACGGATGAATGGAATCAGATTTTGTGTAATACCGGATACTGTACTCTTGCAGAAAAGGCGCATCCCGATAAACAGGTTGCTTCGTTGATAACTCCTTTGCTGGCGAAAAGGAGCACAAAAAAAATGCCCCGACGACTGTCAGGATGTAATAAAAATTTCTCATTTTGTAGTAGTTAAATAAACGATTCGTGGGATAAAGCTACTCATTTTTTTTAAAAAGTAGTTGAAATCCGAAATTTTGGACAATTCCTCATTATTCTGAAAGAGGATCAATTAACTTAGCGAGGAGAAAGAGAAAAAAATGAATAGTGAAAAATGAAAAATTTAAAAGGCATACTAAGTACGATTTTGATACTCGTTATAGGGGTTATTGCATTGATGCAAATGGACAAAAGGCCGACTTTAAGGACTATCCGATACAACCGGTAAGTTTTACCAGGGTTAAAGTGAATGATCAATTCTGGGCTCCGCGAATTGAATTGAATCAAAAAGTTACGATTCCCATTGCTATCTCTCAGTGTTACAAGACCGGACGTGTTGAAAATTTCAAGATTGCAGCAAAGCTGACGAAGGGAAAGTTCCAATCAGAATTTCCTTTCGACGACTCCGATCTGTACAAAATCATTGAAGGAGCCAGTTACTCGCTTCAGACGAATCCTGATAAGCTATTGGAAAGCCGCATCGATTCGGTAATCGGATACATTTCGCTGGCGCAGGAACCGGATGGATATCTATATACAAACCGCACAATTGATTCATTGCATCTGCATCCCTGGGTAGGAAAAAAGCGTTGGGAAAAGGATCCGGAGCTTAGTCATGAGTTATACAATCTAGGCCATCTGTACGAGGCCGCCTATGCCCATTATCTGGCAACCGGAAAACGGACACTGTTGGATGTTGCCCTAAAGAGTGCAAATTTAGTTGATCATGATTTCGGCCCAGGAAAACTGGCATATTATCCTGGTCATCAGGTTATTGAAATGGGCTTAGCGAAATTGTACCGGGTAACGGGCGAAGAACGTTATCTGAAATTGGCCAAATTCTTTCTGGATTGCAGAAGAGGAGGAAATGAGTACAATCAGGCGCACAAACCTGTAATTGAACAGGATAAAATCGTTGGGCATGCCGTCAGAGCGACTTACATGTACGCCGGCATGGCCGATGTCTCTGCCCTGACGGGTGACTATTCATACAAAAATGCGATCGACAAAATCTGGAACGATCTGCTCGAGACCAAATATTATGTCACCGGCGGCATTGGGTCGGCCGGATCGAATGAAGGATTCAGCGATCCTTATTCCTTACCAAATCACAAGGCTTATTGTGAGACATGCGCCTCCATCAGCAATGTAATGTGGAATTACAGGATGTTCCTGCTCGAAGGCGACTCCAAGTATTATGATGTTTTGGAGAGAACTCTCTACAATGCCCTCCTATCGGGGATTTCGCTGAGCGCAGACCATTTTTTCTATCCAAATCCGCTCGAGTCTCACGGAGAACACAAACGCAGTGCCTGGTTCGGATGCGCCTGTTGTCCCAGTAATATCTGCCGCTTTATTCCCTCGGTTCCGGGTTATGTGTACGCCCAAAAGGGAGATTCGGTGTATGTTAATCTGTACATGAACAACAAGGCAGGCATCGAATTGAAAGGCGGACAAATAGAAATAGAACAGCTTACGGATTATCCATGGAATGGTAAAATTACTATGAAGGTCAATCCTGGTAAGCTCAAGAAGTTAAATCTATTGCTTCGGATACCGGGATGGGCTCAAAACCAAGCCTTTCCAACTGATTTATATACCTTCCGAACGGCAGACAATTCAAAAACCAGCATAACCATCAACGGGAAAAAGGTCGACATTTCGATTAAAAACGGTTATGCGGTACTGTCCAGGGAATGGAAAAATGGCGACCAGGTGGTACTGGAACTTCCTATGCCGGTTCGGGAACTTGTTGCAAATCAGCAGATAAAAGATGATCTGGGCAAAATTGCATTGCAAAGAGGTCCGCTGGTATATTGTGCCGAATGGCCGGACAACAAGGAGTCTACCATTTTGAGTCTGTTGCTGAGCCCGGGAAATAAATATTCAACCGAGTTTGTCCCCGGATTGCTGAATGGCGTGACGCTTATCAAGACTAAAGGAAGCAGCGCTAAACCAGCTACGGTGGGTGGATTGAACAAAGATCTGACCATCACCGCTATTCCATATTATTCGTGGGCCAACAGGGGACAAGGGGAAATGAGTGTGTGGTTGAATACGAAAAAACAATAGAAAACTACTAACTGGTTCAAAATTCTCGAACGAATTAATATTGCATCTTATGAAGCTTAAATCATTGTTATCCATACTAATCGCCTTTGCACTAATCAATATTGTTTCCGCACAGGAGCTTACAAAAAAATCGTCATCCGAGGGAAGTAAGTTTTCGATCGAAAACTGTATAAATCATTTTAATAAGGACAAGGTAACTAAAACGGATGCTGGTTATCAGTATTGGTTTATTCCTCAGAATTTTCTGAAAGATGGACTCACGGTAAAGATGAGTGTAGTTGCGCCCAAAATGGCCACGCACCCACCTCACACCCATGCCGGAGACGAAATATTTTATGTCCTCGAGGGAACGGCTCAATTTTTTCTGAATGGGAAGACAGTAACAGGAGGACCTAACACCAGTTTCTACTGTCCTGAAAATAGTGAACACGGCATTCGAAATGCGGGAGACACGGAACTGAAATATTTGGTAATCAGGAAGTACTAACGTAGGGACGCATCGTGATGCGTCCTAAATTCGTCGAAACGCATCGTGATGCGTCCTTGCGGAGGTTATTTCAGTAAGACGTTTATTATCAGTAAAATAAATATTACTAATGCGTAGGAATTGATTAGGATAAATGCCTTGCTTATTGGCTGGGTGGATGGCAGTCTGAATAGGTAGCGATAAAATAGGCGGATAAAAAATATGTTCAGCAGAATAAGCGTTCCTGTTAATGCAGGTTTCAGATCGAATCCGAAAAGAGGGAAAGACATTAAAAATAAAGAAGTTAGAATTCCCCAATAAAAAACCACAGTTCTGATCTGACTGTCATTCAAAAACTTAGAAATAGTTGAGAATCCAGCAATTTCGTATTCCTTTCCATATTTTATCATCAATAGCCAAAAGTGCGGGACTTGCCATAAACATACGAACGTAAATAGAAAAATGGCATTTGGATGAAATATAGGCAATCCTGCAGACGCCCAACCGATTAAAGGCGGAACGCCACCTACAATTGCCCCCGGTACGATGGCAAGCCAGCTTTTGGTTTTTAAAGGAGTATAAATTAAATTGTAAAGGACAATATTCAAAAGACCCAGAATCATTGGTATCCGGCCATTTTGAAGTAAAACTGCCGCCCCTGCTGTTATTAACAATGAGGCCAGCAACGCAGCATTTGCAACAGAAATTTCGCCATTGGGAATGGGACGGCCGATCGTTCTCTTCATCAGCGCGTCCTCTTTATGCTCTTGCACCTGGTTCAGCACGGATGCACCCGCCGAAAGCAGAAAGAGCCCGGTCAACATGAACAGAAACGATCCGTTCAAGGAACTACCTGTCAAAAAATACCCCGTCACGGCCGAAAGGGTGACCATCAAGGAAAGTCGTATCCTAATCAGCCGGAATAAAATGGAAAGTAAGGATGTTTCTCTATTACTTCTCAACGGTAGTTTTGAAATAGTCGACAATTTTATTTAGCTCTTCGGCATTAATTTTCCCAGTGTAAGACTGCATCAATCCTTTGTTGTAGCCTTTTACGACTTCTACATTAGGATCCAAAATAGATCTCTTGATGTACTCGTCGTCAGCAATGACCTCCTTTTCGCCCGAGCTTGTGATGACAACACTCTTTCTCCCATACAAACCCTTGAATGAGGGGCCAATGACTTTAGAGCCATCAAGCGAGTGGCAAGTAATACAGGCATTCGCTTTGATTATTGCTAGTCCGGGATGATCAGGCAGATTGCCCGTAACTTTGAGGTCAGCAAGCCATTTGTTGAACTCCAGACTGTCAAGCACAATAGCCTTTGAAACCATTGCAGAATGGGCCAGACCACAGTATTCCGTGCAATAAATATCATAAGTTCCTTTGATTACAGGTTTAAACCACATATAGTTTTCATAGCCCGGAATCACGTCTTCTTTTACCCTGAAAGCGGGAATAAAGAGGCTATGGTTAACATCGATGGAGACCAGATTTAATTTCACGTTCCTGTTAAACGGAACCACCAACTCTTTGGAGATCTTTCCGTTTCCATAATCAAAATCCCAACTCCACATCCGTCCAATTACCTTGACTTGCATCGCGTCGGCCGGAACCTTGCGCATCGGTGCAAAACCAACCCAGCCATAGTAGAACATCATCAAAACGATGATCAGCGGAATGACTGTCCAGAGAATTTCGAGTTTTGTATTCCCTGTAAATTGCTGTGGGTTCTTTACTTTTTTGCGCGAAAAGTGGATCAAGATATAGATCATCAGCGCAGTAATCCCAATCGTAAAGATAAAAGAGATCGTAAAAATAAAGATGAAAGCCCGATCCACTGCACCGGCTAAATTAGATCCTTGATTGAATAATGTTTCCATGTTCAGGGATATTATCTAAAATAATAATCAATAAAAGTGATGGCAATAACAATTGCAAAGAGTAGAAAAACACCGCCGACCATCAATCGCAGCAATAGATTTTCGAATTTAAGGTGCATAAAATAGGTTAGCACAATGGTGACCTTTACAGATGCCAGCAGGAGAGCCAGCGCTACCGTGAAAGCCCCTAAATGTATCTTTATTGCAAGTATTGAAAGGGTCGTAAGAATTAACAGGACAACCAAAACAGTCCAGTTCAGTGAATCGCTCGAAATATGATCCTCGTGATTTTTCATACGTAAATAATTTGTCTTTTTAAAGGTCGTATGGAACTCGCAAACGGATTTACATCATCTTTTGTTGACTTAGTCCATGCTCGTTTCATACGTTAGGTGATTAGATATAATAAAGGAAAAAGGAAAATCCAGATTAAATCGACCAGGTGCCAGTAAAGCGCACCATTTTCCTGTAACAGATAGTGACTGGAATTTATCTTTCCGGAACTGATTTTAAAAATGATTATGGTCAGAAGTATTCCCCCGATGATAACATGCAAGGCATGTAATCCGGTCATCATGAAATAGAGACCAAAAAACATTATTTCCCCGTGAGGGAGAGTCTTCATCACATCGGATCCAGGATACAGATGAAGGCCAAATTTGTGTCCCCATTCAAAGTATTTATTTACCATGAATACCCCTGCCAACAGTAACGTGATTAATATCAAGCCAATGGCCTTGCCTCCGCGATTCTGCTGGATGGCTGTGAGTGACATGGCCACCGTCATACTGCTCACCAATAATACGACCGTGTTGGTTGCCCCCACAAATGCATTCAGTTCCAACGCTGCATGATGAAAATCCACGGCATATTTTGAGCGCATCACGGCATAAACAATAAATAGTCCGCCAAAGAGGAACAACTCGGTAAACAGGAATAACCACATCCCCATTTTCCCTGTGTCGCTGTCTATATGTTCAGAGTGTTCGGTTGTCGACATAAATCTTCGTATTAGTTGGTATGTGGATTATCAAAAACATAGGGATCGCGCGTAACCACCGGCACTTCATCAAAATTTTCGTGAGGTGGCGGGGATGGAATCTGCCATTCCAACGTTACGCCGTGCCATGGATTTGCCGGAGCTATAGCACCTCGTCTTACGTGGTATACCAGATTGGATATCATTCCTATTAAACCTATTATCAGGATGAAAGCGCCAATCGTTGAAATAAACTGCCCTATTTGAAACTTTGGATCATAATCAAAATAGCGTCGGGGCATACCCTGAATTCCCATCACAAACAAGGGGAAATAGAGGCAGTTGAAACCCACGAACAAAAATCCCCAGGAAATATTCGCCCATTTAAAATTGTACATCCGACCGTAGATTTTGGGGTACCAGTAGTGAATGCCGGCAAAGAAGCCAAATCCCATTCCCCCAAAAATGATATAGTGAAAATGCGCCACCACAAAATCAGTATTGTGCAACTGAATATTTGTAGCCAGGGAGCCAAGGGTTAATCCGGTGAAACCGCCAATGGTAAACAGAAAGATAAATGAGATTGCGAAAAGCAGCGGAGGTTTTAGATCGACCGAACCACCATACATGGTAGACAGCCAGTTAAATACCTTGATTGCACTAGGAATCGCGACGATAAACGTCAAGAGAGAGAAGAACCATCTTGATTCGTAGCTCATCCCCGAAGTAAACATGTGGTGACCCCAAACGAAGTACCCCACAAGGGCAATAGCCAAGCTGGAAAAGACAATAGGAATGTATCCAAAAACCGGCTTTTGACTAAACGTCGGGAATATTTCGGTTACCACGCCCATGGCAGGAAGTATCATCACATAAACTGCTGGATGTGAATATATCCAGAAGAGATGCTGGTACAACACCGGGTCGCCTCCCAGCGCAGGATCAAAGAACCCGATGTGAAACGTTCGTTCGGCGATTACCATGAGCAATGTTATCCCGATTATCGGAGTGGCCAGTATCTGAATCCAGGCGGTGGCGTAAAGCGACCATGGGAACAATGGCATACGGAACCAAGTCATCCCGGGAGCCCGCATCCTGTGTATTGTCACGATAAAATTGAGTCCGGTAAGGATGGACGCAAACCCCAGAACGAAGGCTGCCGTGAGGGCAATTACAACGTTGGAGGAGGCTGCGGCACTATAAGGAACATAGAAAGTCCAGCCGGTATCCGGAGAATGACCATTTGCAAACTGAGAATAAAGTCCCAGCATGGCTCCGGTAATGTAAACGTACCAGGAAAAAAGATTAAGTTTAGGAAATGCTACATCCTTTGCTCCAATCATAATAGGAAGTAGAATATTCCCAAAAACGGCTGCCAATCCCGGAATCACCACGATGAAGATCATAATAATACCGTGAATGGTAAACATTCCGTTGTATGTCTGAGCCGTCATAATGGTCTGACCGGGTGCTATCTTCTCTATTCTCATTAAGAGGCCCAAAATTGCAGCCGTGCAGAAAAAGATCGTAATAGAATAGAGGTACAGCAGTCCGATCCTCTTATGATCGGTCGATGAGAGCCACGACCAGATTCCGGTCTTGTGGTTCAGATAGTTTAGTGGTTCTGCGGTAGTTGAATTAGTCATTCTTAGGCGCTTTAGATGATTTTCTTTTGGAGATGAATAAATAGAGAACAAAAAAGAATCCTAAAACAAGTACAAAACTCCCTAAAAGTCGGGTGAACTGTAGAGTATAGGTCTTGCTTTGAGGATCATACGCAAAGCAATATTCATAAATTTTATTACTGGTAGGTTGCGGCATTTCTTTCTTTGCTTCACTAAGCGCCATTTTTAATTCGAAGGGAAGGAAGGTAATTCCGTATAAATAGCGGGTAATCTTTCCTGTCGGACTAAGAATTATAATCGTTGAAGGATGGGCAAAATCGACTCCTGTCGGTTTATACCTAAAGCCTACTGATTCAGTAATCTTCTGGATATTCTCCAGTTTTCCGGTCAGATAAGTCCAGCTGCCACGCTGATCTTCCTTAATTTTCTGCACAAAATTTTTCTTTTTCTCTACAGCCTTTTCAGGAGTGTCCTTCGTATTAAAGCTGATGGTAATAATGTCGTAATCTTTCCCTAAACCCAGCTCCGATTTACTCACAACGTCAGCAATTCCGTCCAGTAGCGGACTGCACAAACCCGGACAATCAAAATAGACGAATGAAAGAATTGTCGGTTTAGTAATAAGACTACCGATGCTGATTGTATCGTTCTTTTCATTCATAAATTGCAGATCCATGGGGATGGTCTGACCCAGCTTTTCAACGATACCGATCTCAATTTCCGGATTGACAACCGGCAATTGGGCGAAGGTATTAAATGAAAATACTAAAAAAAGACTCAAAACTAGTAATCGATTCATTTTTAATTTTTTATCTTAAAAATTGTATTGTTTATGATCCGGATTTATAAATCTTCTTAAGCTGCATTAAGACATAAAAAATGAACGACCATACTGCCAAAACCGAAAAAATATAGGTCAATAACAGCCATACCGGAGTCTTTTTTACGACGTTCCACATGGCTCTTGGCTCATTCAGTGGCGGACGATAGGTCGGCACTCCTATTGCTAATGTGGTATCCGCTTTAGCTTCACCCAAAACGGCTTCATTCGTTGGCTTTACCAAAAGTGATACCTTTCCAATTGAATCGCCTGGCAGATTTTTAGGGAAATTGAATATGGCATTGCCCAGGTTGTCCGTAGTCCGAGACTCATCGACCGGAAGATTTCCGAAATATCGCTTAACGAAGAGTTTCAGTTCGGCACCCGGAATTTGTTGACGTACGCCATCCTTCAGTGCAGAAACAGCTACCTGAACCTGACTTTTCTCCTTACTCCAGGAAATCAACATCTTAACCTGCTGAAAAGTAGCTCCGAGATCAAGCTTTTTGGCTACCTCCTGAACATATTTATCATTAAAACTCCGGATAAAGGATATAATGCGCCATGTATCCGAAGAAGACAATGTGTTTTTAAAGGAAGGCATCGTTCCACGGCCTTCAGTTACTTTGTAGAAAAGTCCGCCATCTGTGTTGTTCTGCATCTGGGGAGACGCAGGGTCAGGCGGAGGAGGAACAAGCTTGACCGCATTGTTCTTACCAGGATCGCCATGGCACGATTTGCAGTTCGCATTAAAGAGGTTTCCTCCAACCAGTTTCGTCGAGTCCGTAAAGGCAAAAGGACTCAGCTTTCCGTCGTTTTCGGCCGGAACCACCCAAACCTGAGCGGCCGCTTGAAAGGAAAGAAATAAGAGAAGGTAAAAAAATAGATAGATCTTGTTCATAAGTAACTAAAGAGTTTTTGGTTCACGTTCGTCCTTAAACTCAAATAATCTGTTTTTTGGAGGCAAATAGTAGACTCTCGGTTTTGTTCCCAGCTCAGGCATGAGGTGATAGCCGCCATTGACACTCAAGAGTTCGCTAAGGCGATGCGTTTCCTTTGTAGTCCCATTGGTAACGGCATCCTGGTTCTCATCGCCAAAGTAGTAAACTCCATTCGGACAAGCAGATACACAATATGGCAATTTACCTTCACGCAGACGGTCAGCACTGAACAGACACTTCGAAATGGTTCCCTTCTTTTGAGGAACATTTAGTTCAATGTTATATTCCTTACCATTATCTGCCTCGGCCATCATGGGTTGCTCCCAATGGAACATCCTGGCCGAATAAGGACAAGCCGCGACGCAAAAACGGCAGCCAATACATCTTTCATTATCGATGAGCACGATGCCATCCTGACGTTTGAACGTAGCATCAACGGGGCAAACAGCCACACAAGGTGGATTGTCACAATGCTGACAGGGTTTTGGCATATAATAAGGAGCAGTATTGGCCGATTCCTGCATCACCAGGGTATTGATATGGTATTCATACGGACGGAGATGATGCGCTCCCTGACAGGCCTCAATACATTTGCGGGCATTACGGCATTTAGCAAGGTCGATGACCATCACCCACCGGTGGCCTGCCAAACCTTCCCTTCCCAATTTTTGCAGTTTAGCCACATCAACCTTCATATCTTTGATCTGACTACGAGGAACTTCCACTAGTTTATTATCGGCAGTTAATACCTTAACAAGGTCATGATTTGGTTTCGTCTCTTCATATTGGAACCCACTGTAGACGGCTGCTCCACCAGCAGCTGCAGCTGCTCCTATTAAGCCAAATCGTTTGAAAAAGGCACGCCTTGAATCAGCGGCTTCCTCCAATTTTCCTGTATTATTGTGATCTGTTCCCGAAATATTATTGCTCATAGAAAAAATTTTGGTCAGAATATTAGTACTCTAAATCAATGACAATTTAAATTTATGAATTTGATACTAAATACCTTAATTGCAATCTAAGGTAGAAGTTCGTTCGATAGTAATTTTGAAATCCGATTAGTTAAACGTTTAGGATAAAACTACAAATAATTAATTTTGTTTTCATCACAATTTTTCAATTTGCTGTCATTAAAGTGAAATTTGATATTGCACCTCCAATTTTTCAGTACTTTTATGGCAAATCCCCCCTTACTATCTGACAATGAACAAAAAAGCACTATTTATGAAAAAAATTCAATTATCTGCTCTGTTGTTATTGATGGCATTTTCAGTTTTTGCACAGAAAACTGTCAACTATTTCCCAGAAAAACAATTGATTACAACAGGTGTCTATTATTATCCGGAACATTGGGATTCTTCGCAATGGGACAGGGATTTGAAAAATATTGCTGCATTAGGATTTGAATTCACCCATTTTGCTGAATTTGCGTGGGCTCAACTCGAACCGGAGGAAGGAAAATATGATTTTGCCTGGCTGGACAAGGCCGTCGGATTAGCGGCTAAATACAACCTGAAAGTGATTATGTGCACCTCCACCTGCACGCCTCCTGTGTGGCTGGCCAGAAAACATCCGGAGATATTATCCCTGAATGAAGACGGCACCCGCATGGATCACGGATCTCGTCAACACGCCTCTTTTTCAAGCAGCTATTACCGGAACTATTCGCTGAAAATGGTCGCGGAGCTTGCCAAACACTATGGAAATGACCCGCGGATTATCGGCTGGCAAATAGACAATGAGCCCCGAACGTTCTTCGATTATAATCCGGATGCACAGCGACGCTTTCGCGATTGGCTGAAAAATAAATATAGTACGATTGATGCCCTGAATACCACCTGGGGAACCCTATTCTGGAGCCAGACCTACAATGATTTCGCTCAGATTAATATTCCTGCTCACAAACAATGGGGAATGAATCTGAACCAGCGACTGGATCATTATCGGTTTGCAGCATCTGAAACGGCCACATTTCTTGACGATCAAGCTGCCGAAATTCGAAAATATTCAACACCAAAGCAGTATATGACAAGCAACTACATTCCAAGTTATGACGGTGGCTATATTGGAAAAAGCAAGCAGCTAGATTTCGTAACCTACACCAGATACATGGTTTACGGAGAATCAATCGGCGTTGGAAGAAAAGGGTACCGCTTGGGCGATCCGTTGAGAATAGCCATGGCCAACGATTTTTTCAGACCATTATCGCCAAATTACGGCGTGATGGAACTCCAGCCTGGCCAGGTAAATTGGGGAAGCATCAATCCGCAGCCGGCACCAGGGGCCGTCAGGATGTGGCTCTGGCATCAATTTGCCGGCGGCAGCAGTTTGGTTTGCACCTACAGGTACCGGGCGCCGCTTGTTGGTTTTGAACAATATCATTACGGCATTGTCGGTCCGGATGGCGTCACTCCCACTCCCGGCGGACTGGAATACCAAAAATTTATCCAGGAAATTGAAATGTTGAGAAAAATAAATTCGGTTTCTGCATCCCAACCCTCATTCTACCTGGCCAGAAAGAGCGCTATTCTCTTCAACCATGAAAATATTTGGGGCATGGATATGAATAAACAGACCAACCAATGGAATTCGATGGATCATATCATGAAATACTACAAACCGCTGAAAGCCTTCGGTGCGCCGGTAGATTTCATTGCCGACCAAAATGATTTTTCCAAATATCCGGTTTTAATAGCGCCGGCCTATCAACAAATAGATAAAGCCCTGATTGACAAGCTAACCAGTTATTCACAATCGGGTGGTAATCTGATACTCACCTGTCGCACCGGACACAAAGACCGTGAAGGACACCTGTGGGAAGCAAAATTTGCGGCGCCAATCTATGATCTGATAGGCGCCGAAATTGAATTTTACGATCTACCAATGCCTCACGCGCAGGATTCTGTGGTAATGGATCATAAAAAATATGCCTGGAAAACCTGGGGAGAAATTCTCAAACCACGGTCCGGAACCAGTGTCCTGGCAACTTTTCAGGGTGACTTCTATGCCGGAAAGCCTGCAGTCATTTCCCGGAAACTTGGAAAAGGTACGGTTACCTATGTCGGAATTGACAGCAATGACGGGCTCCTGGAAGGTGAACTTCTCAAGAAGATATATACTCAATTGGCTATCCGGATCGAAAATTATCCGGTTGGCGTATCCGTGGAATACCGCGATGGCTTTGGTATTGGAGTAAACTATTCGGATAAACCATACCTTCTCACGATTCCTGAAGGCGCTGAAATGGTGATCGGCAAAAAGGAATTGCCGACAGCCGGCGTATCAGTCTGGAAATTGAAATAGAAATTTAATTAATGGAAAAGGGGACTAAACATCCCCTTTTCCATTACTAAAATCTCTTTACGTAATTGAGAAATTTCTTCGCGGTAGCATCCAGATTGGCGATAGAACCGCCGCCATCCAATACCTCGCACATTTCATAAACGAGATAACCCTGATAGCCGATTTCCTTCAAGGCACCAATAAAATTCTCGTAGTCGATAATCCCCTCTCCGACCGCTGTGGCGCGCATCACAGGCTTATCCGCCCCATAATTGGTCAAGTGGTTCTCGTAATGATATCTTGGCATCGTGATATAATCCGCAATGATCGTATTCACAATATATGGCTTCATTTTGAAAACAGACTTCCTGATTTCTTCCTTGGATAGACCTTCCAGCGTAGGCGACCAAGCATCCCAACCGGCCATCACATTTGGCTGATTAATCTCCTTGAGCATCCAGTACATTGCGTCGTGGTGAAGGGCAATATCGTGATGATTCTGAACCACGAGGGTCACACCATACTTTTGCGCTTCCTTCGCGGCGAGTGTAATGCCTTCTACAACCAGCGCATATTGCTTGTCGTACGGTACGCCGGGACGTTCATATCCGGTAAAGATGCGTATCATTTTTGTACCTAAATCACTTGCAAGTTCGGCAAGCGCTCCGATATAAGCGGCCTGAATCTCCGTATGGGGAATTCCCGGCTTATCGATGCCTGCTGTAAAATCAGAATATCCGGCTAGTCCGACCAAGGTTAATCCCAACTCTGCAATCCTTTTTTTCAATTTTGCCCGAGCTGGCTTATCATAATCGACTAACGAAAGATGAGGTCTTTTAGCCATCAGCATCACCCCGTCAAATCCCAGTTCTTTTGCCTTGACCAGAAACTCGTCGACAGAAAGCTGCGCCTGTCCTCGCCATAATCCAGCATAGCCAATGGAGTGCAGACAGGTTTTAACCTTAAAATCAGCAGGATTTCCGGTTGGGGTTTTTTGTCCGCTAACACTTAAAACGCAGAAAAAAAGGAGGATGCTGCAAAGAAATATTTTCATAATACGGTAGTTGTTTAGTTTGTACATGGTTTACGGAACCACTAAAATAGTAAATTAGGTGCAAATACGTAAGTGGGAATTGGAAAGAACCCATTTTACATCTGAAACGAGCATGGACTAATTCCACAAAAGGTGATGTAAATCCGTTTCCGAGTTCCATACGGCAATTAAAAAAACAAATTATTTACGTGTGAAATTGAGTCAAAATCAAACTACTTAGTGGAAATATTCCATTGAAATTAGCCGGCAAGATTTCGTATATTTGATACCATAACTATTACAATCATGATAACCAAGATCCTCAAAAAAATTCTGTTCGGAATTCTATTCCTGCTTGTGGCATTTATTGTCCTGATGCTTGTTCCAAGAACATGGTCCGCTTTAAATCCTAAAAAGGCTCCGATGGGGTATTATTTTGAAACTCCTACCCTCCTCGCTCTGGTCTCAAGGTTGGAGCCAATCATCAACAAAACTCCTGCTGTTCCAGATAATGTGGTCGAAACCAAGAACATCGAATACAAAAATATCAATGGAAAATCTTTGCAACTGGATATTTACCAACCAAAAGGACTGACGAAACCAGCGCCGCTGCTTGTTTTTATTCATGGCGGAGGTTGGCGTGGTGGCGATCGTGCCGATTATCTGGTATACCTCACCCACTTTGCCAGTTTGGGATACGTCACGGCGACTGTTTCTTACCGATTTCTGAAGGTCGCGCCGTATCCCGCCTGTGTGGAAGATATCCTTGATGCGGTAAATTTCTTCTATCAGAATGGGGAAAAGTACAATTATGATCCGGATCGTATCTGTCTGATTGGAGGCTCTGCCGGTTCGCATCTTGCCATGTTAGCGGCCTACGGCTGGAAGAAACAGGGCGCTGCTTCTGACACAACCACCCAGAATGCCAACAAACATAAAATTAAGGCAGTAGTAGAAATTTATGGTCCGACTGATTTTACCACAGAATATGCCAGAAATCATCCAACTATCACGGGTTTCATCGCTCATTCGTACCAGGAGGCTCCGCAGCTTTACGTAGAAGCGTCACCAATAACTTATGTGAGCAAGGATTCTCCTCCAACGCTGATTCTGCATGGTACCCGGGATATGCTGGTGCCACTGAGCCAGGCCGTACTGCTTAAGGACAAATTTGACAAACTTGGTGTTCCTTACGTCTATTGTCCGGTACCCGGATGGCCCCACACCATGGATTTAGCCAAAAGGGTTAATGACTATGCTAAAATTACGATGAGAGATTTTTTCGAAAAGTACGTTAAATGAAAAATGAGGCTTTCGGCCTCATTTTTTTATCCGGTTTATGCGTAAAGAAACCTCTTAATTTTCTGCGTTGGCGTTCGTTCGAAAGGCTCCGCCTGAAGTAGGATCATTTGAACCTGAGAAAATTTATTGACATGGGCATTGACATAAAGATGAAGCTCCTGCTGCAATTCATATATCTTTTCATTATAAAGCTCTGCCTGATCCAGTAAAACCTGGTACTGGGCTTCAATTTCTTCCATATTTAGGCGCACAAGCGCCACAAGTTTCCCTTTCCGTTGAATAACAAGTGATTCAACCACATTTTTGAAATTATTGATCACCGATTCGATCTCTTCGGGATAAATATTTTCGCCGGACGCACTGACGATCATGTTTTTCAGTCGTCCTTTAAAAGCCAGGTAGCCCTTTTTGTCAAACGAACCCAAATCCCCGGTTTTAAACCAACCGTCTTCGGTAAGCACTTCTTTGGTCAAAGCAGGTTCTTTGTAATAACCTTTCATGATATTCGGCCCTTTGATCCAAATCTCCCCCTGATGACTTTTGCCATCCGGCTGATTGATCTTCACTTCACAACCTGGCATTGCCGGTCCGATTGTATTCAGACGAGTAGCAGCCGGACCGGCACCTGCTGCAAGAGGAGCGGCTTCTGTCAGTCCAAAGCCAATGGAATAGGGAAATCTCGCTTCTTTCAGAAACTTTTCGACCGTTGGATCCAATTTGGCACCACCAATTCCGAAGAACTTCAGCTCTCCCCCAAAAGTCTTCATCAGCTTTTTACCTGCCATCTGATTGAGCAATATCCTGATGGGCAAAATGCGATACAATAGTCGGATGAATAAATTTTTACTGAATACCGGTTGAATTTGCTTCTTGTAAATTTTCTCGATGATCAAAGGCACGGTAAGCATGGCCGTTGGTTTCACTATCTGCAAAGCTGGAATTAAGACAGCCGGAGTCGGAAGTTTTCTGAGGTAATGCACCGATGCACCATACATAACAGCAAAAATAAAGCCGATAGTATTTTCGTAAGCATGTGAAAGAGGCAGCAACGACAGGAACCTGTCATTTGTGTTGATTTGATGAATCAGTCCGCCTTGCTGGGCATCCCAAACGATATTCTTATGCGTGAGCATGACACCCTTCGATTTTCCGGTTGTCCCTGAAGTATATATAATTGAAGCGAGATCATCTTCTTCAACAAAGTCAGAAGCGACTTTCTCCGAAGCATTTACCACGGTAGTCTCAAATCCTGAAATTTTCTCAAATGTTTCAATCCCAATAATCACCTTGCCAGGGTCGGCTGTTAACCGCTCAATTTTAGACAAAAGATTTTCCGAGACAAAGACCACAGTTGGTTCAGCATGAACGATGATGTTGTTTATTTCAATGACTGAAAAATCGGGAAGAATGGGTACCACAATTGCGCCGGTCGAAGTGATCGCAAAATAGGCGATTCCCCAGTTAGGCATATTGGTACTCAGGATTGCAACTTTATCACCCTTGGAAATTCCGAAAGAAGCCAGCTGAAATATTACCCGATTGACCTCCTCTTCAAGCTGCGCATAGGTGAAGCTCTCCTCCCCTGCAAAAACCAATGATGGTCTCGATCCATAGGCATCAAAGCTTTTTCGGAGCATCGCAGGAATTGTGTATTTTTGAAGTTGGCTCATCTTTCGGGATTTAAGAACGCTGTAAAGTTACGAATTAGTTGCAAGAAGGCCGGAAAATAGCAGTCGAGATAGAGCTGTTGTTCAACAGCAAGAAGAAGTTTGGAGTACTTAGAGTTTTGAGTACTTAGAGTTGCAGTTAGGCATTAATACTTTAATGATGAAGAAATTGGTGGTGTTGAGTGGGGCGGGTATGTCGGCAGAAAGTGGCATCCGCACCTTCCGGGATTCGAATGGATTGTGGGAAGAATATGATGTAATGGAGGTAGCCTCCATACAAGGCTGGCACAAGAATCCGGAACTGATGCTTCGCTTCTACAACCAACGCCGCAAACAGATGTACGAATGTGAGCCCAACAAAGGGCATTTATTACTGGCCGAACTGGAAAAGAGCTTTAAAGTACAGATCATCACCCAAAATGTCGACAATTTGCACGAAAGAGCCGGTTCTAAAAAGGTTCTTCATTTGCATGGCGAATTGTCCAAAGCCAGGAGTTCTGTCGATTCCTCGCTAATTTATGACATCGGAGATCGAGAGATCCAAATGGGTGAGAAATGCGATAAAGGGAGTCAGCTAAGGCCTTTCATCGTCTGGTTTGGAGAGGAGGTTCCGGCTATGGATTTGGCCATTCCAATGGTTGAATCGGCAGACATTCTCTGTGTCATCGGAACATCGCTGAATGTGTATCCCGCTGCAGGATTGCTTCATTATGCTTCTCAATATTGTCCAATCTGGCTGATTGACCCCATTCCACCGTCCGACCTTCCCAAAAAGGTAAATATAATTGCCAAAGGCGCGGGAGATGGAGTGGCGGAGTTTATTGGGAAGTTGAGAGATGAGAGTGGAGAGTGGAGAGTTGAGAGATGAGATATGGGTGCAGTGCGGCTCGATCGGAACGCTTTTCCCTTTTATCCTTTTTCCTTTTTCCTTTCTCCTTATTCTCTTAACAATTGCTTTTTCTCCTTCAAACGGCATGACTCTATAGAAGCACCGTAAAATAATTCCTATGAAGATAAGGAAGGCATTGAGCGGAGGTTTATTCAGGAGCTTTTGGGGCACAGCAGTATTAAGACTACGATGATTTACACCCACATCGCCCCAACAGCGGTCAGGAAGATTGTTAGTCCGCTGGACAATTTGGCAACTGGCAATTTTGGCATCAAAAAAATTGAAAATAAGAGCTAATAACTATCATTCTTTAAGAAATAGCTGTTATCTTCGTCATAACCTAAAGCTAACGAATATGTTGGAGACAACGAAGTACCCCCAAATTAAAATAATCAAGCACCATAAAAGTACTGTAAACTAGCCGATATATATAGTTATGCACAAGGGTAAGACACTAAGCACCATATGAATTACGAAGATAGAGTAACAGTCTATATTGACATACTTGGCTTTAAAGACCTTTTAGATCAGACTGTAAGAAAAGGTGAAGACCAAGTTGATAAAATTGATGAAATCTTATCAGCATATCGTGTAATTAGAGATGTTTGGGATTTAGACAATAGCAGTAAAATTCCGAGAAATAGCAAGAAAATTTCAACCTTTTCAGATTGTCTTGTAATATCTTTTAAAACTTCAGAAGAAAGTGAAATATTTCATACTCTATTAGAAATTAAATGGATGATAATGAGACTGATTTTTAAAGGTATATTGGTGAGAGGTGCAATCACATTTGGGAAATTAATACACACAGATGAAGTATTATTTGGCCCTGCATTGGCAGAGGCCTATATACTTGAATCTAAAGCAGCATTATACCCAAGAGTAATTTTGCATCAAGACATTATTGACCTCGCAGGAAAAGCCAAATCTTTCCATCACAGTTCTGACATGGAAAAAGAACATGTTGCCTCTTTACTAGAAAAAGATTCTGACGGGATGTATTACATTGATTATTTTGGAAAAGCTCTATCAGAATTAGACGACCCTTATTATGATTTTCCTGATTATATTGAAAAAATTGGTGACAAAATTAGAAAAGGATTAATGGGTTCAAGTAGCATTTTCAAATCTGACATTAAGGTTAAATACCGATGGATGAAAGAAAGATACAATAACTTAATTGAAAATTTACAGGATAAAAAGTATATCAAATATTTACAGGACAATGAAAATTCTGAACTTGCATCAGCATATTTGATGTTAAAAAAAATAAATCCCAGTGCATAACAATAACTATATGTCAATTGGGGTTTCAGTGCGGACAACAAAGTTCGCAGCCGGCAACAACCTCGGTGGGGTTCGACAGGAAAGCAACTTTCAATCCGCACCTGCGTGTAGCTTCCTACGTTAGCCGTAAATTAAGAAACTCGCAACTTGGATAAGATATTTAACTAATGGATAAGATATTTAACTCAAAACCAGCAAGATTTCCTAATAATACTACAGAGGAATTTAATTCAGTCTTTAAGTTGCTAGACCTTCTTGATAAGTCTCGGATTAAACCAGACCCAAAATTGATTGATAAGTTTCCAAATACTGATGGTGAAATTACAATAGTTGATGCTGAGCAATTTCCTATTGGTAAATGTGAAATTCAAATTAAAACTTTACCTGATTCTGAGGTGACAACACCTAAATATCAATGTGAATTGCCATTTTTAAGTTATTGTGAAACAAGTTTATTACCTGTAATTTTGATTGTTGTAAATGCAAAAGATGAAAAAGCATTTTGGAAACATTTAGATAGAGACACCTTGACTGATTTGGGTGCCAGAATATCTGGACAATCAATTGTATTACATATTCCAATAACTAATATAATATCCAGAACAGATAATTCATATTTGAGCGAATGGACTCAAATTGTTGAAAGTTATATAAAAAAGAAAATTGCTTCAGATATTCAAGAAAATTATGAAAAAAAGTACAAGGAATTACGTGAAATTTTAGCAAATTATCCCAAGCCTGTTCATACTATTGGAACTGACAATCTTAAATCACTTAACATTTTCGTTGATACATTAAATAATGCATTTGATGGCGATTTTAAATCTATAAAAGAAGTCGTATATCATTCATATTGGAAAATAAGTATTACTTATACTGAATTTACTGATAATACATTATCGTTTGCTATAATTCCCATAAAGTATGGAGATAATGATTTACTATTAAGAGAAATGAGTTCTATGTCGCCAATTATCAGAGACAGAATGGCTCGAAATATAATTTCTCACTATAGAGAGAATCCAGTAAAGAAAAGACCTGTCGAGTATGCTTATAGTTTAATTAAGAATGAGACTATTGAAGTAATTGAGAAAAAGTATATACAACTAATTTGTAATCAACTTGTATTTGAGTATATAACTGATTTTTTTGATTATGCTAAAAAGATTTTGCCAATTGAAATTGTCGACAAAGTAAGTGTTGATAAACTTTCAGAGATTATAAATATATACATACCTATTTGGGCTGAAGAATTTAATTTATTTCATCATCGTCAAATAATTGATTCTTCAATATACTTTGATATTGAAGAGGTATTTTGGCACACTCTTGACAAGGATAAGAAGGCAATCACAGATAAAGCAATTCTTCGATTTAAGGAGCGGAATGTATGTCAATACAATGTGGTATATAGGAGTTCTGAATTTTCTTTAAATTATATTATTGAGTCTTTAAATTTCTTATCAAATCAAAAACTACATAGTTTTAAACGACCTTTTCCTTCAAAAACATACAAAAATTCCTCTCAATTTGTTTGGAGCTGGTATACGCCTGAAAATGCTTTTGAAAAGTTGAGTTTTATTTATAATGAACTTCCGAAAGTTTATGACATATTCATAGAATCATATTTTCCTAGACTTTATAATTCTTTGAAGTATTACTCAAGTTTTGATTTGCTTGTCGTAAATGTTATTTATGGTACAGAGTTTAAATCATTTTCTGATTCACCTAGTATTGAGATTTTTTATCTAAAATCAAATGACGGCTGTGAACCAAATACTAAATTATATTTGAATTCACAAAGTTGCCCTTTGGATAGACAAAACTTTTCAGAATATTATGATAATGGCGTTGAAATAGACGGAGTAAAATACAAACTTATTTCATGCTCTTGGGGTGTAGTTGATTTTCTATATGATAGATTTTCACTTCAAAAGCACTTGTATAAATGCTTGAAAGATAGGTTTGAGCTATATTTTAAAACAAAGACAAACGAAAAATAATCTACGGCTAACAACGGCTCATACCCAATGCGGGTTTCAGAGGTTTTTTAAGTTCAGTTCCCGCAGGCAAGGTTTGTATCGTGTGATACAGATGCAGCCACGCAATCCCGCACTGGTCATAGCCGCGACCGTTAGCGGTAATTTTAAAAAATCAGAAGACATGAATTTATTCAGTAGCTTTAAAAACAAATTTTAAAAAATAGTTTACAATGAAAGATGAACTAGATAGAAAGCTATCGGCTATCATAGCTAAAAGAAAAGATAACCTAGTAAACATTGTCCAGTTTGATGACTTATTTTTCGTTTTCGCGAAAAAAACATTAAAAGAGGTTGCAAATTTTATAAACAGTAAATTAGAAAACTCCACTCAAGATTTTCTAAAAATTTATTACGATGACCCGATAAACTTTATGAATACTCAATATTTTGCTCAGGTTCAAGTCGCAGGGGGATTTAGTAGAAATCGATACAGCCTGATTTCAGAGGAGACAAACCCACTGCTTAGGTTTGAAGGGGATGATACAAATGGGCAAGTTAAGGTATCAATGAGACTAAAAAGCGAAAATAATTTTAAGGAAATCGGTAAATATGGAATAAGTCAATTGAATGAGGAAAAAACTACTGAAATTCTAATTAACTTTTTAGAAAAAGTGTTCTCTTAATTATTTTCAATGGAGAAAAAAAGAAAGTTACGCATTTTAAGCATTGATGGAGGCGGACTTCGAGGTGTCATTCCGTTGCAGATAATCAGGCACATTGAGTCAATTACTCAAAAAGAAATACACAAAAGTTTTGACTTAATTGCAGGTACATCTAGCGGAGGTATATTGACTTGCGCTTTAACTTTTCAGGATTCTGAGAGTCTTGAAGGAGATAAGAGAAAATACACACTTGATGAAATAGAGAAAATTTATGTTGAAAGAGGAAAAAAAATTTTTCCTTCAAAATCTCTACTTTCAATAGGTAATAATTCTTTCAAGAAATGGTTTGCGCCCCTTTATAATCCTAGTAGTTTGGAATCAATATTATATGAATTTTTTGGAGATGCGAGAATAACAAATTGCATGAAACGAATTTTTATTACATCATATGATATTCATAGAAATAAACCATTGTTTTTTACCACAAGAAATGCAACGCAATCTCCTGATAAAAATGCAAGATTAATAGATATTTGTAGGGCAACGTCTGCAGCACCAACATATTTTCCCACATATAGATTTACATATGACAGCGAAAATACAATTTGTATCGATGGTGGTGTTTTTATGAATAATCCATCATTAGGTGCACTTATCGAAGTATTAGGAAATTTAAACTACAAATACTATAAAATAAATGAGGAAATAACCCTGGAGGACATTTGTATATTGTCTTTGGGTACAGGTCAAAGCGATAAAATATTGAATAGCTTTCAGTCACAAAAGTGGGGTCATCTAAAATGGATAAAACCAATAGTTGACTTAACAACTAATGGTCCTGTTAAGGTTATTCACAATCAAATGGACACCATTTTCCAAATGTTTGGTAATCCAGATAATTACTTAAGAATAAATGTTGACATAAAAGAAAAGTATTCAGAAATGTCTGATTCAAGAAAAGAAGTATCGGATTATCTAATTGCTGAGACAAAGTCTCAAATTCTAAATAACAACACACTAACATTAAAGCTTGATTATTTTTTAGAAAATAGTGGAATCAAATGAAAAAACTACCGCTAACACGTGGTATAAGTCATGGCTGGGTTTGTGCGGATTCGACAAGTCGAATCTCGTCCCAACCTCAGTTTCGGTCGGACACTCAGACTCTCGTCTGACCGCCACGACCTCATAGAAACATTCCATTTTCGTATAACTTTAGCTCAAATCGTATCATCCCTTCAGGATTTTTATCGTATCAACATCAAATATTTTCGACTCGTATCGTATCATAATAAAATATTTTTCTAACTTAGGACGACGGTACAAAAATTACCAGCTTGTACAACCTTATTGATGCGGTAATTAATTTGTATATTTTCTACTCCAATTTCACGATAAAAATCTGCTTCCATGCTTCCTTTGAATCTTCTGATTTGACAAGCTTGTTGAAGGCAATTGTTTTCCCGTCGTTCGACCAGACAATATTTGATAACTCCTCCTTGCCAATCGGCGTGAGGCGCTGCATTCTTTTTTGGAATGGTTCGTCTGAAATCCTGCAAATCACCAAACTATTTTCAGACAGGTAACAAATCGACTGATTGTCCGAACTGAATCTGGCGCCGCTCTGCACCCCGGCCGGATGCTCTGTTACCTGCCTTGAACTCCCGCCGTCAGGCGAAATCAGAAAAATTTGTTGCTTCCCATTTGCGTCTGCAGAGAGATACGATATCCATTTCCCGTCAGAAGATGATCGCACAACACCGCCACAGCCCGGGAATTTTCTCTCTGCGGTGTAGGTCAGCCTCCGCTGGACTGTTCCTTTTGGCGGCATTGGAAATGAGATTGGCGTACCTTCGAGCGGACCGTATTCGCCAGGTTGATTAATGGAATCGGGGATATCGACGACGAAAAGTTCATCGACCGGCTGATTGTTTTTACTTTTAACTTTACCAAGGAAGGCTCGTGCAACCTGGTTTTTACCTCCTTTGGTCAGGTAGCTACCTTTGCCCACCCAGCTATCGGATGCGGCATTGCTTATTTCATCGCTTCCAGGGACAGGTTTTGGAACCACACGAACAACCACGGCGCTAAACCATTCGCCGGACAAGTTTTCTCCCTCCCCACTTTTATCGACAATGACAGGATGGATTTTTCGTGAAACACCTATTGTCCTGAGATTTACCTTTTCACCGGTAGAATCTTCGATTGATTTCATGATCGCATCGTTGTAGGTAAATCCCACCCACTTGCCATCTTTACTCCATTCGTGCCGGTGCGTGCCACCACGCAAAGCGCCGGGAGTGAAAGGCAGCGTCACGTCACGAGCATCCATGTAAATTGGAACATTTGGGTTGGTATCTTCAACAATTGTCCCTGTCCGCCTCCATTGCTGATACGGATTTTTCTCACTGCAAAAAGCCAGTCCATGGATAAAAATCACCTTGTTTTCAGTCGGATGATAACTCACTGCACCGGCGCCCGGACCATAAACATGATTATCTTTTACAACAAAAAGTCCTTCTATTTGGCCCGTCTCAACCTGAACCCGTTCGATTGAAGGCGAGCCACCAATACCTCCGATTGCCGTCCGGGTGTCATAAACCAGCCATTTCCCATCTGGCGAAAAATTGTCGTTGTTATCGAGATCGTGGTTATAGGCACCCTTCGTTAGCTGAATCTCTTTATACGCCATTGTTGGTTTTTGACATCCGCCAAACGCCACAACAAGCACGATATCCAACACTAATAAACAAATCCATTTCATTTTCAAATTTTCCAATTTGCACATTTGCACATTTTCTTAGTACAGATATATCGGATTCGTATAAATCCATGGTTGCCATTCATCGCCTGGTTTTACCTCGACTTCGAGCCGATATGCTCCTTTTTGCAGAGCTTCGCTAAATGAAAAGGAGTATTCTTCACCGGTGGTAGTCTGAACAGTCTTGCCATCTTTGATCAGCTTGAACCGGCCAGGAAATGGAGATACCGCTGCGATCTTTTTGATGTCACCTATCTTTATTGAATCTCCCATCATTCCCTTCATTTTTCCATCAGCTCCTTCGCCATAGAAGCAAAATCCTGTTGCATCGGCTAAAAACCGAAATGCAGTAAAATGGTGTCCGGCAACGATATTGCGCGAAATACTGGGAAGTGTCAACGAATCTGCGAACAGGTAATTGACAGAATTATTGAACGATGTCTCATAGGTATTAACCACCATCCACCTGAATATCCATCCACTTTGATCAGGAGCGTGGAACATCCAACGGTTCCAGAGCGAAACTTTAACTGTATCAATGGGTTTGGTATTGATGCCCATCCACTGCACACGACCATCCGCCAAATAGCGAGCCCTGAAATTCACATTTTCATGCTCGTCAACGGCAGAAAAGCCAACAATTTTACGCTGAGTATTCAGGGAATCCCAACGCGCCAGAATTGAGGTCTGCCGATCGAAAATTGAGCGATAGGCCCATGCACGATACTTGCTTCCATTAATCAAAAAATCAGTAATTATGGGCAAAGTCGAGGTTTTGCTTAACACGTTCGTGTGAAAATTGTATATCTCCATCCCCTGATAAAATGGATTTGCCCAGTTATGCGGTTCTTCGGTGTGGGCATAAAAAACAATCCCGCCTTTCGAGACAACTTCTTTGGCAACAGTATCTTTATTCGTTTTCCAGTCGATCACTCCATCCTGAAGCGGCCAGGTATCGAATCCCTGCTTCTCACTTCCCGGTTCCAGCAAAATGCCGTCATACAAACCTCTTTTGTATCCTCTTGGAAATGAATCCATATTGCCATGCGGGTGATCCGTCAGAAAAATGAAGTTGATATTGCGAAGCTTGGCTGCCGCAACTAATTCGTAGATAGTGCCTTTGCTGTCGTGCGACCAGTAACTGTGCAGGTGCATCACGCCGCGGTAGACTTTCAAATCTGTCACAACCGGACAATCCTTCTTCTTTAACTGAAATTCCTCAACCTGCTTTTGAAATTTTGGATACGTTACAAATCTGTGCCACAGAGGCTTTGAAAAAAAGACAAAGAAAACGATAACCAATAATGCCAATAGACCCAAAAGAGTATACTTTAGAATCTTTAGTAGTCTTCCGAAAATCCTCATCTGAAAATTTGTTAATTCGTTAATTACCAGTATAAAACTTGGACTATTTCGAGACAATTTCGGTCAGGTGCCTGATTAAATCCATCGAATAATCGCCCATCGTCGGACCGAACCATCCCATAATTTTTGGTTCATATTCGTCCATGTAGAAATACCTGCCGGGAACAATGTATCCGACATAACTACCGTTGAAGCTGGAAACGACAGCCTCATAGCCATTGTAAGCCAAGGCCTGCTTGATCTGCAAGGCATACTCGCCGCTAAAATCCGACGGAGCAGATATCCAGATCAAATTGCCAATGCGAACTGCTTGAAAGAATACATTTTGGGGTTTCGGCATCAGCTTGTTGCTCAACCAGGTAGAAAGATTAATTCTCGGTGTCAGGCGGATGTGATATTCCGGCAAAGTGACCCTCAAAGTAGCAGACGACAGCGCTACGACATCCTGGTACGTTTTTGAGGGTATCTTTTTGATCAGACTATCCGCCAAGGATTCACCAATATATCTGGAACTTTCAAACGCACTGCCCTTTCCCGAAGGACTCTGGCTGCCAATAGCGCCTGCGCAGAACAGGGCAACATTCCAGGAAGCCGCCTCCATTTTGCGTTCCCAGTAGCCGGGATAGTCTCCGCTAAATTCCATGTTTTTATCCCCAACGGTGGTAGCATGTGCGGAAAATGTCCCAATGACGGCTTTTCTTTTCCCTTTCTGACTGATTAGGAGATACGAAAAATCATCATTTTTGGTGCCCAATTCCTTGATAAAGCGGTTCCTGGTAAGGTTTGACGCATTATACCTGCCGTACGAAAGCCCGGCTCTGGAAAGATCTGCTATCGCGCTGGTGGCAGATTTCACAATGCAATTTACCAGCCAGTTTTGAATTTCCTTGTTCGCCTTTCCGGCAAATTGCTCACCGATGAAACCCGGTCCCCACGCGCCAATACTGGAATGACTATGCGTTGCCGAAAAAACAAGTTGATCCCTTGTAATCCCTTTTGAAGCAAGCTTTTCCACCACAATATCAATAATATTTGGAGGCATTATCAGCAGATCCGCGCCAACGAATACCACCAGCTTTGAAGCGACTTTCAAGGCTACTGATCTCACAAAAATACTATCGTGGATGCCTGTGGCGGGCTTACCCTTCCGCGCACCAAATCCGGCGAGGGGAACAGCAATGAACTTCCCCGCTGCTCCATCGTCTGTCGCATTATTTATTGAAGGTGTCAGGTTGACTTTTGAAAATCCCGCAAGAAGAGAGTCAGTGACAGATTTCTCGGTAGTTTTCAAACTATCGGCCCGGGCAATAGTAGTCTTAAAATAGTCGGACGTCACGAACGGATCATCCTTGACAGATCCAGTCAATGCAAAAAATACCACTCCGAGTAAAACCACCAAAGCCAAAAAGATGTAAAGAATTTTTTTCATATCCTTCTCTCATTTGCACATTTGCATATTTCCACATTTGCACATTATCTTATTTTTTCTTCAGCAATACCTGCTTATCTGAAGTAACAAACATTCTGGTACATTGCGTAAAATCCTGTCCGAACGGCGATTTGTACTTCAGTTCAACATAGAAAGCCTTGAATCCAGTAGCGGGATAGTCGATCGCTACCTGAACAACAGGTTTTTTCGCGGCATCCAGACCAACATAACTCCATTTTTTATCCCTGAACTCCTGATTGGATGAAGTGGTTGTAAAGAGCGATGCATCAACCAGTTTATCGGCAGTTGTGTTTACGGTCAGATTAATCTTTCCGTTTAGTTCGGAAACAGTATAGTTGCATACCGGCAATTTATCTTTGGTTACAGTGGTTTGAACCAGGGCACTCAGTGCCGCAAAAGCCCGTTTTCTATCACCCTGGTCGTGGCCGGCATTCGCGGTATAGCAGATATGATTGTCGCCCGGAATGTCGTCTATGTAGTTCTTGACTGCATCCACCGGCCAGTATGGATCATTGGTTCCCATGAAGAGAATTTTGGGCATGGTGAGCGTCTTCCGGTACGAATAAGGATCGATCATCTTAACCAGATCATTATTTTGGTTTGTTCCGAATTGCTGCGCGAGTCCAAGTTTTACATAGTCCTCAATTTCAATACTATAATCGCCCCAAACGACCTTCTGGTAAGGAATATTTACCGGCATATTGAGCATATCAATAACCATCGGACCAATAGCAATAACACGCGAATCATTAGCGCCTGTGAGCCAGGTAGTCCAGCCACGCTTGGATGCGCCCGAAACGACAAAGCCTTTAACTTTTTTGCTCAACTCCTTCTTCGAAAATGCCTGAATGATGTCCATGGCACGAATAGCGCTCTTCGTCATCGGGAAAAGAAGGGGCCACGAAAAATCGTGGTCATTTTGATAGTTGTGGAGCGTGCGTGAAATCAGCGCATCTTCCGTTAGGTTGTCGTACAAAGGCTGATTCGGAACCTGCCATAAAATTGCGATTATGGCCTTATCCACCTTAGCCATTTTTCCAAACTCAACGGCTAAATCGTCCGTGAATTTGTGCGAATTGGGTTTCTCGTCCTTGTTACTACCGCCGGTAATGAATAGCAAGGCATCCTGAAATTTCAAATCTTCGGGCACGATAATCATCAGATCATGTGTCCAATGAATTTTCTGCCAGGTCTGAGACGTAAACTCTACCCTGAAAAAAGTGAGCCCCTCCGCCTTCAATTTATCTTTTACCTCCCAATTGAAGGAGTTATCACCGTTGTGCAAATAAGCCTGAAGCGCCGTTTCCGGTGTGACGGGTTTCTTTGAAGCCGAAAAACCTGGTTGAAAACTGACGAATGTTAATAGAATTGATAGTAGTAGTACCTTCATTGTATAATGCTTGTTATTAGTTGTCAAATCGAATTCTGTGCAAATGTATTGAAAAAGCCACGGAGCATGATTTGCGTAAACCATTCTGCTCCGTGGCTGATTATTTTTTGTTAGAATGAATAGTTATTACTGAATGAGCCACATCTTGGAGAACTCAGTATCACCCTGATCCAATTTTGCGATAGCGGCCTGATAATTAGCGGTATTGTTCGCCAATTCTGTTTCAGGATACCTGAAACGCATAGGAAACAGGTGAAGCCCATTGCTTAGTTCGCCGTTCAGATCAAACGCCGGAAGACCGGTTTTCTTAGCTGGATCCCAGGTCCTTCTGTGATCAGCGTACGACTCAACGCCCATCAGGAATAAACCGAGCCACTTTTGCAGGGCAATTTTAGCCAATTTCTGCTGATTAGTCCCTGCTGCCGGGAATTTTGCTTTGGCATTATCAAAATAGGTGGCTGGAATGGTCACACCCCATCTGGATGTAGCCAAAGTAACTCCGCTCTTGTAGTACGTTTCCGCCGTTGAAGGAGAAATATAACCCAAAACGGCAGCTTCAGCCAGCAAAAATTGTACCTCATCTGCTTGCATCATGCAGGCTTTCAGCAGTGGATGTGCCTTTTCATTTAGCAATTTTGAGAACTTGGAAATTTTATAATTAAAAATCGTGGTTGGAAAATCCCAACTACCATTCGCTGCCAAAACGTTCTCATACATACCTGCCGTATAGCCGGCATAGAGTGTCAGTGAGTCAACGATGAAGCTTGATGCTGCTTTGATACCGGCCTTGGTTCTGTCGATGTACTCATAGGTAGACGAATAGGTGAAACCATTTGGGTCCGTCGTATTTACGACAGTTCCATTGGCTGCAGCCACATTGGTCCAGGGTTTTTCGATGGGCGCAACCCAAACTTTTAGTCTGTCGTCATTAAGGGCTTTCAAGCTATCAACCAACGTTTTGCTCGGACGGTAGATCATGAAATTATCGCTATACGCATCGTAAGACATTGGCCAATTGTAGGTACGGTCGCCTGTAAGGTATGGAATTGAAGCATTGTCTGTATTAGCGCTCATCAAAGGCAGGGCGGCAACTGTAGCAATCTCAGCAGCAACTCCGGGCAAATTCTTATTTGCTCTCATCAACAGACGCAGACGCAGTGAATTGGCAAATTTGATCCATTTAGCCTTGTTTCCACCATAAAGAATGTCGTAGGTGTTGTCGATCGTCTCCGTGCCGGTAGATAATAACAAAGTGGCATCTTTCAGGTTCTGAATCAATGCAGGATAGATGGATTTCTGCTCATCAAATTTCGGAAAAAGAATGCCATCCTGACCCCGAAGTCCTTCCGTGTAATAGATGTCACCATATAAATCGGTTACAGTTGACCAAAGCAATGATTTAAATATCAGGAAGATCCCTTCATAGCTTTTCAGGCCCAGTGAATGCACCTGATCAATAGAAGCTTCGACCAGTTTAATGGGAGCAGTAAGGCTGTACAGATCACTTTTGGGTTTTGTGAAACTCTTGTGAATATTATCGTCAGAACTTCTGTTTCCCTGCATGTATTGCACTGTGGCAGAAAGGGTTCTGTTACCCACCCCACCTTCATACTGGTAGGTGAAAGCAGACTGCTGGATAATCGATGACAGTAACAGATTGGGAGTTGCAGACTCTATTGCGTCACGCTTTTGCAACAGCTCATCTTCTCTTAGCAGCCTAGTCTCACAAGCCGTTAAAATAAGGAGCGTAAGTAGTGAAATTGATATATATTTTTTCATAATTGCAATGAATTTAAGCATTAAAAGTCAAACGATACTTTGAAACCATACGAAGCAATAGATGGCAGGGCTTTTCCGACAACCCCCTGATTTTGGCCTATCCCTTCGAAAGCAGATTCCGGATCAACATATTTGTCGGCGGCATTCCATTGGAAAATATTTCTTCCGACAAATCCAACGACAATATTTTCAACTTTAAATCTTGAAGTAATACTCTTTGGTATCGTGTAATCAAAAGTGACCTCTTTCACTTTAAAATTGGTCGCATCGCGCACCAGTGATTCCGGGAAACTCCAATATTGAGCTCCGAGAATAATTCCTGGCAAACCATAGAATGTTTGCAGCGGATCGGCGCCATTTACGATATAATCAGCATCGTTTGCAGGATTTCCACCGGGTTTCAACCAGACTCCCTTGAAATAACAAGCGTCATTGATTGCAACCGGAGTACCATATCTGGCATATGTTGCAACTAAGCCTGCCATTTGAGGATAAGGCATTTTGCTCGCATCCGGCCAGGGCAAACCACCTGTGGCTTCATCACGACCTCCGACAGTCCATGGATTTGGTCCGTTAACCTTGTCGCCGATTGTCAGCAAGGAGTGGCCATTGGTAACAGCCCTACGTTCGATATTTGAAACATATTTACCGCCCATGCGGAGACTTCCAACAACGCCTAATCGGAAGTTTTTCCATTTAACGGATGAGTGAGCTCCGAGGATGAAATCCGGATTATAATTGCCTATTGATTTACGATCCTTCTCACTATTGGAATATTTCCATTCACCATTGTTATCCAAAACAATCATGCCTGCATATTTACTTGTGGAAGGCATTGTTGTGAAGACGTTGTGAGCCCAGAAGGTACCAATTTTTTCGCCAACAGCCAGTCTGATGTCAATATTTGGTCCGTTTCCGTAGAAAGTTTGTCCGTTTGGCACGTACTCTTTGGAGAGTTCAGTGATTTTTGATTCAACTTTACTGTAGTTAAAACCAATATCCCAGTTCCAGTTTTTGCTGCGAACAGGCACCAGGTCTAACGAAATTTCGTACCCTTTTGCCTCAACGGTACCTACATTGGTTAACATTCCGCCGTAACCAATACCCGGAGAGGTCGGAATTGTACCCTGTTGATTTTCGTGAACTTTCTTGTAAGCAGTGAATTCTGCGGAAATTCTGCGATCCAATAAGGCAATATCAAAACCGCCTTCATAGGATGTGGTAACCTCCGCCTTGATGTTTGGATCAACCAGTGATCCGCCAATATTCACAATTTTTGTACTTCCGTAATCGATCGGAGCAAAACTGAAGGTGTTGTTACTTCTGGGCTTACCAATACCGTGTCCAACCTGTGCGATACCAGCTCTGAATTTCAACAGACTTATCGCTTCAGGAAGTTTAAAAGTGGAAGTTGGCAACCAACTCAGAGAGGCGGATGGATAGAAATGGTGATTTTTATCCTCTTCCAGGATTCCACTCATATCGTATCTTCCTGATACATCAACAAATACTTGGTTCGCATATCCAACCTGACCGGTTGCATATCCACTTTGAGATTTCCCGATACCCCAGTTGTTGGAGGCAGACAACGTTCCGGCAACGGCGTTTCCAAGAGAATAATCATTTACCCTGACCAGCTTTTCAGCATTGGCAACGTAGCTGTATGAATTGCTGTATGCGTAGTTGTATCCCAAGGTTCCATTTGTTGTAAATTTCCCAAAATCCTTGTTCCATACTAACATCAAATCGTTCTGAACATTCAGACTATTTCCTTGATTAACAGTATATTTTCCATCCCTTTGATTACTATCCTGAAAATCTTTGGCTCTTTTGTATTCGTAGTTGTCTCCACTGTAATCGATACCTGTGCGAACCATCAACTTAAGAGGTTTTGCAAGTTCCCAGTCGAGTTGCAACTTTCCGAAAAAGTTATCCTTCCGATAGGTGTTAATTTCAGAATATGCATACATGTAGGGGTTATCCAACATAGGCGTTCCGTCCGGTTTGTAATAAGGAGCATTTTGAAGCTGACCTTCCAATCCATTTTTCCAGACAGTTCTCATCTCCTTAATTGGCTGAATACTTGCCAGGAAATTCATCGTAAGTTCCTCTATAACATAACTATTTGAAGACGTTTTATTCGGCGTAAACTGTCCCATATAGTTACTGTTCACGGAAATTTTCAACTTCTTGGTGATATTATATTCGGCACTCAAATTGGCGTTCATACGATCGGTCTGGTTGTTTGGCATTACCCCAACATTGGACATTTTACCCAATGAAAATCGGAATGATCCATCCTTATAATTTCCAGATACACTAACATTGTAATTTCGGGTAGCTCCGGTCTGCATAAATTCTTTCAGACGATTCTCTTTTGTTGCCGCGAAAAGCTTGGTTTCAATCCGTTGAGTCACGGTATTGTACTGATCAATACTGGCGGTGGTGAAATCAGCGAATTTAGCACCCCAGTCATATCCCGATGTATAAATAGAGGAAGCACGAATTCCATCTCCGTACAGCTGTTGCGTAGCGAAGAAATTGTACGGCTGATCCCACATGATGGAAGAGTTGACAGAAACGCCAATCCCCTTTTTGCCACCTTTACCAGATTTGGTAGTGATCATGATAACGCCGTTACCTGCGGCTTGTCCGTAAAGCGCTCCTGCGCTGGCACCTTTCAGAATAGAGATACTTTCGATATCCTCTGCGTTTAGTTGCGACAACAGGTTACCAAAATCTGCTCCATTCCGGTTATCAACGGAAGTAGTACCGACAGGAACACCGTCGATAACGAACAACGGCTGACTGGCAGCTGTAGATTGGGAGATATTCAAACTGGTGGCTCCGCGGATTGTAACGAATACCGAACCGTTAGGATCGGAACTCGAGTTGGTAAAGTTTACACCGCTTACGCGACCGTCCAAAGATTTGATAACATTGGAGTTAGCACCCTTCGCCAGCTCCTCGCTTTTGACTTCGGATACAGAATATGCCAACGATTTCTTCTCCCTCGAAATACCAAGAGCTGTAACAACTACCTCATCAACGCCAATCGAGCTCGAAGCAAGCGATACCTCAATTTTACGCTGATTATTAACAGCCACCTCTTTTGATTGCATACCTACAAAAGAAAAAATGAGTGTGGCATTGCCGGAAGCAGACAACGAAAACTTTCCTTCCGCGTCTGTCACGGTACCTATAGTCGTTCCTTTCACAACTACACTGACCCCGGGTAATGACTGCCCGGTATCATCCTTAACACTACCTGTGACAATATTTTGAGCAAACAGGCTGCTTGAAACAACCATTAATATGCACAGAAACATTGCTTTAAGCATTTTTCTCTTCATCATAAATAATTTTTATTAGTTGTAATATTTCAATTTTTATTTTCTCAAATGGTCTTCACAATTGAATTGAACCGTTTTAAGCTCCAAAACAATTACGGAGCTACTTCAAAATAGACGTTCAAAACAAAATTTGCCTTTCCTACCTGTCCGGGAGGAGGTACGGCCGAAATGAAGATGTTAGCGATCATTTGCGTATCCGTCAAAGATTGAATGATACACTCACTTGAAAAATCCATGATTCCGAGAAAACCGCCCTTGGTAAAGCTTAGCGTTGTTACCCCAGGATAGGTGACTGCTCCTGCAGTTACGCCATCGGGAGCGGTGGTGATCACAAATGATTTATTTTCATTAATAGCAAATGTTGCACCGGCAGGAGTCGTAAATGGCTTGGCGTAAGTCAGTCCGGAACCCCCAGCATTACCGATATTCGGAACTCCGTTCAGGGCGCAATAAATATAACCGGCAAAAATGCCGCCGCCGTTTGGACGAATTGTTAGCGTGCCGTCTGCCTTAAATTCAAATGTATCTCCGTAAACCGCGGCCAATCCGACAGCACTCAAAATATTACCGGGATATGATTTGTAATTTGGAGAAAAGTTTGCAGTTGCATAGTTAATGTTGAAAGTCGGTGCGCTAACGCTGATTCGCCATTTTTTACTACTCGTGGAACCCGCAATACCACCGGTAAGCAGTTGCATTTTGGTCTTCGGTGGAATCGTAACCTTGTTGGTAACAGTGGTCTCTCCACCGGGTCCTTTTATCGTAAGGCTTACATTAAAATCCTGACCATAAGCCGAATACGCATGGGTTGGTGATTGAAGCGTATTGATATAACTTCCATCACCAAAATTCCACTCATATTTACTGTCGTTGGTTACCTGCGCATAAAATGTTACCACATTCCCGGTTACGGAATAGGTAAAAGCAACAGTAGGAAGCGGAGTTTCTTTCTTACAGGAGACGAAAAAAATCAACCCAAGTAAGACAAAGCCGGCCAATTTGAAGTGTTTTTTCATAGAAAGTACATTTAATGTTAAATTATATACAATACTGGATTTAGTTGACTATAGGGTGCTTCACAACCGCCTGACTCATAGATCGTGAGGCCAAATTAAATTTTCCGCGATGTCAGCTTTATAAGAACGTTAATAATCAGAAAATGATTTCGGGATCATTTGAAGTAGTAATTTGAACAAGTAGTTTTTAGTAAGTCAATTCGTACTAAAGATAATAATTTGGATTAAAACATTACAATAATAGTTAAAAAACCTTAATAGATGATATTTTGCACGCAAATTTTGAAATAATTCCAATAACTACAAAAAGTCATAGGATTGGGTTAATATTTTATCATATTCCTTTTAAAATGCACTACTGCTGCGGTGCATTACTCATTTCAAATTGAAGAATGCCACCATCAGCTATTTCACTGTGCTTAAGTCTTTTAGATAAATGAAGATTACCATTCAGCCAAACCTTTGAAACATAGCGATTCTGAGGTGTGAAATTCTTGGTGGAAATCTGCAAGGTTTTACCGCCCATATGAATAACCGCATTTCTGTACAAAGGAGAAGCAAGCTCGTAATAATCTGATCCGGCAATCGGATAGAGTCCCAGCGAAGCGAAAAGATACCAGGAAGAGAGTGTAGCACCGTCATCGTTTCCATCAACACCATCCGAAGTGACGTCGTATTTGTTCTGCAAGATCCACGCTGACCATTTTTGTGTTAAATCCGGCCTCCCCGCTTCATTAAAAAGAAAGGCGGCGTGAATATCCGGCTCATTTCCGTGCCAATACCAGGAACCCGGATTCCAGCTACTCATAGTTGGATCCGATTTCTCGAAAAAGTCATTCAATTCTGTCACAAAACGCTCATTTCCACCGAATAATTCAATTAATCCCTGCGGATCATAGGGTACGGCAAATCTCCATTGCAGGGCGCTTCCCTCAACGTAATCCTTGGTGTATTCGCCATCGGTGTCGAAATACGAGAGTTTATACGGATTAAATTTTGCCGAAAATTGTCCGTTCGAATTTCGCGACTGAAAATAGTTGGTTGCCGGATTCCAGAGATTTTTGTAGTATCTGGAATGTTCGTAAAACAGCTTCGCATCCTCCCGATAGCCCAGTGAATCGGCCAAAACTGCAATGGCATGGTCGGCCCAGGCATATTCCAGTGTCCTGGAAACTGCTTTGTCCATCTTGTCGGTCGGACAATACCCATATTTATTGTACTCCGTAATCCCGCTCCTTCCGCCATATTTCGATCCTTTTGGCGTCGGATTCAGAGCCAGAAATTTCATTCCTTCATAAGCGCTTTTTACATCAAAATCGCGGATACCCTTCTGCCAGGATTCTGAAATGACCATGTCAGCCGGCGATCCCAGCATGGAACCGGTGTACCCTCCTCCGGAAGGCCATCTGGGTAACCATCCGCCCTGCTCTTTCATCTTTACCAGGGATACCAGCATATCGCGCTGTTCAACTGGGGCAATCAGAATATACAAAGGGTGCAGTGTTCTGAAGGTATCCCACAATGAAAGATCCGTGTAATAATTGAAACCATCAGCCTTATGCACCTGTTTGTCAAATCCGAGATATTCGCCATTCACGTCCTGAAAAAGTGTGGGCATTTGAAATGATCGGTAGAGCGCCGTATAAAAAATCGTCTTATCCTTATCATTCGCAAATTCGGGCTCCAGTAACGATAATTTTTCTTCCCATTTATTTTTGGCCTCATCCACAAGCGCTTCAAAATTCTTTCCCTGCGTTTCAGTTTCCAGATTTATTCGGGCATTCTCAATGCTGACATGCGAAATTCCGAGTCGTAGTCCGATTAACGGATTGTCTTCCGAGAACATAAAATCAACACCTAATTCTTTCCCTGTGCCTGACGATTTTCCATCAAATGAAGCTTTCCCGTTCCAGATCATAAATTGGGAAAAAGGCTGATCGAAACGGGCAAAGAAATACACTTTTAAACCGCCATACCTTCCTGAAAATGTACCAAATACGGTAGCTGAACCCTCAACTTCCCGTTTTGCAGCGTCGACCGTGACGCTTCCTCCCTCTACCCGCTTGTCACCCAGGATGCTGCACACATCCAACAGAATATGTGGTTGTTGTTTAGCCGGAAATTTGTAGCGGTGGATGCCTGTATGAGATGCCGATGTCAATTCCGCCAAAACATTGGGATTCGTTAACTGGACAGCATAATAACCCGGAAAAGCCCGCTCATTTTCGTGATTGAAAGATGCATATCGACCATCCTGATACGAAATCCAGCCATCTGAACGAACGGAAGGAATGACCCTGAACTGTCCTCCATCGGTAGCACCCGTTCCACTAAGACGGGTATGACTGAACCCCATAATGCGGTTATCCGGGAAGTAATACCCGGAAGTATTCATCGCCTCCTTGCGAAAAACAGACGATTTCGTATCCGGACTTAACCGCATGACACCAAATGGGGCGGATGCACCTGGGAAGTTATTTCCACAAACCCAGAAATATCCTCCGGTTCCGATGAATGGTTCGACAAATTGCCCCAATTTTCCGGGCTGCACATTCGTTTTCAATTTTCCGAATGCCTGACCATTCCTGTAAATAAAATAGCTGTAAAGTGAACCGGCAAATAGAAATCCCAGTAGCAATATTGTCGCGAGGACGAATAAAAGACGTTTCAGGTAGTTCATTTTGCCATCTTAAGTTCTTAGGTTCCAGAGCTTGCAGTACGGTTTACGTTTACAGTGAAAGAATAGTTTCCAGAGCCAACTCTAAAGAGCGATTTTCCCTTTTGAGATCCCAAAAATTTGAATTCTTTACGCCCCTGAAGCGTTCGGCCAGCCTCTTCCACCAATTTCGGATTCAATCCGGGGAAATAAATAGTTGCAGTGCAATTTGCTGGTATTTCGACATCTAAAATCAGATTGGCTCCAACTTTCTTCCAGGATGATCTAACGACTCCATTCACTGAATTATAGCTTGCCTTTGCATCTGTTAATTCGCCTTCCGTGAATGGATTTATGACAAAATTCTGCCATCCGCCACCATCTGGATCAGGAGAAATGCCAGCCAGCGTGTTAAAAAACCAGGCAACAACACTGCCGTACATCGGATGCGAGTGAGAACTCTTTCCATCCCAATTCTCCCACAGTGTAGTTGCCTGCTTACCAATAATATAATTTCCGTACCCTGGAAAATCCTTTTGGTTCATTACCTCATAGGCCAAATCGGTGCGACCATTTTCCGTTAGCACTTTCAAAAGCAATGGCGTGGCGAGAATGCCTGTATCAAAATGATTCTTATTCTGTTTAAGATGCGTCAGAATATTTTCGAAAACCCTTTGTTTTTCCTTGGCGGGAACAATTCCAAACGCCATTGGGAAAAGATTTGCTCCTTGTTTTCCGTCCAGATATTCGCCGATTTTGGAGTTGTAGAATTTTGCATTGATATTCGAAGCGATTCTGTCGGCCAGCTTTTCAAATTCCTTTTGTTCACTTGCATAGCCTAAAACCCCGGCAACTTTTGCCATCAATTTTGTAACGTGAAAATAGTAGCAGGTATTCACAAGCTCGGGCGAAAGTTTAATCTTTTCGGGAGTGGCCCAATCGCCCAGACACCAACCCTTGGGCTCTTCTTTGACCACAATGCCAGCAGAATCACAGCGGGTACCAAGATAAGTAACCCATTGCTTCATGCCCTTGTAATGCAACGAAAGCACATTTTTGTCGCCATAATGAAGGTAATATTCCCACGGCATAATCACGTATCCTGATCCCCATGCTGGTCCGCCACCACCACCCCCAAAGGGTACCGTGTGTGGAACATAACCTGAAACGTGGTTTCGGGCATCCTCCATATCCATAAGCCATTTTTGGTAGAAGCGGGTCATGTCAAAACTGAAAATAGCCGATTCCACAGCGACCTGACCATCTCCTGTATAGCCTAATCGCTCCCGGTGAGGACAATCGCTGCTTATACTTCCGTGAAAATTCCCTAACTGTGTTCTGATATAATTTTCAAAAATCCGGTTGAAAAGCGGATTGGAGCACTCAAAACTTCCGGCGGGACCGACATCTGTATGAACCACTTTCACCAGGAGATCTTCAGCGGCTGGCTTGTATTTTAATCCGAAGATTTCGATTTGCCGGAAAGCATGCCAGGTGAATCGGGGCTCGTAGATTTCCTCCTTATTCCCATTCAAAATATAGGTGTCAATCTGGCCGTAATCCCTACCTAACTCTTCAATATGCCTGATTCGAATGGTGTCGCCTTTCGCTCCATGCATTTTCAACTGAACCCACCCGGAGATCATCTCTCCTGCATCAAATAAGGAAGTTCCCTTTATTTCTGACTCCAAAATGGTTGGTCTAATCGTCCTGATAATTTTATCGGCGGGTGCAAGCTGTGATTCCAAACGGCCAACAGGCGCCTTTACCAACAGTGCATTTTGCCATTTTTCATCCGGATATCCTGAGAGGTTCCATCCGTCCAAACCCAAACGTGCATCGTACAATTCGCCCGTAAAAATTCCATCGTGGCGAATTGGTCCGGTCGTTACTTTCCAGGATTCATCACTGCAGACACTCTTTTTTGAACCGTCCATAAACTCGACATCCATCTGAAAAATGAGCCGCGGCGTGTTGTACCACATCCGTCCTTCCACCGTTCTGTCACGCTGATTGTACCAGCCGTTTCCCAGAATCATCCCGATAACATTCTCCCCCGACTTTACCTGCCGCGTAACATCGAATGTATTGTATAGTACCCGTTGACGGGATTGATCATCATGGTAATAGATGAGTTTTTTAAGACTGCGTACATCATAATTGGTCTGGGCAGGCGCTAAAACCTGGTCTCCCACTTTTTCTCCGTTTAAGTATAGCTCGTAAAAGCCAAGTCCGCAGACCCGGATGCGAGCCGATTTCACTGCATCAGCACTTCGAAATGTCTTACGGAAATAGGGTGCCGGACCAGTCAGTACCGAGTCCGGAAATTGATCCTCCCCTAGCCCGATCCATTTGGCCTGCCAGTCAGACTTTCCAAGATGGCCCATCTCCCAGGATGCTGTCCGGCTCCACTGCGATACGCCACCCGAAGCATCCCAGACGCGAACCTTCCAAAACAGCTTTTGTGCCGAGCTCAGAGACTTCCCCCGATAGGGAATATTTGTCGATTTGCCTGAAGGAACTTTACCAGAATCCCAGAGTTTGCCCATATTATCGGCCAAATCCGTTTCCTTGTCCGACACAAGAATTTGATAGGCAGTCTGCTTTTGATTTCTCAATTTTGATACCAGCTGCCAGCTCAACTGAGGAGCGGGGAGCTCAATTCCCATTGGATTTTGCAGATTTTCGCATCTTAACTGCGTTGCTGTCAATGCGGGGGACTCAGAAACAGCCAAAATCTTTGGGGCCGAATTTCCGGTCTGCGCAGAAATATGCATACAGAAAACTATCAGCACGATAGTTGCCTTGAATTTAATAGTCCATAAATCCATGAGACGGTCGTTATTTAGAAGCGGGTTGATATGAATGATTCAATGGTTTCGCGATTCAAATTTATAAAAATCCAATCGAAAATTTCTATTGCAAAAAGGATCAGATCATTTCAATTTGATATTCCATTATTCGATTTTTTTTGTAACCTTTGAAACTAGTTTTAATTTAAAACTAAAATCCAGCCCTCAATCTGATTTTCTAACCCTTTAATTTTTACCAACATGATTGATCCGATTTTTTGGGTGATTCCAATCTCTTCCGTAGTCGCACTTGTATTTGCGTATTATTTCTACAAAGACATGATGAGCTACAGCGAAGGCACTGATTTGATGAAAAAAATTGCAAAACATGTACGCGTTGGCGCAATGGCCTACCTGCGCCAACAATACAAAGTTGTTGGAATTGTATTCGTTTTTTTGGCTTTTTTCTTTGCGTTCCTTGCTTACGGATTAAAAATTCAAAATCCGTTCGTTCCATTCGCATTTTTGACCGGAGGATTTTTCTCCGGACTAGCCGGATTTTTCGGGATGAAGACGGCGACCTATGCGTCTGCCCGTGCGGCTCATGCAGCCAACCAATCACTGAACAGAGGATTGGTCGTGGCCTTTAGAAGCGGAGCCGTGATGGGCTTGGTAGTAGTTGGACTAGCCTTGTTGGATATTTCTGTCTGGTTTTATATTCTGAACTGGATTTACCCCGCAGGAGATACTATTGATGGCTCAAATCTGAATATTATTACAACCACAACACTAACGTTTGGCATGGGCGCCTCTACGCAAGCGCTCTTTGCCCGTGTTGGCGGAGGAATATTTACCAAAGCTGCTGATGTAGGAGCCGACCTCGTCGGTAAAATCGAAGCCGGTATTCCGGAAGACGATCCGCGTAATCCGGCCACAATTGCTGATAATGTTGGCGATAACGTTGGCGATGTAGCCGGAATGGGCGCCGATCTGTATGAATCCTATTGCGGAGCTGTTCTTTCAACGGCAGCACTGGGCGCTGCAGGATTTGCGGCTATGGGAACTACCATGCAGTTCAAAGCCGTTATAGCCCCCATGCTAATCGCTGCTGTCGGAACCCTTCTCTCTATTTTCGGCATATTCCTTGTTCGAACAAAGGAAGGTGCTAACCAAAAACAACTTCTTCGGGCTCTTGGATTGGGCGTAAACAGCGCAGCGGTCGGGATCGCCCTATTTTCATGGGTTATATTGTATTGGCTCAAGCTTCCGAACTATACAGGTATCTGGATGGCAATGCTTTCCGGATTACTGGCGGGTATTGGCATCGGGCAGTCTACCGAATATTATACTTCCTCATCCTATAGCCCGACAAAAAAAATTGCCGATGCATCCAAAACCGGTCCGGCCACTGTCATTATCTCCGGAATCGGAACCGGCATGATGTCTACCGCTTTCCCCGTATTAATTGTCGGCGCTGCCATCATCCTCTCTTTCGGTTTTGCGGCAGACTGGCACATGAAGGATTTTAGTATGGGACTTTATGGAATTGCTATTTCAGCCGTCGGAATGCTTTCAACTCTCGGAATAACCTTAGCAACAGATGCTTATGGCCCGATTGCGGACAATGCAGGAGGTAATGCCGAAATGAGTAAGCTTGGTGAAGAAGTTCGCAAGCGCACAGATGCTCTTGACTCTTTGGGCAATACCACCGCTGCTACCGGCAAAGGATTTGCCATCGGATCAGCTGCCCTGACTGCCTTGGCTTTGCTTGCCTCATTCATGGAGGAAGCCCGTATCGGGATGGTAAATTTCCATCCTGATCATCCTTTGACGGCAAAACTTAAGGCGGGAACGCTGATTGACGTTCTGGCTGCCTTTGACGTTACCTTTATGAATCCGTTGGTTCTGGTGGGTGCCTTTATCGGTGGAATGGCAGCATTCCTTTTCTGTGGTATGACTATGAATGCAGTAGGTCGTGCTGCGGGAAAAATGGTTGATGAAGTGCGCAGACAATTCAGGGAAATTGTCGGAATTATGGAAGGCAAAGCAGAACCTGATTATGCAAAATGCGTTGAAATTTCGACTAAAGCCGCGCAAAAAGAGATGCTGATACCCTCCTTGCTTGCAATATTTATCCCGATTATCGTTGGTGTTTTATTTGGAGTACCCGGCGTAATGGGATTATTGTTGGGAAGCACCGTAACCGGATTTATTTTGGCTGTATTTATGGCAAATGCAGGCGGAGCCTGGGATAACGCCAAGAAATACATTGAGGAAGGCCATCATGGCGGTAAGAGAAGTCCTTCTCATAATGCGGCAATTGTTGGTGATACAGTTGGCGATCCTTTCAAAGATACGTCCGGACCGAGTCTGAATATTCTGATCAAATTAATGACAATGGTTTCTATTGTCATGGTTGGCGTGACTTTATCAATGAACCTACTTATTTATTTTTGATTAAATCCTCAATTTACCAAGCCGTTTTTATTAACAAAAATCAGCATGGTACCGTATAAAAAAATACCGCCCGTTCGCGGTATTTTTTCGTTGAGAAACTGGCTTAAAACATATATTCTCTTAATATAAAATGATAAAAAATTTGAAAATCTATGGCAGATCTTAGAACAACATTCATGGGAGTTGAATTAAAAAATCCCATCATTCTAGGGGCTTCAAGCCTGGTAGAAGATCTCAACGCAATCAAAAAAATTGAACGTGCCGGAGTAGCCGCCATTGTCTACCGCTCACTTTTCGAAGAACAGATAAATCTGGAGAAAATAGAGCTGGATGAGAAGGTCGGTGAATACAGCTTCCGAAATGCAGAAATGGGGAACATCTTTCCCGAAATCAAGCATAGTGGAGCCGGCGAACACCTGTACAATCTGGGCAAAATGATCAAATCCGTCAACATTCCGGTATTTGCCAGCTTGAACGCAATCTATGATCAGTCCTGGGAGGATTATGCCGTTCAGTTGGAGAAAACGGGCGTGGCAGGACTTGAACTTAATTTCTACGATGTTCCTACTGATTCTGTGAACGACGGTTCAAAAATTGAGGCTCACCAGATCAGCATTCTTAAGAAATTGCGAAAACTGGTGAAAATACCTATCAGCGTCAAACTTTCCCCGTTTTACGCCAATCCGCTTAACTTCATTGCCCAGGCAGACAAGGCAGGAGCCAATGGAGTCGTAATTTTCAACCGGTTTTTCCAGCCGGAAATCAACATCGAAAATGAAGAATTTTTCTTCCCGTTTGATCTTACTCACGAGAAGGATTATCAGATTACGCTGCGTTTTGCCGGGTTGCTTTACGGAAACATTAATGCTGACATCTGTGCCAGCAGAGGAATCTCAGATGGCAAAGATGTAATAAAAATGTTACTTGCAGGTGCGGGTTCTGTGCAGGTAGTAAGTACTGTTTATAAAAACAAGGCGGAGCATATTACCCAAATGATCGAATCAATCGAAGAGTGGATGGATGCCAAAGGGTACAAGACCCTTGATGAATTCAAAGGCAAACTTTCCATGAAGAAGAGCAATGAGCCCTACGCATACAAGAGAGCGCATTATGTCGACATCTTAATGAAATCTACAGAAATATTCAAAAAGTACCCGATGGTTTAGTTGTTTCGAAAGGGAGAGGCTTAGCTTCTCCCTTTTTTTTGAATATGATTTAAAACATGTTTCAGCTCTTGTGTACTAAGAATGAATGATTTAATTTAGTGGAACCTAAGTCGGTATCTTTTTATTCATTCAAATTTACCGTTATGGAACTACACAAGCGCATCGTTGAATTAGCCGATCTCCACGGCCGTTCCAGAGAAAGCCTGTTACCCATTCTCCAGGGTGTTGTTGAACGGGAAAATTACCTCTCCAAAAGATCCATGACCGAGATATCGAAGGAACTCGATCTTCCGGCAGCTGAGGTTTACGGCACAGCCACCTTCTATTCTTTTCTGGAATTCAGGAAGATGGGGAAATTTACTATCCGCGTCTGCAAGACAATTTCCTGCTCCATGAAGGGAAAAAATCAAATCCTTTTGGCTATAAAGGACATGCTCAAAATTGAATTGGGGCAGACTACACCCGACGGAAGATTCAGTCTGGTGGAAACCAATTGCCTGGGTTGGTGCCACAAAGCTCCCGCAATGGTCATTAACCATGATGTCTTTACCGAATTGACACCGGAAAAAGTGCGAATTATCCTGGGAGAATATCTTAAGAAAGAGCTTTAGTCTCTTTTCCCTTGTCTGTTCATCGAAAATCCAAAATCTAAAATCAGTCGTGATGATCGAGCAACATCTGTTATTAAAAAGGGTTGATTTCATTTTTGTTCATGACGCCGATTGGGAGAAAATTTTACAGAAATCCATCAACCGTTCAAAGCAAGATCTGATAAATGAATTAATCAGCTCAGAACTAAAGGGTCGCGGAGGAGCCGGCTTTCCTACCGGCTTAAAGTGGAAGCTTACCTCTGAAGCCGCCGGGCCAGAAAAATATGTGATCTGCAATGCAGACGAAGGTGAACCCGGTACCTTCAAGGATCGCGAAATACTTACCCGGGTTCCGTATAAAGTTCTGACCGCCATGGCTGTTTGCGGCCATATTGTTGGGTCTACAAACGGGATTATCTACCTCAGGGGCGAGTATAAATTTCTGGAAAATCCGCTCAACGAAGCCATAAAAGAATTCAGCTATTTCTGCAAAAAGATAAACCTGGACTTCACCATCAAAATCTTCATGGGAAGCGGTGCGTATATCTGTGGCGAAGAAACGGCTCTCTTCGAATCTCTCGAAGGTAAGCGTGGTGAGCCGCGCAACAAGCCGCCCTACCCTTCCATTAGCGGCTACAGGAATAAACCTACTGTCATAAACAATGTCGAAACGCTTGCACATACTTTTACCATTTTTAAATACGGAGCCAAGAAATTTTACGATCTGGGTGTTCAATACTCCAGGGGTTCAAAGGTTTATTCCGTATCCGGGGATACCCCAAAACCGGGCATTTACGAGCTCGAATTAGGCATGAGCCTTCAGGATTTTGTGGATGAATTTGGGGATGGCGACACGAAGGCAGTCCAGGTTGGCGGAGCCTCCGGATTTCTGGTTCCCCGCAAGAAATTCCACGAAACGGCCATCGGCTATCAGGGAAAACTCGTCGGAATTTCTTTACCAACCGGCGGGTCGATGATGCTCTTCAATAGCTCGCGTTCCATGTATAACCTGTTGGACAACTACCTTGAATTCTTCAGGGAAGAGTCGTGCGGACAGTGTACTCCCTGCCGGATTGGATGCCAGCAACTTCTGGCCGGAATCAAGGCGGTTAAGAAAGGAGAAAGACCGGCGCCATACCTTGACAAGCTCCTTAAACTCAGTGAAACAATGCAATACACGGCAAAATGTGGATTGGGGCAATCGGTTGCCAACTCGTTTGCATCAATTGTAGAGAACTTCAGAGAAGAGATGATCTATTAAAATGTGCAAATGTGAGAATGTGAAAATATGAAAATGGGGGAATATGGAAATGTGAAAATGAGGGAAATTCTTAAAGTAGCGTACTCCAAACTCCAAAATCGAAACTCCAAAATTTTTTATTATGTCCGAAACTATTCATATCACAATCAACGGTATACCTGTAGAAGTGGATGAAAATACGGTTATTCTTGATGCAGCAAAAAAGGTAAATGTTGTCATCCCGACCTTATGTTACCACCAGGATATCTGTGTGGCAGGTAACTGCAGGGTTTGTCTGGTTGAAATCACCGGACAAAAAAGACTGGCGGCCGCCTGCGCTACACCCTGCGAAGAGGGAATGGACATTCTCACCAACAGTTTGAAAGTGCGGAATTGCCGGAAACATATCATAGAATTACTGCTGTCTGAACACAATTCAGATTGCACAAAATGCTACAAAAACGGCAAATGTGAACTTCAGAAGCTCTCCTCTGATCTGAAAATTATTACCCAGGATTTCATAGAACTTTTTAAAGAGAAAAAATATACCCTCGACAATTTTTCTCCCAGTATTGTCAAGGACGACAGCAAATGTATCCGTTGTCAGCGATGTGTCAGAACATGTGAAGAGCTTCAGGGTGTCAACGCCCTTTCTGTGGCCTACAAAGGACACGAGATGAAAATCTCCACCTTCTATGAGAAACCAATGAACGATGTTGTTTGTACCAATTGCGGACAATGTGTAAACCGCTGTCCAACCGGAGCATTGGTCGAAAAGAACTTCATCGAGGATGTCTGGGATGCTATTTCGGATCCCGACCTTCATGTCGTGGTGCAGACGGCTCCCGCAGTACGCGTTGGACTGGGCGAAGAACTGGGCTACGAAGTTGGAAACCGGGTAACAGGGAAAATGGTTGCCTCATTAAAGAGGCTGGGTTTCGATGCTGTGCTTGACACCGACTTCACCGCCGACCTCACGATTATGGAAGAGGGCACCGAACTGCTGGGTAGACTAAAAAGGGCGTTGCTCGATAAAGATAAATCCGTGGCACTTCCGATGGCTACCTCCTGCTCCCCAGGCTGGATCAAATATATCGAACATATGTATCCGGAATACCTGCCCAATTTATCCACATGTAAATCGCCCCAACAGATGTTTGGTGCATTGCTCAAAACCTATTACGCAAAAGCACGAAACATTGATCCCGAAAAAATAATCTCGGTGTCGGTTATGCCCTGCACCGCCAAAAAATTTGAAGCGGCAAGACCGGAGATGCACGACAGCGGCTACCGCGATGTCGACTTTGTACTAACAACCCGGGAGCTGGCTATCATGATCAAACAGGCCGGAATAAATTTCACACAACTGGAAGAGATGGAATTCGATCGCCTAATGGGCGAATCAACCGGTGCAGCTGTCATTTTCGGCGCTACCGGAGGTGTGATGGAGGCAGCGCTGCGAACAGTCTACGAAATAGTTACCGGAAGAGAAATTCCATTTAAAGACCTGATTGTGCATCCGATCAGAGGAATGGAAGGCGTCAGAATGTGCGCCATAAAAATAGAAGGAACCCTGGACGAATGGAAATTCCTGGATGGAGTTACACTCAAATGTGCTGTGGCTCACGGATTAACGAATGCAAAGAAGGCGATGGATTCTGTCAAGGAAGGCAAGGCTCAATTCCATTTTCTGGAAGTCATGGCCTGCCCCGGCGGTTGTCTCGGAGGTGGCGGTCAGCCTATCCCGACCAATTTCGAAATCCGAAAAAAACGTGCTGCAGCAATCTATGCTGAAGATATGGGCAAACCCATCCGCAAATCACATGAAAATCCGGAGGTCATTAAAATTTACAACGACTTCCTCGGTAAACCATTGGGCGAATTATCTCATAAACTATTGCATACTTCCTATCAAACAAGAGAAAGAACTTAGTCAGTAAACCCTTTTTACCTTATATTTGCAGTTCAAAATTACATCATGGGACTTACTAGTATTAAGGATTGGAAGAAAGGGGTAATTAACAACGCTGAAATCGATAAGTACCTGGTAGATGGCAAAGATTATATTGACAATCAATCCATTTTTGCCGCGCTGGAAAGAAACAGTCGACCAGACGCCCTGTATATCAGAGATATTCTTCAAAAATCACTTTCTATAACCACCCTTTCCTCCGACGAGACCGCTGCACTCCTGCAGGTAAAAGATCCGGAACTTTGGGCAGAAATTAACCGCACGGCCCTGGAAGTCAAGAGAAAAGTTTATGATAATCGCATCGTTTTTTTCGCTCCGCTTTATTGTGCCAATTACTGCGTAAACAACTGCGCGTATTGTGGTTTCCGTGAAGCCAATGTTCTGGAAAAAAGGCGAATTCTTACCATGGATGAGGTGAAACGGGAAACATCTTCCGTTTTACGGGAAGGTCATAAGAGATTGATTCTGGTATTCGGAGAACATCCTTCCACGGATGTGGAATATATGGTAAATTGTATTAAAACAGTCTATTCTGTAAGCGAAATAGCGCCAAAATCCGGACAGCCCACCAATATACGACGGGTCAACATCAATGCCGCTCCGATGGAATCGGCCAAGCTGAGACAATTGAAAGAAGCCGGAATCGGAACCTACCAGGTATTTCAGGAAACATACCACCGCGAAACATTTGAAAAAGTACATCCGACCAATACCTTGAAGGGAAACTACCGCTGGAGGCTTTATGCCCTGCACCGGGCGCTTGACGCCGGACTGGATGATGTGGCAATCGGTGCGCTTTTCGGCCTATATGACTGGAAATTTGAGGTCATGGGACTGCTGAAGCATACGCACGATCTTGAACGTCAGTTCGGAATCGGTCCGCACACGATCTCCTTTCCACGCATGACTCCGGCATTGGGATCCTGGCTAAGCGATCATTCAGAGTACATTGTATCTGATGAAAACTTCAAAAAATTAGTTGCCGTACTTCGATTATCGGTGCCAACTGCCGGACTGATTGTTACGGCCCGGGAGAAAGCATCCATCAAACAAGAGGTTTTCCAATTGGGATGCACTCAAACGGATGCCTCCACCAGAATCGGCATCGGAGCATACAGCGACCAGCAAACAGAGATACCACAAGATAGCGAACAATTTACAATCGGCGATCCCCGCGATCTCGATGATGTTATTCAGGAGGTCGGTAAACTAGGCTATATCTCCTCATTCTGCACCGCCGGCTATCGTTGCGGTCGCACAGGAGAAACAATCATGGGCATGCTGAGCCATTGCGTAGAGAGTAAGTTCTGTAAACTTAATGCCGTACTCACCTACCGGGAATATCTTGACGACTATGCTTCTCCGGCTACCAAAATCATTGGGGAAGATCTGATTAAAAAGGAGATTGCTGAAATCGAAGGCGCCGAGTATTTTCAAAATAAACCACACCTTTTAGCTAAATTTCGGCAGGATTACGGTGAGATTATCAATGGGAAAAGAGATCTTTACATATAAATCTATTGTCAATTTGATGTATGAGAACACAAGAACAAACTGAATTCACAAAATTTCAAAATCTTTCGGCCGGCTTAGTCATTCCAATAGCTTTTGTTATTGCACTGGCCGTTTTCTTTGGATTGATGGGGGCCTCTTCAAATTTTCAGGGCAATGATTCAGACAACTTGCCTCTGCAAGGAAATTTTCTTGGAATTATTTACAAAGGCGGATATATAGTACCGATTTTGATGACGTTACTGCTAACCGTAATGACGTTTTCATTGGAAAGATATTACACGATCAGAAAGGCTCACGGAAATTTAGCCCCTGTGAAATTTGTTGCAAAACTGAAAAATTATCTTGCCAAAGACGATATTCAGGGTGCAAAAGAAGAATGTGACAGGGTTCAGGGTTCTGTTGCCAGTGTGGCAAAGTCGACCCTCGACAAATATGAGCAGATGGCAAAGGACAAGCTCATGACGAAGGAGCAAAAAGTGCTGGACATCCAAAAAAACGTAGAGGAAGCCATATCACTCGAGCTACCTGCTCTTGAAGAGAATTTACCCATTCTGGCAACAATTTCTTCGCTGGCTACTCTAATGGGACTTCTCGGTACGGTGTTGGGTATGATTCGCTCTTTTGCCGCAATGGCTAACGCCGGAGCGCCCGACTCAGTGGCCCTTGCTAATGGTATTTCAGAAGCATTGGTGAATACTGCTTTCGGTATCGCCTCCGCAGCCCTGGCGATGGTATCCTACAGCTACTTCACGACAAAAATCGATAAACTCACCTATGCCATAGACGAGGCAGGATACAGTATTGCGCAAACGTTCGCCGCGAAACATTAACTAGTTGAAAGTGGAGAGTTGAGAGCTAACTTTTCACTTTCAACTCTCCACTTTCAACTTTCCTTTTTCTACTTCCTTATGCCGAAAGTTAAAATTCATAGAAAGAGTACATTTATCGATATGACAGCAATGTGCGATGTTGCATTTCTGTTGCTTACCTTCTTTATGCTCACTTCCAACTTCACGAAAAAAGAAGGGACATCTGTCAATACACCATCCTCTATCTCAGAAATCAAAATTCCTGAACGAAACATCATGCTAATTTTGGTGGATGCGCAAGGCAAAGTCTTTTTCGGTATCGACGGACAGGATAACCGGGTTGCACTTCTGGAAAAAATGGGAGCGACCTACAACATCAACTTTAGTCCCGATGAATTGAAAGAATTCAGCCTTATTAACAGCTTCGGGGTACCTATTACCGGCATGAAGTCCTTCCTTTCACTGAAGCCTGAAGAGCGGGATAATCCAGCTAATTCTGCAGGAATACCTTGCGATTCAATAGACAATCAATTCAAAAATTGGGTCAGCACAGCACGCAGTATCAGCGCGGATTACCGGATCGCAATCAAGGCCGACCAATCGACCGCCTATCCGGTTATCAAAAAACTGATGGGTACCATGCAGGATCTTAAAGAAAACAGATACAACCTGATAACCAGTCTCGAAACGGCTTCTGATCTGGAGACAAAATAAGGAACTATGGCTGAAATAGCGCAAAATCATAGAAAAGGCAGGAAGAAAGGGAGAGCAAAAAAGTTGTCCACGAGAATCGATTTTACCCCGATGGTCGACCTTGGTTTCTTGCTGATCACCTTCTTTATGCTGGCTACCACGCTGAATAAGCCCCAGACGATGGAAATTGCCCTGCCATCCAAAGACAAAACCAATGAGCAAGACCAGACAACTGTCAAGGCGTCCAGAGCAATAACGATCCTTCTTGGTAAAGACAACAAAGTGTATTATTACGAAGGTACCCGGGAAAATGGCGTTGATCCGGTCCTGAACCAGACGAATTATTCCCCGACCGGACTGCGGCAATATCTGATAGGCAAGAATTATGACGTGATGGTTAAAGTTCGCGACTTGAAAATCGAAAAGGAGAAAAAGAAATTGTCGGAGGAGGAATTTGAAAAAAGAAAGTCAGAGATTGTAAAAGATAAAAAGGGCCCCATCGTCCTGATTCGGGCAACCGACGAATCTGTCTAACCGCAACCTGATTGATGTATTGGACGAAATGGCGATTTGCAATATTGACCGGTATGCAATTGCTGATATCACTCCATTCGATTTGGATTTAATTGCCAAGCTCAACCCTGAAAAAGTATCCGCAAATGGCTCCAAATAACGATCTCTTTTCAAAGGAATGGTGCGATCTTGTATTTGATCCAAAATACCGCGAATATGGTGGCTACGAACTACGAACGAATTCAGCGGGCAGGCATTCCAAGGCCTTGCTAATCGCAGGTATTGTTTTCATCATGGTAGTTGCTACCCCTTTTCTTATCAAACAGATCTTCCCGAAAAGAGCAGAAAAAGATACTTCCGTCAGAGTATTTACAGATATCAGGATCGATCCTCCCAAAATGGAGGACGTCTTAAAAGAAGTGCCTCCACCCCCGGAACCACTTCGAAATACAATCAAATTCGAACTTCCTGTAATTAAACCGGATGAACTCGTAGCAGAGGAACAGCCGCTTACCCAAAAGGAGATTCTGGATCAAAAGAGCGCCATCAGCACCACAACATTCGACAAGGGTACAGATGATATCTCAGCCCCGGTGACAGACGATAAAGCGAAAATTACAGAGGCCTCCGATGTTCCCCTCGTGATGGTAGACCAAATGCCGCAATTTCCAGGCGGAGAACGGGAAATGCTCCGATTTATCAAAAACAACCTTCGCTATCCGCTGTCGGCTCAGGAAAACGGCATCCAGGGTACTGTTTTACTGAACTTTGTCGTCAACCGGGAAGGAAAAATCATTAACCTCAAAGTGGGTAAAAGGAATCGGTTTTGGTTGCGACGAGGAATCAATCCGCGTGATGGAAAAAATGCCCCTGTGGACACCCGGCAAACAGCGGGGACAAACAGTTTTGGTTAGCTTCACCATGCCGTTCCGTTTTGTATTGAACTAATAAGTATCAGGATGAGAACAATTTTCCTCTGCATCGGACTCCTGACAATTGCTGCTGGCTGCCAATTTTTCAAGGGAAAACCAAAGCAGAGTTCAACTATCTCCGGAACGACAAGTATCGCTGTCGATGAAACCTTCCGTCCGGTGATTGAGGCCGAAATCAGCCTTTTTAAAGGAATTTACGGAGAATCCGAATTCAATGCCCGATACCTCCCGGAAGGTGAAGCATTCAGGCTCCTGATAAGCGACAGCGTCCAGCTGATCGTTACTTCACGCATGTTGAAACCTGAAGAAACAGCTATCATTAACCAGCGGAAATTGTTCCCGAAACAGGTAAAAATTGCCACAGACGCAATCGCGTTAATCGTCCATCCAACCTGCAAAGACTCCCTGATCTCAGTGAATCAAATCAGAGATATTCTTTCAGGAAAAATCACAAATTGGAAACAACTGAGTTCTTCCTCCCCGTCCTTGCCTGTCAACGTACTTTTCGACAACGAGAAATCGGGAATTGTGAAGTATTTGATTGATTCTGTCTGTCATGGAAATTTCTCAACAGCCAGTGTTTCTGCGCTAAAGTATAACCTGGATGTGATTAATTACACGGCGTCACACCCTGGAACACTCGGTTTTATTGGGGCCGGCTGGATTTCAAATAAAAATGATTCCTTGCATCTCTCTTTTCACAAAAAAATCAAGGTACTGTCTGTAAGTGCTTCGGATATTCCAACAGTAGAAAATAGCTACAAGCCGTATCAGGCCTATCTCCTGGACAATATGTACCCCCTGAGCAGACCAGTATACATGATCAATACCGAACCGCGTACCGGATTGTCGACGGGCTTTGTCTCCTTCGTAGCAAGCGACAAAGGCCAGCGAATAATCCTAAAATCAGGAATTATACCTGCAATTGCTCCCACAAGAGTGGTAAATGTGAGAGATAAGATGTAATATATAGTGACGCATCGTGATGCGTCTTTATTAAAATTTGAACGATAGTAGAGACGCATGGAATGCGTCTTTGGTGAAATTTGAACAAAAATGAATAAATGGATTGCATTTGGCGTGTTGTATGGACTTTCTATCTTGAATGGAAAGTCGCAGGAAAATAATTCGTTGGGGACATTCTATCTTGAGGAATCGCAGTTCGCAAAAGCCAGAAATTTTTTTCAAAACAGATTGAAAGTTGCCCCAGACGATGCAACTGCATTGGTTGGATTGGGCGATGCGTACCTGTTCTTAGATGCTGCCGACAGTGCTAAAACCGTCTTTCAAAAAGCAATCGTCAACGATCCTAAAAATCCATTTGCGCTGGCAGGACTGGGGAAAGTTGCACTATTGAACAAAGATAGGATCAGTGAGTCCGAATATTTTGATCGGGCGAGAAGAGCCGATAAAACGAATCCCGAGGTTTATTATGCCATTGCAGAAGGATGCATTAATCTGTCAAGACAAGATACAGCAACCGCCCTGCTCTTTCTGAACCAAGGACTTAGCATAAATCAAAAATACGCCAAACTTCATCTGGCCACCGGAAATCTGGAAGCCGCAAAAAAGAACTACGGTCTTGCTGCCAATGCCTACGATCGGGCCATATTCTTCGATCCGAAGTTGGCATCGGCGTACCTTAACCGTGGAAAGATCGATTTGCTCTCACATTCATTCAAGGATGCCCTAAAAGCATTTAACAAATCGAGGGAGATAAATCCGGGCCAAATCCTGGTTTACAAATACCTTGGCGACCTTTTTTACGCAACTGCGAACTATCCGGATGCGGAGAAAGCGTATCAAACCTACCTATCGCGAACCAGCCTTACCACCGAGGACCAGGAACAATATGCCTATATTCTTTTCTTCAACAAAAAATATGATGAAGCGGCAAAGCAGCTCGAACAAGTTATGGGTACAAGCCGGAACGAATCCGTTTTACTGCGCATCAGGGGGTATATTGCCTGCGAAACCGGTGAATTTCAAAAAGGATTTGAGTACATGAATCGATTTTTTGCACTTCACAATCCGCAGAAATTGATATCGACAGACTTCCAATATTATGCCAAAATTCTTCAGCAACTTGGAAAAGACTCATTGGCTATGGAGAATCTAAAAAAAGCGGTGACGATGGATCCTTCCAAAATAGAGATTTACAATGAATTAGCGAAACTCGCAGCTAAAAACAGGAAACACAAAGAGGCTGCGATTTATTATCAGAAATTGGCAGAAAAGGGTTCAGACAGGTTGTTGAATAGTTTTCTTACCGGGAAGGAATTCTATTTTGAGGGTGAAAACTGGCGATCCAGATTCGATTCTCTTCAGAAACTGCAAAAAACGAACAAAGTTCCATTCGCCGACAGTGCAGCAGTCAAGGAGAATATGAAGATTTTCTTCTTAAAAGCCGACAGCGCATTCACGGTAGTTAATTTGTTAGGTACTGATTATGCGGGGGGATTCATTTGGAAAGGAAGAATGCAGTCGTTACTCGATCCGGAAGCGGAAAACACGGGTGCAAAAGAGGCATACGAAAAAGCATTGGCGATTTTGAGCAAGGGAGATTCTGCGAAAAATCGTTCGTCCATTATTGAATGCTATAAATATCTTGGATCCTGGTATTTTCTTGCCTACGAAAGGCTCTTCAAATCCGACAAGCCCAAATCGGCTGAAATGAGGGCAAAATCAATTGAATTCTTCACCAAAATCTCCGGGCTGGATCCCAATGATGCACAGGCAAAGGAGGTTCTAAAAAAATTTGGAGGATGAAAATGAAAATCGTACAACGTTCTTTGGGTATTGTTTTCTGCATTTTAAGTCGTTCTATTATGGCAGAAAAACCGGACAGTACTTTCGTAAAGAAAACTGGCGAACCCGTCGACGGAATTCGTATTGCCTGGGATTATAGTTCCATGCAAAAACTCGCCCCGCGTAGCGAACAATCCGGAAGAAGAGCCGGATATCCAAGAGTGAGAAAACTAAAAGACGGGACGCTGATGGCTGTTTACGACATAAGCGGTAATAGCGAAATGATACAAAGCAAAGACCGGGGCAAAACCTGGAGCGAACCCGTTACCACATTCAAAAGGCACGTATTCTCCAACAATAAGGGAGAAGCAACCGAAGTAAGAATCGCGAACTCAGAGCTCTGTCAGCTTCAAAATGGTGATTTGATTATAGCTTGTAATTATCGTCCCGCCAAAAGTGAAATTGCCCCATTTGCCATTGCAATAAGCCGCAGTACTGATCAAGGAAAAACATGGACGGAAGATAAGGTGCTTTACGAAGCCCAACCACGATTTATTGATGGATGCTGGGAGCCATCCTTTTTACAACTTCCCACCGGCGAACTTCAGGTCTATTTTGCCAATGAGGCTCCTTATACAAATTCCAACGAGCAGAATATTTCGATGCTTTCTTCTTACGATAATGGAGCAACTTGGACAAAAGAACCTAAAGCGGTTAGTTTTAGGGCTAACAGGCGCGATGGAATGCCTGTTGCCTTGCTTGTGGATGATGAAATTTTGATGTCTATTGAAGACAATAATATCGGTCAATTTAAGCCATACATCATCCGGGGCAAAATTTCCGGCAACTGGAACGAGCCGGTTTTGGCAAATTCCCCTATGCGTGAATATGCGCTGAAAAACAAGTTGCCAGATACTGATTATGCCGGAGCTCCATATATCATGAAAGTGCCTTCAGGGGAGGTTATCCTCTCGTACCAATGCACCTCCGGACGGTCATCCAATTGGGAAAAATCGACCATGGAAGTTGCTATTGGTGATAAAAGCGGACGATACTTCGATAAGATTACCCGTCCGTTTGACGTTCCACTCGATCGTGAAGCCAAGTGGAATTCGATCTCGTTATGGGATGAGAAGACCATCGTGGCTGCATCTTCAACAAGTTTCAACAATCCAAACACCGAAGTCTGGATCATTAATGGTCACATCATTCCGGAACTGACTATTGGGCCAAGCGCAATAACTGTCGATGGAAATATTTCAGAGTCCGAATGGGGTGCTGACTTACCCATTTTTGTCGGTCATCAAAGCGAAACAAACCTGGTTGCATCCGTCAGCTACAGCCGCAAAACCCTTTATTTGGCTGCGAAAGTGAACGATAAGAACCTTATTTCCGATTCGAATGATTTGACCCGATCAGATGGGGTGAATTTTTACATTGATGCCGATAACAAGAACTTGCTGTCGCCCGATTTAGGAATTTTCAAAGTCTGGTGCAACTACCTGGGTGAAACGAAAATCTGGGAAGGCCGCAACGGACAGTGGCAGGAAGTGAAATCCTCTGCGGTAAAAGCAAAGGTAAAGACTGTCACAAGCGGTTACCAAGTCGAATTGTCACTTCCTTTTCCTGCGATTAAAAAGCATTCAAAGTCTGATCTCCGGATTAACGTCGGGCTTGTTGAATACAAATCTCCAGCAAAGGTATACGAGGAAGTTATAGTCAACTCAAATGCAAGCTCATCCAACACGTGGTTGCACGTTAAACTTCGGTGAAAATAAATCACTTTTCTTGAAAAACACCCAATAAAAAAACGCTTAAATCGTTGGATTTAAGCGTTTTTTGCATTCTGTATTATCGGTGCCCAGAACAAGACTCGAACTTGCACAAGCTTGCGCTCACTAGTCCCTGAAACTAGCGTGTCTACCAATTTCACCATCTGGGCGTGAAATGAGGTGCAAATATATACTTTTCATTTAAAAACAAAAAGAAAAAAGTGGAAAGTGGGAAGTTGAAAGTTGAAAGTTTTGAGATTCGACTTGAATCAAGGCATAATCGCATACAATAGTTAAATCAATAAACTAAATATAAGATATTTAGCCCCAATTTCTCGACTCTCATCTTTCAACTCTCAACTTTCAACTTATTTCAGGTTCTCTTTCAAGAACTCATCGAACATCGTGTAGAGATGCATCGTGGTATTGCCACCACGAATTCCGTGATTCCTGTTATTGTACGCCATCATCCTGAACTGAATCCCCGCCTGTACCATTGCCTCAGCAAATTCAATTGAGTTCTGGTAATGGACATTATCATCCGCCGTACCGTGAACCAAAAGCAATTTCCCTTTTATCCCGGCAGCAAGCGCAATAGGCGAATTTTGAATATAACCATCCGGATTTTGGCTTGGCAATCCCATATAGCGCTCCGTATAGACAGTATCGTAGAAATAATGACTTATTACCGGCGCCACGGCAATGGCAGCGTGAATCAGATCTCCCCCTTTGCACAAAGTCATGGCCGAGATGAAACCACCAAAGCTCCATCCCCAAATACCAATCTTTTTCGAATCAACATAGGACTGTTTTGCCAGATACTTGGCAAATTCAACCTGATCATTCGATTCAAGATTACCAAGCTGGCCGTATGTGCATTTACGAAATTCTTCGCCCCTTGCACCGGTTCCGCGCGGATCAACACAAACCATCAGATAACCTTGCTGGGCAATGTAAGTATCCCAGCTGACCGAAAATACGTCTAGCACCTGCTGTGAATTCGGGCCGCTGTATTGGGTCATCAAAACCGGATATTTAGTGTTCGGATTAAACGGAACTGGTTTAATCATCCAGCCATTCAATTCAATTCCTTCGGATGTAGTGAATTTAAAAAACTCTTTCTGAGGAAGTTGCATCTTAGCCAACTTCTCTTTTAAAACTGAGTTGTTTTCGAGCTCACGAATCTGTTTCCCTGAAATGTCATGCAACGTAACAATATTCGGCGTTGAAATATTCGTAAACGTATTTACATAATACTTGAATCCTTTGCTAAAATCTGCATTATTTGTCCCACTTTGGGTCGAAAGTTTCACGCTCTTTTTCTTATCCAGTGAAATGCCATAAACCTCACGTTGCATAGGCACCACTGATGCAGCCTGGTAATAGAAAAATTTCTTAATCGGATCAAATCCGTAGAATTTGATGACATCATAGTTTCCCTCCGTCAGCTGCTTGACCTTTATCCCATTAAAATCATACAAATAGAGATGCTTGTAGCCATTTTGCTCGCTTAGCACGACAAACGTTTTGTTGTCTTCCAGAAATTTAAAATTGTCAAGATAGTCCGTCTCAATATACCGGCTGTTTTTCTCCGTATAGATTAATCGGGTATCCCCGGTATTTGGGTTGGCAAAGAGCAATTCCAATTTGTTCTGAAGCCTGTTCATGCGAAAAATTCCGAGATCGGCGCCGCTGTTAGTCCAGGAAATCTTTGGCAAATAGATATCGGTTTCTTTGCCCGTCTCCATCTGTATGGTATGCCCACTTTTTATGTCATAAACCCAGATCTGCACAATCGAATTGGTTTCTCCTGCCTTGGGATACTTAAAACTATATTCGCCCGGATACAAGCGGTTCTCCTCATGCTCCGGTTTCATTCCCTTGTACATCGCCATGTGATAAATCGGAACCTTCTCCTCGTTAAATTTCATAAAAGCAATCTGCTTGCTGTCCGGCGACCATTCATATCCCTGATTAAATTCAAACTCCTCTTCATACACCCAATCCGGCGCTCCATTAATGATTTTATTGAACTCTCCGTCGTTAGTAACCTGACGTTCGGTCCCAAATCGCAGACTCTTGATAAACAGGTTGTTTTTACGGACGAAAGCCACGCGCTCCCCATCCGGGGAAAATGTGGCAAGCTGTTGTTCGCCTCCATTGGAAAGCCGGACCAGCTGCTTTGTAACGAAATTGTATATGAAATAATTCGCCGTGAAAGATCTGCGATAGATTGGTTTTCGGTCGGTCATCAGCAAGACTTTGCTTTCATCGTTGCTAAACTGGTACTCAGAAACGGATTTCAGAGAATCATTTTTCAGCGACGCAATATCCAGCAAGGTTGCCACTTTTTCCCCGGTCTTATAACTGTATTTAACCAGCTCCCTCCCCATATTTTCGAGAGTTGTATAATTCAGTCCATCGTTTAAGGAAGCCAGTCCATAAACGGATTTTTGACCATATGTGCGCTTGATAACAACGTCTTCAAGCGTCAGTTTCTGAGCGTTAACGTTCAATAAAGTGAATACGAACAGCGTGAGCAAAAGATATCTTTTCAACATAGACAGGAAAAATTAAATTTTAAATATAAATACGCTATTTTGATAGAAATGACCTAATTTTCGAAGATCGAAAGATATAGAAAATTTGGAAAGTAAAACTACCGGAATCGTCATGGAAGATTTTCAGCTATTCGTAAAACCCGTTGGGGCGGCGTGCAATCTTGCTTGCGCATATTGCTATTATCCGGATATTCTGAACCAGACAACATCCGAAAAGAATCCTGTCATGTCAGACGATTTGCTGGAGATGTACCTCTTGCAGCACTTTGATATGGCGGAAGGTCCCGATATTTTTTTCTCGTGGCACGGAGGCGAACCCACCGTGGCCGGATTGGAGTTCTTTCGGCGGGTAATCGAATTGCAGAAGAAGCATAATGTCCGGAATTTCAGGATCATAAATGGCCTCCAGACGAATGGGACATTGCTCAATGACGCATGGTGTCATTTTCTAAAAGCGAATGGTTTTATTGTTGGGATTAGTATGGACGGACCGGAAAGCCTTCATTCTCAGTACCGGTTTCACAAAAATGGCAGATCGGTTTTTGAGGAGGTTATGCGCGGATACCACCTTCTGAAACGGTATGAGATTCCCTGTGAAATTCTGTGTGTTGTCAATTCTTCCAATGTACAATTTCCACACGAGGTTTATCAATTTTTCAAACAGCTAAAGACCGAATTCATAACATTCATTCCTTTGGTCGAGAAAATCGATCCAGTATCCGGACTGGTCTCAGACAGGTCAGTACCGGCAAAAGCCTTTGGTGAGTTCTTATGCACAATTTTCGACGAATGGAAATCCTCCGACATCGGCACAGTGAAAATTCAGATTTTTGAGGAGGCACTGCGAACCGCCTTCGCCATGGATCATACACTTTGCATTTTCAAAAAAACCTGTGGCGGTGTGCCTGTATTAGAAAAAAATGGCGACATTTATTCGTGCGACCATTTTGTGAATCAAGATAATTTACTCGGAAATATCCGGGACACATCCTTGGCTCATTTGCTGAGCAGCGAAAAACAGCAAGCCTTTGGTCAGGCGAAATTCACAATGTTGCCCGACTATTGTCGAACATGCGAAGTTCTGTCATTTTGCCATGGAGCGTGCCCGAAGGATCGGATCATTGATACACCAGACGGCCAAAATGGTTTGAATTATCTATGCGAAGGGTACAAACTATTCTTCAACCACTGCAAACCCTTTGTCGATCAGGTCGCAGAAGTTTGGCGGCAGGGTCAATAAAGCGAAGGAAAATAAGGCAATAAGATTGCAGGAAACCAACTATTTCAATTTCTCTTTAAAAAATGCAATAGTCCTTCCCCATGCCAGGTCGGCAGCCTCCTTGTTGTAGCGTTCCGGATTTGAATCATTGTTGAAAGCATGCTGCGCGCCTTCGTACATATACAAATGATATTCAATATTTGCCTTTTTCAATGCAGCTTCGAAATCCGGAATTCCTTTGTTAATCCGTTCGTCGTTACCCGCATAATGCAAAAGCATCGGTGATTTAATTTTCGGCACATCTTCTGCCTTCGGCTGACCACCATAATACGGCACCGCCGCATCCAAATCGGGTGTATTTACGGCAACATTATTGGTCATGGCGCCTCCCCAGCAAAATCCTGTGCAGCCAACCTTTCCGGATGTTAAAGGATTCGTCTTTAAATATTTAACGGCCGCAGAAAAATCCTCTTTCGTCTTTTCATAATCCAGCTTCTGAAACATCGGAATAGCATCCTCCATCTTTTCAGGCGTGCCTCCTAACGGGGATAAGGCATCAGGAGCAATCGCAACAAATCCTTCCAGCGCTATTCTTCGTGCCACATCCTTTATGTGCGGTTGGAGTCCGCGGTTTTCATGTATCACGACAACTGCCGGATGTTTCTTTTTACCCTTTGGTCGGGCGAGATAGGCTATCATCGGACCACTGGCGCCTGTATATTTAATCGTTTCGGTTACAAGCCTTGAATCATCCGCCTTCGTGATCTCCGCAAATATATTGACGGGATATGTACTCAAAAGAACTGAACCACCTGCAATTGCTGAGGTTTTCATCAAAAATTCGCGACGACTCGTTTTGGCAACTTCCATATTATCAGAATTTTCCTTTTTAATTTCCATCCCTGTAAATTTTAAGTTTGCGACTGAATCAACAATACAAATCTGCATTAATCAGATTTTCAGTTACTAAAATTACAACTAAATCTTAAAAAAACGAATGGCGTTGATATCTTTTATCAGATATAATTTTGCCTTTTTAAGGTCTGATAGAATACCCAAATATTCATTTTCGTTGGTTTGAACATATTCTTATGAGTATTTCATCCATAAAATTTAAAATAGATTTGATGAAACCATTGAAGTTCGCTAATTTTGCACCTTCATAAAAAAAGCATGATGATTAAGATAACACTACCGGATAACTCTGTCAGAGAGTTTGATGCAGGAGTCAACGGTTTGCAGATTGCCGAAGCGATCAGCAGTCAGTTAGCCAGAGACGTTCTAGCTATTTCTGTGAATGGCGAGGTTCGTGACCTGATGCGCCCGATTGATACGGATTCATCCATCAAATTGCATACCTGGAACGACAAAGAAGGCCGTGAAACTTTTTGGCACTCTTCGGCGCATGTCATGGCCGAAGCCATCGAGTCTTATCTGCCCGGTACGAAGTTTGGCATCGGTCCATCCATCGACAATGGTTTTTATTATGACATCGATCTTCCTGCAGGACAATCACTTACAGAAAAAGACCTGACTGAGATCGAGAAAAAGATGATCGAGATAGCCCGGTTAAAGAATAACATTGTTCGTTCTGAGATATCCAAAGAGGACGCGCTAAAATTCTTCACCGAAAAGGGAGACCCGTATAAGCTGGAGTTAATCTCCGAATTGACTGACGGTACCATTACGTTGTATCAGCAGGGCAACTTTACCGATCTTTGCCGCGGACCGCACCTTCCAAATACCAGCTATATCAAAGCCCTGAAGTTGACCAATATTGCCGGCGCTTTCTGGAGAGGTAACGATAAGAACAAGATGCTGACCCGCGTGTATGGCATTACCTTCCCCAAGCAGAAGTTGCTTGAAGAGTATATTGTCTTGATGGAAGAGGCCAAAAAGCGCGATCACCGCAAGATTGGCAAGGAAATGGAATTGTTTACTTTTTCCCAGGAGGTTGGCATGGGATTGCCTATGTGGTTACCAAAAGGAACCATGATGCGTGATCAACTGGAAAAATTCCTCAGAACCGTTCAGAAAAAATTTGGATATGATCAGGTAATCACTCCGCATATCGGCGACGTTAAACTGTACAAGAAATCAGGTCATTACGAAAAATATGGCAAGGACTCATTCCAGGTTATCAGGACGCCTAATGAAGGTGAAGAGTACCTGCTAAAACCGATGAACTGCCCGCACCACTGCGAAATTTTCCGCTTTAAACCCCGTTCATATAAGGATCTTCCCGTTAGGCTGGCCGAATTTGGAACCGTATACAGGTACGAACAAAGTGGAGAACTTCATGGCTTGACCCGCGTTCGCGGATTTACCCAGGATGATGCGCACATTTTCTGCAGACCCGATCAGCTTAAGGAAGAATTTCTCAAGGTTATTGATATTATCTTCATCATATTCAAAGCCCTGGATTTCAAAGATTATACGGCGCAAATCTCACTGCGCGATCCGTCCAATAAACAAAAATACATTGGATCTGACGAGAACTGGGTAAAAGCCGAGAGTGCAATTATCGAAGCCTGCGCTGAAAAGGGATTGAACACCGTAACAGAATTGGGTGAGGCCGCTTTCTATGGTCCGAAACTCGACTTTATGGTCCGTGACGCCATTGGAAGAAGCTGGCAACTAGGTACTATTCAGGTAGATTACAACTTACCTGAGCGCTTTGAGCTGGAGTACATCGGAGCCGACGACAAACGTCACCGCCCCGTAATGATTCACCGTGCACCATTCGGATCTATGGAGCGTTTCTGTGCTGTGTTGATAGAACATACGGCCGGAAAATTCCCGATCTGGCTTACACCTGAGCAAGTTGTTGTTTTGCCTATCAGCGAAAAGTACAACGATTATGCACAAAAAGTTTCAGATTATCTAAATAATTCCGATATTCGCACCGTCGTTGACGATCGTAACGAAAAGATTGGCAGGAAAATCCGTGACAACGAAATGAAACGGATCCCCTATCTGCTCATCGTCGGCGAAAAAGAAAACGAGACTGAGACTGTAGCCGTTCGTCGTCAGGGTGAAGGCGATCAGGGAACAGTAACAGTAATTGAATTTAAAGATATGATCCTCAAAGAAGTAGGATCGATTCTGGAAGAATTGTACAAGTAGTCTGTATTAACTAAATCATAGGAGGATAAAGCCATAGCAGTTATCAGGACCAAGGGGCCAAGAGCTCCAAAAGAAGAAGAGAAATCATTGTTTCGGATCAATCACCAGATTCGTGTACCGGAAGTAAGGCTGGTTGGCGACAATGTTGAGCCACAGGGTGTTTACAGAATTCATGATGCTCTTCGGAAGGCCGATGAAATGGAGCTCGATTTGGTAGAGATTTCGCCTAACGCGGAACCTCCGGTTTGCAGGATTGTCGATTACCAGAAGTTCATCTACGCTCAGAAGAAAAAGCAGAAAGAGCTGAAGGCTAAAGCAGTTAAGATTATTGTTAAAGAGATCCGCTTTGGCCCGAATACCGATGAGCACGATTACAACTTCAAATTGAAACATGCCGAAAAATTCCTTCAGGAAGGTGCAAAAGTGAAGGCTTATGTATTTTTCAAAGGACGTTCGATACTCTATAATGAACAAGGAGAAATCTTATTACTCCGTTTTGCCAATGCCTTGGAAGACTTTGGTAAAGTGGAGCAACTTCCCAAATTGGAAGGAAAGAGAATGACCATATTTATTTCGCCAAAAAAGAAAAAATAATTTAAAACAAGTATTCAGAGATGCCTAAAATGAAAACGAATTCCGGCGCAAAAAAACGCTTCAAGCTGACCGGAAGTGGAAGCATCAAAAGGAAACACGCTTTCAAAAGTCACATATTGACCAAGAAAAGTACCAAACGCAAGCGTAACCTGACCCATTGGGGTTTAGTTGCCGATGTAGATACAGCCCATGTAAAGAGGCTTCTCGCGATGAGGTAATAGTTCCTTGAAATTAATTCTATTTTTTAACCGGGGAATGAGCAACTAAGAATTCCGCCTATGCGGAGTCGCCATTGTCCTAATACATTTAAAAATGCCAAGATCAGTCAATCACGTCGCCTCGAGAGCCCGTCGCAAGAAGGTGCTTTCGCTAACCAGAGGATACTTTGGTTCAAGAGGAACAGTCTGGACGGTTGCCAAAAACACATGGGAGAAAGGTCTCCAGTATGCGTACCGCGACAGAAAAAGTAAAAAAAGATTATTCCGTGGATTATGGATACAGCGTATCAATGCTGCAGTTCGTACTGAAGGTCTCTCCTACTCTCAATTTATGGGTAAGTTGAAAGCCGCCAATATCGAAATCAACCGCAAAGTCCTTGCAGACCTTGCGATGAACAATCCCGCTGCATTCAGCGCCATTGTCCAAAAAGTTAAGTAATATATCTCTGGCGAGATAAATAGCGAAAGGCTGTCCCAAAAGGATGGCCTTTTTTGTTATTTGTGATTGCGGATTTTGGATTTTGGATTCCCCCCGCCGACGCGGATTTGCAATTAGGAGTGTTCGGAAGAAATTTAAGAACGTGCAAATAGGTGTTGCTGATTTTGCCATTTTAGCGGAAAACCAAACTGGGATCGCCACCACATTGTTTTACAACAAGCTTAATAATCAATTCGTTCAATTCAATAGAAATGCGCCTTACTGCAGTTTTATAACCTACTTTATTAATCCTTTTATAGAGTAATACCAGCATTGAAGTTATCATAGTCATGTATAGCATTACCTGCATCCCATTTTCACTGGTAGAGGTGATATGGCTGAAGTTGAGCTCTTGTTTGAGAAACCTGAAAAACACCTCAATATCCCACCTTTTTTTGTAATACTGCAATATTTCCTCGGCATCCAGATCAAAGATATTGGTGAAAAATTGATAGGTGACTCTAGTCTCAGGGTTAGTGGCAGTGATCATCCGGTAATGATCCTCAAAAAAAGTTCTTTTATCAGGTATCCCTATCTGGACTATCAAATCACTTTCCAATTCAAGAGTGCCTAGCTTTCTATTGGTGCCCTTTTCAATTTCTTCAACGACCCGAAATCTTCCCTCTGATTTAAATCTGGTGACAAATCGAGTATCATTTTTTGATAGTGTTTGATAAACCTCACGTTTATCAACACCCCGGTCGAAAACAAATACTGCACTTTTACTCTTTTCAGCATATTTAAAGATGACTTGAGGAATAGTAGTACTTTCAGATAAATTTGCTCTGTCTGTAAATATTTCAGACATACATGGGAAGGTGCCGTCAAAAGCAACCGTATATTTGATTTGCTTCTTTAAGGTCTTTGATCCTATATTCATTCCTTTCTTAAGTTTATTTGCGGCTTCTGCCACCATGGTGGAATCAACACGCACCAGCCGATTTTTCTCAATCTCTTCCTGACTGTAATATTGATTGAAAATACTGAATATCAAATTGTATGACTGTCTGAAAAACTCCAGGTTGATAATTGATAGACGTTCCGAAATTGAATTGTACTTTACCGACTTTTCTCCAGGAAGATCAAAAAGGAACTTAAAAGTGGAACTATTGAAAATATCCTCCATCGTTCGAAGGCTATTCCGCTGACACTCAACCAAGGAATACAATAGCAAGCAAAAAATACTTTTCCCGTCAAGAACCTTCACATAATGGTTGACATTGGTTTGCCTGGCAATCCTATTCAATTCATCATCGGGTAACAATGACAATAAATTTATCACCGAGATCTTACTTTTTTGCTTCACAAAATTCATTTATAAAGCAAAAGTAGATTCCAAGTCTTAATTTAAGTATCAAATCAACAGAAAGTTACAAACAGGAGCTACAGAAAATTGTTGAAAATGGCTGAATTTTCAAATCAAAAATGCGATTGTAAAATCAAGATATGCCGAAATTTATCTATGTGCTTGAAATACTTGGATTTATGCTAAGTAAATTTCTTCCGAACACCCCTAATTTGCAATCTGTGCCATTCTGCTCCACAAGGTCTCCGCATCCTCACTAGCACCGGGTTAAAACCCGGCGTTGAAAGACTGGTCATGCCTGACGGCATTAGAGGAAATTCGCCCGCTATTCCAAAATCGAAAATCCAAAATAATTTTCCCAAAACATTTGGTAATCTGATTTGAATTGCTTTATATTTGTACTGTATTAGTTATGTAGTACACTAAAACATTAAATCACTACTCATGATTCAGATCAAAGACCTCCATTTTGGTTATCCGCGGCAGCAGGAACTATTCAGCGGCCTGTCGGTACAGCTTGAAGCAGGGAGTATTACCGGGTTGCTGGGAAAAAATGGCGCCGGTAAAACCAGTCTGCTCAAACTGATGGCCGGACTACTCCACTCCACCTCAGGAAATTTATCCGTTCTCGGTCACAATCCGCAACATCGCGACGTACCCATGCTGAGCGACGTATTCCTGGTGCCGGAAGAATTTTACTTTCCACCCGTTTCCATCACAGATTATTGCAAGGCCTACGCTCCTTTCTATCCGGGCTTCGACCAGGCGATGATGGACAAGATTCTCGTCGAATTTGAGATGAAGGCGGTCAGCAATCTTCAAAAACTCTCTCATGGACAGAAAAAGAAATTCCTGATCTCCTTCGCGCTGGCAACAAGGTGCAAGTTGCTGGTTCTGGATGAGCCAACCAACGGACTGGATATTCCTTCCAAAGCGCTCTTCCGGAAAATCCTTGCCGGATCACTCGACGAAAACCAACTGGTCATCATATCCACGCATCAGGTTAAGGATGTTGAAAATTTGATTGATAAGATTATCATCCTGGACAATGGCAAGATGATCTTTCAAAAAACAATCGAAGAGATTTCCCAAAAGGTATCATTTGTTACAGGCGCAGAAGCCGATCAGGTTGGCTCAATTTATAGCGAGGCCGTTCCCGGAGGATACCGTATGATGGTTCCGCACAGCGGGGATGAAACAGCAGTGGACATTGAGGTACTTTTTAATGCAATTACAAAAGGTAAAAAAATTGGATAATACGATGCAAACAAATCAACCCTTTTCATTTCAACGATTGATGCTATTGGGCAAACAATCGTTCATCATAAACAAAAAGCTGATTGGCATTACGTTGGGTGCATTTGCGGGAATCCTTTTTGTCTCCCTGTTTTTGATGCAATCCAACTCTGCTTTCCGAAATTGGGAGAACAAAGACAGTGTGGTGACTTTTATCGCGTTCTTTTTCGTCATTGGGATTATGTATTCCAGTCTTGCCTTCCCGGCTTTCCGCTCCAAGGAAAAAAGTATGACCTTCCTGATGTTACCCAGCTCTGCCGCAGAAAAGTTTGTGTTTGAAATTCTGGTAAGAATTTTCGCATTCATCTTTTTAATGCCTGCATTCTTCTGGGTCGTGGCCAATATCGAAGGACTGGTTGTACATTCTTTCATTCCCGAATTAACCAATTACAAATTTTCCTTTATCGGTACCTTCCAGGAATGGGAAAACCAGGGAAAATTCGAGGGTTGGGCTAGACTGCTGGCAGCCCAGGGAATTTTGTTCGTCTTTATTTCCTCATTTCTTGGGGCTTGCTACTTCTCGAAGGCTCCGCTGCTCAAAACCATTTTGGTCGTCTCTGTGATTATGGCTGGGTATGGACTTTTCGCCTACCTCTTGTATAAAGGATTCAATCTAAGAGAATATCATCCTTCAGGTAACCGGATCCTGTTTATTTCAGACAGAGGCACAGCTTTGGCGGTATTCGCCATCCTGTCGACAATATTGAATTTATGCCTGTTGTCAATTGCCTGGTTCAAATTAAAAGAGAAGGAGGTCTAATTATGGAATTCAAGAATACGAAAGGAATCTTTCTGCAAATCGCAGACAGCATTTCGGAGAAAGTAATTGGAGGACAATATCCTCCGGGTGAAAAAATCCCGTCAGTTCGTGACCTTGCTCTGGAGATGGGTGTAAATCCGAATACCGTGATGCGTACTTACACCGAATTGCAAACACGTGGCATTATTGACAACAAACGCGGGATCGGATATTATGTTACCAATGAAGCAGTTGGAATCATCCGGGACTGGAAACGAAAAGAATTTTTCGAAATCGATCTTCCTGTTGTTGTAAAACAAACAAAGATGCTTGGCGTCACATATGAAGAACTGCAACCCTATTTTAAGTCAAACAACTAGCTTATCTAAGTTATGAAATACCCACGAGAATATGATCACATCAACCGAAAATGAATATGTGGGTATTCCATGTGACCAATAAAAAACAAAATTCATACACATGAAAACCAGTAAAATAATATTTGTCGCCTTGCTTTCTACCATTGCCCTGATCATACTTGCGGTGGATTTGGACGTCCGGTTAACGGGAGTGAAAGGGAATAATTTTCAGAATAATAACTATAAAATGGTCAAAAAAACGGTACCTGCTTTCAGGGTACTTAGCCTGAATGACCGCGGAAAGGTGGAACTGATCAAAAGTGATTCGACTTACCTTGAATTACGATACAGCAAGGACTCGGTTGCACCGGATCTGAAATATACCTTCACCGGTGACACCCTGAATCTGGCAGGTCAGAAGAAAGATTCGGAAAATGATTTAATGGTCAGGATTCACACAAGCGGTAATTTGCAAAGAATAATTTCCAAAAACTCAAAACTTAAGATTGAAAATTTCAATTCCACGGGATTAGCCTTAGATCTGGACGACTGCTCATTAAACATGTTCAAAGGAGAAAGCAACGAGACGTCATTTCGCAGCCTCGAAATCAATGCAATAAATCATTCCAATATTTATTCCAATGATATACGCGTTGATTCAATAAAAATTAACCTTAAGAAATCGGAAGCCCGGTTAATGGTTCAACTTCAGAAGATAAGTGGCAATTTAACAGACAGCTCAAGTGTCTCACTACATCAGGTTGAAGACATTTCACTGAAAAAAGACAAATCAAGTGAAATTCATCTTTACAATTAACCCCTTGAATCAGGAGATTTGAACCCATTTTGAAAAAATTCGAATCTTGAATTTATAATTGAACTCACATAAATGATATTCATTCGTTTGTGTGAGTTTTTTTATTGCTTTCTTTTACTATTACCTTTAAACCATTTATAGGATTGTCTGTCAAAACGCTGTAATTATCCATAATTAATGTTAACTAACTTAAATATACTTAAGATAATCGCTCATGAAGATTGAGATTAAAGGACTCAACAAAGTTTACCGCAATGGTAACCATGCAATTAAGGATGTAAACATGACCATCGAAAGTGGTATGTTTGGTTTATTGGGTCCAAATGGAGCCGGCAAATCAACGCTGATGAGAATCCTGGTTACCCTTATGAAACCAAGTTCCGGTGAGGTACTTGTCAATGGAATGGATCTGATGAAAGACCGCAAAGAGATTCGCACCATACTGGGATATCTGCCGCAGGATTTTCGGTTTTTCACCAAACTGAAGACCTACGAATTTCTTGATTATGCCGCACGGCTGGCAGGTCTGACCAATACGAAAGTCAGAAATGAAACGGTTGAAAAAATGCTGGAAGAAGTCGGACTCTATGAGGCCCGCAACCGTTATGCCAACAACCTCTCCGGTGGTATGAAACGCAGGCTTGGTATCGCGCAGGCGCTTATTGGCGATCCGAAACTGATCATCGTGGATGAGCCTACAACAGGCTTGGATCCGGAAGAGCGAATCCGTTTCAGAAATCTGTTAACCAGAGTGAGTGATAAAGATGTTATTATCATTCTTTCAACGCATATCGTTGGTGACATTTCCAGTACATGTACAGATATGGCGCTAATGAACAAAGGGGTTTTATCGTACAAAGGATCTCCTGATAAGTTGATCGATATGGCGAAAAACAATGTTTGGAAGATTACAGCAACTGAGACCGAATATTTTGAAATTCAGGAAAAATACCCCATTATTTCCTCTATTCCTTCGGATCAGGGATGGGAAGTTCAGGTTGTTTCAAAAGAGATCAACGGCTACCTTGGCGAAAGGATAGAACCAAATCTGGAACACGCCTATGTGAATTATATGGAAAATGAACTCAACCAAAAATGGATTGAGATTTAGATCTTAAGCCAGTAAATTTGATCAGCAACATTAAAAAACACCTGACGATGAGAGCAATTCACAATATTATAGCAGTAGCAAAATACGAATCGAAGACCCTATTCAGAAGTTGGTTCTTTCGTATTTTTTCCATTTTATCCCTGGTCTTCGTCTTCTTGTACAATTTTGGCACGCAGACCGGAGTCGGATGGCCGAACGGCGATATGATTGCCTTGCCCGCCATGATTCCGTTTACCAACTTATACATTGTCAATTTAGCGCAAGCTGTAATTGCAGTCTTTTTGGCTTCGGAATTCCTGAAACAGGATAAAAAACTGGATACCACGGAAGTCGTTTATATGCGTTCAATTACTAACGCGGATTACGTTATTGGCAAGACACTCGGTAATATCTGGGTGTTTGTCGTGCTGAATCTTATAGCGCTGGGTATGGTAGCCATTTTTAATATCGCCTCACCATACACTCGTTTTACCATTCTTCCTTATATCTATTATTTTCTGCTGATCAGCATTCCAACGCTGATCTTCATCTTAGGTTTCTCCTTCTTTTTAATGTCTCTAATTAAAAATCAAGCTGTTACCTTTCTTGTTCTTCTGGGTTACATCGCTGCAACGTTATTCTACCTGCAAAACAAATTTCACTACATCTTCGACTACATGGCATTCAAATTGCCAATGACCTGGTCGGAAGTCGTTGGATTTGCCTCCCTGAAGGATATATTAATACACAGAGGCATCTATCTCTTTTTCGGACTCGGTTTTATCGGAATGACAATCTTATTGTTAAAAAGATTATCGCAGTCGAAATTCGTAAGGGAGGTGGTCATGACCTTCTCAATCATTTTCCTTGGTGCTGCCGTCATTCTTGGATTCATCTATATCACGAATATTAATCGCGAAGAGACGCATCGTCAGAATATGATTTCGATAAATAATGGTGTTGCCACGATGAAGGTTGTTCATGTTCAATCATGCAATATTGAGCTTGAACATCTTGGTAATCAAATAGCTGCCACTGCCAATTTGAAATTAAAAAATACGGATAAGGAAGCGCTCAACGAATTTGTACTGACTCTGAATCCCGGTCTGGAAGTTGAACAACTCACAGGAGCAAAGTTTTCCAGAGATATGCAACTGATTAAAATCCAGCCGGATAAAGCTATGCAACCCGGTGATTCGTTGCAAATAAGTATTAAATACAAAGGCAAGATCGACGAATCATTCTGTTATCTGGATCAGACGCCGCTTCAACTCGAAAAATGGAAAGACGCGCCGAACGGTGTGATCGATAAAAAACATGCCTTCGTTACGAGTGATTATCTTCTTCTAACACCTGAGACCCGCTGGTACCCGACCGCAGGAATTAGTTACTCTTCCAAAGGGCTGAACTGGCTATCAACCCAGTTTACGCAATATCGCCTAAAAGTGAAAGCAGCAAAAGGAATGACTGTTCTTTCTCAAGGAAAGAAAACAGAAGAGACTGACGGAACTTCACTTTTTGAGCCGGAACAGCCGCTCACACAAATATCTTTGGCTATCGGAAAGTATCAAACACGAAACGTGACTGTCGACAAAGTAAATTACACGCTCAATTTCTTCGATAAACACAACACGTTCGACCAATATTTCAAGGTTTTGTCCGATTCAGTGGTACCTGTTATACGTGATTTGAAGAAAACCTGGGAGATAAAAATTCGTCGTGAATACCCATTCCAAAGGCTTCAGCTGATCGAAATTCCGGTACAATTTGTTTCATTTAACCATGCATGGAGCAGTGCCGGCGAACAAGTTCAACCAGAAACGGTTTATCTTGCCGAAGGTGGATTCAAATTGTCAGGAGCGAATTTTGCCCAGGCAAAACGATTTGCACAACAACAAAGTAATGACCGGGATCATAACGAAACGATCTCACCAAAAGAATTAGAGGCAAATTATCTGAAACGATTTGTCAACGAGACATTCTTGAGTAGCAAAGTAAATCAGTTTGGAGGCCCTGGCATCCGTATCGGTGGAGGTGGTCCTAATTTTAACGCCGCTGACATATTGAACCCTTATTTTATCTTTCCAAACTATTACAATTATCTCAATTTTATCTCCTCTCCGATCTACCCTATCACGAATCGTGTCGTAGAATCATATCTTTCTAAAAGCGCAACAGAAGGTGGAAACATGTTTATGCGCAGTATGATGGGATTATCTGGTGATGAAAAAGGAAATATCGCCCTGCAAAACAGATCATTTGCCGACATCCTTGAGAAGCAGGAAGATTCGGATATTCTGAATAATGTGGTGCAAACAAAAAGTGGTTTCCTTTTTGCCTTGATGAAAGGTGCGGTTGGTCCGGAAAAATTTGATGACTTCATGCGAAATTTCCTGGATGACCGGAAATTCAGAGCCATTCCGGTGGATGAGCTTAATCAGGAGATGCGTAACAATTTTAATCTGGATTTGGATCAGTACTTACCGAAATGGTACACGGCTGTCACCCTGCCGGGATATATCCTGATCGATACGAAAGCCTTTAAAATTCAGAAAGACAACCAAATAAAAACAGTTGTCTCCTTCACCCTTACCAATACGGAAAATATCTCCGGAGCCGTTACCGTAACCTTCCGATTAGGCGGTTTCGGTGGAGGCGGCGGCGGTAGAAGGATGGGTGGCGGCGGCGGTAGCGATGAGAACATTGAAAAAACTGTTGTCATTGGCGCCAAACAATCCAAACGCATGACATTCCTTCTTAACCGGGATCCACGGGCGTTAACGCTGAATACCTATGCATCACACAATTTGCCTTCTACAATTTCTCAGAGGTTCGATAAATTGGAAATTGATCCGAAAGGTGAAGGATCCGATAAGGAAGAAATTATTCCCTACACAGATGGATCAGAACCACGTGAAATTATTGTAGACACGGAAGACCCCGGTTTCAGGCTCGTTCAGCCGGTTTCGAAGAGTTTCATCAAACGACTGTTTACTTCGGATGTTCCGGACGACAACCTGAAATACAAAGGGATGAATATGTGGCAGCCACAGGTTGAATGGACACTTACCACCAATGAACTATTTTATGGTAAACAAATTCGGTCGGCCTATTATTGCAAGGGTGGTACCGGCGACCGGAAAGCCATTTGGAGTGTTCCTATTAAAGAGGGAGGATATTATAAAGTATATGCCTATATCCCTAAAATCCGCTTTGGGATGCGCGGAGATCAGAATCAAAATCAGCCCGAAGAAACGTATGATTTCAGCGTAACGCACGACGACGGTGTCGACCACCCAACCGTGAAACCCGATCAACGTGAAAGCTTATGGATCGAAGTCGGAACCTATCATTTCTCTTCAGATTCTGCAAAAATTGAATTATCAAATAATTCAAAAGCCAGATTCGTCCTGGCTGATGCAGTCAAACTTATTAAAGAAAATTAACATCATATCGGTAACATGAAAAAAGTAACATCGCTCTTGTTTTTAATGAGTTTACTCTTGTTTTTCCAATACGAATCGCAAGGTCAAACAATTCTGACGCTGGAAAAAGCAATGGAAATTGCGGTAGTAAATAGTCCGGCTATTCAAAGTACGCTGCTTAACCTGCAGCGGACAACTGAAAACCTCAATGCGCAGCGTGCGGGTTTGAAGTCAAAATTTGCATTGAGTGTCAATCCAGTTGATTACAGCAACAGCAGGAAATTTGACAACCGTACCTCCACCTGGTTTACAAACGAATTGATAAATTCATCCGGTACCTTTAGAGTTGATCAACCAATTCTTGCCACGGATGGAAAAATCTCTTTGGTTAACACCTTTGGCTGGCAGTCAAACACGTCTGATGCTTCAGGAAAACCTGTAGTGAATGAGGCATTTCTCAACAACTTATATCTGAGTGTTTCTCAACCTCTTTTCACTTACAACAGGACGAAGGTTGCCCTGAAAACGCTCGAATTAAACAATGAAAATGCGCAACTCAGTTACTCAATGCAAAAGTTATCGCTGGAGAAAACCGTTTCGCAATTGTTTTACAACGTGTATATGGCGCAAATGAGTCTGACCATCAGAGAGGATGAGAATGTCAATACACAAAAAAGCTACGAGATTATCAAGAATAAGGTAGATGCAGGATTGGCGGCAAAAGAGCAGCTTTTCCAGGCAGAGGTGAACCTCGAGACTTCCAAGTCAAGCAAGGCTTCTGCAAGAGTCTCTCTGGAAAGCGCTAAAGACCAGTTTAAGCAATACATTGGCATGGATATTTTCGAAGAAATCTCGGTCATGACCGACGTAGCGGTTGCTCCAATAGAAATTGACGGAAAGAAAGCATTGGAACACGGTTTGGCTTCCAGAATGGAACTTCGTCAGCGCCAAATTAGCATTGAAACTGCACAATTCGATTTGATTGCCGTAAAATCACAAAACGAATTCAGAGGTGACTTAGCTTTATCTGTTGGTCTTTCCGGGGATGACCCAAGTTTGAAAAATATCTACGATAAGCCAACAAAGAGCCCGCACTACGGAGTAACTTTTACGGTTCCAATCTTCGACTGGGGACAGCGTGCAGCACAAATCAGGGCACAAACTGCGGTAATCAACACCCAAAAACTGAACTATTCCAATCAGGATATTCAGATCAAAGTCGACATCAGACAGGTAGTCAGAAACCTGAGCAATTTGAAAGATCAGATCAATATTGCGCTGCAAAATCAAAAGAACTCTCAGCTCACTTATGATATTAACCTTGAGAGATTTAAAAATGGAGATTTGACAAGTATGGACCTCAACCTCTATCAGGTTCAGTTATCCAACAATAAAATGGCTTATGCACAGGCTCTTATTAATTACAAGCTTGAACTGCTGAACCTTAAAATCCAGTCTCTGTACGACTTTACGACGAACGAACCCGTCGTTCCTGAACAATATCTGAAAGCAAAAGAAAAAAAATAATTAATCAATAGAAAACACCAATTGTATGAAAATCAATAAAATGTGGAGATTACTCCTTTTCCTTCCGATCCTGGCTTCTTGCGGTAATCAACAAAGCCAGATTCAAAATGACATAGCCGTTCCCGTTTCGGTCATCGATGTCAAAAAAGGTCCTATCGTACAGTACATCAATAGTACAGGAACTGCCAATGCTGCTAGCCAGGTTGTTTTAACAACTGAAATGGCAGGAAATTATGTTCTTGCAATTAATCCAAAAACAGGAAGAGAATTCAAATTGGGCGATCTGGTTGAAAAAGGAACCGTACTTGTTAAGCTGGAGAATCCGGAATATCTTAATAATATCTCTTTCGATACGAAAAAATTGAATTTTGAGATCGCCGGATTGGAAAACGAGAAACAAAAATCGCTTTATGAAAAAGGCGGCGTAACCTACCGGGAACTTAAAAACTCAGAAGTTGCGCTTGCTCAAGCCAAGACCAGCTTCGAAGACGCAAAAATTCAGCAGCAAAAAACAGAAGTCAAAGCATTGTTTCGTGCCGTGATTGTCGATATTCCTCAAATCACAAATAATACCCGTATTAACAGCGGCACCAGCGTAATTACACTGATGGATTACAGCAAATTGATGATGGATGTCAATCTGCCTGAGAAATACCTTACTACGATTAAGCTGGGACAGGAAGTTAACATTACAAATTACACGTTACCTAACGATACGTTGAAAGCACAAATCAGTGAACTTTCTCCGGTAATTAGTACTGAAACACGTACGTTTAAAGGTAAAATGACCATTAACAATCCTGATCTGAAATTGCGTCCCGGAATGTTTGTAAAAGCTGATATCGAGATTGCCAGGAAAGACAGCGCAGTCGTTATTCCGAAAGAAGTTATCGTTGCCGGTGGTAGAGGTAAAACTATCTTTATCGTAGACAGAGGCGCCGCTCAACGCAGAACAATCACCACAGGCCTGGAAAATGATAAATCCGTTGAGGTCATCGAAGGATTAAAAGCCAATACACGTCTGGTCGTTAAAGGATTTGAAACCCTTAGGGACAATTCAAAAGTTAAGATCGTAAAATAGTTTACCTGTTTATCCAGGCAAAATTCTTAAAATAATTTCCGAATGAAGAAATTGACAAATTTTGCAGTCAATTATCCGGTCACCATATTGATGATGGTGCTTGGGGTACTGCTACTTGGTGTCATCTCCTATCAAAAACTGGGGATCGATCTTTTCCCTGACTTGAATTCGCCCCGAATTTTCGTTGAGATCAAGTCCGGAGAAAGACCTCCTGAAGAGATGGAGAAATTATATGTTTCCAACATTGAAGCCATTGCTACCAGACAAAGTGGCGTTCTTCAGGTTTCTTCTATCTCTAAAACAGGATCGGCTCAGATAACTGTCGAATATGCCTGGAATAAGGACATGGATGAGGCTTTTCTGGATCTCCAAAAGGCGCTTACTGCCTATTCTCAGAACAGTCAGATAACCGAGCTCACGATTACGCAGCACGATCCGAATACCAAACCTGCTATGATTGTGGGTTTAGCGCACACGACGATAAAGGATATGAACGAGCTTCGGAAAGTATCCGAAAACTATATCCGGAATGAGCTTGTCCGCATTGAAGGGGTTGCTCAGGTGGATCTTAGCGGAGTAGAGACGAATGAAGTCAGAATTGACACCGATCCTTATGCGCTGGAGTCTTTCAACTTAACTGTCGATCAGCTTTCGCAGAAAATTCAATCCTACAACAGAAGTATTTCTGGTGGTACAATAACAGAAACCGGACTACAATACGTCGTCAAGGGGGTAAGCCTCCTACAGCAAAAAGAAGATTTTGAAAATCTGATTGTTGGATATAAATCAACGGTCTCAGGAAGTACTACTGCAGAAAAAGCACCTACGTTCCTGAAAGATGTTGCCCGTGTCAGCTTCGAGAACAAAGAACCTGTAAACATTGTCCGCATTAACGGAGAACGTTGTATCGCTCTTTCTATCTACAAAGAGACCAAGTACAATACGGTAAAGGCTGTCGAAGAAATCAATAAAACACTGGCCACAATTGAGAAAGCGCTTCCAGGATACAAATTTACTGTTGTATCCAACCAGGGGACATTTATCCGCAGCGCTGTTGATGAGGTCAAAAACACCATGTATTTTGGTATTATTCTGGCAGTTATTATCCTGTTTATCTTCCTGCGCCGCATCGGCACAACTTTGATCGTCAGTTTATCTATTCCGATCTCTATTGTTGCCACTTTTAACCTGATGTATTTCAACGGCCTCTCACTCAATATTATGACTCTTGGCGGTTTGGCTTTGGGAGCAGGTATGCTTGTCGACAATGCCATCGTGGTAATGGAGAATATTTTCCGGAATCATGAGAACGGTATGTCTGCAAAGGAAGCAGCAATTGTGGGTACTGCAGAAGTTGGCGGTGCAATTACAGCCTCTACCCTCACCCATATTGTGGTATTTCTACCGATCATATACATGCACGGTGCATCCGGCGCATTGTTCAAAGATCAGGCCTGGACGGTCGCATTCTCATTGATCTCATCCCTGGTGGTCGCGATTTTTGTGATCCCGATGTTGTATCACCGGTTCTTCATGAACAAAAAGAATCCGAGTATCGTCATCCAAAAGAAAACAGGATATAGTACCTTTTTGACCAATATTCTGCCTCACCGCATGAGTATTATTCTTGCCTCATTGGTACTCTTTGGATTATCACTGCTGCTTATTCCTAAAATTGGAAGTGAATTTATGCCGAAGAGTGAAAGCAAAGAGTTCACTATCAATTTGAAAATGAAGGAAGGTACAACTTTATTACGTACTTCGGAAGCTGCGGGCTCCATTGAAAGTATGGTCAGGGATCTTCTTGGCGATAACCTACAGGGGATCTTCTCCCGTATCGGTCCTTCCACCGGACTTTCCACCAGTTCTTCATCAATTTTTGAAGGTGATAATACTGCCGAAATAAAAGTTATTCTGAAACCATCTAAGGAATTCAGTTCATCCAAGGTAATTGCCTCCATTGCAGAATGGTATGCTCAGAACCCTGAAATGGAGGTGAGTTTCGCTCAGGATGAGACTGCCCTTCAAAGCATTCTTGGAAACAGCGAGGCGCCTATGGTGGTTGAAGTTAGGGGCGATGATCTGGTTGTACTGGATTCATTGACTCACCGTACTAAAAAGGTCGTTCAGGATATTCCCGGACTGTACAACTTCTCCACAAACATGGATCAGGGTTACCCGGAAGTGAATGTGATGGTAGACCGTTTCCGCGCAGGAACATATAGTTTGGCCGTCAGTGATATCGTCACTCAGGTAACGGCAAAACTGGAAGGCCAGCTTGTTGGTCAGTATGACAAAAATGGTGAGTTAAGAGATATTACCATTCACTTACCGAAATTGGGTCTGTCTGAACTGGGAGATGTCATCATTCGGAATGGTACCCAGATTGTCAGGCTGAGTGAAGTTGCCACACTTAAGGAGGCAATTGCACCGAAAGAGATATACCACAGTAACCAAATCCGCGTAGGCAAAGTAATGGCTGAACTGAAAAAGGGTGCTTCGCTCGATAAAATCTCTCAGGAGATCCAAACCAAGATTTCGGGTGTAGACCTTCCACAGGACTATCGCTTTAAAATCGCAGGTGAGGAACAAAAAAGGCAGGAATCCTGGGCTAACTTAGGTTTTGCGCTTATATTATCCATCGTATTGGTTTACATGGTTCTGGCTGCAAAATTTGAGTCTTTGATTCACCCGTTCGTGATTCTTCTTTCGATCCCGTTTGCTATCGTCGGTACCATAATTCTCTTCTATATTATGGGACAAACGTTTAACATGATGGCTATAATCGGTATTATCATGCTTGGTGGTATTGCGGTAAACGACTCCATCATCTTTGTGGACCGAATCAATCAGCTGCGAGAGTTGGGAATGGAGAAAAGAGAGGCCATTGCACAGGCAGGACAGCAGCGGTTACGTCCAATCGTGATGATGAGTATAATCACCGTCATCGCGCTTATTCCACTCACACTGGGATTCGGCGATAGTGTTGCCCTAAGGTCGCCAATGGCGCTTGCGGTAATCGGCGGTATGGTAACCAGCACACTGCTCACCCTTTTGGTGATTCCATGTGTATATGATCTGTTAACGAGTAACAAACCCATCGAGCAAGACAATTAAACCAACAATTTTCAACGGATGGACTTCATTATAAAAAGAAAAGTATTGATCAGCATGCTCTTCCTCGGGCTAAGCATGTTGGGATATGTCTCCTGGAAGAATCTTTCGATGGAGCTTTTCCCGAATGCCGAGCTTCCTATGTTGTATGTGCAGGTTGCATGCCAGCAGGAGGTAGACCCGAAATTCATGGAAAGTCAGGCGATCATCCCGCTCGAAGGAGCCATCGGTACGTTACAGGGCATCGAAAACATGGAATCTTCCTGTCAGTCGAGGCGCGGAACGATCATGGTAGAATTCAATAAAAAGGTCAATTTCAAATATACCTACCTGAAGCTGCAGGAGAAGATCAACGAGATAAAATCTACGATTCCGGAGCAATTTATTGTAACGGTTGTCAAGGTTGACCTTCAGCAGTTGAACAAACAGTTCATGCAATTGCAGGTCCGGGGTACCGGTGGAGTCGATCTTGTCAGAAATATTACTGACCAAAAAATCAAACCTGAGCTTCAAAACGTTGATGGCATTGCCGGCATAAATATTTATGGCGGTCGCGAGAAAACAATTGAAATTCAATTAGATATGGATGTCTGTAACGCGTATAAGATTACAGCATCCAGTATCAGGAATAAATTGACTCAGAATTATCGAACCAGAGCTTATGCCGGAGATGTCTACGGCTCAAACCTCCGGTACACTGTTCAGGTTACGTCCGAATTTGATAATCTCAACCAGATTGAGAATCTAGTGATAGCTAATGGCCCCATTTTGCTGAAGGATGTTGCGAAAGTCTATTTTGGCACAAAAGAGCAAACCTCCTATTCACGGGTTAATGGCAAGGATGCTGTATCAATAACCCTGGTTAATGATGCTCAGTCCAATCTGATCGAGCTTTCCAAAAAGACGTTGGAAGCCATTGCTAAATTGAACAAAGATCTCGCTCCGAAGGAAATAGAGATTACGGTTCAAAATAATGCGGCCGATACAATGGAGAAGAACCTGAACCAGATCGGTGAGTTAGCTCTTGTTGGAGCGTTACTGGCCATCTTTGTTCTTTGGATCTTCCTGAAAAACATACAACTTGTCTCCATTATTGCCCTGGCAATACCGATTTCGGTGCTAACCGCCTTCAACTTTTTCTACTATTCGGATGTTACAATCAACAGCCTTACACTTGTGGGAATGGCTTTGGCGGTGGGAATATTGCTCGATAACAGTGTGGTTGTGCTTGAAAACATTTACCGCCTGCGAGCGACGGGAAAATCGCCCAGAGATGCAGTAATTCAGGGTACATCAGAGGTGTGGCGGTCAATCATCGCTGCTACTTTGACAACCACTACAATATTCCTTCCCTTCCTTTTTTCGGATAACTTCCTGATTAAGTTGTTGGGTAAGAACATTGGCGTATCAATCATTTCGACGTTGTTGGTTTCGCTGACCGTTGCAATGCTTTTAGTACCCATGCTCGCCTATGCCTTCCTGAAAAAGAAAGCTGGCGGTAATATGGAATTTACGCAGGTATCTTCGCGAAATAAGATGATTCAGGCGTACGTGATGCTTTTGAAATATTCACTGCGCAAGCCTGCCCAGACTATTATCGGTGCACTGATCTTCTTTTTCGTAACGATATTTATCTGTCTGGCGGTTAGTATGTCGTCTCTTAATGAGGTGAAGACTACTGCTTTCCGTATCAACGTCACCTTGCCATCCGGCTCAACGATCGAATCAAGCGACAAAGTTGTGAGTGAGATTGAAAACCGGATCAAAGGTATTGAGGAGATCAAAGACGTTACCTGTAATATCCAGGTCGAGAGTGCGAGCGTCACCGTTCAGCTCAAAGATGATTTCCAAAAGATAAAAAAACGTTCCCTCTCTCAAATTCGTGATGAGGTAACCAATAAAATGAATGATATTCCCGGAGGAACGATCGACATCGCTGATGCATCCTCTACCGGAAGTAACAGCATTGGTGGCGGTATGCCGATGACCAGTTCCGGATCAGGTAATTTTATGGCCATGATGGGGGTTGGTTCAAATTGGGAACGGGTAATAATCAAAGGACAGGATTTCGAGGTCATGAAAAATGTGGCCTCCGACTTACAATACTTCCTGGAAGGATTGGAGTCTATGAATGGAGTCAGGGTAAGTTATTCCAATAACAGACCTGAGGTTCATCTGAGATTTAATCCGCTATTGATGAACGCCTACGATGTCACTCTTGCCAATATTTCGGGCGAATTGAACTCTTTCAGCAAAGAGATCGTGACAACTATTCCTTACAAACAAGGAAATGAGCAATACGACATCACCATAAAAGAGATGCCGAAAAAAGGTCAGACTGCTGAAGATGCAAAAAAGAACAGAACTGCTTTTGACCTTAGGACGCTCCCTGTAGCCGACTCAAAAGGCGGGTTGCACGAACTGCAGAATATCAGTGATGTAGTGCTCTCTTCCGGGTATGCAAGTATTTCAAGGGTAAACCAGGAGAAACAAATCGAGGTACGTTACCGCTTTGTTGATGCTTCGCAGGATTCGAAAGATCTTCTTGCCTCCTACCGGGCAGAAGTAGATAAAATCATTGAAAGCTATAACATGCCATCCGGTATTGCTATCCAGGTTATTCATGAAGAAGATACCCTCAAAGATTTCTACTTCCTGATTCTGGCCGCTTTCTTCCTGATTTTTATGATCCTTGCATCCGTTTTTGAATCTGTTGCGACACCATTTGTACTGATGTTTTCGATTCCGCTTGCGGCAATCGGATCCTTCCTTGCACTCATATTCTCGCACAATTCATTGTTTAATGCAAACACCCTCATTGGATTCTTGATCCTGATTGGTGTTGTGGTGAACAATGGTATCATCCTGATCGACTACACCCAGATTCTCCGGAAGAGAGGATTTAGGAAAAATCGTGCGCTGGTTATGGCTGGTATGTCCAGACTTCGTCCTATTCTTATTACTGCCATCGCCACCATCGCCGCAATGCTACCGCTGGCTATGGGCGACAACGAATATGTAGGCGCTATTGGTGCACCATTTGCCATTACGGTTATCGGAGGATTGAGCCTGAGTACGCTTCTTACATTGGTCTTTATCCCAACATTCTATTCGGGACTGGAAACCTCTATTCAGTGGGTAAAAGAACTGGACTGGAAAATAAAAATTGGACAAGCCATACTCTTCGTTACCGCTATTCTTCTGATCTACACTCGAGTCGATGATTTCTTGTGGAAGATGCTGGATATGGTGGCTATCATCATCGTTATCCCTGGCGGAACATGGTTTATTATGAATAGTCTTCGTAAAGCCAAAGAAACCGTTATCGATCCTGATAAGCAGATTACGATAAAAGTTGAAAATCTTGTTAAGATATACGACTGGGGAAGTCGTTTTGCCCGGGAATGGAAAGGCAACAGGAGTATACGCGAGCGCGCTGGCCAGTTGAAATACTACCGTAAATTGAGAGATTTTGACTTATATATCTGGCAGCTGCCGTTGCTTGGGTTCATGCTCTATTTTACCTTCATTTATTTGCAAAATGGATTGTATTCCCTGATATTTGCTGTTCTTATTTATCTGATGACACTTGCAATGTGGGGTCCGATTGCCGAATATCTCACCTACAGATCTGAGAATGAAGGTAAAAAATGGATGGGAAAACTGTCGGCCTCGGGTTATAAAATCCTGTACTGGTTCCTACCAATCCTTGTTCTTGTTTTCTTCTATTTCAAATGGGAAAAGATTGTTTCGATAGCAATACTTGGTGCTGTTTGGTACTTCATCCTATCGGTGGATACCACTGCTAAAAGGCTATACCGCGAAAATGTCAACATTGAAAGATTAAAAGGCCGATTCGCTGGTATTCGCCGGACCTTCTACAAACTGGTCGAACAAATGCCGTTGATTGGGCGAAAAAGAGACCCATTCAAAGCCTTACGAGGTGTATCACTTGAGATAAACACTGGTATGATTGGATTGCTCGGACCGAATGGCGCCGGTAAATCCACCATGATGAGGGTTATCTGCGGTATCTATGAGCAAAGCTATGGTAAAGTGTGGATCAATGGAATTGATACTCAGGAAAAACGCGAAGAACTGCAAGGTTTGATCGGTTATTTACCACAAGAGTTTGGCACATATGAAAACATGTCTGCGTACGAATTCCTGGATTATCAGGCAATTCTTAAGGGACTTACCGATGCCACTTTAAGGAATAAGCGGATCGAATACGTGCTAAGTTCTGTTCACTTGTGGGATCGAAAAGATGAAAAGATCGGCGGATTCTCCGGTGGTATGAAACAGCGGATGGGTATCGCTCAGATATTGCTGCATCTTCCGAGAATATTAGTCGTTGATGAACCTACTGCAGGCTTGGATCCAAGGGAAAGAATTCGCTTCAGGAACCTTCTGGTAGAATTAAGTCGCGAACGAATCGTAATCTTCTCTACGCACATTATTGAGGATATTTCGAGCTCTTGTAATCAGGTAGCGGTTGTCAACCGTGGCGAGCTTTGTTATGCTGGTCATCCGAACGACATGGTGAAACTGGCTGAAGGCTTTGTTTGGCAGTTTAGCATTCCTGCGAAGGAATTTGACGCCTTCCCGATGAAAGAGCGGGTTATCCACCATATGCGCGACGGCGAAATGATTAAGATCCGTTTTCTTTCTGCAGATAAGCCTGCTGAGGATGCAATCATTGTCAAACCAGTTCTTGAAGAAGCATATTTATGCATACTGAAAGGATTTAAAAAAAGAGAAATATAAGAGGCGAGGTATGAGATATTAGACATGAGAGATGAGATAAGCGCTATCTTATATCTTACGTCTCATATCTTAAGTCTCACATCTTACTTCTTATATCTTATATCTCATATCTTATATCTCATATCTTATCTAAGTACTTATATTTGAATTAATATGGATAATGCACTTTTGAAGAGTAGTCTGAAGAATCGATTGGATCTGGTGCTAAAAATGGCCGGGTACAACCTGAAGATCATTTTTGCAGGTCGCTTTTTCTGGTTTGTTCTCGCCTCTCTGGTGTTCTATGTTTTACTCTCGATCCAACTTGTATTAAAAAATCCGACGCTCAATTCGTCTGATGTATATGGAATACTATTCTTCCCGGGGATTTTGCTCGTCTTCTACCCCACCGTGTTTGGTATTCAGAACGACGCAGACTCCAGAATACTGGAGATTCTATTCGGAATACCGGATTATCGTTACAAGGTATGGTTGGTTCGTCTTTTCATGATCTTCCTCCTGACATGGGCAATCCTCTACGTATTTTGCTGGTTTGGATATTTTGGTCTTACCCCATTTCCTGTTTTTGAGATGTCTCTCCAACTGTTGTTTCCGGTTTTCTTTTTGGGATGTCTCGCCTTCCTGGTTTCAACCATGGTAAAAAACGGTAATGGAACAGCGGTAGTCATGATCATCATCGGTGTTGCGCTTTTGTTTATGTCGGATATTTTGGGCAAAAACTCAGTGGAATGTGTTTCACAACCCATACAGCATTCCTCAACGGATGAACGAAGTAGTTTGGGCTCAAATCTCCCAGAAAAACAGAATCTTTCTTGGAATTGGCAGTCTAATCTTTTTACTGGCGGGACTCACAAATTTGCAAAAGAGAGAGAGTTTTCTAAAATAATGGTTAGCATAATAATTGAATAATCGTTACCTTGTCAAAGGAAATTCAGTATTAACGATTAATCAATTAAGAGTATGAATAAAGTTATCGTGCTTTTGCTAGCCTTATTTACCGCGCTTTCTGTCGATGCTCAGTTTTCGTTGAAAGCGCCGGGTGTAAAATGGGATCCGGAATATGCTTTCGATAAATGCAACTCCTTTGCGATTGAATTTTATGCGAAAAACAATGATCTGAGAAGTACTGCGCAGGTCAAGACGTATTATCAGTCTGCCGGCGATAATTTTCTGGTACAATATGTCGCCAAAGTAAAAGGCAATGGCATTGAGACCATTATTGATAAAAAGAACGAGGTGGCAATTCAGATGTTCGGCACCGGCGGTGGAGCTACCCCCAATTACAATGCCGGAGGGTTCAAATATCCTGCTGAAGGTGACTTGAAAAAACTCGAGATCGTTCCAACGACAGAAACCAAACAGATTCTGGGATTTACCTGTAAAAAGTACACCTATACCTTCAAGAAAATTTTCGGAGAAGTTTGGATCACCGATCAGGTTAGTTTATCCAATGATATCGGCATGTTCCGTGCATGCAAAATGGCGGCCAAGCATAACACCTTATCGGTTCCCGGATTCGTGATGGAAATGACTACCGAAGATTCCGGCGGTGGAAAAACGCTGATGAAAACACTTTCACTTCAAAACTCAGAAACCTATACAGTCGATCTGAAAGGAGCGAATATGGGTACTGCCATCAACAAGGTTAATTATTTTACCTTCTGATCCAAATCTTAAACAGCCGCTCCAGCGGCTCCCCTACAGCTCCGAATCATTCAGACTCCAATTGACACGAAATACCCAAAGGGAGGTTTCGTACCGATCGAAAATGAATGTGTGAGTATTCCGTCAGATCTTAAAAAAGACAAATTATATACTGATGAAACAGTTAAAGAAATTGATCATAATCTTCCTATTGGGGCTATATGTCAATCTTTCTGGCCAAAACAACACCCCTGCAAATATGGTTTTGATCCCAAAAGGAGAATTCAATATGGGAAAAAATTCCGCTGGTCCGTCTGATTGGCAACCAGAACACAAAGTAACAGTTGATGCTTTCTATCTGGATCAATATGAAGTAACAAACAGCCAGTATGCCGAATTCTGTCGCGCTACCAAACATTCACTCCCCCAATTCTGGGGAATGAAAGAGTTCAGGTGTGGACTGTATTTCCCGAATCATCCTGTCGTAGGTGTCTCTTGGTTTGAGGCAATGCAATATGCGAAATGGGTCAATAAACGTCTGCCTTCTGAAGCGGAATGGGAATATGCGGCAAGAGGAGGTTTGATTGATATGAACTTTCCAGGTGGCGACAAAATTGATTCTACCCTTGCAAATTTTGGCGGAAAATACAAGGGAAGTCTCAACGTTGGTTCCTTTCATCCCAATAAGTTCGATTTATTTGATATGGCTGGAAACGTGTGGGAATGGACCTCAGACAACTATAAGGACGACTACTACAGAATATCCCCTTCATTAAATCCCCAAGGCCCCGAAACAGGCAGATTCAAAGTAATACGGGGAGGTAGCTGGCATTCCGGAGCCATGTGTAACCAAAACTATTTCCGGAATGGACTGTCGCCATCCTGGCTGGATTTTGCCGTTGGATTCAGATGCGCGAAAGATATTTCGAAATAAGATAAATATTTTGGATTTTTGATTTTAGATTTTGGAATGGGCATTCCTGGTTAACAATTCCTTTAAAATTTGTAATAATTGCCGTCTTAGCATTAAATTGAATTGAACCTCATTTTCTTAGATGATTCAAAAGCCGATTCTGCGCAATCCAAAATCTAAAATCCAAAATCCAAAATCAGAAGAGGCTTATAAGCAAAGCTATATTCAACGCAGTAACGATGGCGCCTATCAAATAAAGGATAATAGCATTGAATTTGCTGTTCTTGTATTTACCCATCACCCTTTCGGAAGAGGTTAGATAAACCTGTAAGAAAATAGTGATCGGCAACTGAATGCTCAGAATCATCTGAGAATAAATCAATCCGTTGAAGGGGTTCGAAATTACGAATATCATCAAAAGCGCGACTATAAAAGATATCGCTATCCCCAGTCGGGAGTGGTTATCCTTGATATCGTATGGCTCCTGGAATATGCCGGAAAAAATTGAACCTGCCGCCATACCTGATGTAATCGTCGACGCAACGCCTGCGAACAAAAGCGCCACTGCGAAAACAATGCCGGAGTGGACTCCGAGCAATGGTGTTAACAGTCCCTGAGCCTGCTGAAGCTCGGTTACCTTGGTGCTCGTTTTAAAAAAAGTTGCAGCCGCCAGCAAAATCATTGCACTATTGATCGCCCAACCAACTAACATGGAAATCAGAGTATCCAGAAATTCGTAGTTGAGCTGCTTTTTGATGGTTTTTTCGTCCTCAAGATTCCATTGACGGCTCTGGATAATCTCGCTGTGTAAAAAGAGGTTATGCGGCATTACAACCGCTCCGAGTACGCTCATGATAATTACCATGGATCCTTTAGGAAAATGAGGGACGACCCACGAATGAATTGCGCTGTTCCAGTCAATCTGAACCAGTGAAAGTTCATAAATAAAGGACAGCCCGATTACAGAAACAAATGCGATGATCCACTTTTCTATCATCTGGTAGCCATTTGTAAAGAGCATGATCAGAACAAAAATAACCACCAAAACGGCCCCGGCGCGAATCGGTATTTCGAAAAGCATGTTCAGGGCGATGGCTCCACCTAATATTTCGGCCAAAGATGTTGATATAGAGGCAAATATTGCAGTAGACAAAATTATTTTCGAATACTTTGGATTGATAAATTTTGTGGTCGCTTCCGACAGACAGAGTCCGGTGGCAATACCCAGGTGCGCAACATTATGCTGCAACATTATCAGCATAATCGTTGATAATGAGACCATCCAAAGTAAAAGATATCCGAAATCGGCTCCGGCAGCAAGGTTGGACGCCCAATTCCCCGGATCAATAAATCCGACCGTTACCAATAATCCGGGACCCAGATACTTGAGTATCTCCAATCCACCGAATTTGGGACGGTAGTCCTTACTGTCGATATTGTCCAGAATATTGGCTATTTTCTTACTCATGAAGCAAATATACCAATTATGTGCTTAAAGTTGCACCTGCGACATGGACTACTGCAGTCTGAAAAACCGGTCATTGGCTAACTTATTAAGTCACACTTCAGATGTATTCCCTCATTTCTCATCAATTTGACCAAAGTAGTAATCACGAAAAATTTGAAAAACAACAGGAAATTGGTACTTTCACGAGCCAATCCGTACGTAAAAATGAAAAAAATAATCGCACCCATTTTGATTCTTACAGCCATTGTCGCGATAGGCTTTAAGTCAGATCCGATAGGTAGATCGCAGGCTCAAAACAACAGTTCTTCCAACAAAATAGTTATCTATCAGGTATTTACCAGACTTTTCGGAAATACCAATACAACAAATAAGCCATGGGGAACTATTGAAGAAAATGGTGTAGGAAAATTCAAAGATTTCACGCCAAAGGCACTCAGAGAGATAAGAAAGCTTGGTGTAACACATCTTTGGTTTACCGGAGTACTACACCACGACGTGATTCGGGATTATACTGCCTTTGGAATTTCAAATGACGACCCCGATGTTGTGAAAGGACGTGCGGGATCGCCTTATGCCGTAAAGGACTATTACAGCGTGGATCCCGATCTGGCTAGTGATCCGGCAAGGCGTATGGAGGAGTTTGGAGATCTCGTTCGCAGGACGCACAAACAAAAATTAAAAGTAATCATTGACATTGTTCCGAACCACGTAGCCAGAAACTATCATTCAGTCGGAAAACCTTCGGGGGTTAGGGATTTTGGAGAGACAGATGACAAATCAGTCGTTTACGCAAGAAATAACAACTTCTATTACATTCCGGGTGAGTCTTTCAAAGTTCCTGTTCTCCCTGAAAATGATAAGCCTCTTGGAGGTGAAAAACAACCGCTATCCGACGGAAAATTCGATGAAACCCCAGCCAAATGGACTGGTAACGGCTCCAGACTGGCTCAGCCAAAAGCAGACGATTGGTACGAAACGGTCAAGGTAAATTACGGCATAAAGCCGGATGGCTCAAAAGATTTTATGCTCTTGCCTGATGATTTTGATTCCAAGTCTATTGCTGACCATTATGCTTACTGGCAAGGAAAATCTGTACCGGATTCCTGGATAAAATTTCGCGATATCTGTCGCTTCTGGCTGCAATTCGGGGTGGATGGTTTCCGTTTTGACATGGCGGAGATGGTTCCCGTTGAGTTTTGGAGCTATCTGAATAGCACAATCAAGAGCGAATATCCGAAAACAATACTGGTCGCAGAAGTTTACAATCCGGCACAATACCGATCTTATATCCGCCTCGGGAAAATGGATTATCTCTACGACAAAGTTGCATTTTACGACACATTGAAAAAAGTGATTCAAGGTAAGGCGCCGGCCGACAGACTGGTCGGAATCCAATCGGATTTAGCAGATATTGAACACCATATGCTCCATTTTCTGGAAAATCATGATGAACAGCGCCTGGCTAGTCCGGCATTCGCCGGAAATGCGATGAAAGGCAAACCAGCGCTGGTGGTTTCTGCCACTATCAGCACCTCTCCTACGCTGATCTACTTCGGACAAGAAGTTGGCGAACCTGGAGCCCAGAATGCTGGTTTCGGAAAACCAACCAGAACTTCCATTTTCGATTATATTGGAGTCCCCAATCATCAACGCTGGATGAATGGCGGAGCATTCGATGGAGGACTTCTTACCAGCGAAGAGAAATCACTGCGCGATTTTTACAAAAGGCTGCTCAACTTCACCATAGAATCAAAGGTGCTGATGGGCAATTATAAGGAAATCCAGTTGTACAACAGGGAAAAATCACCGCAATATCCGAAAAGTGTCTTCTCCTTTGTTCGATGGAACGATAGACAAAAACTCGTTGTCGTTGCCGGCTTTGATGCTTCAAAAAGTAGTCAATTTGATCTCTATATTCCAGCAGAAATTATCAGTCTATGGAAATTAAAAGATGGAATCTATTCTATGATCGATTACCTGAATGTTGGCAATAACTACCAACTACAGGTTTCTAATGGCATAGGCAAGGCGACTCTCTCCTTGAAACCTCTTGAATCCTTCCTATTCGAAATCAAAAAGTAATGATGTTTCCCAAAAAGGAAATAATTAACAACCCAATCCCCCTCGAACGAATATAATTTTCACATTCTCTCATTTGCACATTTGCACACTTTCACATTTTCCCATTTCCAAAATGAAACATCTCTTAACCACCCTCTTGCTATTTACATTCTTCGGCCTTAGCGCCCAATCTGTTGCCGTTAAACTGCAATGTGAGCATCTCATTAATCCACTTGGCATTGATGTTCCCAATCCAAGATTCTCCTGGCAGTTGGACGATCCCCGAAAGGGAGCCTTACAAACTGCTTTTCAGGTATTTGTGGGTACTGATTCGGCCTCCGTCGCGAATGGCAAATGTAATATGTGGGACAGCCACAAAATTTCTTCAGACAGCATTTTGACTGTCTACGCCGGACAAAAACTCGAGCCGTTTACAAAATATTTCTGGCAAGTCCGAACCTGGGATCAAAACGGTGTACAGAGCGAGCGCAATGCGGTGGCTTCATTCGAAACAGGTCTAATGGATCTGAAAAAGTGGCATGGCGCATGGATCACCGACACAAGGGATGTTGATTTGAAACCTGCTCCCTATTTCCGCCAGGAGTTTGAGATAACCAAAAAAATTGTTTCTGCCAGAGCGTACGTGGCGGTTGGCGGTCTGTTCGAACTGTTTGTGAATGGCCAACGAATCGGAGATCATCAATTAGATCCCATGTATACCCGTTACGACAGACGGACGCTGTATGTGACACATGACATTACCCAGGCCCTTACTTCCGGTAAAAATGTGCTGGGAGTCCTGCTGGGTAATGGATGGTTTAATCACCAGTCGACCGCCGTATGGTACTTCGATAAAGCGCCCTGGCGTGCCAGACCCAAATTTTGCATGGACATTCGAATAACTTATCAGGATGGTACGGTACAAACAATTCCATCCGGAACCAGTTGGAAAACGGCTCTGAGTCCGATTATCTTGAACAGCATCTATACAGGCGAGCATCAGGATGCTAATCTGGAGCTTACCGATTGGTGCAAAGCAGGATACGATGATTCAAAATGGCAATATGCAAAACCAACCGCGGCTCCGACTCAAAACATCGTTTCCCAGCAGCTTCAACCTATCCGGGCGGAAAAGGAGATTAAGGTTCAAAGTTTCAAGAAATTCAATGATTCACTCTACGTCTTTAATTTAGGAAGGAACATTGCGGGAGTGAGTAAAATTACCATGAAGGGCCTTCCGGGTACGGTAGTTCGGGTAAAGCATGGCGAGCGACTCTATGAAAATGGCCGCGTTGATCAATCAAATATTTCTGTCCATTATCGCCCCACAAATAACTTGGATCCTTTTGGTACAGATATTTACACCTTAAAGGGTGGCGTCGAAGAGACATTCTGGCCTCATTTCAATTACAAAGGGTTTCAGTACGTCGAAGTCTCTTCCAGTAAACCATTAGCATTGGAACAAAGCAGTGTCGTCGGGCTTTTTATGCACAGTGATGTGCCTGCAGTAGGCAAAATTGAGAGCTCAAATCCTACCCTCAATAAAATCTGGTATGCGGCCAACAACTCATACCTTTCAAATCTTTATGGTTATCCTACCGACTGTCCGCAACGGGAGAAAAATGGCTGGACTGGCGATGGCCAGATAGCCGTAGAAACCGGATTGTACAACTTCGATGGTATCACCATCTATGAAAAATGGTTAGCCGACCACCGCGATGAGCAACAGCCAAATGGCGTGCTTCCTAATATTATTCCTACTTCCGGATGGGGTTATGATTGGGCAAATGGTCCAGACTGGACAAGCTCGCTCGTAATAATTCCCTGGAATGTCTATCAGTTTTATGGAGACGACCGATTGCTGAGACAAACCTATGACAATATCAAACGATACGTTGATTATATTGAACGGATCAGTCCGGACAATCTTACCGACTGGGGATTAGGCGATTGGATTCCTGTAAAATCAAAAGCCAGCAAACAGCTGACCTCTTCCTGTTACTATTTTGCAGATGCCACCATCCTGGCAAAAACAGCCAAAATGTTTGGCAAAATGAACGATTTTGAAAAATACAGTGGACTGGCAGAGAAAATTAAAAATGCCATCAACATCAAATTTCTTAATCCTGAAACAGGTATTTATGCCAAAGGACTCCAAACCGAATTGGCGGCACCGCTCTTCTGGGGCGTTGTACCTGAAGAGATGAAATCACGCGTAGCCGCCAATCTGGCAAAAAGGGTAGAGTCCGACGATTTCCATCTTGATGTTGGATTACTCGGCACCAAAGCGCTTTTAAACGCGCTCAGTGAAAATGGTTATGCAGATATCGCTTACAAAGTTGCTGCTCAGGAAACTTTCCCTTCCTGGGGATTTTGGATCGTCAATGGTGCAACAACTCTTTATGAAAACTGGCCTATAAACGCCAAATCGGACATTTCAATGAACCACATCATGTTTGGCGAGATTAGTGCCTGGTATTACAAAGCACTGGGAGGAATTCGCCCGGATCAGGAACATCCCGGCTTCAAGAATATTCTCCTGGAACCACATTTTGTTACCGGATTGTCCAGCTTTGAAGCTTCACACTGCGGGCCATATGGGATGATCATCTCAAAATGGAAAAAGAGTGGCAAAAAAACTGAGTACTCGGTTACCATCCCGGCAAACAGCAATGCAACGCTAATATTGCCGGTCACAACGGTGAAAGAAGGCAATTTGCCCTTGGAGAAAAACCCATTTATCAAAAATGTCAGGACAGAAAATTCGAAATTAGTTGTATCGCTTTCCGCGGGAAGCTACCTCTTTACCTTTTAGTTATAGATCCACTTATAATCAAGTACTTTATTATTTTTAGAATCGAATATTCATCACTAGACAAGAAGAAATTTTTAAAAAATTCCTGACGGTCTAAGGCAAATAATTTTTATTTATGAACAATCAGTTGTTCATTACTGAGGGGGCAGTTTTAAAAAATCGCTCCCTTATTTCTTTATATTTGTACAAACTCAATAAGGATGGTTCAAGGTTATTCTGAAGATTCGATACGCACACTCGACTGGAAAGAGCATATCCGGAAACGACCGGGAATGTACATTGGAAAGCTCGGAGATGGCTCTGCTGCTGACGATGGCATCTATGTTTTGCTCAAAGAGGTGATCGATAATTCGGTGGATGAGTTCATGATGGGCAATGGTAAAAAAATTGACATTCATGTTTCTGACCAAAAAATATCCGTTCGCGATTATGGTCGCGGAATCCCTCTAGGGAAATTGATGGACGTAGCCGCCCGAATGAATACCGGGGCTAAATATGACTCCAAAGCGTTCAAAAAATCTGTTGGATTGAATGGTGTTGGGATCAAGGCTGTCAACGCCCTTTCAGTATCCTTCACGATCAAATCGGTTCGCGACGGCATGATAAAAACCATCGATTTCTCCAAGGGTGAAGTCGTGACCGACAACGAAGAACAGCCCACCGAGGAAGCGAATGGCACGACCGTTACCTTCACGCCGGACGACGAAATTTTCAGGACATACCACTACATAGACGAGTACGTGGTGGCGATGTTGAAAAACTATACCTATCTGAATGCCGGACTGGTAATCAACTACAATGGAGAGAAATACCTCTCCAGAAATGGACTTTATGACCTGCTGAACGAAAACATCGGACAGGAACCGCTCTACCCTATCATTCACCTTAAAGGGGAGGATATTGAAAGCGCTATCACTCACGGCAATCAGTATGGTGAAGATTATTATTCATTTGTAAACGGTCAGCATACGGTGCAGGGAGGAACTCACCTGGCTGCCTTCCGCGAGGCGCTTATTAAAACCATCCGCGACTTTTACAAGAAGGAATTCGATGCGTCGGATATCCGGGCATCCATTGTGGCTGCAATCAGCATCAAAGTCGAGGAACCGGTATTTGAGTCTCAGACAAAGACAAAACTGGGATCCAGGGATATTTCGCCGGATGGCATGTCGGTGCGCAACTTCGTCATGAACTTCATCCAAAAGGAACTTGGCAATTACCTGCACAAAAATCCGCAAACGGCCGACACATTGTTGCGCAGAATTCAGGAATCTGAAAGAGAGCGCAAGGCCATTTCGGGTATTCAAAAATTGGCCAAACAGCGGGCTAAAAAAGTCAGCCTTCACAACAAAAAGCTCAGAGACTGTCGTTTACATTACAATACTGCACACGAAAACAAGGATAATAGTTCAATCTTCATCACGGAGGGGGATTCGGCCAGCGGCTCTATAACAAAATCCAGAGACGTCAACACGCAGGCAGTATTCAGTCTTCGTGGTAAACCACTTAATTCATACGGTCTTACCAAGAAAATCGTTTACGAGAACGAGGAGTTTAATCTTCTGCAGGCGGCGTTAAATATCGAAGAAGGCATTGATGAACTTCGTTATAACAAGGTCATTATCGCCACTGATGCCGATGTGGATGGCATGCATATCCGTCTGTTGCTGATCACATTCTTCCTTCAATTCTTTCCTGAATTGATTCGTAGGGGTCATTTGTACATCCTGCAGACACCCCTATTCCGTGTTCGGAATAAGAAACGCACAGAATATTGTTATTCCGAGCAGGAGCGGGATATTGCAGTTAAAATGCTGGCATCCGGCGTGGAAATTACCCGTTTCAAAGGATTGGGAGAAATCTCTCCGGATGAGTTCAAAAATTTTATTGGGGAGCAAATCCGTTTGGATCCCGTGATCCTGAATAAGAACGAATCCATTGTTGAGATGCTCGAGTTTTATATGGGAAAAAATACGCCCGACAGACAGGATTTTATCATTGAGAATCTGCATGTCGAGAAGGACGAAATCTAGGAAGAAATAATTCTAACCTGGATAGTAGAGAAACAAACCGAAATTGGCTTAACATATCAAATAATACAATTTTTTTAAATGGCCCAAGAAGAAGAACTTTTACCCGACGATTTGCTGCCCGAAACAACTGATCAAGGGGAAAAGAAAGAGCTGCACCACATCATCTATTTGTCTACGATGTACCAGAATTGGTTCCTCGACTATGCCTCTTATGTCATTCTCGAGCGCGCCGTTCCGTATGTTAATGACGGATTGAAGCCTGTTCAGCGCAGAATTCTTCATGCCATGAGACAGATGGACGATGGCCGCTACACCAAAGTGGCAAATATCATCGGACAAACCATGATGTACCATCCTCACGGGGATGCTTCTATCGGCGATGCGCTGGTGCAACTTGGACAAAAAGACCTGCTCATTGATTGCCAGGGAAACTGGGGAAACATCCACACCGGTGATGGCGCCGCAGCCCCCAGATATATCGAAGCGCGCCTTTCAAAATTTGCGCTGGAGGTGTTATTCAACCCGAAGACCACCAAATGGCAGCAGTCTTATGATGGCCGAAATAAGGAGCCTGTCACCTTGCCGGCAAAGTTCCCATTGCTACTGGCGCAGGGGGTTGAGGGTATCGCCGTCGGACTTGCGTCCAAAATTTTGCCACATAATTTTGTCGAACTGATCGACGCGTCTATTGCTCATCTGAAAAATGAGGCGTTCGAATTATTCCCCGACTTCCCTACCGGCGGATTCCTCGATGTATCAAAATACAACGACGGATTACGTGGCGGTGCCATAAAAATTCGCGCAAAAATTGAAAAATTAGATAACAAAACGCTTGTTATCACTGAAATACCGTTCGGAAAGACTACCTCATCCGTTATTGAGACAATCGTTAAGGCCTTTGAAAAGGGGAAGATTAAGATCCGAAAAATTGACGACAATACAGCTGCTAACGTAGAGATTCTCGTCCACCTGCTTCCGGGTACGAGTTCAGACAAAACCATCGATGCGCTTTATGCATTCACTGATTGCGAGGTCTCTGTTTCGCCCAACTCCTGCATTATCGAAGACGACAAGCCGCATTTTATGCCTATCAGCGAAATCCTGATAAGGTCTGTAAATAATACGGTAGACCTTTTGAAACTGGAGTTGGAAATTCACATGGGTGAATTGGAAGAGCAGTGGCATTTTTCATCGCTGGAAAAAATCTTTATCGAAGAGCGGATATACAAAGACAAGGCTTTTGAAGACTCCGCCACTATGGATGAGGCGATTGCCCACATCGACAAGCGATTGGAACCTTGGAAACCCAGATTCAAAAGAGTGATTACCAGGGAAGACATCTTGCGTCTGATGGAAATCAAAATGGGTCGAATACTGAAATTCAATACGCTTAAGGCGGATGAATTAATCCAATCCATTGAAAATGAGATTGCCGAAACGCTACGCAATATCGAAAATATCATCCCATTCTCAATCGCCTGGTACGAACGACTTAAGTCGAAATTCGGTAAGGGTCGCGAGAGAAAAAGTGAAATAAGAAGCTTCGAAAATATTGAGGCTACCAAAGTGGTTGTGGCAAATGAAAAGCTGTACATCGACCGCGAAGAGGGATTCGTAGGAACGGCGCTGAAAAAAGCAGAGTACATTTGCGACTGCTCCGATATCGACGATATCATCGTGTTCAGAAAAGATGGGACATACTTTATTTCCAAAGTTTCAGACAAAGCATTCGTTGGTAAAAATGTATTGCACGTGGCGGTGTTTGAAAAGAACAACGACCGCACAATTTACAACCTGGTGTACCGGGACGGAAAAGGCGGGTACAATTATATGAAGCGGTTTGCAGTCACCGGTGTCACCCGCGACAAAGAATACAACATGACACTGGGAACCGATGGCTCAAGAATTCTCTATTTCAGCGCCAATCCTAACGGGGAAGCCGAAGTTTTAAGAATTCTCTTCAAACCAAAACCTAAATTAAAGAAGCTGGTCGACGAAATTGATATGGCTGAACTGGCCATCAAGGGTCGTGCTTCGATGGGAAATCTGGTTTCGAAAAACGAGATTCACAAAATCACGCTGAAGGAAAAGGGAATGTCGACCCTCGGCGGACGAAAAATCTGGTTTGACGAGGATGTTCTGCGACTCAATGCTGACGGCAGAGGACTTTACCTGGGAGAATTCACCGGTGATGATAAGATTCTGGTTGTCGACAAGGATGGAAGCTTCCATCTTTTCAGCTACGATCTGGAGAATCACTTCGAAAAAAATATGCTGTCGATCTGTAAATACGATCCCGCTCAAATCGCCTCAGTTCTGTACTTTGATGCTGAGCAGAATTTCTACTATCTGAAACGCTTTAATATTGAGCCTAATGCCGGTAAGCAATGTCGGTTTATAGGGGATTTCCCTGAGAACAAACTGACGAGTATCACCTGGGAGAAATACCCACAATTTGCGATCGAATTTGGCGGAAATCACGAAAGCCGAGAAAAGGAAATCATTGACGTTGCTGAGTTTATCGCAGTGAAATCATACAAGGCAAAAGGAAAGAGAGTCTCCACATTCGAGGTAAAGAGTATCACAGAAATAGAACCTCTTATCCGTGAAGACGAGGAAGAAATACTCCTGCCCGAGCAGGAATCCGGATTACCGGAATCACATGAGCAGCCAAATGTCCCCGAGAAAGAAGAAATTGAATTTATCGACGATATACCTTTCGAAATAATTAGACCCGGCAATGATGGCGAGCCGGATCAGATGAAAATAATCTTCGAATAATGAGGATCTTTCTTACTGGTTACATGGGTTGCGGCAAATCGACCATCGGACGAAAAGTTGCCGCCCTAATGGGGATAAACTTCATCGACCTTGACAAATTTATCGAAGAACGGAATTTTAAATCAGTACCCGATATTTTTGCCCAAGAAGGGGAAATGGCATTTAGGCTCAAGGAGCGGCAGGCGCTTGAAGAGGTTTCCCAGTTTGAAGATATCGTTATCGGCACCGGTGGCGGGGCACCCTGCTTTTTCGATAACATGAAAATGATGAATGAGGCAGGAATAACGATTTATCTGGCACCGGATAATGATACGCTTGCCTTCAGATTACTGAAGTCGAAGACAGAACGTCCCCTAATTGCCGGAAAGTCCCCAGAGGAGCTGAAAATATTTATCAGCCAGGCACTGGAAAAAAGAGCCCCTTTTTACGAGCAATCCAAAATCATTATACGAGGCAAAAACGATGTTCTGCCGGAAGAAGTGCTGAAATTAATCAGAGATTATTCGGATTAATCAAAACGGATGGCCCTGTCTGGAGAGATTCTTGAAACATACCAGGAAGGTACAATCAACATCAGAAGGGTGATAACCAGTGTTCCGCCGTTGAGAATAAGCAGGTGAACTATTTTTAGATTAATTGGCACATATTCAATGTAGTACGAAGCTGCATCCAGTCTGAAAATATGAAAATACGATTGAATAAGGCACAATCCGATTCCGGCGATGTTTCCCCATAACATTCCTCTGCCAATCAGAAAAAACGTCAGATAAAGAAATACCTTCCTGATGCTCAAATTATTACTCCCAACGGCCTTCAGGGTGCCTATCATGGAAGTGCGTTCAAGAATCAGAATCAATAATCCGGAAACCATATTAAATCCGGCCACCAAAATAATCAATGTCAGTATAATCAAAACATTCATATCCAGGAGATTCAACCAATCAAATATTTGAGGATATTTTGAGGTAATGCTTACGGGACGCAAAAGCACAGAATCCTGTTCCGAATAATGGATCGTCAATTCCTTCACTTTGGAGGTTACGGCATCCAACTTTTCAAAATCATGAATCGTAATTTCAAATCCACTTATTTGATCCGGTTGCCAATCGCTCAATTTTCTAACCTGTTGAATATCTGCTAAAACGAAAAGCTTGTCGAACTCTTCCAGACTGGACTGATATATTCCGGAGACGAAAAATTTACGGCTTCGCTGACCGTTCGTCTGATCGCTTAAAAAATAGCAGTACATCGGATCACCTACTTTCAATTTCAAAGCAGAAGAAATTTGTCTGGATATCAAGACCTTATCAGAAATTGTACTATCACTTACTGCAAAAATGGAGCCGGAAACAAGATTTTCTTTGAAGAATTGCCAGTCAAAATCCGGACCAACACCTTTTAAAATCATCCCCATCAGCTCATTATCAGTCTTGATAATGCCTGGCTTAGTTGCAAAAATTTCTACATGCTTCACCTCTGGCAACGCTTTTAACCTGCCGAGCCAGGATTGATTCTTGCTAACAGGTATCGTTTCAAAAGAAGAATTGGAATCGAAATTTACAATCTGCAGGTGCGCCCCAAAACCGATAACCTTGTCGCGGATCTCTTTCTTAAAACCAGTAACCACTGCAATGGACAAAATCATAATCGTCAATCCAAAGGCAATGCCAAATAGCGCAAACGAAATGATCGAACGCGAAAACTTCCTTTTGTTTTCACGATCAGAGAAGATCCTTCTGGCAACGAAAAGTTCGAAATTCAGTTTTGACACAATGTAGGGTTTCAGGCAAAAGTAACCAAAATATCGATCTGGGATGGCGAATTTTTAGTACCTTTGATCAGAATTCAAACAGATTATTTTGACATTTTCAATTGGTTCCTGAGCTTGTCGAAGGACGGTTCCTGAGCTTGTCGAAGGATCCACTTTTAACTTATAACTTTTAACTTCCCCATGCAGGTAAGACCAAAAAAAGGCTTAGGACAACATTTCCTTCGCGACCACCAGATCGCCTCCGATATTGTTGATTCGCTAGTAATGGGCGATCGCACAAAGGTTTTGGAAGTCGGTCCGGGTATGGGTGTGTTGACAAGATTTCTGTTACAAAAGTCCAATTTCGAGACGTCTGTTATCGAAATCGACACTGAATCAGTCGTCTACCTTAAAACCTATTTACCAGAGTTGGAAAATCGTATCATCGAAGGCGATTTCCTCCGGATGGATTTGAAAAAACTGTTTGCTGAGACACCGTTTTCGCTGATAGGCAATTTCCCTTACAATATTTCTTCTCAAATTTTATTTAAAGTTCTGGATTACAGAGAATTGGTACCCGAAGTAGTTGGAATGCTGCAGAAAGAGGTGGCCGAACGTATCTGTACCGGTCCGGGAAGTAAGACGTATGGAATACTGAGTGTTTTACTTCAGGCGTGGTACAAAGTAGAATACCTGTTTACCGTCAACGAGGACGTTTTCGATCCGCCTCCAAAGGTAAAATCTGCAGTAATCAGACTAACGGCCAACGGAAGAACAGATTTAGGCTGCAACGAGAAGCTTTTCAAATCTATCGTAAAGCAGGCGTTCAACCAACGCAGGAAAATGCTTAGAAACAGTATCAAAAGCTTTACGCCGCGCTACGATGAGCTGGATGCCCACACCTTAACCCGGCGCCCGGAACAACTTTCGGTGGAAGATTTTATAATCCTTACAAACGCAATTGAAAAACTGACACAAGAAGGAGTGAATAATGAATAGTGAAAAGTGAAAAATTGGGAAGGTCTTTTTCTACTATTCATTTTTCACTATTAACTTTTCACTTTCAACTCTCAACTTTCAAGGCGTATTCATCGCTTCAACAGGATCCAATTTTGAGGCCGATCTTGCCGGAACCAATCCAGCAATTAATCCGATTGAAATACTGATAATCAAACCGGTAGCAATATTTCCGGCAGTAAGAATAAACTCAAAATCATATGCCTGCCGGGCTATATAAGTGCCAATATAGATAATAAGCAGACCGATAGCACCTCCAATAAGTGACAAGATAGTCGCTTCAAAAAGAAATTCGAGGAGTATAAACCGGTTCTTTGCACCCATTGCTTTCTGGATACCTATAATCTTTGTCCGTTCTTTCACTGAAACAAACATGATATTGGCAATTCCAAATCCGCCAACCAAAATGGAGAATCCTCCGATAATCCAACCAGCGAGATTCAATACCTTGAAGATGCCGTCAAGCTGACCAGAAATCAAACTGACTTCATTCAAGGCAAAATCATTTTCTCCTGAAGGTTTTATTCTCCTGATCGACCGCATGATGCCCTCGAGTTCCTCCATCAGACGAGCCGTTGCTATCTCATTCTTTCCTTTAACAATAATGGTCTGGCCGGCATCCATTTTGGGATCGACCAGCCGATGGGCAAACTTGATTGGAATAAGAACTCTGTTGTCCATACTGGTTCCAAACATGTCCTCCCCCATTTTTTCGAATACCCCGACGATGAAAAAGGAAAAGCCTTGAATTTTCACGCGCTTTCCTACCGGTGAACCGCCTGGGAAAAGCTGCGCTGCCAATTCTGATCCCATCATCCCAAGAGTACCGATTCCGTCCAGTTCATCGTCGGACAATGGTCGTCCATAGGCAATTTTTAAACTCCACGTATCTATTAAACCCGATGAGCCACCAAGTACGGTCACGTTTTCTGCCTTGTTGGTTCCAAACTGAACGGTACGACTAAATCCATGGTAGTAAACCACACGCTCGGCAAGGTTGGATCTTCTTTTAATTTCATCCGTTTCAACGAGTTTAGGCACCGGGCGATTGAGATATTTCCACCAGGGATAATCCGTTTCTCCAGGTGGTGGTGCCCAAGGCCATTTCTGCACATACACAACATTACTGCCGAGTTTCTCCATGCTGTTTCTGATCGTCCGTTCCAAAGAATCAATGATTGTAAAAACGGCAATGATGCAAAAAACACCGATTGTGATACCCAAAAGCGAGAGAAATGTCCGAAGCGGATTTACTACCAGAGAGTTGTAGGCAAATCGAAAACTTTCCAGAAACAGCCTTATAAATAACATACAAGTGGTTGATTTCACCCGAAAGTTAAAACAATTTTTATTACTTTTGTGGAAAATTTATAAGGAATTAAAGATGAGTAATTTAAAAAATATAAAGTCTGCATTAGTCTCAGTCTATTACAAAGACGGATTGGATGAGATTCTAAAAAAATTGCATCATTCGGGGGTTCAGCTATACTCAACCGGAGGAACAAAACAGTTTATCGAGGAACTGAATATTCCGGTTTCATCGGTAGAAGATTTAACCGGTTATCCTTCAATTTTGGGTGGACGAGTGAAAACTCTTCATCCAAAAGTATTTGGCGGCATCCTTGCCCGTCGCGAAAATGCCGGCGACAAATCTCAGCTCCTCGAATATGCCATTCCCGAGATCGATCTGGTGATTGTTGACCTCTATCCATTCGAAGCTACAGTAAAATCAGGAGCATCCGATCCAGAAATAATCGAGAAGATTGATATTGGCGGAATCTCGTTAATCAGGGCTGCCGCTAAAAATTACCAGGATGTTCTTATCGTTTCAAATCAATCTCAATACGGCAATTTACTTAGCCTCTTGAATGAAAAATCCTGCGCTACCGATATAACCGATCGCAGGAAATTTGCTGCCGAAGCTTTTGCAACCTCCTCGCATTACGACACAAAGATTTTCAACTATTTTGCCGGAGCAACAACAGACCTTTTCCGTCAAAGTTATAACGAAGCAAAACCGCTTCGGTACGGCGAAAACCCTCACCAAAAGGGGGTATTCTTCGGCAATTTCGAAGAACTGTTTGATCAGGTTCAGGGAAAAGAAATCTCCTATAATAATTTGCTCGATATAGATGCCGCCGTCAATTTGATCGATGAATTCACGGATACGACGTTTGCCATCCTTAAACACAACAATGCCTGTGGTTGCGCTTCACGCGAAAATGTCACCGAGGCATTTCTGGCTGCTCTCGCAGGTGATCCGGTTTCTGCCTTCGGAGGTATTTTTGTTACAAATCGCGAAGTTGACCTGGCTACCGCTGAAGAAGCAGCGAAGATTTTCTTCGAGGTAATAATAGCTCCCTCCTATTCACAGGAAGCGCTTGATCTTTTCAAAGGCAAGAAAAATCTGATTGTACTGATCAGAAAATCTGAAGGACTTCAGGAGTATCAATACAGGACTGTTTTAAATGGTGTAATTCTTCAGAACAGGGATTCAAAAAAAGAGACCAAAGAGGATCTTCAAACTGCAACCATCACCGCCCCGGAAAAAAATGAAGTTGATGATCTTTTATTTGCCAATCGTTTGGTGAAGCAATCAAAATCCAATACCATTGTACTGGCAAAAGGAAAACAGTTATTGGCAAGCGGAGTGGGTCAAACTTCAAGGGTTGACGCATTGAGACAGGCTATTGAGAAAGCAAGGTCGTTCAATTTTGAACTTAAGGGAGCCGTAATGGCCTCCGATGCTTTCTTCCCGTTCCCGGACTGTGTCGAAATTGCGCATAATGAAGGTATTACGTCCGTCATTCAACCCGGAGGATCAATCCGCGACAAAGAATCCATCGAGTATTGCAATAACCACCAAATGTCCATGGTTATTACAGGTTTCAGACATTTTAAACATTAGAAAATATTACATATGAGTTTCTTTTCATTTTTAACACAAGAAATTGCAATCGACCTCGGAACAGCCAACACCATCATAATCTTTAATGGTAAAGTGGTTGTTGATGAACCATCTGTTGTTACCATTGATACCAAAACAGAAAAACTGGTAGCAATTGGTGAGAAAGCAAGGCAGATGCAGGGAAAAACCCACTCGAACCTCAAGACTATTCGTCCGTTACGTGATGGTGTTATTGCCGACTTTAACGCTGCTGAACAGATGATTCGTGGAATGATCAAAATGATCAATCCAAAGAAGAGATTTTTTGCGCCTGCATTAAAAATGGTGATTTGTATCCCTTCAGGATCTACCGAAGTAGAAATTCGTGCCGTACGCGACTCCGCAGAACATGCCGGCGGGCGCGATGTTTATATGATTTACGAACCAATGGCTGCTGCAATAGGTATCGGCCTGGATGTTGAAGCCCCTGAAGGAAACATGGTCGTAGACATCGGTGGCGGTACCACTGAAATTGCTGTAATTTCGCTGGGCGGGATTGTCACAAATAAATCAATCCGTATCGCCGGTGACGATTTAACTGCTGATATCATGGAACACATGCGTCATCAGCACAATGTAAAAATTGGCGAAAGAACAGCCGAAGAAATTAAAATTGTAGTTGGTTCCGCGATGACAGAACTGGATGAACCTCCTGCAGATATGATCGTAAAAGGTCCGAACCAGATGACAGCCATGCCAATCGATGTACATGTTACATATACTGAGATTGCTCACTGTCTGGATAAATCCCTTTCAAAAATTGAAACGGCTATCACGAATGCGCTGGAGCACACTCCGCCTGAACTTTATGCCGACATTTATAAAAGAGGTATTTGGCTCGCTGGTGGTGGCGCGTTGTTGCGGGGATTAGACAAGAGACTCTATGAGAAATTTAATATTCCATTCCGAATCGCAGAAGATCCTCTCCGGGCCGTGGCTCGCGGAACAGGCGTTGCTCTGAAGAATGTCGATAAATTTTCTTTCCTGCTTCGGTAATTCCTATCTCTATTCTAACGACATTTTGTATTGTAGCTGAAATATGAGAAATCTTTTCAGGTTAATTCTTAGGTATCATTACATATTCCTGTTTTTGATTTTGGAAATATTTTCGCTGTCTCTTGTTGTGTCCTATAACAACTACCAACAAGCAAAATTTCTGACTTCCAGCAACGGAATCACTGGCTACTTCTTTGAGAATTTTATTGGCGTATTTCAAGTCTTTGATCTCAAAAAAGCAAATACTGAGTTGGCCGAAGAAAATGCTCAGTTGCGTACCGCCCTTCAGCACTATCAGTTGCGGACAACTAATAATTCGCGTCAAAACTATCTCTCGGAACGCAATCCACTGATAACCATGACGCGTGATTCTCTAAACAAGATTGTCTACTTTTTTACCACTGCGCGCGTAATCAATAACTCGATCAACCAGCGGCATAACTTCCTCACATTGAACAAGGGCCGGATTCAGGGAGTCAAACCCGATATGGGTGTCGTCTCTGCCGGCAGGGTCGTCGGACTAGTCACTGACGTTGGAGACAACTACAGTACAGTTATCTCAATCCTGAATGAAAGGTGGAAGTTGAGCGCTAAAATTAAACGCAACGATTTCTTTGGATCTCTGTCGTGGAACGGCCGCGATTATCGTAAAGTGCAACTGAATGAGATTCCATACCACGTACCAGTCCAAAACGGGGATACTGTTGTGACCACGGGGTTTTCCTCCAGTTTTCCCGAAGGACTTGAAATTGGCATCGTTTCAGATTTTACACTGGGTTCAGGTAGTAATTTTTACAAAATTGATGTAAACCTTGCCGTGGATTTCAAAAGTATTGTTCAGGTCGCACTGGTGGAGAACAGACAGCTAAAAGAGATCAATAAACTCGAATCACTGCACAACGATGGTAAATAATCTGCTAAAATATTCGCTAATTTTTATTGTTGTCGTACTGCTTCAGGTATTGGTGCTAAACCATATCCTGATCCTCAGAATGATTTCTCCCTATTTCTATCTGATATTCCTTTTACTGTTGCCATTTGATACGCCAAGAGCTATGTTGATTTTTCTGGGATTTATTCTCGGACTTGCCGTCGATGCCTTCAGTAACACACTTGGGGTTCACACAGCGGTTTGTGTATTGATAGGCTTTATCCGTCCGGGCGTTCTTAACAAGATATCTACCCGTGAGACTCGTGAGTCGGTCACAGCGCCCAGAATATCCACCATGAGCCTGAATTGGTTCATCAATTATGCCGCCATCTTTGTTACCATTCATCACCTGCTCTTGTTTATGCTCGAAGCTTTTACCTTTCAGGGCATATTATTTACTTTGGCAAGGGCTATTTTAAGTGGAATATTATCTGTTATTTTGATTGTTATCAGTCAGTTTCTCTTCTTTCGCAAATAGTTTTAAACGTGGATACCTATTCCAAAAGAAAATACCTGCTTATAGGCATATTTTGCCTGACCGCTTTGGTCACCATAACCCGGCTCTTTTATATTCAGGTAATCGACTCTTCCTATAAAATTTCTGCTGCCAGCAATGTTCTGCGCAGGCAGATCAATTATCCTGCCAGGGGATTGGTGTACGATCGTAACCGTAAGCTTATCGTTTACAACCAGGCGGCATATGATGTTTTAGTGACTCCCCGTGAAATGAAGGCATTTGATACTCTGGCATTTTGCAGAATTGCCGGAGTCGAAAAGACAGAACTAGTTACGGAGATAAAAAAGGCCAGGGCTTATTCGATGTACAAGCCATATGCAATCATCAAACAGCTCTCCTCTCACAGATATGCCGTTCTTCAGGAACAACTTTTCAAATATCCCGGATTTTACATTCAGGCTCGTACGCTGCGCCAATACCCAGCAACTATTGCATCACATATTTTGGGATATGTTGGTGAAGTTGATCAAAAGAAAATCGACGATGACAGATATTATGAAAGTGGCGACTATATCGGCAAATCCGGTATTGAGCAGGCCTACGAAGCCGAATTGCGTGGGGTCAAGGGAATTTCATATCTGATGGTGGATGTACACAACCGTGTCAAAGGTTCTTTTGAAGCCGGAAAACTGGATACCGCAGCTGTCATCGGTAAAAATCTCATTTCAACTTTGCAGGCTGACTTACAGGCATACGGAGAAAGATTGCTTGCCGGAAAAGTTGGCAGCATCGTTGCCATAGAGCCATCTACCGGCGAAATATTGGTTCTTGCAAGTTCTCCAACTTTCGATCCGGGCATGTTCGTTGGTAGAGAAAGAACTAAAAATTATATAACCCTACTCAACGACCCGCTGAAACCGATGCTCAACAGAGCCATTACCTCATCTTATCCACCGGGTTCTACGTTCAAGCTTGCTAACGCCATCATCGGATTAGAGGAAGGTCTGCTAGGTGAAGGCATCCGGTATTCATGCAGTGGTCCTCGTTCAACGCCAATAAAATGCACGCATAACCACGAGACTCCGCTGCCCTTGCTGAGTGCGATCAGGGAATCCTGCAACTCTTATTTCTTTCAGGCTTTCCGGGCTACCATTAATAAATACCCGACCTCAGAGCAGGGTTTTGAGGCGTGGCGCGATCATCTTATCGATTTGGGCATCGGTCAGCGAATCGGTGGCGATCTATTTTCTGAGACTGCCGGTAACGTACCAAAGACTAGCTATTACGATCGTTTTTTTGGTAAGGGGCACTGGAATGTCATGACAATCAGATCACTTTCGATCGGACAAGGCGAATTATTACTCACCCCCCTGCAACTAGCCAACATGGTTTCGGTAATTGCAAATAAAGGATATTATATTGCCCCACATGTCGTTCGTAGTATCCAGAATTATGATCGGACGGAAAGAGAACTTTCATTTGAAAAACATATCACAAAAGCCAATCCGGGCTTGTTCCAGGTAATCGCCGACGGAATGGAAAAAGTGGTTGAATCAGGAACGGCAAGAACGGCAGCCAAAGTGGAAGGAATTGCTATATGTGGCAAAACAGGCACAATTCAGAACCCGCATGGGGAGGCGCACTCAGCATTTGTAGCCTTTGCACCAAAAGATGATCCTAAAATTGCTATTTGCGTGTATGTTGAAAACGGAGTTTGGGGTGCCCGATATGCCGCGCCGATCGCCAGTTTAATCATCGAAAAATACCTGAATGATTCGATTTCACCCAAAAGAAAACCGTTGGAAGCAACGATGCTTAGCTCGGATCTGATTTCCGCTATGCACCTTTCGGGAGGCGATTGAAAACTAATGACCTGTAAATAGAATACCGGAATTTAAATGAAGAGTCAAAACAATATATTGCTGAATTTAGACTGGATAACCATCCTGATTTACCTGACATTGGTAATGATGGGGTGGATGAATATTTATGCAGCCGTCTACAGTGATGAACATCAGAGTATTTTTGATATCGGTCAGCAATATGGGAAACAGATGATCTGGATTATTGCAGGCATTTTTCTGGCGGTCTCTGTTTTACTGGTCGACAGTAAATTCTATGTGGCGTTCTCATACCATATTTACGCTTTCATCATCTTCTTACTGGTGGCCGTTCTGTTCTTAGGCAAGGAAATTAACGGCGCAAGAGCATGGTTCGAAGTTGGAGGGGTAGCGCTTCAACCTGCCGAACTTGGGAAGTTTGCGACAAGTCTCGCCATCGCTAAATTTATGAGCCAGTTTGGGTTCAAAATGGCCAGGACGAAATCTTATCTTGTCCTGGGGGCGATGATAATGATTCCCGCCTTGTTGATTCTTCTGCAGAATGACACCGGTTCGGCGTTGGTATTTGCAGTATTTTTCCTTGTTTTCTACCGCGAAGGGTTGCCCGATATCATTTTGATTGGCGGATTAACAGCCATCATTTTGTTTGTTTTAGCACTTTTATGGACCCAACTCCAAATTCTGATCTTATTAATTGTGGTATCCCTACTCCTCCTCACCTTCTTACGACAAAGTATTAAAGACGGATTAATCGGCGCAGGTATTACGATTCTGATTTATGGAATTTTGTTCGGTCTGAAAAATATGATCGGATTTGATGCCACCCAATTTCACCTGGTCGCGATCACGGCTTTCTTTATGGTGATAATCTTTGTCGTTTACGGGTTTATGAAGCACATCCGACAAGCCTGGTTTGTGTTGCTCTTTTTCATATTCTCGATAGCAATAACTTTATCGGTGAATTATTTCTACCGGAATATATTGATCGCCCACCAGCGAGACAGGGTAGATAACCTCCTGGGAATCAAGAATGATCTGTTGGGTGCAGGGTATAATGTACATCAATCCAAGATTGCCATCGGCTCCGGCGGAATAATTGGCAAGGGATTCTTAAAGGGAACCCAGACCAAATTTAACTTTGTGCCGGAACAAAGCACCGACTTTATTTTCTGTACAGTGGGCGAAGAATGGGGTTTCCTCGGAACAACTGTTGTAATTATTCTCTTTCTTGTTTTATTGATACGATTGATTTTTCTGGCGGAACGACAGCGATCGTCCTTTAGCCGCATTTACGGGTATGGGGTAGCCTGTATCCTCTTCTTTCATATTATGATAAATATATCGATGACAATCGGCTTAGCCCCCGTCATCGGTATTCCCCTCCCCTTCTTCAGCTACGGAGGCTCCTCCCTATGGTCGTTTACGGTTCTGCTGTTTATTTTCATCAGACTGGACGCAAGCAGGACAAAGAATCTGAGATAAAAATTTGGTTGTTAACTAATTTTCGCTTAACTTGATGATATAATTGAAGTTAAAGATTGTTGTATCCTTACCTGACCAGATAACCTTACCTAATCTTTCTTCCAATTAACCCCATATTCCTTAGGCTTCGGAAGATGTTACGCCTGATCACGTTTAGAATGAGATTTAATTTACGAACTACGTTAAGATTGCATGTAAAATAAACACTAAATCGAATCAGAATGAGATTCAAAATTATCATTAGTCGCACCGGGAGGCAAAGGACACGTAACGGTAAGTATATCCAAAGTAGGCGATTGCGGGCTTCAAACTTATCAAACCGTTACAATGTTGAAGCGGGCTACAACCCTTAAATTCACTACAATCTCGCCTATTTTGTATATACGTTGTTAGGCAAAATTTTGTATTTCAAATTCAATACTTTGCAAATATTCTTTCAAACCTATTCTATTCTCTAACTTGCTCAAAGCTTTATCAATTTTCACTGATACACTAGCCATCTGTTTATTTGTTTCATCAATAACTTCGACTTTAACATCCGAATATTTGTCCCTTGTAAACTCGTCGAAATATACAGCACTTGATAGATGCTCCAAAAACTGAGAAGCATGCACAATTGAAACTTTTAAGTCTGAATCAATCTTTTTCTTTAAGCACAGAATTAGTTTATTTTCTGAATATTTCGTCTCAATAAACTCAAATCCAACTATTTGAATATTGTGAATTAAATGCAATAAAACAGATTCAAATCTCAATTTCATATTTTTAGTCCCACCTAAAGCTTTGACCACTTCTTCGGTAAAATTCAAATTAATAAATACTTCCGCTAATCTTAGAACACGGTATATGTCAATAGCCCAATCGAGGATTTGTTTTAGTTGCGAATAATTAATTGTTAACGATTTTACATTCTTTTTCCCGTATTCAACTCGAATTGAATCCTTTTTAATCTCAAATGTCTTGTGTGCAGAAATGTTTCTCCATTGATTTGTAGAAATAGAAAAAATCGGGTCTTGTAAATATAATCCAGCGTAATTACTTACAGAATTCGGAAAGTTTTGGACTATTTGTCCAAAATCAATCTTTGAATTATCATAGTATTTACCACCAATGTAATAGTTTATGAAGTTATCAAACAGTTTAAATCTTGGTAAAAATGCACCTTCAAGTATATCGTCAAGGGCTTTAAAATAATAACATGCTTTATCTCTTTCAGAAAAGTTAGAAGGATTGGGTTGAATAATTGCATTTGTCATCCACTTCGAATCCGTTTCTGTAATCTCTTCAAACGAATCTGTTAACTGTTTAATAGAAAGGGATTCATCTTTCTCAAAGCATTCTTTAAAAATTAGAAATGTCCAATTAAAAAGATTCAGATACTCAGGTTTTTCGGAGAACCGTATGTAATTAACAAATTCAGTTCTAAGCACTTCTTTATTTAAATCAAATATATTCTCATTTCTAAAATATGGTCTGAATTTTATTGTTAACAAAGCATTCCAATCATCAACTGAAAAATCAGAAGAAAATTTTAAATGTCTATATAAATCATCAGACTTCATGTATATAATTTATTTCAGTGGGTCTTTGAATTTTGGAGGATTTAATATTGCATCTTTTGCTACTTGAGCTACATTATCCTTATTTATATTTTTCTGTTTACAATAGTCACTTTGTAGCCATTCATCTAAAAGCTTCGCACCTTTACTTGCATTGCAAGACATACAACAAAGTGAAATGTTGTCTAGTCCGTTAATCCGAATATCATTAACAATATGTTCCCAAGAGGGTTTGTGTTTACGCGAAAGATTTTCCTCCGAAAATTCAATGCCACAATACACACACTTAGTATCTCTTTGTTTTACATAAAACTCAACATCATTTGGTATGCCCCACTTATTTGCCATTATAAATTAGTTATTTGAATAGAAGTCAAAATCAAAATAATGACGTTTGTTATATTCCCGAATTTCACCAATTATACCTTTTTCACATTTATCAACAGGTATAGCTTTACTTCCATTTAATGAATTTAGTGAACCAAAATAAATTGAAAAAGAAGTATTATCAAACTGCACGGCAAACCAATATGCTTTGGCGTTATATTTTTCTTCGGCATATTTTGCTTTTTCATAAGCATTTGAACCTAGATTTTATATTGATTTAATTTGCCGTTAATTTGATATTTATTTCTTGCTTTTACACTAATTATATAAATCTGCCCATCTTTCTCTGCAATTATATCAGCAAATCTTTCGTTTAGTTTTCATCATTTAAATTTCGAATTCTATCAAATCTATTATCAACTAATGCTTTTAAAGCAAAAAGTTCTCCTAATTCTCCAAGAGATTTTTTTCGAGCTGCTTCCTTTCTATCAGTTATGTTCATGTTTAAGATGGTCTTCTTATAATTTCGCCTAACGAGCGTATAAACGCAATATGTTAAACCATCCGACCAATCTAACCATGATGAAATTGAAACTATACGGCAACAAGGTAACGGTTAAGATTGCAGCTCCCAACCGAACCATAGTGGATTTGAAATTCACCTACATTTATTCTTCAGTGCAGCGCGGTTCTCCCAATCGAACAATGGAATAACTACCATAGAAATAGTCCAATCACATCTTTCCAATCGGACTACTCCAACCCTTTCAGGTCTTTTTGCGGTGTCTAGATGAGGCGTAAAATAGATCAATATTCCTCCGCCGGAATCAAATTTAACTCTTCCTTGCTGAAAACCGGTCCATCCTTGCAGATATACAGCTTTCCTACGTTACAGCGGCCACATTTGCCAACCCCACATTTCATCCTGTTTTCCAGCGTAGTATAAACCTGGTCATCTTTGAATCCAAGCTTCTCTAGTACCGGGAAAGTGAATTTAATCATGATCGGTGGACCACAAACGATGGCAATGGTATTTTCCGCCGAAGGCGCAACCTTCTCAACAATAGTTGGTACAAATCCAATTTCGCCTTTCCAGTCGGCATTTTCGCCTCCGGGATCCACGGTAGTGACCATTCTAACGTCTGGCCGATCCGTCCATTCTTTTAATTCGGATTTGTAGACTAAATCATTAACCGATTTGGCTCCGTATATGATTGTGATGTCTTTAAAATTTTCGCGAAGATCGAGTGCATTCCAGATCACGCATCGCATGGGTGGCAATGCAATACCGCCGGCAATAAACACCAGGTTCTTGCCTTTCCATTCGTCCATTGGAAAAACATTTCCATAGGGGCCACGAAAACCCATTGTACTCCCCTCTTCCAGTGAGGACAAGCCGGATGTTACCCGCCCCGTATCCCGGAAAGTACATTCGATGTATCCTTTTCTGGTTGGTGATGAGGCTATGCAAAATGTCGACTCGCCTTCGCCAAATGCGGAATACTCGCCAAACTGTCCGGCCTTAAATTCGAAAGCTGCAGCCTCCGCTTCATCCTGAAATTTTAATCTGAATGTTTTTACTCCCGGCGCCTCCTTGGTGATCTTCTCAATGGTCATGAGGTATGGGAGATATGTATTTTTTTCGCTCATTGTTCTGCAATTGAAGTGATGTGTTCCAGAATATTCATGTCTACCGGACAGGCCCGTGAACAGCGGCCACAACCGGTACATCCCAGTACGCTCAGGCGCTCAGGCATGTAGGAAAATTTGTGCAAAAGACGCTGACGCCACCGCTGACTCTGGTGCTCCCTAGGGTTATGTCCGGAAGTGTGCAAGGTGAAGAGCCCAAATCCACAGGCATCCCAGCATCTAATACGTCGACCCTTGGATCCGTGAACATCTTCCTGAATATCAAAACAGGCACACGTCGGACACACAAATGCGCATGCTCCGCAACCAATACAACGCTCGGATTGCTCCTTCCAGACCGTGCTGTTAAAGGCTTTATTCAATTTGGCATTTACTTCTTCCAGACTAAACTTCGCCGGTAGGTCGACAAGATATTTCTTTTTATCCTCTCCTTTATCGGCTTCAAAGACCGATGGCAGCAAGGCAACCAATGCTTCACCTTTCGGTGTCAAAATTTCGGCGATAGCCCCGCCATCTCCAAGCATCGTGAGTTGTATGTCACTTCCGGCGGTATTACCCGGACTACCATTCACACTTGTACAGAAGCAGCTTTCATCCGCAATTGAGCAACTGAATGATACAATGGTTGTCTTTACCAGGTGGGCATTGTGCAACTTATCGGCAGAATCCCAGTTAAAAATGGCCGACAAGGGTCTAAATCCTGCCGCATCGCACGGATGGACTTTCCATAGAACCGTTTCAGGGACGGTCTCCGGATTAAAGTCCGTTAAATTGACTTTCCCGTTAACCTTTTCATACGAGAAAAGCACTTCTGCTTTTGGATAAACAGATGCCTTAATCGATTGTGTTGTCTGTACATATTCTTCGGCAACTTCACTGATGTCCTTCACCGGTCTAAACTCGACCTGTCCGCGGGAGCTCACCGGGGCATAAATCCTTTTTCCGGCACCGGCGATGGATTTAAACCACGATTCAATTCCGCTTTTGCTAATATATTTTGTCTCCATAAACGTTATCGTATAAATTGCTCTCTGTCATCCAGTTTCCAGGTAGAAAGGGCGTTACCCTGCTTAACCGGCAAACCTGGAGTATACCCAAATTCGGGAGCCATATCTTCCATCATCTTTCTGGTAATCAAATCTATTGGAATTCCCACCGGACAAGCGTCTCCACAAGCTCCGCAGGCAGTGCATCTGCCAACCATGTGCATCGCCCTGTTAATGTGCCATTCCATGTTAGCTAATGGAGCAGGCCATGGATTGATCCACTGTGGACGATTTACTTCCACGACACATTTGGAGCAATAGCAAAGCGGGCAAGCGGAACGGCAGGCATAGCATTTAAAACAATTAGACATCTCCTCCATCCAGAATTTCCATCGCTCCTGGCGAGTCATTCCCTCAATTTTGGAGAGAATTTCCTGCTCACGTTCGCCACGCTTCAACTCGAATTGCGCAACATAAGCAGAAATCTCGTCGAACGTGACAAATTCTTTCAATTCACCCGAAAGATCAACGGTAAGAACCAACAGTTTTTCCTCGCTCAACTGATTTTCAACATACAGTTGCATGATGCTTCGCAGGGTTGAAATCGGTGCTGTAACAGCGAATCGATCCTTACCAACTAACTCCTTCTTGGTAATATACACTGCAAGATTGTGAAAGCAGCGACTATCAAAGATCAACTTTTGAGTTGCCTCCTGGGTTCTGCAAAAAAGCGGACGTGGCCTTTTTGTCCCTTCCCCGTACCCTATTATCAATGAAACAGAACCTTCTGCGAGCAGGGCAGCAGCTCTTTCTCTTAGCTTAATCATTTAATTCCTCCTTCTCTAAATAATCTGCAACCTTTTGATATTCTGTGTACGGTCCAAGGGCACGAATATCTGCTACCGTAGTATTGACCAGATCGGCCCATTTAGATCCTTCGGCCGCCGACACCCATGAATATTGAATACGCTGAACATCCACTCCCATCATATCCAGTATCGAGCGAAAAGCTATCCAGCGCCGGCGCGCGTGAAAATTTCCGCTGGTATAATGACAGTCATTCGGGTGGCATCCGGATACGATAATTCCGTCAGCCCCCTGAGCAAACGACTTCAGCAAAAGGAGAAAGTCGATCCGACCCGTGCACGGAAATCGAACAATTTTCACGTTCGTCGCATATTTAAGGCGGCTAGTACCAGTTAAATCAGCTCCGGCATAGGTACACCAGTTGCAAACAAATGCTACTATCTTGGGTTCAAAAATTGTTTCAGTACTCATTATTAATTACTTAATCATTCAACAATGACATCACCTCTGCATAAACCTGTTCATTGGAATAGCCTTGAATGTCGATGGATTTTGACCGGCAAAAAGCGACACACGTGCCACAACCCTGACAAAGTCCTTGGTTAACCCTTGCTATTGTCTTTATCAGACTTCCATCGCGGGCTTTGATATCTTCGTGCTCGATTGCATTATAAGGACAAGCAGTTTCGCACATAAAACAACCCACACATGTACTGTAGAGCGGAGGTGCTAACCGGTTGACCACCGCTACAATAGGCTCCCGCACCAACTGATCATTTGAAAAAAGTGCGGCAACTTTTACGGCTGCGCCGGATGCCATTCCAACCGTCTCAGGAATATCTTTAGGAGCCTGACAAGCGCCAGCAAGAAATATTCCGGCTGTATTGGTTTCAACTGGTTTAAGTTTTGGATGTGCTTCGGCAAAGAAATGGTATGGATCGTATGAAACATGCAACTTCTGCGCCAGCTGCTCTGAACCGCAATTGGCAACTCCGGCGGTAGCCAGAACGACCATATCGGCCTCGATCTCAACCTGTTGTCCACCCAGGAGAGTATCTACTCCTTTGACAATCAGCTTACCATCTTTTTCATAAACTCTGGCAACGCGACCACGAACATAATTTACAGTATCCTCTTCAATGGCTCTGCGAACAAATTCTTCGTAATTTTTTCCGCCTGCGCGGATATCCATATAGAAAACAGTGGATTCGCCACCATGAACCTTATGCTGATACAACATCGCATGCTTTGCAGTATACATACAGCAAATCTTCGAGCAATACGGAATTCCCTTGGCAGGATCCCTCGAGCCCGCACAGGCGATGAAAACGATCTTTTTAGGAACAGCTCCATCCGACGGACGTCGAATCTCTCCAAAAGTAGGTCCGGAAGCCGAAGCCAGACGCTCAAACTGCAATCCTGTTAGTACATCTTTGTACTTTCCATATCCATATTCAGGGAAGAAATCTGTCCCTTTTACATCAAATCCAGTGGCAAGAACAACGGCGCCAACTTCTTCCGTGATGATCTCATCTTCTTTATCCCATTCAATGGAGCCAACCTGACACGTCTTTTCACAAATCTTACAAGCACCTCTTTTGTAATAATTGCAATTTGCCCTGTCAATTACCGGCTTATTTGGAACGGCCTGAGGAAAAGGAACATAGATGGCCGTCCGGGTACCTAAACCAGCGTTAAATTCACTTGGAATTTTTTTAACCGGGCATTTCTGGATACATGCTCCGCAACCGGTGCAAGTTGAATAATTTACACTCTTGGCTTTCAAACGGATCTTTGCCTTGAAATTTCCGATAAAACCCTCCAAGCTTTCCAACTCGGCGTATGTATACAATTTTATGTTGGGATGCTGAGCAATCTCCACCATTCTGGGGGTAAGAATGCACTGCGAACAATCGAGCGTTGGAAAAGTTTCCGACAACTGCGACATGTGCCCGCCAATGGAAGGATCCTTTTCGACCAAAATTACTTTGTGTCCGGTATTGGCTATATCCAGGCTCGCCTGAATACCGGCGATTCCGCCTCCAATAACCAAAGCTCTTTTGGTTACTGGAACCTTTATCGACTCCAATGCCTTATTTTTCTTAACCTTCTCAACCAACATCTTAACGAGGTCCACAGCCTTATTGGTGGTCTCTTCACTCTTTTCATGCACCCATGAGCAATGCTCGCGAAGGTTAGCCATCTCGCACAGATACGGATTTAAGCCCGCTTCCGCGCACGCCTTTCTGAATGTCGGTTCGTGCATCCTCGGAGAACAGGCGCCTACCACAACCCCATCCAGATCATACTTTTTGACCGCCTCCTTGATAAAGGTCTGGCCAGGGTCTGAACACATATATTTGTAGTCGATGGCGTGGGCAACTCCTTCCATTCCGCCAATCTCCCGTGCAACCCGTTCAACATCGACCGTGGCACTGATATTTTCACCGCAGTGGCAAATAAATACTCCAATCTTTGACATATCTTTACAATTCTACGGTTACAAAATGACGTTTCAATCCCAATTCTTTGGCTCCTATTCCTAGGGCAAGGCCAATAGCTTGTGTGATATAAATAACCGGAATATCGCTGGGATTTTCGAGCGTTTTATTGATCGCACCACGGCGCATATCGAGGTTCGACTGGCACATCGGACAAGCAACAATAATAGCCTCAGCTCCCCGATCCGCTGCATCTTTGAGAATATTGCCGGATAGCTTCGCAACCAAATCGGTTCGGGAAACAGAAAAACCGCCTCCACAGCACTCCGTTTTGAAAGCCCAATCCATAGTGGTTCCGCCAATTATTTTGATAAGCGTATCCATACTTTGCGGGTCTTCAACCCGATCAAAATTGAGAATCTTATGAGGGCGAACCAGCAGGCAGCCATAATAACAGGCAACCTTATGTCCGAACGGATGAACAACTTTGGTCTTGATATTGTCAATTCCATAGCTTTCCAACATTTGAATAACATTGATAATTTTCAGACTCCCCTGGTACGGGAGCTTAAGAATCTCGGATACCCTGGAACGCTTCTGATCATCCTGCAACTCATGCTGGGTAACTTTTAAGCGATTATAACAAGCTGCGCACGGAACCACCACTTCCGTCAGACCCTGTTCTTCGGCCAGCGCCATGATACGGGCAGGAAGCGATAAGGAAAGCTCTTCATTCATCGAATGTGCCGCAGTGGCGCCACAGCAGTTCCAGTCCTTAATTTCAACCAGTTCAATGTCCAATGCTTTGGCAATCGCAACAACCGACTCATTGTACTCTCTTGAAGAACCAGTAAGGGAACAACCCGGATAAAATCCTATCTTCATTTATTTACGGTCTTAACGTTTTCAATTGTTTGAGCAAAAATTCGCTTCATACTCCTTCGATCTTTTATCTTCTCAGGAAGTATGTGCAATTTCCCCTTCATATACATGGAAGGAGCGATTAACAAATCTTGTGTCAAGCGGAAAGTCCTGGATTTAAATGCGGCTATCAGTCCGACTTCATAGAGTCGTCCCGTATATTTGATCGAATCAAGAAAGGATTTGTGAAAGGAAATTATCGGCTTTGAATCCGGATGAAGCTTATTTTCTTTTATAGCCTGTGTTCTGAGATAATCCATCATTTTGGGAATATCAATCTCCATCGGACAACGACCTACACAATTTTCACAGTTCAGACATAGCCAGATCGAGTTCGAATTGAGTATTTTGTCGTAATTTTCTTTCGTGCCTGTTTGGAGCATTCGCATCAGGTAGCTCGGAGGATAATTCATGTCAGATGCCAGAACACAGCCCGCTGTACACTTTCCACACTGATAACATCGCATAACCTCTACTCCGGTATGTGATTGCAAATCAGATGTTTTATGTTTATTTTCCATGCTTTGTCATAAATAGTTACATTCATTCATATTTTCGCCTAAAGTTAGGAATTAAGATTCATGTTAATAAATAGTTAACCTTAAATTCTTTCTAAATTAAATTCCGGATTCGACCAAAGTGAGGCATAATTTTAACAGAAAGTTTTATTTCTTTGTCATCGCGTACACGTCTGAATTGTAAATGCATATCTAAAAAAATAGAAATCTACCTAAATTGCTTATATGGAATCGATCGGATTTATTCAATGGTGCCTGGATAATTTAAACTACTGGACGATAACACTTCTAATGGCCATAGAGAGTTCTGTAATACCATTACCCTCCGAATTGGTCGTTCCACCGGCTGCTTATAAAGCGGCAGCGGGTGAATTGAATATCTACCTTGTCGTATTTTTTTCAACCTTAGGAGCCGTGATTGGTTCTGTAGTCAATTACTATCTTGCAGATTTCATTGGCCGTCCTATCGTCTATCGTTTTGCGAATAGCCGATTCGGCCACATGCTTATGATTAATGAAGCGGGTGTAAAGAAGACGGAGGCATTCTTCGACAAAAATGGCGCGATTTCTATATTTACGGGTCGGTTGCTACCTGGAGTAAGACATCTGATCTCAATTCCTGCTGGACTCTCAAAAATGAATCTGCCTAAATTTTTGTTATATACCACGCTGGGAGCCGGACTATGGAATATAATTTTGGCTTCGATTGGCTATTACCTGGAATCATTTGTACCACGTGACATGCTGATGACGAAAGTGAAGGAATACAGCTCACAGTTGTCCTATCTGTTTATTATTTTCGGCTGTCTGGTTTTTGGGTATATTTTGTACAAGGCTCTAAACAAGCGTAAATAGGAACTATTTGCCCCGTTATAAATAAAAAACAGCGAAGTACTCGTTGGTAATTCGCTGTTTTTTCAGCGGAGAGAGCGGGATTCGAACCCGCGGAGCCCTTTAGAGGCTCACACGCTTTCCAGGCGTGCCAATTCAACCACTCTTGCATCTCTCCTTTCTACTGTTTTTAAAGGAATGACAAAAGTATAAGAATTTTTGATTCAAAAAAACCTACTGCTATTCCAATTGTAATTTAATGCAACAAACTTCATCGGGTGATGATTTGGGTCTGCGGCTATCAGCTCTGCGGTATTCTCTTAGAACTCTGTTGTCTAACGTTCTTATTTTTTGAAATAACCACTTTTTGAACGAACAAAAGGCAGTTTAAACAAATAATCTTTTCATATCACTCAAATATCCTTCAATTTTCAGTCGATCGCTACCCTCTAATTTGGAAAGCGGAAGAGCCATCTCATCGCTGCATATACCCATAATTGAAAGAGCAGCTTTAAAGGATATTGTAATACGTGCCGCACTCGGCGAAACCTGATACATTGTATTGCACAGCCAAACGATCTGACTTTTAAGCCGGGCAATTGTATCGAGATCCCGACTAAGAGATGCATTATACAGATCAACAAAAAGTTTTGGGAAAACATTTGCTCCACCTGCAACCGATCCATGGGCACCGCCGATTACTGCATCCGATGTATAGAGTTCTGTTCCAACAAATACGGCAAAATCCGGAAACTCCCTGAAAGCATCGATCAACATATACATATTAGCCATGTCGCCTGAACTATCCTTTATTCCAATACACCCTAATTCCATTGCCCGATGAATTGTGGGAATAGAGAGGTTTATTTTCGTATGCATAGGCATATTATATAGGACAAAGGGTAGTGGAGTAGCGGCAGCCAGTTTCTCCACATAATTAATCATCTCAGACTCCGATGCCGGAAAATAGAAAGGCGGAGCAACAACAATACTGTCTGCCCCAACAGATTTGGAATATTCAGCAATTTCCATCGCTCCGGCGAACGCCGAATCAGTAACACCCACAAGAACCGGGACTCTACCGTCGACAATTTCACAGGATAATTTTAAAAACTCTTTCTTTAGCCTGTAGCCAAGACTTGGACCTTCTCCGTTCGTTCCGAGCAAGAATAGGCCATGCACGCCACCCCCAATTATGTGTTCAATTAGATTCTCAACACCTTTCCTGTCAAGTTCATCATTGCTTTTCAATGGAGTGACCATCGGTGGGATAATCCCCTTGAGTGGATTCAACATAATTAAATAGTTAGTGAATTACAAAAGTAGGGGATGTTTTTATACATTTTGAATATTATTTTATCCAATTCATATTGTTTATTAACCCTAATATTTAATATTGTTCTCTATATTTGTATCGCTGGTTAATTTATATAGTATGGAATTTGTTTTTGCAAAGATTAATGTCCCGCATGAACACTCGTTTATTACGCGGAGGTTGGTTTTGTCTGAAAATAATCCCAAAATACATTCGCATAAAAATTACGAACTGAATCTGATTATTTCGGGTTCCGGGCGGCGCATTGTAGGAAACAATATTTCCGGTTTTGAAGCAGGAGATCTTGTGTTACTTGGTCCGGATCTTCCGCACTGCTGGGAGGTATTGGATCGGCAGAATGATGCTCCGCCATCCTGCATTGTAATTCACTTTGATGAAAACATTGTCGGTTCGGATTTCTTTAATTTACCAGAACTTGAGACTGTCAAGGAATTGCTGAACCGCGGTAATAGCGGCCTCTTCTTCAAAGGAGAAAAGACTGCCTATGTGATTGAGTGTATGGAGCGACTCGTCGATTTAAAAGGACTAGAAAGCTACATTGAGTTGTTACATATCTTTAAGGGGTTAATCCAGATTGACGATAAAGAAAGTTTATCACTTACACCAGAATACCCCACCAGCTATTTTAAAGATCTTGATCACATTAAAGATGTTTACGAATATGTATTTCATAATATTCAGGATGGAATCAGTCTTAAGGCTGCTTCCGATCTGCTTAATATGGCACCAGGTTCCTTCTGTAGATATTTCAAGAAGAGAACAGGTAAGACCTTTATTCAATATGTCAAGGAGATCAGAATAAGTATTGCCTCAAAAAAGCTGGCTGAATCTGACAAGCCTATTGCTCAGATATGTTATGAAAGCGGTTATAATAATTTGGCTAATTTCAATTTGTATTTTAAAAGTATAATGGAAATGACTCCTTCGGAGTACCGCAAAAATTTCCGTTGAAGCAATCTCGTCGCTCAAGACTTCTTTCTCCCGTTCTCCGTTCTCCCTGCTCCCTGCTCTCTGCCCCATGCTTTTTGCCCCATTCTCTGTGCTTTTTGCCAAAAGATAAGCCCCGGCTCAAATTCATGAACCGGGGCTTGGTGTAAGGTCGGCGGCGACCTACTCTCCCACTTTCGCAGTACCATTGGCGCTGACGGGCTTAACTTCTCTGTTCGGAATGGGAAGAGGTGGAACCCCGTCGCTATTGCCACCTTAATGACGTTAACGATCGCTTTGCTTGTACATTTCGCTCGTTGTCCAGACGCACACCGTGCGTCTCTACGATCATGTTCGCGCAAATAAATCTCAATATTTTAACATGTGGAAGAAACTACTCCTTTAAAAAAAACTCTGGTCAAAATCATTCTCGCCCAGTAGAAAGCTTCGGGTAATTAGTACTGCTCGGCTTTGACATTACTGCCTTTACACCTGCAGCCTATCAACGTTGTCGTCTTCAACGACCCTTCATGGAGACCTAATCTTGAGGGGGGCTTCGCGCTTAGATGCTTTCAGCGCTTATCCCTGCCACACGTAGCTACCCAGCGGTGCTCCTGGCGGAACAACTGGTACACCAGCGGTATGTCCAACGCGGTCCTCTCGTACTAGTGTCAGCTCCTCTCAAGTCTCCTACGCCCACAACAGATAGGGACCGAACTGTCTCACGACGTTCTGAACCCAGCTCGCGTGCCACTTTAATCGGCGAACAGCCGAACCCTTGGGACCTTCTCCAGCCCCAGGATGTGACGAGCCGACATCGAGGTGCCAAACCGCTCCGTCGATATGAGCTCTTGGGAGCGATCAGCCTGTTATCCCCGGAGTACCTTTTATCCTTTGAGCGATGGCCCTTCCATACGGAACCACCGGATCACTATGCCCAACTTTCGTCCCTGATCGACTCGTTTGTCTCACAGTCAAGCACCCTTATGCCATTACACTCTTCTGGCGGTTACCAATCGCCATGAGGGTACCTTTGGGAGCCTCCGTTACGCTTTTGGAGGCGACCACCCCAGTCAAACTACCCACCACACAATGTCTCCCGTTTCCGGGATTAGGCCCCAGGCAAGCAAAGGGACGTATTTCAAGGATGGCTCCACAAGTCCTAGCGAACCCATTTCATAGCCTCCGTCCTATCCTACACATCACTTACCCAGAACCAACGTGAAGTTGCAGTAAAGGTTCACGGGGTCTTTCCGTCCCGTTGCGGGTAAGCGGCATCTTCACCGCTACTACAATTTCACCGAGCTCATGGCTGAGACAGTATCCAGATCGTTACACCATTCGTGCAGGTCGGAACTTACCCGACAAGGAATTTCGCTACCTTAGGACCGTTATAGTTACGGCCGCCGTTTACCGGGGCTTCAATTCAAGCCTTCTCCGAAGATAAGCTCCCCTCTTAACCTTCCGGCACCGGGCAGGTGTCAGGCCTTATACATCATCTTACGATTTAGCAAAGCCCTGTGTTTTTGTTAAACAGTCGCCTGGACCAATTTTCTGCGACCACATCTCTGTGGTGACCCTTCTCCCTAAGTTACGGGTCGATTTTGCCTAGTTCCTTAGCCATGATTCACTCGAGCGCCTCAGGATTCTCTCCTTGACTACCTGTGTCGGTTTGCGGTACGGGTCTCATATACCTGAAGCTTAGCAGATTTTCTTGGAAGCTTTCAACATCACTATCCGGTTGCCCGAAGGCTCCCGGTACTGTCAGGATCGACTCTACTGGCGGATTTGCCTACCAGTATCAACGCCTACCCCCTTTAACGTACTATTCCGTCAGTACGCGGATGTATCATAACTCCGTCCCTGCATCGCAGTATACAAAAGTATGGAAATATTAATCCATTATCCATCGGTTCAGCCTCACGGCTTGCCCTTAGGCCCCGACTAACCCTGATCCGATTAGCGTTGATCAGGAAACCTTAGTCTATCGGCGAGGGGGTTTCTCTCCCCCTTTATCGTTACTTATGCCTACATTTGCTTTTCCAATCGCTCCACGACCCCTCACGAGACCGCTTCGACGCCATTGGAATGCTCCCCTACCAGTGATAATTTCTTATCAATCCATAGCTTCGGTGGTATGTTTGATGCCCGATTATTATCCATGCCCGATCGCTCGACTAGTGAGCTGTTACGCACTCTTTAAATGAATGGCTGCTTCCAAGCCAACATCCTAGCTGTCTCTGCAATCAGACCTCGTTAATTCAACTTAACATACACTTGGGGACCTTAGCTGATGGTCCGGATTCTTTTCCTCTCGGACACGGACCTTAGCACCCGCGCCCTCACTCCCGGTGAGCATCTTACAGCATTCGGAGTTTGTCTGGAGTTGATAGGCGGTGAAGCCCTCGCATCCAATCAGTAGCTCTACCTCTGCAAGACTCTTAACCGAGGCTGCACCTAAATGCATTTCGGGGAGTACGAGCTATTTCCCAGTTTGATTAGCCTTTCACCCCTACCCACAGCTCATCCAAGAACTTTTCAACGTTCCCTGGTTCGGTCCTCCAGTGAGTGTTACCTCACCTTCAACCTGGCCATGGGTAGATCACAAGGTTTCGCGTCTACCCCCACTGACTAAAGCGCCCTATTCAGACTCGCTTTCGCTTCGGCTCCACCCATCTTTGGGCTTAACCTCGCCAGTGAGGAGTAACTCGTAGGCTCATTATGCAAAAGGCACGCCGTCACCCAACGTATGGGCTCCGACCGCTTGTAGGCGCACGGTTTCAGGTACTATTTCACCCCCCTGTTCGGGGTACTTTTCACCTTTCCCTCACGGTACTGGTTCACTATCGGTCTCTCAGTAGTATTTAGCCTTGCCGGATGGTCCCGGCAGTTTCAGACAGGATTTCACGTGTCCCGCCCTACTCAGGGTTCTGCTAACTCTTTAATCAATTACGTGTACGGGACTTTCACCCCCTATGGTTAAACTTTCCAGAAAAATTCTACTTCTTGATTAAATCATATATCGCAGCCCTACAACCCCGACAATGCCGAAACATTGCCGGTTTGGGCTATTCCCCGTTCGATCGCCACTACTAAGGGAATCACTATTGTTTTCTTTTCCTCCGCTTACTTAGATGTTTCAGTTCAGCGGGTTCGCCTCCCGTATAACGGGATACCTTATTGCTAAGGTGGGTTGCCCCATTCGGAAATCTGCGGATTAACAGTTATTTGCACCTCCCCACAGCTTATCGCAGCTTATCACGTCCTTCTTCGCCTCTGAGAGCCAAGGCATCCTCCGTACGCCCTTATTTACTTTCTTACTGTTTTAAGCTTCTTGAAGCTTCCCTTTCAGTATCGCTACCTCAAGTACACTCCCGAATAACTCTCCCAGCGTCTCTTTCTCTCTTTCGTTTCTTCCATCATGTCAATGAACTTTACCCTCGCTATACTTCGGGTACGTAGATCCGCAGGGAATCGAACCCCTTTCTTTCTTACTTGCCACCAGGCCGGTCTTTTGTCTGTCTTTTTGCTTACTAAAATCAACCTCTAACGCGCTCTTTCCTGCGTAAGGCCAACTTCATCCCGTCTTCGTAGTCCCGCCCAGAGTTGAACTGGGGACCTCTACATTATCAGTGTAGCGCTCTAACCAACTGAGCTACGAGACTGTAATTGCTTTGTTTTTTAAAAAAAAGGCAGAAGAGAGTTCATCCAGTATGCTTCCGTTTTATACAACGTACTTTTCAAGCCCCTGGCCTCCAGAAAGGAGGTGTTCCAGCCACACCTTCCGGTACGGCTACCTTGTTACGACTTAACCCTAGTCACCAATTTTACCCTAGGCCGCTCCTCGCGGTCACAGACTTCAGGTACCCTCGGCTCCCATGGTTTGACGGGCGGTGTGTACAAGGCCCGGGAACGTATTCACCGCGCCATGGCTGATGCGCGATTACTAGCGAATCCAGCTTCACGGAGTCGGGTTGCAGACTCCGATCCGAACTGAGACCGACTTTTCCGGATTAGCTCCCAATCGCTTGGTCGCTGCCCTCTGTATCGGCCATTGTAACACGTGTGTAGCCCTGGACATAAGGGCCGTGCTGATTTGACGTCATCCCCACCTTCCTCACACCTTACGGTGGCAGTCTGACTAGAGTCCTCAGCTTGACCTGTTAGCAACTAATCATAAGGGTTGCGCTCGTTATGGGACTTAACCCGACACCTCACGGCACGAGCTGACGACAACCATGCAGCACCTTGTAGAGCGTCCTTGCGGAAAACCAAATTTCTTCGGCAGTCACTCCACATTTAAGCCCAGGTAAGGTTCCTCGCGTATCATCGAATTAAACCACATGTTCCTCCGCTTGTGCGGGCCCCCGTCAATTCCTTTGAGTTTCACTCTTGCGAGCGTACTCCCCAGGTGGATAACTTAACGCTTTCGCTAAGCCGCTGACTGTGTATCGCCAACAGCGAGTTATCATCGTTTACGGCGTGGACTACCAGGGTATCTAATCCTGTTTGATCCCCACGCTTTCGTGCATCAGCGTCAGTAAACCGCTAGTAAGCTGCCTACGCAATCGGTGTTCTGTGTAATATCTAAGCATTTCACCGCTACACTACACATTCCGCCTACCTCATGGTTACTCAAGTCTCACAGTTTCAATGGCAGGTCTACAGTTGAGCTGCAGATTTTCACCACTGACTTATAAGACCGCCTACGCACCCTTTAAACCCAATAAATCCGGATAACGCTTGCACCCTCCGTATTACCGCGGCTGCTGGCACGGAGTTAGCCGGTGCTTATTCATGCAGTACCGTCACCTCAATACACGTATCAAGCGTTCTTCCTGCACAAAAGCAGTTTACAACCCATAGGGCCGTCTTCCTGCACGCGGGATGGCTGGTTCAGGCTCGCGCCCATTGACCAATATTCCTCACTGCTGCCTCCCGTAGGAGTCTGGTCCGTGTCTCAGTACCAGTGTGGGGGACCTTCCTCTCAGAACCCCTAGACATCGTAGCCTTGGTAGGCCGTTACCCTACCAACTAGCTAATGTCACGCATGCCCATCCTTTACCGCCTCAGCTTTTATCAAAATACCATGCGGTACCTTAATAGTATGGAGTATTAATCCGCCTTTCAGCGGGCTATCCTCCTGTAAAGGGCAGGTTGCATACGCGTTACTCACCCGTGCGCCGGTCTCTCAGTATTGCTACTAATACCCCTCGACTTGCATGTGTTAAGCCTCCCGCTAGCGTTCATCCTGAGCCAGGATCAAACTCTCCGTTGTATAGAAAATTTTAAATATAATCCAGAACCTCAGGCTTTACTTCTTTTCCCTCGTATGAACATCTCCCCTTCAACTCAAAAACCAATCAGGTTACCCTGCTCAGCCCCTTCATCTCAGAAAAAATGTACCGGGATACTAGTTTCTCTCTCTTCTAACCTTTCTTAATATTTTTCAATGAACTTTTGCTCTTTCTTAGCTTTTACTTCTTTTCCCCTAAATCCAGCATTCCAAGCAACCTGTCTTTCCAGTCTCTCTTCCGCCGGTTTGGGAGTGCAAATGTAATCCCTTTTTTTATCCTATACAAACCTTCTGGTAAAAAATGTTTTGAGAAAAAAATTATTTGGACGCTATCCATTTGAAAATCTGAAACGTTAAACCCCGTAAAAAAAATAAAAAAAGAATTCAAACTCGCCATTTTGAATTCAGGATTAGCGCAATTGTATTATTTTTACCGACTCAACATAAAATAAAGGATGTGTCTGACAGCGTAATTATAATTCCTACCTACAACGAGAAAGAGAACATTGAACGGATGATCCGAACGGTCTTCAATCTTCAAAAACCATTTCACATTCTAGTGGTTGATGATAATTCCCCGGACGGCACAGCTGAAATTGTAAGAAGTCTGCAACAACAATTTCCGGAACAACTTTTTATGCTTGAGCGCAAGGGAAAGCTTGGATTGGGAACAGCATATCTGGCTGGATTCAATTGGGCTTTGGACAATGAATACCAGTACATCTTTGAAATGGATGCAGATTTCTCACATGACCCGAATGAACTGCCCAATTTATACAAGGCATGTGCGGAGAAGGGTGCAGATTTAGCTATCGGATCAAGATATATTTCTGGGATCAATGTCATTAATTGGCCCCTTAAACGTGTATTGATGTCTTACCTGGCCTCTAAATATGTCAGGATGGTTACCGGTATGAATATCATGGATACAACAGCCGGCTTCAAATGTTACCGCAGAGGCGTACTTGAAAAAATCGATCTAAACCGAATAAAAATGAAGGGATACGGGTTTCAGATAGAAATGAAATTCAAAACCTGGCGACTTGGATTTAAAATCATTGAAGTGCCAATTATTTTTACAGATCGCAAAGAGGGTGCTTCAAAAATGAGCGGTGGAATATTCGGGGAAGCTTTTAAGGGCGTTATCAAAATGAAAATTGCAAGCTATTTTTCGAACCCTGCGAAAAAAATGTAATTTTTTATGTACCTTCAACTATTCCGTTCAGCCTATAAAAAACACGAAATAAATTCGAAATATACTTGGACTATATTCACGCCAATCAAAAATGAATGTGTAGCGATTAGCTTCGCTGATCTTCGATTCCACTTGACCAATAAAAACTAATTATACACTGATGAAAGACCTGATTATTAAAGATGCCAAAGTTGTCAATGAAGGGAAAATCCTGCGAGATACCAGCCTATTGATACGAAACGGTATCATTGAAAAAATCTTCAGAGAGGCCGTTCCTCAAGCAATTTTAGCAAACGCAACCGTAATTGACGCATCCGGCAAGCTTTTACTTCCAGGAGTTATTGACGATCAGGTTCATTTTCGTGAACCAGGTCTTACCCACAAAGGGGATATCTACTCAGAATCGAAGGCCGCTGTTGCCGGAGGGATTACTTCTTTCATGGAAATGCCAAACACGGTACCACAAACCACAACACAGGAATTGTTAAATCAAAAATATGAAAGAGCTTCTGAGATTTCACTGGCCAATTTCTCCTTTTATATAGGAGCAACCAACGATAACCTCGAAGAGCTTCTGAAAACGGATCCTTCCAACGTTTGCGGAATAAAGGTATTCATGGGTTCATCGACCGGAAATATGCTCGTAGATAATCCAGTGACTTTATCCTCTCTCTTTCAGAAATCTAAAATGTTGATTGCGGTTCACTGCGAAGATGAAAATATCGTTCAGGCCAACCTCGCCGCGGCAATAGAAAAATATGGAGAAGATATTCCAATCAGCGAGCATCCCAAGATCAGAGATGCAAGTGCATGCTTCAATTCCTCCTCAAAAGCGGTAGAACTGGCTAAAAAATTTGGTACACGCTTACATATTCTGCACGTTTCAACGGCTGCGGAGATCGCACTTTTCGACTCTGTACCGCTAAAAAATAAAAAAATAACCGCCGAGGCATGTGTACATCATCTTTGGTTTTCAGACGCCGATTACGAAAAATATGGAGCCAGGATCAAATGGAACCCGGCAATTAAATCTGCGAACGATCGTTCTGCACTGATTAAGGCTGTGAACGAAAACAAAATTGATATAATTGCCACCGATCATGCCCCGCACACAGAGGAAGAAAAAAGCAATCCATATCTAAAAATGCCTTCCGGAGGACCATTGGTTGAACATTCCTTGCTCGCTATGCTCGAAATGAGCAGAAATGGTAAAATATCTATCGAAAAAATAGTCGAAAAAATGTGTCACGCGCCTGCTGACCTATTCGGAATTGAAAAGCGGGGATATATTCGCAAAGGATATAAGGCCGACCTCGTTCTTGTTGATGCTGGCAGATGGACTGTTTCAAAAGATAATATTCAAGCAAAATGTAATTGGTCGCCATTCGAAGGCGAATCATTTTACTACTACGTCTGTCAGACCTTTGTGAACGGGAATTTAGTCTATGAAAACCCAAAACCCGGTGAAAAGGGAGTTTTCTTCGAACAGGTTAAAGGAGAAAGGCTAACATTTTCAAGCAATCAGGATATTTGATTGGAATTCACCGGTTATTTAAGTAAAAATCTTGCGGCTGTTCTGGTTCTTTGTTCAACAAAGACAATACGATCTTTTGTCATTTTTTGAATGATGTCATTATTATAATACCTGATTGTGAGCAATTCAAGATTTTCATTGTAATGAACAACAAACCGTCTCTTTAGGTCCTCGATAAGCTTCTCAAAACCTCGCTCAGGTTTGTCGATTGCTCCTGAAAAATTCATGGCGGATTGTTGAACGAGGTTCAGCTTAATCCTGTTCTGAGCGAAAAGTTTATATATGTCACCTATACTCTCTTCCGCAATGAACGAGAAATCTTTTGGTGATATCGTAATAAGAATTTGATCCTCCTTATTAATATACACCGGCAAGTACTCCATCGGATGATCAATGTGACAAATTAGTGAACCCGGATCCTCCGGATGGATAAAAGAGCGGACATAAAGTGGTATCGATTTTTCCACCAGTGGTTTCATCGTTTTTGGGTGAATTACCTTCGCCCCATAATAGGTCATTTCCACTGCTTCACGATAGGAAAGCATATCCAGTTTGTGGGTCGAGTCATACCGGTGAGGATCAGCATTCATGATTCCGGGAACGTCCTTCCAAATAGTCACACTCTCCGCATTCATTACATTGGCAATGACCGCTGCCGTATAATCTGACCCCTCTCTTCCCAGGGTGGTAGTAAGATTGAAGGTGGTAGCTCCAATAAATCCCTGCGTCAGACATACGCTGTTTTCATTGAATTGAAATGCTTGTGGCAACAGCTTCCTGGTAAGCTCCCAGTCGATCTCCCCTTCCCGCCATGTATCATTGGTTCGGATATAATGCCCTGCATCAATCCATTTGGTAATTTTACCCACCTTATTTAAATAGGCAGCCACAATCTCAGTCGAGATCATTTCTCCCGTTGAAACTATCTGATCATACTCAAAATCATAGTTTAAAGAAGGAACAATTTCTACCCTTTTGATCAGCGCATCAAACTCCTGGTTGATGGTAAACATCAATTTTTCATCCCCCTCTTCAAACAGCTCATTCAAAATATTTAAATGATTGTTTTTCAGACGGATAATTCCTTCCAAGGCCTCTTCAACCTTCCCATCAAAATAATTACGGGTTACCTCAACCAGGGCATCCGTAGTTTTTCCCATAGCAGAAACAACAATGATCAACTGATCCTGCTCCGCACATATAATTTTAGCCGTATTGATAACTCCTGCCGCATCTCTTACCGAAGCACCTCCAAACTTAAATACCTTCATCTTCAACAAATTTCAATTAAAAATTCCTACTGAAATCACTCCACAAAGTAACAAAAATCGATTACATAGCGTTTCTGGCTAGACATAATCTCCAAAATTAGTAACTTCGCGCAATCCACAGAAAGGCACAAATTGGAATTAACAGATTTTCTGCATTTATACCGTTCCCATCCATCGCTAATTGGATTAAAGGAGACTTTGGCCGCAGCCGGAGTAAAAAAAATTTCATTATCCGGATTATCGGGATCATCAGCAACCGTGGCATTTTCTGTCTTGAGGGAGATGAATCCTTATCAATCACTTTTCATCCTGAACGACCGTGAAGAAGCTGCATTCTTCTATGATGACCTGCATGTACTTGGGCGTGAAGATGATTTGCTTTTTTTCCCATCTTCGTACAAACGCAATATCTGGCACGATCATATTGACAATGAAAATATTATTCTGCGAACGGATGTCCTGAATAAACTTTCTGTAAAGGAAAAGAAATACCTGATTGTTACATACCCGGAGGCCATCATGGAGATGGTTGTTTCAGAAAGTGGACTTCAAAAGCATACACTTCACATAAAAACAGGGGAAAAGCTCTCTATTTCGTTTATCAATGAATTACTGTTTGAGTACGGATTTGAGCGGGTAGAATTTGTCTTTGAGCCCGGCCAATACTCGATTCGGGGTTCTATCATTGATATTTTCTCCTACTCTAACGAGGATCCATATCGCATTGATTTCTTCGGTGATGTTGTTGATTCGATCCGGTCATTCGATATTGAGGATCAGATCTCGAAAGTTCCATATTCCAGGATCGCTATCATTCCAAATATACAGGACGGACTCGGCGAAGAGAAAAAAGTCTCCTTCTTTGAGTTTCTTGATAAGGAGACCTATCTCGTTTCAAAAGACTTTGATCACCTGACAAATTACATCAGAGATTTAAATTTTAACGCCATTGAGGAGCACAACAGCGATGAAGTGCAGTTTAACGGAAATTTTCTTTCCGGCGATCTTTTCAAATCTTTCTTGAAGAAATTTGTTCAAATTGAACTGAAATCGAATAGAAAGAGCGGTAATCTACACGCAGAATTTCACACCTCACCTCAACCCGTTTTCAATAAAAACTTCGACCTGCTGGGTGCTAACCTTAAGGAAAACAGGCACAACGGCTATCATAATCTTATTTTATCCTCCAGCTCAAAACAGATAGACCGACTGCATTCGATATTTGACGACAAAGGAGATCCGCAAAAGCTTGATTCATTATCATTTGCGCTTCAGGAAGGGTTTATTGACCATGATCTGAAAATCTGTTGCTACAATGATCATCAGATTTTTGAACGGTACCATCGATACAAGTTGCGTACGAAAAAGCCCTCCCGACAAGCAATTACCCTCAAGGAACTAAGCAAACTTCAGGTTGGAGATTATGTGGTTCATACGGATCACGGCATCGGGAAATTTGCCGGACTGGTAAAATCTGAAGTCAACGGAGTTATGCAGGAAGCCGTAAGACTCTCCTATCGTGATAATGATTCTCTTTTGGTAAGCATCCATTCGTTGCACCGAATTTCCAAGTACAAGGGCAAGGAGGGTCAGGAACCCGCTATTCATAAACTGGGAACTGCCGCCTGGCAGAACATGAAGAATAAAACCAAGACGAAAGTTAAGGATATTGCCCGGGAACTGATTGCGCTCTACGCTGCAAGAAAGATGGAAAAAGGATACGCCTTCATGCCAGATACGTACCTGCAACAAGAATTGGAGGCCAGTTTCATTTACGAAGATACCCCTGATCAAATTAAAGCGACAATTTCTGTCAAGGAAGACATGGAGCGATTGATGCCGATGGATAGGCTCATTTGCGGTGATGTTGGATTTGGGAAAACAGAGATTGCGGTGAGAGCCGCTTTTAAGGCCGTTACCGATAGCAAGCAGGTTGCAATTCTGGTTCCCACAACTATTTTGGCATTACAACATTATAAAACATTCAGAGAAAGACTGCGCAACTTTCCATGTAATGTTGAATATATCAGCAGATTACGCCATTCGGCGGATGTAAAAAAAGTCTTACATGATCTATCTACCGGAAAGGTTGATATCCTGATAGGAACACACAAAATGATTGGGAAAGAAGTGAAATTCAAAGACCTCGGATTGTTAATCGTTGATGAAGAACAACGATTTGGCGTTTCGGTTAAAGAAAAATTGAAACAGTTGAAAATCAATGTGGATACGTTGACTTTGACGGCCACCCCCATTCCACGAACTCTCCAATTTTCATTAATGGGCGCCAGGGATCTTTCCATAATCAGTACCCCGCCACCAAACAGATATCCGATTTCGACAGAAGTCCATTTATTTGACGAAGAGGTTATCAAAGAGGCCATTATGTATGAAGTTTCAAGAGGTGGTCAAGTATTCTTCATCAACAACCGAATCACCAATATTTTTGAGTTGGAGAGGCTTATCCACAAACTTTGTCCGGGCGTTAAAACTATCGTTGGACACGGTCAGATGGAGGGCGACAAGTTGGAAAAGGTAATGTTCGATTTCATCAACGGTGATTACGACGTGCTAATTGCGACTACTATCATTGAATCGGGGCTTGATATCCCCAATACGAACACGATCCTCATCAACAACGCGCATAATTTTGGCCTGAGTGAACTGCATCAGCTAAGGGGGCGTGTCGGTCGATCCAATAAAAAGGCATACTGCTATTTATTGACTCCACCGCTGGAAGCTATGACTCCGGAAGCAAAGAGAAGATTACAGGCAATAGAAGAATTTTCTGATATTGGAAGTGGTTTTAGTCTGGCGATGCAGGATTTGGATATTCGTGGTGCAGGTAATCTCCTGGGCGGGGAACAAAGCGGCTTCATTGCTGATATAGGTTTCGAAGCCTACCAGCGGATTCTGAACGAAGCGATGGAAGAACTCAGAGACGATGAGTTTCAGGGTGTTTTTGATGATCAGGAAATTAAGGATCAACAAAACGCATTTCTTCAGACCTCATTTATCAGAGATTGTACGATCGATACAGATCTGGAATTGCTTTTCCCTGACGATTATGTTTCCAGTATTTCGGAGCGCGTATTGCTTTATCGTGAATTGGACGATCTAAAAAATGAAGAAACCCTGAAACTGTTTGAAGGAACCCTCGTTGACCGTTTCGGACAAATTCCTAAACCCGCTGGAGAATTATTGAATGTAGTCAGGCTTCGCTGGATAGCGATTGCCCTAAACATGGAAAAGCTAATCGTCAAGGATAAACGAATGATTTGCTATCTTCCTTCTGATCAATCCTCCAAATACTACCATTCCAGGGAGTTTGCCGGATTAATGCAGTGGATCATGAAGAATCCTTCGAAATGCAAAGTGAAGGAAAACAAAGGGAAATTGACAGTCATACTTGATTCGGTCACCTCAATCAATGATGCACTTGCAGTCTTAAAGGCGGTATCACTTTTTCTGGAGCAAAAAAGAAACGAGTTGCAACAATGAAACTGAATGAACACACCAGGCATATTTTCTCCCGTGGAATGATGGTTTCACTGGTGTTAATTTTTCTACTTGCCGGCAGCGACTTGTCTGCTCAGACTTCAAGACTGATCTTACAAGCCGAACGGGAAAAAGCAATTCAGGACTCAAACCTGCGGGCTGCAGTTTCCGCCGATACCATGCTTCATTTCACGTTTCCACCCATTGAAATTGTCGGCGAATATGTTCTTAAAGACAAGTTGAAAGAGCGAAAATACCACCAATTATACGATGATATAAAGCGAACCTATCCCCTTTCCAAGATTGTTTCGAGTGAAATGAAGCTGGTAAATGCCGAACTTGATTCAATTTATCGAACAAAATCGCAGGGAAAAGCCTATTTAAAGTGGTACGAAAAGCATATTTACAGAACCTACATTGACACCCTCAAGTCTCTTAATATCAGACAGGTAAAATTATTTGTAAAGCTTATTAACCGGGAGACTGGTAGCTCTCCATATGAATTAATTAAAAAATACCGCGGAGGACTCGATGCCTTCTTGTGGCAACTGTCTGCCAACGCTTTAATGGTTAATCTTAAGAGCGAATATGACCCCACGGAGGATGCCATGATAGAGGATATTATCACAAAATTTTATTGAATCCGTAATTTTTTTCTAATTTTACGTATATAATCTTACCTCCACGCAACACAAATCGGGAGCAATTATTTCAAAATTCATCACCATTTATACAGAATAAAGTGATAAATCTCAACAACAAATTACAAAGTCAAAATCCAATATTCGATCACTCATTGGATCACCTACCAACCAACCTTACACATCGGGACGTACTTACCAAATACGAAAAGATACCCACTTTCATTTTTCAGGAAAGCTCTGATGCTTCTATCGAAGTTGCGCAAGAAATTAGCAACCTGATTATCAGCACACAGAAAGAAGGTAGAATGTGCGTCTTAGGACTCGCTACTGGTTCTACCCAACTCGGTATTTATGCCGAACTAGTGAGAATGCACAAGCAAGAAGGTTTGAGTTTCCGAAATGTGATAACCTTCAACTTGGATGAGTATTACCCTTTATCTTCTCATTCAATTCATAGTTATCATCAGTACATGCGGTCAAATTTATTTAACCATGTTGATATCCTTCATGAAAATATTCATATACCTGATGGTACTATTTTACTGGATGAAGTGCATGATTATTGTCGCGAGTACGAGAGAAAAATTGAAAGTGTAGGGGGAATTGACATTTTGTTATTGGGAATCGGTCGAAGTGGCCACATCGGATTTAACGAGCCCGGCTCCGGGCGCAATACTAAAACCCGCATTATCACGCTTGACCCGATAACCAGACAAGAAGAAGCAGTTCAATTCAGAGGTTTTGAAAATGTTCCGAGGAGCGCGATTACCATCGGAATATCAACCATGTTGAATGCTAAAAAAATAATTCTTACGGCGTTTGGTGAGACTAAAGCGAAGGTAATCAAGCAAATGGTCGAAGACGAAACGAGTAGTCAGGTGCCGGCATCATATATCCAGCTTCATTCCAATGCCAAAGTGATTTTAGACACCGGTGCCGCACTGCACCTTATCAGGATGAAGACGCCGTGGCTTCTGGATAGCATGGATTGGTCGGAGGACCGGCTGATCCGGAAAGCAGTTCTTTGGTTATGCCTCAAAACCAACAAACCACTTCTGAAGCTTACCGGAAAGGATTATAACGACCACGGATTAAGTGACCTCCTTGCAACTGTTGGATCGGCCTATAAAATTAACATCAAGGTATTTAACGACCTTCAACATACGATTACCGGTTGGCCCGGCGGAAAACCGAACGTCGATGATACGTTCCGTCCGGAAAGAGCTCAACCTGAGAAAAAAAGGGTGGTAATTTTTAGTCCCCATCCGGATGATGATGTGATTTCGATGGGTGGTACACTCTTACGCCTGATCGAACAGGGTCACGACGTACATGTTGCGTATCAGGTATCTGGCAATTTTGCTGTTTCCGATGAATACGTTACCCGTTTTCTTGATTTTCATCAGGAATACATTGATTTTTACGATATTGATAATCCGGTCGCCAAACAACAGCAGGATAAGATTCTGAATTTCATAAAAAACAAAAAGGACAACGATATCGATATTCCGGATCTCAGAAAGGTGAAAAGTTTGATTCGACGGATGGAAGCACGATCAGCACTGAGATATTTTGGTCTGAAAGATGAAAATATCCATTTTCTTGACCTTCCATTTTATGAAACTGGACTAAAATCTAAATCGCCAGTATCAGAAACAGATGTTCAACTAATTGTAAATCTGTTAGAATCGATTCATCCGCATCAGATTTTTGCTGCCGGAGATCTATCGGATCCGCACGGAACGCACAGAGTCTGTCTGGATGCAATATTTATCGCCCTGGAACATGTTAAGACCAAAGCATGGATGAAAGATTGCTGGGTTTGGCTATACAGAGGTGCTTGGGCAGAATGGGAAGCCGATGAAATCGAAATGGCAGTACCAATTAGTCCAATAGAACTTTCCAGAAAAAGAGAAGCGATCTTGCGCCACCAATCCCAAAAAGAAGGAGCCATGTTTATGGGTGAAGATGAACGTGAATTTTGGCAAAGGGCAGAAGAGCGTAACCGTTCTACTGCTAATTTGTACAATCATTTAGGAATGGCTGAATACGAGGCGATGGAAGCATTTGTCAAATATTACCCTGGATGAATTTAATCCTTCGGACTGAAGTTCTATTATCATTGATCTTGCTTTTCCTCCCCGCTCTGGGTAATAGCGAGAATAGACTGATTGTCGAAAAAGACAAGTCGGCCTTGGAAAACTTGCCTGAATCGAAAAAAATTGAATTCAGAGCTGTTTGGATTGCGACAATCAACAACATTGACTGGCCTTCGAAACCGAATTTAACGGTAGATGAACAGAAGAGGGAATTTTTGCAACTTCTGGATACATTTGAAAAATTTAATTTAAATGTCGTAATACTCCAGGTAAGAGCTGCCTCTGACGCCTTTTACCAATCGAAAACTGAACCTTGGTCGCGTTTCCTGACCGGTAAACAGGGTTTGGCTCCCACTCCGTTTTATGATCCACTTGAATGGGCTATCAGGATGTGCCACCAAAGAGGAATGGAGTTGTATGCCTGGTTTAATCCATTTAGAGTAAGGAATTTAGGTTATTATCAACTCGATCCGAAAAGCTTTGCTGCCAAACATCCTGAATATGTCAAAGAATATGATAAAAAATATTTCCTGGATCCCGGTTACCCTGAAGTTAGAGATCATGTAGTTGAAGTCATCTCAGAAGTCGCTCATAATTATAATGTTGACGCAATTCTCCTGGATGATTATTTCTACCCATATCCTGTTGAAGGGAAAAGATTTGGTGATGAGAAGAGCTTTACAAAATATGGCCAGGGATTTTTTCCAAAGAAAATTAAGGAATGGAGACGAGAAAACATCAACAAATTTGTTGCCTCGCTAACAGAATCGCTCCATTCGATAAAACCGGGTATAAAGTTTGGCATTAGTCCGTTTGGCATTTGGAGAAATAAGTCGGTCGATCCAAGTGGATCATCCGGACTTCGGGCAACAAGTTCGTATGACGATTTATATGCTGATGTTCGCAAATGGTTAGTAAATGGGTGGATAGATTTTGTTATCCCGCAATTATATTGGGAAAAAGGGAATCATTTTGGTGACTTCACATCCTTGGTTCAATGGTGGAGCGAAAATAGTTATGGCAAACCGCTTTATATTGGTCAGGCGTTGTACAAGTCTACTGCTGGGAAAAATGGATGGATGTTACCCGATGAGCTGAACAATCAGATTAATTTCCTACGCCAAAATGATAAGGTTAAAGGTTTCGCTTTTTACAGTGCATCGAATATTGGAAAACTGACTGAAAACCAAGTTAAAGCGTTATGCGAAAATCAATTGAATTCAAAAGCAGAAATTAATGATGACCACCGCTCCGTCGTATTGGCAAAACCTGTCGTTACTGAACCTGTTGCAGACACCATAAAATCTGCGCTATTAGATGCACAAATCAGGAAAGACTTTCAGCTGACGCTGGATTATCACCCAATATCGATTCGCCCAATTTGGAATTCATTGTCTGATTTTAAACCCGTTTTGAAAAAGACTTCGGGTGCCAGACTCTTGAGCTGGAAAGCAGAGCCTACGATTTCTGCTCAAATCACCGCACTGGTTGCATTCAAAAAGACGGGAACGAAGCGTTACCGTCAAACAGTCATAGAATTTTCCAGGACAGAAGACTTCCTCCTTTCCGAACAAAGGTGGAAAGAACTAAAGGAATTCGAATTGCTTTTGGTGAGAAAAGACCTGCTCACAGGAAATGAGAGCTATTCCAGCTTCTTTGAGTTGAAGAATCGAAGAGTAAAGTTGACTGACAACCCCTTCAAACATTGAGAGTAAAAAAAAACCGCCTCCGAATTTAATCGGAAGCGGCTTCTACTGTGTACTTGTCTCGTCCTGAAATAGCGATACACAAAAAGTAAAGCTATGGAGGAAGAATTTGGGAAAGAGTATGTTAAGCGTACGCAAAAGGATTATTCAATGTCCTTTAAATTGCAGATTGTTCACGAAGTTGAACAGGGAGAAATGACCGCAACAGAAGCCAGCAATAAGTATGGCATACAAGGGTCACACACGGTTGTTCATTGGGTTCGAAAATATGGTAGTTTTGATTGGGACAATCAAACGTCATTAAATATGCCCAAATCGAAGGACCAAAAGCTCCTGGAGTTGGAACAGCGAGTAAAACTTTTGGAAAAGCAAAAAGCATTTTTGGAGAAGCAAGTTGAGAATGCCGATAAAAAAGTGATCTTCTTTGACATGATGATCGACATGGCAGAACAAGAGTTTAAAATTCCAATACGAAAAAACTCCTTACCCGAGCAATCGACCGATTCCGAAAAGAAAGCAAAGAAACGATAGTTTCTACCTGTGAATTGCTCGGGTTAGATAGACAGGTTTATTACCGTAAAAAGCGTTCAAAATCAAAGCGTCAGCATACTGCCACAAAGGTGGTCCGTCTTGTACGGGGGGTTCGTAGGCAAATGCCACGAATTGGGACTCGAAAGCTTCATTATTTATTGGAAGAGCCCCTCAGGGAACTAGGAGTTGGCCGGGATAAACTGTTTGCTATCCTAAAAGCCAATCACTTGATTATAAAACCTAAGAGGAGCTATAGAACAACGACGAACTCTCACCACCGGTTCCACAAGCATAAGAATCTGGTTGAACAAATACAGCTAACCAGGCCGGAGCAGGTATGGGTTTCAGATATCACTTATATTGGAAATAGGAACAAACACTGTTATCTGGCATTAGTTACCGATGCCTATTCCAAGAAGGTGGTTGGGCACGATCTGTCAAATAGTTTAGGAGTTGACGGCACCCTGAGGGCATTGAATATGGCTGTCAAGAAACGGGAATATAAGAATGAACCATTGATTCACCACTCTGATCGAGGAATACAATATTGCTGTGATCAGTACCAGAATCTGCTTGTGAAAAGAAAGATAAAATGTAGTATGACTGAGAGCTACGATCCATATGCAAATGCAGTAGCTGAACGAGTGAATGGCATCCTAAAAGAGGAATTTCAACTGGAACAATATAATGTTGACATGGACACTATGAAGAAACTTGTAAATGACAGTATACATGTTTATAACAACAAGCGCCCCCATTACTCATGCTACATGCTTACACCCGCACAAATGCATCGTCAAAAAACGGTAAAAATAAGAACCTATAAAAAAGCAGATGGTTTCAAGGCTAGCCTTGAAACCATCTATTAATTAATTAATTTCGTCCTGTTAAACCTGTATCGCTTTTTTAGGACTAGTCAACTATCTAAAACTAACGTGTGAATAAAAGCTCACGATATTTTGGTAATGGCCATAGTTCGTTATCGACCACCAATTCAAGTTTGTCAATGTGGTAGCGAATATCTTCCAGATATGGCTTAACTTTTTGTTCGTATTCCAAAGCCCTTTCTCTTGTTTCATCAATTACATTTGCAACTTTTCTGGCCTCGATCATATCTTTCGTCTTGGACTTGATGTTGGAAATGTGATTAGAAATCTCCTTGATCAGATCTTTACGAGCACCCGCCAATTCATTGAATTCATCATCAGAGAAGATCGATTTCAATCCCTGTACGTTTTCAATTAATGTCGTCTGATATGCAATGGCTGTAGGAACGATATGGTTGATGGCTAAATCCCCAAGAACTCGTGCCTCAATCTGGATTTTCTTGATATATTTTTCATACTCAACTTCAACACGGGCTTCCAGCTCCTTCTCGTTGAAAATATCAAGTGATTCAAATACTTTTCTGGAGCTCTTGTACAGATAAGCATCCAAAGCAAGCGGAACGCTCTTAATGTTGGTAAGACCGCGACGCTCTGCCTCAACAGCCCATTCCTGACTGTAACCATTTCCGTCGAAACGAACAGGCTTACACTCGCTGATATATCTCTTAAGAACCTTTAAAATAGCTTCATCCTTCTTGACATTTGATTCAATCAATTTATCAACATCCTTTTTGAACTGAATCAATTGTGCAGCAACGACAGAGTTCAACGAAATCATAGCTGAAGCACAGTTTGCGGAAGAACCAACAGCCCTGAATTCGAAACGATTACCTGTGAATGCAAATGGTGAAGTCCGGTTTCTATCTGTATTGTCTAATAATATTTCAGGAATGCGTCCGATGTTTAACTTGAGATCGGTCTTTTCGTCCGGAGTCATTTTCTTCTCACCTACCATCTCTTCAATCTGGTCTAACATCGCATTGACTTCTGTACCCAGGAATGTAGAAATGATCGCTGGCGGAGCCTCATTGGCGCCAAGTCTGTGAGCATTACTGGCAGAAACGATAGATGCGCGAAGTAAATCCTGATTGTCGTAAACTGCTTTAATCGTGTTGACAATGAATGTCAGGAACTGAGTGTTTGATTTTGGATTTTTTCCCGGAGAATACAGGTTTACGCCAGTATTTGTAGAAAGTGACCAGTTGTTATGCTTTCCTGAACCATTGATTCCAGAGAAAGGTTTTTCATGCAGCAACACCCTGAATCCGTGGTGACGGGCAATCTTGTTCATCAAATCCATAATCAGCTGATTATGGTCATTGGCCAAATTAGCTTCCTCAAAGATTGGAGCAAGCTCAAATTGGTTAGGCGCAACCTCATTGTGACGAGTTTTCACCGGAATTCCCAATTTGTAAGCCTCATTCTCCAGATCCATCATGAAAGCAGCAACGCGCTCAGGAATTGATCCGAAATAATGATCTTCCAACTGCTGATCTTTAGCAGAGGAGTGACCCATCAGCGTACGGCCAGTCAGCACGAGGTCGGGGCGGGCAATAAACAATGCCTCGTCAACCAGAAAATATTCTTGTTCCCAACCAAGGTTTGCGGTTACCTGGGTTACATTTTTATCGAAATATTGGCAAACATCAACAGCTGCTTTGTCGACAGCATTTAAAACCTTGAGTAATGGTGCTTTATAGTCAAGCGCTTCGCCGGTATAGGAGATAAATATGGTAGGAATACATAATGTCGTTCCGACAATGAAGGCAGGGGAAGAAACATCCCATGCAGTATATCCTCTTGCTTCAAATGTATTTCTAATACCACCGCTTGGGAAAGAAGATGCATCGGGTTCTTGTTGAGCTAACAATTTGCCGGGGAAGCTTTCGACAACGCCGCCCAGTTCAGAGTGGTCAATAAAGGCATCATGCTTCTCAGCAGTACCATCTGTCAATGGATGGAACCAGTGTGTGTAGTGAGTAGCACCGTTCTCGATTGCCCATGCTTTCATTCCGATAGCAACCTGATCGGCGATCTTACGATCGATGGTTGTACCATTATCGATTGCATCAATGATTCCTTTGTAAGAATCCTTGGATAGATATTTCTTCATCTTGGCACGATCAAAAACCAACATACCATAGTAATCTGATGTCAGGTTCTCTTCGCGTTTGACCTCAATAGGTTTGCGCGTCATCAAAATCTCCAGCGCTTTAAATCTAAATGTTGCCATAATTATTATAATTAGAAATTAATAAATTCAAAATTTTCAGCTAAAGTATGTATTTTTTTAATACACCCCCATTTTTTTGATGTCATTTTGATGATTTCATGTTTTTTTAACATTAAAATCGATATTTTTTCTGCTTTTTTACAAAAAAACACACATTTATTGAAATAAAAATATTTTTCGCAAACAAAAATGGGCTGAATAAAAATTCAGCCCATTTTTAAAAGAGGGGGTATTTTTCTACCTCCCCTCACCAAAAAAATGATAAAATTGAACAACACTCCTTATTCCGTTATAGAAATTTTCCAACAGGAAACTTTCATTAGGAGAGTGAATCGCATCAGATTCAAGTCCAAATCCCATCAAAATCGTTTTAATTCCTAACACTTTTTCAAAAGTTGAAACGATGGGAATACTTCCTCCGCTTCTAACCGGCACAGGATATTTCCCATAGACATTATATATGGCCTTCTCTGCTGCAAGATATCCGGGATGATCTATTGGACACAGACAACCTTGTCCGCCATGATGAATAGTAACAGAAACCTTCACCGACTTTGGCGCTATTGATTCAAAATGATTTTTGAACATTACAGCAATCTTTTCATGATCCTGATTTGGAACCAACCTGCTGCTTATTTTGGCGTACGCTTTTGAAGGCAATATCGTTTTAGACCCCTCACCGGTATAACCACCCCAAATACCACAAACGTCGAATGTTGGTCTTATTCCGGTACGCTCTGTTGTGCTATATCCATCTTCACCTTTTAACTGTTCCACATCCAATGCCTCCCTGTATCTGTTTTCGTTAAAGGGAATCTGCGAGAGCTTCGTCCTTTCTTCTGAGGAAACTTCAACGACATCATCATAAAAACCCGGAATAGTGATCCTATTCTGGGCGTCGGTAATGCTGGCAATCATTTTGCATAATTCGTTGATGGGATTGGCTACGGCACCTCCATATAATCCGGAATGGAGATCCCTGTTAGGGCCCGTCACTTCAACCTCCCAGTAGGCCAGACCTCTTAATCCTGTAGTAATGGAAGGAATATCCCTGGCTATCATACCGGTATCGGAAACAAGGATAACATCGGCCTTCAACAATTCGACATGTTCTTCACAAAATTTTCCGAGATTTGTTGAGCCTATCTCCTCCTCCCCTTCAATCATGAATTTTACATTACAAGTTAGGGTACTGCTTTTCACGAGCCACTCAAATGCCTTAGCATGAATGAACGACTGACCCTTATCATCGTTAGCACCTCTTGCCCAGATTCTCCCGTCACGTATTTCCGGCTCAAACGGATCAGAGTGCCATTTCTCAATCGGATCGACAGGCATTACATCCATATGCGCGTAAACAAGGACAGTTGGCCTTGCCGGATCAATAATTTTTTCGGCATAAACAACGGGATTACCAGGCGTAGGAATGATTTTCGCATAGTCCGCCCCTGCTTCTAACAAAATTTTCTGCCAGTATTGGGCAGCACGGATCATATCTGGTTTATGCTGCTCAAGAGAACTTATCGAAGGAATCCTGATCAATCCAAAAAGCTCATCTAAAAATCTCTCGCCGTTATTCTCAAGGTACAACTCCAACTCATTCATGTTTTTTTTGAGCAAATGTAAGCTGTTTGAAGGAAATCAACGGAAAAACCTGTCTAAAAAACTTCAATTTATCTGGTATCTGCTATTTTTTGAATTACTGAGGCAATCCGTGCAAATATTTCATCAAATTAAATATCATTATGTTGTATTTCTCAAAAATAAAATTCGAGAATGAAAATCCAATATCATGGATTTATTCTCTATTTCGATCGAAATAAGTATCCAATACCCCCTTAAACTTCAGCCAATTTTTCTAAATTTATCCGCTTTTTAAATGAATTCGTACATATTCCCGAATTTTCAAATTTCATATAATACAAAATTATCACGCCATGACTAACAGCCGTAGAAATTTTATTCGTGACGCAGGTCTTACTGCTTCAGGAATTGCTGTTTTACCAAATGTAATGAGCTCTTGTGTTTCTGCAAGCGACAAAGTGACTGTTGCCCTGATTGGATGCAAAGGGATGGGATTTAATGACCTGACTGCATTCTTAAAACAACCGGGAGTTATTTGCGCTGCCCTTTGCGATGTTGATTCCAACATCTTGAATCAGCGCGCCGCGGAAGTCGAAAAAATGACAGGAAAGCGCCCCGAATTATTCAGCGACTTCCGAAAAGTGATTGAAAGAAAAGATATCGATGCGATAATTGTCGGCACACCGGATCATTGGCATTGTCTCCCGATGATCTATGCTTGCCAGGCAGGAAAAGATGTCTATTGTGAAAAGCCGCTGGGACGCACAATTGAGGAGTGCAATCTGATGGTAAAGGCTGCTCGCAAATACAACAGAGTGGTACAGGTTGGCCAGTGGCAACGCTCCGATCCTCATTGGAAAGATGCGGTGGAATATGTGCACAGCGGAAAACTTGGAAGGGTTCGTTCTGCCAGGGCATGGTCGTATGTTGGTTGGAAAGGCTCAATTCCTGTTCAGCCCGACTCTGCAGTTCCGGCTGGAGTAGATTATGATATGTGGCTAGGACCGGCTCCAAAGCGTCCTTTCAATATTAACCGGTTCCATTTCACTTTTAGATGGTATTGGGATTATGCCGGAGGTTTGATGACCGATTGGGGTGTGCACTTGTTGGATTATGCACTGTTCGGAATGAATCAATATGTTCCAAAGTCAGTAATGGCTTCCGGTGGAAAATATGCATTCCCGACTGATGCCATGCAAACACCTGATACGATGCTTGCTATATATGATTTTGGAGACTTCAATATCGTATGGGATCATACCATTGGCATTTATGGTCAGAACTACGGAAGAGGTCATGGCGTAGCTTTCATTGGCGAATATGGGACATTGGTTGTCGACCGCCAGGGTTGGGAAGTTTTGCCCGAAACAAAAAGTACCTCCGCAATGGAAGGTATGAAGCCAGTACCGCTTCAACCTAGTACCGGCAAAGGTCTTGACCTTCATGTTAAGAACTTCCTCGACTGCATGAAATCAAGGGAAAAAACCAAATTGTGATATTGAAATCGGAGCCCACATTGCCAGAATTTCCTCCCTTGGCAACATCGCCTACCGGCTTGGTCGGCAGGTAAACTGGGATGGCGACAAGCAATGTTTCAAAAATGATCCGGAAGCCGATTTGTTGATAAAGGCCAATTATCGCGCTCCCTGGGAGCTACCGAAGATATAGTTAAAACGACAGAACATTCCCAAAATTTTAAGATACGCAATAGATAGCATAAACATTGCTCATATCTTAAAATTTTGGGAATGTTCGGTAGTTACCACTTCACTTTACCTCCCTGTAATACAACTCCTTCGCCTCAATCTTCATCCCCGGATTGTGCCCCTGGATGGCAAAATGGCCAGTTTTGTATTCATTGTCGTCATAGGTCATAACCAATTTGCCATTAATCCAGAACTGAATGTGTTGGCCAACCATTTTGATATGGTATTCGAACCATTCATTGTCTTTGGTAAGCAATTCGGTAGCTTTCCCGGTAGGGGTACCCGGTTTCCATAACCAGCCGGTGTAGGCATCCTGGTTGTGGCAGATCTGGGCTTCGTAACCACGTGGGAAGCCGTCGATGTTGTCAGCCGGCGGATTGGAACGGAAATAGAACCCGCTGTTGCTTTTGGAACCAGGATCAGAGGAGATACGAAACATCCCTTTGGCTTCAAAATCGGTGCAAACAGCATCAGTATAAATGTGACCCATTCCGCCAACGCCCACTAGTACACCATTTTCTACGCTCCATTTGGCTTTCCCGTGAACGGTCCACCCCTTGAGATCTTTCCCATTAAAAAGCGACTTCCATTTTTTTGCTTCACTCTGACCCGCAAAAAGGAGCAGGCATGCCATTAATAATAGTACAAATTTGATTTTCATGTTGTAGAAATTAGAATTGATTGATAAATGTATGGTTTCAAATAATTTCGTCTAAACTATTGATACGCTTGCTTTCCCCACCCACAGCCCTCTTGATGACAATCATGTCTGATTGCAGACGCTGAAGAAAACATTGCCAGATCGGAACTATGGATAATCAGATTAACTCCCTCCTTCATCCATCTGATTTGTCTCTCGGGCGATTCAGAAAAATGAATGCCTACCGCCAATTTATTTTTCAATGAGACCCCTATAATTTTTTTGACCGCCTCCTCAAAAACCGGATGATCGTACTGTTCAGGCAACCCCAGACTTATAGACAAATCATGGGGACCAATAAATACGGCGTCCAGCCCATCCACTGCCAGCAGTTCTTCAAGTCTCTCCAATGCAATAACGCTTTCAATATTGGCAATGCAGACATTACCGGCATTCCATTTATCAAGATATTCGCGAAGGGCGGAATCCATACTTTGAGGAGAGGCTAATGCCTGATCCAATAGCTCTCCCTTCAACGGCCGATACTTAAGAGCCCCAACCAATTCTTTGATTTGTTCTACCCGTTCAAGATATGGAGCGACGACTCCCTCTGCGCCGGCATCCATCATTTGACAGGCCTTGTATGGATCCGGTGAAGGAATCCTCACAATAGGAGCAATACCCATAGCCCTGAATGTCTGACACATGCGAGCGATTTCCATCCGCTCCAAGGGAATATGTTCAGTGTCAAGAAAAACGAAGTCCAATCCGGCCCGATAAGCTATGGCAGGCCATGTTGGCGAGGTTGAAGCAATACAAGTGCCATAAACAATCTTACCTGCCTTAATTTTAGTTAGCAATGTTTTCTCCATCCGATTCGTGATTCATTAAATGTTAATAGTATGATTTGGATGACTGGATATTGAATTAAGTGCAATTTACATATTTGTTGCACTTTCTCAAAATCAAAAAAGTGGACTAATCCCTTTCGGGGGATCTTTCATTATCAAAAATCGCACGCTATTGTATCCGTCTGGGGGCTTTTACTTCTATGGATTTTTCAGGTGCCCTATTTTGTACTACCTTTGCCCTCACAGAGAATTACTCGAAGTAATTTCCACTATAAATAAAAGGAAAGATTTTTAAATGATATCGGTAGAAGAACTATATGTTGAATTCGGCGGCTTTGAACTATTCAAACATGTCAGCTTTATTGTCAATCCCCGCGATCGGATTGGGCTTGCTGGCAGAAATGGTGCCGGAAAATCAACACTTTTAAAGATTTTCGCCGGGAAGCAGATTCCGACTTCAGGAAGGGTCATTGCGCCAAAAGATGTGAAAATCGGTTATCTTCCGCAACACATGGAAACTACTGATTCCAGGTCTGTAATAGAAGAAGCATCCCGTGCGTTCGAAGAAATACATCTGCTCGAAGGACGAATTAACTTTCTTAGCAATGAACTTTCGGTTCGGGAAGATTATGAATCAGCAGAATACCATCAGATCATGGATGACCTCCATGAAGTAAATGATCGCTTTCACCTCTTGGGAGGTAGTAATTTTCACGCTGATATCGAACAAACTTTAATTGGACTAGGATTCGACCGCAAGGATTTTGACCGGGCAACCTCAGAATTTTCAGGAGGTTGGCGAATGCGCATAGAACTTGCGAAAATTCTTCTGCAAAAACCCCATGTTTTCTTGCTGGATGAGCCAACCAATCACTTGGATATTGAGTCCATCCAATGGCTGGAAAAATTTTTAAAGGATTATGCAGGAGCTGTGGTTTTGGTTTCCCACGACCGTGCCTTCCTGGATAATGTAACCAACCGGACTGTTGAAATTAGTCTTGGTAAAATATATGACTACAAAGTCAACTATAGTAAATATCTGGAACTTAGGGTAGAGAGGCGGGAACAACAATTGGCATCCTTCCGCAACCAGCAGAAGATGATTCAGGATACGGAAGATTTCATTGAACGCTTCCGCTATAAAGCGACCAAATCAGTTCAGGTTCAATCGCGCATAAAACAATTGGATAAGGTCGACAGAATTGAGGTAGACGAAGAAGATACGAGATCCATGAATATCCGTTTCCCTCCTTCTCCCCGCTCGGGCACTGTCGTATTTAAAGCAGTTGGTGTCTCAAAATCGTATGGGAAGTTGGATGTATTGAAAGAAGTTGATCTTACCATAGAAAGAGGTGAAAAAGTTGCTTTCGTCGGAAAAAATGGTGAAGGGAAAACAACTCTGGCTAGAATTCTGATGCAGCAACTGGAGTGTACCGGAGAACAACAACTTGGACACAATGTAAAAATAGGCTACTTCGCTCAGAATCAAGCTTCACTGCTCGATGAAGAAATTACGGCGCTCGAAACAATAGATCAGATTGCAGTCGGAGATATCCGCACAAAAATCCGTGATATATTAGGCGCCTTCATGTTTTCCGGTGAGGATGTGGATAAAAAAGTAAAAGTCTTGTCCGGAGGAGAACGAAGCAGGCTAGCGATGATTCGTCTTTTACTCGAGCCCGTTAATTTTTTGGTACTTGACGAACCAACCAACCATTTGGACATCCATTCCAAAGGTATTTTAAAAAAAGCCCTACAGGATTTTGATGGAACCTTGCTGCTGGTTTCTCACGACCGCGAATTTCTGGATGGATTAGTCAATGTGGTTTATGAATTCAAAAACAAAAAAATCAGGCAGCATCTCGGCGGAATATATGAATTCCTGCAAAAAAAAGAGATGGATTCGCTGCGGGAACTGGAAGTGAATATTCCGGTGAAACGAGAGAAGAAAGAGCCTGTAAAGCCGGTTGTTTCAGTATCTTTCGAAGAACGGAAGGAGATCAATAAGATGATCAGTAAGCTGGAGAAGCAGATTTCTGAATTGGAGGCATATATATCTAAACTCGAAAATGAAATCACCATCACTGATATTTACATGACTGATCATCCCGAGAAAGTTGACAGTGACCTACTTACAAAATACGAAGCTACTAAAAGACAGTTAGATACGGAATTAGCCAAATGGGCTGATTTGAATGGTGAACTGGAAATATGGAATGCAAAAAGACCAGAATAATTGAATTGTATGGAAGATAAAAATTTTGTTTTTGGATTGCACTCCACGATTGAGGCAATCAATGCCGGAAAAGAGATAGATCGAATTCTAATTCGCAAAGGATTGCAGGGCGAACTCTACATGGAGTTAATGAAACTGGTGAGACTTTATGAGATCCCTTTTCAGCAGGTGCCTGTAGAACGCATCGACCGGGTAACCCGAAAAAACCATCAGGGTGTGGTCACTTTCATTTCGCCTATCGCCTACCAGCCTATTACCGAGATCATTCCAATGTTGTTTGAACAAGGTAAGAACCCTTTAATTCTTCTACTTGACAGGATAACTGATGTCCGTAATTTTGGGGCAATTGCCCGCTCCGCGGAAATCGCCGGCGTTGATGCTATTCTTATCCCTGAAAAAGGTGCCGCTCAAATTAATGCTGATGCAATCAAAACTTCATCCGGCGCGCTATTGACCATTCCTGTCTGCCGTGAGAAAAATTTGATTAACGCAGTACGATTCCTGAAAAATTCTGGTCTGAAAGTTATTGCCGCGTCTGAAAAGGGAGAATCAAACTATTTTAACTGCGAAATGGTACAGCCATTGGTTATCATGATGGGCTCAGAAGAGACCGGAATAGATATATCTCTGCTGAAGATTGCAGATGAGTGGACAAAAATTCCACAGCTTGGAACTATTCAATCTTTAAATGTTTCCGTTGCAGCCGGCATCTTGATGTTTGAAGCCGTCAGGCAACGTATTTTGGCTTGTTAATTTCTACTATTTGATACGGTAAAAGGGATGAAGTCTGTACTTCATCCCTTTTTTGTTTTTTTTAATACCCCCCCTATTTTAAGCACATATATCTAAAAATATATGTGCTTTTTACATTATACCCCCTGTTTTTTCATGTATTGTTTGTTAATTTATTATTAATTTGAATACATACCCCCTATTTTTAACGATTTGGCATTAAAAATATATATAGTTTTGACCAGACAACAAAAAAATATGGGGGGTTCTACTAAAAAAGTGAATGTTTTGATGCCCTCCCCCAAAAATTCGATAAGTGGAGTTTAATATAAATCAAAATTGAAAAAATCATGAAAAAGAAAATTCTATTGCTGACATTCGCACTTACGCTAATCATTTCGGTTAAAGTAAGCGCACAGGAAAAAAGTCCATGGACAACAGGCGTTGATATTTACAGCAGCTATGTTTGGCGTGGCACAAAATTTGGAACAGGCCCGGCTCTTCAACCAACCCTAAAATATAACAAAAGCGGATTTACAATTGGCGGTTGGGGATCATACTGTTTTAACTCAAATGAAGCAGCCGAGGCGGATCTGTTTACATCCTATGCCGTAGCGCTTGGGAAAAGCTCAACGCTGACATTCAATCTGACCGATTATTATTTTCCGGGCGCAGCATCTCCCTATTTTACTGGCACCTCACATTTTTTCGAACCGATGGTGAATTTGGGAATCAAAAATCTCACATTGACAGGAGCCTACATGTTCAATGCTAAAGATACTTATCTCGAAGCTGCTTATGCTTCTGGTCCGATCACCATTTTTGCTGGTGCAGGGGATGGAGCGTATACAAAAGATACCAAGTTCAATTTATGCAACATTGGAATCAAATCCGCTACGGCAATAAAAATTAACGATCATTTCTCCATACCAGTAAATGGTGCACTTATTCTAAACCCATCCACTGAACAGTTCAATATTGTCGTTGGGATTACATTGGCCAATCAATGATTATCCTTTGACTCTTGAAACATTTTTTTCAACAAAATTTAAAAATAGAATGACATGAAAAAGATTGAAGCAATTGTAAGAAAAACCAAATTCGAAGAAGTCCGTGTTGCATTGCACGAAGCTGATATCGATTTTCTCTCCTGGTGGGAGGTTAAAGGACAGGGAACAGCACGTCAGGGTCTGATTTTCCGTGGAATTGCCTATGACGTAAACACCATCGCTCGCATGTACCTCTCATTCGTCGTGAGAGACGTCAATGTCGAAAAATCCATAAATGCCATATTACAATCTGCATACACGGGTGAGAGTGGTGACGGAAGGATATTTGTTTCTGAAATCGAGCAGTCCGTCAGGATCAGAACAGGAGATTCCGGCGACGATTCATTATACGATAAGAAATAGCAAAAACATTTAAAACATAATACCATGAGAAAGTTAATAAAATATGCCGGGCTAGTTTCACTCGGCCTCACCTCCCCCTTTCTGCTTTTTGCCGCCGATACTCCAGTTGCCGAACCACCGCCGTTCATTGACTTCGGAAATACAGCGTGGATGATAGTTGCAACTGCACTTGTAATGCTTATGACAATCCCTGGCCTAGCCCTTTTTTATGGCGGTTTGGTTCGCCAGAAGAACGTCCTTAACATATTGATGCAGTGTTTTATATTGACTGCGGCCATTACGCTTGAGTGGGTATTTTTCGGATACAGCCTCTCTTTTGGATCAAGCACCGGGGCGCTCGCACCCTACATTGGAGGCTTCGACTGGGCCTTTCTGAATGGCATTGGCGTTAATGACGTTAGTCCGTACTTTATTTCTCAGGCTACGGCTCGTATCCCACACCTTCTTTTTGTTTTATTTCAATGTATGTTTGCAGTGATTACCCCTGCGCTAATTATTGGAGCATATGCCGAAAGAATCAAATTTAAGGGCTTCCTGCTCTTTTCAATCTTGTGGGCAATATTCGTTTATAATCCAGTTGCCCACTGGGTCTGGTCGGCTGATGGCTGGTTATTTAAACTTGGCGTTCTCGACTTTGCAGGTGGTACCGTTGTGCATATCAATGCCGGTATTGCAGCACTGGTAATGACCCTGATGATTGGTTCCAGAAGAAATTACAACAATCACCCTACTCCGCCTCATAATATTCCGTTAGTAGTCATTGGAGCAGCCTTATTATGGTTTGGATGGTTTGGTTTTAATGCCGGAAGCGGACTCGCAGCAGACGGACTCGCAATCAACGCATTCCTGGCCACTCACGTTGCCACTGCAACTGCAGCAATCACATGGGTGATACTTGATTGGATTCTAAATAAAAAGCCAACTGTAATTGGTATATGTACAGCCGCAGTAGCAGGTCTCGTCGCAATTACACCTGCAGCAGGCTTCGTCGGAGTGACCGGGGCAGTTGTAATTGGCATACTGGTATCCCTCGTTTGCTTCTTCATGGTGTCAGTTGTGAAGCACAAATTCGGATATGATGACTCATTGGATGCGTTTGGTGTGCATGGTATTGGCGGAATTATCGGCGCCCTGGCGACCGGACTACTCGCTACACCATCAGTTCAATCAGCATACAGCGGCCTTTTCTATGGAAATCCAAAACAATTTTTCCTTCAGATATTAGCCACCGTTACAACTATCGTTTTCTCCGGTATTATGACCTATATATTATTTAAAATTGTTGATAAGCTGGTCGGTATTCGCGCTTCAAAAAGCGAAGAAATTGCCGGACTGGATATCTCGCAACACAATGAGATGGCATATTCAGAAATCGAATAAATAATTTATAGATCAACAAGAAGGGCAAATTACACAGAACATTTTTAAGTAAATTCCGATAAAGCCCATTTTCAATTCAAGTTCAATAATCCGGGTAGCATAGAAATACTTTTAGTGAAAGTCATTTCAAATGTTGCCCGGATTTTGTAATATTAGGAATTAATTATACCTAATTGACGAAGAATGAAAAACTGGATACTCATGCTGGTTACGGCTATTGCAATGCTTTCCTCTTCGGAGGTGAATGCTCAGGAAAAAAATCCATGGACCGTGGGGTTCGACTTATACAGCAACTACATTTGGAGAGGTTTAAAACTTGGAACAGGTCCGGTTGTGCAACCTACCGTGAAGTACACGAACGGGGGATTTACAATTGCGGGCTGGGGATCACACAGTTTTAATAATGACGAAGCTGCAGAAGCCGATATCTACATGAGCTATCTGGTCAAAGTTGGAAGCAGCTCGACACTCACATTTAACCTTAGTGAATATTATTATCCCGGACCAACATCTTTGTATTTTAACGGATCATCACATTTTCTGGAACCACAACTCAATGTTGGGTTAGGAAAATTTACATTCACAGGTGCATATATGTCTAATGCCAATGCCACCTACTTCGAAGCAAATTATTCAATCAACACAATCACGCTATTTGCAGGCGCAGGTGACGCCTTTTACACAAAGAATTCCGATTTCAACCTTTGTAATCTGGGACTAAAGGCTACCTCGGCCATAAAGATAAATGATCATTTCTCAATTCCAGTAAACGGATCATTGGTACTCAATCCCTCAACGGAGCAATTTCACGTTGTGGTGGGAATTACAATTGCCAACCAGTAAATGCCCATTAATTTTTAGGTTAGATTGAGATATTTATTAATTTTTCATTAACACCCCCACAAATTTATGGGGGTTAATAATTTTTAGTCTATATATTTTATAATATTGCAGAAAATCGTTCTTTGCATATTTGTCTTAAATTATAGTTTAAGGGAAACATTTCGTGCAGAAAAATTAAAATATTGGCACTTCCCTCTTAAAGGTCTCCTCCAGAGAGATGAATGTTTCAGTACTTGAAATACCAGTTATATTTTGAATCTTATCACTTAAAACCGATTTCAGATGCTCGTTGTCTCTTGCATAGATTTTGGCAAAAATGGCATACTGACCAGTTATATAGTGACATTCCACAATCTCCTTTATCGAGCGTAGCTGCTCTGCAACAACAGAATACAGGCTGCCTTTTTCCAGAAATATGCCTATATACGAACAAGTTCGGAAGTCAATCTTTTTGGGATCAACGGTATAACCCGAGCCAACTATCACCTCCATATCCATCATTCGGGTGACACGCTGATGAACCGCAGCCCTTGAAATTCCGCATTCAGCGGCAACATCCTTGAAAGGAATACGCGCATTTTTTGTCACAATGTCTAATATCTGGAGATCTGTTTCATCAAGTTGATTTCTAAGTGTCATTATTCACTTTTTTAATGGTTAATGGCAAAAGGCGCCAATGTCTCAAAATACTATTCTTAAACAAAAATAGATTACGAATATATATTTGCACAATAACTCGCTTCTATTTAAGACAAATGTAATCAGAATATTAAATATTATAGAATAAAGACACAAAAGCACACAATTCAAAATTTGTAGTTAGATATAAGAATCGTACAATTTAAATAGATGACAATGAAAAAATCCTGGCAAATATCGCTGATCCTTGTATTGGCACTCTCTCTGATCGGAGTTTATATTTCCGGCAAGAATCCGTTTGAGCTGGATCCTAAAACTGTTCCTGGAGATGTTGCATGGATGCTTACATCAACCGCCCTGGTTCTTTTTATGACTCCGGGTCTGGCATTTTTTTACGGCGGAATGATACAACCTAAAAACATTATCTCAACAATGCTACAAAGCTTTGTTGCAATGGGTGTTGTGAGCATTATATGGGTCCTTGTGGGATTTAGTCTTGCCTTCGGAGATAGTATCGGGCCTGAAAAATTCGGACTAATCGGTAATCCTTTCACCTATTTCATGTTTAAAGGTGTCGGTGGAAATATTAATGCTGCGTTTGCTCCTACAATACCCTTGGCTCTATTTGCAATCTTTCAGATGAAATTTGCCATTATCACGCCGGCTCTAATCACTGGTTCATTCGCCGGGAGAGTAAAATTTAGCTCGTACATTCTGTTTATGTCGCTGTTTTCAATCTTTATTTACGCTCCTTTAGCACACTGGACTTGGCATCCGAATGGTTTCTTGCGCAACTGGGGTGTTCTTGATTTTGCCGGGGGCACTGTCGTCCATATGTCTGCCGGATTTGCAGCGCTTGCCGGAGCAATGTTTTTAGGCCCCCGACGAGATTACCAACAACAATTCCACCCTGCCAATATCCCTTTCGTTTTGCTCGGGGCTAGCATGCTCTGGTTTGGATGGTTCGGTTTCAACGCCGGATCCGCCCTCTCTGCCAACACGATCGCCACTGTTGCACTGATGAATACAAACATCGCCTCGGCAGCAGCCATGATCGGGTTTATACTTTTTGATGTAGCAATGGGAAGAAAACCTTCCGCAATGGGTGCAGCTATCGGATTGGTAGTTGGATTGGTTGCTATAACGCCGGGTGCCGGGTTTGTTAATCTGGGTGCCTCTATTTTTATCGGACTGTTTGCCTCGTTTATATGCAATATTGCAATTTCATACCGTTCCAAGACCTCTCTCGACGATACCCTGGATGTATTTCCGGCTCACGGAATGGGAGGAATAATCGGAATGTTACTGACGGCTGTCTTCGCTCAGGGTGTTGGGCTTATTTATGGTGAGTTCAAAACGTTCCTTTTCCACCTGATTGCCCTCGTGATTGTTGCGGTATATACTTTCGGAGGCTCCTATTTATTGTACATGCTGACGAACAAAGTACTTCCAATGAGAGTACCTCCTAAGGCAGAGCGCCTTGGACTGGATATCACTCAACACGATGAATCCTACATGGCTGAACCGATCAGAGATTAGAGGGTAGAGGGTTAAAAAAGTAAAAAGTGGGAGAAACCCACTTTTTACTTTTTTAACCCGGGACTGTCCTGTAACAGTTCCTGACAACTTTTTTCCAATCAATTTCCTTTTCCGTCAAAGCTGGACGATCTGCGGCTTTATATCCTATTCCTACTACTGAGAGGACTTCCAAATGGTCAGGAATATTCAATAACTCGCTAATAAATTCGTTGGCTGTTTTATCATCATCAAAGTAGCGCTTATGGATCTGCACCCAACAGGAACCTAAGCCCAATGCCTCTGCGGCCAGTTGTAAAATAATTGAAGCAATGGAGCAATCTTCAATCCAGATATCACTCTTGGTTTTGTCGCCCGTTACCACAACGGCAAGTGGGGCGTGCTTTAAAAGGCAAGCGCCATGTGGTTTGGAAATCGATAGCTGTTCGAGCAGCCTTGGGTCATCAACGACAATAAATTCCCAGGGTTGACTGTTTTTTGAGGAAGGCGAAAGCAACACTGCTTTTAGAAGTTGATGTATTAATTCCTCTTCGACTCTTTTGTCACTAAATTTTCTGGTACTTCTTCGGTTATAAAGGACGTCAAGCATGGTTGGTTTTTTTGCAAAAATAGAAAGCAAATCCATTGCCCAACCTTCATTTTTCAATTATTTTCAAAAAGTTTGATTATTTCGTCAGATTGAACTATAAACAGCCCCCAGATTTAAAAAATTCTAGTAAAAACTCACAAATACCTACTAACGTTTAACAAAACTGGAGTAAACCTGATCAATTAGAATGAGTAAGGAAATAGCCGCCAATCCTGTTACGAATGTCGGTGAAAGTGTCTTCATCGCATTCGAAATCAAATGAAATGGCTTATTTACAAACGACAGATCAATCTGAGATAAAGATTGGAAAATTGTTGACTGGTCCTTCGCTGGGAAATAGGATCTAAGAAGTATTGAACCAACAATTACCAATAAAATTGCAACTGAAAATTTCAACCAAATCCTTCCGGCTATAATTGGTTGATAAGCCACAGGAGACTCTTTCCTTTCTAACATTACCCGATCCATAACTAACCGTGTAAAATTATCGGAGGGCCTTTCGATGGGAAGCTCTTTCAAGAATTTCCCAAGATTATCCTGATTTTTCATATCTTTTCTTTTTAATATTCAATATTCAATGAACCAAAACATCTTCCCGTTTTAATAGTCCGTGGAGCTGCTCGTATAATCTTTTTCGACTACGGAAGAGCTTAATTTTCACATTTGAAGCCGAAAGATCCATAATCTGAGCAACTTGGTCAACGGGCAAATCCTCGAAATAAAAGAGATTCAATATTGCTCTTTCATCCGGAGCCAAAAGCTCCATCGCATTGTGTAAATGGTACGCCCGCTCTTCTGCGCTAAGCATCCCAACTGCATTTTCCGTATCCAACAACTCATCATCTGAAAGTTTGTAATCTTCCAAACTTACTTGATTATGATGAATACTCCTCACTTTAGATATAGCGGTCGTGTAAACAATTCTGAAAAACCAAGTTTTAAAGGACGATGCGCCTTTAAAACTATCAAGCGATTTAAATGCCTTTACAAATGCGTCCTGGGCAGCTTCTTCCGCATCTTCCCTATTCCTCGTAATTTTATATGAAAGAGAAAATGCCAACTGCTTGTACTTTTCAACAAGTGGTCCGAAGGATTCATTTTTCCCCTTCAATACTTCCGCTATATAATATGTGTCACTTTTTGCCTCCATCACTTCATTAGACACATTGCAGAAAAAACGGTTACAGCATTCTGAAAAATTTCACACTAAAATTACAATTTTAAATTCAATTGGAATTTTTATCCAAACATTGAAATTTTTCATTCAAACACCTGTAACCAGATTTTGATCATTGCGTCAAAGAGGCAAATGTTGAACCTCAAAATATAAACAAATGGTCGAAATTTTAGTTCCTATTGCAGTATTTGCAATGATTTTTGGCATCGTATATGTCATCGTAACAGCCCGTAACCGCGAACGCATGGCCTTGATCGAAAAAGGTGCAGATCCGAAATTATTTGAATCCATTAAAACCTCCTCTAAAACAAGGTTGCTAAAATGGGGACTTTTATTGGTTGGAGTTGGTATAGGCTGCTTTATTGCAGAGATGCTGGTTAATTCCGGGATGAATGAGGAAACGATATATCCGGCAATGATCTGCATTTTTGGCGGAGCAGGATTATTGGTAGCTTATAAAATGGAGCCCAAATCCAACAATTCAAAAGACAGCACGATCGAATAAGCAAAATTTAGGAAATCCTGAATAAAACTTATTTAGTGCACCTAAGGATTGCTTTTCGTATAGCCTGTTGACAAACCGGACAGAAACTGTTCGGTTTGTTTGATTTCATTCGGCAGTCTTGCATCGGACTGTAAATTCCTTTCGAAACATACCCTCCACCCTCAAAGACGCCCGTTTTAGCAACGAACTCAGCACTTCTAGGTGTCGGTATTGGCGTAGCCGGATCAATCAAATTACCCCATTTAGTTTTAAAATCCACTAAAGTCGTAAGGTTTGGTTCCCAGGGTTCAACTTTCAGATTATAGAAATCCTCATATGCCACCTCCGAATTATAATATTCATCTCCCAGGCCGGCAAATTCATGTCCGAATTCATGGATAAAAACCTGAGGAGCCAAAGCATGACCGGAGGTGCAAACAGAAATATAGTTGCAAAAACCGCCACCACCGTATTCGGTTGAGTTTACCAAAACGATCAAATAATCGTACGGCACTGCTGAAGCCTGATCATGAACAGATTTCATATCCGTTGTAGTCAGATACCGGGCTACATCAAAAGTGTAGAAAGTGCTGTTATACAATGTGTTTACATAGATATTTCTGCCTGGAATATCGGTTCCGGACTCCTCCGAAGCTGTTTCTAGCCCGTAAATATTAAATTCTTTCTTTAACGACGCAAATGGCTCAACAACAAACAGAGAATCTACCAGTCTATTCGCATCTTTTACGAATTTATCCATCTCCTCTTTCTTGTAGCCTTCAGCTAAAATCGCAATATCTACTTTTTTTGAAGATTCTCCGGATTTTTTGAGTACATCGACCTTGGTTTTGAGTGGTAACTCTTTAGAAACAAAATAATTAGTTGGATCAACTTTAGTAGAATATATATTCTCAAAAATGCCGTCTCTGTTCCGGCATTCTATCTCAATGATCACCTTGTTTTTGGGAAATGGAAAACGAAGCACCTGATAAAATGCTCTTTCCATCTTCTTTGCCTCGGCCGTTGTCTGCCACTCCTGAAATAGAGGCGAAAAACCCTTTTGGTAAATTAATATTTTAGTAGCCTCATCCTTAATATTGTAACGATAATTACCCAAATTTTGATCCTCCGAAAGAAGGTGCTCAACCCCACCCCAATATGGCTCCTTTTTTTGTTGTACCTCAATGACCCGAGCCGTTGAACTGGTGCCCGACAGCAAATAATCAAACCGGAAAGCGCCTTCCTTAAAATAGTCGGCAAATTTTAATTGCGCCTGAAGCATAAATGGGACAAACAACAAAGCAATACAGAAAATCCTTTTAATCATTTTGACTGGAATAAATAAAACAGATAAGAGCGACAAACAATAATCAATAAGAATCGGCCTAAATTCGGCTTATTCATTAATTTTGCAGACGATTCAAAAATAATTATTTCTGAACAGTTTTAAAGAAATACACCATGCAAGTTTTTTATGATTATTTAAGGGAACTATTTCTGAATGCACAGTTACACCCGAAAGTTGCGATTTATTTGTCCGCCATCGGAACATTTTTGATTTTGTCGACTATTTCTCTGATCCTGTTCTTTCCCTTCCGAAAATTACTTATCGCAATTATTGAAAAATTCACCAGAAAAACAGAAACGATTTGGGATGATGTTTTATTTGAACACCGCGTTTTTCATGCTGTTGCACACCTGATACCGGCGGTCTTTATATACGCTTCCGCAGGATTTGGCGCTGAAGACCTAGTTGCTTTACCCGAAGTAATTAAGGGTATTGCCAAAATATACATCACTTTTGCGGTCGTCCTTAGCTTGATACGATTCCTAGATGCTTCTCAGGACATTTACAACACCTATCCATTTGCTCAGGAGCGACCCATTAAGGGTTATCTGCAATTGGTCAAGATTCTCATTTACTCAGTAGCGGCCATTATTGTATTCTCTATTCTTGTAAATCAGGATCCCGGTAGAATATTCACCGGACTAGGGGCCATGGCAGCTGTGCTAATGTTTGTGTTTAAAGATCCAATTTTGGGCTTTGTAGCAAGTATACAACTGGCTGCCAATAAGATGGTAAAACCAGGCGATTGGATCACTGTTCCCAAATTTAATGTAGATGGAACTGTTGTGGACATCTCTCTTACGACTGTCAAAATTCAGAATTGGGACAAAACGATTACTTCACTACCCACTTACTCACTGGTTTCTGAATCAGTCACGAATTGGATTGGTATGCAGGAATCAGGCGGCAGACGCATCCAGCGGTCTGTGTTTATCGATATGGCTTGCATTAAATTCTGTGATCAGGAATTTGTGAAGCGCATTGCCCAGCTTCCTATCATAAAAGACTATAACAAACAGAAAAGGGAACTCGACCCAACGTTCCCCGACTGGGAAATTCAGATGGGAACACAACCAACAAATCTTGCCGCGTTTAAAGCCTATGTTGAAGCTTTCCTTTGGACGAATCCAAACACGCACAACCACATGACACTGATTGTCAGGTTTCTGCAATCGACTGAACGCGGATTGCCTCTTGAATATATTGTTTTTAGCAAAGAACAGCAATCTGACATTTTTGAATCTATCCAGGCAGAAATTGTAGACCATATTTTGGCAGTAATTTCTGAATTCGATCTGAAAGTCTTTCAGAATCCGTCGGGAAGTGACTTCAGGTATATTGCAGCAGTCAATAAAGACAGATAAGAATAGATTCGCTTTTAAAATGTCGTGTCATTTACATAACATTCGACATCATATTAAAAAATTGAGCAAAGAATCTTTGCAATTAATTTGTCGAAAGAGCGAAAAAGTTATAGTTTTGGCGAATAATAGTCAATTTACTAACAAATTGAAAGTAACGTGAAGAAGAATAATCTCGAATTTGAAGAAGATTTTAAAGAACAGGCGGTTCAGATAGATGATTTGGATCGAAAAATATTGAAACTTATCACCAACAATGCCAGAGTCCCTTTTCTGGAGGTTGCCCGTGAATGTGGGGTCTCAGGGGCAGCGATTCATCAGCGCGTACAGCGGTTGATCTCGATGGGGGTAGTGACAGGATCCGAGTTTATAGTTAGTCCGTCACGGATGGGCTACAATACAACCGCTTTTATGGGTATTTACCTCGAGAAAACCAGTTTTGACCGCAAAGTTCTGAAACAATTGAAAGATATTCCTGAAGTGGTTGAATGTCATCACACTACAGGTCAATACGCGATCTTCATAAAAATACAAACAAAGACGAACAAGCATTTGATGAAGATTATCGATACGGATCTTCAAGCTATTGATGGGATTGCACGCACTGAAACCTTTATCTCATTGGAGCAGGATTTCAAGCGGCAGATCCCAATCAAATAAAACTTACCATTTTAAGTTACCTCATGGGAGGTAACTTAAAATGGTAAATCATCATTTTCTCCATCCTTCACCGGTAAAAAATCATCTTCATTATATGGTGGTGGAACCGTCTGATCACCAACCGTAGACGCTTTCTCGATCCGATCGATTTTGAATGCATTGACGTTGTGGTACCATTTGCCATTGTACTCACGACCTTCGAGACTGAAACTGACTTCAACCTCCCGATTTTTATCGCTTTCCCTGATCATTTCCGTTTTGTCGTTGAACAGTGTAAAACAAATTTTCTTAGGAAACTGATCATCAGGAACTTCAAGAACAAAATCCAATTTTTTCCACTCGCCTCTTGCACTGCTGCCTGTCTGCATCGCAAGAATATCAACTACTTTTCCTTTTACTTTGAAACTCATAATGTTTTATCTTATAAACGAAACCCGGAAGATGAAATTCATCTATTCCGGGTTCTGTTTTGAGGTTAAACCTCTCTATTAATACATTTAAAATTACTTACCTGCAGGGGCAGCGGCAGGAGTTGGCTCAATACTTAATAATTCAACTTCGAAAACAAGTACTGAATTTGGCTTAATTTTTGGTCCGGCAGCTTGCTCACCATAACCAAGTTCCGAAGGAATATAAATTTTATATTTTGAACCGACAGGCATTAATTGCAGTGCTTCAGTCCATCCTTTGATAACCTGACCCAAGCCAAAAGTAACAGGCTCGCCACGATCAACTGAACTATCAAATACTTTTCCATCGATAGTTGTTCCGTGATAATGCACTTTCACTGTGTTTTCAGCAGTAGGTTTTGGTCCTGTTCCTGCCTTTAATACTTCATATTGCAGACCTGAGGCTGTGGTTGTGACTCCGGAACGTTTTCCATTGTCAGCTAAAAATTTCTGACCGGCTTCCTTATTTTTACCACCTTCCAAAGATTGTGCTTTTACGAAATATCCTTGTGTAATAGCACCAGCTTTACCTGAAGCAATAAGTCCCGAATCACCTTTCATGATCGTTGCAAATGCCTGCAGAATAATTTCAGGATTAAGTTCCTTGCCACCTGGAGCTTCAGGAAGATTTTTCTTAATGTTGTTGCCTAAATCAACGCCAATCGCATAGGCTGCAGAGTCGGCTTGCGTTTTCAGCTTAATTTGTTGTGAATTGGTTGGGTTACAAGAAGCCAGAACAATAGACCCGGCTACAAATGCGAGAAGTAAATTTTTAATTTGCATAACTGTACTATAAATAATTGAATGATTGTTCTTAAAGTTGCGAAGATAACGATTAATTTTTCTTTAGCAAACCTTCAAAGCCCGGCGTATAAAAAACGGAAAATCCGCCTTTTTGATTATCACTGATGAAATAAACTTCAACCTCTTTATGTTTGGAAAGAAACTCTTTCGATTTCTCTAAACCCATTACCATGAAAGCAGTAGCATAGGAATCCGCAGTAATGCAATCATTGGCCAATACGGAAACGCTGAGTAGATTATGTTTAACCGGATATCCATTGGATGGATCAATAGTATGTGAATACCTGACTCCATTCTCTTCGTAGTATTTACGGTAACTTCCTGACGTGGAAATAGCTTTATCCTTCAAAGACAAAATCGCCTGAATCTTACGTTCATCATCAGAATTTTTTGCGGGCATTTCAATTGCAACACTCCACAATTTACCATCCGGTTTTGATCCCTTACCCAAAACTTCACCGCCAACGTCGATCAGGTAATTTTTTATTCCTTTCGACTCCAAAAACGCACCTAACCAATCTGAGGTATATCCTTGTGCAATTGCATCAAAATCGATTCTGATACGGGGATCTTCCTTTATTAACTTCCCTTTTACGAGCTGAACTTTCCTGTATCCCACCAACGGAAGCAACGAATCAATCATTGCCTGATCCACGTTGGCCTTCTTCGAGAAACCAAATCCCCAGGCATTTACCAAAGGACCTACCGTGATATCAAATGCTCCCTCAGAAATATCAGAGACAAACATTGACTTCTTGAAAATCGTTTCAAATATCGAATCCGCAACTACAGTGGAATCGTTGTTATTCAATCGACTAAGGACCGACGTCGGAACATAGGACGATACGGAACGATCAAACTGCCTGAACAATGAATCGATAGCAGGCTGCAAATTCTCGTTATTATCAGAGGCATAGGTTATTGCATAATAAGTTCCTTGAGCTGCTCCGTTGATTTTATATAATTTGAGATCAGTTTTGGTTTTGCCCAACTTTGGGTAGTAAATAAAAAATAGCAAAATTAATCCCACCACAAGTATGATCCACCTCACTAATCCAGCACCAAATGCAATCCTGTTTTTCATCCTAAATTTTTAACTTTTCTTGCCCGTATCATTTCCCTTTTCCCTGGAGGACCAGGAATTCTCTCAACTGTGAATCCCACCGATTGAAGCGTCCTTCGTACAATTCCCTTCGCGCAATATGTGACCAGAATACCATTCTCCCTCATCCTGTTAAACAAAACTTCGAAAATAGGCCTATCCCATAGCTCTGGTTGCTTATCAGGTGAAAAAGCATCAAAATAAATCAGATCCACCATCGGCAGACTTCCAGTTTGAAACTGCAATATATCGGCTTTAATTTTGTGAAGCAAGAAATTTGGATGAATTTCGATATCATCATCCCACGTCGCTTCGTGAAGGGAAGTAAACATTTTGGAACCTGATCTTTCGGCGAGATCTTCAAAATTCAATTTTTCCCAGATTTCCTTCTCCAAAGGAAACTTCTCAAGGGTATAATAATGAATCTTTCTTCCTGTTTTTAAACCTGATAGCAGGGTTTGGTAGCAGTTAAGTCCGGTTCCAAAACCAATTTCAAGAACATTCAAGGAGTCGGAGTCGCACTGCTCCAACCCCGACTGTATAAATACATGCTGAGATTCCTGAATTGCACCATATGTAGAATGGTAGTGTTCATCCAACTCTTCAAAGTACAAGGTATGAGATCCATCCAGCGTATTTCTGATTTCAATCTTCATTTCCATCCTCTGTCTTTGCATCAATAACATCTTGTCTTATTCTCGTAGGCAGGAATCTGATAAAATCAATTTTTCGCCTGGTTGGACTCAAATAATTTGGATGATTTTTCATCCAAAAATAAAACCAACTAAATAAAATTATTCCCTTAAAAACGGAGGTCATGGAAATACTCCACCACACACCCGTAACCCCCAATATTTCGGGATTTGAGAGATACAGCGCCAGCGGTATTCGGAGACCGGTAATTGTGATCCCAACAAGGGAAGGAGGCATCGTTTTCCCCACTCCGTTGAATACACCTCCTGTTGTAATCTCAATGCACATAAAAAACTGAGAAATGGCCAAAATAGAAAGATATCTAACCCCCAAACCAATAGCATCATCTTCCTTTAAGAATAATGAAAAGATTTCCCTCCCAAAAGTAAAAAAGCAAAAGGTTACGATAATTCCAATTGTGCCACTTATCAGGATTGTTGTAAAATAGCCCTTAAATATTCTGTCCCAGCGTCCGGCACCAAAATTCTGACCAGTAAAAACACCCAAAGCAGTCGAAAAACCGCCCGATGTCATCCAGCTCAGCGCCTCTATCTGTGCCCCGATACTCTGCACGGCGATTGGCATCGCCCCCCATGGAGCAATAATCCGAGCAAGGGCTACCCCAAAAGACGCGAATAAAATGCTGTGCATGGCCACAGGAACGCCCAATTTGAAGATGTTTTTGACGTAGTCGAGTTGAAGCCGAAGACGCAATTTGATTTTCCCTAACGAACTTTTCCCGCTACCGATGGTAACAATAAAGATTATCATCACGATCGACTGTGAAATCACGGTGGCAATAGCCGATCCATCTGAGCCCAACTTGGGAAATGGTCCCAAACCGAAAATTAAGACAGGATTAAGCACGACGTTTGACAGTAACCCCATGGCGTTTATTCGAAAAGGGAGTTTCGAATTTCCAGTGCCATTTATAATACCTGTAAAAGTCGGATTGGAATAATAAAGCAAAGAACCAATGGCTATAATCCGGGAATACGAAATCGCGGATGCTTCCACTTTGGGGTTTTGAATGTGAAAGAAAGAGATCAGTTCGGGAGCAAAAATATAAGTCATTGCCCCGTATATTCCGGACATTAGCAAGACAATTGTGATCGCATTTACGGCATAACTTTCTGCCTTACCCTTATCTTTTGCACCAAGCGATTGTGATACGCCAACTTCAGCAGCTATTCTGCCAATAAGCATAAGAGAAACACCAAGCCAGGAAATGTATGATGCTATGCCAACAGCAGCTACTGCATCACTACCAACCCTGCCCAACCAAAGCATATCGGTGAGATTGTAGGCCATCTGGACAAAAGAAGTACCCAGAATCGGAAGTGTTAATCGAACTATCTGACTGGTAATCGGGCCTTCTGTGAGATTTTTGATTTGCATACAAATGAGCACAAAAAATAGTAAGAATGCATTTACGTGTCAAATTCCATGGCCTGCGATTCAATTACTAAATGCATTTCAACACTATGAAAACTTTAGGCACTTTGACGAGACGAAAGTATAGTGAAAAAAGTTATTTTTACTATCTCACAGCTAAATTTCAAAATTGGTTTGCATGCTTGTCCGACTTTACAATGACAACACTAATCAAAAGGAGATTGACAGAATTGTTGCCATGTTAAGAGATGGCGCAGTAATCATCTTTCCTACTGATACAATTTATGGCATTGGATGCGACATTACCAAATCCAAGGCGGTAGAGCGCGTCGCAAAGATCAAAAACGTCAAAGTCGAAAAGGCAGATTTCTCCTTCATTCTGTACGATCTTAGTCAGATTTCGGACTATTGCAGACCCTTCTCAAACGGAATCTTCAAGCTATTGAAAAAGAACCTGCCCGGACCTTTTACATTTTTACTTCAGGCAAATTCTAACATTCCGAAACTATTCAAAAATTCAAAAAAAAATATTGGCATCAGGGTTCCTGACAACAATATCCTGCGAGCTATAGTTAAAGAACTTGGAAATCCGGTATTGTCCACCTCGGTTCACCATGATGACGTTGTTCTGGAATACATAACTGATCCTGAACTCATTGAGGAGAAATACGGAAATCTGGTCGACCTGGTTATCGATGGAGGGTATGGGGACAATCGCCCTTCCACAATTGTGGATTGTACATCCGGCGAAGCCGAAATCGTCAGGCAGGGCAAGGGAATTCTTCTGGATTAACTAAAAGTAGCGGCAAGATATTTTGTTGAACTGATTAGTTAGCAAGACTGCCTTGTTCATCTTAAAACAAGCAATAGAATCCGCCTCTGACCTTGCATTAGCAGGATTCATAATTGAATTGTAGAGAACATATTTAGTTTTCTGTGAACTAAAATTGAAGCCTTGGTCTACTCTTGAGCCAGGCAACCAGACTACGTCCATGGGCTGCGATGGTTCGACTCCCATTTTCCCAGTTGACGAAATAGGTTTAATAAATATCCTCGCATTCTGAAATAAAACTAAATTTCCTCGAATGCACAAATCACTACCGTCAATCTTCAAGGAATCAGATAGTTCATATAGTTCTACTTTTCGGATTCCTCTCTCCCCTACGTATGACTTTAAATAATAACTCAGCTTATTGTTAGCCTTTGCAGTCCTTTCGTATAGCACAATCGCCTCTCTCCTATTCAATATTGATAATACTCTTGTTCCCGGAATGTTGAAAAATACTACTTCAGCTTTGGTTTGGCGATAGTAGGAAGTAAAACCAAACGATAATGAAAGAAATATGGTAGCTAGCAAAGCATTTTTCAAGTAAAGTGCATTCTTCAATTGGAAATATTTGTAAAACAAAAATCCAATCAGAGAAACCATAAAAAGCTGAAATAGGGATGGATACAAATTACCAAGAACTGAATGGGGCAAAGCCTCAACGAAAGTTACAATCTTTAGTACCAGACGGACAGTCCACTCCAGAACAATAGCAGATACAGAAGCCAGGAAAGCGGAAACTGTGGAAAGAAAAATCACGACAAATGACAAATATAGAATTAAGGTTATCAAAGGAATAACCAATAAGTTTGCCAGCCAGAAATAGACCGGAAACTGATGAAAGTAGTGTAACGTGAACGGTAATGTACCGACCTGCGCGGCAAAAGTCACAGAAATTAATAGCCAAATCTGGGCTGGCAGCCAGGATTTAAAATATAGCAGTTTAAATAGTTTGGGTTGAATAATAACTATTGACAAAACCGCGACATATGAAAGTTGAAATCCAACATCTCTGATAATTGAGGGATTCCAGGCAATTAGAAAGAAGGCTGATACCGCCAGTGAATTGAAAATATCAGCCTTTCGACTAAGTGTCTCTCCGATTATTACAAAAGAAAACATGATTGCGGCTCTCAATATAGACGGAGACATCCCTGTAACGAATGTATAAATCCAAATCCCGGAAAGCATAATTACAGTGTGAAGGAAAAGTCCGGCACGACCGAATTTTAAGAATCGAAAAAGAAAATTGAGAATCACATAAATCAAACCGACGTTCATACCAGAGACGGCAAGTACATGGATAACTCCTGTATTTGTGAAGGATTGAATGACTTCCTTGTCAACCTCCTCCCTGGCACCAAAAGAAATCGATGCGACCAAATGTACGATATCGCTTCTGATGCCCGACTTATCCAAGCATTCAACCAACCAGGCTCTCAGAAGCAATGCCCGATGGAGAATAGTCGGCTTGCTAAAATCGGACAAAAGGCAAAAATCTTCCTCTTTCAAAAAAATTCGATAGCCAATTTTCTTGGCGTTCAAATAACTGCGGTAATCAAATTCAAAAGGGTTTCCATCATTTGAAACCAATTCTGGCAATCCTTTGAATTCAAGGACATCACCTGGTTTTGCGGCTTTGACTTTTATCGATTTGGGAAGGTAAATCAAAATCTTTTGCTCGTTATCAAAAAACTGAGCAACAGCCTGATACGTCTTTTCCTTTTCGATTGGAAAGTCATCCAGAATAGCAAAATATTCCTGATTTGGAAGCTTTGTGAATTTGGCATTTTCCTGTTCTGAGCGAATAATTCCAAAATAAAAAAGGGTAAGAAAAAGAATTATACCCCAAAAGTGCTGGTTATAAAAGGTTAGATTCCTCAGAATAAAAAGTGCAGCTAAAAAAGATGGGAACAAGACCAAAATTTTCAGTTGCGGTGTAGAAAGTGAAAAAAAAGTTGCACTTACGCCTAAACAAAGTGGGAAAAGTAGTCGAACGAAGGGAGCACTTGCGAATTGGGAGCCCGAACGAATCATGTGACGTGGTATTCACGTCAAGTTACGGCAAAAAATCGATAAAAATAAAAGCGTCGGTTTGTTATCTTGGGATCTTTATCCGATAGGTTGCATTGGTAATTCCCTTGGAAATATCAGTCAGTTTCCGCTTAAGCAGTCTTTTTTTCAATGGAGAACAGTGGTCGACAAACATTATTCCGTCTAAATGATCGTACTCGTGTTGTAGTACTCTTGCAACATAGCCGTCATACTCCTCATCATGAGAATTGCCTTCAATATCAATATATTGAATACGAATATGCCCCTTTCTGTACACCTCTTCGTGAATTCCCGGAATACTGAGACATCCTTCCTCCATCAACTCCTCGTCACCACTGCGTTCAATGATCTTTGCGTTGATAAATGCCTTCTTAAATCCTTCCAGGGATGGCTCGTCTTTCCCAAGCGGTGACAAATCCACCACAAAAACGCGAATCGGTAAACCGATTTGGGGAGCAGCAAGCCCAACACCTTCTGCATTATACATCGATTCGAACATATTATCAATCAGATCATTAAGACCTTCGTAATTGAGTTCAATATTTTCGGTTACCTTCCTCAAGATTGGGTCACCGTAAACCGTGATAGGCAAAATCATATCTTATATATACTTTTTTTGTTCTAAATAAGATTGGAGCAAGATAGTTGCGCTCACTCCATCAATCGTTCCCTTGTTCTGTCGCTGCGATTTCCGCAGTCCAGCATCTATCATGGATTGAAAAGCCATTTTCGAGCTAAATCTTTCGTCAACCTGTTTCATTGGAATTGAATATTTTTCCTGAAACTTCCTGACGAAAGGATTGATATATCTCAATGCTTCAGAAGGTTGATTATTAAGCTGAACAGGATATCCAATCAAAACCAGCTCAACAGTCTCCTTCGAAAAATATTCATCCAAAAATCGCCAGATAAGATCAGCATCAACAGTATCCAGGCGAATTGCTATAAGTTGTAATGAATCGGTAACAGCTACTCCTACCCTTTTTTTCCCGTAATCGATAGCCATTATCCTACCCATACTTTTTATTAAAATTTTAGCAAAGATAATGGATTCCAAAAACTTAAAAAATAGTTAAATGGATTCAGTAATTATCACAAATAATTAATACTAATTAAGAAACATTTAACACGTGGAAACGTTTTGTGATATAAATGTTTCCAATCTTTGCATTGTTAAATGATAAATCGAATTTTATAAATGATGGAGAAGGATGATGAGCAGAATAAGCGGTTTCAAGAGCTAATAGAACCAATAAAAGAGCTTTTCTATGCTTATGGTTTAAAAAATCTCAACATGGATGATCTGAGTCGTCGACTTGGTATCTCCAAAAAGACGTTATATACTTTCGTTAAAAACAAGGAAGAACTAATCGAGAAAGTCTTTCTGGATGAGGAATCCAAATTGCAGAAAATAAGTGATGAGAACGGAAAAAATTCCCTCAATGCGATCGAAAAACTCCTGAAAATCAGCCAACAGGTACATGAAGAAATTCAAAAGATTAATCCAATGTTGAAATTTGAAATGGAGAAGTATTATTCACGCATATTCGAAAAATATGTAGAAAAGAAACGCAATTTCGTGTATGAAGGTATGAAGGTAAACATGAGACAAGGCATAACAGAAAAATTGTACAGGGAGGACATCAACGTAGATTTGGTTGCTACTATTTATCTCAACAGCTTCATAGAACTGCACAATTCTGAAATGTGTAAAATACTGGATATCAGCTTTATTCAACTTTTTGAAGTTTTATTTGAAAACCATGTCAGGGCAATATCCACCAGCGCCGGCTTAGCCTTTTTTGAGTCCAAAAAAAATGAAATAACTGAATATATTAAGACAATTAAAAAATAAATGATTATGTCAATTTCGTATCGTTACCTCATCTTGGTAACAACCTCTCTACTCTTAGTGAGTACCTCAATAACCAAGGCTCAGGATTCCCTGCGAATTTCGTTGCAGGATGCCCGGAAAATAGCCCTGGAAAACAACGCTACCATCCGGAATTCTGCTATTGATATGGAGATAGCCCGAAAAAAGGTGTGGGAAACAATGGCGATCGGCTTGCCGCATATCGATGCCAAGGCCGCCTATCAGTATTTACCAGTTGTTCCAACGTTACCTCCCGGCACAATGGGGCCGGGTACTCCAGCCGTGGAACTCGGTGTTAAAAACAATGCCACATTTGATGTTACTACCTCACAGTTAATCTTTAACGGATCCTATCTGGTCGGTCTGAAAGCCACTAAAACCCTTTATCAGCAAACAAATGAGAATACTGAAAAGATCGTTATGGACGTCAATGAATCGGTGATAAACACCTATTATCTGATTCTTGTTGCAGAGGAAAGCATGAAAAACCTCGAAAAGAATCTGGATAATGTAAAAAAGACAGCCTTTGAAATTACCGAAATGAATAAGCAGGGGTTTGTTGAAAAGACTGATGTCGACCAATTGGAGCTCACATCCAACAATCTTCTGTACGCTATAAATCAGGTAAAAGGTAATTTGGACGTTGCTTACCGCCTGTTCAAAATTATTTTGGGATTAGATATTAATTCGAAAATAAAGCTAACGGATACGCTTGGCTCCAGCTATGCACTGCCAACTAATGTGACTTCGCTATTTAGCCAGCCATTCAATATTGAGAAAAATATTGATTATAGAATAGTCAATACTGCTGCCGTTCTTTCGAAACTCGAGTATCAAAATGCTATTGCGGCATATATGCCAGTAATTTCAGGATTCTATCAACATACTGAAAAAGCGAATAAGCCTGCATTTGACTTTTCGATGAAAGATATACTTGGAATCAATTTCAGTCTCCCAATTTTCAGCAGTGGACAAAGGATGGCGGTTGTATCTCAGAAAAAATTAGCTATCGAAAAAATGAAAAATACTCAAAAGCTTGTGTTAAATAATCTTTTGCTGCAGGCTGACCAGTACCAAACGGATTTGAAACTTAAGTATGAAAAATTTGTAATCCAGAAAAAGAGCTTGGATTTATCTGATGAAATTTACTCCCGCACCCTCGAAAAATACAAGAATGGAGTTTCATCCAGCATAGACCTCACTACTTCACAAAATCAGTATCTGACTAGTTTAACTAATTACTACCAAAGCATATACGACTTGTCGACAGCAAAAACAAAATTGGAAAAGCATTATAACATAAATCAGGAAATCAGTAAATAATTAAAATATGAAAAAGAGCTTAATCACATTGGCTATCCTTGCCACTTTAGTCGCCTGTAATCAGAGCAACAACAAAAAAGGAGAATTAGAAAAACTAAAGACAGAGCACGAAGTTATTGCATCGAAAATTGCAAAACTTGAAGCAGAGATAAACCCGAATGAAGCTAAAGTAGAAAAAGCAATTCAGGTAAAGGCAAAAAAAATAGAGGTTGGCTCCTTTAATCACTTTGTTGAAATACAAGGAGTTGTTGATGGAGACCAGAATGTTTCTGTAAGTCCGCAGATGGCAGGAGTCGTCACCAGTGTGAATGTACACGAAGGATCCTTTGTTAAAAAAGGAGATATCCTTGCAACGCTTGATGCGCAGGTTTTGAAACAATCTGTGGAAGAGGTCAAAACTCAGCTGGATATGGCTAACATCATTTTTGAAAAACAGAAAAATCTTTGGGATAAGAAGATTGGCAGTGAAGTCCAGTATTTACAGGCTAAGAGTGGCAAAGAATCGTTGGAAAGACGCATCAATACTTTACAGGAACAGATTGCAATGGCAAACATCATTTCTCCTATCAGCGGATCCGTTGAAAGTGTTCCCTTGAGAGTAGGACAACTCGCTTCCCCTGGATCGCCCACATCTGTCATTCGGGTAATTAATATGTCGTCGGCAAAGGTCTCTGCAGAAATATCTGAGAATTTTGCACCACGAATCAAAAATGGCAATCAGGCATACATTCATTTCCCCGACCTGGGATCAGATATCGAGACAAAGTTGAGTTTCACCAGCCGGTACATTGATCCAACCAACCGTACTTTTAAAGTTGAGTGCCGTTTTTCGTCCAAAGAAATTGAACTCCGCGCCAACATGATTGCCTATGTAAGAATCAAAGATTATACAAACGAATCTGCTATTGTACTGCCTGTCAACATCATTTCAAGTAACCAGGACGGCAAGTTCGTTTACGTGCTGGCAAAAGAGGGAAATAAAAACATTGCTGTTCATAAAAAAATTACTACCGGATTTGATTATAATGGAGAGGCGGAAATCACTTCTGGTTTAAATGCCGGAGATGAGGTTATCATTGCTGGCTTCCAATCCCTTAAGGATGGAGCATCTGTCATTTTCTAATCGACAAAAAATTTAAGTATGTCAAAAGATAAATCTTTCATTAAAGAATTCTTTGCTACCAGTTGGTCTGTTGATAATAAGACGAGCGTTTACGTACTCGCATTTATCATATCAATTCTGGGGCTGCTCAATTACTACCAAATTCCGAAAGAACAATTTCCGGAGGTAGTAATACCATATATTATCGTCAATTCGCCCTACCCGGGAACTTCTCCTGTGGACATCGAGAATCTGATCACCCGCCCTATTGAAAAACAGTTGAAATCCATTGCGGATGTTAAAAAGATCACAAGCAACTCTGTGCAGGATTTCTCCTCAATTGTGGTTGAATTTGATCCGAGTATCAAAGTTGAATCGGCAAAGCAGCGTGTGAGAGACGCTGTTGATAAGGCAAAAAGGGATTTACCAAGCGATTTGCCCGATCAACCGCAGATAATGGATATCAATCTTTCAGAATTTCCGGTTATGTACATTAACATCTCAGGAAATTATGACCTCGACAAACTCAAAAAATACGCTGAGATCGTCCAGGACAAAGTTGAAGGTGTCAAAGAAATTACCAGAGTCGACATAGTTGGAGCGCTCGAACGTGAAATTCAGATCAATGCAGACATCTTCAAAATGCAGGCTGCCAAGGTTACTTTTGCCGATATAGAAGGTGCCGTCGCTCGAGAAAATTTGACTATTTCAGGTGGCACAATTACTCAAAATGGTACTAAAAATTCAGTTCGGTTAAAAGGGCAGTTCGAAAATGTTCAGAATATAAGAGACATCGTTGTACATGCGTCAGGTGGAGCTTATATAAAATTAAGTGATCTTGCCGAAGTAAAGGATGACTTCAAGGAACAAGAAAGTTTTGCACGTCTGGATGGCAAAAATGTCATCACCCTCAATGTTATCAAGAAAAGTGGCGCGAACTTGTTGGATGCCTCCGATCAGATTAAAGAAATCGTCACCGATGTGAAAGGCAGAGAGTTGCCTTCGGATCTTACCATGACTATTACCGGAGATCAAAGTCGCTTTACCCGTAACACTCTTGAAGAGCTTAACAATACGATTATTATCGGATTCATATTGGTCACGATTGTATTGATGTTCTTCATGGGCTTCACAAACGCATTTTTTGTCGGACTATCTGTGCCACTTTCAATGGCAATTGCGTATCTGATAATCCCGAATATTGGGTTTACGATGAATATGATCGTCATGTTTGCCTTCATCTTTGCCTTGGGTATCGTAGTTGATGATGCGATTGTTGTGATCGAAAACACACACAGGATGCATAAGAATCATCCGGATATACGAGTCGCTGCAAAGCTGGCCGCAGGCGAGGTGTTTTTACCGATTCTGTCAGGTACATTGACGACATTGGCTCCATTCTTCCCGCTAGCCTTTTGGCCCGGGATTGTAGGACAATTCATGCATTATCTTCCTGTAACATTGATTATTACATTATTTGCATCGCTTTTTGTTGCCTATATTTTCAATCCGGTGTTTGCTGTTTCGTTTATGGTTCATGAGTTTGATTCCGACGAAAAAGCTGAATGGAAAACGACTAAAAAGATCCTGATGGGGTTATTTGGTTTGGCTGTCATATTCTATCTTTTCAAGTCATTTGGAATAGGCAATTTCATCGTATTCATGATACTGATGACGTTCCTTTACCACTACGCGATACAATATTGGATTAAATCGTTTCAGGAAAAATTATGGCCAAGAGTCATGGAATACTATGAACGTCAACTTAGGAGAACCCTGGTAGGATATCGTCCGCTCTGGATGCTTGGTGCTATGATTGGTCTTTTCATATTTACGATTGTACTTACCGGAATCGTAAAACCCAAAGTACTATTTTTTCCAGACAGTGACCCAAATAGTATAATGGTGTATATTAAAATGCCTGGAGGTACGGATCAAACTGTTACAGACAGTGTAACAAGAATTGCAGAAAGGCGCGTATATCAGGCTATCGGCCAGCATAATCCGGATGTAGAATCGATAATTTCCAATATTACCATTGGAGCAGATGAAGAAGGGTTCAGCAGCGCCGGAAAGCCATTTAATAAGGGAAAAATTTCGATCAATTTTGTTGAGAGCAAATACCGTACTACCGGAATTTCCTCGACGAAGTACATGGAGAAAATCAGAGAAGCGATCGCAGATATTGCCGGAGCCGAAATCACGGTAGGAAAATCCAAGATGGGGCCACCTACCGGAAAACCAATCAATATCGAGGTTACCAGCGAAAACATTGATGATCTGGTGACAGATGCCTATTCGTTCCGCAATTATCTTGATTCGCTGAATATCCCGGGAGTGGAAGAGTTGAAGACCGATTTTGAATTAAACTCTCCGGAAATTATGATTGATATCGATCGTGATCGTGCGCAGCGCATTGGCTTATCTACCGGCCAGATTGGCTTGGAGCTAAGGACTGCTTTATTTGGCAAAGAGATTTCCAAGTTTAAAAAAGATGAGGACGAATTCCCTATCACACTCCGTTATTCAAAGTTAACGAGAGACAATATCAATTCACTGATAAATCTAGTTATCACCTATCGGGATATGAATTCTGGGCAAATAAGAACAATTCCACTCTCAACAGTGGCCAAAATAAATTACTCAAGTTCATATGCCGGCATCAAGCGCCTGGATCAAAAACGCGTGATTACGGTCTATTCGAATGTCCTTTCAGGCTACTCGCCGAACGATATAGTGCCAAAAATAAAAGTATTGGCAAAAGATTTTCCTTTGCATACTGGTACGAGTATTAAACTTACCGGTGAGCAGGAAGATCAGGCGGAGACTTCCTCCTTCCTTGCAAAAGCTATGATTATTGCATTGGGAATGATCTTCTTTATCCTTATCACGCAGTTTGCGTCAATAAGTAAAACCATCATAATCTTAAGTGAAGTAATTTTTAGCATCATCGGTGTCTTGCTGGGGGTAATTGTCTTCCGCATGGATCTTGTTATTATGATGACAGGTTTAGGAGTCGTTGCACTGGGAGGAATCGTAGTCCGAAACGGAATATTAATCGTCGAGTTCTGCGACGAAATGAAAAAAAGGGGGATGAAAACCCGGGATGCAATTGTTCAGGCCGGAAAGACCAGGATCACTCCTGTTGTTCTGACAGCATCCGCCACTATTTTGGGCCTAATTCCACTTGCTGTTGGAATGAATATCAATTTCGAGACACTCTTCACATCACTTAATCCACATTTGTATTTTGGTGGCGATAATGTCGCTTTCTGGGGACCGCTTTCCTGGACAATTATCTTTGGATTGAGTTTTGCTACTTTTCTGACACTTCTTTTCGTTCCGGCTCTATACTACATGGATTATGTAATTAGAATCCGAAATCGCAGGAGGAAAAATCTGAAAAAGATTTTGGCTGCTAAAGCTTAATTAGATTAAATTTTGAACGTAGGGTTTTCCAAGTGAAGACCCTACGTTTTCTATTCGAAATATTCAATAAAACCAAATTTTGAATTTATGAAAAATAGAATTTTATTTTTTATTGCAGCCACGTTGTTAAGCATCACGGTAGCAGGACAAACCCCAAATGCTTCACAAAAAAATTCTGTTGTTGTCAGAGGTACAGCAATTTTTAAGCAAATTCCAGAGATCCTGTCGGCACGAATTGCTATTAAAGTACAGGCAGACAAGTATTATCCATGCCAGGAAAAGTTAACCCGGGTTCTGGATCAAGCCAAATCTGTCCTGGTCAAAAGGGGAATAGATAAATCCGTGATTCGCATCAATGACCTTGCTATAACGGAGAAAAGGGATTATTTGTCAGAAGGAAAATTTAAAATTAGTTATGAAGGTAATTCGGCCATCACAATTGAGGAAACTTATTCAATTGATTATGCCAGAAAACTATTATCTGCCTTACAGAACGATTCGGTAGCTTTTCTTTACACCCTGGATTTTACTTTATCCGAGAATCAAAAGAAAGATCTTCGACAAAAAGCTATTGCTGCCGCGATCGCTGATGCAAAAGAAAAAGCAGAAGCTATTGCTCATTCGGCAAACATCAAGCTACTGAAAATTAACACAATTACTTTTTTGGACGATCAGATGGGTGGATACTACGAATCAGATCTTGTTCAGGAGAATGTGTTAACGGGTCGTGCTTTTGCCATGAGCAAAACTGGCGCTCCAATACCTGAAATAGACTTTAATCCAAAGGAAATTGGAATTAGAAAATCTATTACTGTCGAGTGGCTGATTGAAGATGAAAAATGACTTGTTTCTCAATGATTGATAGCGTCTTCATCGTATATTTCAAGACAAACGAGTCGGATTACTAAAAACGTTTAATGAGGTTGCAATAGATTGAGTGGTAAATCGCCTCTTTATCAAAGGTTCCTTCATAGTTGACTGACATAGAAAATTTTCGTGTGAACTGCATCGAAACATCGGTGGCAGCGATATGCTCAAGGAGCTTTCCCGAAGAAATCAGATACGTATAATTGACATACCGATAGTTCAAACCCCAGTTCAATTTCCCTTTAAAAAAATCTTTATCCAATCTGACTCCATAAATTTGACCACTCACATAGCTCGTTTGTAAGGTATTTCCCGTTAGAGACAGCGAGGCTTTGAGTAATGGCAACTGAGTATATGAGACGAAGCCGTTTACGTTTTGAGTAGGCTTACTATCCCCTACCCGATCCCAGTAGCTAGACGACACTCCCACCGACATATACGGTATTGGCCTGTAATTAATTCTGAGCTGAACACCCTGTCGAGTTGCATCGGCCAACATCATATCTACATAATTCTTATACGTCTCATAATAGATGATATTCTTTCGGTTATCATAGGAACCGGAGATAGAAAGTTTCCTCGAAATACGATAACTAAGCATTACATAAAGACTTGTCAGATTTATCTCATTCACAGGTAAACCGTTGAGTACTTTGTAAAGATCCAGCTCGGAAGACAAGAACAAATTCAGGTTCTTTAGCAGCGAATTTTCATGCTGAAAATAGACAAACCTTCGATCGGTGTTTCCCGCGTTGGTTTGATTAAATCCGGCAAATGAGGTTTGCATAACGCCATTGTTATTCTTTATTATGTGACCTAAAAACGCACCGTACTCCAACAATTTAGCATTGAAATTGTAGTCAACAAAATCAGGTCTGAAGCCGACCGCCGCACCCCAGAAAAAATGTTTGTAATTCACCTCAAACTGCAACCCGTCTATGGCGCCAATGTTGGAGATTTTTGGATTTATTTTCCGGCCAAACCAAATTGTTGTCTTATCACCGGACTCGTATTTAAGATTGAGATCATAAATTTTTAATCCGTTAAAAATGTTTGCTTTAATTGGAGCCCAATCATTTAATTTATGCGCAAATGAAATATAACTGTCAAGTGATATGTTTGAGTTACCAATATTTGAAGCATTCATCGACCAGATGTATCTTAGTCGATTGTTATTCCCCGACGGCAGATTGGATAAATTAGAGTAAGAGGATATCTGGACACGGCCGTCAATGCGCTCTTTACGGGAAGGAATTTGGATTCTGGACATACGGTCAGTCGATCTGGATGAATCCTGAAAACTTTGCGCTGGTTGAGGATTAATCAAGGGTTCAATTACGGCATCCTCTTTGGCTATTAATGCGATTACTTTGTCGCCAACTGCTAGTTTCTCGGTTCCAATGGCCTTACCTACACAAGATACCGATGATAGGTTCTCCACCAAAATCACAGGAATCAGCACGGCATTCTTCCTGACAAAAATTTTATCTCCAGTTTTAATTCCTCTTGCAGAAGGAAATTTAACATAGATATTTTGGGATGTGAGATATGTTACCGCACCTTCTATTTCAACTCTTCTATCCTGAGCTTTTATCGCCCAGGAAATGAAAAATGCAAAGAAGATAGTCGTGAAAATTTTCATCGATCAATTTAATTCGTTCAAAATACTTTATTTACAGCGTTAAAACATTCACCATCAGTTGCTCTAGTGAAATACTATTTAGCTAAGCAAAATTTAAATATCTACTTACGATGGCAGCTATAACAGGAAATTGCTGTATAAGAATAATTCTTAACACTTTTATGGTCATTATCTACTGA
>CAXXHH010000014.1:0-675575 GCA_963663005.2 Prolixibacteraceae bacterium
GAGTTCCTTCATGTGCACGCCGAATTCAGGGTTTTCCCTGACCAGCTTAGAGGCTTGAGCGAGTCCGAGCAACCGCGGAACCTGTCCCGCAGTTGGAGAAAGATCGGCAGCAGAATTTTTTAATTCGCGCCAAATCCAGAAATGAACCGCCTGCAGTGCTGTTAGCAGTCGAGTGATGGTTATTAAAATTTCTTCCACCAGTAGATGGATTATTCTCGCGGCTGGTATCGCCGTATAACTGGGCAAAAAATTCGACGGGCGACATCATTCCGGATGCCAATTGAAAGGTCTGGTCGCGGTAGTACCCTGAACGCCAATCTCCTTCGCGGTAGCTTTTCACGTAGGCAACCTGAGCTAATTCCTTGCCATCCCCAAAAATACCAAAGGGCGCCCTGCCAAGGTGCACCTCTTTTCGGCCAAGTATGCTCAGCTGTCTGCTGAGAAAGACCGTATAATAATCTTTTAAAACCTCCTCTTTTGAAAAAATGGGATCCCTCCTTTTCACGCTTAAACCATCCTGAATTTTCAAATTTTACGGGAAGGTGACTCATAGGTTTCAAGATATACCTCTGAATCTATCCAATGCGGTCTGGAGAAGGTATACACGAATAGTTAAAATATGAGCACCTGCTCGATTATGAGCATACTGAGTCAGATTGCTTCAACACAGGCTTTAACAATTCACTCAAACACAACCCTGTTTATCAGACTCTTAAATTCAAAAAGAAAAATCATTTCCGCGAACCCCGATTTTTGGCATACCCCTTTGAATTGCTTGCCACTTTAAAACCATATCCGGACTTGCTCCGGGATAATGTTCTTTCAGATATTGCGCGAGATGTCTATGGTGTTGACCAAACCAAACCTTGAATTTTTATCAGGATTTAGTGTAATCCAGGATTTGAGGCCTTCAAAAAAATGTCATTAAATGAGAAATGGCTGATTCATGATTTTCATATTATAAAATGCACATCGTTTTATTCGAAAAAAAATCCTGAAGGCATAAAATTTTCTGATCAAAATAAAAGAAAACATAATTTTTTATTTTGTTAATTATCAGATAGTTATGTTTCATGCTCTCAAAAAAATAAGATTATGTCGACATCAATCGAATATCACGTTATCATAGAAAAACTATAAAACATAATACAAAACAAATTATACATCACTGACTTTCAAATAAATACAGCCACCTAAATAACATAAGCTGAGTTTAAACAATCAATGTGAACTACTGTTTACTCAGCAATTGAAAAAAATTACGTATTCACACTAATAACCTGACGTTTTGAGACGATTCATTAAGCACAGCATCTCCCTGTTTACCCTGATACTTTTTTCAACGGTAAATTCTTTGGTTGCCCAAAATGTTACCACTTTTAATTATAGCGGGTCAATTGTCAACTGGACAGTCCCGCCAGGAATCACATCTGTTCAGATAGAAGCATATGGTGCTGAAGGCGGCTACAGTGATGACGGGCCTTCGGGCAATACAAGACCGGGTCGTGGAGCCCAGGATGAAAGGAACATGCGAAGTGATTCCCGGTCAGATCATCAAAATTTTAGTCGGCCAGCAAGGAAGACCAACCTCAGACAACCGCTCTGGCAACCAGGCCGGAGGCGGCGGTGGAGGTTCATTCGTAACCGACAACAACAATACACCTCTGATCGTTGCCGGTGGGGGCGGTGGTGAAAACTGGATGAATTTTAACATAAATGGTGTCGATGCGGTAACTACCAATACTGGAACTGGCGGTGGATCAACCAGTGGTCGCGGAGCCGGAGGTGGCGGATTTTCAGCAAACGGAACAAGTTTGGATGGAAATAGTATCGGCGGACAATCATTTCTAAATGGCGGAGCCGGTGGAGCCGGACAGACGAATGCCGGAGGATTTGGTGGCGGCGGTGGCGCACTATATGAGGGTGGCGGCGGCGGAGGTTACAATGGCGGCGGCGTAATTGGCACTAACGACTATTCTGGCATTGCGCCAGCTGCTGCGGGCTCATACAACAATGGCTCGAATCAATCCAATTCTGCAGGAGTTAGAACGGGAGACGGACTGGTGACAATCACCTATTCCACGACTCCAAACATAGGTGCTACCGGATCACTGACGTCGTTTGCTGCCTATGCAGGCTCTGCTTCCCTGACCCAAATAATAAGTGTCTCTGGTGCATACCTGACAGGCAACATCAGTATGACGGCACCTGACGGCTATGAAATTTCACTTAATTCAGGTTCGGGATTTACGAACAGTTTAACATTTACGCCAACCAGTGGGACTGTCCCGGTGACCAGCGTTTATATCCGCACAACAAGTATTGCCTCAGGAACACCTGCTGGTAATGTAGTGCTTTCATCCAGTGGTGCACCAACAAAATCTGTAGCGGTAACCGGAACTGTTTTTGCTACATCACCAAGTCAGGCATCCAACCTCACTTTCAGCAATATTACCATCAATCAGGCAGACATAAGTTGGACCAACGGCAATGGAACCAAAAGAGTCGTATTTGTGAAAGCCACCAACTCGGGCTCACCTGTTCCGGTAAATGCAACTACTTACACCGCAAACACAATTTTTGGTTCGGGTACCCAGATTGGTTCGACAGGCTGGTATTGTGTGTATGATGGAACTGGTACATCCGTGACCATAACAGGATTAACACCTGGTACAACCTACCAGGCCATGGTTTTGGATTATATTGGGTCGGCCGGAAGTCAGAGTTACAATACAACTTCAGGTACAAGTAATCCGAAGTCGTTTCTTTCGAATTATCTGTCCACCTTCAATTATAATGGTTCAATTCAAACCTTCACAGTTCCTTCAGGAATCACATCTTTACAGATAGAAGCCTACGGCGCAGAAGGGGGTTATAGTGATGACGGTCCTTCGGGCAATACGAGACCTGGAAGGGGTGCCCGAATGAAGGGCACATTTGCCGTCACACCTGGTCAGGTACTCAAACTTTTGGTAGGTCAGCAAGGAAGACCAACCTCAGACAACCGCTCTGGCAACCAGGCCGGAGGCGGCGGTGGAGGTTCATTCGTGACCGACAACAACAATACACCCTTGATCGTTGCCGGTGGGGGCGGTGGTGAAAACTGGATGAATTTTAATATAAATGGTGTCGATGCGGTAACCACCAATACAGGAACTGGCGGTGGATCAACCAGTGGTCGCGGAGCCGGAGGTGGTGGATTTTCAGCAAACGGAACAAATTTGGATGGAAATAATATCGGCGGACAATCATTTCTAAATGGCGGAGCCGGTGGAGCCGGACAAACGAATGCCGGAGGATTTGGTGGCGGCGGTGGCGCACTATATGAAGGTGGAGGCGGCGGAGGTTACAATGGTGGCGGCGTTATTGGTACTAACGACTATTCTGGCATTGCGCCAGCTGCTGCAGGCTCGTACAACAACGGCTCGAATCAATCCAATTCTGCCGGGGTAAGAACGGGAGATGGTCAGATTTCAATCACTTATTTCATCTCAGGACCGACAGTTTTTGCTGCCGGCGCTCTATCTGCATTTTCTTCCATATCCGGAGCACCTTCCACAGCCCAGAACATTTCCGTATCAGGTGCAAACTTATCAGCTGATGTAACGATCACTGCTCCAACTAATTTCGAGGTATCTTTAAGCTCGGGATCAGGATATACCAATTCCATCTCTCTTTCGCAGAGTAGTGGTAGCGTTACCAGCACTCTGGTATACATCAGGCTTGCCGCTTCGGCTACAGGCACACCGTCAGGCAATGTCGCACTTGTTTCAAGCGGAGCAAACACGGTGAATGTTGCTGTCAGCGGTACTATTTTAATACCTCCCTCAATTCAGGCTACGAACGTTAATTTTAGCGGAACCACCAATGCACAGACCAATGTTAGCTGGACAAATGGAAATGGAGCCAACAGAGCAGTCTTCATAAAAGCAGCTTCTTCAGGGACAGCTTCTCCTGTATATGGAACAACTTATACTGCCAATGCAGCTTTTGGCTCAGGAACCCAAATCGGATCTACCGGTTGGTATTGCGTTTACATTGGTACCGGCACCTCGGTTATCGTAACTGGATTGGCCACTGCAACTGTTTATTCGGTGATGGTTTGTGAATACAATGGAGCAAGTGGCTCTCAGACTTATAGCACATCTTCTTCTACCAATAATCCCAATACGGTAACAACACCTGTTTTATCAACCCTAAATTATTCAGGGGCTATTACAACATGGACAGTCCCGGCGGGAGTAAATTCCATTACAATCACGGCACAGGGCGCACAAGGCGGAAACGGGGGAAACGGATCCTATGCCGGCGGATTGGGTGCATCCATGAAAGGAACTTTCGCGGTGACCCCAGGACAGGTATTAAAAATATTAGTCGGTCAACAAGGGATTCTTAACCTGGGTTGCGGTACTGGTGATGGTGGTGGCGGTGGTGGTACCTTCGTCGTGGATAATGCCACGGGTAATCCACTTATCGTGGCTGGTGGTGGCGGTGGCGCTGCTCGTGATAATCCTGCCGGCGGACAAAATGCATCAATTACTACCTCCGGCACAAACGGAGGAGGTAGTGGTACCGGCGGTTCTAACAGAATGGGCGGAACCGGCGGATATGCTGCCAGCGGTGGCGGATTTACCGGTAATGGCGCAAATGCAGGATGGGGCTCCTCCGTTACAGGTGGAAGCAGCTTCACCAACGGCGGTGCAGGCGGTATTGGCGCATCCGGATATGCCAGTAATGGCGGCTTCGGTGGCGGTGGCGGTACGCACAGCTGCTGCATCGGTGGTGGCGGCGGTGGCGGCTACTCTGGTGGCGCAGGCGGCGGTAGTTGCAACGCAGGTGGCGGTGGCGGATCTTATAACTCCGGTACCAGTCAGACAAATACAGCTGGAGTCCGTACAGGAAATGGAACGGTTTCCATTACCTGTAACATTGTTCCTACGCTGATTACTTCGGGAACTTTAAATGCATTCAATACAATATTTGGCACACCCTCTGCATCCCAAAGCTTTTCAGTCCAGGGCATCCTATTGACAGACAATATTGTACTGACCTCACCTACCGGATATGAAATTTCAACCTCAGCAAATAGTGGATATGCTTCCAGCCTCAGCTTGACTCCAGTCTCCGGAAAAATTGATGAGACCACTATTTATGTCCGGCTTACCAATGCCGCTACCGGGACACCTTCCGGAAACATAACCATCACCTCAACGAATACCACATCCTTAAACGTTGCGGCCAGCGGAACAGTTTACGCAATCCCCACTGTGCAGGCAACAAAAGTTACGTTCAGTGGCACTACCATCTCCCAGACCAATATTTCCTGGACCAACGGCAACGGCAGCAACCGGGTTGTGTTTATCAAAGCAACAGATTCCGGCACAGCATCTCCTGCCAACAACACAACATATACAGCCAATACAACATTCGGCTCCGGAACTCAAATCGGAACTTCAGGCTGGTATTGCGTATACAACGGCACCGGTACTTCGGTCATCGTAGGTGGCTTAGTTACAGCAACAGCTTATTCCATAATGGTCTGCGAATACAATGGAGTCGTTGGATTCCAGGCATATAATACGGCATCCTCAACACAAAACCCAAATACAGTAACAACCCCGATTCTTTCCAATCTGAATTATTCAGGAGCAATCACTGAATGGACTGTACCTGCAGGAGTTTACTCTATTTCAGTTGTCGCACAGGGGGCACAGGGTGGAAATGGTGGAAACGGCTCCTACCCCGGTGGATTGGGAGCATCCATGAAAGGAACTTTTGCAGTAACCCCAGGACAGGTATTAAAAATATTAGTCGGTCAACAGGGGATTCTTAACCTGGGTTGCGGTACTGGTGATGGTGGTGGCGGTGGTGGTACCTTCGTCGTTGACAAGGCAACCGGTAATCCGCTAATTGTAGCTGGCGGTGGCGGTGGTGCGGCACGCGATAACGCTTCCGGCGGACAAAATGCATCAATTACTACCTCTGGTACAAACGGCGGTGGTAGCGGTACCGGCGGTTCTAACAGATCAGGTGGAACAGGCGGATATGCTGCCAGTGGTGGTGGATTTACCGGTAATGGGGCAAATGCGGGATGGGGATCCTCCGTTACAGGGGGAAGCAGCTTCACCAATGGCGGTGCAGGTGGTCTTGGCGCTTCCGGATATGCCAGCGATGGTGGTTTCGGAGGTGGTGGCGGTACGCACAGCTGTTGCATCGGCGGAGGCGGCGGTGGCGGCTACTCGGGTGGCGCAGGTGGCGGCAGTTGCAATGCAGGTGGCGGTGGAGGTTCATACAACTCAGGTACCAGTCAGACAAATACAGCTGGAGTTCGTACCGGTAATGGAACAGTTTCCATTACCTGCCATATCACTCCATCTTTGGTAACTTCAGGAACGCTTAACGCATTTACGGCCAGTTCAGGAATTGTCTCAACACCTCAGAGCTTCACGATACAGGGCATATTATTGACGAACAATATCGTTGTGACGCCCCCAACAGGTTTCGAAGTTTCACTTGCATCCGGAGCGGGTTATGCAGCCAGTCTGGATCTTGCCCCCGTTAGCGGTAAAGTTGCAGAGACTACTATTTATGTTCGAATGTCGGCTTCTGCGACAGGTTCTCCATCAGGAAATATAACACTCGCTTCAACCGGGGCAACTACCTTGAATGTTCCTGCAAGCGGAACCGTCTATCTGACGCCAACCTCACAAGCCAGTAACATTAGTTTTAGCGGAACGACAATAACCCAAACAACCATTAGCTGGACGAACGGGAATGGTAGCAGCAGAGCCGTGTTCATGAAAGCTACTGCTACAGGAGCGCCATCGCCGGTAAACGCCACAACATACACTGCGAACGCTGTTCTTGGTTCAGGTACACAAATTGGCACATCGGGATGGTACTGTGTGTATAATGGAAGCGGAAACGGAGTCACCGTTACAGGACTACTGCCAATTACATCCTATTCAGCGATGGTAGTAGAGTATAATGGTATCGCAAGCAGCGAGACCTTTTTGACGACAGTTGCCACTAAAAATCCAAATACATTTGTTAGTGCCAGTTCGACAGATCTTGGCTACTCTGGTGCATTTACATATTATACCATACCGGCTGGAATAACTTCTATTTCAATCACGGCGCTGGGTGCACAAGGCGGAAATGGAGGAAACGGATCTTTCGCCGGCGGATTGGGTGCATCCATGAAAGGAACTTTCGCGGTAACCCCAGGACAGGTATTAAAAATATTAGTCGGTCAACAAGGGATTCTTAACCTGGGTTGCGGTACTGGTGATGGTGGTGGCGGTGGTGGTACCTTCGTCGTGGACAATGCCACAGGTAATCCACTTATCGTGGCTGGTGGTGGCGGTGGAGCTGCCCGTGATAATCCTGCCGGCGGACAAAATGCATCAATTACTACCTCCGGCACAAACGGAGGAGGTAGTGGCACCGGCGGTTCTAACAGAATGGGCGGTACCGGTGGATATGCTGCCAGTGGTGGCGGATTTACCGGTAATGGGGCAAATGCGGGATGGGGCTCCTCCGTTACAGGAGGAAGCAGCTTCACCAATGGCGGTGCGGGCGGTATTGGCGCATCCGGATATGCCAGTAACGGCGGTTTCGGTGGCGGTGGCGGGACTCATAGCTGCTGCATCGGTGGTGGCGGCGGTGGCGGCTACTCTGGTGGCGCAGGCGGCGGCAGTTGCAACGCTGGTGGCGGTGGTGGATCCTATAACTCCGGTACCAGTCAGACAAATACGGCTGGAGTGAGATCCGGTAACGGACTCGTTACCATAACCTTCTTAAATCCAAGTCCAACCATTAGTTCATTTACCCCAACCAGTGCGGGAAATAGCATGAATGTGGTATTGACAGGAACCAATTACACCGGCGTTACGGCGGTGAAATTCGGTGGAACAGCTGCCAGTTCCTATACAGTCAATTCTACAACTCAAATTACAGCCACTGTTGGAACAGGAACCTCCGGGGATATTACAGTAACCAATTCATTCGGAACAGGTACACTTTCAGGATTTACATGGGCACCAACTCCGACGATTTCTTCATTCACACCATCGACTGCCGGACTAACCAACAACGTTGTTATTACCGGAACGAATTTTACCGGAGCCTCAGCGGTCAGCTTTGGAGGTACTGCCGCAACATCTTTTGTCGTAAATTCTGCTACCCAAATTTCTGCAACCGTTGGATCAGGAACCACGGGCAACGTGAGCGTGACCACTGCAGGAGGTACGGCAACGAAAGAAGGTTTTACCTGGATACCCATTCCAACGATCACCTCGTTTACTCCGACAAGCGCAGGCAACACAATAAATGTGGTAATTACCGGTACAAACTTTACCGGGGCAACAGGCGTTAGCTTTGGCGGAACCGATGCAACTTCCTTTGTTGTAAATTCTGCCACACAAATCACAGCCACTGTCGGAACTGGAACTACAGGCAGCGTAACCGTGACGACTCCGTATGGCACGGCAGCCAAGACAGGATTTACCTGGATTGCTGTTCCCACGATTACTTCATTCACCCCTATTTTTGGTGCCAACTACTCCAGTATCGTGATTACCGGCACAAACTTTACCGGAGCCACGGCAGTAAGTTTTGGCGGAACGCCGGCTACCTCCTTCACAATTAACTCAGCAACACAAATTACTGCAGTTCCGGGTGCAACCGGCACGACCGGCAGTGTTTCGGTTACTAATCCGGGTGGCACGGCGACTTTGTCTGGGTTCAGTTTCGTTCCGATTACAGCCAATACTAAAAATTATACAGGAACAATAGAATCGTTTATCGTTCCTCCGGGCATCACTTCGATGGATATCGAAACATGGGGTGCTCAAGGTGGTGGTGGAAGCAGCTCCAGCCTTTCCGGCGGGAAAGGTGCTTACCTGAAAGGTACTTTCAGCGTGACTCCAGGTGAAACGCTCTATATTCTTGTCGGACAGCAAGGCGGATCGAATGGCGGAGCACACGGAAATGAAAATGGTGGCGGCGGTGGAACATTCGTAGTTCGGAAAACCGGAAATATTCCATTGATCATATCAGGTGGCGGAGGCGGAGCTCCCTCTGCATCATACGGAACAAGCTGCACCAGAACACCTTCAGATGCTGACGGTCAGACTGGAACATCCGGCGTCTCAATAGGATGCTACAGCACCGGAGCTGGCGGAACAGGCGGAAATGGTGGAAGCGCGGCCGGTAGTTACGAAGGTGGAGCCGGAGGTGGCTTCTCTTCTGACGGGGCAAACGGTGGTACACATTGTGCCACAGCTTACGGTGGAAAAAGCTTTTTAAATGGTGGTGCCGGCGGATTAGGAAATTCCTGTTACACTACGGCTAACTATGGCGGCTTTGGTGGCGGCGGCGGTGGCCAATTAGGCGGTCCTGGCGGTGGTGGCGGTTACTCGGGCGGTGGCACAGCCGGAAACTGGAGTAGCTATTCTACCTATGGTGGCGGTGGAGGTTCATACAACGTTGGAACCAATCCGTCCAGTACAGCTGGCACAAATACAGGCAATGGTAGAGTGAAGCTGACATATGCAACCACAACAACAATTAACTCATTCACTCCTGTTAACGGAGGAAATTCTACGACAGTCACCATAAAAGGAAATGGTTTCCTTAATGCTTCAGCAGTTAGCTTTGGCGGCACTCCGGCAGTATCCTATACTGTTGTTGACATAAATACGATTACAGCGGTTGTTGGTACTGGTACATCCGGTGCTGTAAGTGTGACTTCTCCACTAGGTACGGCTTCACTTACAGGATTTACCTGGTTCTTACTGCCGACCGTTTCTTCCTTTACTCCTATTTACGGAGCAAATTTGAGCACGATCACTATTACCGGTACAAACTTTACCGGAGCCACAGGTGTGAGCTTTGGCGGAACACCTGCGACCTCCTTCACAGTGGTTAATTCAACAACGATTACAGCTGTTCCCGGAGCCGGTGGAACAACAGGCACAATTAGTGTAACAACGCCAGGCGGAACTGCAACCTCCACTGACAGTTTCAGATGGATAGCTACTACTCCCAATACTTTTGGTTATAGTGGCACAATTAAAACTTTTATCGTTCCTCCCGGTGTTTTCACAATGGATATCGAGACATGGGGAGCCGAAGGTGGTGGCGGTGGTACCGGAGGTATCTTAGGAGGTAAAGGGGCTCGCATGAAGGGAACATTTGCCGTTACTCCAGGTGAAACACTCTATATTCTGACCGGCCAAAAAGGTGGATCAAACGGTGGTGCCCATGGTAATGAAAATGGTGGCGGTGGTGGATCATTTGTAGCACGAAGACCAGGTGCTACCTACGAAGCCATGATCGTTGCAGGTGGTGGTGGTGGTGCTCCCTCTTCATCCTACGGAACAAGCTGCAGCCGAACTCCTTCGGATGCTGACGGTCAGACTGGAACATCCGGCGTCTCAATAGGATGTTCAAGTACAGGAAATGGTGGAACAGGTGGAAATGGCGGAAGCGCGGCCGGTAGTTACGAAGGTGGAGCCGGAGGTGGCTTCTCTTCTGACGGGGCAAACGGTGGCACACATTGTGCTACAGCTTACGGTGGAAAAAGCTTTTTAAATGGTGGTGCCGGTGGATTAGGAAATTCCTGTTACACTACGGCTAATTATGGTGGCTTTGGTGGTGGTGGCGGTGGCCAATTAGGCGGCCCTGGCGGTGGAGGCGGATACTCGGGTGGCGGCACAGCCGGAAACTGGAGTAGCTATTCTACCTATGGAGGCGGTGGAGGATCATACAACATTGGTACAAATCAGTCAAATACAGCTGGTAACAGAACTGGCGACGGACAAGTAATACTAACATATGCAACGACGACGTCGATCACTTCATTTACGCCAACTAAATCCGGACTAGATCTTTATGTTGTCATTACAGGTACAAATTTCAATGGGGCTACTGCAGTAAGTTTTGGAGGAACTCCTGCAGCATCATATGTGATCGACTCAAATACGCAAATTACCGCTAAGGTAGGTAGCAGCGCGTCCGGATCCGTTTCTGTATCTACCCCACTTGGGAATGCATCCCTGGCTGGTTTTACCTGGGTCAAGGCCCCGGTTATCAGCTCATTTACTCCGGCTTATGGCGGAAACTATATTACTACAACAATCACCGGTACAGACTTTGACAACGCTACTGCCGTAAGTTTCGGTGGTGTCGCGGCAGCCTCCTTCACGGTAGTTAATTCAACAACGATCACTGCTCTTGCTGGAGCAACAGGATCAAGCGGCAGTGTAAGTGTTACGACTCCAGGGGGCACATCCACACTTGCCGGATTTACATGGTTGCCAACAGAAGCCAAAACCTTCGCATATACGGGTACCATAAAGACTTTCATCGTTCCTGCCGGAGTCTACCTTCTCAATATCGAGACATGGGGAGCCGAAGGTGGTGGCGGTGGTACCGGAGGTATCTTAGGAGGTAAAGGTGCCCGCATGAAGGGAACATTCGCCGTTACTCCTGGTGAAACACTCTATATTCTGACCGGCCAAAAAGGTGGATCAAACGGTGGTGCCCATGGTAATGAAAATGGTGGCGGTGGCGGATCATTTGTAGCACGAAAACCAGGTGCTACCTACGAAGCCATGATCGTTGCCGGTGGTGGTGGTGGTGCTCCTTCTTCATCCTACGGAACAAGCTGCACCAGAACTCCTGCAGATGCTGACGGTCAGACTGGAACATCCGGCGTCTCAATAGGATGTTATAGTACAGGATCTGGTGGAACAGGCGGAAATGGCGGAAGCGCGGCCGGTAGTTACGAAGGTGGAGCCGGAGGTGGCTTCTCTTCTGACGGGGCAAACGGAGGCACACATTGTGCTACAGCTTACGGTGGAAAAAGCTTTTTAAATGGTGGTGCCGGTGGATTAGGAAATTCCTGTTACACTACGGCTAATTATGGTGGCTTTGGTGGTGGTGGCGGTGGCCAATTAGGCGGTCCTGGTGGTGGCGGTGGTTACTCGGGTGGCGGCACAGCCGGAAACTGGAGTAGCTATTCTACCTATGGTGGCGGTGGAGGCTCGTACAACATTGGTACAAATCAATCAAATACAGCAGGTAACAGAACTGGCGACGGACAAGTAGTCATAACGTACAACTCTTCTTTCCCATCAATTACAACAAATGCAATTAGCAGTATTACTGGGACAACAGCATCCAGTGGTGGAACGATTACCAATCCGGGAGGAAGCGCAGTTACTGCCAGCGGCATTTGCTGGAGCACTTCTGCTGCTCCGACAATCGCCAACAGCAAAACCACGGATACGCCAGTTTCCGGAGCATTTACTTCATCCCTTTCCGGATTAACCGCCGGGACAACCTATTATGTTCGTGCCTATTCGACAAATGCGCAAGGCACAACCTATGGTAATGAGATCAGTTTCACAACCTATATGCCGGGAACAATCGCCGGCAATCAAACTAAATGTGCAAATGTTGCTCCTGCTGCCTTTACTTCGGCAGCAGCTTCCAATATGCCCTCTGTTTCCTATCAATGGCAAAGCAGAACCGGAAGTAATTCGTTTACAGATATCAACGGAGCAACTAACGCAACTTATACATCTGGCGGACTCAGTGTTACAACGGATTTCCTTCGCAAGGCATCTACTGGATCAGGATCGTCTCTCGTTGTGCTTCTCAGCAACATTATTACCGTAACCGTGAATCCGCTACCCGTCCTAGATGCCATTGGCGGAACCCTGTCCGCTTGCGTGAATGGAACCAGCACCTTGACTAATACCACATCCGGCGGAACCTGGAGCAGCAGCAACACCGGAATAGCAACGATAAATGCGAGCACTGGTGCGGTCAATGCAGTCTCGGCCGGATCTTCAACGATCACTTATACCTACACTAATTCAAACGGTTGCACCAACTCGGTGACCGCAAGCTTCGCCGTTAATGCGCTACCCTCCGTGGCAGTCATTACCGGACAAACAGCTGTTTGCGTTGGCTCTACCACGCAATTGGCAAATGCAACCAACGATGGCAACAATTTTACCTGGAACAGCAGCGCTACCGGTGTCGCAACTATATCGGCAACCGGACTAGTCTCTGGCGTCTCGGCCGGATCTTCTACCATCACGTATGGCTATACTAACAGCAATGGATGTACAGCGCCTGTTTCCACAACGGTAACTGTATCGTCGTTACCATTAGCCCCTGTTTCTATCACAGCGACACCTTCCAGCGTTTGTAGCAACGGAACCTCCAATCTAAGTGCCATCGCCACAGGTAACAACCTCAACTGGTACACCACTTCTACTGGTGGCACTCCGCTGAATGCCAATCCGGTAACCAGCGGTTCTAATTATACAGTGAATCCGGCAACTGCAACAACTTATTATGTCGAGGCAATATCCGTTACAAGCGGATCGCAGAGTTTCGACTATACCGGTGGTGTACAGACCTTTACTGTGCCAATAACCGGAACCTATAAACTGGAAACCTGGGGCGCCCAGGGAGGTTTGGGATATAGCAGCACCGTCGGAGGAAAAGGAGCTTATGCGACAGGCTCTGTCGTTCTGACGGCCGGAACAAAAATATATGTATACGTTGGACAATTTGGGCCAATGAATGCGGCCGCGTGGAATGGTGGCGGAAGAGGCAATATCAACCGCACAGATAATTCGGGCGGTGGCGGCGCCACAGATATCAGGCTAACCACGGGCGCCTGGGATTTATCTGCAGGATTGCTATCGCGGATATTAGTAGCAGCAGGCGGTGCAGGTGGAAATCATGCCGGTCTGTTAACCCCTATCGACGGGGGTGCGGCTTCCAGCGGAGGCAATTATCCGGCAAGTCAGACAGCTGCCGGTTCCGGAGGAGGATTTGGTTCCGGAGCAAATGTGAATGCCAATGGCGCTTATCCAAACGGAGGAGGCGGCGGTGGCTGGTATGGTGGTGGTGGAATCACTGGCGGATCTTCGACCTATCTCTATGCTTCATCAAGCGGCGGATCCAGTTATGCACTGACAGCAAGCTCGACAAAACCAAGCGGTTACACTCCTGGCTCGTCTTATTATATGACCAACGACCAGCTTATCGCCGGTAATGCCTCTATGCCAAATCCTGCGGGTGGAACCATGACAGGAAAAACAGGCAATGGGTACGCTGTTATCTCCTGGTCCGGGGCAAATGCATCTAGCTGTCCATCAGCAACCAGAGCTTCAGTAACTGTCAACATTACACCTGTAGCCAGCATTGCATCTGTTAGTGGCGCTTCACAATTGTGCATCGGAACAGTTACCACATCCAATCCGTATGTCGCTAATTCAGTTGTATTGAGTGGTGGCACCGGAGCATGGAGCAGTAGCAATTCGGCTGTTGCAACAGTTAATTCTTCCGGCGTAGTTACCGCAAAGAGTGCTGGTACCTGCAATATTATTTATACCATCTCCGGAGGATGCGGCGGCACCGTCTCAGCTCAACAATCACTTACTGTCAATCCTGCCACAGTCGGCGGAACAAGTACTCCGGTATTGGGTACTATCTGCAATGGAAGCGGCACAATAATAAACTTAACCGCTAGCACAGGCAATGTTGTACGTTGGGAATCAAGCCCTTCGAACAGTTTCTCTTCTATTACAAATATCGAAAACACAACAACCTCATTAACTGTCACTAACCTCACGGCCACAACCTATTACAGGGCTGTAGTCCAAAGTGGTGCCTGTTCAACTGCGTACAGTTCAACTGCAACGGTAAGCGTTACCCCGGCATCTGTGGGAGGTACCGCAACCCCAACCCTGGCTACAGTATGTTATGGCAACGGAACAACAATTACGCTTACAAGTAAGGTGGGTAACGTCACAAAATGGCAGTCGGCCACTGCAAGCGATTTTACTGGCACGGTAACAGACATCAGCAATACCTCAACCTCACTGATTGTTTCTAATCTTAAAGCGACGACTTATTACCGTGCCGTGGTTCAAAATAATCCTTGCACGGCGGAATACAGTTCAACGGCAACGGTTTCGGTCGATCCAACGGCAGTTGGAGGAACAGCTACCGCGACTGCTACGGCAGTTTGTTCCGGTTCAGGCACCACTATTACCCTGACTGGTTACACTGGTACGATACAGTGGCAAAAATCTCTGAACGGGAGTACCGGCTGGGTTAATGTCACAGATATTACGGATGGAACCGGAGGCACGACTTCGACCTTCACCACAGCCAACCTCTCCTCAAAAACATATTACCGCGCTATAGTTACAAGCGGAGTTTGTTCCACAACTGCCATAAGCTCTATTGCTTCGGTTTCGGTTAATCCCGGACCGGTGGCAGGTAACGTTTCTGGTGGCACAACGGTTTGTACAGGTAGCAATGGCACAACCTTGTCCGTGACTGGATCAACCGGTACCCTTCAATGGCAGCAGTCCTCAGATGGCAGCTCATGGAGTGATGTCACAGGCGGAACAGGTAGTACAACGACCTCTTACACAACTCCTTCTCTTACATCGACCACGTATTACCGGGTTAAAGCCTCCGGTACAGGATGCTCAGATAGTTACACAACTTCGGCGGCTTCTTCTACCATTACAGTTAATTCGACCTCCGTTGGTGGAACCATTTCCGGCGGAACAACCGAATGCTCAGACACGAACAGTAACAAACTGACACTTAGCGGATCAAATGGTACTATCCAATGGCAATCATCCTCCAACAACGTCTCTTTCACCAATATTTCCGATGCAACAGCGACGACCTATACAGCAGTGAATGTTGCTGCTACAACCTATTTCCGGGCATTGGTGACCAGCGGTGTCTGTGCTTCAAAATTCAGTACAACATCGACTATTAATGTCGCACCGTCCAATAATGGCGGTACCGCAACCCCGGCATCAGCAACCATATGCAACGGTGGCGGCACTACAATCTCGCTGACTGACTATTCCGGCGCTATATCCAAATGGCAGTCATCCACAACCAGCGATTTTACAACAGGTACAATTACGGACATAGAAAATACTTCCTCCACTACAACTGTATCAAATCTCACTGCAACAACCTACTTCAGGGCGATGGTAAAATATGGCAGTTGTTCCGATGTAGCAAGTACAACAGCCACTGTAACTGTCAAGTCTGCGATTACTCCTGGAACTATTGCAGGTAGTACCTCTGTCTGTTATGGCACTAATTCGACAACTTTAACCCTGAGCGGCAACTCCGGAACTATCACAAAGTGGCAATCAGCCACAACCAACGATTTTACAGGAACAATTACGGACCTAGGAAACACCACCACAACGCATGTTGCGAAGAACCTGGTGGCTCCAACCTATTATCGCGCGGTTATTTCAGATAACGGATGTTCTGTCAATACCCTTCCAGCCTCTATTACGGTCAATGCCTTGCCAGTTGTTAATGATATCAGCGGAACTCAAACCGTCTGTGTTGGATCCACCACAACCCTATCTAACACCACGAGTGGTGGCGGCTGGAGTAGTAGTGATACAGAAAAAGCTACCGTGGATGCCTCCTCAGGGGTAGTCACCGGTAAGGCTACGGGAACCTCAACGATCAGTTATACAGTTACTGACGGCACGACAGGTTGTACAAACACAAAAACAATCCTGGTGACTGTCAATGCCGTTCTGGCTGCTCCGAGCCCTATCTCAGCCACTCCCGCCACGATTGCAAAAGGAGAAAATTCATACCTGAATGCAACCTCCACGGGTAGTACGATTTCCTGGTACACGGTTGAATCTGGAGGAACGTCAATCGGTACCACCAGCAGCGGTGTAAATAAGACCGTCACGCCCGATGTGACAACGACCTACTATGCAGAAGCCTCAGCAACCGGGAAATGTACAAGTACCAGGGGTTCGGTGACTGTTACAGTAACCACGCTTCCGGTAGTCACTACCAACGCGATTTCAGCGATCGCTGTGACCACAGCCTCCTCTGGAGGAACAATAACCGGATCAAGCATTACAGCCAGTGGAGTTTGCTGGGGTACCACAACCGCTCCTACCACAAGTAACAGCAAAACCATGGATACGCCAGTTTCTGGTGCATTTACTTCATCCCTTTCCGGATTAACCGCCGGAACAACCTATTATCTGCGTGCCTACGCCACCAATGCCTCTGGCACGGCCTACGGCAACGAGGTAATCTTCAAAACGAATGAGTTAGGCACTTTCTCCGATATCACCAAGATCTTCGGCGATGCAGACTTTGTCCTAACTGATCCAACTTCGTTGAGTAGTGGCACATTCTCTTACACGAGCAGTATCACTTCTGTTGCTACAATATCAGCCAGGACGGTCACAATTAGGGGGGCAGGTACTACCACCATAACCGCCACACAGGCTGCAATTGCGCCGTATGCCGAACTGGTGAAGACTGTGACATTAACTGTTAACAAGGCAAGTCAGATTATAACATTGACAGTACCCGGAAGTCATCCGCTCAATTATTATACCGGAGCTGGAGGAAGTGCAACCATCACTGCAAGCTCCACAAGTGGAACTGAGGCTATTGTTACAATTGGACCAGGAAGTACCGATGGGATAGCCACCTTACAGTACAATACTCCCGGAAATTATTCGCTCAAAGACGTATTATCCACAGGAACCATTGTGATTAATGCAACTGTCAGTGAAACTTCAAATTATAATAGTGCCACTGCAAGTCAAAGTTTTGACGTTGTAAAAAACAATCAAAGTATAACCTTTGGCGCCCTTGAGTCCAAAGTATACGGCGCTACTCCGTTTGGTCTGACAGCAAGTGTGAGTTCGCCTTTAGCAGTCTCTTACGCCAGTAGTAACACAGCAGTGACCACAATTTCAGGCAGCACAGTGACCATTACCGGAGCCGGAACTAGCATTATCACTGCTTCCCAGTCAGGGGATGCGACCTATAATGCCGCATCCAGTGTCAATCAAACCTTAACCGTTTCCAAAGCCGACCAAACCATAACATTTGGTGCACTTGCATCAAAATATGTTGGTGATGCTCCGTTTGACTTAACCGCATCTTCCAGCGCCACCTTGCCTATCAGTTATGCGAGCAGCAATACTTCTGTTGCAACAATCGTCGGGAAAACTGTTACCATCGTCGGAGCAGGAAACACTGATATCACTGCCAGTCAGTATGGAAGTGATAATTACAATGCTGCTACAGCAGTTACACAAAATTTTGAAGTCTCGTACGCCGTTCCAACGATTACTGGCTTCAGTTCTGGCACCGTCTGTGAAGGCGAAGCAGTAACAATTACCGGCACCTATTTTACCGGAGCCACCGCTGTTAGCATCGGTAGTACCCCGGTTACTTCCTTTAAAGTAGATAGCCCGACTCAAATAACTGCAATTGCCAGTTCAGGTACCACTGGAAAAGTGTCGGTGACGACTCCTGGCGGATCGATAACTAGCACGGACGATCTGACTGTAAATGCGGCGGCAAAAGGCGGAACTGCAAAGGCTTATATTAATTTCTCTACTCCAGAACAAGCTGAAGTGATATCATCAATATGTTACCATGGTGGAGTTACTTTATCACTAGCTGAATATAATGGTAGCATTCAGTGGCAGAAATATAGCGGTAGCGGATGGGCAAACATTCTCGATAAAAAAGCTTCAACTTTAATACTTTCGTCACTTGAAGCCACTTCAACCTATCGAGCTGAATTAACTAATGGTACTTGCCTTCCTGCGTACAGCAATGCAATTAGTATTGAAGTGGAGCCTGAAGTTGTCGCCGGTACACTTTCAACAGATAATGCAACCATTTGCTATGGAGGTACGGCTCAAATCAATTTGATAAATCAATCTGGAAATTTCCAATGGCAAAAATCTTTGAATGGAATAAACAATTGGCTACCAGTAGATGAAAGCGCCAGTAGCTCTACTTCGGCATTTACCACTCCAGTGTTGACGACTACAACATATTATAGAGTAATAGCAATAAATAATTGTTCGTCGAAAACCTCCAACACTATTACCATTACCGTCAATCCCGCCTCAGTAGGAGGCTCGATAGCTGGAAATTCAGATGTATGCACAAATACAAATAGCACTGAATTAACATTGAGTGGTGAAACAGGTACTATCTCTAAATGGCAGTCATCACCAGTTGCAGATTTCACCTCAAGTGTAACAGATATTGTCAGCACTGCAAATACTTATACGGCGTCAAACCTTACCGCTACTACCTATTTTAGGGCTGTGGTTCAGAGTGGTGTATGCTCTGAGACTTATAGTGGAATCAAAAAAGTGAGTTATAGTTCGCCAACAGTCGCCGGCACGATCTCTGGAAGCACAATCGTCTGTTCCGGAACCAACACTGCCGATCTAACCTTGAGCGGCGAAACAGGAAATATCCTGAGATGGGAGTCGTCACCGGTAGCAGATTTCAGCGCCGACGTGAATCCGATTGCCAATACGACAAATTCGTATACGGCTTCAAACCTCACATCAACGACCTATTATAGAGCTGTCGTCCAGAGCGGAAGTTGCTCGTCGCTAAATTCAGCAGTGGCGTCAGTTGCCGTCGCTCTAAAAGGCACCGCCTCTGCCGTTGCATCTACAATCTGTGCGGGAACAAACGCAACCGTGAATTTGACTGGATATACAGGAACCATCCAATGGCAGCAATCTGCAGATGGGACAACTGGCTGGGCGAATATTTCAACGGCCACAGCAGATAGCTATACTACTCAAGCACTCATTGCCGGCGATTACTATTTCCGCGCAATCGTGTCGGGCGGAGTTTGCGCCACACCTGATGTGGTTCACATTACCGTCAACCCTGCCACCGTTTCAGGTGGAAGTATCGGCGGGGCAAGCAGCATCACATACGGCTCTTCAACCGGCACCCTTACCTTGAGCGGGTATAGTGGCACCATTCAAAAATGGCAACGGAGCACGGATGGTGCAAGCTGGTCTGATATTGGCGAGACTTCTGGTTTAACAACCTATTCCGAAACACCAACCGATGTCGGAACATGGTATTATCATGCACTCCTTGCAAGCGGATCCTGTGCAACTGCAACCGCCGAAGAGCTCCGCGTGATCATCCTGCCAAAGGAGTTGACCGTTACAGGTGCGACTGTCACCACCAAAACGTACGACCAGAATTCGGATGCCACCATCGGCGGAACCCTTGTACTTAATGGTAAAGTTGGAAGTGATGATGTATCACTGGTTAACTCAACGGCAGGAGAATTTGCCCAATCCGATGCCGGGACATCTATTCCGGTGTACACTTCGATGACTCTTACCGGAGCTCAGGCTGCCAGATATACACTTGCTCAACCTACACTTACCGGGACAATCTCACCAATTGGTCTTACCGTTACAGGCGCTACAGTGACTTCGAAGCAATATGACCGCAACACCGACGCTTTAATTACCAATGCCACACTTTCATCGGGTGTTCTGAGCGGAGATATCGTTACACTGATCAATGCGACTGCAGGAACATTTGCGAATTCTGCAGTTAACACCAATATTACCGTCACCCCATCCATGACACTCTCAGGAACCAGTGCCGGCAACTATTCTCTGACACAACCGACATTAACCGGCAACATCACAGGTAAAGAGCTCACCATCAACGGACTTACCGCCAATAACAGGCCATACGATTCAGGAAACACTGCTACGGCAACAGGAACGCCTGCGCTCGTCGGAGTTTTATCAGAAGATGACGTCTCCATTGGTGGAACCGGTGTCTTCAACTTTACGTCGCCAGATGCCGGAACAGCCATTTCGGTCAGTACTACAGGTTATTCACTTAGTGGAACCTCCGCTTCTAATTACACGCTGACCCAACCAACTCTTTCGGCTGACATTACAGCCAAGGACATAGTTGTAACTGCCAGTAGTTCTCAGTCCAAAGTTTACAGTGCATCCGATCCTTCTTTTACCTATTCTTACTCCCCAGCTCTATTTGGAGCAGATGAGATTACAGGTTCTTTGGGTCGCGTAGAAGGCGAAGACGTCAGTACATATGCATATACCATCGGATCCCTGACGGCTGGTACAAATTACAGCCTCACTGTAGCGGCATCCCCTACTTTTAGTATAACCCCAAAACCGCTGACGGTAATCAATGCAACTGTCGTTGATAAACCCTTCGATGGCAATAATTTCGCAACAATAACTGGCGCAACCTTGTTGGGTGTGGCTGGTAGCGACGATGTAGTGCTCGGAAATTGTACATCGGGTACGTATGCCCAAACAGACATTGGTACAGATATCGCGGTAACTCCGGCGACTATGACAATTTCGGGGTCGAAAGCACCAAATTATACTCTCACGCAACCCACCGGGCTAAAAGGGAATATCGTCTTAATGACATTAAATATTACTGCGAACGATCGAACTAAAACCTATGGCGATGCTATAACATTCGATTCGACGAATCCAGGTGACTTCTCCATTACCGGATTTGCAACTTCGCACATCGGATCCGAAGCAACAATTGTAAACAGTATTACCTTGACAAGTGACGGTGCAGCCGCCACAGCTACGGTAAATTCCTCGCCATATGCAATAGTACCAAGTGCAGCCTTAGGAACAGTAAACTCCTATTACACGCCTAAGTACATCAATGGTTCATTAACCGTTAATAAAGCAGTACTGACCGTGACGGCCGTTGCCAAAACGAAAACGTACGGAGCCGCCAACCCCGAACTCACTTTCACCTACAGCGGATGGAAGAATGGTGATGACGAATCCGTCCTTACAACGAAGCCCACTGCAACTACCAGCACATCAACTTCTTCTGTAGTTAACACTTACACAGACGCTATTACAGTATCTGGTGGTTCTGCTGCCAATTATACATTTGCGTACGTTCCTGCTGATATGACTGTTACCAAGGCAACACTCACAGTTAGTGCGGACGCCAAGAGCAAAGTCTACAAAACAGCAAATCCGGAATTGACATTCCAATACAGTGGGTGGCAAAACGGTGAGAACGAATCGGTTTTAACCACTCTTCCTACTGTCGGAACCACAGTTTCAACCAATTCAGGTGTAGGCGTATACTCGGGTGCAAACGCAATTATCGTATCAGGTGGTGTTGATGAAAATTACGACTTCAGCTATCTCCCGGCTAATTTTACGGTTACCAAGGCCGACCAAACTATCACCTTTGAATCCATGCCGGTCAAGACCTTCGGCGATCCTTCATTTGATATCTCAGCCACTGCCACTTCAGGTGCAACAGTTACCTTTACAAGCAGCAATACCAATGTGGCAACAATTTCCGGCCACACCGTAACCATTGTGGGTGCAGGTTCTACCACCATAAGTGCATCACAGTCGGGTACAGCGGATTACAATGCGGCAACAGTCGTTGAACAACCCCTTATTGTTGGCAAACTAGGTCAGTCGATAACATTTGATGGAACACAGCTAAGCGGAAAATCTTACGGCGGCAGTTCCTTCAGTCTGACTGCCACGGGAGGCGCATCAGGAAATCCCGTAACCTTTACAAGCTCCAATCCGGATGTTGCAACCTGTACCGGGGGATCAGGCTCAACTGTCACACTGATAGGGGGCGGAACCTGTAACATTACTGCTTCTCAAGAAGGCAACGACAACTACCTTGCTGCCAGCGACGTAACCCGCGAACTTAACGTTGGAAGATCCGCCCAAACGATCACCTTTGGCACATTGCCGGTCAAAAAATATGGAGATGCACCTTTTGATCTCACCGGTTCTTCTTCATCGGGTCTGGCTATTACATACACCAGCAGCAATACTGATGTTGCGACTGTTTCAGGCAATACAATAACGATCATCAGAGCACTTGTCGGATCCGAAACATGCACAATCACTGCTTCCCAGGGTGGAGACTTCAACTATGCTGCAGCAACTTCTGTTGTGCAATCGCTGACAGTTGGCAAGAAAGATCAGGTACTTACGCTTAATTCGCTGCCTGTTACCATTCCGCTTAAAGATGTGTCCGGGACTATTGAAGTCTCTGCCACCTCAACATCCGGACTATCGCCCGTTATTTCCATTGGATCCGGTCCGGCAACAATAGCGCTGGTAGACGGCGTCTATAAAATGACTATCACCGGAACAACTGGAACAGTAGTAATTAAAGTTGACCAGTCCGGCAATGACAACTACAATGCTGCAACAACTCTCAGCACAAGCTTTGATGTGGCGAAATCCAATCAGTCGATAACCTTCGCTGCATTAAGTGACATCACCTACTCTGAGGGTGTGAGTGACAACCTGGTTGCGACAGCAAGCTCAGGACTCGACGTCACCTTCACGGTAGTAAGCGGTCCGGCAACCCTATCGGGAAGTCGACTGAGCATCACCGGTGCAGGTGAAATCATCCTCGCTGCCTCACAGGCAGGAAACGGAAGCTTTAATCCTGCCACCACCGTTAACCGTATACTGACGGTCAACAAGGCTATTCAGAATATCCTATTTACTGATTTCCCCAATACCATTAACTATGGCGATGCGTTCATGACACTCGCAGCCACAGGCGGAGCATCGGGCAATCCGGTTATTTTCAGCAGTTCAAATCCGAATGTTGCCACCTGTACCGGCACCAACGGATCAATTCTTACGTTGGTTAACGCAGGATCATGTATAATCTATGCAAACCAGGCAGGAAATAGCTCATATTTTGCAGCCACCAGAGTTAGCAATGCGCTGACCATTCATTCAACGCTGCCCAAACTCACCACCAATGAAGTCTCAGCTGTCGCAGCTACTACGGCAACCGGAGGTGGGAACATTTCCAGCGATGGCGGTGCAACTGTATCAGCCAGAGGTGTATGTTGGAGTACTTCCACTTCTCCAACCGTTTCTCTATCGACAAAGACGACCAACGGAGGCGGAGCTGGCTCCTTTAACTCCTCCATCACCGGACTTACATCCGGAACAAAGTACTATTTGCGTGCTTATGCCACCAATTCTGTGGGAACCAGCTACGGACCAGAAGTGACTTTCACGCCATTCCAGTTGGCTACTATGTCGGCAATTTCCAAGACTTTTGGCGACACCCCATTCATATTGACGGATCCAGTTTCGCCAAGCAGCGGAACCTTCTCCTTCGTCAGCAGTAATACTGCCGTGGCTACGATTTCGGGAAGAACTGTCACGATAACCGGAGCCGGCTCGGCAACTATAACGGCCACGCAATCGGCGACTGGCACCTTTGCAGCAAACACCACAACGGCCACGCTAACCGTTGGAAAGGCCAACCAAATCATCACGATTGATCCACTGCAAATCAGCGGAAATCCGTTTACGGGAGTATTCACGGCCGCCTCAGGACCGGTTCAAGTTACAGCTTCTGCCACATCCGGGTTACCTGTCAGCATTGGCCTGCACAGCGGAAGTGTAGGAACTCTAAATTCTAACAATCAGATTATCAACATCCCGTCATCCGGTAATGTAATTATTGATGTAACGCAAGCGGGCAACGACGACTACAATGCAGCATCTTTAACCCAAACATGGGGAGTAGAGAAAACCAATCAAAGCATCACCTTTAGTGCGTTAGCCGACAAGGCATTTGGAGGTAGTGGCTTCACATTATCTGCTTCGGCAACATCCGGCCTAACGGTTGTGTACACAAGCAGTAACGCTGATATTGCCACTATAACAGGCAATTTCGTTACAATAAATGGTGCCGGGAGTGTTGTAATTACTGCATCGCAGGCAGGCAATGGCACATACAATGCCGCGCTGAATGTTTCGAGAACCTTGACAATTAACAAGGCATCCCAAACCATCACATTCGGGGCTCAATCGACCGTACGAACATATGGTGATTCCCCGTTTGCACTGGATCCGCTGGCATCTGCCAGTTCAGGACTGGTTGTTAGCTATACCAGCAGCAATCCATCTGTCGCAACCATCGCAGGGAGTACCCTGACAATCGTAGGCGCCGGTAACACGACCATTACAGCTTCACAGCCAGGTAATGAAAATTGGGGCGAGGCTACTGCCAAGACCCAGAGCATTACCATCAACAAAGCCGTGCTCACCGCTACTGCTGCGGCAAAAACGAAGGTTTACGGATCCCCAAATCCGGCGCTTTCCTTTGCTTACAGCGGATTTAGGTACAACGATGATTCATCCGTGTTGAATATCCTGCCGGAGGCTTCTACTACTGTCACAACATCGACATCGGCAGGAACTTACACCAACGATATTACAATTTCAAAGGGTAGCGACGATAATTATTCCTTCAACTATGTGCCGGCAACCTTCACGGTAACACCTGCCACCCTGACTGTGAGTGCCAATGCCCAGACCAAAGTATATGGCACCACTAATCCACCGCTGACCTTCCAGTACAGCGGATGGCAAAATGGTGACACATCCGGTGACACTGGTTTTGTACCTGCCTCCGCAAGTACAACGGTAACGTCTTCTACTGATGCCGGACTTTATTCCGGTGCAATTACCGTCTCCGGAGGTTCAGATCCTAACTACACGTTCGCCTATGTAGCGGCCAACATGACTGTCACAAAAGCTAACCAAACGATTACATTTGGGAAACAAGCCGACAGAATCTACGGTTCCTCCCCTGCCTCCATTGATCCACTGGCTACTGCAAGTTCAAGTTTGGCTGTGAGTTATGCAAGCAGCAATACTTCTGTCGCGACAATTTCAGGAAATACGCTGACAGTAACTGGTTCAGGTACAACGACTATAACCGCTTCTCAGGAAGGAAACAAAAACTACAATGCTGCCACAGCAGTAACCCAGGTTCTTGCGGTTGGAAAGGCTTCCCAATCGATCACCTTTGGCTCCCTGGAATCCAAAACCTATGGTGATGAAAAATTCACTGTTTCAGCTACCGGAGGTGCATCCGGAAATGCCGTAATCTTTACGAGCTCAGATCCGACAATCGCCACTTGCACAGGTGCTACCGGATCGACGATTACCGTTTTGAAACCCGGAAACTGCACTATTTATGCCAATCAAGCCGGAAACGACAACTATTTAGCTGCATCGCAGGTGTCACAGTCGCTTGAAGTGAAGAGCGCCTCCCAGGCTATCACTTTTGGTGCATTAGCAACCAAGACTTTTGGAGATGCTACATTCGATTTGGTTGCTACCTCTACCTCTGGTCTAAAGGTCACCTTCGCCAGCAGCAATACAGATGTGGCTACAATAAGCGGCAATACAGTCACTATTGTTGGCGGCGGGAATTGCACAATTACTGCCTCTCAAGCAGGAAACGCCAATTACTCGGCTGCGACAAATGTTCCTCAGACACTTACTGTAGAAAAGGCTTCCCAGATTCTGACGCTGAATCCGTTGCCAACAGAACTCGCTCTCAACACGCTTATTGGCAAACCATTAACGGTCTCTGCCTCCTCAACTTCGGGATTAGCCGTGACTCCATCCATCGGCTCCGGCCCGGCCACAATCACCTTGGTTAGCGGTGAGTACAAGTTGACTACAACCGGTTCAAATCCGTTAACGGGCACCGTAGTATTGAATGCGGATCAGGCAGGAAATACAAACTACAAACCGGCGCATATCAGCCTCAGCATTGATGTTACGCTGGGAAATCAGGCGATAACATTTGAGAAACTTGAAGCAGTCACCTATGCCCAAGGATTAAGTATTGAACTCAGCGCGAGTGCAAGCTCCGATCTTCCGGTTACTTTCATGGTAGTTAGCGGACCGGCAACAATCTCAGACGGAAACCAACTTCATATAACTGGCGCCGGAACAATCGTTATCGCTGCGAAACAGGCAGGAAATGAAAATTGGAATCCTGCATCGGATCTCAATCGCAGCCTTACCGTCAACAAAGCTGTTCAAAATATTACCTTCGATTTACTATCTGATAAAAAATTGGATGATGTACCATCCACCCTTTCTGCCTCAGGCGGAGCTTCAGGAAACCCTGTCGTCTTTACCAGTTCGGATCCAACTGTTGCAACATGCACGGGACTCAATGGATCAACTCTCACAATAGTAAATGTTGGAACATGCACAATCTATGCTAATCAGGCAGGCAATAACTCGTATCTGAAGGCTGATCAGGTGAGCCGTTCGCTCAAAATTAATCCGATTTTGCCAACGCTTACAACCAGTGCAGCTTCTGCTATTTCGAACACTTCAGCAACCAGTGGAGGCAATGTTACATCCGACGGCGGAGCCTCTATTACGGAACGCGGAGTATGTTGGAGTACTACTGATTCACCCCTGCCGGACGTAAGCCTTTCGACTAAAACTTCAGATGGAACAGGCACCGGATCATTTAGCTCGTCTGTAACCGGACTGACCGTCAACACAACTTTCTACGTTCGTGCTTATGCTACCAACTCTGTAGGAACTACCTACGGACCTAAAATTAGCTTCTCAACATTTGAGCTTGGAACCTTTGAGGATATCAGTAAAACATTTGGCGATAGCCCATTCGTTCTGACAGACCCGAACTCAGTCAGCAGCGGTAAATTTTCCTATTCCAGTAGTGACAGCAAAGTTGCTACCATTTCTGGAAACACCGTAACGATAACCGGTGCAGGCACTGCCACGATAAATGTAACGCAGGCAGCCGCAGGCGTCTATTTATCCGCGACAACGTCTGCCACTTTAACCGTTGATAAAGCCCACCAAATTATTACCCTGGATCCGCTTCCGGTTAATGGTGTTGCTTTGAAAGATTTTGCCAACATCTTGGTTTCCGCGTCTGCGTCATCCGGGTTACCGGTTACAATTTCATTGGGAGCTGGAAGCGTAGCCTCTCTGAACGGCAGCAATCAACTCGAAAGTATCGGTCAGACTGGAAGTGTGGTGATAAATGTATCGCAGTCGGGTAATAGCAATTACCTTGCCGCCAGTTTGAGCCAAACTTTTGATGTGGTGAAGTCGAACCAGACGATCACCTTTGGCGCTCTGGATTCCAAAATATATGGTAATCCTACATTTGATCTCACGGCGAGTGCAAGTTCAACCTTACCCGTCACTTACGCCAGCAGCAACACGGCAGTAGCGACTATTTCAGGTAAAACTGTGACGATTGTCGGCGCAGGAAAAACAACGATTACTGCCTCCCAGGCCGGAAATAATTCCTACAATGCAGCTTCAGATGTTAATCAACTTCTGACAGTAGAGAAAGCATCGCAATCAATCAGCGATTTCCCATCCACCCTGACAAAAAATTACGTGGATGCGCCGTATAATCCAGGTGCAAAAGCCTCCTCAACGCTTGCCGTCACATACTCGAGCAGCAACACTTCTGTTGCAACTATGGCCGGAAATACGCTGACAATTGTTGGAGCAGGTTCTGCAACAATTACAGCATCACAGCCCGGAAACGACAATTATAGTGCCGCTACTTCTGTATCACAATCACTTACCGTGAACAAAGGCGTTTTAACGGTAACTGCCGATGCGCTGACAAAATCGTATGGTGCAATAAATCCGGCGCTCACCTTTCAATATAGTGGTTGGAAAGCCCAGGAAAACGCATCGGTACTGACAGCAATCCCGGTTGCTACAACTACTGTTACGACAACATCCCCGGTAGGAGTTTATGAGGGCGCTAATGCGATCATTGTTTCCGGAGGAGTTGACGACAACTACGAATTTGAATTTGTCCCGGCGAAATTCACCGTCACAAAGGCCATGCTTACAGTGAACGCTGATGCCCAGACCAAACTGTATGGAACCAATAATCCTACGCTTACCTTCACCTATCAGGGATGGCTGAACGGAGATGACGAAACTGTTCTGACAACCAAACCGGTAGCAAGTACTACCGTGGATAACAGTTCAGAGGCCGGCATTTATACAGGTGCAATTACGCTGTCAGGAGGAGTAGATGAAAACTATGCTTTCACCTATATTCCCGCCAACATGACAGTTGGGAAAAGTAATCAGACAATTAGCTTTGGTGCATTATCTTCTGAGATTTTTGGAGCTTCTCCTGTGACTGTCACTGCTTCTTCAACCTCCAATCTGACTGTGACATTCACGAGCAGTAACACCTCAGTTGCCACAGTTACCGGAAATACCGTTACAATTACGGGTGCCGGAACCACAATAATTACAGCTTCTCAGGCAGGAAATAAGAATTTCAATGAAGCTGCGTCTGTAAATCAAACCCTTACAATTGGGAAAGCTGCACAGAACATCACGAACTTTGCAGCTACCAGCAGCAAAACATTTGGCGATGCATCTTATACACTAACGGCTACCGGTGGTGCTTCGGGCAATCCTGTCATCTTTACCAGCAGTGATCCGTCAATTGCGACCTGCACCGGTGCAACTGGTTCTACCGTTACCTTGATAAAAGGCGGAAGTTGCACGATCTATGCAAATCAGGCCGGCAACGTCGACTATACTGCCGCAACCACGAAAGAGCAGACACTGACGGTAAGTAATTCCTCGCAGACTATTACATTTGCGGAACTGCCCGACAAAACGTTTGGAGATGCTCCATTCGACTTGAAAGCATCATCAAGTTCCGAACTTGCAATTACCTTCGAAAGCAGCAACACAGCCGTGGCTTCTATCTCCGGCAATACGCTGACGATAAAAGGTGCAGGAAATTGCACAATCACTGCCTCTCAAGCGGGTAATTCAAATTTTGCTTCTGCTTCCTTAGGGCGGAGTCTCACGGTTAAAAAAGCCGTTCAGGTGCTGACGCTGGATCCGTTACCTGTCGGGAATGTTGCACTCAAAGACATTGTAGATCCAATTAGTATCTCGGCCTCTTCGTCATCCGGCTTGCCAGTTACCATCTCACTGGGCTCCGGAAGTGCAGGAACGCTTAACAGCAATAACGAACTCACCAACATTGGTAAGACAGGCAACGTCATAATCAGTGTTAGCCAAAGTGGTAATGACAACTTTCTTCCCGCTTCACTAATTCAAAGTTTTGATGTAGTCAAAGCAAACCAGACCATCAACTTCAACACATTGGATCCTGTAACCTACGCACAGGGATTGAGCCTGGACCTGACAGTTAACGCCAGCTCTGGTTTACTCGTGAAGTTAACCGTCTTAAGCGGACCTGCAACAATTTCAAATGGCAACAGCCTCAACCTAACAGCAGCTGGAACTGTCGTCATCGCTGCCTCACAGTCCGGTACCAATGTATGGAACCCGGCAACTGAAGTACATCGTACACTCCTGGTTGAAAAGGCCGATCAAAATATTACGTTCGACGCTCTTTCAACCAAAAACTATGGCGACTTGCCGTTTACGCTTTCCGCCACAGGCGGAGCTTCGGGCAATCCGGTTGTCTTTACCAGTTCGGATCCAGGCGTAGCCACATGTTCAGGACTGAACGGCTCAATCCTCACCATAATTCGTGCAGGAAGTTGTAACATCTCGGCTAACCAATCTGCCGGAATTTCATATAACGCTGCTAAAACAGCAACCCGACCATTGACAATTCGTGAAACCAGCGTTGAACTGACAACCTCTCCCATCTCTGAAATTGGGTCAAGCTCTGCAACGAGTGGTGGAAGCATAAACAGTGACGGAGGTAGTCCTATAACATCAAAATCCATCTACTGGAGTACATCGCCGGATATGACTCCAAAAGACAGTGCCAGTACCGCCGGGACTGGAACAGGTTCATTTATTTCTCATATGAGCGGACTGACTGCCGGAACTACCTATTATGTGAAAGCCTGGGCTGCAAATTCGATGGGTAAAAGCTATGGCAATCAACTAAGTTTTATCCCCTTCCAGCTGGAAGTCATGCCATCCATCTTTAAAACATACGGGAATAGTCCATTTGTATTAACTGATCCGACATCTTCAAGCAGCGGAGCATTTTCATACACCAGCAGCAATACAGAAGTTGCCACAATATCAGGACATACCGTTACAATCAAAGGTGCTGGATCGGCTACTATCACAGCCACACAGGCGGCAACCGACATCTACGCCGAAGCGACAACCACCTGTACCCTGACCGTGGCAAAAGCCAATCAGATACTTACTCTGAATCCATTCCAGGTTGCGGGAAATATCTATACTGACGCGCTTAACAGTGCCGTCGGAATCGTTCAGCTTTCAGCCTCCTCATCATCAGGCCTGCCAGTAACTATCTCATTGGGCTCTGGAAGTACCGGAACGTTAAATGCGAGTAATCAGCTTACGAACATCGGTAAGACTGGAAATGTTATCGTTACAGTTACCCAAATAGGCAACAAAGATTACCAATCAGCCAGCATCAGTCAAATTTTTGACGTGACGAAGGCCAACCAGATCATCACATTTAATTCGTTGCCGGCTAAGGCCTTTGGAAACAGCAATTTTGATTTGGGTGCCACTGCCAGCTCCAATTTACAAATCACGTATGTGAGCAGCAAACCATCTGTTGCGTCTGTCTCAGGTAGTACCGTTTCGATTAACAGCGGAGGCTCTGCTATAATTATTGCCTCTCAGGCAGGTAACGAAAGCTTTAACCCGGCTCCGGACGTTTCTCAAACACTTTCTGTTAACAAGGGAGCCCAATCGATCACCTTTGATGCACTGGATGCAAAAATATATGGAGACGATCCTTTCTCGTTGAGCGCTACCGCGACTTCGACACTGGCCGTCGGATTTACAAGCAGCAATAATTTGGTCGCAACCATCATTGGTAACAAAGTAACCATTGTGGGTGCAGGAAGTACCGACATTACTGCTTCACAAGCAGGAAGTGACAACTTCGCCGCCGCTAACACCGTAACACGCACTTTAACAGTAAATAAAGCTGCATTAACAGTGACGGCTAATGCCCGGACAAAATCTTACGGTGCCGTCAATCCAGCGCTTACATTTGAATATGAGGGTTGGAAAAATGGTGAAAATTCATATGTACTGACAGCCTTGCCAAAAGCATCGACAACAGTAACGCTCTCAACTAACGTAGGAATTTACTCCAAGGCAATAACACTCTCCGGAGGAATTGATGATAATTATGAATTCACCTATTTCCCCGCCGACTATACTGTTACAAAGGCCATGCTGACTGTAAGTGCCGACGCACAAACCAAAGCGTATGGTGCCGAAATCCCTGCACTTACTTTCACCTACAATGGTTGGAAAAATGAGGATGACGAAACTGCCCTGACAACGAAACCGGTTGCAAAGACAAGCGTAACGACCTCCTCTCCTCCCGGTGTTTATCCCGGAGCTATAACCGTTGACGGTGGAGTCGATGACAACTATGCCTTTACATATATTGCGACGAAGATGACAGTAACGAAGGCAAACCAAATCATAACGTTTGATTCCCTTCCGACTAAAGGCTTCCTCGATGCTCCGTTCGACATCACGGCAACCACAACGTCAAATCTTGCTGTCACGCTGACATCAAGTAACACTGCCGTTGCCACGATTTCTGGTAATACAGTCACAATTACCGGAGCCGGAACAACAACAATCACAGCTTCTCAGGCAGGTAACGCCAGTTACAATGCGGCAACAGCTATCAATCAAATTTTGACGGTCAGTAAGGCTGCTCAGACGGTAGTATTTGGTACCCTGGATGTCAAAACCTTTGGCGACGCTCCATTCTCAATTTCTGCCACTGGTGGCGTTTCCGGGAAACCCGTGATCTTTACCAGCTCCGATCCCACAATTGCCACATGCACAGGTGCCACTGGATCAACAGTAACCATACTAGGCGCCGGAAGTTGCACTATCACTGCCTCACAGGGCGGAAATGATAATTATGATTCGGCTACTGCTATTCTACGGACTTTGGTTGTAAACAAGGCTTTCCAAACTATCACCTTCGGAGTACTGCCTTCTAAAATATTCGGAGATGCCCCATTTGATCTTAAAGCTACTTCGACTTCATCCCAGACTGTTGGGTTCACCAGCAGCGACACATCGGTCGCTACTATATCCGGGAATACGTTAACCATTACCGGAGCTGGCACCTGTACGATCACCGCACTGCAGGCAGGCAACGACAACTATTCTGCTGCAAACTCGGTAACCCGGACACTTATCGTGGGCAAGGCAAACCAGCAATTGACTCTCGAACCATTGCCGACAGGTTCAGTCGCTCTTAAAAATATAACTGAACCAATACAAATCAAGGCTTCCTCTTCTGCCTCTCTGCCGGTAACGATTTCTCTGAGCTCCGGAAGTGTTGGTTCCCTCAACAATCAAAACCAACTCATTAATATTGGCCAGACGGGAAGTGTCATTATCAACGTCGATCAGGCAGGAAATGAAAACTTCAATGCTGCCCATCTGTCTCAGGGTTTTGATGTCTCTCTGACTAATCAAGCCATTGAATTCCAGAATTTAGACCCGGTCACATACGCCCGTGGACTAACCCTGGATTTAAGTGCCGCTGCAAGTTCCGAACTGCCAGTCAGCTTCACCATAATAAGCGGTCCGGCGTACTTCTCAAGCGAATCACTTCTGAACATTACAGGTGCTGGCGTGATAAGCATTACTGCTTCCCAAAGTGGTGATGACTTATGGAATGCGGCTCCGGATGTAAATCGCTCGTTAACTGTCAATAAGGCTAATCAAAATATTACGTTTGATGCTTTGGCTGACAAGAACGTTGGCGACGCAGCCATCACATTAAACGCCATCGGAGGTGCATCTGGGAGTCCGGTCATATTTACCAGCTCTGATCCGAAGATTGCAACATGCAGCGGACTAAACGGAACGATACTATCCTTTATCGGCGCTGGAACCTGCACAATATCTGCAAATCAGTCCGGCAGCTCATCATTCATTGCTGCTGAAACGGTAAGCAGATCGATTACTGTACATGCTTCAACAGCTTCGTTGACAACTAGTGCCGTAAATGCAATCGGAAGTACAACCGCCACCGGCGGAGGCAACATCACTGGTGATGGTAGCTCTCCGGTTACCGCTCGCGGCATTTGCTGGAGCACATCGCAAAATCCAACAACAGCGGACAGCAAAACCAATGACGGAACAGGAACTGGAACATTTACATCTGCAATAACAGGCCTCACTCCGGGTACGCTTTATTACGTCCGTGCATACGCTACCAATGCCATTGGAACGACCTATGGCGAACAAGTAAGCTTTACACCATTCAGGTTGGCGGCAATGACGGCCATCAATAAAACGTTTGGGGATGGTACTTTTATCCTTATCGATCCGACATCAGTAAGTAGCGGAGCATTCTCTTTCACAAGCAGCAATACCTCAGCCGCTACAATTTCTGGTCATACTGTAACAATTACCGGAGCTGGCACAAGCACAATCACGGCCACCCAAGCCGCGGCTGGAGCCTATGCCGCAGCCACCACCACAGGATTGCTAACGGTCGAAAAGGCAACGCAGGTATTAACACTCGATCCGTTGCCTGTTGGCTCAATTGCGCTGAAGGATATGGTAGATCCTATCCAGGTCTCCGCTTCTTCATCTTCCGGTCTGGCAGTTGCGATTTCCCTCGGTTCGGGTAGTACCGGTTCACTTAACGGGAGCAATCAGCTCTCTAATATCGGGCAAACAGGTAACGTAATTATTGAGGTAAATCAGGCAGGAAACAACAACTATCTGGCAGCAAGCATATCTCAGTCGTTCGATGTGACTAAGGCAAATCAATCCATCACATTTGATGAATTATCTTCGCTAAACTATTCGTTGGGATTGACTTTAAATCTGGCAGCTACCGCAGGATCAAACCTACCGGTCAGCTTTACTGTGCTAAGCGGTCCTGCAACCGTATCCGGAAGTCTTCTTTCCATAACAAGTGCCGGAACCGTCGTATTAGCTGCTTCCCAAGCCGGAAACGCCGAGTGGAATCCAGCAGCCAATGTTAACCGGACATTGAAAGTGACGAATACTTCCCAGACCATCAACTTCGACGCTTTGGAGACCAAAACATATGGTGATTCTCCAATAAATTTAACAGCCAAGGCAAGTTCCGGGTTAGTGGTTAAATATTCAAGCAGCAATACTTCCGTTGCAACAATAGCTGGCAGCACCCTGACTATCGTAGGCGCTGGGACGACAACAATTACTGCCTCGCAACCTGGTGGTAACAGCTATGGCCCGGCGGTTGATGTTACGCAGGTTCTTACGGTCAACAAAGCTACTCTGACCGTCACGGCCGATTCGAAGACCAAAATTTACGGCTCCGCCAATCCTGCTCTTACATTCAATTACTCGGGATGGAAAAAAGAAGAGAATGAATCCGTACTCGATGCTTTACCGATCGTTTCATCTACAATTTCAGCATCTTCTGCTGTTGGGGTTTATGAAGGAACAATCACATTATCAGGTGGCTCTTCCGGCAACTATGCCTTTAACTTCGTTTCTGGCACATTTACCGTAACAAAGGCAATTCTTACCTTTAGCGCGGATGCCCAGACGAAAGTCTACGGCGCGGCCATGCCTGAACTTACTTACACAAGCAATGGCTGGCAAAACGGACAAAGTGAATCCGATATCCAGACCAAACCTGTCGTTGGTACAACGGTTAACCAAGACTCGGGTGCCGGGGTGTATACGGGTGCAATAACTCTTTCAGGGGGTTCAGATCCAAACTATTCATTTGCCTATCTTCCGGCCAATTTTACAATAACCAAGGCAAATCAGACCATCACTTTCGGTGCTCTGGCGAAAAAAACATATGGCGATGCAGCCTTTGATTTGGTCGCAACAAACTCAACTCCTCTTCCTGTAGTCTTCGCAAGCAGCAACACAGGTGTGGCAACAATCTCCGGCAATACCTTGACGATCAGGGGCGCTGGCGTAAGTACGATTACTGCCTCACAACCGGGGAATGCTAATTACAACGCTGCAACGGCCGTCAACCAGACCTTTACAGTTGGGAAAGCCACTCAGACGATTGTCTTTGAAGCACTTGCTGCCAAAACATTTGGGGATGCATCATTCGCTGTCTCTGCTACTGGTGGGGGTTCCGGTAATCACATCACTTTTACCAGCTCAGACCAATCTGTTGCGACTTGTACTGGTGCTACCGGATCATTCATCACCATTCTTGGTGCGGGAAGCTGCACCATCACAGCTCGCCAGGATGGAAACGACAATTACATTTCTGCCGAACCAGTCTCACAAATCCTTGCCGTTAATAAGGTTGATCAGACCATTTCATTTGAGGCAATTACGGAAAAAACATACGGCGACGCTCCTTTCGATTTAGTTGCATCATCTTCAGCTAATCTTCCTGTTACTTTCACCAGCAGCAATCCGTCAGTTGCTACCATAGACGGCAATACGTTGACCATCATTGGTGCGGGTACCTCTACGATTCAGGCCTCTCAGGTTGGTAATGCAAATTTCGCTGCTGCTCCTGCCGTTCAGCGCACGCTGACCGTCGGAAAAGCGGATCAGATATTGACTCTCAACCCGTTGCCTGTCGGAGATGTTAAGCTTAAAGATGTTGTGTCTCCTATGCAAATTTCAGCTTCCTCATCTTCCGGATTACCTGTTGTCATATCTCTGGGTGCAGGAAGTACCGGTCTCCTTGACACAGATAATAAACTAACGGATATCGCTAAAACTGGAAGCGTAATTATAAATGTCACTCAATCAGGTAATTCTAATTACAATTCTGCAACGATTAGCCAGAGTTTCGATGTGACCAAATCTCAGCAAACCATCGATTTCTCTGTACCCGAAACAATCGTTTATGCATCGGGACTAAGCATCGACCTTAGTGCTGTGGCCAGCTCAGAGCTTCCAGTGACATTCAATGTGCTTAGTGGTCCTGCCACGTTGTCCGAGGGAAATCACCTTAATATTTCAGCCTCAGGTAACATTTATATTAGTGCAGCCCAAGATGGTAACGCAAGTTGGAACCCCGCTACAACTGTAAATCGGATAATCTCCATCAAAAAAGCTGTTCAAAATATCACCCTGGATCCGTTGCCTGATAAAAATTATGGCGATGCACCATTTAACCTGACAGCATTCGGCGGTTCTTCCGGTATACCTATTCTCTTTGCCAGCTCCGACAATAACGTTGCCACATGCTCCGGACTTAATGGCGCTACCATTACGATCATTGGTGCCGGCACCTGTACCATCACCGCCAATCAGGCCGGCAGCAACTCATTCTTGCCTGCCCAACAGGTTAGTCGTACCTTGACAGTCAATGCCATTGCTCCTGATCTAACCACCACACCCGTAACTTCAGTAGGAGTTTCGACAGCCTTCTCCGGCGGAAATATCAGAAATGATGGTAGTTCGCAGATTACTGCACGCGGCATCTGTTGGAGTACTTCGACAGATCCGACAACTGCCGATAACAAATCTTCCGATGGTACTGGCAGCGGAGTATTTTCTTCATCACTTACCGGACTTACCCCTGGTACGCTATACTATGTCCGTGCATACGCTACAAATGCCGTTGGAACTTCCTATGGCAAACAGGTGAGCTTTACACCGTTCCGGCTCCCGGCTCTTCCCGCCATGCACAAGACATTTGGCCAGTCACCATTTGTCCTTACTAATCCGACTTCTCTAAGTACAGGATCATTCTCCTACACCAGCAGTAAGACAGGAACGGCAACTGTATCAGGGAATATTGTCACTATTAACGGAGCCGGAATTTCAACAATAACCGCAACACAGGCCGCTGCTGGTTCCTATGCATCGGCTTCTGCAACAGGCACGCTTACTGTCGATAAGGCCAGACAGATACTAACGTTGGATCCTCTGCCAATCGGCGCTGTCGCCCTAAAAGATGTAACGGATCCTATTCAGATATCCGCTTCTTCTTCATCCGGCTTGCCCGTCACAATTTCACTCGGTTCGGGTAGTACTGGTTCACTTGATGCAAGTAACCAACTCACTAGCATCGGCAAGACAGGAAATGTGGTTATCGTCGTCACTCAGGCTGGAAACAAGAACTATCTCTCTGAAACACTGACAGCATCTTTCGATGTCGTAAAAGCAAATCAGACTATCACCTTTGAGGTACTGCCAAACAAGACCTCAGGCGATGCTCCATTCGCACTCAGCTCAACCGCGAGCTCCGGTCTCGAGGTGAAATTTGTCAGCAGCGATAGCTCAGTTGCTACCATTTCGGGAAATATGGTCACAATCGTTGGGGCTGGAACTACTGCTATCTCAGCTATCCAGGAAGGTAATGCCACCTGGAATCCTGCCACAAAGGTAAATCGTACCCTCAACGTTGGAACCGGTGCTCAGACTATTTCATTTGATGCATTAGGCGTTAAGACTTATGGAGACGATCCATTCTCCCTCAACGCGGCGGCCTCCTCCGGACTAGAAGTCACCTATTCCAGCAGTAACCCGGCAGTGGCCACTGTTCTGGGTGATAAGGTAACAATTATAGGCGCTGGATCAGCCAAAATTACGGCCTCACAGGCTGGCAGTGACAATTTCAGCGCCGCACCAGAGGTCTCGCAAATCTTAACCGTAAACAAGGCTCTCCTCACTGTGACAGCTGATGCGAAAACGAAAACCTATGGCGCTACCAATCCGCAGCTAACATATAAATATTCGGGATGGAAAAACAGCCAGGATGAGTCTGTTCTCAATGCGATACCAGTTGCCGCAACAACAATTGATGCAAAAACCGGCGTCGGAATTTATCCTGATGCAATAACCGTATCCGGTGGAGTGTCAGACAACTATTCTTTCGCCTACATTGCGGCTGGCTTTACCGTCACAAAAGCTATGCTCACTGTGAGTGCTGATGCCAAAACGAAAGTATACGGAGCCAAGGTACCGGTGTTGACTTTCTCTTACTCCGGTTGGAAAAACGGGCAGGATGAGTCATCCCTGGGAACAATACCCCAAATAAGCACATCGGTAACTCAGTCCTCCAACGCAGGGGTCTATGATGGAGCCATTAAAATCTCCGGTGGAGAAGATGAAGACTACGCATTTACCTATGTCCCGGCTAATATGGTCGTTACCAAGGCAAATCAAACAATCACATTTGGAGCCTTGACTTCTGCAACGTTCGGCGATGACCCAATGCTGTTAACCGCAACCACCTCATCACCGCTCGAAGTCTCTTTCAGCAGCGGTAACACGGCCGTTGCAACCATTTCTGGTACCATCCTTACAATAAAGGGAGCGGGAACCTCCGTAATTACAGCTTCGCAAGCAGGTGATGCAAATTATAATGCCGCAACAGCTGTCAATCACACGCTATTCGTCGACAAAGCATACCAGGCCGTAGTTGTTGGGAAAGCTGCCCAAAACATTACATTGTCGGCCACCGACACGAGAACATATGGCGACAACCCCTATACGTTACCTGCAAACGGTGGAAATTCGGGCAATCCTGTCATATTTACAAGCTCTGATCCGTCAGTGGCTACCTGTACCGGAGCTACCGGCTCCACTATTACGATAATAGGTGGTGGAATATGCAAAATTACTGCAACGCAGGAAGGCAATGCCAACTTCGATGCTGCATCAGCAATTCAGACCTTAACTGTCCTAAAAGCAGGACAATCAATTTCACTTGCTGCCACTGATACAAGGACATATGGCGATTTACCGTATACGTTACAGGCCGTTGGCGGAAATTCCGGCAATCCTGTTCAATATAGCAGCAGTAATTCGTCTGTGGCTACTATTTCAGGTAATATATTAACCATTTCCGGAACCGGTACAACTGTTATCACTGCGACACAGGCGGGTAACAACAATTTTACGGCTGCTGCCGATGTCACTCAAATTCTGACAGTTATCAAAGCCGGACAGATCCTGACATTACAACCATTTACGGATGGTTCCACACTCAACGCCCTCATTGGAAAGTCAGTCCCGGTTTCTGCTTCCGCTTCTTCCGGCCTGCCAGTAAATATATCTCTTGGCACAGGAAGTCCGGCTACATTATCCTTGGTTAATAATGCCTACATAATGTCTATCAACGGATCAACCGGAACGATCGTCGTAAATATTGATCAACCGGGCAATGGCAATTATAATCCTGCTCACATTAGTGAAAGCTTTGATGTTTCAAAAGCAAATCAAAGTATCACATTTAATGCGCTCCATCCTGTCACCTATTCATTTGGACTGAGTTTCGATTTAAGTGCTTCTGCCAGCTCCGGTTTACCGATCAGCTTCTCGGTTATCAGTGGACCAGCCGTTTTGTCAAATGGCAATCATTTGAATATTACGGGTGCAGGACAGGTTGCAATTGCAGCAAGTCAACAAGGCAGCAGTAGTTGGAATCAGGCTCCCGATGTTAATCAAGTTCTGACAATATCAAAAGGAATACAAAACATCACATTTGATCCGCTGGCTGATAAAAACAATGGTGATGCCCCATTTACAATTAATGCAATTGGTGGCTTGTCAGGAAACCCTGTCGTATTTACAAGCTCCGATCCTTCAATAGCAACGTGCAGTGAATTAAATGGTTCAACGATCACAGTCAAGAATCCTGGAACCTGCACGATCTATGCAAATCAGGCTGGTGACAACACCTACCTTAATGCGGCACAGGTTGGTCGCACATTGACAATTCATGCGACGTCCACCTCTATTTCAACAAAGTCTGTATCTTCCATATCTGCCACATCCGCATACAGCGGTGGATACATCTCTTCCAATGGAGGCGAAATCATCACTTCAAGGGGTGTTTGCTGGAGTACCAAACAATTCCCAACAACAGATAATTTCAAGACCATTGATGATTCCGGATCAGGGCTATATGCTTCCTATATCACCGGACTTACTCCTGGTACAACCTATTACGTTAGGGCTTACGCCATTAACTCATTAGGCACAACCTACGGAGACCAGTTGAGCTTTACTCCGTTTGAACTGGCTTCATTGCCCGATATCCATAAGACCTTTGGTGATGCGGCCTTTAGACTGAATGACCCATCTTCACCAGCAAACGGCGCCTTCTCCTTCTCAAGCTCTAAGTCTACCGTGGCTACAATTTCCGGCCACACGGTGACGATTACCGGGGCAGGCTCCGCTATTATCACTGCAACGCAGGCTGCATCAAGCGCCTATGCGGCAACTTCCGCTTCGGGACTGCTGGTAGTTGACAAGGCCGGACAAATTCTTACACTGGATCCTTTACCAATCAGTACAAGCGCTCTTAAAGATGTGGTTGGGGCTATCCAATTATCTGCTTCTTCTTCATCTGGCTTGCCCGTCACAATTTCACTCGGCTCGGGTAGTACTGGTACAATTAATAGCAGTAATCAGCTCTCTAACATCGGACAGACAGGGAAAGTGGTAATTAATGTAGATCAGGTAGGAAATAATAATTACCTGGCCGCGAGTATCTCTCAATCTTTTGATGTTTTCAAAACCAATCAGGCAATCACTTTCGATGCGTTGGCGCATGCTAAATATGGAGATTCTGGCTTCTCTCTCTCTGCCACAGCAAGCTCCGGCCTCCCGGTAAACTTCATCAGCAGTAATCCATTAGTGGCTACTGTCAGTGGAAACAGAATTACCATCGTTGGAGCTGGCACGACGACCATTACCGCATCACAAAGTGGTAATGAAAGTTGGAATCCTGCAATCAATGTCAATCGAACACTAGTAGTGGATAAAGCTGACCAAAAAATCTCTTTCGAGGCTATTTCGGCCAAAGCATATGGTGACGCACCACTTGCTCTGATTGCGTCCGCATCCTCTTCTCTGCAGGTAAGTTTTACAAGCAGTAATACTGCTGTGGCTACTATCAAAGGAAATATACTTACGATCGTCGGAGTAGGAAATGCAACAATCACAGCTTCACAAGCCGGTGGGGATAATTTTGAACCTGCTCCCGAGAGTTCCCATACACTGACTGTCAATATTCCGATGCTTATTGTTACGGCAAATTCCCAAATGAAAACATATGGATCCGCGAACCCATTGCTTACCATCTCCTACTCCGGCTGGAGAAATGGAGATAACGAATCTGCCTTTATCACCAAACCCACAGCAAGTACATATGTTGACGAAACAACGCCGGCAGGTGTATATAACCAGGCAATACAGGTAGCTGGGGGTACAATCGAAAACTACAATGTGGTCTATCTGACTGGCGTCTTCACCGTTAACAAGAAAACGCTGACACCAGTGATCCTGGCTTCCAACAAGAATTACGATGGTACGACTAAAGCAGATTTAAGCAGTATGACTCTCAACGGAATTTTATTTAAAGATGTGGTTACGCTGCTTGCTACTGGTGCTGAATTTGAAAATTCTACTCCAGGTAAAGACAAAAATGTTCATGCAAATAATCTATCACTGGGTGGTTCTGCCGCTAATAACTACCAACTCTCCACAACGACGGCAAGCACGGTTGCGGAAATATATCAACTGCCGGTTCCTACGATCTCCGGTCCGGATAATGTCTGCCAAAAAAGTGATGGAATGGTATATTTTACAGAAAAAGGCATGACAAATTATGTCTGGGAACTCTCTTACGGAGGTGTTATTACCTCGGGCGCTGGAACCAGTTCCATAACAGTAATCTGGAACACGGCAGGAGCCCACACAGTAAGTGTCAACTATACCAACATTAACGGTGGTCGCGCAATAATTCCTGTCAGCAAAAATATAGCAGTGAAAGAACAGCTAATTCCTGTCATCAACGGACCAGCAACTATTTCTGCGGTGAGCACCGGAAATGTGTACACAACAGAAAGCGGGATGACCAACTACGTTTGGACTATCTCATCCGGAGGAAAAATTACGTCCGGGGCAGGCAGTAACTCAATTACCACTTCGTGGAATACGTCTGAATCTCAGTCTGTCGGCGTTACATACATGAATACTGATGCTTGTGTTAGTAGTAAAACCATTTACGACATTACCCTGAAACCACTACCGGGGACTATCTCAAGCATCTATGGCAACGCCGATATCTGTGGCGGTTCTAAGGGAATTGTATTTACTGCATCGCCATCCCTAAACGCTACTACCTATATTTGGACGCTGCCGGCAGGCGCTACCGTCGTGTCAGGCCAAGGAACACCTTATATCTCCGTCAATTTTGCACCCGATGCCGATTCTGGAAATATAACGGTTTATGGCCGAAGTGCAAATGGAGACGGTAAGCCCACAGCCTACAATATTAATGTAAATCAAATTCCTGCCGCTGCCGGCAATATTACCGGAATATCTTCAGTATGCCAAGGCTCTGCAGGTATCTCTTACTCCGTACCATCTGTTGCGTATGCCACTGATTACGAATGGAATATTCCTTCGGGAGCTAAAATAATTTCGGGGGAAAATACAAACAATATCCTTGTTGATTTTTCAAACAATGCGGTATCCGGAATCATATCAGTTAGTGGTAAAAATTCCTGCGGGAAAGGTCAAAGTTCTCCAACCAAGACCATTACCGTCAACCTGGTGCCTTCTACTCCGTCTGTAATTAAGTACGGGCCAACAATATCCAGTAGCTCCGTACAAGGTAACCAATGGTATTTTACCCCTATAACGGGTGATGAGGGTGCAGCAATTTCAGGTGCTAACAATCAAGTCTACGTACCAGTTCAGAATGGGTGGTATTGGACAAGCACAACTCAAAATGGTTGCTCTTCCGAGTTTTCTAAACGGATGTATCATCTGATGAGCGGAGAGAAGAGTGTTTTAAATGTTTACCCAATCCCAAACAATGGCGAGTTCACCATTTCCCTAATAACTGCCGAGGAGCAGATTTATACAATCTCAATTTATAACCAGGCAGGGCAGAAAATTTACGAATTGTTTGACCTCCCAATCTACGGCGAATTTGAACGCCTGGTCAACCTGGGGTCAGTCTCAACTGGTGTGTATTCAATTGTCTTTAGAAATAAAGACGGTCTGGAAGTTAGGAAAATGACAGTGAATCAGTACTAAATATAATGGTGACTAGTCCTAAAAAAGCGATACAGGTTTAACAGGACGAAATTAATTAATTAATAGATGGTTTCAAGGCTAGCCTTGAAACCATCTGCTTTTTTATAGGTTCTTATTTTTACCGTTTTTTGACGATGCATTTGTGCGGGTGTAAGCATGTAGCATGAGTAATGGGGGCGCTTGTTGTTATAAACATGTATACTGTCATTTACAAGTTTCTTCATAGTGTCCATGTCAACATTATATTGTTCCAGTTGAAATTCCTCTTTTAGGATGCCATTCACTCGTTCAGCTACTGCATTTGCATATGGATCGTAGCTCTCAGTCATACTACATTTTATCTTTCTTTTCACAAGCAGATTCTGGTACTGATCACAGCAATATTGTATTCCTCGATCAGAGTGGTGAATCAATGGTTCATTCTTATATTCCCGTTTCTTGACAGCCATATTCAATGCCCTCAGGGTGCCGTCAACTCCTAAACTATTTGACAGATCGTGCCCAACCACCTTCTTGGAATAGGCATCGGTAACTAATGCCAGATAACAGTGTTTGTTCCTATTTCCAATATAAGTGATATCTGAAACCCATACCTGCTCCGGCCTGGTTAGCTGTATTTGTTCAACCAGATTCTTATGCTTGTGGAACCGGTGGTGAGAGTTCGTCGTTGTTCTATAGCTCCTCTTAGGTTTTATAATCAAGTGATTGGCTTTTAGGATAGCAAACAGTTTATCCCGGCCAACTCCTAGTTCCCTGAGGGGCTCTTCCAATAAATAATGAAGCTTTCGAGTCCCAATTCGTGGCATTTGCCTACGAACCCCCCGTACAAGACGGACCACCTTTGTGGCAGTATGCTGACGCTTTGATTTTGAACGCTTTTTACGGTAATAAACCTGTCTATCTAACCCGAGCAATTCACAGGTAGAAACTATCGTTTCTTTGCTTTCTTTTCGGAATCGGTCGATTGCTCGGGTAAGGAGTTTTTTCGTATTGGAATTTTAAACTCTTGTTCTGCCATGTCGATCATCATGTCAAAGAAGATCACTTTTTTATCGGCATTCTCAACTTGCTTCTCCAAAAATGCTTTTTGCTTTTCCAAAAGTTTTACTCGCTGTTCCAACTCCAGGAGCTTTTGGTCCTTCGATTTGGGCATATTTAATGACGTTTGATTGTCCCAATCAAAACTACCATATTTTCGAACCCAATGAACAACCGTGTGTGACCCTTGTATGCCATACTTATTGCTGGCTTCTGTTGCGGTCATTTCTCCCTGTTCAACTTCGTGAACAATCTGCAATTTAAAGGACATTGAATAATCCTTTTGCGTACGCTTAACATACTCTTTCCCAAATTCTTCCTCCATAGCTTTACTTTTTGTGTATCGCTATTTCAGGACGAGACATGGACACAAAAAAAGCCGGAGCAAATCGTTGCCCCGGCTTTTTTGTGTCCATATCCAAGTCTTTATTTTGTTTTGCCATAAAGCGGACCATAAGTACTACACGCTCTGTAATCGGAACCTTCTTTGTCCATGCCGTAAGCACTCCATGCTGCGGGGCGGAAAATTTTATGCTCATCCACATTGTGCATACACACAGGAATCCGAAGAATCGCCGCCAGAGCAATCAGATCAGCACCGATATGCCCATAGCTGATGGCTCCGTGATTTGCCCCCCAGTTAGCCATAACACTGTACACATCCACAAAGGCTCCTTCTCCATTAAGTCGTGGAGCAAACCAGGTTGTAGGCCAGGTAGGATTAGTACGCTCATCTAAAGTTGAATGAACATCTTCAGGTAAGTCAATGGTCCACCCTTCCGCAATCTGCAGAACCGGACCTAATCCCTTCACTAAATTTACCCTGCTCATCGTAACTGGCATTTCTCCTTCCGTTTTAAAGTGCGATGAATAACCGCCTCCGCGGAAGTAACCAAGATCGGCAGGCGCCCAATCCGTCGCATCCAGACATGCCTGTGCTTCCGCTTCAGTGATCTCCCAGAACGGTTTCATGATCGACTTGCCATCCTGCTTCTGCTGACCAGTAGCATCAAGTGTAGTTGAACCGGAATTGATCAGGTGAATAATTCCGCCGGAGGCTTTCCCCGAAAGCTTTTTGCCGGTAACACGCTCTACCGCCTCCGGACTCCAGTAAGTTCGCACGTCAGAGAAAATTTGTGCAGTATTGGTAAGAAGATGACCGAACAACATGGCCACTCCGTTCAAACAATCATTCTCGGTAGCAAAGACATATGCTTCACGCAAACCATTCCAGTCGAATGAAGAGTTGAGTATTGCTTCCATAAAGTCTCCATTAGGCAAATGATCTGTCCATGCCCTTTGTCCCTGAAATCCACCAAAAATGGCATTGTGTCCCAAGGATTCTTCTCCATATCCCAAGTCTCTTAATTTCGGATTGCCCGTCATAAGGTCGCGGGCGGCAAGGGTCATCTTGACAACCATCTCCCATTCCCAATCTTTCCTTTCCCTCGTTTCCTGCTTGTCGGCATCATTTACATCTTTACCTTCCTTGCAATTCTTCTTCACCCAAGAAAGTGCTTTCTTATATTCTTCCGGGTCATATATTCCTCTTTCGGCTCGACGAACCAATTCAGACATGTCAATGACTTCAGTGCGAACTCCAAGGTAATCAAGCAAAAATTCCTGGTCAACAGCAGATCCTGCTATTCCCATTGACATTCCGCCAAGTGATAAGTACGATTTATTTTTCATCTGCGCCACCGCTAGCCCCGCTTTTACGAAGCGAAGAATCTTCTCTTTGACGTCTTCAGGAATCGATGTGTCATTTCGATCCTGCACATCACGTCCATATATACCAAATGCAGGAAGTCCCTTCTGCGCATAACCGGCTAAAGCAGCTGCAAGATAAACAGCACCCGGTCGTTCGGTCCCATTAAAGCCCCAAACTGCTTTTGGAAGTAATGGATCAGTATCCATCACCTCTGTGCCATAGCACCAGCATGGCGAAACCGTTAGCGATACGCCAACTCCCGAGCGGGCAAATTTTTCTGCACACATCGCAGCTTCAGCCACTCCTCCGATGGTCGAATCGGCAATAACACATTCTATCTTATCACCGTTAGGAAAGCGAAGGTTTTCACTGATAAGCTGAGCAGCTGCCCTGGCCATATTCATGGTTTGCTTTTCGAGCGATTCTCTTACTCCCTGCAGCCGTCCATCAATTACAGGTCGTATACCTACTTTAGGTAGTTCTCCAATTAATCTGTTTGTATTCATCCGTTAGTTGATATTAGTATAATTATTATTCTCTCTTCATCCAAACAGGCCTAAAACAAAGCTTTCAAAGCGAAATTGCTATAATAAGTTCAATTCCGCCGTGCCGTAAAATTAGCAACTTTAAACAAAACCCGCCACTTTCCAGCTTTAATATTAGTCATTCAAATTCTTTTTTCTCTGCAAATTGCCCTAACTTACTGTTGCGGACTTTCCGTAAAACATGAAAACACATGCCACAACTATTCCCGTCCGAAATCATTAAAAACAGTACCGAAAACTATTCTTCGGAATTGCGTACATCCGATAGGATCATCTATTTGTCTGTAATCCTGTTTCTATTCGTTGCCTTCGGATTGCTTCCTTTTTTGACCGTCCAGGTAACCACTCAAAGTCAGGGAGTCATCAGATCCGGCAGTGAGGACAATTCTGTTGCTACAGTCGTTTCCGGCGAAGTCCTTTCTTGCAGAATCACGGAAAATCAGGCTGTTAATAAAGGAGATACTCTTTTGGTCGTTAACACTGACCGACTCGATGAAGAAATCAAGCTTTCTTTCACCCAACAAAATGAAGAATCACTAATAATCAACGATTTAAATTTACTTCTAAACAATGATAATAGTACAATCCGTGGACAAACTGATGGCATAATTATATCTGAAGGTTCAACTCGACCATCAGTAACAAATTTGCATTCGGTCGAAATGAAAGTCTTGATGTCACCCGTGCTACGCCAGGACTACCTCCTCTATTCTGGCAAGCTGGAAGAGCAGAAAACACAATTAATGCTTGCCGAGAGTGAATATAAACTGGCGGAAACATTATTCAATAAAGGCATTACACCAAAACACGATTTCGAAAAGATCACCCATCAATACCAATTTGAGAGAACCAAATATTCGACAATTCAGGCTCAACAACTTACACAATGGCAAGAGAGACTGAAACAATCCAAAATGAGATTCGAAGATCTTTCAGCAAAAATCAAACAATTGAGGACTGAAAAAAAACAATACTTTCTCACTGCACCTATCAGCGGCACAATCGCAGACTTTACAGGAATAAAAGGAGGCAATTTCATCTTACCAAACCAGCAGATTGCAAGAATTACTCCGGAATCAGATCTTCTGGTTGAATGCCTGATTAGCCCCTCTGATATTGGTTTGATCGAAAAAGATATGTTGGCAACCTTTCAATTGCACGCCTTTAATTACAATCTCTGGGGAAGTGCGACAGGGAAAGTAAATGAAATTTCCAACAACGTTGTCACAATTAACAACCACCCCTTTTTCAGAATAAAATGCCAACTGGATCAGTCTTTCCTTCAACTGAAAAATGGTCATAAAGGGAATCTCAAAAAAGGAATGACACTGACCGGTCGTTTCAAAATTTCAGAGCGAACATTATTTCAATTATTGTATGATAAGGCCGACGATTGGTTGAATCCAAAACACATTAACGGATGAAGACGAAAATTAAACAACGCGATATTACAGATTGCGGGGCAACTTGTATTGCATCTATCGCTGCACACTACAACCTTGGGATTCCTGTTTCAAAAATCCGACAAATAGCTGGGACTGATCAGAAAGGTACAAGCGCCTGGGGTCTGATTAAAGCAGCTGAAAAACTTGGCTTTAATGCAAAAGGGGTGAAGGGAGATATCCATGCCTTGCCCCAAACAAGTTGCCCGGTCATCGCGCACGTGGTAATTAACAAGAAGCTTCTGCATTACGTGGTAATTTATAATATAGCAAAAACCCAGGTTGAATACATGGATCCGGGCGATGGCGAAATACACAAATCGACCCTGGCAGAGTTCGCAGAAATCTGGACCGGCGTACTAATTCTAATGGCGCCAGGCGCAACATTCCTTCCAAAAAATGAAATAGTATCCGTCTACAGAAGGTTTTTGTTTCTAATTTATCCTCACCGGAACATTCTCATTCAAGCGCTCTTTGGCGCTGTGGTCTATACAATCCTTGGACTATCGACCTCCATATACATTCAGAAGATCACCGATTTCGTTTTGGTGGACAGAAATACGAATCTGCTCAATTTATTGAGCATCACAATGATTATTCTGATTCTTTTTCAGCTGTTTATAGGCTTTTATAAAAACATTTTCGTACTGAAAACCGGACAGAAAATTGATGCTCAGTTGATCCTGGGCTACTACAAACACCTGCTTAAATTGCCGCAGTACTTTTTCGATTCAATGCGGGTTGGGGAAATAATTTCACGCATCAATGACGCCGTCAAAATTCGTGCGTTCATAAACGATATCGCAATTACTTTACTCGTAAGCATCTTTATCGTACTTTTCTCCTTTATCCTGATGTTTATATATAGTTGGAAACTTGCTTTGATAGTTTTCAACGGTTATTCCCCTGTACGGGATTATTTATTTAATATCCAATAAATTAAACAAGAGAAGAGAAAGGAAACTAATGGAAGATACGGCTGAGTTGGAAAGCCAGCTCGTCGAATCTCTTAATTCGGTTAGGACAATTAAGGAATTTGGACTGGAATCCTATGCCAATCTAAAGACAGAAGTCAGGTTTGTCAAATTACTACGTTCCATCTATAGCTCAACCACGAACAGCCTGTTTTCTTCGACAGGCACCGAACTAATCAGCAGAATATCTACAATTATACTATTGTGGGTAGGATCATATTTTGCTATGGATCAAACTATTACTCCTGGAGAACTTCTCTCCTTTTATGCAATAACAGGCTATTTCACCGGTCCGGCATCAAATCTGATCGGGATGAATAAATCAATCCAAAATGCTCTGATTGCGGCCGATCGTCTGTTCGAAATCCTGGATCTGGATCAGGAGGAGGAAGAAAATAAAATCGAAATCCCGCGCGAAAAGATTGGAAATATTCAATTTAATGGAGTGACCTTCAGCTATGGCACCCGTACCGATGTCTTCGATAATTTCTCATTTAGTATAAAAAAAGGAGAGATTACTGCTGTAATCGGTGAAAGTGGATCAGGCAAAACAACCCTTGTCTCCCTGATACAAAAACTGTATCCATTATCAGGAGGGTCTATCTCCGTTGGTAATTATAACCTGGAACACATTGCGTCCGAGAGTCTTCGAAAACTAATCGGAGTTGTTCCCCAGAAATTGGATCTTTTTACCGGCACATTGATAGAAAATATTGCCATTGGAGAATTCTCTCCGGATCTTAGCAGGATAATGGATATCTGCAATTCACTTGGAATGCAGCAATTTATTGAAAAACTACCTGCCGGGTACAATAGTCAGGTAGGAGAAAATGGAACAACCTTATCAGGAGGAGAAAAGCAACGAATTGCCATCGCACGTGCACTCTATCGCAACCCGGAAATCCTGCTTTTTGATGAGGCGACCTCCTCTCTGGATAATGAGTCAGAACAATTTGTCCAGGAAACAATCAGAGAACTAAGAAATCAAGGGAAAACAATTCTTATAATAGCACACAGGTTAAGTACCGTAATTCATGCGAACCATATCGCTGTTATGGAAAAAGGTTCGATAGTGGAGGAAGGAAACCATCAATCTTTGTGGCAAAAAAGAGGCCGATATTTTGATATGTGGCAAAAACAAATTCCAAACCTTGATGATTATGATCTGAATGTCAGGAAATTAGAAAGAAACAACACCCGACTTGAAACTGTTGGCATATAATAATCCAAAAATTCGGACCTACATCTCATTCACCATTTTCCCAACTATCTCTTTGAATTTTTCAACATCTGAGTCAGGCAAAACATGCAATAAGCGGGCTTCACAATCTTGCCTATTCTTATAGATTTCCGCCCTGATTTTCTTCCCTTCATCGGTCAGACATAACGTAATCGCACGCCTGTCAGACTTGTCTATATTCCTGTCCAGGTATCCGTCTACAACTAATTTCTCAATAACCCGGCTTATCCGGGAGGGAGACAGCCCCATGTTTCGAGCCAGTTCCGGACTGCTAATCCCTATACATTGATCCAAAGAACTAAAAAAAAGCAACTCCGATTGTGAAAGATGTAATTGCTCCATTAATTGGCTATCTATTACAGCACATTTCCGCTTCATCTCATAAACTAGATCTAAAATTTCCCGGCCCTTATTTTCCATGTATCGATTGTGTTTCTTTTATTGCTGCAAAACTACAAATAAGTCAACTATTTACAAAAGCATTTTATGCTATTAGCAATTATTTTTACTAAAAACTTTTTTTAATCAAAATAAAAAATTAGTTTTGCATCAAAATAATTGCTAATAGCAAATTAATAATTTTAAACTATATAATTATGGCACTGGAACACTTGACATTGGAGACTTTCAAAGAGAAAGTATTCAACTTTGAAGCAAACAAAGATTGGAAATTTGAAGGCAAAGCGCCAGCTATTGTAGATTTTTATGCAGATTGGTGCTCACCATGCAGAATGGTTGCACCTATTCTGGAAGAACTGCAAGAGGCATACGGTACAAAATTAAATATTTATAAGGTTAATACAGAAGACGAAAGGGAGTTGGCCGGCATGTTTGGTATTCAAAGCATTCCATCCATCCTCTTCATACCGATGGATGGTCAACCCCAAATGGCACAGGGAGCACTTCCCAAAGCAACTTTTATCAGTGCCATCGAGGATGTTTTGAAGGTCACAGTAAATTGAAACTATTGGTGACCCGATTCGTAAATATTTGTATGATTGGGTAAAACAAATTATCTGGGTATGAAGCAAGAAATTAATCTTTCATGGAAAAGAGGGATGGCCTTTCAGACAGACCTCTACGGACACAAAATCACGATCGATACGGATAAGTCCAATGGTGGTCAGGATCTTGGTCCAAGGCCTAAGGCATTAATGTTGGTTGCTCTGGCAGGATGTACGGGTATGGATATCGTTTCCATCCTTGAAAAGATGCGGGTGGAAATACAGGATCTTGACATTAAAGTCGAAGGAGAAGTTACCGAAGAACATCCGAAACACTTCACCTCTATGCACATAACATACGAATTTTGGGGTAATGATCTTCCTCTGGAGAAACTTGAAAAAGCTGTGGCGTTATCCGACGAAAAATACTGCGGAGTCTCTGCCACCCTTAAAAAGGGAATTCCGGTTACCCATTCAATAGTCGTTCATCCGACCTGATAAAACATTTGAATCTGAATTTTTGTAACGTGAATTGGTCTTATTGAAAAATAAGGCCTTTTTTTGTTCCAATACCCTCCAACATTTTCTGTGCATTTTCGATTTTCTCTATTCAAATATTTTGATATTTAAAATTGTTCCTTATTTTTGCTGATAGTTTTAAAACAAAATCGATGATTACACTTACAAATTACAGGGGCTCGAACTGGCTTTGGCACGGATTAATTCTTGATTCGTAAGCGGTAGCTCTGTAATTGTTAACCATACAAGGGGATATGTCTGTTTACGCAGCATGTCCCCTTCTCTTTTTTCTACACTCACAAAAATCACAAAAGATGCAAAAGAAAATTTATCTCGACGAATCGGAAATGCCTAAGCAGTGGTATAACCTGGCAGCCGACATCAAAATGCTCCCTCCGCTTGGACCGGATGGCAATCCCATTAACCCGGAGATGCTGGCGCCCGTCTTCCCAATGAATCTGATCGAACAGGAGGTTAGTACTGAAAGATGGATCAATATTCCGGAAGAAGTCCAGAACATGTTGAAAATTTGGCGCCCCAGTCCGCTTATTCGCGCTTTTGAACTGGAAAAAGCATTGGGCACTCCGGCAAAAATCTTTTACAAAAATGAAAGTGTCTCTCCCGCAGGAAGTCATAAGGTGAATACCGCAGTCCCACAGGCCTATTACAACAAACAATTCGGAATCAAGCGGATCACCACGGAAACCGGGGCTGGTCAATGGGGCAGCGCATTATCTTTTGCATGCGCGTTAATTGGTGGACTGGAATGCAAGATCTATATGGTAAAAGTCAGTTATGAACAAAAGCCATTCCGTCAAATGCTTATGAACACATGGGGTGGTCGCTGCGTGGCAAGTCCCAGCATGGAAACTGCCGCCGGCCGAGCTGTTTTGGCCGAATTTCCTGACACTCCGGGAAGCCTTGGAATTGCAATATCTGAAGCCATAGAAGCAGCCGTAACAGATCCTACCGGAGAAACCAGATATGGATTAGGCTCTGTTCTTAACCACGTAATGCTTCACCAAACCATCATTGGGCTGGAAGCAAAAAAACAGCTTGCCAAAGTTGGGATCAAAAATCCGGATATCGTAATTGGTTGCTGTGGCGGCGGAAGTAACTTCGCCGGCCTCGCATTCCCCTTCATCCAAGACAAAATCAATGGTGCCAACATTGAAGTAATCGGAGCAGAACCAAGCTCCTGCCCTACTCTGACAAAAGGCACCTTCATGTACGACCATGGTGACATCGCAAGAATGACGCCATTATTACCTATGTACAGCTTGGGTCATAATTTCATTCCAGCGCCTGTGCACGCCGGCGGATTGCGCTATCACGGAATGTCTCCGCTGGTAAGCGCGGCTCTGAAAGAAGGCTTAATGTCCGCCGTGGCAATACATCAATCAGAATGTTTTGAGGCAGGTATGCTTTTTGCCAGAACAGAGGGAATCGTTCCGGCGCCTGAATCGAACCACGCTATTGCCGCCACAATTCGTGAAGCTAAGAAGGCCAAAGAGGAAGGAAAAGAAAAGGTAATTATCTTCAACCTCTCAGGCAACGGACTAATGGATCTCGTGGGATACGACAAGCATATCAGCGGACAACTTATCGATTTCGAAATGTCCGACCAGGAAATAAGCGACAATCTTCATCAAATGGATGGGTATCCAAAGCCCTGATCCAAAATAGAAAAAGCTTGAAATATCAAGCTTTTTCTATTTCTTCCAGAAACGCTCTTTTTTCACCGTCAGTGATAAAGGACGCTTCGAATGAATTTCTGACTAACTGCGTAATATCTTCCTTCGTCAAGTTTAAGGCATCAGCCACTGCAATAAAATTGTCATTGAGATACCCTCCAAAGTATGCCGGATCATCCGAATTAACAGTAACCTTAATGCCACGATCCAACATCTCTTTCAAGGGATGATCGGACATCTTTTGAATTACTTTCAGCTTCAGATTTGACAACGGGCAAGAAGTCAAGGGTATCTCGTATATCCCTAACACTTCAACCAAATCAGGATCCTCAATCGCGCTGTTCCCATGGTCTATCCTGGAGGCTTTGAGCAGATCCAGCGCGCCCCAGATATATTCCGGCGGACCCTCTTCTCCCGCATGAGCGACAGTCAAAAGCCCCATATCATGTGCTCTCTCAAACAAATCAGCGAAAAGATCTGGTGGAAAGTCTCTCTCCGAAGAATCAAGACCGACAGCCGTGATCCATCCCATGTATGGCTCCGCCTCATCCAGCGTCTTGAACCCCTCTTCAACACTTAGATGACGGAGAAATGAAAGGATTAGTCGAAAAGAAATTCCAAGTTTCTCATAGCCGTCGCCCAATGCACGATAAATTCCGCCGATGACCGCACTAAACGGTACTCCACGGGAAGTATGTGCCTGCGGATCAAACATCACCTCGGCATGGACAATATTATTCTCCTTCGCCTTAAGAAGGTAGGCCCAGGTTAAATCGTAAAAATCCTCCTCATATAACAAAACTGAAGTCGCGGCATAATACAAATCAAGAAAATCCTGCAGATTTTCAAATTTATATGCTTCCCGCAAAGATTCAATGGAGTCATATTTTAATTCCACATTATTGCGCCTGGCAAGATGAAACATCATCTCTGGCTCCAGTGTACCTTCAATATGCAGATGTAGTTCCGCTTTGGGCAGAGAACAAATATAGTCGTGAAGTTTTATCATTCAATTCAATAATTTTTCTCCTGAAGTTCAAAATACGACTGTGGATGACCACAAATGGGGCAAATTTGAGGAGCGCTCAATGCTTCGTGCAAATACCCACAAACCCGACATTTCCAGGTCACTTTGTCTCCTTTTTTGAACACCATTCCTGATTCAAGATTGTTGAACAAAGTTCTGTAACGTTCTTCGTGCGCTTTCTCAACCTTTGAAATCATTTTAAACATGGCAGCAACCGCCTTAAATCCTTCTTCCTCTGCAATCCGGGCAAACTCGGGATACAGGTCTGTCCACTCTTCATTTTCTCCATCAGCTGCAGCCTTTAAATTTTCAAGCGTAGATCCCACAATACCGGCGGGATAGGAAGCGGTTATCTCAACAACTCCACCTTCCAGAAATTTAAAAAACTGTTTTGCGTGAGATCTCTCATTGAAAGCAGTCTCATCGAAGATAGCAGCAATTTGTTCGAGCCCTTCTTTTCTAGCTTGTTTAGCAAAATAGTCATACCGCATCCTGGCTTGAGATTCGCCCGCAAATGCTTTAAGGAGATTTTGTTCAGTTTTTGAACCTTTAAGTGTTTTCATAAATACTATTGATTTTAATGTTGTGCAAAATTTGAAACTCAGATTATCGACTGATGTATGCTAAAGTTAAAAAAAAATCGGATTTAAACAAAACAATCGGATATTACTCCGATATTGCCCCGTCCCCCCGCATCAAAGAATAGTACATCAAAGATGGAGATGGGATAAAATCTCCTAACCCAAGCGAAGGCCAAATCTGATCAATTTTCTTTATTGTCTCCCTGGATGATACAACCGGATTAGGCCAATCGCGGCGGAACCCATCAATTTGAATGGTTTTTCTAGTACCATCTATAATTAAATGAGGCACCTCTCCCTCATTTTTCGCCTCCACAATTTTGCAGTCCCTTTTGGGATCAATATTCCCGGTCACATACCAAACCACCGCATCCAAATTTTCGACAGCAAGACCATCGTCCACCAAAATGATGAATTTAATTCTACGGATCGGTTCGAATACAAAAAGCTGTTCTGCAATCCCTGAAAGGCTGAAGCCAACCACTTTTTCGATCCCTAGTATCAACGCTGAGATTCCCATATCCAATAATGAAGCGTTCATGGTTTTGACGAATGGAATCTCAGGAAGCAAAAGATGAAGTTCAGAGGCTTTTGGCAGTGACACGTCTCCCATATTTTCGTCAATTTCTTCCGTGAATTTTGACGTTGCGTCTATTCCCATTTTGGAACCATAGGCGAATTTGGAAGATGAATGATCGAGAACGTCCATCGGACCGGAGGAGAAAATAATATCATTTGTCGGATCTATTTGTTCACTTATTCTCCTTACAAAGTCTCCTATATTGTCCCAGGTGTTAGCCTGATCCGTAATTACCATAATCTTGTTGAACATCATCTGTCCTGCTCCCCACATGGCATTCATAGTCTTTAAGGCTTGCCCGGCATACGTTTTATCGATTCTTGCCAATGTCAAATTATGAGCCACACCTTCGGGTGGAAGATACAGATCCTTCAGTTCAGGAATCATCGTTAACTTCATCGGTGCAAGAAAGATTTTCTCCGTGGCCAGTCCGATATAGGCATCCTCCTGAGGAGGGATTCCAACAATAGTGGCAGGATAAACAGCAGCTTTCCGGTGAGTAATACAGGTTATGTGAAATTTCGGGTACCAGTCGGCCAATGAATAAAACCCGGTATGATCCCCAAATGGCCCTTCCCAAACCAACTCTTCAGAAGTGTCGATGTATCCTTCCAGAATAAAGTCTGCATCATCAGGAACTTCCAGATCATTCGTCAAACATTTTACCAACTCGACCTTCCTTTTTCGCAAGAATCCAGCAAGCATATATTCATCAATCTGGTCGGGCAGTGGTGCAGTAGCAGCATAGGTGTAGGCCGGATCACCTCCAAGAACTACCGCGACAGGCATATTTTTACCTTGCTCCTTATATCCAAGATAGTGCCGTGCACCAGTCTTGTGTTTGTGCCAATGCATTCCTGTAGAATCCGGACCAAAAACCTGAAGACGATACATTCCGACATTTCGCACGCCGGAAACAGGATCCCTGGTCACCACACAAGGAAGGGTTATGAATGGCCCCCCATCTGCCGGCCAACATGTCAGAACAGGTAACCTGGACAGATCCGGCTGAGCCATAACCACCTCCTGGCAGCTTCCCCTGCCAGATTTTTTCTTGGGCATCCAGGAAGCTATCTTTGAAAGTAAAGGAAGTAATTTTAGCTTATCGAGAAACTTCTCCGAAGGACCGGAAAGTTGCTTAAATAAATCTTCTATTTCCTTACCTATGTCATCGAGGGAAGAATGCCCTAGTGCCAGACAAATCCTTGTCTTGGATCCGAATGCATTAATAAGAAGGGGGAAAGCCGTGCCATTGTTTTCGAACAATAGTGCTTTCCCCCCTCCGGGACTTTTTGAAATTCGATCCGTAATTTCAGTAATATCAAGTTTGGTATCAACCTTTTGGCTGATTCGGATTAACTCGTTATTACGTTCAAGTAAGACTATAAAATCGTTTAATCCGTTGTAAGGCATAAGAAAAAATTAAGGCCTACTAGAATGAATACTTAAATCCCTGCCTTTTGTTTAAAGAATTCCAGTGTTTCGGAAGAAGGTCTCTCCAATGGTAAATTATACATTCTGTCCCAGATCAACTGCGCCAATACTCCCAGAGAACGGCTAACACCGAACATTACAGTATAAAAGAAGTGCTCAGTAATACCGTAATGCATTAGTAAGGAACCCGAGAAGGCATCCACATTGGGCCACGGATTCTTAATTTTTCCAAGCGATTGCAGAATTGGAGGAACAATATCGTAAAGGTGATTAACAGTATCGACTAAACTATCATTCTCGACATATTTCTTAGCGAAAACTTGCTGAGCGATAAAGCGCGGATCAGTAACTCGTAATACGGCATGTCCGTAACCGGGAACCACCTGACCAGAAGAAATTGTCTTACGAACGTAAGCCTCAATTTTTGCCTTCTCTTCTTCCTTATCAGCGCATACGCCAATTTCTTCCTGCATCTCAAAGATCCAGTTTATTACCTCCTGGTTAGCGTACCCGTGTAATGGGCCTGCCAAACCCAACATTCCGGCAGCATAAGAATAATACGGATTACTCAAAGCTGAACCAACCAGATGGGTCGCATGTGCGGAAACGTTGCCTCCTTCATGATCGGCGTGAATCATCATGTACATTCTAAACAACCGATATACTTCATCACTGTCATAACCCATCATATGAGCGAAATTCGCAGCCCAGTCCAAATTAGGATCAGGTGGAATGAACTTTCCGTCCTTGTAATTTCTACGATAAATATATGCTGCAATAACAGGAAGAGCAGCAATTAGATTCATAACATCCTCGAAGGTTGTATCCCAATAATCATTTTTATGAAGACCTTCACGGTGTGCCTTTTGAAATTTCGATTCTGTTGCCATCGCCAAAATCGCAGTACTAAACTGCGTCATCGGCTTACTTGTCAGTGGCATGGAATCTAAGATGGTAAAAACGTGATCTGGTAGCGTACTCCTCTTAACCCACTCTCTGCTCAAGGCATCAACCTCATCTTTTGTAGGTATTTCATTGAGCAAAAAGAGGTAAAAAAGTCCTTCAGACAAAGGTTCGCCTTCTGGTCTTACTTTAGGCAATTTTTGTTGGATTTCAGGAATGGTATACCCGCGATAAGTAATCCCCGTGTTTGGATTAAGCTTTGAGGTTACTGTGAGTAACCCAGTGATCCCCTTCATCCCAGTAAGTACCTGATCGATGTTCACAGACTCAAGAACCGTATTTCCAAATTCACTGATCAAACGTTTTACTACAAGGCGCTCTTCTTCACCCTTCTTCAAAAGTTTTTGTTTAATGTAATCCATAAAGAGTTTATTTTGTTAGTTATCTAATTTCAGGTACCCATAAAAATGTTGCCTTCAAACGCACTCATGAAGATATGTCTATAAGTTCGTGAAAATTACATAAAAATTGTATCAATTTAAATATTCAACTACCGAAGAAGGTAAATATTTTAAAAATTAGTACGATTAAACTAATTAATTGTTACGTAAAACACAAAAGCCATCCGGTAAGGGATGGCTTTTGAAGATGGTATATAACCCAAATGATCAGGATGCCGCTTCTTCCGACGTAACTTCAGCCTTTTTGGTTGAAGTTGCAGGCGCTTCGCTTTTCTTGGTCTTGCGGGTACGACGTTTTTTAGTTGTATCAGCCTTGGGTGTAGATAACATGTTTTCGTTATAATCAACCAATTCGATCATACACATTTCAGCATTATCACCTAAGCGGTTTCCAGTTTTCAAGATTCTGGTGTATCCCCCCGGACGATCGCCGATCTTAACAATAATATCGCGGAAAAGTTCTGTTACGACCTGTTTGCTCTTAAGGTCACTAAAAACTTCCCGTCTATTGTGAGTAGAATCCTCTTTAGCACGAGTAATCAATGGCTCAACAAAGCTCCTTAATTCTTTAGCTTTTGCAAGCGTTGTAGTAATTCTTTTATGGAGCAAAAGTGAGTTTGCCATGTTGGAAAGCATTGCCTTCCTGTGCGAGCTGGTTCTACCTAAATGATTAAACCCTTTTCTATGTCTCATTTCAATTATTCCTTGTCTAATTTATACTTACTGATATCCATCCCGAAACTCAAATTGAGATTGACCAATAAATCATCCAACTCGGTGAGGGATTTCTTGCCAAAATTTCTGAATTTTAGCAGATCATTCCGGTTGTAAGTTACCAGTTCGCCAAGAGTTTCAACATCAGCTGCTTTTAAGCAATTGAGTGCACGAACACTTAGATCAAGATCTACTAATTTGTTTTTCAGTAACTGGCGCATATGCAGAATCTCCTCATCAAACTCTTCATTGGCAAATTTCTCATCAGAGTCGAGCGTGATTTTCTCGTCAGAGAAGAGCATAAAATGGTAAATAAGAATTTTAGCAGCTTCCTTCAGAGCATCCTTGGGATGAATAGAACCATCTGTATGAATATCAATGACCAATTTTTCGTAGTCAGTCTTTTGTTCAACACGATAGTTTTCAACAGAATACTTCACATTCTTAATGGGTGTGAAGATCGAGTCTATCGGAATCACGCCAAACTCTTCATCTACAGGCTTGTTCTCTACACCAGGAACATATCCACGTCCCTTCTCGATGGTCATCTCGATTTGAAGTTTGACGTCTGTTTCCATGTTGCATATCAGCAGATCTGTATTCAAAACACGGAATCCAGTGATAAAGTTGTTGATATCGCCTGCTTTGAACTTATTCTGACCAAAGATTGTAACCGTGACCTTTTCGCTGTCAAAATCTTCGACCACCTTCTTGAAGCGAATTTGCTTCAAGTTTAATATCATCTCTGTAACATCTTCAATCACACCTGGAATAGTCGAAAATTCGTGTTCGACACCTTCGATTTTAATGGTAGTGATTGCGTATCCCTCCAAAGAAGATAACAAAATTCTGCGTAATGCGTTCCCGATGGTAATACCATAACCTGGTTCTAGCGGACGAAATTCGAATTTACCGACTTTGTCATCCGACTCAATCATGATCACCTTATCCGGCTTCTGGAAAGCTAAAATTGCCATAAACCTAATATTAATTATTTCGAATACAATTCGACGATTAACTGCTCCTTGATGTTCTCCGGAATTTCCTCTCTCTCAGGAACATTTAAAAATTTACCCGATTTTGATTCACCGTTCCATTCTAACCATGAAAAGCTACTGTGACGACGAGAAGAAAGAGAATCAGTGATAGCGATCAAAGACTTCGATTTCTCACGAACTGCAACAACTTCACCTGGACGGACAGTGAAAGAAGGGATATTCACCACTTCACCATTAACAGTAATGTGCTTGTGTGAAACTAATTGACGAGCAGCTGCACGGGTAGGCGCAATCCCTAAACGGAAAACAACATTATCCAAACGGCTTTCCAGAAGCTGTAATAAAACAGTACCGGTGATACCCTTATGTGAATGTGCCTTTTCGAACAAATTACGGAATTGACGCTCTAATACGCCATACATGTATTTCGCTTTCTGCTTTTCTTTTAATTGAGTACCGTATTCAGATACTTTTTTACGGCGTTTGCTATTGCCGTGCATTCCCGGAGGGAAATTTTTGTGCTCAAATGCTTTATCTGGGCCATAAATTGGCTCACCAAATTTTCTAGCAATCTTTGACTTAGGACCTATGTATCTTGCCATGATTTAATTTAAATTTTCTAATGATTAGACACGACGACGTTTGGGAGGACGACAACCGTTATGAGGCATTGGGGTAACATCAACGATCTCAGTTACCTGAATACCAACATTCGCAATAGCACGAATAGCAGATTCGCGGCCGTTTCCCGGTCCTTTCACATATACTTTCACCTTGCGTAAGCCAAGATCAAACGCTGTTTTTGCACACTCTTCTGACGCTGTTTGAGCGGCATAGGGAGTATTTTTCTTTGAGCCACGGAATCCTTTTTTCCCGGCTGATGACCAAGAAATAACTTCTCCGTTATTGTTGGTCATAGAAATGATAATATTATTAAAAGTAGAAGAAACGTGAGCCTGACCAACAGCCTCAACATTAACAACTCTTTTCTTAGATATTCCAGTCTTTTTTGCCATCTCTACTTATTCTTATTTAGTAGCTTTCTTCTTATTTGCAACTGTCTTCTTTTTACCTTTACGGGTACGGGCATTGTTTTTAGTACTTTGTCCGCGAACCGGAAGGCCTAAACGATGACGAATTCCACGATAACAACCTATATCCATTAGTCGTTTGATACTCATCTGATTTTCAGAGCGAAGTTCACCTTCGACTTTGAAACCTTCAGTAATTACCTTACGAATTGAACCGAATTGATCATCATTCCATTCGCTGACCTTAATGTTTTTGTCTACACCCGCTTTGTCTAAAATCTCAACTGAGCGGCTGCGGCCAATCCCAAAAATATAAGTCAGGGCGATCTCGCCTCTTTTGTTATTTGGTATGTCTACACCAACTATTCGAGCCATAATCTTATATTGATTAAAAAATCGTTATAAATTTAACATTTTTAACCCTGACGTTGTTTGAACTTCGGGTTTTTTTTGTTTATCACGTAGAGACGTCCCTTGCGGCTTACAATCTTGCATTCCGCACTACGTTTCTTAATGGATGCCCTTACTTTCATTTTTCTACTTTTTAATTTTTGTATCTGAAAGAGATTCTTCCTTTACTAAGGTCATAAGGTGACATTTCAACCTTTACTTTGTCACCAGGCAAAATTTTGATGTAGTGCATGCGCATTTTCCCAGAAATGTGGGCCGTTATCACATGACCATTTTGTAATTCTACCCGGAACATTGCATTGGACAATGCTTCAATAATTGTTCCGTCTTGTTCAATAAATGATTGCTTTGACATAGAAACTAATACCTCTGCATAAATTTGAAAACTCAAACTATTACCTAACCGCTCTTATGAGCTAACCTAAAACATTCAATCAATAATAAGAGTTCATTGAAGAAAAACTTCACTATCCCCTTCTAACACCGATGAAGATGGTCTTTTCATTGCCGCGCTTATTCTCAGACAGATAAAATCCGGGAATAATCATAAAAAGACGAATATGATCTAATTTTTCAGGTCGGCAAAGATACTGAAAAGAAAAAAAAGATACAACATTCTTTTTCGAAAACAGGTAAACTTCAGAAAATTGATTAGAACGCATCCGCTGATAACCCTTTCGGGTTTCAAGCTGATTTATGATGATGCTGTTGAACAGCTAACGTGCCAGAAAAAAACACCCCTCCTCGTTAGAAAAGGAATATAAGCTGACGATTTTACATACTCGCACCTGCAGTACGACCTTTAATCCGTCCAGATTTTAACAATCCGTCATAGTGCCGCATCAACAAGTGACTCTCGATTTGCTGTAATGTGTCAAGGATAACCCCAACAAGAATCAGCAGAGAAGTGCCACCAAAGAAGTGAGCAAACGATGAATTGATACCTAAAACCATGGCGAAGGCTGGCAATATCGTTATTAACCCTAAGAAGATAGATCCAGGCAATGTAATTCTTGACATAATAGTGTCAAGATACTCAGCTGTTCTCTTTCCAGGTTTAATACCAGGAATAAAACCACCATTCTTTTTCATATCCTCAGCCATTTGGTTGGGATTGATTGTAATGGCAGTATAGAAATAAGTAAAAATAATTACCATCAAAAACATAACCGTGTTATACCAGAAACCGGTGTAACTGGAAAAAGAAGAGAACATACGTCCCAAAGTCTCGGAAGAAAAGAGTCCGGCAACACTCGCAGGAATAAACATAATAGCCTGAGCAAAAATGATCGGCATTACACCTGCAGCATTGACTTTCAAAGGTATGTACTGACGAACACCGCCATATTGACGATTTCCGACAATTCTTTTAGCATATTGTACCGGCACTTTCCGCGTACCTTGAACCAATAAGATAGTGCTTGCGATGACGATAAGGAAAACTACCATCTCGACAATCATCATAATGAATCCACGACCTTGTTCAGCCAGCCTGCTAACAAATTCCTGAGCTAAAGACTGGGGCAGACGAGCAATAATTCCGATCATAATGATCAAAGATATTCCGTTCCCAATTCCCTTGTCAGTAATCCGTTCTCCAAGCCACATGATAAACATGGAGCCCGCAGCCAAAACGATTGTAGAACTAACATTAAAAGCAAAACTACCTACTAGAAAAGCTTGTTCCGGAAGTTGGAATCTAAGGTTGGCCAAATAAGCCCAGCCCTGGAAAACCAAAATCACAACGGTTAGATAGCGGGTCATCTGATTGATTTTTCTTCTACCGGATTCGCCTTCTTTTTGCAGACGTTGAATATACGGAACAGCAAAACCTAAGAGTTGAATAACGATCGAGGCACTGATATAAGGCATGATACCCAATGCAAATATAGATGCATTGGAAAAAGCGCCTCCCGAGAACATGTTCAACAATCCAAGAATCCCATCCGATGTCTGACTTCTTAAAGCTTCAAAATGAACAGGATTTGGATCGATTCCAGGCAAGATCACGAATGACCCAAAACGATAAACCATCAGGAATAACAGGGTTACACTCAACCTGGATCTTAAATCCTCAATTTTATAAATGTTCTTAAGCGTCTCAATCAACTTTTTCATCAGAATCAGATTAATTCAGTAGTACCTTCCAATTTTTCAATTGCTTCTTTGGCCGTTTTGGAAAAAGCATGAGCTTTAACTACCAGTTTGCTTTTCAATTCGCCCTTTGCAAGAATCTTAACTTTGTCATTTTTACTGACAAATCCGGCTTCCAGGAAAACTTGAAAATCGATGGTTGTTAGTTGAAGATCTTCCGCTAATTGCTGTAATGAACTAAGGTTTATAGCCTTGTACTCAACGCGATTGATATTCTTAAAGCCAAACTTGGGTACAGCTCTCTGCAAAGGCATTTGTCCACCCTGAAAACTACGTTTCGAAGAGTAACCAGAACGCGACTTCGCTCCCTTGTGACCACGGGTGGAGGTTCCACCATGGCCCGAACCTTGTCCGCGACCAATCCTTTTTTCTTTCTTAATAGAACCTGCAGCAGGTTTTAAGTTATTTAATTCCATATTCTTAAGAAATATTATTCGTTAACTTCTTCAACCTTAACTAAGTGCTGAAGCTTTCTAACCATTCCCAGAATTTCGGGGGTTGACTCATGAATCTTAGGTTGATTCAATTTGTGCAGTCCGAGCGCAACAATAATTTTCTTCTGAGCTTTAGATGCGCCAATTTTGCTCTTAAACTGTGTAATACGAATTTTCATAATAATTTGGATTTATCCGTTAAACACTTTATCCAGAGCCACACCACGATGTTCGGCAACAGTGTATGCATCACGTAGTTCTACCAATGCTTCAAAAGTTGCTTTCACCAGGTTGTGAGGGTTAGATGATCCTTTGGACTTAGCCAGAATATCATGAACACCTACACTTTCAAGAACGGCGCGCATAGCACCCCCGGCTTTAACACCGGTACCTGAAGAAGCTGGTTTCAATAACACATTTGCACCTCCAAATTTCGCAGTTTGTTCGTGAGGAACAGTACCATGAATAATTGGAATCTTAACAAGGTTTTTCTTAGCTGCATCAACGCCCTTAGCGATTGCGGCAGTAACCTCGCTGGCTTTACCCAGACCCCAGCCAACAATACCATCTTCGTTTCCGACGACGACAATTGCTGAAAAGCTGAAAGTTCTACCTCCTTTAGTAACCTTGGTAACGCGGTTGATAGCAACTAGACGGTCCTTAAGCTCCAGATCGCTGGTTTTTACTTTTTTAATATTTTTCGCCATAACGGTTATATTTTTAAACCTCCTTCGCGAGCTGCTTCAGCAACCGCTTTAACTCGTCCATGATATAAGTTGCCACCACGATCGAAGCTGGCTGCACTGATTCCGGCAGCAAGTGCCTTCTCTGCAGCTAATTTTCCGACCATTGCAGCCTTTTCAGTTTTGGTTCCGGCTTGAGAAGCGATTTCTTTGTTTAATGAAGAAACTGCCAACAAGGTTTTTCCCGCCACATCGTCGACAAATTGAACAGATATCTGTTTATTGCTACGAAAGATACTCATGCGAGGAACCTCTGAGGAACCGGAAACAATTTTCCGGATTCTCATGCGAATTCTATCTCTTCTTTGAATTTTTGTAAGAGCCATAACTAGAAAATCATTTATTTTTTAGAAGCCGACTTACCAGCTTTACGACGTAGTACTTCGCCAACAAATTTAACACCCTTACCTTTATAAGGTTCCGGCATTCTGAATGACCTGATTTTAGCAGCAACGTGTCCAATCAGTTGTTTATCGGCACACTTAAGTGTGATAATTGGGTTTGCGCGTTTGTCAGTAACAGCTAGAACACTAACCTCTTTTGGCAATTGAATGTACGTATGGTGAGAGTGTCCCAATACCAGGTCTAAAACCTGATCCTGAGATTCTGCACGATAACCTACCCCTACCAATTCCAGTTTAATTTCGTAGCCCTTTGATACACCCTGAACCATATTGTTCAGAAGTGAGCGGTACAAGCCGTGCATGGCACGGTGACGTTTTTGATCAGTTGGACGATTAACTAAAATCTGGTTGTTTTCCACAACGATTTCAATGTCTTTGTCGACTTTCTGAACCAGGGTGCCCAACGCTCCTTTAACGGTGACAACATTTTCACTGTCTACGTTTAAAGTAACTCCGGCAGGTAAATCAATGGGAAGTTTTCCAATCCTTGACATAATAATCCTCCTTTATTAATAAACGTAACATAATATTTCACCACCAACGTTCATATCTTTCGCTTCTTTATCGGTAATTACACCTTTTGAAGTTGAGATAATTGCGATGCCTAAACCGTTCAAAACCCTTGGAACATCTTCAATACCACAATAGCGGCGAAGTCCTGGTTTAGAGACACGTTTTAGATTTTTGATTGCCGGAGTACCATCCGCCGGATGATATTTCAAGGCAATTTTTATGCTTCCCTGGTAGTTGACTTCTTCGTCGAACTTGTAATTGAGTATATACCCCTTTTCTTTCAGAATTCTGGTAATCTCTTTTTTTATGTTTGACGCAGGGATTTCCACGACTTTATGTTTCGCTTTAATAGCATTTCTAAGTCGGGTCAAGTAATCTGCAATAGGATCTGTCATCTTTACAATAATGTTAAACGATTACCAACTTGCTTTTTTAACTCCGGGTATTAGGCCGCTTGAGGCCATTTCCCGGAACTGAATTCTTGAAATACCAAACTGGCGCATATATCCTTTCGGACGACCGGTCAGTTTGCAACGATTATGCAGTCTAATCTTTGCTGAATTCTTAGGTAAAAGGCTCATACCGATGTAATCACCTTCAGCTTTTAATTTAGCACGCTTTGCTGCAAATCTTTCAACGAGTTTCGCACGCCTTACTTCGCGGGCTTTCATTGATTCTTTAGCCATATCTTTTAGTTCTTTTTTGCGTTCTTGAACGGTAAACCAAAATTCTTCAATAGAGCATATCCCTCTTCATCATTCTTCGCTGTTGTAACGAAGGTAATATTGTAACCATTCATTTTAGTTACTTTATCCATCACGATTTCGGGGAAGATAATCTGCTCGGTTACGCCGAGAGTATAGTTACCACTACCGTCGAATTTGTCAGAAATACCTTTAAAGTCGCGGATACGGGGCAGTGCAATAGAGACCAATCGATCTAGAAATTCGTACATGCGATCGCTGCGAAGGGTAACCCTTACACCAATCGGCATTTTCTTACGAAGTTTGAAGTTGGCAATGTCCTTACGGGATATTGTAGATACAGGCTTTTGGCCACTGATTGAAGTAAGCTCTTCAATCGCTACCTCCATAATCTTCTTATCGGCGATTGCTGAACCAAGACCTTGATTAATGATAATTTTCTCAAGAACCGGTACCTGCATAATAGATTTATAATTAAACTCTTTCTGCATAGCAGGAACAATCTCCTCTTGATATTTACGCTTAAATGTAGGTGTGTATCCCATTATTTAATCTCCTCTCCTGATTTTTTAGCATACCTAACTAATTTCCCGTTCTTATCGAGCTTCCGCCCAATACGGGTAGGTTTCCCGGTTTTAGGATCTTTCAACATCAGATTCGAGACATGAATAGACGCCTCTTGCTTGATGATGCCTCCCTGTGGATGTTTGGAATTTGGCTTGGTATGTTTTGATACCAGGTTAACTCCTTCAACGATGGCACGATCCTTTTCTTTGACCACTTCAAGAACTTTCCCTTCGGAGCCTCTTGAATTGCCGGAGATTACGACGACCGTGTCTCCTTTCTTTACATGTAATTTTTTCTGCATGGTCTGATTAAATTATAGTACTTCAGGTGCTAGAGAGACAATTTTCATATAGCTGTCACGCAATTCCCGGGCCACCGGTCCGAAAATACGTGTTCCCCGCATCTCACCTGCAGCATTAAGCAGTACGACGGCGTTATCATCAAAACGGATGTATGAACCGTCACTGCGACGTACTTCTTTCGATGTACGGACAACGACTGCTTTCGAAACTGATCCCTTTTTTGTATCGCTACCAGGCAGTGCTGTTTTGACAGTCACGACAACCTTGTCTCCAACGGAGGCATAACGCTTCTTTGTACCACCCAATACCCTGATGACCAGAGCTGTCTTAGCACCGCTGTTATCTGCGACTGTACAACGTGATTCTTGCTGTAACATATTACTTTGCTCTTTCTAAGATTTTAACTAATCTCCACCCTTTCTGTTTTGACAGAGGGCGGGTTTCCATAATTAAGACGGTATCGCCAATGCTACACTCGTTCTTCTCGTCGTGCGCATAGAACTTAGTAGTCCTATTCACAAACTTACCGTAGATCGGGTGCTTCTCCTTGCCTTTCTCAGCAACGACAATGGTTTTTTCCATTTTATTACTGACAACTACTCCGATACGCTCTTTACGAAGATTTCTTGTTTCCATAGTCATCATTTGTTTTCGATTTGACGTTTGCGTATTTCGGTATTCAGACGGGCTACATTTTTGCGGGCATACCGTATTTTCATTGGGTTGTCGAGCGGATTTACACTGTGGTTTAAGCACATACGTACCAACTCTTCTTTCCCGATCGCTAATTTTTCCGTGATTTCAGCGGTTGTAAGCTCTTTGATTTCTGAAGTTTTCATTACTCAATAGTTGAAGATTCTACAAAATCGCGTCGTACAACAAACTTCGTATTCACTGGAAATTTTTGGGCTCCCAGACGTAAAGCTTCTTTAGCCAGATCAAAAGGAACACCTTCGATCTCGATTAGAATGCGGCCGGGAGTAACTGTGGCAACAAATCCCTCTGGTGCACCTTTTCCTTTACCCATCCGTACTTCGGCTGGCTTCTTGGTAATTGGCTTATCCGGAAAAATTCTGATCCAAATTTGTCCTTGACGCTGCATGTGACGCGTTACTGCAACCCGGGCTGCCTCAATCTGACGACCGGTAATCCATGCAGTTTCCAAACTTTTTATTGCAAAAGATCCAAACGATAATTGGCTTCCGCGTTGCGCGTTACCCTTAAGTTTGCCCTTCTGAACTCTTCTAAATTTTACTTTCTTTGGCTGTAACATCTTGTTTCGCTTTGTCGATGGTTAACAGACTAATTACTTCTTACGCTTTCTAAAACCTCCCTTGCCACCTGCTGGTGGAGCTGGGCGAGGATTAGTGCCGCGTGATTGCTGAGCTTGACCCACATTTGGTGAAAGATCACGTTTACCGTAAATCTCACCCCTGCAAATCCAAACCTTGATACCGATCAAACCGGTCTTGGTTAATGCTTCAGCCAGCGCATAGTCTATATCGGCTCTTAACGTATGCAAAGGAGTTCTACCTTCTTTGTACATCTCAGAACGGGCCATTTCGGCGCCGTTTAAACGTCCGGATACCAATACTTTAATCCCTTCAGCGCCCATACGCATGGTTGCCGCAATAGCCATTTTAGTTGCACGACGGTAGGCGATTTTACCTTCTACCTGACGGGCAATATTATTGGCTACAATCTGAGCATCCAATTCAGGACGTTTGATTTCAAAAATATTGATCTGAACTTCCTTCTTAGTGATCTTTTTCAACTCCTCTTTGAGCTTGTCTACTTCCTGACCACCTTTACCTATAATAATACCGGGTCTGGAAGTCTGAACAGTTATAGTGATCAGTTTCAAGGTACGTTCAATGATTATCTTTGAAATGCTCGCTTTTGCAAGACGTGCATTCAGATAAGCTCTGATTTTGTGATCCTCGATCAGTTTATCACCATAATTGTTACCTCCGAACCAGTTGGAATCCCATCCTCTGATGATTCCAAGCCTATTAGAAATCGGATTTACTTTTTGTCCCATATTATTATTTCGTATTTTCTTCTACAACATTTTTACTTGCCAAACGGACAGTCACGTGATTTGAACGCTTTCTGATACGGTGCCCTCTTCCTTGCGGAGCTGGGCGTAAACGTTTCAGCATGCGAGCCGAATCAACAAAAACTTCCTGCACGTATAGGTTGCTTTCTTCAAGTCTAACCCCTTCATTTTTCGCCTGCCAATTAGCAACGGCCGACAAAAGGAGTTTTTCTACTCTGCGTGATGCCTCTTTGGAAGAGAACTTCAAAACGTCGAGTGCACGATTTACCGCCATTCCACGAATCATATCGGTAACAAGGCGCATCTTACGCGGCGAAGTGGGACAATCGCGCAAAACAGCTTGACATCTCTGTTTATTTGCTTCGTTGAGCAATTCAGCGCTTTGCTTTTTTCTAGAACCCATCTTGGTACTTTTTACTTCTATTATACATATCCGCGCTCATGGCTTATTTCTTCTTATTACCACCATGACCCCTGAAGGTGCGGGTAGGAGAAAACTCACCTAATTTATGACCAACCATGTTCTCAGTAACATAAACAGGAATAAACTTATTCCCATTATGAACCGCAATGGTATGACCAACAAAGTCCGGTGAAATCATTGAATGTCTTGCCCACGTTTTAACGATCGACTTCTTTGCTGATTCATTAAGAACCAACACTTTTTTCTCCAACTTAAAGTCGATGAAAGGGCCTTTTTTTAACGAACGACTCATAACCTCTCAGATTTATTAGCGATTATTTTTTTCTACGTTCAATAATGTACTTGGTCGAAGATTTTTTCTTCGAGCGGGTCTTATAACCCTTCGCAAGCAACCCTTTACGTGAACGCGGATGTCCACCGGATGCACGTCCTTCACCACCACCCATAGGGTGATCCACAGGGTTCATGGCTACACCACGAACACGGGGACGACGCCCCAACCAGCGGCTTCGACCGGCTTTTCCTGATCTTTCAAGGGCATGATCGGCGTTTCCTACAGTACCAATAGTTGCACGACATGCAACCAGTACCATACGTGACTCGCCTGAGGGGAGTTTAATGATGGCGTATCGTCCTTCGCGCGAGGTGAGTTGTGCATAAGTTCCTGCCGAGCGAGCCATAATACCGCCCTGTCCAGGATGCAACTCAATATTGTGAACGATTGTACCAAGAGGTATTTTTCCAAGAGGTAGCGAATTACCGATCTCAGGAGCAACTTCATTACCGCTTACTACCGTTTGACCCACCTCCAGGCCATTTGGCGCAAGCATGTAGCGCTTCTCTCCATCGGCATATACCAAGAGAGCAATACGTGCAGTACGATTTGGATCATACTGAATCGAATCAACACGTGCAGGAATATTGTCCTTCTCACGGACAAAATCAATTACACGATATTTTCTCTTGTGCCCGCCACCTATATACCTCATTGTCATTACACCGCTGGTATTTCTACCACCAGTACTCTTCATGGGCCTTAACAATGATTTTTCAGGTGTATTGCCAGTTGTAATTGAGTCAAAAGTACCAATGACTTTGTGCCTTTGACCCGGAGTTACAGGTTTTAACTTTCTAACTGCCATCTTTTACTTAGATATTGCTGTAAAAATCAATATTTTCTCCTTTGTTCAACGTGACAACTGCTTTTTTATAAGCATTTGTACGCCCGGTAATAACCCCACTTTTTGTAAAACGGGATTTCAATTTACCGGCATATACCATTGTGTTGACAGAAACTACTTTAACGCCATAGATCTCCTCCACGGCCTTTCTGATCTGGTACTTATCTGCCCGCTTATCAACCATGAAACCATAGCGGTTTAACTTCTCCGCTTGGGCATTCATTTTCTCGGTTACGATAGGGCGAATCAAAATTTCAACCATTTTCTTAAGCGTTAATCTTAAATAATTCCTCCAATTTAGCTACAGAACTCTCTGCTAAAACTATTTTTTTAGCTCTCATAATCTTGTAAGTACATAAATCTGAGATAGTTACAACTTCGATGTTCTGTAAATTTCTGGTTGACAAATATATGTTTTTATTTGTTTCAGATAACACCATTAAAGAATTATTATCACTGATTTTCAAATTATTTTGAAGTGTGATCAATTCTTTTGTCCTTGGCGTGTCAATCGAAAAGTCCTCAAGAACTAGAATATCACTGCCTTGTGCCTTGTAGGTTAAAGCGGATCTACGTGCTAATTCTTTTAATTTCTTGTTCAATTTAAAACCATAATTTCTTGGACGTGGGCCAAACATCCGGCCTCCACCACGAATAGTACCTGATTTAATACTTCCCGCACGGGCGCCACCAGTTCCTTTTTGCTTTTTCAGCTTCCTGGTTGATCCTGACACTTCACCACGTTCCTTGCTCTTATGGGTACCCTGACGTTGATTAGCCAGATATTGCTTCACGTCGAGATAAATCGCGTGATCATTAGGTTCTACCGAGTAAATACTGGGATTCAGATCTACTTTTCTTCCGGTCTCTTCACCTGCTCTGTTTAAAACTGCGATTTCCATTACTTCAAAATAATTAAGTATGAATCCTTGGCTCCGGGGACAGAACCCTTAACAATTAAAAGATTGTTCTCCGGAATAACTTTCAATACCTGCAGGTTTTGAACAGTTATAGTTTTTCCACCATCACGTCCTGCCATCCGCATTCCTTTGAATACGCGGGAAGGATAAGAAGAGGCACCGACCGAACCTGGTGCACGTAAGCGGTTGTGCTGACCGTGTGTGCTCTGACCGACACCGCCGAAGCCGTGACGACGAACAACACCCTGAAAGCCGCGTCCCTTTGATACGCCGGAAATGTCGATGAATGAATCAGCTTCCAGAATGTCAACTGTAATGACATCTCCAAGCTTTACATCGCTTCCAAACCCATCAAATTCCACCACTTTTCTCTTGGGAGTAGTACCGGCCTTTTTATAATGGCCGATCTCTGCTTTAGTCGCATGCTTTTCTTTTTTCTCAATAAACCCTAATTGAACAGCCTCATAACCATCGGTCTTGAGCGTGCGGATTTGGGTTACTGTGCATGGACCAGCCTCAATCACAGTGCATGGGATGTTTTTCCCCTCAACACTGAATACGGAAGTCATTCCGATTTTTTTTCCAATTAATCCTGGCATTTTTTCTACTTGTAAACAGTTTATCAAACTTTGATTTCAACTTCAACGCCACTGGGTAATTCCAGCTTCATTAATGCGTCAATAGTTTTTGCGGTTGAACTGTAAATGTCGATCAATCTCTTGTAAGATGATAATTCGAACTGCTCCCTTGATTTTTTATTAACAAAGGTAGATCTCAATACGGTGAAAATACGACGGTGAGTAGGCAGTGGAATTGGACCACTAACGATGGCACCTGTTGACTTTACCGTTTTAACAATCTTCTCAGCTGATTTGTCAACCAAGTTGTGATCGTACGATTTCAGTTTAATTCTGATTTTTTGACTCATGATAAGAACGTATTTAGTTTTATAACAACTCTGTTTTTCCTTTCACATTTTCCAAAACTGACATGGCTATGTTCTTTGGTACTTCGGCATAATGTGAGAACTCCATGGTAGAAGTGGCACGACCTGACGAAAGTGTACGCAACGTAGTGACATAACCAAACTGTTCGGATAGCGGAACCAAGGCTTTGATAACACGGGCGCCAAATTTGGCATCCATGCTCTCTACATGTCCCCGGCGACGGTTAAGGTCACCAACGATATCACCCATGTAATCATCCGGAGTAACAACTTCAACCTTCATAATAGGCTCCAGCAAAATTGGCTTTGCCTTGGCCGCTGCATTTCTGAAGGCTTGTTTAGCACACAACTCAAAAGAGAGAGCATCGGAGTCTACCGGGTGGAATGAACCATCAACCAGTACAACCTTCAGATTCTCGATTTTGTAACCTGCCAACGGACCGTTGTTCATGGCTTCTTTAAAGCCCTTCTCGATCGACGGAATATATTCGCGAGGGATGGTACCCCCTTTGATCTGATCTACGAATTGAAGACCGGTCTTGTCGTCATCCACAGGCCCGATGTGAACAGAAATATCTGCAAATTTACCACGACCACCGGTTTGTTTCTTGAAGACTTCGCGCAGGTTAACCTCCTTTGTAATCGTCTCTTTGTAAGAAACCTGAGGAGCACCCTGGTTGCATTCGACTTTGAATTCTCTTTTCAAACGATCGATGATGATCTCCAGGTGGAGCTCACCCATACCACGTATGATAGTTTGACCGCTATCCTGATCGGTATTAACCTGGAAAGTAGGATCTTCCTCCGACAATTTAACCAGACCATTTGATAGTTTATCAAGGTCTTTTTGAGTCTTTGGTTCGACCGCGATTCCGATTACCGGTTCCGGGAAAGTCATTGATTCAAGAACAATAGGATCCTCAAGTGAGCAAAGTGTGTCACCTGTGCGAATATCCTTGAAGCCTACGGCGGCACAAATGTCACCTGCCTCAATTACATCGCGGGGCTGTTGTTTATTGGAGTGCATCTGGAAAAGACGAGATATGCGCTCTTTCTTTCCCGTGCGGGTATTTAACACATAGGAACCTGCATCGATTTTACCGGAGTAAATTCTTATAAAGCACAAACGACCAACATAAGGGTCTGTTGCAATTTTAAATGCAAGTGCTGCAAGTGGCTCGCCGACATCTGGTTTGCGTTCAATTTCCTCGCCCGTATCCGGATTTGTTCCCATAATTGAGGCAACATCCAGAGGATTCGGCAAATAAGCGCATACTGCATCCAGAAGGGTCTGAACCCCTTTGTTTTTAAAGGCAGAACCACATAACATCGGAATAATGACACCCTTAAGGGTAGCCTTCCTGATTACGTGCTTCAATTCATCTTCTGTAATACTGGTTGAATCTTCAAAGAATTTCTCCATTAAAGTTTCATCCTGCTCGGCAACAGATTCCACGAGCTTCTCGCGCCATTCATTGGCAAGTTCCAACATATCAGCAGGAATCTCTTCCACTGAGTAATCGGCACCCATAGTCTCATCATGCCAAACCACAGATTTCATGGCTACAAGGTCGATGATACCTTTGAAACGCTCCTCAGCACCAATTGGGATTTGAATCGGAACCGGGTTGGCTCCCAATTTTTCCTTGATATCGTTGTAGACGTTGAAGAAATCGGCACCCGCGCGATCCATCTTATTGATGAAGGCAATTTTTGGGACACCATATTTATCAGCTTGACGCCAAACCGTCTCTGATTGAGCTTCAACACCGCCAACGGCACAAAAGGTTGCTACCGCACCGTCAAGAACCCTTAACGAACGTTCCACCTCAACAGTAAAGTCGACGTGGCCCGGAGTATCAATGATGTTTATCTGATGAACAATATCCTGATAAGTCCATTCAGTAAATGTCGCAGCAGAAGTGATGGTTATACCACGTTCCTGCTCCTGTTCCATCCAGTCCATCGTTGCTGCACCATCGTGTACTTCACCAATCCGGTGAACTTTACCCGTATAAAACAAAATCCGCTCTGAGGTGGTCGTTTTACCGGCATCGATGTGCGCCATAATCCCGATATTTCTGGTATTTGTAAGGTCCCTTTTCGCCATTATCTTTTTTCGTACATAAACAAAATCTAAACTATCTCAAAATTCCGGTTAGAACCGGAAGTGTGCAAACGCGCGGTTTGCCTCCGCCATTCTGTGTGTATCTTCTTTTTTCTTGAAAGCTCCACCTTCTTCATTGTAAGCAGCAATAGTCTCGGCAGCTAATTTCTCTGCCATTGAGTGACCGGAGCGCTTTTTTGAGAAGAGGATAAGGTTACGCATGGATATGGCCACTTTTCTTTCCGGACGGATTTCCATCGGAACCTGAAAGTTCGCACCACCAACGCGCCTACTTTTAACCTCAACCTGTGGAGTAATGTTTGCCAATGCCTTTTTCCAAATATCGAGAGCAGATAATTCATTGTCTTTCATCTTCTTCTCTACAATATCAAGTGCATCGTAAATGATTTTAAATGCGATGGATTTTTTACCATCAAACATGAGACTGTTCACGAAGCGAGTAACGAGAACGTCATTGAACTTTGGATCGGGAAGAATGATCCGCTTTTTTGGTTTTGTCTTTCTCATCTTAGTTAAAAATGTTTGTGTTATTCGAATCGGTTGTTGTTTAGCCTTCAGTTTACAGCCTGTTCAAGACAAGCCCTTACTCAACCAAACCTCCAAACTAATAACTAAAGTTTTTACTTAATTACTTTTTCTTCTTTGTTGCAGCAGCGACTTGTCCTGGTTTCGGGCGTTTTGCGCCATACTTTGAACGACGTTGCTTGCGACCCTCAACACCTGCGGTATCGAGTGCACCACGAATTAAATGGTAACGAACTCCTGGAAGGTCTTTTACACGACCACCACGAACAAGAACGATAGAGTGTTCCTGTAAATTGTGTCCTTCACCTGGAATGTAGGCATTCACCTCTTTGCCATTGGTTAACCGTACTCTGGCAACCTTACGCATGGCCGAATTCGGTTTTTTAGGCGTCGTTGTGTATACACGTACACATACGCCTCTACGTTGTGGACAAGAATTCAATGCCGGAGACTTGCTTTTGTCTTCGATATTTACTCTTCCTTTACGTACTAACTGTTGAATAGTAGGCATAAACGTTTTTTAATTTTAATATAAAATACACACATAATAATCCCGGAGAAATCTCGCAATTCCCCGTAAGTTCTGCAATTTAACATTTTGTCACCTCGCAAAACTCCTCCAAAATGGACTGCAAAAGTACACAATTCTTTGGAAAATACACTACACCAGTAAAAAAATGTGCTAATGGGTTAATATGCTAATGTAGTAATGGGGCGAGGGGGCGAATGGATAAATGAAAAAAGTATGAAGCGGGATGGCTGCTCAATGAAATGTCGTCAGGTACTTGTCCGACCACATAATTAATCAATGCGCAAACGCCGACTATCTTCAATTTGCACATTAGTATATTAACCCGTTAGCACATTATTTGGCAAATCTTTCGCTGAAAATTGCCTTGACCGGATGGAGAATTCGGTTCAAAAGCCGTTGATCATCTGTAATTATCTCGGCGGTACCACTCAATTCTTGTTGAAATTCAAATTTTTTCCCGTACGTAGATACCAACTGATTGGAAAGTGCAACCTCCAAGGCATAATAATCATTAGTCGGTACAGCAGAAATTCTCGAGACTTCCCCCTTCACAAGACCAAATTCCAAATATGGATAATTCGCAAATTTCAGATTAACCTTCTGCCCGACTTTCACTTTCCCGGCACCGTTCATCTTGAGCTGCACTTTCCCGATCAAATTGCTGTTACCTTCAGGGATAATCGTAAATACCACTTCCCCTTTCGTTACATTCTGATTGACACTCCAGAATTTCGAAAAATTGACCTCTCCCCGGATGGGAGATTTTATGAGATAATTTAACTCCCAGACATCTATCGCTCCCAATAATACTTCGTAGGCTTCTTTAAATGCCAACTGCAAATTGGACTCCTGCTCTCCGGAAAGATTTCTTGCTTCGGCAACCTGTTGTCCGGCCTGTTCCATATTCAGTTCTGTTGCCGACAAACTCGAAAGAAATTCTTCAAACTCAAACTGTTTCTTCAGCCAATCTCTTTTCGATTTTTCAAATTCGTCTAATGAAAGCACCCCTCTCCGGTTCAACGTAGAATCACGCTGAAATTTTTTCCTTGAAATCTGAAGATCTTCTTCCAGCACCTTCTTCCTGGATAACTGCAATTGAAATCCTGATTTAGAAAGATGAAGCTGCTTCTGCTGGGATTTGATCTTCCCTGCAAAATAATTACGATCTATAAACTGGACATAATCACGATATTTCTTGGAAAAATCGGCAAACTGTGGTTGAAGCTCACCCAATAAATATTCTTGATGGAACGGAATGATGGCCTCAGGCTTAAATGTCCTGACAAACGGAACGAGAAGAGTCAGCTGACTTTTCAAATCACTGAAATCTTCGTATTTCAATGAGGTTTCCAGCATAGCCAGAAGTTCTCCCTTTTCCACCCTTTCTTTATCCTTAACCTTAATGGTGATTAACTTCCCATCGACCCTTGCCAGAAGATGTGCAGGTGGATTATCTGAGGTAACCACTACCGGAGCGGTAATGATATCCGGGTACTTGAAAAACCAACTGCCGGCGATAAGAATAAATAGTAGCGTTATCACCAGAATGATGCCATTTCTGGTTATCCAGGAGGGGATCCTGCCCAAAAGATCCTGGACTTCTTCGCTGCGAGTTTCTATTTCTTCTAATTTTTTCATCAAACTGCTTATTGTACTTAGAAAACGAAAAATCAAGCTCCGAGCTCGAGTTGATTTCTTACCAGGTTGAAATAATGCCCTTTCAGATCAATTAATTCCAGATGGGTACCCTGCTCTACAATTTCTCCCTTATCGAGTACTATTATCTGATCGGCGTTACGCACGGTACTCAACCGATGGGCAACGACGACGACTGTCCGACCTTTGTAAAACTGATCCATGTTTTCCATGATCACCTTTTCATTGTTGGCATCCAGCGCATTGGTCGCCTCATCAAAGAAAAGGAAATCCGGCTCCTTGTAGATCGCACGGGCAATCAGGATCCGCTGCTTTTGTCCCTGACTAAGCCCAACTCCTTCCTGACCGATCTTAGTCTGATAACCCAACGGCAACCCTTCTATATAATCCTGAATATTTGCCATTTTTACGGCATTCAGTAACCTTTGCCTATCGATTTTATCAAAACCCACGGCTATATTATTCATAATTGTGTCGGAAAAGATAAAGCCATCCTGCATAACCACGCCGCATTTCTCCCGCCATAGTTGTGTAGAGAAGTGTGACAGATTGATCTCTCCGAGGTGGATCGATCCGGATACGGGAGGATAGAAACCTAGCATCAGTTTCATGAGTGTGGTCTTTCCACTCCCGCTCATTCCCACTATTGCCGTTGTTCTGTTCTCCGGGATATGCAATGATATTTTCTTTAATACCATTGGAGACCGCGGGCCTTCGTATTGAAAATTAAGATCCTTGAGTGTAATCTCCTTATTGTCCGGGAATAGTGTGATTTTGTGTTCTTCCGGATCCTCTTCATTTGGCTTTTTGTGAATCTCATTCAAACGTTCCAGCGAGATCATGGCGTCTTGCGTAGTCTGGATAAACTCCATCAGACTGTTTAGCGGACTATTCATCTGACCAATAATATATGAAACTGCGACCATTGCGCCTATGGTTATTTGCCCATCGATGACCAACCTGGCAGCAATAAAACTGATCAGTATGTTTTTCAGCTGATTAATAAAAGTTGAACCGATGGTTTGAGTTTGTGTCAATGAAAGCCGCCTGATGTTTACCTGAAACAACCTTGCCTGAATACGCTCCCACTCCCATCTCTTTTGCTTTTCGCAATTATTGAGTTTGATATCCTGCATCCCGGTCATCAGTTCTATTAATTTCGCCTGATTTTCGGATAACTGGGTAAACCTTCTATAATCAAGTTCCCTTCTTTTTTTCAGGAAAAGAAGAATCCACAAAACATAAATTATGCTCCCTACTAAAAATACCCCCAGAATAATCCAGCTGTAAAGAGCCAACACTATTGAAAAGATGATAAGGTTAACCATTGAAAACAGGACATTCAATGATTGGTTTGTCAGGAAATTTTCAATTCGCGTATGATCTCCTATGCGCTGCAGCATATCTCCAACCATTTTGGTGTCGAAAAAGCTTATCGGCAGGCGCATTAATTTTATCAAAAAATCTGAGATCAATGAAATATTCAGACGAGTTGTCAGGTGCAGGAGAATCCAGCTTCTGATCAGGTCAACCGAAGTCTGGGAAATGAAAAGTATTAATTGTGCAACCAGGATTAAAGTAACAAACCCAAGATCGTTGTTATTGATACCCACATCAACCATTGACTGAGTGAGCAATGGGAAAATCAGCTGAAATATACTTCCCAATATCAATCCGGCAAAAAGTTGCCAGAGGAATTTCTTCTGATTGCGCAGATAAGAAAAGAGATAGGAAAGTGAAGATTTGTCGATTTTTTCATCTGCCAGATTATAAAAATCCGGCGTCGGCTCAAGAATAAGCGCCAATCCTTTTGCCTTTGAAGCATCAGAATGCCCACACCAACCCTTCAAAAATTCGGCTTCCTGGTAAGTTATTAATCCGTAGGCAGGATCGGCGACAAAAACCTTACCCTTTTTGAAAGCATAAACCACTACGAAGTGCTCCTCTTTCCAGTGAACAATAGCAGGTAACGGAACCTGTTCTGTAAGCTGCTGATAGGCAACTCTGGCGCCAACGGATCTCATCCCTATTGATTCCGCTGCATCGGACAATCCCAAAAAAGATACACCCTCTCTGGTCAGAAAACTTCTCTCCCGAATGGTCTGCAGAGAAAAATTTTTGCCATAAAATTTTGCGATCATCCTTAAACAGGAAGGTCCGCAATCCATGGCATCCAACTGTTTAAAAAAAGGGAAACGTTGCATTGGATTCTATCAGTGTTGGTTAATGCAAATATGCAAATTTTTCAGGACGTTGCTTATTCCCATTTCGGAAAACGGAAAATTAAGGATAGTCAGATTATGTTCGGTACCTATTGAATAACATGTTTAGTAACATAAAAAATCTGTTACAGTCAGATTACAAATTTGTTTATTTATTGATACAATGCAACTTGAACTTTTTTCGAAATTCCAAATTCAAAAATCGAAAATCGAAAATTTTGAGGTCAGTCAAATCATTTTAAATAATTTCTATTTTTGAAGGAATTGAAAATAAGTTTTCTAAACAACCAGATAATTTTATTTAAATTTTTCGCTATGAAAGTATACCAAACCAGTGAAATCAGGAACATTACGGTGCTCGGAAACTCGGGCGCTGGGAAAACCACCCTTGTAGAAGCCATGCTCTTCGAGGGTGGAATTATTAACCGCAGAGGTGATGTCAAAAGCAAAAACACTGCATCCGATTACAACCTCGTCGAGCAAGAGTATGGCAACTCTGTTCATGAAACAGTGCTTTATACCGAATTTGATGGGTATAAGATTAACATCATCGATACTCCCGGGATGGACGATTTTGTGGGAGGAGTAATACCCGCTTTAAGTGTCGCAGCAACAGGCTTGCTGGTATTCAACGCCGTTAACGGTGTTGAGGTTGGTACTGAAATTGCCAACAGAAATGCAGAAAGATTTCACAAACCGTTGATTTTCGTCGTTAACCACTTGGATCACGAAAACACCAACTGGGATAACACAATTGAGATGGCCCGAACAACTTTCGGGAATAAACTGGCTATTGTACAATACCCTGTCAATCCGGGTTTAGGATACAACAAAGCCATTGATGTACTCAAAATGAAAATGCTTCAGTGGGGTCCACAGGGCGGAAAACCTGAGATACTGGATATTCCTGCTGATGAGCTTGACAAAGCAGAAGAGTACCATAATAATCTAGTCGAAATGGCCGCCGAAAACGATGAGGCCCTCATGGAACTCTTTTTCGAACAAGGCTCATTGAACGAAGATGAAATGAAAAAAGGACTGAAACTTGGGATGCTGTCCAGAGGATTGTTCCCGGTTTTCTGTACCTCTGCCGCAAAAGATATGGGCATCCGTCGTTTGATGGATTTTATTGTCAATGTTGCACCAAACCCGGGCGAATTAGCACCTGTGGAGACTGTTGACGGAAAAATGATTCCGATAAGTGTAAAAGGCCCAACATCCATCTACGTTTTCAAAACTGCTCTTGAGCAACATGTTGGTGAAGTCACCTATTTTAAGGTAATCTCCGGAACACTGAAAGAAGGTATGGATTTAACCAATATGGCGAAGAATTCGAAAGAGCGTGTCTCTCAGATTTTTGCCGTAGCTGGAAAAACCAGGACTAAAGTACCTGAAATGGTTGCAGGAGATATTGGAGCAACTGTAAAATTGAAAGATGTTAAACACAATCATACACTTTGTGAAAAAGACGCGGAAATAGAATTTCCACCCATCCTTTTCCCAGATCCAAGATACACTACGGCTGTTAAGGCAGTTAATGAATCAGATGAGGAAAAGATGGGAGAATACCTGCACCGGCTTCACGAAGAGGATCCTACTTATATCATAGAATACTCAAAGGAGCTAAAACAGATTCTGATTCACGGACAGGGAGAATATCATATAAACACACTGAAATGGTATTTCGACAATGTCTTTAAAATTGATATTCAATTTTTAAATCCTAAGATTCCGTATCGCGAAACGATTACCAAAATTGCCCAGGCCGATTATCGCCATCGTAAACAAAGTGGTGGATCTGGTCAGTTTGGTGAAGTTCATATGGTTATCGAACCATTCGAAGAAGGAATGCCCGCCCCTACAATGTTTATCATTGATGGGAAAGAAATGAAAGTTAGTCTTCGGGGTACTGAGGTAACTGAATTGCCTTGGGGAGGGAAGCTTGTTTTCTGCAACTGTATCGTAGGTGGATCTATTGATGCCCGCTTCCATCCAGCCATTTTGAAAGGGATTATGGAAAAAATGGAAGAAGGGCCACTTACCGGATCATACGCCCGCGATATCCGCGTTTGCATCTATGAAGGCAAGATGCACCCGGTCGACTCCAACGAAATCTCCTTCCGCTTAGCAGGTAGAAATGCATTCAGTCAGGCGTTTAAGAAAGCGGGAGCAAAAATTCTGGAACCTATTTATGATGTTGAGGTACTTGTACCTGGCGACCGTATGGGAGATGTCATGGGTGATCTTCAGAATCGTCGTGCACTTATTATGGGTATGACCTCTGAAAAAGGATTCGAAAAAATCGTCGCCAAAGTTCCGTTGAAAGAGATGAATAAATATTCTACCACCTTAAGTTCGGTAACTCAGGGTCGTGCAATGTTCAAAATGAAATTTGCCAGTTACGAAAAAGTTCCGGCAGAGGTTCAGGATGAATTGCTCAAAACCTATGCAGCTACTCAAACCGAAGAGTAATATTCGCTGTCGGAAAACTAAGTTTCAAAACGCTCTTTCTTATCGGGAAGAGCGTTTTTTTTATACCTTTATTGAATAAATAAAAACTATCCCCATGAAGATTAAATTTATTGGCGCTGCCAGAGAAGTTACAGGAAGCAAACACCTGATCACGCTCGAAAATGGTAAAAAAATATTGCTGGATTGCGGGATGTTCCAAGGCAAAGGCATGGAAACTGATTCTTCGAACAGAAACCTTGGTTTTGACCCAAAAGAGATTGATCACATTATTCTGACTCATGCCCATATAGACCATTCCGGGTTAATACCTTATATGTACAAACTAGGATTCCGGGGGTCTGTTATCTGCACAAATGCTACTCGTGACTTGTGCGCGATTATGCTTGTCGATAGCGGACACATTCAGGAACTTGACGTGAAGTGGTACAACAAGAAGCAGGTAAAACATGGTTTAGAGCCAGTGGAACCCATCTATACCACCGAAGATGCCAAAATGTGTATGGAGTTGTTTATCGGAATAGCCTTTAATCGCAAATTCTACGTCGACGACTCTGTTAAAGTCCGATTTACGAATAATGGGCATGTGCTTGGAGCTGCCACTGCATATCTTGAAATAACAGAAAAAGGGGAAACCAAAACAATTGCATATACCGGAGATATCGGCCGCCCCACCAGCCGCGTTTTAAAGGCTCCTGAACCATTCAGACAATGTGACTATCTGATTACTGAATCGACATATGGAAACCGACTTCACAATGACATTTCGAATGCTGAGGAGGAGCTTTTAAAAGTTGTCGTGGATACCTGTGTCAAGAAAGAGGGAAAATTAATTATCCCATCATTTGCTATTGGCCGCACCCAGGATATTGTTTTCACGCTAAACAACTTCTTCAATGCGGGTCTTCTGCCAAAAATTCAGATCTATGTGGATAGCCCATTGGCAGTAAATGCCACTACTATCTTTCGGGTTCATCAGGAGTGTTTCAACAAAGAGGTGATGCATGTTCTGGAAACCGATCGTGATCCGTTTGGCTTCAACTCCTTACATTACGTTACTTCGACGCAGGACTCCAAAAACCTCAATAAATTCAAGAGACCTTGTATCATAATCTCAGCCTCGGGAATGATGGAAGCTGGTCGGATAAAACATCATCTTGCCAACAATATTTCTAATCCTAAAAATACAATTCTGGTGGTGGGATATTGTGCGCCACGTACCTTAGGAGCCCGGCTGGTAAACGGCGAGAAAAATGTCTCCATTTTTGGAACTCCATACACCGTCAATGCGGAAATTGCGAGGATTGAAGCTTTCAGTGGTCATGGAGACTACAATGAGATGCTCGCATTTCTGAGTTGTCAGGATAAAGCGGCAATTAAGAAAATCTTTTTAGTCCACGGCGACTACGAAGCGCAAACATTCTACAAAAATGAAATGACAAAAGTCGGCTATTCGAATATCGAAATACCCGAGGCAATGAGTGAAGTGGAAATTTAATGCCGACTGTCGCCTGATTTTATCTTTTGCCGAATTTCCAGGGATTCATCTGAAAAAAGAAATTCCTTCGTCGAATCCGGAAGGAAGTTGACGACCTCGTCCAGCTTGTCCATTTTTATGGCCTGACGGATGTTTGAAGCACTGATAAAAATAGGGAGTTTTGAAGAACCTGGGGTCGCCACTTTTCTCATTACCTCAATCACTTCAACACCATAAGAGGGAAGAATATTCTTCATTGCCTGGTTGTATGCTGCCGTTGTTGCACAATACTTTTCGGTACCTACATATCTCTTTTTGATTCCAAGAACAGGAACAACATACTTGGCAAAAATCTGAACATCCAGTTCTGCCTGCTTCTCCATAACATCGCTGATTGTCTCGTTTTTAAGGAAGTAAGCCGGGAAAATTGAGCCTGAAACAATATACATTCCTCCGCGCACCATCCGAACATTCGTAAGATGTGCAATTCCTTTCCTAATCAATTCCCATCTGACTGCAAACGGGAAAGCCGAACGATCTTCCTCAACTACAAATAGATAAACCAGTTCATTTTCGGAAGCAGCCTTTTCTATCAAAAATTTATGGCCGTTTGTAAACGGATTGCAATTAACAACAATGGCTGCAATTGAATTAGTCTCGAAGGTTGACTTTATCGTATCAAGGTATTCCTGATAGGTAATGATCGACTCAAATCCGAATTCGAGAATAGTAAAGAGTGGCGGCGCCGACGCAATCTCTGTAAAGCCCAAACCTTTAAAGCGCACTGAATTCTCGGGTCGTGTAAAAACGAAGGTGTGTTTGTATATTTTCAATAGTTTCTCCGTCATATAGGTGACAATCAACGCAAAAGCTGTGGTGTCACGATATTTGGGGGAAACTGCTACATATTTCAGAATTCGACCCTGATGAGAGCCTGTCCCAACCAATTCACCTTTAAGGTTATAGACAATCATTGTACATTCCACATCCAGCGGATCGAACTCAAATCCGAGGTCATGGAGAAAATTCTTCACTAATTTTACGTCGAAGGGATTGTCGAGATCCAATGTCTCCTGACGGAAATCTGTATCTTCAAAAGTCATTGTCTATTTTTGATATTGAAAAAACATGTCGTTGATCGGCTTCCATGACCGACCACATAAATAAAGAAACCGCAAGCAAATCGGCAGAACCGCCGGGTGAAATTTCCTCGTCCCGACAGAATTCTATGACTTTCAAATAATTCGCTTCGTTGAAGTTTTCGAGAGCAAATTTGGAAATACGCCGAAATTCTGCCAGAACCTCCGGCCCCCTGCGATAAAGAATATTTGTGTCATTATTGTTAGAGGCTATTGCCAAAAAGCATTTTATCATAGCTTCCTCACTCAGGGCTGACACCTGCAACAATTGAGGCAGGCCAAATTCAAAAACGGTACTAAAACCGTTCTCAGCTTCGCCGCGTGCACCAGGAAAGCCATATTTTTGAAAAGCATCTTCTCCATGGCTCAGACCCGCGTTGACATCACCGGCCAGCTCCTTTCTCACGATATCTTTGCAAATTAACCTGATAATATTTCTAAAATTGTCAATTTCGAAATGATCATTCTCGCTATATAGTTTTCCACAACCAAATAGCGACAAGCCAAGTAAAAAAATTATCCCTTTTTGCGTATTGACGTTTCTCGTCGCCTCAAACATGGATGTTTCCATGCGCAAGCCAATGTTCCGAATGGTTGGTAAAGCAGCCTCAAGATTGGCGTCGTGGAAGGATAGTCCTGCTCTCACAAGCTCGCAAAAGCCAATTGAAATGGCCGCCGAAGAATTGACAAACGTCTGATAATTCATATCGCTGTGACTCCCATTGCTGAACTTGTCAACTAATCCAGGTTTGGGTGTCAGAGAAATTTCAGTGAGGATTGCCTGGAGACCCAATGCTGCGATCCGTTTTGAAATTGAATTCTCCCGCTCTTCCATGCAAAAACGCTCCATCTTTTTAAACATAAAGGAACGCACTTGCTCAATATCATGGGTATTCTGACGACGACATTCGATGGCAGGTTTGGCACAACAAAAGAAGCATAATTTCGACTTTCCCGAAGAGATGGCCTGATTGAATTCATCGGTTACGTCCACATCCACAAACCGACCCAATGGATGATTTTCTTCAAATTTTTCGCAAATCTGCTTAATCTCCTCCAAGCCTTTTGTTCCCGGATGAAAGGGTGCAATTAAAAAATTACCAGCTGCGTCCTCGGTTTCAAGGGAATCCTTTTCAATAATTTTGACCTGATGCGCTCTCAAATAATAACGTAAATCACTCAAACAGTGTTTAAAAAAAAGCCTTGCAATCGAGTTCGTCTTGGGAAATCCCGGCACATTTAAACTCAGGCTCACGCTGGGAAAACCTGTCATGGCGAGGTTCTTCCTCAAGAGTGCCCGTTCTTCCCTTGCCAATAAGATTGCAAGTAGCGGCTCAACTGTTCTATGCCCCATGCTCTTTAATTTGATGGATCACATCAATAATAGTACCATCCCTATATTCGACAATCCCTACAATTTTATCAGTATATTCAAGCGGTGCAGGGATACCGGTAATCTTATCCACTTCTATTTCCAGATCGTGGATTTCTTTGATATTGAGCCCTGCCCTTCTCAAGTTATCTTCTATTTCTTTGAATGCCGGGTTTACACAAATTCCGCGTTCAGTAACCAGAACATGAACCGTTTCACCGGGCGTAACTATCGTATGCACCCTTTTCTTAATGATTGGAATCCGGCCACGGAATGAGGGGCATACCACAACTGTGAGCTTAGCACCTGATGCAGTATCTGAGTGCCCTCCAGAGGCTCCCCGTATGTTGCCCTCTGAACCGGTTATGACATTCACATTAAAATCTACGTCAATTTCTAAAGCCCCCAGAACAACGACGTCAATCTTATTGGTGATGCACCCGCAATTAAAGGGGTTGGCATAAAGTGCTGCAGGAATCTCTATATGGTGCCTGTTATTTAGCAATGAATTACTAACCACTGCATCAAATGATTGAACATCAAAAATAGTTTCAAAGAGTCCCTCGTTTAGCATATCAACACAATAGGAAGTTATGCCTCCAAGCATAAAGCTTCCCTTTAGCGCCTTTGCTTTCATCTTTTCCCGGATGAATTTTGCAACCGCGAGAGAAGCCCCCCCTGCGCCCACCTGAAATGCAAAGCCTGGCACAAAAAAACCGGAATGTTCGATGACATCTGCTGCGAGTTTGGCAATTCTCAAGTCCATGGGAGAATTAGTGATCCGCGTAGTACCGGTAGCAATTTTTGATGCATCTCCGATAGAATCAACCAGCACCACATGGTCAATAAAGTTCTGAGAAATAGAAAGTGGTATACATGGGAAATTGACAAGATTATCTGTGACGACAATCACTTGTTTTGCATAGCGTGCGTCGATGACTGCATAACCGATGGATCCGAAAGCGGATTTTCCGTGTGAACCTGTGGCATTACCTTCACAATCTGCAGCGGAAGCAGGAATTATGGCCAAATCGATCTGAATTTTCCCGGTATGGATACAGCGAACCCTTCCTCCATGAGAATGAATCACGACCGGAGTATCCAGGACTCCTAAGGCTATAGCCCGGCCCAATTGACTGCGAATACCGGATGAAAAAATCCTTGTTACCGTTCCATCCACAAGAAATGGAAGGATTGGATCATGGCATTCATTTAAAGAGGAGGATGCGAGCGTTATTCCACGGATCCCCATATTATGCAATATCGTTAACGTCTGGACTAATAGAATATCCCCATTCCGCAAGTGGTGATGGAATGACACAGTCATCCCATTATGTGGGTTACTACGGATAATGGCATCTTCGAGAGTCTTACAAAGCTTGCTCTGGTGTGGCAGATATGCCTTATTTGGTGCCGGGATAGTCGGTTCATCCATCCAGCCCTTACTCAACTTGGTTAAGGCTCCCTGAAAAGGTTCCAGTCTACCAATACCCTCGATATATTCGGGTATCTCTCTTCCTAAGCTATTTAACATTATGCTGATAATTTTTTTATTTTCGCAATTCAGTTCGTTATTCAAAATTTTCGCTCCAATCACATTTTCACTTAAGAATCCATCAACTTAAGATTCTCCAATTGTTACATTAGCTAACCTTAACAAGTATTCTGCACGGGCAACGATAGGTGCATCCACCATCTTGCCATCTATGGCAAAAACGCCAATACCCGCCGCACTATTCGCTCTGAACTCTTTAACGATCCGATAGGCCTTCCTGATCTCTTCGTCAGTAGGCGTAAATACATCATGAACAACATCGATCTGGCGCGGATTGATTACAGCCTTTCCTGTAAACCCAATCTTCTTGGCATACTCAGTCTCTCTTCTTAATCCCTCTTCATCATTTACATCCGGAAAAACCGTGTCAATCACGTCGATATGGCTTGCCTTGGCAGCCATCACAATCCTCTTGCGGGCAAAATCGATTCCTGTACCATCCGGAGTATAAACAATGTTCATATCAGCCGTGAGATCCTGACCGCCAATTGTAATCGCATCAATCCGGCTAAATTTGCTGGCGATATTGAAAACGTTCTGTACTCCCATGGCTGTCTCAATCATCGCATGAAGCGTCATTTTATCGTGTGGAAGACCATGCTTGTCTTCAATCCTCTCGATAATTTTCAAGAGTTCGATGACTTCCTCCGGGGATTCCGTTTTCGGATACCGGATTGCTGAAGGCTGGAGCGGAACTATCTCTTCTAAATCTGCCAATCCAAAGGGAGTACTCAGATGATTCACCCGCACGCAAACTTCAGCGTCATAGAAATCAGTTACCCTGATCATATTTCTAACAAGTGTGCGGGCAGCATCTTTTTGGTTCAGGGCCACAGCATCTTCCAGATCCAAAAGTATGCTGTCAGCACCATAGATTCCGCCCTGCTGGATCATCGCCGGATTATTTCCGGGAATATAAAGCATCGTTCTGCGATTCTTAAAATTCTTCATCTCGCTATATTATTTAATAGTTCCTTCCTGAATGTTGAGTGAGCGCTTAATGGCTGTTTCAAGACGGGCTTTTATTGTTGGCTCAAGCGCACCCTTATCCTTGGCAATCAGGTGAATGTCAGTCATCTCATATTGATCAAGTATATCAATAACCAGCTGCTTAAAGCTGACTCCATATTGTTGCATGACTGTCGATGAAATCTCAATTTTTCTACCCGATCGGTCGGGTAATGGCTCAATCAAGACGATCACGTCGCTCGATTCAAATGTTCCGGACTGTGCAGCAATTTTTGGTTTCATGCGTTTATCATTTGTTTTTTAATGGTCTCATGTAATACCCAGGTATTCATTTTTGATTGGTGCAAAAGCTGCTCATAGGTATTTCACAGGACTAGTCATTTAATAATCGGCCTAATAATACGAAAATTCGAATAATTAAATAGCGAAGACGCCTGATTGGTTTAAAACCATCAGTAATTAAACAAAAATAGGACTTTATTCAAACAGCTTGATACATTTTAATAAATGATAACAAACTCATAAAATTAAAATACACTATCCGGGTTCAACTGGTTGAATGGGTCAAGAAAGGAAGGAATAACTCAGATTTTTTTCGATGAAGTTTGTCGCTCCCGAATAAGGAGGGATAATAAGAACACCAGTCCAATTCCAAAAAAGAAAGTTATCGCCAATACGGAATAGCGCATACTGCCGGTTATGGCTTCAATGATTCCAAAACTGAATGTTCCGGCTACGGTGGCAAGTTTTTCTGTCACGTCATAGAAGCTGAAAAAGGAAGTGTGATCTGTCGTCTCCGGCAACATCTTTGAGTAGGTGGATCGTGCGAGCGACTGAGATCCTCCCATTACGATCCCAATGAAAAACGCCGCAATCACAAAACCGGTGGCCCGGGTAATCGTGAAAGCATAAACGCAAACGACTATCCAAATAATGACGGAAAGAATAAGCGCCTTCAGGTTCCCAATTCTGCCGGAAAGTTTTGCAAAAAACCAGGCGCCGAACATCCCCACCAGTTGAATAAGCAAAATTGTGGGAATAAGTACTCCTTCCTTTAATCCCAGCTCCTTTTCTCCAAATGTTGCTGCCATAAACATGGTGGTTAGTATTCCCATCATGACAAAGAAAAATCCCAAAAGGTAAATGCTGAGACGGTAGGATTTCCGGACATATCCGAAAACTGCTCTTAATTCTTTGTATCCATTGGAAATAACATTTTCGCGATGCAACCTCTTACTGAAAATATATTTGGGGAGTTTCCTGAAAGTCATAGTGGAAAAGCCGATCCACCAAATACATACCGTCACGAAAGATATCCTGGCGGGCAATGAAGAATCTTTGGAAAAGCCAAAAAAATCAGGCATCATGATCATCCAAAGATTGAAAAGCAAAAGAATTACTCCCCCAAGATAGCCCATGGAATAACCTCTCGCACTTATCCGATCCTGATCTTCCGTCTTTGCTATTACCGGTAGAAAGGAGTTATAGAATACGATACTGCCTCCGTAACCCACAGTTCCCAGGGTGAATGCGATAATTCCAAGCTCAATATGCCGGGGGTCGAAGAAATACAGTGCACCGCAGGAAACTGCACCAATCCAGGTAAATGCCCTCATGAAGCCCTTTCTGCGTCCCGTATAATCGGCAATCGAAGAGAAAAGCGGTGATCCCGCTGCAACAATTAAATAGGCGGCTGCAATTGCCCAGGAATAGAGTACGGTATTTACAACTTTCCATCCAAAGAAAGAGACCACAAAATCGTCGCCATGGCGTGTGACTGTGTTGTAATATATTGGGAAAATCGTGGAAGAAATTGTCAATTGATACACTGAATTGGCCCAGTCATACATGACCCATGCCCTAACAACCTTTGGATCACCTTTGACGATGGAGTTGTTCTGATCAATGTTATGCATTTTCGTAATGTTCAGATTATGGATTTTGATTCAAGTTAGTCGTTTGTTGCTGTCAGGCAGGTGGCCCGAATATTGGCCTCAAAGTGCTATGCTTAAAAGAGTCTTAGTGTCTTATCTTCCAACCTTCCTTATAAGTACCTTCTTCGGGGTTTCTTGACCTGTTGACTTGGGTCCATCCATTGGCCCCCTAAGATGAATGATAAGACCATTCAGAAAATTGCGCAGCAGCTGATCTCCGCATTCTTTGTAATTGGGATGATCTTCCTTACGAAAGAAAGCACCTAATTCTGTAGTAGAAATCTTGAAATCTACCAGGGCAAGAATTTTGACGATGTCATCGTCCTTCAATTTCAAGGCTACCCTTAATTTTTTTAAAATGTCATTGTTTGTCATGTGCCAAAGATACAATTTTTACAGAACATCCCTTTAGCAGCAAGCTGTTAGCGGTATCAAACTGAACAATTCAAACACTACACGAATTGAAATATTACTTTTCAAACTCTAAGACACAAAAAAACGCCCCATCTCTGAGGCGTTTTTTAATTATATTGGTCGAAGATTAACCTAGTCTACTTTCAAGAAGTTCAACCTGACTCTTCAGTTCATTCGGATATCTGTCGCCGAGAAAGGCCTGTTGCTCTTTAATCAGCTCTAATTCGTCTTTCCAAAGCGCTTTGTCAACTTTAACAAGTTCTGCAATATCTTCCTTGGTAACGTCAAGTCCGGTGATATCGATGCTGTCAACTGTTGGAACGAATCCAATCGGTGTTTCGGTAGCAGCTGCAGTACCTTCGCACCTTCCAAAGATCCATGCGAGGACTCTCATATTGTCGCCATAACCTGGCCACAACCATTTACCATTCTCATCTTTTCTGAACCAGTTAACATTGAAAATCTTCGGTAAAGCTTCAGGCTTTGGAGCATTTTTCCCAACTGTCAACCAATGACCAAAATAATCAGCCATATGATAACCGGCAAATGGAAGCATTGCGAATGGATCCCTCCGAACGCCAGCTTTCAGTCCGATAGCGGCGGCAGTAACTTCTGACCCTACAACAGATCCCATAAATGTACCATGAGCCCAGCTCATTGCCTGGTATACCAGCGGAACAGTATTTGGACGACGTCCACCGAAAAGAATAGCAGAAATTGGAACTCCCTTAGGATCTTCCCATGCTGCGTCGATACAAGGACATTGGAAAGCTGGAGCAGTAAAACGTGCATTTGGATGTGCAGCTGGTTTGCCAGATGCCTTGTCGTAAACTTCATTCGTCCATGTGATAGTGCCTTCTGGGGCAGCGTAACCAATTCCTTCCCACCAGATGTCACCATCAGGAGTCAAACCTGTATTCGTGAAAATGGTACCTGATTTTGCCGAAAGCATAGCATTTGGATTCGTGTCCATTGATGTGCCCGGAGCCACACCGAAGAAACCAGCTTCTGGGTTAATAGCGTATAATTGTCCGTCTTTTCCGAATTTCATCCACGCTATATCATCACCAACTGTTTCAACTTTCCATCCCGGAATAGTTGGAATCAACATGGCAAGATTTGTTTTACCACATGCACTTGGGAATGCGGCTGCGATGTATTTCTTTACGCCAGCTGGGTTGGTGATGCCCATGATTAACATGTGCTCTGCCAGCCAACCTTCTTGCTTCGCCATTGCAGAAGCAATACGAAGTGCAAAACATTTTTTGCCTAAAAGCGCATTACCACCGTATCCGCTACCATAAGCGATGATCTCTTTTGTATCTGGAAAATGAGTGATGTATTTTTGATCGATTGGGGCACAGGGCCATTTTGAATCTTTTTGTCCTGGCTGAAGTGGTGCACCTACTGAGTGTACGCAAGGAACAAATTCGCCGTCTCCCAAAACATCCAACACGGCTTTACCCATACGGGTCATTACTTTCATATTAACGACTACATAAGGAGAGTCTGTAATCTCAATACCGATGTGAGCAATATCAGAACCAAGAGGTCCCATACTGAAAGGGATGACGTACATTGTACGACCTTTCATCGCTCCTTTTAAAAGCCCTTTCAAGGTAGCTTTCATTTCGGCGGGTGCAGCCCAGTTATTGGTCGGACCAGCATCTTCCTGCTTCTCAGAGCAGATATATGTTCTGTTTTCTACACGAGCCACATCACTTGGGTCTGACTGGAAATAATAGCTGTTAGGACGCTTTTTGTCGTCTAATTTAACAGCCATTCCTGAGGCCACCATTTCTGCCATCAGGCGGTCGTTTTCCTCTTCCGAACCGTCACACCAGTACACATTTTCTGGTTGACAAAGTTCTGCCCATTCGTTAACCCAACTGATTAATTTTTGATTGTTTGTCATGAATCTGAATTTAATAATGATCTAAATTATATATTGATTTTCGTGAATCCTCAAATTATTGTTGTCCCAGGTAGTCTTGGCAAGCTGCGTGAATATTCTCAATCAATTTTTCAATTTTTGATTCGGGAACAGCCGAAAAAGCAATGCGAATCAAATTTCCAAAGACAATAACTCCTGTACTGAACTTCTCCAAAAGGATTTTCCTCACTTCTTCAGCGATTAAACCATCCTTGAGCTCAATGCACATAAAATAGCCTGAATTGTATGGCAAGGCCGAAAAATAGCGGCTATATTTTGGGTTGGTAAGAACCTGCTTAATTTTTTCATACCTGGAATGTAGTATGCCAAATTTTTCAGTTTTATTAGCATCATAATCCTCAGCAGAATAAACCTTTTGCAGAAGAGACTGAGAAAGTTGGCTTATGTTCGAAATATTGCCACGGACGGCTCCTGCGGTTTTGTTCTCGATTGCTTCGTAAACAGCACTAGTTCCATTTTTAATGCCATACGTGATAAAGCCAACCCTAAAGCCCCAAACGTAATCTTCTTTCGTAGCGCCATCCAATTTGACAGCAAGTACGTTCTCACTTAAAGTCGCTAATCTGGTAAAAATAGACTCAGTAAATACATTCTTTTCGTATACTAATCCGAAATAGGCATCATCAATGAGTACTACAACTTTCTTTCCTTTATCAGCCTGTGCCTTAATTTTTTCCACGATTGTCTCAATCTCACCATCCAAAGGTGTATAACCAGTTGGATTGTTGGGAAAATTGAGCAACAGGATGATCTTACCGGAAGACTGTTCCATTTTTGCCTCCAGCGCAGAATGATTAAACCCACCGTTTTGGAAAAGTGGAAATGTAGTGATCTTGCCCAAATAGTTGTTTTCGAAGATCAGGGAGTAATTCTCCCAAAACAGATCCGGGATTATTACATTATCACCCTCATCTACAAATAAATATGCAGACATGCTTAACCCGTGAGTAATGCCGTTGGTTGCAATTGGCAAACTTATCAGAGTTTCCCCAAGCGAGGGATTCTTTTTGTAAATAAATGATTTCCAGCTATTTCTTAAATCTGGCTTACCAAAACTGGGTGCATACGGAAAAATAGCAGAGTCTGGTAGGTTTACTAACTGATCAAACTCCGGCAAGTGCATTGAATGACCGTTATCTTCCACGGCCTCACCAATTGTAGCGTTGATTTCCTTACCCTTTGCCTGTGCTGACTGTGCAAGGATGCCGAGTTTTGGGAAAAAAATATTTTTCCCGCGTTCAGATAGCATCTCTAGAATAGAAGGATTACTATTCTGAATCACATCGTTTAGTGTAGTTGCTTGCTGATCCACTTATTTGTAAATTAATTATTTAAAATAAACCGGACACAAAGTTATCTAAAAAGAAATACGGAATTTCTGATCACTTGTTGGGCACTAAAAACTTAACGATGAATTAATGTTTTTTGCATTCAGTTAAAATAGAAGTGGCGCGATTACCAACCGCGCCACTTCTGTCCTAACTATGCTCTTGGATGAAACTTTTTGACCGTTTCTTTGAGAAACTCTTTATCCAAATGAGTGTAAATTTCTGTAGTAAGTATTGACTCATGCCCCAACATTTCCTGCACAGCTCTCAAGTCTGCTCCCCCTTTGACCAAGGCTGACGCAAATGAGTGTCTGAATGTATGCGGACTAATGCTCTTGTCAAGATTAATTTTAACCCCAAGGCTTTTAATGATGGTAAAAATCATTACCCTGCTCAATTTTCTGCCTCTTCGGTTAAGGAACAAAATGTTTTCGCTCGATTTATCGATTTTTAGTTTCCGGCGATAGCCGACCAAATATCTTTTGATGTCATCAATGGCACGTTTGCTGATGGGCACTAATCTTTCTTTCTCTCCCTTTCCGGAAATTCTCAGAAACTCCTGCTCAAAATGCAAATTTGAGACCCGAAGGTTAACCAATTCAGAAACCCTGAGCCCGCAGCTGTATAGTGTCTCCAGGATCGCTTTGTTTCGTAAACCCTCAGGTTTACCTAAGTCCACAGAGTCGATCAATCGATTAATTTCCAGATCATTCAGCACTTCAGGTAACTTACGTCCGATTTTAGGAGACTCAAGTAATGATGTTGGATCATTCTCAACAACCTCTTCAAGCAAAAGAAATTTGTAAAAGGATTTGACGCCTGAAATTGTTCTGGCTTGAGTTCTTGGACTCACTCCTTTAGCACTCATCCACTCAACAAATTTTCTGAGTTGACCCAATTTTAACGCTTCAGGTGTGACATCCGGGAACTGTTCTTCAATAAATACAATAAGCTTACCTATATCGTTTACGTAAGCACTTACTGAATTTTGTGAAAGAGACCTCTCAAGTCTCAGATAAGCTTCATATCCTCTTTTACTTTCTGCCCAATTCATAAAGTTGTTTTTCTGATGAAACAATTAAAGAACAATTTTGTTCGATTTCATGCCTCATAATTTGTTTTTTAGCAGTCAAATGGAATCGAAATTCTGCGAAGCTAATAGCCGTATATTCATTTTCGGTCGATGCCAATATGATGCCCCGATATTTTATCAAAACAAAATAAATATCATCGTGTCATTCGAAATTTATCATGAACGTCAATTTTTTTCACGAATTTAGATCAAATTTTCGGATGAATAGTTTTACATATGCAAACCCATTTAATGATATAATCCAATGGCAGTGAAAATCAGCGTTATTAATGGCCCAAATCTCAATCTTCTGGGTAGGCGCGAAAAGGGAATTTATGGAGATATTTCGTTCGAAGACTGGTTCGAAAAAATAAAACCTCACTTTCCTCATGTTGAATTTGAGTATTTCCAGTCGAATATTGAAGGCGAGATTGTATCCTATTTGCATAAAGTGGGGTTTTCTGTTGAAGGTATAGTACTCAATGCAGGTGCTTATACGCATACGTCCATTGCAATAAGAGACGCTATCGCCGCCATCACTACGCCAGTGGTCGAAGTACATATTTCGAACATTCTGACTCGTGAATCATTTAGACATGAGTCTGTTATCGGACCTGTTTGCAGAGGGAGTATTATGGGGTTTGCCCTGGACTCCTATCGATTGGGAATAGAAAGCTTTTTTAAACCAGAGCTGAATTAACACTGAAATTGGAAAAAATCTCGACGAGAATTTTCACTAATTACTTATTCAAAGGATGAAAAAGACAAAGCATACTAAAATAGTAGCGACAATATCAGACAAAAATTGTGCTCCTGAATTTTTAAAGTCTCTCATGGAAGCCGGGATGAATGTTGTCAGGATAAATACCGCGCATCAAACTACGGAGTCTGCCATGCAGATTATTAACAATGTTAGAATGGTCAGTGACAGTCTCGCTATTCTTGTGGATACTAAAGGTCCTGAAATCAGGACTAAAAACATTGCTGATCCGATAAAAATAAGTAGAGGGGATAAAATTACGATTACCGGTTCTGACATTCAATCCGGGGAAGGAATTCTTGCAGTAGATTATATCAACTTCACCCGCGACATCCCGGTAGGGAGCTCGGTGTTGATAGACGATGGTGAGTTGGAACTCACCATTATTGAAAAGCAGGAGGACAGACTTATTGCGCTTATTGGTAATGATGGCTATATAAAAAACAGAAAAAGCATCAATGTTCCCGGAATCTCCTTGAATCTTCCCTCATTGACAGAAAAAGACTGTCAATTCATTCGATGGGCATCGATGAATGACCTGGATTTTATTGCGCATTCCTTCGTTAGAAATAAAGAGGATATATTGGCCGTTCAGAAAATTTTGGACGAAGAAGAGAGTAAAATAAAAATTATTGCCAAAATAGAGAATACCGATGGTGTCAAAAACATCGATGAGATTCTCGATCATGCTTACGGAATAATGGTCGCCCGGGGAGATTTAGGAATTGAAATAGCGGCTGAGAAAATTCCTTCGATTCAAAGACGACTAATACGAAAGTGCGTCGAGCGAAAAAAACCTGTCATAATTGCAACACAAATGTTGCATACTATGATAAGTAATCCAAGACCTACCCGGGCCGAAGTTAGCGATGTCGCCACGGCTATATACGATCGCACGGATGCCGTCATGCTTTCCGGGGAAACTGCTTACGGACAGTATCCGGTTGAAGCCGTCCAACTGATGTCTCGTGTTGCTATGGAAGTTGAATCAAGCAAGGATAAGAGAAATGACCTCCCGGTACCCAGACTTGAGAATGAGGTTTCTGCTTTTTTGGCTGAGGCAGCTGTAATGTCGGCCAACGAGTTGAAAGTCGCCGCTATAATTACCGACACGCTGACGGGTAAAATAGCCCGATATATATCCGCCTTCAGAAGTCCCCGACCCGTTTACGCTAAATGTCATAACGGCAAGGTGAAAAGAGAGCTGGCATTATCCTACGGAGTTTTTGCCAGCGAAATAGTTGCCAAAAAGAATAAGCATAAATTGGTAGAGACTTCTTTATTAGACCTGGTAGAGAGAGGCCTAATTTCAGAAACTGATACAGTCGTCTACGTTGGGGGGAATTTTGGTGTGGGAGGCGGTACCTCCTTTATTGAAATAGCATCTGTTGAGCAAATGATGCACCAGAAAAAAGTCAAGAATGAACGGTGAAGATGGAGTAAATAACTCTATCATCTTCACCGTTTATTCCACACCTTCTTATCTCATATCATTCATCGAGACACCTGGGTATTTCGTTTTATCGAATTTGAAGTAGTCGTCTTTCAGATCGATATTGGTTTTCATGGTTTTCAGAAGAAGCGTGTAGGTGTTGCCATCTTTATTGAAGGTCTGTGCCTTTGCAATCTGTGATTTAGCCTTATCAACATAAAGCCTCACCTTGACAAACTCCTTCGATTTATCGATTGGGAAAAGATCCAGCACCTGTACCGTTTTTGCAGACAGGTTTTCCTCCCCTATGTATGAGAAATTGAATCCCTTCTCGTAGATAGTGAAAATATTTGCCGGGTTAATTGATCCATTATCTTCCTCCACAGCCGAAATGTTACATTCTTTTGCTTCGGTCATATAGCTCCAAACGGTAGATCCGTCACAAAACACCTCCATACTGAAAACAGGCATGTGAAGTCTGTAACTCTTCCCCTTCAATGTAACCTGCCCTTCATTGGTCTGATTGATATTATTCTTTTTGTTTTCAAGAGTAAAAGAAAAATCAATCTGAATGGTCTTATAACTGCGGGTAGTCTGAGAAAGTTTTTCCAAAATTTCCTTTGCCTTTGGATCCTGCTGAGCAAATAAATTGAAGGTAAGAAACAAACCTGCTACAATAATTATGAAACTTTTAATCCTGGTCATTATAATCAACTTTTAATTATTCATTAATTGCAATTCACTTTCTACTGGGGTAATTTCCGCAAAATCTGTTCCAAACTATTTTCGTCCTGAATCAAAACTTCTCTGGCTTTGCTGCCTGCATTTACACCAACAATTCCAGCTGCCTCAAGCTGATCCATGATTCTGCCGGCTCTGTTATATCCTATCGAAAATTTCCTTTGTATGGACGATGTAGATCCTGTTTGGTTTAAAACGACGATTCGGGCAGCATCATCAAAAAGCTCATCCCTGTTTTTCAAATCGATACCTTCCGAAATTTCTGAACTATCACTGCGGTATTCAGGCAGGGCAAAAACCATCGGGTAACCTGGCTGTTTTCCAATAAAATTGGCAATAGCTTCGACCTCGGGAGTGTCGACAAAAGCACACTGAATACGGGTCAAAACGTTGCCTATAGAGACAAGCATATCTCCCCTTCCGATCAACTGATTTGCACCCGGAGTATCAAGGATCGTCCGGGAATCGACCATCGATGCAACTTTGAACGCTATCCTGGTGGGGAAATTCGCTTTAATTACCCCCGTAATGATGTTTATGGAAGGTCGCTGTGTCGCAATGATCATGTGAATTCCAACGGCACGTGCCAGCTGGGCAATCCTTGCAATAGGCAACTCAATCTCTTTTCCTGCGGTCATAATCAAGTCTGCGAACTCATCGACAACAACCACTATATAAGGCAAATAGCGATGACCCTTATTGGGATTAAGACGCCTTGAAATGAATTTGACATTATATTCCTTGACATTTCTGGTTTGAGCTGCTTTAAGGAGATCATATCTCCGCTCCATTTCGATGATGAGCGAGTTCAGAGTATCCTTCACCTGCTGAACATCTGTAATAATTGAATCTTCCATCCCCTCCATCTTAGCCAGAAAATGCTTTTCGATAACAGCATATAGGTTTAACTCAACCTTTTTGGGATCAATAAAAACAAATTTCAGTTGGGAGGGGTGTTTTTTATACAATAAGGAAGAGATGATCGCATTCAACCCGACAGATTTACCTTGCCCGGTCGCTCCTGCGACCAAAATATGCGGCATCTTGGTCAGGTCCACAACAAAAGTCTCGTTGGAAATAGTTTTTCCCAGCGCCAAAGGAAGTTCATAATCAGACTCCTGGAATATCTTGGATGCAATCAGCGATCGCATGGAAACTACCTCTGGTTTATTGTTAGGAACCTCAATACCAACAGTTCCCTTCCCTGGCATTGGCGCTATAATACGGATTCCAAGGGCAGATAGGCTTAGCGCGATATCATCCTCCAGGTTTTTGATCTTGGATATCCTCACGCCGGGAGCAGGCACAATTTCATATAGCGTTACAGTCGGACCGGTAGTAGCCCTGATTTTCTCAATCTCAATGCTGTAATTTTTGAGCGTCTGCAGAATTTTATTTTTGTTCGCACGCAATTCATCGTCCGTAACTTGAGGATTACCAGTTGACCTCTCTTCCAAAAGATCAAGGGTAGGGAAAACATATCTGGAAAGATCCAATGTCGGATCATAATCAGCTTCATCAATCTCAAGCTCCTCATCATCAGGATCAGCGCTTCGCAACATTGGTTCCGGCATGGGTCTTTCCCTCTCGGGGGCAATGTAGTGTTCTTCTTCCACAAATACTTCGCCCATCTCAAGCTCAATGGAATCCTCATCCGGCTCAGCATAAACAATCTTCACATCGTCGTCCACCGCCACTTTGGAAAAAGAACGATCCTTTTCAGAAATTTTTATTGGTTGCGGGGCTGCAGTCAACTCGGCTGTAGTCAGTTCAAGTTCACGCTTTTTTGGCGGACGCCGGTATAACAAAAGCGCCTTTATTGTTCCCCAAGCATCTTCAAATGCCAGTATTGCCACAACAAGGGCGGATCCAAGCAACAGAAAGAAGGTTCCCAATTTGCCAATTCCCGAATTCAAATGTTGTGACATTAAAAAACCATAAGCACCACCCGGTAAAATCGGAGAATTCTTGTAAAGGACGGCAAGGGAGAATGCCAGGGCAATAGATAGCCAGATAATCAGAAATATACCATATCCAAAATTTTTGGCTAAAGACACTTTCCCAATTTTGGCAAGGCGTAGGGACAAGACTCCAAAAAGATAGAGAATCACAAAAGAGCCAAATCCAAAGCCTTTGTTAATAAACCAATTGGCAAGTATGGCGCCGAATTTTCCCCCGGCATTTTCGATTTTTATGGTCGGATTGGTAATTAGTTCTTTAATGGTTACATCGAGATGGCTGACATCGGCTCCATCCTGTAAAAGGAAGGATATAAATGCGATAAACAGGTAAATAGTAAAGAAAAAAAGTAAGAGAGCGCCGCCCCCCCTCACCTTCTCCCAGCGGGAATGCTTTGACGCTTTGCTCCCGCCGCTTGAAGTCCCTGAAGAAGTTTTCTGTTGATTATCACTCTTTTGCTGAGCCATTTCCGATTTATTTTAGAAAGGTCAAATTTAGGATTAAATCCAAACAAAGTTACTGAAAAGTCGAAAATAAGTGGAAATCAGTCCAGGTGTTTTGAAAGTTGAACTCGTCTTACCGGCACAGTACCTGCTGAGTGAAAAGAATGGACAGATTTTAAGACATTTGATCTGAACCACAGATAATTTTTAGTTTCTTTGATTTTCCGTTTCCGTTCGGTGGCTCAATAATTGTTAAACCACTGCATTTCAAAAAGTAAATAACCGTAAAATATCAAAAAGTAGGGAGTCATGAAGGAATCTATGAAAGCAGCCGTGATAAGAGAATATAGCAAAATTGCTTTGGAAGAGGTCGAGAAACCTGAACTTCGGGATAATGATGTGCTTATAAAGATCAAGTATGCAAGCATCTGCGGATCTGATCAACATCTTTTTAAGGGAGAATTTCATCCCCGGACTCAGTTACCGCATATCCCAGGCCACGAATTTGCCGGATTAGTTGAATCTGTTGGAAAAAGTGTCAAAGGCTTTAAAGCAGGAGATAAAGTAACAGTTGATCCTATTATTTGGTGCGGCGAATGCGCTCCATGCAAAGTTGGTCATTTCCCTGCCTGCATCAAATTAAAGCTGTACGGTATAGATTTGGACGGCGGATTTGCGCAATATATTTCAGTTCCGGCAGAAAAAGTATTTCTGGTTCCCAATCACATTTCTGATGAATTCGCTGCCCTGATCGAGGTGCTGTCTATCGGATTCCATGCTTCCTCCAGAGCTGGGTTGAAAGAATCAGACGACATATTGATTATGGGAGCTGGTAAAGTTGGTCAGTCGATTCTTCACGCCGCCAATACAATAACCAAGGGAAAAATTTTCATAGCCGACATCCTGGATGAAAGACTGGCAATTGCAACATCAGCTTTCCCAAACCTAATAATTATTAATACGGCAAAAACAGATCCGGTTGCCTTCATCAAAGAACATACTGGTGGTCGGGGTGTGGATGTTGCATTTGAAGCGGTTGGACACGAAGTCAATGTTGAGGGCAGACATAATCCTGTCAGAACCTGTATCAATGCAATAAAAGGTGGTGGTACCGTTTGTGTTCTTGGGCTTGGCGACCACCCTGTTGATATATTGATGAAGGAATTGATATGGAAGGAGGCTAGAATTGTGGCCTCCCGCGTTAGTCATGGCGAATTTTCAAAAGCTATCGAAGCTCTGGACAAAAAATTGATCAATCCTGAAAAAATGATTACTGGCATTCTGGATCTCAAGGACGCCCAACGAGGTTTTGATTTACTGGAGTCAGAACCGGCTAAAAACCTGAAAATTCTCTTAAAAATCCCGGACTGACTGGTAATTCAGGATTGTATTAGAAATTATTGACCTTCCGGATTGGTTATAAACTTTAACTTAAGCAGTTATTTGATAATTTTTATCATGAATTGCTCCAGAAACTGTCTCTATCTTCGACTGAATTTATTTTTGAAATAAAACAGTCTATGAAAAAACTGGCCGTTGTTGCTCTGGGTGGAAATGCGCTGTTACGCGATCATGAAAAGGGTACTATCGAGCAGCAAGAGTTCCATACTGCAGAGACCATCGAAAATTTGCTCTTCCTTGTAAGAGAGAATTATGATCTGATCATCACTCACGGAAATGGCCCTCAGGTCGGAAACATCTTGATGCGGAACGACGCTGGTGAACAGGTTTATGGTATTTCACAGATGCCACTCGATATTTGCGTCGCGGATTCACAAGGTGGTATAGGATACATGATCGAGAGGATATTCCGGAATATCCTTAACAAATACGGGATTCAAAGAAACGTCCTTACGCTGGTAAGCATGGTAGAGGTAGATCCGGATGATCCCGCTTTCTTAAATCCTACCAAAAGAATAGGGGCAACTTACGATTCAGAACAAGCCATCTCCCTGGAAACGAAGAAAGGGTGGAAATTTAAAGAAAGTACAAAAAGCGAGAAAGGATGGAGACGAGTAGTACCATCTCCTACCCCAAAAAATATTATCAATCAGACCTTGATTGGCGAACTCGCACGGAAAGGAAATATTATTATTACTTGTGGCGGAGGCGGTATCCCTGTCTTTTATGACCAAAACGGCGATTTGCGCACGGCAGATGCTGTAATTGATAAAGACCTCGCTTCTTCAGTTCTAGCCTGTGGTGTCAAGGCCGACGAATTTTATATTCTGACTGATGTATCCTTTATTTACAAAGATTTTGGATTGCCCACTCAGGAAAAATTGGAATTCCTGGACTATCAGGATACTAAGAAATATCTTGAATCAGGTACTTTTGCCGAGGGAAGCATGGCTCCAAAAATCGTTGCAGCGATGAAGTTTGTCGAAAATGGTGGCGTAAAAAGCATCATTACCGAGGCTTCAAAACTTGAAGACAAATCCTATGGCTCAAAAATTACAATGACATATCCATCCTAAAAAAAGAATATATGCCTCACCTGCTTTACAACAAGAACTTTCTGAAACTTCTGGATTTTCAACCAGCAGAAATTGAATATTTGCTTAATCTTGCTGCCGAATTGAAATGGGCGAAAAAAAGCGGCACGGAAGAACCAGTACTAACCGGGAAAAATATAGCGCTGATCTTTGAGAAGAGTTCTACAAGAACCAGATGCGCCTTTGAAGTTGCCGCATACGATCAAGGCGCTCACGTGACTTATTTAGGTCCGACTGGCTCTCAAATAGGATCGAAGGAATCGATGAAGGACACGGCAAGAGTTCTGGGAAGGATGTACGATGGAATTCAATACCGCGGATACGGTCAGCAACTTGTGGAAACATTGGCACAATATGCCGGGGTACCGGTCTGGAACGGACTAACGGATGAATTTCACCCCACTCAGATTCTCGCTGATTTTCTCACCATGCGGGAACATTCGGATAAACCATTGTCCAAAATAAAATTCGCATATCTGGGTGATGCCAGAAACAATATGGGTAATTCATTAATGGTGGGAGCCGCAAAAATGGGCATGGATTTTAGAGCCGCTGCACCACAAAAATATCAGCCTTCATTAGAATTACAGGCGACCTGCAAAGAAATTTCAAACGCGACCGGAGCCAAAATAACCATTACCGAAAATGTAAAGGAAGCCGTTAAAGACTGCGACTTTTTATATACGGATGTTTGGGTGTCTATGGGAGAATCGACTGCCGTATGGCAGGAAAGAATTGAAGCTTTGAAACCATATCAGGTCAATTCGAATGTAATGAAACTGACCGGAAACCAAGGTGTTAAATTTTTGCATTGCCTCCCGGCATATCACAATCGTGAAACTAAAACTGGCGAGGAGATATTCCAGAAATTTGGCATCGATTCGATGGAAGTAACTGAGGATGTATTTGAAAGCCCTGCCTCCATTGTGTTCGATCAGGCCGAAAACAGAATGCACACCATCAAGGCTATTATGGTAGCAACTTTAGGACAAAGATGATGTTCCAGCTTTAAATTAACCTCGAAATTTCACCAGCAGGTTCTCTTATTATTTGTCCAAACGGTTTCAGGGTCAATATTGTCCTTTTCAATTTCCTTGAAATACTTATAGGTACCAACTTTCAATTCGATCGTTGCATCCTCGTCACAGACTATCATCCCGTGAGAATGAAGTTGCAATGCTGAGATTGTCCACATATGGTTTATAGCACCTTCAACAGCTTTGTGCAAAGCGCGGGCCTTGTTATGACCTGTCACCAGAATCAATACTTCCTGGGCATCCATAATCGTTCCAACACCAACTGTCAGGGCAATTTTAGGAACCTGATCCACATCATTATTGAAGAATCGACTGTTAACAATTTTGGTATCCGTATTTAGTGCTTTATCCCGGGTTCTGGAAGTTAAACTGGATCCTGGTTCGTTGAAGGCGATATGACCATCTGCACCTACTCCACCGAGAAAGAGATCGATGCCACCCACCGATTTAATTTTGGCTTCGTATCGGCTGCATTCCATCCGCAAGTCGATGGCATTTCCGTCCAGTAGATTTACATTTTCGGGCTTAATATCGATAAAACTAAAAAAGTTATCCCACATAAACGTATGATAACTCTGAGGATGATCCTTAGGAATACCGACGTATTCATCCATATTAAAGGTGATCACATTCTTAAAGGAGACTTTGCCCTCGTTAAAAAGTTTGATAAGCTCAATATATGTTCCCAACGGAGTGCTCCCGGTAGGTAATCCCAAAACAAATGGGTTTTCAGGTGTGGGGCTACAATTACCAATCTTGTGGGCAATATAATTAGCAGACCATTGAGCTACACTGCTCGCTTCAGGCTGAATGATAAGTCTCATTATTTAGATTATTAGATTTTCGAATGTTGCATCAAAATTGATAAAATTTATAAAACAATCAACCCCCTATTCAAAAAAGAAGACAATATTTTCAATTTGTTCCATCTAAAATACAATTTTTAATTGTCATTTATTGATGCCGGACCTTTGCATTCTTTAATTATCAGAGTAAGACGATTCCCTCCCAGGGACATCCCATACCTGACGTGGGATGTTAACTATTCATGAATCAGTAGCGGCATTTTTTAAACCATTGTTAAACTTCTTCGTCAAATTGACGTAATTACTGATATCTTATTGCTATTGATTCTTATTTAAGTAATTATGCCAATTATTGGGTCAATCAACTATATGGCTCAAATTTCGATTATATGAATCTATTTATAAATCAGGAGAATAAAGGATGAATAGAATTCTCACACTGATTTTTTTTGCAATTTTTCTATTTGTCCAGCTCGCCGATGCTCAGAAAACTGTCCTTACCGGTAAGGTAACTGAAGCAAATACTGGCAATCCAATACCCTATGCAACAATAGTATTCAAGGGGACTTACATTGGAACCATGTCGGATCTCAACGGCAATTTTAACCTCAGCACACTCACCCCAACTGCTTCAATAGAAATATCATCCATTGGATTTAAAAAGGTAGAAATACCGGTAAAACAGCGTCAGACCATCAACCTGCACATAACCCTGGAAGAAGATATGATCATGACCGGTGAGGTTGTAGTGCGTCCAGGCGAGAATCCGGCCATCCCTCTTTTCAAGAAAATAATTGATCATAAAAAAGACAATAATCCCGCTAATTTCCCATCATGGCACAGCAGATTGTATTCAAAGACTGAGGTAGATCTCAAGAATATTGACAAGTCGCTCAGAACTAAAAAATTGTTGAAATCATTTGATTTTGTCTTTGACTATATTGACTCGCTACAAACGGAAGGGAAAGCATTTTTGCCGGTATTTTTTTCGGAAACTTTCTCAAACTATTTTCATGTTAGCGGAAATCCAAATGACAGGGAAGATATCATCGCCAATAAGGCCTCCGGAATGACCTCGAATATGATTTCAAAGTTTACCGGAAAAGCCTATGAAGGACTAAGCCCATATGATAATTATCTTATGATCAGCGACGTTGGACTGGTATCACCGCTTAACAGCCTTGGTCTGCAATTCTATAAGTATTACCTTCTTGATAGCACATTCAGAGAGGGTAAGAAATATTATGAACTATCCTTCAAGCCAAGATTCGCGCAGAGTCCAACTTTTAAAGGTCAGTTTTGGGTAGAAGCCGGGAGCTATGCTGTAACCAAAATTGATATGCAGCTTTCTGAAAAAGCCAACGTTAACTTTGTAAATAGCTTCAAATACGCAGTTGAGTATGCCAAAATTGGTGAAAAATGGACACCAAAAAATGAATTAATTGTCCTCGATGTCGATATTCAGAAGGATCCTAAGTCAAAAAAGATTGGGGTTATCGGCAGAAAGACAAATTTCTATGAGGATTTTTGTTTTGAGAAAGTTGACGAAAACCGGCCACCAGCCAATGAAAGAATCTCTGTTCGGGAAGATGCAATGAACAAGGATGAGAAATATTGGGAAAAAACCAGGCCTATTGAATTGCAGAAAAGGGAACAAGGAATTTATACGATGGTAGATTCCATCAAACACGTTCCACTTTACAAAACAACAGCAGAGTATATTTATATGTTCTATTACGGCTACCGGGATCTGGGTAAGATTGAATTTGGTCCTTATTATTCTCTCTATACTCACAATGAGGTTGAAGGGAGCCGCTTTAGGTTCGGTGCCCGTACCACATTGAAATTCAATCAAAAATTGAGATTGAATGCATACGGCGCCTATGGCTTTAATGACCACGAATTCAAATACAGCGGGGGTTTTGAATATCACTTCTCCAAGCAGCCAAGAAATCTATTCACTGTTCAATACAAACATGATTATGAATTCATGGGTAAAAGTGTTAACGCTTTTATGCTTGACAATATCCTGGGTTCGGTTTTGAGCAAAATTCCGAATAAAAAACTGAACTTAGTTAGCAAGCTGGAGATTACCTATGACAAGGAATGGGCCAAAGGGTTCTCCAACCAATTTTCTTTCAAAACCACAAAATTTTATAGCGCCCCTTATGTGAAATTTTTAGACCAGGGCAATAATGAGATTCCCAGTATCTCAGCCTCAGAGTTTAAGATTAATAGTCGGTTTGCGCCTAATGAATTTGTCGTGCAGGATGGATTTGAGCGATCCACTTACCGTAACTTTAATCCGGTTTTCAACATTGGAATGACTTTCGGACTTAAGGGATTTATGGGTGGTGAATATGATTTTTTCAAACTGGAAACGCTCATAACCCATAAGTTACGTATTAATCCATTTGGTTATACCGCTTACTATCTGCAGGCTGGTAAAATTTGGGGAAATGTCCCCTTCCCTCTAATGAAAATTCACGAAGGAAATGAGACATACGCATATGATCCATATTCCTTCAACTTAATGAAGCAGCAGGAATTCGTGAGCGACACGTATGCTTCCCTATTCCTTGAACATCATTTTCAGGGTTACTTTCTGAATAAAATACCGCTGTTTCGAAAGTTAAAATGGAGAGAAATAGTTGGCGTGCGTGCCGCCATTGGCAGTTACGATCCGACAAATCATACTAGCATGCTTTTCCCCGAAGGTATGAAGAGTCTGCAGAACCATCCATATTCAGAATATTCCGTAGGTCTTGAAAATATCTTTAAGATTTTTAAGATTGTTGGGGTGTGGAGGAACAACAATGATCAGACCAAATCTCAATTTGGCTTGTTAGGTACAATGCAGATCACATTATAACAGATTTCCAGCCAAAAGAAGTCAGTTAGCGCTTTGAAATCTTAGCACATTGCCTACATTTGTGCCGTTCAAAAACAATCCAATGCAAATAAGCCATCTAGGTGAGATAACAGGAATTCTGACAGCAATATGCTGGACCGTCTCAGCCATAACCTTTTCTATTGCCACACGTCGTGCAGGTTCTCTGACTGTCAATCTATTCAGGTTACTATTTGCGATGATAATGTATATGGCCTGGTCAAAAATCATGCGGGGGATATGGTTGCCATCTGATGCTTCACCGGAAGCCTGGAAATGGCTTTCCGTTTCCGGACTTATCGGATTTGTGCTCGGCGATTACTTTCTCTTTACTTCCTATTCCTATCAGTCCGCTAAAGTCTCGATGCTGATTATGTCGTTGGCTCCACCAATCGCGACAATTTTCGGGGTTATCATACTCCATGAAAGCTTTACCTGGCTCAATTTACTTGGAATGATCCTGGTACTGTCCGGGATAGCCATTGTAATTCTGAAAAGGGAAGAGGTGGATGACAAAATTACCCACGGATTTAATTATCCTGTCAAAGGATTATTACTGGCTTTTGGCGGAGCTGCCGGACAAGGTATTGGTGCCGTTTTCTCCAAATTGGGAATGGGTGGTTATGACCCGTTTTCCTCCTCGCAAATACGCACAATAACCGGAATTATTGGATTTCTTTTGATTATAAGTCTGACGAAAAATTGGAAGAATGTTAAAACGTCAATCCTTCACCAAAAAGCTATAAAGCCATTGTTGATTGGCTCATTTTTCGGTCCATTCCTCGGTGTATCGCTAAGTCTTCTCGCTTTTCAGCACACCAAAGTCGGCGTAGCATCTACCCTGATAGCGACAGTACCCGTCTTCATACTATTACCATCGGTACTATTTCTTGGCGAGAAGCTGAATTGGAAGGAAGTTCTGGGAGCCTTTCTGGCGGTAGGCGGAATGTTCGTATTCTTTATTTAATTACCTCCTCAATAACTGCTCCGGTACTGGCGGCAGGTGGCACAATTCCAAGTTTAGCGCATATCGTCGGAACCACATCAGTCGCATCGGTCTTTTTCAATGTAGTGCCTTTCTTTATACCGGCGCCATACCAGACCAAAGGGATCTGATCATTATCCGTGTAATCGATTGGTTTGTACTTGTCCTTTGGAAGCCAGCCATCTTCATATCGAATCAGAACATCGCCGGAACGTTTTACATGAAAATTGTTCTGAAATGCAGAAAGCGGTCCTCCCAGAAAATTATCTGTTTCAATATCGGCTGCAGCCTTTGCGTATGCGATTCCTTCAAATTGATTTAAGAACCGCGCAGTCTCTGTCTGCATGTCATGGAGATTGATTTTTTTCTTAGCCGCCAGCTCATGATTTAAATACAACTGCTGATTAGAGAACTTTTCAACCCAGTCACCTTCCCCATATTTGATATTTAGAAATGACTTTAGTAGGGCCACAGAACTCTCCGGATTGAAAATTCCAGTATTTAAGCGGTATTTTTCCTTAAGATATTCGGCGTGATAGGAAACACTTGAAGTAGATGTAAGGAAGAATAATACGTTTTCCGTACCATATCCATTTTCAACATATTTCAATAATTCCTCGATGTCTTTGTCCATCCTGAGATAGGTATCCTCCATTTCAACAGACAACGGGCCAAAATTGCCGCAGTCTTTATCCATTGAGGAGAAGACAATCGTTAACAAATCGGGTATAAAATCGTAACCCAATTGTTCTTTTGGAATTAATTGTAAGGCAAAATCCTTCAAATAGCTGTTCGCAAAGGGAGTGCTCCGGAGGATCGAATAGGTCCCACCTGACTCCTTTTTAATTTTCGCCAAATCGTATGGAAAATCGGCGTATTTACCAAGAAATCCCGTCTCATGAAGAGAGGCACTTTCAACACTTTCCGAATAGGAAATCTGATCAAGCAGCGTTTTCCAGGTAGTACCCAAGTATTTATCAGCCAATTTGAATTTATTGAATTCTGATGCCCAAACCGGATATTTGTCCAGATAATAGGAACTGGAAATCATATTACCCGAGGTATCATCCAACCAAAAAGCTCCATCGGCAGAATGACCGGCAGAAAACACTGCAGCATAATCATTCATTGCAATACTAAAAACCCGCGACCTTCCCTTGCTCACGAGTTTCAAACGATCGCCAAGCGTTGGGGTCATCATTTTGGATGCCGATCGCTGACCAAACTTTGAGTCTGAACCAATCGTATTAAATGAATTATCAAAAATGCAATCCGTCTCCTTATTTTTTAATCGGTCAATCCAGTTATCATTTACAATTCCATGGTGTGAAGGGGTCGTCCCGGTAAACAACGTGGCCATCCCCACCGTGGGTCTTTGGACAAGATTATTAACATGATGATTGGCACAAATGAACCCGTTTGAGTATATGCGTTTAAACCCACCATCCCCAAATTTGTCCCAAAAGCGCTCGATATAATCTGGATGCATGTTTTCAACAACAATGCCAACTATGAGACGAGGAGCAGCAGCAGAAACGGTGGTATGTCCCTGCGCAAAAATGGAAAATGGAAGAATAAGGGTGAGAAAAAGAGAAAGCGTATATCGAGCCATGCCTAATTATTTTAGGCAAATGTAACTACTTGCATTGATCCGTCAAAAAACAATTATTTTAGTACAAAGTTTTAATTAAGTTAAACCCTGATATTTTTATGAGTCCTTTAAAGGAGGTTTGTGTAGAGTCTTTTGATGAGGCGCTAAAAGCAGTGAATTCAGGTGCTGATCGCATCGAACTATGCGAAAATTTGACGGTTGGAGGAACGACTCCCTCTTATGGAACAATTAAAAAATGTCTGAACAAACTGCCTGTTCCGGCAATGGTAATGATAAGACCGAGAGGTGGCGACTTTGTTTATTCTCAGGATGAATTTGAAATAATGCAGGAAGACATTCTTCTGTGCAAAGAGTTAGGTGTCTACGGTGTTGTCTTTGGCATACTCGATACCAGCAGTCGCATCGATGAAGAGCGTACCAGAATGCTTGTTCAACTGTCAAAACCGATGCAGGTTACTTTTCACAAAGCCATAGATGTAATCCCGAATATATTGGATGGTGTGGCCTTTCTGAAAGAGATTCAGGTAGACAGAATTCTTTCATCCGGGGGAAGAAAAACGGCATTGGAAGGCTCCAGCACCCTGAACAATATGATTGAGATAGCAGCGCCTCAGGTAAAAATAATTGTGGCGGGAAAAGTAACTTTTGAGAATTATGACAGGGTATCCAAAAAAATCCCTTCCGGGGAATATCATGGCCGAAGATTGGTGGCATTTTGACCGTTCCTGGGAAGAATCGGATTACAGCCAATTTCCGGGACTATCAATGACCATTTATTCGCTGTAATAACAAAATGACGGATTCCAAAGGTTTTGTAATATTGTTGTATAAATTGAATTAATATCCAGTAAAATGTATATCAAACGAATAGCCTTTCTCCTGTTTGCCCTCACCACAATAATTCTTTCCTGTAAGAGTCAGGAGATCAAACTCACAAATTATAAGTTACCCATAAAATTAAAGAACACAGCCCTCTACAAACTTGACTCAAGCTCACTATTCAATGAAAAACAGAATATTGTTGTGGTAGAGGTAAAAAAGAAGGCTTTCCACGGTCATACGTTCGAGATAGCATTTTCCGACTCTGCACTACTGAAAACCAGCCAATTTGGATTGGAAAACCATGCTAAAATCGCATTGAACGGAAGTTTCTTTGACGTTTCAAAAGGTGGATCAGTAGCTTATTTGGAATCGAACGGACAAGTTATTGCCAGAAACAGAAAATACAAGGAGAAATGGGCCAAAAGTGATTCACTATTGAATGGAGCGATAGTTGTGGATCCTAGAGGCAGATTAATAATTGAAAAGGCCAAAAATGAGTCCTACTATGAAAAATCAGATAAAGAAAAGGCGGTTCTTGTCTCCGGTCCAATCTTACTAGTTGACGGACAAAAAGTATCGCTCGAAAATTCAGAATTCGTCAAAAAAAGGCACCCGCGAACTTGCTTATGCGAAACCTCGGGGAAAAGTATTCTCTTTATTGCTATTGACGGACGCACTGAGACAGCATCTGGAATGAACCTGTATGAAACACAGGAATTTCTTCTGCGATTAAAGTGCCTCAATGCAATTAATCTTGACGGAGGTGGTTCAACAGCCCTTTGGATCAACGATGGGCATGAAAAGGGGATTTTGAATAATCCCAGCGACAAAGCAGGTGAACGCCCGGTTGCCAATATTATTTTATATAAATAACAACCTCGTAAAGACAACACAAAAGCCGGAATTGTATCTTGAAACTATTGATTTGCACTTTTTGTCTGATTTCATTTGTAACTCCTAATCCGTCAAAAGCGATTCATCACCTCTTGACGGATAAGGAGATAGCAAATACGTTGTCAAAAAGCGAGATACTTTCCAAAGAGGAGCTTTTTCTGTCATTATCTGAGAAAGAGGAATTCAATAAAGACTCAGCCGGAATACGTGCAGAAACCTCTCCAATCGCCCTGCCACCCAAATTTCCCCGTTTTAATCCGCACTCTCCCGACACCATCAGATTAGCAGCCACCGGAGCAATTTCCTCTAAAAAAAGCTTAAATGAGATAGTCATAAAAAACAATTTTACGAAGAACCTTCTTGGTTACTTTATTACTTCTCAACATACAACACTTATTAAATCAGGTGTCCAAAGCGTTTCCCTTTTCAAACAATTCAGTGGCAAAAGGATTTCCTCAATCAGATTTGTTCGGCTCCACCCTTTCGGTACGTCGATTAAAGATACTACTCTGAATGAGACGAGATGGATTGACAAAGCTGGGAATCGATTACATATGAATACTGCGAGAAGCAAACTTCGAATGCAATTGCTCTTCAAAGCAGGCGACACAGTCGATCCTCTGTTAATGGCTGAAAACGAGAAATTGATGAGAGACCTAAGTTATCTTGAGGATGTTAGATTTACGCTCGAACCGGTTGAAAGCAATCCAGAGGAAGTTAAGGTTGTCATTATCGTTAAAGACAAGTTCGAATATGGCGTCGACTTAAGCATCTCCCCCGACAACAGTAATATTGAGGTGGTGAATGAAAATATGTTTGGATACGGTCACAGATTTAATATTGGCATGGCTCAGAAGAACGAATATCTCCCTGAAATGGGACTATATCTTTCGTATCATGTCAATAATATTTTGGGGAGGTTTATAAATTCTACAATCGGTTATTCCGATACCTATTTGAAAAAAGGTTGGAATATATCACTGGAAAGGAATTTCCTGACTTCCAAAGATGTTAATGCTGGCGGATTTTCTTTCGACCACGTCTCAAAATATAATTTCATAGCGGATGATCATCCAATTAAATTGGATACAACTATATCCTATGTATCAAGTGACATCTGGTTTTCTCACGCCTTTTCAAATAAAAAAAGACTGTCGAACAATACGCTCATCTCTTTTAGATACTATCATCAGAACTTCAACAGCAACGACTATAAGCCTTTTGAAGAGAGTGTTTTTCTCAGAAACCATGATTTCATACTCTCGAGCGTTGGGTTTTCCAGAAGAAACCTTTACCAAAATAATTTGGTCTATGGTTATGGGGTCACAGAAGATATTCCGTATGGCTATTATCATGAAATTACGGCGGGTCTGGATAAGTCGCAGTTTGGAGTTTGGCCCTATTGGAAATTATCCTTCAGCCGAGCCTATATTGGCAAGGAGGGAGGTTATTATTCGGGTCGGCTCTCTGTCGATGGTTTTTTGGTTGATAGCGCTGTGAAACAAGGCACTATACTGTTGAACGGAAATTTTTTCTCAAAAAAATTTTATGCATTTGGAGATCCGGTCAGAGAATTTGTCAAAATAGAATTTTTGGGAGGTATCAATAGGTTTAAAGAAGAATACCTAACAATTGATGGTCGATTTGGTATCAGAGATTTCTATGCACGAAACCTGAGAGGTAACCGTAGATTAAAAATCAATCTGGAGACAGTCAGGTACTTGAACTGGAATGTATATGGATTTAAATTCGCCAATTACTACTTTTCTGATTTCGCATTTTTATCGGATAAGGCTGAATCGATTTTTAAGCAAAATTTTTATGCAGGAGTCGGAGTTGGATTTAGAATCTACAACGAGTCACTGGTATTTAAAATTTTCGATATCAGACTTACCTGGTTTCCAGTATTGCCTCCTGAAGGAATGAGCTCCTTTGGGGCAAATCTTCAGGGACTTACCAAATCAAGATTTGACGATTATCTTGGAAGAAAGACAGAATTCATCCGATATCAGTAGATCAAGAGCTATTTCCCAAATCCACCGGTCAGAACAAACGACGATAGCCTTGCTAAGGGGGCAAAGCTTCATCGCACTTGTATTTAAAATTTGAATTACCTGAAAACTACACTAACAGTTACTGCTTCATTTTGCAAGGAACGAATAAAGTAACTTTATAATGCCTTTAACTTTTTACCAAATTGCTATTTATTCTAATTGTTTTAATAATTTACTTGATTGTTCTCGATAGAAGCCATTTCTGGAGACGATGGACTTGAATTGATCCTTCGCCTTTTCTCTTTCTTCAATTCGCAGATAACACAGTCCGATATACCATTCAGATTGCTCTACCAGCAAGTTATCACCATGTTTGACAACCTCGTTGAAAGATTTTATTGCGTTGTTGTATTCACCTAGTCCCTGGTACGCAACCCCGGAATAGAAATTTATACTGAAACCGTCTGTTTTACTATGCGAAGCACTTCCAAGCAGCTGCAAGGCAGAAGAGTATTTACCTTCATCAATTTCCTTTAGAGCTGAATTCATATCATCCGTTGAGTTGGTTGCGGATCTGGAAATATTCGCCCCATTCGTATATGGCTTGTAATTTGATGTATACAGTTGCTGATTCGAATATGTTCGATGATTAAGTAGGGATGAGAAAGCAATCATCAAAATAATGATTGAGGCAGCAGCATACCAACGAAGATTCTTTCGTTTGGGCGATGAAATACCAAGAACCTCACTATCTCGACTATTTTCCTCCAGAGAGATATCCTTTAACCTCGATCTTAACGCCATTATATCGACCTCGCTAATCGCATGATTCACTTCTTTATGAAAAGCAAGATCAGCAGAAAGTCCTGAATTTTCAAGCAATTCTTCGTCGAATAAAGCAGCCACATGCTCATCCAGCCCGTCGTTCAGATAATCATCAATTTCATCTATTGTTCTTGAATGGGAATACTCATTCTCCATCATTTCCTTTAATCCAGCCCGGAGTTTCATTATATCGAACTCCTCTATGGCACTATTGATCTCTGAGTGAAGATCTATCTCGCCGGCAAGAGCTGTATTGTGCGCTGCTTCTTGCCTGATAAAAGCTTCTGATTCTTCGTCGAGGTCGCCATTTACCAAATCTTCGATCTCCTCAAAAGTGCGCTCGTGGATTGATACACTTTGGGCAATCGACTGTAAATTAGCTCTTAACTCGATAATTTCTTTTTCCGCCATTGCATCCTTTATATCTTCAAAAAGGAGTTCATCCTCCTGAGACATAAATTGGTTGTCAAGTTCAAAAGTCTCTTCTCGTTCTGAAAAGAGGTCATGCACAATCTCTTTGGAGGCTGAGGCGTGATTTTTTAAATGCAGTTTTTGCAGGCAATTTCTGACTTGGGACTCGTCATTGTCAAGGTTCAGATTTACCGGATTAAAAACCTCCTCCGACAAGCCAAAATAGGCTTCAGCATCTGCAAAATGCTCATTTAAGGAGGAATTTTCTGTTGTTTTAGATATATTTTTCAATTGATTTCTTAATGCTATAATATCGCATTCCATCAGCGCTTCATCAACCTCAGCGGATAATTCCATATCCACTTCATGCGCCGTATCGTCCCTATGATCGGGCTGAAAGACATTCAGCTCCTTTCCTGCCAAGTCGCTATCCACGAACCTGTTAACGATAATTTTTCGAATGCCAGGTATCATAATGTTATAATTTAGTACCTCAAAAAAGCCAAAACAGCTTTAACAATAACCAACATGTACCATCAAAATTGATACACGAAACCATTCTTCACTTTACAGAGCATCACAAGACGACTGCAATTGAAAGAATCCAGAAAACAAAAATTAGAGGGAAAATTATTCTTCGATGATGATCGGGGTTGGTAAATTATAACCACCTTTAACTGTTGCCAATTCTTCGTTTGAAAGCACTTCTACTGTTAGGTAATCAAAATTTTTCATGGTAAAATGTCTTAAAAAGTTAATTATTCTTTATTGTTCCTTGCAACCCTTAATGCATTTAACAATAAAAAGGTTACCCCATTTTTATGAAAAATTTTTAAAATAATTTATGGCGTCGTCTAAATCACTGATATATTGACAGTTAAAAACATTCATTTATTTCATTGTCAGCTATTTTTTAATTTACTTTAACGAGGCAGATTTGTGATTGAACATATGAAGAGTAGAATAAATAAATGCAGCAAGAATATCCTGGTACTATTCCTATCTCTGTTAATTTTCCCAGTTTGGTGCCCCGCCGACCAGAATACTCCAGATCGTGATAAAGAGACCTTATCACAGGCCGTAAAGGAATTGAAAAATGGTTCCTATGACGCGGCTTTAACACTTTTCAATACATTGTTGAACATGCGTATCGAAAAGTCTGGATTGACATCTGTTACGGTGGCAAATGTCTTTACCAATCTAGGTGTTATTAAAAGTCAGCTGGGACTTTATGACCAAGCGATAGATTATTATCAGCGTGCAATTGCAATATATTCAGCTGAGGGGGAAAAGGAACTAAAAAAACTTGCGTCGGTACAACAGAATTTAGCAATCTGCTTTAATGGGAAAGGTGATATTGTCAAGGCGGCCTCCTATTATGAGAATGCAGAAAGAATTTTTCGAACACTAAAGCTCACAAATACAATTGCTTACGAAAGTCTATTATTGAACTTAACTTCATTGAATATTGACAATAATAATTTAGTGAAAGCGGAAGAGTTTAATAACCTGGCATTTAGAATAATTACTCCGGGAAAATATGAGTATAAAAAGTGGGCAAATAGGGGATTGATCAACTTTAAGAAGAAAAATTATCCGCAAAGTATATCATTCTTTGAGAAGGCTTTAAAAGTTGGGGAAAGAGATTACGGCCAGGACTTTGCTGAAAGAGAGATCATTAATATGAACCTGGGTATGGTTTACCTCGAAATGGAGGCCTTCGAAAATTCCCTTGCCTATTATCAGGATGCTAAAACCCTAATTGAGAAGAGAATTGGTAATCAGGGTATTGCCTACTCGTCTTGTTTAAAAGACATAGGATTGAACTATTTAAGAAAGAAGGAAAACGAGAGCAATCTACAGGACTTTCTTGTTCAAAAAAGGGAAAACATCGCGAAATCGCTTGACTATTTTCAAAAAGCGATTATTGCGATTGCGCCAGGATTTACTTCGTTGGATTGGTACAACAACCCGGATCCGGAAAATGCAATTGACAAGACCCGCCTACTTGACGCGCTGAAAAACAAGGCAGAAGCCTTGTATATGATGTCGCAACTGGGAGGTGATCACAGTGATAGCGCTGTATTTATCAAGCAAATGAAACTTGCCCTGGACACCTATGATCTTTCCATAAAGACCATTCATTTGATTAGAAATGGATACCAGAATCAAGAAAGCAGGCTCTTCCTTGCTGAAAATGAACATCCGGTATATTCCGATGCCGTAGAAGTCGCCGTCCGCTTATATGATCGGACTGGAGAACAACGCTACGCAGAAAAAGGCTTTGAGTTCTCTGAACGAAGCAGATCGGCAGATTTTCAATCCATGTTACGAGAGCTTCAAGCGAAGCAATTTTCAGGATTACCTGATTCATTACTCCAAAAAGAAACCGATATCAGGGTTGAGATTGCCGCCTATGAAAATTTCATCTTTGATGAAAAAAGCGCCCCTGTGCCGGATCAAAATAAAATTAATCACTGGAAAGACAAGGTATTTTCTCTTACACAGGACTATCAGGGAATGATCAATGTCATTGAGAAAGAATACCCAAGATATTATCAGTACAAATACGCTGATCCAATTGTGAGCATTCAAAAGGTACAAAAATCACTAGAGACAAGAGAGGCATTTATCGAATTTTTCATATACGAAGGGAAGAAAAGTGGAACTAAGGAATTGTACACTTTTGTGATTACGAATCATGAATCCAAGGTAATACACAGGCCGATAAGTCAGAATTTTGACAAAACGATCGATCAATTTCTGCAATTCATAAAAAATGGCTTAGTCCTAAGTACCAGAAAGGCTGATTTTATTCAATACAGCAAAAATGCCCTCGAACTGTACAAAACTCTTATTGAGCCTATTACGCTTTCAGTTGAAAATTCGAAATTGATAATTGTACCTGATGATAAGCTTTCATATCTCCCGTTTGACGCTTTCATTGCAAGTCAGGCAGATACTACCAGGATGAACTTCAGAAATCTGGATTATCTCGTTCATCACCATGCAATCTCCTACACGTATTCAGCAACCCAACTCTATTATTATTTCCAAAGCAATTTGAAGTATAGCAATAGAATGGGAGCATTCTCTCCTAATTACGCGAACGACCAGGTTGCTACGGGAAGTCTGTATGATAATTTCCGTCCCTTACCGGGAGCCGAAGCCGAAGTAAAGGGCATAACCGATTTGATAAGCGGCGACCAATTTTCCGGCACTAAGGCTACCAAACAAAATTTTCTTCAAAATGCTGAGAAGTACGATATTTTGCATCTGGCGATGCATACTGTACTCAACGATACACTACCACTCTACTCTAAAATGGTCTTTTCATCGGGTGAATCCGGCAAAAACGATCGGACATTAAACACCTATGAAGTATATAATCTGAAGCTTAAGTCGGATATGGTAGTTCTGAGCGGATGTAACACCGGATCAGGCAAACTTCAGAAAGGAGAGGGTGTTATGAGTCTTGCCAGAGCATTTCTTTATGCAGGATGTCCGAGTATCATTATGACTTTATGGAATGTCGAAGATGTTTCAAGCTCAGTAATGATGATTGAGTTTTACAAAAATATTAAAAACGGATATTCCAAAGACGAGGCACTTAGAAGAGCAAAAATAAGCTATATTGCTCAGGCTGATCCCTTGAAATCACATCCCTATTTCTGGCTTGGCTATGTTTCGATTGGCAAGCAGACCCCACTGTTTAAAAGTAAAGCTGGCTATTTTGTCGGCTTGATAATTTTTGTAATTTTAGCAATCGTTTTGGAGAAATGGTATTTCAAAAGGAAAAAAAGAATTAGCCGACTAAAATGATCAATTACAGCAATGAGGAGCTTCTTAATGGAATTTTACGTAACGACAACGTAATTCTTCAGCATATATATAAGAATTTCTACTATAAAGTAAACCTGTACATTAAGAAGAACAGTGGAGACGATGATGACGCCAATGATGTCTTTCAGGAAGCGATTATTGTCGTGTACAGAAAGTTGAAAGCAAACGATTTAGTCATAACTTGTGCTTTTGAAACTTATCTATACTCCGTTTGCAAATTCCTTTGGTTAAAACAGCTCACCCGTATTAAATCACAGAAGGCGATGATGCTGGAAACTTCTGCATTTGAAACTGAATTTGATCATGATTTTGCTGAGCTGGTTGAAAAAAATGAGCGATTCAAGTTATACCAAAAGCATTTTCAGCTTTTAGGAAGTGACTGCCAAAAATTACTTCAACTCTTTTTCGATAAGGTATCCTTAAAACAGATCGCCCAGATAATGGGCTTCAGCAGTGAGAAGTATGTGAAGAAGAGAAAATTCAAATGCAAAGAGTACCTTGTCACGAGCATCAAACAAGATGTTGGATTTAAAAGAATTGGTCAATAATTTTGTGATTCCTGCGCCCTCCTGGCGGCTTCAATAATCAAGTTGTTCATTCTGGCAAAATTTGCTGATCAGGTTGTTGATTTACTTTCTTTAATATGATCTTTTCTTTGTAAGTTCCCCTGAATAGTTCGAATTTCCGGTAACTGCATGGCAAGGAACCATTGAATAACTCTATTTTCTTTGATGGTTTTAGCCCTATACTTTTAAATCCATCCTCAGAACTCGAAATTATCCAGGCTGAATAGCCGGCATATTTCTGTTTCAAAACATCGCCCATTGACCGATACAATTCTATTAACGATTGGGGCTTCAATCTTTCTCCATATGGCGGATTGGTAACGATAAAGCCGTTTTCAAAGGGAGCATCCAGGTCTATAAAATCCTTAGCTTCTACTTCTATTACTTTAGATAATCCCGCATTTTTGATATTGGCTTTAGCAATTGCGCAACTTTGAACCGATTTATCAGACCCGAATATCCTGATAGTAGACTCTCTCTCATAATCAGCATTATAGATTTCGGAGAAAAGATTTTCATCGAAATCCAGCCATTTCTCAAAACCAAAAGATTTTCGGTAAATCCCTGCAGGAATTCCTTTTGCAATCATTGCGGCTTCAATCAGAAGTGTCCCAGAGCCACACATTGGATCAAGAAAGGGTGTTTCGCCATTCCAGCCAGCCAATAAAATCATTCCTGCCGCCAGCACCTCATTTATAGGAGCTTCTCCCTGCCCAATCCGGTATCCTCTTTTATGCAATGATTCACCGGAACTGTCGAGTGATATTTCACAGTGATCGCCCATCAGATAAATATGTACCCTGATATCCGGATCATCCGGATCAACGGAAGGTCTTTTCCCAACGGATTCTCTGAAATAGTCTGCGATTGCATCTTTCACCTTCAGGGAGGCATACATAGAATTGACAAAAAAATCAGATTGAACTGTACTGTCTATTGAAAAGCTTTTTCCCAACGTAAGAAACTCCGACCAGGGAATATTTTTTGCATGATTGTACAAATCCTCCTTTTTCGCTATTCTGAATTGCGCTATTGGCCTGAGCACTTTTAAGGCGGTTCTAAGTAAAAAATTCGCTTTATAGAGAAGTGCCTTATTACCGATAAATGAAACTGCTCTCCGTTCTGGAGTAACGGATTCAGCACCCAATGCCCTGATTTCCTCTGCCAACACCGGTTCAAGACCTGCAAATGTTTTGACGACAATCTTAAATTTCTTCACGAAAATGATCTCAAATTAATTGTAAATGAAAAAATAGTCTCTTCCACCAAGTATTTATTCCTGCTAACAGTTATATGCCACCGCCAAATATAAACTCAGCAGTCTTAGCCCGGTTTTGGACAATCTTAGAAAATGGTGGTAAATTATTGGTTATCCAGATATTACCTCCTATGACAGAATCGTGACCGATGGTGATCCGGCCCAGAATAGATGCATTCGAATAGACTACAACATTATCCTCAACAATTGGATGACGCGGTATTCCCTTTACCGGATTGCCTGCTTCATCCAGGGCAAAACCCTTGGCACCAAGTGTAACACCCTGATATAATTTTACATTTGATCCAATAATTGTCGTGGATCCGATAACAATACCTGTTCCGTGATCAATGACAAAATACGGACCTATTACTGCTTCCGGATGAATATCGATACCCGTCTCAGAATGAGCCATTTCAGTAATTATTCTTGGGATTAATGGAATGCCAAACTTATGCAAAGTATGAGCGATGCGATAACTGGAAATAGCCCGGATTCCCGGATAACAGAATATGACTTCGCTGATGCTCGTTGCAGCTGGGTCGCCTAAATAGGCGGCTTCTACATCGGTGATCAGCACTCTTCTTAGTTCAGGTAATGCGGCGATAAAATCTGAAGCCCGACTTTCTGATTCAGCCCTTCTGGCCTCAAGATCAGTACTATATTCTTTGTCACAAACGAAACAAAGTCCGGCCAATAACTGCTCGGAAAGGATGTGAAACACTTCATCAACCAACACGCCCATATGATATTGAAATGTGGTTGTATTAAAATTAATCGGCCCAAAGTATCCCGGAAAGATAATTTGCCTTACCTTCTCGACGAACATTTTAAGTTTGTCGGTTGATGGCATTGGCTCTCCTGCCCGCTGAGCATGAGATACTTCACCAATAGATGTGATATTGGTTAGCTTGGTAACTGCTTCGCCAATAGATTTCCGTATTTTCTTCTCAGTATGTTCTTTCATCTGCTATACCTTTTTTATTGACCAGATGGAATACCTACATTCCCATTTTCGGCTGGCACGAAGACTGACTTTAGGTATTTCATACTTTACTAATTTATTTATTGGTCGTTACAAAACCCACGTTGCAGGAAATCAGTATATTTCTATATGTATTGACTGCCAACATTCCTTTTCACTTCAATTTAACGAGATCTGATGTAAAATGTTTTACGCAATATGATGTGCTTTCAAACAATCGAGTGCATTATGCATTCTTTGGTCGCCAACACCTTTTACAACCTCATATTGGAAACCGTGGGCTTTAATCTCCTCGCAGTACCTCTCGAAGAGTATATTTCTCATTTCTCCCCCATTTTCTCTCACTGGATCAGCGATCCACGGGAGGTCTGGCGCGCACACCAAAAAAAGGTCAACGTGTGAAGCGAAAATATATTCATCAAGCCATTTTGGCGACCGTCCATATACGACCTCAAACCAAACCTTTGTAATGATTAGCCAGGTATCCATAATGACTAAACGCTTGTTGGTTGTTTCCGACATCTTTGTTTCCGCCTGAATCTGGTATTGTGCAATTTTTTCAATGTCCTCATGCGTGTATGATCTGCCGATATTCTCTACGTAATTTCGGGCATACTCCGGAATCCAATCTGCATCCAATTTTAACGCCAATGATTCAGAAAGCGTGGTTTTACCAGTCGATTCAGGACCGGTAATCACAATTTTCCTTAGTCCAATACTTCTCCCCATTTTTCAGAATTTAACTCTTTCCGCCATTCGAGGTAACCGTATATTGCCAAAACAGAATAAACAAAAAACAGTATTGACGTGGGGTATAACTCCTTATAAATAAAAAGTCCAATGGAGATCGCATCGACAACTACCCACAGCAGCCAATGCTCGATCTTTTTCTTTGCCAACATCCAGGTGGCCACAATACTTAACGCTGTTGTTACAGCGTCTAGAAACGGAACAGGAGAATCCGTATAATGTACGAGCAGATAGGCAATAACAATGAATAGAAGGACAGAGGCAGCCAAAAGCTTTAACCAGGTTGAGTTATCTGTTTCGGTGACATCCAAACTTTGCCCATTTGCATTACCATGAAGCCAACACCACCAACCATAGATGCTAATAGCGACATAATAAAATTGCAGTGTCATATCAGCATAAATTTTAGAGGTAAAAAAAACAGCGATATAAAACAAGGCATTAATGATTCCGACCGGCCAAGTGAGAAAGTGCTGTTTGATAGAAAATCCCAGATATAAAAACCCGGTTAAAGTTCCGCAAACTTCAACATAATGATCAATAACCCATTGTGAGACTTCCATCAGACCAAACTATTCTGCTTTTGGTACAGTTACTTGTTAAGATAACGAGCATACGCTCTAGGATCCGAGAGTACTTCAATGGCCTTTTTCACTTCATTATCATCCTCGATCATTATCTTGTAATAATCGCCCGAATCATACAAATCTCTGGCAATCAACGCCCTGATTTGTCTAAAAATCACATTCTGGATGACTTTCAAGCTTTCCGGATCTTTTTTAACTCCCGACTTTTCTCCAAGAGCCATCAAATCATTTAATATAGTACCAGGGACGACAAATTCACTCTGGAAGCGTTGATAGGTAGGATATTTGGCCAGTATCGCCTTCCTTTGCTGATCAATATAACTAACCACGAAAGGAAAGAAGATATTTTTTCTAACCAGGTTATTGAAATATCTATAGTTCATTGAAGTATCAAGCGGGACAAAAAAATCCGGAACTATCCCCCCACCGGCAAACACTTTCCTCTTAGTAACCAATGTTTTAGTCATTAGAGAATCGGGATGAGAGATACTATCCTTGTTAAATAACTCGCCGCTTTCATACCGTTTAAGATAGTCATTTCTGTAATTCTCAAGATTATCCTTGTATGGCTTTTGAATATTCCTTCCCGCAGGAGTATAGTAGTGGGCGACAGTGAGTCGGATCATAGATCCATCGTTTAAGGCAAACGGCTGCTGAACTAATCCCTTTCCAAAGGATCTCCTGCCAATGAGGACACCGCGATCCCAATCCTGAATAGCTCCCGAAACAATCTCAGAAGCAGATGCACTCCCTTCATCAATCAGAATAACGAGATTTCCCTTTAAAAAATCGCCATTGATTGTCGATTTATAGTCTTTTCTGGGGCTATGAATTCCTTCCGTGTAAACAATTAGCTTGTTAGCCTCAAGAAATTGATTTGCTAATTCGTACGCAGTTCCCAGATAACCACCAACATTGCCGCGGAGATCAAGAATAAGATTTTTAATTTTCCCTTGCTTTTCGAGGTTTTTCATTGCAGATTGATACTCCTCCATCGTAGTAGCAGAAAACCTGCTCAATTTGATGAATGCCGTTTCTTTGTTGAGAAGAAATGCCGCATCAATGCTGTAAAGCGGAATTTTATCTCTAATAACGGTAAAATCCAGCGGCTGACTCTCCCCTTTTCTGACAATTTTCAGATTGACACTGGTACCTTTGGCTCCCCGCAACAGACCTAATACATCCTGCGTTTTTAACCCAATCGATGTGATATTCTTCGCATCAACCTTAATAATCCGATCTCCGGGACGCAATCCCACCTTTTCTGAAGGACCACCAGGAATGGTAGTCATCACGATCAACGTATCCTGAATTATATTGAAAGATATACCTATTCCTTCAAAATTGCCTTCGAGAGGTTGATTCGCCTCCTCAACTTCGCTCTTCGTTATATAGACCGAATGAGGATCCAGTTTGGCCAGTAAATCTACAATGGCATTTTCTGTCAACTTATTAATATTAGTTGAATCCACGTAAAATGCATCAACTAATCTCAGTACCCTTCCGAATTTAACGGCTTGGTTCTGAAAGTCCTGAGCCGAAATACTCAAAGATTGAAACATCGAAAGCAGGGTGAATAACACACCACCTGAAATTCGCACAAATTTACTTTTCACTTGCTAAAATAAATTGGATTATAAAAAAGAGATCGAATACTTGCAAGAGCATTCGAAGGAAGCAAAGATACGAAGTTATCTTTACTTAACCCTGAGAGGTTAAAAAGTAACACAGAATTGGGTACTATGGAATAAAAAAGTCTGCAATCCCTTGTGAAGTTGCAGACTTTGTATGGTGATCGTCAGTTAAACAGCCAGGGCAAATTTTCCCTTGACTGCAACTTTATACTCATCTAATAAGTTAGAAAACAATTCCTTAACAGAAATAATTCTATCCGTTTTCCAGACATTACTTCCCGCAAAGGCATAACCATTTCTAAAATTTCCCCTTAACGCAGAGGCCAGTGAAGCCATTATGCAATAGGGCGCTGTTGCAATATCGCATGTTTTAACACAGTTTACTGGACAGACAGTTGGACGTCTCTTCCCATTATCTACATCATCCAAAAAAGAACAGCTAATTGCTCGTCCAGGCATGCCGACAGGGCTTTTAATGATTCTAACATCCCCTTCTTTGGCTTCGATATATGCCTGCTTGAATCCTTCGGAAGCGTCACATTCTGTAGTGGTAACAAAACGAGTACCCATCTGAACACCAGCAGCACCCTTCGCTAAAATCATGGCAATATCTTCACCAGTATAAATACCGCCTGCGGCAATTACCGGAATCTGTTTACCATATTTTTCGCCAAATTCGTTAGCAACGGCAACTACCTCCTCAATAATATTTTCGAGTGAAAAATTTTCATCAAAAATCTGATCCATTTTAAACCCAAGATGTCCGCCGGCCTTTGGACCTTCAACGACGATAGCATCCGGCAGATAATTGTAATTTGTATACCACTTATTACAGATAAGGGCTGCTGCTCTTGCAGAAGAAACAATCGGAACAAGTTTTGTCTCTGAATCAGGACTTAAAAATTTAGGGAGATCCAGTGGTAATCCGGCGCCCGAGAAAATAATATTTACTTTTTCCTTTATCGAGGTTGTCACTAAATCCGCATAATTAGACAATGCGACCATGATATTAACGCCCAATATTCCGCTGGATTTTTCTCTTGTTTTGTGGATCTCCTGAGTTAATCCGTAAATGCAGTTCTCTAAATAATCAGAGGAGTGATCTTTATACAGGAACCCAATTCCAGCAGGTGAAATAACACCCACGCCACCTTCATTGGCAACAGCAGAAGCGAGTCCGGATAGAGATACACCGACACCCATCCCTCCCTGAATTATCGGGAGTTTAATTTTTAGTCCTCCAATATTTAATACCTTCATCTGTTTTAGCTTTAACTCTGACAATAAAAATTAATATGGCACAATGGTAGGCATAGAAATATTAGCCGCCAAAAAAAAGGGTTATGCGGCCTAAAAATGGTTGAAAACAGTAGATTTTGGGATGAATTACAATTAAACAGGGATGAATTGCATGGCCTGAAATTCAAAAAAACCCTTAGCTCAATTTCTCTTTGAATATAGGAACCCAGTTTCGGGAGACTGGAACTGTAAAATCTATTCGATCCATCTCAAGGAAATATCCATTCGGAGATCTTTTCAATTTAATTACTTTGTTGATATTGACCATCCAACAACGATGACACTTCAGCATAACATCTGAGGATTCCAGCGCCTTTTCAACGTTTGTAAAGGATTGCCTGAAGAGTCTCTTCCGAACAGCCAATTTCCTGTCGATCCAGTAGATTTCAACATAATTACCAGAAGAATGGATCAGGATAACGCGTTCAACTTCTTCCGCAAATGCCTGCTTCTTATTTTCAGCGACCAGATTAACTGATTCTTGATTCGTTTGATTTTGAAAAGCGTTAATCTCCTCTTTTAACCAACTTTTTCCGGAGTCAATCATATTGACTAACTTCAACTTCATAGACAAATTATAGCTTATTAAGTTGAATAAAATAAGCGGCAACAGAGAAAGCGCTCCGGTTCTGAAGAAGGGAAGATCCGTGTAAGAAATTGTTTTTGCAGCCCAGGCCATTAATGTAAACAAGGCGAAAAGGTTCGAGAACATCCAAATGTTCCAAATAATTTCCTTACGGATTGTCCACTTCGCCGGATTGAAAAGCTTGGGAAACATTCCGGGAAATATCAAGGTATTGAGAAATAGCGTTGCGGCAGTGAGCAAACCAGCACCCAGAACAAAATAGCCGTCATGTTCTGATTTCAAAAAATTGATTCCGAGTGGCTGAATGTAAAGAACGATGAGAATAAAACCCATGCTGACCAACAATATTGTTCGAGCATTGTGCTTGAAATTATTATTGAACTGATATGGTTGATCTAAATTCTCAAACATGTTTTAAGTTATTTGTAGTCACAAATTAACACGGCAGCCAGAATCATTAAACTATTTATGTCTGAAAAGGTTACATAATTCTGAAATATACCTAATTATTCGGAAATTTCTCATCCTTTTGTATAAATAGCACAAAAGCCCCGGAGCGTTACTCCGAGGCTTTGCGGTCTGGACGGGACTCGAACCCGCGACCCCCTGCGTGACAGGCAGGTATTCTAACCAACTGAACTACCAAACCAATAAATAAGAACGTTGATGCGGTCTGGACGGGACTCGAACCCGCGACCCCCTGCGTGACAGGCAGGTATTCTAACCAACTGAACTACCAAACCAAGTTCTAAAAGGTTCTCTTTATTTAATAAAAGAGCTTCCTTAAAAGCTGTGCAAATATACGACTAGTTTTATTCATCTGCAATGGACATTCAATAAAAATAGATATACAATTTCGAAAAATAAAATAGTGGAAAGAGATAAACTCTCAATCGATTAGCTTACGATTGAAAAAACGAAAAGTGTACACTTCCGTAAACTCTCTGCTGAATCAAATTTGGATGCGCAGCAAAATTGTCCGTTTTGCCATGTTCGAGGATCAGCATACCGCCTGGATTAACCAACTGATTAGAAAAAATCAGATCAGGAATATCCTTCAATGATTTCATCTCGTAGGGAGGGTCCGCGAATATCAGATCATATGTCTCTGTACAGCTCGGGATAAATTTTAGGACATCATATCTGAGCAGACGGATGGTATCTTCCAATTTAAGCTGCTTGATCACAGAAGAAATAAATGCAAAGTGCACGTGGTCGATCTCCACAGTTGTAATAGACTGACATCCCCTTGAGGCAAATTCGAATGAAATACTCCCCGTTCCGGCAAACAAATCCAGTATTTTGGTTTCTTCAAAATCAATCTTATTGTTGAGAATATTGAAGAGGTTTTCCTTTGCAAAATCAGTCGTCGGTCTGGCTTTGAAATTCTTTCCCGGTTTGAAAATTCGTCCTTTTAATTCCCCGCCGATTATTCGCATTTGTAGAGATCAAGAAGTGTAGTAAAATAATGATCCGGTAATTGATTGAAGGTATAGCTGTAATTGAATACCGGAGTTGGGTGAGCACAGACGGTTTTCCTGACATACTTTTTCAACGTTTGATACATTGAATCAGCCTGTTGAAAACAACCGTGGAAAACCAGTTCTGTGGTATCCGGAGGCAATTTCAGCTGGTCGAAGACGTAAAGTACAAAATAGGTGACATCCTCATCTCCAGAATAATTAAATTGATTACATAACAGTAATTTTGTACCGGAGATGACCACCAATTCAAAGTAAGTTCTGAAAAAGTTTAGGTGCACCTGTTTACGATCAGGAAAATTTTTATTCTCCTTCAGTGCTCTTTCGACCAGTGAAAAAAGATTATGTCTGATAGTAGCTTTTGGAAAAACCAGCGACAGGTATTCTTTTAGATTCTCCGGAATAGAGAAAATGCACCAGGCTTCCGCTTTGGGAAGGAGGGTTCTGTCGATAGCGTATCCCTTTTCGCACTCGTGATTGAAACAAAAGTATCTTTCAGCATAGCCGTGGTGGAAGAATGCCTGGGGCACCAATGTAAAATTTTCTGTAGCGTAAATTATTTCGACACTTTTAAAGTGCAATTTAAATAGTTCTTCCTTCCCTATCAACTCTCTGACATTCATGAAAAGCAATCGGGGTCGCTTCAGGAAAAAATTTGTTGACTTTAAAACAGTGTACTTTCCTTTGGGAATATCCAAAACTGCAAATGAAAATCCATCCAGACTAATTTGGATGGATAAATGGTATAAATTACTCTGTTCGCGATCGAAGGTTTTGTCGATAAAACAGATATCTTGCATTGGATTACTTTTTCGCAATAAATTGGTTTACAATCTACAAATTTAGAATAATTTATGCGACTCTTGTAGACGGGTACATAAAATAACAGACCGCATGAAAAATTTTGTTGCGCAACTGATCTTACAAAAACTGGGGCACGAGCCGACTGGCGGACAAATGGAGATGATTGATAAGTTAGCTCTCTTCATATCGTCACCTGATCCGGATTCCCTTTTTTTGTTGAAGGGGTATGCCGGAACGGGTAAGACATCAACAATCAGTGCATTAGTAAAGGTTCTGGACGAACTTAAAATTAAATTTGTATTATTGGCTCCAACGGGTCGTGCGGCAAAGGTTCTCTCCAAACAAAGTGGAAAAACTGCTTCCACGATCCATAAAAAAATCTACCGTCAACAGGCCGGTGCCGATGGGTTGAGCAAATTTTCGCTCGACAGGAACCTGAGTAAAAACACAATTTTTGTTGTAGATGAGGCTTCCATGATATCAAATTTACCGCAGGATCACAGCGTCTTCGGTTCCGGCTTTCTTCTCTCCGATTTGATCGAATATATGTTGGGAGGATTCAACTGTAAGTTAATTGTTTCGGGAGATACGGCACAACTTCCCCCCGTAGGTCTGTCGATGAGTCCTGCACTTGAACCAGATGAGTTATCTCTGTTTGGATTAGAAATAATCTCGATGGAATTAAGAGAGGTTGTCCGGCAAACAGAAGGTTCCGGAATATTGGAAAATGCCACTTTCATCCGAAATCGAATAATGGAGGGTTCGCAATCAGGATTCTGGCCGATTAAAATGAAAGGGTTTGAGGATGTTGTCCGTCTCGGCGGAGATCAGCTAATTGATGAGATATCAAACTGCTACAACCACATAGGAATGGAGGAGACTATTGTTATTACGCGATCCAATAAAAGGGCAAATATTTTCAATGAAGGGATTCGCAAAACCATTTTGTATCGGGAAGATCAAATCGCGAAAGGTGATCTCTTGATGGTTGTCAAAAACAATTACCATTGGTCAAAGCAGATTGAAGAGCTCGATTTCATTGCGAATGGCGATATTGCAGAGATCATACGCATACAGAAATATGAAGAACGGTACGGATTCCATTTTGCCAATGTCATACTGAGATTGATTGACTATCAGGATTTGGAGGTTGAGTGTAAGATATTGCTTGAAACTCTGACTGTGGAGGCGCCGGCGTTGTCGTCGAATGACAATAAACGCCTGTTTGAAGCAATCTCGGAAGATTATGAGGAGATCCGGAATAAACGGGAAAGGTGGAAGAAGATAAGGGAAGATCCTTATTTTAATGCCTTGCAGGTCAAATATTCTTATGCAGTAACTTGCCACAAGGCACAAGGGGGACAATGGAAAGCTGTTTTCCTGGATCACGGGTACTTAACAGCTGAAACGATAGATCGCGAATTTCTACGCTGGTTGTATACAGCCTTTACCCGGGCAGAGGATCGTCTTTACCTGGTAAATTTTCATAAGGATTTTTTTCCGGAAGAGAAATAAAGAGCCGTTACAATTCGAACGTGTCTCCGTCGTTAACATCATAGGTCTCGGGGAAGATGGCTCTCGCCTCCTCTACCAATTGGGAAATATTCTTATACCTGGAAGAAAAATGTCCGATAATCAATTTCTTCACCTCCGCTGACTTTGCCATTTCGGCCGCCTGAGAAGAAGTTGTGTGAAATGTTTTCTTTGCCAGCGCGGCGAGATCGGAAGCAAAGGTAGCTTCATGGTAGAGTAAGTTTACGCCCTCAATGGTGGGTAAGATCTCCTTCCGGAATATCGTATCCGTACAAAACGCGTAACTTCTGGTTGGACTAGGAGGCAAGGTAAGGTCACAATTTGGTATCACAGAACCATCCGGCAGAGTCAGATCTGCTCCATTTTTAATATTTAATCTTTGAGATACAGGTATATCATAGATTTTCAGTGCGCGCTTATCGAGGTGCAACTCGGGAGCTAACTCCTGAAAGAGAAATCCGCAACAAGGTATGCGATGTTTTAGCGGGAAAGAAGAAATCCGAATTTTCCTGTCTTCGAAAAGAATGGAATTTCGTTTGAAGTTCAGCGGATGATAGGTCACTTTTAGATCTGTCGCCTCGTTCATAAACTTCATCATCCCTTCCATCATTGCCGGAAGGTCGGAGTGCGCATAGATATGGAGTTCCCCCTTTTTGCCATGAAGAGCGAGTGATGAGATCAGTCCGGGCAGACCGAAAATATGATCACCGTGAAGGTGCGAGATGAAGATGTGATTGATTTTCCCAAGTTTGAATCCAAATTTTCGAAGTTGAATCTGAGTACCTTCCCCACAATCAATCAGGTACAACTGCTCATTGAGCCTGACCACCTGGGAAGTCGGAAACCTGTGTAACGTCGGCGTTGCCGAGCCACTTCCAAGAATTGTAACTGAAAATGTATTCATAACCGAAGTTAAAAAAACCCGACCAATTGGCCGGGTTTTAATCTATTTATCGAGTAACGGAAAATTTATTTTTTCTCGTTTTCTTCCATTTGAGTACGCAGAGCTGCCAGTTCGCTGATATCGCCCAGAGTTGTTTTCTCCATCGTATCTTTCACTGGTTTAACGCTCTTAGTTGTTTGCTTTGGAGTCGCTTTTTTCTTGGCTGTATCTTCAGTCTTTTTCACATCTTCGTAAACGCGAGAGTGAGAAAGAATGATTCTCTTGGCTGATTTAGAGAATTCGATTACTTTGAATTCCAGTTTTTCATCCATTTTCACGTGAGAACCATCTTCTTTAACCAAGTGACGTGGTGTAGCAAAACCTTCAACTCCGTAAGGAAGTGAAATTACAGCACCTTTGTCGAAAAGGTCGATAACGGTACCTTCGTGGATAGAATCAACGGTGAAGATCGTTTCGAATACATCCCATGGATTTTCTTCCAATTGTTTGTGGCCAAGGCTTAAACGGCGATTTTCCTTGTCGATATCCAGAACCTGAACTTCGATTTCAGAACCGATAGATGTAAATTCAGAAGGATGTTTGATCTTCTTAGTCCAACTTAAATCACTAATGTGGATTAGTCCGTCGACACCTTCTTCAATTTCTACAAACACACCAAAATTGGTGAAATTGCGAACTTTAGCAGTGTGGGAAGTTCCAATAGTGTATTTAGTTTCAATCTGTGACCAAGGATCGTTCTTCATTTGCTTGATACCCAACGACATTTTGTGTTCGTCGCGGTCAAGAGTAAGGATTGTAGCTTCAACTTCATCTCCTACTTTCAGGAAGTCCTGAGCAGAACGAAGATGTTGTGACCAGCTCATTTCAGAAACGTGGATCAAACCTTCAACACCAGGAGCAATTTCGATAAATGCGCCGTAATCAGCGATCACAACGACTTTACCCTTAACTACGTCGCCAACTTTAAGATCAGCGCTTACATTATCCCATGGGTGAGAAGCCAATTGTTTCAAGCCGAGAGCGATTCTCTTCTTCTCATCGTCGAAGTCAAGGATAACCACGTTGATTTTTTCATCCAGTTGAACGATTTCATTTGGATGAGCTACGCGGCCCCAGCTAAGGTCTGTAATGTGAATCAATCCATCTACGCCGCCAAGGTCGATGAATACACCATAAGAGGTGATATTCTTAACTGTACCTTCAAGTACCTGACCTTTTTCAAGTTTGGAGATGATGTCTTTCTTTTGTTGTTCCAATTCTGCTTCGATAAGCGCTTTGTGGGAAACGACAACGTTTCTGAATTCGTGGTTGATTTTGACAACCTTGAATTCCATTGTTTTACCAACATAGATATCGTAATCACGGATTGGTTTGACGTCAATTTGAGATCCTGGTAAGAATGCCTCAATTCCGAATACATCGACAATCATACCGCCTTTCGTACGGCATTTGATAAATCCGGTAATAATTTCGTCATTTTCGAGAGCAGCATTGACACGATCCCAACTGCGCATTGCGCGAGCTTTTTTGTGGGAAAGAGTTAACTGGCCTTTTTTATCTTCTAGTGTTTCAACATAAACCTCAACTTTGTCGCCAATTTTAAGGTTCGGGTTGTATCTAAATTCGTTGACCGATACAATGCCGTCAGATTTGTAGCCAATGTTTACTACAACTTCACGTTTGTTCATTGAGATAACGATACCATCAACACACTCTTTCTCCTGCAGGATATTGAGGGTATTGTCGTACATCTCGGTCATAGATTGTTTGGAAGACGAACCTGCAACTGCTTTTTTACCTTCAAAAGCATCCCAGTCAAATTCCTCTTCAGTTGCAACAGCGGCTGCTACCAATGTAGGTTTTACAGCGACTACTACTTTTTCTTCAACTACCGGTTCTTCAACAACGGCTACTACTTCCTCCGCTACCGGCTCTTCAGCAACTACCGGAGTTTCTTCAACTACCGGAGTAACTTCCGCTACTTCATTGTTGGCTGGCTCAACCGCAGAATTCTCTACAGTCTCGTTTACCTCCTGATTTTCGTTAATTTCACTCATTTTTAAGTTCTCCTAAAATTAATAAATTAGACATTATTTTGAATGGGCGCAAAGGTATGAATATTTTCAAATAATTCAAACAGCACGCTCAAATATTTTTAACCACCTAATCAATTGATTAACAAACATTTTCATCCTGATCATTTATCAGTATGGATTCAGAAAAATTGAATATGTTTGGGGTCGTAGCGAGTTCGTATTTGAAGACTAGAAAATTATATTAAAAACATAAAAGAGATGCATTATGGCTCTGGAAATCGAACGAAAATTCCTGGTTTTAAACGATCACTTTAAGCAAGAAGCCAGCAGGCATTTCAGGATAACTCAAGGCTATCTGAGTGCGGATCCAAAGAGGTCAGTACGGGTAAGGGTCAAGGAGGATTCGGCCTTTCTAACGATAAAAGGGGGAAGCAACGAATCGGGAGTATCAAGATTTGAATGGGAAAAGAAGATTTCGATTGAGGATGCCAATGATCTTTTAGCATTGTGCGGACCCGGGGTTATTGACAAAATTCGTTATGAAATTGATGTAGAGAAGCATGTGTTTGAAGTGGATGAATTTTTAGGAAACAACCTTGGACTGGTAATTGCAGAAGTTGAGCTCACCGATGAAGAGGAGGATTTTGTAAAACCAGCATGGCTGGGAGTCGAGGTATCCGGGGAACCAAAATATTACAACTCCATGTTGTCTAAAAATCCGTATAATTTGTGGTAAAGGGGGAACAATCAATTTTTCTATTACTTTTACTTTCCACATTTGCACTCATTAACCGCGCCAAAATATGAAGGTAATCATCACAGGATCAAAGGGTCAGCTTGGACGTTCAATTAAAGAACTATCATCCGGTTATTCTGATCTTTCTTTTATTTTTACGGATATTGAAGAACTGGATATTTGCGATCCGGTAGCGGTTGACTCATTTTTTGAGGCAGAAAAACCCGCTTTTATTGTCAACTGTGCGGCATATACAGCTGTCGACAAAGCTGAGAAAGAAGAGGTTTTGGCCGAGAAAATCAATCACCTTGCCGTTGCAAATTTAGCCAGGGCGTGCAAAAAATCCGGGGTGAGGCTGATTCATATTTCTACAGACTATCTTTTTGATGGAAAGAAATCGGCGCCGTATCATGAAAAAGACATTGTCAAACCACAATCGGTATATGGAATAACCAAGTTGGAAGGCGAAACGGCCATTCTACGGTCGGAGATAAAATCCATAATTATTCGTACTTCCTGGTTATATTCCGCCTACGGGACGAACTTTGTAAAAACAATGTTACGATTGGGAAAAGAAAAGCCTCAACTGGGTATCGTTGCCGATCAGGTCGGAACCCCCACTTACGCTGGTGATCTGGCCAAAGTCATACTTGATATAATTCAGAAATCAGCCAAAGAAAGCAGATCGTTCGTTACCGGAATTTATCATTATTCGAATGAAGGCGTAGCGAGTTGGTTCGACTTCACGAAAGCTATTTTTGAAAATTCCCCTGAAATTACGTGCCAGGTAAATCCGATTGATACCTTGTCGTACCCGACCCCGGCAACAAGACCGGCCTACTCGGTTTTGAATAAAACAAAAATCAAATCTACTTTTGGCATCGAAATTCCGTATTGGAGAGATAGCCTTAAAATATGTCTTATTAAATTAAGAGAAGATGAAAACAAGTGAAATTCCCGAAAATGTTCTGCTTAAAGCCAACGAATGGCTGAATGGTAACTATGATGCTGCCACTAAAGCGGAAGTCAAAAAATTAATTGAGAAAGAGGATTCATCTGATCTGATTGATGCTTTCTACCGTGATCTGGAATTTGGCACAGGAGGTCTGCGCGGGATCATGGGAGTAGGTTCCAACAGGATGAATATATACACGGTTGGCGCCGCCACGCAAGGGTTGAGCAATTATCTTATCCGGACTTTTGTGCATCTTCCGGAAATAAAGGTGGCCATCGGGCACGACTGCAGAAATAATAGCCGATTATTTGCAGAGACTGCAGCCGCGATCTTTTCAGCGAATGGAATTAGAGTGTATCTGTTTGAGTCATTAAGACCCACTCCGGAACTTTCATTTGCCATCCGTGAGCTAGGTTTGCAAAGTGGAATTATTCTCACAGCCTCACATAATCCGAAAGAATACAATGGGTACAAAGCCTATTGGGATGATGGCTCTCAGATCGTTGAGCCGCACGATATAAATATCATTGCTGAAGTTGGAAAGGTTAAAGCCAGCAATATCCTGTTTAAGGGAAGGCCGGAATTGATCTACCCGCTGGGGGCTGACATGGACGAACGCTATCTGAAAAAGGTAGTTTCCGTTTCGCTGTCTCCGGAAGCTATAAAAAATCAGCATAATCTGAAGATCGTCTATACGCCAATACACGGAACCGGGGTAAAACTCGTTCCGATGGCGCTGGCAAAAATGGGATTCACGAATGTCATTCATATTCCGGAACAGGATGTTGTGAGTGGTGAATTCCCCACCGTAATTTCTCCGAATCCGGAAGAGCCTGCCGCACTAGCACTGGCGCTGAAGAAAGCCAGAGAAGTTGATGCGGATTTGGTTATGGCAACTGACCCGGATGCCGATCGCATTGGCATTGCCATAAAAAATGACAAAGGAGATTTTATTCTGGTCAACGGAAATCAGACCGTTTTGATCTTCCTTTATTATATTATCACGAAACGGAAGGAGCTTGGATTGCTTACCGGACTGGAGTATGTGGTCAAAACCATTGTGACTTCGGAGTTGGCTGCAGAAATAGCCACCAAAAACGGAGTTGAATATTATGACTGTTATACCGGATTCAAGTTTATCGCCGAGGTAATCCGTGAAAACGAAGGCAAGAAGAAATATATTGGTGGTGGCGAAGAAAGTTTTGGCTTCCTTCCAGCAGATTTTGTACGCGACAAGGACGCCGTTACTTCGTGCGCACTTATGGCCGAGATTGCCGCTTGGGCAAAAGATAACAAGCTCACACTGTATCAGATGCTGCAGGATATTTACCTGACTTACGGTTATTCAAAAGAGAAGATGAAATACATCGTTCGAAAGGGGAAAACTGGGGCAGAAGAGATTGAGCAGATGATGGTTAAATTCAGGAACGATCCTCCTAAACAACTGGCCGGGTCTTTACTGGAATGGGTGAAAGACTATGAAACCCTTATTGAAAAGAACATCCTCACCGGAGAGGAAAGACCGATTAATCAGAAAATAACGGCGAATGTGCTGCAGTTTTTTACTGTGGACGGCACAAAAGTTTCAGTACGGCCATCGGGAACTGAACCGAAGATAAAATTCTATATTGAGGCGAAGGCTCCTTTGGCTTCAAGAGAGGAGTATGATCAGGTTGAAATTTCAACCTCCGCGAAGATTGACGAAGTAATGAATGATTTAGCAATTTAACATAAAATTTTACCATGAAAAAATTAGTTTTGATATCCTTTGTATTATGCTCATTCGCTGTATTCGGACAAAAAGCTGAAACGCCCAAGAAACCAGAACCGACAAGAGAGGAATTGGCCAAAATGAAGCCCGAAATGACGGAGTTCTGGGATCCTGAAGTAGCAGTTGTCACACCGGGGCAATTACCTTCAGATGCACCTTCCGACGCCGTTGTCTTATTTGACGGCACCCAGGAAAGCTTCAATGCGAACTGGACGAATACGAAAAACGAACCATCGGGTTGGAGTGTTGCAGACAATTGCTTTACAATTGTGAGAGGCGCAGGAGGTATCAAGAGTAAAATGGAAATGATGGATTTTCAATTGCACATTGAATGGCGTACTCCTTCTGAAGTTAAAGGGGAAAGCCAGGGACGTGGCAATTCTGGAATCTTTCTTCAGGGAAGGTATGAATTACAAGTACTTGACAACTATCAAAACAGAACATACCGCAACGGTCAGGCCGGATCCATTTACAAACAATACGCACCCCTTGTGAACGTTTGTAAAAAACCAGGTGAATGGCAGACTTACGATGTAATTTATACCGCGCCAAGATTCAAAGAAGATGGCACAGTCTTTTCACCTGCCCGTGTAACCGTGTTGCAAAATGGCGTTTTGGTTCAAAATAATATTTCACTCTTCGGGCATACCGAGTATATCGGAATTCCTAAATACGAAGCACATGGCGCTGCTGCCCTTGAATTACAAGACCATGGTAACCCTGTAAGCTACCGCAATATCTGGGTTAGAAAACTATAGTTTGCCCTTTTTATGGAAAAAATTTTAATCCTGGATTTTGGTTCACAGTACACACAATTGATTGGCAGAAGGGTTCGCGAGCTCAATGTATTCTGCGAAATACATCCGTTCAACCACTTCCCTGCAATCGATGATTCAGTGAAAGGTATCATATTATCAGGAAGCCCCTACTCCGTCAGAGACGAGAAGGGGCCGAGGATTGACCTTTCTGAGATCCGGGGGGAATTTCCGCTTCTCGGTGTTTGTTATGGCGCCCAATACCTTGCGCATTTTTTTGGAGGTGAAGTCGCTGCCTCGGATTCGAGAGAGTATGGACGGGCAAATTTAAAATGGATAGAACGAAATAATCTGCTTTTCAATCATATCAGTGATAACTCTCAGGTATGGATGTCGCACGGAGATTCCATTGTCAGACTACCCGAAAATTATGAGGTTATAGCCTCAACCGAGGATGTTGAATTTGCTGCCTTTAAGGTTACTGGTGAATCTACCTACGCGATTCAGTTTCATCCGGAGGTCTATCACACCGCTGAAGGCTCCAGGTTACTGGAGAACTTCCTTGTAGATATCTGCGGATGCAGCCAGGACTGGACTCCAGACTCTTTTGTTGAAGCAACGATATCCCAATTGCGGCAGAAATTAGGGAATGACAAGGTGGTGCTCGGACTTTCCGGAGGCGTTGATTCAAGTGTTGCCGGTGTGTTGCTAAACAAGGCCATCGGCTCCAACCTAACTTGCATTTTTGTCGACAACGGACTACTGCGTAAGAATGAATTTTCCGACGTACTCGAGTCCTACAAAGGAATGGGACTTAATGTTATCGGTGTAGACGCGAAGGAAAAATTCTGGAACGACCTTGCCGGAATAACAGACCCTGAGAAAAAAAGGAAGTCGATCGGTAAGAATTTTATCGAAGTATTTGATGCTGAAGCGCATAAAATTCAAGATGTTAAATGGCTGGCTCAAGGGACAATTTATCCTGACGTAATTGAGTCGGTGTCGGTTAACGGTCCGTCTGCCACAATTAAGTCGCATCACAATGTTGGCGGACTACCGGAGAAGATGAAATTGAAAGTGGTTGAACCGCTTAACCTATTGTTCAAAGATGAAGTAAGGAGGGTTGGAAAGGCGCTTGGAGTTAAAGCTGAACTGCTGGGTCGTCATCCTTTCCCCGGCCCAGGATTGGGAATTCGTATCCTTTCTGACGTTACTCCTGAAAAAGTAAGAGTTTTGCAGGAAGCGGATGCCATATTCACACAAGCCCTGCGTGAATGGGGTCTTTACGACAAAGTTTGGCAGGCGGGCGTGATGTTGTTGCCTGTCCAATCTGTAGGTGTCATGGGCGACGAAAGAACGTATGAAAATGTGGTGGCATTGAGGGCTGTGGCCTCAACCGACGGAATGACGGCTGATTGGGTTCATCTGCCATACGAATTTCTGGCAAAGGTTTCGAATGATATCATCAACAAAGTAAGGGGAATTAACCGGGTGGTTTATGATATTAGTTCAAAACCACCGGCAACGATTGAGTGGGAATGAAAATTACAGAGGCACCTTGAATGACCGGTGCCTCTACCCCACAACCACCAAATTCTCGGCAGTTAATTTCTTCTCACCGCTCCACCGGTATGCCGAAAGTTTGCCGGTGGTATCGACACAGCTGTCGAGGCAGCAAATGTTTTGCTGAACTATTTGCGGACCACCTGATAAGCAATAATGTCCAAAGAAAACAACCGGCAGTTCCGTTGAATAAGGTTCATAATCCGGAGCCAGCTCTATTGGAAAATGATAATCCGGCAAGATAAATTTGTTACCAAAATAGAGCTGCCTGAATGTCTTGTCTTTCGGGCTGATCCACCAGTTTAAGGTAAAGACCTTCCTGCTAAGGCCTTTACTGCACTTAATGATAATATCTTTGGGGGTTCTAAATTCAAGACCCTTCAGCAGTTTATAAACGATTATAGCCATATCGGGATGCTTCTCATGCATGTCCCGGATAAATTTCTTCTTCAGACGCCCTTCAGGTAGAAATTCCTTAAGTTTCTCGATCTCAGAATCGTTCCAATAGGCATGGCCAATCCGTATATCGCCCAAGTCGAGAAAGAACGGCAATGTGCGCATCCATTTTAGATGATCTAACCACTCATCTTTCAACTCCTTAAAGACTGTCAGCGTTTTTTGAATTTGGGTTCTGTTTCCAGCTATGTGGCGAGACATGAAGGTGCCGTTGTCGTCTTTGATGTGGTATAATATGCAACTGTACTCATGATTTCCCAGGATAGCCAGGGCGCTTCCAGCCTCCACCATCGAGCGAACCATTAATACGGTTTCCCTGATTTCAGGACCGCGATTGATGAAATCACCGACAAATATGACTTTTCTTTCCGGATGACGCCATATGCCGTCAGTCCGCTTGTATCCCAGCTCGATTAGAAGCTGTTTCAGTAAAGAAGCATATCCGTGAATATCCCCAATTACATCGTATCCCCTCATGATAGTAAAGAATTTGTCGAAAGAAGTGCAGCCTCGAAATAGATGTTCTACGTAAAATTAGATTTATCATCCGATTTACCAAAAAATATTTTTGGGACAAAATTTACCTCCCGAATGAGAAAATTTGTTGTGAATACTTTCAGGAAAACTTCTATTTGTATAAGTTTACAACCGGACTTTCTAAATTAAACGATATGAATATCAAAAAAGAAGTATTTGGACAATGTTGTCATGGTGAAAAAGTTTTTTTGTTCACACTTGTAAATCCCAAAGGGATATCAGTTAAGATCACCAATTATGGCGCCATTATCACCTCCATTGAGATGCCGGATAAAAAAGGGAATAAAGAAAATATAGTTCTTGGATTCAGCACATTGGACGAGTACCTGTCTACAGATTATCTTTCAAATTATCCGTATTTCGGAGCCGTTTGCGGGAGATATTGTAATCGCATCGCAAAGGGCAATCTGGAACTTGACGGACAAAAATATCAACTGAACATCAACAATGGCCCAAACCATCTTCATGGTGGAAAAGAGGGATTTGATAAGATGATCTGGGCACCTAAAACCATTGAAATGCCTGATTTCGTTGGACTGGAATTAAAATACCGAAGTGTGCATCTTGAGGAGAATTATCCGGGTAACCTGGATATTACTATCCTCTATAAACTGACACACAAGAACGAATTTCAAATTGAATACAAGGCCGTCACGGACAGGACAACCGTGGTGAATTTGACAAATCACACCTATTTTAATCTTAACGGTGGCAAAGAAAATGTTTTCAATCATCGTCTTCAATTGAACAGCAAAAAACGGACAGTTTCCGATTCCACTTTAATACCTACCGGTGAAATCGCCGACGTGACGAATACGCCATTCGATTTTTCTGAGACCAAGTCGGTCGGGGCAGACATCGGTTCTCTCGCGGATGGTTACGATTTGAACTATGTTCTGGACAATGCCGATAAGAAGATGGTCTTCGCCGCCAAATTATCTGAAGAGGAAACAGGACGCTCGGTGTCTGTTTTTACAAATGAGCCTGGAATACAACTATATACTGGCTTCTGGATTCCTACGTTAGGGAATCGGTTTGGAAGCTACAGCGGATTGGCGCTTGAGACGCAGCACTTTCCTGATTCTCCGAACCATCCTGAATTCCCAACTACCGTTTTACATCCGGGAGAGACTTTTAAGTCGAAGACCTCTCTTCATTTCGAAACACACTGACTATGAAAACATTAATTGAACTTTTTGAAACGAGCGTTAAGAGTTTCTCTGACAACCCGTTACTGTGGGAGAAATTAACTGACCAATACAAGCCTTCAACCTACAAAGAGATTCAGAAAGCCGTATATGAATTCGGGGCAGGATTAATGTCTCTCGGGCTGCAAAAGGGTGAACGGGCAGGGCTGTTATCAGAAGGTAGAAATTATTGGCTTATAAGTGAACTTTCCATTCTTTACTGTGGTGCAATCAACGTGCCACTGTCGGTAAGACTGGAGCCCTCCGAATTAAAATTCAGGATTGAACATTCGGGAGTAAAAATGATGATTATTTCAGGTGGGCAGACATCTAAGCTTGCCGAAATAATTGATCAACTTCCTTCACTTGAGTATGTTATCTTATTGGACGGGGATGCAAATCCGGGAACGAAAGAAATCTCCCTGAAAGATGTTGTTGCCAAAGGGGTCGCCTTTCTTTCTGACGATAAAAACAAAAAAACATTTGAGCAAGTCTGGCAAAACATTCAGCCGGATGATGTAGCCAATATCTCCTATACTTCAGGCACTACGGCTGATCCTAAGGGAATCATGTTAACCCATAATAACTATACGGTAAATGTCATTCAGGCGCATACCGTATTGGAGATCTATTCGGATTATATCACACTGGCAACGTTGCCGTGGGATCACTCTTTCGCTCATACCGCCTGCCTCTACACATTTATGATGAAGGGAGCCTCCATCGCATCCGTTCAAACAGGGAAAACCCCTCTCGAAACGATACGAAATGTGCCGCAGAATATAAAGGAAATCAGACCATACATCATGATGAGCGTGCCAGCACTCTCCAAAAACTTCAGAAAGAATATCGAAAAGGGGATTCAAAGCAAGGGCGCTTTCACGGAAAAGCTTTTCAATCATGCCTTGAAAGTTGGATATGCTTACAATGGAGACGGCTGGAATAAAGGGAAAGGCTGGAGAGTATTCCTCAAGCCGATGGTTCTTTTGTACGATAAGATTTTGTTCTCAAAGATCCGTGAAAACTTTGGTGGAAGATTAAAATTTTTCATCGGAGGAGGAGCGCTTTTAGACACGGAGTTACAGCGATTCTTTAGCGCGTTGGGAATCCCTGTCTATCAAGGTTACGGACTTACAGAGGCCTCCCCGATCATCTCAGCCAATTCTCCTTATGCCGTCAAGTTTGGGTCGTCTGGTAAAGTTGTCAAATACCTCGAAACTAAAATTGTAGATAGTGACAACAAAGAGCTTCCAATAGGTGAAAAGGGAGAAATCGTCGTGAAAGGTGGGAACGTGATGAAAGGCTACTGGAATAATCCCAAATCGACCAGCGAAACAATTGTAGACGGCTGGTTGCACACAGGCGACATGGGTTATCTCTCAAAGGATGGCTTTCTTTATGTTCTTGGAAGGTTTAAGAGTCTGCTGATTGGCAATGATGGAGAAAAATACAGTCCGGAAGGCATTGAGGAGGCAATTGTAGATCAATCTTCCATCATCGAACAGGCGATGCTTTACAATAACCAGAACCCATATACGGTGGGAATGTTCGTGCCGAATATTCAGGAAATCAAGCGGCAATTGGACAAGTACGGTACCTCGCTTAAATTTGACGAGGGGTGTGTGAAAGCCCTCGAAATGATAAAGCACGAGATTGATCAGTATAAAAAAGGTGGAAAATTCGAGAATGAGTTTCCCGAAAGGTGGTTGCCCGCAAGCATTTTAATATTGCCGGAAGCATTTACCGAACAAAACCACATGCTAAATAGCACGATGAAAATGGTGCGCGGGAAGATCACCGAACACTTCCAAAAAGAAATAGATTTTCTGTATACGCCTGAGGCGAAAAATATTATCAATCAGGCAAATATAGCCACTTTAAAAAAGTGGGGACAACAGTAGGAAGTTGAGAGTTAAGAGTGGAAAGTGAAGAATGAAGAGTGAAGAATGAAAAGTTGAGGAGTGCTTCATTTTCAACTTTTCACTCTCAACTCTCAACTTTCCACTTATTTTATTTAACTTTGTGCCGAATTAGGGGTGCCTTAAACATACAGGCTGAGATCAAACCCATCGAACCTGTCCGGGTAATGCCGGAAAGGGAAAATGAAATATCACTTTCAAAAGTATCTCCGTCTGCGCATATAAACATTGCACCTCTCAGTTGTTAAGTAAAAATCAATAATTGAAGGCAATGAAGAATATCGTTTCAGATTGGAGTCTTTCCCTTAACAAAAGGGTCAACTTTTTCCCCCGAATAATCCTTTTCCTGCTCGTAGCATTTTCCTCAGCACAGCTTTCTGCGCAATATTCATTGCAGGGGAAAGTCCAGAATAGCAGCGGAGAAACGCTCCCGGGCGCCACTGTCCGGATTGAATCGCTGAAAAAAGCCTTGGCGACAGATGGCAAAGGGCAATTTTCGATTGAAGGGATCAAGGTTGATAATTGTGAGCTAACTATATCCTATATCGGATATCGCAACTATAAATCAAACGTACATTTAAATCCGGGCAATAATCGAATTTCGGTCACGCTGGAGGCCGCAGATATAATGACGGAAGATGTAATTGTTTCCGCCACCAGAGCCGGAGATCGCACTCCGGTAGCCTATACCAATCTTGATATCAGCAAACAGACCGACAAGCAAAATGGCCAGGATTTGCCGTATTTGCTTAGCATGACCCCGTCGTTGGTTACATCATCGGATGCTGGAACAGGAATTGGCTACACCAACTTTCGAATACGGGGCAGCGATGCCAACCGTATTAACATGACTGTTAACGGGATACCGCTCAATGACGCAGAATCGCATTCCGTTTATTTTGTGGATCTTCCCGATTTTGCCGCATCAACCGAAAATATTCAGATTCAACGTGGCGTCGGGAGCTCAACCAATGGAGCCGGCGCCTTTGGAGGTACCGTAAATGTACAGACCAGTAACCTGAATCAAAAAAGCTATGCCGGGTTCAGCACTGCTGCCGGCAGTTTCAGGACCCTGAAAAATACGGTCAATGTTGGTTCCGGACTACTCGATGGTCGGTTTATTGTGGAAGCCCGCTTGTCGCAGATAAGCTCAGATGGCTTTGTCGATCGCGCGGCCAGCGATCTTCACTCCTTTTATCTAACGGGAGGATACATTACTGAGAAATCCATGCTGAAAGCGATCGTTTTCTCCGGAAAAGAAAAAACGTATCAGGCCTGGTACGGAATACCTTCGACTATGCTCGTGAGCGACCGCACCTATAATCCGGCAGGAATCATATACGGGAAAAACGGCGAGGTTTCCTTTTATGACAATGAGACCGACAACTATCAGCAAGATCATTACCAACTTCATTATACCCATCAGTTCAATAATAAACTGAGTGCAAATCTATCGCTTCACTATACCTATGGAAGGGGATATTATGAAGAATACCGCCAAAATCAATCGCTTTCCGATTACCTGATGACCCCGATTATTATTGGCAATACGACGATCAAAGAGACCGATCTTGTTCGCAGAAAATGGCTCGACAATGATTTTTATGGCGCAATTGGTTCTGTCAGCTACAAAAGTAAAAAGACGGAACTGATATCAGGGGCGGCTTGGAACACCTACGCCGGTGACAATTTTGGCAAGGTAATCTGGGCTCAATATTATGGCAATAATCCAATAAACCACGAATGGTACAGATCTCAAGGAAAGAAAATTGATTTCAATATTTTCGCAAAACTAAACTATCAGCTTACCACAAAATTATCGATTTATGCCGACGCACAGTTCAGACATATTGATTATAGTATCGACGGCGTTGATGATGATCTGCGAAATCTCACACAAACCCATAAATTCGATTTTCTAAATCCCAAAGCAGGAATGTATTACGCTCTGAATGACAGACAGAGCTTCTATTTTTCGTACGGGAATGCCCACAGGGAACCAAATCGAAGCAACTATACAGATGCAGATCCGTCTAAGCCGGCTCCTACTCAGGAAAAACTGCATGATTTTGAATTAGGCTACAAAGGAGGAACCGGTAAATACGCAATGTCCGTAAATCTTTACCGGATGAACTACCGCGATCAGTTAATAATGACCGGAAGAATAAATGATGTAGGATCAGCAATTATGACCAACGTTCCCGAAAGTTACAGAATGGGTATAGAGTATAGCGGGAAGCTATCCATTCTGAAAAATATAACATGGGAACATCATGCCACACTCAGCAAAAATAAGATCATTGATTTTGTGGAATATGTAGACGATTGGGATAAATGGGGAAATCAGATCACGCATGATCTTGGCACCACGGATATCGCCTTTTCTCCAACATTCGTTGCTGGCAGTACAATTTCCTGGCAGACTGCAAAAGCCCTGAATATTAATTTCCAGTCGACCTATGTGAGCCGACAGTACCTGGATAATACCTCAAGCACAGACCGTTCGCTGAATCCCTATTTTGTCAGCAATTTAAAATTCGATTACGCGCTTCCCCAAAAGCTGGTGAAAAAGTGTATGCTTTTTGCGTCGATTAATAACCTTTTTGATGAAAAGTATGAATCAAACGGATGGGTATATTCATATTATTCCGAAGGGACAAGACAAAAAGAAGATGGCTATTTCCCGCAAGCAGGAATTAGCTATCTTCTTGGTTTGTCGATAGAGTTTTAAGGATTATAGCTATCTATTCGATAGACAGATATCCGTTTTCAGTGATTATAAACTCTTTCCCGTCTTTGATACAGTAGCCCTTTTTCTCATTTTTATTGAGACAATCGCTGGCATTCTGAAGTTTTTCAATCCCATTTGATTTTAATGCTTTTGAAATCATTGGGGTTGAAAGCTTCTTTATATCATTACTCTTCGCCAGGAAAACCGCGGTAGCTAAAAATTTGCGCACCTGATTGTTCGTGACTTTCTTCTCCTCAATAAATTGGGATAACGCGGAGTCAATGATTGTCTTTTCTTTGGCAACTTTTGCTGCTTTGACTTTGGGAACCTTAGCTGTTTTAGGCGCTTTAGGCTCCTTGGTAGCTCTGGGAATCTTTGCTACCTTGATTTTTGGAGGAGCCACTTCTATCGGTTCGACAGTAACTACGGTCTTAGGTGCTTTGGCAGCCTTTTCCTTTACAACCTTCTCTTTAACCGACTTTATCTTGATCTTCTTATCGGTTTTAGGCTTTTTTACCCGGATAGCATCCCTAAGTGATTTACCTGCCCTAAATTTTGGTGTTTTAGGAATATTCTCACTCACCTCATTTACATCTTCCTCCTTCACATCAATCACATCCTCGACCAAATTCTCGTTCATTTTATGAACCGAAAGGAGAGATGGAATCCTGTTAAGCATATTATTCAACTGTTTCTCAACCCAGTCGTTATCACCTTCACACGAAAAATGTATATTTTCGAATGAAAAATCAATTTTTGAATCTGCAGATTTCTTATTTTTCATACTCTAACTATTTGTGTGATAAAACTAAAGATAATCATTATCGACACAATTATAGCTAGAATTTTGAAATGAATTAAAAAAATAGCAATTTTTAACTGATTCTAGTTTTTTTCTATCTCCTTTAAGATGCTTTCTATCTCTTCTTCCGTGTTATGAAGCTTTTCCCGACAGTATGAAACAAGGGATGATAGCCTTTTCACTTTTGAAGATAACTGATCGACGTCCGGTTCATCATTTTCAATTTGTCGCAGAATTTCCTCGATCTCAAGGATTGCCTCCTTGTATGACAATGCTTTTTTACTGATCATTATTATTGCTTTTTGTAATTTCTACCACCTTACTCAAAACAGAACCATCAAAAAAACGAGTCCTCAATAACTCATCATTTTGCAGTAATGCAGGGTTTCTGACCAATCCGCCACTATTTGTCGTAATCGTATATCCCTTCTTCAAAATCGCATCCGGATTGGATAAAGCACCAAGCTGTTCCGCTATTTCCAATCGATGCATCTCATTTTCCCACTGTCTTTTTACGATGCGTCTGAATCTATCAACATAGGCATCCAATCTCTGACTATTACTGTTCAGTCCTCTGAAAATTGTGACGTCTAAAAAATTTTGCGCCCTTACGATACGTTGCTTTCTAGCAAAAAGATAGTGATCCGTCAGAAAACCTATCTTTTGCAATTTTTTGGCAAGTTGGTGCTCCCTACTTTGAAGAATGAGTTTGATCTCTTGTCTGAATTTCCATGATCGCTGCATCAATTCATTTTGCTTCTTCCCCAACTGTTCCCGAACCTGCGACGCTATCTCTCTGGTAAGCGCTTCGAGCCGGTCCTCTTCTTCCTCCATTCGGCTTTCCACCGTTTCAATCGCTTCCTGAAGCGAAAGGTTAATCCGATCCTCAAAAGCATCGGCTCCCTCAATAATAAATTCGGCAACTGCGGTGGGCGTCTTAAGTCTGGTATGTGCAACCATGTCTACGATAGAATCATCCTTTTCGTGTCCGATTCCGGTAAGCACAGGAAGGGGAAACTGTGTAACATGGTAGGCCACATTGTAATTATCGAAGCAGCTCAGATCTACCTGCGATCCTCCCCCGCGGATTATCACTACCAAATCAAAAAAATTCTCGTACGGATAGATCCTATCCAGCGCATCTATGATAGATTGCTCTGACTGGTTTCCCTGCATTACTGCGGGGAAAAGGCATGTATAGAAATGTATTCCTTTAGCGTTACTTGCCAGCTGTTCCATAAAATCTTCTAATCCAGCGGCAGTTGCCGACGAGATAACGGCAATCTTCTGAGGTACCAACGGAAGCTCCAGTTCCTTATTCATCGTGAGCACACCTTCGTCGGTGAGCCGTTTGATTATCTCCCTTCGCTTCCTTGCCTGATCCCCCATGGTATAGGTCGGGTCGATATTTCGCACATTCAGCGAGTATCCGTATAATTCATGGAACTCGACGGAAACCTGAAGCAATACTTTAATCCCGTCGGTAAGCTGCTGACCGGTTGTCGATTCAAAATACGGACGAAGCATCCTGAAGGTATAGGACCAGATTGTACCACGCGCCTGAGCAACGATGCGGTCTTCCGACTCACTCTTTTCGATCAGCGTGAGGTAACAATGACCGTTTGCGTTGACATTGATCTCAGATATCTCTCCGACGACCCATAACGGTGCTGCGAAATTGGATGAGAGTACCTTTTTTACCTCACCATTGAGTTCCGATATACTAAACCTGTCCTTCATCCTTCCAAAGTTAGCAACTAATTGAAAATTGACAATTGGATATCGGATTTAAGCCGAGATGGGAAGAAGAAGTGACTTAATTACGCCTCTTTTTACCTACTTTTGGCAAAAATCATAGACCCATTACCATGAAGTCGAAAGGGAAATCCGGTGTTCAAATCATCAAAAACCTGGTGCCGTTTTTGGTGGCTTTGGGTACTTTTCTAGCAGTTGAATCGGGCGCAAATCATCCTGAATCCATTGAAAAGTACTACTCTGAAGGAGTGTACCCCTATCTGGCTTCTATCCTGTCTGCCTTCAGCAACCTTTTCCCCTTTTCTGTGTGGGATGTGTTTTGGTCGATCGTGGTGCTGTTTGTTCTTTATGCCCTTGGCTTATTGTTTACCAGAAAATTACGAATTGTAAACGCACTCCTGCGCTGCCTGCAATTTGCCGCAATTCTTTATTCATTCTTTTATATCGCCTGGGGGTTCAATTACTTTCGTCAGCCAATCGAGAAACGGCTCAATTGGACACGGCACATCGAAAAAGTGGATATGTTTCCGACCGTGCTCGACACCCTGATATCTAATGCAAATAACAGCAGGGTTGAATTTTCGAAAAAAGACTATCCGGTAATTGATAGTTTGGTGGAACAATCCTACCGGGATAATGCTTCCTATTTCGGTTACAATTATCCCAATGGAAGCAGACGACCCAAGACAATGCTGTATACCTGGTTCTTTGCCAAATCGGGTGTGAGCGGATACTTCGGCCCTTTTTTCAACGAGGTACATCTGAACGGAGAGCTTTTACCGACGGAATATCCGTTTGTTCTGGCGCACGAAAAAGCACATCAATTTGGCGTTTCCGGAGAAGCCGAGGCTAACTTCATGGCCTGGTATATTTGCAATTCCAGTACGGATAACCGATTGAAATATTCAGCGAATATCCAGTTACTTCAATACTTTTTGGGTGATCCTTTCCATCACGAGGCCATAAAAGAATTTCTGAAACGTTTCGATAAAAAGGCCATGGCAGACATCATGAAGCAGCGCAACCACTGGAAGGAACTCAGAAATGAGACGATGGACAAAGCTCAGTCCGCTGCCAACAATGCCTACCTCAAAACGAATAAAATTCATGAGGGTGTTATGAACTACAACAGTGTCGTCAGGCTGGCGATTGAATGGTACCTAAACGATTTCAAAGGAGCTGTAGCAGCCCCGGCGAAATAATATTCCATTTACTGACCGCTCAAGGTTTTCCTGATTCGTTCAATGCGGGATCCGCTATCTTCCCTTTCACGTTGTCATATTTCTTAAACTCTTTGAGCTGAAGTGAGTCGAGAGCCCCACTGTTAAGGATATCGCCCTTGGCATATTTGATCTGATATTTTATTCTGCCGTCCTTTTCGAAAACTTTCCAGTCGCCATCAGACAGATCATCCTTGTAAAAACCCTGCATAGACAGATTGCCGTCCTGATCGTAAAATTGTGCAACACCATTTTTTATACCTTCCACAAAAGAAATCTCATTTCGCTTCAGTCCGGTAGGATAATACTCGATTGATTTCCCATCCAGTTGATCCTTTTTCCACTCCTTCTCCCAAAGAACCTTTCCATACTGATCGAATCCTGTTGATTTCCCCTCTTTCTTACCAAGGAGGTAATTTTCAATCTGCACAATTTTCTCTCCACTATAAAAATTCCAGGTACTATCCCGTATCGTTCCTTCGAAAACCCCTTTTGCATAGAGCTTTCCGTCTGTATCAAACAGGGAAGCAAAGAGACGATCCGATTGAGCCCGGTAACTCAACAATGCCTTTATCTTGCCATTTTCGTGGTATCGCTTCCATTCACCAACCGGTTTGTCATTGACAAAGCTTCCCTCATATCGTAAGGTTCCCGAGGGGTATCTGCTGACCCACCTCCCTTGTTTCAAACCTTTAGCATCTGTTTTATTGCCAGCTTCCTGCGAAAGTGAACAAATAGAGACAAGGCATAGCACAAAAAGCAAAAATATATTTCTCATAGCGGCAGACTTTCCACAAAGGTATAGAATTCTTCAGCCTTCGAACTAAATTATTACTATTTTAGCTATAAAATACTGCACTTGAAAATTATAAAATTCCTGATTTTTGTTCTCCTATCCATCGTTTTAACTACCCTGTTTTCGTATGGGAAACCCAAGCAGGATAGGGCATTAACATCATTTACTGACCCAAAAATTCGCACGGTGCTTTTCCATACCGAAGGATGGGAATTTTCGTTGCCGGTGCTGGAGTTGGGAAATTCGCAAAAGCTGGTGTGTAAATTTGATGAGCTCTCCAGGAATCCAAAATCCTATCATTATACGCTCATTCATTGTGATGCCGACTGGAATCCTTCGCGTGTTGCCGTATCCGAATACATGGATGGCTTCCCGGAAAATCCCGTGAACGATTATGCTTATTCGATCAACACAACAATTCCGTTTGTCAACTACAGACTGGTTTTGCCTAACGAAAATGTAAAAATTCGTATTTCAGGTAATTATCTACTGAAAATATGGGAGAATAGCGACAAAGACAAGCCTGTGCTAGTCAGACCATTCTATGTATCTGAAAAGCAGGTGGAAATATCAGGTGAAGTTCGCAAATCAGCCTTAGAAGGATACAAGGGTACCAGTCAGCAAGTTGCTTTTGCCGTTAACTATCCGGGACTAGCAATAACTGATCCGCTCAATGAGATAAAAACCGTGGTGATGCAAAACTCACGAACCGACAATCTGCGAACCAATCTGAAGACCACCTATGTCCGTCAAAATCAGCTATACTACGACGATCATACAAATCCTTTCAAAGGAGGAAATGAATTCAGAAATTTCAACGCAAAAAACCTCCAGACCAATGGAATGGGTATCCAGGCTATTGAATACCGCGATCCGCTATATCATATTTTTCTCGAAACCGATAAATCCTTTGGCAACGAAATTTATCGAGCGTGGGATGATTTGAACGGAAATTTCCTGATAAAAAACGATCGTGCCGCGGACAACGATCTCGAAGCAGATTACATAGATGTTCATTTTTCGTTGATTCCGCCGGATCAGGTGACGAATCTGGAGATTTATGTTTTCGGCGCACTTTCCGACTGGCAATGCTTACCTGCCAATCAGATGAAATACAATTCCGAAACCAAACTATATGAAGCATCCATCCTTTTAAAGCAAGGATTCTATGATTATCAGTATGTTATATTTAACAAAGAGACACAGGAAGTCGATTTTAGCTTTTTAGAAGGAAGTCATGTCGAAACTGAAAACAACTATCACATATTTGTCTACTACCGCGGATTTTCTTCCAGATATGACCGACTGGTCGGCTATCGGATGATAAATTCTGTAAAGAGATGAGAGCCTTAATCTATTTCTCTTCCTTTTCTTCTTTCAATGGCGCTTTTGACAGAAGCTTTCCGTTTGGATCAAACTCAATGGCAAGTTTATCTTTCCCCTTTACAGCTTCCATCTCAAACGCAACGACACCTTTTGCATCGGTGGCTTTGGTGATCTCACCCAGTTTGTAACCAGCGAAATCTTTACCAATAGCAGATTTAACAGCCTGTGGCAAGTCGCTCTCTTTTACTTCAATCTCTGTTTCCAACAGGTTGCCTTTGGAATCGAGGAGGCAGGATTGTTCGACTTTATTTAAGGTAAAATCGACTTCAAATTCACCTGGTTTTTCGACACTCCATTTTACACTTTTCGCAGCAGGAAATTTAGCAGCAAATCCTGCTTTTGCTTCGGCAGGAATTTTTTCCTCTTTGGACTTCTGCGCCGAAACGCTCATGGCAAAAGCAATACAAACAAATAAAATCAAAAAATTTTTCATGATAATAGAATTTTAAGAATATGAATACTCAAATATATCTAACGAATTGGTAGACATTTTGGAGATAGGAAAAAGATAGGTTATCCGAGGATCGATTTTAACGAAAAGTGATGATTTTGCTCTGAGAAGTGATACCGTAGTTGAATATGACTAGATTTGCAAATTTCATTAGCGATTGAAAGTCCTAGGCCATTCGAATCATCCGAATTTGATTGCTTTGCAAACCTTTGAAATAGTTTTGAAGCATCAATTTCCTGGTTTTTGCCGGTATTGGAAATAGTGATTTCCTGAAATTCTGCCATGATAATTATCTTACCATTTTCATAATTGTGCCTCAACGCGTTACTCAGCAAATTATTTGCCAAAATGTCTGCAAGAAGCGGATTCATATAGAAAACCACAGAATCCTTCAAATCAAAAATCACCTCGATTTTCTTCAATTCGAATAGATCCTCCAGATTCTTGACTTTACCCTGAAAAAGCAAACAAAAATCGATCTTCTCCTGTCCAACGAATTGTTGATTTTCAATTTTTGAAAGAAGCAGCAAAGCTTCATTCAATTTAGAAAGACGTATGGTAGATTCAAATGCCGCCCGAATCTGCTGATGCTGCGCATCTGTCAGTAAATTATCCTGCAAGACCAGCTCCAGCTTCGATTTAATAATTGCAAGTGGCGTCTGTATCTCGTGAGAGGCATTTTCTGTAAACTCCTTAAGGTTGACGAAATCAGTCCGGATTTTCTGCATCATATGCTCGAGGATGCTATTAAGCTGATCGAATTCTTCGATACCGGATTGTTTAAAATGAATATCCTTGTCTTCTGTAAATTTCCATAATCGCAACACGGACAGGCTCTTAAAGAATGGTTTCCACGCGCGAACAGACAACCAACGGTTTACAAAGAAAACGGAGATCATCAGCACCAGAAACAAGCCACTCATGAACGAGAAAATTACGCTTCGAAGGTCTTCCAATTCGAGTAATGATTGAAGAAGCACTATTTCGTATTGATTTTCTCCTCGCTTAATAGTGAACGTAAGTTTTCGAAAGGGAATGAGCTCTTTTTCCGCCTGATCATAGGCAAGTGTATCTGAAAAAAACGAGTAACTACTCGATTTATCTATACTTCTGATAAAAAGAGAATGATCCAATGACGGAATTGTGTCTATGGTGGATCCCTCCTTCTGAAGGTCAAGGAGGATATAGGCTTTCCGCGAATCGAGCATTTCCCGGATATTATGATCGACAACATTGCCCAGCATATAATAAAAGATAGTGCCGGCAACCGTAAATATCAGCAGCAATATTGACAGGAAACGAATGTTTATTTTAGCCTGAAGTCTCATTTTTCAAATGATATCGTTTTAATGGGGCACCGCGAACCTTCAACCGAAAGCCTGAGACAAGGTACCTGGAGTACAAAATTATCCTGCAATGAAGACATATCCTGTCCCGTATACATTTTGAAAATAGTCTTTATCCGTTTTTTCCAACAATTTCCGCCGCAGGTTTTTCAAGTGCGAGTAAACAAAATCGAAGGAATCAGCTGCATCGGCAAAGTCTCCCCAAAGATGTTCGGCAATCGACTCTTTTGAGAGAACTCTTCCGCGGTTCGAAACAAAAAACAGCAGCAGATCAAATTCGGATTTGGTGAGCTGCAGTAGTTGATTGTCCACAAATGCTTGCCGGTTCTCCGGCAGAATGGTGACATTGTCGATTACCAACTCCCGTTTCCCTTCGAATTTTCTGCGCCGAAGCAACGACTTAATCCTGGAATTGAGTTCAGGTAAGTGAAAGGGTTTGGTGAGATAGTCATCGGCACCTAAATCCAATCCTGCGATTTTATCCTCCATCGAATTTTTAGCGGAGATGATAATTATGCCCGTTTCGGGATGACTTTTCTTCAGCTTCCTGATTAATGAAAGGCCGTTCCCGTCGGGCAACCCGATATCTACCAGGAGGCAATCATATTCGTATAAGCTAACCTTTTCTGTTCCCAATTCGAGAGACCCGGCTTGCTCACAATGATAGCTCTCACCTTCAAGAAAGGAGATAATGGTTTCCCTGAGAGCCGCCTCATCTTCTATTACCAGGATTTTCAATTGACCATGCTTTTAGGCAAAAATAAATACCAAGTTTGGAGAAATTTAGGATTACAAGCTCTAGATTTTGTAGAGAAAGGCGGCCAGGTACTACCCCTTTCTCACACACCTCCACCAATCCAAAATCGCAAAATTATTCCTCTTCAGGCAACAAATGGCCCTGACTTTTAGCATAAATAATCCGAATCATAGTTGGCAGAACGATGAGCAGCATCGGCATAGCCACCAGGAAGCCTCCAATAATGGCAATGGCAAGCGGCTGATGCATTTGCGCACCCGCACCTATTCCCAGGGCTATCGGCAGAAGCGCAATTATTGCGCCCAAAGCAGTCATCAATTTTGGTCGCAACCTTGTGGAAATGGCGTAGACGATGGAGTCATCCACAGTCATCCGCAGCCTGGCATCTTTGTATTGGAGGAAGGTAAAGATGGCGTTTTCGCCAATTATTCCGACAATCATAATCAGACCGGTATAGCTGCCCACGTTCAGAGGGGTTTTGGTCAAATAGAGCGCCAGATAACTGCCCGAAATACCAAGAACCGCGATAAGCAGGATGGTGAACGCAATACGGAACTCCTTAAACAGCGCCAGAATAACACAGAATACCAGCAGACTGGCTGTAATAAGGATGATCAGCAATTCATCGAACGACTTCTGCTGCTCTGCGTAGGCACCTCCGTACACAATGCTATATCCCTGCGGCAAAGGAATCTGCGCAGACACATTTTGCTGAATTTCCCTGATGGCGCTACCGAGATCCCTTTCTGTTAGTCTGGCAGTGACAACGCCCATGTTCTGAAGGTTCTCGCGATTAATCTCAGCGTCTCCTGCGATTAACCTCACGGTAGCCAACTGTTCAATAGGCTTCAATTTCCCATTAGGCATAGAAATCTGAAGATTTTTTATATCATTAACATTCAGCGTTTTATTTCCCGGATAGAGCAATCTGATATTGGTAAATTGCTCCCGATCCTGAATATTTCCAACGATGTTCCCTTCCAATGCCGTCTGCAGCTGATACTGCAAATTTGCCGAGGTGATTCCGAATTGGGAAAGTTTTGTATTATCTGGTAGTATATTCACGTATGGACCGGCCACAATTATACCATCCGAAACATCATCGACACCTTCCGTTTTGGATACGATCGAGGCGACCTGCCGTGACATATCTTCGAGCTTTTTGCGATCGTTTCCGAAGATTTTTACCTCAATCGGTTGCACCGACTCCATCAGATCGCCCAGCATATCCCCGATAACCTGTCCGAAGTCGATTCGCAAGGCAGGCTGTGAGGCTTCGACTCTGGTACGGATATCGTCGATAACTTCGATAGTGGTTCTTGAACGATCCTTTTTGAGCTGGATCAGGTAATCACCATCATTCGGTTCCGTGATGAAAAATCCCATTTGCGTTCCCGTCCGACGGGAATAGGTCTCAATATCAGGAATTGTGACCAATATTTTTTCGACCTCCTTCAATATCCTGTCTGTCTCCTCCAAAGAAGTACCCGGAGGCGATTTATAGTCCAGCACGATACTTCCCTCGTCCATCTCAGGGAGGAAACCTGTTTCCAATCTTGGATAGATATAAAAGATTGAAACGATCAGAAATAACATGAAAGCCAAGCTAATGACTGGCCTATGGATAAAATAGGAAACCCACTTCTGCTTCTTTACCTCATGAGCGATCTCTTTTTCCCTTTTGGAAACTGAAATTTTTGAGCGACTGGTCAATAGCAGGTATATCACCGGCAGTAGCATCCAGGTTACGAAAAAAGAGCAGACGAGCGTCACAATCATGGCATTGGTCATGACTTTGAAATAGGCGCCGGCGACTCCTGTCATCAGCATAAACGGCAGAAAGATCACTATTGTACTCAATGACGAACCGACCATTGCAGGGATAAGAAAACGAATAGCTTTCTGAACCAACGTTGTAGATTTCTCAAATGGATGTTCTTCATGCGTTCGCTGTATCTGTTCCACCACCACAATCGCATCATCGATTATCAGTCCGATAGCCGCAGCAATGGCTCCCAAGGTCATGATATTCAGTGTCTGACCCATGGCATAGAGAACGATCAGTGTCAGGCAAATCGTAACCGGGATTGTGAACAGAATGGTGGCGCTCGCTTTCACTGAACGAAGGAAGAGAATAGCTACGATGATTGCCAATACCAGACCAATCCACAAGCTGTCGGTCACGCTTCGGATGGAGCCGTTCACAAAATCGGCCTGGACATAGTATGGTTTAACGACGATATCCGGCGGAAGTGTCCGACGAAGGTCGGCTAACTTCAGCCGCATTTGTTCCGTCAATTCGATAAGGTTCGCATTTGGCTGCTTGATAACGGCGATAAGCAGACTCTCCTTGCCGTTAGCATTTATCTTGATGTATTCCTTGGCTTCCCTGATTTCGACCATGGCGATGTCTTTCATCAAGATCACCCTTTTGCCTGTGTTGGCGACCACCAGATTCTCGAGTTCGGTCTTATTCCTGCCCAAAGCATCCGTTATCGTGAGATAAAGCATACGGTAGTCGTTGAGATAACCATTCGACCGCACAAATCCTGTCTCATTCAGCGTATTCTTAATAATCTCAGGTGTAAGTCCTAACGAGCTGATCTTTGAAATATTAAGCTCAACCCAGTACTCCTTTTCCTTGCCGCCGATGATTCGGATTTCGGAAACACCCTCCACCTGCGAAAGAAACGGTTTGATCGTATAATTGGCAAGATATTTCAATTCAATCGGACTCCTCCCCTTCCCTTCGAGCGTATAGCCAATAATTGGGAGAATGGATGGGTTCATTCGTTCCACCACAATATTCAGCTCCGGCGGTAAAGAACTTCGTATCTCGCTGATCTTGGATTCGATGCGCTGCTGACTCAGATTGATATCCGCTTTCCAGTCCATGAATGCGGATATCTCGCATGAGCCTCGCGTTGTGCTGCTTCGGATAATTTTAAGATCAGGAACTTTTTTTATCGTGAGTTCGAGCGGACGGGTAACTGTCATCATCATCTGATCGACAGGCTGCTGACCAGCATCTGCTATTATCTTGATCTTGGGGAAAGTAATCTCGGGAAATAGCGACGTCTGAAAGATGCTGTAAGCGAATCCACCACCCATCAGAATCACGGCGATGACAACAGAAAGCGCATTTTTATGCGATGTGAAAAAACTCTTCATAGGGAAGTCATTTTTCGATGACAACTTTAGCCGTATCTGATAAGCCGTAATTTCCTGTAACCAGGATTTTCGCATCCGGCGCGATATGCGGTGAAACGATCTCGACACTGTCTCCAGCCTCAATCCCCTTCATTACCGGAACTTTAACCGCCGTAATGCTGTCAGTCATCTGCATGATCCAAAACTGGCTCTGAATTTCGTTCGTCAGAATTGCACCCTTCGGAAGAATCATGGCTTTGGAACTTACCCTCTTCTTATACTGCACTTTGGCAATCAGATTTTCCGGGATCGGCTTGGAGCTGTTTATCCGAACAATATAGCTTTGCGTTTGGGAGGCCGCATCAATGACGGGCAGCGGCGAAGTAACAGTTCCAGTCAATTGCTCGCCATCGGGTAAAGACAATTTTATCGATTTGTTCTGGGACAGAAAAGGCTTCAACTCATATGGGAGTTCCAACAGGAAGACAAGGCTTTTTAGGTCACCAATGGCAGCAATAGTCTCGCCATCCTGAACATAATCACCCTCGCGATAAGCTAACTGAAGAATATAACCGCTACCAGGAGCATTTACCTGAATCTTCCCTTCAAAATGCAGTGTGCTATCGACCTTATTTACAGCATTTCCTATATTTTGTGCCTCCTTCGACCGGATTACAAAGAGCCTGTCACCTTTGGAAATTTGTTGTCCAAGCCGAACATTTACTTCCTGCAGATAGCCATTTGTCACAGACTTTACCGATGTTTTCAATAGTAGCTGGGATGTGGCATTCAATTCCACACATTCGTTCATCTCACCAGTCTTTACGGTGGTTACTGTTACCGGAACCCTGCCCTCCGGTTGACTATCGCCGGTAGGCTTATTCCCGGTCAGGCAAGCCGTGACCAGACACATTAAAATTAAGGATGGCACTAAAAAAATTCTCATGATGGCATTATTTATCACGGCACCAGTAGTTTAACTGGTTGATGAGTTGATATTTTTCAATTTGATTCTGAATCAGCAGATTTTTGGTAGTCAGCAAATTGGTCATGGCGATGATGTATTCGGTCACGCTGACCTCTCCCGACTCCAGCAGTTTATGGTTGGCATCAACCAGCGCCCTGGAATAGTTAACCTGCCTGCCGATCTTTCCTGCCAATTTTTGATTGTCGGAAAGCTGAATGGCCAACTGACTGATCTGCTGACTATACTGTTTCCGAAAGAATTCGCGATAATATTGTCTGGTCTGCTCGGACAGCGCAATCTGGTCGTGTTGCATTTTTCTTTGACGACCGTCATAAATCGGGATTGAGAGGTTCAGTCCGACATTCGGTCCGAAATTTTTCCAGGGTTGATATACCAGCGAGGAGTTAAAACCTGCTTCTCCGAATAGATTCAATTTTGGTTGATAAGAAATATCAATCTGTTTGTCGCCAATGACAAGATTGAGGCTGTCGGTCACAAATTGCTGATAAAACAGTGAATTTTGTAACTCCGGAAGTTTCTCAAGTTTCAGGGAAGGATCCGCCAAAGACTCCGTCGTGGTATCCGCAATCCCGCATAAATAATTCAGGCTCCGGTAGCTATTTTTATATTGACTGACAATTTGACTAAGTTGCAGATCCTGTTGCTGCATAATTACCATGAAAGTCAGGTACTCGGTTTGCTTGTATATTCCGGCAGCCGTCAGTTTCTTAAATAGCAACTCCTCGCTCCTCAGAAGCTCCATCCCCTCGCCGAGAAATTTAACCTGCTGCAACAATCCAAAAACAGTAATATATTGATCAACAACATTTTTCCGAAGTTCCTGCTCAGTGATCTTGGCTGGATTCTGAATTGATGTTTTCTGAAGCTCTAATGTTTGAAGTTGGTTCTGCAGATTCTTCTTGCTGATAATTCCCTTCGTAACAGAAATATTGCCATTGATATTGGCGCCATTTGTAATGGCATCATCCTGACCAAACCCCTTAATAACTGGTGCATAACTATCATTGCTGTAAGCATTTACCTGAGGTCCCAATCCTGCCCGGAGACGAAGACTGTCAATTTTGTTGGACTGCAGTCTGTTCTGGTAATCTTTCAACAAGGGCGAGTTCTGAAAAGCCAGGTTAACAAAGTAGTCAAGATTCCTTTCCTGAGCGATTCCGTATTGGACAGCAAGACTTAAGAAAAGCGTCGTAAGTATTGATCTCACCATTTATTCAGAAGGTATTTAGTAGACAAAACAGCGAAAACCGGGCTAAGCCCAATCTCACCAGTGGGTATCACAATATTAATTAAAAATTTCGGTAGAACTGAAGTAAATCCTCAATCAAAATTCGACGTAGACCGCTCCCAATTCTAGCTGCGAAATTAGATGCGGAATCTGTACAAACTTTGTATTTTTATGTTTATTTAGTCTTATTTAAAATTAATTGTTCATTTTGCAAACATTTTTTTTATTGGATCGTAAATCACACAAATAGGTTTAACGTAAAATTTCTTAAATTTTTAAGCCATGAAAAAAAATCACAAATTACTATCCCTCATCCTGTTACTTTTTACAGGATTAGCTCTAACACAATGTCAAAAATCAGAAATAGTTGATCCGTACTTAATTAAGCTTTCAGTATCTCCCACTTTAGGTAGTTATCTGACCGACAAGGATGGCAATACGCTATACTTTTTCTCGATGGATGCGAATGGAACGAACAATTGCACAGGAGGTTGTACCACAGCCTGGCCTGTTTTCAATGTGACCGGACTGACCGCACTAAGTGTTGTCCCTGGTTTGAATGTTGCAGATTTTGCGACGATAATGACGCCGAATGGAAATCAGGTAACTTACAAGGGATGGCCGTTATACTATTATGCTCCTGGCGGAGTGCGTGAAAAAGCGGCGACCACCAGCGGCGAGGGGGTCAATGGTGTTTGGTTTGTAGCAAAGCCGGATTATACTGTCATGCTGGCAAAAGCACAGTTAGTTGGGGCTGATGGAAAAAACTACGTTGTATCTGCAACGAATGTCTATTCCGAAGGAGTTGGACTTACAACCTATTTTACCGACATAGCAGGACGCACGCTTTATGCATTTGCCAAAGACAGCGCCAATATCAATAAATACACCAAGGCAGATCTATCAAACAACGGAACCTGGCCAATTTATGAGACAGATAAAATAGTAGTACCGTCAATTTTGGATAAAACCTTGTTTGGAAGTATTACGATTTATGGAAAAAAACAATTGACATACGTAGGATGGCCTATGTATTATTATGGGCCTGATGCTGATGCCCTGGGAATGTTTAGGGGTAATAACAAGGGTGTAAGTGTTCCGAAACCAAACACATGGCCGGTCTTTTATCAAAATTTCCCTTTAGCACCGAAGAAGTAGACTACTATTCTAATATCGTTAACACGAGGAGGCTTGAATGGTCTCCTTTTTTTTTGAAATCATTAAAATCCAAAATTTGTACAATATTGCATTTTACTTTCGCTGAAAAAACTGTGAAATGCGAAAATTGTGCTTTGTAGTATTGCTCTTGCTGGAGACTTTATTTCTGATCGGCCAGACCAAAAATACGGGAAAAATAACTGGAACAGTTGTCGAAAAAAGCAATGGATTTGCAATTGAATATGCAAATATTCAATTGTTCCTGCTGACAGAAAAAACGTTGGTGGAAGGAACTATCTCCGACTCGAAGGGAAATTTTTCCATCCGAAATGTTCCGGCCGGGAACTACCGGTTGGCCGTCAGCTTCATCGGTTACGAAACCACAGAACTTTCAGAAATAAATATCACGAAAGAGCAGCCAGTATTTAACGTAGGTAAGATACTACTGGATGGTTCCTCTCAGGATTTGGGTGAGGTGGCCGTTATTGGTAAAAAATCGACTTACACCCAGACTATCGACAAGAAAGTATTTAGTGTTGGCGATGATTTGACCAGCAGCACAGGATCGGTAAGCGATCTGATGCAGAATATTCCTTCCCTGCAGGTCGATATGGAAGGCAATGTTTCGCTCCGCGGATCGGAAAATGTTCAGATACTTATTAATGGCAAACCATCGGCAATGATGGGCAAGAACAGGGCTATGGTATTGCAGCAACTTCCTGCAAATTCGATTGAACGCGTGGAACTTATCACCAATCCATCCGCAAAGTACAAGCCGGATGGCACCGCAGGCATCATCAATCTAATTTTAAAAAAGGAACGCAAAGCGGGAGTAAACGGAACTTTGACCGCCAATACGGGGAACGAGGATCGCTATAATTCCAGTCTTGCCCTGAATTATAAAAAAGGGGCACTCAACTTATACGGCAATTATGGAATACGGCTGGATCGCCGCGACCGGTATTCAAAAGACAACCGGACAAAGACAGACCTTCAGACCGGACTAAAAAGCTATCTGTCGCAAGCCATTGAAAGCTATGCCAGACCCGTTTCGCATATTGCACAAGCAGGCTTGGAGTGGGAAATCAATGATAAAAACAGCATTGAGGCATCTGCAAACTATAACCATATGCAATTTGTCAGAAAGGAGTACACAGCCACAAAAAACAGCGACAATACTTTCTCGCTAACCGAAAACTATGATCGCTCACGGTATGATCCTGAGTATGAAAAAGAGTTGGAGATGGCAGCCAAGTACACTCGGAAAATTGGTAAAGACCAGGAGTTCACACTTGACTTTACTCACAATGCGCAAAGGGAACAGGAGGATAATAAGTTTACGAATACCTATCTGATACCGGTCCGACCTGATTCAAAGGACAATACGCTGATCTGGCAGGCAAATACGCAAAATATAGTACGAACCAATTACTTGAAACCCCTGCCAGGGAAAGGCTCACAACTTGAATTTGGCTATGAGATGGAGGCAAACAAGGTTGACATGAATTTTAAGGCGGAAAATTTGGTGGGTCAAAACTGGATTCCTGACAAAAATAAAAGCAACCAGTTTCTGCTAAACCAGACAATTCATTCGTTTTATTTAACCGACAAACAGACAATTGGAAAATTTGGCCTGATGGCGGGATTACGAAGCGAACAATCATTGCTCAACTCCCATTTGGTTACATTGGACAGCATCGTTCCAAACAACTATTTTTCGCTCTATCCGACGCTGCACACTTCGTTTAATATCACCGATAACCACCAGTTACAGCTTAATTACAGCAAGAGGATCAATCGGCCGGAAGGCGACGATCTCAACCCCTTCCCGGAATACCGTGACCCATACAACATCAAGGCCGGAAACCCGAAACTGCGTCCGGAGCAGATTCATTCCATCGAGGCGAGTTACCTCTACCATAGTGGCGCCAACACTTACTCGGCCACTATTTACTATCGGTATGCCTACAATAAGATGACAGAAATTACCAGATTTCTGAACGATACAATCCTTTTAACTACCAAGGAAAATCTTTCATCGAGCAGTGCAACCGGAATGGAAGGCATCGTTAGCAGACAGTTGGGGAAGTTCGCAGTCGTGAATTTAAACTTCAACGGTTACTTAAATAAATTGGATGCCTCAAATCTGGGGTATAGCAGTTCAAAAACATCATTTTCCTGGAGCACAAACCTGAATTCGAACTTCAACATCAGCAAATTGATGATGTTGCAGGTCAACATTCGATATAATTCGAGCATTTTAACGGCGCAAGGAGAGCGGCAACCAACCTTTATTGTCAACTCCGGGGCACGCTATGAGCTATTCAAACGAAGAGCCTCGCTACTGCTTACCGTTTCCGATCTGTTTGATTCATTTCGGAGCAGAACCATCGTTAATACGCCAGAGCTGCATCAGGAAATTGAAAGCCGTCGCGCACCCAGAACAATGTATCTTGGATTCGTGTACCACTTTGGAAGTAATACGAAGAATGGCAAAGAGTCTCAGTTAAAATTCGAGGAGTGATATTATGGCGCTTTAAGTTTTACTTATATTTGTCCCGGCATTTGGTAACTGTTTGAATTTGGAAATTCAATATGCTGTAGGCATCAAATCTGGGGAGAAAGCAAATTGTGGGGAGCCCATTTCGTCCCATCCGGGACGAAATAATCATAATTTGTCGATTTTCTACCTACATAAAATCCCTAACGGGATTACGAAATGTAATTTTAAACAGTCTCTCAGTAATCCAACAAGAAACGGTTCAAAATAAGTAAGACTTCAAGAGACATTTAAATGCGCTTATTCCAAAGAATTTTATCGGTGGAGACCCCTTGGCACTTTTTTTACTCGTCTTGTTTGGGTGCGGATCTGTAGCAGTATCCGTTCTCTTCAATGGGTTTCAATGGGAATTTTTTCAGATCGCAATTGTCTGGGGCAATCGGGTGTCCACCCTTGCAATTTATCTTACCCGACATTTTATCCTGCGCACACCTGAAATCCGGCAGTAAGTTTTGGCAATGGTTTATCGGAGGAAGAATGAATGCCCGCAAAACTACCTGCCTACCTTTTTAGCCCAAAATCTCAGGAGCTATCTTAGCCGGGTTTAGTTGTCTATTTTGCTTATGGGTCCCGTCTATTTCTGCGTTTTGAAAGTGCCCATGGAATTGTGCGTGGTACGCCCGAATCGATTCAGACTGCAAAAAATGTTTGGCGAATATTATTCAATATCAGGGAATCCGGCAATAGTCTCGATGCCACTTGCCATTGGGGCTGAGCTGTTTTGGCACCTTTTTTGCTCGTACTAATGATTTTTTGCTTTGACGGAAGGATGCAATGTTGGTCGCCCGAACAACGAGTTGGCTCCGCTATTTATTGGCTTGGACAGTCAGTTCAATTATCTGCCTCATTTCTCCTTTAACGCAGGGCAGGATTAAAATCCGGCGCGGGGATTTTTGGTCCCCCGGATGGTTGCGTGGATTTTTCGGTTGGGGAGATGCGGCTTTCCCTGATCGAACCGGTGGATTTTTTTCTGGTGTATATTCTGGGACCAGTGGTCGGTGGAATCCTGGCGTCCCCTGTTTTTTCGTATACCTGTTGGAGCCTGCCATGAAGAAAATCTTCGCCGCAGTGCAATTGCGCAGATGAAAAAAAATTCAACACGATAATATAAAAATGAAGTCAACACGTCCTAATATTGATTGGTGGATTTCTTGGTTCCGGGAAAAACCACAATGCTGTGGGAAGCTGCCCGACGGATCATGGGAAAACCGGTCAGCGGATCGGGCTTATAACAAAACGATCAGGCACCCGATCTGGTTGACACGACTATCCTGCTGCACAATAACGTAAAAAGTTGCGGAGGTGAGCGGCAGTTTGTTTCTGCTGCAATTTTTAACGGACTAATCGATGCAATGCAGCAAATGCGAAAAGGAAGCAGATGCAGACGTTATTATAGCTGAAACCTGTTGGTAGCTGTACCGACCTGTCGGCAAACCATTTTTACAGCCACTTAAGCAACAATTAACAGGTGAAACTGTTTGATTAGTCCGCTATCGGTGATGGCCGACCCGGATCGCCTTCTTGATATTATAAATGGAGGAACGGCCCGGACTGCATCCCAGTGCTGCTTACATTTTTCCTGAAGCAGCTCGAGGAGAGCGACATCATTCTTGTCAGTAAAAACGGATCTGCTCGAATCAGGTGCGCTAGACCTTCTTAAAGAAAAAAGTAAGCCACTTTTTTCCCAAAATCGGAGGTGATGACAATAAGCGCAGTGACAGGTGAAGGAGTGGGCAGAATGGCTAAAATGAAGTGCTAAGCCGAACAGGACGCCGGTAAAACATCTGGTGGAAGTGGATTACGACAGGTATGCCGAAGGTGAAAGCCGTTTTTGGGGTGGCTAAAATACGAAAAATAGAGTTTAAATGGCGGACAATACTGACTGGGATCTCTTTTGCGCGGGACACTCCTGGCCGATCTGAGTCAACAATTTTGACAAAGACAAGTCGTCTGTGGGTCATGTTAAATTCGTCCTCGAATCGGGTGAGAATTTTCCTGACAGGAAACCTTACGGGGAATGTTTGACACACTCAATTTTCAGGGGATTTGCCGGAAGAAAGCAATAGGGCGCAAACTGACCTTGAATGCCCGGGTTGAAAATGGACACCTGAGAAGCTTGAAAAAAAATTATCCGGGATACACTGAATTCCAATACGAAAAGGGGAAATCTCTCCGCAAGCATTATTACCTTACGATCGTTGAGTCCGGGAAGACCCCGCACCTACCTTCCGGTTTCGACCGCGTTATCACAAATTGACGGCTCCCTAATAGAGCAGATATTCGTAGAGCTAAAACAGTTAAGAAACCAACACAAAAGGTGGCTTTCATTCAGTGGGGATAGGCAATTTTATGTTGGCGTAAAAAACGAAAGTTTTATCCCAGTAACCGCGTTGAAAACTTTATTTTTCCCGTCTATCACATGAAAAAAATCCACAAACCTCTTAGTCCCCAGCGGATCTTTTCCATTCCAGGATAGCCCCACTCTCCGTCCTGAAAGATATTTTTCGACAATGCAAAACCATTTTTAGCGGCAGCAAATTCCTTTTTGGAACATCTTTTCGAATTGCATCCTTTCCCGCAATAGGTTTCATTGGGCACCTGATAGTTAACAGCATCTTCATGGTAAAGATCTGCCAATCCATTGGCATCCGCCAGATTAAAAAGTTCTACAAACGCTGCAATCGTTTCTGCTGGTTTCATGGTATTCTGATATGCAGTTTAAATGATTTATATTTTACTCGTACCTCAGCGCCTTTGTCTGATTAAGAATTGCTCCTTTTCAACTAATGATCCCAGCACTATGCTCCGAGTCGACAAGTCAAATTTTATAAGGAACTTCGCAATCAGTAGGTTAAACCGAGCTGCCAGAGTGGTATCGTGTTCAAATATCCCAATTCAATGTCGTCTTTTACGACAAAAGCCTTATCAATACCTTGGATTTGCTTCAATCCTTTATTTTTTCCGCCTACTTCAAACGTATAATCACCAATCTGAAAATCTGCCACAGGGGATACTACTACGTCATACTTTACCCTAAGCTGATTCAGAAAAAACGTTTCTCTTATGTTTCCGGTATTTGAATTTTCGTTTGCTAAACTGTAAATCAAATTAGTATTGTCAAGATAAATTTTATCCACCTTCCCCAGCCCCCTTATTCCTCCGGTAGAATTCCGCAGTTGGGCTATCATTCCGGCTTCTTCAATAAACAGGCAATAATCAGTTATGTTGTTCCGGCTGGCGGAAAGTACAGTTGCGATACTTGACATATTGGGCTTAAACGGCACACTTTTAGCAATAATGGCCAGCAATTGTTTCAATTTTCGGCCAGTGGAGACATTCATGCCTGCATACAACGGAATATCTGTCTCCAAAGTTTGATTAACAATCTGTTGTAACTTCAGATCAAAGCCTTCCTCCGATGCAAAAGGATAATACCCTCTTTTCAGATAATCTTCAAAAAGAGGCAATGGATGTTTTACTTCGGGAAGTTCGGCTTTATGACTCAGAATTTCTTCCAAAGAATATGGCTGGACGGTTACTTGATGAAACAATTGCAAATACTCCCGAAAGGACAAACCTTGCATATTATACATTACAGCTCTGCGACTTAAATCGGAGGCACCTTTTTTGATATCCAACACCGAAGAACCTGTAAACACGACATTAAGTTCGGGATGATAATCATACATCAGTTTTAGTTCCTTGGCCCAGTCCTTGTATTTATGTATTTCATCAATAAACAGATATTTCCCCCCACGCTTTACGAAGTCACCAGCTAAATCGACCAGCCTATTGTCTGCAAAATAAAAATCCTCCGCGGTCAAATATAGTGTCTCATCAGGATTCAGGTTCTTTTTGATATGCTGTAAAACCAGCGTGGTTTTTCCAACTCCACGTGGCCCCGTTAGTCCGATCATACGATTTTTCCAGTTCATTTCGGCATAAATGTAACGGAAGAAACCTTTGTCCGTCTCTCTTAGAAGCTTCTGAAACTGTTCAAATAATTTGTCCATCGCAGTTTATTTTCTGCAAAGATAATAAATATGCACTACAATAGTGCATATTTTAATAATAATTGCACTGTTTGAGTGCGATTTTTGATTTTATTAGCCTAATTCTGAGATCTGTACTCGTTGGGAGTCAATCCAGTTACCGATTTAAACAGCCGGGTAAAATGCTGCGGATATTTGAAACCCAATTCATACGCGATTTCATTCACCGTTTTATCGGTATTGAATGCCTTGGTTTTGGCCACGTCAATTATCTTGTCATGAATATATTCCTTGGCTGATTTACCTGTTTCCCTTTTAATTAGATCGCCAAAATAGTTGGGCGACAGATGAAGCTCTTCAGCAAAATATGCCACGGAAGGCAATCCAATAATATTGGGTCTGTCTGACGAAAAATAACTATTCAAAAGTTCTTCGAATTTTTCTAAGACTCCCTTATTCACATTATCTCTGGTGATAAACTGGCGGTCATAAAACCGCTCGCAATAATTCAGGAATAATTCGATGTTTGACGCGATGAGTTTTTTGCTGTGTTTATCGATGTTTTGCTCTAGTTCGTATTCAATTTTCGAGAAGCAATCCAGAACTATCTGTCTTTCACGATCCGACAGATGCAGTGCTTCGTTGGAATTATAGCTGAAAAAATTATAGTCGTCGATGCTTTTGGCGAGAGAAGTTCCCCGAATGAGATCGCGGTGAAACACTAACGCATAGCCTTTCGGCTGATACACTTGTCCGTCAGTTTCGACCACAGTCAATTGTCCCGGCGCCACAAAAACCAATGTACCTTCCTGGTAATCGTAGTAATTGCGGCCATACTTAATGTCACAGCCTTTAAAATCCTTCAGAAAAATGCAATACATTCCATACAAAATTTTGACACTCTTCTGACCATCCCATGATCTGGGATTCGCTTTTGAAAAGTCGACAACACTGACTAACGGGTGCAGCGTTTCTTGATTGTTCAAGGCATTGTACTCTGCGACGGAATCAAATCTGAAAATCTTTTCCATTTCTGTAATTGTTTTTCTGAAACAAATTTAATCATTCCAACATTGCTGCGATGCTACCAATCGTCGGATCAGTGAAATTGGTAGTAGAAGCAGTAATCTGTATACCAATGCCTTCATTGTTTGGTTTTACCTTTGTAGTATGAAAAATTGCATCAAAATGGGAAATAGAATAGTATGCATGAATTCGAAGGTAAAAGCACTCATAGAAATTATTTAAGCAACCTAAAAAACACAAAATGAAAATCAAACTAAATCTTATTTCCATCTTACTGCTATTTATCTGTGTTAACAATGTAATGGCTCAAGATTGGCCTCAGTATCTTGGACCAGAAAGAAACAGTACTTCTCCTCAAAAAAATCTGCTTCGAACCTGGCCTGCAGAAGGACCTGAAGTGCTTTGGACAGCTGAAGTCGGAATCGGGTTTGGCGGTCCGGTAGTTAAAGATGGGAAAGCCTATTTGCTGGACCGTGACGACGAGTACGGTGATTATATGAGATGTTTTGATATGAAAACCGGAGCTGAATTATGGAAATATGGTTATAAAGCGCCGGGACGAGTAGAATTTCCCGGATCAAGAAGCGTCCCGGTAGTTGATGACAGCCATGTTTATTCATGTGGCAACAATGGAGACTTATATTGCTTTGACATTACTACTCACCAGCCTGTTTGGAACAAAAATATCTGGACTGACTTTGGTGGGGAACCTGCCAGTAAGGCGGAAGGTGGATTCAGTGGTTTGGCAGGTGAGGGCAAATTCCCGATGTGGGCTATTGCACAATGCCCGCTGATCTATGGCAACCTATTAATTATTGCATCACAGGCACCTCAGGCCGGAGTTGTGGCCTATAATAAACTAAACGGAGAAGTTGTGTGGAAAACAGCTTCCCTGGGAAATTTGGGTTACGTTAGCCCGGCAATTGTAAAAATCGACGGCGAAGATCAGATTGTAATGGTCACAGCATCCAGTGGCGGTTGGGGTGGCGGTGCTCAGTCGCCGAGTAATATTGTTGGTATTGACCGACAGAATGGAAATGTACTTTGGAGCTATAAAAACTGGAGTTGCTGGATTCCTTCATCAAGTGCCTTTGATGCAGGTGAAAATAAAATTTTGATCATCGGTGGATACCGTGCAGGTTCGGCAATGATCCAAATTGAAAAAAGCAATGGAAACTATTCCGTGAAAGAACTCTTTAAAACGGAGGAATTTGGTGATCACACAAAACCGCCTCTATATCACAATGGATATTTCTATGCACAATATACCACAAATGAACGCCGTGATGGACTGGTATGCATGAGTAAAGACGGACAAATAATGTGGAAAACGAAGAGAGAACCGTCATTTAGTAAAGGAAGCATGATTTTGGCGGATGGTCTGATATTGGCGACAGATGGAGAAACCAAACTTTACCTGATAGAACCAGATCCGACAGCATTCAAACCAATATCTTCCGCAAGCATTTTAAAAGAAAGTGGAATCACGGGCAATGAGCGGATTATAAATATGGTGGGAACAAATCAAAACTGGGCTCCGATTGCTCTTGCTGACGGAAAACTCCTCATCAAAAGTCAAAAGCGGCTAATGTGCGTGAAAGTCGCGCAGTGATCAAAAAAAGCCGCAGCAAATACTTGATTTACTGCGGCTTTTCCTATTTTTGATTAATCGGATTTAACCGACTTTAGATTACTTTACTTCTTCGAAGTCGACATCGGTTACTTCGCCGTCACCTTTGCCACTTTTTTGCTGAGAACCCTGCCCTTCGTTGGGGGCTCCTTGCGGACCGCCTTGTTGGGCATTTGCTGCGTTATACATTTCCTGAGATGCAGCCTGGAAGACCGTATTCAGTTCATTTGTTGCCGCATCGATCGCATTGAAATCTTTATTTTTATGAGCCTCCTTCAGATTGTGCAAGGCAGTTTCGATAGGGACTTTCTTATCTGCGGGTAATTTATCGCCCATCTCTTTCATCTGCTTTTCCGTTTGGAAGATCAACGAATCGGCATGATTAAGTTTTTCAACCTGCTCTTTTGCTTGTTTGTCGGTCTCCGCATTGGCGGCAGCTTCCTCTTTCATCCGTTTGATTTCATCGTCGCTCAGACCAGAAGATGCCTCGATACGAATCGATTGCTCTTTGTTGGTGGCTTTGTCTTTGGCAGTCACGTGCAGGATGCCATTTGCATCGATATCGAAGGAAACCTCAATCTGAGGAATTCCACGTTGTGCAGGTGGTAGTCCGTCGAGGTGAAATTTACCGATTGTCTTATTACCGGCAGCCATTGGGCGCTCACCCTGAAGAACATGAATTTCAACAGAAGGCTGATTATCTGAGGCCGTTGTGAATGTTTCCGATTTCTTTGTAGGAATGGTTGTGTTGGACTCAATCAGACGTGTCATTACGCCACCCATTGTCTCGATACCTAGCGAAAGTGGTGTAACATCGAGTAAGAGAACATCCTTCACTTCACCCGTAAGGACACCTCCCTGAATAGCAGCGCCAACGGCTACTACCTCGTCAGGATTTACACCCTTAGACGGCGTTCTGCCAAAAAGTTGCTGAACCTTATCCTGAATCGCCGGAATACGGGTAGAACCTCCAACCAAAATAACTTCATCAATATCGCTGATTGTTAATCCGGCATTTTTTACGGCCTTACGACAAGGCTCAATAGTTGCATTGATCAATGAATCAGCAAGTTTCTCGAATTGAGCGCGTGTAAGAGTTTTAACCAGGTGTTTTGGAATTCCATTCACCGGCATGATATAGGGCAGATTGATCTCTGTTTGGGTAGAACTTGAAAGCTCAACTTTGGCCTTTTCAGCAGCTTCTTTCAGACGTTGCAATGCCATCGGGTCTTTGCGCAGGTCGATGCCTTCGTCAGATTTGAATTGCTCAGCAAGCCAATCGATGATCACCTGATCAAAATCGTCACCTCCAAGGTGTGTATCACCGTCGGTGGATTTAACTTCGAATACACCCTCACCCAATTCCAGGATCGAGATATCAAAAGTTCCGCCACCAAGGTCGAACACAGCAATTTTCATATCCTTGTGCATCTTATCGAGGCCATATGCCAATGATGCAGCGGTAGGTTCGTTGATAATACGACGCACTTTCAGTCCGGCAATTTCGCCAGCCTCTTTGGTCGCCTGACGTTGGGAATCATTAAAATAGGCTGGAACCGTGATAACGGCCTCTGTAACTTCCTGACCCAAATAATCCTCGGCAGTTTTCTTCATTTTTTGAAGAACCATAGCCGAAATCTCTTGCGGAGAATAAAAACGATCATCAATTTTTACACGTGGCGTGTTGTTATCACCTTGAATAACGGCAAAAGGAACTCTGCCAATTTCTTTGGAGACTTGATTATATGTTTCGCCCATGAAACGTTTGATAGACGAGATCGTTTTGGTCGGATTTGTGATTGCCTGGCGTTTGGCCGGGTCACCTACTTTACGCTCACCATTGTCGACAAAGGCAACAATAGAAGGAGTTGTGCGTTTACCTTCACTATTGGGGATTACAACAGGTTCGTTGCCCTCCATGACGGCAACACAGGAGTTGGTTGTCCCTAAGTCAATTCCAATAATTTTTCCCATTTTATTCTGTATTTACTATTAATATATTTTGATCTAATTTCAATCTTGTACATCCTTTCAAACAATCTTTATGCCAATCCTGATTGGCAGCAAATTTTTGAAGATTTTGAAGATAACAGTTCCCAAAGATAGACTTGGGTGTCACTATTTGTGACAAAACGACAGAGCCATAGGAGGAAGAAGGCACTTTTGGCATTTTTATAAGCGGCATGCAGGATGCCGGACTGGTAGGCCCCAACCCGGTATTCCAATCCAAAAAATATATCCGGGAAGCCGCTATTATTTCAATTATTCGATATCTTTGAAGGGGTTTACTACTAAATAACATTAACATTTCAACAAAATGCAAAATCAAATTCGAATGGAAAAGCAGAAAGAACGACTGGCATCTTTGGATGTGTTACGGGGTTTCGACATGTTTTGGATTATTGGCGGCGGCAGTCTCATCGTAGCACTGTCAAAAGCGCTGGACTGGGGTTGGCTCAACGTGGTTGCCGAACAGATGGAACATGTTCCGTGGAACGGCTTTCACTTTGAAGACTTGATCTTTCCACTATTTATGTTCATCTCGGGTGTTGCCATTCCATATGCCATCACCGCAAAAATCGAGAATGGAGCCGACAAATTCGCGATGTTCAAAAAAGCAGCGATGCGCGGGTTAATTCTTATTCTATTTGGGATTATCTACAATGGTATGCTTCGCAGGAGTCTTGTCTTATCCAACATCCGTATTCCAAGTGTCCTGGGTCAGATTGGTTTTGCCTATTTCTTTGCAGCCACGATTGTGATCTATACAAAAAACATGAAATCCAGAATATTCTGGCTGGCAGGAATTCTCACTTCGATTGCTATAATTCAGTTATTCATACCGGCGCCCGGACAGGTGGCTGGCGCGCTTGACCCGGTTAATGGAATCAATGCTTATCTGGACAGACTTATTATCCCAGGCAGACTTCATGGTAAGACATTCGATCCGGAAGGATTTTTGTGCTGTGTATCCGCGATTTCTGTGACACTGATGGGTGCCCTGGCCGGCGGAATTCTGCGTGATGGAACGCCCGCCTCTGCTAAAAAAGCTACTACGCTGGCAATCACTGGAGCAGCGATAGTGGTTGTAGCACTGTTACTTTCCACTTTTTACCCGATCATTAAGGCGGCCTGGACAGTACCTTTCAACATGCTCACCTCAGGAATCAGCTTCCTGTTGCTGTCACTATTTTATTTTGCAATCGACGTAAAAGACTGGACTTCACCAACCAAAAACTGGGGAATTGGAGCCAAGAAGGCGTTCTTTTTCAAAGTCATCGGGATGAACTCGATCACCATCTATCTCGGAAGCGCAATCTTCGATTTTCGCGATGCATCCAGCTTTTTTACCGGATTCCTTGAGCCCGCCCTGGGAGGCTGGATCGTTGTTTTAGGAGCGATTATCCTGGAATGGCTCGTTCTTTATTCGTTCTACAAGAAGAACGTTTTCCTGAAAGTCTAAGAACAAAGTTGAAAGTGAAAAATGAATAGTTAAAAGTGGAAAGTTAAGTTTATCTCAACTCTCCACTTTTAACTTTCCACTCTCAACTTTCATCTCTTTCTTCCCTATCTTTGCGGAAATTTAAATTTACCATTATGTCTGTGCACAAAGAAATCAAAAGGGTAACGACTCATGTACTTTCGGAGATGAAATTACATGGTGAAAAAATTTCCATGCTTACCGCTTATGATTATAGTTTGGCCAAACTTGTAGACCAGGCCGGTATTGACGTTATCCTTGTCGGGGATTCAGCTGCCAATGTCATGGCAGGACATGAAACGACGTTGCCTATCACCCTGGATCAGATGATCTATCATGGTAAATCAGTCGTAAAAGGGGTTACACGTTGTTTGGTTGTTGTTGATATGCCTTTTGGAACATATCAGGGCAACTCACTCGAGGCGCTGAACTCTGCCATCAAAATCATGAAAATTACCCATGCCGATGCCGTAAAACTGGAAGGCGGAAGCGAAGTAATTGAATCCGTCCAGCGGATTTTGTCAGCAGGAATTCCGGTTATGGGACATCTTGGTCTCATGCCTCAATCGATAAACCGGTATGGAACGTATGTCGTCCGGGCCAAGGAACAGGTGGAAGCCGACAAATTGATGAGGGATGCCAAACTACTCGAGGAGGCTGGCTGTTTCGCCATCGTTCTCGAGAAAATTCCGGCATCTCTGGGCGCCAAAGTTGCCAAGGAACTCAAGATACCCATAATAGGAATCGGAGCAGGCGGCGGTGTTGACGGCCAGGTGCTTGTCTTGCATGACATGCTTGGACTCACTCAGGAGTTCTCCCCAAGATTTCTCCGTCGTTACAGCGACCTCGCCTCCGAGATAAAAGGAGCTGTCGGTAATTATATAACCGACGTTAAATCGGGCGATTTCCCAAATCTGAAAGAACAATACGATTAATCCGTACGGATGCGTCGTGACGCGTCCTGATCATCATGACAGATAATATCGAAGTATTATTCGAAGATAATCACCTGATTGCTATTAATAAGCGATGCGGGGATATTGTGCAGGGCGACAAGACCGGCGATAAAACCATTGGTGACGACCTGAAAATTTATCTCAAAGAAAAGTACCACAAACCCGGCAATGTATTTCTGGGAGTAACTCATCGGTTGGATCGGCCCACGAGTGGGGTTCTGCTTTTTGCCCGAACGTCAAAATCCCTTACCAGGATGAATGAACTTTTCAAAGGCGACGGCTCCATCCAAAAGACATACTGGGCAGTAGTGGATGCCAAACCGGAGCCGGCGGTTGCAACTTTGCAGCACTGGTTGGTACGGAATGAGAAACAGAACAAATCCTACGCATTTCTCACCGAGCAAAAAGAGTCGAAAAAGGCCTCGCTGACCTATCGGTATCTTGCCTCCTCCGATAGGTTTCACCTTCTGGAAATTGAACTTCACACCGGTCGGCATCATCAGATCAGGGCGCAACTCGCCACGATCGGACTTCATATCAAAGGCGATTTAAAATATGGATTTTCAAGATCGAACAAAGACGGAGGAATTCATTTACACGCCCGGATGATTCGGTTTACGCATCCGGTTACGCATGAGCCGATTAGCATAACGGCACCGGTTCCGGACGATCCGGTTTGGAAATATTTCGAGGCAAACGCATTATCGCGTTCATTAGCCAAATAGGAATCTCCGCGGATTAACTCCTTCCAACCAGGGAAAAGGTATTCGTTTCGGTTACGCTGTTATATTCGTCCAGCGCTTCAAAAAAAGCAGAAATATTTTCCGCAGGGACATGAGGCGGCAAATCGCATCCGGTGGATAGCACAAAATTATCGAACTCTGCTGTCCGGCTTAATAAATTGGAAACATACGCTTTCACCTTTGCTGAAGAAAGCATTTTCATCACGCCGACCGGGTCGACATTACCAAGAATCAATTTGTCTTTTGGGCAAGACTTCAACGCCTCGACCATATTAATCGCATTGCCAAAATGATAGGCGTCAGCACCAGTATATAACATAGCGTCAGTACAATGCCCATGATTTCCGCAGTTGTGAAGAATTACCATGAAGGAGTCGTCCTGCAAGGCATCGACAATCTGTTTGACGTACTCAGACGAAAAAGCAAGGCAATCCTCGTTCGATAAAAGTCCGGCGGCAGGTTCGGCAATTACGACCCCTGAGCAGCCAATATTTTTCAATTCGCGGCAATAATTGAGAAGAAATTCCGTGCACTTACCTAACAAACAATTTATTGCTTCTGGTTCAATATAACATGCCACCATAATTTCTGACATATCGAACAGTCGTCCTGCCAACGAAAACGGACCGATAATTCCGGCGAACACGGGCTTATCGAGTGCCCGGGCAACAGTCAGCCGGTTTGCCTTAAGATATTCGGGTATGCGGCCGGCCTTCAGATCAGGAATTTGCAGTCTGCCGATTTCATCAGCATCATTTAACAATCGTCCAATGATATGCGGCATTTCATCGTCCTGAATCTCGAGATGAACCCCAAATGCTTCTGCCTCAACGGTCAAATCCATGATAACAGTTGTGGCCGCCGTCGGATAAATCTGACTCAACTTCTCGATTGCCAACGCGTGAACTTCACCATCCGTAACTGCATCCCCTACCTTTTTCCCAATCATTTCGATGCCAGGATGGGTCATTATCGGGATTGCAATTCGAATTTTACGATCTATCTGTTGACGTACCCAATTTCTGATATTCATCATTACTAATTGCTATATTATTGATACTATTTTATTTAACTCAACAACCCGACTTCAGGTTAAGCGCACACAAGGACTGAACCAGAAATTCATGGTTCATTTATGAATGTCAAATCATAAAATCCGAGTTGCTGCGTTATGACGCCAACTGATTCAGGTATTCGACTGCCCTTTGCGGATCGGGTGCGTAAAAATCGGCGCCAATACTTCTGCAGAAATCGGCATTAACGGGAGCACCACCAATTAAGATCTTCGTTTCAGGAACAAGACCCTTTATCCCGGCAACGATCTCACCCATGTTCACCATGGTAGTTGTCAGCAATGCAGACAATCCGACAACAGCGCCGGGGTTATCTTTCAAAGCTGCGATGAAACGGTCTGAGGCAACATCCACACCAAGATCTACGATAGTCCATCCGCCACCCTCAACCATCATGGCCACCAGATTTTTACCAATATCGTGCAAGTCACCCCGCACGGTACCTACAATAAAAGTCCCTTTTGATTTCATCTGACCCGATGCAAAAAAAGGCTTTAACTGAATCATTGATGCTCCCATCGCCTTGGCCGACATTAGCATCTGTGGAACATAAATCTTGTTTTCAGAGAATTTTCTGCCTACGTTTCCCATGGCGGGAATTAATGCGTCTTCCAGGATTCGCTGGGGATGCAGACCAGATTCCAGCGCCATCCGGGTTAATTCCTGTGCTCCATCCATCCCTTTTAAATGCGGCGGAAAGGGTGATTTCGCATCAATTTTACCATTCTCGACGGCCTCCAGAAGTTTCTCAATTAATTCGCACATCTACGTATTGTTTAGTCTTTTGATCACTATTGAAAAACAAAAATAGCCATCATTCAGAGTGAAATCTAAATCAATTTTTACTACTTTCGATGCGATATTAACATAATTCGCCGATTTTGTGCAATAATTACCATTATGCCAGCCAAATTTGAACAGGTAGTTCTGAAGGAGGAGGAATCTTTTTCCATCGGTATTTTTCAGGACAATCTTGAGAAGAGTACCTGGCATTATCATAATGATTTTGAGATCAGCTTTATTACGGAAGGAACCGGTAAAAGAATTGTCGCTGATTCTATCGAAGAATTTCAACCGGGCGACCTGGTTTTCATCGGGCGAAACCTTCCACATGTTTGGATAGCAGACAAAGAGCAGCGGGGATTATCGAACAGAACTCTGGAAATGGTCTATCTACAATTCTCCAGCAATATTTTCTTTCCTCAGCTCCTCGCGCTACCCGAATTCAAACAGATAAAACATGCGCTGGAAATGTCTGACCGTGGAATACACATTGTCGGTCAAACGTTGAATGAAGTAAGCGAACTGATGCTTCAACTCCCATATTTAAACAGCTTTGACCGCATGACCTATTTCTTCCGGATGATGCATATCATCGGTCAAAGCGATTCAAATATCCATCTTGCAAGCGAGGAGTACCTAAAAAAGAGGTTCCGGACCGGGAACAAGAGGATTAGCATTTTGCACGATTACCTAATGAACCACTACCGCGAAGACATTGATCTGACCAGACTGGCCAGTCTGGTAAATATGGCAGAAGGATCGCTGTGCCGGTTTTTCAAAATGAATGTCGGACTTTCAATCTTTGAATATCTTAACCAGATTAAGGTGGAATTTGCCTGCAATCTACTAATGAACAAGGAGATGAATATGGCGGATGTTAGTTTCGACAGTGGATTTAATAATCTCAGTCATTTCAACAAACAATTTCGAAAATACACGGGCGTTACCCCAACGGAATATCGAAAAGTACGGGCGGGATAGGCCACGCAGCTGTCGTACGTTATCCGATACAGGCTGCTATTCCATATTCCCGAAATATCGCCAAAGCACGTGATTGCGCCTCACTGGTTGGCTCCTGAAACAACTGAAAATCACTGAACCTTCCCAACTTCTGGTATTTTGTTTGCGCAATCTTGTGGTATGGTAAAAGATTCACATCAATCTTCTCACCTGGCAATCCGGACAAGAAGCGCGCTGTTTCAGTCATATTCCCGATATCGTCGTTCACATCGCCGATTAACGGAATCCGTACATTCACCTTCGCGCCTGTTTCGGCCAGGATTTTAAGATTTGCCAGAATTTTTTCGTTGGGCACACCCGTCCACTTTTTATGCCTCTCCGAATCCATCATCTTCAAGTCGAATAAAAATAAATCGGTGCTCCTGGCAACTTCAAGCAAAATATCTGTCGCCACTAAACCAGCAGTATCTACGGCCCGATGGATTCCGTGCCTGCCACATTCTTCAAGCAACGGGATCAAAGTATCCGGGTGCAGCAATGGTTCGCCGCCTGAAAATGTAACTCCCCCACCCGACTGATCGAAAAATATCCGCTCCTTATGAATCTCCGTCATCACCTCGCCAACCGACATCCGTTTCCCCGAAATTTCGATGGCTTTCGTCGGACAAACAGCTGCGCACTCTCCTGTTATACTGCATATTCCATTGTCGGTGACGATGCCTTCCGCCGTTAGAGTGAGTGCCTTCTCCGGACAAGCAGTCACACACGTACCGCATTTGATACACTTTGCCGGAGCATACATCCGCTCCCGATCCATCGAAATTCCCTCCGGATTGTGGCACCACCGGCAATTTAGATTGCATCCCTTGAAGAATATAACGATCCGGATACCAGGCCCATCATTAATAGCATAGCGTTTGATGTCAAAGATATTGGCCATCTTGTCTGTGAATGTCGATGAATCAGAAACCAGCATTTTCGGTTCTTTCGATGACCTCCTGCTGAAGATCTGCATTCATATCGTTAAAATAATCGCTGTATCCTGCCATGCGCACCATCAGGTCGCGGTAATCCGACGGACAAGCCTGCGCGGCCAGTAATGTCGCGGTATCCACGATGTTGAACTGTACATGGTGACCGCCAAGGGTAAAATAACTCCGAACCAGCTGCCCGAGTTTGACAATGTCTTCCTCCTTCTTAAGCAATGTTGGCAAAAAACGCAGATTCAATAATGTTCCTCCGGATTTCACCTGATCGAATTTCGACATCGATTTTACTACCGCGGAAGGTCCGTGTGTGTCGGCACCGTGGGATGGCGAGGTACCGTCAGAAATTGATTTCCCGGCCAACCGGCCGTTTGGAGTTGCTCCCATGACCTTACCAAAATAGACGTGGCAAGTGGTCGAAAGCATGTTCAGATGATAACGACCACCAGCTTTGATATTGGGCTTTCCGTCGATAGCTTCAACTAAATCATCGTACACTTTCACGGCAATGGAATCGGCGTACTCGTCGTCATTTCCGAAGAACGGCGTACGGTTCATGATCGTCTGGCGCAAAACCTCCTCACCTTTGAAGTCGTTCAGCACAGCATTTAAAACCCGATCCATCGAAAATGTTCGTTCCTCGAACACATGCTTTTTGAGCGATGTCAAACTGTCGGTAGTTGTACCCAGTCCGCAACATTGGATGTAGCTGGTGTTGTAACGCGGTCCACCGTCGTAATAGTCGCGGCCTCGCGAAATACAATCGTCAATCACGACCGACAAAAATGGTGCGGGGGAATATTTGGCAAACATGCGATCGATGTAATTACTGACGCGCATTTTAAGATCCACCACATAATTGAGCTGTTTCAGAAAAGCCGCATAGAGTTCATCGTAGCTTTCGAACTTGCGTGGATCGCCCGTTTCCGGACCAACGCGAATTCCGGTAACCGGATTCAGACCATTGTTCAGCGTCACCTCCAGAATCTTTGGAACGTTGAGATAACCCGTGAGCAGATAGGCCTCCTTACCGAAAGCGCCGACTTCGATGCAACCGCTGCATCCACCTTCGCGGGCATCCTGCAACGATTTTCCCTGACGCAACAACTCTTTCACATAAATATCCGGATTAAAGACGGATGGATACCCGTGTCCCTGACGAATAACTTTGGCTGCGGCATGCAGAAATTTATCCGGAGTCTTCGTACTGATGTGCACAGAACTGCCGGGTTGCAGGATATGCAACTCCTCGATAATCTCCAGCATAATGTAAGAGACCTCACTGGTGCCGTCGCTGCCGTCGCCCTTGATGCCGCCAATATTGATATTTGTAAAGTCGTTATAAGTTCCGCTCTCCCGGGCGGTGATTCCTACTTTCGGAGGAGCTGGATGATTGTTAACCTTTATCCAAAAGCAGGAAAGCAGTTCTTTGGCTTCTTCGCGGGTAAGCGTGCCGTCTGCAATCCCCGCATTATAAAACGGAGCGAGATGCTGATCGAAATGCCCCGGGTTCATGGCATCCCAGCCATTCAGTTCGGTTATGGTGCCAAGATGAACAAACCAATACATCTGAATGGCTTCCCATAGATTACGGGGAGAATGGGCAGGCACCCTGCGACAAACTTCCGCAATTTTCAGGAGTTCGGCCTTCCTGGTAAGGTCTGGTTCGTGCATGGCCAATTCCTCAGCCAGCGCGGCATGCCGTTCGGCAAAAAGAATGACAGCATCGCACGAAATATCCATCGCCTTCCATTCTTCAGCTTTGTCTGTGGCATCGGGGTCGTTCAGGTAATCCAGCGAAGCAATATTCGCTGCGATATCCTGTTTAAAATCGATCATTCCTTTGCGGTAAATTTTACCGTCCAGCGTGGTATGACCAGGAGCACGCTGCTCCATAAATTCGGTAAACATTCCGGCCTCATAGGCCAGACGCCACTCATTCGGAACATGAGCAAAGATCCTTTCGCGCTGAGTTTTGCCCTGCCAGAACGGGATCACCTCCCTGGCATATGTATCGATATCCTCCTGACTGATTGTATACCGCTGCAACTCACGCGTATTCAAAACATGCAGGTCTTCGACGCTGTGGCATGTCAGTTCCGGGAATGTAGGAACTGATTTAGGCTTCGGTCCGCGTTCTCCGACTATCAGTTCTCCTTCACCCAGGTAAATTTCCTTGTGCTTACAGAAGTCGAGAAAATTGGAAGCCCGTAGTACCGGGATCGACATCTTCCCGAAATTTTCTTTGTAGAAAGCTGTTTCGTGCAAGGCTCGCTCGATCGTTAAACTTGGCTCCGTCTCGAAACTAAGCTTACGAAGCTTCTGTATGCGTTCATTCATTCCCGGACCGATTTTCACAGGATCGCCGGACTGATAGAAATTCCCCTCGCTGGAGGCAGGTCGGATGGGAGTTTGGGCATGTTGAATAATTTTTTCAAACATGAGAGAAAAGTTGAGTGTTGAACGTGTAGGGACACATCGTGATGTGTCCTAGTTTGTTGAAAGTTGAAAGTGTAGGGACGCATCGTGTGCGTCCTTGCTTGTTGAAAGAGAAAGCCTGAGTGGGACTAATTATAGAACATCAGACAACTGAATAATCGTCTGTACGTTTTAACGAGAGTAGAGTTGGGTTCAAAATTTTCCATGCAATGAGCCGGACAATAGTTTCACGACTTGTCACAAAAATAAGGAAATAAATTAAAATCGCATTTATATATGAAAATGCGTCAACGTTGAAGTAAGCAATTCGTTGATTCCTTTGGGTCTACGCTTTTGAAGGAATGGAGAAATAAAAAGTACTGCCCTTCCCGGGATCACTCTCAACCCAGATTTTCCCGGCATGCTTTTCGATGAACCCTTTACAAAGAATCAGTCCGAGACCTGTCCCTTTTTCGCTGTTTGTTCCGGGTGATGAATAGGTTTCATCAATTTTGAAAAGCTTAGCTATTTCATTTTCTTTAATGCCAACCCCATTGTCTTTCACAAAAACAACTATTTCATTTTCCTTTTCTTCGGCAACGATCTCGATGACACCACCATTGTAGGTGAATTTAATGGCATTTGAAAGGAGATTTCGCAAGACACTTTTTATCATGGCCACATCCGCGAAGCCGAGTAATTCTTTTGGAGCCTTTATCTGGATCGTGATTGACTTCTGCTGCGCAGTTTCATTTAGTAAATCCGCGGTATCTCGAATCAACGAGTACAGGTTCGTCGATAACGGATTAAACTGTAATCGGCCGGTTTGTGCACGGGACCACTCCAACAGATTACTCAGCAAATCCATTGCCCTGTATGAAGATTGCAGAATAATTTCGGCGTACTTCTCAATTTCTTCATAATCATTTGACCGAACCTGTTCTAAAAGCAGGTCACTGAATCCGACGATCGTATTGAACGGACTCTTCAGATCGTGTGCTATGATGGAAAAAAATTTATCCTTGGTGGCATTAAGCTCGTGCAGCTGAAGTTTACTAGCCTGAAGCTCGTGTTCCGCTTGCCGTCGTTCCAGCTCGGCTGCTGCGTGCGGGGCAATCAGTTTAAGCAGCGTTTCCGCTCTGTTGGAATCTGTCATCGGACGATGGCCAATAATTGCAATCAGCCCTATCGGCTTCCCTTTTGAATCCCAGAGAGTAGTTCCATAGTAACTTTCGGCATTAAGCTCCTGAAGCGCTTCGTCTAGAGGGAACAGAGATTGTACTCCCCGCTTGTAACAACACACCCGGTCGCTTACAACCCTGCCGCAAGGAGTGTCCTTTAATGCATACCGAACGTTCGACTCGAACTTCCCATCATTATAAACCGCAACAGTCTGCGCATTGAGGCCGTCGCCTTCAAGTCTGTCGATGCAGATATAATCCATCTTTAACGTCTGAGCCAAATACCTGGCCATCGACATGAAATAATCTTCCCCAGTTGAAGGCAATCCACATCTCAGCAAAAAAGTTTGGGAATCGGCGATTAGTTTCCGTTCGGTGATATCGCTGAATACGGTTGCAAAGTATCCTCTTTGGGGAGAAAAAACAGAAATCTCGAATTGCCTGTCGAGCGGCTCGTAATAAGTCTGAAACAGCTGATTTTTACCGGTTTCTGCAACTTCGTTGTAAATATTTATGAATGGAGCCGAAGTACTTCCATAGACGTAGGTCGCTAAATTTCCCTTTGCTTTTGATGCAGAAATCCCTACATGCCTTTCAAAAGCAGGATTTACATCAATAATCCGGTAATCTACCGGTCTGTTTATTGAATCGTAAATAATTTTGTGAAAGGCAAATCCTTCCGACATTTGGTCAAATAAAGCACGATATTTAGCTTCACTTGCATTAAAAAATCCATTGGATTGCTCTGCATCAACATTACCCCACATACCGCACAATTTAATTTAACCGCTAGTTCGCTAATGACTGGTTAAGATATAAAGTACTCTCATTATGCTAAGGGGTCACAACAAGCAGAATTTCAAAGATATTAAAAAGTGATTAGGTGGGAAGGAAATTGCAATATAAATTGAAAAAAATTGAATTTTTGATAACAATTCTATAATATTTCAACAATAATCTCATCCAATGTACGTTTTGGCACATGATGAACCTGATTCTCATCGCGCCAGTATTTGACATCGTCATCTTTCATCGCTTCCAGAACGACCGTCTCAACGGGCTTGCCGAGTGCCAATACCTGAATGATTTCATACCGGTCGGAAAGGCTTAATGCTTCCCTTAATTTGTTGCGATTGACCGAATACACGATACATCCTCCGTAACCCGCTTCCACAGCACCCAAAAGAATACTCTGCGCCGCAATGCCGTCATCACAAAGGTAGTTGCCAGGAATCAGGTTGTCGTTCAACATTATGATGTACGCAGCAGGCCGCTCCCCCTCTTCCGGACCAGACCAATAAGTCAGGTAACCGGCCCAGCCAAGGTGCTCGAAAATTTTAGCATTGACTGATTCGCTCGTGCTTAGAATATATTTTAACGGCTGGGCATTTCTGGCTGAAGCCGAATTCCGGGCCAGATCGACCCAATCCCTCAATTGATTCACCGTAATCTTCTCTGACTGATGAAACCGTCTGTAACTTCTATTTTTTAGTACAAGATCTTTAAGCATCGCAATTATATTATTTTTGAATAAAAAATGGGAACGGGTTAAGTGATCCCACAACAATCAACTTCAAGACGCTTCCCTTCCAAAATAAATAGTGAAATTTATTCCCAAATGTAAAAATTATATCCTGATGAAAAGAAGCAACCTGTTTTTTCTCAGTTTTATCCTCTGGTTATTCGCAGGAAACTTGTCGGCTCAAAAGCCGGTTAAACTGGTTCAGTCTGATATTTTATCTCCGGCCGAATCCGCCGCAATTGGCGGATATGTGGGTGAAAAGCTAAATGCTTCTTACCAAAACAGAATTTTGGCGCAGGATGTTGAGCGACTCATTGAACCATTTCGAAACCGCACCGAGGATCGCTGCTGGCAAAGTGAATTCTGGGGAAAATGGTTCACCTCTGCCGTTCTGGCGTACCGATATCGCCCGGAACCTCAACTTAAGGCAATCCTGGATCATGCCGTTTCGGGTCTCTTATCCACGCAGACGCCGGATGGTTATATAGGAAACTATGCCGACAATAAACATATGGAAGGTTGGGATATCTGGGGAAGAAAGTATTGTATGTTGGGACTGCTTTCCTATTATGACCTTACGAAAGATAAAAATTCACTGATCGCTACCATGAAAATCGCCGACTTCCTGATAAAGGAATTGGCCGACCGCAATGAAATACTCGTGAAAAAAGGCGCCCATCGCGGTATGGCGGCTTCGTCTGTCCTCGAGCCCATCTGCCTTCTTTATGCCAGAACAGGAGAAAAACGATACCTCGATTTCGCCAATCAGATTGTCAGGCAATGGGAAACTCCGGATGGTCCGCAGCTTATTTCGAAATCGTCAAATAATGTAGCCGAACGATTTCCAAGACCTGTTCCCCAGAAATGGTTTAGCTGGGATCAGGGACAAAAAGCCTATGAGATGATGTCGTGTTACGAGGGATTACTTGAACTTTATCGCCTGACCGGCAATCAGGACTATCTCCATGCCGTAGAAAAGACCTGGCAAAATATTCTGGATACTGAAATAAATGTTACCGGTTCCGGCTCTGCCATGGAGTGCTGGTTCGGGGGGAAACACCTTCAAACCATGCATATAGATCATTACCAGGAAACCTGCGTAACAGTAACCTGGATAAAATTGAGTCAGCAGTTGCTGCGACTGACAGGCGATGCTAAGTATGCGGATGCAATCGAACAAACCTGGTACAATGCGTTACTCGGATCAATGAAACCCGACGGCTCCGACTGGGCCAAATATTCTCCTCTTGCCGGTGAGCGGCTGGAAGGCGATCAGCAGTGCGGAATGGGGCTAAATTGCTGTGTGGCCAGCGGTCCGCGAGGACTATTCACCTTGCCGTTGACGGCAGTCATGGGCAAACAGGACGGTATAAACATCAATTTCTTTGCGGACGGACGTTATCGTGCAAGATACGGCAAGGATAAAGAGGTGGAAGTTATCCAGCGTACCGATTATCCCGTCTCGGGAAATATCTCCCTCACAATTGTCCTTCCGAAAGAGGATCAGCTCGCTGTTCGGATTCGTATTCCGCAATGGAGTAACCAATCAGTTTTAACCGTCAACGGGGAAGCTGTTCAGAATATCCTTCCCGGGGAATTTGCCGAAATCAAGCGCATGTGGAAATCCGGAGACATCATTAACCTAACTACCGACATGCGTGGTCGTCTTGTCCGCATGGGCGACTCTCCCGAAAATGTTGCCATCCTCCGCGGACCAATCGTTCTAACCCGCGACGAACGATTGGGGAAACCGCATGTTGATGCAACGATACAACCAATTGCCGGCAAAGACGGATATTTAAATCTTAAGTCTGTTTATGCGGGCAACGATGGAATCTGGATGAAATTCAAAAATGCATTCAAGGTTGAGTCGCACAAAGAGGGCGGTGGCGCTCCGATCGACATTGTCCTGTGTGATTTTGCATCCGCAGGAAATACCTTCAACGAGAATTCGTGGTTCAGGGTCTGGCTGCCGCAGTCGGTGGATCCAAGGCAATCAGGGCAACCGGTTGCTAAAAAAGATACCGCCACAAATAAGATTACCGTTTTTACAATCGGCGATTCGACAATGGCAAACAAAAAGGCGGAAGTAGCTCCCGAGACCGGCTGGTGTCAGGTTCTCTCCGCATTCTTCGATGAGCGTGTAGTGGTAAAAAATCGGGCAGTGAACGGTCGCAGCACAAAGAGCTTTATTAATGAAGGAAGGTGGAAGGCCGTTTTGGATACGCTAAAAAAGGGCGATTATGTCTTTATTCAGTTTGGTCACAACGATCAGAAAATACAGGATTCTACGCGATACGCCGAACCATTTACCACCTACCGCCAGAATCTGGCCAGATTCGTCGCCGAGACACGCGAAAAAGGAGCAACACCAATATTGTTCACTTCTATCGTCAGACGGAAATTCGAAAATGGCAAGTTAGTCGACACGCACGGAGATTATCCGGTTGTCGTGCGGCGATTGGCCGCAGAAATGAACGTTTCTTTAATCGACCTGCAACAACTTACAGCAAAGGCAATCAGCGATCTGGGTGAAGAAGCCTCCAAGAAGATCTACCTGTGGACTGCGCCTACAGCAGCCTATCCTGAAGGCCGTAAAGACGACACACATCTATGCGTTGAAGGAGCCAATCTGGTGGCAAAACTAGCCGCTCAGCAATTGGCATTATTGAATAATTCGTTGGCAAAACGGGTAATCGTGCCGTAGGGACAGGTCGCGACCTGTCCGTATCCCCGACAAATCGAACCGGTGTGCCGGGACAGGTCACGACCTGTCCCTACGTCCCTACGACATTCGTTTGCCGTCAATATCTTTGAAATCGACTTCGTAAACATCGCCATTGGATAGGGTGATCGTTGCACCCAGGGCTGAAAATGACGGTGTCACCTCCATAATCGTAATATCCTTTATTGGGGATAACTCTTCTTTGGTCCACTCACTGTCATCCATTTTATGCAGCAGTACGGTAATCATTAATTCCATCGGAGGATTTTTTGCCACCCGCTTTTTATAGGCGTAAATGACAGTGCTCTCGTCCGCTTCAGCATTTCGGTTGGTATGAACCAAACTTTCAAGCCTATCCCATCCACGGTAGGTTAGTAAGGCGACACTCCTGCCAAGGATGGAAGCAGTAATTACCTTTCTCATGCTATCTTCAAACTGGTTGATAACGGCCCTCTTCCCGCCAATGTGGGGCAATCCGAAATGCCCAAGCGTTAATTCATACTCAAAAGCAAGTCGGGTGCGATCAATCCGGATGACTCCGCCCGGAATTGTAATTTCAGCCAGATCAATGATATAGCCAACTCCATTATTTGGTGGTTTCCTCATGATAGCCTGACGGTACAAAACGTCTTTTCGCACACCATTGTAGAGCATACTCTGCGAGTGGGTGTAGGAGCTGTTCTTGTCCGAACTATTTGTAACGGTCTGACCGGTAAGATAAAAATTTACGTCATCGCCTCGTACGTCCCGTGGGTCTAAGCTGCGAAAACTATATTCCATCGAGGTACCTCCCAGCGGATTTTGATCCTCCCAAGGGAAATGCGTGTTGTAGACCAGCTTGGAATAATTGGGATCGTCGTAGTACACTTTCCCGGGAATAATTTCGGATGTACCTGTTTTCCCATGATTTACCAGAACAAGTCCGGGATTTTCAAGAATAGTCTTAGCGGAATTATTTCCTAATTTCTTCCACATTCCATCATTTTCCCGCTCCGTCCAGAATGGAGAATCATCCGGCAAGGCCAGGCAAATAAAGGGTAAAAACATTAGAAACGGACTGCCGGCACAGCTGTAGTTCTGCACCATGTATTCCTTTTGTCCGTAGAATCCGAGGCTTGGAATATCGTTGTCGAAAAATTCCTCCCGGGAGACGAATTGCAGCAATGACCCGGAACAAAGTCGCCTGGCCCAACCGGCATCCAACGAAGTTTTTTCTTTCAGCATAAAAGCTACCGGAAAGGCGCCCGACACCCAGGTGCGGTAGCAAATACTCCTGGACCACATATTAACATAGCCGTCGCGGGCAAAAAAGCTTGTGACCGACTCCATTAATTTTTTGGCCGAATTTTCAATGATTTCGGCTATCTCAGGATAATAGGTATCGCCAAATGTTCTGTTCCAGATGGTTGTATAAACAATGAACAGACTGATGGAATAGTAATTGTAGGTTTGCTCGAGATACCATCCGTCGCCTGAATGATACGAAACGACCCACAAAAGATGACTCTTCAATAAGTCATCGTCGATCTCATATCCATATTTTTTTAAAAACGAGAGGGTAAGAATATTGAAAATACGCCAATTGTTCTGGGTTGTCCGGTGGTGAGCCCACTTCGAAATAGTAATCACCATTTCTTCCTTTTGTTGTTCCGTATAGTGATTCCAGATTGTGTCTGGCATAAGAAGCAGTGTCTTAAACAATCCGCCGAACTCACAGGTAAACTGATAATTAGAATCCGGCAACTCTTCGGGCAAGGGCAACGAATTTGAATGACCCGGAGTAAAGGTGCGGTAAAATTGCAGACTGTAATAATCCCTCAGTTTTATCGAATTGATGGCCGTTTCCGGATCAATGTGAATCAGCGGACCGGCAAGTGCAAAAGTTCTTTCGAGTGCTTCAAATTCTGCCGAGCGATACCGCCAATCCGGAGAATTTGGCTGAGGATAGGTCTTTCCCGGTACCACGGGAAAAGCCAGAGGAGTCTCAATAGAATCGACGTGTTTAAACGCTCTTTCCAACAAATATTTTGCCAGTTCGATATAGTGGCTTTTGGACATTCCTGTCATTGGACTTAGCCCAAAATCAGGATTTACTACCTCGTATGCATTTTTCATTTTTCGATATTTGTTCTGCCTAGAAACTGACTGGGATCATCTTCAACCTAACGATCCCCAGTTATGGAGACAAAACTATCAATAAATAATCAAAATTGCAACCGATTGCATGAATTTTAGAATTTCGTGACTTCGAGGAAGGCCTTCTTGGGTTTCAGGTTTTGGTCGAACAGCAAAGGATAATTTTTCCTTCCCCGGACAGGGAAATTATCCAGCCAGCTGGATTTATCCGAGACATTCCAGAATGTCACCCCGGTGATAACATTTTTATAGTCGCGGAAAACACGGAAAACCATTTTGTACTTTTCAATTTGTTGTTGTTCCCGCTCCGTCGTAAATATATTATCGGCCGAATCCTTTTCGTCAGAAGTATAAACAGAAACATCCAATTCAGTGATCTGAATTTTCAATCCGAGTGACGAGAATTTTTCGATGGTCGCCCGAAGATCCTTCTCGGATGGGTTTCTCAAATTCCAATGACCCTGCAGGCCTACCCCGTGGACTGGCACACCTGCATCAATCAATTTTTTGAGCAGACGGTATATCTTCTCCCGCTTCCCGGAAAATTCTGTATTATAATCATTGTAAAACAACTGAGCATCAGGATCTGCCTCGTGTGCCCATTGAAAAGCCTTGGCAATAAATTCCTCGCCACATATGTTGTACCACTCCGTCTCACGCATGAATTTCGAATCGCTGTCATCGATTGCCTCGTTAACCACATCCCAGGCATATACCTTTCCCTTGTAACGGGTAACAACCTGATTGATATGCTCCTTCAATCTTGCCAGGAGCACCTCTTTCGACACCGTCTTTCCATCTGCAGATTTGAACATCCAGGCAGGGGTTTGCCGATGCCAGCAAAGCGTATGCCCCCTCATTAACAGACCATTTGCTGTAGCAAAATTGACAATCTTATCCGCATTATCCCAAAAATAACTGTTCTCTTCCGGATGAATGGGACCGCATTTCATTGCATTCTCTGCCGTCAAACTTCCAAAATGCTTCAGGATAAGCGCAGACTCAGCACCTCCTAACGAGAAAGGAGAAACAGATACCCCTACCGGGAAGAAGTTTTTGTAATATTCTTTCAATCCGGCAACCGAATCCTGCACGGCGCCGGTATTAAGAATATCGCCTTTAGCCTCAGACTTCAGACTAAAAATTGTTTGCAATGACACGAACAGTAGGAAAAAAGAAATGGCTCGGACAGGAAAACCAAAATCAACGAAATACTTTTTCATGATGCTACTTTTGGGATGATGACTCTTGTTAACTATTCTGTGACTCAAATTTACGCTTATAAATTAATCATCAGCCATTTTCAATTATTTTATTGCAACCGATTGCGTAAAACAATGAAAAATGGTATCTTTCCAATCCTAAAATCGGGATTATAAGTCACCATGAAGAACACCAAAATTATCACGATATACGATATTGCCGAGGCGCTCAACCTATCCCCGTCAACCGTGAGCCGGGGATTAAAGGATCATCCGCTGTTGAAAAAGGAAACCATTAAAAAAATCAAAGCGACAGCGCTCAAAATGGGATATCGGCACAACAAATTTGCCAGCAATCTTCGCCAGAAGCAATCATATACCATCGGAGTAGTCGTCCCAAAACTGAATAGCTACTTTATGGCATCCGTCATTTCAGGAATAGAAAAAATCACCTACCAAAATGGATACGGCTTGCTGATCAGTCAGTCGCAAGAGTCCGTAATTCAAGAGAAATCATGCATAACAACACTGTTTGACAGTCAGGTAGACGGATTACTGGTCTCCCTTGCTTACGACACAAAATCCCTCGATCATTTTAATTGTCTGCTTGAAAAAAACATTCCGATCATATTTTTCGACCGGGTTGCTGCCTGCCGGGACTGCATGAGCATCGTGATCGATAATTTCAAGGCCGGGTATGAGGTAACATCGCACCTGATAGAACAGGGTTGCAAAACGATCGTTCATGTGACGGGAAATCTGTTGCGCAATGTCTATTCCGATCGTTTGGAAGGATACAAGCAGGCGCTTGCCGACCATGACCTGGTTTTTGACAAGGGCAACGTCTTTATCAGTAACCTCAACGGACAGGAGGAGAGTACTATCGTGCAGAAAATCCTGAAAATGAATCCACGTCCCGACGCCATCTTTGCAACGAACGATTCATCCGCGGTATCAATAATCATCGGACTGACTAAAGCTGGCATCCGGGTGCCCGGGGATATCGCGGTAGCGGGTTTTAACAACGATCCGTTAAGTCAGGTGATCCAGCCAAACCTCACAACAGTCGACTATCCGGCTATCGAGATGGGCGAATTGGCGGCGACATCGCTTGTCAACAAATTAAAGAATTCCCAGTCGGGTAATATCAGCACGGTCGTTTTAAATCACTGCCTGGTAGTACGACAATCCTCGTTAAGAAAGAATCAGCAATAATAACATGGCCTGAAGCAGTTATTCTCCATGCGTCCTGTGCCTGATCTCATGAAGCTCATTTTTAATATGCTCAAGACTATTGAAAATCTGCTGGTTATCCGATGACGGAGGAACTTCATCCGTAATATACAGCACAAATTTCCAAACCTCCCTGATCTCGCTTATCGCTAAGTCGTACGGGGCATATTGAGTGTTCAGAGAGATCATTTTCAGGCTTCCCCTCTCTTTTAGCTCATTCTTAACCACCTTGAAAACAACGCCCTCATTCAGGGTCAGGACAATATACTTCTGATCGTCCCTGAGCGAACTCAAGTCCTGCACATACTCTCCCACCACCCAACTTTTGTCCTGAATCGGCAGCATCGAATCGCCCGAAATCTGAAAAGCCCGGTACTTTTTATCCTTTGTCAATATTGGCAGCTGAAAATTGGGCAGTCCGGCAATGTATTCAGGATCGAAATAGCCGGTAGTATACCCCGCCTTTGCCTTGATAGAAACGATTTCGATGTTATCCTTATTCCCCGAATCAACTGTTGTTGCCAGAACCCTCACCTCGTTACCCTTCACAAAAACATCGGAACCGTGCTCAATGATGTACATCTGGCTCTCCCGCAAAGATGAAAGGTTAATCCGTACCAGCGTATCGATGGAAATATGGAATAAGTCGGACAGGCTGATTAAAACGCTAATCGGCGGAATGGCGGTACCACTCTCATAATTGTTAATGCTTGACCTCCCGGTACTCAGCGCTTCTGCCAGATCGTGCTGAGTAAGCTTCTTCCTTTTTCGCAAATATTTTATGTTTTCAGACAGAAACATATACGGGATATTCAAAAATAGTTTATATTGTAGTCATGTATTTGACTAAATTAAAGTCAAATATAGAAAATCAAAATGAGATTCTATTTAAAATCAGAAAAAATCTTTGGAATCTTCCTGTTGGTTCGGTATCGGGGACACATATATCTGTAGAAAATGTTAATTCAGGACAGGACAATATTACACATGGATTTGGATACGTTTTATGTATCCGTTGAAAGACTCCGCGATTCGAATCTGATTGGTAAGCCCATTATCATCGGGGGATTATCGGATCGAGGGGTCGTTGCCAGTTGTAGCTACGAAGCAAGAAAGTACGGGATTCACTCTGCCATGCCTGTGAAAATGGCCAGAAATTTATGTAAAGAGGCAATCGTGATTCGCGGAGACATGGATTCTTACTCCAGATATTCCAAATTGGTCACGGATGTGATTGCCGAAAAATCCCCGCTGTACGAGAAAGCCTCCATCGACGAACACTACATTGATATTTCCGGCATGGATCGTTTCCTGGGATCGCTCAAATGGTCGCACGAATTGCGGCAAACGATTATCAACGAAACCGGTTTACCTATCTCATTCGGGTTGTCTGTCAACAAGATTGTCGCCAAAATTGCCACCGGGGAAGCGAAGCCTAACGGGGAAAAGCAGGTAGAAAAAGAGGATGTGGTGCCGTTCCTAAATCCGTTATCAGTCCGGAAAATCCCGATGGTCGGCTCAAAAACATATGAGTTGTTACAGTCGATAGGAGTTTCAACGATTCAGACATTAAGCGCTATCCCCGTCGAGACGGTGCAGCGCGTTTTGGGCAAGAATGGCATTGAGATCTGGCAGAGGGCTCATGGCATTGATTTCACGCCGGTGATACCGTACAGCGAAGAGAAATCGATCAGCAACGAGCGGACTTTTGAAACTGACACCGTCGATGTGCTTATGCTCAACCAGATGATAATCTCCATGACCGAAAAACTTTGTTTTAAACTTCGCAAGCAGGAGAAATTAGCTTCCGTGGTAACGATAAAAATCCGGTATGCCAACTTCGACACCCATACCTTGCAAAAAAAGATCGAATACACCTCTTTTGATCACGTACTGATAAGTGTCGTAAGAGATTTATTTAAAAAGCTTTACGAACGAAGGATGTCGATCCGGCTGATTGGGGTGAAGCTCAGTGGATTGATTTACGGGGTTCAGCAATTGAGCCTGTTCGATAACAACGAGAAACAAGCCCGGCTCTATCTTTCCATGGATAAAATCCGTCTTCATTATGGATCGAAGGCAATCAAACGTGCCTCCGGGATAACCAGCGAAGAGACACTGGCGGCAAAGGATGCAAAGGGTACAAGAGCTACTTGAAATCCCTCGATGGGAAAAGCTCGCCCTGCAAAACCTTTTCCCCGGAAGATTTTGACTTTCTGACGACTTCTTCAACAGGCAAATAATCCTGACTCATCGGTTTTTGCATCGATCCCAGATTGCGTCCTTCGAAATCCAGGCTCATCAGTTCGTTCATATTGAAGCAGGAACTGACGACCACATGAATAACCTCGCCTTCGATCTGCAATTTGCCCTCCACCATAAACAGCCGCGATTGTAAAATAACTTTCCTGTATCGCTCGAACGTCTTACTCCAAACCACCAGATTGGCAAATCCGGATTCATCTTCGATGGTGATAAACAGCACCCCCTTGGCTGTGCCCGGACGCTGCCGAACGGTTATCAGTCCACTCACCCTGACTTTCATTCCGTTTTTCATCCTGCTCAATTCGGAAGCAGGAACTGCTCCCAGCTGATTGAGCGTTTGCCGGATAAAACTTACCGGATGAGCCTTCAGCGAAAGCGAAGTACTCGCATAGTCCTGGATCACGTGCTCGCCGGGAGTCATGACGGGTAGCTCCGTTGCCTGCTCGGTCGTACTTTGAGATGGCGTGCCTGTGAACACTCCTGTGGGATGGTCGTGCAGGGCTGAAACTTCCCATAGCGCTTGCCTGCGGTCGAGCCCAACAGAGCGGAAAGCATCGGCATCAGCAAGCTTTTCCAGCGCAAACGGAGAGACGCCTGCGTCCAGCAACTCGTTTATGTTTCGGTAAAAACCGCTCCTTCCGGCGACCAAAGTCTGCATTTCTTCTTCCTGAAGTCCGCTTACCTGCCGAAATCCCAGGCGGACAGCATAATAGTGTCCCGCCTTTTCTTCCAGCGTATTATCCCATACCGAATGATTAACATCTACCGGAAGGATCGTTACACCATGCTTTCGGGCGTCAATCACAATTTGTGCAGGCTGGTAAAAACCCATTGGCTGACTGTTCAACAGGGCAGCGGCAAATATATCTGGGTAATAGCATTTAATCCACGACGAGATATAGACCAACAGCGCAAAACTGGCCGCATGACTTTCCGGGAACCCATAACTTCCAAAGCCTTCGATTTGTCTGAATACCCGTTGAGCAAACTCTTCGGTGTAGCCTTTTTTCATCATTCCCCCGATCAACTTTTCGCGGTACCAACTTACTTTTCCTTTCGATTTGAAAGTTGCCATAGCCCGACGCAAACCATCGGCTTCGGCGGGTGTAAAACCGGCCGCCACAATGGATATTTCCATGGCCTGTTCCTGAAACAGCGGAACTCCCAGCGTTCGCCCCAAAATTTCTTCCAGCTCTTTCGATGGAAATTCAATCGGTTCTTCGCCGTTTCGTCTTTTCAGATAAGGATGCACCATATCGCCCTGAATGGGCCCGGGACGAACAATCGCCACTTCAATCACCAGATCATAAAAATTCCGGGGGCGTAACCTGGGAAGCATCGACATCTGCGCCCTGCTTTCAATCTGGAAAACGCCGAGCGTATCGGCATGGCTGATCATTTCGTATACCCTGGGATCGTCCTGCGGAATATTGGCCAGAGTGAGATTCAGGTCATAATGCTTTTTAGCCAGATCGAATGCTTTGCGGATGCAGGTCAGCATGCCCAGTGCCAGCACGTCCACTTTCATAAAACCAAGTGCTTCAATGTCGTCCTTGTTCCATTCAACATTCGTCCGATCCTCCATACGGGCATTGAGTATCGGACACAGCTCGTACAATTTCCCCCGCGTAATTACGAATCCTCCCGTGTGTTGCCCTAACTGGCGCGGAAACCCGATATATTGTTCCGTGAGCTCGATTACTTTCCTCAAATGCGGATCCTGCGAGCTGAAGCTGGAGGTGTCCGGAGCTTTTCCCTCAAACCACTCTTCGGTAAACTCGTATTTCGATTTCGAAAGCACATTAATGGCATCGGTTGACAGGCCCATCGCCTTGCCCACATCACGAATTGCGCCTTTCCAATGTACCTGTGTTACGGTGGCAACAATGCCGGCCCGGTCGCGCCCATATTTTCCGTAGATGTACTGCATGATTTCCTCCCTGCGTTCATGCTCGAAGTCCACATCAATATCCGGAGGTTCGTTGCGCTCGTCGCTCATAAACCGGGCAAACAACAATTTAAATTTCGCAGGATTGACCGAGGTAACACCCAAACAATAACAAACCACCGAGTTGGCCGCTGACCCGCGTCCCTGGCACAAAATACCCCGCGACCTTGCTTCCCGCACATAATCGTACACCGTCAGGAAATAGGAAGCATAATCTTTTCGCCCAATAAATTCCAGTTCCATTTCAATAGTTTCCTTGATCTTGGGGGGAAGTACTTCTCCAAAATGTTCGTGGGCACCTTTCCATGTCAGGTAGACCAGTTCCTCCATCGGCGTTCTCCCTTCGCTGGTAATTTCTTCAGGATAGAGGTATTTTAATTCGTCCAGCGAAAACCGGCAGGCATCGGCCAGTTCGAGTGCCCGTTTAATTGCTCCGGGATACTCACGAAAAAGTCGGTACATTTCATCAATTGGCTTCAGGTGACGCTCCGCATTTTGATGTAGCCTGAATCCGGCAGAATGGATGGTGCATTTCTCCCGGATACAAGTTAAAATATCCTGCAATTCGCGGCGATCTGCCGAGTGATAGTGCACATCATTCGTTGCAACCAGCGGGATTCCCAGTTGCACCTCCAGTTGTGAAAGACGGAACAGTTTTTTGTGATCATCACTGTTGTAAGCAAAATTTGCAGCGAGGTACAGGACGTTACCCAGCGCCTTTTTGTATTCTTTCAGGGCATTCACAAACTCAGGCTCAAAATCGAAATCGGCATTGAGCGATGCAGGAGGTATCACGATAAATATGATTCCTGCAGCGTAGTTGAATACATCAGTCCGGTACAAGATACAATTCCCCTTCTCCGCCCTAAAATTACCTGTGGTAAGCAATGCCGATAAATTCGAATAGCCCGACTGACTGGTGGGATAAGCCAATAAACTTGGTCCGTCCAGCAAGTCGAGGCGACAGGCCGGGATAAACCGGATATTTTTGCCTCGTGCGGCTACATGGGCGCGGACGATACCCGCCAGCGTATTACGGTCGGTAATAGCAATAGCCTGGTAGCCCATTGCGACTGCCTCTTCAACCAATTCTTCGGGATGTGAACCTCCCGTCAGAAATGTAAAATTCGAAGTTACCTGTAATTCGGCGTATTCCATGTCAGTTCAAAGTTGGGGTGCCTGAGTGAAGCTGGGAAACTGGTTAAATTGCCTTCTGTCCTCCCGCCCATTTTGCCATTCATCCCGACCCATTTGTGTAATCCGTGTAATCTGTGGTGCTATACAAAGTATCCGTGCAAAAACCATTGCGGCTTTTGGTTCCCGTAAAGGCCTAACCGGAATAACCAATAACGAGCGCCATATTCATCTTCAACCCGGTAATAATCCCTCGGCGGCCCACTTTGAAGCCACCACTCCTGTTCAATACGTTCAGGTCCATCGGCACGGGCCACGCGGATAATTTCATTTTTATACCGAAAGTGCATCGGGGGATAATCCGGCAACACAACCATAACCTCAACAGGTTCCGGTTTAGGCAACAGGTGAATGGGGCGCAAACAGTTGGTTCGCCATTCCGTTTCAGGCTGCTCGTCCAAAGAACTGACCTCCTTTATCGAACGTTCAGGCCAGTAATGCTCTTGCGGCAAATAGCGGTGAATGGTCTGTATTCCTATTTTACCGGCGATGTTATCGAGTAATTCTGAAATAGCTGTACGGTCGCGGTTTGCCGTACTCCACAAGGCTTCCTGTGTTTCGGTTAAATCTTCAACCAGGGTTGCTTCCAGTGTAAAAAGTTCAATCCCAAGCGCCGGTTCTATTTCCTGTATCTTCAGTTCGAACAGTTTAAAAAGGTGTGTGGCGTTTCGCGATGCGCGATTGGTTCCGATGCCGATTTGCTCAATCTCTCCATCAACACGATACCCTCTTAGTATTCCGGTGCGCATCCCTTTCCCTTCCTGCATAAAACGTCTACACAAGACTTCCAGCAGACGCTTTATGGCGATCTCAATCCCTGTGGCAGTACGGATAGGTTCCAGACAAGGCAGTCGTTCCAAATAAACCGGGGCAGGCTGAACGGGTTGCAAAGGCTCTGAAAGTGTTCCCAATGCCTGATCGAGCCGCTTCTGTAAAACATCGCCGAACCGACGCCGAAGATTTAACCGGGGAATGCCGATAAGCTGGCCAATCTGTCTGAACCCGAGTTTATCCATACGCTGAAGTGAGGTACTGTCCAACCTCAACGCAGCCGGAGGAAGTGAGGAAAGAGCTTCGGCCTGCCCGCCGGATTCGACAATCGTCTCCCTGCCCCCCACTCCCTGCTCCCTGCTCCCATACCGTGCTACTGCCCATGCCGCGCCAACGGTATCCGCGATGGCCGCACAAACATCGTATCCGCCTTTGCTCAAACGAAGGATAACCGACCGGATATACGCCCGCTCTCCACCCCACAAATGCGGGCAGCCGGATATATCCAGAATCAGCCCGTCCGGAGCATCGGTGGCAACGACGGGGCTATAACGAATGCACCATTCGGCCATCTCCTTGAGCAATTTTTCTTCGGCAACAGCATCAGCCGAGAACACTTCCACCGAAGGCAATATGGCCCGAACATCGGCCACTACCATTCCCGGCGAAATATTTTCCCTTGTCAGTTGCTGACTGGCAGCCTTGACCACCATTCGGCCATGCTCGGGCGCGTACAACAAAAAGGGTTTACCCCGAAGCTCGGGCCTGATTTTAGCCAACCGGTCGGTAGCCAGATAGCGAAACCATATATAAAGATAGCGTTTAGGCATAGTGTCGGTGGTTTTGAGATACCGGTGGTTTTACCGCGATCTTATTTCTATTTTGCACAATCCTGAATGCTCCATTATTCCACTCGAATTGCCAAATACCCGGTCGCCCGTTGCGTATTTTAACCAGTTCCACTTCCAGCCGGGGAAATCCTGGCCCGGGCAGCCCGTCTGTATAACTTGAAAGCGGCCTGATCTTCCAACGCGACACGCAAGCCAGTGTATTCTCGGTTCGCGGGCGCAACCGATGCAAAACGCCTGTAACCTTACTGGTTTCGACCGCCAGTTGCAAGCGCCGCGATTCGGCAAAGCTAACATTGCTGATTTCTCCAACAACAGCCGCCAATGCATTGCATTTCAGGGCCTGTTCCATTACCCAAAGGCCATCTCTTTCCCGTCGCACATCGACAAAAATAACCCGATGCGGCTCAATTCCGAAAAATTTAAAGGCAGGCGGAAACAGCTTACGACCCAAACTTACCCAAAGGCAGAATCCTTCCCTTTTCATGAGTGTGCTTAACAGGCCGGCCAGAAATCCGTTTGCAGCAGCACCGCAGCTCTCCGTAGGACTAATAAATTCGTGTATTGCCCCAACGGGAAAAACACCTCCGGGGAATGCCGCATTCATAGGTCCCAGCCCAAAATCAAACATCCGGCCATCCGCCCCGGAGCAGAATCCTTCCATCGAGAGAATCTTCTCTCTCAGTTGCCTGATGATTTCTTTTTTTTCGGCTAACTCACTCATAATTAAAAATTATTTCTATATTTGTTACGATTAGTAACAATAATATGTTTTTAAATATAACAAATAAATATTAAAATGCAACAGATTTTTTTTGCCGGAAACATCAAATTTCTTCGCGACCGGAAGAAATTAAGCCAGGAATCGCTTGCCGCCCGGCTTGGGCTGACCCGTGCAAAACTTGCCGCCATCGAGGCTGGCAATACGAAATCGCCACAGCCGGAAGACTACCTGAATTTTTCTGATTTTTTTAAAATTAGCATTGACACATTACTGAAAATTGACCTCACGAGACTGGGCGAACTAAAAATACGTGAGCTGGAAGCCGGTAATGATGTGTACATCCGTGGCGGGAACCTGCGGGTACTGGCTATCTCGGTAGATCGTTCGAATAATGAAAACATTGAGTATGTCCCGGTAAAGGCTAAAGCGGGTTACATGGCGGGCTACAACGATCCTGAATTTATTGCCGCCCTGCCCAAATATTCAGTTCCCAATTTGCCTGCACAGGGGACATTCCGTATTTTTCCATCAACGGGGGATTCGATGTTACCCGTACCGGAAGGCAGCGATATTATTGCCCAATATATTGCCGATTGGACGACCATTAAACCGGACACTCCCTGCATTATCATCCTTAAAGGCCAGCAGGATTTTGTATTCAAAATGACGACGATAAACGCCGATGGCACAATCACGCTGAAATCGCTTAATTCAGTCTATAACCCTTTCTCCGTTTTTGTGGATGATGTATTGGAAATCTGGCGGTTCTATGCCTATACCAGCAGGGAATTTCCGGAGGCACAGCCGGAAATGGCGACAGTGCTAATAGCAATCAGGAACCTGGAAGAGAAAATTGCGCAAATATTTTAGCTAAAATTTGTGAGACAACTCTTTTTTATACCAACATTAATGCGTAGCTTTAGTAGCTATCTAAACAGAATATTCCATTGATTTACATTGCAGTCCGAGTGCCAATCTTTCGATCTGGTAACTGATTTCGATACATTCCTTTCTAAACTATTTATATACCGGAAATGATAAGGGAGAACATGTTGCATAAGTTGGAGCGTAAACCCAATAACTGGGATCTTATTATCATTGGCGGAGGCGCCACGGGTATCGGGGCAGCTATTGAGGCATGCAGCAGAGGACTAAAAACTTTATTAGTTGAGCAATTTGATTTCGCAAAAGGAACTTCAAGCCGTAGCACAAAACTGGTTCATGGCGGGGTGAGATACCTTGCGCAGGGGAACTGGTCGCTGGTGATGGAAGCTTTAAGAGAAAGGGGGCGAATGAAAAAAAATGCGCCTCATCTGGTCAAAAACCAATCATTTATCATTCCAATTTATACCTGGTGGGGAAGATCATTTTATACAATAGGCCTGTGGCTATACGATATCCTGTCGGGGCCATTAAGCCTGGGAAAATCACGCCCCCTTACCAGGAAAAGCACGTTAAAGAAGATTCCGACCTTAGTCACCGAAAATTTGCGGGGCGGGGTTATTTATCACGACGGACAATTTGATGATTCCCGGCTGGCGATTAATATGGTTCAGACTTTTGTCGAAAAAGGTGGCGTTGCCATTAATTATATGAAAGTTACCGGATTGATAACTAAAAACGGGAAAGTTTGCGGCATAGCTATTTGTGATCAGGAAAGCGGAAAAACACATGAGATTACAGGGAAAGCAGTGCTCAATGCCACAGGTGTCTTCGTCGATACGATCCGCAAAATGGATGATCAGAATGCACCGCCGTTAGTGCGTGTCAGCCAGGGTGTTCACCTGGTTATTGACAGAGAGTTCGTTCCGGGCGATTACGCCATTATGATCCCAAAAACGAAGGATGGACGCGTGCTTTTTGCCGTTCCGTGGCATGACAAGGTCGTGGTTGGAACAACGGATATTCAGAAAGAGTCAGCAGAAATTGAGCCTGTCGCTCTTCCTGAGGAGATCGATTTCATTCTCGAGACGGCCGGAAGATACCTGGTCAAACAGCCTTTGCGCTCCGACGTGCTGAGTGTGTTCGCCGGATTGCGCCCATTGGCAGCCTCCAGGGAGGAACGAAAAAATACGAGGCAAATTTCCCGGGGACATATTATCAGGGTGTCAGAATCCGGATTAATAACCATTACTGGCGGAAAATGGACGACCTACCGGAAAATGGCGCAGGATGTCATTGATCTGCTGGCAAAAAGATACAGCTTAAAGATATCCATATCAAAAACTGAACATTATAGAATACATGGATACAAAGAAAAAGTCGATCTGAAAAGCCCCTTTTGTTTTTATGGTTCCGACGAACGAAAAATGCTTGCACTTATAAAGGAGGATGCCGGATTAGGGGATGTGTTAAGTGAAAAGCTCAATATCATAAAAGCGCAGGTGGTTTGGGGCGTCAGAATGGAGATGGCTCGTACCATCGAGGATTTTCTTGCCAGAAGAACGAGGGCATTGTTCCTGGACGCAAGAGAAAGTCTCAGAATGGCACCTGCCGTCGCTGAAATTATGGCCAAAGAGCTGCATCGGGATGAAATTTGGAAAAATAAGCAGTTGGAAGATTATTCTGACGTAGCAAAAAACTACATCTTACTCTAAAAAATTCTATACTTGCAATTAAGAAACTGTACTAATTTTTACCTCTATATTCAGATGAAACGACTGGTTCTTCTGCCTATTCTGTTCTCCCTTCTTAGTTTTAATTGCTTTTCGCAAAAAACCTATCTGCCTACTTGGGAATCTATTGACAGCCGGACTATCCCTTCCTGGTTTGAAGATGCCAAATTTGGAATCTTTATCCATTGGGGATTGTACTGCGTTCCGTCATTTAGTCCGACGGAGCGGGACAGCGTTCCGATTTACGATCGCTATGCGGAATGGTATTGGAGCCGGTGGACTAAACCCTCCAAAACCCAACATTTTTTTATTGACTTTCACAATCGGGTATACGGTCCTAACTTTCAATACCAGGATTTCGCCAGGAGCTTCAAGGCAGAATTATTTCAACCCGACGAGTGGGCAACGCGTTTCAAAGAAAGTGGAGCCAAATATATTGTGTTGACGTCCAAACACCATGAAGGATTTACGCTGTGGCCTTCCAAACTATCGTGGAACTGGAATGCGGTTGATGTTGGTCCGCACCGGGACCTGCTGGGGGATTTGACGAAATCTGTTCGCGACAAAGGACTCAAAATGGGTTATTACTATTCCCTGCTCGAATGGTTCAATCCATTATATAAAAAGGAGACTATCAATCAATATGTTGATCAACATATGATTCCGCAGATGAAGGAGCTTGTCAATATGTACAAACCGGACGTATTCTGGACCGACGGGGAGTGGGACTATCCTTCTGCAGAATTGAAGAGCACCACGTTTTTGCAGTGGCTATTCAATGAATCTCCGGTAAAAGAGTACGTGGTGGTAAACGACCGGTGGGGTAAAGAAACCAGAAGCAAGCATGGAGGTTTCTATACAACAGAATACGATCTCGTGCACGAAGGGAATGCCAACAGTACCAAGTTTGATCGTCCGTGGGAAGAATGCCGTGGCATCGCCGGTTCATTTGGTTATAATCGGAACGAAAATCTCGAAGACTACTCCACCTCGGAAGAGCTGGTTCATATCCTGATTAATAAAGTCGCCAGAGGCGGAAATCTTCTCCTCAACATTGGACCGACCGCCGACGGTCGGATCCCTGTCATCATGCAGCAGCGGTTGTCTGACATGGGCAACTGGCTGAAAGTAAATGGTGAAGCCATCTACTCCACCCGTAAATGGGAAAAAGCGCCCGCCGTCACACCCAAAACGACTGTGTATTTTACAAAAAAAGGAAATGACTTGTTTGTGATTGTCACGAAATGGCAGGATAAACCTATCGTTGTGGAAGGGATCAGTAAAGCCGGTTCTGTTTCGATGCCTGGCTTCTCCGGCAAGGTAAAACACTCGCTTTCCGGCAATAAACTCATCATTACACCTCCCGCACTTACGCCGGGCAATATTCCGTGTCAATATGCATGGGTGTACAAAATCGCAAACGCATTGTAAAGTAAATCAGCATTTTCATGAGAAAATATCTTAGTACCTTATCATTCATATGCTTGCTTTTTTTCATATCTCAAGTTGGAACATCACAAAATAGCAGTTCTCCTTCCGGAACAAGGTCGTTGAATACAGCAAAATTCACCCGTACTCCATTTGGTGAAAATGTTTTTCTGTTCGATCCCGGAATGGATATGCATGAGATACAAACGTTAATAGATACGCTTTATAACGTCCAGCACGAAAGAAAAAGTGAATTCAGTACCAAACGGTATGCCCTGTTATTCAAACCCGGTACGTACAATTTGACGATTAAGTTGGGATATTATATGCTTGCCTTCGGCTTGGGTAACTCTCCCAATGATGTTGTCATTAACGGAACGCTGCTTTCAAGAGGACTTTACAATGGGAATGTGACGCTGAATTTCTGGCGTTCGTTCGAAAACCTGACGATGCAACCGGCGAAGGATTCGTCTCTAATCTGGGGCGTTTCACAGGCCGCTCCCGTCCGCAGGGTTCATGTTAAGGGGAACATACAGTTGCACGACAAAGGCTGGGCCAGTGGCGGATTTTTGGCCGATTCAAAAGTTGACGGCACCATATTTTCCGGACCTCAGCAGCAATGGTTTTCCCGAAATATTGAGTTAGGAAAATGGGAAGGCGGCAGTTGGAACATGCTGTTTGTAGGCGTTCCAAACGCACCCGCCGACAAGTGGCCGGAAAATCCCTATACTGATATCAAAGTGACTCCTTTTGTCCGCGAAAAACCATATCTGGTCGCTACCGGCTCGGATTATGACGTTTACATTCCCAAGCTGAAGAAAAACAGTGCAGGCGTGAGCTGGCTCACGAAGACAGAAGATGCTGACATTCTGAAGATGAGCAGCTTCTACATTGTAAAACCAGAGACGGATAATGCAAAATCAATAAATGCTGCTTTGAAGGCGGGAAAGAATTTATTTTTCACACCGGGAATCTACCCAATCGACGAGTGTTTGAAGGTTACCAGGCCGGGCACAGTCGTAATGGGAATTGGACTGGCCACCCTTGTTTCTGCAAATGGAAGTTCGATCATTGAGACTTCCGATGTTGACAATGTGACAATCTGCGGACTCCTTTTCGATGCCGGAAAGATCCAATCCGAAACGCTCGTGCAGGTTGGTGAGCCAAACTCGAAAAAAAATCATTCCAGAAAACCAACTTTCCTCTTCGATGTATTTTTCAGAGTTGGCGGACCGGCAGAAGGATCTACCAGGAGTTGCCTGATCGTTAACAGTAATAATGTTTGCATCGATCACACCTGGTTGTGGCGCGCCGATCATGGAAATGGCGTGGCGTGGAATAAAAACAGATGTGCAAACGGATTAATTGTCAATGGGAATGACGTGCTTATTTACGGCCTTTTCAACGAGCATTTTCAGGAGTACCAAACTATTTGGAATGGAAACTCGGGCAGACTCTATTTCTACCAAAGTGAGCTACCCTATGATCCGCCAACTGTTGATTCATGGAAACATGGTGAGACGGGAGGATATGCCTCATACAAAGTCTCTGACAATGTCCAAAAGCATGAGGCTTGGGGCTTGGGAATATACTGCGTCTTTTACGCTGCGCCCGTGATCGTCACTACGACCATCGAAACCCCGCAGAAATTGGAAAAGGATATTCACCACAAAATTATTTTCTGGCTGAATGGTAACAAGGAAAGCAAAATTTTGAATGTTATAAATGGAAATGGCGCAGGTGTCAATGTTGCAAACAGAAAATCAGTCATAGAATAGCACTTCCCCAACGGAACACCTTATTTAAAAAGACGCAATGTTCTTTCGTTTATCGAACTTTTCTCCAGAATCTGGTTATAATCATAAACTTGGGAATATTTTGGTTAAATACATAATTATCTGATAATAAATAAAATACAGAAATCGCTATTTGATAGCAGTTTCTTCTTGAAATGTTAAAAAATTCTAAATAGCATTTTCACATTTCTGTAAAATCCTGATTGTATGGCATATAATCAGGATTTGCAATTTATACAGGCATTTTTTGCCCATTTAGTTGGATTTCGGGCGCAGGCTATCGTACATTTATTTTTAATTAGTCCTAATTAATTTTGTATTGAATCTTCGTTAACTACTACAAAATAGCTTCCCGCATTGGGTTTTTAATGCAGCCCCAAATGCCCTTCAAATTTTCCCTTTTACCTGTATTTAAAGTCAATATATTAAAAACTATTTCATTATGAAAAATGGTTTATGGCTAAAGTTTGCCCAAAAAATAGTCTGTGCCACCTTGATTTTGATATTCTTAGGTTCATGCACCAAAGAAAAAATGTCTGGCACCAACGGGATAACCGATTCGTTGCAATCATCTGGTCAATCTGCCGGAGGCATAGTGGATATGGGTGTTGTCAATGGCGATTTGCACCACATGAGTGTCTCACTTTCCGAGGTAATGCCCATCTCCTATACGGGTTTAAAAAAAGCGTCACCAACAACAAACAGTCGAATAAATTTTGAAATATTTAGTCGCTCCGATGGGATCATAAATGACGGAACTTACTATTTTTCAAGCATTACCGACCATTCTCCATTCACGTTTAAATCTGGCAACCTTTACATGCCGACTCTGGATAACACCATTTTAAATACCTATGAAGTGAGTGGCGGTACTATTACAGTTGTCAGAAATGGAGGTAGTTATTCCATTAACATCGAAAGTGAAATTTCAAATGGAGGATCATTTACCGGCTATTTCAACGGCCCCCTGAGTTACATGGACACAACAGTGTTCTACTGAAATGCGGTTGCGGATCGAACGCCTGTCTGGTGGCGGTATAAAATATTGGGGAGTGCGGGCTACGTTCTTTTCATTTACGTAGAAATTGAAAAGGTGCGAAATATTCTAACAACCACTTATACCCCAATGTTTTATACCATTTTTAGGCGTTCAGACTTTCGTTCACAATTAGTTTTTCAACCAATTTATATAAATGTGTTCCGATTGATTTAGGATAATCCGCCTCCAAATTGTCAATTGATTTTGCTCTTCCAATAGCAGTTCTAGTCATAGGTAGATATATGTTTGGATTGGGTCTTTTATTGTAACCCCTGTCACCACCTTGAAGTTGACCTAATAAAATGTCAATATGATTTTTGTTGCCAATTTTTGCATTCTCAAAAATTAATACTTGTTCTTCCTCTGAGAATTCTGATAGGTTCTTTAAGTGCAACAACAACCATATTTCAAAACATGGATTACTCATTGCTAAATAAAAGTTCTTTTCAATTTTACATTCAATCACTAAATCATCAAAACTTAGTTTATGAATACTTTCCCAATCATCTCTGTCGACAATAAGCCAAAATTCATCTGTAATTTTAAAACCGTACTCTTTCTTTGCTTCTCTAAGTAATTTTTTTACACTAAATGGGTCAGACCCTCTGTCTTTAGGTCTTTGAAGCGGAACAATTTCAATTAGTCCGTTGTTGTTGAAATATTTAGAAGCCCTAAAGTCCTGAAAATATTTTTTTTCTGTAACAGCGCCTTCGTATGAAAGTATGAATAATTTTTCGGCATCAATATAACCTCCTTGTCTAACTAATGGAATTGGTTCTCTTGGCATAACTAATCATTATTAAACGGTAAAACAGTTAGTTTATTTCTACTGCCAAGTGTCGGAATTCCTTTATAACGTCCTAGTAAATAGTCCCTTCTTACTTCCTTATCAAATCTAATATTATAATCTTCCAAAGAATGTAAATGGCTTACTCCCTGCTTGTCTTTTACAGCAAACCATATTTCGTCTTTCCGTAAAAGCTTTTGTGTTAACAGAGTTGATTCGTGACTTGCAACAATAAACTGACTATTAATATTATCGCATTTTGATAAAAAGAAATCAAATAAATCATAAATTAAAATAGGATGTAAACTTCGCTCCATTTCATCAACAATAAACACATTTCCACCTTTGAAAAAATCAATAATTAAAGGAATTAAATCCATTATCCTCCTAGTTCCATCTGATTCATCTTTTATATCAAATAGCTCATATGTTCCGCCAATTACTTTGTGCTTCGTTTTAAGTAGTTTTGCATCTAATTCACCTTCCTTATTTTTAGTGATGATATAATATTTATCATCTAATGGGTTAGACAAGAAAGCACCTTTTTTTTCCGTCCTATCACTCAATAAATCATTTTTAATATCCTCTTTTACCTCGTCTGGAGCGTCTATTTTATTAAACTCAATTTCTTTAAAATCAATACTGTCAATGCCAGTATCAAAATAGTCAAGCATTTCGGTAAATAATTTTTGCAAATCAGTATTTTCAAGTAATTCAAACTTTTTTCCAATGCTTTTTGAGTTTGGATAAATGACAGTTAAAGCATTTTGAAACCAGTCAATTATATTTAAAATATCAGAAATATCACTTACGTTTTCAATTACGTTAGTATTTCTGATTTGGGCTAAGAATAACTGATTTCTTGGTGTGCCTTTCGCAGTAAATTCAATAAATTGAGTTTCTTCTTTATTGTTTTTCCTACTCAAAAAAGATAAATCAAATTGATTGGAGTTTTTCCTTTCAAAAATTTTCGTCTCTGATTTCTTATTTATCTCAAAAAGCCATTCCTCAATTATTTCTTTTGAATTAAATATAAATCCGTATGCATAATTTTTGTTTTTATGTTGAATTTCATATTCAATTCTAGAGTTGTCGTTTACAGACTTTTTATCTAGTTTGAAAATGTCAAAAGTAATCGGTTGTTCAGTCTTAGAGCCTTTAAGTACGAGCTTTTTACCAAACTCGATTGCTTTTATTAGATTTGATTTCCCTGAAGCATTTGCTCCAAAAACTACCGCAGTTTTTAAAACGGATGTTCCTTTTACTGGCCTTGACTTATGCTGAGGTTTTAGAGTCCCTTTACCTGGAATTAAAGAAAACACCTCCTTGTCTCTAAAAGACAAAAAATTCTCAATTGTGAATCGAATTAGCATCGCTTTATTATTAATTCAGGACAAATATAGTGAAAAAATCACAAAATGCATTTTTCATAAATGTTTGTCGAAGGAGAGGTTTTCTAGCCTGATGCCAATTGGAAATGTAAGCGAAGAATTTTTATAGATCGCTACTTTGAGTGGCCGATGCCCGGCTAACTCATCTACATATTTGATGTATTCTTCCATATCGTCAAATATTCTGTGGGGAAGTGAAGTCAGTTGTTGCTTTGCTTCCCCATTTGTATGATGCAGAATGGCAAATCCTCCTGAAATAACGGAAGACCCGGGTTGGTGTGACACACTTGCTTTGGCATCACTCTTTTTGAATACCGGTATTTTTGAAAGTACTTTTCTAAGTATCGAAGCAAATCTGAGTTTTAATGTTCTTAAAAAATAACCTATGCCAAAGGATCTGAATTCATAAAACAGAAGTTTCATTTTATTCATTTTTGATGTTCCTGGAACGGAAAAGATCAGGTGCCTTCCTATTCCTTTTGGCAGGGCGGCAATTATCAGCCGATGGCAATTCTGCTTCACCTCGATAACCGGCCACCAACCTTTCCGCATGAAGGCGTATGTCGAATCAATCGGATAGGCATCCGCAATAACAAGATCAAAATGTTCTCTGTCAGGACCAGGAACCCCCAGTAAATGCCTCGCAACTCTGATCGCTTCCCTGAATGCGGCATCGACGTCTCCGGCAACCAAATAAATAATTTCTCGTTCCGGGTTAACCAGCATATTAACAATGAAATCAAGTTTGGCCAAACGAGCGGCATCCAACAAATCCTTTCGAAATTGAGTATCAATCTCACCCCCTGCTACCCCACCCTTCCTCTTCCTGTGGAAATGCAGGATGGTTGATAGTCCGCAAACACCAAGTATTAGTTTTGCTCCACCGCTAAAGCCAGCTGGATCGTGTGGATAAATTCCTCCGATTCCGATAACCAGATCACTCTCAACCACCCGTTTGTTTACGTATACAGGTGTCCCCTGACTGGTTCTTCCGACGAAAACATTACCCTTTTTGCAATTGTGCCGAAAAACCTGCACCTCGCTCACAATCTCCTTCCCGATTTTGAGGTCGATCTCCGAATCGGTCATCAGATCATGCGTACCGGAGGCGATCAAAATGGAAATGTCTTCAACGCGTACTCCGGATTGAACCAATGATTCGATCATAATCGGCAAAATGATGTCCGTTCGGGTCGGTCTGGAAATATCATCACAGAGGAAAAGAATTTTCATGCCCGGTTTAGCCAACGTCTGAATTCTTTGAGAGCCAATGGGATTATCCAGGTTTTGCTTCAACGTGAAATTGTCCAGGACAGGTGAATCCATCATGGAAAAAATATGCAAATCCCAATTTTCAGGAAAATCATAGGTTGCCTGTTTGTCGGAGAACCAACTTCCATACTTTAGTTGTACTGTGTTTCTGGATTCCATATTATAGGTTTTCTGGTAATTTGAGTAACCCCATAAAAGGATCTTTACCTAAATAGGGCAAATTCAAGCATTTCAGCCTCAAGATATGATTTTCAATTGATATTATGAAAAGATTTTCAATTAGGAACCTAGCCTGATTTGCTTTATTTTTACACTTGAAACCTGGATACCAGCAGATCCAATACTAAAATTCAAAATTCTATCATGAATAAATTCATCGCCATTCTAATTAGTTTATTCCTTTCAGGATATGTTCAAGCCTCAGTCGTTGATACCATTTCGACATACAGCGCCTCGATGCACAAAAACATTAAATCGGTGGTAATTACTCCCGACAATTACAGTGCCGTCAAAGAGTTGCCTGTTGTGTATTTATTGCATGGATACAGTGGAAACCACCTGGACTGGATCAACAAAGCGAAAGGATTTGAGAAAGCAGCCGACACCTACAATATGATCATCGTTTGTCCGGACGGAGGTTTTGGCAGCTGGTATTGGGACAGTCCGGTAGACAGTACTTCACGTTATGAAACATTTATTTCCGGTGAACTGGTCAGATCGATCGATGCCAAATACAAGACAATCAAAAATCGAAAAGGGCGCGCCATCACTGGTTTAAGCATGGGCGGACACGGGGCGCTATTTCTTGCGTTCAAGCACCAGGACATTTATGGCGCCGCCGGAAGTATGAGTGGTGGAGTCGATATTCGTCCATTCGTGAATAACTGGGATATGGCCAAACGCCTGGGCACGTACGCGGAACAGCCGGAAAGATGGGAAAAGAATACCGTCATTAATATGCTAAATCTTTTGACTCCCAATTCCCTTTCGCTGATTATCGACTGCGGCTCAGAGGATTTCTTCTATAAAGTGAATGAAAATCTGCATCAGCAATTGTTATATCGCAATATTCCGCACGATTATATTACTCGCCCCGGAGGGCATACCTGGCCTTACTGGACTAATGCTATTAAATTCCAATTGTTGTTCATGAACAATTACTTTTCGAATTCAAAGTCTTCCCAATAAGCATTGGCAAGCCAGTCAATTTTCGTTAGGAAATCCGAAAGATGTGGAAGGGAAAATCAGCCGTTTTTGATTTTGAATAACATACGATTATTTCCGTTCGTATAAGAATAGTCGATACTGATGCACCGGGCTTTAATCAGCATAACTCCGATATCTTCGGAAGACAACTCATTGTCAATCGGATTATACTGTTTGCCAGCACTCTCATAAGCCAATTCCAGCATTCCCTCTTTTTCGGAGTAAGAAAGCGTTAACGTGATAGCCGAAAAGTCTTTCTGAAGAATTAATAATTCCTCTACGACATGGAGCGCATATCCGGTTATCTTTTTCGGAATCATGTGTTTTTCGCAGAATACTTCCATCTCCCCTTGCAAGGCATAGAGGTCATAATCAGGACTTGAAATGGAAGAAGTGATACTCCGTATCCGATGTATGAAGGCTTTCGTTTTCTCCCGCAGCGGATTTTCAAAAATTTGTTCCGGTGTTCCCTCCTCGTAAATCAATCCCTCATCCATATAGAACACTCTGGATGAAATATTTCTGGCAAAATCCATTTCATGTGTGACGATAATCATTGTCATTCCCTCTTTGGAGAGATGGCGTATGACGGCCAATACCTCGCTTACCATTGTCGGATCGAGAGCAGAAGTGGGCTCATCAAACAGGATTATCTCGGATTCCATTGCCATGCACCTTGCGATCGCCACACGTTGTTTTTGTCCGCCGGATAGTTCATCCGGGAAGCTGTAGGCTTTTTCTGAAAGGCCAACCAGTTTGAGAAGTTCGAGTGCTTTGGCATCGGCTTCCGATTTTGATTTTCCAAGCAGTTTAACCGGACCGATAGTCAGATTACCCAGGACAGTAAGATGGGCATAAAGATTGAATGACTGGAACACCATTCCCATCTTTTGGCGGAGCTTGGGCACGTTGGTGTTTTTGTCCAGCAAAGGAATATCATCAATAAAGATGGATCCGCCGGTAGGCATATCGAGCAGGTTCAGGCATCGCAGAAAAGTACTCTTACCAGTTCCTGAAGGACCGATTACAGATATTACTTCACCCTTTTTAATGTCGGCGTTTATATCCTTGAGCACCACAAGATCGCCGTAATGTTTGGACAAATTTCTTACCTTAATCATCCTTTTACCTCCACTTCTCTTTTTAGATTTTTTCGTCTGGGATCGGACGAAATTTCGACATAACTCAACAATCCCGTTAGCAGCCAGGCAATGAGCAGATAGAATACAGCCACCATAATTAGTGGGAAGAAGGCGTCAAATGTGCGGCTGCGAATAATGTCGCTCGCCTTGGTCAGATCCTGAACTGCAATATATCCGACGATTGAGGTCATTTTGATAAGCGAGATAAACTCCCCTTCAAAGACAGGCAGTACCCGCCTCAGAGCCTGTGGCAAAATGATGTATATGAATGTCTGGATCTTCGTAAACCCTCCGGCGATGGCCGCCTCCTTCTGTCCTTTGTCCAGACTTTCGATTGAGGTACGGAACATTTCAGAAACATATGCCGCGAAGTTTAGTCCGAAGGCAAAAACCGCAACCGCCACCGGATTGATATTGACGGAAGCAAAAACAACGTAATAAATGATCATCAAAAGAACCAGAACAGGCGTTCCCCGTAAAAGGTTGATGTACAATTTGGCAGTTGCTACGAGAATTTTTCGTTTGGACATCCGCATAAAGCAGATCAGTCCGCCAATCAGCGTGCCGAACAGAGCGGCAAAAATCGAGATGAACATGGTGACTTTTAGGCCATCCCAAATTAGCAGGTACCTCTTTTCGAGAATGATATTGTTATAAAAGCTGTCCGAAACTTTTGTTAAAAAGGATACTTCCGTGGATTGCGCCGGCTGAGTATCGGAACCGGTTAGCTTGCTTTTCATCGCTATCACTGCGGTTCTGAATTCCGCGTAGCTGTCGGAAAAATCGATTGCTTTGGAACGCTCTTCTGTAATGGCGAGGCCGTCTGATATCATATCAACTTTGCCCGCCGAAAGAGCGGCAATTAGGGATGAAAATTCCATCTTCACAAATTCGACCTCCATGTTTTCGCGGTCTGCGAATTTGCTGATCAACTCAATATCAAATCCGACATAATCTCCATTCATAAAAGAAACGTACGGAAGGTCGTCGACACTCACTCCTACAACCAGCTTCTTGCCTGAGGAGGGTTTCGCGAATTTTGGCATCACCGCCTTTTCAGGATCATCGACGAACCATCGATTATAGATGATGTCATATGTGCCATCCTGCCTCGAAGACTTCAGAAACGCATTGAATTTCCCGCGCAGGGCACTGTTATTCTTGTTAAAGCCGACTCCCAAAGGCAACGTCAGGACATCCTTGCTGAGTAAACCGATGGCAGGATTTTTCTTCATTAACAGGTTGGCAGTCACAATATCGAGAAAGGCAACATCGATCTTATCGCTCGTTAACGACATGATCATGGTGGCGGAACCGCTGAGTCTGAATAGTTGGGCTTTCGGGTATTTGGTAGCTACAAAACCGTCATGTACTGTTCCAACAAATACGCCCACTCTCTTGTCTGCGATGTCATCCAGCTTTGCGAGTTTCACTGACGCGGTCTGTGCAATGTTTTTCTTGTCGGCAATAACCGATACTCCCGATTCAAAATAAGGAGCTGAAAAATCGATTTGCTTTTTTCTCTCCTCCGTTATTGACATCGACGCCACGATCAGATCGATCTTATTCGTAGAAATTGAGGCGATAAGACTTCCAAAAGGCATATCAACCGGCACAAATTCCTTGCCCAGTGAGGCGGCAAAACGTCTGGCCAACTCGATATCGAATCCCATCAGCTGTCCATCCTGCATGAACGCGAAAGGCCTGCCCATGTCGCCAACAATTCCTGTACGAAGTTGTCCGTTTGCATTGGAACTTGTGATGACGGGCAACTCTTTTGAGTCTTTATTGACCCAGCGGTCAACCATATCGTCGTATATTCCGTTCGACTTTATTTCCTTTAAGAAGGCGTTGAATTGATCCCGCAGCTGACTGCTCCCTTTGTTAAACCCAGCTCCGATTAGTGATGCGGTAATATCTTTCGCAACAATTCCCAAATTACTGTTGCTTTTGAAGACATCTTTCAGGGAAAGTTGGTCATAAATGGCGACGTCTATCTTTCCGGAATTCAGTGAACCCAGCATATCGTTCACATTCTGGAATTGCAATATTTTGGCGCCAGGGAAATTATTCGTGGCATAGCGGTCGTGGATTGATCCAAGGAGAACTCCGATCTTTTTATCCCTTATATCGTCGACTCCCCTGAGCAGGGATTTTTCGGCAGACTTGACTTCATTACCCCCGACCCTGACCAGGGCCGCGATGCCACTCGGGTAGTAACAGTCTGAAAATAAGACCTTTTTAGCTCTCTCCGCGGTAATAGATATACCGGAGCCGATCATATCTACTTTGCCCGAAATAAGTGACGGAAGCAAGGCGCCGAATTCCATGTCTACAATTTCGAGCTTCTTGTTGAGCTTTTTTGCCACATGCTGAGCAAATTCGACGTCAAATCCTACGATTTTTTGGTTACCATCGAAGAACGACATCGGTTCGGTAACGGCGGCTGTCCCGAATCTAAATAGCTCGTTTGACGCTATAGGTTGAAAATCAGGCATTGGCGCCGGATTACCTTTAGCGGGAAACCACCTTTTCATCATATCGTCGTATGTTCCGTTTGATTTCAATTCGACAAGAACCTGATCGACAGCGTCTTTTAAGGCCTTATTCTCCAGCTGAACGGCAAATCCGTACTGATCACCGACCAGAAGTTCTGGCAGAACTGTTAGTCCCTCGTTTTTCCCAGCAATGTTTTTCAGAACCGGCTCATCGTAAATCGCTGCATCTGCCTTACCCCCTTTGACGGCCAGGGCGCAATCGAGAACACTGTTCAGATAGATGATTTTAGCATCCGGAAATCTCTGCTTCACAAACTGATCAGCGGCCGTCCCGGTAGGAACTGCAAAGGTTTTGCCGCCCTCCAGCATTTTCAATCCGGAAATTTTGGATACTTCGCCACCGCATCCGACCAGAAAAAGAACCAGACAGACGCTTAGCAGATTTACATAATACTTCATTTTTCTAGGTTATAGGTTCAATAAATTCTTAAATGTCGTATTCAATTTGCGATACACCTCGAAATCCCCTGAAGGGGACTTCATGCATCTATCCAATTTCAACTAATTGCATCAAATAAGCCCCTTTATGGGTTTGGGGTAAAAAACATGGCACTAAATAAATCTCATTACTTGGTAGGCCTGGTCATATCCCCACAGATGAACAATATTCCGTCATAAAAGTTCATCCGGGGACACCACCAGGATTAAATATAGGCCATTGTCCAGAAGTATGTTATCAAACAGTCAATCTAAAGGCCATCTTTTGCGCAGATAAAGCCAATTCGGTTGCAAGGAAGCAATGATCCTGTGCCATAGCCGTTTCCGTCCGGTTAACTACGTCGCTCACAAGGTTTAGTCCATAAGGCACAAAAACATTGCTGCAGTCAAAATACTTTGTTTCTTTCTGGTTGACAAGAAACAGGTGGTTTTCACCCTTTTTCCCAGCAATATCAATATACTTCCGCATTTCGATATAGCCTTCTGTACCCAGGATAAAGGTTCTTCCATCCCCCCATGTGGCGAGGCCATTCGGTGTAAACCAATCGATACGGATATAGCCCGTGGCATGATCGCTGCGAACACTCATATCACCAAAATCTTGGTAGTCAGGATATTTCGGATTATTGAAATTTGCAATCTGCGAAAAATTGACTTTGGCTTGTTTAGAATTTGTATAATAAAGGAACTGGTCGCATTGGTGTGAGCCAATATCGCACAAGACTCCTCCCGCCTTTTTAGGGTCAAAAAACCAGTCGGGACGTGAAGCCGGGCTCATTCTGTGAGGTCCGAGTCCGACAGTCTGGATCACCTTACCGATAGCACCTTCCTGGATCAATTCTCCTGCCTTCACTGATGCGGGATTCGTTAGCCGTTCGCTATACACAATTGAATAGATGCGCTTTGTCTCCTTTTGTACTTTTTTGACCTGCTCAAATTGGCTGAAAGTCAGAATTCCGGGCTTATCTGTTACATAATCCTTCCCGGATTTCATAACCCTGATGCCGAGGGGAGCGCGATCTACAGGAATACCTGCACTGGCTACCAACTGAATAGAACTATCTCCAAGAATTTCTTCCTCGCTTCCCGCAACTTTAACTGTAGGAAACCGTTTCGTGAAATCCTTTAGCAATTCCGGCTCTTTGGCATAAACCGACACAAAAACACCGCCGCCGCCCACCAAAGCCTGCACGATTCCATAAATATGACTATGATTTATTCCTATGACCGAGAACCGGATTGAGTCCTTGGGTTTTGGACGATCCTGCGGGAGCAAAATTATCTCTTCAGGCATAGAAGTTGCATGAAGGCCACGACCAAACACATCATTCGGAAGCATAGAAATGGCTGCCATTCCGGCTGCTGAGGAAATTGATTGTCTCAGGAAATTCCGTCTGTTGAATTGCATCTTATGAATATTAAATTAGTTGGAATAGAAATGTCTAACTTACAAATAAATTGGATATAATTGGAATGAGAATGCCGAAAACTGCTGCTGAGCAGGAATTTACTAATTTTGAAATATGAAAAATTTACTTTACTATTCCCTTTTGCTTGTACTGACTCTATACGGCGGCGCAACTTCTGCGCAAGGAGATCTGCAGCAAAAATCAGAAAAACAGCTTGTTATAAATTCCAAGCAGCTTCATCAAACAATAGAAGGCTGGGGCAGTTCACTTTGCTGGTGGGCGGCTCAGGTGGGCACGTGGAACGAAGCCAGGGTCGACAGTATCGTTGATTTGATCACGTCTCCCGACAAGCTGAATATGAATATTTTCAGGTATAACATTGGCGGAGGCGACGATCCAGCTCATCTTGGCGGGCACATGGTGAAAGGAAAGGGTAAACGCGCCGAAATGGAGGGGTTCAAACCGTCTGCGGATGCTCCTTACAACTGGGCTGCAGACAAAGGTCAGCGGACGCTGATGCTCAAGATTAAAGCAAAGAGACCCGACGCTATTTTCGAGGCATTTTCGAATTCACCACCCTATTGGATGACCTTCAGCGGATGCGCAGGCGGTAACATCGATCCGCTTAAGGACAATCTGAAACCTGAATATTTCGGACTGTTTTGTGACTACCTTGTCGATGTTTGCAAATATTACAAGGATCACTATGGTTTGGAATTCAATTCACTGGAACCATTCAACGAGTCTACATCGAATTATTGGTATAATTTGGGAAGTCAGGAGGGATGCCATTTTACACCCGAAAGCCAGCTCAAAATTATCAGACTTCTGGCACCGAGACTCCAGTCTTCAGGACTGAAGACGATAATTTCGGCCTCCGATGAAACGAACCTTCAGTCGTGTATCAAGGTTTTGAAAATATATAAATCCGCTGGTGACATCCTCGATAAAATTGGCAGGTGGAACACCCACACTTATTCCGGAACGAACAGCGAGCGGACTGAAGTTTCCAGTCTTGTGAAATCTATCGGAAAACCATTCTGGCAATCTGAAACCGGACCAGGCGGACGAAAAGCATCAAGCTTCGAGACAGACTTGTTCCTGGCTCAAAAGCAATTTGACGACCTCAACCTCATGCAACCTCAGGCGTGGTTGGATTGGCAATTGATGGAAGAGAACAATGAAATCTGGTGTTTGCTAAAATGCAATTTCAATTCGCAATATTACGAAATCGTAAAAAACTTCTACGTTCGGATGCAAATAACCCGCTTTTTTAAGCAGGGATATTCGATGATCGAGTCTGGCGATGAGGAGGTTCTCGCTGCCACAAACAGGAAAAAGAACGAGGTTGTTGTTGCTGTTTTAAACAAGAGCAATCAACCAAAATCATATAACCTGCGATTTGAGTCCGTCAGGAAATCGGCTAAAAAACTGGCGGCATACCGAACCAGCACTTCAGAAAATTGCGCAAAAATAGCCTCACCGACAGTTAAAAAACAGTCGTTTAGCTACGAAGCGCCCGGACTGACACTGACGACCTTCGTCCTTTCGAACCGGTAAAGGGAGAAAGGAGAAGGGAGCACGGAGAAGGAATTCGGTTACCCTGAGCTTTACAATCCCCCAGTCTCATAGTCCCCTAGTCTCATAGTCCCGGATTGCGGGATTCCGGTCCCTGAGCTTGTCGAAGGGGAAAAGAGAGCACGGAGAAGGAATGCGGTTATTGTTTATCGAAGATGTAGGTTTCTTTCATTTCCCCAAAAGAGGAGGAACCCTGCGATTCGTTAACGAGCGTGTTCCCATTCAGTTTATACACCTCCACGATAGTCATTTCGCCGTTATCCCGCATGGGTATTTTGGTGGTGATCTTCAGTGAGCTCTTATCGTCCGACCAGGAGGCAGTTGATTTCTTTTGAGAATCACGCCATCCCTTATTGATACATTCCTTCCCGTCGAGGGTAAATTTATCGTTGGTAATAAAATCCTGATTCTGGAACGTAGAGTGCTTCTCCAGGTTTAGTTCATTCTCATTTTGCACGACGATTAGCTCATTCGGAGCCATCGTAAACTGGTCATTCAGTTTACTATTCGCCCGATTCAGTTTCCATTTACCGGAAAAATCTGCTGCATTAGCGGTTGCAAAGGCAGAAATCAAAATTACCACCAGAAGGAATAACGATTTTTTCATACGTGAGCATTTTAAAATTTGACCTATAAAGTTATTAATAAAAGTCCCGATTCTCCCAATTCAATCAGATTTTGGCAATTTTTTCTATTGCGTTTGTTCAGATCATCATCCCAAATCTGGAGATCCGGGAGGGAGACCGCAAAATAGTCGAGTTTGAACTGATCTTCCAGGTGCTGTTTCCCAAAGTTTATCAATGTTTCGAAGCGCTCCCGGGCATCTTCATTTCGACCTAATTTCCTTAATGCCAGTCCCTGGTAAAAGATACTGTCGGGCTGTTGGTCATTGTAAAATATGGCCGGAGCCGGCTCTTTTATTCCTGTTGAAGCCGTCAGCCAGCATTCGTGTGCTAGAGCCCCCATTTCCAATTTGTCGTAAGCGCATCCCAGCCAGTAATAAACTGCATTTTCCTGTGCACCATACAGTTTACCCTCACCAAGATTTTGCGGATAGTGAAGGGCGTTTTTCAGCTTATCCACTGCTTCTCCGTGTTGCAGCTTTTCCAGCGAGGTTTTAGCCAACTCGACCAGACTCAAAACATATTGACCGGTCACCTTACCTTCTCCTCCTTCCCATGGATGAAATTTGTGCGCCATCAGAAGGTCGTAGGCTTTTTCAAAGTTGCCACATGAATTTAAAAGGGTGATCCGTTCGAGATAAAGATCGTCCCGGCTTGCCACAAGATCGGGATGCCTTTCCAGATTTTCCAGTCGGACGCCGGGAGGCACGTTTAAACGTTTGTGAAGCTGATCCAATTCCATCAGAATCCGTGCATCCGAGCTATCGAGAGAAAATGCTCTCTCAAGTTCTGCCAAGGCCTTTCCCGGGGCATTTTGTTTGTTGAAATATGCAAGCGCCAGGTTGCGGTGCACGGTAGGAAAATTATCGTCGAGGGATACGGAAAGTTCCCAGTTGGAAATAGCGTCACCATACTGGCGGGAATGGTACCAGAAATTTCCGAGGTAATAGGGAGCTTTGGAATCTGAAGCATTTTTCGACTTGGCCCATTCCAATATCATAACTGCTTCAATTTGATTTGGAAAGCAATAATCGGACGGAACCTTGGCCGCCTTCTTTAGCGTTTCCATAGCCATTGAAACAGCTCCGGATTGAAATTCAAACCAGGCTTTATAATAGAGTGCCATCGGATAAATGCTCTGCCCCCGTTGCTCTTCAATGCCAACAGAAATCATTTCGATTGCCTCCTTATAAAATCCGGCGAAGGCATAATCCAGCGCGAATTCGATATAGGTATGGATATTTCCCCGGATCAGTGCGGCAAAGGCACCGGGTTCCTCCAAATTCGCGAGCTGTTTCTCAAAAAGAATCCCAAAGTTGAATTTATCCAGCGAAAGCGATTCAATCATTACTGATTCAGCCTCACCAGTTTTGCCAAGTTTACGAAGTGTGGCCACTTTTAGATGACGCGCCTTGTGGTTATGCCAGTTTCTGACCAACGACCGGTCGATAAGCTCAAGAGCCTCATCCCATCGCTCCTGCAAACATTCGAGTTGGGAAAGCTGAAAATATCCCGAGGCCATAAAAGCGTCGTTCCAAACGGACTTGTAAAACTGGTCGTACGCCTCATCATTTTTTTGCTGCAAGCGTAGTGCCAGTCCCAGATTATAGAATGCTTCACCCACGATCGGGTTAGGATTGCGTTCGGTAAGCGTTTCGATAGCCGTCCGAAAATAGGCCTCAGCCTCGGCAAATTTCCCCCGATTGAGGTACCAAAGACCTAATACATTGTTGCACCGGCTATCTTTGGGATCGCGTTTCAATCCCTCCAGATAATAGTCGCAGGGTTGATATGTTGCATGCCTGTATTGTTCCAGATGGAGCCCGGTAAGGTATAATTGTTCAACGCTTTCTATCTCTCCTGGCATTTTTGCTGCTTTGGCTGCCTGAGGAATAGCTTTTTTCTGAGATGATTCCGGTTTCCAGCTTACCAGGATCATTCCATGCGAATCTTTTACCGCTATTTCAAGTGTCTGATAATCTAAATCTTTCGCAAAATCGAGATAACGTTCGAAAGAGGTCTCCGGACAAAAATCGAACGGCTCGTCCATCAAAATTTTTCCGTCTGCTTGCAAAATAACTCTGGCATTGGGGTATTCAGCTGTTGCATAGGCCCGTACTCTAATCTTTCCATCCGCTACCTCCAGGTTTACCATCGCCTCTTTGGTCGCATTTTTCACCACACCAACATCCCTGAAGGGCATAAAATACTGCGAAAACGACTTCTCTTCACCGGGCATTAACCACGAAAAATCTGGCTGGTTATCGGTGTAAACGCCGCACATCAACTCGATGTATGGGCCGTCCTCGTCCGTCAGATTTCTATCCCACGCCTGACCAAAATCGCTATGACCCCAGGTCCATTGCTTCTTTCCGGGTGAGACTCTATGGTTGGCCACATGCAATAATCCGCCTTTGCTGTCGTTTTCATATCCTCCGACAAAATTATAGTTCGAATTGACGGCCATATACGAGGTCGGTACAGGAATATTTTTGTACCACGAAATATCCGTTCCCGGAGCGTAATCCACTTTGTAATAGGTTCCTTTAGCTATCGGAAATTCGGAAACGTCACGTTTTCCATGATCAAATACGGCATTTACATCGGGTGGGAAGACCGACTGGAACCAATCATTCACTTTGACGGCCGGGTTGGCCCACCACAGAAAGGTTTGCGGGAAATTTGTTCTGTTGAACAACTTCACCTTAATTTCGAGATATGCCTTATCCGGGTACAACGTAAATCCGGCCATTCCCCTGGTACGGAACATCCTTTCTACCTCACTGCACCAAACCGTCACGCTACCGTCTTCGTTATTTTCAATACAATGATCTATCGCCTCAAAGGTCGAAGGACGATGATGCTGAGGCCAATTGAACTCGATGCCGCCCGAAATCCAGGGACCGGTAAGGCCAACCAGAGCAGGCTTGATTACCTGGTTATAATAGACAAAATGACGCTTCATGGTCTTGTCCCATGCCATTTGGATTCGCCCTCCCAATTCGGGCAAAATCATAATTTTGAGGTATTGATTCTCTATGAACAGGGCATTCCACGTGCGGTCAGTTTTTACATCCAGAATCTTCTCAATAACCGGATGTGGATAGACGACGCCGCTACTCCCCTGATAAACACGCTTTTCCAGAAACATCGGATTCTTTTCCGGCTTTCCTACCCCATAGGTTGGAATGGTCACTTGCTCGTACCAGGCTTTTACATCCATATCCATACAATTCGAATTTTCTGCTATGCTTATTTAATTGTTTGTAAGTCTTTTCAGAAGGTCTGAAGCAATGGATACAGCCGGATTAAACTGATTTCCGGTCATGTATTTTTTTAAGCTGTACAGCAGCTGCCTCGCTTCAGGCCTATTTTCAATATCCGTATTAAGATCAATACCTGTCACAATAATTTTTCCTTTCCCTACTTTTGCCTCAAGAATCAGCGATAAAGGTCTGTTTGTGAACCAATCATCAATTACACGTACAACAGGTTTTATTTCTGTTGGAAAACTGCTGAGATTTATCGCGCCCGAGTGACTCATCGCGTCCCACCATTCCCAATTGCTGTAGTATTCTGTCGGAAAATCTGCCAAAGCCGGATGGTTGGGATTACACAATATCCCAAGGGTATGCGGCGCCTGACCTCGAGTCCAGGCGGTATTCCAAAAGATGCTGGAAAAACCGATGGCAATATTACCGCCAAATTCAGGTTTCAATGTGCCCTTTTTCAGTGTCAGCAAGACATTGCCACCCTGGTCGAGGTGCTCAATAGTTGCCTGATCCAGGGTATTGGTTACCCGAATTTTTTCAAATTTTGGATCCAGGACGTTCGCGACCGGATAGACCCAAAAATCCCAATCATTTGTAAATGAGCTTACTGAAACCTCGAGCTTCAATTTCTCGGCCTTTTGAATGGAATTGAGTGGAATTGAGATTTTCCCCAGCTGAATGCAATTTCCCAGTTCGATCGTGGTTTTGGGCAATTTCCCGGATTGAATTGTCTTTCCTGTTTTGTCGGTGATTTTCCAAACTGGTGCGCAAGAGCGTATCGGTTTATCTCCAAAGTGAGCCACCTCAACGGATGCCTCGAAGGTTTCATTGTTTGTGAAAATGCATTTTTTCATTCGTGCCAGCGGTACTGTCGAATTGCAAAAATGGCTGTATTCGGCAGGTGAAATGTATCCCTTCTCCTCCCAAAACGCATCCAGAACGCCAACCAACGCGGTTCCCTGTCCGGGGAAGTCGTGCAAATCCAGTAGCTGGAAGCCAGCAAATCCGGGTGTTCTCAGGGCAGCCTCGATGTCTGCTTTGTAGCATAAAGCCTGCAATTTCCCTGAAGCCAGCAAAAAGCTGTCGGCAAGTTGCCCCATCCCATGCTCTTTCAATCCCTCCTGAAAAATTTCGAAATTTCGTGCACGTACGACACCCTTATATTTTGCAATTTCGTTGAAATTTGGGTAGACGCACCACTGTCCGATTTCGTGGCTTACAACCGGCTTATTGTATTTCGCGATCTTGGCAGACCAGTCGTAATTTGTTGCTGGAGCAGATCCGTTGATTATGCTTTTTAACCCCTCACCCCAGCTCTGGATTCTGGGTGCCGGCGTGCTCAGGTAATCATTCTCGTCCAGGATCGGCCATCCTGCGCCTGACGTATAGATTCTACGGCTGTCCAAATTTTTCCAATAGGTCACAAATTCCTTCAGGAACTGAACATGTTTGCGGCCGGCCGGTTCGTTGCCATAGGCCATCATGCAGAATGAAGGATGATTCCCGTACGCATCCGCCATCCGCCGGCTCTCTTCATACAAATATGCATCGAAAGGCTTTCCATCGCCTAGTGTCGTGGAATTGTTGCACCAGGATGAACATTCGACATGCAGGTAAAAGCCGGTGCGGTCGGCTGCTTCAAAAGCCGCCTCAGGAGGGCACCAGGAGTGAAAGCGCATATGATTCAAACCGTGGGCACGACAGATATTGAAAATTTTCTGCCATTCTTCGGTCGTGCATGGCGGGTAACCCGTGTTCGGAAAGATGGCGCATTCGAGCGTTCCGCGGAGAAATGTCGGCTGACCGTTTATTTGAATCTGCTTCCCGACGGATTTAAACTCCCGCATTCCAAATGAGGTTTGAAAAGAATCCGGTAGACCGCCCTTTACATCCGACATAACGGCAGTGAGGTTGTACAATTCAGGATGAAACTCGCTCCAAAGTTTCGTGTCGTTTCCCATGGGGATATCCGTTGTCAAGACGTTACTTCCTTGTCCCAGATTAAAAAAGACGGTTTTTGGAGCCGGGCTGGTAGCACCTTTGATTTGGAACTCGATCTTGATACCGAAGACTTTCCCGGTAGGATTTTGAATATCAACTTTGGCCGTAACCTGTTTCTTTTGGATATCCGGAAAGAGGTGAATGTTGCTGATATACACTGCTGGTCTCGCTTCCAGGAACAGTTTTCCAACAATGCCATTCCAATTGGTTTGAGTATGATCGGAAACACTGTGAGAATTCATCCCCGGATCGATCTCTTTTGTGCGGTTGTCGATGCACAAAGTAAGGACGTGTTTCCCTGGATTTAATTTGCCTGTGAGGTCGTAGACATGTGGAGTGCCCAACGAGTTCCTCATGCCGGCTTCGGCTCCGTCGATCCATAACCGACTTTCCCAGTGACAACGCTCCAGCGAAAGAATGACTGTTTGCTTATCCCAACCCGCAGGAATTGTAACTTCCTTCTGATACCAGGCAGCGCCCTGGTAGTGTTTCAGCGACTGCAGCCAAAAGGGAACCTTAAAATTTCCCGGCTGGCGGTATCTGGCATATTCCGGATTTTTAAAAAAGGAACTGTCTACAATCTGCCCCGTCCATTTTGTATTCAGGTTTATCTCATCGCCTTTGTTGTTGGTGGACATAGAACCCGGGAGTGTGACATTCTCCCGAAGGGGATTGTTGAACCATTTTTCAGTGACTCCTTTATCTGACGGGTCGGCAGCAAATTTCCAGGTACCTGAAAGATCAATCCGCTGCTGACCGATTAACTGGCAATTCGTGAAAACAAGAATTGCGAAAACGAGCATCGATAACTTCATCTTTACAACGATTTGAAGGTTTGACTTTTAATCCCGCATATAAAAACAGATTACATCTTTTCGATTTCTTCCAGGCTTTTCCCTTTTGTCTCGGGCAGTTTCTTCAGAATAAACAGAAAGCCGGAAAAGCAAATGAAGGCATAAAGCCAGAAAGTTCCGCTGGCTTCCAACAGCATATTCAGAATCGGAAACGTATAGGTTAATACGAAACAAGCCATCCAAAGTGAGGTTGTTGCAATGGCCATGGCTGCTCCCCGAATGCTGTTCGGAAAGATTTCGGAAAGCACAACCCAGGTTATCGGAGCCAGAGTCATCGAATAGGTTGCGATGGCCAGCAGTACCAGCCCCAGAATTGCCATCCCTTTCAGTTCAAAGTAATAACTGGCACCCAGGGTAACGTATATCAGCGCCAGACCAAGAGAGCCAAAAAGCATTAGATTTCGCCTGCCCCAGCTGTCGACCATGCGCATAGCCAGCAGACAGAAGATAAGATTGACGGTGCCTGTTATGACAATATTGAAAAGCATGTCGCTAACTGAATAACCGGCGGCCCGGAAAATCTCCTCGGCATAGTTGAAGATTACATTTATGCCACACCATTGCTGAAAAATGGCCAGGATGATTCCCAAGACCAGAATAGGACGAACCTTTTTGGAACGCAATGCTTTCCAATCAATGGTTGAACCAGAGCCTTTGAGTGTCCCCGCAATTTCATTCTGTTCCTTCAGGGCATATCCTATTCCACCAATTTTTTCAAGAATGGATAGCGCATCTTTCCACCTACCTGATTTTGCGAGGTATCTCGGACTTTCAGGTATAAAAAAGGATAGTACGAAAAATATAAATGCGGGAAATGTGCCAGCCCAGAACATCCATCGCCAGCCTGTCTGTCCATTCCAGGAATGAAGAATAAGTTCGTCGATTGCCCCTCCAGGAACTTTTTCGGCTATTAAATAGTTGACTATCTGAGCCGATAATATACCAATCACAATTGTAAGCTGGTTTACCGAAACCAATCGTCCGCGCATAGACGCTGGAGATATTTCGGCGATATACATGGGCGAAATGGCGGAAGCCAGTCCGATGCCCAATCCTCCAATCAGACGAAAAATGACGAACGGGGTAAAATGAGAAACGGCACCCGTTCCTATGGCAGCCACTGTAAATAAGGCGGCAGCAATGATTAACGGCCTTTTTCTACCATACTGGTCGGTCAAATATCCTGAAATTAATGCCCCCACTAAACATCCGATGAGCGCACTACTCATGGCCCAACCCTGCAGATGGGGCGAATTTGTGATTTCAAAGAAACGTTCATAAAATGGTTTTGCTCCGCCGATTACCACCCAGTCGTAACCGAAAAGAAGTCCGCCCATGGCAGAAACCAATGTTATTCCCAGAATAAATTTTTTGTTGAGCGTTACATTTTCCACAGAATATTATTTAGATGGTCCGGTAGTGAGACATGATGCACCGGCACAATTTTGATCTTTCTAAATTTAGAAATTTAATGGCAGAAAAAGTGTGTAATTTTTCTCTTATCGAATAAAATAACTGGGGAATTTAGATGACCCTCTTATGGAAATATGGTTCAACGATTCATCAGCCGGAGGCTTTGCCCCGGACCCCAATAACTTTTTTGGCTTGATCAAAAAAAGTCAAGGCTGCGCCAGCTTCGCTCGAAAAAACTACGCTTAACGGCTAAAAATTTTTAAACTCGCCTTCGGCTCAGACAGAAAAATTTTTTACGCCGTCTTCGCTTGTTTTTCGGCTCACCGGCCGGAGGCCGATCCCACACTGAGCATCCAAGTTGGCGTTGATTTTTAAAAACTAACCGACTCTTTACTTTGATACGGCCGTTCCGGAAGGTTTTGGCAATGGCTTTGCCGTTGGTTGCGGGATGCCCAGGACTGGATAATCATTTTCGTCCCAATTCATCTTCTGAGCCCTCGGTGAGCGGGCATCTCCCTGGCCTGGAATATCCGTCTTGGTACTGCGGGCATGATACAGGAGATAGTCTTCTTTTCCGTCCGGCGATTTGAAGAAGCTGTTATGTCCGGTACCGTACACCCCATTCTCGGGCGACTGACTAAATATTGGCTTTGTGGATTTCGACCAGGAGGCCGGATTTAACAAATCAGCGTCCGGCTTGGCCGACAGCAGTCCCAACGTATAATAGGGTGTCCAGCATCCGCTTGCAGAATAGACGATATGTATAAATTTCCCTTTCGGGCTCTTAATCGGCTGAGGCCCCTCGTTAACATAAACAATATGACCGGGCTGATTTCCATTTTCATTTATATATTTCCTCTCCCAATCGAACTCCGGTTTTGAAAGCAGCACTCGTTCAGAACCCAGAGTCCAGGGATTTGACATCTTCGCAATATAGATGCATTGAGTTTCAGTATCAACTCTCCTTGTTTGCCACCCTGACCACACCATATAAAGTGAGCCTTTATTTTCAAATACGGAAGCATCAATGGCCCAATTGTTGTCCTTGTCGGTACTGATTCGCCCTTTCATTACGAATTCTCCCTCCAGTGGATTTTTATTCTTATTCTCTAAAACATAAATCTGATGATTGTCCGAATTACCATCGTCAGCAGCATAATAGACATACCACGCTCCATCGATAAAATGAATTTCAGGTGCCCAGAGGTGTTTCGAATTGGACGGATCTGTAGGTACCCAGATAGTCTTCTTTTGTGCATTCTTTAAATCGGTAATATCCGTGGTAAACAATAAAACAAGGTCTTTGGTGGTATTCATGTAATAATACTTCCCATCGTGCCACAATGCCCAGGGATCAGGACCGCGCGGCAATAATGGATTTGTAAAGGTTCCGGAGACCGTAGAGGTGCTCTTTGACTCGCCCTGTCCAACGGATCTGTTGACACAAAACAGAGATATTTCGAAAAGCAGTGCAACGAATAGAAAGTACTTTTTCATAGTAGGATGTAGTTTTATTTTTCCTTTTTCGCCTTTTTACGCAGCTGACGAAAACTCTGTCGGCCGGAGGCGTTGCCCCGGACCCCAATGACTTTTTTTTCTTGACAAAAAAAGTCATCAAAAAAAGTCAAGGCTGCACCCGCTTCGCACGAAAAAACTACGCTTGATGGCTAAAAATTTTAAAACTCGCCTTCGGCTCAGACAGAAAAATTTTTTACGCCGTCTTCGCTTGTTTTTCGGCTCACCGGCCGGAGGCCGATCCCACACTGAGCAACATTCGTATATTCTTGGGACTTAATGTGTCGGGAACTCCGAAATCCGCAAAGTGGTGCATCCATATGGAATAAGCGTAATGACTTCTTCCCGTGGTTCAACCATTCTTCTTGGTTGTGCGGGAGAAGGAAGCCTGCCGGCGGATCCTCTTTCCATCTGCCAGATTGGGATGCGGTTAGCCTTAACTTTTACTGCAACAGGTGCATTTTCAAGATTCCATGGATAATTGGCAACCTGATCTGTCAGCTCAACCTGAAGTGCATTTTTTGCAATTTCACCCTTTTGAATTGAATAATTCCATGGCGATTTTGGCAATACTTCCCAGTAGGTATCTGCATATCCCTTTTCTTTGACTTCGCGCCATTTTTCTTCAATTTTCAGGGCATAAACCAGCGGGCCGCGTTCGATGCCCAGCGAATTCTCGCACCAGTAGCTGTAGCGAAAGTCCATGGCGAGATTCAGTTCAACTACATCGTTGTCGGTCCAGCCACGGTCGATAATTGCAATATTATTTTTCGTCTGTACATCGAAAGTCTTCCCGTTAACCTTTATGACAGGTGATTTGCACCATTCAGGTATCCGCATATGGAATGGAAATTTCGTTGATTTTTTAACCTGAAATGAAAACTGAACATTTTCTCTGAAAGGATAATCTGTTTTTTCAATAATGGAGACTTCTTCTCCGTTTGCCACTTTCACAGAAACTTCCGATGGACCGTAGACTAAAGCGGCAACACCATTATCAGCGGTAGCAAACCACATGCTTTGAATAAACTTAGGCCAGCCCTGATGCATGTTGGCCAGACAGCAGGGGTAACCGCTTGTTGTACCGAAACAGATACGAGCATTCCGGTCGTTCAGGAAGTTGCGTTCTTCATTGGTAACTAACACCTGATTAGGCTGCTGAAAATATTGTTTGCGCAAATAATCGTCCGTACTCTGAGTGGGAAGAACGTTGTAGGCAATTTTCTCCAGATAATCGGCATAGAACACATCCCCGGTTACGGGCAACATGCTTTCGAAGCTATACATCATCTCCACAGCAGAGCAAAGTTCTGAACCCTGTGTTGGATCGTTGCCATGCAGATGTTCGTCGCCACCATACATCCCATTCACAAAGCCGTGACAATCGTGCAACGCGGAGAGACCCTTTTTGACGGCATCCAGGTATTTTTGCTCAGGATGCTGCTGGTAATAAACAACAGGCTCTTTTAACCCCTGAGCCACATTAACGCAATGGAGGCCGGGAAGTGGATTTAACTGTCTGATCATATTTCCAGAAAGCACTTCTGTCCAGTTAAATGATTGTTTATGAATTATTTCTGCCAGCTCCAATAAAGATTTCTCTTTCGTGATATTGTACAGCCAATAGACAACCGCCAGGTTATCGCCGCCGCGTTGCTCGGCCCAATAGGTTACAAATCCAAGCTTCTTTGTAGGCAGCGTTTTTAGCTGATAGTTGAAATAGTTGGTCAGCAACTTGATAACCCTTTCATCTTTTGTGGCAGTATAATATTGCTGAAGTACCTTAAGCATAACCATTTTTGGCCACCAGTCCTCGCGCATATTCTGCTGTGTCCCTTCAATTATCGGGGTTCCTTCCGGCAAGTTATAGGGACCAAAATAGCCATCCGGACGTTGATTCTTTATGCTCCATTCAATCCATTTCTGAGCCTTGGCTTTCAGGGTAGCATCATCCAAAAGGTAAGCCAGTGGCACGAGTCCGTCAATCCAATAAGGACCACGTTCCCAGCCGTCGCCGGTACCGCCGAGCCAACCATTGTTGTCGCCGCAGACCACTTTATAGATGCTGTCCAGATGACCGGTTAGTCCGTCTCGCTGAGTCTCCAGCATTTTCAGCAGCATTCCCTTGGGTTTTATCTTTCCCAACGGCAGGGCGGTGTATGGCTGAGCCATAAGGGGCGCCTGATTGGTAATGTAATGGGAATTACGGCTTTGCCCAGAAACGGCAGTTACAGAAAGAAGACTGATTGCCAACAAGAAAATCCTGAATCTGTTCATCCTGAATAATTTTATGGAGTTCGCGGTTAACTAACAATTAATCTGGTCCTTGGCGCATCTGATTTGGCGCTTTTGCTATTCCCGGGCAGTGTAAAACTGACCGGGAATAACAAAAATACAAATTTGGCCGACTATTTTGAAGCCTGTGGCAATTTTGGCATCGAATTTCGCCAGTTCAATAGTTTGGTTTTCAATTTCTCCGTCAATTCGGGCTTTTCCGAGGCTACATTTTTCGTTTCAAGGAAGTCTGTTTCCATATTATACAATTCGACTGAAGTGCCGTCAAAATTCATCAGCAGTTTCCAGTTGCCTTCGCGGATGGCCAGATTCGGACTGCGGTCGCGCCCTTTCGGAAAAGCAAATGATTCGTTATTTCTGCCATATTCCCAATACAAGGTGCGACTTTCATCGGTAGATTTTCCCATAAAAACTTTACTTCTGTCTTTGCCAGGAAAGGCAAACCCGGCAGGCATCTTCGCTCCCGCCAATTTGCTGAAAGTAGGAAAGAGATCGTTTGCTGATATCACAGATTGCTGATCAGTCTTACCCTGAGCTGTATGTCCGGGCCAGCGGACAATGAACGGAAGTCTGGTGCCACCCTCATACAGCGACAATTTTGAGCCGCGGTATCCGCCCGACCTGGAGCCCTTAAAACTTGGTAGCGGTCCGTTATCGCTGGTGAAAATGACCAGGGTATTATCATCGATGCCAAGTTGTTTTAATCCGTCCATCAGGCGACCAATCTGGCGATCATATTCATCCAGCACGGCGCTAAATTTACGCTCCTCTTCCGGACCATTCGGATATTGACCCAGTCGTTCCTGACTTGGAACCCAGGGAGTATGAACATCATCAGGCCACAAATTAATGAAACAGGGTTGGCCTTTATGACGCTTGAGAAAATCCAGCGTACGATCCACAAAATATCCGGTTCTATTCCAGCGCTTCACGCTGTCTTTATCGGACCATATCCAGTTTGTGGCTGTTAAAAGCGGATCTGCATCCGGACTTTCCCATGTACTGGAGTGTTCGTCAAAACCATAAGCCTCAAATCCGGGAGCATCTCTCACATCTCTTCCTCCTCCCATATGCCATTTACCAAAATGGCCGGTGGCATAGCCTGCAGCTTTTAGTGTATGGGCAATGGTTGGAGCCGATGCACTCACAAAGTCTGCCATTTCACATTTCTTGTTTTCGATCCTTTCATGGAGAAAACTGGTAATATTCCAACTTGCTGGCGCCATACCGGTGAGAATGCCCGTCCTCGACGGTGAGCAGATTGGTGAGGCACTGTAATATTGAGTGAACCTGATTCCTTCGCTGGCAATTTTGTCAATATTGGGTGTCGGGGCAAATTTCCCGCCGTAACAGCCAATATCGCTATAACCCATGTCGTCTGTCAGGATCAAAATAATAGTAGGTTTTTGTGCCTGAGCAAAATTTAAACTTAAGGCAGCCAGGGTAAAAACGGACGCTTTTTTCATTATTTTTTATGTATATCAGTTATATGTATAAACCGCAATATCTACCAGATCAAATTTAGAACCCTTTTCAACGCTTACTTTAATGGTATTTTCACCATTTTTAAAAATACCAATTTCGTTGTCAAAAACAGGAAAAAATTCTGTGCCCGGCTCATCCGATCTGGCCGTAATTTTAGTCTTTCGGAACAGTTCACCATTTATCCGGATTTCGCAATTATTAATTCCTCTTATTGCAACCGCCATTTTCTTCGGCAGCGATCCAAGATTGAATTTCCTAGTGACTTCAAATGGCGCGCTCATTTCGGTCGTTACCGGTATGAGTGTATTTTTTGAACCAGCAGGTAACCTGACGGATTTCCCGTCGGCCGTTTTCCACTCCGCAGAGAGAGGAATCACAGTCTCGAATTTTGGTGGCAAATAGAGCCCTTCATTTATCGTTCTCAAGGTCTGTGGGTTGATTTTGGAAACCTTTCTGTCGTAGGTAAGATATCCGTTTAGTTCATGCTCCACATCCGATATCTGAGTATAAACCACGGCATTGCATCCACTGCCTGAATTGAGACAACGAATTGATTCAATGAATTTTCTATATCCTTCCTCGAAGACAGCCGGCGATCCATAAGTATGCCGTTGAGATTCCTCCTTGAAATTATAATTATCGGCAGGAACATAGTTTTCCATCCTTTTCAGGGCTGGCTTATTCTTCTCAGAATACCAGGTATGATCGGGTATGGCAAGGTTTAACCCTCCGGCCTCCCCTATTACCAGTGCACGTTTACCGTTTTGCTTAAAATCGGCAGCATTATTACTTGGGTAGAATGTATAATCATGAACATCCATGATATCACCTTCGGGAAAATTGTCCCAGCCGCTCGCACAATTTATGAGCCTGGACGGATCGTACTTTTTGATCCAATTTGTATAAAATGGCGTATTGTGCTGACCCCATGCCTCGTTGAAGACATCCCACATGATGATTGACGGATGGTTATGCAGCCAGTCGACCATCGCTTTGAATTCAGTGAACCATTGACCCGCAGCGGCTTCGTCGATCGTTTGCCCGTATTTGGGTAAACAGACCACATCTTGCCATACCAGTAGTCCGAGCCTGTCGGCCTGATAGTACCACCTGTCCGGATGGGTCTTGATATGCACCCGCACCATATTGCAGCCAATACTTTTCAGGTAATTGAGATCAAATTTTATCGCATCCTCAGATGGCGGAGTCAGGACTCCGTCGGGCCAGTATCCCTGATCCAGCGGACCACACTGAAAGATGACCTTGTTATTGAGAAAGATTCGCTGGAAACCATCAGGTCCTTTTTTAACCTCAATCTTCCGCATTCCAAAGTAGCTTTTGACTTCGTCTTCAACGGCACTCCCTGTTTTTACGGCTATTTTCAAGTCATATAAAATGGGGTTGGAAGGCGACCATGCCTCGAAATTTTTCATTGGAATTTCAAACTCAGTCCCCGAAATGCCTGATTTCTTGGCAACCATCTTACCTTCTTTCCAAACCTGGGCCTCAATGCTTCCAAAGGAACTCCTTGTCTTGACTTGCACCTTGAGAGAGGAACCGTCAAAATCAGGAGTAATTTTCAGATTTTCAATGGAATTGGCCGTAACCGGCTCCAACCATACGCTTTTCCAGATTCCGCCGGTAGGCTGATACCGAAATCCCTGCCTGTTCTCCGGCATTATTTGTTTGCCGATGGCCTGACACTGATTCTCGGTAGCATCCCAAACGCATACCTGAATCAGATTTTCGCCCTTTTTCAACCAAGAGGAAATGTCAAAGGTAAAAGGATCGTATCCTCCCCGATGCTGCCCAATTCGCGTACCGTTAATGTATACGCTGGTTTCCCAATCGGATGCCTCAAAGTGAACCAGTACATTTTCACCACTCCAGGAAGAAGGGATCGAAAACGACCGTTGATACCAAACCACTTCGTTGTACCGCAAAATGTGTCCAACGCCTGATAATGGCGCATCAATAGCGAAGGGAACAACTATTTTTCCGGACCAGGCAGTAGGAATCTCTCCGGTAGTCCAGCTGCTTTTGGTTGTCAATCCCTGAACGGGAACGAAATCGACGGATTTTAGGGTATAATCCCACGAACCGTTCAGATTCATCCATTTGTCTCGCTGTAGCTGGGGTCTTGGGTATTCAGGAAACGGATTTTGAAGATTTATCGCTTCCGCAAAGGGCGTGACAAGCGGAGAAGAAGCGATCTGGCAGCCAGACTTCAGCGAAAATCCAATTAACAGGATGACCAGCGTGCCGAGTGATATTTTTATGCTCATGCGTAGTTATTTGTTTTGGCCAGAGGAACTCTAGTTTTCCCTGGTAATTTTCCAGTCTTTAGGTGCAACAAATCCGTTCTTGGGTCCTTTGGTCAGTATTTCCCGCGGAGCCTTGATGGCATCGTATTTCTCGACTGCAGCCTTCAATTGCTTATATTTCTCCGGATTGGAATCTTTCAGATTGTTCTTCTCTGAAAAATCCGGCGGAATATTTGTGAGGACATCCCCATTCATCTTCATTTTAGGAATGCCCGTGTCTTTGATCAGCTTCCAATCGCCCAAAATAATTGCCCCGTGACCCAGGTAAAACTCCCGCTCAATATTTGGCGATTTTCCACTTAAAACCGGCCACATACTGATTCCGTCGAAGGGTTTATTCTGATTTGATTTTACTCCGGTAATCTCTTTTAATGTTGGAAACAGATCCACATACCCCATTACCTGATCAATTTTGCGTCCGCCCTTCAAATTTGCATCGTTCCATTTTATGATGGCAGGTGATCTCACTCCACCTTCCCATTCATCAAATTTGAAACCTCTAAGTTCACCGCTTGAAGCGATTGCTCCGTTACCGGCGGCTCCGTTATCACTGTGAAATATAATCAGCGTATTGTCATCGATATGCAGATCCTTCAATGTCTGCAGAACTCTTCCAATACCTCTGTCGAGGCAGGTGACCATAGCATAATAGGTCTGTTTTCTTGTATTACCGCGACCTAATTCTCCACCTTCATTGCTTTCGTCACCACCACCGGTGAGTTTTGGCAGTTCGAATTTGGGCTTTGCCGGATCATATCCGTACAACTTCAGATCCTCTTCGGGTGCCTGCAAAGGTGAATGTGGCGCATTATAAGCCAGATAAATCATAAACGGAGCCGAACTTTGGGAATACTTCTTAATGCATTTCACGGCTTCATCCGTTAGGAGATTTGTCGTATAACCCTGATCCTTTGACTGCCCGTAGTCATTCTGCCAGTCGACTTCCCCTTCTCTTTTGTGTGTGAAATAATCCAGAGCACCGTTGAAATGCCCGTAAAAGTGAGTGAAGCCTCTCCGCAACGGGTGATATTGCAGGGAATTATGTCCTAAATGCCATTTCCCGATCAATGCCCGATTTTTATAGCCCGCTTCGGCCAACATTTGAGGCATAAGCTGCTCAGAAGTATCCAACCCGAAATCGCTCCATGGCGGTATTGTGGTTTCCCGGATACCAACACGATTCGGATAACGGCCGGTCATCAGTCCTGCTCTGGTGGGCGAACAAATCGGGGCGGTATAGTACCTGGTTAGTTCGACTCCCTCTTTCGCCAGCTGATCAATGTTGGGGGTTTTTATTTCACTACCGTGGAAGCCCACATCCCCCCACCCCAAATCATCTGCAAGAATGATGACGATGTTCGGTTTCTTTGCCTGACCGAAACTCAGAATGGGGAGAACAAGAAGAACATTGAATAATTTGGTCATGATTTTTTCACCTAATTTAATTATTCAAAATCAATTTTTTACAACTTTTGTCGTAATTGTGGCCTGAGAATAAGCCGTATCTTTTATCCACTGACCGGCGGTATTTTCAATTGTTCCCGTCTTTGCAACCAGGGCAGAAACATAAATGAGTCCTTTTTTCCCATTCGCCGTTTTGAAGAGATACACTTTACCGGACACCAGTTTAACAGCATCAGTTGCCGGATCTGTCAACGAAGTGATCGGAGTTGCATCAATTGGCGTAACGGCATCATACTGAGCCTTGGTGAGTGTTGTAAGCTCAAATTTTGTGGATTGTAATCCGGCGATGGTCAGCAGACCAAATTTTGATCTTTCCGACGGACTAACCAATGCTGGAACGGCTGCTGTTCCTTCTGCTGCAATGACTACGTTACCAAGCGACAGGTCAATTTCGCTTTTGTACGGTTCTCCGTCTTTGCGCATATAAACGGCTCCATCCAACCATGTTGCATAATATGGTCCGTAATAATCTTCGACTGTTTCAATTTTCACCGACTGGGAAAATAAGACAGACGGAGTTATTTTCACGAGCAGGTTGCGCTCGTAAACATTTCCCTTCATATCAATCACCACCACTTTAATGCTTTTATTATCAGTAAGATTTGAGATCGTAAAGTCTACTGTGTATGATGGAGCGCCATTGCCTTTCCCGTCGTCAAAAGATTTTGATGTACCGGCAATCAGAGTACCTTTTGCACCGGTTTTAGTATCCGCGTTATAAATTTCGAAATTCTTCACGCCCACGGTAGGGCTTTGAATCCCGATCTTAGCTGTATAACTAAGTGTACCCTTTCCAACTACAACAGTGTTGGTGTTGTCGACTCCGGTAAATTCGATAGACAGAGGAGCATTATAATTCAGGTCAAATGCACTCTCAGAACATGAAACAACCGTTAGCAATACAAGTAACGAGAGTATGTTTACAATAACTTTTTTCATTTTATTTTTATTTAAATCTGTTTATTAGTATCCTGGATTTTGAAAAATTAAGGGACAATTGTTAACCTCCCTGTTGGGAAGTGGCATCAGATCCATCCTTTCGTTGTAAGTCCTGGAGTCCAATACCTTGCGAACATATTTGCCGCTTTCAATTGCTACTCCCGTACCCGGAAGCTTCATCACATCTTTTGCAATCTTCCAACGGCGGATATCGAAGAAACGGTGCTCCTCGAAACACAACTCCACCCGACGCTCCTTGCGAATTCGCTGACGAAGTGTTGATTGGGTATAATTGCCTGCAACAAGGGGATTGGTGATCCCTGCGCGTAATCTGATTTTATTTAGATAGACAACTGCCTTGGTACGCGCATCCTGGGTATCCTCGGCTTCATTAGCAGCCTCAGCATAGTTTAGCAGAACTTCCGCATAGCGCATCATAATAAAATTCATGCAGGTTTTGCCACCGGTACGATGGTCGATACGATCGTCCAGAAACTTGGTAAGGAAATAGCCGCTTCCCCATTTTTGAGGTTCAGTAATATCAACTTTTTGAGGAGCAGCATTGACTTTAGGCCAGGTTACACCATTATAGAGCATAGACTGAGCCAGACGCGGATCACGGTTTAGATAGGGATTTTGCTCGTTGTAGCCCGATGCAACATTTATGATTGGGCTGTAATCTGCATTGTATCCAATAATTGGCTCCGATCCGTCGGCCATGTCATAGCTGTCGACAAGCCACTCGGTTGGACAAGTGGTAAGCTCCTTGTTCACATTCCACGGATTAAATGGCGGCATGTTATTGTACATATCGTTATTATCCGCCCGGAGTTTACTCATAATAATTTCCTTGCTTTTACGGGTATTAAACAGGCGAGAGTAGCTTTTTTTAGGTTCAGTCTGATCGTAATAAAGATCATATAACCCTTTGGATTCGGCATACGAGATGAAGCTTAAGGCGGCTTGAGAAGCCTGAGCCCATGTTACATTTGACGCCGCAAACAACGGACTGGCGGCATAAAGCAATAATCTGGCTTTGAAAGCCATTGCTGCTCCACGCGTTGGGCGACCATAGTTTGCATCATCCCACTCATCTGGTAAGGCGCCCTCTTTTGAAAGAGCATCAAACTCGTCGGAGATGAACTGGACTGTCTTAGCTAGTGTCTCTCTTTTGGTGGTTTCGTAGGCAAAGGGATCCAGGGGCGCTTCCGAAATTACCAGTGGACCAAACCAGCGAAAAAGCTCCTCATAATAAAATGCCCGTAAAAACCGGGCCTGGTTTTTACTGCTGATCTTTTCAGACGCTTCCAGCGGTGAACGATCCACATTCGCAATAAAAATATTTGCATTTCGGATGGCTTTGTAAAACCAGTTCCAGGGATGCGTATCCGGCACCGGATTCGTAGTAGCATTTATACCAGCAGTGACGAAAATTTGTATTCCTGGCACGATACCTGCCGAACGGGTGGTGTTTCCGGCTCCATCGTCAGTAGCGTTATCGAGCATGGCAACGGTTGTTGCCATACCCATCAGCCGTGAAAAACCGCCACTGTTGACGCTCGTTTCTTCCCGGGTACGTCCATACAAATCGTATAGAACATTCCGGGTATAATCGACATTGGAATAAATTTTGTCGACATTCAACTGATCTAAGTCGGTGCTGTCCATCAGTCCTTCGGAGCTGCATCCTATCAAAAAGAGACAGCCTATCACATATTTTAGTATTCGCTTGTTCATTGTTATTGCTTAGCTGTTAGAATGTTACATTAACTCCGAAATTGACAATCTTCTGTTGCGGATAGAAATATCCATTGTTACTCGAGGGATTCGATTCCGGATCCACTTTTTTCACTTTATCCCAGGTTATCAGGTTAAACGCATTTGCATAGATCCGGACTGATGATAACGGCGTCTTTTTCAAGATTGTCTTGGGCAAATTATAGCCAACCTGAATGTTTTTCAAACGGAGATAATCGCCGTCCACCAGCCAAAAATCGGACAAGTAGTAGTTCTGATTATTACCATCCGACTTCTGTAAAAAACGTGGATAAGTGGCGGTAGCTGCAGTTTCAGGAGTCCAGCGATTGACATTGGTATCGTAGTAATTTCCGAATGCATTGTCCCAGCCTAAATCACCTGTCATGTAGACAGAACTGCGGGCGGCTCCCTGAAGCATGATGCTCAAATCAAAATTCTTGTAGTTGAATCCCATCTGATAGGAATAGGTTATCTCCGGAACCGGACTATACCCTATTGGAGACTGGTCATTCTGATCGATTATCCCATCACCATTCAGATCCTTGTATTTCACGTCACCGGGCGCCAGATTGGTTAATCCAAACTGCTGCGGTGAACTGGCTATGTCGTCGAAAGACTTAAAGAAGCCATTAAACTGATAGCCAATAAACTGACCGATTGGATTTCCTTTCGAATACATGTACGAATAAGGCTTAACGGATTCGCTCATCTCAACCACCTTATTTTTGGCATTGGCGAAAATCACTTTCGCATAATAGGAAAAGTCCTTCCCGACGGTGCTGCTCCACCCCAGTTCGATTTCATATCCTTTGTTGTCGACTATGCCAAGATTCGCAGGTGGTACTCCTGTTACTCCTGATGTTAACGAATAACGGTTTGGAGTGCAAAGAATATTGGTACGGTGTTCTTTGAAAAGATCGGCATTCAGTGTCAACTGAGAATCCAACCATCTGGTATCGATACCCACGTTGTATTTGGTGGCCGTTTCCCAGGTTATGGATTGATTCGCCAACGTTCCTTCTATGAGTCCGGTGATGCGGGGATTAAATGTGGAACCAAACGAATATGCTTCCCCATTGACATAAGATGACTGGTAATAATAAGAGAACGAACCAAGTTTATCGTTACCGATCTGACCCACAGAACCTCTTAGTTTCGCGTAATTCAGTGCAATTTTCTTAGGCATGAAGGGCTCGTTAGTCAGCACCCAACCGATTGAAGTAGCGGGAAAAAGCTGGTAGCGATGTCCGGCCGCAAAACGGTTCGACCCATTATATCCCATATTGATTTCGAAGAGATACCTGCCATCAAAATCGTAGTTTGCACGGCCAATCAATGCCTGGTAGATCTGCGGTACGTACGAATAAGTACCTCCCGGATCGGAAATAGAGTTATAGTTTACGAGAGCCATACCTGACACATTGTGCTTTTTGGCGTATGTCTGCTTGAACCTAAGCGCCACTTCGGCATATTTATTATAGCTCGCGGCTGTCCGGGCGTATTGTGCATTTGGCAAAACGCCGACCAATCCCTGCAGATACGTTCCGTTGGCAGCATTGTAACTATAAATGTAAGGAAGTTGCTGTTCGCCGCGCCAATTGCTCCAATTCGCATCGTAGGAGAATTTACCATCGATACTCAGGCCATCCAGTACCCGATGTAAATTGTAGGATGGCGTGAAGGTCGTCTGCAACTGATTGTTGTAATCGGTACGAAAACCGGTGTACAAAAGTGTTGTAAGCGGATTTTGGCGCCAGTTACCAATGCAGGCCGACATACTACCGTTTGGATTTACAATTGGGAATGCCTGTGGGGCATTGCGGTAGAACATACCAAAAAGTCGCATGCTCTCAGTGTTTGAATCCAGTCCGTCGTAGGCACCCGGACGATTTTGACGCCTGAACTGGTAAGACATATCCACGCCCAGTTTGAAGTCTTCTGTTATCGTAATGTCAATATTCGACCGGGTATTCAAACGATTGTATTCGTAGGCCGGGTTATAGCTGGGATTGACCAGGGCTTTGTCGACAGCAGGTGAAAGAGCTATCAGACGCTGAATAGTTGGATTCTCCCTGATCTTATTCACATCCGTCTGAAACATACCATCCTGCGTAAAATAACCTACCGAGACGAAATACTTGACAGCATTGTTGCCCCCTGAAATATTGATGTTGTATTTCTGCTGAGACCCCGGTTTTGTGAAAATATCCACGAAACTGTTGTCTGGATGTGTGAACGGATCCTCTTGCGTTCTGTACAGATAATTGTCATATTCCGAAACGCCGAAACTACTCGTATTTGAGAGGATGGTCGGATCCAATCCAACATTTATGGTTCCCTCTCGCTGGAATCGTGCAGTCGTTTCTGCGTTCATTACCTTGGATACCCGGTTAAATTCGGTAATACCGTATTCGGCAGAAAAAGAGATCTTCGACTTCCCGGAATTACCGCGTTTGGTGGTTACCAGAACAACACCGTTTGCTCCCCGAACACCGTATACGGCAGTAGCAGAAGCATCTTTCAGGATGGATACACTTTCTATGTCCTCAGAATCTATCTGTGAAAAATTTCGTTCAACACCATCTACCAGAACAAGCGGATCGGAGTTGTTCAAGGTGGCGCGGCCACGAATAAAGAGCGTCGCATCATCTCCTCCCGGCCGACCGCTTTGCTGGCGGGTAACCAATCCGGGTACACGGCCTGTCAAAGCGTTTGTCACACTGGAGGACGGAGACTCTTTCAGCGCCTTATTCCCCACATTAACAATCGAACCTGTAACGGAGACTTTTTTCTGCGTGCCGTATCCAACGACAAGTACTTCGTCCAGTCCAACCGTTTCCTCTTTCAAAACAATTGTGAGAGCGGCGCTGGAACGAACCGCTATTTCAGTCTTAATATATCCGACCATGGAAATTTGCAACACCTGTTCATCCTTGTTTCTCATCACGAGAGTGAAACTTCCGGTTGCATCTGTAACTATGCCATTTACAGTACCTTTCTGCACCACGCTGGCACCAATTATTTCTAATCCCGCCTCATCTTTCACCACACCAGTGACCCTCGTTTGGGCATAAGTCTGTAATGTCAAACAGGCGAATATGCAAATCAAAATTATATTTTTCATACGTACTCTATTTATTTATTGCTTATCCGTGTTTACCATCCGGGGTTTTGTACCAGAGCTGATGATTTTTGTATCTCGCTCAACGGGATTGCATGGAAATACATTTTCGAATCAAACTTGCGTTGACCGTCAACAACAAAATAGCTGTAATTCAATGCTCCTGCCACATTATCAATTCGGATGCCGGTGAGAGGCTGGTTCAGTTTATCTCCATCCATCCAACGTCTTAAATCGAAATAGCGCTGCTCCTCGAAAGAGAGTTCAACACGCCTTTCGCCTTTTATTTTTGCCATCATCTGATCGCTGGTTGTGACTCCTGCCAGATATTTATCCGACGAAGTAAATCCTGCGCGTAAGCGTACTTTCAGCAATGCACTCTTGGCTGTCAGGCCATACCCCTTTGGATCAACATCTACTCCATAGGCCATATTCATTGCCTCCGAATAAAGCAGCAGGATATCTGCCAGACGGATTATCGGAAATAGATGAAAGGTTGTAGCCGGCGTACCGATGGCAAAATTCACATTGAAATCAAGGAACTTGCGCAGATAATATCCGGTATTTGTAGATTTATCGACAACGGCATTCATCGCATCCAATGTGGCTCCACTGCCGGTTTGAGAATAAATTTTCCCTCTTGCACCATAGGTCGAACCATTGTAACCTACCGCGACCGTCAGACGTGGATCTCTTGAGGTGTATTGGGTGGATGCATTACCCCGGACATAATCTGATCCGTCGGCCATGGTGAATGCATCCACAAATTCCTGTACTGGAACAGTTCCTCCACCTGAATTCAAGGATATCGTTGGCGGATATTGCCTGTTCTCCAAAGCGTTTGATTTTACAGCTGCATTAAATACAATGTATTCGTCGTTCGGACAAGTGATAAACAATTTCTCATAGTTTGCATACAAAATGTATTTATTGGCGCCTGTGGCTGTCTTAAGATTGATTACCGCAGCACATGCCTCAGCCGCAGCCTCCCAACGTGCTTTTACATCGGCCTGCGTTGCACCAACATATCCTGTTAAGGGATTGGCATTGCCTGCCTGGTTGTACAATGGACTCGCCGAATAAACCAGGGTTTTTGCTTTAATAGCCATGGCCATGCCTTTGTTCATGCGGCCATAAGATCCACCGATAGGTTCGACATCCAGGTATTTGGAAGCAGAATCACACAGGTTGACAATATTCTTTATGCACGCACTAAACGAATCCCGTGTTTTGGTTGCAATTTCAGGATCATCCAGCGTGTAATATTTGTCTATGATGGCATAACCCCCGTAGTGCCGCATCAGATTGAATTCATAGAGCGCCCGTAAGGCGAACATCTCACCATAGTAGACCGATTTGATCTGATTTACTGTCGCTTCATTCTTTTGGTTCAAGAACAGCGTTTGTTCTTTCAGATTTTTCTGAACATACAGCGATTGTCTGATTCCGTTGTATGATTGCACCCAACAATTTTCGAAGGGATTACTGGAAGTTGCGAATCCTCTGGCCAACAGGTTCACAGTAGAAGAGGTGACGGTACACATGCCATCATCTGTTGCTGCGTCCAGAAAGGCGTCTGAAATCCGGTTAAAACCCCCAACCATATAGGTATATGCCTGATTAGTAGGCTGAATATAGGTACCTTCCGTAGTAAAAATATCATCCGGTTGTGCCCAATCGTAAGGTGTTTCACTCAGATAGTCGCAACCTCCCAGAAGGATCAGCGTAAACAATGTTGCGAGTACTTTGAATTTATTTTTCATTGTCGGTTAAAATTTAATTGAACATCCCAAACTGAAATTTCTGGTAACCGGCATGCCCGATCCAGTTTCATCTGCCTGAGGATCTAATGGACTATTGTAATTTGTCCAGGTAAATAAGTTATATCCGTTTGCAAACACCCGCAGATTTTTCACAAAACCACTCTTTAATACCGTTCGGGGCACATCATAATAGACCTCAACCGTATTTAAGCGCAGATAATCTGCATTGCGAATCCAGAGTGAGGAAGGTTGAATATTATTGGCGTTACCGGATGTAATCGTCGACAGGCCAGGTAATTCTGCATTTCGCAACTCTTGTTTCCAATAGTTTAACTGATTCTCGTAGATATTCCCGTTAGCGAAGAAAGGAAATGCTGCCCGACCGGAAATAGTCCGCGATACACGTGCCGCACCCTGAAGCACAGCACTGATGCCAAGACCTTTGTAAGTAATTCCAAGGGTAAATCCATAGACAATTTGGGGAGTGTCGCCGTAACCCATCGGCACTTTATCATTGAAATCGATAATTCCATCACCGTTGACATCTTTGTAACGGATATCGCCCGGTTTTACTTTTGAGAAAGTCTGCGTTGGGGCAGCAGCAATCTCGTCGTACGAACCAAAGAACCCGTCAGCAATATAGCCTCGTTTGATATCTTTGAAATACCCAACGTTGGATAACCATGGATAAGGCTGATCAACCTCACCCAAGGCTGTAACTTTGTTTCTGGAAAATGAATAGGTCCCGCCGATATTGTAGCCGACCGCTCCAATTTTCGAATTCCACATAGATGAGATATCACATCCATTTGTGTACATCGAGCCGACATTTTTCTCAACAATCGCTGTGATTCCCAAAAGAGAACTGATGCGATTATCTACCATGAAAATATTTGACCGGTCATCATTGAAATATTCGGCAGTAACTGAAAGCCGATTTCCAAACATTTTTGCCTCAACGCCGACATTCCCTTGTTTCGAGGTTTCCCAGGTAAGACCCGGATTGGCAATGATATTCTCCACGTATCCGTTGACGGTTCCCATCGCATTACCAAATTGATATATTGCAGTGGTCGAAGCCAGACGCCCCATGTAGCTAAATTCTGAAACACCGCGCTGGTTGCCCAAAATACCGTAAGAGGCTCTCAGCTTCAGGAAGGGCATAAAATTTTTGAGGCTTTTAAAGAAGGATTCGTTGGAGAGAGTCCAGCCGGCGGCAATCGTTGGAAAAAATCCGAACCGGTGCTCCGGTGCAAATTTGTAAGAACCCTGCTCACTTGCCATTAAGTCAAGACTGAAACGTTTATCAAAATTGTAATTCAGCCAGGCTCCGCCGCCCTGAAACCGATCGGGAATACTGACTTCATCCGTATTCTCATACTGGTTGTAATACGCTAAAGCGGAAATTCCGTGCTTCCCGACTTGCGCAGCATAGGATAGCTGAATATCCAATGATTTACGACTAAGCGAATTCTTGCTGTCGACAGTATTCGTCATTTTGCCGTCTGCGCCTGTTTTCTTCAGGACATTCGGCTTTAATGGATCTACCAACTGATAATAAGCAAACGACTTGGTTCTGGTGGCAACGGCTTCGGTCTGAGAGTCCATCGAAAAAATAGTTGAAAATTTCAACCCCTTTAATAGGGCAGAGAGATCCTGCGTCAACTGAGTCCTAAAAGAGCCATAGGTACTTGCATAGGTCGCATACCCACTCCGGTTCAGTAGTGCCCACGGATTTGCACTAATGCCATTCCCTGCAACGATCTTTCCATTAAGACCTGTTATTGCATTACCACTCTGATCGATGTAATTGCCATTGTCGGCGTAGTATGACGGAAAAGAATTTGGCGGCGTTATGGCCAGCGCGTTGTAAGCACCGTACGAATCCCCGCCAGGCCTGTTTTGCCTTTCGAACCATCCGTATAAATCGACCTTTAACAAGGTTGTCGGTGTGACGTCAAACTCCACATTCGAACGCACATTGTAACGACTTATATTATTATTGGTATTGTATGAAAATTCATCATCAGTCTTAAACATTCCAGGCTGGGTCAGCGATCCGATATTTACAAAATAGCGCGTACGTTCTGTACCGCCCGAAATATTCATGTTGTAACGTTGCAGCAAGTTATTGCGCTTATAATATTTATCCAGCCAGTTTATGTCAGGGTACAATTCCGGATTAGCGCCTGTGCGATTTCGGTAGTTTGAAAGGTAAGACTGCGAATACATCTTTGTCTCGTCCAGTCCGTCGTTTTTCAATGCTGCATTGTAGTTTTCGGCATACCCCAGGGCACTTAACGGCTTCATCATGTTTACCGGCTGCTGGTTAATCAGTTGTGCGGTTAAATCGATGGATGGTTTGCCAATCGTTCCCTTTCTGGTGTTAACGAGAATAATTCCGTTTGCACCGCGCATTCCATAGAGTACTACGGCGGCGGCATCCTTTAAAACGGTAATACTTTCAATCTCATGCGTGGATAACACGCCAAAGTCGCGCTCCTGCCCGTCAACCAGGACTAACACTCCCTCAGAATAGGTCCGGATTCCACGAATCCAATAGCTCGAACCGGCATTGACCATGCCGCCCTGTGTCTGTCGGGAATAAAAACCGGGGACGATGCCTGAAAGTAGGTTTGACAGGCTGGTTACAGGCAAATTGCGAATATCGGAGGCACTAATCGTGTAGGCCGAGCCATTAAAATCCGCAGCATCCATTTTACGAAAAATCAAATCTAATGGAGGTTTTTCGACGCTGATTTTTTCCCCGGCTTCATTTACTTTTGCTTCATTCTGCGCCCATGACAGATTAGGACAGGTAAAAAATAAGCACAGCAAAAAACACCAACGAATTTTTTTTGTTTTCATTTCGTGTCTCATAAGTTTATAGGTGATCCTTTGCCTTCAAAATTAAGCTCAATATTTCGGGGAGTTGTAGGAGTATTTTTCAATTACTAGGATAGATGTTCAATAAAAAGGAATATATTGGTGAAAATTTTTGCGCTGAACAAAAATGCTAATGACCGAACATACTCGCCGGCTTTTCAGTAACCGAAAAGGAGATTTACCTGACCTACTTTCATGAAATGAATAGATATTCCTCCTTTTTAATCATCGCTTTCCTTGTATTTGTATCTGGTGGATTACTGGCCAGCGAGAAGAAATTTCGCCATATTACGGCAACGGAAGGACTTTCCTACAACACGGTTACAGATATAGATCAGGATCAGAATGGCTTTATCTGGATTGGTACGGGAGAAGGACTTAACCGCTATGACGGATTTGGTTTTAAACAGTTTTATTCGGATAAGACGGCCAGTTCAATACCATCCAACGAAGTCAAATCCCTTTTGGTGACAAAAAAAGGAAGATTGTACGTCGGCACTTCAGAGGGACTTTGTTTTTTCAACCCTGAATATCAAAATTTTACCACTGTATTATATGATCAGCAGTCGCTGGGAAATATCAAAGATATCTTTGAAACCAGTAAAGGGAAAATAATTATCACCTCCGAACTTGGCGTCTATAGTATGTCCGGCTTAGCCGAAAATCTGATAAAACTACCCCTTGAAAAAAATCTGTTTCTTGTTCAGGAAGACTCGCAAGGCAATCTCTGGAGTTACAAGAGGATGCGGTTGCTCCATTTTACCGATACCGGTGAGGTAATACAGGCATTTCAGGTCAGCTCGGATGGATTGTCCAACAATATCCCTTCTATTATTTCTGCCCTAAAAATCGATTCTCATGGCCGGATTTGGGTCGGGACTCAAAAAAATGGCCCGCTACTCTTCAATCAAGATAAGAACACATTCGAGCCAATCCCTCTGAAAGACAAGCCAAATAGCTCACATCCAATGTATTTTGTTCGTGAAATTACGGAAGATAGGGATGGAAAATTTTGGATTGGCACCGAAAAGGGGTTATTTATTTATGATCTCGCCAGTAAGAGCTATGATCATTATTCCCAATCCTTCGATCCAACGCTTGCCTCATTAAATGATAATGCCGTTTATAAGGTTTTCCAAAGTCGGGAAAATATTATTTGGCTCGGCACCTATTTCGGAGGAATAAATATTTGGGAGCCGTTCGAACCCGGATTTAAAAAGATCCTTCCAGGTACAAAACCCCACGAATTAAAAGGGAAAGCCCTCAGCCAGATTATCGATGGTCCGGATGGCAAATTATGGATAGCCACGGAAGATGCCGGAATTGCCCTATTTGATCCGCAAGATCAAACCTTCTCGCATATCCTTAACAATGAATCGCCAAACAGTTCAGCCATTACCAACAATATTCATTCTTTAGCCATCGATCCCGAAGGACAAATCTGGTCTGGTAATTTTTGGGGCGGAATAAATAAAATTAATCCGAAAACAAATCAAATAACAAACTATTCGAATAAAGCCAACGATCCGAATTCGTTGGGCAATAACACTGTTTTCGCCCTGTTTTTCGATTCCTCCGACCTGTTATGGATTGGAACCATGAACGGTATTGACTGCTACTCACAAAAGGAAAACAGGTTTATCCATTTCAAGACAGATATATTCAGAGACAATTTCATCTATGATATCTTTCAGGATAATCAAAAGAACTATTGGTTTTGCACCTACAATTCCGGACTTTACCGTTACAACAAGGAACAAGACAGCATTTTTAACTTTCAAAAAGGCACAACACAAAACCTGAACAGCAATTCATTCATCAGCCACTGCGTTGACTCGCGGGGAAAAGTTTGGTTTGGAACAAGGGATGGCGGATTGGTAAAGTATGATCCTGACAACAAACAATTCAGTACCATAGATATGGACAAGGGCTTACCAAATAACGACATCTATGGAATACTTGAAGATAACCATAAAAACCTATGGCTTAGTTCAAATAAGGGAATGACAAAATTCAGCCTTGAAACAGGTGCACATGAAAATTTCACGGCCGACCACGGGCTGGTCGGGAATCAGTTCAATTTTAAATCGTATCACAAGACGAAGGATGGGACAATGTACTTTGGCGCCGTTAACGGCTTGTCCTATTTCCATCCGGATCGAATCAATATTTTTGAGTCAAAACCGTTGATTCATTTTACCGGATTCAAACTATTTAACGAAATCGTGGTGCCGGGGAAAAAATCGTTGTTAGCGAAGGACATTGATTTCACGGATGAAATTACCCTGAAATACAATCAAAACGTTATCAGTTTTGACTTTACTGCGCTGGACTATCACTCAGGTGGTAACGTCTTTTTTTCCTATTACATGGATGGCTTCGAATCCAACTGGAGGTCGGCCGGAAATCAACGGAGTACGACCTACACCAATTTGCATCCCGGACATTATACCTTCCGCATAAAGGCGGCTAATGTTTATAATTATCCAACCGAATTAAGGAGGAGCATTCGAATAACCGTTTTGCCCCCCGTATGGAAGACCGTCTGGGCTTACCTGTTTTATGCCCTAATGACAGTATTGTTGGGACTTTCACTTTATCGGTATCTCGAGATTCGCAACAAAGAAAAAATGTCTCTGAAAATCGAAAAAATCGAAAAGGAAAAATTGCAGGAGTTACATCTCCATAAGATGAATTTCTTCACCTTTATTACGCACGAGTTTAAGACCCCTCTGACAATTATCGTGGCTTCGATGGATTCATTCTTTACCTCTCAAAATATTTCAAATGAGTTTAGAGAGCGGATCACTATGGTAAAACGGAATGTCCTCAAATTGCAGTTCCTTATTAACCAATTGATGGATTTCCGCAAAATAGAAACAGATCACGAAACCGTTACCCTCGTGGATGGCGATGTAATCCACTTTTTAAATGAGGTATTTACAACCTTCACGACGTTATTCAGAAAGAAAAATCTGCAATACAAATTTTCCTCTCAACACGAAAAACTCATAATCAGCTTTGACCCTGATAAACTGGAGAAAATCGTTTCCAACCTGCTGAGCAACGCATTCAAATATACCCCCGAAAAAGGTTGCATCACGTTTCAGATTGAAACCTATAATGAGGATTACAAACCGTATCTGGCACTGCACATTTCTGATACCGGCATCGGCATGTCTGAGGAGCAATTAAGCCAAATCTTTGACCTTTTCTACAAAATTGAGGATAATCAGAGCGATTACCAGGGTAGCGGAATTGGACTGACGCTGACACAAAGTCTGGTCAGCTTCCTAAACGGGAAAATTGAAGTAAAAAGCAAACTGGGAGAAGGGAGCACGTTCACGGTGAAGCTGCCCGCCAAAGAGGGAAAAGAACAGTCCGAATTTCAGGAAATCCCTATCGGAAAATCCATTTATGATGACCTTTCCCTGCAAGTACGCGACGAGGATTCAAGTTCAGTTATGGCGGACAGGATATCAGATTTTGAAATACTGTTTGTGGAAGACAATAAAGACCTGTTGAATTTTCTTTGCCACCATTTTGGAAAAAAATACAAAGTCAGGGCTACGCCCAATGGCCAAAAGGCGTTGCAATCGATCCGGAAGAATGTACCGGATTTAGTTGTCACAGACCTGATGATGCCGCAAATGGACGGAATCTCGCTCTGCAAGGAGCTGAAAACAAATTTTGAATATTCGCATATACCGCTGATTATGCTTACCGCAAAGTCGGGTATTGAAACCCGACTGGAAAGTCTGGAGGTTGGCGCCGATATCTATTTGCCCAAGCCATTCCTGCTTTCAGAACTCGAACTGCATATCCGGAATATTCTGGCATCAAAAGCGAATCTGAAACAGCATTTCATTCAATTTGGCAATTTATCGGTCGAACACCCAATCAAAAATCAGGATCAGCAATTTCTTGAGAAAATCTCGGCGATAGTCCATGCAAATATGGAAAACCCTGAATTTGGGATATTGATTCTTACGAAAGAGTTGGGTATCGGCCGAACCATGATCCACACGAAACTCAAACAAATACTCGATTTAAGCGTAACAGAATTTGTAAATACAATCAGGCTCAGAGAAGCACAAAAATTACTGGCAGAGAATTCAGAACTAACCATTTCCGAAATTTCGTATAAGGTGGGATTCAAAGATCCTAATTACTTTAGCAGGATGTTTAAAAAAACTTTCTCAATCTCTGCTTCGGACTACAGAAATAACGGGCCTGGAAAATAGAAATGGAACCTATGAAAAAATTATCGCTTGCATTAACTACAATATGTTGCCTGAGCATTATCGCCTCAATCAGCTACTGTAACGCCTCAACCGGGAAGGAAGTTAAACCTGCGCCCCGGGAACTGTCTCTGACAATTTCAAAACGATATCTGAATATTCCTATTTCCCATTCGGTTGAAAGAGCTAAAATGAATTTTGAGCCAGACGGCAAGAATTTTGCCGATTTTGTTGTCCGCCTTGCGCCATCAAAACCGGATTATTGGGTTTTCTATGATGTCTCCGCCTGGAAGGGGAAAGTTCTTAAAATCAAGTATGCAGGCCAGCCCGAAGGGTTATCAGCGATCTATCAAAGTGATGTTATCAACGGCCAGGACAGCCTCTACCATGAAAGCAACCGACCACAGATTCACTTCAGCACACGTCGCGGATGGATCAACGATCCCAATGGATTGATCTTTTACGAAGGCGAATATCATTTGTACTATCAACACAATCCTTTTGAGCGCGAATGGGAAAATATGAGCTGGGGCCACGCCGTCAGCAAGGATCTTATTCATTGGGAAGAGTTGCCAATCGTAATGGTTCCCGACAAGCTCGGCGCAATGTTTTCAGGAACTGCCGTGATCGATTACAACAATACTTCCGGATTTGGGAAAGATGGTATTCCACCGATGGTCGTAATTTATACGGTTGACAGTCCGGATAATGAAAGACAGTGTATCGCCTACAGTTTGGATAAGGGTCGCACGTTTACCAAATATGAGCGCAATCCGGTGCTTGACACCAAATCCAAATGGAACACAAAGGATCTGCGCGATCCCAAAGTATTTTGGCACCTACCCTCCAAAAGCTGGGTTATGGTGCTTTACGAGCGGGACGGGAATTCGATATATACCTCGGCAAATTTAAAGGAGTGGCAATATCAAAGTCATACAGAAGGCTTCTTTGAATGCCCTCAGTTCTTTGAGCTTGCCGTGGATGGAAATAAAGGCAAAACAAAATGGGTGATGTACGGAGCATCCGGAACCTATATGCTGGGAAGTTTCGACGGGAAAAAATATATTCCAGAATCCGGCAAGTACTACTATGGCAATGGCGCCATCTATGCCGCCCAGACCTTCGAGAACATACCCGCCGCAGATGGAAGACGCATTCAAATCGGATGGGGAAGAATCGTTCATCCAGGCATGCCATTCAGACACATGATGCTGCTACCTACTGAAATGACACTTAGGACGACAAAAGAGGGTGTAAGGCTGTTTAACACTCCGGTTCAGGAAGTCAACAAACTTCAGGATAAAGAATTTATCTTTACCGGAAATGATCCAGAAAAGGCGGAAGAGTTTTTGAAACAATTTAGAGACTCCTCCTGTTTACGGATAAAAACGACAATCAAACTGTCACATGCAACTACTGCCGGATTTAATCTGTATGGCCAGTCTTTGCTGAAATATGATATGAATTACAACCTGATCAACGGAATGTTCTATGCACCCGAAAATCGCACCAGCATGGAGCTAAGTGCTGATATTATACTCGATAAAACATCTTTTGAAGTCTTCATCGACAGAGGTGTCTTTTCATACGCCGGTGAGCGAAGGGCTGTTCCCGGGAATAACGAAGGTTATCGGTTTTTGGGTAAGGAAATCGAAATTAAGAGTCTGAAAATATACACGTTAAAATCAATCTGGAAAAACTAAACACATGAAAAATCAAAACGTACTTTTCAAATTGCTGCCAGTTTTATTGGCATTCTTTACGATGGGCTTTGTCGACCTGGTCGGCATCGCAACGAACTATGTAAAGGTCGACTTCAAATTGTCGGATACCATGGCGAATGTTCTTACTTCCATGGTATTTCTCTGGTTTTTAGTTCTTTCAGTTCCTACCGGACTGCTGATGAATAAAATCGGAAAGAAGAAAACCGTTCTTCTAAGCTTGCTCGTTACGATTCCGGCACTTATAGTTCCGCTGGTTCATTACAGTTTCGCGACGATGCTCATCTCCTTCATCTTGTTGGGCATTGGCAATACATTGTTGCAGGTTTCCTTAAATCCCTTGATGGCGATTATTGTCAGTGGTAATAAAGCATCGAGCGCCCTTACTTTCGGTCAGTTTGTTAAGGCAATTGCTTCCTTTATTGCCCCGATTCTGGCAGGATGGGCCGTGTTGAAATTCGGCGACTGGCGATTGATTCTCTATCCCGGATTTACAGCATTGACTATTATTGCCCTGGTCTATTTGGGCATGACGGAGATTTCAGAGGAGAAGATTCAGGGGAAAGCAGCATCCTTCAGGGAATGTTTTGCCTTGTTGGGCGACAGCTATGTTTTGCTCTTCTTCCTTGGAATAACTGCTCATGTCGGACTGGATGTCGGCATAAACACGGCGGCGCCAAAACTTTTGATGGAACATCTGGGAATGACCCTGGCAGATGCCGGTTATGCCACCAGCTTCTATTTTATTTTTCGTACGGTGGGAAGTTTTATGGGCTCCTACTTCCTGGGCAAATTTGGAGATAAAAAAATCTTCATTGTAAGTTTACTCATGATATTACTCGGAATTTTATCCCTGTTCTCCTCCGACAAGACAATCATGTTTTTCGGGATTGCCATTTTTGGATTAGGGAATTCAAATCTTTTCCCGGTCATGTTTACGCAGGCGCTGATTCGTAAGCCAGAGAATCAAAACGAAGTATCCGGATTAATGATTACCGGAGTTTTCGGTGGAGGTCTCATCCCCCTATTCATGGGAATGGCCTCCGACTTGGTGAAAAGTCAGATGGGCGCCCTCGCAGTACTATTGGTCTGCATAGCTTTCCTTCTTACCCTGGTGTACCCCAAAGTTAAAACCCACTAAATTCGAAATAGATTTAAGGTTCGGATGTTAGATTGCCCAAATCCTGTTTTACCGCACGATTTGGGCAATTTACGCTCCAAAATTCGATTCATTCAATGAAGAAAATCCTGCTTATTCCATTTTTCCTGGTAGCCTTATTGAACTGTAAAGGGCCCGAAAAGATGTTGACGTTTGAAAATCCGCTGCCGGTGAAATTTGGTGATCCCTATATTTTGAAGGCTTCCAATAACCAATATTACATGGTTGGCACGGGTGGCGTCAAAAGCGGCTTCAAAATGTATTCATCTCCTGATTTGAAAAACTGGAAAGACGAAGGTCCAATTTATCAGGGTAATACCGAAAACTCGTGGAACGTAAAGGATTTCTGGGCACCTGAATTGTATGAGCTGAATGGAAAGTTTTATCTGCTTTTTAGCGCCGAATGGCGTGAAAACCCGACCAACGAAAAGGAGAACTTCCGTATTGGGGTTGCTGTTTCGGACTCTCCTACCGGTCCATACACAGATTTATATAACCGCCCTATTTTTGATCCCGGTTATCCGATAATTGACGGAAATCTGCTCGTTGAAGACGGGCGGATTTTCCTCTATTATTCGCGGTGCTGCTACAAACATCCGGTAGAAAGCGAGATTGCTGATTGGGCTCGCACGAAGGGATTGTTCAATGAAATTGAGGAAAGCTGGGTTTACGGGGTCGAACTCAAACCGGATTTCTCCGGTGTAATCGGAGAACCGCAATTGCTGCTGCGCCCACCTGTGAAGCTAATGGATAAGCAGGCTGAGTGGGAAAGTCGCTCTGTTACTTCGGGCGAGGTTAACCGCCGCTGGACGGAGGGTTCCTCTATTTTCAAGAAGAACAACCAGTATTACATGATGTATTCGGCCAATTTCTTTGGAGGCAAAAATTATGCCGTTGGATATGCCACCTCTGCCTCGCCGCTCGGGCCTTTCCGCAAGGCAGAGAACAATCCTGTTCTGCAAAAGAATACGGAACAAGGCGGAATTGTGACCGGTACAGGCCACAATTCAGTAACTATCTCGCCCAATGGGAAGGAGATACTCTGTGTTTATCATGGAAGAACCTCCGAAACAGGCGCTCAGCGCGTCGTTTTCATTGATCGCATGGAAGTTACGAAAGACGGAAAACTGATCGTATTTGGTCCGACAATCAAGAAAAAATAGGTGGAGCCGGCGGTGATCCGGCTCTAATCAGACGTTGGCGGTTTCGCGCATCCTGAAAGCATTAAACAGCAGGTATGCGAACGAAAGCAGTAATATAACCATTGCGCCTGTTTGTCCGGTAGAATCGGAAACGACGCCCATGATTGGGGGAATAATTGCTCCGCCTACAACGCCCATTATCAGCAATCCGGATACTTCATTGGCGCGTTGCGGTTCTTTGCGCAAAGCTGCTGAAAATACGATTGGGAACACGTTGGAAACAGCAAGTCCGAGACAGAATATCATCGTAAACATTACCCAAAGCTCGGATAAGAAGATTAGCAAAAGCATCGCTGAAATTCCCAGCACCATACTTCCGATATAGAATTTTCGGCCAGATAACTTCATCAGGAAAATTGCACCTGCAAATGTACCGATGGTGCGTGCTGCAAAATACAGGCTGATTGCCAATCCTGCCTTTTCGAGCGGCATGGAAGTGCGCTCCATCAAAAATTTTGGCAACGTGGTGTTTAAACCAACATCAATGCCCACCACCAATATTATAGCAAAAAAGTACATCAAAATAACCGGGTCTTTCAGTAACCTGAAACTCTTGCCGAAACTCGTGGATGCACCGGTAATCTCTTCTTTCGCAACCGGCGTTAATACCAGCCATAAGCCGGAAAGCAACGTCACGGCAGCAAAAATAGGAAAGATGACTTTCCAGTTACCAAATGCTGACAATGCAAATCCGGCAATGATCGGTCCCAGAAAGGATGCGATTGCCTTAATAAATTGCCCCAGAGTCAAAATACTGGTTAGTTTTTGGCCAGTTACAACATTCGTGAGTAACGGATTCAAGGAAACTTGCAGGATCGTGTTTCCGATTCCCAGCATGGCGAAAGCGAACAGCACCATCGTAAAATTATAGGCAACTAAAGGAACCAGCAACGCAAGTAATGTAACTGCCATGCTAATTAACACGGTATTCTTCCGGCCCAGTTTGTTCATCATGAGTCCGGTCGGTACCGAAAAGACGGCAAACCAGAGGAACACCATCATCGGCAGAAGGTTGGCCATAGAATCACTCAACCCAAAATCCCGTTTCACAAAACTGGAAGAGATTCCTACAACATCGGCAAACCCCATAATGAAGAAACCAAATAAGACGGGCAATACGGCAAGATTCGAATTTTTTCGCATAGCTATTCAATAATTTAGATTTTTGACACCAGTGGTTCAATCTTTGACCAGAAATTTTTGTCCAACAGCCGGGAACATCCAACCATAGCAGCTGACTCCATGAGCTCTGAACAAAAAATTGGTACCGATAAACTTTGATTTTTTAAAACGCTCACAAGTGATGGACCGAATAGTGAATAGGCGCCCGATATGTTTCCGCCAATCACCAGACAATCGGCTCCGAAAGCTTTTAGAATCGGAGATAGAAATAGTCCGAGGTCGGATCCGAAATCCTCGAAAAGTGCTTTTGCCTCGCTCCCGTTTACTGCCCTATCGGCGATTTCCTTTACTCCTTTGCATCGTTCTCCGGTTCGGGTCTCATACTCATTCACAAACCATCGGGTGGAGAAATAATCGTCGGCTATTCCGTTTTTATACGGAATGTGGTACACATATCCTTTCTCTGGCACATCGGCACCTTCGATGACAGGAACACCACCTGCTAAAAATGCAGAACCAAATCCTGTTCCCAAGGTTATGGCTACCACGTTTTTATAACCGGAAGCCTTCCCTGTCCAACATTCGCCCACGGCAAACGACAAGGCATCATTTAAGTAGCGAAAAGGCATTTCTGCCGGTAAATTCAGGAGTTTCTTCAACGCATCGCCAACATTAATGCCGTACAGGCTCTCATATTTAGCAACATTTTTCAGTAAGGCAATACCATTTTTATAGTCGAACGGACCAGGCATAGCAAACCCTATTCCGGCTAATTCCTGAATGGGAGCACAGGCAATAGTCCTGCGGATAGCGGCAGCCCAGCTATCAAGGATTTCATAAGCTGAGGCCTGATTGTCGACCGTTTGTTCCGCTCTGCTCCGCTCCAGCAAATTGCCAGTCTCCATATCAACTAAAACTGTGCTGATATGACTTCCTCCTATGTCCGCCCCTATGGCATATTTCTTCAACATTTCCCTGATACTTTTTACAGTTGCTAAATTAACTTTCCTTTAATCCCTTTTGCATTACACTATTCACTACTATTTCATAAAAGCCACCACCAGCATGGCTTCCTTATCGGAATGATTCCTGATGGTATATTTTTTCGCTGAAGCAGGGACAACAAATGTTTCTGCGTACCGGAAAATATCTTTCTTTCCATTTGCGGATTCGATACTTATTGAAGAACCTTCAACCAGACTAAGCACATGGAATTTCCCATCGTTTTCCAGTTGAATTTCCGAGTTGAAATGATACCGGTTTACCCGATATGAATGTTCTTCGTGCGTCGGAAGTTCGTATAGTTTCCAGTCATCGCCTTCCCGGATAAGATAAGGAGCCGACAGCAGCTCTCTTTTTGCCTTCTCACCTTTCCTGTCGAAGTAGAGATTTTTCATGCCGTGCTCGATATTCACCGGACGGGATTTTCCATCCAGATCTGGTCGCACCCAATCGTACATCTTAAATGTAAAAATATACGGCGTTGTGCTGATCTCGAGTACCAGATTATCTATACCTGACCCATGAATGGTTCCCGGAGGAATCAAAAACAGATCGTGTTTGTTTGCCGGATGCAGTTGCACATACTCAGTAATGTCTATGGCCCTGTTGGAATTAAAACTATTCCACAAAGCCTTCTCAAATTTTTCGGGGGCGATATCTTCCTGGAATCCCAGGTAGACAGACGCATCATTTTTGCGATCCAAAATATAGTATGTCTCTTCCTGAGTGATGTCTTCGCCAAAGTGTTCCTTGCAATAGTCAGCTCTGGGATGGCACTGAATTGAGAGGTTACCTCCGTCAAAGGTGTCCAAAAAGTCGAACCTGATTGGAAATTCGTCGCCATACTTTTGGCGGTCGACCCCAAGCACGGCATCCCCCTCGCTAAACATCAGAAAATCGAATGACACTTCGAGCAGATTTCGGGAACTCTCGAAAACGATTCCGTTTTCAGGTGTAATCAGTTCGAATGACCATGCATAATTGGAGGCTTCCGTGTTTAACCCTTTAATATTTTCTTTTATCCAGCTTCCTCCCCAAACGCCCGGTTCAAACCACGGCCGAACCCGAAAAAAATTCGTGCTTATAGTTTTTAATCCTTCCCTCAACTGGTCGCCGGTCATCCAAACATACTCAGCCCGTTGTCCGTCGATGATAAGATCTATATCCTTCAGAATTTTCTTTTTGTGCTTGTTCAGCAGTACCCAATCGACAAAATAGAACCTTTTATACATGGCTTTCATGTCGCTGGACTGATTCACTCCCAGATTTTTTACGCTGCGGGCACGAGCTCTGAACTGAAGCTCGTTTTTGGGCAGATCAATGTAAATCAACAGTCCTTTCCACCCGGACAAACTTGCTCCGGCGCCATAGACGATGTTAATGTCTGCAGCATGATCCATCTTGAAGTCATGCAACTTTCCTGAATCAAAATAGTCCGACAAATCAATGGTTGCGCGGGTTCCAAAAATTGAATCCGAATCACCCATAAATGGTTGAATCAGTTGATTGATCCTATCCTCCCCAATCAGGGCAGTTTCGATATTTGTCCAGGCAACTTTCTTCCCTGATTTCTTCAATACGACATCGAGTTTTTTGCGAAAATCTTCGAAAAAAACGCCGACATACCCATCAATGACTACTACTTTTTGATTAGCAATCTTTTCAGCAAGGGAAGAAAAATCAAGAGATATTTGTCCTTCATCCAGTTTCAACGATGGATAAATATCGTATCCGGATGGAGCATCATCCCCTTTCTGACAAGGCATTAAAAACTGAGTAGTATTTCTTTTCTCCTTCATTTGAATATATTTTATTTTTTTAGCGGTCAAATGGAGCTGTCTCCTTCATTTGATCCAATGTCTTTTCTCATTTTCACCAGCGCTTCATGAAGCTGCTGCTGTATCTTGCTGTATTCTTCTTTGTTGTAAACATTATTTATTTCCAGCAAATCCTTTTTCAGATCATATAATTCCCAGGAATCAATATCCGGATCACTGCCTGCTCCCTTCCCGTACCAGTGAATCAACTTGTACCGGTCGGTCCTAATTCCGTAGTGTTTACGAACCATGCCCACCGCCGGATAATCGTAAAAATGATAATAAAGAGCTTTTCTCCAATCGGTTGATTTCCCATCTTTGAAGAGCGGCACCAACGATTTTCCGGCCATCTCCTTGGGGACTGAAACACTTGCAACATCCAAAAATGTTGGGGCATTATCGATGTTTTGCACCAGTTCTTTGCAGACAGTGCCGGCCTTTATCATCGGTGGATAAAATATGATCAAAGGGGTTCGGAACGACTCTTCATACATAAAACGCTTGTCATACATACCATGCTCTCCAAGCAGAAAGCCCTGATCGGAAGTATAAACGATAAGCGTATTTTCAAGCTCTCCAATTTTTTTCAGAAAATCGATCAGCCGACCAACCTCCTGATCGACAGAATGAATGGTGCGGCAATAATCTTTGATATAACGCTGATATTTCCATCGCACCAAATCGTTTCCGACAGGTCGCTTCGCCAGGAAGTCGCTATTCTGGGCGGCGTACGCTTTATCCCAGATTTTCCGTTGATCCGGCGAAAGCGTATTCATCGCTACCGGCCAGCTATCCTTTATATATTGTAGCGTAGGCTCATCTTTAAGTTCCGGAACTTTAAGATCGAACGCATAGCCCAAATGATTTGCGACGGTGAGTTCCTGTGTCTTCATTTGACCGCCACGTGTGGCATGATCATCAAAAAGCGTCTTTGGCTCGGGAAATGTCACATCATTGTATAGGTTCAGATCAGGCAGATCAGGCATCCAGTTCCGGTGCGGCGCCTTGTGATTTATCAAAATGCAGAAGGGCTGTCCTTTCCCCGCATTCTTCCCGATCCAATCAATTGCATGATTTGAAATCAGACTCGTGGCATATCCCTTTTCCTGCACATAGGCACCTTTCGTTTCTGGACTCTTAAACTTTGGATTGTAATATTCACCCTGATCAAATAGGATTTGGTAATAGTCAAAACCTTTGGGCTCGACATTCAGGTGCCATTTCCCAAAAACAGAAGTTTTGTATCCCGCCTTCTGCAAAAGCTCCACAAACCATGTTTTGCTGGTATCCATGCGGTTGCCCAAAAGCGTTTGCCCATGCTGATGACTGTACAATCCTGTGAGCAAAGTGGCACGACTTGGGGTGCAGATCGAATTCTCGACAAATGCATGCGTGAATAACATCCCTCCCTTCGCCAACCGGTCGATATTTGGTGTCGGCGCTAGTTTCGATATGGGATGGCCATACGCACTAATTGCCTGATAGGCATGATCATCCGTGAAAATGCAGACAATATTGGGATGCTTGGGCTTCTCTTTTGATTGCAGCGCTTGGCCAATCATCAGAGAATAGATTCCATAACATGCCAAATACTTGTAATGACCGGTTTTAATCATTTCAGTTTAGGATTCGGATCAGGACCAAGGTTAATAATCATTTCCCCGCCACTTACAACTTTCTTAAATGGAATAAATACTGAATCATATTTTTTCCCATTAACTTGAAGTGACTGAAGATAGGTGTTTGCTGAAGAGTTATCTTTTGTAATAATAGTAAATTTCTTGCCAGGGAAATAATGCTGGTTCAGTTTAATGGAAATGCGATCGAACAGCGGACTACCAATCTGAAATTCCGGATTGATTGCGGTAAGCCCTTTCACATCAAACAGTCCGATGGCCGACATAACATACCAGGCTCCCAGTTGTCCCTGGTCTTCGTCCTGACCATATCCATAACCGTGAATGCCCTCGGTTCCGTAAAATTCGTTGCAGATGGCCCGTACCCATTTTTGCGATAACCATGGCTTTCCCGAGAAATTAAACATCCAGGAAACGTGCAAATTAGGTTGATTACCATGATTGTACAAAGTCTTCAGTCCAGCAAATGCATCAACTTGCTTACCACCTCCGAAAATATTCTTCTGTGAAATCAGGAAGATACTATCGAGTCGGTTGTTGAACGTCTCCTTACCAAGCTTTGCAACAAGCTCTTCCGGATTATGAGGAACGTAAAAGGTGTACTGAACCGCATTTCCCTCCTGAAATCCAATCCACGGAGCCAATGGATCAAAGCGTTCCAGAAATTGTCCTTTGGTATCCTTCGGACGAATCAATTTCGTCTTTTCATCAAACAACAGTTTCCATCCGTTCGACAAATCCGAGAGCAATTTATAATCAGCAGTTTTCCCCAACTGTTTGGCAAACTGAGCTACCGCGAAGCTGCTAAATGAATATTCGAGCGTATGAGAAGCCCCAAATCCGGAGCCTTCACCAACTGTTTTCATATTAAAGCGTTCTTCGTACGGACAATATCCCTTTTCAACGAACTGCTTTACATCCATCTTGCCTGCGCCTTCGATACGGTTCTGCCATCCAATTTCATTTTTCAATGCCGCTTCGTAGCCCAGTCCGACATTAAAATCGCGGATACCGCAATTATAAGCGGCGGCAATCGCCAATCCGGTGAAATTGGTGCCAACACCAGACACATATTTGCTGCACGCAATACCATCCCCCAACCAGCCGGCATCCTTATAAACAAGCAACTGGCTCTGAATCCAATCCGAGAAATATTCCGGATAGACGAGCGACCAAAGCTGGGTCAAATTCCAAAATCCGCCCCAGATTGCGTCTGTATTGTAATGGTTATGAATTGGCTGTCCCTTTTCATTTAGGGCTATCTGACCGATCTCCCCATTGTTTTTTGGGTATGCGCCGTTGACGTCACTGGCAAGGCCACGTCCCAGCAATGCATGAAACAGTCCGGTATAGAATTTTACTTTATCTGCCTCTATCGTTCCCTCGACATAAATTCGTCCGAGACTCTCCTCCCAGGTATCGGTGGCCAGTTTCCGGGCGCCTTCAAAATCAAGATTTTTTGCTTCGGTCTCAAGATTCAGTCGGGCATTTTCGATCGATGTGTAAGACAAACCAATTTTTACTTCCACCGGCTCATCCTTTTGGGTCTTGAATATAAAATACATTCCGGACCCGGCACCCTTTTGCTCTTTTTGTCCCGGCACGACTTGGGATTTTACGAAGGAACCATAGAAGGCCGGCTTTTTATCAAGCTGTGCCGAAAAATACATTCGAACATCAGCTCCTTTTTGGTAAATATTTACATAAACTGGCGATGTGATCACATACCCTTCGATACGGCCATCCGCGGTGTAGGAAATTGACGCATCCTTCACTTTCCCGCTTTCACCCTGCTGATTTCCAATGTCGAAAATGATGTTCGACTTATCGGAAGCCGGGAAAGTATACCGGTGGAAACCAACCCTTTTCGTTGCAGTCAGTTCGGCTTTAACGCCATAATCTTTCAAAAAAACGGAATAGTAACCTGGCTTGGCCGATTCATCTTTCTTATCGAATGATGAGCGGTAGCCCGAGGAGGGATTATCCAATTCGCCGGGAACAGTTTGCAAATCACCTACCGTTGGAGCAATAACGATCCCTCCGACCTGAAATTCATGAAAATTGGCAAATCCCTCAATCGATGTGTGCCTGAAGTCATAGCCAACGGCCTGCCAACCTCCGGGATTTCCAAGGTGCGCATCCGTCGAGGGTCCGAGCTTTGCCATTCCAAAAGGAACCGAGGCGGGAGTATAAAAAAACCACCTGCAATGAGCTGTCCCAATATTTGGATCGACATAGTCAATCGGTTTTTGCGCACAAAGTGCACCACTCAGCGTGACGAATAAAGTCAGACAGACAAAATTTCGTAACCAGGTTTTGAGAATCATGTGCCGTTTTTGAGAGCCTTTCATACTATAATAATTTGTTTTTTAAAGGCAGTATGGAACTCCATGTTGATGAAAATTATTATCATACTCTTGGGCGTTGTGAAACAACATGTTCGTTTCATAGTGCGATGTTATTCTTTATCAGAGATTACTCCCCAATTTTTATTTGGTTTTTCACCCATTATCAACTCAAGTTTTCCACCTTTTAAAAGCTCAGAAGCGGGGAAAGAGAATGAATTCAAGGTGGTGCCATTCAGTCGTGCACTCTGAATAAACATATTTTTCCGCGATGCATTGACGGCTGTAATTTCAAACTTACTGCCCCTGTTGTACTTTTTCCCCAGGTTGATTACAATTTTCTGAAAGAGCGGACTCGCAATTTCGTACACAGGATTTACGCGGCATCCTCCGTCGGTCTGAAATAAACCTATTGATGCCATGATGAACCATGCGCTCATTTGTCCCTGATCTTCATCGCCCAGATACGCATTGGCAATGCCATATCCATAGTACTTTTCGAGTATCGAACGGCTCCAGCGTTGTGTCTGCCAGGGCTGACCAACCCAGTTATACAGGAATGCAAAATGCATGGATTGCTGGTTTCCCTGAACTACCGGATAGTCCCAATATTGATCATTGGGGGCATTGTATCGCCAGGGCTCGCTGACTTTAAATCCCCAATCCAGTCTGTCAATGAATTTTCCCTTTCCAATAACCCTTGCAAGTTCCGGAACATCCTGAGGAACAAAATAGCTTAATTGCCAGGCATTTCCCTCTACATAGTGCTCATTCCGGCCTGTTTGAAATGGGTCGAAAGGATCTGCAAAAACGCCCTTGCTATTCTTCATTTGGGCATATCCGGTTTCCTTGTTGAAGGCATTTTTCCACCAGGTTCCCCGATCCGCAAAAACCTTGTATTCATCCGTTTTCCCCAGAGCTTTGGCAAATTGGGAAACAGTCCAGTCGTCATATGAATATTCCAGGGTGTTGGAAAATCGACCCAAATCAGAGGGTACATAATGGTATTTCATATAGGGAACCAAATCGCGATTGCCTGCAAATCCGCCTGCAACCTGCTGAGCTGGTGTAGTCTGCATTTTCTTGATAGCCTGAAAGGCCTTTTCTGCATCAAAATCGTGTATTCCCATTTGGTAAGTCGAAATCATCTGCGGAATTTCGTGCTCAGCAACCATCACCGGGATGTACTCCATCCCAGCCGGTCCTTTAGCTAGCCAGCCGTTGGCATCGTAGAGCGCAAGCTGCGAATTCACCCATTTGGAAGACCATTCGGGAACTACCAGGTTCCAGAATTGATTCAGGTTCCAGAAGGTATTCCAGAACGCATCACACCCCAATGCGAGATGTTCGGGATTTGAAAATTTGTGCTTCGTTTCGTCCGGAGCAATCCATTCTCCATTCACGTCACTCCATGTATTCCGGCACATGGATCTGTAAAAGTTGCTGTAAAAGCGCACTTTCTCCAGTCGGTTATCGGTGGTTATCTCAATTCTTGATAAGTAACTGTTCCAAACATTCTTCTGATTCTCCACGGCAGCGTCGTAATTCCAACCAAATGGCTTGGATATCTCCTTTTCGAGGTTTTCTGCTGCATTTTCAACACTTACCAGTGAAATACCGGAACGAGCCTGCACAATTTTCGATTTTTTGGTATCGAATTCAACGTAGATGCCGGCATCTTTCAAATCTTTACCGGTGATAGTTCCGGAATTTATCAATTCTTTGTTCTTCCAGCCACCGATCTTCTTTATTGGCTGATCGAACTCTATGACAAAATTGACGACATATTCCTGATCCGCGTCGTTACTCCAAACTGTTGGGCGGGGCGATATCTGATGGCTTTTGCCTTCGATCCTGTATGCACTTATCTGTTTTATATCAACATCCGGAAGCAAGTAATCGTATTCAGCCTGAACATGCATGTCGATCATCACGCGTCCATCCTTATCATCTGGAAAAGTATACCGGTGAAAGCCGCAACGTGTTGTCGCAGTAACTTCTGCCCAGATTTTCCGGTCGGGAAAGAACACCTTATAATACCCCAGCGGCGCTTCTTCGGTAGCTTTATCAATTCGGGCACGATATCCGGATTCCGGATCAAACTGATCACCAACTTTAATCTTCAGATCACCATTGGTGGGCATCATTCCCAAGCCGGCCATGGTCCATTCGTGGATATGGCTAAAGCAGCCGATCGTTTCAAAAGTCGGCTGATATCCCGCCTGCCATCCCATATTTTGATTGTCCGGACTCAGTTTCACCATGCTAAACGGCATCCACGGACCGGGAGCAATCATCCATCTTGAATGCGCTGTCCCAATGCGGGTATCGACATAATCGGCCAAAGACTGCAAGTGCCCGGGAGCGCGCCGGATCGTTCCCGATTCTATTTCCTTCCCATTAACCAGGAGTTGATATTTACTGTTCACGGATTTCGTGACGGCCGGCATCGGAACTTCCAGCTGGTACCTTCCCGTATCAAGACGCGCAGAATACAGGGAACGACCGTCGAGAGAGACCTCCAAAAGCGGCTTCCCGGAAAGGTGCTCAACATCAACCAGCAACGGTTGAATCCGTTTATTCTTTTCTGAAAGTTCATAGTTAGCTGGTTCAACTTTGCGGACAAATACATCTTTGTTCTCTGTCAGCTCGATACCATCCGTTCCTTCAAGCCTGACATCGTCAAAAACGATCCACGAACCTTCCAGGATAGTAATCGTCACACAGTTGCCGCCATTATTTAAGGTACCGGGATTGATTGGTATTTCCAAAATCTGCCCGTTGGATTCGCCGATCTGCCCCGTCAGGGATCCGTTCGATTTCCCTTTGAGCAAAAATTTATTTTGCTGCTTATTTATGATAACCTTAACCAGGGATTTGTTCGGGTTCGAGTCGACCAGATCAACAATCAGTTTCCAGTTACCGTCGGTTGGCATTTTTTTGATGCCAAATAAAATATTCACCTCATGTGTACGCCAGCCTGACGTACCCCATGTTCCACCCCACGTGTCAGAAGGGCCGGGCAGTACATACGGAAAATCAATTTTGGGGATTGACTTTCCAATTAAATAATACCGGTCTTCAAAACCAAAATCTTTGCTTAAGAAATTTTTATAATCTGATGGGCCCAAAGCCAAATCTGCTGATGAATTATTCTTTGAACCAATCTTCCATATTTCAGCAGCTTGAGCGCCACTACAGATAAGCAAAAGTAAAATTGCGGCAATCCCTCTGATCGATCGTTGCATAGTATTAAAATTAATTTCAGTTCACATTCCCCGAAAACGGCACAGACATTTCAACGAAATAATCCCAAACACAGCCTGCACCATTTGTCATCAAAACAGATAATTCGTTCGTTTGTTCATATATATTTTGATATGTGCAAACTTATAAATATTTTTTCAATGAGCAACTTCAAATTAAATGATCTTAAATATTCTTCTGAAAAGCATAAAAAGGGGCGCATTCCGGTGGCCAAATCTACTAAAAATCACCTCATCAATGAATAAACATGGAACTGCCTCCGCCTTCTGACTGGTTTACTTTAGGAATTAATTTTCGTTAGTTTGCTTTCAATACAAATTATATATATCTGATTTAATGTAATTTAAATTAAAAGAATTTATCTTTTCATAAATGGTTGACCTCCGGATCGCAAACGATATTATCCTCTTAAGTCTTTCTAAACAAGAGAATTTTGAAAAAATTACTTTTCATAGTATGCAGAATCAGAATATTTATATATTTGCAAAAAATATGTACCTACATATAAAACATAAAATCCTACATATGATTATTCAGAAGCAAAAATGAAAAATCTAAAGGTCTAAAACTGTCACTCAATAAAAAATCTAATTAAGAATTAAATGCCTATGAAAAAAGAGATTACTCAAAACACAAAAATTATCTGCTGCATTCCAAGATATTTGGGTTGGAATACATTAACTAAATTAATTTAAAATCTTAATGAGCATGAATGTTTTCAGAAATTTGACCAATTTTTTAAAGATTGCGATTTGTTTACCCTTGATTTTAGTTACAATGACCATCAGTGCACAGAATAATACTATTTCAGTGACGGGTAAGGTCCTTGACAAATCGGGCGAACCAATTTTAGGCGTTACTATACTTGACCAGAAGACTAAAGAGGGATGCATTACAGATGCGAACGGTTCCTTTTCAATGAAAACGACACCGGGGTCTGTTTTAAAATTCTCTTTTATCGGATATACTCCGACTGAAGTAACGATAATCAAAGGCAAAACATCGTATGATGTTGTGCTGGCCGAGAATAATATCTTAATAGACGAGCTTGTTGTAATTGGATACGGTGTAGCAAAAAAGGAAACCCTCACAGGTGCCGTGGCTGCTGTAACAAACAAAGACATTATTACAACCAAAAATGAGAACCTGCAGAATACATTAACTGGTAAGGTTTCTGGTCTTCGGGTTCTGCAGAACTCCAGTGAACCAGGCCAATTCAACAGCACAATAGATATTCGTGGATTTGGCGCTCCACTTGTCGTTATTGACGGTGTTCCAAGAACCAATATGGCCCGTTTGGATCCGGAAGATGTTGAGAGCATTTCTGTTATCAAGGATGCCTCAGGTGCTGTTTACGGTTCGCGTGCTGCGAATGGTGTCATCATCATCACCACCAAAAAAGGAACCAAAACTGGTGCTGCAAGCATAACCTATACAGGAAATATGACCTGGCAGACGCCTTCCAATTATCCTGATTTAGTGAATGCTGCCGACTGGATGACGCTCTACAACGAGTCACAAAAACACAATGTCGACAACAGCGGTATCGTTCCAAAATATACTGCAGATGAAATTGCATCGTACCGCAACGGCACCAATGCCTCTACGAACTGGAAGGCTGCCGTCATGCGCAGGAGTGCTCCTGAAACCCAACACACAATTAGTGCTACGGGTGGCAACGACGCGATCACCTATTATACAAGTATCGGGTACCAATATCAGGGAAGTTTTCTTCAGACCGATGCTATCAACTACAAAAAATACAACATCCGCAGCAACATCTCTGCAAAAATCAACAAGAGCCTTCAATTAGACCTGAATATGTCCGGTCTGCTTGATGATCGGCAGTCGTCTCCATATAGTTCGAACGATATCGTCAGATCCATGTGGCTGCAACATCCTATGGATAAGGTCTATTATGATGAAGCTGCAAAGAAATATGCCATGATGGACTGGAATGTGATTCTTAATCCGGTAGCGATGATGGACAAAAGTCTCGTTGGCGAGAATGACTACAAAAGCAAATGGTTCCAGTCAAACATAAGCCTGACTTACAAAGTTCCATTCGTAAAAGGTCTCTCCATCAAACCAATGTATAGCTACGATTATACATTGAATGACAACAAAGAGTATTCGAAGAGCTTTTCATTGTATTTGCCAACAGGTGCTGAATATAAGGCAAATTCCCAGACGAGTGGCAACAGTAAGGTCACCCGCTACTTCTATGGCAAAGATGCAAGTCTTTGGCAAATACAGTTGGCCTACGAAGGCAAATTCGGAAGCCATACGGTTCATGCTATGAATCTTCTTGAAAACTCACATTATCAAGGAGATAACTTCTACGGATCCCGCTATCTCGTACTCCCTTTACCACAATTATTTGCCGGTATAACTGATAACCAGGAAATCAAACAAAGCACTTCAAGCGGTTCCCTCTTTGATTTCGCAAACCGCGCATCGGTTGGACGTCTCTCTTACGACTTCAAAAACCGGTACATGGCTGAATTCTCTTACCGCTACGAAGGATCTTCCAAATTTCCAAAAAATAGTCGCTGGGGATTCTTCCCTTCTGTTTCGGCTGGCTGGAGAATTTCGGATGAGAAATTCTACAAAAATTCGCCGCTGAAATTTATCAACGACATGAAACTTCGTGCTTCTTATGGTGTTACGGGCGACGACAGTGCGTTGTCTTACCAATTCATTAGTGGTTATCAATATCCGGCCTCTGGAAGCCGTACCGGTCTGCCAGCAGGATACATCTTTGGAAATTCTTTCGTCTCAGGTTCAAGCAATACAGGTCTGGCCAATAGTGCAATCACCTGGTATACAGCAAAAACACTGAATGTCGGGTTGGATGCTACTGCATGGGAAGGTTTATTGGGCGCAACAGTTGAATATTTCAACCGGGATCGTTCTGGCCTCTTGACGACAAGATTAGGCTCTCTCCCAGGTATCGTGGGCGCAAATCTTCCGCAAGAGAACCTGAACAGCGACCAGGCTAGTGGTTTTGAACTCGAATTGAGCCACACAAATCGTATCGGTGAACTGAGATATCAGATAAAAGGAAACATCTCGTACACAAAAACGAAGACCAAATACTATGAGATGGCCAAATTGGGCAACTCTTACCTGAATTGGCGGAATGGTGTCAACGACCGGAACAACAACCTTTGGTGGGGTTATTCTGGTGACGGACGTATCACTAATTGGGATAATATCTACTACAATCCGGTTTATATCGGACGTGGATCCGTTTTGGGCGATTACCAATATGCAGACTGGAACGGCGACGGCTGGATCAGCGACCTTGATGTACATCCGCTGGCCACCAACGGACAGGTTCCGCTCATCAACTATGGCGTAACCCTTAGCGCTCAGTGGAGAGGTCTGGATTTGACCATGCTTCTGCAAGGTGCGGGTAAAAAATATGTTATTGCCAGAGAATTTCTCTATCAACCTCTCTGGTCCAACACCAATGCCATCAGTGACTTCATGGATCGCTGGTACCCTGCCGATCCTGCATCAGACCCGTACAATCCGGCTACGCAATGGGTGAAGGGAGAATATGGATATACCGGTTCTTCTCCAAACGCAGCCTCCGATTTCAACATTCAGAATGCAGCCTATCTGCGATTGAAGACACTGGAAATTGGATACACGTTGCCCACTAAAGTGCTCAATTATATCAATCTGAAAAGCCTGAGAATTTATGCCAGTGCATATAACCTACTCACGTTTACAAAGTTGAGATATATGGATCCAGAGTTCTACACAAACAATACCAGCGGCTCAGGTCTGACGAATCTTGGATATAACTATCCTATTAACAAGACCTTTACGATTGGTGTAACCGTGAAATTTTAAACTTGACGAAATATGAAACTGAAAAAAATCTTACTGATCATAGGTTTGAGTGTCTCCATGTCAGCATGCACCGATTTGGATATTCCCCCTATAAATTTATTGGGCGAGAATGATATCTACGGCAGTAGCGAAGGCGTAATGAGTAATATTGCCCGAATCTACAGCAGGCTTCCGATTGAGGATTTTAAATATCACTACCCCACAGGTTTCAACTACAATGGCACCCAGTATAAGCAAATGTGCTGCCTGACCGGCGAAGCTGTCGGCCGGGACACGCAAGCTGCCGATAACGAAGGGTTCTCCTATTGGGATGAGGGATATTCACAAATCCGTGATATCAATATGCTACTCCTGAAACTTCCGCAGTATTCATCCTCTTTGCTCGCCGCAGATGTTAAAACGTTCCTGGCAGAGGCTCGCTTTGCCCGCGCGTACACCTATTTTGCCCTTGTAAAAAGGTACGGCGGAGTTCCTCTTGTAGATGCTATTGTAGATTATCCGGCTTCTGTCGATATGGACGGAACGCACTTCTACCGGGCCTCCGAAGAGGCAATCTGGGATTTCATTGCATCCGATCTTGATTATGCAATTCTGAACCTTCCCGACAATTCCCCAGCTAAAGGTCGGGTGAATAAATTTGTTGCTGCGGCATTTAAATCCCGCGCAATGCTTTACGCAGGTAGTATTGCGAAATACAATACGGTAAATGATGTTCAGGATCAAAACGGAAAGTCAGTACGCATCTGCGGTGTTCCCTCAACCCGTGCAAACGACTACTTCAAAGCCGCGTATGATGCAGCCAAATTGGTTGTCGACTCAAAGAAATATTCCTTGTACAAAGGACTATGGAAAGCGGGTGATCTGACTGCCCAATACAACAATTTCAGAAATTTGTTTCTGACCGAAACGACAGAGAATATCTTCGTGAAGTATTATGATGCAACAAACAGCACGCATGATTACGACGAGTCAGTACAACCTGCACAGACAAAATCCGGAGGTAACGACTCGGAAGTTAATCCATCGATAGACTTCGTCGAAATGTTCGACGGAATTGCTAAGGATAAGAATGGTCATTTCAAAAACATTGACGATAATGGCAAATACTATCTGTACAGTTCTCCTTTGAGTGCTTTCGCGACTGCGGAACCCCGTTTGCGTGCAACTGTAATCCTTCCAATGGATACATACAGAAATCAAACAATTGAAATTCGTCGTGGCATTTGGACCGGTGATGCAAGTCAGGGTATTAGTCCACTGGCAAATGAAGGTGATATAGGGAACTGCAATGAATTGACAAACCCCAACCTCCGTCTTGCTTCTGCCTTAGGATCCAATCCTGCAGTAACCCTGAAGGCCGGCGATCCAAACGGGACAACAATGAAGTGCGCGGGCGTAAATGGACCGGTTTCCAACTGGGATTTCGGTAATGTAGGTGGCATTTATCTTCGCAAATATTTGGCTGAAAGTGGTACAACTAACGGGTTTTACTCTACACAGGCCTGGATTGAGATTCGCTTCGCAGAAGTTCTCCTGAACCAGGCAGAGGCAGCCTTCGAATTGTATAGGGCTGGCATCTCTTCGGTTGATGGATACCGCACAGTGGCTTTCAACAACATCAACAGCATCCGCGATCGCGCCGGAGCAACCTTGCTTGCCAGTGAGTCTAACCTTGACAAGATCGAAATAGTTCGCATCGAACGACGCAAAGAGCTGGCTTTCGAGAACAAAACCTATTGGGATCTCAAACGCTGGAGAGTTCTCTATGATGAGCAAAACAACAGGCGTTTCCGTATTCTCAATTCGTTCTATTCAACCGACGCTCAGAAATATTTCCTTTCTGTCAAATTCCAGGAGCCACGTGGTGGTTACCAGTATATTTTCACGTATGATTCGAGATATTATTATCAACCGGTTCCTGCATCAGAAATAAACAAGAACCCGAATTGTAAACAAAACCCAGGCTTTTAATCCAATTCAAAGTTTATCGAAATGAAAAGTATCAAAAATTTTGCGCTATTGATTTTTCTCCTGGCAGGTATCGTTTCTTGCGAAAAAGACAACTATAAATTTCCGGCCGAGACATTCAAAGGATCGTTCGTGGACGCAACAACAAAAGAGCCTTTCCAAACGGCCATAGGCGGCACCGGCATCCGCATAGCCATGATGGAATACAGCTGGAGCGACAATCCGACACCTTTTTATATGTACTGTATGATGGACGGCGTGTTCAACAATACAAAAATATTTGAAGGCAAGTATGGAATTAAACCGGCTGGCGCATTTGTTCCACTTCCCGAAGAAATAATTGAGGTGAAAGGTACGGTCGAAAAGCAATATTCCGTTGAACCATTCCTGCGTGTAACATGGGTTGGAGAACCTGTTGTCAATGCCAATGGCACTGTGACAGCTCAGGTAAAGATTTCCCGTGGTACCACAAACACGGCTTATCAACAGGCGCTGAAAGAAGTTTGGCTGTATGTCAACGAGACAGATTATGTTGGCGACTTCAGTTACAGTCCGAACTATTCAACAAAACTAATCAGTACAACGTTGCCTAAGCTGGATGAAGTTGTTACCGTTACCTCTGGTTGGCCTGCAGGCGTCGGCACCGGTACCCAACGTTCGTTTCCAGCCTACTCCAGAAAATTTTTCCTGAGAGTTGGCGCCAGAATCGACGTTCAGGTTAACAGCACCAATGTGTTTAACTACACAACGATCAAAGAAATCACAACAAAGTAATTTTCAATTTTAAGGTGGTACCCCAAAGGTTGTCTCTGACAATTCCTTTGGGGTACTCTACTTTTAGCAGATTCAGGAATCCACCTGTTTTAAATCATTCAAAAACATTTTATACATTTATCTCGAATTGCTGAAGGACAAATTTACCTGACAAAACAAATGAATTTCACAAGAGAAAATTTTCACCTCAACCGAAAATGAATTGTTGAGCATGGCTTTGCTGATTTTCAATTTCACAGTCCTTCAAAAAAATTTTAAGCATGATAAAACTTGAAGTAAATCATAATAGTTCAACGCCACTCCACATGCAGGCGGAGAAGCTTATCAGAGAGCTGGCTGCAAAAAAGGAGTATCAGGAAGGGAAAATACTCCCCAGCGAAGTTGAACTTTCGCAGCAACTTGGCATCTCCAGAAATACCCTAAGGCACGCCATTCTGAAGTTGGTGAATGAAGGATTATTATCCCGTAAAAAAGGGTACGGAACAAAGGTTTCAAGGAAGGGAGTCCTCGGCAGAGCAAAAAATTGGCTTAGTTTCTCTCAGGAAATGAAGGCATTGGGCATTGAAGTCTTCAATTTCGAACTGCACGTCAGTTGGCAAATTCCCGAAAGTGACGTGTTGTTGTTCTTCGATCTAAAACCCGACACGCGCGTACTTACTCTGGAAAGATTAAGGGGCAAGGAAGATTTCCCGTTCGTTTTCTTCATTTCATATTTCAATCCGGCCATCGGTATTACAGGTAACGACGATTTCAGCAAACCGCTGTATGAAATTCTGGAAGAAAAATACAATGTCAGAGCATCGATTTCATATGAGGAAGTCAGCGCTATTAAAGTCACTCCTTTCATTTGCAAAAAACTGAAACTGTGCCATTGATGACCCTGTCCTTTTCAGAAAAAGATTTGTCTATGACGAAAACAAACGTCCCATAGAATTTAATTACGGATATTACCGCGGCGATAGTTTTGTTGTACACGGTCGAAAGCGAACGGAAATCGCTGTAATGTGAACATTGTCATGAGAGCCTTTCAATAAGTTGAGCTAAATGGCTCACCTCCTCTTCGAAATTTAGTAACGATGAAAAATAAAATCCTTTTTTGCTGCGCCTTTCTTTTTTTCGTTTTTCTCGCTCATAGAAAAAATCAAATGCACAGCAAATCTACCAGCATGTTTTCAACCCGATGGGTGGTTTTGTGAATGAGGCTGAGAAGCCATTTCGCGACGAATTATGCCTGAACGGGAAATGGCAGTTTATGCCGGTATTCGAAACCGCTATGGCAAAATTTGTCAAACCTGATCAGTTTCAATGGGATGCCGGTGCCCTTGAAAGTTCCTTCCCCATGGAACGTCAACTCGTTTTCACAGTCCGACGGTGGCGACTTCCTCTCTTTTCCTTCCTATCCCAAATCATGGGAGAAGGCGCAGATGGGCTGGATGAAAAAAGATTTTATTTTGCCAGAAAGCTGGACTGGAAAACTCGTAAAACTGCATTTTGAGGCCATTGCAGGATTTGCCAAAATCTATGTTAATGGGAAGCTGGCTGGAGAAAACCTCGATATCTTTTTCCCAACTGAAATTGATGTCACCAATCTCCTCAAAAAGGGAAATAACGAAATCCTGGTAGGCGTTGCGAAGGCTAGTCTGACAGATGTTCCCGGAAAATATGGACGTCGCAACTATGTTGCCGGATCGTTCTGGGGACAACATATTGCCGGTATTTGGCAGGATGTCGCACTGATTGCTGTGCCTGAGGTTTACATCTCCAATGTGTTTGTGCAACCCGATGTAAAGAATGATCAGTTGTCGTTTGCTGTGAGTGTAAAGAATAATACGCTAAACAACCAAACGGTCCGACTAAATGCATCGGTCCGGAGTTGGGAAAAAAAGTCAACAACAGACATCAATCTGGCTCCGGAAAGCAACGGCGCCCTAAAAGAGGAAGTTTTACAAATTCTGAATGACGAAAAAATTAAACTGAAGCCGGGCGACAGTACAACCATCACCTTGCATAAAAAAGTAAACGGAAGCCTGAAAAACTGGGCCCCTGAATCTCCCAACCTGTATGGGGCGCTTATAAGCTTGAATACCGAAAATAAACAGGCAGCCGACATCAAATATACCCGCTTTGGGTGGCGTCAGTTCTCCATCAATGGAACTGAACTGCTGCTGAATGGCAAACGTATTTTCCTGAAAGGCGACTCGTGGCATTTTATGGGCATTTCGCAGATGACACGTCGCTATGCCTGGGGCTGGTTTAAAATGCTGAAAGATGCCAACGCCAATGCTGTCCGCCTGCATGCGCAGCCTTACCCTTCGTTCTATCTTGATGTTGCCGACGAAATGGGAATTTGTGTGCTCGATGAAACCGGGATTTGGTCGAGCGACGGCGGACCGAAAATGGATTCGGACGACTATTGGGTGTACTGCCAGAAACATGTAAAAAGTCTGGTGATGCGCGACCGTAACCACCCTTCCGTCTTCGGCTGGAGTGTCTGTAACGAAACCGTTCCAGTGGTGATCAACGTCTTTCATGCTCCTGAAACGATTGTCCAGCGCCAGATTGATGAAATAAACAAATGGGTGAAAATTGTCAGAAGTCTGGATTCAAGCCGCGACTGGATTTCCGGGGATGGTGAAGAAATGCGCCCAACTGACCTTCCAACCGTTATCGGCCATTACGGAAACGAAGGTTCCATGAAAAAATGGTCGTCTGAGGGAAAACCCTGGGGCGTTGGCGAAACAGGCATGGGATACTATGGCTCACCTAAGCAGATTTCGGCAATAAATGGAAATCGCGCGTATGAATCGATGCAGGGCCGCATGGAAGGCCTTGCAACTGAGGCCTATGATCTGATCGGGAAACAGCAAAAATACGATGCGACCTATGCCAGCGTATTCAATATCATCTGGTATGGTTTGAAACCGCTGGAGTTCGGATTGAAAGACACCACCCGTAGCTCCAAACCCGACGATGGAATTTTCTTTCCTAATTTCCGGGAAGGAATTCCGGGAGTCCAGCCCGAGCGCTTAGGGCCATATGTCAGCACTCTCAATCCTGGATATGACCCATCGTTGCCCTTGTATAAGCCATGGCCGATGTTTTATGCAATTCAGGCAATCAATTCCAACCCGGTAAAACCGTTTAAAATTGAGACAAAACCGCTACCGGCAGCAGCATTACAACCAACCACAACGTACGCTGAAGTTGGGATTATTTCGGGACCGGACAGTCCGATGAAAGAGTGGCTCTCCGGACTTGGTGTTCCGTTTGTCGAACCCAATCCCAAAAAAGTCCCGAGTCTGATTATAATTGATGGCAGTTCACCTGTTCCCGGATCGGGTTCAAGGCTGATGGTCGACGCATGTTTAAAAGCTGGCGGAAAAATCCTGGTATGGGGCATATCGCCGGAAGGTCTGGATCAGCTCAACACACTTCTTCCTAAAAGCCTGATGCTGACGGAACGCAAAGCCACATCCTTTATCAAGAAGCAGAATGATGCGATAATCGGAGCGCTGGATAACAAAGATTTTTATTTCTCTGAGTTGAGCCGTATGCCAGTAATGAAATACGGACTGAGCGGCGAAATCGTAAAAAATGGAGAAATTTTACTGGAAGCCTGTAATACGGACTGGAACCGCTGGAACGGACACGGTGAAAACGTAAAAACTGCCGCCGTCGTGCGTAGCGAGAGGGAAACGAAAGCCGATGGACCAGCCATTGTTAAGTACCAGTCCGGTGCCGGACAGCTGTACCTGTGCACTGTAGAGTTGCAGTCGTTGAAAGCCGAGGGCGAAGAAATGAGCAAGACGCTGCTCCGAAATCTGGGCATCGTGCTAAAAAATGTTCCGGTAAGCAGCCGCAAAGCGCTCGCAGCGAACGGTGGCCTTGAGCAGGCTATCGTGATTTCCGTTGGAGGGAATCCTGCTGAAGAGATTGGCGCTTTGAACAACTCGCAATTTGTAGCTAAATATGAAACCGGTCAGCCCGGACTAATCCAAACCAACACATCAGGATATTTCGACCTGTCCAAAACCGGGTTAAAGCAGGGAGAAGTCCAGGGGTCACGGGAAATTTATCTGAGTTTCTGGGTCTTCAGTCCGCGTTCAATGGTCAACCTATTGGTCGAGCCGGATATGCCCAAACTGGATTTGGTCATCGAAGGCCGACTGGATCGCAAAGTATTTGTAAACGGAACTTTGTTTGCCACCGAAGGCATTTCCGGGAAAGAAAAACTCGAGAACCTTCCGCTGGATAAAGGATGGAACCACGTGGTGATTAAACTGGGCCGCGATCCGGAATCGCGCAGGTGGCAGACCCGCGTCAGCTTACAGTCGAACCGGGAAGATTACCTTAAACAGATTAAATCATCGGTCGGACAGTAAAACATTTCCCGGACGGCACTACCCGGGAAATGCCATTTATCCTTTTTAGAATGTCACCGTTTTATCAGCCCAAACGACGACATTCACACAATCAACCATTGTCGAAATTGGACAGACCTCCAATGAATCTTCAAGGTGGCGCGATTTGATACAAGTTCCGCAGGCAAGGATTTCGCCTCCGGCGTTAACATAATTGTGCAACTGTTCATCCACATTGTATTTATCGTGGGTTAACCCTTCACATTCAACGGCCTCGCCCATTAAAAATACTTTTGTTTCGTGGCCCTGTTTCTTAGCAGTAACCGCAAAGCGAAATGCATTCCATGCTTTTTCGTATTCTTTTGTTTCGATAATAATTCCAATCTTCATTTTGTTGCTTCTTAGAATGTTAATACCTGATATTCATTTTGGTGATTTAAGTAAAGAAAATTAATCACAGAACATAAATTTAAAAAATTATGCGAATGTAGAAAAGACATGCGGTATTCAATGGCACCATCGAATATTCGCATAACCTCGCTTTTTAAAATTCAGGTAAAATTTAGAAATTGAAATCCGAGTTAAGCCAGTGAGGCAAAATTTCAAATCACAGCGCTCAAGTCTCAACGATAATTTTTATATTTATACCTTCTACCGTAGTATCCAAAAAATTACATCTCAAGCACTTAAAAGACCGAAATTTTCATCTGAACCTAACCGTCTATGAAAAAAATTATTCCGTATCTCCTCATCATTTCATTATTTCTTCTTAACAGTAAATCATTGTTAGCCCAATCCGTCAGCGTTGATCAAGCAATTGAAATAGGGAGAAATCACCTGCTCACTGTAAGTAAAAACTACCTGAAATCATCAAGTATTAAAAAAGAAAGCATCCAATTTAGTAAGATTCAAACAGTTTCCGAAAATGAGGATACACTTCTTTATATTTTAAATGACCCAATCAATAAGGGGTTTGTTATTGTATCAGCAGATTCCCGTGTATGGCCAATCATTGGATATTCAATGGATGGCAATTTAGATGAAGCCAATCAGTCCCCCGCCTTCACCGAATGGATGGCCAATGTGAAACTTGAAATTGCCCAAATAAAAAACGATAATTTGCTTCCAGAAAAAGGCATTATTGCTGCCTGGAATAACTTACTTAATCTAAAATCGGGTTCAACAACTTCAGTGGCGCCATTGTTAAAAACCACCTGGGATCAAGGCTGTTTTTATAATGAACAATGTCCTATTGATAAGGATGGCACCTGTGGGCATGTTTTTACAGGATGTACCATAACAGCATTGGCACAAATCATGAAATATTGGAATTATCCAACCACTGGCGTTGGTTCTCATTCTTATACTGTTCCTTTATATGGTAAACTTTCTGCAGATTTCGGAGCAACCAATTATATCTGGTCTCAAATGCCCAATAATATTACGGGATCTAATAACGAAATCGCAAAATTGATGTTTCATTGTGGGGTCTCATCTGATGTAGTTTATAATCTGACTGGATCCGGAGCCTACCTCATAAATGCAGCAGAAGGACTTTCCAAATATTTTTCGTACTCAAATAATTTCAAGCAGGTATATCAAAAAAAGTACTCCATAGAGGATTGGGTAGCCCTACTGAAACTTGAATTGGAATCTCACAGACCGATATTATATGCTGGGAATAGCGAGTGTTTTGGTCATGCATTTGTTTGCGATGGGTATCAAAACGGTAACTATTTCCATTTTAATTGGGGTTGGGGTGGTAACGCCAATGGTTACTTTTTTATAGGAAATTTAAATCCAAATGGCACGCATTATAATCTTATGCAGGAGGCGATTATTAATATTTGCCCCGATAAATTACCTCAAGGATACAACGGATTTAGCTTAACAACAAATGCGTTACAAGTAAGTGTTAACAAAGCCACCACTAGCGTCAAGGCTATTTCCTCAGTAAATTGGACTGTCTCAAGCAATCAATCATGGATAACAACCAATGTAAATTCAGGTAGCTCTGGCACAACTGCGATTGAATTAGCATTTGATGAAAATATTTCTTCAAAGACACGAACTGCAATCCTTTCTTTTTCTACTGCAGAATATGGCACACAAATCATTACAGTTAAGCAACCTGCCAGAATTAACGTCAAAGCTGGGGGGCTTCATGATGCTTTAACAGGAGAATTGGCCATAACGCCAACACTTACTTTAACAGGAACTATTGATGTACGGGATTTTAAAACCATGCGTGACGAGATGCCTTTACTGGAAGAAATTGATTTAAGCAATGTTTCGATTTTAGCTTACACAGGGTCTGACGGAACGGACGGAAATAAGTTAAAAACCTACGAAGCAAATACCATTCCGACCTTTGCGTTTAATAACATTCTTGCTGGTATTGATAGTATTCCATCCATTCTCCACAAAATTGTTTTCCCGTTGACAGCGACCACAATTGATAATATGGCATTTCATCGGTGCAATGGATTAAAATCCATTGAAATACCTGCCACGATAGAGAATATTGGAAATTTTGCGTTTACCGATAGCGAGTATTTAACTTATATCAAAATCCCTTCATCAGTCAAATCCATTGGGGTAAATATTTTTATGAATTGTCCGGCATTGAAGGAAATAGAAGTGGATAATAATAACTCCAACTATTCAGGCTTTGAAGGAGTCTTGTTTGACAAGCAACAGACGTCATTATTGATCTGTCCGGCTAAAAAACAGGGCGATTTCAAAATACCATCCACAGTTAAAACTATCAATTCCTGCGCGTTTATACAATGCGACCAATTAAATTCAATTCTTATTCCTGCATCTGTAAACACAATCGGAGAACTGGCTTTTGACAGGTGTAGTGCTTTTATCGCAGTTGAGGGAAATAACACCAATTATTCAAGTAGTGAAGGTGTTTTATTTAACAAATCTCAAACCAAACTGATTTTTTGTCCCACTTCAAAAAATGGGGATTATGTTATTCCTTCAACTGTTACCTCAATTGATAAGCAAGCATTTTTATTTTGCAGCAATTTAAGCTCAGTTATCATACCAAACTCTGTTCAATCCATCGAAAAAAGCACTTTCAGCAATTGTCGAAAAATGTCATCTATTGATATTCCATCCTCTGTCATTTCTATAGGGGATTATGCATTTAATTTATGCCAAAGTTTAACTTCAGTAAACATACCATCCTCTGTTACGACAATTGGGAGTAACGCTTTTAGTGATTGTACAAGTTTAACTTCAGTAAAAATACCATCCTCTGTTACGACCATTGGGAGTAATGCATTTCAATATTGTTCAAAGCTTTCTTCCATAATAGCCAATAACCCTATTCCGATAAACTTAAGTGGGGATAATAATAAAGATGTCTTTCTGAATTCAAACAAGAGTACCTGCATCCTATATGTTCCAACTGGTTCAAAAAAATCATACCAGGCTGCCGACCAATGGAAGGACTTTACAAATATCATTGAGATGGCTAATCAGATTCCCACAGCCATTGCGGGAGCTGATCAATCAGTCGCAGAAGGTACGCTGGTGAAATTGGACGGATCGTTGTCTTCTGACCCGGATGGAAGTCCCCTGACTTACAAATGGACAGCACCTGCAGGTATTTCTCTTAGCTCGAATGCTTCATCCAAACCTACATTTACCGCTCCAAATGTCTCCCAACCTACAACTTATACTATCAGTCTGGTGGTGAACGATGGTCTTGCGGATTCTCCTGCCTGTCAGGTAAAAATTGTAGTAAATCCTTTACCAACTGCTGCCGGAGTTATTAACGGGGAAGTCGTCGTTTGTCAGGGACAAGGTTCAATTACTTATTCTGTTGCAGCAATTGCCAATTCAACTTCTTACATTTGGACATTACCTTCGGGAACTTCTGGTACAAGTTCGACAAACAGCATTACTGTGAATTACAGTCCTACCGCGGTTTCTGGCAATATTATCGTTAAAGGTCACAATGCTTTTGGCGATGGAATATCTTCCACTTTAGCGATTAATGTAAAAGCCCTTCCAATACAAGCCTCAACAATTTCAGGGATATCCACTGTTTGTCAGGGACAGAATGCTGTAACCTATACTGTGCCTATTGTTACTAATGCAACGTCATATGTCTGGGCACTCCCGACTGGGTCAACTGGAACAAGCATAACAAACACAATTACAGTGAATTTTGGCGCAACCGCCGTTTCAGGAAACATCTCCGTTAAAGGTCATAACGACTGTGGAGACGGTACTGCCTCTACTCTACCCATTACCGTTAATCCCTTACCAGCGACCCCGATTATTTCGCAGAATGGGAAAGTTCTTTCCTCGAATGCCCCATCCGGCAACCAATGGTACAATCTAAACAACCCCATAAGTGGGGCCACCAATCAGGATTATACAATCACAGCGGTTGGTGAATATTGTGTTCAAGTTACCAAGAATGGTTGCGTTTCAGCACCATCTAATATGATCAAAGATGTCATAACCAGCATCACAGCCGTTGAGTACAATGAGAAAATTAAGGTCTATCCTAACCCGGTTTCAGACGATCTTACCATCGAGTACAAAGGCAATACGGATGAAATAAAATATGGAATATATAATTCAGCGGGTCAACTTGTTACAACCGGGATGCTTTTGGAAAACACGGTGATTCATACTTCTTCGTTTTCAAGCGGAGTGTACACCATAAAATTTAATACTGGAATCAATTTTGACTTCCGAAAGGTGATCAAGCGTAATTAGGTAAATTCTGATACCCAAATTAATTAGTTGAAAAGAAACTGTCTTAACAGCTGATAACTTGTTCTCTGCAAAGGGAGAGTGCCGGGTAATGTTCCTGTACTACCTTGATGAATGCCTGGAAATGGCTTCTAACTGTCAGATTACATCTTAGCAAATGCCCTTAATCGTATGCCCCTCATTTAAAGCTTCTTTAATAAAGTGTACGGAATGGCTCTAAGCAAATAGCCGATAAAACGCCACCGCTTAGTCACGTATGCTACTCGCTTCTTTCGTATAATGGCAGCATAAATCTGTTCTGCCGCCTTTTCAACGGGTGCCACCCAAAATAACCCCTCGCCCTTTGCCATCGCGGTGTCGACAAAGCCCGGACGGATGTCGGTCACACATATATCGGAACAGCACTTATCCACATGCAGTCGCAATCCTTCCAGGTAATTTATCTGAAAAGCCTTCGTGGCGTTATACGATGGCGCCGCTCCATTTCCCCGAATACCTGCAATTGAGCTGATATTAACCAGGTGGCCGTGCCCCTGATTTCTAAAATAATTCATTCCCCAATCGGCAAGAAAAGTAAATCCCAGAACGTTCGTCCGAATTACTTCGTTTTCGATTGAAAAATCCAGCATTTTGTTTTCTTCTCCAATTCCTGCGGAGATAACAAGCAGGTCTAGTCCGCCGAGTCGATTAACAAGTTCATTACATATCTGTTCAATTCCTGGCAGATCCTGAACATCTATTTGCCTGAAAAAAATCCTGTCAGGGTGCTGGCCTTGAATAGACTTTAACAACTCTTCTCTTCTCCCGGCAATTCCTACCTGGTAACCATTTAATACCAGGATTTCAGACAATGATTTCCCCATACCACTCGTAGCTCCAATGACAATAGCTTTCTTCATCTTACAATACAACAATTAAAACAGTCACAAATTTGTTCTCGAAATATAGCGATGGCGCGACATGATTTTGTTTTTGCTATCTTCAACTAATTTTCACAGCGCTCATGAAGATAACTAAATTCCGCATGTCATTCAAACTATTGAATCTGATTCTGGCTACAGGATTTCAGGCCATGATGGTACAAACCAGTTGGGCTCAAGGTCAGGACTCTCCTCAGTGGGGAGAGAAATTTTCCAGGAATATGATCTCAGGAGAGACCGGCCTGCCGGAATCTTTCAATATAGAAACAGGCAAAAATGTGAAATGGGCGGTTTCGGTCGGAACCAATAACTATGCCTCCCCGGTGATTGCTAAAGGGAAGGTTTTGATAGGTGCCAACAACGCCGACCTGCGCGATCCGCGGCATGAAGGAGACCAAGGTACGCTACTCTGCCTGAACGAATCTGACGGAAGCCTGTGCTGGCAACTGATCGTTCCCCGTGTCGAGGGAGATCCACACAACGACTGGCCCATGATCGGTATCTGTTCGCCCCCGACTGTAGAAGAAAATCGGGTCTATGTGCTAACCAACCGGTCTGAGGTACTTTGCCTCGACCTGAACGGGCAGGCAGACGGTAACGATGGCACTTTTCAGGGCGAGGGGTGGTACATGGCTCGTCCGGGTCAGTTTCCTTATGAGGTAACTCTGAAAGATGCGGATATTCTCTGGTCGTATGATATGAAACTGGAATTGGGATTGTGTCCGCACGATTCGCCTCACGCTTCCATTTTACTAGATGGAGACTTCCTCTATCTGAACACCTGCAACGGAGTCGATTTCAGGCATCTGGAAACTACCGGGTTAAAAGCTCCCAGCCTGATAGCTCTGGATAAGAAAACCGGCAGACTGGTCGCCAGGGACAATGAAAATTTTGGCCCGAAAACCTTCCACTCTGCATGGTCATCCCCGGCAATGGGGATTGTGAACGGACAAAAACAACTCTTCTTTGCAGGGCCAGATGGCGTTTTGTATGCATTCCAAGCTCTCTCGAAGAGTGTACCGCAAGGAGAAGTTCAATTGTTCAAAAAGATCTGGCAATTCGATTGCGACCCCACTGCCCCCAAAAACAACATTCATAAATTCCTAAACAACAAGGTAGAGGGCCCAAGTGTTTCGTACGGAATGCCGGTCTTTTACAAGAACCGCATCTACCTCACCGTCGGTGGCGACATTTGGTGGGGGAAGAAGAAGGCATGGCTCAAATGCATCGATGCCACCAAAAAAGGCAACATTACGGGTAATGGTGAAATCTGGTCATTTACGATGGACAACCATTCAGGATCGACTCCCGCCATTTCAGATGGTTTGATTTACGTCACTGACTGCGGGAAAAACCTCCATTGTCTTGATGCAGAAGACGGTAAGCTATACTGGACACATAAATTGAAGATGGACAGCTGGAGTTCAGCTCTGGTAGCCGATAAAAAAATCTATGTAGGATCCCGGGGAAGCGATTTCTGGATACTTGAAGCCGGCAAATCCTTAAAAGTGCTGGACAATAAATTGCTAGATAGCCCCATTCATTCTACACCGGTTGCTGCCAACGGTGTTCTATATATTTCAACGATGAACAAACTATATGCTATCACAAAATTCTAATCAGTTAACCAACCATTTTCCCTGGATTTTGATTCAGAAAAATATTCTGATCTGACTAATTCCCCGCTAACCTGAACCCTTTTTGCTGATTTCAGATAACCATCACATCTTCCTAACGATCTGCACGTCGAAATAATTCAGGTAAAACGGTGGTAATGATCTTTCCAAGGGCGTTCTCAGCTCCTGATAATCAGCACAAAAACTTGTATTTCTAATTTTTTATACTTATATTCGATCATTCTAAATCTAAAAAGTTATGAAAAATTATCTACTAGTTGTCTTCCTGATGATGGTGTTATTGGGATGTTCAGTAAAACCTACTGAAAACTACAAGGCCGATGCTGAGGCCGCAATCAAGGGATTTTACGGAGCTTTGGAGAAATTTGATTATGAGCAAGTAAAAACTTTCTGTGCTCCTGACTTTAGCGGATTTGAAGATGGGGTCGTTTCGAAAAGCATTGATGATTTTATTGCTGTCGTGAAATCCTTCGAATTGAACTCTGTCAAGATCAAAATGGATTTTGTAAAAACGGATGCCACCGAAGAAATGGCTTATTCCATCGTAAAATTTGACGCGCAGTTTAAGGGAGCAAAAGTTGAAATGAACCTCAAAACTTTTGAGAGCTACGTTGTAAAAAAGATAAATGGGAAATGGCTGATAAGTTTTTATCACTCCTCCTATCTTAAAGATCCTCAAAAACCTCAAAGTGGAAATGTTCCTGGCCTCTGATGTACCTTACTCCAAGAGGCAATAAATTTGCGTGGAAGCAGGTTTTGCAGATTTGATTTATCACGATTATAGGTATTGTGATTATGCAAATGTTAGCATTGCTGAGTTAAGGTTGTTTTCTGAAGTTTTGATTCTTTATACTTATATTCGATCGTTTTAAATCTAAAAAATTATGAAAAATTATCTGCTGGTTGCCTCCCTGATGATGGTGTTATTTGGATGTTCTGTAAAACCTGCTGAAAACAACAAAGCTGGTGCCGAAGCCGCAATCAAGGGATTTAATGGTGCTTTGGAAAAATTTGATTACGAGCAATTAAAAACATTCTGTGCTCCCGACTTTAGCGGGTGTGAAGATGGGATCATCTTAAAAAATATTGATGATTTCATTGCTGTCGTGAAATCGTACGAATTGTCGTCAGGAACAATCAAAATGGATTTCGTAAAAACGGATGCCACCAAAGAAATGGCCTATTCCATCTTAAAGTTTGAAGGACAATTTAAAGGGGAAAAAAATGTATTGATCATCAAAACCTTTGAAAACTACATCGTAAAAAATGTAAACGGGAAATGGCTTATATGTTTCTATCACTCTTCATACCTCAATGATCCTCAAAAACCTCAAAGCGGCAATACTCCTGGCCTCTGAAGAAATCTTTAAGCCAAATTGTAAGTAACTATTAGTTAATCTTCTATTATTATGACTGAACGCTATAAACTTTTTGCGTTCAGGAAAGATTAATATGCAGATTGGAGTGTTGAACTCTGATCAGGAAGGATCGTAAGTATTATAATTAGTTGGAGAAAGCCCAAATTTCTCAAGCATTTGCCGGGATTGGTCAGTAATCTCATTGAAACGAGTACAGACTAAATCCACAAAAGGTGAGGTAAATCCATTTACAAGTTCCTTATGTACGATCTGATGTTCAATAAATTAATGCTACCATTCAGATATGAAGTGCCGCACACCATGTATTTTTGTCTTTCCCTGGCCGTAACTCTCCGATTGAGTTTCAAATCTTTGAAGATAATCCTTCTCTTCCTTGACCCACACTTATAGGTAATACCTACCGCGAATCAACCGATGTTCTGTCCCTGCCTTTTATGTAGGGTGGCTCACTGGGATGTTTCTCTGCTGCCACATAAAAGTATCTAGCTTGCAAATGGAACAATAGTATTCCATTGTTTATAAGGTCATTAAAAAGAGCTTTACCAACTAATACGTGTTAATATCCGGGTTGGGGGTTAATGTATATGAGATTGAACTTAATTTCTAAATTTGCATCATGCAAGCCATTGATAGTATATCGGAGAAGGACTTGATCGTTCGCCTTAAACGTGGCGATGAAAGGATTTTTGAAATAGTTTTTGAGCATTATAAAAACTTTCTGTTTCTGTTTATTCGCAAGTCCCTGCCATTAGAGGAAGATGCAGAAGGAATAGTTCAGGAGGTATTTATTAATTTGTGGCTTAGTCGAAATAATCTTGATGAGTATAAACCACTGAAGCCATATTTATTTACGATTGCAAAGAATCTCATTTACGACCATCTTCGAAAAATATATTCTAAGAGAAAATATCTTGACTCTTTATTTTTAAACTACTCTGCAAAATATGAATCCACGGAGAATGAAGTAGAATATTGGGATTTTGAGCGTTTTTTGATGGAAAAAATTAATCAACTGCCGGAAAAACGCAGAAAGATATTTATACTTTCAAAACTCGAAGGAAAAAGTTATCGTGAAATAGCCAAGCTCTTGGGGATCTCTGAAAATACCGTGGATATGCAAATGAGATCAGCTAATACTGCGGTATCAAAAGCCATAAAGAACTATTTAACGCAATTGATTCTTATCCTGAATATTTGAAAATTAATGCGTTAAAGGCTTGGTTGTTCTGCAATAATACATATCCTTCGTCTTATTCCTGGTCTTTTTTTGAAAAAAATTAGATTCCCAATTACGGAATTTATTTTGAAATCCGTATTAGAAGTAAAATGATATTAATCAAAGGTTCTCATGGATAAAAAAGCAGATTTGGGGAAGATAATTGAACTACTATACCAAAAACGCCCCCTGGATAATAATGAATTGGCAGATATAGGAGAGTTTCTTCGCAGCCCAGGTAATCTTCAGGAACTTAACTCTTATCTGAATGAGATTCCTGAGGATACTCCTTCTGATATTAAACTGAAAATTGAATCTGTTTGGGTTGAGATCGAAAAACGGACAGAGCCGGTCTCTTTCTTTAAACAGCTCATTCCCATTGTCAGGAAATATGCTGCAATATGGCTCTTGCCTCTGTTTATTTATACATCTTGGGTGAGCTATCAATATTTTTCCACTCCGAAAGAATACTTAACACTGGCTACCAGCAGAGGAGAACAAACAAATGTCATTCTGCCCGATGGCAGTTCTGCTTGGTTAAATGTTGATACACGGATTACTTACAGCACTTCTTATGGAAAAAAGGAAAGAGAGCTGACCGTCAGTGGTGAAGCGTACTTTAAGGTTAAGAAAAATGAGGCAATACCTTTTATCGTTCATATCCGAAACATGGATGTAAAGGCTCTTGGGACCGCTTTTAATGTAAAGGGCTATGAGGATGATTTAATGGTTCAGACATCACTGGTTGAAGGGAAAGTGGATGTACAAATTAAAAATTTAAAAGGAGGTTCAGAAAAACGGATATTGAGTCCGGGGCAAACATTGGCTTTTAACAAAAATACAGATTCGGCTCAAATGAAGGTGTCGAATAAAGAAACGGTCAAAGCGTGGACAGATAAGCAACTGATATTTGAGAATACGCCATTTGATGAGGTCATCAAATGCACGGAGCGTTGGTTTAACGTGAAAATCATTTACGAACCCGCTCGATTTAAAAATGATTATCTGACGCTAAGACTGAAAAAGGGAGAATCAGTAGAACGCCTGTTCGAAATTATTGACGAAACCATTGGCATACAATACAAAGAAGATGCCGGTAATTTTTTATTAACTACAAAAAAATAATGCCTATGTAATATTTAAACCTAAAAAAGGGAACTACCAACTCACGATCGGCAGTTCCCCGTTGATTTTGCAATAAAAAAATGATTTTTTAAAACATTCAAATTTATGAAAAAAGATGATTTACTCCAAAAAAGGGGCCGGGTATACAATGCCTTTTTGGAAAAAATTTGGAAAATTATGCGACTTACCGGATTTCTATTGCTGATATCATTTGTAGCGATATCAGCAGAATCATTTTCTCAGAACACCCGTTTTTCGTTTAAAATGGAAAACAACACATTAAACAACCTGTTTTTATATTTGGAACAGAATAGCGGCTATCGATTTGCATACAACAAATCAGATTTAGATGATACACAAAGAATTTCATGTGAGTTTACAAACGAATCCATCGATCAAATCCTGAAAAAAATTCTGGATACCAATCGGTTGACGGTTTCAATTAAGAACGAATATATAATCATTACAGGCAAGGATAATGCAACAAAAAATTCCATGCAGGGAGGTCAATCCTCAAAAGACATTTCAGGCAAGGTTACTGACACTACAGGCAACCCGTTACCTGGGGTCTCTGTAGCGATAAAAGGAACTACGACAGGTGTTATTACTGATATTGACGGGAAATATACTCTGATGAAAGTTTCGGAGAATGCAACTTTGATTTTCTCATTTGTTGGAATGAAAAAGCAAGAAGTTAAGTCAGATGGAAAAAATACGATAGATGTACTACTGGAAGAAGAGACGATTGGTATTGAAGAAGTAGTTGCAATTGGATATGGCATTGCGAAAAAATCGGACCTGACTGGCGCTATAACTCAAGTCAAAGCAGAAAAGATGAAGAATTATTCGCCTTCCAATGTAAGCGACTTACTTCGCACCAGTATTCCTGGACTAACTGCCGGTTATTCAAACACGGCAAAGGGGAACAGCTCTTTATTAATTCGTGGCGAAACAACACTTACCGCAGGTTCTTCTCCTCTTGTTGTATTGGATGGTGTAATTTACAATGGGGATCTCTCTGATATTAATCCTGATGATATCGACAGAATGGATATTATGAAGGATGCAAGCTCTGCAGCCGTATACGGATCAAGGGCAACCAACGGTGTAATAACAATCACTACAAAAAAAGGAAATGGCGATAAGCCAACGATTAATGTTAGCAGCACATTTGGGATTGCTGCCGCGGCAAATCGCGTAAAACCATATAACGCAGCGGGCTTTATCAAGTGGAGATCCGACATGTTTAAATCTGTTTACAGTGCTACAGTTCCACAGGAACCATATAGCCCATTTGATGACCCGCGTACTATTAATCAACAATACCTTAATCAATGGCTCGCATACTATAGTACGAACGAGGCAAATATGGTTGATGCATGGCTGGCTGGCTTAAGGTTGACGGGAACGGAAATCGAAAACTATAAAGCTGGTAAAATCATCGATTGGGAAGATGCAATCTACCATAACGGGATCAGAAAGGATCATAACATAAGTCTTTCCGGAAAAAAGAAAGACTTTACGTACTATTGGTCTTTGGGGTATTTGAAGAATGAAGCGTTGACGATTGGCGATGAGTTTTCAACAATTCGGTCAAGGGTAAACCTTGAAGGACAGGCAGCCAAATTTTTAAAGGTTGGTTTAAATGCCCAGTTCTCCTTTCGTGACGAGAGTTCAGTTCCCGCAGATAATGCACAATATATGAACCTTACACCTTTTAGCACCTATTTTGCCGATGATGGCGTCACGCTGAGATTATATCCAAATGATGATATCCAGGCAACCCACCCTTTACTTAACCTGACTTACAGAGAACGGGAGATGCAGTACTATACGTTCTTCCCCAAGATTTATACGGTTCTTGATTTACCTTTTGGAATAACTTATACCACGAACCTGACTACCAGAATGGAGTTTTATCATAATTACACGCACGATTCATCCGAGCATCCACAATGGGGTCTGTACGGAGGTTCTGCTTCGCGCGAAAATTCACTGCGGAGGGAATGGCAAATTGACAACATCATCAACTGGAACCGGACCTTCCTTAATGTTCATAAAGTCGATATCACACTATTAGCCAATGCCGAAAAAAACAGGTTTAACTCAGACGGGATGGACAACCGCAGTTTTTCTCCGAATGATGTATTAGGTTATCATGATATGTCAACCGGCACCCTGCCGGTACTTTCAACCAATGACAATGTACAAACGGCAGATGCTTTGATGGCGCGTTTAAACTACGGATATAATAAAAAATATTTGCTGACTTTATCAATGCGACGAGACGGATCTTCATTATTTGGGTATTCAAATCCACGCGCAAACTTTCCATCTGCGGCTTTGGGATGGGTGGTAACTGAAGAAGACTTTTTAAAGTCAAAAGTTGGAAATTACTTAAAAATAAGGGCATCATGGGGTGTGAACGGAAACCGTGCGATTTCAAATTATGCCGCGTTGTCTAAAATTGCTTCGGGAAAATCTCTAAACGCCGATCAAAATGGAACTGTCATCGGCATTCCAACCCTCGTGATTAATACCATGGAAAATAAAAATCTCAAGTGGGAAAAGACGGAAGCAATAAATCTGGGAGCAGATTTTAATTTTTTTAATAACATCCTTTCGGGTTCGGTTGAAGTTTATAACATGACAACTACAGACGTTCTTGTAAATCGTCTATTACCAACCATTACTGGTTTTGACAGGGTATACGCAAATTTGGGCGAAGTAAAAAACAAGGGAATAGAACTTTCGTTGAATAGTCTGAATATAAAACATCCCAACTTTGAATGGCGGTCAAGCCTGATTTTTTCACTCAACAGAAATAAAATAGTTTCAATTACCGGTGAAAAGTTTGACGTGTTGGACAAAAATGGAAAGGTAATCGGTCAAAAAGAGCCCGACGACATTGCCAATAATTGGTTTATTGGACATGACAAGGATATTATTTGGGATTACAAAATTCTTGGTACATGGAAAACCGGGGAAGAAAGCGAAGCTGCCAAATGGAACCAGGCACCGGGTGATTTCAGATTGCAAGATCTTAATAATGATGGATTATTAACTGATGCAGACAAACAATTTCTTGGTTACACCAGCCCTCGCTTTTCGTGGACACTATCCAATAATTTCAACCTTTATAAAAATTTCGAAGCTTCCTTTGTCATCTACTCCCTTTGGGGACAAAAGTCTGCTTATAATTTAGCAAAACACGATAATCATATTGAAGACAGGCGTAATTCGTGGGATATTCCCTATTGGACCCCCGAAAATCAAACAGACAAATACGCACGGTTAAGATCTGCCCCGGCCAACGGCGTTAGTTACTCAGCTTGGTTTGATCGTTCTTATGTCAGACTGGAAAATGTTGCCGTTGCCTACCGAATGCCAAAAAGATTGTTGAATAAGACATTTATCAGTGATATGAAAGTCTCTTTAAGTATTCGTAATGCAGGACTATGGGCTCCTGAATGGAAATTTGGTGATCCGGAAGATGGAACACGGGCGCAACGTATTTTTTCGCTTGGAATAAATCTTAATATCTAGAAATCAGCATTAGGATTAATTGTAAATACTGAAGTCATGAATATAAATTTTAATAATATAAAAACAGTATTTGTCATATTGACAGCGCTGTTGCTTGGTTCCTGTAGTAAAAATTTTCTGGAGCCAGAGCCGTTATCATTCTATGCCCCCGAAAATGTATTGGTTGATCAAAAAGGATTGCAAGCCGTTTTGGACAATGCTTTGATTAAATTGAGGGACGAATACTGTACAGATCAAGCACCTTTCCTGGTTAATTTGAAATACTCCGACCTGGCCGTCGACGGTTCTACAGATAAGGCAACGCCTTGGCAAGACTTGAACAAGCAGATGATTCCTGACGGGAAAAATAATGATAATGCATATACCAAAATAGGTTGGTATTGGGATGAATCATATCGGATTATCAAAGATTGTAATACCGTTATCACAAGGATCAATCAAGCCGAATTCAGCTCAGAAGCATCGAAAAAAGCCCTGTTGGGAGGTGCTTACTTTCTTCGGGCTTACCGATATTACGAAAAAACCTTGCAGTATGGCGATGTACCATTGGTCCTGGAAGAGCTTTCGACTCCAAAAGTAGATTTTTATTCTACGGCAAAAGAGTCAATCTGGCTAAAAATGATTAAAGATCTTGAGTTTGCTGCACAAAATGTTCCTGAGGCCAATCTTGTAAATCGAGGCCAAGTTACCAAAGCAGCATGTAAACATTTACTTGCAAAATACTATTTGCTGGAAGGTAGGTTTGATGATGCAATCAAAATTACTTCTGAAATCATTGATGGAGGAATTCACAAGCTGAATACACAACGATTTGGAATTGATAAGAGTGTCACCACTAAAGATGTTGTCTGGGATATGTTCCGAATTGAAAACAAAAGTATAGCAGGAAATACAGAAGGCTTGTTGTTGACAATCGACAGATATGGCATTGACGGTAATTCAACAGGCACGAAATCGATGTATAACATGGCTCCTTACTACGGACTGACCGGAATTATTAAAACGCCAAATGGCGCAAACGGAATGTCAGACAAAGCAGGCCTTGAAATTGGGTTAGTAGAAAAATATGGCCGGGGAATTGCCCGTACTCGTCCAACTTACTATGCACAAAAAGGTGTTTGGCGAATGGGTGGTACGGTCGATAATAGCGATTACCGCCATCGAAAAGATAATGGAAACTGGGTCACAATGGAAAATCTTGTGTACAATAATCCTGCATTAAAAACGAGTAACAACCCTTGGTATGGCAAAGCTCTTCAACTTCGAAGTGACAAAGGTGCATTATTATGCCTTGACACTATTAGATCGTGGTTTGAATGGCCTCATTACAAAGCCTGGGTTCAGGATCCGGATCAGGTGCAACCCAAGGGTGGACCTGGCGATTGGTATATATTTAGGTTAGCCGAGACCTACTTACTTCGGGCAGAAGCGTATGCCTGGAAAGGCGAATGGCAAAAGGCAGCTAATGATATCAATGTAATCAGACAGAGAGCCAACGCTCAAATATTGTACACTGCAAGCGACATCCAGACTAAGAAAATCGGGGCAATTCTGGATGAAAGAACCCGGGAATTGTATTATGAAGAATTGCGGAAAGTTGAATTAACCCGAATAGCAATAATTTACGCCAAAACAGGAATTCAATGCTATAACGGAAAAACATACACAGTGGATCGGATAAGCGAAGATAATTTTTGGTTCGACAGAGTTATTGAAGTCAGCGATTTCTATAACAAAGGGGTAAAAACTCCTTATGGAAATTCATTCACCTGTTCTCCCTTTCATATCTTTTGGCCAATACCTTCTACCGCCATTAATTCAAATACCGGAGGAATTATTAACCAAAACAAGGGCTATGCGGGCGTTGAAAAAAATGTCGCTCCTTTAGTGTATTCGGGAGAATAATTTTCAGAATTTTTAAATATTTTCAGCACGGCATTAATTGCTGTGCTGAAAATTACCTTATTCCGGGCAATTCCTTCAAATTCAGGACAACTCTAATTCTGCATAAGAAGTCAATGCCAGAACCTAAACAAATTTCACTTTAGAAAAATGAACTGTAAAATATATTGATATGAGACTCTCTTCATCGATACTATTGAGCTCAATAGGTGGTGGATTGTTGCTCTGCTCCAGTAACATAAATGCAAAGGCGGAAAAACATAGACCTAATATTCTGTTTGCAATTAGCGACGACCAGTCATATGCACACACCAGTTTTGCCGGATCAAAGTTTTTAAAAACACCAGCCTTTGATCGAATCGCCCGCGAGGGCGTTTACTTTAGCAACTGTATTGCCGGTTCGCCGGGATGTGCTCCTTCCCGAAGTACAATTGCAACTGGTCGTTACCATTGGCAAAATGAACAGTCGGGGCAACATGCGTCATCATGGATGAAAAAATACGTTCCATTTATTGACTTACTGGATGCCAACGGTTATGTGACAGGGCGTACGGGAAAAGGTGTATCTCCATTTCAGTATGCCCGCAATGGAAAGGATTCTCTTTGGCGAGCAACAGATGCGGGCGGAATCGAGCATAGCAATATCAAATACTTAAAGAACAACCCGTCCGACGAACGCACTGGCGGAGGAATCGGACCGGATAATTATTTCGAAAATTTTAAATATTTCATAAAGAACGTCCGGGGCGATAAACCGTTTTTCTTTTGGTATGGAGCAAACGAGCCACATCGGGATTACGAGAAAGATTCATGGAAAAGAAATGGAAAGAATCCAAACTCGGTAGAAGTTCCGGGCTTTTTCCCCGACAATGAGGTCATTCGGGGCGATTTGCTGGATTATGCTGTGGAAATTGAATGGTTTGATTTGCATCTTAAACGCATGTTAATTTATCTTGAAGAAATCGGAGAATTGGAAAATACCATCATAATTGTTACTGCTGATAACGGAATGCCATTCCCGAGAGCTAAAGCCAATGGGTATGATTATGGTATTCATGTTCCTTTTGCCATGCGCTTTCCAAAAGATTTTCCAGGCGGACGCGTGGTCGATGATCCTGTAAGTTTTGCCGACCTCGCACCTACTATTCTTGAGCTCACTGGTACAAAAACAGATGGAATGCTTCCAATGTCGGGGAAAAGCATTTTGAATACTCTGAAATCGAAAAAACAAGGTATTGTCGATAAGTCTAAGAAATATGTATTGTCTGGTCGCGAACGTCATTCCTCTGCACGCTATCAGAATATGGGGTATCCCCAACGAATGATTCGAAGTGAGGAATTTCTCCTTATCTGGAATGTCAGGCCTGAACGTTGGCCGGCAGGAGCGCCACAGGCACTGGATGCCGCCGGAGCATTGTTGCCAATGTACGGGATCGACAAAAGTGGCAAGCATCATTCTGAATGGGCTTTCACAGATATCGATTCGTCTCCTACCAAATCGTTCATCGTTGAGAATTGGAATCAGAAAGCAATTAGACCATTTTTCGACTGGGCTGTAGCAAAACGGCACGAATACGAGCTCTTCGATGTAAAAAATGATCCGTTTTGCCTTAAAGACCTTTCAGGAAATAAGGCATTTTCGGGCGTTGAGGCAGAGATGAAAAGTGCGTTAACGGAAGAATTGAAACGGACACAGGATCCAAGGGTGGCAGGTCCTGATAAAGAAGTATTCGATTCTTACATGCGGTACAGTCCAATCCGGAAATTTCCAAAAACAGAATAAATATATTAATTTGATTATCAGAATTTTAATTTTTAGGAAAAATAAAAGAACTGGTTCTGCCGCTTCAGAAGAATGGCGCCCCCACTTTTCAAGTTTCTCATATAAATTAAACAATAAAAAATCCCATGACTAAAAAAAGTCTGTTTCTATTCCTCATTATCCCATTTCAGGTCATTTTTGCCCAGAAAAACATACTGTCAGATTTTCCGAAAGGCTATAAGCCTGAAGAAATTGGGAAACGTCTGGCATATCATATGGTTGACGACAAACATGCACTTTACGCCGAAAGGTATATTCACTATGCCGAAGTGTGTACCTGGACCGGAGCGCTTGATTATGCCATTCAGGTGAAAGATCAGAAACTGATTAAACTTTTACAGAACAAGTTTGAGTCCTTTTTTACCACGGAGAAGGCTTTGCTGCCACCGATGAACCATGTTGATTATAATATGTTTGGGGGATTAGCCTTTAAGCTATATCAAATTACAAATGATAAACGATATCTGGATATGGGAATAGCATATGCTGACAGCCAGTGGGAAGTTCCGGCAAATGCGAAACCTGAGGAGAAGGCATGGGCCCAAAAAGGATATTCCTGGCAGACCCGATTATGGATTGACGACATGTACATGATTACTTCAGTACAGGCAGAGGCTTATAAAGTAACCGGTGTCTCCAAATATATCGACCGGGCAGCAAAGGAGATGGTGCTTTATTTAAATGAGATACAGCGTCCGAATGGACTCTTCTACCATGCTCCTGATGTACCTTATTACTGGGCACGCGGAAATGGATGGATGGCTGTTGGAATGTCAAATTTGCTTACCTACCTTCCCAAAGATCATAAGGATCGTCCAACTATCATGAAGGGCTATCTTACTATGATGGAAAGTCTGAAAAAATATCAGGCTCCAACTGGCATGTGGAACCAATTAATTGACCAATCAGATTGCTGGCCAGAAACATCCGGATCGGCAATGTTTGCCTATGCATTTATAATAGGAGTTAAACAGGGGTGGCTCGACACCAGAGAATACGCTCCTGCTGCCAAAAAAGCATGGATGGCCATGGTTTCGTATATTGATGAACGTAACAATGTTACAGAAGTTTGCATCGGCACAGGAAAGAAGAATGATAAACAGTACTATTATGACCGTCCGCGCATGGCTGGAGACTTTCATGGCCAGGCGCCATACCTGTGGTGTGTAGTGGCTCTTTTAAAGAGACAGTAAGCTGTACCACTAAGCATTCACATAAATAATCATACGTAAAAAAATCGCTTTCTTTTATTTTCCAGGTAGTTATAATCTAGTTATTAGCATATCAGAATGTGGAGACTGCTGGACACCTTTGCTGAAGGAATAAAACATTGCGGCACTAAACTGGGGATTGGTATCTGGAAAGGCGAATACCAAATATGCCTCGGATGAGACAACTCCCGACGGATCGGAACCGAAGCTTTGACTTTATGAGATTTCCCACCCGGATGGAAAACCGTAAAAACGGTAAGAAGTAGAGCTGATCCAAGGTCTCACCAAACGAGATTCTGGCAAGAAAAAAGGAGTCAAGAGATTTTACCTTCCTAACTCCTTTTTTCTTAGTGGTAATGAGCTCAAAAATGGTTGGTGAGTTTTAGAAAAATTTATTATAATTTATTGGCGTAAATCTGAAAAGGACACAGGCTCTGCTGAGGAGCAACCTGCCAGCGATAAGATTTACCACGAAGAATGAAGCCTTGACTAACGATCAAGGCTTTTTTCATTCTTTGTCTCGTCCTGAAAAAAGTTGACTAATTAAAAGTCAACAGTATGGAAAATGAACGAATTGGGAAAGGACACAGCTCCCTCCATAGATCGTACAGTGAATCATTCAAACGAATGGTTGTTTCAGAGTTTGAAAGGGGGCCACTCAACAAAGATCAGTTGCAGGTTAAGTATGGCATTGGTGGTAATTCCAGAGTTTTGGTATGGTGCAGGAGATATGGTAAATTGCACTATCCATACAGAGGAAATATAACTGGTCGTCCGATGAAAGATCCACAAAAGCAACGCATCAAAGATTTAGAACAACAGCTTAAAGCAGAGAAGTTAAAAGTTCTGGCCTACCAGAAGCTTATAGAGATCGCTGAGCAGGAGGAAGGTATCAGTATATTAAAAAAAGACGGAACCAAACAATCAGATCGCTTGCACAGACCTACCCCAGAGAAATAAGTATGTTCTGTGAGTTGTTTGGTTATAGCAAACAAGCGTATTACAAGGCCAGATCTCATGCCCGATGTTTTGCCTATAAAGAAAAGGAGGTTAAAGAGGCAGTTCTACAAATCCGAAGACATATGCCCAGACTGGGAGTAAGGAAACTCCAATATCTGCTAAGAGGAGAATCAGTCAGTGCCGGATTAAAGATAGGCCGCGATAAGTTGTTCACAATTTTGCGCAAGGAGGGATTACTTATTCATAAGCGAAAAAAGTATACTGTTACAACTAACTCCAGGCATTGGATGCACAAATATCCTAATATAGTAAAGGAACTTGAATTGGTAAGGCCAGAACAAGTATGGGTTGCCGACATAACCTATTTGGAAACAATCGAAAGCAGTGTTTACCTGCACTTGATAACAGATGCCTATTCAAAGAAGATTATGGGCTATGAATTATGTGATAACCTGGAAGCAGCATCAAGTTTAAAGGCACTGCAAATGGCTTTAAAAGGGAGAAAGTATGGTGATCAACCACTGATACATCATTCAGACAGAGGATTACAATATTGCAGCAAGGTCTATGTTAACTTACTAAAATCCAATGGCATTAACATTAGTATGACAGAAAATGGAGACCCTTATGAAAATGCAGTTGCGGAAAGGATCAATGGGATTTTGAAAGATGAATTTGGCCTTTCAGAGCGTTTTGAGAATATGGATCAAGCAAAAATCCAAACAAACCAAAGTATCAGAACTTACAATATGTGCAGACCACATTTAAGTTGTAACATGATGACCCCGGCAAACATGCATCACCAGGATAAAATCAGATTGAAAACCTGGAATAAAAAAACCTCAAACATTTTTGTGGATGTTTGAGGTTTTTAACCAACTTTATTATTCAAAAAATAGTCAACCTAATTTAGGACTAGTCACTTTGTGTTGATGGCTGGAAAACCTTTTGTTGGAAGTATTTTTAAAGAACAGATACCACTTAATAAAATTCTTTCGATGAGCAAGGGATAGTCCGCGATGAACATTTAGATTCCCTTTCAAATGACCAAAGAAAGACTCCAGACCGTTGGTCGATTTAGGTATCCTGTTATTATCAATGTAATGAAACATGTTAGGTAATGCCTTCTTCATAACAGAGAAGGACCTACGAACCATTTTATGAGTGTACCAATATCTTCTTGTCTTTTCATTAAAACTCTTTCTTCAATAAAGTCTCGATACTTTTCGTGCCATCTAAAAAGACTCACAATCCAATAGTCCCGTTGGTCTGCTGTATTGATTCGGTGTATCTGTAAAACAATTTTTCTGAGCTCAATTCCAGCCTGGCTTTTAGGACTAGTGGACAGCCAAATCCGACACATCCGCTGTATATGCACCAAACACCGCTGTGCAATCACCTCCTTGCTCACTTTCCTTATAGCCTTAAGCAGAGACTTGTGACCATCACAGGTAATACTTTCAATATTGACACCTAACGATATCAGATTCTCAAGATCTTCCTTCATCTCTTCGTACCATTCTCCATCGGTAAGACGATACAATTGAGTGAATTTGATCGTATTATCACGGTAAAGAATAAGGCACAAATCATTTTTGAAATAAGTGCCATCAATCAAAAGGTTAACCTTTTCTGATGGGAAGACACTCAGTAGTGGCGGTTTCGATAGATAATCACTGAAATAACGCTTTAAAGTACTCACTGAATAGCCACTCTCCTGGGCCAGATCCTCTAATCTCCTTCTGTCTGAAATCCACTTTTCAAACCAAATAAACCGATTAGACTGAGCAACTCCTGAATTGGTTCGGGTAAATAGTAATCCGCAATTTTTGCATTTAAATCGTTGCTTCCCTTCCCGATTTCCCCAACCAATCACATCGGTACTTTTGCAACCCCAACATGCTTTTTTTTATCGTTTTCATACAACAAAAAAAAGTAATTGAAACCACTTTCAATTACTCTCTTTCAATCCCTTTATTGGTAAGGCCTACAGAACTTTTTACCAACCATTTTTGACCATTATATCTTCTTAGTGTGGCGAGGGTTCCGATGGATCGGGGCGACCTTCCCGATTGTAAATCGGGACGCTCTAACTGACTAATTACGCGCAATTAATTTTTCAAGATAATTCCGGCTCTTCTTTCTTTTAATCTCACTTTCCCTTATGATAGCATCGTGCTTGTTATCAAACTTTTCAGAATAAATCATTTTCCATGGGATACCTGGTCTGGTTGAAGGTGTGGAACCTGCGTTATGTTTTAATAATCTTGTAGAAATATCATGAGTGAATCCAGTATAATATTGATCTCTGGTCTCACTGTAAAGAATGTAAACATAGTAGTTCATTGCTGAGTAAACTTGTTTTCATTAAAGTTAACCCATTTCAATCAAAAAGTAGAAACAAAAAAGGCCGTCTCTCACGAAACGACCTTCTTTAATGTAGCGAGGGCGGGGCATGATCCCGCGACCTCATGATTATGAATCATAATACGGTTATTTTCTATTTTAATTCAATTTAATTAATATTACTGAATAACAGGAATATAATAAATTTTATTTTGTTTTATTTTTTTATTTTGTATGCAAATTTATTATATTTGTATGCAAATTATATGCACTATGGAAAAAGAGTATTTCATTTCATTATGGCTCGACACTCGAAGGACGAAGAAAAATCATAAGTATCCGGTTAAGGTTAGAGTTTTCACACCTGAGCCAAGGATTCAGAAGCTCTATCCAACAAAATTTGAATTTACCAAAGACGAGTTCAAAAGCATTTGGGAGACTATTAAACCCCGTGAGGAAAACAAGAGTATCAGGGATGCACTGCGGTTAGTCGAGAAAAAAGCTATTGGTGCTGCAGAAAAATTGTCTCCTTTCACTTTTGAAGAGTTTGAAAAACTGTTCTTACCAGGGGGGAAAAAGGATGCTAATAATGTTGTCTCCTTATACAATGAAGCCATCGCTGGCTACAAAAGGGATAAGAGGATTGGTACTGCAACAAATTATGAATGCAGCTTGAAATCACTGCTCAAATATCATGGAGCTGAAAAATTGTACTTTCAATACGTTACCGTACAATGGCTCAAGGATTATGAAAGGTATATTACCGAAGACCTGAATCAGAGCCTGACAACTGTTGGTATCTATCTTCGGCCATTGCGTTCAATATTTCACAAAGCAAACATAGACTCTAAAATCTATCCCTTTGGGAAGGAAATTGAGGGCAAATACACTATTCCAGAACCTGGCGGTACTAAAAAAGCATTGACCAAAGACAAAGTACGTATATTGTTTCAAGCAACACCAAAAACAGCTGAACAAGAGAAAGCCAAGGCGTTTTGGTTCTTTTCCTATTCCTGTAACGGCATGAATATTAAAGATATTGTCACTTTAAAAGCCAAAAATATTTCAGGAGACGTTATTACATTTGATCGTGCAAAAACGGTAAGGACAAAGAGGAAACAGTCAAAAATAATAGCCTACCTTAATAGTCACACCTTGGAGGTCATAGAGAAGTATGGTAATCCACGACCAGAACCCGATGATTATGTTTTCCCAATAATTGACAAGAATGCCAATGCAGAAATACAACACAGGCAAATTGGCAATTTCGTCCGTTTCGTTAACCAGAATTTTCTGAAATTCGCTAAAAGTGCTGGCCTCGATGAAAAAATATCGACATATTATGCCCGACATTCATGGGCAACAATTGCGATCCAGAGTGGAGCCAGTATGGAATTTGCAAGTGAAGGACTTGGCCATAGTAATTTAAGTACAACGAGAGCTTATTTCGCTGGATTTGAAGACGAGAAGAAGAGGGAAATTTCAAAAAAATGATGGACTTTACAGCCCAAAGTAAAAGTAAACCAAAGGCTAAAAGGGTGCCGAAAACTAAGACAACAATCGAATAAAATGAAAAATTCTAAGGAGATTATTGATGCCGAAATTGCATACTGGGTAAATCGTGATAAATCATATCAGAGTTTTTTTCAGGCTAAAGTAATCAAGGGAGTTTTTCGATATTGCGATGTCGTGACTCAGAGTTTAGACAATCGAGATGTATTAATAAAGCGGTTTATTGAGGGTATGGTGTTAACCAAACAATACATTGATACGAATGACGATGATTTGCGTGAACCCATTGATAAGTTAACAAAGCCTGTTATAGACTTGATAAAGACTGCCGTTACCACTGACGAATATCGCAAACATATAATAGATCTTGAAATTACTGGGACAGATATTCTGAATTGCGGGGGAGGGATTACCTCCGTTGTCACCAAAGAGGAAATATTAAGGCATATAAAGCGAAAAAATATATTCCCTATCATGCCCAGTGATATCGCAGCGATTCTCCCTGATTACAAAGATTATAAGATGAAACAGTATGGGGGGAATGCATCAAAACAGATGGAAAATGAATCAAAGAGATCAAAGCCAGAGCAAAAGCCAATATTTAAGAAGGAAGCAGTGAATGAGATTTATGACTTATTAAAAGACTTCTTCAGCGAAATAGATCAAAGTCAATTAAAACCCCTGATCGAAACTGGGGATGATGCCAAAGAATATTTAATATTTTTAGAAAACGGAAACCGTTTGGCAGATGCTTTTAAGCAACTTAAAGAAGCAGATCTAATAACTGGTTGCTCAAAAAAAGTGCTTGAAGCATGGATTTTAAAGAATTTCAGGTATTCTTCTCAAGGGGAAATCAAATCATTTTCAGTTCATTACATTAATGACCTTATTTCTTCAAACAAAGATTTGTGCCAAAACCCAATCTTGAATGTAAAATTGGATAAGGATACTGGTAAATACAAAATAACAAAAGCGTAAAATAAAATACTGGTTTCATACTGGTTTTATACTGGTTTTTTTTTACCGTATTGTAACCGACAAAAGATGCATATAGTATTGCAGCATTATTAATAAATAATGTACGCCATATGCAAGTCTATACTTTTGAAAAACTGCCAGATGCCATCTCCGACCTAAGCCGGAAGGTGGACAAAATGAACCTGATTTTAATCGGGCTAAGTGACAAAAATCCTCCGATCACCCACGAACCCGACAAGTGGAATACCCTGGATGAAATCATCGCACAAGATCCTGAACACAGAAGTAAACCTACTTTTTATGGATATGTTTCCCGTGGCGAATTAAAGAGCCATAAGTCAGGGAAAAGGCTCCTTTTCCTACAATCTGAATTTGAAGAGTTCCTGAAAAAGGACAGGAGGAAATCTGTACCTGAACCAGAAGCGAACATTGATCAATACTTGGTTCAACCCAAAAGCAAAAAGCTGAGCCATGGAAAATAACCCATCACCCAGCCTTCAGTACCCTTTGCCCCAGCAAGTCAAAGAAAATCAATATTCCGGAAATTGGCAAGTCTCTACCCTACTGGGTAGCAATAATCCGCCTGCACGAATAACCTTCGGAGCTCAAATATTTCTCCCACCTCCAAAGCATCTTTATTCCATTATGGTTGAATCTGACGGTCAGTACGAGGATGCGTTCCCCCAAAGGCATATCCTGAACTTTCTAAAAAGCCAAAATTGGCGGATTACCCTGATCAGTACAAACAAGGCCGGCGCCATGAAGTGCTTCTCCCAGACCAATGAATACCACATGCCTGGCGATGACTGGCGGATGATCATGATCTATGTGAAACTACTCCCTGATACGACCGATCTGGAAGAAACCACATATCACCAAACCCTGTCGGAGTCCGGCGAGTTTTCGATTAGCATCAAAGGTATTGATGGGTTTGTCGAATGGTACAACAGCTTCTTCCTGCGGACAACGACTCATCCATCATCCCTATGAACGGCTGGATTAAACTTCATAGGAAAATACTGGAGTGGGATTGGTACACTGATCCCAATACCATGAGGCTATTCATCCACTTGCTGCTGAAAGCAAACTGTGAGCCTGGCGAGTGGAGAGGGTACAAAATCATGCCTGGTCAGTTGATCACCAGTCTGAGGACATTAACGCGGGAATCAAGGCTCTCAGAGCGGGAAGTTCGCACAGCACTTACTAAGTTAAAATCGACGAACGAACTGTCACTCCAAACGACAAGCCAATTTAGCATTATAACTATCTGTAATTGGGAAGATTACCAACAACAGAACTCAAGCGAACGACAAACAAAACGACAAACAGCGCGTCAAACCAACGACAACAAACAAGAAGATAAGAAGAAAGAAGATAATAAATATAATGCATTTTACGATTACCAGCTTACACTCTCATACGAGTACCTCGGAAAGTACCCAGAGGCAAAAAAGGATGTTGACAGCTATAAAAAATTCGTCGATTGGCTCTTTGGCGCGAATGGTTTTAAGGTGATCGATGTTCTGGGTAATATCGTGGAGACCAGAAAATCAAATCTTCTCAGGCTGGAAAAACAACTGTCCTTTCTCAACTACACCAAACTCAAATCCGATGCGATGGGCAATGTTATGCCAATCTTTGAAGCAATGGAGAACTGGGGTAAGCTCAAAGAGCGGAAAGATTTTTACAAGACAGCAATTACCTTCCTTAAAAACACAAAGAAATGAACTACACACAGACAGTTCAGAAATACCTTGATGCAGGATTATTATGCCTACCGACGAAGGAGAATAAAGCACCTAACTCAACCGCCGGATGGAAGGATGGATTCCCTCCGGAAGCCTTTACAGACTGCTACGGCATCGGTATTATCTGTGGCGAAAAGTCGGGTGGACTTGAATGTCTTGACTTCGACAACCACGCAGGAGACGCCAAGGAGAACTTATCGGCTTATCTCGCAATGCCAGAGGTGAAGGAGATATATGAGAAGTACGAACTGCCAATCGAACAGACCATGAGCGGTGGTTACCACCTTCTCTTTCGGTGCGACAAAAACGAGGGCAACCGCAAATTGGCCTCAAAAATGCATAACGGAAAACCTGACTGCTTCATTGAAACACGTGGCCTTGGGGGTTATTTCTGTGCCGATCCTACACCAAAGTACAAACTCATCTGTAATAACATCTTAATCATCTCACGGATATCAATTCTTGAAAGAGCTATTCTGATTGACAATGCCATTGCACAAAATCAGGTCTTTCCCACCTTGCTCCGGTCAGATTATGAGAACCAGGATCGCCCAGGAGATATCTACAATTCTCATCCATCATCCATTGGTGAAATGAAATCCATTCTTACAACAGCGGACTGGGTTGATCTGGGGAATATGAATTGGAGACGACCAGGAAAGAAGGAAGGGGTCTCTGCTACACTTGGCAAGGTCGCTCCGAACGTCCTCTATGTGTTCTCATCCAACGCATCCCCTTTTGAGAACAACAGGGCTTACACTCCGTTCCAGGTAATGGCACTTCTTAAATTTAATGGAGACTTCACAGCTGCGGCTAAGAGCCTGGTTCCAGAGAAAGATATCAGCACAATTTCGAAGAAGGGGGAACTCCCAGTCAGTGAAGTTGAAAAATTTCTGAAATTGTCGATGATCGATACCAGGAGACAAATTGAGAAGCCACCGACAATATTAAGCATAACCGAAAACACCGCAAGCCGGTATGAAGATAAACGGGTGTTCACACTCGGAAACTTTTCCTGCATTATTGGCAAAGCAAAGAGTAAAAAAACCTTTCTGATTAGCCTATTCACGGCAGCCCTACTTAATGAAAATAGCGGTGTTCTGGTGGGTTCACTTCCTGATTACAAAAATCAAATCCTCTATTTCGACACCGAACAGGGTGAGTATGACTCATACAACGTTATTAGGAGGATCGAAAAGATGTCCCATTCAACCTCAAGGCTCAAGGCTTTCAATCTAAGACCGTTTTCCCCCAACCGAGCGATGCCAGATCATTGAACACGCCTTCAAACTCTATGGTGACAAGGTTGGATACTGCGTCATAGATGGCATCGCAGACCTGACCAACGGAGTGCTGGATGAAGCAGAGGCAATCCGTGTGGTAACGCTTATTATGCGATTGAGCAAATACCACAACTGCCATATCTCTACTGTATTACACCAGAATAAGAATGATGATTTCGCAACCGGACATCTGGGAAGCAGTGTGATGAAAAAGGCGGAGATAATTATATCAGTCTCAAAATCCGACGTTAATGAAAGCGTTATCAAATGCGACATGAGTAGGGCTCCTGGATTCAACGAAGTGAAAATGGTCATAAACAGCGATGGGTTGCCCGAGATTGTTGACAGAAAACCAACTATAAAGAGCAGCTTTTATGAGAAGGAAATCAAAATTGACGAAGTTCCGTTCTAAACATATCAAATGACTATGAAAACCAAAGAAGTAAAGGACCTGGAACGTATGTACGTCGAATGCCGACAGAGGAAATACCCAGATGGTACCTTCCTGACATCTCCGTCTTATGAAGAGAGAACAAGGGAGGGACTGATAAAATGCATAATTGACTACCTCCGGCTAAACGATATTCCCGCGGATAATAATGACCAGACACAAATGTTCTCTGAGACTATGGGGCGTGTGCGCAGGATTAGTGCAGCCGACTGGGAAAAGCTAAAGAATCACTGGGGTAAGAGTCCGATATCAGCGATCATAAATGGGTTAACAGTAAAGATTGAAATCCTGAGGAAGGGTGAAATCCAATCTGCTGATCAAATAGCATACCAACAATTGGTGGAGGCGGCTGGCGGGATCTATTGCACCGCTCGAAGTCTGGCTTCGTTCAAGGAATGGATCAAAACACAATTGCAAAAAGAAAACTAAACTCACAAAAACATGAAAACAAATGAAGTTAAAGAATTACCTAAGTTGTTTGAAGGCAGAGGCGAAGTCAAGGGATTCACTTTTTCACAGTTACGTACCAGCGAAAAGGCGATTATTTATGAAGTTCGTGACAATGAGACAGGCAACTTGCATTTCGAGGTATTTTTAAAGGTATTTCGACCAGAATGTCACATATGGAAGGATGAGACCGGAAAGATGTGCTCATCGAAGAATCCGAATAACCTTGAAGTCGTTTATCCACATTCAGGAGCATTCGGAGCATGGGCATGGACATATAGGCATATGGAGAAAGCACTCAACAAGTTCCAGGAGCTTAATCCTGCTGCAGAGACCAACTTACTCAAAAATACCGATTCAATCAAACAACTGAATACATCTTTGGTAAAAGAAGTATTTGTTCCTTGCCAATTATGTATCTGGACTTAGCACCTAGTATGCGTGAGAAGCATACATCCGACACATACCAAATAAGCTCTTGGATGAATCTGGCGGGAAAATTATGGGGATATAAGTTAAGCAGCAATTTAATTAATAAAAGTAATTTATACTATTATTATTTTCAGTAGTTGAAAATCACGATACTTTTCACCCCTAGTTTTAAATTTCACACTCAATCGAAACAAAAAACACATCTCCTTAATATACAGTATATTAGCAATGACATGTCCTGAATTGATCGATAAATTATCAGCAAAACTTATTTGGTCAGATACCATATCTGTGGTAATTGTCCGCAAAAAAACTAAAAGCACTGAATAGCCATACCCAATTTCCGACCAGATGTATTCATTAATTATACCTTTGTTCATGATATCAGTCTAATTACATGAACAATACGAAGATAATTAGTATAACCTCACTATACTCAACGCTGGAATTCTGATCTTAACACTTATCATCTTTCACAGCCATTATGTAGATTAAAGCACCTCCCCTGTTGGAAGCTGGTATCTTTCTAAATAAATGCTTAGAAAATTACCACTTTCTTTTCCAAGTCACGTAATGTACGTCTATGGAGAGATCGAGGCAAAATATCCATTAGGTAGTACACAAAAATAGATTTCTCAACTTTGTTTCAGGAAGAAAGTTGAATACTAGTTTGCTTTCTTGACTTCCTCCTCAAGTTTACGAATAATCAAAGACGGATCGGTTTTTAAGGCTTTAGCAAGTTTAAAAATAGTAGTAATAGTTGGTTGCTTCATTCCTCGCTCAAGCAGCGAAATATAAGTTCGGTCTAGGTCAGAATATTCGGCAAGCTTCTCCTGAGAGATCTTTTTTGCTTCCCGCATTTCACGCAACACTTTGCCGAAAATCTCACTTAACATCTCTCAGACTTTAGTCAGAGCGAAAATGAAATATTTCGCCTCCTAAAACCACGGACTATAGTCTGAATTTTTTATCTTTGATGTTCAAAGAGCCCTAATCCACTCGAATGAATGGATATGTGAAATTTCCCTATTTAAAATTGATTTCAAAAAAGATGAAAATCAACCCAAAAGAAAGTATTGCTGGTTTTCCAATACTTAAAATCAGAGATTTATTGCGATTTCATGATCAGCTTACACCAGAAAAAGTATCGAAGCGCTTAGTGATTAGTATCGAACAAGCAAATTCTGTATTACAAGAATTAATTCAGCTTGACTATCTCGAACTTGTTCCTGAAAATTTTGAGTATAAAACTTATACAAGAACGATTTTAGGTAATGCTTTAAGAATGGCCAAAGCAATACCCAGCATAAGTAAGGAAAAAGCAAAAAACCTTTTTGACGAGTTTTTGTGTCGTGTGAAAGAAGTGAATGAAAATGACAATTTCCTTTGGGAGGTGGAAAGAGTCGTTGTATTTGGCAGTTTTATTACTGACGCTACCTTTGTAAATGACATAGACCTTGTAGTAATACTTACCCGAAGGAGAATACTAGGAAATAGTTGGGATAAAAGAAACAGAGATCGAATAAATCAAGCCGTCGCAGGGGGAAAACACTTTTACGATTCTGTGGATGAAATGTGTTACCCAGAACTTGAAGTGAGAAAATTTCTTAAAGGAAAATCTCACTACTTGAGTATTGTATTCCGAGAGGATGAAATACTCAAACAAACCAAATCAATCCAAGTATTTCCTGAAGAACAGCGCAACTTTGCCATTGCAGATTAACCTAAGTATTAATTTCAGTATGTAATGATTGTCAGGTAAATTTGATTATCAACATCATTATTTGTAGAAGAATTTGGAGTTTTTATGAATTTAGAAGTCTGTACCTCGCGCATATAACAATGAAAAAAAGAAAATTTGTACTTGAAAGCAACAAGCCTGTTTCACTCATCGACTTCCAAGAGTGCAGCAAAATTAAACTAACTCAACACGACTTCTCGGAAGTACGACCGGAGCAGCTTCTACCATTAGTTTTTCTCCGCAAGGAGTTAACATTAAAGCATCATTCGCTCCCGCATTAACAAGACCACTGACTGGGTAGGCTCATCTTATCTGACGGGAAAGGAACAAGAAAGCTGAGAATTTCCGATAGGTGGAGCGAAGATTTCAGCCAATGGGTTTCATAGTGAAGAGGAAGGATCACTGGCATACGCTTTGCTCCTTCCCACAGAAGCATCTCGTTGGCTGTAGTTGTAATTATTGCAAACGAAGTAATCACCTCCATCTTCTCTGGATGTTGCTAGGTAGCGTAGATTCCTGCAAACCCAAATGGGTTTTTTGCGTTGAATGTAAACAAGGTACGGAAGGTTCTTATCCCACCTGGTAAAGTAAGCGTCTGCTACAACTATGCATCGCTTGAAAAAGATAGGATTCCTAAACTCAGGCTGTAGGAAGATTGCTTTTGATCCGCTATATCCCGGATTATCATCCTTATTCTTGTTCCCTTCTGCTCTTGCTGTCATGATGTTCATTGGTTCCTGAGCAAAGTGAGGAGTAAGTCCATGTTTGAAGACTTGAATAGAATTTGGGTCGGTTATGAGGTTGGACTGATCACCTCCGCCATTGTTGTATGACTTGGGGATTTCACCTAATCCCAGACGAGGTTTTGCATAAAATCGTTTTTCGATAACTTCAAGGCTACTAACTAAGACAAATTTGAGATTCATGACTATATTTATGTCAATCATACGACTCCAATATAGTCTTTTTGATCGACTGCCTTTAATAAGCCACTATGTGACTTGCACCATCTAAAAAACCGGGAAAATTGCCTTGATTTTCTCAGGGTGGGACAAAGGTATTCCAGCATAATAATCTAGGCAAAATGATTATCACGTCAGCGTTAGAAATAGCATTCACTGCACACTGTCTCATTTATCTTGAAATTTTTGCACCCAAGAGTTCGCGGGAAAGGAATTTTCTTTTCATCACTTTGACTTTAATAATTAATTAATACTTTAGTTTAAATCTAAAATCCAATAAACCTGCGCCTATACACCGGTTTATTGCGCCTATAAACCAGTTAGCTGCAATGGCTGGAGAAACAGCTAACTTTGAACTGACTGCAAGGAATGAAATTTTAAAATGAAGACTTTTAAATTAGGCAAGGAAAAGACAACAGGCAAAATAGTAACGATAGCTGAGGTTAAGCGTGGGCTGACTTGCGATTGCGTTTGCCCTAACTGCGGGAAAGTTTTTGTTGCAGCACAAGGCGACAAAAACGATTGGCATTTCAGACACTACGAAGAAACAAATTGCAAAGGTGGACAAGAAACCGCATTGCATTTTTTAGCAAAAGAAATTATCGCAAGCAATTCTGAAATCACTTTGCCAATTCACGGAACAATTTCCTATGACAATGTTGTTAAAGAAATATACTTCCAGACAATTCAACCTGATGTAACAGCAAACACAAATGGACAAAATTTGTTCTTTGAAGTTTTAGTGACACATCGTGTTGATACAGCAAAAGAGAAATTTTATAAAGATGGCGAACACAAAAGTGTTGAGATTAATTTGCAGAATTTCAATTTTAAAACAAAAGAGGATTTAGCAATAGAAATCCTAACGAAGTGTAACAACAAGCGACTCATTTTTTGGGAGAAGAAAGTTGTTGTAGAGAAAAGCAATGACAACTCATGGATTGGTTGGTTAGTATTAGGTGTTTTTGCATTTTTTGGACTTAAATCCTTATTTCAAAAACGTAGATGACACAGCTTCTAACAAACCTCTCTGCGGAATTCGGGCTGAACGGCTTCGTAGCAACAGTGCCACATGCCGCTAACATGGGTTTTGCGTCAGGCGTGGTAACGCATTAACTTTAAATTTTGATACTCGCTTTCAGCGTTCGGGCGGGGGACGGAGTCCCGTCCCCCGCCCGAACGCAAAGCCCCAGACCTTTAGCGGCAAGGCTTTGGGGACAGCGCTAACTTGAAACTGATGACATAAAAATGACAAACAAACAAACAAACCAATATTCTAATATGAAGGTATATTATGACAACAGAGTAATTTGGAGAAAGAATAATTCCAAGTCATGAAAAGGGAATGACTACTCCATGTGTGTTACTTGCAATGAAATTAAGAGTGACCATATTCCTGGCGATATCAAAGATTATTTCCACCCAATGTTTGACAAATTGCCAGATGAACCGTTTTTCAATTGTCAAATCACATACACAAACAATATCCCAGCTTCAAGTTTTTCAATAGCTCCTAAGTTTCATACAACTATTATCAATAAGCACTTTGCAGACTTGAAATTGAAACCAAGGCTTGAAAAAAAGGCAACAATTTATTTTGTTCAAATAAAAGACTTCAAGACCAGGTTTGGTGATGACTTTGCTAATGAGAAAATTGAAAGAGATGCAATGAAACTTGCAGCCTTGTATGGTGCAAATTATTGGAAGTGCATACTCTGTATAGAAATGCGAAACTCAAATTTTGTTGCGAACACCTAAGCCGATGAATGCAAAATGTCTTAACCCCCGATAAGTTGGACAAAATTTGGAAAACAATTTTGTAACAAATTAATTTTAGGGTATGAAAAACACAAGACGAAAATTTACTCCAGCAGAGCGCCTTTCAAAGGTTCAGGAGCTGTTCGTGAAGGCCATGCTGGAGAGCAACGCGCCAGGAATATCCTCACGGACGAAGATGATCTGAAAGGGGTATTTAAGGTTGCCCCTTCCTCTTCATAAAACAAATCACCATTGCTCCGTAGCTCTGAAAAAACTCAATCTGGAAATCACGATTTGAACTCAAACCCCTTTGAAAAAAGGGTCCAACTTATCGGGGTTAAGACAATACTTTCCCTAATCATTCTTGTCCTTTCTAGTTCCTTTTTGAATTCCTTCAAAACAACAAATGGGTTTTCACCATTGGCCTTTGCTTTTTGCATGATCACATCAGCAACTTGCTTCATCAATCACTCATTCTTCATAAATACCAATTTAGCATGTATAAAGTAAGTTAGTCCGAATAAACGACAAAAACGAATAAAATTGAGTTTTCATCAATATTATTCGCTTTTGAGGTAAGTGGACTGTCAGTTTAACCTAAAGACCCCACGCACTTGGTGTGATTGTGCTTTCGGCAGCATCTTGTGTTGTTTGCGGTAGACTTGCAAAGAAATTAAATCCCGTCAAAGCCTCAATTTGTCGGACGGTCTTTGAAACTGACACAGTTGCTGGTCCGGTGCCATAAGACTTGTGCTCAAACCAGAACCCAACGCCATCGTATTTCCCTGATTTCCACCTAAGAACGACTTTGTAATAATAATTGGGGACTGCCATCTTACCACCCTTGGAATCTGTAGAGTAGTTTACTGTTTCGTTGCCGTTCACTGTCTTTAGTACTGCTCCCGTCACAACGTACAAAGTGTCGCTTCCCGTCATCCAACCTCGCACCTGTCCTTCAAGATTAGCCCACATTGCTCCATTCAAGGTGGACAATTGTGGCGTCATATTTGTGAAATAAAAGGTTTGGCTATTGGCAATGTAGGAGACCGTGCGATCTGCACTTGGTATTTGATGTCCTCTGTCATAACCTGTGACACCAGAAAAATAATCTGGTTGAGAAGTGGTTGGAAGCATCGGGTCAGGTTGCCAGTTATCAGTTCTTACCTGACTCCCTAGGTAGCTGCTGTGATGAGGGTAAGCCACCCAATATGCGACTTTCTCCTTCTTATCGTACATCATAGAATAATTTCGTACAGTCTTGCCAAGAATCGTGATGTCGTGAGTGAATGTAACACAATCTGAATTTGATCCTCCGCTGGGAATTTCAATCCAATTTGGATTTGTTGACCGACCTCCAACAACGGCAGCAGCATCTTGAGTCAATGTGAGTTTAACCTCTTTATCAGCAGAAGTTACTTTTATTTCTGCAACCCTTGTTTCTGGCAGTGAATTTTGGGTGTATTGAAGGACAACGTTCGCATTGCCACTTCCCGTGGTTATTGAGAGGCTGACCCATCCTGTACCTCCAGACACGTATGTAACAGCAATCGCCCATTGACCAGTTGCTTGAATTTTGAGGAACTGACTTGATGCAGTGGTGGTCACGGTGGAATTAGTTTGCGCAGACAATTCATTTGTGACAGTTGTCTGAGTGTCCTTTCCACAGGAAAACACCATTAATATATATAGTATGGCAGTTGTTAGCCTGAGGAATCGGTTGGAGGTAGTTTTCATGTTCATCGAATATTCAGAGGGAATAGATTCAAATAATCTACTCCCTCTGCAATGTGTAAATTTTATTTAAAACACTGAAATAACAACATCAGCCAACCTTGAGTTACCCGTTGACGCGATGGCAGCCAGGTTGATCGATACAGTTGAATTGACTTTCAACCGAATTTGAACCTGGCTACTAAGTGTTTCACTTAGGACGATTGACCTAGTGTAGGAAGCAATGGCAGCCGTATATTCTATAGCTGTACCCATCTGAACCCATGTATTTCCGTCCTTGCTGTACTCAGCAATAAAATCTCTGGGTGATGTGTTACTTCCGTAAGCTTTGAGGGTAATTGACAATGTCTTTCCAGACACAATAGCTTGTTTCGGGGTAAAGGTAAATAGCCATCCTTTTCCAATATCCCATGAACCAAGGTAAATAGTCTTTGAAGATCCAGTATAGGAAATCGTAGGCACAGGCGCAGAGAATCCCGTAAGGTTAAGGCCTGCCCCAGTAGATTCATCCGTCGAAACAGTTGAAGATGCAATTGGGAAAGCCGCTGGTTGGGAATCAAAAGTCCAAGTTGCCATTGTCTTTGAGGTAGTAGGATCAGTCACTGTGCCCACCAAAACAATAGGAGTTGTTATTCCGGTTCCTGTGATGGTCAGTGTGATACTTCCGGCGGTTGTAGGTGTTCCAGCCAACGGAATAATTAAATTTCCTGCAGCTGTGGTAAATGACCCACTGGTTGTTGCGGGTGTCGTAATCCCTGCGGCTCCAGTGCCTGAGATTGCTACAGACATGTTGTAGGGCTGTCCAATGGTTGCCAAGGTATAAGGCAAAGTAATCAAGTTATCCGCAGCCATAGCGACACCCTTTTTAAAAGTACCACCTAAAGTTGGTGTCGAGTATGTCAATACAGCTGCAGCACCAAAACGAGCACCCGTTAAACCCGAAAAATCCGACCTGTTTTGAGGAATGATTTGATAAGTAGTAAGATTAACGTTTGCGATGCCCCGCAGGGAACCCGAGCCCTGAGGAACGTTGACTGCCTTATATTCGGAATAGCTCGCATTGAACATTTCGAACAATTCTCCAGTGGTTGACTCCATCTTGATTCCTGTATGAGACGAGCCGACCACCATAGTTTTTGATAAATCTGCGTTTACAACCTCCACGTTACCCACAGACACATACATTGATTCATATGCTCCAGATAATAGCTGTGCCGCTGTTATTGCCTTGGCTGGAATAACTGTGGTCTTTCCTGTGGGAGTCATATTGGCATTGACAAGCCCGTTAATTTGAAGCAACCCATTATATTTCGACATAGTTGCGCCCATCAGTGATATTTCCAATTCCGTACCAACTGCCATCGTCGCTGCATCAGCAACAAGACGGATACACATACCTGCGCTAGCATCGCTGATATAGATGTTCTTTAGTGAAGTACTGTTACCACCTGCTTGATCAGAAATCAAGCTGCCCTTTACGTACAAATCCTGGGTTATGGTCGTTTCGCCCTTGGCTCGTAGCTCAGTAAGAGTGATGTACGTTTTAACATAACCCCCTTGCTGAATCTTTATGTTCACAAATGTCGATGCATATTTTACTTTGAGTGAGGTTTCGCGTGGTGCTCCATCATTCGGCAACAGAGTGAGACTACAATTTCCATTGTTACTGCCAGACAATTGTGTGCCAGCAACCCAAGTAGCCTCAGCTGGAATTTCTACAGTCCAGTTTGTGTTACTGAGAACAGCGAATGCTATGTTCCCACCCGCTTTGACGGCTGTAATCGCGTCAAGACCAAGCGATAAGTAAGGCTCTGGAACTGCTTCTTTCTTGCAATTCACTGATAATAATAAGACTGACAAAATCAGAATAAAATTTGATAACGACTTTTTCATGTTGTAAAACTTTTCGATGGCTGGTTTTTTGAAAGGTTAAATGTAAGGGATTTTGAATAAACAGAAGGTGACTTATATCAATTTAGATTGGATTTACCTAATTGAAGTGGCTTATCACCCTAGTATTTGGACATTTTTTTCAAAAAGATTCAAGATTCCGTGAAATTGCGGAACATTCCAAATTGACCCAATTGAGGTAGAACTTCCACTGACCTTTAAACGATTCCAAATTTTGTCCAACTATTTGGGGGGCTAAGACAAAATAGATTTTATCACTTCTTGACTCACTTCCAGTTTTATGCCTCAGGTTTCTTACGTATTTTTATTATATAGAATGACTCATAGCTCTCATATCTATATTTTCCCGTCATTCTATGGTAAAGTTCATTTAGCAAATCGAAAGCTTGCCTATGAGTTATCTCTATCCCTTCGAATGCTGCTGTATAAAGAACCTGATAAAACAGCTTAACGAATTCTTTATGCACTGATAATCTTTTTACACAATACTTCCTGAATGATTCTTGATCCGGCACCTGTTGTTCAGTTGAGTTTGCCATTTTCTCAATAAGTTACCCTGTTTTTTTGACTAAAACGAATTTTTGTATCAATTTCATTCCTATTAACGTAGAAATATCCAACTTTGTTTAACTCAAAATCAAACTATTATGTGCGGCCGGTTTGTTCAAGTAATAGATATAGAACTGTTTGTAAAACGATTTGGGGTTAATTTTCCCATCGAAATCAATGTTGAATCCAATTTCAATGTTGCACTTGGTGATTTGGCATATGTTATCACTAATGATAAATCATCAGAGCTTCAAGCTTTTCACTTTGGCCTAACTCCCTCGTGGGCAAAAAAACCTTTGTATCTGATCAATGCTCGGTCTGAAGGAGATCTAAACCAGGAGAATGACATCAATTTTTCCGGCAAAATGGGTATAATAAACAAGCCATCCTTTAAGACACCCATCAAGTCAAGGCGATGTCTGGTTATTGCCAATGGGTACATCGAAGGTCCTGAAAAAGAAAAGCTAAACAAGCCTTATCATATTCACCAAAAAGATGATGAGGTGTTTTGCTTTGCCGGTATATGGGACACATGGATTAATACTACCACCGGACAAGTGATAAATTCCTTCTCGATAATTACCACGGTTGCCAATTCTATAACCCAGGAGATTGGGCATCATCGTTCTCCTGTAATTTTGGATAAGAAAGATGAACAGAAATGGCTGGATGATTCATTGCCTATGGAGGAGGTGTTAAAACTTCTAAAACCTTTCCCAAGTGAGAATTTTAAGGCTGACCCTATTTCAGTGAGAATTAAAGACCCGCATAATAAAAGTAAGGACTTGCTTATTCCTATTGATATGAGTAGCAGCTCTGAATATGAAATTACCGTCAAAAAGGAATTAAAGTTGCAAGGAATGGGCAGCAACAAAAAGAAGGAAGACCCTTTTGCTGGACAAAGTTCATTGTTTTAGTTATGCCATGGGATTTGGCTTAATAGGTAACTTTGCCATCTTCTCAACTTCAAGAGAAGGAAAACCAAATTCTTCAACCACCTTACCAAGGATCAGATAGATCCCTGACCCCTTAAATGGATATTTTTTCAGTGAATCTGGAAAATGAACGGTATCAAAGAAGTCACCCGTGGAATCTATGAACGTTCCAAAGTGCATAATTTCTTTTTTTGATGTCCAGACATACTTAATTGTTACCATTCTACCAACCATCCTGACTTTCTTGCCTAAAAACTGAAGGAGGCCTCTCGCGGGAATTTCTCCTCTAAAACTTGTTTCCAGCATATCAAACATGCTGATGCTAACAGGAAATCCAAGAAGTTCAATCTCATCATAGGCATCTGAAAGGAGTGAATGCTCCAGCTCTGGCAGCACAAATTTTTTATTGTGAACAGGGAACATGGTTACTGAATTTATCTGAGAGGTTGTGCTTTTTGAATACATCTGGGCTTCCCAAAGACTGTTACATTTATTGGTCCCAAATACCCGAAATGCCCCCAGCCTGATCAATATTGACAACTGTTCTTTGCTGATTGGGACACGGAGGGTGAAATCCAATAATGAAATGTATTTCCCATTGTTGTTACGCTCATTAATGATCAAGTCAATAGTTGAAGATTCGAGATTCTGGATGTGTCCAAACCCGATATAAATGGTTTTCCCTTCTATTCTGGTTTGTTTTAAACTATGATTGATGCATGGCAATTCAATGGCGGCACCTTGTCGTTGAGCTTCATTAAAATAGACCCATTGATGGTAAAACCCGCCAAAATTGTTGATCACTGCAACCATAAATTCAAGCGGGTAATGTGCCTTTAGGTATAAGCTTTGAAAGCTCTCAACAGCGTAGGAAGCCGAATGCGCCTTTGAGAAGGAGTATCCTGCAAAGGACTCAATTTGTCTCCAAACCTCACGGGCTAATTCTTCCGAATGACCAAGTTGTTTGCAATTTGAGAAGTATTTGTCTTCAATCTGTTTAAACTCTTTTAATGACCGGTATTTTCCTGACATTGCCCGTCTAAGCACATCAGCTTCAGCTAAATCCAATCCAGCAAAGTGATGTGCCACCTTAATTACATCTTCCTGAAAAACCATAACACCATAGGTTTCAGACAGCTGCTCTTTCATTATGGGATGGATATACTCAAACCCATTGGGATGGTGAAACCTTTTGATATATTCGCGCATCATCCCTGATTTCGCAACTCCGGGTCTTATAATTGAACTTGCAGCGACCAAACTGATGTAGTTGTCGCATCTAAGTTTTTTTAAAAGGCCACGCATAGCAGGACTTTCAATATAAAAACAGCCAATGGTTTCTCCATTTTTGAGCTGCTGCTTCACCTTCGGATCTTCAAAGAATTTGTCAGTTTGATGAACGTCAACCTCCTTACCTCCATTTTTAATAATTATATCTACAGCTTCCTTGATATGGCCAATTCCCCTTTGACTTAATATATCCAGCTTTTCAAATCCCAAATCCTCAGCGATATACATATCCCAGTGTGTTGTCGGAAAACCTTTTGGAGGTAAATCAAGCGCGGTATAATAAGTGATTGGTTCTTCTGTAACAAGGACGCCTCCTGCATGAATACTTCGATAATTGGGAAATTCCTGCATTTCCTTACCCAAAGTAATTACCGTCATTACCACCTCATTTTTATTATAACTGCTTCCAGGCTCATTAATCAGTAAATCAATTTCCTCCTTGGGCAGACCAAAAACTTTACCCAGCTCACGGAATATTGATTTGTCTTTAAAGGTTGAAGTAGCTCCAAGAAGAGCCGCGTGGTTTTTGCCATATCGTTTGAAAATATAATCCTGCACCTGATCGCGATCTTTCCATGAGAAATCAATGTCAAAATCAGGGGGACTTGTTCTTTTGGGGTTTAGGAACCGTTCAAAATAGAGGTCAAGTTTTATTGGGTCAACGTCGGTAATTCGTAGGCAAAATGCAACTATGCTATTGGCTCCGCTTCCTCTCCCAACATGGTAAAACCCCCTTGACATACTGTAATGAATGATATCCCAAGCTATCAAGAAATAAGAGGAGAAACCCAAATTGTCAATGATTTCTAATTCATGCCGAATCCGGTCTTTTGCGGTTTGGTTTTTGGAGCCGTAACGATAGAGCATTCCATCCAATGCAAGCTTTTCCAGCAGGAGTTTGTCATCTTCTTTGGTCTTGCTGTAAGTCTTTTTGTTCTTGGTCACCTTAAAGTCAAAATCAATACAGCACTGATCCAATAATTTTTCGGTGTTCTCCACTATTTCAGGATATTGTTTAAAAGAATCCTTTAAAAGATTGGCTGGAACCATTTTCTGTTCATGATCTGCATATTGGTCTGTTGTCAGTTTGGTGAGTAACGTATTGTGGTCAATTGCCCTCATACATTTGTGGATTAGCCAAAATCTTTCATCCTGGAATGTGACAGGTTGCCATACCACCAACTTGCTTAAATAGTCACGGTACTCCGAGGAGAAAAGTTTATTGACCTGCAATGACCTGATCATAGTAAATTCATTGTCTGCCAACTCTGATACCTTCTTTTGTCCCCAGGGATATAAAACGAATACCTGTTTAAAACGAGTTTTATTTTGCGTAAATTTTTTCTTGTTCAAGAAGTGCCATGTGAGATATTCGTTAATTTCTTTCAACCCCTCTCGGTCTTTGGCAACGCAAATAAAAAGAAGCTCGTCTTCATTTCTGATCTCAACACCTGCAACGGGTTTAATATTTCTCTCCTTTGCCTTTTTGACGAACTCAGGAATGCCCATAGTGGTGTTGATATCAGTTAACGCAAGAACGGAAATACCATTCTCTTCCGACAGGCCAAAAAGTTGGTCTATGCTTATTGTCCCATATCTGAGGCTATGATAGCTGTGTGTGTTAAGATACATGTTTGAATAGATCTATTTAATCATCATACCTGACGCTCTCTTAATAGCTCCTGATCCATAGCGCATCCGTATTTTGTCCATGGACAGGTAAAGTTTAATCTGTTTTTCATTGTTTTCAAACAGATCCAACTGTTGTGCCCCACTGATCAGGCCGCTAAATTTTATCCCAATAAGCCGGATAAGCATCCTTCTCTCATAGATGCGTTTAAACAATTCCCGTACAGTCCCAATCATCATTTGATCAAGAGATGTGTAGGCGATTTTTTTTTGCAGGGTGTGAGTATCGTAATTGGCATATCTTATCTTGACAGTTACAACGGATGCCAGTTTTTCTTTTTTCCGAAGTTTAAAACAAAGTTTTTCTGCCATAGATATAAGTAACCTATCCAGCATCAGAACATCAATGGTATCAGTCTCAAATGTCCTTTCTGAGCTAATCGACTTTTCTTCGCTATAAGGGACTACAGGTGAGAAATCAAGCCCATGGGCTTTTTTCCAAATTTCAATGCCATTTTTTCCCAACAAATTTTCCATCATTTCAATGGGAATACCACTAAGGGTTTGTATTGTTGAAACTCCCATTGATCGCAGTAATTGATACGTTTTATTGCCAACCATAGGGATTTTCTTGATGGATAGAGGGTTTAAGAAGGGTTGTATTGAATCTTTCTCCACCTGCTTTTCTCCGTTTGGTTTTGCCTCACCAGTTGCAATTTTGCAGACGGTCTTGTTGACGGATAAACCAAACGAAATTGGTAATCCTGTTTCACTGATTATGCTTTGGCGCAATTCGTGTGTCCATTTGTATGCTCCCCAGAAACGATCAATACCGGTAATATCAAGATAGTGCTCATCAATTGAAGCTTTCTCATAAACAGGTGCCTTATCAGCAATTACATCTGTAACCAATTTTGAATACTTACTGTACAAATCCATATCCCCACGGATTACGGCAGCGTCCCCGCATAAGTTTAAGGCCATCCTCATGGGCATGGCAGAATGAACACCAAACTTTCTGGCTTCATAGCTACAGCTTGCAACAACGCCTCTATCTGAAAGCCCACCAATAATAACAGGTCTCCCAATTAATTCTGAATTCTGCAACCTCTCAACAGAGACAAAAAAAGTGTCCAGATCCATATGGACAATTGTTCTATCCTGAATATTCATTTTCCAATTCTCCTTTCAGAATCGTTAATTCCTTGATATTTATTGCGCACATTCAAAAAATAATAATTATATTTGACTATTTAAAAGACATTTATTTTGCCTTTAATATAGACATTTAATTATCGATATGTACTTGTCAACGAACATTAAATTTCTTAGGAAAAGAAAGAGACTGTCTCAGACCGATTTGGCTGAAGCATTGAATACTAAAAGATCAAGTATCAGCAACTACGAATTAGGATCAGCAACCCCTCCTGTAGATGTTCTGATTGGTCTTTCAGACTTATTCAATTTATCCATTGACACAATGGTACGTGTTAATATCGTAGGTCTAAGAGAAAGCCAAATTCATCTTATTGAACATGGTTCTGATGTTTTTGTGAAGGGGAATGAGTTGCGGGTTTTGGCAACAACGGTTGATTCCAATAATAAGGAAAATATTGAGTTGGTCTCTATCAAAGCGAAGGCGGGTTATACTACAGGCTATTTTGATCCTGAGTACATATCACAATTACCGGTTTTCAACTTGCCATTTCTGGATCGAGACAAAAAATACAGGACATTTCAAATCTCAGGAGATTCAATGTTCCCCTTTCAAGAAAATTGTTGGGTTGTTGGAGAATTTATTCAGGACATAGGATCGGTCAAAGATGATCAGCTTTACATAATTCTTACCTTAAATGAAGGGATTGTTTTTAAGAAAGTGAGGAATGAGCTCCAAAAGAACGGTGGATTCAAGATGATTTCCTTAAACCAGGATTATGCCCCCTATGACCTGTCTATAACCGAGATTCGTGAAGTATGGAAATATGTACTATATATTACTAATGAGGTGTTGGAACCAGTTAATAATTCGCTAATTATGAAAAATCTGGATGAAATAAAAAGGGGAATAGGCGACATTAAAAATCGGATTGAAAAATAGGAGGCAAACTTTCCGTCAGGATGGCTTGAGCTATTTTATCCTACATCCAATCCAGAATTTGTCTGGCATATATGGATACGCCATCTAAATAGTCCGTACACGCCAGTTAAACACCTCTCAAAGCTGATAGACTTCACTGGGTAAAAACACTCAATAATCAGCAGTGTTTGATCATTTTAACGATTACTTACCTTATGCTACAAGCGGGGTGTAGAGCCTCCATGTATCTGGTACCCAACAATCGTGGCATACCCCACTGTTTTTGCCCCCCACCCACATGTCCCGACTCCTTCCTAAACGGAAACGACCCTACGCACGGATGCTGATAAGGTTGAAAGAGAGAATGAAAAAATCGTAAAACAGGCGCGTTCTTTCTACAGCGGAACGATAGTCTTATCGCGTGGAGATAGTGTCTAAATTGTCACTCCGTCGCACCCAGAAAAGGCAATCTAAAGTTAGATCCAACTCACCATTCCTTTTTTATTTTCGACTCTTTCAATCAAATAGTCATTTGGTTAAATAAATTTATATTCATAAATTTATGGTCCCTAAACTCTTACTTCTATCAGATGAGAAATAAATCAATGCTGTTCGTAACAGTATCCTTGATGCTGATGTTGCTCTTACTTTTCAATTGCAAAAAGGAATCATTGAAGGTTGCTCCGACGGTTGCCATTTTGGAAGCAACCAACGTAACCTCCAACTCAGCAGCAGTAAGCAGTACCATAACTGCCGATGGTGGTTCTGAAGTTTTATCCAGGGGTGTCGTCTGGAGTACCAGCGACAATCCCACAACTTCGGATTACATAACCTCAGATGGAAAAGGGTTAGGTAGTTATGCCAGTTCGCTAACTTCACTCAACCCCGGTACAACATACAATTTAAAGTCCTACGCCACCAATGCAATTGGTACGGCCTATAGCAGTCAAATCTCGTTCAAAACACTCGCACTATTACCGGTCATATCTACTTCCGATCTCTCTTCCGTTACTTCTTCCTCTGTTGATTGTGGGGGTAACATCACCAATGACGGCGGATCACCTGTAATGGCCAGAGGTGTGTGCTGGAGTGCAAATCAAAATCCAACTACCAGCGATAGCAAGACCTCTGACGGCTCAGGATCAGGTCTCTTCAAAAGTTCAATTACCGGATTGATTCCTGGTACTACCTATTATGTGAGGGCATATTCGACAAACAGCATTGGTACTGCCTACGGGAATCAGTTAACAGTCGTCACGATGGCGGTTTTACCTACCCTCACAACCACTGAACTCACCTTGGTTACTTCTGCCACAGCTGTCAGTGGAGGAAACATTACCAACGACGGCGGAGCAACGGTAACAGCCAGAGGTGTATGCTGGAGCACCAAACAAACACCCACCATTGCCGATGGAAAATCAACCGATGGCACTGGTGCAGGCGTATATACAAGTGCCATTACCGGATTAACGCCAGGCACCATTTATTATGTCAGGGCATACGCCATCAACAGCATAGGTACTGCCTATGGAAACCAAGTCACAGCAACAACTACCGCGATCCTATCCACAATCACTACGACTGATCTGTCGTTGGTGACAGCTACATCTGCTACAGGAGGAGGTAACATTACCAATGACGGCGGTGCTGCCATTACTGCCCGTGGTGTTTGCTGGGGTACAAGTCAAACGCCAACCACAGCAAACAGCAAAACGACTGATGGTACAGGAACCGGAAGTTTCACCAGTGCCATTACCGGATTAACTCCAGGAACTCAATATTACTTCAGGGCATATGCCATCAACAGCATAGGTACTGCCTATGGAAACCAAATCACCGCGACTACACCGATTGCTTTGCCGACATTGACAACGATTTCAGCAACAGCCATAGGTTCTTTTGCTGCAACAGTGGGTGGCTCTATTAGTTCTAATGGAGGTGGTATCATCTCTGAAAAGGGAATATTTTGGGGGACCATTGATAATCCTGAGACAAACGGGACTAGGGTAAAATCCAATTCAACAACAAGCGATTTCAGCATGGATTTGAGTGACCTTCTGCCTGGCACTACCTACTATGTAAAAGCATATGCCACCAATAGCAAAGGAACAAACTACGGGAACCTGGTTTCCTTTAAATCATCGGATTTTAAGATTGGTATCATCGATGTCAGCCAAAGCACACCATGGAACTACTGGGTCGTAGGCAAGGACGGTAGCAGCTATTTTGTTGCGATGAAAAATAACAAGCCAGTTACAGCATACTATAAGCCGGACAAAAACAAAGAGGGGTGCATTATTTACTTTGACGACAGAGGATTACCATCGAGGATGGTCATCGACAACAATGTTTTTTTGTATTCCAACTACAGGAACCAATTGGTTGACATTGCCGTTGTAACTTCGAACAACGCGATAAGTGTACAGCGAAATGTAACTGTAAGTACTGACTTGAGTAAATTTCTAAATAAAAGTGCTACCAGTGATTTGCTGTTTGGTTTAGGATTGACAAGTGACGCTATAGGAATAGCTTCTTGTATAGGAGGTGTGATCGCAGTTTCATCCGGTATAGGAGCATTACCAGGTGCAATCCTGGTAACAGGTTGTGCCTCTACAATAGTAGGATTAGCCGTTGAGATATTCCCTGAGAATTTTCAAGCTTCTGGAACCTCAGGCAAAATTGTTGGATATGTTTCTGGCGTTGCTGGTTGTGCAATAGGTAGTGTATCAGACTGCGTAATTACGACAGCAGGCTTTGCTTTAGACCTCGCAAACGGCGTCAATGATAGGTTAAATGACCCAAATGTAAGTGTTGCTGGTACAATTTTAGCACAAGGATTTAATGTATCAACGTCCAATGTCAATAGTTTTACGTCCATCAGTGCTGTTGTAGGTGGTTCGGTTGTTATTGATGGAATAGCTACAATCACCGAAAAAGGAGTATTCTACGGCACCACTCCAAATCCCAAAGATGCAGGGCAAAAATTTGCGATTGGGACAGGCTCTGGTAATTTTACCTCTTCATTGTTTGGATTAACACCCAATACAACCTATTATGTGACAGCATATGCTACAAGTCCTGTAACAACTCTATATGGCCCAACTGTCTCTTTTAAAACTTCAGCACAGGTACAGTTACCTACTCTTACAACTTCTGCCATTACTTCTATCACTACCAATTCAGCTATGGGTGGAGGAAATGTCACATCAGACGGCGGGGCAATATCAATTACAGAGGGTATATGCTGGAGTACTTCCCCCGGTCCGACCATAGCAAATAGTGTTTACTCTAATGGATTAAGTGTGGGTACAGGTAGTTATGCAAGTTTACTGTCAGGTTTAAATCCAGGAACAACGTACTATGTTAGAGCATATGCAACTAATACTGCTGGAACTGCATATGGAAATCAGATTTTGTTTACTACATCAAATTCAGTCCCTAACAACACTGTAGCAGATGTTGATGGGAATATATATTCCACTGTAACAATTGGGACTCAGGTTTGGATGGCCGAGAATTTAAAAACTACACATTATAGTGATGGGACTTCAATTCCTTTAGTGACAGACAATAACGTTTGGGGAAGCCTTGAAACACCTGCCTATTGCTGGTTTAATAACGATGGTGCGACCTATAAAACGCCATACGGTGCTCTTTACAATTGGTATACGGTCAATACTGCGAAAGTCTGTCCTATTGGCTGGCATGTGCCAACTGATACAGAATGGACAACTCTTACAACATTTTTAGGTGGGATAAGCGTTGCTGGCGGCAAATTAAAAGAAGCAGGTACAGTTCATTGGTCAAGTCCTAATACTGGAGCCACCAACATAAGTGGATTTACAGCTATACCAATGAGTATGCGCGCTGGTGGGAACGGACTATTTGATAGTATTATTTACCAAAGTCCATTCTGGAGTTCTTCAGAGTATTCGTCGATTTATGCTTGGTTGCGAAGTTGTAATTATAACAACAGCGAGGTCTTAGTTGGCTGGGGAGGAAAAGGCTATGGTTTATCAGTTCGTTGTTTAAAAAACTAACTGTAATATATAATAGTTACGGCTTAATCTGACAGTCAGGGAATCTACTACTTACTTATTTGCTTTAGGAGGAATTGAAGGGAACTGTGTCTATGATGAAAGCAGAATACTTTACTTCCAGAAGAAAATAGAGGAATATGCTTTTTTTAAAGATAGGAAGTTTATAAATGACCAATATGGCCGAGAAGCATTTAGGGAACAGACTCGAGAGTATGAGTTATTTTTAAAACGAGAGAAGTATCGACATCAGAATGAATATCGTTTTGTTTGGTTTACAGGTAAAATGGTAAAAGACTCATACATCGTAAAATGTCCGGAAGCGATTTAATTTTGTGAAAAAGTAAAAATATAACGGCTGCGCATAATAACATGCAACCTGTAAGTCGGGTTTTAGCACCACCACTTCCTAAAACTCAATGATGAACCTCGTTAAACAGCACCCCTCTTCGTGGTATTGGCTTATATGTGGCTGTCTATAAACTATTTAATACAACGAATTCCATAATCATATACGTCGTATTTAGTTGCCTAACTTGTGATAATTATTGTACAATTATGGTAGTCGGTGTGGTGTGGAATTTTTGATCAGTGCTTCCACTGTAGAGCTGAAATTCAATTTAAATATTATTACCTAAATATTTTAGTTAATATACTAATAAATATAGTTAGTATACTAGAACATGTAGTTATGTTTGCAGAGACAATTTTTAAGTATGAAACATCTGACAAACAGGGAAGAGGAAATCATGCGTATCTTTTGGGAAAAAGGTTCCTAGTATGTGAAAGAGATAGTAGATGAGATGGCCAACCCAAAACCACACTACAACACAGTCTCAACCATTGTCCGCGGACTCGAGGAAAAAGGCTTCGTGTATCACGAGCAATTTGGAAATACATATTGTTACAAAGCTGTGGTCACCAGGGAGGAGTTCAGCAAAAACAGTCTCAAAAATATGGTGGGCAAGTATTTCGACAAATCCTACACTTCTGTCGTTTCAATGTTCGTACAGGAAGAGGAGATTTCGATGGAAGAGATCAAGGAATTGATCCGTCAGGTTGAATCCGCAAAAAAAGGAAAGCCATGAATGAATTTATATTGTACTTGCTGAAGTCAACCATTTGCCTCAGCCTGCTATATCTGGTTTTCAGGTCACTGCTGCGGAAAGAGGCATCTTTCGCATTCAACAAGATGCTTCTGATTGCGATTGTCCTGTTTTCACTGACCGTGCCGCTGGTGCCATTGCCGCAGACCGTCAGGACTGCCACCCCGTTTCAGATGATACCTGCCTTTACCGCAACGGAGAAAATTTCACAGGAATTTCCTCAATCTGGAATCAATGGACAGGTTGAAGCTAAAAGACCAACAGCATTTCCGGTACAGCAACTTCTTCAATATGGTTATCTTGCCGGATTGCTGATTACCCTCATGATTTTGACACGGGGTATTGTTTCCATTTTCTTACTCTTTCGCAAGGCACGGATGATCCGGATGGAGAACTTTCGGGTTCTTATTGTGGATAAGGAGATCTCAGCCTTTTCATTTGGCCGGAACGTCGTAATTTCCGAACAAGATTATGATGATCACCACCAGGTGATGCTTGCCCATGAGCAGGCCCACATCCAATTAAACCATTTTTTCGACCTGTTATTACTGGAAGTAGTAAAAATCATCCATTGGTTCAACCCTGTCATTTACCTGCTTATCCGCGACATGAAGGAGATCCATGAGTTCCAGGCAGACCAGTTTACCCTCACCAAAGGCATCGATGCAACAAAATACCAATTATTAACCATTAAAAAAGGCGTCGGATCACAACGGTTCGCGCTGGCAAACAGTTTCAATCATTGTCAAATACTGCATTGCTGCAATAGATCAAAGTTAAAGTTTAATTGGAAGTCAAACAAAAAAACAGTTTCGTACATTTTTTATTTATTCGCGAGATGTTCGTTTTCCGAAGATTTTCAATCTGCAGGAGTTTCCAGAGCATAACTGTTTCGATTCCGTTTGCTGTCCTTTTGTTCCAACCCTTCGATCGAGCAGGGGGTTGAGCCTCCATGTATCTGGTACCCGACAATCGTGGATAGGGCCTTCCAAACAGCTATCCTTAATCGTGCGTCCACCTAAAAAATATTGCCCATCATTCGTTTTTCTCCCAGGAATGCCGTAACTTTATGTAACAGCTAAATCTCACAACCATGAAACATGAAGAATTAGTCGATCTTTTGGTTAGGTTGACCATTGAGAAGGCAAAGAAGGATAACAGGCACCCGAGGGAGGTTCTGGAAGAGGTGAAGAAGCTGATCGAGAATAGAAGGTTGTTTAGAGAGCGGATTGAGCAGGCGGTTAATTGGACGGTGTGGGCGAACTGAAATGGATCATTTTAGCGGACTTCAATGGCAAACCTTATCATCCTAAGAATATTTTTTGAGACGTCTGATATGCAAATTGTATGCAAATAAAAAGGCAGCTATATTACTAAAAATACAACTGCCTCATTTTCAAGTAGCGAGGGCGGGGCATGATCCCGCGACCTCATGATTATGAATCATGCGCTCTAACCAACTGAGCTACCTCGCCATTATTTCAATTAACTCTCAATTCACCGAGCGACCTTCCCGATTTTGATCGGGACGCTCTAATCCCGGCTTTACGTCGGGAAGCTACCTCGCCATTATTTCAATTAACTCCCAATTCACCGAGCGACCTTCCCGATTTTGATCGGGACGCTCTAATCCCGGCTTTACGTCGGGAAGCTACCTCGCCATTATTTCATTTAACACTCAATTCACCGAGCGACCTTCCCGATTTTGATCGGGACGCTCTAACCAACTGAGCTACCTCGCCATTATTTCAATTAACTCCCAATTCACCGAGCGACCTTCCCGATTCTGATCGGGACGCTCTAATCCCGGCTTTACGTCGGGAGGCTACCTCGCCAGATTTCAAAAGTTTGAGCCTGCAAATATAATACCTTTCTGTTTTCGGGCAAGGCCGATTTAAAAAATTAGCAAAATATTTGTTCGCTTTCATTTTTTTTTGATTTCGATTAAAAAAATGGTACTTTGCAAAAAGTTAGCCCCAGTTAACGGGTCTGTTTCAGCGTTGACTTTGAAAAAAATGTAATATTGAATGCCATTTCCAAAAATCTCATCTACAGTATTTGGTCTAAATGAAAAGAATTGAACTCGAATATCAGATCAGGTCATCGTCCTCAGTATTATTCAGCCGTCTAAGTACAGCTTCTGGTTTGGCTGAATGGTTTTCCGACAATGTCCTAGTGGATGGAACGAAATATACTTTTGTCTGGGGAAAAACAAATCAAAGTGCGGAGCTTCTTGCCATTCGACCTCTCGAATCGGTCAAATTCAAGTGGCTGGAAAGCGACGAACCTTCCGAATTTGAATTTCATATCGTTATGGGTGAGATAATTGAAGATCTTTCCCTGATCGTTATCGACCACATCGATGAAGGTGATGAGTCAGACGTAACCAAACTCTGGGACTCCTCGATTAGCCGCTTGAGAAAAGCCATTGGCTCCTAAATCTTCCGATAAATCATAAAAAAGCATTAGCTTTGCCTGCGAATCTTCATTCAATTCATGAAGCGATTACATCTATATATTATTAAGCGTTTTGTTGGTCCGCTGATCGTTACTCTGTGCATCAGTCTGTTCGTACTCCTGATGCAGTTTCTATGGGTTTACCTCGATGATTTAGTCGGCAAAGGACTGGAATTAAATATTATCGTTGAATTTCTGATCTATACCCTGGCCATGCTCATGCCGATGGCTTTGCCGCTCTCGGTTCTGCTGGCTTCCCTCATGACTTTTGGCGATCTGGGTGAAAACAATGAATTGCTTGCCCTGAAAGCAGCCGGAATTTCCCTGTTCCGCATCATGAAACCAGTTATCGTACTGAGCATCCTGTTGAGTATCGGCGCCTTTTATTTCTCCAATCGGGTGATTCCGGTCTCCTATAAAAAATTAATTGCCCTGATGTCGAGTATTCGTCAGATGAGGCCTGAAATCGTAGTAAAGGAGGGCATTTTTTCCGACGATATTCCTAATTTTTCGATTAAAGTCGGACGAAAGTCCAAAGACGGATCGATGCTTTATGATATCATGATTTATGACCATCAGTTCGATAAAGGGAACGAGAGTGTCACGGTAGCCGATTCTGGCACCATGAAAATAACATCCGACAAGCGGTATCTGATTCTGAATCTTTATTCCGGTCAGACGCATGCCGAAATGCAGACCGACAACAGAGAGGCAAGGGGATATCCAACCCGAACGGATAAATTTTCGAAACAGACTATTTACTCGACGCTTCAGGGAATGGAGTTGGAACGGAAAGACGAGAGCATCTTCCGGAATTCATATCGGGCGCTGAACAACAAGCAATTGCTGCATTTTTCAGACTCCATCGCCAAACAGGTAGAGTTTTCCAATACGGAACAATCTCTCACGATGGTTTATATTCAACCAGTCGCCATCGCTGTGAATGCGCTGGTTCATAAACCACTTGTGCCAGAACGGAAAATCAGACTGCGAAGATACATCGATATAGACAGCATCTGTCAACACTCTATTCTGCCAGTACGAAAGCAAATTATTGAAGGGGCTTTAACAGGCGCCAGAAATAATATCCGGGCTATTAAGCAAGCCGACGACCAGTATATTTCCAACATCAGAATGTTAAACCGATTCGATACCGAATGGCATAAAAAATATACGTTCTCCATTGCCTGCCTTATCTTCTTCTTCATTGGAGCACCTCTGGGCGCGATTATCCGCAAAGGCGGATTAGGTATGCCACTGGTCGTTTCCGTAATTCTCTTCATCTTTTATTGGGTCATGTCGACCACCGGTGAGAAATATGTCCGGGAGGCCATTTCCGGATTGTGGTTTGGGGTTTGGTTCTCTACAATCATCTTTCTGCCAGCCGGCGTATTTGTCACGTATAAGGCAGTAACAGATTCTACATTGCTTGATTCAGACGCTTACATCCTGTTCTTTAAAAAACTTCGTTTCTGGAAGAAGGAGGATAATATCACCGTCTGACCTCTTTCTAATTTTCAAATAGCATTATTTTTTACTATGAATGACATAAAATTAAATACAATTGAAGAGGCCATTACTGCAATCCGCAGTGGCCAATTTATTATCGTCGTTGATGACGAAGATCGGGAGAACGAAGGCGATTTCATTGCTGCCGCCGAAAAGATCACTCCCGAGATGGTAAATTTCATGGCCACCGAAGGGCGCGGACTTATCTGCGTGGCTATCACAGAAGAACGTTGCGAAGAACTGGAACTGGATATGATGGTTGGCCGCAATACTTCCATCCACGATACTCCGTTTACTGTCTCTGTTGATGCTGTTGGCGACAATGTTTCGACGGGTATCTCTGCGCACGATCGCGCCGTTACGATCCAAAAATTGGCCTCCCCGGATACAAAACCGAGTGATTTAGGCCGTCCCGGACATATTTTTCCGCTCCGTGCCAAGAGCAGGGGCGTACTGCGCCGGGCAGGTCACACCGAGGCAACTGTGGATTTGGCCAGATTGGCCGGATTGCAGCCAGCAGGGGTTCTGGTCGAAATTATGAATCCGGATGGTTCAATGGCACGGTTACCGCAACTCTATGAGATTGCACAGAAATTCGATCTAAAACTGGTCTCAATCGCCGATTTGATTGCCTACAAACTGGAAAAGGAAACGCTCATCGAAAGAGGTGAAGAGGTGAAATTACCCACCGAATTTGGCCATTTCAGACTGATACCCTATCTTCAGAAGTCGAACGGAATCGAGCATATTGCCCTGATTAAAGGAACATGGGAACCGGATGAGACCGTCCTGGTAAGGGTACACTCTTCTTGTGCTACCGGGGATATCTTCGGCTCACTCCGCTGTGAGTGCGGCGAGCAGTTGCACAGAGCGATGCAGCTGATCGAAAAAGAAGGAAAGGGCGTGATCGTTTATATGCAGCAGGAAGGTCGCGGCATCGGACTGATGAACAAAATTAAGGCATACAAGCTTCAGGAACAGGGACTGGACACGGTCGACGCCAATATTCACCTTGGGTTTGACCCGGATCAGCGGGAATACGGCGTGGGCGCTCAGATTCTTTCTGACCTTGGAGTTAAAAAGATGAAGCTGATAACAAATAATCCGGTTAAAAGGGTTGGGTTGGAATCTTACGGACTAAAAGTCGTGGAAAGCATTCCAATTGAGATAAAATCGAACCCTTTTAACGAGTTTTACCTGCAAACCAAAAGAGACCGGATGGGACACTCGCTGGACTCGACACTGTAGGAAGAAGGGAAAACGGAGCAGGGAGCAAGGAGGCGCGTGTAGGGGGAGGTCGCGACCGCCCCGTAACAGGGAGCAAGGATAAAAAACAATAAGAATCAATGGAGGAAAACATCAAATTCGGAGATGAATTGGTAAGGGGTGTAGACTATGAGCTATCGCCGGAAGGCTATCGTATCATGTCCGAAAAATACCTGAAGGATAGAGGATATTGCTGCGGAAACGGATGTAAAAATTGCCCGTACTTCCCAAAAGCGACAAAAGGAAACACAAACCTGAGATAAAATATCAAGACGTGAGAGATGAGATATGAGACATAAGATAGTGTCTATCAATATTGGCTCAAGCCTCATCTCTCAAGTCTTATATCTCATATCTTAAGTTTCATATCTCACGTCTTATGGCAAATGGTCTTCGCATAGTCTTTATGGGTACACCGGATTTCGCGGTGGCCTCTCTTGCGGCTCTCGTCGAAAGAGGATACACGGTTGTTGGAGTTGTGACGGCTCCCGATAAACCAGCCGGTCGTGGACAGAAAATGCACCAATCGGCCGTTAAAGCCTATGCAATTGCTCACAACTTGCCGGTTTTGCAGCCTGAAAAACTCAAAGATGAGGCTTTCTTATCCGAATTAAAATCCCTGAAACCTGATCTCCAGATCATTGTCGCTTTTCGGATGCTTCCGGAAGTTGTTTGGAAACTGCCGGCTCTTGGCACGTTCAACCTGCATGGATCACTCTTGCCACGCTATCGCGGCGCAGCGCCACTCAACTGGGCCATCATGAATGGTGATACCGAAAGTGGCGTTACAACATTTCTGCTGAAACAGGAAATTGATACCGGCAACATCCTGTACCGGGAAAAAGTATCCATTTCACCCGATCAGACTGTCGGTGAGCTGCATGACCAACTCATGGCAATTGGTGCCGAACTTGTTGTAAAAACAGTGGATGCCCTCGCCGATGGCACAGCCATTCCAATCCCGCAGGATAAGCTGGAAATAGAACAGGAAAAGCTTCACGCGCCGAAAATATTCAAAGAGGATTGCCAGATTAACTGGAAACTGGACGCGGAAAAAATCCACAACAAAATAAGAGGACTGAGTCCCTACCCTACTGCCTGGACTGAACTTATTGCTCCTTCAAAAGAGCCCGTTTCACTCAAGATATTCAGAACCATTCCGGAAAATAGTGCGCATTCTCTCCCTCCGGGAACCATCTTGTCCGACAAAAAGAGGTGGATGAAAATTGCCTGTGCAAACGGGTATCTTCAAATTATCGATTTGCAGTTGGCTGGTAAGAAAAGAATGGGAATCGAAGAATTTTTGAGAGGATTCCAAAATATCGAATCGTATAAAGCTAGATACGAGATATAAAAGTTGGGTCATAAGATGATGGATGTCACTTATGACCCAACTTTTATATCTCATTCTCCTGATACTATTTTACCCTTTTTCTCAGCGATAACTGCGTGCCAACCTCTACTTCTGAACTGTCTGGCAGATTATTCATTCTCCTAAGCGACTGAAGTTTTACACCATACCATTGTGCTATCGAACGTAGGGTCTCGCCTTGTTGGACCGTGTGGGAATCATTGCCGCGTGGCGCTTTTGACCTCTTGGATTGCAGGAATACCGGTTCACCTGCCTCAGGGGCATCGCCGGATTGCGCATCATTATACTGATATATCTGCCAATCCCTTTTGCCAAATTCGTTCGCAATACGGGTGTAATCATCCCCTTCGATGGCCGTAAATGACTTCCGCCCGTTTCTTTTTTCGATCACGCGCGGTAAATAGCCAGTTGCAACGGCCAAATTCTGATCAGCCGGTTTCCTCTTAAGGAAGCCAAACAGCGAGAAGTGGCGCTTTTTCTCACCCGTTTTCACATATTTCCAATCCAGCTGATCCAGCTCGTAGAGTCTGAAATCAGTAATAATTTTAACCAGCTTGGAAGGATATGACGGGTCTGTGGCATAGCCGGCAAGCTTCAAACCGTGAGCCCATCGTTTATAATCCCTTATATCGTAAGCAAATAGAAAACTGTATCTCGGACTTCCGGTAATAAATTCGGAATGATCCCTGAATGACTCTTCAGGTGTCCTGTACTTTCTGAAACATTCATTCGCCTCATCATCGTTGTGCCGCACCGATGGACCAGTCCAGCTACTTTTGCACTTTATGCCGAAATGGTTATTTGATTGTCTTGTGAGCTCAGAATTGCCGTCCGAAGATTCCAGACAAGCCTGAGCCATCGTGATACTCGCCGGAATGTGGTGATCTATCATTTCCTGAACTGCCAGCCGCGCATACTTGTCGATGTACTCCTGCCTGCTCATCCGTTGCGGAGCAGCCACGATATTATCTGTTGAAAATACAAGGAATATACAAAGGGCTAAAAACAGCCGAAACACTTTCTCCATCTGCAATTGTTTGCTTCAAAGTTAAAAATTTATGCCTATTTTTGAGTTGGAAAAAAACAGATGAGGATGAAGGAGATACAACTTGAATTTAAAGTCAAAACTTATCAATCAGTAGAGGAACTGCCCGATATCTCTCAGAAATTAATCCGCTTAGCCAGGGAGGCTGCACAGAGAGCCTATGCTCCATATTCCGGCTACCATGTCGGCGCTTCAGTTTTGCTGGAAAACGGTGAGATAATTACCGGTAACAACCAGGAAAATGCTGCTTATCCCTCCGGATTGTGTGCAGAAAGAACCGCTTTATTCTATGCTTCCTCGAAATTTCCAAACACCGGCATCCGTACGCTCGCCGTATCTACCTTGTCCAATGGGCTGTTGCCGGACGAATTTGCCAAGCCCTGCGGCGCTTGCCGTCAGGTAATTGCAGAATACGAAGATCTTCACAATGAACCTGTCGAAATAATTTTAGACGGTAATTCAACTATCCTGGTAATTGACGGCATAGATACGCTGCTGCCCTTCCGGTTTAAAAAAGAAGAGCTAAAAGCTAACCGCTAATTTTACTCAGCTTTTAACTTTTAGCCCTTACCTTTTGATTTTTGGCTTAACTCTTAGAAGGTCACTGCTGGCCCCTGTTTTTGCGCATTTCTTCCATTTTTGCAGTATACTTAGCAAACTGCTCAGCGGTTAAAACGGTCTTCAATTCAGCTTCTTGTTTATCTGTCAAAGCCTTTTGAGGTTCGCGTCTTGCTTCACGATCCGGAGTTTTTTCGCGCAGTGTAGCCATCTCTTTTGCATATTTCAAGAGGATAGCTTCTACTTTTGTTGCTTTAGCCGCATCAATTCCTGTTGTCTCTTTGATCATTTCAGTCTGACGTTTAGCCCGTTCTTCAGGAGTACCTCCTCTTTGTTGTGCATTAACGGTAATCGCAAGCATGCAAACGATGGTTGCTACAAAAAAAAGTTTTTTTCATCATACTACTATTTTTTAAGGATATGATCGTTTGACACTTTTAAGTAAATTTGGTTTAAAACCCTTTTAACTTTTCATTTTCCATTTCGGCGTATTGTCAAACACAGTTACTACTTTTGAGCGATATTTGTAATCAAATGAACATAGACCACTTTCCTTCCAGATTATTAGAGAATGCCGTTAACGAGTTTGCCCGGTTGCCCGGGATCGGGAAAAAGACGGCATTGCGTCTTGTTTTGCATCTTCTCAAAAGGGAAGCCGATGAGGTGCATCGTTTTAGCGAGGCCTTAACACGGCTGAAAGATGAAGTCATGCACTGCAAAGTGTGCCACAACATTTCGGACACCGATGTCTGCAATATTTGCAGCAACAATTCCCGCGACAGCGGACTGGTATGCGTGGTAGAAAATATCCGCGATGTGATGTCGATCGAAAATACACAGCAATTCAGGGGTGTCTACCACGTGCTTGGAGGAATTATTTCGCCGATGGACGGGATCGGACCTTCCGATCTCGAAATAGATTCCTTGATACTACGCGTAGAAAGTGGCGGTATCCGCGAGGTGATCTTCGCGCTGAGCACAACTATGGAAGGCGACAGCACCAATTTCTATCTCTTCAAAAAATTGAAAAATAGCAATGTCCGCATAACGACCCTGGCAAGAGGTGTCTCGGTAGGCGATGAACTTGAATTTACAGATGAGCTCACCCTGGGCCGGTCGATTGTTAACCGACTACTCTATGAACAAATTATTTCCTGAAATAGCCTTACCATGAAGCTGCACCTCAAAGACAACCGTATTTCCCTGCGAGCCCTTGAACCCGCGGATATCGACCTGTTGTACAAATGGGAAAATGATGAGCAGCTCTGGACTGTCAGTCATACAATTGCCCCGTTTTCGAAACATACTCTGGCGCTCTATATCCAAAATTCGGACCAGGATATCTATGAAGCGAAGCAGCTCCGAATGATGATCGATACCATTGATGGCGAAACCGTTGGATGCATCGACCTCTTCGATTTTGATCCATTTCACTCCCGAGTGGGAATCGGAATCCTTATTTATAATCGGGAGGACCGGTCAAAAGGATATGCCACAGCGGCATTAAACATGATGGTCGGTTACTGTTTTGAGAAACTAAACCTGCGCCAGATTTATGCGAACATACTTACTGATAATGATATAAGTCTAAAACTCTTTAGCAAGGCTGGATTTGAAATCACCGGCACGAAAAAAGGTTGGATCCGGGATGGCGTCGATTGGAAAGATGAATATTTGCTACAACTCTTTGATCGCACGAAATAGCTACCAATTGCGCTCTAAAAATTAATCTCTTTGAAATCGGGAATTTCCTGCAAAAACTCATAAGCAAGGTTGCCTTTGTCAATTTTGCAGCAGAAATGGGTCATCCCATTGGAGACGATCAAAAAATCTACCTGAAATTCGAAGTTGTACCTGACAATCTGATCGAAGACCTTTTGTGTGATCTTCACTTCCGGTGCCTTACATTCAACAACCAGCAATGGCTTTCCTTCGGTAGAAAAAACCACAACATCCGCCCTGAAATCCTGCTGATTGAAGCGCAAAGAACGTTCAACGGCTATCAGCGAAGCTGGAAACCCCTTTTCTTCAATCAGATAACGAACCAAGTGTTGCCTGACCCATTCTTCAGGCGTCAGCTTTACCCAACGTCGGCGAAGCGCATCAAAAATAAAAGTTCGCCCTTCCTTTTGAGTAGTCCGAAAATTGTTAAACAGGTAAATTAAGTTGCATCTTTACTGAGAATCTGCTTAAATCTAAATTTTTATTTTCATTTCAAGCAACATAATGCAAAAAGCAGGTAATTTTGCACAAAAGCGCCTATGAAGACGAAAGAAGAAATTGTACAGAATTGGCTACCCCGCTACACAGGGCGACCATTGGATCAGTTTACGAAACATATCCTGCTGACTAACTTTCAGGGTTATGTTGAAAATTTTGCAGAAAAGTTTGGAGTTCCAATTGTCGGTGAAGACAGATCCATGCCGAACGCCAGCGCCAATGGCATCACGATTATCAATTTTGGAATGGGAAGTCCCAACGCTGCAACCATCATGGATCTCCTCAGTGCGGTAATGCCTGACGCTGTCCTGTTCCTTGGCAAATGCGGCGGATTAAAACGTAAAAGTGAATTGGGAAACCTGATCTTGCCATTGGCTGCCATTCGAAGTGATGGTACTTCCAACGACTATTTACCACCGGAAGTACCCGCCTTACCAGCTTTCAGCCTACAGCGCGCCGTTTCCTCAACCATCCGCGACATGGGGTTGGATTACTGGACCGGAACCGTTTTCACTACCAATAAAAGGGTGTGGGAGTATGACGAACGCTTCAAAAAGTATTTGATCAAAACACGGGCAATGGCTATTGAGATGGAAACTGCCACAATTTTTACGGTGGGCTTTTGCAATTCCATCCCGGCAGGCGCACTGCTTTTAGTATCTGATCAGCCGATGATTTCGACGGGCGTAAAGACGCAGGAAAGCGACCAGGAGGTAACCCGCAAGTACGTAAATACGCATCTCGAAGTTGGAATCAATGCTTTGATGGAAATCATCAACGACGGAAGATCCGTAAAACATCTGAAATTCTGATTGGATGGACTACCATAAAATTCTTGCCGATTTAAAAAATAAAAATTACAGTACCGTTTATTTTTTGGAAGGCGAGGAACCTTACTATATCGATGTCGTAAGCGACTACATTCTTGATAATGTACTAACTGAGAGTGAAAAATCCTTCAATCAGACATTACTTTACGGCAAGGATATCACAATAGACACAATCTTGACCGCCGCCCGCCGCTATCCCATGATGGCCGAACGCCAGGTTATCGTTGTCAGGGAAGCGCAGAATATCAAGGACATCGACGAACTGGCATCGTACGTTGAAAAACCGGCACCTTCTACCCTGCTGGTTCTCTGCCATAAATACAAGACTATCGATAAACGCAAAAAGCTCTACAAAGCGATTCAGAAATTCGGCGTTTACATGGAGTCTAAGCCGCTATATGAGAATCAGATACCTGCATGGGTTGTGGATTACCTCAAATCTCAACAACTTGGGATTGAGCCAAAGGCCGTTCAGATGATCACCGATCATATTGGCAGCAATTTGCAAAGGATTGTCAATGAATTAGATAAAGTACTAATTGCCGCAATACCGGGTACAAGCATCACTGTGGATGATGTCGAGAAAAATATTGGGATCAGCAAAGAGTATAATGCCTTTGAATTCCAGAAAGCGCTCGGCAGCAAAGATATATTCAAAGCAAACAGAATCGTCAACTATCTGATTCATAACGAAAAAACATATCACATAACAATGATAGTCGGAATTCTAATCGCCTATTTCAGGAAGATTCTTACCTATCATGCGATTGAAAATAAAAGTAATCAGGGAGAAGTGGCTCAAAGATTGGGGATAAACCCCTACTTTATAAATGATTATCTTACTGCGGCAAAAAATTTTCCGTTGCAGAAAGCTGTTCTGGTTTTATCCCTCCTCCGCGAATATGATCTTCGCTCGAAAGGCGCCCGTGGCGGAACTACGGAAAACGGAGAACTTTTACGTGAATTAACCTACAAAATTTTACACATCTGACGTATGGCTTCTATAACGATAATGCTGGTCATCATCATCTCTTTAATGTCAATCCTGGCTTTTTCGAACAAGGAGGTGGTCAAACAATTTCAGTTCAACGCCTTTCAGATTTACCACAAAAAACAGTATTATCGCATGGTGACCCACGCTTTAGTTCATGCAAACTGGGAACATCTGTTGGTAAACATGATCGTATTATGGTCGTTCGGCACAGCGGTTGAGCATTATTTCGAGATGAATTTCGGAGGAAATTCAACCTATTATTACCTCGGACTTTTTGTGGGTTCAGTCATTTTTTCAAGCCTTCTGTCACTCATTAAGCAGCGGAATAATTTCTATTACAATGCAGTAGGAGCATCTGGAGCCGTCTCTGCTATTCTCTTTGCCGCCATATTTTTCAACCCTTGGGAACCCATTTATTTCTTCGGTGTATTGCCGATGCCGGGAATCATCTTTGGCCTTTTGTATCTCTACTATTCATTCTATATGAGCAGGAAAAAAATGGATAACATCGGTCATGATGCTCATTTCATGGGTGCCATTATTGGTTTTTGTACCCCGATGATCCTCCGCCCGTCACTTTTCTTTGACTTCGTTACCATGTTATTTTCGCCCTCTGGCGGAAACTAAATGGTACGAAAAAGGTCGCGGCGGAAGAAAAAAGTTGCAATTACAATTTCAGCTAACGCTATACCAGAATTATGAAGGGAGGATTTTTCTTACTCAACGGTCAGTTTTACAAAGAAAATGAGCCAGTTTTCACGTTAGCTGATTTCGATGAAAGAGTAGGTGGCTTCAGCGAGTACTTTCGGGCGGAGCACAACGAAGTCCTTTTCCCCGAGTCTATCGCAGCTAACCTGCTGGCATCAGGCTGGTCTATTGACCTGGATCTCACCGGCCTCCTGGATCCGGAAGGCAGAATCCTTCGGAAAGATGTTTCCCGGTTACTAAATAAAAATCACCTTTACCACGCAGCCAAAATTGAAATTCAAATCTATCCCGGCGCTAACAAACCCAATATTTTGCTAAGAGCGTCCGAGATTGAGAAAGGATACTTCCCCGTGAAAGAGCCCGGACTGCTGATTTCATTTTACCGGGATCAACTGAAGGATATCCAGCCGAATGGATGTTTTGCGGCATCCGGTCAATATCTCCAACAGGCGTGTATCCGCACTGCCAGGGAGCAAAACAGACCCAATATGCTCCTGCTGAACAGAGACGGATATGTATGCGAAAGTATTGGCGGATCGTTCGCCTTTGCGGTAAATAGAACTGTTTTTTTTGTTGCTGAAAATTCAGGTGGTTACCGATGTGCACTGAAAGAAGAGGTTATCAGAAGCGTAAAGGAAGCGGGCTTTGAACCTGCAGCCAAGGAAGATATCTCCCCTGATGATTTACTACAGGCCGAAGAACTCTTTTTATTTGACGCATGCAATGGAATTCAGAAAGTTTTGGGACTGGAAGACCGTCGCTATTTTAGCACTAAAACAAGTTTGATAGCGGAAAAACTTACTTTTCTGGCAAGGCTGGACAGGCAAGGTAAGGAGCAGGCGTAATCCAATCCCTCTTTCTAGTTAAATTCGGGGTTCTCCGGAAAATTCTGCCAAAGCAATGCATTACCACCGATCGATTTGATGCACTCGTTCCAGAAATTTTCGTCACTTGAAAGGATGCTTTCGACAGATGGCTCCGTTACGATCCATGAATGATCTTCGATTTCAGCCTTTAACTGTCCAGTACTCCAGCCGGAATAACCCAGAAAGAAACGAACCTCTTCTTCGTCGACCAGTCCCGCGCGAATAAGCGAAATTAGCTGTTCAAAATCACCGCTCCAGAAAAGATTTTCACTGATCAAAAGGCTGTCATTGATTCTTTCGCCCAAGGTGTGAAGAAAAAATAATTTGTCGTTGCTGACAGGCCCGCCAAGAAAAGCGTTGGATTGAAAATTAGACAACCCGTCGAAGAGATTTTTCACCTTCAATTTCGTGGGCTTATTGAGAATAAAGCCGACGTCTCCCTCCTCATTGCATTGGACCAACAGAACGGTCGACCGACTAAAATAATCGCCCGGCAGAAACGGTTCCGCTATCAATACCCTGCCTTTCTGCGGTGCCAGCTTATTTTCGATGGTAAATATGTCCAGATCCAATAGCATTTTCGTGGAATTGAGAAAATGAATCAATCATCATTTTTATTTCTCAATTATAAGAAAAATATCCTCATTTTTCTTCTTCATGAGAAATTCTTCTCTGGCAAATTTTTCAAGATTTTTGGCATTGGCCTTCATCTCCTGCAATTGAATGCTGTCATTTCTGATTTTTTCAAGGAAATACGCTCTCTCTACCCTGTATTCCTTCAACTTATTGACATTCTTCCTGAGAAAAAAAATGTTATTATCGTCAATAAAAAGCATCCACACACTGAACACCACAAACGCAATCAAGTACTTGTTTGCTATGGTTCCCAAAAATTTTTTCGAGATCAGCGACTTCATTTTGGCGGTAGATTTTCCTGACAAAGTTAATAAAAGGAAACGAGCATGAAATATCCTTTCATCCAAGAATATGAAATTTGTACATGCGAGTTCCATACGGCAATTAAAAACAAATTATTCGCGTATGAATTGTAAGCAATACCTCTCCGGACAAATTTAGTCCGGAAACAGAAGGAAAATCTGACTTAAAAACACTTATTCTCCCGGATAATTATTTGTCCGGCTGGAAGTTGGGATAGCTAAAGTCTCTTGCCGAAACAAAGGTCTCTTTGATAGTCCGGATAGAAACCCAACGCAGCATATTGAACACTGAACCCGCTTTGTCGTTTGTACCCGAACCTCTGGCTCCACCAAATGGTTGCTGTCCGACCACAGCCCCCGTTGGCTTATCGTTGATATAGAAATTCCCGGCAGCATTTGTCAGTCTGCGGGTCATGTAATCAATCGAATAACGGTCCTGCGAGAATATTGCACCCGTTAAAGCGTACAGGGAGGTCTGGTCAAGCAGGGTAAGTGTTTGATCCAACTGATCATCTTCGTACACAAAGATGGTCACGACTGGTCCAAAAAGTTCTTCCTGCATGGTAATATAATGCGGATTTTTTGCCTGAATTACAGTTGGCTGTATAAAGTAACCAACCGATTTGTCACAATGGCCGCCATAGATCACGTCGGCATCTGCATCAGTTCTGGCTCTGTCAATGAATCCCTTTAGTTTTTCAAATGAAGCTTCGTCGATTACCGCATTGACAAAGTTGGTGAAATCTTCCGGTGGTCCCATTTTCATCCTGCTAAGCTGAGCCTCGCATTTTGACCAGGTCTCTTCCCAGATTGATCGCGGAATATATACCCTGGATGCAGCAGAACACTTTTGACCCTGATACTCAAACGATCCTCTAACAATCGCGGTAGCCAGTGCGGTAGTATCAGCAGTCGGATCGGCAAAAATAAAATCCTTGCCGCCAGTCTCTCCCACTATGCGCGGGTATGATTTGTAAATTGAAATATTGGCTCCGATCGTTTTCCAGATATCCTGAAATACACCTGTGGAACCGGTGAAGTGGATACCGGCAAAATCCGGATGACTGAATATCACATCCCCTGCAGCCGGTCCTGAAACAAAAACGAGATTTATTACGCCTGCGGGTAATCCTGCTTCCATCAATACTTCCATAATGACGCTTGCCGAATACACGGCAGTTTTAGCTGGCTTCCAGACAGATACATTTCCTAAAATAACAGGTGCAACGGGCAGGTTCCCGGCTATTGAAGTAAAATTGAAAGGCGTAAGGGCAAAAACGAAACCCTCCAACGGTCTGAATTCATTATAATTCCACATACCTGGATTTGATTCAGGCTGCATGGCATAAATATCTGTCATGCATTTGACTCCGTACCGATAGAAATCGGCCAACTCACAGGCTGCATCAATTTCGGCCTGATATGCATTTTTGGACTGTCCCAGCATGGTGGCTGCATTCATTTTGGCCCTGTACGGACCAGCAATCAAATCGGCAGCTTTCAAAAAGATAGCCGCCCGATGCTGCCAGGGCATTATCGCCCAAGCCGCTTTGGCCTTCAGGGCTGCATCGATAGCCAGCTTAACATGTGTCTCATTCCCCTGGTGATAACATCCCAGATTGTGAGCCAAATCATGCGGAGGATGCATTTCAACTATTTTACCAGACCTGACCTCTTTTCCATCAATTATCATTGGAAGGTCAACTTCGATAGCGCGCAACTCCTGCAATGCTTTTTGCAATTCGTCTCTTTCCGGTGATCCGGGAGAATAGCTTTTTACAGGTTCATTTTTGGGAACTGGGACATTATAGAATCCGGTTGACATATTGTTGAATTTTTGTATTATTGCATTAGATTGAACTGACCAACTATAACTTTTGATCATGCAAATCTAGGGGATCTCTGTCTGAAAATTACTAATAAATGTCACCTTTATTCTTTTTTTAGCCGAGGCAGATTTTGTATAATTTTGGAACAACCAAATAGACTTTTGGACATAAATGCCAAAGAAATTTGAACGTGGATTAAAGGGTAAACACCCCTACTTGCATAAACAGGAATCAGGAATTTTTCGACTATTTTTTTACGTCAATTTCCTTCTTTTGTTAGGTGCCCTGTTTGTACTGACGCTCGACCTTTTCGATTTTTTCAACACGAGCTATATTCCTCATACACTTTCATTTCTCGGTATATTCATTCTGATTTTTCTGTTTCTGAGGGAGGGGAAAAATGAAGCGGCGCTAAATATGCTTTTCTTCATACCCGTTCCTGCCTTCCTTCTGATGATCTCTTCAAGATTTGCGATATTCCCTCCGGAATCCTCGTATAATTATGAGATTTATCTTTATTCAACGACCTTATTCATCTTGTTGCTGCTGTCTGAGAAACCGGTCCAAATTCTAAGTTTTCTGGTTCTATCGGCAAGCGTCCTGGCTGGTCATTTAGTAGCCACAGCCCCCAAAGATCTCCTGTGGCAGCTTACCTGGAACAGACTAAATACGTTTAATCCGCTTGTCGTGTACCTCCTTGTTGGCACATCCGGATATCTGATATTTGTTCTTTTGCATCGCCGACTACGCGAAAAAACGAGCAAAATTCAGATCATGAAAGAGAATCAATCCAGATTTTTTCACCAGCATTATGAAGGAGTTTTGCGATTGGTTATCGTCAGGGATGAGTTTGGAGAAAAGACCGGGTATGAAATTAGTTATGTCAATCCGACCTTTGAAGAGTATTTTGAAATTCGCAACTCGGAAGTGAAAGACAAACCGGCTCACTATTTATTTCAAAAATTATTCAGGGGTGAAGTCGATTGGCAATCATTGATCGACCCATCGAAAAGGGTAAAGAAAGAAATACTGGTTCCTCATACTGGAAAATGGTTTAAAGTAAATTCCATCCCGGTTGATAAAAACAATCTCATCTGTTTCTTCGAAAATATCACCGCTATAAAATCTTCTTTGGCAGAGTTAAGCAACAGCAAGCATCGATACAAGCTTTTGCTCGAAACAATTCCCGATATCTTCTTTGTCATCGACAGAGATGGTACTTATATCGACTATGTTCCCAAATCAGAAACCGGAATTGACATAGAAGCGATCGAAATTATCGGAAGTACTATCTATGAAGTTGGATTTTCACCGAGGATGGTTAAGCAGGTTAGCGCCTCAATAAAAGCAGTTCTTTCAAAGGACTCAATCGAAACCATTGAATATGCACTCGAGATAAAAGGAAAGGGAACCTGTTTCTTTGAAATGCGGATGGTCAAGCTCAACAAGGATGCAGTGATGGCTGTTTCAAGGGATATCTCCAAGCAAAAATTTGCTGTTCAAGCGATTGAGGAGGCCCGGAAAAAAGCGGAAGGCGCCGATATGCTTAAAGCAGCCTTTCTCCAGAATATTTCCCACGAGGTTCGGACTCCTCTGAATGCCATTGTCGGATTCTCAAATATTCTGCTCACGGATGAGGTCTCACGGCCGGAGCGGCTAAGTTATTTGCAAATAATTGCGAGAAACTGCCAGATACTGCTCCACGTTTTCAGTGATACGATTAAACTGTCCAAAATTCAGAGCGGACTGGAAACCGTTAACAACCAGCTGTATAACATAAACGGAATGATCAGTGAGCTGCACAGACAATTCTTGTACGAAAAAGGACAGCTGGAAAAGGATCATTTGAAGCTCATCCCGGTCAAAGGAAACGACAATCCAAAATTCTCAGTATTCTGTGATGGAACCAAGATAAAGGATATCATGGAAAGCCTTTTGGATAACGCTATAAAATTTACCGAAGAAGGGAGCATCGAATTTGGATATACGCAGATGGAAAATTCGATGCTTGAATTTTATGTTAAGGACACCGGCATCGGCATTTCGATGGATCAATTCGAAAAAATATTTGAGCGCTTTTATCAGGTAGACCTCCGGATGAAAAGAATCTACGGAGGATCTGGCATTGGGCTCTCCCTGGCAAATGATTTTGCGGTGATGCTGGGATCAAGAATCAAGGTCGAATCTACGCACGGTAGCGGCTCCAGATTCTCTTTCATAATCCACTATGAACCAGGAAATAAACACCTTCGAATCGTCTAACAATCCATCCTTTCAACCTGCTTTCCCGGCCCGGAGGAGTCCCCTTCTCAGATACGGTGGTTCTATGTTATTTTCATGATAGAGAAACATGTATCCATCCGACGGAGCCGTCTTAAATCCGGATTTTTCAAGCATTTGCTTTAATTCATGTTCGTCGTCCTTTTTATGGTAGGTGCAAATGGCCACTTTCAACTGAGGCCTCTCCTGAAAAATTCTTTTGCAACCATCGAGTACCTGAGATTCAGCTCCTTCAACATCAATCTTCAAAAATGATACCGTATCTTCCGGGGAGAAAAAATCGTCAAGGGTGGTGCACTTCTTGTCGCTGACATTGCCGACAAATTTGTGCACAATCTGAACCTTATGCTTCCATGGCTCAAATGTCGCCTCCAATGCTTCGACCCACTCTTCACCGCTTTCAAACAATATTATGCGCGAAGCCTTTTCGACCACACTCAGCGCAAAATTCCCTTCCGCTGCCCCAATATCCAAAACCACATCCCCTGATTCTACTTTAAACTGATCGCTTTCATAACAGTGCGGGCACCGTTTATCCTGTTCCATCAACAATCCGTTAAACGATTTTCGGATACGATTCCTGCTCCAATTCTTCTTGAAATAGAGTCTCTTTCCATCGAGCAGAACATATCGCAAACCCTTCGACAGATCGTCAAAAACCTCTATTGTCTCAGCAACATATTCTTTGTTAAAATGATATGGAAAAACCGTAACCGGATTGTTCTTCAAATAGCCAAGCGCCGCTTCGATATCGGGGAAGTGAGGCTTTGGCTGCATTTCATAATATTTCAGGATTGAATTCCGCATCCTCCGGGCCAAAAATTTCTTTCTGATAAATTTTGGCATCAGTGATTTAAAAAGTTTGGATGAATATATTTTCATAGTGAAATATATTGATTTCATTAGGATTGGTCGAAGATATAAATTATTTACACAGTAAAGGAAAAACGGGACCGGGAACAAACGAGCCCCATTTAACGTAAGATTTATACTAAACGCCCATTTAAAACGCAAAATATTTTAGTTATTTTGCATCAAACTAATTCGAACTCTAAACTATGGATATTAAATATCCGGTATATCAACCCTCACTAACGGGCAACGAATTAAAGTATGTTTCCGATTGTGTTGAGTCAACCTGGATCTCATCAAAAGGCAAATACATCGCTCAATTTGAGGAAAAATTTGCCGAATACATACATGCCGAATATGCTACCAGCGTATGCAACGGAACCGTTGCGCTACACCTGGCGATGCTGGCATTAGATATTAAACAGGGAGACGAGGTAATTGTTCCCACTTTCACCTATATTGCTTCCGTAAATGCAATTCTGTATGTCGGGGCTACGCCCGTCTTTGTGGACTCAGATCCATTCACCTGGCAAATGGATTTCAAAGACGCGGAACGCAAAATCACACCCAGGACTAAAGCAATTCTGGCTCCTCACATTTATGGCCATCCGTGCGAAATGGATGCTTTGCAAGAACTATGCTGCGGTCATAACTTGTTTTTGATAGAGGATTGTGCGGAGGCAATTGGCAGCAAATACAACGACAAGCACGTAGGTACTCTTGGCGATATCTCAGCCTACAGCTTCTTTGGTAACAAAACGATTACTACCGGGGAAGGCGGTATGGTTGTTTCCAACTCAAAAGAACTAATCACCCGGGCCAAAAAACTAAAAAACCAGGGACTATCCGGAGTAGAATATTGGCATGACGAAATTGGACATAATTTTAGGATGACCAATATTTGCTCTGCCATTGGTTTGGCCCAGCTGGAAAGAATCGAGGCCATTATGGCGGATAAAATCCGGGTGGCAAATGGGTACCGGAAAGCTTTTGAAAATTCAAAGATCGAATTGCACGGTCAGGCGGACAATTCTTTTAACTCCTACTGGATGTGTTCGGTACTAATCCCTTCTGCCGGACAGCGGGACGAATTAAGATCTTTTTTGAGACAGTCCGGAATTGAAACCCGACCGCTGTTCTATCCTGTACACACAATGCCCATGTATTCAGGCTATTCGAAGGAAGAATTTCCTGTAGCACAAGATATCAGCTCACGGGGCATCAATTTGCCCAGTTACCCGGATTTAAGCGATGATGATGTTAAATTTATCGCGGATCAGCTTCTTAAATTTGTAAAGTGAGATGGAAAAATTGTCTGTATTGATCGACCTCGATCGACTGAAAGACTTAAATACCGGGCTGGGACAGGTTGCCGAATTTTTTGGTCACGAAATAGGTAAAGCTGAGAATGAGAAATTCAAATTTACCCTCCTGGTTCCCCGAAAATTTAAAGGATATTTTGGAAATCTGGTAGATTATGAAGTTGTATCCCTGAAGCGCAGGTATTTCCCCGCTTTGTGCAGAAAATATGATTTGTGGTATACTATCCACCAGGATTCGGCCTACTTCCCTTCGGATCGAAAAACACCCTACATCATCACCATCAATGATTTGAATTTTTTGGGAGAAAAATCTCCGGCAAAGGCCAAAGTCAGATTGAAAATTCTTCAGAAAAAAGTCGACAGGGCAACAGCTATTACGGTGATATCAAAGTTTACCGAGGGAGTCGTCAGAGAACACCTCTCTGTTGGTAATATTCCTGTTCACGTGATCTATTGCGGCGTCAAAGTCAAGACCTTTGAAAATGTTCCAAGACCAACTTTCGCGCCAGAAGGAGATCTGTTGTTCTCTGTCGGTGTAGTTCAGATGAAGAAGAACTACCATGTTTTGATCGAATTTATGCAACGCCTGCCCGGACAGTACAAATTGATAATCGCGGGCAACAAATCATCCGGCTATGCTGAAGAATTGCAGCAGAAAATAGATTCTCTGGGGTTGCATAACCGAATTTTACTCCCGGGAATTATTTCCGAGGAAGATAAATATTGGATGTACATCAATTGCAAAGCCGTTCTGTTCCCTTCAAAATTTGAAGGAATGGGCTTTCCTCCGGTTGAAGCCATGCGGTTTGGAAAACCGGTCTTTGCTTCGACCTACTCCTCTATCCCGGAGGTAAGTGAAGATCATGCTTACTATTGGGAGAACTTTGATCCTGACCTGATGTCACAATTCTTTTTGGAAAAGATTGATGCATTTTACAGGAACCCGGCTCTTCCGGAAATTTTGAGAACACATTCGCTCAAATTCACCTGGGAAGCAAATTTACGGGCATACATAAAACTTTTCGAAGAAGTAATAAATGAAAAATGAAAACAGCGCTAATTACAGGTATTACAGGTCAGGACGGATCTTATCTCGCTGAACTTTTGATTGAAAAAGGGTATGACGTGCATGGTATCGTTCGCCGTTCAAAGCCCAAAAGCTACTGGGTTGGAATCCAAAACAGACATCCTTTACCGATCTTATTAAGAAAATGGTACGAGCTGATTTCGATTACATTAAAAAATCCTGACAGGTAAAAACACATTTTGATAAGTATATTTCAAAAAGAAAACCGGATCGATTGTTAAAATATCTTAAAATAGTCTATATTTAGCTCATCTAAACTTGATAAATGATTGTCGGATTCGAAGCAAAAAGAGTATTTGAGAACTGTTCCGGATTAGGAAACTACGGGAGAAATACGGTCAATTTGTTGGCAAGGTACTTTCCGGAGAATCGGTACAAACTTTTTGCGCCCAAAAAGACAGATCTTTTCACATTACCCGATTCTGTTGAAATAGTCTCTCCTGGTAAGAAAATCTCAAAACTTATGGGATCATACTGGAGAGTAAAAAAAGTATCGCTTCTCCTACACTCGAACCGAATTGATATTTTTCACGGACTCAGCCATCTATTGCCCTTAGGCATTGAAAAAACAGGAATACCATCTGTCACCACAATTCATGATCTTATTTTCCTGAGATATCCGAAATTTTATAGCAAGATTGACAGCGGAATGTATCTGTCGATCGCCCGCAGTTCCTGCAGAAGAGCAACCAAAGTCATAGCTATCAGTCAGCAGACGAAGAGCGACCTTGTCAATTTTCTTGGACTGGATCCTGATAAGATAGAGGTGATCTATCAGTCGTGCAACAATCTGTTCTATGAAAGAATAAGTGAATCTCAAAAGGAATTGGTGCGTCAGCAGTTTAATCTGCCTGCCAAATTCATTCTCTGCGTGGGTACAATTGAGCAAAGGAAAAACCAGTTGGCGATTTTGGAAGGAGTTGCGAAGGAGAAGCTTGATATTCCAATCGTCCTCTTGGGAAAACCCACCGAATACAAAAAAGTGTTGGATGAGTTTATTTTTGAAGCCAACATGCGCAGACAGCTGACTTTTCTGCACGGAACAAATACCGCTGAATTGCAGGCGATTTACCAAATGGCCGAGATCATGGTATACCCGTCTTTTTTCGAAGGATTCGGACTGCCAATTCTCGAAGCTCAGGCATCCGGCTGTCCGGTAATTACCTCAAACACGAGCAGTATGCCTGAGGCCGGAGGTGAAGGAGCATGCTATATCGACCCTGCAAATAGCACTGAAATTGGCCTTGCCATCAGGAATATTTTGAACGACAAAGATCTCAGGGCAGAATTGATCCAAAAAGGAACATTAAACGCAGAACTATTCAAAGATCAGATTGTCGCAGAAAATTTAATGAGGCTGTACCAATCGCTGGTAGAATCGAAAGTGTATCAGAGCTGCGAAAAATAGCTACACGTGCTTCAGTCGGGAGAATACTGGTTCTTCCTCCGGAACAGCCTGCTTTCTGGGATAATTTACAGACCTAATGCTAATCCAGTTTCCCGTCCTGAATACCTGAAAATAGTATTCGACCATATTGAAATAGACGAGCGAAATCACATGCAGTCTCTTGGCGGATAACACAAACAAGCCCAAAAGTGCGGGAATCAGGCCAATCACAAGTGTATTGATTATCAACAACAAATGCATAAAAAAGGCTTTCTCCGATTTTTCATGTTTTGAAATGTACGCATGCCGGGAAATATTAACCTCCGACTTTGTCAAAGCGGAAATTTCCGGATTAAGTCGTGATGAAACCCCGTGAATATGTCCAATGACTGCATTTTTCAATAGCACAATCTCACCTTTGTTCTGCAGCGCTCTTTTGCACAGATCGACATCTTCGAAATACATCCAGAAATCATCATTCCACCCGCCTAAGCGGTTAAAACTATCCCTTCTGATCATCAGCACAGAACCAGAAACCCAATCCGGATAGACATAATGTTTTGTTTGCACTATCGAATCTTCAATCCGGCCATAGACGAACTGATTAATTGCTCTCAACCATCCGGTTAAGGTCGGAATTCTCAAAAATTTTCCGTACGGACGATCGAAGGATCCGTCCTCTCTGACCTGACTGCAGGAAACAATAGAATTTTCGGGACGAACCCGAATCTCCTCCAGCATATCAAAAAGTGCGGCTGCCGTAACCGTGGTATCTGGATTCAGGAATAGAATGTTGGCTCCCCTGCTTTTTGCAGCACCCAGGTTGCATCCATTGGCAAACCCATTATTCCCGGAATTTGAAACGAACGTGAAGTGTGGAAAAAGGTGACTTAGCAATGCCAGTGATCCATCACCGGATTGGTTATCTACGACAACCACCTCAAATGAAAATCGACTGTCTTTTACATTCTGAATCGACTCAAGACATTTTATAAGCCTCTCGCCTCCTCTGTAATTTACTATTATGATAGATAAGTCTTTCAACTGACTAAAAAAATTAATGCAATACTATTTTGTGATCCTGTCAATCTCTTCATAGACCTTTTATAGCCCCAAAAGTTTAATCCAAAATGAAAAATAATCTCATTTAAAATTTCGCCAGGAATCGATAATTCGCACAAATTAACTACCTTAGAAAGAAAATAAACTAAAAATTCAGTAAATTGAGCCTCTTAATCAGTAAGCACTTCTAAAATATCAACGAAATGAAAAGAATGAATTTGGGCATCCTGTTTGTACTATTTACTTTTTTCGGTTTTGCCCAATCGAAATTTAACGGACTGGAGATGAATATGGGAAATCTCTACCGGATGTCCGATGCAAAAACACGTTCTATTAGTCCTGAGAACTTTACCGGCGAGAAGGGAAAAGGTGGAATGGCGAATCCCGCCGACAAAAATAAACCAAATGTTGCCAACGCTGCCGATGCTGCCCGTGACCTTGGTCAGGGATGGAAAATAAATCCTTACATAAGAATTCCGGCCGGTCAGACTTTTACACTCGCCGAAATGGAAGGACCAGGCGCTATCCAGCATATTTGGATGACACCTACCGGAAACTGGCGTTTCTCGATTCTGCGCATCTATTGGGACGATGAGAAAGAACCTTCGGTGGAATGTCCGGTAGGCGATTTTTTTGGTCAGGGATGGAATTCATATGCGCAGCTTACTTCACTGCCAGTTTGCGTTAATCCAGGCAGTGCCTTTAACTGCTATTGGACCATGCCTTTCCGCAAAAAATGCAAAATCACCATGGAAAATATCAGCGACAAGGATGCTATGTCGGTGTATTATCAAATCGACTATACCCTTACCGATGTTCCTTCGGATGCCGCCTATTTTCATGCACAATTCAGACGTTCCAACCCGGTAGAGTCTGCCGTTTATACTATCGTGGATGGCATCAAGGGCAAAGGACAGTTCGTGGGAGTATATATGGCATGGGGTGTCACTAACAACGGCTGGTGGGGTGAAGGAGAAATCAAATTCTACATCGATGGAGACAGTAAATATCCTACGATCTGCGGAACAGGAACCGAAGACTACTTCTGCGGATCCTATAATTTCGACCGCGACGGAAAATACAAGGAGTTCTGCACACCTTATTCAGGTCTTCATCAGGTTATCCGATCCACAGGTGATTACAAAGTGATGATGCGGTTTGGCTTGTATCGCTGGCACATAATGGATCCTGTTCGTTTTGATAAAGACCTGAAAATTACGATCCAGGATCTTGGATGGCACCAGGGCGGCAGATATCTTGCACAACGTTCGGATATTGCCTCAACCTGCTTCTGGTACCAGAGTGATCCGCATTCCTCATTTCCAAAAGTACCGGATTGGAGAGAATTGGAAGTAAATTAAATTCTTTGTCTATTTTTGTGGCAAATTATTAAAAGAGATCAATGATTGGATTTTTACAGAAGACAAAAATTTTTACAATCCCGTTTTTTGTTTTGGTTGGTGGATTATCCCTTTTATTGATCTTTTTTAATAAAGCCGAAGTCGCGCTTTGGGTGAATGCCCATAACAGCCCGGCACTGGATATTTTCTTTCGGTATTTCACCAATTTGGGGGATGGGGTTGCCGCCGCGGTAATCTCACTGGTGTTCCTTTTCTTTAATATCCGCCGGGGTATCATCCTTCTTTTAAGTTTCCTGCTATCAGGCTTGATTATTCAGCTCCTGAAGATATTTATTTTCCCCGATGTCATCCGTCCGGTTGCCCTTCTGGGAGAGACACACGTCCTGCATTTAGTCGATGGGGTGAAAGTCTTATATCGGCAAAGTTTTCCCTCCGGTCATACCGGAACAGCCTTTTCGATCTTTTTCTGCCTGGCCGCATTCACGGATAAGAACCGAATTCAATTTTTCGCACTGATAATGGCCATACTGATAGGCTACTCCAGAATGTATCTATCTCAACATTTTTTACCCGACGTACTTGTCGGAGCTGTTGTAGGAACTTTTACCGCTCTTTGTTTGTTAGTTTTATTTGAACAGAAAAATTTATTGGGTTCCCTAAATCATTCCATATTTCCAACTAATAGGAATCATGCTAAATAGAATAGTAGAAAAACACTGGCTGGTTCAGTTATTAATCGTTGCATTTGCATCGCTGCTTTTCATTCCATTCATTGGGAATTTGCATCTGTTCGACTGGGATGAAATAAATTTTGCCGAGTCGGCCAGAGAGATGATTGTAACACACAACTACCTGACCGTTCAGATCGATTTCAAGCCCTTTTGGGAGAAGCCACCTCTTTTTATCTGGTTCCAGGTTCTCTCAATGCAACTATTTGGAATAAATGAGTTTGCGGCTCGCTTCCCCAATGCGGTTTGTGGTATAATCACACTTCTGAGCATTTACAGACACGGCAAAAGGCTGTTCGATTCAAAATTCGGACTCACCTGGGTTCTTGTGTATGCTTCCTCCATATTACCCTATTTATACTTTAAATCCGGGATCATTGACCCATGGTTCAATCTGTTTATTTTCAATGGAGTAGCATTTTTTGTGTATTATATTTATTCGCTGACGGAAAAATCGGGTGGCGCAAAACAGTTGAAATTTTTGACCTCCTCAGCCATTTTTATTGGCTTGGCAGTATTAACAAAGGGTCCGGTCGCCTTCCTGATTTTCAGCATTACCCTCACAGCCTTCCTGATTTTGATCAGATTCAGGATGCCAATCAAACCGTTACATATTTTAATCTATCTGGCCACGTTTAGCTTTGTGGGCGGGTTTTGGTTTATCATTCAGTGGCTAAGTGGAAACGGCGCCGTCATTATGGAATTTATCAATTACCAGATCAGGTTGTTTACAACCAAAGATGCCGGACATGGAGGTTTCTTTCTCTATCATTTTGTTGTCTTGCTTTTAGGCGTTTTTCCTGCGTCCGTTTTCGCACTACCCATAATTCTGAAACATCTTCCCGCAAATTCGCTGCAGGTTTTATTCCAACGTTGGATGATCGTATTATTTTGGACAGTATTGATACTCTTCACGATCGTAAAGACGAAAATTGTGCACTATTCCTCGTTGTGCTATTTTCCAATCACTTTTCTTGCCGCACTCTATCTGTATTCCATTGAAAATAATACCATTCAGCAACGCGGCTGGGTTCGCAAATTGCAATTGATAATTGGCGGAATAATTGCAGTACTTGCAATTGCCCTGCCTTTCCTGGCGATGAATATTTCATCGATTGCAAATTCAGGATTAATAGATGATGCCTTTGCCGTCGGGAATATGGAGGCGGCAGTTCATTGGTCGGGATTGGAAGCCTTGGGTGGACTATTTTTGTTTTGCGGACTTCTCTACTTTGGGCTATTCTCCCGAGTAAAAACAGTACTTGCGCACAAAGTCCTTCTCGTTAGCTCTCTGCTTTGTGTAACCTTTCTTACCCTATTGGTGACCCCAAGGATAGAGGGTTATTCTCAGCGCGCAGCAATTGAATTCTATGAAAACATGTCTGAAAAAGATGCTTATACATATCCGCTGGATTATTTCAGTTATGCTCCCCTATTTTACGGGAAAAGGCAACCTTCCGGTAATCCGAATGTCTATGATATGCAATGGCTTCTATCGGGTGATATTGATAAGGATGCCTACTTTGTCGTAAAGGTTACTGACGCATCTAAAAATCTGGAGAAATACCCCTCCCTGCAACTCTTGTACAAAAAAAATGGATTCGTATTCTTAAAGCGCAATTCCCAAAAAAATGATAAATAATAAAACCATCACCATTGTCCTGCCGGCGTACAATGCCGAAAAAACACTCGAACAAACCTACCGTGAAATTCCGTTTGATATCGTTGACCATGTAATTCTTGTCGACGACCTCAGTAAGGATAATACCGTAGAAGTGGCCAGAAATCTGGGAATCAAGCATATTGTAACGCATTCTGTAAACAAGGGCTACGGAGGGAACCAGAAGTCTTGTTATGACAAAGCACTTGAGCTGGAATCAGATATAGTTGTTATGCTTCATCCTGATTATCAATACACTCCTTTGCTGATCCATTCTATGTCCTATCTGATCGCAAATGGTGTGTATGAAGTCGTGCTGGGCTCAAGAATTCTGGGCAAGGGAGCCATGAGAGAAGGAATGCCTGCCTACAAATACATCGCCAATCGTTTTCTGACCTTTTTTCAAAACGTTTTGCTGGGACAAAAATTATCCGAATATCACACCGGCTATAGGGCATTTTCCGGAAACGTCCTTCGAAAAATCAACTACAAGCTAAATTCCGATGACTTCGTTTTTGATAACGAAATGATCGCTCAGATTTTTTATGCAGGATTTGAAATTGCCGAAATAACCTGTCCGACGAAATATTTCGAAGAAGCCTCATCCATCAACTTTAGGAGAAGCACCATCTATGGAATAGGTGTCTTATTTGTATCGCTGAAATATCGTTTGCAAAAATGGGGTCTCGGCAAATTCAAAATATTCAGCTGAACAGGTATTTTACCCTCTTACGAATAATGCCTTGATTATATCCCAAACCATGTTGGGGTTTTCTTTGAGGCGGCGGGTGCAATATTTGAACCACTGTTCACCAAATGGGACATAGACCTTAATCGGGTAACCTCGTTTGATAATAGAGCGGCGCAGGTTGGAAGCCACTCCATACAACATTTGAAATTCAAACTTGTCCTTTGGTATGGCATGCCTTTCAATCAGGAGTATCGCCTGTTCAACCAGGTAGGGGTCGTGGGTTGCAATTCCAACATAAATGCCATTGATGAGCATCAATTCCAGATCTTTCAAATAATTATCGCGGATTTCCTGATATCCTTTGAAGGCAATGGACTGATCTTCCACATATATCCCTTTACACAAGCGGAAATTCAGCGGTGATGAGGCCGAATGAACATCCATCATCATCACGATATCGTTGTACGTACGTTTGAGATATGCCTGGATAACAAGACCAACCTGATTGGGAAATTCATGTTTTAACCTTCGGTAAAGAAGTATTTCATCGTCGGTGCACGTGGAGTCTTCCATATCAATGCGAATGAAACTATTATTCTTCGCAGCAGCTTCAACGATCTCCCGTATGTTGTTATAGCACGCTTCTTTGTCGAGCAGAAGACCAAACATAGAAGGTTTTACAGAGAAATTTCCATTGATTTTTTTCGAAGAAAATTTTTCAATCACATCTATATATTGAGCCTTGTAGTTTTCGGCTTCTTCTAATTTTGATACATATTCTCCGAGAATATCGATGGTCACGGAGCAACCTTCCCTGTTAAGTTTTTCTGACTCACGCAGGGCATCAGCCAAACTTTCTCCCGAGATATATTTTTTAGAAAAGATCCAGACCAGCCTTTTGGGCATATACGGCAGAATACTCGCGATCGCCTGATTTATCATGTTTGTGTATGTTTAATGCTTGTTTGTGCGGTAAAAGTAACCACGCTTATATTGCCAATCTATGATGTTTATCAACTCAAATTAAATTTCGAAAAGTTAAAAATGGAACCTTCCGCTTAATTTTGGAATCAGACTCATTTCAGTTATATTTGTCATCTTAAATCTGGATAATTGAACATCACTTTTTTTTAATATGAAGAATTCTACGATTGTTTCGGTTATATTGGGAGTCGCTATTGCAGTACTTTATTTGCTTCATTTCTTTGGAAATAAAAGTAGCGTTGCTAAAATTGGTAATGAGAACAAAGGCTCTTCGAACGCCGCCTCAATAGCCTATGTTAAAATGGATTCTGTTCTTTTTACGTATGAGCTGGCAAAGAAACTGACTGCAAATCTTCAGTCCAACCAGGAAACTTTCAAGAAAGAGTACAGTCTTAAACGGATAAAATTTGAAAAGGAGGCTGCTGCCTTCCAGGAGAAGGTGCAAAGAGGTGGTTTCCTTACCGAAGAAAGAGCCAAACTTGAGCAGGAAAGATTAGTCGGACAGCAGCAGGAGATTGAACGTCTCGATTACGAGTTAACCCAAAAACTCAACGAAATGCAAGGTCAGATTAATCAGCAGATTATCGACAGCATCTCCTCTTTTCTCAAGAGTTACAATTCGGATAAAAAATACGACATCATACTCAACAGCGCCAGCATGCTGGAGGGAACTCCAAAATTTAACATCACGAAAGATGTGGCTGTTGGACTGAACAAAAGATACAAGCCCTGAAATCAGGGAGGCATTGTAAGTGCTGAATCCCCCTATCAGAAGATTCCCAAACTTATCCACGGATTATGTCCCGGTTCAGATCGTATTTAGATCGGCAACAACCGCTGCATCTCGAAGAGCATCTCCCGGTCACAGCCGACAGAAGTACGCTGTTTGTCACAATACCCTGCTATGATGAGCCTGATCTGCTGAAGGCACTATCTTCGCTGGCAGAAGCTGTCCCTCCATCTGTAGAGGTAACTGTAATTGTCGTTGTTAACTCTTCCATCAGCTCGTCGCGACAGGTCATAATTCAAAATCAGGAAACTATTCATTCGGTACAGGCTTGGTGGGAGAATTCTCCCCGGCCATTTTATAGTCTAAGGCTGATAGGGGTTACAGACTTACCTTCCAAATGGGCCGGCGTTGGGTGGGCCAGGAAAATCGCGATGGACGAGGCTGTCAGATGTTTGGAAGCTTCCGAAAAAGAAGATGGAATACTGATTGCCTTCGATGCCGACAGTACCGTTAGCTCTGGCTACTTTTGTTCCATTGAAAATGCCTTCAACAAGAATCCACAGTACAACTTCGTTACACTGAATTTTTGCCATCCGGTGGATGATCCCTCTTTATCCGCAAAAATGCGTGAAGGGATTATCTTGTATGAGCTATATCTTCGTTATTTACGAAATGCAATTCAGTATTGCGGATATCCGCATGCGATACATACGGTTGGATCGAGCTTTGCAGTCAGAGCCTCATCGTATGTAAAACAGGGCGGAATGAACCGGCGAAAAGCCGGAGAAGACTTTCATTTTCTGCACAAAATTGTTCTATTGGGAGAGTATGGCACCATTACGGATGCAACGGTGTACCCCGCTGCCAGAATATCCGACAGGGTTCCTTTCGGCACCGGAGCGGCGCTTAAAAGATGGGCAGAAGGTGATCCGGAGCTTTACACCGCTTATTCCATGAAGATTTTTGAAACGTTATGCCCCTTGTTTTCTGATCCGGGTTACTACTACGAAACAGACTCTTCAGAATGGGCAACCAGAATTGGACAATATGATCCCTTGCTTGCAAACTATATTACTCAAACCGGTACAGCGGATCGAATTGTGGAATTAAAAAACAACTGTGCAGACATCAAAAGCTTTATCAGACGATTTTACCACTTGGTAAATGCCTTTTGGATCATACAATATCTGAATCTTTGTGAAACCGTGGAGGGTGGAAAAGGGGATTTGGTTGAGGAGGCTAAAAAATTGGCTTCAGTTTTGAATATTTCCTCCACCGGGAAAATGGGAACAAGAGAGTTGTTGGAAATCTACAGATTAGTCGATAAATTATAGATAAAGTTCCCAAAGTTGATAATTAGGTCCAATAATTGAACTTATTTACCAACTTTGGGAACTTTTGCATCTTTTAAATAGAACGGTAATGACTACTGTTCTATTATTGAACAGATTCTTCCTCTTCTATCGAAATCATTATCTGATCTTTACGAACTTTGTCGCCCGTCGAAACCAGCACTTCTTTAATAATTCCGGTAAAAGGCATTTCGATGATAGTCTGCATCTTCATTGCCTCATACTTTATCAGCTTATCGCCTGCAGCAACTTCATCTCCGGCCTTGACGTACACATCCAGAATAGTCCCTGGAATAAAAGAGCGAATTTCATTCGGATCAAGCGGCTGCCACTTCTTGCGCAACAGATGCTTTTTAGTATGCAGCGTGTAGTATTGCGCCGTATTGACCACGAATACCTCGTATTTTGGTTTGCTATCTTCCATATAATTTTAAATATTAGGATCAATAAATGATCAGAACGGAGGTATACCGTGTTTTTTTGTTGGTCTTCTGTCTACTTTATTCTCAGAAATCTCGAGTGAATGAATCAGCCGGGCACGTGTCTCGAGTGGTTCAATAACTTCATCGATATAACCCTTGGAAGCAGCAACAAATGGATTAGCAAATTTATCCTTGTACTCCTGAATCTTCTGTTTGCGCATTTCTGCAGGATTTTCAGCCTCATCGATTTCTTTGCGGAAAACAATATTTGCAGCTCCTTCCGGACCCATGACCGCAATCTCAGCCGTTGGCCATGCATATACGAAATCAGCTCCCAGGTGACGGGAATTCATCGCAATGTAACCTCCGCCGTAGGCTTTACGAATGATAACAGTGATCTTAGGAACCGTTGCCTCACTATAAGCATACAACAATTTAGCGCCATGACGGATAACACCCGCATGCTCCTGATCGACACCCGGCAAATAACCCGGCATATCTTCCAGTGTCACAATAGGAATATTAAAAGCGTCGCAATAACGGATGAAACGGGCAGCCTTATCCGAGCTGTCGCAATCAAGTACGCCGGCCAAATACATCGGTTGGTTAGCAACGAAACCCACGGTATTCCCTGCAATACGGCCAAATCCAATCACAATGTTGCGGGCAAAAAGTTCCATCACCTCAAAGAAATCGGAACTATCGGAAATGGCTTTGATGATATCACGAATATCGTAGGGATAGTGCGGATCACTTGGTACAATATCTTCGATACTAATCGGATAAGTCGGAGCTTGTGTTGGAAAGCGTAACGCCTTTTGGGTATTGTTCCACGGAATAAATGAAATCAGCTTTTTAATTTGCTCAAAACATTCATCTTCGCTCAAAGCATAAAAATGCGCATTACCTGTTATCTCGCTGTGAACCAATGCTCCACCAAGCTCTTCCATGGAAATCTCTTCACCTAAAACGGTTTTAATAACGCCCGGACCAGTGATAAACATCTTGGAAATGTTCTCAACTACAAAAACGAAATCAGTGAGGGCAGGTGAATAAACAGCACCTCCTGCGCAAGGGCCCAGGATTACAGACAACTGAGGAATTACACCCGAAGCTGCAGTATTGCGGTAAAATATTTCACCATATCCGGCAAGTGAATTAACGCCTTCCTGAATCCGTGCACCACCTGAGTCGTTGATACCGATGATTGGAACACGCATTTTCAGGGCATGATCCATAATTTTGGTAATCTTACGGGCGTGCATCAAGCCCAGAGAACCTCCGGCAACCGTAAAATCCTGCGCATAAATACACACAGGTTGGTTGTACATGGTACCTGTACCAATAATAACACCATCGCCATGCAAGACCTTCTTTTCCATGTCAAAGTCTTTTCCGGTATGCTCAACAAACAAGTCGTACTCATGAAAAGAATTTTCATCAAGGATTGCTTTAATCCTTTCGCGGGCAGTTTTTTTACCCATAGCAACCTGCTTGCCTATGGCAGCTTCGCCACCACCTTGCTGAGCCTCTTTCTTCCTTCTGCGAAGGTCAAGGATGTTTCTTTTTAATGACATAATATTAGCTTTTATTTCTATTTTGTTCCTTTGAAGAACGAATTTTGGTCAAAATTTTGCGTGACAAAAATACAAAAAATATTATCTGCGAGCAGACTCTATTTAGATGCCCTGATGTAAAGGGCCAGTGCGATGAATGCGTAGATGATATTAGGCAGCCAAACTGCCAGCAGAACGTTGAAGCCCGCTTTGAAGGCAAAAATGGTACTTACCTGCTGAAACATGATATAGGAAAATCCCAATAAAAGCCCCAGTCCCAGGTGCAAACCGATACCTCCGCGGGTCTTTCTGGAGGCAAGTGAGACCCCTATTATCGTCAGGATGAAGGTGCTGATTGGGCCGGCAGTGCGCTGGTAGTTCTCCTTTTCATAACTGGAAACACTATCAACACCCCTCAATTTCAGGTCTTTAATGTACTTGTTGATTTGCCAGTAGTCCATCGTTTCCTGTTTCGAATTTTGCTGCCCGAATTCGGAGGGATTCATCCGCAAAGTGGTATCAATTTGGGTGCCGGTCGTAATTATTTCTGATGGTCCGTTATTATCCCTGATGAAATAGTTATGGATAACCCACCTCTTCTTCTCCCTGTCCCATTTGATATAATCTGCAATCAGTTTCGACTTTAGCTGATGGCCTTCAAATTTTTCAATGGTGAATTTATATCCAACATCATCCTTGTTATTATAGCTTTTCATGTAAATGAACATTCCCGGCTCCAGTTGCCGGTGAATATTTTTATCGGAATTCACATAATCACTGTTAACATAAATATTTGTGAAATTTACCTTGGTCTGATTAGCCGGCGGAATGATAAAATTGCCCAGAATCCATGACATTACAGCAATAATTGCCGAAGCAACCATGTATGGCCTCATCAACCGTTTATAACTGACACCGCTCGCCTGCATGGCAATGATTTCAGAGTTCGCTGCCATCTTCGAGGTGAAAAATATTACCGCAATGAAATTGAACAATGCGCTGAAAAGGTTGGTAAAATAAGGGATGAAGTTGAGATAATAATCAAACAGAATAGCCTTCAACGGAGCCTTTTTAGAGATAAAGTCATCGATTTTTTCGGATACATCAAATACTATTGAAATACTAATAATCAAGGCAATGGCCAGGAAAAAAGTTCCCAGGTACCTCTTTATTATATAACGGTCAATTCGTTGTATATACTTATTTATCATCCGTTTCAGCTTACTTTTACGCTCATATAATATAAAATTCCTTTATCCCGTTCAGCAAGACCCGTAACCGGAATCCGGTAATGGACAGACATATTCTCCGGTCTCGTCACATTCTATCAAAGTCTGTTCCGCATCTGAATAACCATCTGCTCTTTCCAGGGCTTAAAATTACCCTGAAAAATCTGTTTTCGCGCTTCATCAACCAGCCACATGTAAAAGGCCAGATTATGAATGCTCCCAATCATGGGACCGAGCATTTCATTTGCCTGAAACAAATGACGGAGGTACGCTTTGGTATATTGTTTGTCGACGAACGACTCTCCCTCCGGATCAATCGGAGAAAAATCATCCGCCCACTTGCTGTTTCGGATATTGATTACGCCATTTCGGGTAAAAAGCATACCGTTTCTGCCGTTTCTGGTGGGCATAACACAATCAAACATATCGATGCCTCTGTCTATTCCTTCCAGAATATTGACAGGATTACCGACACCCATCAGATATCTCGGTCGGTCGATGGGTAACACCTCGTTTACCACCTCGATCATCGCATACATATCTTCCTCTTTCTCTCCAACCGAGAGTCCGCCGATGGCATACCCGTCAGCATTGAAAGTTGCGACATGCTCAGCAGCTTTGATTCTCAGGTCTGGATAGACACATCCCTGCACAATCGGGAAAAGCGACTGTTGATATCCGTACTTTGGTTGGGTCGTTTCGAAGCGGTTCATGCAACGCTCCAGCCATCTCTGTGTCAACTCCAATGATTTTTTCGCATAATCGTAATCGGCGTCACCGGGTGTGCACTCATCAAATGCCATGATGATATCTGCACCAATGGATCGCTGCACATCCATTACACTTTCGGGCGTAAAGAGATGACGTGATCCATCTATGTGGGATTGAAATTTTGCGCCCTCCTCGCTGATTTTACGTATTTCCCCCAAAGAAAATACCTGGAATCCTCCGCTATCGGTTAAGATCGGCTTCTCCCAACCATTAAAACGATGCAGTCCTCCGGCCTTTTCCAGGATACCAATCCCTGGTCTGAGATAAAGGTGATACGTGTTACCAAGAATTATCCGGGCTTTGATATCCTCCTTGAGATCTTTAAAATGGATCCCCTTTACGGAGCCAACCGTCCCGACAGGCATAAAAACCGGTGTTTCCACGACTCCATGCTCCGTATGTAACCGCCCTGCTCTGGCCTTGGAAGCCACAGACGAATGCTGTAATTCAAACTTCATTTATTCTGTTTCAAGGCGCAAAGATAGTCATAATAGCAAAATAACTTTTCCGTGATATTCAGTGGTATGTTAAAAAAAATGCGTAAAATTAGGGTACTTAACGGCGCATTGTGTATTTTTGAACACTTTTGGATTAATTTATGACAATAGATTTTTGGATATTTCAATTTACAATCGCAGAGTTCGTCGGACTCCTTTTTTTTATCTTGGCCTTTTTGGTACAATTGATATATCTGATATTTCTGGCCAGGTTTACGCTAAGTGGTAAACTCAAAAACAAAGACCAAAATCAACCTTCTGTCTCAATAATTGTTACATCCAGAAACTACAAGGAACAACTACAGGAGTTGTTACCATCATTGCTTTCGCAGGATTATCCTGATTATGAAGTTGTCGTGGTTGATGACTGTTCAACTGACGGTACTGATTGGTTACTTGCCGAAATGAAAATCAGCAATGGTAACCTTAAAACAACCCGGATTATTCAGGAGACTGATTTTCCGAATGCGTTGGCGATAACTATCGGCGTTAGAGCTTCATCCAAAGAATGGCTTGTGTTTATGAGTCCGCTTTGCAAAGTTCCTGACAATCAATGGTTGCGCAATTATACCGAAAGACTGGATTCAGAAAAAGAAGTATCTATTGGTTATATGAACTACAACGATACAACCGGAAGTTTCAAAAACTGGCTGCGCTACGAAAATTTTACGGCTTACTTGCTTTCAGGAGCTGCCAGGGCGCTCGGGCTGGTCATGCCGGTTTTTGAATATAATTTAGCATACCGGCGCGAGAAATTTTTAGACCTGAGGGGATTTGCTGCCGTTCTTGACTCGCCGTTTAGTGAGAATGAACTTTATATCAATAAGATATCTACCAGAAAAAACACTGTCTTACAAATTAACAAGGCATCATCTCTGGCCTATAGCGGAGAAGCGGATTGGATTGATCTGGTAGAATTCAAGAAAAAACAGTTAATGCTAAGACGGAAATTCGCGACAGAACAACGATTTTTCCGTTCATTTAACATGATCAGTCGGCTGATTCTAACGGCTTCACTTATTCTCCTGCTTGTGGTTTCTCCATGGAGATTCTGGGTATTGGGGATTTGGGGATTCCTGTTACTCTTCGAAATGGCGTGGATAATAGTGGCCACTAAAAAATTAGGCGAAAGAAATTTTATGCCTATGCTATTGATTTACAAAGCATTTATGCCATTTATTAACCTCGGGTTCATCATCAACCAAATATTTACCAGTCAAAAAAGAAAATGGAAATAAGTCAGGGTCCATCCGGTAATGCAAAGAGGGACATTGAATTGGTTGAAGCCGCCCGCAAAGGAAGCGAAAAGGCTTATGCTGATTTGATGAAACGCTATAAGGACACCATCTATTTTATGTTGTTGAAGATGGTGAACAACCGGATTGACGCTGAGGATCTTACGATTGAGGCGTTTGGAAAGGCCTTTACGAACATTCATCAATATACGCCGCAATACGCTTTTAGTACCTGGCTTTTTCGCATCGCCTCCAATAATGCGATCGACTTTATGCGGAAAAAGCGAGCCATTACTGTTCCTTTGGAGCCAACATCAGGCGATCGTCAGGTTAGTGGCGAATACAACTATAACGTACGTGCCGAAGGCTACAATCCGGAAGAGAGCATCATCCGGGATCAAAACTCCCAGATTCTCCGTAAAATGGTTGCCAAGTTAAAGCCGCGTTACCGCAAATTACTCGAATTGCGTTATTTCCAGGAGTATTCGTACGACGAAATTGCCAAAGAACTCGATCTGCCGCTTGGAACTGTGAAAGTTCAGCTATTTCGTTCGCGTGAGATGCTGTTTGAGTTGCTGAAAAATAATGAAATCGCTAAATAATAGGGAAATGTGAAAATGTGGAAATATGCAGATGTGCAAATTTTCACATCTTCACATTTTCACATTTTCACATTAATTATTTTGGAACTGCTAAAGAAATATTTCCCCGATCTCTCCTCTCTTCAAATTTCGCAATTTGAAGCATTGGGATCGCTGTATCACGAATGGAACGAAAAAATAAACGTGATTTCCAGAAAAGACATTGATGAATTATACGTTCGACATGTGCTCCATTCGTTGGCAATAGCCAAAATCATACGGTTCAAACCAGGCACAACACTAATCGATGTTGGAACCGGAGGAGGCTTTCCTGGTATTCCGCTGGCCATTCTCTATCCCGAATGTCAATTCACGCTGATCGATTCGATCGGCAAAAAAATTGTTGTCGTCCGTGAAGTCGCTGATCAACTAAAGCTCCAGAATGTTTTGGCACAAAAAAACCGGATACAGGAGATAAAAACGAAGTTCGACTTTGTGATAAGCAGAGCCGTCACGGCCTTCCCCGAATTTGTTTCGATGGTTCGCAAAAATGTCTCCCCTACCTCAAAAAACGTACTGCCAAATGGTATAATCTATCTTAAAGGTGGCGATTTTAGCGAGGAGATCAGCACTTTCAAAGCTTCTGCTGAAATCTTTGAAATCTCAAAATTATTCGCTGAACCATACTTTGAAACCAAAAAGGTGATCTATCTGCCTGTCAGGTAATTTATACGAAATATAAATTTATTCACTATTTGCCCAATTGTTTGGACAATAAATAAAAAAAAACTATTTTTGCACTCCTTAAATAAGAGAAATAAAGTAGTAAATAAAATATTTCCCCGAGATGAAAAGAACATTTCAACCTTCGAACAGAAAAAGAAAAAACAAACACGGCTTCCGTGAGAGAATGTCAACTTCCAACGGCCGCAGGGTTTTGAATGCACGCCGCGCAAAAGGTCGTCACAAATTGAGCGTTTCGGATGAGCCGAACCACAAGAGATAATTTTTAGATTCTAAAAATTTGTAGGCAAAAGGTAAGGAACAGGATTCCTTACCTTTTGTGTTTTGCCGTAAAGCGAAGGTCGAATCAACAAATTCAATACCTTTGCAGGAATCCAAAATCGAAAATCCCTTATGAATTCTGCTGTATATACTCTTTTTGAGCAATCAGGCTTATCAGCTGATTTATTGCAGATTGCCAAAAAAATTGCTTCGGATAAGCGTATCTCTCCTGAAGAAGGAATCTTACTTTACAAGGAAGGATCACTACCATTCTTAGCGGTACTGGCGGAGAGTGTCCGTCACCGTATTAATGGGAAAAATGTATTTTTCAACCGAAACATCCACCTCGAACCCACAAATATTTGTGTGAATCATTGTGCTTTCTGCTCGTACAGAAGGCGCAAAGGCGAAGAAGGTTGCTGGGAATTGGGTATAGACGAGTTGGTGAAGATGGCTGAGTCGCATGCCCTGTCAGGAATCACCGAGATTCACATCGTTGGAGGCGTGCACCCCGATCGCGATGTCCACTTTTATGCGGATATGTTGCGTGAAATAAAAAAAATCGCCCCAACGGTTCAGATTAAAGCCTTTACCGCCGTTGAGATTGATGCAATGTGCCGGTTTGCATCCGTGGATATCAGAGAGGGATTGAACCTGCTAAAAGAGGCCGGACTCGTTTCCATGCCAGGAGGGGGAGCCGAAATTTTTGACGAAGAGCTTCGAATGAAAATTTGTCCGGATAAAACCGACTCGCAAGGCTGGCTCACCATTCATAAAACAGCGCATGAGCTGGGTATTCCAACCAATTCAACAATGCTGTACGGTTTACTCGAAAACTACGAACAGCGGATCGATCACCTCAACAGATTGCGCACACTGCAAGATAGTACAGGTGGTTTTAACGCTTTTATTCCGCTTAAATTCCGCCATTACAACAACCGGTTTTCGCATGTCGCGGAGACTACCACTATCGAAGACCTGAAGAATTATGCTGTCTCCAGGATTTTTCTCGACAATATTCCGCACATAAAAGCCTATTGGCCCATGATTGGGAAAAAGGTGGCTCAGCTATCTCTTGCTTTTGGAGTGGATGACCTGGATGGAACTATCGACGACACAACTAAAATATATTCGATGGCCGGATCCGAAGAGCAATCTCCTTCTGCAACAACCGAACAGCTCATTGAGATGATTGAAGGAGCGGGATTTGTTGCCGTTGAAAGGGATACTTTATACAATGTCATAAATGTGACCAAAGTGAACTAAAGTCACTTATCGCTAAAGAATAAATTCTAATTTTACGTCTATAATCAACATTGCCCTGTCATGGCTCTAAAGGAATTTCTCCTCAGTAAAGTATTCAGAAATCATTTTTTGGCTGCCATCCTGCTAACGGTTGTTCTGCTTTGGCTTACCATGCAAATCTTATCACTCTATACGCACAAAGGGGAAAGTCTTTCTGTGCCGGATTTTTCCGGAATGACACTTTCTGAAGCCCGGCAAGTTGCCAGAAAAATGAACTTGCGATTTGAAGTTGAGGATTCAATTTATAGAGCCAATAAAAGAGTTGGAACCATTCTGATGCAAAATCCCGGAGCCGGACATAAGATTAAATCAGGAAGACTCATCTATCTTACTCTGGTTTCTTCCATTCCCGGACAAGAGGAAGTACCAAAACTGACAGACATTTCGCTTCGACAGGCAAAGGTTTTGCTCGAATCAAAAGGCTTTACATTGGGAAATATCGAATTCAAACCTTCTGAATTCAATGACCTGGTTCTTGAGCAGAAAAGCAGTGGGGTCGCTGTTCAGCCCGGTTCTCACTTGAATATTGGCGCTGCAATAGATCTTGTCGTTGGTCAGAATACCGGGGCAAATGAAACCATCATTCCGGATTTTACGGGACTACCGATGGCTGAAATACTGATTATATGCAACTTAAAACAACTTCAGACAGGCTCTGTCGTTTTCGACTCGTCGGTTACAAACCGCTCTGACTCGATGGCGGCCCGAGTCATCAGTCAATCGCCAATGGCAGATTCTACTATTTATGTCCCGGCCGGGAGTGTCGTAAATCTAGTCCTTTCCTTAAAAGAGAAGGAATAACCCGGTATGAGCCAAAAAGACGAACCAATTTTTGAAGATGCCGACTTGTCTGACGACAATGAAGAGTTGGCCGGACAGTTTGAACACCACCGTTTCATTGCAGATCCGGGTCAGGGTTTGATGCGTGTAGATAAATTTCTGTCCAACCGTATTCTGGGTACTTCCCGCAACCGTATCCAGATGGCAGCTGAAGCAGAAAGTATTCTGGTAAACGGCAAACCCGTCAAATCCAATTACAGGGTCAAACCAAACGATGAGATAACTGTCGTGATGGACTATCCCCGGAGGGAATTAAAAATTATCGCCGAAGATATTCCGCTAAATATCGTTTACGAAGACGAAGAGCTGCTAGTGGTTAACAAGCCGCCCGGACTGGTTGTACACCCAGGGCACGGAAATTACAGCGGAACGCTTGTTAACGCATTGGCGTTCAAATTTCAGGGACTTCCACTCTACGGTGGCGATGATCCCCGGCCAGGATTGGTTCACCGGATTGACAAAAACACTTCCGGATTACTTTTGGTCGCAAAAACAGAGCATGCCAAGCTAAATCTGGCAATGCAGTTTTTCCAAAAAACGACGAAGCGAAAATATGTTGCCTTAGTCTGGGGAAATCTCGCCTCTGAATCGGGTACCATTGAAGGAAATATCGGACGAAGCACAAAAGACAGGCAAGTATTTACCGTTTATCCTAACGGGGATCACGGTAAATCCGCTGTAACTCACTACAAGGTATTAGAGCGGCTCGGGTATGTCAATCTTGTTGAGTGCGTACTTGAAACTGGCAGAACTCACCAAATCAGGGTACACATGAAGGAGATCGGTCATCCCTTGTTCAATGATGAAGTATATGGGGGAGACAAAATATTGAAAGGAACAACTTTCGCGAAGTATAAACAGTTTGTGGAAAATTGTTTCACAATCCTGCCCCGTCAGGCATTGCATGCAAAAACGCTTGGGTTTATTCACCCGACGACTCACGAAGAGATGATTTTCGACTCGGAACTACCGGACGATATGCTGGCCTGCATTGATAGATGGAGGAATTACCTCACAAATAGGGAGTAAAAACTAATGTGAAAATTGGGAAATGTGGAAATGTGAAAATTAATGAGATTTGATTTAAATACTGAATTATCCATCCCCATCATTACTTTTCTATCCTTTTCTAACTGAACATTAAATGCATTTCTTTATTTTCACATTTCCATATTTCCTAATTTTCACGTTAATCTAGAGCATCTTAATATTATGAAAAATATAGCCATCGTTTCCGGAGGGGATTCATCAGAATATGTAGTGTCGGTTAAGAGCGGCGCAAATGTGCTCAGTGCAATCGATCGCAATCTTTTTAACCCCTGGATGATCTTTATTCGTAACGGAGAATGGAACGTACTGGACGGGGATGTCACCCTGGCTCCGGTTGATCGCAGCAACTTCTCATTTTCACTAAACGGAGAATTGATCAGACTTGAATACGCCTATATAATGATTCACGGCACACCCGGTGAAGATGGCAATCTGCAGGGCTATTTTGAGATGCTTGGAATTCCATACTCATCCTGCGGAGTTCAATCATCCGCACTCACATTTAACAAGAACTTTTGCAACAATTACCTGAAATCATTCGATATCCCGATGGCCAGGTCTATTCGGCTGATCATCGGAGAAAAATTCAGCACAACCGCTATCGTGAAAGAACTTGGATTACCGCTCTTTGTGAAGCCAAGCGCCGGAGGGTCAAGTTTCGGTGTCACGAAAGTGAAAAAGGAAGCTGAACTATCTGAAGCGATTGAGAAGGCACTGAATGAGAGTCCGGAAGCGCTGGTTGAACAGTTTATCGACGGAAAAGAATTTACCTGTGGCGTGGTAAAAATTGGGGATAAAAAAATTGTACTGCCTGTTACAGAGGTAATTCCCAAAAATGAATTTTTCGACTATGAAGCGAAATATACCCCGGGAATGGCGGATGAAATTACCCCCGCCAGAATTAATGAAGAACTGACCCTAAAAGTTCAGAATCTTTCGTCCGAAATTTATGATCTCTGCAATTGTAAAGGGATCGTACGAGTCGATTATATACTTACCAATCAGACATTCTATTTTCTGGAGATCAATACAGTACCCGGAATGACCGCTACCAGTTTTATTCCGCAACAGATAAAAGCGGCAGGATTGAATCTCACTGATCTTTTAACAGAGATTATCGAAGAGGGACTGAAAAAGACTATTTAAACCAAACTTATTCGGAATTACATAAAATTTTATCCACAATTGTGTATAACTTTTGTTCATAAGCTTGTCCCCGACCTTTAATCGGTTGAAACAGGGGGGGATGGTTGTGCGACCTCTTTTGATAACTAAATGATGAATTTTAACTTCTCATCACTACCTTTGATATAGCGAAAAGAATAATTAATCTATCTGATTTCTAAATATTTATGGCCGAATCACCCACTAACTACCGGGCAAAAAACAAACCCGTCACGACGATCGAGCAGTTAAACGCCTATTACGGAAAAGTACCTCCGCAGGCGACAGAGGTCGAGGAAGCGGTTCTCGGCGCATTGATGCTGGAGAAGGATGCTTACCATACTGTTCAGGCCATTCTTAAGCCGGAAAGCTTTTATAAAGAAGAGCATAAAAAGATATTCAATGCCATTAAGGAATTGGCATCCAAAGAAAAGCCTATCGACTTATTGGTAGTAACTCAGGCATTAAAGAACAGTGGTGAGTTGGATGTTGTAGGCGGACCACTCTACATTACTCAATTGACCAGCAGGGTAGCCTCCGCGGCTCATATCGAGTTCCATGCCCGCATCATTGCCCAAAAATACATCCAACGACAGTTGATCCTGATTTCGTCTGAAATTCAGAGTAAGTCGTACGAAGATGCGATGGAATTAAATGACCTGATTGATTTTGCAGAGTCGTCCCTTTTCCGCGTGACGGAGGGAAATATCACGAAAGAGTCGCAGCCAATCAAGCCGCTTCTTCAACGTGCTGTTGAACAGATTGAACTTAACTCAAAGAAACCGGACGGATTAAGTGGCATACCTTCCGGATTCTCCAAATTGGATCAAATTACGAGTGGTTGGCAGAAAACTGATTTGATTATCATTGCCGCCAGACCAGCCATGGGTAAGACAGCATTCGTACTCACGATGGCGCGGAATATGGCGGCCACACACAAAGTGCCCGTAGCTGTTTTCTCCCTGGAAATGTCATCCTTGCAGTTGGTAAACCGTTTAATCTCGGCCGAAACAGAGCTGGGTTCTGATAAAATCAAGAGTGGCAGACTGGAGAACTGGGAATGGGAGGTCTTTAACAGGAAATTAAAGAATCTGGAAGAGGCCCCTCTTTTTATTGATGACACCCCTGCCCTCTCCATATTCGAATTCAGAGCCAAATGCCGCAGGTTAAAGATGCAGTACAATATTGGTATCGTCATTGTGGATTACCTGCAGTTAATGACAGCAGGAGGCGATATACGCGGAAACCGTGAGCAGGAGGTGAGTATGATCTCCCGTAACCTGAAGGCCATTGCCAAAGAGATTGATGTCCCCATTGTGGCACTGTCGCAATTAAATCGTTCGGTTGAGTCGCGCGAGGGTAAAAGGCCACAATTGTCGGATTTGCGCGAGTCGGGTGCTATCGAGCAGGATGCGGATATGGTAATGTTTATACACCGTCCTGAATATTATGGCATCCATGCCGACTCGGATGGCAATTCACTTAAAGGCGTTGCCGAGATTATCGTGGCAAAGCACAGAAATGGTGCAGTTGGTGAGTTTCACCTCGGTTTCAAGGCTCATCTGGCTCGTTTTTCTGACCTTGAATCATCGGTGGATGAGAGTTCCGTCAGCGATCTACATGATGCAAAAGGAAGAAATGTTTTTCACTCCAAGATGAATGCTGAATTCAGCAGCGCCGAAAACGACCGGAGTAGGTCTGATTTTGGTCGACAGGGATCAGCCTTCACAGATGATACACCGTTTTAAATAGAAAAAGCCCTGGAAAGAGAGTGGGGATTATGGATTATTTTGGGATAATACGAAATGACATATGATTTTGACTAGTCCTAAATTAGGTTGACTATTTTTTGAATAATAAAGTTGGTTAAAAACCTCAAACATCCACAAAAATGTTTGAGGTTTTTTTATTCCAGGTTTTCAATCTGATTTTATCCTGGTGATGCATGTTTGCCGGGGTCATCATGTTACAACTTAAATGTGGTCTGCACATATTGTAAGTTCTGATACTTTGGTTTGTTTGGATTTTTGCTTGATCCATATTCTCAAAACGCTCTGAAAGGCCAAATTCATCTTTCAAAATCCCATTGATCCTTTCCGCAACTGCATTTTCATAAGGGTCTCCATTTTCTGTCATACTAATGTTAATGCCATTGGATTTTAGTAAGTTAACATAGACCTTGCTGCAATATTGTAATCCTCTGTCTGAATGATGTATCAGTGGTTGATCACCATACTTTCTCCCTTTTAAAGCCATTTGCAGTGCCTTTAAACTTGATGCTGCTTCCAGGTTATCACATAATTCATAGCCCATAATCTTCTTTGAATAGGCATCTATTATCAAGTGCAGGTAAACACTGCTTTCGATTGTTTCCAAATAGGTTATGTCGGCAACCCATACTTGTTCTGGCCTTACCAATTCAAGTTCCTTTACTATATTAGGATATTTGTGCATCCAATGCCTGGAGTTAGTTGTAACAGTATACTTTTTTCGCTTATGAATAAGTAATCCCTCCTTGCGCAAAATTGTGAACAACTTATCGCGGCCTATCTTTAATCCGGCACTGACTGATTCTCCTCTTAGCAGATATTGGAGTTTCCTTACTCCCAGTCTGGGCATATGTCTTCGGATTTGTAGAACTGCCTCTTTAACCTCCTTTTCTTTATAGGCAAAACATCGGGCATGAGATCTGGCCTTGTAATACGCTTGTTTGCTATAACCAAACAACTCACAGAACATACTTATTTCTCTGGGGTAGGTCTGTGCAAGCGATCTGATTGTTTGGTTCCGTCTTTTTTTAATATACTGATACCTTCCTCCTGCTCAGCGATCTCTATAAGCTTCTGGTAGGCCAGAACTTTTAACTTCTCTGCTTTAAGCTGTTGTTCTAAATCTTTGATGCGTTGCTTTTGTGGATCTTTCATCGGACGACCAGTTATATTTCCTCTGTATGGATAGTGCAATTTACCATATCTCCTGCACCATACCAAAACTCTGGAATTACCACCAATGCCATACTTAACCTGCAACTGATCTTTGTTGAGTGGCCCCCTTTCAAACTCTGAAACAACCATTCGTTTGAATGATTCACTGTACGATCTATGGAGGGAGCTGTGTCCTTTCCCAATTCGTTCATTTTCCATACTGTTGACTTTTAATTAGTCAACTTTTTTCAGGACGAGACATTTAAATAGAAAAAGCCCTTTCCAGGGCTTTTTCTATTTAAATCGGTGTATCATCAAGGATTCTGCGCTCCAATATTTGGATTGGCATTGAATTCATCTTTCGGAATCAGCCATTGCCAGGAATTGTCCCCGGCAGCAACAGTAGCAACCATACCTACAGAAGGTGCATAATTAGCACATGCACGGTTCAGAGCAAGATTTTGTCTCTTCAGGTCAAAGAACCTGAAACCTTCGCCCCAAAGCTCCATACGACGTTGCAGATTAATCTCATCCACCAATGCCTGACCGGTTTTGACAGACTTCACATAGCTTGGATCACGGTTAACTGCAAGTGCATAGAGAGTCGCCTGTGCTGCAGCATCTTGTCCGGATTTTGCCTGAGCTTCAGCCTCAATCAAATACATTTCACCAGCACGCATGTATACCGGATCACCCATGAAACTGGTGGTCAGCGGAGTAGTGGTCAAAAATTTCAAAATCCCATATTTTGCTTTCAGTCCACCAGATGGAGCAGGAATATTCGCGCCGGTTGGATCCCAACATTTTTTGCGAACATCAGTAGCTGAAATTAAATTATATAAATCAGCATTGATGACCTTTGGCGTCTGCTTGATATTTGTGGATGGCGCATTTCCTGACATAAAGGCAAAAAATCCATAGAAATAGTTTGTTTGATCATCTTGAATGTAGCTTCCCCACATCCATTCCCGGTTCGAAACAGTATTGAATCCAGCCAAGTATTCAGCATTGGTCATCAAAGTATATTTGCTTCTTGCTTCATTGGCATATTTGGCCGCATTTGACCAATCCTGCATGGTCAAAGCCACGCGAGCCTTGATCCCTTTGACAACACTTACGTCAAAATGGGATTTTGATGTACGGGCAGCAGCTGTGGCCAGATCCGTGATAGATTCATCCAGGTCTTTGTTGATTTGGGCATAAACCTCCTCAACAGTTGATCTTTTGAGTCCGGTTGTCACATTGTCAATCATGATTGGAATACCTGCCTGACCGTTAGGTTTGGAGGCAGCATCGTAACGTTTAGCAAAGAACTGCACCAGCATGAAGTGAGCCCATCCCCTGTAAGCATAAGCCTCGCCCTTGATCAATTTCTTGTCTGCGTCAGGACCGGCTGCTGCATCGATGTTCTTGATAATCATGTTTGCATTGACAATCATCATGTAGTAATAGGTATAGACATACCGTGGCCATGCTGCTGTCTCATTGCGGCTGTCCAGCCATTGATAAATCCCGCGGTAATAGCTATTAGTGGAATTAGGCAATAAAACATCGTCACCAAGAATATCAGAAACAATGTTGATGGATTGTTGACCACATTTATCCTGACCATAAGCAGAATAGTAGTTACCGCTTTGTTCATACATCATTCGGTGCATTCCGTTGATTGCACTGTAAGCATTGACCGTAGAAGAAAATACAGTCACGTCGGAATATTGATCCGTCGGTTTTGTTTCGAGATATTCCTTCTTGCAGGAGGAACTGAAAACCAGTACCAGTGCCAATATGTAAAATATTCTTTTCATTATACTTGCAAATTAAAGTGAGAAGTTAATACCTAAAGTATATGTACGGGCAGGCAGGTAAACATTGGAAACTGTCCCGTTGAAGTTTTGCTGGTTGTTCATCCCTTTCATTGCATTGAAAAGATGAAGGTTTTCACCGCTGATAAAGACTCTGGCATTGTTGATAAAAACTTTCGATGCACATCGCTCTGGTATGATATAAGACAAGCTTACCTGTTTGATATTTAAGAAAGAAGCATCCACCAACCATCGGTCTGAACCGGCATTGATGTGAGTACTCCAAGCCTCATCCAATCTAGGTATGTTAGTTACATCACCCGCTTTGCTCCAACGCTGCAAAGCATCCACGCTCAATGCTGTACCATATCCAGGTGTCATCAAAGAAGCATAGTTGGTCTCATAGATCTTACCACCTATTGAGTAAGTGCAGAGAATGGAGAGCTCAAAGCCCTTATAAGTAAAGGTGTTGCTAACACTACCATAGAGTGCTGGGATTGCACTGTCCTTATAGTGATATCTTGCATTATTCGCATTCCATGATAAAGTATCACTTCCCTGAATGACACTATTGGTAGCATCATAGGCTTTGGCTCTGTAAAGAGCGTAACCTGTTGCAGGATCAACTTTCACAAATTCGCGTAACCAATAGTCATATATCGAATGTCCCACCATCATCTTCTTAGATCCGGATATGATCTCGGTCTGAGGTAACTTGGTGAGGTTGTTTTTTAAGGTAGAGCCGTTAACTGTCATGTTCCATTTAAAATCCTTGGCTTTTACGATATCTACCCCTAGTTGTACTTCGACACCACGGTTGTACATAGTTCCGATATTTTGCCAGAGTGTCTCTACTCCACTGGAGAGTGGTTGAGGAACGCTGAAGAGCAAATTACTGGATTGACGGTTGTAAAATTCGATGCTTCCGTTAACCCTTTTGAATAATCCAAACTCCAAGGCAACATCAAAACTGGCATTTTTCTCCCAGGTCAAATCTTTGTTTGCCAATTTACTCTGAAGGAATCCTGATTCAGCCGCATTGTTATTGATATTGTAAAGAGCTTGCCATGCATACAAACCTGCCTCATTGTTTCCAGTTTCACCATAAGAGGTTCTCACTTTCAACATATCGATCTGCTTAATTTCCTTGACAAAATTCTCTTGATCCATTCTCCAGGCTGCACCAAATCCAAAGAAATTTCCCCAACGTGCCTCCGGACTGAACCTTGATGATCCATCACGACGATAGGAGGCGGAAGCGAAGTATTTTTCGCCATAGTTGTAGTTTACCCTTGAGATATAACTTTCAATCTTATCCCGGTCGGTGTAAGAGTTTAAGCTATTGGTAGTGGTAAAGTTGGCCAGCTCATCGTTTCCATCCACAATCTGTCCTTGTCTGAAACCATACAGATAGTTGTACTGATAGTCATAGTTTTCATGACCAATCAAAGCATCGACATTGTGTTTGCCAAATGATTTGGTGTAGCTCAACAATTCGTTAACAGTCAATGTGGTGGTCAAAGAATTGGTTCTGCTGGAACGACCTGCCGGAGCTCCGTCGCCCACTAATTTATTTGTGTACTCACCTGCATTGTAACTACTTATATCGAGCCCCACGTTAGTTGAGAATTTCAAATTCTTAGTTATCATGAAATCAGCAAATGATCTAGAGCTCAAAACATTGCGCTTTAACAACCTGCTGTTGTATTCATTTTCTGCGATAGCGTGACGACCACCGTATCCAGCCCTTTGGGGCAATCCGGCTACGTTTGAATTCCCAAAATCGTATATTTTATTACCATTTACATCCAGGATATAGGCACCTGTTGTCTGATCGTGAGCATAAACAGGGTAGATTGGGCCAATAGTTCTTGAAAAGAAGAACGGGTTGGCATAACCGGTAGAACTATCGTCATTGGAGGTGTTGGATTTGGTTATGTTACCATTAATGCTGAGGCCGACCTTTAGCCAGTCCTTAACTTTTGAATCCACACTTACTCGGCCTGAAAATCTTTCGAAATCCGATTTCAGTACAAAGCCCTTATCATTTAAGTAACCGACAGACATGTAATATTTAGTCTTTTCGGTACCCCCCATCAGACTCATTGAATAATCGCCACGTTGTCCTACACGTTGTATGGGTGAAGCCCAATCCAGGTCATCCCCCCAAAGCAAACTTGCGCTGGGATTAAGTACTCCGGACTCAGAAACGATTGTATTGGCAGCAACATTGAAGGGATTGTATCCCAGTTTATCCTTGATACCCGGCTGACCGGCAACCAATCCCGAAGCTGTCTGGCTGGCAAGAGCCAGTGACAACGGACTGCTGGCGCGGTTAACCATACCGTTTCGGTAGTATTCCCACATAAGCGGGTAGTACTCGGCAGCACTAACACGGTCATACTCCGGCAAACCTCTCTCACTGATACCTTGAGAAACTTTGAACTGAATCCGGTCTTTGTCTGTCTTTCCTTTTTTAGTAGTGATCAAAACAACCCCGTTGGCAGCACGGCTTCCGTAAAGAGCAGTAGAAGAGGCATCCTTCAGAATGGAAACATTTTCAACATCATCCATATTCAGGTTGGAAATGGAGAGCGTGTAAGGTACTCCATCCACGATATACAACGGACTACTGGAGGCATTGATAGAGCCGAAACCACGAATACGGATATCAGAACCCGATCCCGGCTGACCACTTCCTGAAGTTACTTGAACTCCTGGTGTCGAGCCTTCAATGGCCTTGGAGATATTTGTAAGTGGCCGGTCTGCTAGTTTTGCAGCAGAAATTTGGGCTGCTGCGCCAGTAATTGCACCCTTTTTAGCGGTACCGTAGGCAACAACGACAACCTCATCAACAGCCAAACTGGCAGAAGTAAGTGCAACAATGTAATTAACAGCATTTGTCAAAGCAACTTCGGCAGTATTCATCCCAACAAATGAAACAGTTAATGCCTTTGCTGCTTGGGGTACCTGAAGTCTAAATTTCCCGTCTATATCAGCAATTGTACCCAAGGTGGTTCCTTTAACAACAATGGACGCGCCGGGAATCCCCTGATCGTCCTCAGAAGAAGTAACCTTCCCCGTGATCTCTCTGGTCTGAGCAAAAACCAGTTGCATTCCGATCAGGCAGAGGAAAGTAAGCAAAAGAGAAATTTTTTTCATGGAAAAAATTTTAAGATTAAATTCATACTAGCACAACTACTCAAAAAATCACCCCCTTTCGGGGATGTAACACGTTAAAAGTCCTGTACAAATGCGAATATATGTTAATATTTTGAAAATAGAAAATTCGAATTATTCATTTAATTACTAATATAATCAAAAGGACCCCCTGCATCAAATGCGCAGAGGGTCCTATATTATTATAAATGAAGACTTTGCTCTAAAAATCTATTACCATCCAGGATTTTGCTGTTTGGCCAGCGTTGGATTAGCGTTGATCTCGTCCTGAGGTATTGGCCATAGGAAGCGATAATCAGAGTAGGGAACGGCGACCGTACCCAAGGTTCCTGTATATGGAGTTCCGAGCGTAAACATTGCTGCGGTAGGCATTCCGTTTGCGATCTTAGCAGGAATACCATTTATCGGGAAATAAGGACATTGTTGCAAACGATGAATATCAGGCCACCTGCGACCTTCCATCACAAGTTCGATGCGCCGCTCATCAAGCACAGCACCCAGAAGGGCAACATTATTTGCAAAGGAGGAAGCCGTATAAGCTTGCGTTGCAGGGTTCGCCAGGGCGCGGTTCCGAACCATGTTGAGATAGGCCAGACCATTAGTAACATCACCTTTGCGGGCATATGCCTCAGCCATATTCAAAATAACTTCAGCGTAGCGCAATAAGGGCGACGGATCGGTCTTATTAATCGGATCCTTGTATTTGTTGGTATAAACGATTCCTGATGACATGGTAATCATGTTAGCAGAGCGACGTTTGTCATCAACTTGCCAAGCTGGAAGTCTCCAGATGATAGGACTCATGGTTACCAGTCCGCGACCACCAATCGAGGTTGGGGAGTACATGGCGGCCAGTGCGGCGTTTACACCGGGATTCTGGTTGGCAGAATTCTCCATGCCAAAAATGGATTCAGTATTTCCGTAAGGATTTGTGAAAGGGGTTGAAGGATCAGGCGTTAAAGAATATGTGCCAGCTAATGAGCCTGAAATAAATTTTGTGCCCTCCTCTATCACTTTATCCATATTCCACATATGCAGATAAACCCTTGTTTTTTCTGCAACAGCAGCGCCTTTGGTAGCACGGGTGATTTTCGCATTCCCTGAAAGTGCGCTCTTTGCCGGCAGATTGGCCTCAGCATAGTCAAGGTCAGCAATAATTTTCGCATAAATCTCAGCAACTGTACTACGACCCGTTGCAAATCCTTCCGCTATGGCTGCTGAGGTTGTAAATGGCTTTTCAAAATATGGCAGCCCAAGCTGTGTTGCTGTTGGTGTATCCTTGAACGGACGTGCAAAATGCAGCAACAATTCATGATAGGTCATGGCTCTGAATAACTTGGCCTCGCCTGCATAAATAGCAGCCTGTGCATCGGTTATGACCTTGGCTGCGGCAGCAGTTTTCACACCGTCAATGACGATATTGCAACGGTTCAGCAGCCGATAGCTGTCTTTCCAAAAATTGACATTGTTGGCAGATGAGGTACTGTAAGTAGCTGTGTAGGTAAGCTGGTAAAAAGTAGCAGTATTGACAACATCCTCTCCTCTGTTATCCCCCTGTTCAATCGATGCAGCCCCAAAGGGGTATCCACGGTAGGCCGGAGTAACGGGATTTGCGTAATAACCAATTTGAGCGGCTTCATACATACCAGTTACAGAAAGAGCAATCAATGCAGGAGTTTCGAAGGCAGCGGTTTCTGAAACCTGGTTAAAGGGTTGTAGATCAATATTCTTTTCACAAGAGGTAAAAACCATTGCCAAAGCAAGTACCGGAGCGATTAACAATCGGCCTGCCCTTGAATGAATTGTATCTTTATTTTTCATAACTATATACTTTTAATAAATTATAACTTGAGGCTAAGGCCAAATGTAACCACTCGTTGCCGTGGAGTGCCGTTGAAATCGACACCGCCTGATTCCATTTCAGGGTCAATTCCTTTGTATTTGGTAAGTATCAGTAGATCCTGTCCCTGAACGAATACTCTCAGGTTTTGGATTCCAATCTTGCTTATCACTGATTTTGGCAATGTATAACCTAGCACAAGGTTCTGCATCTTGACAAAGTTGCCATCTTCGATCCAACGGGTACTGGTATTGTCTGTAAGATTGACAAATGTATCGCCGGCATACCACAAACGAGGAGTCCATCCATCCCCAGGAACGGCAGTGCTCTGCCATCTCCCTAAGATTTCAGCACCGTTGTTCTGAAATTTTTGGTTTAACATGTCCATGCGAGTACGGTTCATGACTTTATTACCACCACTATAGCGGAACATTACATTAAAGTCAAAGCCATGGTATTCAGCTTTAATACCGAAGGATCCAAAATAGGTTGGAATTGTTGAACCAAGGATTTTACGGTCGGAAGAAAGCAAACTTCCTGCGACAGAAATATCCGATGGGTTGGCTGCAGTATACACTTTATATGTCGAAGTTGGAATGTTTCCTTGTACCATAGTACCGTCTGCTTTCCTGTAAATGGGGTTACCATTGGATGAATTCACTCCTACATAATCATATCCAAAAAGCGCCTGGAATGACTCATTTTCACGAACGATAGTGTAGGTATTAACGATATCCTGGTGATCGACCAATGCCTTAACAGTGTTCTTTACCAGCGAGAGATTTCCATCAACGGTAAGTCTGAAATCCTTCTTATTAATAAGGATTGCCTCTGCAGAGAATTCATATCCCCAGTTCTTTAGGGCTCCAATATTTTTGGCCACGGTGTTTCCGGGTATCCCAAAAGAGGGAGGAGTTGGAACGCCCAGGATTTGTCCATCCTGATTGTTGACAAAATAGTCAAAGTTGAACTTAACTCTGTTATCATAGAAAGCTGCATCCAAACCAATATCGGTCTTCTTACTTGTTTCCCATTTCAACTGGTCATTACCCATTTGAGAGAAGGCAATACCATTGTAATCAGCGTACTTTGCATTAGAATATAGTCCAAGATACGGGTAGTTACCAATGTTCACATTTCCAACTTCAGCATAGGAAGCACGAACTTTTAAATCGGAAAGCACCTTCACATTAGATAGAAAAGACTCTTTGGAAATTGTCCATCCAACGGAAGCGCCAGGAAACAAACCATATCTGTTTGCTGTTGGAAGTGAGGAAATACCATCACGACGTATAGATGCCTGTAGAAAATATTTAGACCCAAAATTATAATTGACGCGGGCAGCTAAAGAGTTAAACCCATTCTGAGACATCGATCCACCTGAAGACTGGGTACCATAAGAACCTGAGATCAGGTTTTTGTTAAAGAATGAATCAGACATATTGCTACCGCTACCATAGAAATAGTTGTAGGTCTGCTGTTGGAACTCGTTAACGAGATTCACGTTGACGTTATGCATCTCAGCAAATGTCTTGGTATAGGTCAAAACATTTTGCCAGTTCCAACGCAAGTAAGTGGTATAGTCATTGTTAATATAACCGTTTTGGCCGCGCCCGTCTCCATGTAGCGGATTCCAGTATTGGAAACCAACGGTACCTTTCGAATCGACGCCAGCTTGTGTCTTCAGAGTAAGACCATCGGCTAAAGTCAGTAATCCGTATACGCTTGCGGTCACACCCATAATCTTGGATGACTGAACGTTTTTATCAAGAGTATACCTGATATTAGGAAGGTTATCATCAATTCCCTGTAGGTTTTGTCCCCTACCAACAATGGCCGGATTTAATTCATCAATATTGTAACCGGTTGGGTCACTGGCATCAAAAACGGAAGTATTTGGCAACTGGCGAATAGCGGAGAAAATATTTCCGGAGAGTGAATTGGATCCGGTATTCATTCCAAAATATTCAGACCGGGAAACTGATGAATTCAAACCAACTGTGAACCATTTATAGATTTTGTGGTCAACGTTGGCACGCAAGGTATAACGATTCATCTTGTTTGGACGGGAAACCCCTTCCTGAGTAGTATAACCTGCTGAAAAATAATATTTGGATGCGTCATTAGCTCCCGAGATCGAAAGATTATGATCTTGTTGGAAAGCATTTTGGCGAAGAACTGCTTTCTGCCAGTCTGTGTTAACGTCTGTTCCGACGGCTATTGCAGATTGACCGCGATTGCTTCTCTTTTCATTGGAAATAGTCACAAAATCTTTGGAATCCAACAAGTCGAATAAATTTACCGGTGAAGCAACACCGAAATAATCGGTGTAAGTTACTGTTGCCTTGCCTTTAGAACCCTTTTTGGTTGTAATCAAGATTACTCCATTGGCTGCTCTCGATCCGTAGATAGCTGTTGCAGAACCGTCTTTCAGAATTTCTACAGATTCGATATCTGAAGGGTTGATATCTCCCATAGCGTTAACGGAAGCATCACCTCCCACGTCACCGGTAATAATTGGCATTCCATCCACAACGACCAAGGGATACGTACCCTGAGACAATGAACCAATCCCGCGGATCCTGATACGGGGGGCTTCCCCAAGAACACCCGTTGCAGAGGTGATCTGAACACCTGCGGAACGACCGGCTAATTGCGATTCGAAACTAGGAGCCGCCAAGCTTGAAATGGCATCTCCCTTTACTTGGGAGATAGCGCCTGTCACCTCTCTCTTTTTCTGAGTTCCGTAACCGACTACAACAACCTCGTCTACTGAAACTTGCTCGGATTGCAGTGAAATTTTGTACTCTTTAGCGGTCGTAAGTAAAACTTCCTGAGTGGTAAAACCGACGAAAGATACAAGCAAACTACGAGCCCCTACAGGAGCCTTTAATGTGAAGTGACCATCCGCATCAGTGATGGTACCAACTGTCGTACCCTTAGCAACGACAGACGCTCCAGGTATTGTCGCTCCATCATCAGCAGATGTAACCACACCGGTCACATCCCTGGTTTGGGCGAAGATAGCCTGCATTCCCACGAATAGGAGAAAAGTAAGCAACAGCGAAATTTTTTTCATAGACTTTAAAGATTAAACTTGATTTTACCTCACTTATTTAACACTCAATTCTTCAAATGTTACAAAATGTTAATTTATGCGAATAATTACAAATATATGTAAATATTTACAAAAACCAAATCATTAGCAAAATCTCAAATATTTTGTCAATTCAATAGCAATAACGATAGATTTTGTTTCAATCAGGAAGTTGACCGCAAATACCATCAATTTTGACCACAATGAGGATGATTTGAGCGGTGTAGGAAGATAATTCGTGGGATTTGCCTTGTGGTCTGGGTTAGCGCGGCAAGTGAGGAAATACCAATGATAAATAAAGGAAGAAGTCAATTCTGATAAGCATCCTTTATTACTCCTATATAAAAAAAGCGGGAGCCCTTTTTGAAAGACTCCCGCCGAAATATGATTATTAGTCCAACTATAAGCTGTTGTAGTAAGTAACAATCTTTGCTAGATCCTTCACACTTTTTACCCCAAGCTTATTTTTATCTATAAATTCGGAAACAGCCTCTTTCGAGCTCCGCAAAATTTTAAGCAACTCGGCTTTGCCACTAACAGGAATTGCTGCATTATCACCAAGTTTTAGATAGTATGCGTCACTCTTCACAATGAATTTCGCTGGCTTCGCATCCTGATAAAGTTTAGGCGGCTCGGCATCCTGTATACGGACACTTTTCCGGATAAGCAGCTTGCATTTACCGTCAACCTCAACAATGAAATAGGAACTGTCTTTGGCGGACTGACTATCGGGAGATTTAGCAATAGCTGAATAAACAAACCGATAATTGTCTGTCGAAATAGATGAAATTAACTCAGGATGGACAATGGCGTATGTTTGACCCTTAAACCGCATATGCATATGACCGGCATACATATCGAACCTGAAATCAAGATCCTGTGTTTCTCCGGTTTTTAGTGTCACCTTACCCGCATGAAAGTCTTTAAATATATACGGATCACCAACGATGTCGGAATAAAGGGCATCATTAATGCCTTCCAGTCCCTTGTTCAATCGCAATTTATCAGTAAGCGACTCAGAACCAACTAAAACAACCTGCGAATAGCCAGATGCAACACATACAAATAATATGTAAAACAAAATTGAAATCGTTTTCATTGTTCTCATGGGTAAAATTTTATTAATGCATTAAGGCTGCCCACAAGGACAGCCTTAATATTCTTCACTAAATTAAGTTACTAGTTCTTAGGCGTATATTCTGCCCAGAAAACTCTAGGACCACCAGCACCAGGATAATAGTAATACAGTTTAATAACACCTGTAGTTGGGTTATATGAATTAACGTTCGCAGCATTGTAAGGATCACCAGAAATAGCGTCTGATCTATTGAACGTAATAGTTACCTTATAGTCAGGTGCAATATGAATGGTTACAAGATTATCTGTCCACACACCAAAATAATCGGTACAATCATAGGCACCAATTGGGACAAGACTTACAGTACTCTTCCGGTCACCACCATAAGGAGCTGTTGGATATACTCCACCGGCTGTTGGGTGAAAATATTTCATTAGCAAACTATATGACCCTGCAAAAAAGTTGGCAACCGAGATAAGAGTTTTAGTACTGACGTCAACTTTCCGTCCGTCTTCCATTACCGAAACGTAACGAAGTGTCCAGGCGTCACCAATCTTCAACAAACCTTCGTCAGCAGGCATGCTTAAGCCAGTAATCAATTTAGCGTAAGTATACGTTAATTTAAGAGTCTTGTCAGCAGTGGCATTCGCGGATGCAACCGGAATAGTCTGATCCAATACTTCTGCTTTCCCTGTATATGATTTGTATACTTCAATTGACACTATACCAGGTCCCTGAGGAACAAGAACTGAAATATCAAATGTTTTTGTTCCCCCAAGTTTGTATGGGAAAGATTTTGTGGGAACTAAGAGTCCACCGGTCTTAGCATCTGCAGTCATCAAGTCTGTATAGGTCTGGCTGCATGATGAAAGAACCATTAATGCAACAATCAGACTCAGGACTGAATATGTTATCTTTTTCATGATTTAAATTTTTTTAAATTAATAGTTGTTCTTAACATCCCACCAAACTCTGGTATTGAGATCATCAGCTCCCTGTGCAGTAACAGCTGCTTTCAGGTTGGTTGGATTTCTGGCAGACTCATCAGAAGGATAGTATGCTCTTACAGGAATCTTTCCACCATTCTGTCCGGCAACGGCAGGTTTCAGAACCGGGATACCAGTTCTTCTCCATTCATATGCAGCCTGGATACCCTGATCAAACATAGCTAACCATTTCTCAGTATAAATTTGTTGCAATGCCTTTGCGGGATTAAAAGTAGCATATGAAGCCATGTAATCAGCAAGGAAATTATCGATAGTCCAAGTAGCAGGAATTCCTAAAGCAGCAATTTTCTTGTTGTTTGCAACGATTGCATCGGCGTACTGGTAATAGGAAGCTTTAATGGCATCCTCATAGTACTGCTGAACAGTTTTAGTAGAGCCGGTAATGAAGCTTCTCTGAGCTGCTTCTGCAAGAATGAATTCAACTTCAGCAAAGCTCATCAGCATTCCCGGAGCTGTAGCCGCAGAAAAATAGTCACCAATTTTTGAAGTCTTGGTCAAACCATTGCCTTTGTAGTTTGCAGCATCAGTTGATGTCATACCATTTGGAAGACCATCCCACCATGTGGCAGCCGAAGGAAGGTTTGCATAAACAGCAACGCGATAATCCATATTTGGATTAGTTGTCCACATAATATCAATGATTGTCTGACTAACGCGGTGGTCATCACGGGTTTTGCGGTTTTCATTGATAGGGTTATTGTTTGGAGCAGATCCAAGATAAGCTAACGCTGCGTTATCCGCATTCGATGTGAAAATTGGATATTTAACAGGATCGTTCACCATAGCTGTGATGGCAGCCGTAGGAGCTACACGGTCAGATTGACGCATCAATAATCTTAATTTCAGTGAATTGGCAAACTTTTTCCACTTGGTAAGATCATTTCCATAAAGGATATCGCCAGCGATCGCAGGTGCTGAACTTGTCAGAAGCGTATTAGCCTGGTCAAGATTAGCGATCAACGCGGTGTAAATGGCTTGCTGCGTATCATAGGCAGGAGAAACAATTGCTTTTGCATCACTTCCCAAGAATGCTTCTGTATAAGGAACATTGCCCCATTCGTCTGTAACAACTGAAACAATATAGGATTTCAAGATAAGAGCGACGGCTTTGTAAGAATCGTTCTTTCTTGCATCAGCGATATTATAGAGTGTCTGTACATCATAACCAGAAGAAGCATAGAAGCTGGTCCAGGTATTGTTAATAACCGACATCCGAGGTACATATCTATCTTCGTCAGGATATTGTACTTTGGCCATATGCTGCACCCAGCAGGAACCCATTTCGTGACCGAAGAATATTTCGTGCACGCGGGAAGTCATTGATTCAATTGCATTGGTCAGCAACATATCTGGTGCCGCCTGTGAAAGACCTGGACTGTTTGGATTTGTATTGATTTTCTCAAAATCCTTTGTACAGCCTGATATAAAGAGCACTAAAACTAGCAGTGCCGCTGTAAAAGAGTATAAAATTTTTCTTTTCATCTTCCTTAATTTAAATGATAATTAAAATTTGAAACCAACACTAAATCCATAACTTCTTGCAGATGGTAGTTGGCCATATTCCAATCCCTGGACGTTACCGCTGCTGAATGCAGTTTCAGGATCAATATGAGGCACCGTGGTGCTTAAAATTGCTAAGTTTCTTCCTACAACAGAAATGCTAACATCTTTGAATGGAAGTGTAAGTGAATTCTTGAATGTGTAACCAATTTTGATTTCGCGAAGTTTAACATAAGAAGCATCGAATACGCTTGAATAAGCGATATCACTTGAATATGATGCTTTGTTGAATGCTTCAGCATTTGCAACTACTGTATTGGTTTTGTAACCGCCATTACCGTCAGGCATTACACCAACACCAACAATACCGCCTTCGCGACCGATGAGTGTTTCTTTCAAAGCACCTGCATAACGACCCCAGGTTGTTGTCATAGAATAAACATCACCACCTTGTTTGGTATCGATAAGAACGCTTGCATTGAATCCTTTGTAGAAGAACTCATTCAGGATACCGCCCATCCAATCAGGAGTAGCGTTGCCAAGCTCTTTCAAATCACCTTGAGAAGGAAGACCGTTCGTGAAGATGACATTATTGTTCGGATCTCTTTTGTAGTCATATCCCCAAAGAACGCCATAAGCTCCACCAGGGATTGCCAATACATCCAAACTCCAGTATCCGCCAAGTCTGAATCTTTCAATTCCTTCTGCCAATGTAACCACCTTGTTCTGGTTTTTAGCGAAGTTCACTGTAATGTCCCATTTGAAGTTTTTTGTTTTAAGTGGGGTTACAGAAAGTAAAGCCTCAATACCTTTATTATCGATACGACCAGCATTGATTGTTTTTGCTGTATAACCGGATGCTGCAGAAATTGGAATATCTACAATCTGGTTGATTGATTTTTGGTTGTAATAAGTTACATCCAATCTAACTCTGTCCATAAAGAAGCGCATGTCAGCACCAAATTCCAACGACTCATTCTTTTGTGGTTTCAGAAGTGGGTTAGGCAATGTATTTGGAACGGCAAGGTTCAATAATTTTGTGCTTGCATTCCAGCCTGATCCAAAAGCAACTGTAGGCTCCAATGAATACGGGCTTGTATCGCCTCCAACCTGTGCCCAGCTGGCACGGACTTTCGCGAAAGAAAGGACGTTTGATTTAATCTTGAGAAGGTCTGTTACAACACCGCTCAACGAAATAGCAGGATATAAATAGGAATTATTTCCCTTTGCTAATGTACTTGACCAGTCATTCCGTATAGAATACTCAAGGAACAAAGCATTTTTGTAGCTAAGTTGACCGAATCCATAGATACTATTGATTCTTTTGGAAGAATAGTAGTTTGATGTTCTTGGTGTAACCGCAGAGTTGGCAACATTGTATACTCCTGGAACTGCCAATTCAGGCGCTTCTCCAGTATTTTGCTGAGTAACTCTGTCCATTCTGTTACCACCAAAGTTCAGTGTGAAATTGAAATGTTCCAGGAAGCTTTTCTCAAATGCAATCAAAAAGTCTGTGTTAGTCTCTTTGAAGAGGTTTACAGTTTCACCATAATAACCCTTTGGATAATCCATGTCACCAACAAATCTTCTGGAAGAAGTAAAGTTAGAGTAGATGTCACCACCAGTCCTTACGAATGCGCTTAAGTAGCTTGTAAATTGATATTTCACCATTGCATTACCGAAGAAACGATCACGTCTCATTGGAGAAAGGTTCTCTTTCAACGTTATGTATGGGTTATTGTGATAGTTATGGTTCCAGTTATAGATTGAACCATCTGCATTGTATTGCTTATCGCGTAAGAGTGTGTAATCAACCTGACGGCCTGTCCAGGTAAACTGTTGCATAACGTTATTGGCAGCATATCCGTAACCAGGTTGGTTATCGCTCATTGCACTAACGTAGTTACCATTAGCAGAGAAAGTAAGTTTATCAACAGGATTCGAAGTTGCACTGAATGAAAGTGTATTTTTTCCGTAATCCGTGTTAGGAACCATACCATTCTGGTTCAGTTTGGTATAAGAAAGTCTGAAGCTGGATTTATCACTACCACCAGTTAAAGATACGTTTGTAGAAACAGTAGATCCAACTTCGAAGAAGTCTTTCAGGTTATTTGGATGAGAAATCCAGGGAGCTGGTTGAGCAACACCATTCGCATCCACAGATGAAAATTGAGGAATCATCAATCCGATGTCCAATTTAGGACCCCAGCTTTCGTCAACACCGTCGTTGACACCACCACCGGCGCCGTCAACATAGGAGAACTGGCCACCATTACCTTGTCCGTAACCATTTTGGAAATCAGGCAATCTTAATGGAGTTTCAAACGTAGTTGTATTGCTAACACTTACAGAGAGTTTCTCTCCCTTTTTACCTTTTTTAGTTGTTACCACGATTACGCCGGCAGAAGCTCTTGTACCATAAAGAGCAGAAGCGTTTGCACCTTTCAATACGGTTAACGTTTCAATATCATCAGGGTTGATGTCGGCTGCGCCGTTACCCCTGTTGGTACCATCTGTAGTACTGGAACCGAAGTTTGCATTATCAATTGGAATTCCGTCAACAACGAACAGAGGCTGGTTGTTACCGCTCAAAGAGGATACCCCCCTGATAACGATCCGGGAAGATGCTCCAACAGCACCTGAGGCACTGGTGATCTGAGCTCCGGAAACACGTCCCTGCAATGAGTTGATAACGTTTACCTCTTTCGCCTTAACGAGATCTTCGCCTTTCACATCCTGAACGGAATATCCGAGCGATTTTTTCTCTTTAGCGATACCTAAGGCTGTTACAACAACTTCACCAACGGCAACATTCTCAGGGCTCATTTTGATGGAATAATTTGAAGCAGCAGTAAGAGCTACTTCCATTGTATTCATTCCAACAAAGGATACTGTCAATACTTTGGCGGTTTGTGGTACTTTTAAAGTAAACTTACCATCCATGTCAGTAATTATTCCAAGTGTTGATCCCTTTACAACAATTGATACTCCCGGAATTGAAGTACCATCCTCACTGGAAGTCACAGTTCCCGTTATTTGACGGGTCTGCGCAAATACAACTTGTAATCCTATAAAGCCCAGGAATACAAGCAACAGCGAAATTTTTCTCATAGACAAATTATTAGCGTTAAACAAAATTGAACTTTTAATTATTTTTCGGTAAATCAAAAATTTTGAAAATTTTTCGAACATTTTATTAAAAATGTCAAATCGGATATCAAACAAAGCCAAGAAGGCTGATTCAAAGCCTAAATTACCCGATTTAAAGGAAATTTTAACCTTAAACAGCAAATGTGTTAAAAATTGTTATCCATTGCAAATATATTTAAAGAAAACAATCTGACAATAGTCTGAAATGATTGTTTTTCCTGATTGCTAGCTATTTAATATGACAAAAGTCATGTAATTGTTTGGTCTGAATTTTGAATTGGTTATATTCGGTTGAAAATCTGTTTATTAATTTGACCGGGGAAATTCAAATCAAAATTGTTAGGAATCATTTTAAATTATTTCAATTATCATAATTTTAACATACCCATCTGAAATATTGGGGTGTTTTAATATTTATTTGATGTTTTTTTAATCATGTATGTTAAAAATAGGGGGTATCTGGACAATTTTATAATTTAATGTTTTTTTGCCTCAATAATAAGTCATCACAAAAATTCCTTTTTGAAAGAAATTTTAAGATTTAGGAACATAATTAACTTCCTAAATACGTCGATAAAATCAATTTTTCGGGAAACTGACGGAAATAAATTGGAAATGCTTACAAACCGGAGATAAGAATAATCGTCTCGCTACAATATACCTATTAATTGTTCGAGGTGGGTAATTGTGGTGGTAGTGGTGCCTTGGGAATTACTTCCTTCAGAGGTAAGATTTATTGGGAGTTTCTCTTCCGTCGGACAATAATATACCTGATCCATCCCAAACTGCATGGCTCCAACAATATCCGCGTCCCACGAATCCCCGATCATCAAACTCTTGCTTTTGGGAGCATTCATCGATTTGACGGCATGCTCAAAGATTTTCCGGTGTGGCTTTTGTGCGCCAACCTCCTCTGAAATGAATAATTTGTCGAAATACTTTTCCAACCCTGACTGAATAAGCTTATCCGACTGAACCTCTCTGAACCCGTTGGTGATAATTGCCATTTTATATTTGTGATGCAAGTAGTCCAATACACTTATCGTACCCGGCACCAACTTTAATTGTTTTGGCATCTCATTCAGGTAAGCGTCGTTTATAAGATCCCCCATTCCTGGCATCGGAGTATCGTTTAATTCAAGGGACTCTTCAAACCGACGTCCGCGGAGTATATTTTTGGAAAGCTTATTATCCCGGTAGAGAGCCCAAAGTCTTTCATTAACTTCATGGTAAATAGAAAAATACCGGTCGTACTCCCCTATTTTATCCAGGTAGTTCAGGTTTTTTAGGGCTGAATAAAGCGCTTCATACGAATTTGCATTGAAATCCCAGAGGGTGTTGTCGAGGTCGAAGAATAGATGAGTGTAGGGCATCTGGAGGGAAGATTTACGATTTTGGATTTACGATTTACGATTTTGGGGTCATTTCTAGGAAATCGCTAAAAGTACCTAATCCTCATCTGCGTCATAATTTGAAGTCCGTGATTCGTAATTCGTAATTTCTTCTTTCTTGCCTTCAACCACTATGACAATCTCCCCTTTCACTGTTTTAGCTTTGAAATGTGCCAGCGCGTCCGTTACTGTTCCCCGAAAGTTCTCTTCGAAAAGTTTGGTAAGTTCGCGTGAAACGGAAACCTTGCGGTCGGGACCAAAATATTCCTGAAACTGCTCCAACGCTTTAACCAGACGATAGGGAGATTCATAGAAGATCATGGTTCTGGTTTCATCAGCCAACTCCTTGAGCTTTTTCTGCCTCCCTTTTTTCTGCGGAAGGAATCCCTCAAAACAGAATTTGTCGCTGGGAAACCCGGAGTTGACCAGAGCCGGGACAAAAGCGGTCGCACCGGGCAAACATTCTACCTCAACACCCTTGTCGAGGCAGGTTCTGACAAGCAAAAAGCCCGGATCAGAAATTGAAGGAGTGCCTGCGTCCGAGATCAGTGCTATGGACTCACCACTAAGTATCTGGTCCGCAATTCGCTCTACTGTTTTATGTTCATTGAACTTGTGATGGGAAGCCAATTTGGTGGCAATCTCATAATGTCTGAGCAAATGATAGGAGGTTCGGGTATCTTCTGCCAAAATCAGGTCGACCTCTTTTAATATGCGTACCGCCCTGAAAGTCATGTCTTCAAGGTTGCCGATCGGAGTGGGAACAAGGTATAGTTTGCTCATTTCAATTTTGGATTTTCAATTTTGGATTTTGGAATTATTACGCTTCATCGAAACACAAGACTTGAATCTACAATTTACTTTATTCATTTTTCAGAATTTTCGGAGTTCACCAATCTAAAATCGAAATTCCAAAATCGAAAATTATTACACCGTGAACCTTCGTTTAACCAGAAATATGAACTTCTCGGAAGCCTCGCTCTTGGTCCAGACAAAATTGGCTTTCAGATATTCAACGGCCTCCTGAATATTCGCCAATTGATCTAAAGTGGCAATTGTAGAATCCAACCTGGACTTATCATTGTTAAAAAGCTCCCTTTGGAAAAGATAACGATCGTTCAGGTTCAATCCCTCCTTGAGACTTTTCAATGGCGTTGGCTTAAATTTTGACGTTTCCTCTTTGCTTTCGTCCAGGTTTACGACGGGGCGATCCTCTGCAACTTGTTGATAAAAAGATGCTTTCGGTTGAGTTTCAGGAGGCACGGCTAAAGCAGGCCCGGGAGAAACTGGGATAGAAAGCTCAGGAACTTCAGGCTGAACTGGCTCGATATCAGGGATAAAACTGGCATCTTCCAGTTCAAAGATGGATTCTTCCATGGCAATGGGTTGTTCTACCGGCACATCCGTTTGGGGAATTGAAACCTGTTTCAACAACATTTCGAACTCCATTACTACGATCTTTGACCTGCTGATTGCCAGATCAACCTCTTCTTTTGTAAGATTTTCGTCTTCGATCATGCCAATTGCCAGTTGTTCCAGGATTGCAAGCTCATCCTTTACGACCTTTAGCCATTTTATCTTATCCATAAACCAAGTTTTAAGTGAGGATTTAAAAGTAAAAATGTAAAACGAACTTTTCACCCTATCATCGGTAAAAATACAAATTTAACCACTGCATCGCATGAAAAATCATGATGGAAAGAAGTAGAAAAAAAACTATTTTTGGACTATGTTTATCGAAAGCAATTTAAATAACGGAAGAAAAAGAGGCTGGATTGAAATCATTGTAGGGTCAATGTTTTCAGGGAAAACGGAAGAATTGATCCGCCGGTTGCGGCGTGCGGAAATTGCGAAACAACGGGTCGAAATATTCAAGCCTACCGTCGATACACGGTATTCGGCAACCGACGTCGTTTCGCACAATGAGAATTCGATCAGATCAACTGCTATTGATAATTCGTCCACCATCCTGCTGCTGTCTGGTAATATTGATGTAATAGGAATTGATGAGGCGCAGTTTTTTGACGAAAATCTGGTCGAGGTATGCAATAAACTGGCCGATATGGGAATACGCGTCATTGTGGCCGGACTCGATATGGATTTCAGGGGTGTTCCTTTCGGTCCGATGCCAGGATTAATGGCATGCTCCGAGTTTGTCACGAAAGTTCATGCCGTATGCATGAGGTGTGGCCACATAGCCCATTTTAGTCACCGGCTCACCGCCGCCGAAAAACAGGTAATGCTCGGGGAGAAGGAGAGCTACGAACCTCTCTGCAGGGAGTGTTTCAAGGCGATACAACCATCATGATAATTTACGTTTTATCTGAGATCGCCGCCATTGTAAATGGACGGCTGGTTCAATACGGGCCAACGACTGACACACGGATACGCTATCTATCTTTCGACAGCAGGACTATCCTCTCAGGCAAAGAGACCCTCTTCTTTGCGCTCAAAAGTGAACGAAGCGATGGCCACAATTATATAGAGGAGGCACAAAATAAGGAGGTCTCCTCGTTTGTCGTCGAGCGACTTCCTGATAAGCCAACAGCGCAGACATCCGGCGCCTTCATCCTGGTTGAAAATACGCTGGAAGCCTTGCACCGGTTGGCGGCCTATCATCGCAAGAGGTTCAGCTATCCGGTTACCGCGATAACCGGAAGTAATGGCAAGACGCTGGTAAAAGAGTGGCTTGCCGAGATATTGGGGGTCAGGCTTCATGTGGTGAGAAGTCCGCGAAGCTACAACTCACAAATTGGAAATCCGCTCTCCGTCTGGCTAATGGACGACAGCTTTGAGCTGGCTCTTTTTGAAGCCGGTATTTCAAGGCCAGGTGAAATGTCGAAACTGGAAGCAATTTTGCATCCGGATAACGGTATTTTTACCCACCTGGGGAATGCCCATCTGGAGAATTTCTCATCGGTGGAAGAGCTGGTCTCGGAGAAGATCAAGCTATTTGTGAACTGCAAATTAATTGTCTATTGTCTGGATTTCGAACCTGTTCATCTGGCGCTTTCCGGCATGCAGTTCAGCAACAATCCGAGGTTTTTCCGCTGGTCGGCAACCAAGCCGGCAGATCTGGAAATTATTTCCAGCGAATCATCCAATCAGACGACGCACATAAAGGCGATTTACAGAGGAGAGAATATTGCAATTTCGATCCCGTTCACTGACGGTGCTCACATTGAGAATGCGATTCATTGCTGGGCATATTTATTGGCGACAGGGTATGCAACGGAAAATCTGCAGGCTGATTTTCTGCAACTCCCCACGATCTCAATGCGGCTGGAAATCAAGAAAGGAGTGAATGGATGTGCCATTATTGATGACAGCTACAATTCTGACACAGCCTCCTTAATCAATGCACTCGATTTTCTGGAACAGCAAAATGGGGCGAAAAAATTAAAAAGCACCCTGATTCTCTCTGACATCCTTCAATCCGGGAAAAATTCCGAGATTCTTTACCAGGAAGTTGCTGAATATATAAGACATCACGACATTCAATGCGTCATTGGCATCGGGAAAGAGATAAGTCGATACCAAAAACTATTTACCGTACCTGAATCGAGTTTTTTCCCGGATACGGAAGAGTTTTTGCTCCATTTTCGGGAGTCTGACCACCGCAACGAATTGATACTATTGAAAGGAGCCAGAAATTTCAGGTTCGACAGGATTTCTTCCTTGCTGCAGGAGAAGAAACACCAGACGGTGATGGAAATCAATCTTAGTGCGATGGTTCACAACCTAAACCATTATCGCCTGCAACTCAAGCCAGAAACCAAATTAATGGCAATGGTGAAGGCCTTTTCGTATGGCACCGGCTCAGTGGAAGTGGCCAAAATATTGCAGTTCAGAAGAGTCGATTATCTCGCAGTCGCCATAGCCGATGAAGGCATTGAGTTGCGGAATGCCGGTATAGATCTTCCGATTGTGGTCATGAACCCGGAAGAGCACAGCTTCAGCACGATGATTGAAAACCGGCTTGAACCGAACATTTACCGATTCTCGCTTTTACGAAGCTTTGATGAAGCGGTTAAGAAGAGTGCAGCCAGCTATTTCCCGGTACACATCAAAATTGATACCGGAATGAAGCGGCTTGGGTTTGATTCTGCCGAAGATATTTCACGTTTATCTGCATTCATCAAAGAAAGGGACACACTATACGTTCGATCAGTTTTCACCCATCTCGCCGTAAGCGAGGATCCGGCAGGCGACAGTTTCACACACCAACAATTTTCATTATTCCAGAAGCTGAGTGGGATAATTACGAATGATTTCCCGTACAAAATTCTATTGCATATCTTAAATTCGGCGGGTATTGAGCGATTTCCGGAGATGCAGCTCGATATGGTTCGACTTGGAATTGGCTTATATGGAGCAAGCTCTGGCCAATCAGCACAATTGAGAAATGTCGCTTCCTTAAAATCGACTATTTCTCAAATTAAGACCATTCAGCCAGGCGACACTGTTGGCTATGGACGAAATTTTCTTGCCGCAAAACTTACCAGGATCGCCGTAATCCCGATAGGGTATGCCGACGGCTATAGCAGAAAGCTTGGCAATGGGATTGGACGAGTGCTGATCAACGGACAATCGGCACCAATAATTGGATCTGTCTGCATGGATATGTGTATGGCAGATGTGACTGGCATTGATTGCCGGGAGGACGATTCGGTGCTTTTGTTTGGCGAGGGGCAATCGGTTAGCAAGATTGCAGAATGGATGGGCACTATACCCTACGAAGTTCTTACCACAGTGGGGCAACGGGTGAAACGGATATATTATGAAGAGTAAGACTTGAGACTTGAGAGTGGGGACCTCTTATATCTCATGTCTTATATCTTATATCTAGGTCTTATCCTTGTTTGCTGATTTTCTCGAGTTTGTGGAGATCTGTAATCTTGATTTTCCGGCCATCCATGGAAATAAGCTTTTCGCCCGCAAAGGTGGAGAGGGTACGAATCGCGTTCGAGGCGGTCATATTGGAAAGACTGGCTAAATCTTCGCGGGAGAGATAAACTTTTAAAGTCTGACTGTCATTCTCAAATCCGTACTTTTCCTTAAGAAACAGGATTGATTCGGCCAATCTACCGCGGATATGTTTCTGAGTAAGGCTAACGGTACGATGATTGGAATGGCCTAGTTCCAAGGCAAGGTCTTTGAGTAGTGCAAGTGAGAAGTCTGTATTTTTCAACAAGACCTGATACAAAATATTTGGGGGTACCGTCACAATTTCTGAATCTTCAATGGCGATAGCCGTTCCATTGTGAGCCTCGCCGGCAAGGAGTGAACGATAGCTAATCAATCCGTTTTCAGTGAACATCCGGATAATTTGTTCCCGACCGCTGATTCCCTCCTTAATCATTTTCACTTTGCCTTCCCGCAGGTACTGCATCCCGACTGGCGGATCCCCTTCCATGAATATATAATCATTTTTCCGGTAACGGGTAACGGTACAACTTGCTTTCAATATTGTCATCTCTTCTTGAGTCAGCAAGTTAAATATGCAGTTCTCACCTTTGAATTGACTTTCAAAACCAAAATTATCGGACATCACTTAAAAAATGTTGTATAACATGTCAAATATATATAATAATCTCCCAAAATCAAAAAGTTTGGTGATTGACAGGTTAATAACGCTTAACGGGGAAAAAATCTACCGTCTGTTGTCGATTACTTTTTACACGTCACGCCCTAGTTGAATATCATTTTATCCGGGGTAAACTGCGACGATTGGCATTTTTCGCCCGAATCCGAAAGCTTTGGAGGAGACGCGAAGGGTCGGCGGCGCCTGGAATCGTTTATATTCATTCCGGTTGACGAGAGCTACCACCTTTCGTACCACAGCCTCCTCAAAGCCGGAAGAGATCAAATCCTGAACGCTTTTTGCAAGGTCGATATACTGAAAAAGGATGGCATCCAACAAGTCATATTCGGGTAACGAGTCTGAATCTTTCTGATCGGGTCTCAGCTCTGCCGAAGGTGGTTTTACAATTGTATTTCGCGGAATGATCTCCTCCTCGCGGTTGATAAAATTTGACAATTGATACACCTCTGTTTTGTATAGGTCGCCTAAAACAGATAACCCGCCGTTCATATCTCCATAGAGAGTGCCGTAACCGACGGCGGCTTCACTTTTGTTTGAGGTATTAAGCAGAATATACCCGAATTTATTGGAAAATGCCATCAGCAAACTCCCGCGTACGCGAGCCTGAATATTTTCTTCGGTAAGATCATACGACAAACCCTTAAAAATATCAGCAAGAGCCTGGTCGAATTGTGCCGTTATCCCATGAATGGGAACAGTCTCATACGCTACGCCCAGTCTGTCGGCAAGCGCAACGGCATCAGTCACAGAATGATCGGAAGAATACCGGGAAGGCATAAGAAGTACTTTTACATTTTCGGCTCCCAACGCCTGAACGGCAAGTACGAGTGTCAGCGCAGAATCTATGCCACCGGAGAGGCCAAGTGTCGCCTTTTTAAATCCGGATTTTCGGAAATAATCAGAAATTCCGAGGACCAAAGCCTCATATATCTTTTCGGACGGTTCAGATTGGGGTTGAATTTCGCCTAATCCGCGATCGTCGGTATCCACGACTGCAAAATCCTCCTTAAAATAGGCCAATTCTTTTACCACTTTCCCATACCGATCGATCATTATCGAACCGCCATCGAAAATAAGTTCGGTCTGAGCGCCAATCTGGTTTACGTAAATGATAGGAACTTCATATTTTACAGCATTTTCAACGAGAATTTCCTTCCTCCACTTTTCCTGACGATATGAAAACGGCGAAGCGGATAAGTTGATAACAAGATCCGGATTTTGTCTGCAATTTTCCTCCATGGGTGATGTGGAATAGAGATTTTCCCTTCCGAATGAGCTCATTACCTTCTGATTAAACCAAAGATCCTCGCAGATTGTCACAGCAATTTTAGTTCCATTCAGCTCGATGAGATTAAATTCCCGATTCGACTCAAAATGACGGTACTCGTCAAACACGTCATATGTAGGCAATAATGTCTTGTGATGTACGCTTTTGATCCGACCATCCTGCAGAAAAAACGCCGAATTAAAGAGCATTTTCCCATTCGAACCCGGATTGATACTAGGGCCGCCAACTAACGCAGCTATGCCGGTACAATGGGATGCAATCATATCAATAGCATTGAGCGACTCCTGGATAAATTCGAGTCGTTCCAGCAGATCGTTCGGGTAGTAACCACAAACCGAAAGTTCTGAGAAAACCACTAAATCGGCATTTTCGTTTTTCGCCCGTTCAATGGAGGAGATTATTCGGGCGCTGTTCTCGGAAAAGTTCCCAACATGGTAGTTCAATTGAGCCAAGGCGATCCTCATAGGTCTCTAATGCTTGATGATTTGAGATAAAATGAAATTTTTAAGGTATATGGTAATTAGTATATACCTATCGGACAAAAATAGATAATTTCACACCCGGAAACAATGAGGCTTAGGGGCTATTATTGAGCAGACGTGTTATTGAGTCGTAAAATTTTCCGGTACAAATTGATTGACAACTGTTTTTATGCGTTTGAAAATTAGCTATCTGTATTTTTTGTCTATAACATTTGTGTTGGTATCCTGCCACCGCAATCCGCTTGCAATAAATATTTCAGGCATTAACGTGACCTTGGACATTAAGCGCCTTGATCAGGAATTGTTTCGGGTTACACCTGAGAACATCAAGCAAGTGGTGCCCGAATTGCAGCGAAAATTTGAACCGTTTTTCGGCGTTTACAATGAGGAGATACTATCGATCGGAAACTCCCGCGATTCACTCTATGGTGGATATCTTCTGACATTTGTCCGGGATACTATGATATTAAAATCCAAACATATATCTGACTCAGTTTTTACTGACTTCAAATTGCAGGCTTCACAACTTGAACTAGCCTTCAAGCACTATAAATATTATTATCCGGATTTTCAGGCTCCTACCGTGTACACCTATATTTCCGGTTTCAACCAGTCGATCGTCACGATTCCGAACGCGATTGGGATAAGCCTTGACAATTATCTTGGGGCAAACTGTCCGTTTTACAAGCAATTGAGTGTCTACGAGTACAAAAGGCAGAACATGAATCCGGACAAAATAGTCTATGATGCAATGTATGGCTTTGTTTCGCAGCAATTTGAATACAAGGGAAGCACTGAAAACCTCATTTCCAGGATGATTTATCAGGGGAAATTGCTCCATTTTCTGGATGCAATGATTCCGGAAGGACCGGATAGTCTGAAAATTGGCTATTCCCAAGCAAAGCTCGATTGGTGTAAAGCCAATGAAAAGGAGATGTGGAACTACCTTGTCGAAAAGAAAATGCTTTTCTCAGGCGATCGGATGGAACTGGTACGGTTTATCAATCCGGCACCCTTTACCACCCCGTTCGGACAAAAGTCTCCGGGAAGAACCGGGGTATGGCTAGGATGGCAGATCGTAAGAAGTTACGCCGCAAAGAATCCATCCATTACGCTGAAACAATTAATGGACGAAAATGATTACCACAAAATCTTAAATGAATCAGGATATTCCCCGGATTAATTTTCTGATTGTTCAACCCAGCTTTTTATCAAAGAGGACGTATCTTAATATTTCGGAACCACACATCATTGCCATGATCTTGCAAGGCGATGTATCCCTCTTTCGGAACATTGGCCCAATCCGGATTCATGGTAGGGAACTTTGAATTCTTTACCAGCTCATTCCATTCGGGTGTCCACAAGTGATATTCAAGAACCGTCTCGCCATTTTGTTTGTGCACGACAGTACCCTGATAACAAATAATTTCGACAGAGTTCCACTCTCCGGCCGGTTTCGTATTCTGAGGTTTAGCCGGGATTAAATCGTACAGCGATCCGGCCATCCGGTTACCATCTTTTCCCAAAAGAGCATCAGGATGACGCTCATTGTCGAGAACCTGCATTTCAGGAGCCGTCTTCCAAATTGGCCAGTCGTTCCGCTCCTGTCCCAAATAAAATATACCTGAATTTCCACCTTCAGAAATTTTCCATTCTATTTTCAGGTCAAAATTGGAAAACTGCCTGGCAGCATAAAGGATATCTCCTCCATTCTCGGCACCAGCCTCTCCCCTGCCTGATCCGACACATTTAAGCGTTCCGTTATCAATAACCCAGCCGGCAGGAAAATTAGTTTTATTAACTCCTCTCCAACCCTCTCCGCTTGTCCCGTTGAACAAGAGAATCCAACCCTGAGCAGCCTCAGAGGCAGTCAGTTTGTTCATTTCCTTGACGGTTGCGCTTTTCTGCTGCTCGTCAGATTTCGAAGAATCGGAACTGGCTTTTTTAGGTTGAGTATTACAACTTAGCATAATCAAATTGGCTAAGGCAAGAATCATTAGTGGTCGTCTCATGAGTAAATAATTTAATTAGTTAATTATCAGACGGAACCAGCCCATTCCCTATTGTACCGAAAAAATAAGTGATGTGGCCGGCCACAATTCAAAATTGTTTTGATTTCAAATAACCGTTGTGCTAAAATACAAATTTAATGGAAACGGAATAAAAAAGTATCTATTTTATCGCCATACACGCTATTCCTTGTAACTTTGGTCTCAATAACATCGTATTTTCAATCAATATAAAGAGCGTATGGCAAAAAGAATAGGCATTTTAACAGCTGGCGGTGATTGTCCGGGATTGAATGCCGCCATTCGGGGGGTTGGGAAAACGGCCATTCTCAAACATGGAATGGAAGTCATTGGCTTTAATGCAGGCTACAGTGGCTTAATCTGGAAGGAATATGTAGACCTGGATGAAGCTAAATTATCCGGCATTCTTACGGTCGGAGGGACTATTCTGGGGACTTCACGTGAGAAACCTTTCAAAATGGAAAAGGGTGAAGAGACCAATGAAAAACCGGCTCTGATTAAAAAAAATTATCAGGATCTTCAGCTCGACTGTGTTGTCTGTATTGGAGGGAACGGAACCATGAAGACTGCTGCTCAGCTTCAAAAGATGGGGATAAATGTAATTGGCATTCCAAAGACAATCGACAATGATGTATATGGAACCGAGATAACTTTTGGATTTGACTCTGCGGTGACGATTGCCACAGAAGCAATAGACAGGTTGCATACCACCGCCAACTCACATCAGCGAGCCATGGTTATTGAATTAATGGGGCATGATGCCGGGTGGATTGCCCTGTATGCCGGCATGGCTGGAGGCGGAGACATCATCCTGATACCGGAGATAAAATATAATATTGAGAGTGTCTGCAACGCCATTGAGAACAGGTTCTCCATGAAAAAGCCCTATTCTATCGTCGTCATAGCAGAGGGTATAGAACACCCTTCCCATATGTCTGCGTCCGCATATATCGCCGAAAGAATTCAGACTCTCACGGGAATTGAAACCCGTGATACCAGATTGGGATATGTTCAGCGCGGTGGAAGTCCGTCGGCTATGGATCGTATTCTTGCAACCAGATATGGCGCCCATGCGGTGGAATTAATTTCGAGAGGAGATTACGGTCAGATGGTTGCTGTCAGAAACGGTAAAATCGGCTCCATACCGCTTGAGAAAGTCGGGGGCAAACTCAGCTTGGTTGATCCAAATGATCCACTTATTGAGAAAGCACGTAATCTGGGAGTCTATTTCGGGGACGAATAAAATAATTTATTTAAATTTGAGCCCTTGGCTGTGTCAATTTTCGTAAAAATATATAGTTAAAATTTTAATTTCCAATTCAATATGAAATATTCAGTTCGACTTCTTACATCGGCGTTGTTCCTGTTTTTTGGTCTGAATTCCATCGCACAGACCAATGCAAATATGGTCTTTGAGAGTATGGAGCACGATTTTGGGAAAATCAAAGAAGATGCTGGTTTAGCCAATTTCAATTTCAATTTTAAAAATTCGGGGAGTGTTCCTTTGGTAATTTCTGCGGTGAATGCATCCTGTGGTTGCACGACTCCAGAATGGAGTAAAGAACCGGTCTTACCAGGAAAGTCTGGTTTTATCAAGGTATCCTATAATCCACTGAACCGTCCAGGGAGCTTCAACAAAACCATCACAATAGCTGCCAATATTCCGAATGGATCACAGGTCATCATGATCAAAGGAGAGGTGGTTCCGAAGACACTTTCAATAGCCGAACAATATCCGATCGATTTGGGTAAAATCAGGATGTTAAACAACAATTTGTCTTTTGTCCGCATTAAAAATAACGAGATAAAGTCTGATTCACTGAAATTTATCAATGTTTCAGACAGCACAGTGAAAATTGCATTTAAGGGCATCCCTGCACATATTGCCATCAAAGCCATCCCGGCAATTGTAAAACCCAATGCTACCGGATTCTTTGTAGTCGCATTTGATGGGGCCAAAGTACCGGAATTAGGTTTTCAAATGGCCAGAGTTTATTTGACTTTTAATGGCGTTGAGAACTACAACTATGGAGTTAACGTCAGTGCAACTGTGGAAGAAGATTTCTCAAAGCTGACTCAAAAGGAGATACAAAATGCGCCTACTATCGATTTTAACGAGCGCGTTTATGATTTTGGAGAAATCGCCGAAGGAAAAAAAGTTGAATACACCTTCAAAATATTGAACAAAGGGAAGAGTGATTTATTGATTCGCAGCGTAAAAGCATCGTGCGGTTGTACTGCTGCCAATCCAACTTCAAACGTAATCAAGCCAGGAGCGAATACTGATCTTAAAATTGTGTTTGACTCCAGCGGCAAATTAGGTTTGCAAAACAAAACCATTACAATTATTTCCAACGATCCCAATTCTTCTACCGCTATTCTGAGAATCTCGGGCAACGTGAGCGCAAAAAAGTAGCATGTTACATCCGGAAAATGATCCGAAGTATGTTGGGCTAAACGTCAACAAAGGAATTGAGCAACCTGATGCTGTGAGCTTCGATTCAGTTCACCGTTTCCTAAAAAAAAGCAAAGGCAAGGAATTGTCTGTCAATGAATATCTTGACGGGATACTTCAAAGTAATCGGACGATACTGAGCAGGGCTGTCACGCTGATTGAAAGTAATAAAACGGAACATCAGCTTATTGCCCAGGAGATAATCGGTCTGTGTCTTCCGTATTCCGGTAAGTCATTACGGATTGGAATTACCGGCGTACCCGGATCGGGTAAAAGTACCTTCATCGAATCATTCGGGAGCTATCTGACATCCATCGGTAAGAAGCTGGCTGTGCTGGCCATTGATCCTAGTTCGGAACGTTCGAAGGGATCGATTTTAGGAGATAAGACACGGATGGAGGAACTCTCTGCAGATCCCAATGCTTATATTCGGCCTAGTCCGTCGTCCGGCTCGCTGGGCGGTGTGGCCCGCAAGACCAGGGAGACGATTCTTCTGTGCGAGGCCGCAGGTTTTGATGTCATACTTATTGAAACAGTTGGGGTCGGACAGTCGGAAACGGTTGTTCACTCGATGGTCGATTTCTTTCTGCTGCTCCAAATCGCGGGCGCAGGCGACGAATTGCAGGGAATAAAGCGTGGTATAATGGAGATGGCAGATACCATTGTCATCAACAAAGCTGATGGTGACAACATCAATCGTGCAAATACTGCGGCAACACTTTACCGGAATGCATTGCATCTTTTCCCTCCAACAATGTCGGGCTGGATTCCTCAGGTTAGAGTTTGCTCATCGTTGCGCAAAACCGGCATCAGCGATATTTGGTTGTGCCTCGAAGACTATTTCGCTCTGGTAAAGGAAAATAACTATTTCGAAGAACGACGAGCCAATCAGGCAAAATACTGGATGTTTGAAACCATCGAAGAAAATCTGAAGCGTAATTTCTATCAGAACAAGACCGTAAAGACCGCTCTTGCCGATCTCGAAAATAAAGTGTCGGCAGATAGGATTAGTCCGTTTGTTGCAGCGACGCAATTGTTGGAAAAATATTTTGGTGCCATCAGCAAACATTAAATGCACCATAGTGAAAATGTTTCTATTTTTATCCACGTCAATTAAAACCCGGGTTGCTGATCAACCCTCTAACAAGAAAAACCAGATGATTAAAAAAATGTTGTTTTTAGGGTTGATAGTTAGCAGTATCATCTCTTGCGCAAAACCAGATAAGTTTGTTGTAAACGGGGAGATAAAAGGGAAAGAGTCGGGGCAAATACAACTGATGAAGTTCGCCAACGGCACATGGGTCGTCGAAGACTCAACTTCAATCTCGAAGGGAAAATTTTCACTAACTGGGAAAGCCGATTTACCCGAACTACGCGTTGTGGCAATGGGTCCGCAGCAGCTTGTTGCCCAATTTTTTGCAGAGAACGGAAGCATATCATTGCAAGCATATTCGGATAGTTTGGATAAATCCGTTGTAAAGGGATCGAAATCCAATGAAGAATTCAAAATCTACCAACAGGAATTGGCAGGTCTTTCGAAGGAGGCTCAGGGAATGCAGCAGCGTTACGGTGCAGCACAGGCCAGCGGTGATCAGGAAGGCATGAAAAAGGCTCAGATTGACTTAGAAGCAATGGTTCAAAACCTTGCCGTCTATGCCAAAAATTTTATCCGGGAACACAGAAAATCTACAGTGTCGCCCCTGGTTGCCCTGATGCAATTCGGACAGACAATTAAGGCTTCGGAAATTGATACGCTTATCGCATTTCTGGATCCCTCGATACATGCATCCATCTATGTTGGGGAACTCAAAAAAATTGCGGATAAAACGAGGACCACGGAAGTAGGTTCTATTGCTCCCGATTTTACGCTGCCAACGCCTGATGGAGGTACCTTTACCTTATCCTCTACGCGTGGCAAATATGTCATGATCGACTTTTGGGCAGCCTGGTGCGGCCCATGCCGTCAGGAAAATCCGAATGTCGTGGCACTCTACGGCAAATACAAGGACAAAGGATTTGATATTGTTGGCGTTTCACTCGACCGCGAAAAAGAAGCCTGGGTAAAAGCAATCGCAGATGACCAACTGGTTTGGCATCAGGTTTCTGAATTAAAATTCTGGCAAAGTGAAATTGTCCAAAAATATGGGGTCACTGCCATCCCCTGCACTTTCCTGCTCGACAAGAGTGGTAAAATCATAGCGAAAAATCTCCGCGGTGAAGATTTAGCAAAGAAATTAGGAGAACTTATGGGCAAATAAACCGGTAATGCGAAGTGCAAAAATGGAAATCCAAAAATTTTCTCTTCGCACTTCGCATTATTCCGAAATTTTAACGCAACCATTTAAACCTTACTCACATCTTGTGTAGGGTTGCCAATCAAAGAATGACTTAAAAATGATTGATTGTTGGCTTCCTTTCGTTCTTTAACAACTAATTAAAGACTTTGGAGCTAATTATTTCTTATAATTCGGACAGATTTCCAAAACTACTATTAGTTGTTAAACGTGGCTCAGCTCGAAGAGATCATATACAAATGCCGGGAGGAAAACAGCGCTGCACAAACTGCTCTGTACAACCTCTTCTCTGCCAAGATGTATGGAGTCTGTCTGAGGTATGCAAAGGATTCTTCTGAAGCTGAGGATATCCTGCAGGAAGGATTTATTCGGGTGTTTAGTAAAATAAAACAATACGAATTTAAAGGTTCTTTTGAAGGTTGGATGAGGCGGGTCATCGTTAACACCGCTCTCGAAAAATTCAGAAAACATGACCGTTTGTATCCTGTTGAAGAGATGAAAATCTATGAAGCAACAGAGTGGGTGGAGGAGACGATTTCATCCATAACAGCGACGGATCTGTTGCGGATAATACAGGAGCTGCCTCCAAGGTACAAAATGGTATTCAACCTGTTTGCTATAGAAGGTTTTTCGCACCAGGAAATTGGTGAAATGATGAACATCTCGGAAGGAACATCGAAATCAAACTTGTCAAGGGCAAGGATTATCCTTCAAAAAAGTGTGGAACAATATTTCGGAGAAAAGAAATCGATTAATAATAAATAATGAACATAGATAATCATCCTATTGATCAGCTCTTTAAAGAGAAATTGGGGAATCTGGAACAGACCCCCCGGTTTGGTCTTTTGGCTGATATCAACCAGGAGATTATTTCCCGGGGTAAGGTAAGACGAATGAACCAGTTGAAAACTGTGTTTAGCGCAGCTGCCGCAATTCTGTTGATATTGATGGCTGGCTTGTATACGATAAACCAGAATCCTGAGCCTAAGAATGAGTTTTCGCAACAAGTCCGGAAGAATAGCAGCGAGGTTCAGCAAAACGCTGAGAAATCTGCCACGCTTCAACAAAATCAAGCTAATAGTGTTGCCATACAAACCCCAGCGACTGCTAAAATCGCGACCAATGCCGGGGGCAATAAACCGACGATAGCTCCGGTTATAAAAAATAAAGCTGCAAGATCATCCGTTGCGGAGAGCATACCTGCTGAAGTTCCTCAGACTGCCCCATCGTTGGCCTCTGCTGAGCAAGTGAAAGATTCTGATGCGAATACTAAAGGGACAAATCAATCCACATCTGAATCAGCAAAGAAAAAATCAACTCCGTTTACAATTAATAGTCAGCCCAAGAATAATTCATACTACGCTGACAATTCGGGTAACACGCCCCGCGAGAAGAAATCCACTGTAATGGACGGTTTATGGAGTTTAAAAGCGGAAATTTCCGAGACTTTCACTGCGATGCTCTCTGGAGGTTCATCCGCCGGAACTGATACGAAATCTCTTACGACAATTGGTGGTGGTATGGTCGCCTCATACAAGATTAGTGACAAATTGTCCATCAGTTCCGGGATCAGGTTCTCTCAAATGAAACAAGGCAGCCATTCCATTTATGCCCTCAACAATACCTCCGGGATTATTTATCTGCAGCCTGTCGAAAAAAGCGGCAATCTAACGAGGGATATCTCGCTTAGCCTCCCGGCAACTTCCAGTATTGTATATTCCAACGGAATGAGCACAACTGTTAATAATCTCTTTGTTTCGGATATAGCACAGGAATTCAAATATTTGGAAATTCCTATTCAGGCCACCTACAAGTTAATAGATAAGAAAATTTCCCTTGGATTGACGGGCGGAATCAGTACCAACTTCCTGGTTGGCAATTTCGCCTCTGTAACTGAAAATGGTATTTTATTATCCAGTGGGAATACGGATAATATCCGGAATGTCCTCTATTCCGGATCTGCCGGAATTGAGTTGGGTTATGACCTTGGAAACAAGCTCCGATTGACGATAGAGCCAAGGGTTAAGCAGTTTATGCATTCGGTCAGCAGTAATGACCTGCTCAATATCAAACCCATGCAAATGGGCATTTTCACAGGCCTTGCCTATTCGTTTTAGTCAGCCCCTCTCCCCTTCCTCAACTAACCTGGTCTGGCGCTGCCGGCTCCACTCCCATCCACTGATAAAGCAGATTGTGGTTATTAACTTCAGCAAACCGTTGCCTCCTACGAACGAAAGAAGTATCTTCGCAAATTAATCCAATTGCTAATTTCGAATATACAATACGATGCTCAAAGACAAATTATCACTCCCAAAACTGGCCATATTCTTCTCATTGATAGCGCTAAGCGTAATTTCTTGCGGACTTTTTATTAATTCGGCTCCGGTGGTTCAACCACCCCAGGTAGTGAAAGAAGTTGTACGGAATTACAATGCTCCGGTTGAAATACCCAAGGCCATCGAGTTTGCGGGAGAAAAGATTTCATTGGAAAATTTCGATGTGCGCGAAGCCCTGGACCGCGAATTGCTGGTGAACAGCTATTTCCAATCGCAGACAATACTCTATCTGAAAAAGGCAAAGCGCTATTTTCATCTGATAGAACCTATCCTGAAGAAAAATAATATTCCGGACGATTTTAAATATTTGTCTCTTGCTGAGAGCGGATTTCAGGAAAAGATCGTTTCTCCGGCCGGAGCTACCGGCTTATGGCAGTTGATAAAAAAAGCGGCCACCGAAAATGGGCTCGAAATCAATGCCGAGGTCGATGAACGTTACAACATGGAAAAATCGACGGAGGCTGCCTGTCGCTATCTGAACAAGTCATATCATCAATATGGCAGCTGGATAATTGTTGCTGCCTCCTACAATGCTGGTATCAGTGGTATTAAAAGGCAGACAGAGCTACAGGATAGTAAAAACTATTTCGATCTTGCACTGAATGAAGAGACTTCCAGGTATGTGTACCGCATTCTGGCATTGAAACTCATCATGGAAAATCCTGAAAAATATGGTTTCAAAGTTACTGAGGAAGAGAAATATCCTATTCTTAAATGCAAGGAGGTAACGTTGAGTGGCAGTGTCATAAACCTTGCCGCATATGCTCACCAACAAGGAATCAACTACAAAATCCTGAAATATTTCAATCCCTGGTTAAGGCAATCCTACTTGAAAAATCCGGCGAAAAAAAGCTATCTCCTAAAAATTCCGGAACCTGGTACACGTACTTTTGAATTGGCAAAAAATTGATTAATAATCCCATGGAGGGCGAAGATCAAATAGTCGTCAGGGGTGCCCGCGAGCACAACCTGAAAAATATTACTGTTTCCATTCCCCGAAACAAACTGACTGTCATCACCGGTTTGAGCGGAAGTGGCAAGTCGTCGCTTGCTTTCGACACCATTTATGCTGAAGGTCAGAGGCGTTATATCGAAACATTTTCGGCGTATGCGAGGAGTTTCCTGGGTACTATGGAAAGACCCGATGTAGATGAAATTACTGGATTGAGTCCTGTCATTTCGATAGAACAGAAAACCACCAATAAAAACCCGAGATCGACCGTCGGTACCGTAACCGAGATCTATGATTTTTTGCGTCTTCTTTTCGCCAGAGCTGGTGAAGCATTTTCCTACAATACCGGCGAAAAGATGGTGAAATATAGCGATGATCAGATCATAGACCTCATCATCGAAAATTACAACACCAAACGGGCTATCTTACTGGCGCCCGTCATTAAGGGACGTAAGGGTCATTACCGTGAATTGTTTGAGCAGATTCGGCGGCGGGGATTTCTTTATGCGCGCGTGGATGGTGTAATCGTTGAGCTGACGCACGGATATAAAGTTGACAGATATAAGAGTCATACCATCGAAATGGTGATTGACAAGCTTGTTGTGGAGGATACAGACCGGAAACGACTGCGCGAATCGCTGGAAAGGGCGATGAAACACGGTGAAGGAATTGTGATGATCCATGATCCTGATGCCGGATCGGTGCGTTATTTCTCCCGCCATCTCATGTGCCCGACGACCGGAATATCGTATAACGACCCGGCTCCTCACAGTTTCTCATTTAACTCTCCAAAGGGAGCCTGTCAGAAGTGCAACGGACTGGGGGAAATCAACGAAATAGATTTTGCCAAGATCGTGCCGGATCCTGAATTATCCATCATTCAAGGAGGTATTGCCCCACTTGGAGCATACAAAAACACGCTGATATTCTGGCAATTGGAGGCACTTGCCGAGAAATATAATTTTTCCCTGAAGACTCCTGTCGGAGAGTTGGATGAGGAGATTCTCAATGCCATCCTGCATGGTACAGGCGAGCGCATTCAACTGAAAAATTCGCCGTTGGGAAGTTCCATCGATTATACGATGACATACGAAGGTATTGTCAAATATGTTGTCAACCAAAAAGGCGACAATCTTTCAAAGAGCGCCCAGAAATGGGCTGATCAGTTTCATAAAACGTGCAGATGTCCGGAGTGTGACGGACAGCGGCTGCAGAAAGAGCCGCTGCATTTTAAGATAGACGGGAAGAATATTGCCGAGCTGGCAAAAATGGATATCAGTGAGCTCTCCTCATTCTTCGCAGGTATTGGTGAACGGATGAGCCCTCGCCAGCTCCAGATTGCGGCTGAGGTAAACAAGGAGATCAGTACCCGGCTGCATTTTCTGCTGGATGTCGGGCTGAACTACCTCTCTCTCGATCGCCCGTCGGCATCGCTCTCCGGAGGCGAATCCCAGCGTATCCGTCTGGCGACACAGATCGGATCGCAACTTGTGAACGTACTTTATATTCTTGACGAACCCAGCATCGGCCTACACCATCGGGATAATCTCAGATTGATACGGTCACTTCAGCAGCTGCGGGATACAGGAAACTCTGTGATTGTGGTGGAACACGACCGCGACATGATGCTGCAGGCCGACTACCTGATCGATATGGGCCCGCATGCTGGCCGTTTTGGCGGCGAGATTGTGGCAGCGGGCATTCCGAAGGATGTGCTCAAAATTGACACATTAACCTCCAGGTATCTTACCGGTAAAAAAGAAATTTCCGTACCCACTAAAAGAAGAGCCGGTAACGGCAACGTGTTAACCATAAGGGGAGCTTCCGGTAATAACCTGAAATCTATTGACGTGGACTTCCCACTGGGAAAATTCATATGTGTAACAGGTGTTTCCGGAAGTGGCAAATCGACATTGATAAATGAGACGCTCCTGCCGATTCTTAGTCAGCATTTTTACAAGTCGATAGATGACCCGCTGGCATATAAAGCAATTGAGGGAATTAATCACCTCGACAAAGTGGTGCAGGTCGATCAATCCCCTATCGGGAGAACGCCACGTTCGAATCCGGTCACCTATTGCGGCGTATTCACCGAAATCAGGACACTGTTTACGCTGCTTCCCGAGGCCAAAATCCGGGGATACAAGCCCGGGCGCTTCTCCTTCAATGTTAAAGGAGGACGTTGTGAGGCATGTGAGGGCGCCGGACTGAAGACTATTGAGATGAATTTTCTGCCGGATGTCTATGTGCATTGCGACAAATGCAACGGACGTCGTTACAACCGGGAAACGCTGGAGATTCGTTACAAGGGAAAATCAATCAGCGATGTTCTGGATATGACAATCCAGCAAGGCGTTACGTTTTTCGAAAATATTCCGAATATCTCGCATAAGCTAAAAACCATTGAAGAGGTTGGATTAGGCTACATCACCTTAGGTCAGGCATCCACAACCCTTTCCGGCGGAGAGGCACAACGGGTAAAACTCGCCACCGAATTGAGCAAGCGCGATACAGGAAGGACGCTCTATATTTTGGATGAACCGACTACGGGTCTCCATTTTGAAGACATCAGGGTACTTCTTTGTGTACTGGATAAATTGGTTGAGAGAGGCAACACTGTAATTGTCATTGAACATAATATGGAGGTAATTAAAATGGCAGATTACATTATTGACATCGGACCAGAGGGGGGGCGCGAGGGTGGTCAGCTTTTATGCAGCGGTACTCCGGAAGAGATGATTCTCAACGAAAACTCCTATACGGCGAAATACCTGAAAGCAGAACTTCAACAGAAGTCCAGGTGAATAATACCTAATGGTTAATTCGTAACTTTATACCCACATCCCCGTTAAATTCACTATGAAAAATACTGATCCTATTAAGATTGAAATGTTTTATACATTAACCTGCCCGAATTGCAGGGTATTGAAAAAAATGGTACAGGATGTTTTGCCGGAATTTGAGGGGAAGTTTAAGCTCGAAACGACCTTGGCTAACTTACCAAAGGGTATGATACGAACCATGAAATTGGGCATTTATACGGTTCCAACACTTCTGATTGATGATAAAATTGTTTTTAGGGAAGTACCTACGAAACAAGATTTAATAAATAAACTTAAAACTTATTGAGTATGGAAGCAAAGAAAAAACTAAGGTGTCCGCTGGGAGTACCTGGAGGTATAATCGCAGCATTAATAGGTTTGGGCGGAATTATCTGCAGCATTATTTATTCAAATTGGCCGATGCTTGCAATCTCCGCAGCATTGTTTCTGATTGCCGGTCCATTTGTCCGCATTACCATGATGGTGCATGCCGCCAACGACCGACTCGATGAGCTTGAAAGCAAGATCGACAAGAAATAATTAATGGAAAGTTAAACGAATGCCGCGAAATTATCGTGGCATTTTTTTTAACTTTCCATTAATTATCATTACAATGAAGAACATCGAAATATACTGTGTAAATACCGGTACCAGCGCGACATTTTCGTTGGGTACCACGTTGGCTGAAATTGCCAGGGAAATGGAAATTGTGCTGGAAGGCACCATTTGCGGGGCATATGTGAACCACCGTGTAAAACCGATGGACTTTGAGCTTGTAAAACCCAAGCGGATTGAATTTTTTGATTATTCGAACCGCGATGGCCAACGGATATATCTTCGCTCTCTCTCCTTTATCTTCTACGCGGCAATAAAGAACCTTTGGCCAGATGTAAGATTGAAAATTGATCATGCCATTTCCAAAGGATATTATTGCAGTCTCGAAGAGCTGGATCACGTCCTCAGCGAAGAGGATATCTGGTCGATCAGGGAGGAGATGAAGACTATCATCAGTAAGGATCTTCCAATCGTGCGGAAGGCTGTAATGGCCGAGAAGGCGGTCCAAATGTACCGGCAGCAGGGGCTTACCAGGAAGGCTGAACTTTTCGAATCATACGGCAGATTGTATGCGCCGATTTTCGAACTTGGTGATTATGTCAATTTTTTCTACGGGCATCAGCTTACCTCCACCGGACAAGTTTCCAAATTTGGTTTAGAAAAATATTACGACGGACTACTACTTCGATTTCCGAAACCCGAAAATATAGAGGAGTTGGAGCCGGCTATCGAACAGGATATGCTTTTCGGCATCTTCCGGGAGCACAAACAAAGAGCGGCACTATTGGGTGTGAGCGACATTTCGCATCTGAATCAAATGACATCCAGAGGTCAGGCCGGTGATGTGATTAAGGTGTCGGAAGCCCTGCATGAAAAGAAAATAGCTGAGATCGCCACTATAATCACCGAAAGGCACGACAAAGTAAACATTGTGCTTATAGCAGGACCGTCCAGCTCAGGTAAAACAACTTTCAGTAAGCGTTTGAGTGTACAGCTTGCAGTAAATGGCCTACATGCAATTCAGATATCGCTGGACGATTTTTTTGTAGACCGGGCTCATACGCCGCTGGATGAATTTGGTAATCTGGATTTTGAAGCGCTGCAAGCGATTGATGTACCCTTCTTTAATGAGATCCTTCTAAAACTATTAAGCGGAGAACGAGTGGAACTTCCAAGTTTCAATTTTCAGTCGGGCGAACGCGTTTTCAAAGGTGATTTCCTGAAAATGGAAAAAGACAGTATCCTGATTATCGAGGGTATTCACGGATTAAATCCGGACTTGATTCCTATGATAGAGCCCGAGAGCACTTTCAAAATTTTTATCTCCGCACTGACCCAAATCTCCATCGACGAGCATACCTATATCCCCACCACCGACAATCGACTGCTCAGGAGAATGATTAGGGATGCTAAATATCGGGGTTACAGCGCGTCGAGTACAATCAGACGCTGGCCAAGTGTACGTCGGGGAGAGGAAAAGCATATCTTTCCGTTTCAGGAGAATGCAGACATTATGTTCAATTCTGCCCTTGTTTATGAGCTCGCTGTGCTAAAGAGATATGCCAACACGCTTCTCAAATCCGTGAAAGAGAACGAACCTGAATATGCCGAGGCGGCGCGACTTCTGATTTTCATTTCCTACTTTAGTTTTATTCCGGAAACAGAAATACCACCGACATCGGTTCTGAGAGAATTTTTAGGAGGTAGCAGCTTCGATTATTGATAAGCTACCTTAAAATCGAGTTTGAAGTCGTCATTCGTACTGATTCCCATTAAAGAAGGAGGTTCGACCTTAAATTGAGTCATTTTAAGATTGAAGCTTCCGGTAAAGACCAATTTGGCTCCATCCCTGGTCAATTTCCCTTTTAGAGCAACCGGTTGGCTCACTCCATGAAAGGTTAGCGTACCGGAAGAGGTGAAATCGGAACCGTCGATAGTGACTGAAGTGCTTACAAAAGTTACATTCGGAAATTTTAAAGCCTCCGTAACTTCCATCATGTGTGAGTCTCGGTTCGCATTTTTGCTGTCGAACGTGGAGACTTTGGCAGAAACAGCCACCTGAAAGATGGTAGTTTTGGCTTCATCAGTCAGGATAATTGAACTTATCTCCTTACTTTCTCCCGTCCACGCATGAAGCGGATGGTTCATCGAATAGGTTATAGAAGATTCCTCTTTAACGGAGTTGACTTTTATTTTATTCTGCGCATTTACACCGACCATCAGGAATACCGCGATCAAAAGAACTACAAATTTTTTCATACTAGCTTATTTTCTACTTTATTACGATGGTCGGTTGAAAAAGTTAGCAATTCGGGTGGAGAGTTTAACCACGGATTACACAGATTGCGCAGATTGGGACCCCCAGTTGGCGGATTTGCAATCCGTGCCCGAGCAGATGAAGCCTTACAGTGCTTTATCCAATAACAAATCTGTCCCGACCACCCCATCCGGAAAAGAGATCTCCGGGATCAGAACTTAATGACAATCATTGAGGCGGCAAATGCTCCGAAAGCGGTATAGGCTGCTGCGCGATGGTATGGTTTAAGTTTTAATCCGTTAGGTCCTTCCAGTTGTCCGGCTAAGATATTGGTCGCAATCATTGCCGTAAGATGGACAATCGCTAGTGCACGGTGAACCTTGATGCTGCTGTATCCCTTGTGCTCATTCAACATTTTGGGAGGAGCAAAAAGCGACAACGCTGCAGTACTGAAATATCCGATATTTACGCCGGCAGCTAAAGCCTCATGTGTACTTTTCAGGTTATGGTCGAAAGTTCCTTTTTGCTGCTGATTATAGAGTTTCGCTCCAACAAAACCCTGAGCGATCATTCCACCCATTGTCAATGTTCCCATTATCTGATGCATGACAAGCATTGTCCTTCTAACCTTTAACTCGTGCTGTCTTTTTTCAGGAGTTAATTCAAAAGCGTTGAAATTTCGCATGAGCCCCTTCTCACCCCAGAAAATCCGTTGTGTGATAAGAATCTTATCCGGCAACAATTTGGTCTTCTCCTGAGAAGATTGGTTCAAATCTCCCAGCAAATCTACCGTAGCGGTTGTGTCTTTCTTCGCCTGCATTTTGGTTGAAACATCTTTCTGGGCCTGCGATCCAAAGGAAAAGAATGTGACCAGAATTGTGATCAGGATATAAGTTCTCATGTTCGTGTTATTTGGTTACGGATAAAAAAAGTACGTTTGGAAATGATTTATCCAAACGTACTCAATTTTAGTAATTATTTCAATTTTCGCAGGAAAATAATTATGCCAACAGGCTTTTAACTTTCTCGGAAATTAATTTTCCATCCACTTTACCGGCAAGTTCTTTTGTGGCAACTCCCATAACTTTTCCCATTTCCTTCATGGATGTTGCCCCACAGGCAGCAATGATCGACTGCACAGCTGCTGTAAGCTCTTCGTCGTTCATCTGTTTTGGCAAATATGAATCATACACTTTTACTTGTGCCATTTCAAAATCGGCAAGGTCTGCACGCTTTTGCTGCAAATAGATCTCTGCCGAATCTCTGCCTTGCTTTGCCAGTTTTGAAATCGCCTTGATAGCGTCTTCATCCGGAAGATCGTCGGCACCACTCTTCGCCGTTTTGGCCTCCAGTAGTACTTTTTTAATATTACGGACGGCTTCAAGCCTCTCCTTGTCGCGTGCCAGCATTGCAGCACGGATGTCTTCGTTGATTTGATCAAATATGCTCATAACAAAAAAGTGAATAGTGAATAGTAAAAAATGAAAAATGAATGGAGGACGAAAAGCGGAAAATGAAAATTCGTGACTGAAAGTATGATAGATAGTTGTGAAAACTATTTGAAGTACTAATAGGTTCCAAGAACTGGAAGGCCATTATTCATCCTTCACTATTCACTTTTCACTCTTCCCTTGCTTTAATCTGCTTTATCGTGCAAAAATGAGTTATTTCTTCTCAATTTCAAGCCATCTTCCGGATTATTTGAAAGAGAGTAGCGTGACATTGATTTCCCATTATCGGTATTGCCTCCAGGTTTCTGTTGCGGCTTCATTTTGCGCCTCTCGAAAGCGGGAATTTTGGATAACTCATTGATATACTCTTCGGTTTGATTGTAAAAATCGACGTGCATAACCTTTTTTACAACTTCCGGTGCTCCGGCAAAAGGATCGATCATCCGCTTGGGATAAAGCCTGCTTATCACCTCTTCCTGCGGGTCTTCCTGCCATTCATGCTCCATGGAAGACTCTCCCGAAAAGAAAGAATCTATCCTGGGCGACATCTGATTTGTGTCCGAAAAATCATCCCCAATAGAGACTTTGACCTTATCTTCAGTTTTATCCATTTTTAGCTCGGGGATCGAGCTGGTTTTGAAACCTGTAGCGACAACAGTTACCGTAAGTGCCTCGCCCATTGTAGGATCAACAGCGATACCGTGGATAAGATCGGCGTTATTACCGGCCATCTCCTGCACATATTCGTTGACTTGATTTACCTCGTCCATGGTGACCTCTTTGGCCTCACCGGAGGTAATATTTACCAATATATTTCTTGCTCCGCGGATATCATTATTGTTAAGCAGCGGTGAATTAATGGCTCCTTCCGCAGCTTTGCGGGCACGGTCTACACCGGAGAAAGTGGCAGAGCCCATGATGGCGACGCCTGAATTCTGCATGACGGTCTTAACATCCTCAAAGTCAACGTTGATAAAACCGGTACTCGTAATAATATCGGCAATACCCCTGGCAGCAGTTGCCAGAACGTCATCCGCTTTTGCGAAAGCCTTCGAGATAGGAAAGTCGCCGTAAATTTCACGAATCCGTTCGTTATTAATAATCAGCAACGAATCTACGTGTCCCTCCATTTGCCGGATTCCTTCGATAGCCTGCTGTATTCTCAGCTTTCCTTCATTGCGGAAAGGCAGTGTCACGATGCCGATAGTCAGTATCTTATTGGTGCGGGCAACCTCAGCAATTACAGGCGCTGCGCCTGTTCCGGTACCACCGCCCATTCCTGCCGTGATGAAGACCATTTTGGTGTTCTCCGAGAAAATTGATTCAATCTCCTCGATGTTTTCGTTTGCGGATTCCCTGCCGATAGTCGGTTTGTTGCCAGCCCCTCTACCTTCTGTTAATGCAGATCCCAGCTGCACTTTCACAGGTACCGGACTCTTGAGCAAATGCTGCAAATCGGTATTGCAAATAGCAAAATCAACATCTTTGATCCCCTGTCGGTACATATGGTTTACCGCATTACTCCCGCCGCCCCCGACACCTATCACCTTGATGATGTTCTCCGAAGCGGTTGGAAGATCGAAGTCAATTAGTTCTTTCATTTGTATATATTTTGTTTTTAACGGCCAAATGGAATAGCCACATAATCATTTTCTGTTGGTGTGGTCATATCCTTCATGGCTATTTCATTATGATGGAATTTAATATATTTCTACTACTTATTCGTTCGTCCGGTACTATTTCACCTCTGTATCATCGTCAGAGAATAACCCGCCAAACTGGTTGTTAAACCATTGGGAGATAGACTCCCTTTCGGGCTTTTTGATGTTCTTATTGTCTGATTCCCGTGTCCGCTTTTCCTGTGGCTTACTCTCTATTTTTATTGGTTCAGCTTCCGGCTCAATTTCTGGAGTGGTATAAACATCTTCGACGGAGACTCCCATGAACTCCTCCTCCTCGATGGTGGGCACAGGTTGCTTCTGCTGACCTATTCCATCCATATCCCTTGATACAGAATTATCAATGGTGACTTTCTCGGTAGAAGTAACGGATGCCCTTATCGGATTAGGATCGTGTTCGAAGCCGGTTGCAATAATGGTTACGCTAATCTTATTCCCCAACGACTCGTCATAACCATTACCCCAGATGATATTGGCATTGTCGCCGGCGGCCTGTTGCAGGTAATCGATAATCTGACCAATTTCACCCATCCTAACTTCCTCTTCTCCTGAAATAATATTCAACAGGATATTTGAGGTTCCATAGATATTGTTGCTGTCGAGCAATGGCGATTGCAATGCGTCCTCAACTGCCAGATACGCACGATCCGGACCTTCCGCAAGACCAGTTCCCATGATAAAGACGCCACTGTCGCGCATAACGGTATTAACATCGGCAAAGTCGATGTTAATATTACCATGAAGCGTAATAATTTCGGCGCATCCCTTTACAGCGGTGCAAACGATATCGTCCGCTTTGGCAAAAGCCTCACGCGCAGGCAAATCACCATAGACTTTGTGTAGATTTTCATTGCTGATTACCAGCATACAATCTACATAACGATCGAGTTTCAGAATACCTTCCATGGCCTGCTCGTACCGCAATTTTCCTTCCTTTTTGGAGGGCATCGTCACGACGGCAATCGTTAGGATATCCATATCCCTGGCAAGCTGTGCGATTATTGGCGCTGCACCTGTTCCGGTTCCTCCGCCCATACCGGCGGTGATGAAGACCATCTTGGTACCTGATTCAAGAATCTGCCTGACCTCTCCCAGGTTTTCAATGGCTGCCTGTTCACCTTTCTTGGGTGCATTTCCGGCACCTCTGCCTTCCGTGAGCGTTACTCCAAGCTGGATTTTTACTGGCACCGGACTGTTAGTCAGAGCTTGTGCATCTGTATTGCAAATCACAAAATCCACACCGGCTATTCCGTTACGGAACATATGGTTCACCGCATTACTTCCTCCACCGCCAACACCTATTACTTTGATGATGGAGTCGTACTGATGTTTGAAACCAAATGATAACAGATCGTCATTACTATTTTCCATATGTGATATATTTATTCACGAGAATAATACCTTTCTCTGTTCACTTTTCATTTTTCATTTTGTCTTCACTTTCCTCGAAAAGGCCGTCAAATCCATTCTTCACTTTATCAACCAGATCGAAAATTCCGTGTGATTTCCGTTTTACGGGAGCTGGTTTCGGAGCCTCCTCCTGCACAACTGGTTCGACCATCCCGGCAGGGTATTTTAAATTTCTGGAGTTGAGTAAGCCATGGATAAAGATTCCCAAAAGATTCGCCGAGCCCGGAGTGACCAATTGTTCGTTGAAGAGCTGCTCCCGCATGGCGACGATGGGTCGTCCGTAACGGACATCCAACCCCGTCATGTAGCTCACCACCTTATCCAGACCATTTAAATTGGCACCATTTCCGGTAAGCACAATACCTGCGCCTAGCTTGTCCATATAACCTGTTGATTCGAGCTGAAAATTAACCCATTCCATGATCTCCTCAACGCGGGCCTGTATAATTCCTGACAGACTCTTGAAGGAGATCTCTTTTCCCGGCCAACCTTCGACTTCGGGAATCTGAGCTACTTTGTTTTCCGGAGCCAGATCAGTCATGGCGAAACCGCAGTTTACCTTCACCATTTCGGCGTGCCTTGGAATGATATTGCATCCCTCTCTAATATCATTTGATATCACATTCCCGCCAAAGGGCAGCTCCAGGGCAAGCCGCAATTTGTTTTCGTAATATAGCGAAATCCCTGTAGTACCGGCGCCCAAATCGAGCAGAACGACTCCTGCCTCCTTTTCATCCTGCGACAGACAGGCAGTGCCCTGAACAAACGGGTTGATATAAACCATGGCCACTTCAAGGCCGGCTTTTTCGATTGCCTTGGTCAGATTTTTTTCATAATTTTCTGAAGCCATCACGATGTTGAAGGTTGCCTCGATCCGCCGTCCGGCAATACCTACAGGCTTACTGATTTCCCGTTCACCATCAACAATGTACTCTGTCGGTACGAGATGGTATATTTTTTCACCGGGTTGTACCGCATGGCGTCGCGCTTCATCCGACATGCTTTTTACAATCGAATGGGTGACCTCATTTCCCTCTGTCATGCGGTAGCAGGAATAAGGTCGGTTTCCGATCTTCTGTCCGGAAATACCTGCATACAACTTTTTGATTTTCAGGTTTGTCGCTCGTTCAACAATAGATACTGCTTTTCGGATAGATTCTGCTGCTTCATCGATATTGACGACAACCCCATTACGCACTCCTTGCGAGACCACCTCGCTAAATGCCAAAATATCCAGTTTATTGTCGGCCGTAAAGCGACCCAGGATAGCTCTTGTGCGGTACGTGCCGATGTCAATTGCGGCTGCTAATTCTCTTGTCTGGCTCATCTCTATTATTTTTTTAAACAGATTACCTGATTCTTATAGGCTAGGTTGATGGCTTTGTACACCGTCCAACCGCCATTTTTAAATCCTTCTTTATATAATGCTTTCAGATTTCTGAATTTAACCTGATAATCATCAGGCGACCCGAAATATATCAACTGATCTCCCACACGCGGGACCATCGTCAGCGTGCCATTTCCACTTACATGAATCTGATCAATCTGGGCATTCAGAAACGGATCTTCTTTCATATATGTAATTAGTGGGAGAAGTTGTTTCCGGGCAAATTCATATGCAATGACCCCGGAGACCATCAGTACCCGCGGCGTGTAATTTGGCGACCAGTCGATGCTTTTCCCAAACCGATCCATGTAATAATCCCGTCCGGGCTGGTCGATTCTGAACTCCGGATTTCGCTGAGATATCCTGACCACAAGCGACCCCTCGCCCGGTTTACCCCGGCCTACGATGGAGGTAAAGACTGTCACATCTTCGACGGCTTTAATTTTCCTTATTCCGTCTTCAATCGTCCGAAGGTCAATATTTCCGAGATTTTGACGAAGAATATGGGGATTGTGGCTGAGAACCCATTGCTTTAAATCCTTGCTTCTGATAAACTGATTGTCAATAGAATCTGTGATTTCGACTCTCACATCGGTGCAAATGATCTTTTTGCTCTCATTAAAGGTAAACCCAAAAGAAAGGGAAACCAATGCGAGCATTAGGCACCAAATGATAAGAGATCCAATCTTTTTAAACATTTTCTTTCTCCTTAAGATAGTGAACAATTGGGTTTACCAGTCGGTCGATATCTCCGGCTCCCAATGTTAGTAGTATATCCAGATTATAGTTATCCAGGATGGCCGGAAAATCGGCCGCTGAACACCTTCTCTTAGATTTCAAAGTCATCTTGTCCAGAATTATTCCGGCATCCACGCCGGGTATCGGCTCTTCCCTTGCGGGATAGATCTCCATAACAAGTGCTTCATCCAGCAGATCGAGACTCTCCGCGAATCCGTCTACGAAATCCCGGGTACGGGTAAAAAGATGGGGTTGAAATATTCCCGTTATTTTTCTGCCGGGATAGAGGTGGCGGACAGACAAGATCGTTGCCTCCAACTCTCTGGGATGATGACCGTAATCATCGATATAAACCGTATTCCTCCCTTTATACCGGATATCGAAACGCCGTTCGACTCCTTTGTAATTCGGCACCGAAGCGATAATTTCCTCTTTAGTCACGCCGCTGAGCAGCGCCAGTGCGATGGCAGCGGTCATATTTTCAACATTCATCAAGCCCGGGTAATGCAAGGCGATTCCGCAAACCGCTCCAAAGGGTGATGCAACATCAAAGTGATAAGCACCATCGGTGACCCGGATATTTTCGGCTTTGAAATCTGCCTCTTCCGACGCCGAATAACTGTAATAACGGATATCTGTGTTCCAGGATTTATCGATCGCCACACCCTTTCGGTAAAGCAAAATGCCGCCTTTGTTTATCTGACCGGTAAAAGTGGCAAAGGCATCCACCAAATTTCCGGCGGTGCCATAAATATCCAGGTGATCCGGATCCATCCATGTAATAACAGCCATTTCCGGGAACAGCCTTAGGAATGAACGGTCAAATTCATCGGCTTCGGCGACCATCTTGTTGCTATCGTTCGCAGGAAGCAGCAGATTGGTATCATAATTGCGTGAAATTCCGCCCATGAATGCGCAGCAATCCACATGAGATTCTTTTAGCAGGTAAGCCGTCATCGTGGTAACGGAGGTTTTGCCGTGCGTGCCTGCAACGGCGATACAGCTTTTCCCTTTACTCAACGCACCAAGTACTTCGGAGCGCTTCACAATATTGAAGTTGTTCTCACGAAACCATCTCAGTTCGCCAAAGCTTTCGGGAACGGCGGGTGTGAATATGACCATCGTCTCCGCGCATTCGCCAAGAGCCGGCATCAGATCATGATCTTCTTTGAAATGTACCGGAATACCCTCTGCAATTAGTTCATCGGTAAGCGGCGAAGGTGTTTTATCGTACCCCGACACATATTGACCGGCAAATTTGAAATAGCGGGCCAGGGCACTCATCCCTATTCCGCCAATTCCCAGGAGGTAAACCCGTTTTATATTTTTCAGTTCAACCATTTTTATATCAGTTTCTATTCGATTTCAATACCATTTTTCAGTCATCAATTTTTTAACAGCGATACGATGACATCCACGATATCGCTTGTGGCAGACGGTGTTGCCATTTTCTTTATGTTTTCAGCTAGCTCAGAAAGCCGCAGTTTATCGTTTACCAAAATTAATGCTTCCTCAACCAATTGCTCATTAACGTCTGCATCTTTTATCAGAACTGCTGCGCCTTGTTCTGCCAAAGCCTTTGCATTGGCGGTTTGATGATCCTCAGACACATTGGGCGAAGGTACAAGAATTGATGGTTTGCCAACAACGCACAATTCACTGATAGTTCCTGCTCCGGCTCTGGAAATCACCAGATCCGCTGCAGCGAAAGCGAGATCCATGCGTTGAATAAACTCCAGGAGATGAACGTTCCCGGCAGGGTTTGCGTCCATCTCGCCTTTAATATCCTGATAATATATTTTACCTGTCTGCCAGAGAAACTGGACTTCAGAAGACCGGATCAGATCCATTTTGTTACGGAGACCGTTATTCAACGCCCGTGCGCCAAGACTGCCGCCTACGACAAGGATCACTGGTTTAGCTTTATCCAGTCCGAAGAAACGCATTGCCTCGTCCGATTTTGAGACGATGCCTTCCAGTCCTTTCCGTATCGGATTTCCTGTGAAGGCGATCTTTTCCGGCGGGAAAAAGCGTTCCATATTCCGGTAAGCGACACAAATTTTGCTGGCTTTTTTCCCAAGCAGCTTGTTGGTAACGCCGGCATAGGAATTTTGTTCCTGCAAAAGCGTCGGGATACCCATCTGCGTGGCCACTTTCAGAACCGGACCACTGGCATAGCCTCCAACTCCGATAACGCAATCCGGTTTGAATTTGCGAACGACCGAACGTGCCTTCCATAAGGAGGCAATCAGTTTAGGCAAAAAAAGCAGGTTGCGCCAAATCTCGCCCCTGTGAAATCCGGCTACCGGCAGACCGACGATCGAAAATCCGGCCGCCGGTACTTTCTCCATCTCCATCTTACCAAGGGCTCCGACGAAGAGAATCCCGGCATCCGGAAAACGCTGTTTTAACCCTTCGGCGATAGAGAGTGCGGGGAATATATGCCCCCCGGTGCCTCCGCCGCTAACGATGAATCGATGGTTTTTCTCGCTCATTTTTCAATATTTAATACGATGTCATCCTCCGCATATTCGTCTTCCTCCCGCTCGGTGGCCACATCCTGATTTAACATCTCTGCCTGATTCTCCGCGCTGACACTTAGCAAGAATCCAAAGATTACGGCAGTAAATACTTGTGAAGTACCTCCCCAGCTAACCCAGGGCAAAGGCTGACCGGTAACCGGAATCAAGCCTGATGAAACGCCCATATTTACCAAGGCCTGAAGTAATATCATCACGACAGCGCCAGTTGCCAGATAAAGTGGGAAAGTGCGTTTGCATGCCTTTACAATCATCAGGCCTCTGGTTAACAAGGTCAGGTACAGGATAATAATTACCATCGCTCCCAGCAATCCGTATTCCTCGACTATAATGGCAAAAACAAAATCGTTGTACGCAGCGCTCATTCGGTTGCTAATATCCCCTTTGCCGGCTCCAACGCCAAAAAGGCCTCCGTTGTAGATGGCTATTTTAGCAAATTCATCCTGGGTGATACCTTCATCCTGCTTTGGATCAGACCCGGTGATATAGCGATCTATCCGGTTAAAAACGGTTTCAACCCTGGTCCCTTTATAGACAATATCAGGTAGCGATTTCCGAAGCAAAAACAAAGAAGTGAATGCCACAAAAGCGATCACAATTGTGCCAATCAGGTAACGTCTGGAAATTTGAGCTACATACATCATGATAAATGCCGTTGCAATTACCAAAACCGCTGAAGAAAAGTTCACTTTTAGCAGCAGCAATCCCAGAAAGGACATTACACCCAAAATTTTTAAGAATGCTGCATTTTTGGATTCCTCCGACTCTTTTATCTGAGACAGTATCCTTGCCACCCACATTATGACTGCAACTTTAACCAATTCCGCTGGTTGAAAACTAAAGAATCCAAGCGGAATTGTCCGTCCGGATCCCCTTCCAATGAGGATTCCCACGACCACAAATCCCACTGCAAACATCAGTATTACATTGGCTATCTTGTTGTAGTATTTTACCTTGCGATACTTGATCATCAACAGAATAACCATTAATCCCAGCAACTGCACGATAATTTGCCTGAAGATATAGAACGTTGTATTTCCGTTGGCCCGCCGAAATGCAAGGGCTCCAGTTGAACTGTAAACAATCAGAATAGAAATCAACGACAAAACGAAGATCACAATCCAGACTTTTCTGTCTCCTTTTAACCTGTTTATGTAGTCGCTGAATTTCATTTGTATTTCAAATAGACAATTTAACTTAAAATATCTTATAGATTTCGAACCGCATCTTTAAACTGCCGACCCCGATCCTCGTAATTTTTAAAAAGGTCGAAACTTGCGCAAGCTGGTGAGAGCAGCACCGAATCTCCCTTTGAAGCAAGAAAGTAAGAACTTCTGACAGCTTCGGTCATGCTTTTGGTATCTACAATCTCAATTCCTTTGTCCCCAAATGCTGCGATAATTTTACTGTTGTCGACGCCCAGACACACGATTGCTTTCACCTTTTCTTTCACCAAATCGAAAAGCTGACTGTAGTCGTTGCCCTTGTCGGTACCTCCAACAATCCACACCACTTTGGTTGTCATACTCTCCAACGCGTACCACACCGAATTGATGTTGGTGGCCTTGGAATCGTTGATGAACTCGATGTCATGAACCCGCATGAAGCGTTCAAGCCGATGTTCAACACCCTGAAAATCACTCAGGCATTCCCGTATATCGTCTTTCCTAAGCTTGAGCACCATTCCGGAAATTCCGGCTGCCATCGAATTATTCAGATTGTGTTTCCCCTGCAGTGCCAGTTCTAAAATTGTCATATCAAAAGTATTATTGTATACATTAAGTTTCATGATTTTGTTTTCCACCCATGCGCCTTCGGTGACTTTGTGCTCAATGGTGAAGGGTAATTTTTTAGCGGGAAGATCCCGTTTAGATAACTCTTCGGCGATTACCGGATCATCATCGTTGTAAATAAAAAAGTCTTCATTAGTTTGATTCCGGACGATTCGGAATTTTGAATCGGTGTAGTTTTGCATCTGATAATTGTACCTATCCAGATGATCCGGCGTGATATTGGTCAGAATAGCAATATTGGCTCTGAAATCGAACATCCCATCCAGCTGGAAACTTGATATCTCAAGTACATAGAAATCGAAATTTTCTTTTGCTACCTGTCTTGCGAAACTCTTTCCAATATTTCCGGCCAGTCCGACGTTCAATCCTGCCCGCTTCAAAAGGTCATAAATTAAAAGAGTGGTAGTCGTTTTTCCATTGCTCCCGGTGATGCAGACAGTCGTTGCGTTGGTATATCGCCCGGCAAGTTCAATCTCCGAGATAACGGGAATACCTGCTTTATGTAAGGATTGAATGATTGGAGCTTTATCCGGGATACCCGGACTCTTAACCACCAGATCCGCATTTAGTATTAATTCAGGCGTGTGCTTTCCGTCTTCAAACGCAATACCGTATTTAGTAAGATCGGATTTATAGTCAGGCAGAATAGTCCCAAGATCAGAGACAAAAGTCTCAAAACCTTTGGCTAAACCGAGAATTGCAGCACCAACGCCACTCTCTCCCGCACCCAACACAACCAATCGTTTTCCATTCATAACTATCTGATTTTTAGAGTTGCTATCGTTAATACTGAAAGAATGATGCCGACAATCCAGAAACGGGTGACAATTTTTGCTTCCGGGAAACCTTTTTTCTGGAAATGATGGTGAAGTGGCGCCATAAGAAAGATCCTTCTCCCCTCCCCATATTTTTTTCGCGTGTACTTAAACCAGACAACCTGAATCATTACAGAGAGATTTTCAATCAGAAAAATGCCGCAAAGCAATGGGACCAAAATCTCCTTCCGGATGATGATGGCAAAGACGGCCAAAATTCCTCCTAACGATAAGCTTCCCGTGTCGCCCATAAAAACTTGCGCCGGATATGAATTGTACCACAAAAAACCAATGCAGGCGCCGATAAATGCGGAGATAAATACGGTAAGCTCCCCTACGAACGGGATATACATGATGTTCAGGTATCCGGCATAGATGAAGTTACCACTGAGGTAGGCAAAGACCCCTAAGGTTGTCCCGCTGATTGCCGATACCCCGGTCGCCAGCCCATCCAGTCCGTCGGTGAGATTGGCACCATTGGATACCGCAGTGATAATAAATATGATAATCAGGGCATAGAGAAACCAAACCAGTACGTCGGCGTATTTCCCTGTAAAACCGACCAGCCATTTATAATCGAACTGATGATCTTTTATAAAAGGGAGTGTCGTCTCAGTAGATTTCCTGTCGATGGTAACCTGACGCACCTCCTTTTTCCCCGACTGGGGATTTGTAACCGTTTCTGTTTTCACTCTGCCATTTGGAAGATACACCTGATCACGAACGATGACGTTGCTGTTGAAATAGAGCGTTCCGGCAACAATCAGTCCCAGCATTACCTGACCCATGATTTTGAACTTTCCGGCTAGTCCTTGTTTGTCTTTCAGGAAAACCTTGATATAATCATCGATAAAGCCAATCGCACCAAGCCAGAGCGTGGCGATAATCATCAAAATGATGTACACATTTTCGAGTTGTGCGAACAGTAATACCGGAATCAGAATTGAACCCAGAATGATAATTCCCCCCATGGTTGGGGTACCTTTTTTCTGCATCTGCCCTTCCAGTCCAAGATCACGAATCTCTTCACCGATCTGCTGTCTCTGCAGGATACGGATCACTTTTTTACCATAGATCGTGGATATAAACAGCGCCGTAATCACTGCCAGTGAAGATCGAAAAGAGATGTATTCGAACATCCTTGCACCAGGAATATCAAATTGTTGTAGGTATCTGAAAAGGTAGTAGAGCATATTTTCTTAGTTTAGCGTAGATGCGTTAAATATTTCCGTTACTATCTCACGATCGTCGAAGTGATGTTTTACCCCCTTAATCTCCTGGTAATCTTCATGACCTTTGCCTGCAATAAGTATGATATCACCCTTGTGAGCCATCATGCAAGCAGTACGAATGGCTTCTTTACGATTGGTTATTGCCAATACTTTAGAGCGCATGCCAGCAGATACACCGGCCATCATATCAGCGATAATCTGCTCCGGTTCCTCAGACCTTGGATTATCTGATGTAAGAATTACGCGATCACTTGCCTGAACTGCCTCGGCAGCCATCTCCGGTCTTTTTGTCTTATCGCGGTCGCCACCAGCTCCCACGACACAGAACACCTGCTGCTCCGGTGTTTTAGCCTCATTAATTGTTGAGAGAACGTTCTTGAGCGCATCCGGCGTATGTGCATAATCCACCACAGCGAAGTAACCGGCCGGCGAACGAAATATCTCAAAACGGCCATCGACAGGCTTAAGGAGACTCATTACCCGAAGTACTTCATCCTCATCGGCTCCAAGCAGAATAGCAGATGCGCAGACAGCGAGAAGGTTATAGGCATTGAAATTTCCTGCAAAGTGGTTCCAGAATTCCTTTCCATTTACGTTAAGCAGCATGCCGTCGAAATGACTCTCGATCACTTTAACCTTAAAATCGGCCATTGTCCGGGCAGAGTATGTGAATTTTTTGGCGCTGCAATTCTGAAGCATCACTGATCCGTTTTTGTCGTCAATATTTGTCAGGGCGAAAGCTTCTGCAGGTAGCTGATCAAAAAATTTCTTTTTCGCGTCGCGATATTCTGCAAAGGTCTTGTGATAGTCCAGGTGATCGTGTGTCAGGTTACTGAAGATTGCTCCATCGAATGCAATACCGGAAATACGCTGCTGATCAATAGCATGAGAGCTGACCTCCATAAAACAATGGGTGCATCCGGCAGCAACCATCTCTGCCATCGTTTCCTGCAACTGGAGTGCATCGGGAGTGGTATGAGTCGCCACCATTCTCGTGTCTCCAATGTAGTTGCAAACCGTTGAGAACAAACCGCATTTGAAACCCAGTCCGGTAAACAGCCTGTACAAAAGCGTGGCGGTGGTGGTCTTGCCATTCGTTCCCGTTACCCCCACCACTTTCATTTTGCCGGAAGGCTGACCATAAAAATTTGCTGCAACCAGACCCAAAGCGGCTGTCGTATCGGGACAACGCAGCCACGTGATATTCTGATCAGGGTTCTCAGGTAAAACAGAGCATAGGACAGCGACAGCGCCCTTTGCCAGGGCAGCAGGGATATAGAGATGACCATCTGCATGGGTGCCTGATGTTGCCACAAAGAGGGATCCTTGCTTCACCTTCCGCGAGTCAAAATCGATTCCCGTAATTTCAATATTCAGGTGCCCTAAAATTGACAAGCCACTTATTCCATGTAATATATCGACTAATCTCATATGCATATAATTAAGCTAACGTATAGGTCAAATTTGACATTCGCATTCTGTATGTTTCGATGATTCCCACTTCGTTCCTATTCACATTTTTTTTCATCCATTTTTTCATAGTCTGAAATCTGCTATCCAAGAGTGATTAGAATGTTCTGTCCTCTTCTCATTGGATCGCCTGCCCGCAACGATTGCGACTTGACCTTTCCAATCCCGCGAAGCGATACCCGCAGTCCGAACTTCTCCAGCAGATACACGGCGTCGGTAGCTCCCATCCCTTTTACATTTGGTATGGTGCCGGGCTTGATCTCTCTGCTTTCCAGAGCGACACCGTCATCTTCACGGTTAGCCTGCACCCATTCCGATTTGTAAAAGCTGAATCCGTTCATGATGTCCAGCTCGTTCAGAACTTTCGCAATATCCTTCTTCCGGCCTGCCACAAAACCGGGGTAATCCTCAACCATTTTGGGATCTGTATATTCAAAGTCGTCGCTGGTACCCAGTTCGTAAGCATAAACGTAATCCGCTATCTGCTTGAAAACCGGTCCGGCAACTGATGCACCGTAATAGTCGCCCAACGGCTTATTTATCACAACGATGCATGAATATTTAGGTGCGTCTGCAGGAAAATAGCCTGCAAATGAAGCCTGATAGACTTTGCGGCCATTCTTATTGTAACCCTCATTTTTATTGGCAACTTGCGCGGTACCAGTCTTTCCGGCAATTTTGTATGTGGAGGCGCGAAGTCCCATCCCCGTACCATTCTCTATCACGCCTTCCAGCATGGCATGAGCTTTGCGTAGCGTTCTGCCGGAGCATATAGACCGGATGAGTGTCTTGTTACCAAAACTTTTAATGACGTCGCCATTCTCCACCACAGCCTTCACAAGCCGGGGTTTCATCATACATCCATCATTGGCGACGGCATTGTAGAAAGTAAGTATCTGCAGCGGAGTGAGTTTTAACTCATAACCGTATGAGATTTGTGTCATGCTAACGCCAGACCACATTCTGCTTCCGGGCTGATTGATATATGGGACACCTTCACCGCTGATCCCAACTTTAAGTGGTATATCCAAACCAAAATCATGGATCCGGTCAAAAAACACTTTTTCCTCGCCGGGCATAGGTCGAGGTTATCAGTTTTGCAACGCCGATATTCGAGGATACCTCGAAGGCACGCTTAGCAGTAATTTTATGGAAGCCGCCTTTCTTGTCGTGGTCAGAATCCGTAACTACCCATCCCTTGTTTTTCCAGATTCCATTTCCTGTATCCACGATTGTGGATGTGTCGATCTTTCCGTCCTCTATGGCGGCCATGAGGGAGCAAGTTTGAAGGTAGAGCCCGGCTCAGAACAGCCTGCATTTCCGATAGCGTAATTCTGATATCCCTGAACCAATTCTCCACCACTGTTTCTACCATAATTGGAGATAGCCTTGATATCACCGGTCTTGACCTCCATCAGAATGGCGGTCCCGTATTTCGCTCTGGTTTTCTCGAGCATCTTGCGAAGTGAATAAGATACCTGATCCTGCAGTTTTACATCCAGAGTGGTAATCAGGTCGCACCCGTCTGTTGGTTCCTCCAGATGGACTTCCATCGTACGTCCCGATATGTTGGCTTTTTGTGCGAGTCCGACCTCCCCTTTTAAATATTTTTCAAATGACTCTTCCAGTCCAAAGGCGCCAACCTGAGCAGGCATACCATCGGAGACTCCCTCCTTCATCTTACCCAAGGTTCTGCTTTCCAGGTTACCAAGCGGGTAAATTCGCTCATAGTCCTGCTCAGTAATCAATCCGCCAAAGAATTGACCTCTCCGGAAGATCGGAAATTTTCGAATTTTCTGAAGCTCGCTGTAATCGACCTTGTGGGGTGAAACCAAAAAATAATGATCTCCTCTTCTGAACGCATCAGTCAGTGCGCGCCGATATGCCCCCTGCAGATTTATCGCGAAAGAATCGGGAAAGCATCAGGGCGAGAGAGTCGACGTCGTGTGCGAAATATTTTTTTAACGGAGGTACGCTGAGATCCATCCGCAGGCTGTAGTGAGGAATTGAGGCGGCAAGCGGACTCCCATCGGCAGAACAAATGGTTCCCCCTGCGCGCTTGTACTGGAATTTCTACAACTTCGAATATTTTGCTTTTCTCGCTCCACTTGGAGGAAAAGAACTGGATCCTGACTACAAGAAGAAGTATAATCAAGATGACAAAGATGATCAGTCGATAGATCACCTTAAATCGCTTAAATATGCCCTCCTTAACTTCCATACTATTTCACCTTATTTATTGGAGGCACAATACGATGCCTCTCTGCAAATTCTCTTTTGACCTCCGGGGAACCATGAGGGTCGCCCTTATTGTTTGTCTACAAAAATTCTTCGTGGCGGAACTTTCGATGGCTCCAATCCCAAATTGTTGTTTTTGATCTCGATCCAGAATCTCAGAGGGGTCTGGTCAATTTGATGACATCGGATGCCACTGAAATTGAATGAGCCCTCAGTTCTTTCACTTCCTTCTCCAAACTTGTCTACTTCGCGAAGCACTTTTGCCGCTTTGTATCGCACTGAAATATTCGCGACCAGCATCAAAAAAAATAACGAACATCAGAAGCTTGTTTTGAACGAATATTTCTCTTTCGAAAAACTTTCCGTTCAGTAGTTCTTCCAGCTTGAACCCGTTATTTTTTTTTGATCTCTTCCATTAGCCTATTTTTTGGGCGATGCGCAATTTTGCACTTCTTGCCCGCGGATTCTTGTCGGTCTCCTTGTCGTCCGGAACGATTACCTTTCGGGTAATCACCTCAATCGGCAAATGATAATGGCCGAAAAAAGTCTTGCTCTGTCTTACCGTCAATGCGGCCCGAACGCATGAAATTCTTCACCATCCGGTCTTCCAGCGAATGATAGGAAATCACCACAAGCCGGCCGTCCCGGTTTAAGAACTTCAAGGGTGCTTTCCAGAAAAGACTCCAGAGCCTCCATCTCATTGTTCACCTCGATGCGCAAAGCCTGAAATACCTGCGCCAAATATTTTTTCTCGATCCGGGGCAGGGACGCATCGCCCGATGACAGACAAAAACTGCGGAATAGTGGTAATCCGCTGTGTTGCCCTTGCCTCAACTATCGTTTGGGCCAGATTTCGCCAATTCATTTATCTCGCCATATTCCCTGAAAATCTCTCCCAGACGGGATGCATCAAAGTCGTTTATTACCTTCGAAGCATCTTTCGTGGCGGATTGGTTCATCCGCATATCCAGCTGTCCGTCAAAACGGAAGGAGAACCCACGGTCGGCCTGATCGAAATCGTGGGAGGAGACACCCAGGTCTGCAAGAATCCCGTCAACCTTTTCGATGCCGTGATAACGCAGGAAGTTCTTCAGAAACTTGAAATTGTGGTTGACAAATAGTAACCGATCATCGTCGATCAAATTTTGCAGCGCATCTTTATCCTGGTCGAAGGCGACCAGCTTTCCTCCCTGCAGCCGCTCAAGAATCCGGCGTGAATGACCTCCGCCACCATACGTCACATCCACATAGATGCCGTTTGGCTGCAGGTTGAGCCCGTCAATACTCTCCTCAAGCAAGACTGGTATATGATACTCGCTCATGCGACGAATGTTAGGTTATTAAAAATTATCCAACGGTCCACCAAGAAGTTCTCTGTACAACCTGGTGTAATCCTCATAGCTAAGTCTGGATGCCTGATGTTTGGATGGTTCCCAAAGCCTCATGCGCGTTCCCTGACCGGTAAATATTGCCTCTTTGGTAATACCTGCAAATTGAAGCATCTCATCAGGAATGTTCAGGCGACCATTCTCCGCCATAGTAATGGTTGCAATCTCTTCGTAATACATCGACAGAATTTGACTGTGAACCGGGTTATCGGGGTTCAAACGATTCCTGAATTTCTCTACCTTTGTTTGCCAGGTAGCATATGGATAAATATTCAAACAGGCGTCATTAATGTCTTTTTCAACAACAAATACAGGATCTATCGCATCACCCAACTCCTTTTTAAAAGGAGCCGGAAGAACGATACGCCCTTTACCGTCAACGGTTGCATTGTATTTGTTAGAAAACGTGGACATCTCTACCTGATATATTTTATAGAATGTAAAGGTATAAATTATTACACTTTGTGACAATACGTGACACTTTATTACACTAAACTATTTCTCAACAGGTTGTTAACAATCTGATTGATATTTTAATATATTTTTGTTAATAACTTGTTAGTAATATTTTCGCATTACCATGAAAACCAGAAATATAGAAAGTCCCGAACAGGGTACCTTCGCGATTAATGAACAGTGAAAAATGAAACATGAGACATATTTCTATATTACTGATATATTTGCAGTTACAAAAAACGAGTTTAATACGACCAAGTTGATCGACCCATTTTCCCAATTTTCGTTAATCACTTTCCACTATTAACTTTTCACTGCACACTATTCACTTTCCACTACTATGAGCCCTATTGTTTTAAAAGATCTCGTTGCTGAAAAGAACTCTAAACTGGCCAACCGAATACCAGGATTTGTATATGGCTGGCTGAACCGACTCCTGCACATCAGGGAGCTAAACGAGATTATTTTCAAATACGGAGATAAAAAGGGGATCGAATTTGTCACCTCGAGTTTTGACTATTTCAATGTGACTTTTGAGTACATCGGAACAGAAAATCTGCCCCGGGAAGGACGGTTTATCTTCGCATCCAACCATCCGCTGGGTGGATTTGACGGGTTGATACTGATTAACGGGGTTACTAAATTTCTGGGGCCATCGCTCTTCCTGGTAAGAGACGAGCTTACCAAAATCCCGCAATTGAAGGAGCTGTTCATTCCGATCAACAAATTCGGCAATCAGCGCAACTCAATCAATCAAATCAAAGCGGCCTATGATTCCGAGAAGCAAATTCTCATTTTCCCGGCCGGACTTGCTTCCCGTAAGAAACATGGAAAAATTTCTGACCTGGAGTGGCATAAGCACTTCATTCAGAAATCTGTAGAATCTCATAGAGACGTCATTCCCGTTTTCATGAGTGGCAGCAATTCTTCTTTTTTTTACTGGTTGTCAAATTTCCGTCAACGCATTGGCATCAAATTTAATATCGAAATGTTCCTGCTGCCGGACGAAATGTTTAAGCAAAGAGGCAAGAATTTCACCATCACGTTCGGTGAGCCAATTCCCTGGCAGAGTTTCAATAACTCCAAGACTCCATCTCAATGGGCTGAAGAGGTGAAGAAGGTTGTTTACCGGCTGAGAGAAGGATAGGACTAGGGGACTGTGGGACTATGAGACTGTGGGACTATGAGACTGTGGGACTATGAGACTATGAGACTGTGGGACGGCGGGGGATCTTACAAGTGATGCGAATTTGGTGTAATTTTACACCAAAAAATTATGGCACGGCAAAGTATATCATTCACGAAACCAAATGATGAATGGTTAAAATCTCAAATAGACAACGGGGAATATTCCAGCAAAAGTGAGCTTGTTAACGATTTGGTCAGACAGGCTCGCAAGCAGCATGCTCAAGTCGACTGGATCAGGGCAAAATTAGAAGCATCCGAAAGAAGCGGATTTACCAGCGACACCAAAGAGCAAATTTGAAATAATCAGGCTCGTGTGATTTTTGGTGAGCCTGCGGTCAACTTTGTGCAATCTGTGGTAATAGAAAGTGGCAATTATTATTATTTTTGACCCGTACTAATTACTTGTTTCACGATGAAGGAGATTATTCCTCCCGTTCCGAGGGAGTTACTTGAAGCAGAACTTACTTCGGAAAAATTTCAAAGAAAGACGAATAAGGCAGATAACGAAATCTATATTCTTACCAGCCACGATTCTCCGAATCTAATGCGGGAGATTGGCCGGCTGCGGGAAATCACGTTCAGATCAGCAGGGGGTGGTATTGGTGAGGAATTGGATATCGACCATTATGACACCTCAGAATCACATCCATATCAGCAATTAATTGTTTGGGATCCTTCTAATAAGGAAATTTTAGGCGGATATCGCTTTATTCATTGCACCGGTTTATGCAAAGACGCGCACGGTGAGATTCCGCTGGCAACCGCCCACCTGTTCAATTTCTCCGATGATTTCGTAAAGGACTACCTTCCTCACGTCATAGAACTCGGTCGATCTTTTGTTCAGCCGGATTACCAATCTTCCAAAGCTGGATCCAAGGCAATTTTTGCGCTGGATAATCTTTGGGACGGACTCGGAGCTTTGATGATTGACTATCCCGAAGTGAAATATTTCTTTGGAAAGGTTACCATGTACACCAATTATAATCAGGAAGCCCGCAATTTGATTCTCCATTTCTTTAGTCAGTTTTTTGGAGATCCCGACCGCCTGGTATGGGCCAAAAATCCGATGATAATTAATTCCGATCAGGAAAAAATCAGCACCCTTTTTGAAGGAAAAAATTACGATGAGGCTTACAAAATTTTGTCTCAGGAGGTTCGGAAGTTAGGGGAAAATATACCGCCGCTTATTAATGCCTATATGAACCTCACACCCAATATGCGAACTTTCGGTACCGCAATCAGTGATGAATTCGGGGATGTGGAGGAGACTGGTATCATGTTAAGCATTGAAGACATGTATGATATCAAGATAGACAGGCATGTCTCCTCATATCTGGAAGAGCTGGTCGAAAAGCAAGACAATCCGAAAATGCGCTTTCAATAAGCCCTGCCGTCGATTCCTTCGATGTAATTAATGAAAGAGGTATTAACGACCTTATTCCCGCCGGGAGTCGGATAATCACCAGTAAAATACCAGTCGCCCAAATCGTTAGGACAAGCGATGTGCAAATTCGCTACCGATTGATAGACAATCTCAACTTCCGCCTTGCAATCCGCCGGTTTGAGTAACTGCGCGATTTTGCCGGATATATCTTCGTCGCTGAATGGCCTGTAAATTTCCTTCACATAGTTGACCATCTCCTCTTTCGGCAGATGTTGCTGATCCTTGCATTTGCGGTACACTTCGTCGATCACATTTGCTTTGCCTTTCTCTCTCAGCAAGGCAATAGCCGCTTCAAAAGCCACAAACTTGCCCAAAATGGCCATGTCAATGCCATAACAATCAGGGTACCTGATTTGTGGGGCCGAAGAAATAATGATGATCTTCTTTGGCTTAAGCCGGTCCAGACTCTTTAAGATACTCTGCTTCAGGGTAGTTCCCCGCACGATAGAATCATCAATTACCACCAATGTGTCTTTTTGATTTTCGACCACACCATATGTCACATCATAGACATGACCCACCAAATCGTCGCGACTGCTGTCGTCGGCTATGAAGGTGCGCATTTTCACATCTTTGATGGCAATTTTCTCCATCCGTGGCTGCACGGAAATAATTTCCGTAATCTCCTCTTCGGTCATTTTATCACCGAGGGCATGTATCTTCTCAATCTTCGATTTCAAGAGATTGGAGCGAATCCCTTCCATCATGCCCAGAAAAGCCGTTTCAGCGGTGTTGGGAATAAAGGAAAAGACCGTGTGCACCAAGTCATTGTCGATCGCCTTCAATATTACCGGAGCCAGCAGAAAACCCAGTTTCTTGCGCTCCTTGTAAATATCACGATCCGACCCACGGGAGAAATAAATCCGTTCGAAGGAACACGAACTCCGCTTCTGCGGAACACGAACCAACTCCTCCTTAACTGTTCCGTCCATCTTTACGATCAGGGCATACCCTGGCTTAATTTCGGAAACGCTGTTCCAGCCGACATTCATGACCGTCTGGATGACAGGCCTTTCTGAGGCAACGACAACAATCTCATCATCGTAATAATAGAATGCCGGTCGGATACCCCAAGGATCCCGGACGACAAAAGCATCTCCATGACCGATGATTCCACCAATTGTATAACCTCCGTCCCAGTCGCGGCTCGCCCGTTCTAAAATCTTCCTGATATCTATATTTTTTTCAATAAGCGGCGAAATTTCGGCATTGGCGAATCCTTCATTCTTGTACTGCCTGAACAACAACTCATTTTCTTCATCCAGGAAGTGGCCAACCTTCTCGAGTACCGTCACGGTATCGTTAAACCCTTTTGGAAATTGGCCTAGTCCGACTAAAAGATTGAAAAGCTCATCAACGTTAGTAAGGTTGAAGTTTCCTGCCAGAGCCAGGTTGCGTGACCTCCAGTTATTCTGACGCATTACCGGATGAGTTGACTCTACACTATTTCTGCCGAAAGTTCCATATCTGAGATGCCCCATATAAAGCTCTCCCGCAAAGGGAAGATTGGCTTTCGCCCAGGTTGGGTCATCAAAAGCTAATGGAAAATGCTGTTTAGCGTAATTAAACTCCTTAAATATCTTGGCAAAAACATCGCGAATTGGGTTGGGATCGATAGAGCGATGACGAAATATGTATTCTTGTCCGGGAGACAAATTAACCTTTACCCCAACAGCACCCGCTCCATCCTGACCGCGATTGTGCTGTTTTTCCATCATCACGTAGAGTTTATTGATTCCGTATTGCCAGGTTCCGTACTTTAAACGATAATATTCCAATGGCTTACGAAGCCTGATCATGGCAATTCCACACTCGTGTTTGATTTGATCGCTCATTCCTTTTTTATTTCTCCTTGAACCGCCAGCACTGGAAAAGCGATCTCGTCAGAGACGATAAACCCATTCGCAAAACTGGAAGTTAAACTCTTTAATACTTTTAATGCATCACTCTTTGTTCTGAAATCGCCCGCCCTCACTATAAAATCGGGAGATTTGAAACTCAGGTAAATCCGGATATCCGGATGAAGTGCAGTAAATTCGGCACGAACCTTTTCTGCATGCGCCCTCGCTTGTACCCCGGATCCAAAATATAGCTGAAGCCGATAACCTGAGATGGTTCCGGTTTTTCTGTTCTGATCATATTGCTGTCTCAGCAGATCGGAAATCTCACTGCTTGCTTCTACATTCACCCGTTGCCAGATGAATGAACCATCAGCGATAGCAGGCGTCAGCACAATCTGTCTGGCAGTCTGCGCTTTCGTCGTCAGACTAAATACCAGTAGGGTAATCCAGAGCAAATAACCAGCCTTCCGCTTTAACATAATCACGACACGGATAATTTGCTGCAAATGTACATGAAAAAGTGATGGGGACAAAGAATGAAGCCCAACATTCAATAGGCCGCCATCAACTTCCATCAAAGCGGCGAGCTTGTTTCATACCCTGATTGCCGTATTAAATTATAAACTGCTAATTTTGTGCGCATAATTAACATGGATTCCAAATGGTGTTCTTAGGTTATGTCAAAAAGTCAAACACCAAATGGATGAGGCTGGTTCATTAAATTGATGCGATCAAAAATGAAAGAGCCAAGGGAGAAATAACTATTTTATTGGTAACTATTTAAGATAATGACAAGTAAAAAATTATATATTGAGACCTACGGATGTCAGATGAATGTTGCAGACAGCGAGGTTGTCGCCTCCGTGATGGGCGACCGCGGTTTTGTCGTTACCGAACAATACACTGAAGCAGACGCAATTCTTGTAAACACCTGCTCGGTTCGCGATAACGCAGAGAAAAAGATCTGGAACAGATTGACCTTCTTCAGAAGTCTGAAAAAGAAAAATCCGCGCCTGGTGATCGGACTAATTGGATGCATGGCCGAGAGAATCGGAGACGAACTGGTAGAGAAAAAAACGGTCGACCTGGTTGCTGGTCCCGATGCCTACCGGGATCTTCCATTTCTGTACGACAAAGCCAGTCATGGTGAAAGTGCTGTCAACGTTGAACTTACCATCGACGAAACCTACGACTCCATTATTCCGAAAAGAATCGGGGATGAAAAAATAACAGGATTCGTATCGATCACCCGCGGCTGCAACAATTTTTGCACCTACTGCATAGTGCCATATACCCGGGGTCGTGAACGAAGCCGCGACCCCAAAGATATCATCAACGAGGTAAAGGCATTAATGGAAAACGGAACCAAAGAAGTAACGCTTCTGGGACAGAATGTCAATTCCTATGTCTGGCATCCTGAACCAACACGCAAATCAATAAAATTTCCGGATCTACTTGAGATGGTTGCACAAATCTCTCCTACGCTGCGCGTTAGATTCACAACGTCGCATCCCAAAGATCTTTCCGACAAACTTTTGGCCAAGATGGTTGCTTATCCCAATATCTGCCGCCATATCCATTTGCCTGTGCAATCCGGCAGTTCTGCAATCCTCAAAAAAATGAACCGCAAATATGACCGGGAATGGTATCTCGACCGCATTAATGCAATTCGCAAGGCCATACCGGAATGTGGTATCACGACTGATATCTTTTGCGGGTTCTGTACCGAAACGGAAGAAGATCACCAACAATCACTCCGGCTAATGGAGGAGGTTCAGTTCGATACCTCCTTCATGTTCAAGTTTTCCATGCGACCGGGCACTTATGCCGCCGATCACTTTGCCGACGATGTTCCGGAAGAGACAAAGTCCAGACGTCTGGAAGAGATTATTCAGCTGCAAAATCGCCTGTCGCTTGAGAGCAATCAGCGCGACATCGGCAAAACGATGGAAGTCCTGGCTGAGGGCATCTCCAAAAAGAAGAAAAGTGAATTTTTCGGCCGAAGTTCGCAGAATAAGGTGGTGGTCTTTCCCAACAAAGGAATCGAAATTGGCGACCTTGTCCGGGTAAAGATCCTGGATTGCACACAGACCACGCTGATTGGCGAGGTAGAAGGGGAATGAGGATAGGACTGGGAGACTATGAGACTTTGGGACTGAGAGACTATGGGATTGCGCTCCCTGAGCTTGTCGAAGGGCTTCGTCCTCAGTGTGATGAACTACCGGTCCCTGAGCTTGTCGAAGGGGAGACTGGGAGACTGAGAGACTATGGGATTGCGCTCCCTGAGCCTATCGAAGGGCGTTATCCTCAGTGTGATGAGCTACCGGTCCCTGAGCTTGTCGAAGGGGAGACTATGAGACTTTGGGACTGAGAGACTATGGGATTGCGGTCCCTGAGCCTGTCGAAGGGCATTGTCCTCAGTGTGATGAACTACCGGTCCCTGAGCTTGTCGAAGGGGAGACTATGGGATTGCGGTCCCTGAGCTTGTCGAAGGGGAGAACGGAACATTCCAGAAGGGCAAGACTAAAATTTATTGTAGCAACATCGATCAAAAAAGAGATAAAATGAACGAAAAAATCAAAGAGTTTCGCGACTATCGCGCAAAGATGAATGAGAAGATCCTGGCATCCGATAACAAAGTGATGAAACGGATCTACAACATTGATACCAACACATATCTGGAAGGTGCGCTCTCAACAAAAACCAAGGAGATGCTCGGATTGGTCAGCTCCATGGTGCTGCGCTGCGACGACTGCGTCAAGTATCACCTTGAAAAATGTCATGAGCAGGGCGTTTCCACCGATGAACTCTTCGAAATATTTGCCGTGGCCAACCTCGTCGGAGGCACTATCGTGATACCTCATACCCGCAGAGCTGTCGAATATTGGGAAGCACTTAACGAATAATTTTTGATTTGGGATTTTCGATTTTGGATTGGGAAAGTTCGAACCGTACGGGTTCTCGTTCCGGACTCCTCAAACAGATCTGATAAATGCAAATTCAAATCGATTGCCCGGTCTTGTTCAATACCACCATAAAGCAAAATAAAACAATTGTTAGTGTGACACCCACTCCAAAATCCAAAATCCAAACTCCAAAACTGGAGCTCTTGTCTCCAGCCAAAAACCTTGAGTGCGGACTAGCTGCGATCCATCATGGTGCAGATGCAGTCTACATTGGTGCACCAAAATTTGGTGCGCGGGAGGCTGCTGGTAATTCAATCGGAGAGATCGAAAAACTGGCTGCTGAGGCTCGTATTTTTGGGGCAAAGACCTATGTCGCACTAAATACCATTTTATATGATAATGAACTGGCTGAGGCAGAAAAAATCATCCACCAGGTTTATGAAGCCGGAGCAGATGCTTTAATTATCCAGGATTTTGGGATACTGGAGATGAACCTTCCGCCAATCTCTCTCCATGCCAGCACCCAGATGAATAACTTCACGGTTGAAAAAATCAAATTTCTGGAAGCCGTCGGATTCAAAAGAGCAGTGCTTGCACGGGAACTCTCCCTTGATCAAATAGCCACAATCGCGGATCAAACAACTATCGAACTCGAAGCTTTCGTACACGGTTCTCTTTGTGTCAGCCTCAGCGGACAATGTTTTATGAGTCATTCCGTGGGCGGAAGAAGTGCCAACCGCGGAGCTTGTGCACAGCCCTGCCGAAAAAAATATTCGCTGACAGACGCATCTGGTAAGGTAATCATCCGGGATAAACACTTACTATCCCTCAAAGATCTCAACCGCTCAAAATCTATCAGTGAACTGGCCGCTTCCGGAATTCGGTCATTCAAGATCGAAGGCCGACTCAAAGATTTGGATTATGTTAAGAATATTACCGCCTATTATCGCAAAGAACTGGATCGGATACTGGAAGAAAAGCCTGAATATTTGCCGGCTTCACTTGGAAAAACCAGCCTGTTTTTCTCCCCCGATCCTGCCAGAACATTTCACCGTGGTTCCACAGAATACTATTTAAATGGGAGGAAGGATCCGGTAGCAAACATGGACAGTCCCAAATCTACCGGTGAAGAGTTGGGAGTTGTGACAAGAATTACACCGAATTCATTCCAACTTTCAGGAACGAAACCGGTCTCCAATAACGACGGACTTACCTTTACCGACCGAAATGGCGAGAGCATCGGATTGAAAGTCAACAAAGTTGAAAACGGAGTCATTTTTCCCGATCGGATGAATGGCGTATTTGTCGGTGCCAAACTATTTAGAAACTATGATCATCAGTTCCAGATGGCACTGACAAAAAAAACATCGGAACGGAAAATTCCCCTATCCGTTTCATTACGGGAAACCGATGATGGATTCGAGATATCCGGAAATTCCCGGTTAAAATTTGCGCTTTCAATCCCCAAAATTCCGGCCAACGATCCATCCAAATCACGCGAAAACATCTTGCGGCAGTTGGCGAAATCAGGCGATACCCCTTTCTATATCAAAGACATTGATACCGGAGGGAACGAATGCTATTTTTTCACTGTGCAACAATTGAACGAACTTCGCCGCGGATTATTATCTGCCCAACCGGATTTGGATACAACTAGATCCCCAATCGAACAAATTTCAGAAAAGCCCGTCTCCACCGTTTCGCCGGGCGAGCTGATTTTGGATAAACCCAGCTCCAACCTGCATTTCGAAAATAATATTTCCAATCGGCTGGCGACACAATTTTACCGGCGTCACGGCATCGAAAATCCGGAAATGGCAGTCGAGAAAAGAGCCGGCACCGGTAGGCTTCAGGTCATGATTACCAAGCATTGCCTGCAATATGAACTTGGTTATTGCGCGCGGTTTGGTGGCAAATTCCCCTCTGAATATTCTATCCCTTTCTATCTCAACGATGGCAACCAAAGCTATTCGCTGGAATTTGACTGCAAAAACTGCATGATGAAGATTTTTAAGGAAGATAACGGCCTCGGGTAACCTTTTTCTGTGTTTTTGTATTAATTACAAAAATTACACAGATGGAAAATCAACATACTTTTCGAATTGGATTGTCCATGGCGGGAGCAGTCTCTGCCGGTGCATATACGGCCGGCGTTATGGATTACCTGCTGGAGGCATTGGAAAACTGGCAGAAGGCTAAGGAACTTGGTTTACCTGGAGTTCCGAAGCATAATGTGCTCATCGAGGTTCTCAGCGGAGCCTCTGCCGGGGGAATGACTGCCGTTATTACAGCAGCAGCCGTGCAGAAAGACTTTCCGCATATCAATCAACAGAATTATTTCACGCCATCTTCCGAAGAAAATCCTTTATATGACTCCTGGGTAAATCTAACTGAAAAGCCCCAAAGCGATATGATGGATCAAATGCTTAACCCGGAGGATATTACAGATTTACCGGAACTCAATCCAAGCATGGAGGTCCGCTCGGTGTTCAATTCCCTCTTCATTGAAAAAATTGCACGCCGCGTTCTCGATACTACCGTGAAAGATCCATCGAGTAAAAGACCCTATTTCGCCGGAGATCTTGAGCTATTTACCACGCTGACAAATCTCAGGGGATTCAATTATGAGCTGGAATTCATCACCGCCATCGGGAAAAGGGAAGACCGAATGACGATGCATAAGGATCTGTTTCACTTGCAACTAAATCCATACGGCGAGTACCAAAATGACGGAAAGATCCCCTTCCATTTTAATACGACCGCCGGACTGAACAAAAACCTGCTGATTGATGCCGCGATAGCAACAGGGGCTTTCCCGGTAGGGCTTGCACCAAGAGTGGTAATAAGGGATCCAAAGTACATCAACGACAATCATTTGCTCAAAATCACACATGGAAAAGATTCTATCGTAGATCCAAATGAAGATTACAATGCCGTATGCGTAGACGGAGGAGTCATTAACAACGAACCGTACGATTTGACCGAAACAATCCTTACTGAAAGACGAATCAAGCAGTTAAAGAAATCAGCCGATCCTAAATCAGCAGAAAATTTCCAGCTGGCGAAAAGTGCGTCTGATTTCGATACGACAATTCTGATGATCGATCCTTTCCCCAGTTACGATGAAAAACCCGATCTGAATTATCTTGATTTACAGTCGCTCAAATTTACACCCACACAACTTTTAGGAGCTATGCGCCAGCAGCTTATGATCAAGACGGATCTGTTGGACAAGGCCTATGCCGACGACGATTATACCCGTTTCATGGTTTCGCCAATTCGCACCAAAGGCGGAGTAACTCAGAAGAACAGCATTGCCTGCGGCTCTTTAGGCGGATTTGGTGGATTCTTTAGTAAAAAATTTAGAATTCATGACTTCATGCTTGGCAGACGAAATTGTCAACGATTTCTGCAGCAATATTTCTGCGTTCCCGTGGCTGCAAAAAATCCGATTATTGAATTCGGTTATGGCGGTTTAAACGGAAATGAAAAACAATTTTTGCAGAAGGACTTCGACAAAATTTTACCAATCATTCCGGACATTCGAATTTTGCCGGGAATGACCTCGATAGTCAGTCCGCCAATCGAAATCGAATTTGCTTATCCATCCATTGGATTAAAATACCTGGTCGATTTGGAGAAGAAGGTCCAGGCAAGATTTGGAGTTGTGCTAAAAAACATCGGCAACAACAATAACCCATCAAAGACTACCAGGCCGACAAATCAATTCGTGCAACAAATCAGAAGGAAGTCGTGGTTCTCGCGAAATATTTTAAAACCAGTTGAAAATTTTACTGCAGATCGGCTACTGTCTATCGGGAAAAGTGTCGGGAAAGACGTTGCAGCAGAAAAATTCATAGATGCCGTTATTACAGACATGGATGAGAAAGGATTATTGAAGCAAGATTTATAGTAAATTTTATATATTCGCCGTCGTTTTTAGTACCCTAAAGATGATTTACTAATTTACTATACCACTGAATATGAGATCACTGAAATTAACTTCCATCAAAATTTTGATTTTTTCTTTGCTGTTTTCGGCCACAACCAGTTTGGTTTTCGCTCAGGAACAATACAAAGAGAGTAAAAAAGTCGTTGCCGTAGAGGAATACAAAGGAGGAAGTTTCTATCCGGTGCAGAAATATGAGCAGGTGGTCTCCAAAAAGAAACCCAGGAATATTATTCTATTCATAGGCGACGGCATGGGCATAGCTCAGATTTATGCCTCGATGACCGCCAACGGCGGATCGCTCTTTCTTCAGAATTTTATCAATTGCGGCTTTTCGAAAACCTATTCCACTTCTGATTATATCACCGATTCTGCCGCTGGAGGCACTGCCCTTTCGAGCGGTGTAAAAACATACAATGGAGCCATCGGTGTTGCGCCGGATAAAACTCCGGTTCCAAGCATCAGGGAATTAGCCGGAAAGAAGGGGTTAAAGACTGGGTTGGTTAGTACATCCGCCATTAATCATGCCACACCGGCCTCTTTCATCGCTCACCAGGGTTCGCGCGGAAGTTATGAGGACATAGCAGCAGATTTCCTAAAGTCAGACATTGATGTTTTCATAGGTGGAGGCAGAAAATCTTTTGAAAACCGGAAAGATGGTCGAAACCTTTCCATGGAACTCAAAGACAAGGGATACCAGGTTTTGTACAACATAAATGATATCCGAAAAGTGAAATCCGGAAAACTCGCCGGCTTTACAGCTGAAGAGCATGATGCGCCAATGCCTGAACGCGGCGAGGTGCTGGTTCCTGCCACTGAGACTGCAATCAACCTGCTTTCTCAAGGGAAAAAAGGGTTTTTCCTAATGGTGGAAGGTTCACAGATCGACTTCCTGGCGCACAATAATAATGCTCCCGGTGTGATCATGGAGACACTCGATTTCGACAGAGCCATCGGTTCGGCGCTCGCATTTGCGGCTAAAGACAAACAAACATTGATTATTGTTACTGCCGACCATGAAACAGGCGGCATGACCATCAATGGAGGAAACAACAAAACGGGTGATATTACTGCAAAATTCAGCAGTCCGGAGCATACCGGAGTTTGTGTTCCGGTCTTTGCTTTTGGTCCGGGAGCCGATCAGTTTGGCGGCTTCATGGAAAACACCGATATCGCAAAAAAAATGATGCGGTTACTGGGGGTAAACTGAATTTATCATCCTGTCAGCCAAGCCCATCAATCAAAACAGATTACGACTTAGGCTTCTATTGTAATTCTTTTACCAAAAATTTCCACAACGTCACCTGTCCTTAATTTTGCACGCTTTCTGGACTCAGGATTGCCATTAAGCTTTACTTCGCCATTGTCTACCATCATTTTAGCCTCTCCGCCTGACGAGGCAATCCGGAGAAGTTTGAGCATCTTGATTAGCTCAATATATTCTGCACCATTTAGTTTGTAGTTCATATTGGATCTTTCTAATTTTTTATCATCTCCTTCTCTTTCCTGGGAAGCGACTCATAAACCAAATCATACGAGTGGTTTATCATCTCTTTCACCAGATTATCGGTCAACGAACCTTCCAAAAGCACCGTATTCCAATGCTTTTTATTCATGTGGTATCCCGGAATGATGTCGTCGAAACGCTCTCGCAAGTCGATAGCCCTTTCCGGATCGCATTTCAGATTGAGTGATGGATTTCCGTCAAGGTTCAGCAAGACAAAAATTTTTCCACCGACTTTAAGGACTAAGGTTGTGTCGTCGAAAGGAAATCCTTCGGTGACACCGCTCTTGGCAATGCAAAATTGCCTTACCTCTTCAACATTCATTGTGCCTAATTTATGCGGTAAAACTAAGAAGAAACTGTTTATATTTGAAATGATGCCTCTAATTGACCGGGGCAGTAAAAGCGCCGTCAAAATGTTCCAGATGATGACTGCCATCCCGATCGACTACTATTGAGATTACATCAAATCTGGTCTCCAGATCGATTTGGTGGCACCGAATCCAATGGTCGGCAACTTCAACAATATTGCGTATCTTACTGAGGGTAACCGACTCCCAAGGCTCAACCGCATAATTTTCATCTCTGGTCTTAACCTCAACAACCACAATCTCATCACCCGAACGAGCTACAATATCAATCTCTTTGTGACCCCAATGCCAGTTTGTATCCAATATCTGATAACCCAAATTCAGAAGATAATCCTTTGCTATTGCTTCTCCCCTCTCTCCCAGATCATCCCTGACGGCATTATCGTCGTCCACAGTTTTTGCAGCCATGCTAGAATTTTTGTTCGATCACAACCGTGGCATCAGAAACGTCCAGCGTAACTGTCCTTCCCATCATTAAAGGAAAGTTTGGCAGCTCGTGACCCGCAGGAAATCCAAATACAACGGGGAAATTATACTCGGCAACAGCCTCATGAATAATCTCATAGGCAGTAAGTCCGAATGGAGTGACGGGGATTTTAGTATCTGTGAAATAGCCAATCACCAGACCCGAAAGCTTTGAAAGCGACCCTCCATATTTTAGGTTCATCATCATGCGGTCTATATGGTAGTCAAACTCTGAAATATCTTCAATAAAAAGCACTTTACCCTCGAGCGACTGATCCAGTGGTGTCCCTCTCAGACTCAGCAGGATGGATAAGTTCCCTCCAATCAGCTCTCCACTGCCCTTCCCAACATGGTTTAGACGATTGGGGTGAATCTCATACAACAGTGAATTACCTCGCAACAACCCGAGTAAACGATCGAAACTTTCAGATCTTTCCCCGTTTTCGTAAAAAAAGGAAGGCATTACACCATGAATGGAAGCGACTCCATTTTTTGACAACCAGGAATGAAAAACGGTGATATCACTGAACCCGATCAACCATTTAGGATTCTCAAGAAAAGCTGACCAATCAAGCAAAGACAACGTACGAAGGGATCCATAGCCGCCCCTGTTGAACAAGATAGCCTTTACCTCCGGATCATCCAGCGCCTGTTGCATATCGCTGGCACGATCGATATCCGTTCCGGCAAAGGAATAAAAAGCACCAAAAGCATGTGCTCCAATCTCTATCCGAAATTCTTCGCTTTCAAGGAGCTGACGGGCTTTTTCGACATACCCGCGATCCACTTTACTTGCAACTGAAAGCATCGCAATCTTATCGCCAGGTTGGAGAGGTTCCGGAATAATCATTATCGGTGAGGGTTTATAACAAATATAGGCTAAAAAAGCGAGCAGTTGAAATGACTGGCGTAGTTGGGTAACCGGCTTTCATTCGGAAATCTAACCATCAACCAGTATTGTCATTTTAGCTCACTAAGATCACCCGTCAATAAAAGGTCTTCAATCGTCTTCGGGAAATAACGCATCTCCAGTTCGTGAATTTTTCCGGCCAAAATTTCCGGCGTATCCTGTGGGTCAATCCGGCATTTAGCCTGAAATAAAATCTTTCCGTGGTCGTAGATTTCGTCTACCAGATGAATCGTGATGCCGGATTCCGGTTCTTTGTTGGCAATGACCGCCTCATGCACATGTGATCCGAACATGCCCTTTCCACCATAGGATGGTAACAGAGCGGGATGAATGTTGACGACCTGAAAATCACGGACGAATTTTGGAGGCAGCAGGAGCAGAAATCCGGCAAGAACGATTAAATCGATATTCCTTTTTTTGAACTCATTTAATAATTGATCGGAAGCCGACAATTCACTTTTCGTAAAAATATGAGCCTCTATATTCAGATTTTCAGCTCTTTCCAGCACAAAGGCATCCGATTTATTCGTCCAGACGGAGTCGACCTGAATAGATGGGTGATTCTGGAAAAAACGAATAATATTCTCGGCATTAGAACCTGATCCTGAAGCTAATATTGCTATTTTTTTCATATTCAACTACTTAGAAGAGTGCAATTTTTGAATTTTCGAACCTATTATTCTACATAATTCAGAAAGCGACTAATTTGAGGGTAAAATGACTACATTCTTTAACAAATATTTGGAAGATAAATTTGTTTCTTCGTTTCTTTGCAATCGCTGAAAAATTCAGTGTGTAAATTTAACAATAGTAACAACGTAAAATTAAAAAATTATGTCTGACATTACGGCTAAGGTAAAAGCAATCATTGTTGATAAACTTGGTGTTGACGAAAGCGAAGTAACAACAGAAGCGTCTTTCACAAACGATTTAGGCGCAGATTCTCTTGACACTGTTGAGCTTATCATGGAGTTCGAAAAAGAATTTGGTATTGCTATTCCTGATGATCAAGCTGAAAAAATCGGCACAGTTGGGGACGCTATTACATACATCACTGAAAACGTAAAGTAATAAATCAGTAAGGCCTTAAAAATCAATATGGAATTAAAACGAGTTGTTGTAACCGGTCTGGGCACAATCAACCCGCTTGGCAAAAATGTTGAAGAATACTGGGAAGGTTTAAGGAATGGGGTGAGCGGTGCAGGCCCCATTACTCGTTTTGACGCCTCCAAGTACAAGACAAGATTTGCCTGCGAGATAAAGAATTTCGATCCGAATGAGTATTTGAATCGGAAAGAAGTGCAAAAACACGATATGTATGCACAGTATGCCTATATCGCTGCAGCACAAGCCATTGAAAACTCCGGGATGGATCTTTCCAAAATCGATAAAGATGAGGTGGGTGTTATTTGGGGTGCAGGAATAGGCGGGTTAGACACTTTCTATCAGTCTGTTACTGATTTCAATAGCAATCCGGATAATCCCAGATTTTCTCCATTCTTCATCCCTAAGATGATTGCCAATATGGCAAGCGGAAATATTGCCATGCAATATGGTTTCAGGGGTCCGACCATCACTACTGTAACTGCATGTGCATCTGCTACTCACGCAATGATTGATGCTGCCACCTACATTCGTATAGGGAAAGCTAATATCTTCATTGCCGGCGGATCAGAAGCTGCTATTACACAGGCAGGTGTAGGTGGATTCAATGCCATGCATGCATTATCAACCCGAAATGATGATCCTCAAACTGCCTCCCGACCATTCGATAAAGGCAGGGATGGTTTTGTAATGGGTGAAGGTGCCGGTGCTTTAGTGCTTGAAGAGTATGAACACGCTGTTGCCCGCGGGGCTCATATCTGGGCTGAACTTGTTGGTGGAGGCATGTCTACCGACGCCTACCACATGACAGCTCCCGATCCGGAAGGCGGAGGTGCTTCTCTGGTAATGAAAAGAGCCTTGCAAGACGCAGGTCTTCAGCCTGAAGACATTGATTATATTAATGTCCATGGTACCTCTACCGGATTAGGTGATATAGCCGAACCCAAAGCAATTAAGAAGGTATTTGGTGACCACATTTACAAAGTAAGTATAAGTGCAACCAAATCTATGACCGGCCATTTACTCGGAGCCGCTGGTGCTGTTGAAGCAATCGCCTGTATTTTAGCAATGAAGTATGGCATTGTCCCTCCAACAATAAATCAATTTGAACTTGATCCGGAAGTTGATGCTAAGATTGATTTTACCTTCAACCACGCAAAAGAACGTACTATCAATTACGCATTGAGCAATACTTTTGGTTTTGGCGGCCACAACGGTACCGTCATCTTCAAAAAATTCGATAAGTAAGTGATCAGGAATTTGCGATATAAAATAAAACTCTTTTCTTCCCCAAGGAAAGAGTTTTATTCGTATATCAAATCATTAACCGGACAAAGTCCGCTGAAGTTTAAACTGTACGATATTGCATTTATCCATAAGTCAGCCTCCTACGTTGATAAAATGGGCAATACCGTGAACAATGAACGGCTTGAATATTTGGGCGATGCCGTCCTTGGCACAATTGTGGCCGAATATCTCTATAACCGTTTCCCCTTCAAAGACGAAGGGTTCCTCACTCAACTTAGATCCCGTGTCGTTAATCGTAGTTTCCTGACCCAACTTACGTTCAAAATGGGTCTTAACCGATTTGTGGTTTCCAATACCAACACGGTAAGCGAAACCAGCCATTTATACGGCGATTTACTGGAAGCTTTCATCGGCGCCATTTATCTGGACTGCGGATATACTGTCGCCAAAAGATTTGTCATCAAGAAGATCTTCAACCAGCATGTCGACCTCCAGAAAATGGAGACGGTAGACAATAACTTTAAGAGCCAGCTAATTGAATGGGGTCAAAAGATCAAACAGGAGGTCGAATTCAAAACAGTCAGTAATACCGACACTGGTTCAGAAAAAATGCCCTTTGTTTCGGAAGCCTGCGTTGATGGGAAAATTCTAGGCGTCGGCGGCGGATTTTCTAAAAAGGAGGCGCAACAAAATGCAGCTCAACAAGCCCTTGAGAAACTGAGCGTTGCCGAGACAGAAAACTCAGGCTATTAGCCATCCCTTGAAGTTAAATATTGTTAAGGATCCTCCAAGCAACGGATTATTAGCTTTATATTTGCTTTATGAGCAAAAAAATGATCAATGTACTCGCTATCGTAATGGCCGTGGCCGTGGCTGTGATGGTATGGGTGCAGCTTATAACAATCAACAAGACAGCAAAACTCCAGGAAAACAATTTTTCCTTCATCGTCAACAGAGCTCTTAATGATGTTCGGGACATGGTGGATTTCGAAGAGTTTCGAATTTTTCAGCAGCTCGATGAATCCAATTACCTTCCCGATACAAAATCCTCCGGTGCGCTTAATCTGTACCCGAATTCCGACCCATCAGAGTCGTTGGCGAAACTCGGCCGGTCCGGAGAACTTTCGGTTTCATTTAGTCAGAAGTCTATCAAAAATTTAAACGGGAATTTCGAGATTAAACAATCCCAGGCCAATTTCTCGATCCCCAGCATGCAGAGTTCTTACAACAGACAAAGTCAAAAGAGATCACAGCAACTACGCTATCAGGATTTCATGATGTTGCGCTCTGAAATGAATATTGTCGACAGAATTATGCCTGAATTTCTTCGCTATACAATTGATACTGAGCTAAAAGACAAAGAAATTTTACTTTCTTATAAATTTTGTATCAAGTCGACTTTTGACGGTAAAACGGAAATCGTTATGGGCGACAAAGATTACAATCCATCGAAGGAAACCAGAGAGTACAAAACGCTTCTCTTTGCCGATAATTCATCGCCTAAGCCGGATTTTCTCTATGTTTATTTTCCCGATCAGCATGCCGAACAAATCAAAGCAATCACCAACTTTGTTTTGCCTTCCCTCCTGCTAACACTCATTATCATAGGTATCTTCGTTTTCACGCTCCAGATTATTCTGCGCCAAAAGAAATTATCACAGATTAAGAATGACTTCATCAATAACATGACGCATGAGCTAAAGACTCCGATTTCAACCATTTCACTGGCCTCTCAGATGCTCAAGGATAATTCGCTGGTTCATTCTCCTTCCACGATAGATCATATTTCAGGTGTAATTTTGGATGAAAGTAAGAGACTAAGTAGTCAGGTGGAGAAAGTTTTGCAAATGGCGGTCTTCAATGAAGGTAAACTGAAACTGAAATTTACCGAGATTGATTTAAACCAGATTGTGTCGCAGGCTGCAGCAAATTTTGAGATCCGCGTCACCACTTCCAATGGCGTACTGGAGACAAATCTTACCGCTGGCAATACCCTCATTAATGGGGATGAAATACACATTACCAATGTGATCTACAACTTATTGGATAACGCTGAAAAATACAGTAAGGAGAATCCAAAGATCGAGATCACAACCGAGAATAAAAGCAATTGGGTGATTATTCAGATAAGAGATTATGGAATTGGCATACCAAAAGAAAATCTCAACCAAATATTTGAACGGTTTTACCGGATACCTACCGGAAACGTGCACAATGTGAAAGGGTTCGGACTTGGGCTTTCCTACGTTAAAAGAATAGTGGAAGAGCACCATGGCAAAATAAAGGTGGAAAGTACTGTGGGCAAAGGGTCTAAATTCAGACTCTATTTCCCGATAATAAAATAGTATACAAAATGGAAAAGAAGATGAGAGTTATTTTAAGCGAAGACGACGAAAATCTGGGATCATTACTCAGAGAATATCTGATAGCTAAAGGCTATGATACTGATCTTTACCCCGACGGAGAAGCTGCCTTCAAAGGCTTTCAGAAGAACCAGTACGATCTGTGCATTTTTGACGTGATGATGCCCAAAAAGGATGGGTTCACCCTGGCTAAAGATGTTCGCATGATTAACAGCGATATTCCTATCATCTTCCTCACCGCAAAGAATATGAAAGAGGATGTAATCGAGGGTTTTCGTATCGGTGCCGACGACTATATGACCAAGCCTTTCAGCATGGAAGAGCTCATATTCCGTATTGAAGCGATCCTCCGCAGAACATTAGGTGAAGCCGATAATACTCAGGCCGTATTCAAACTTGGCCGTTTCACTTTCGACGCCCGTAAACAAACACTTTCAGATGCAAATGACAGCACAAAACTGACTACGAAAGAATCAGAGCTGCTTCGTTTACTGTGTGTGAATGCCAATAAGGTCCTCGAACGCAACTACGCGCTGAAAACAATCTGGGTAGACGACAACTATTTCAATGCCCGCAGCATGGATGTGTATATCACAAAATTGAGAAAGCATCTCAAAGATGAAGAAGGAATTGAGATCATCAACATCCACGGCAAGGGATATAAGCTGATTATCTAAGAGTTAAAAGTTAAAAGTTAAAAGTGGAGAGTTGAAACTCTTAACTTTTAACTTTTAACTCTCAACTCTCAACTTTCCCCCTCTTAGTCAAGCTTGAGTACTGCTAGAAATGCCTTTTGAGGTACCTCGACGTTGCCAATCTGTTTCATTCGCTTTTTCCCCTTCTTCTGCTTATCCAATAGCTTCCGCTTTCGCGTGATGTCGCCCCCGTAACACTTGGCGGTAACGTCCTTCCTGACGGCCTTGACGGTCTCACGAGAGATTATCTTGGCCCCGATGGCACCCTGTATGGCCACATCATACTGCTGTCGTGGAATCAGTTCCTTTAGCTTTTCACAAATACGCCGGCCAAAATTGTAAGCGTTGTCAACGTGTAGAAGTGTCGACAAAGCATCCACAGGCTCACTGTTGAGCAAGATATCCAGCTTCACTAATTTTGCTGGACGATAGCCTGTTATGTGGTAATCAAATGAAGCGTACCCTTTCGAAATACTCTTCAGTTTATCATAGAAATCGATAACGATCTCGCCAAGTGGCATATCGAATGTAAGTTCAGCCCTGTCAGCACTGAGGTATTCCTGCTTGGTGAGCATCCCCCGTTTCTCGAGACATAAGGTCATGATGGATCCGATGAACTCAGAACGTGTTATAATCTGGGCTTGGATAAACGGCTCTTCTATCACTTCAATCAAGGTTGATTCCGGCAAACCGGCAGGATTGTAAACTTCAAATATTTCACCAGCCCTGGTTGTTATCATATACGAGACGTTGGGAACCGTCGTAATGACATTCATGTCAAACTCCCTGTCTAACCGTTCCTGAACAATCTCCATGTGCAGCAAGCCCAAAAATCCGCAGCGAAAACCAAAGCCCAATGCCATGGATGATTCCGGAACATAAGTTAGTGAGGCATCATTCAGCTGAAGCTTTTCCATTGCGTTGCGAAGATCTTCATAATCCTCACTATCAATTGGATAAACTCCCGCAAAAACCATTGGCTTAACCTCTTCAAAACCAGAGATCATGTTTAGGCATGGGTTCTTAACATTTGTAATGGTATCCCCTACCTTGATCTCTCTGGCAGTCTTTATGCCGCATATGATATACCCCACATCCCCGGCGCTGAGTTCGTCGCGTATCTCCAATCCCATCTTCAATACACCAACCTCATCGACAGAATACTGCTTTTCCGTAGCAAAGAATCGAACCATGTCTCCCTTTCTGACTCTTCCGTTGGCTATTTTAAAATAGGCAATTACCCCTCGGAATTGATTAAATACAGAATCGAACACCAAGGCCTGAAGTGGTTCCTCTGGATTTCCCGCCGGAGCAGGAATGTCAGTAAGAATGCGTTCAAGGATTTCGGCCACCCCGTCTCCGGTCTTTCCGGAAGCCCGAATTATCGTGGACCTTTTGCAACCAATGAGTTCTATAATCTGATCTTCAACAACCTCCGGCATTGCATTCGGAAGATCCATCTTGTTGAGAATCGGTATAATTTCAAGATCGTGCTCAATTGCCAAATATAGGTTAGAGATAGTCTGCGCCTGGATTCCTTGAGTGGCATCGATTATCAGCAGGGCTCCTTCACAGGCAGCAATCGAGCGCGATACCTCATATGAAAAGTCGACGTGCCCAGGAGTATCAATCAGATTAAGCAGATATTTCTCACCTTCATGCAGGTATTCCATCTGGATGGCGTGGCTCTTAATGGTAATTCCCCGCTCCTTCTCTAAATCCATGTTATCCAAAACCTGTGCTTCCATGTCTCGGGCACTGATCGTTGAGGTCATCTCCAGCAGACGATCCGCCAAAGTGCTTTTCCCATGGTCAATGTGGGCAATGATACAAAAATTTCGGGTATTCTGCATATCTGACATTCCTTATATACTTGATAATCTGTGTTTAAATTGAAAATAAATCGATGCAAAGGTAGTCAAAATTTTGATTGAAGATTACTTAAAATCTGCCCCGATTTTTGCCTTGCCACGGGAGGCATCCCGGAAGTTTTCTCACGAATTTTGAACCTGATGTTCAGCCGGATTTTGATAACTCTCCGAAAATTTTCCTGAAATATCTTGACTTTCTGATATTCTGTGTGTAATTTTATTGATAATTAAACTAAACTTACTGAAAATGAAATCATTAAAATTTTTGTTTGTTCTGATCTCGGTCATCCTCATGACCCAGTGGGCAGCCGGACAGGTGAAAAATGAGAATCCGGAATCAAGGAAAATCGGTGCCGAGGAAAAATATCCAGTCCCGGTATTGGAAGTTAACCAGAAGCACGGAAGGGTTCTGGGCCAGGCTTGGGCAACGGATGCCGCTGCCATTCACTTCGCCAAATCGAAGGGTGTAAGTCCTTATGAATTTGGTTGTTATATCGGCAAACTCTTTGCGCCAAGCTGGGGAACCGACAGAAGTTTTGACAGACTTATCAAGGGATCCCTTTTTAATATCGAGACATTCCGCCATATCACCGATACAGCCATAGAAGTAAATGAAAATACAGACGGATCTGTCTCCATCGTCACATCTGAAAATATGTGGCACAAATATTTTGCAGACAACAATCCGTTCGCCAGCTTTTCGGAATTCATGGATTTTTCGAGGGGACTCTTCGGAGAGATTGCCGCCTACATGGAATCTGACTTTGCCATGGAAATTACAAACGCTAAAGTCATATTCACGTTTCGCAAAAAATAGGGGCTGATTTTAGCTGTAAACGTAGGGATCCGGAATTTGACGTGGGCAGATCACTCCTCAGGGGCGGACTGCGGCCGATTTAGCAAGCGATAATTTTTGATTCCTTTCAATTCAAAAAACAGCTTGAGCGGAAAGATGCGAACCAAAAACATTTGCTGACACATTTGCCAGATAGCCGACATTAGCTGTCGGGCTTTATTGTGATTCGTTGTCAAAGTCCAAATAATTGATGCTGCAAAATATAAATTATAGCACCCGCAAAATATCCAAGTAACGCTAAAAAACTAATTTTTTTTAGATACCAGGAAAAACTAATTTTCTCCATGCCCATAGCGGCAATCCCTGCAGCTGACCCAATGATAAGTACACTCCCACCAGTCCCCGTACAATAGGCAAGGAATTCCCAGAAATAATGGTCAGTTGGATATTGGTTCAAATCATACATACCTTGTGCTGCTGCAACTAATGGAACATTATCCACGATTGATGAAAGCAGACCAATTGAGATTACAATTATATTGTCTTGATGCAAAGTACTTGTGAGCCATTGTGCAAGACTTGTAAGTATTCCGATTGATTGCAACGCAGCTATGCTAACTAAGATGCCAAGGAAAAAAAGTATACTTGGCGTGTCAATCTTACGAAGGGCATAAACAACGGATAAATTGTGCTTGTCTTCTTCGTCTTTCTCTCCATGCATAATTTCAGTTATTATCCAGAGTATTCCGAGCCCGATAAGTATTCCCATATAGGGCGGTAGGTGCGTTAAAGTTTTGAATACAGGAACCAGAATGAGGATTAAAACACCCGAAAAGAAAACAATATATTGTTGGGTCTGAGATAGTGAATGGTTGGATGTATGGTTTTCAATAGTTGATCTTTCTATCTCTCCTTTGAGCCTAAACGAAAGATAAACTAGCGGAACGATAAGGCCGAATAGACTTGGAAGTATCAGCTTGATAATAATATTTGTTGCCGTTATTTGCCCCCCAATCCAAAGCATTGTAGTAGTTACGTCACCGACAGGACTCCATGCACCACCTGCATTTGCGGCAATAACAACAATGCCGGCAAAAAACAATCTATCCTCGCCGTCTTTAATTAGTTTACGGAGTAATGAAATTATTACGATGGTAGTAGTAAGGTTGTCTAAGATGGCTGAAAGGAAAAAGGTGATGAATGCAATTATCCAAAGTAGTTTTCGCTTATCCGTCTGGAATATTCTTACCGTAATAATATCAAAACCATCGTGAGAATCAATGAGTTCAACAATTGTCATTGCACCAAGCAGAAAGAATAAAATGCCCGAAAATTCTCCCAAATACCGTGTGAGCTCTTCATTCACAAAATCTCTGTTTGGTGACATCAGAATGTAAACTGTCCAACAAAGAACACCTGTCACCAAAGCTGTCGCTGCTTTGTTTATTTTGATAGAATGTTCAGCCGCAATAGCGATGTATCCTAAAATGAAAACTATAACTATTAGTCCTGTCATAATGCTTGGTCATTCTTTTGCCTGGCCGTTAACATATTAGCATTCTTTTGGGGGTTTCTCCAAATCTATGCATAAAGTGGAGGATAAGCAAATTAATCGCTTGAATTTGAGAATGAAAGGGGAAGTTGCAAATTGAAACACATTGGACAAAGCCATTGGCATTCTAAGATGGAATTGGCTGACTGTCTGGATCAGCTTTCGCAATTAGATTGTTGAAACATCAGAATTGAGTGCTCCTCAATCAAACTTAATCTTAAATACCACAACCTCCGGACTATTTCCGATCCGTACCGGCGGGCCCCAAGACCCGTATCCGGATGAGACATAACACGTGGTGTTGCCCTTTTGCTTTAGTCCCCAGCTTAATTCAAACATGGCTTTCGTGATGTAGCTAAACGGCCACATTTGTCCGTGATGCGTGTGCCCCGATAAATGCAGATCGGCACCTGCCGCGACCGCTTCCTCCAGATGAAATGGCTGATGATTCATCACGATAATTGGTTTTGTTTGATCCAGATTTTTCGCGAGTTCTTTAAGCTCATGCGGATTATTTTCTCCGCCCATTCGTCTGCTGTCGCGATCATCCCTCCCAACGAGCTGAATCCCATCACCGAGTGTGACCACCTCATCACGAAGCACTTTAATATTGATACTTTGCAGGTATGGTAAGGTATTCTGGATGCCGCCGATGTATTCGTGATTGCCGGGAATGGCATAAACGCCAAGCGGCGTACGAATTTCCTGAATGTGTTTTCCAAGGTTCTTTCGTAAAACCGGACCAATATCTCCATCCACGAGGTCGCCGCAGAGCAGCACCAGATCAGGCTTTTGTTCGTTAATGATCCTTACAAGCTTCAACTCCTGACGCTCACCGATCAGGGCTCCCAGGTGAATGTCGGAAGCCATCAGTATCTTCAGATCCTTAGATCCGGATACCTTTTTGTGTATTGTTAATGGAATCTCCTTCACGACGGTTGTCCGCGCATTTATATAACCTCCGACTACAATTATGGTAACAAGTCCGATAACGGAATATCCCAAATTGAGCTTTCCGACAGGTGAAAACTCCGGTAGAAAATGAAAGAAATAATCGGCAAGTCTAACCAAATCAATGAGCACCAACGTCATGAAAAAATAGAACATGAAGGCCAGCCAGAATGCCCCGACGCGATATACCCACTCGCTTACAATCGAGGAGGCTGTGCGCTCCCAAAACATCCCCACAATAAATGAGGATACAACAGACCAAAAAAGTATAGTGTACCATTTTTTTAGCGTGGGATTACAGGAAAACACCATCAAACCTCTGGTGAAAACGTAATAATTTATGGTAGAGTAGACAAGCAGTACGATGCTGAAAAATACTAGAAATGTGAGTGCCCTCATTATGAAAATATTAGTTGGGCAAAACTATCAATTATTTTTGGGGTATAAATCCCTTCCGTCCATTTTGATTATATTTGCCGCAACATACTCAACAAACCCATTTTCGAATGCGCTTTCGGATCACAACGATCATTTTTACAGTCTTGCTACTACTCTCCTGCAACAGCGGATCAAACTGTTATGAGTCATCTGATACCGTGATGGTTACTAATTTTATTGGCAGTAAATCCGTTAAAATTGGTCCACTCGTCGTTACAGGCTTTGGCCGAAATGCCGTCGGCGACACGCTGTACAGTAGCCTGGATTCCGCGCTAACAAAAAGGATGGCACTTCCGCTTTCGCTGACAGCCGATTCAACCGGATTTGTTGCGCACTTCAACAATAAATCCAGCATTTTCTGGGTTCGGCACACTATGAATATTCAGTTGATATCTCAAAACTGTGGCTTTGCCCCAAATTATATTTTGAATGCCACGAAACACAATGGATTGATCGATTCACTTAAGGTCTTTAACTCTGCGGTTGGTCCAAAATCCATAGAAACATATGCCACCAATGGTCAAAATATTACGATATATCTTCATCTTACTGCTAATTAGTCCGCTGTGCGGCTTCGGGCAAAAAAAGAAAGAAGTTTGGCGGTACGAAGGTCCCCGAATCGGGATAGATGTGTCTCGTTTCATGTTGCCATTCATCCAGAAAGCGACACAAGGCGGATTTGAAATTCAGGCAGATTACCCATATAAAGGCAACTGGTTTCCTACCGTTGAGGCTGGCTATCTAAGTGTTAACGATAAAAAAGATGCGTTTCAGTATACGAATAAGGGTCCGTACGCCAGAATTGGCGTGGATGTAAACATCAACAAATTTGAGTCCTTAACCGATGGAGATCTTGTGTTTGTCGGATTAAGGTACGGGTTTAGCCGGTTCACTCAGGAGACTTTGTCGGCAGATTATTCCAATTATTGGGGAACCGTGCACACCTCCTTCCCCAAAAACAACCTAAGCGCGCATTGGGGAGAATTGGTTTTTGGCTTAAAAGGTGAACTGTTGCCAAATCTCTTTTTCGGCTGGACGGTTCGGGCTAAATTTCCGATTGCGACGACAAAAGATCCAAATGTAAAACCTTATGTCATTCCGGGTTTGGGGTATACTTCTTCGGAGGTTCCTTTTGATTTTTCGGTTACCGTTGCCTACCGGATTCCTCTGATACGGACGAAGGTAATGCCTAAGCCGCTCAGAACCGGCGGACCGAATCGTCAGGATCAGGACGAGATTGATCCGGATAATCCTGATCCGAATTATCCAAATGGGAATAATTCAGGAAACAATCGGATGGGAAGTGGCACCCAGGGATTCAATCAGCGATAGCTTCTGAACCTCTCTATTTCTTCTTCCTTGTGTACGAGTAAAGTGTCTTCCCTTTGGCATCAGTGAAGTAAAAGGAAAATTCGTGTCGTGTAACGCTGCATACTGTAAACCCAACGGATCGTTCAACGTAACGGGTAAAAAACCAGGGATTTGTCCACCGCGAATTAATACCCGAAGAGGTGATCATATAGTCAATCCCGTCTCTCTTAAGATGCTCGAATTTATGTACGTGGCCGTTGAGGTAAAAATCGACCCGATACTTTTTCAAGAGGGGTGCAATATCCTCGATTAAGCCGTATGTATTCCCTTGTACAAAATCAGAGGTATATACGGGATGGTGCCCGACAACAACTTTCCATGTTTCGTGAGAGCGGGATAACACGCTGTCGACAAAGGCCACCGTCTTTTCAGTATCCTGATTTTTGGTCTCGTGGTACTTCTCGTCGTACTTGTACATCTCAACAAAAGGCGATGTATCAATCATGACGAAGCGAATTGAAGTTGTGCTATCCACCTGTTGCACAAAAGAATAATTACGGGCCGGCATCGTCCATCTTGCGTTGTGTTTCCCATAATCGACCAGCGCCTGGGGATTGCCGATGTATTCGTGATTTCCAATGATGGAATACCATTTAAGATTTAACTCCGGAGCTGTGAACATCTTTTCGAATTGGGCGCTCCATAACGGATCGAGTGTATCTTTCACACCAGAGTCATGAAAAAAATCACCCTGATTGATCACAAATTTCGGGTGCAATGTCTTTGACAGTTTGTTTACCATGGCGGCAACGGTATCTTCCTTGTATATTGCTGTAGACCCCATGTCGGACAGCACAAAAAAATTGTACCCGTTTGGAGAAGGATTTTCGATAACCGGCTTCGTCCGGCAACCCGTACCTAAACCGGCAAGCAGGACAAACACTAATCCTGCCATCAGCAAACTTTGTTTACGCATTGTCGATCTCATATAATCCCTCTTAAAGTATTCATTCATCCTATTTTACTCCTTTTTGAAACGAATTGTTCCAAAATCACACCCCATTTTCATCCGAGAATAAATTGCTTTTTAATTGCCGGATGGAACTCGCATGATCAATTCTCACCTGTGTGTGTGACCACCGAATCATGCTCGTTTCGTTAACAAAAAAACATCCATAGCCCTATTCCCAATTTGAATAGTTCTATGGATGTGTCATCATCGATTTCAGATTGCTATGATAAAAACAGAGTGTATTTCAATAGTTTGCCTGATTCCCTACGCTTACCGTATTACGTTGTTTCTCCATTGGCCGGAAGACATAAACCACCCCATATTCGGCTGCACGTTCCCGTTTAATATCTTCAGGATATTCAGAGAAATGCTCCTCAACTTCGTTCCAGATATCGAGTATTATTTCATCAGCCTCGGCTCGCATTCCAGATACTTTTTGTGTCCATCTGGTTGTATTGCTTTGGAGCGTCTTTTGAAAATGATAAGCATCAACAAATTGATCAAATTTTACTTTTACCACGGCTATTGAAGGGTTATAAAGCGGGTTACCACCGTGAAGTACCCGTTGGTGTTCTCCTTCGATTATCTTCTTGCCCCATTCCAGCAATTCAGACTCCAGAATTAAAGAGGGTGATTTTTTATCGCCAATCATTCCGTAGAAATTTCGCACATCAGCTTTCATATCTCCTCGCTGTATGGAAAAATTCAGTATCTGGATAAAGTGAGAAAGGTATATTCTTGCCTTTTTGGCAGCTTCCAGGTAAGTACGGCTATTTTTATCCTGTTGTGCCCTGGCTAACTTATGATGGATGAGGTTAGTCTCGAATGCAGGAAAAAAGGCTCTTAACCTGGTTAGAGTACCGTCGGAAAAGGCAAGCTCTTCAATGCTTTTTTTCTGCCCCATCATTATAGCCGTGTTAATGGCCCGTAATCTTGCCTGATCTGTGTTTGGTAGTCTTCTATAAGGCATATTGTCAAGTTTATGGAAGAATTTCCATGTGTCAGTCGCGAAGATATATATTATGAAAAAATAAATGTTCTTCGCCCCGATACGGCAGGCATTAGTTATTAACTATCTATTGTTCATAACAGAAAACGCCATCCGAAGACAGCGTTTTTCGTTATCAGACGATATTACAGCACCTAATCAGCAAGCTTTGCGCTAAGGTATTCACGATTGAGCCTGGCAATATGCGCAATAGAGATGCTCTTGGGACAAGCAAGTTCACAGCCACCGGTATTGGTACATCCACCAAATCCCAACTCATCCATTTTAGCTACCATTGCTTTGGCGCGCCTCTTCGCCTCGACTTTCCCTTGCGGAAGTTTGGCAAATTGCGAGACTTTGGCCGCCACAAACAACATAGCCGAAGAGTTTTTGCAGGTTGCCACGCATGCGCCACACCCGATGCAGGCTGCAGCATCCATAGCCTCTTCTGCATCATCCTGACCGATCAGAATTACATTACCATCAGGAACTCCACCTGTATTTACCGAGACATAACCTCCGGCCTGCTGTATTTTTTCAAACGCAGTTCTGTCTACCATTACATCTTTGATAACCGGGAAAGCCGCTGCACGCCAAGGCTCCACAACAATGGTCTGACCCTCGCTGAATTTCCTCATGTGCAATTGACAAGTCGTGACTTCCGAATCCGGTCCGTGGGCATGTCCATTCACATACATGGAGCACATCCCACATATCCCCTCGCGACAGTCATGGTCGAAAGCAATAGGATCTTTCCCTTCCAAAATCAACTTATCATTCAGGATGTCAATCATTTCAAGGAAGGAAGTGCCCTGAGACACGTTTTCGACCTGATAGGTTTCGAAGCGCCCTTTGGCTTTTGGACTATTTTGCCTCCAAACCTTTACATATATTTTATTGAGAATTATATCTGCCATTTTATTGGATTTTTTCAGTCTGCAACAATTATTTATAACTCCTTTGGGTTAACTGGATGGTTTCGAATGACAACTCCTCCTTGTGGAGAACAGGTTCTTCATCGACCCCTTTATATTCCCAGGCAGCCACATACGCGAAATTTTCGTCGTCGCGCTTTGCTTCACCCTCGTCTGTAGCCGACTCCTCACGGAAATGACCTCCACACGACTCTTTGCGGTTGAGGGCATCACGTGCCAGAAGCTCGCCCAGTTCCAGAAAATCTGCAACCCTACCAGCTTTCTCCAGCTCAGGATTTACATTTTTCATCTCTCCGGGCACTAATAAGTCCGAATAAAACTCATCTCTTAGCTTCTTAATTTCTGCGATCGCCTTTTTCAGTCCGGCTTCATTTCTTGACATTCCAACGTTATCCCAGAGAATGGCACCTAATTTCTTGTGGAAATGGTCGACAGGGGTCTTGCCTTTAATATTGAAAAGCTTCTCCAGTTTTCCGACAACGGCCTTTTCTGCTGCCTCAAATTCAGGGAGATTGGTGTTAATCTTTGGCACCATAATCTCATTTCCAAGATAATCACCGATCGTATAAGGCAGAACGAAATATCCGTCGGCCAAGCCCTGCATCAAAGCAGAAGCACCCAGACGATTGGCTCCGTGATCTGAGAAATTGGCCTCACCCAGAGAATAAAGTCCTGGGATTGAAGTCATCAGATTATAATCGACCCATGTACCACCCATCGTATAATGGATTGCAGGATAAATTTGCATGGGCTCTTTATAGGGATCTACATCAGTAATTTTCTCATACATCTGGAAGAGGTTGCCATATCTTTTTGCAATGGTATCTTTTCCAAGTCTGTTGATGGCATATTTGAAATCCAGAAAAACAGCCATACCTTCCTTATTTACACCAAACCCAGCGTCGCATCTCTCTTTGGCGGCTCTGGAAGCCACGTCGCGAGGCACTAGATTCCCGTAAGACGGATATCTGCGCTCAAGATAGAAATCGCGGTCCTCGTCTGCAATATCACCCGGTTTGATCTGACCTTTTCTCAGCTTCTCAGCATCTTCGGCCTTTTTCGGCACCCAAACACGCCCATCATTACGCAACGACTCAGACATCAGCGTAAGCTTCGATTGCTGGGAACCATGCACCGGAATGCAGGTGGGATGTATCTGAACATAGCAGGGATTAGCAAAGAAGGCGCCCTTTTTATAAGCAACCCAGGAGGCGGAGGCGTTACAGCCCATCGCATTGGTTGAGAGGAAGAACACATTCCCATATCCGCCAGTTGCCAGAACCACGGCATGTGCTCCGAAGCGCTTAATTTCGCCTGAAACCATATCGCGAACGATAACACCGCGTGCCTTACCATCAATAACTACCAAATCAAGCATTTCATGGCGGGTATACATTTTGATACCGCCTTCATTAATCTGACGATTAAGGGCTGAATAGGCTCCTAATAATAGCTGCTGACCAGTCTGACCCCGTGCATAAAATGTCCGGCTAACTAAAACTCCGCCAAAAGAGCGGTTAGACAATGTGCCGCCATATTCGCGGGCAAATGGAACACCTTGCGCTACACATTGGTCGATGATATTGGGTGAAACCTCAGCCAGACGATGCACATTGGCCTCGCGGGAACGGTAGTCACCTCCCTTTATCGTATCATAGAATAACCGGTATACGGAATCGTTGTCGTTCTGGTAATTTTTTGCAGCATTGATTCCGCCCTGTGCGGCAATCGAATGCGCCCTTCTGGGACTATCCTGGTAACAAAAAGCCGTAACGTTATATCCCAGTTCAGCCAGGGAAGCAGCTGCGGAAGCACCGGCTAGTCCGGTACCAACAACTATAACATCAAGTTTGCGCTTATTCGCCGGACTAACTACTTTAATCTTTGCCTTGTGGCTGGACCATTTCTCGGCAATTGGTCCGGCAGGTATTTTTGAATTCAGTTCGCTCATATCTTGGATACTTTGAATATCAGTTTAGAATTTAATCATAAAGTAAACAGGGATGTAAGAAAATCCTATCGCAAAGATTATCCCTATCGTGACAGCCAGACATTTCAACCTTTTCAGCCAAATTTGATTGCTAAAACCGATCGTTTGAAATGCACTCCAGAAACCATGGCTGATATGGAGACCTACCAGGATTCCGCCACAGATATAAAGCAGGCCATAGACCTTATTAAGAAATAATCCGCTCACCAAAGCATAGGCGTTATGCATCTCCACGCCATCAACGGAGACCGAATTTAACAACGGATCGCCTGTGAACTTCATTTTCACCCAGAAATTGGTAATGTGTATAACCAAAAAGATTAGTACCATTCCACCCAGGATGAACATATTTTTTGCCGGAGACCACCAACTTAGCAACTGATCGCTGTATTCGTATTTCTGAGGACGGGCTCTCATGTTTTCCAGCGTAATCCAACCCGACCAAATAATATGAACCACAAATCCAAGCGCCAGTATAGGCTCCATAATTCTGATGCCCGGATTGGTTGCCATAAAATGCGCAGCGATGTTGAAAAGGTTTCCGGAATCATCAAACGTCAGTAACAGGTTCAAAGTGAGGTGTATGAATAGAAATGAGATCAGGAATAACCCCGTGATACTCATTAAAAACTTTCGCCCGATAGAGGCGCTCATGAAACTGCTCATAAAAACTAGTATTAATTAATATTTAGGAATGTTCCTATATGAATATCTTATCAAAAATAGAAGTTGGTACCTAGTTTAACAAATTGCAGCGCAATAAAGGTACTATTTATATTCTTTCTATGTACGGAAATCCTGTTCTTAAAAAGGTCAAATACCTGATAAATAGCGGGTCTAAAATTAATAATTGCAAATTGATAACCTGATCAGGGATTCAACGTTAAACAGGTTATCAAACAAGAATTATCTATGAAGAAAATACTACTTATCCTGACCATCTTTTGTTATTTCCCGCTAAGTGCACAACAATCATCATCAATAATTAAAGGCAGAATATTCAATGGCAAAAACAACGAACCGGTCGAGTTTGCCACAATCGTTATTCAAAATACGGTAATTGGTACAAACAGCGACGTCGAGGGCAATTTTATGCTCAAACAAGTAGAGCCCGGATTTTATCAGTTGAAGATCTCAGCCATTGGATTCAAAACATACATATCCGAAACCTTTAGAGTTACAAAGGCAGCTGGAGCAACCATTAATATTCCACTGGAGGAGGATGAGATAAGGTTAGAAGAGGTAACTGTGCGTCCTTCGTTTTTCCCGAAGAGAGACGAAAGTCCGACATCCCTGAGAACTATCGGAATTGATGAAATCGAAAAAAACCCAGGAGGGAACAGGGATATAACGAAAGTTATCCAATCATTTCCAGGTGTTTCCTCTGCCGCTTCATTTAGAAATGATGTGATTGTCAGGGGTGGAGGGCCAAGTGAAAATAAATTCTATCTGGACGGCGTTGAAATACCTAATCTGAACCATTTCGCCACCCAGGGTGCCTCGGGTGGACCAGTAGGAATTATAAACGTTGATTTTGTTCGGGAAGTAAATTTCTATTCTGGCGCATTTCCTGCCGCCTTCGGTAATTCGATGAGCTCTGTTCTGGATTTTACGCAGAAAATTGCGAACACAGAGCGGCCAAAATTTCGTACAACGATCGGTGCATCAGACTTTGCTTTTTCTTCCGAAGGACCCATATCTCCAAAGACATCGTACCTGGCATCGGTGCGCAGATCATACCTGCAGCTTCTTTTCAGTGCTCTAAAACTACCTTTCCTGCCTACATACAACGACATGCAGTTCAAGATCAAGACTAAAATCAACGATAAAACGGAATTGTCGTTGATCGGCTTGGGGGCTCTTGATAATTCCAAATTAAATTTAAAGGCCAACGAGACCGAGGAGCAGCGCTACATTCTTAGCTACCTTCCAGTAAATAAACAGTGGAATTACACGCTCGGACTTGTTTTAAAGCATTACAATACAAACGGATACAACACTCTCGTTTTGAGCCATAACACACTAAATAATGGAGCTTACAAGTACCAGGACAACATTGAGACTCCTGAAAATTTGATTTTGAACTACGATTCGCGCGAAAGCGAAACAAAATTCCGATTTGAACACTATTATCTATCCAAGACCAAATTCAAATTAACTTATGGCGTAGACTTTCAATATGCCCAATATTATAATAGTACATTTCAAAAAATATTCAGGCTCGGCAATGTCCAATCTTTCAACTATTTATCCAATCTTGACTTTGTTAAATACGGCCTTTTTGGTCAGCTTAACAGAGAACTTTTGAATCAACACCTACTCCTCTCTCTGGGAATTCGAGCAGATGGAAACGGATACTCATCCAAAATGTCAAATCCGATCGAAAATCTTTCCCCGAGAATTTCAGTCAGTTACAACATCGACGGCAGAACTTCCCTCAATATGAATGCCGGAAGGTACCTGCAGTTGCCCGCGTACACGATGCTGGGCTACAGAAACTCCAATGGGACTCTGATTAACAAAGAGAATGGTGTTCAGATGATTGGAGTCAATCATTTAGTTGCAGGAATCGACTTCCGTCCAAATTCTACCACACAGCTTTCTGCTGAAGGATTCTACAAAGGATACGACCATTATCCCTTTTCTGTGCGCGATTCTGTCTCGATGGCCAGCAAAGGAGCAGATTTTGGGGTGTATGGTAATGAGGAGGTCAAGTCTGTCAGTGATGGACGAGCATATGGTCTTGAACTATTAGCAAGGTATAAGGACTTTTGGGGATTCAAAGGTGTTCTCACCTATACCTATGTAAGAAGTGAATTTACCAACATTAATGGGAAATATGTTCCATCTGCCTGGGATAACAGGCATCTTCTGACCATTACCTCCACCCGCTCATTCAAACGCAATTGGGATTTTGGCTTCAAATGGAGATTTATCGGCGGTTCTCCTTATACTCCATGGGATACCAATAAATCATCACTGAAAGCCGCCTGGGATGTTCAGGGTCAGGGTTATCTTGATTATAGCCAATTTAACAAAAGAAGGTTAGGATCCTTTCAACAGCTGGATGTGCGGTTGGACAAGGCATTTTATTACAAAAAATGGTCATTGATGCTTTATCTGGATATCCAGAATGCCACAAACTTCAAGGCAGATCTACCCCCAAGCCTCATTCTCCAATCTGATAAAAATGGTGCGCCATTAACTGATCCATCCGATTCATCAAGGTATTTGGTCAAAACAATTTCTTCTACTTCGGGAACAATCCTGCCCACAATAGGAATTATGATAGAATTTTAAACCGATTTTGAATAGCCGCATTTTTGCCTTAACTTGTATAGTATGAGGGACTCAGATCCCACAAATTGACGCTTGCTTTCAGGAGATTTTACGATGCTGATTACAAAAAAGCATTTTAAATGAGTTAAATACTTGGAAGTTAGGTTTTGAATTTCGTTAATTTGCAAAGTTTTTTAAAAAGTCACCGGTCACTTAGTTCATATTATGGAAGAAAATCTTGTCATCGTCGAGTCTCCAGCCAAGGCAAAAACTATCGAAAAATTTCTGGGTAAGGACTATCTGGTTAAATCCAGTTTTGGCCATATCCGTGATTTGGAAAAGAAAGATTTCGGCGTAGATCTAAACAACCGGTATCAGCCGAATTATATTGTTTCGGAAGACAAGAAAAAGGTTGTGGCTGAGTTGAAGAAGATGGCCAAAGCAGCGAAGACCATCTGGATTGCCTCGGACGAGGACCGTGAAGGAGAAGCAATTGCCTGGCATTTAATGGAAGTGCTTAAGCTTGATCCAAAGTCGACCAACAGGATTGTCTTTCACGAAATTACGAAAGATGCGATCCAGCATGCATTAGAACATCCTCGTCACCTCGACAAAAATCTTGTTGATGCCCAACAGGCACGGAGGATTTTGGATCGATTAGTGGGCTTTGAGATATCTCCGGTATTGTGGAAAAAAGTCAAACCATCCCTCTCTGCCGGCCGGGTTCAATCAGTAGCCGTCAGATTGATTGTTGAGCGAGAACGGGAGATTACGAATACTGAGACTATCCCATATTTTAAGGTAACTGCATTATTTATCGTACCCGAAAAGTCAGGCAAGAGCAGTATCCTCAAAGCAGAATGCTCGGAACGATTTGACAAAGAGGAAGATGCAAAACACTTTCTACAGAAATGCAGCAAAGCGGAATTTGTTATTGGTGATATTGTGACCAAACCGGCGAAGAAATCTCCGGCCGCTCCATTTACTACATCAACTCTCCAGCAGGAAGCCAGCAGAAAAATGGGCTTTCCTGTATCGCTTACCATGTCCGTTGCGCAACGTCTGTACGAATCCGGAAAGATTACCTACATGCGTACCGACTCCGTCAATCTTTCACAGACTGCACTGAACGGTGCAAAAAAGAAAATTGTTGAGACATATGGCGAAAATTATGTGAAAATCCGCCATTATAAAACTAACAGTAAGGGAGCACAGGAAGCTCATGAGGCTATTCGTCCCACTAATTTTTTCGAAGAAGAAATCGAGGGATCCGCACAAGAACAGAAATTATATAGTCTGATTTACAAGCGGACACTTGCATCGCAAATGGCTGATGCAGAACTCGAGCGAACCAATGTAACCATTACAATTTCCACTACTCCCGAACGCTTTCTGGCATCAGGTGAAGTGTTAAAGTTTGACGGTTTCCTTGGAGTATATCTCGAATCGAGTGATGAGGAGAATCTCACCGATGAAGAAAAGGGCTTGTTACCTCCACTGTCTGTCAACCAAAAACTCCAGGCGGAGTCAATTCTGGCATTGCAGCGTTTCACACAAAAACCCGCACGATATACTGAAGCAAGTCTGGTGAAAAAGCTTGAGGAGCTTGGCATTGGCCGACCCTCGACATACGCTCCGACCATAACAACAATTCAGCAAAGAGATTATGTGGTAAAAGAAGACCGTGCCGGCACAGAACGGAAGTACGTCCAATTACTCCTCAAGTCTGATTCGATCAAGCGAGAAGAAAGAACTGAAATAACCGGCACAGAGAAATCGAAGCTCTTTCCAACGGATATCGGACTGGTTGTTAACGATTTCCTATTCAAACATTTTGAGTCGATCGTAGATTTCAATTTTACTGCCTCCGTCGAGAAGCAATTCGACGAAATTGCCGAGGGCAATCTTGTTTGGCAGGTAATGATAGACGAGTTTTATCTTCCATTTCATCGCCAGATTGAAGATGCTCTTGCGAATTCTGAACGTGCCCGTGGAGAAAGAATTCTGGGTGTCGACCCGGTATCCGGGAAAGCTATCTCGGCAAAAATTGGTCGGTTCGGCCCTTTTATCCAATTGGGAGAAACATCGGAAGATGGAAGTGAAAAGCCAGTATTTGCGAGTCTTCAGCAGGGTCAAAGCATCGAAACTATTACCATCGAACAGGCCTTAAAACTCTTCGATCTTCCGAGAGACCTCGGCGAATTTGAAGGGAAAAAAGTGACTGTCGCGATTGGCAAATTCGGTCCATATGTAAAACACGAATCCAATTTCGTCTCCCTGAAGAAAGGAATCGACGATCCTTATACGATTCTTTTGGGTCGAGCCATTGAATTGATCCTCGAACGAAGAGAAAAAATCTCAAATTCGTTACTTAAGACGTACCCTGAAGATCCTGACATCCGCATACTGCAAGGACGCTGGGGTCCCTATATCGCCTACAAAAAACAGAATATTAAACTAAAGAAAGATACAAACATCGAAAATCTGACTTTCCTTGCCTGTAAAGAAGTGATCGATGCTGAACTTAAAAAGCCCAAACAGAAAAAATCGAAATAGAAATAATTGCTACCTGGAAATTATTGCTGAAGATTTTTTTATATTGTCGGAAAACCAGAGCTTATGTTAAAAGAACTAATTACACCGGCAAAAACACTTCCGGTAGTTAAAAACTTTTCAGGAGATAAAGATCGACTCGGAACCTTACTGAAAAACGCGGTCTGGGATGAGTCAGATTTGCCTGATATTTTCCTGCTGGGAATCACCGATGATCGTACAACAAGTACCTCCTACAAGTATACACCCGATGCAATCAGAGAGCAACTTTACCAGCTCAACTGTTTTTCGACCAACTTCCGTATCTTCGACTTGGGCAATGTCAAAACTGGCAAAGAAATCACCGATACCTATGCAGCTGTTCGCCTGATCGCCGAAGAAATTTCATTACTCGGCGTCCCGCTTCTGTTTCTGGGTGGAAATCAAAGCTTTACTATCCCCCTCCTGACAGGGCTAAATAAAAAAAATGCCACTTTAACGGTCATTGATGATCGAATTGACAGTCGCGTACAGGATGATCAGATAAGCGATGATATTTTCCTGAACAATATCTCGGCAGAGACCATCGTCAACGTGATGGCTGTGCAGTCCTATTTCGTTTCAACAGATAGCAAGGATACATTTTCGGAAGAATTTAACGGCTCCCTGTTCACTCTGGGAGAAATAAGAAATGGGATTAAGGAGATGGAGCCCTATCTTCGGGAGACAGACTTGGTCAGTTTTGATTTTGGATGCCTGAAATTATGTGAAGCTCCCGGACAGATTCGTAACTCTCCGAATGGCTTAACAGGGGAAGAGGCATGCCAACTAGCCTGGTATGCCGGAATATCTACTAACCCTGTTTGGTTTTCGTTGTTCGGCTATAGTAATTCCAATGATTCGGAGAAGATTGGGGCTATGATGGCGGCGCAAATTGTCTGGTATTTTCTGAACGGAAAATGCAAAAAGATGGATGAAATTCCGCAGGATGAAGCCATTGACTTCACTCATTTTGTTGTCCAGATTGAAGGCATACCGGAACCTGTCACCTTCCTCAAACATCCTGTTTCCAAGAGGTGGTGGATGGAAGTTCCTTCCCCTGATTGTGATCTTTTTCCCCTCCGCATACCCTGCTCCAAAAAGGATTACAGGAAAGCATGTAAAAATGAAATTCCCGACAGATGGTGGACATCTTTTAATAAAAGTTACTAAAGATGCCACGAAAGTTAAACGGAATGAACTAAAGTACTTAAGAACTCCTAACTTTGGACGCACATCTAACTTTAGTCTTTTTAGTTCACTTTAGTCACTTCTTTTAAGGAATTATGAAATTTTACAGACTTTTGTGGATTTTGTTAAATATATGTACATTCGCTGCGAGTGCTCAGCAAGATCCGCAGGTTAGTCAGCATATGTTCAATCATCTGATGGTTAATCCCGGATATGCAGGTAATTCAGGGCTGATAAACCTGTCGCTGCTTAACAGACAACAATGGGTCGGATTCCCTGGAGCGCCCGTGACATCTATCTTTCAGGTAGATGCTCCGGTTAAATTGATCGGACAAACTGACGGAATTGGGTTCACGGTTGTAAAGGATGCGATTGGGTACGAAAATAATGTCTCTTTTGGATTGGATTACTCTTTCCGACTGAGGCTTGGTAAAGGCTTATTGGGTTGTGGTGCCTCGTTTGGCGTGATGAACAAAAAGCTTAGTCCCGGATGGGCTGATTCGCAGGGTGGTGATCTTATAGATGGTTCCGATCCTGCACTGCCTAAACAAGAGGTGAACGGGATCCTTACTGACTTTAGTGCCGGCCTTTTTTATCGGCATTCGAAATATTATCTGGCAGTTTCTTCAACACATATTACACAACCATCGTTTGCGTTTGAAGAGACCGGTCACTATTCGATGCGAAGGCATTATTATGTTAATGGTGGGTATAACCTTGAGCTTAACGACGATCGGTTTACAGTTCAGCCGTCGTTCTTTGCAAAGTCAGATGGAGCCACGTCACAACTGGATCTGGATGTTTTGCTCCTGTATAACAAAAGGTTTTGGGGCGGATTAGGGTATAGAAACAAAGATGCAGTAGTTGTATTTCTGGGCTTTGAAATGCTAAACGGGATAAAAATAGGTTATTCATACGACTTGAATACGTCTGTTTTATCACGCTATAATTCTGGCTCTCATGAACTTTTTGTTTCGTATGCTGTTATTTTAAATAAAAATAGAGGTCAAAAAACCAAAAGTGTCAGGTTTTTGTAACTTTGAATTAAAAATATAGTGGTTCACAAGATATGAGTCGAACGATAAAACGATTGTTTGCTTATGGCAGTTTTTCGGTAATGCTGCTGGTTTCCGGATGTCACAACGCCGGAAACGGTGAATTGGCAGGCGTTCAAAAGCGAGGAAAATACCTGGAGCCTTCTCCGATGGGGATGGTTCTGATACCTGGCAGAAGCTTCAATATGGGGCCTTCTGATCAGGATATTACCGGAAATATATCTCCTACCCGCACTGTTGATTTAGCAACTTTTTGGATGGATGATACAGAAATCACTAACAACGAATACCGTCAGTTCGTTTATTGGGTACGTGATTCAATGGCCAGAGATTTATTGTCTCAGAAATATCCCGAATTTAAGCCTACTACAACCCGGAGAGGCGAACCGATTACTCCGCCGGTTTTGGATTACGGCGTCAAACTGAATTGGAGAAGTAAAGTCTATTCGGCCGATTTGGAGCCGATGTATTACGACCCCAGTGAAAGAATTTTCGGAAAGAAAGAGATTGACGTAAGAAAACTGAGTTACAATTATTATTGGATTGATCTTCAACAGGCTGCGAGGCGTCAGAATAGTTACGACTATAGCAAACAGAGTTATACGGGAAGCATCGTCGACCTTAACGGGAAAGTTGTCCCGATCCAAAACAGATCCAGTTTCATTCTGAGCGAAGCCATCACCATTTATCCGGACACGTTAGTCTGGATTCGTGATTTTACCTATTCGTTCAATGAACCATGGGCAAAAATGTACTTCTCCCATCCTGGCTTTGATGACTATCCGGTTGTCGGAGTGAGTTGGAAACAGGCTAAGGCGTTCTGTATGTGGAGAACAAACTTTAAGAATAAGAGCTTGTCCGATAAAGGCGATTACTCTGTTCAGGATTACCGTTTACCTTCTGAGGCTGAGTGGGAACTTGCTGCCAGAGGCGGATTAGATAATTCGATGTACCCCTGGGGCGGATACTATACCCGATCCAGAACCGGATGTTTCCTTGCCAATTTTAAACCAATGCGTGGCAATTACAGTGATGACGGAGGTAAAGCCTCAGTCAAGGTAGCCACCTATGAACCAAATGGTTATGGCTTGTACGATATGGCAGGAAATGTGGCTGAATGGACAATAACAGCCTACGATGAATCTACTTATAACTACATGCACGATTTGAATCCCAACTTTGAATACAACGCGTTACCCGACGACCCTCCTACTTTGAAACGAAAGGTAATTCGCGGTGGATCATGGAAAGATATTTCCTATTATATTCAGGTTGGTACGCGCACGTTTGAATACCAGGATACAGCAAAATCCTACGTAGGCTTTAGATGTGTACGATCTTCAATAGGTGATGAATTTTAAACAACACAGAAAAACAAACTTGCTATGGGACTTTCGGAACTGACTCATTCTCAAAAATGGAGATCAACCATGAATTACTTCTACAGTATCGGCGCATCTGTCGTACTACTAGGAGCACTTTTTAAACTTGAACACTGGACTGGTGGTGGAACGATGTTGATGATAGGTATGTCTTGCGAAGCATTGATATTCTTTCTGTCGGCCTTCGAACCAATGGTTGAAGTTCCTGAATGGTCAAGAGTATATCCTCAACTTAATCCCGATTACGAGTTTGAGGAAGAAATTGCACTGCCGGAAGTCAAGAGATCTGCCACGAGCGGACTGGATGAAATGCTTGAAAAAGCTGAAATTACTCCGGAGATGTTGTCCAAACTTAAGAAAGGACTTCAAGACCTTACGAATACTGCTAAAGGTATTTCCGAAATTTCAAGTGCAACTCTGGCAACTGAAATGTATGTTAAAAACCTGGGAAATGCCTCTCAGGCGATGAATTCATTTTCAGAAGTAAATAATAAAGCAACAGTATCTGTTGAAAAGTCTCTCGGGGATTTGGTTCACAGTTATGAGCATTCCTCAAAACTGATCTCGGGCTCTTCAAAAGAAATGGCAGAAAGTTTTGCCGATTCAACCCGGAAAATAAATCAGCAGCTCGCTTCAACCAGCGACAAGCTTACTTTATCCTATAAGGAATTTACAGATTCTATTCACAAGGATATTAGCGCCATCAACGAAAATTCGAAGGCCTATTCAAGTGAAATTTCGAAGATTAACTCAAGCATGTCTTCTTTAAATTCATCATACGAGCTTCATCTTCAGAATGTAAAAAAATTGACAGAATCATCTTCTAAAAGCGTATCTGAACAGGCCGGCTTGCAGCAAATGGTGAATGAAACCCTTGAAGAGGCGAAAAAATATCGTCAGTTAACGGAACGAATGAATAAGAACCTGGAAGCACTAAATCAGGTTTACGGGAATATGCTTGGTGCTATGAATATCAAAGGTTAATCTAATCAATTCGCTGACCTCATGGGAGTAAAAAACTGTCCGGAAACGCCCCGGCAACGAATGATCAGCCTGATGTATCTGGTATTGACGGCGATGTTGGCATTAAATGTCGACAAATCCGTTGTGGATGCCTTTGCTTTGGTAGATCAAGGGTTCATGAAAACGATAGAAAACTTCAATAATAAGAACCAAAGCGTCTATAATAATTTCAATAACGCTGCTCAGGAAAATCCCGCAAAAGTTGGTGAGCTGAATCGTACTGTTCTGAAAATTAAGGAACGGACGGACACTCTGTACAATTACATCACTCATTTTAAAGAGATGATCGTCAAAAAAGCGGATGGTCCTGAAGGTAAAATAGATGATATCGTTAATAAAGAGGATCTTAATTACGCCGAGGAAATAATGATTACCAAGAAGAATGGGGCATTGTTGAAGAAGGCAATCGAAGACTATCGAAATTTTCTGCTATCAAATATTGACCCTAGTCAGACATCCTTGATAGCTTCGCTGAATAAAAACCTTGACACAACGGATCCTCCCGGCGTAGAAGGCAGCAAACCATCCTGGGAAAGCAGTAAGTTCGCCGGATATCCTTTGATTGCTGTAATAACGCTCATGTCGAAAATCCAAAGTGATATTCGCAACAGTGAGTCCGACGCGATTAACTATTATTATACCAAAATTGATGCTTCCTCCTTCAAATTTAATAACCTGAAGGCTCAGGTTATTCCGAAGTCAAGTTATATCCTTCAGGGAGATGTATATGAAGCGAAAGTATTTATCTCCGCTATTGATACCACTGCGGTGCCGGAAATAATCGTTGGAGGCAATAAACTTCCGATTATCCCGGGCGAAAATGCGGGAGTATACAAAGTTACGGCAAATGCTGAAGGAACGTTTGTTTGGAAAGGATTCATCAACTTTAAGAGTCCGAACGGGAATATTGTTCAATACCCTTTCGAACAGGAATATCAGGTTGCTAAACCTTCTACGACTATTTCTCCAACCAAGATGAATGTGTTGTATGCCGGATTGGCTAATCCTGTTTCTATCTCAGTACCCGGAATTTCTTCCAGGGACGTAAGCGTGACAATGACCAACGGCAGAATTGAACGTACCACCAATGGTTTCCTTGCCTATCCCGAGAAGGTTGGAGTGGAGGCCCTTATAACCGTCAGTGCCACAGTGGATAAAGTGGTTAAACAAATGGGATCTATGCCTTTTAGGGTCAAGCGTGTTCCGAATCCACTTGCTACAATTGCAGGCAAAAATGAAGGTTTGATCACCAAAAATGAGTTAATGGCTGAGCAAGGAGTATTCGCCGAAATTCCAGACTTTGACTTTGAAATGAAATTCCAGGTTTTATCATTCGTCGTGTCTACCTCGAAGGGTGGATTTGTCGTTGATCAGCCTGTCACCGGTGCTCGTTTCTCGCAGGCCCAGAGGGATCTGTTTAACGGATTGACCAAAGGAAGCCGGCTTTACATAGACAATATCAAAGCCAAGGGTGAAGATGGTTTCGAAAGAACATTATCTGCGATCAGCTTTAAAATTAATTAAGCGATGAAAAAAATATTATTCTTCTTTTTGATCTTAGTTTCCGGCATCTCAGCCAGTAGCGCTCTTATGGGGCAGGGAATTGAGGAGCTGGTAAAAAACAGGAATGCAGGTGCTTACGAAAAAAGAATTCCATTCGAGCGTAAGCCCGCTGTGCTTCCCGGCGTTCGCGAAGCAGATGTTACCTGGTCCAAAACAGTATGGCGTTTGATTGATCTGAGGGAGAAGGCGAACCAGCATTTCTATTTTCCCAAAGTTGAAAATCAAGGCCGCATTAACTTGATAAATATTCTGTTAAAAGGGATAAAAGACAATACGATCACTGCCTTCGAGGCTCCGATCATGGATAACAACGAGTTTACTACTCCTGTTAGTTACGATCAGGTAAAGGCTCAGTTTGGTGCTACGACAAAAACTGTCAATCGAAGAAACTTCGAAACTGGTCAAATGGAGCCTGTAACAATCCAGCAAGATATTCAGACGGAAGAAGTTAAACAGTTGATCATCAAAGAAATATGGTATTTCGACAAGCAAAAATCGTCCTTACAAGTCAGGGTTCTCGGAATTTGCCCGATCAGGCTATATTATCGTGATGAAGATGTAAATCAGGAAGTCTTGCTGAGAAAGAAACTCTTCTGGGTATTCTACCCTGAAATCAGGACTCTTTTGGCTAAAAACGAGTCTCTAAATGCCAGGAATAGCGCCAAGAGCTTTAGTTTTGATGACCTTTTCTTGTTACGGAATTTTGATGGTTATATCATTAAAGAGGAAAATGTGTACGACAACCGGGACATTTTATCCTATGCTACAGGAGAATATGCTTCACAGGAGTCTGAAAGAATAAAAACTGCTATCTTCAACTACGAACAGGATCTCTGGGAGTATTAGGATTAAGTAAAAAGTTAAGAGTGAAGAGTTAAAAAAGGGAGAAGCTGTTCTTCCATTTTTAACTCTTCACTTTTTATTTTTCACTCCTTCCAAAGAGGGATCGCACCAACTTTTCGACGCGTTCGATCTGATGAATTTTAATTTCGAACCGGGTAAAGTCTACACCTTTGTTATACTTCGAGATGTAGATCTCCTTAAATCCCAGCTTCTGAGCCTCCGCAATACGCTGCTCAATCCTACCAACAGGCCTTATTTCTCCCGTCAAACCGATCTCCCCGGAAAATGCGATACCTTTATCGATGGAAATATCGAAATTCGAGGAAAGGATAGCGCAGATAACCGCCAAATCCATCGCCGGATCATCGACCCGTAAGCCCCCTGCAATGTTTAGAAAGACATCTTTCACCATCAGTTTAAATCCGGCTCTTTTTTCCAGGACTGCCAGCAACATGTTCATCCTTCGCAAATCGAATCCCGTAGCTGAGCGCTGAGGGGTTCCATAAGCAGCTGATCCAACCAAAGCCTGCACTTCGATCAGAAACGACCTCATTCCCTCAATTGCAGCAGCAGTAGAAGTACCACTAAGTCCTTCGTTGTGGGAAGAAAGCAGCATCTCCGAAGGATTGCTAACCTCCCTTAAACCAGATTGCTGCATCTCGTATATCCCAAGTTCAGAAGTCGATCCAAACCTATTTTTCACAGACCTGACGATCCGGTAAAGATGATTTCTATCCCCTTCAAACTGTAAAACCGTATCAACTATATGTTCTAAAACCTTCGGTCCGGCGAGGCTTCCCTCCTTGTTTATATGGCCAACAAGGATGACAGCTATATTGCGCGATTTTGCAAGCTTCATAATGGCGATAGTGCACTCTCTGATCTGGGTTACACTGCCCGCAGTCGATTCAATAGCCTCGCTGGAAACGGTCTGGATGGAGTCAACAATCACTAAATCCGGAGAAATGTGCTCGATCTGCATCAGAATGGATTCCAGCACGGTTTCGCACAGGAACAGACAAGCAGGATTGCTACCTTCCAATCGCTCTGCCCGCATTTTTAATTGCTGAAGACTTTCTTCACCCGAAATATAAAGCACCTTCCTTGAACGCAGCTGCAAGGCAATCTGAAGCACCAGGGTGGACTTTCCAATACCTGGCTCGCCGCCGAGCAATATCAATCCCCCCGGAACCAAACCACCGCCTAAGACTCTGTTAAACTCACTGTTCATAGAGTCAATTCGCGGCAATTCCATCAGATCGATTTCATCGAGGGTAACCGGTTTGGAACTTGATTGCGCAGCCTGGAAATTCTGCTGATTCTTCGCAGGAAGAGAAACCTCCTCCTGAAAAGTATTCCACTCTCCACAGGAGGAACAATGACCAATCCATTTGGGAGAGGCATATCCGCAATTCTGACAGACAAATGAAGTTTTAAGCTTTGCCAAGTTCGTTATACCAGTCGGTTTGTATCTGTATCCGGGAAAATAATCCAGGGCTTGAAGGATTTTGCTTCTTCAAAATCGATAGTCGCATAGGAGACGATAATCACAACGTCCCCAACAGCAACCTTTCTGGCGGCCGGTCCATTGAGAATGATGTCTCCTGATTTTCGCTTGCCACGAATCACATATGTTTCGAAACGTTCCCCATTGTTGATGTTAACGATCTGAACCTTCTCGTTCTCAATTAGATTGGCAGCATCCATCAAATCTTCATCAATGGTGATGCTACCAACATATTGGAGATCAGCACCGGTGACTGTTACGCGATGAATTTTTGATTTGCAAATTTCTATATACATCTGAAGGATTGTTATTTATCAAAAATTATATTGTCAATAAGACGGACAGATCCGGCAAAAACAGCTACACAACCGACTTTTATACCCGGTTGCTCCCAATTGGAAATTGATTGCAGGGTAAGTTCATCCACAATTTCGAAATATTCAACTTTGAGTGAAGGGACTGCATTTATTGCATTGATGACCCGGGATTTTAACTCATCCGGCGAAAATCCGGATGCTTCGTCACGAGCCCTCTTCAATATTGCATATATACGAGGGGCGGCCTCACGATGTTCCCTGGTAAGGAGTGCGTTTCTGGAGCTCATTGCTAGTCCGTCTTCCTCCCTGACGATGTCGCAGGGAACGATAGTGACAGACAAATTGAGCATTCTTACCATATTCTTTAAGATCGAATATTGCTGAAAATCCTTCAATCCGAAATAGGCATTATCAGGATTAACGATATCAAAGAGTTTGCTAACCACCTGGGCTACACCATTGAAGTGCCCGGGCCGAAAGTGACCTTCCATGACCGTTTCCAATTCTCCAAAATCAAATTTCCGGGTATCCGGTTCCGGGTAGATCTCATCCACCTCTGGCGAAAAAATATAATCACATTTTAGCGTTGAGAGCAGGGAGAGGTCATTCTCCAACGTTCTTGGATAATTCTTTAAATCTTTGGGATCATTGAACTGGTTAGGATTGACGAAAATGGAGACTACAACACGGTCGTTCTCCTTCCCCGCCCTCTCAACCAGAGACAGGTGGCCCTTATGCAAGGCTCCCATTGTCGGAACGAATCCGATAGAAAGACCCTTTTCCCGATCCGACTTTAGCGAAAGCTGTAACTCAGTAATTTTCTTGAAAAATTCCATGTCTCATCTGAAATCAACATACAAAGTAACAAAATAAAAGTGATTAAAGTGGACTCCGGAAAGCTAAAAAGACTAAAGTAAAATGGATGGAGGCAAAGTCACAAAAGACAAATTACGTGCGAATCAGGAGTCTAGAGCGACCTTAAATCCTTGGGTAACTTTAGTAATCTTTAGTCACTTTAGCTTTGTTTAACTTTTGGCTGCTTGAAAATCGTTGAAAGTTGCGGAAATTTTATATATTTTTGCGAAATATTTAAGTCTAAGGAATGGAAAAAAAGAGGGTTCTATTTATCTCGCAAGAAATCACGCCTTATTTGCCTGAATCAGAGATTGCCGAAATTGGACGGTATCTGCCTCAGGGAATACAGGAACGGGGAAAAGAGATCCGTACCTTCATGCCACGTTTCGGAAATGTTAATGAAAGAAGAAACCAACTCCATGAAGTGATTCGCTTATCAGGAATGAATTTGATCATTAATGATAACGATCATCCGCTGATAATCAAAGTTGCATCGATACAAGCTGCACGAATGCAGGTTTATTTTATTGACAATGAAGACTACTTTCAACGGAAATATTCCCTGAAAGATGAGAACGATTTGGAATTTGATGACAATGACGAACGCGCCATCTTTTTTGCAAGAGGTGTACTTGAAACCGTTATCAAGCTTCGCTGGTCGCCTGATATAATCCATTGCCATGGATGGTTTACCGGAATGGTGCCACTCTTTGTGAAGAAAACTTACAAAGACAATCCCTTGTTTGCAAACACCCGGATCGTTTACTCAGTTTACAACGATCAGTTTGCGAATCCGCTTAACAGTGAGATGGCAAGAAAGATTGCGGAAGATGGCATTGATATGAGTGATATTTCAGTCATTAACGAGCCCACTTTTGAAAATTATACGAAGCTTGCCCTTGCATACTCGGACGCTGCGATAAAAGGAAGTGAAGTAATTAATTCGAACATTGAGCAGCACATTAAATCATCAGGAATGCAGTATCTGGACTTTCAACCCAAAGAAAGTTACATCGATTCCTATTTCGATTTTTACAATAAAATTTTATAATTTGCGCCGATTTTACTAAAAAGTTGATCCCATTGAAAAATCGAAATTTTGAAGCTTTTACCCTGATAGGGGCTCTATTCATACTATCATTATTGATCACCGGATGTAAAAAAGGAGACGAGGGTCTTGGTAAAAATCTTTTACCCGGAAGCTCTGCTGTCTACAACAGAAACTTTCAGGAGTCCGGAACTATTCAATCTAACACCTTTACAGATGAAAAGATTAGGGTAGACAGGCCGGGTTTTAACTATGTAGGAAGTTTTAATGATCCTCTCTTCGGTCGTACGGATGGTAACTTTGCCGCCCAGCTTAGACTTGGTTCCAATCCTAACTTCGATAAAACCGCTACTCTTGACTCTCTGATTTTAAGATTGACCTATAAGCACATTTATGGAGATACAGCCACCACGCAGACACTAAAAGTATATGAGCTTACCGGTGGCCTCGAGTATGATGCCAAATATTTATCGTCCTTTAACTTAAAATCCCTTGCCTCCCCTGTCCCTATTGGCACCGCAAGCTTCATTCCCAAATTTAAAACAGATTCTGCCAAGACCGATACTACAGTTCAATATGTTCGTTTTAAACTGGATCCGTCACTTGGTAACCGTTTGTTAAAGTTGGATTCGCTTAAGATGATTTCGAACGAAGAATTTCTCAAATATTTTAAGGGAATTTACGTTGAAGCCACTCCCGTTAACCGGAAGGGAACGCTGATTGGTCTTACAACAACTGGCACCGGTATGGGACTTTATTATCATACCGCAACAAAAGATTCACTCTTCTTTTCCTACTATGTGACCTCCAATTCTGCTAATGTCGGGGCATTTACGCACGATTATCAAAAAAGCCAGTTCGCTTCTGTGTTAAATCAGGAAGTCAGTAAGGATACTTTAACGTACCTTCAACCGTTGGGAGGAACTAAAGTTAAGATTAACATTCCTTCGTTAAACAAGTGGAAGGATTCAACACAATACGTCATAAGCAAAGCCTCTGTCGTTTTTTATGTTGATACGCTAACCACTGATTCCAGGCGCTACAGTATGCCATCCCGAGTTTACCTGAAGTATGTTGATAAAACTGGTACGGAGACCTTTCCCAAAGACAGTGAACTTTCCAGCAGTTATTACGGCGGCATATATGATGCAACGACAGCAAGTTATACTTTTAACATAACCAGGCACCTGGAACAAATCATTAAAAAAGAGGTTGAGAGTTCCAGTTTTTATCTTGTTCACTCTGATCGAAGCGGATCAGCCAGCCGAGTTGTGCTTAAAGGGGGAAACAGTTCGCGACCTATTCAGCTACATGTAAAATATACCCGGTACGAATAGTAGCATGGGAATTTTTTCGGTTACCGGCGGTCATCATAACGATCGGCTTGCTTCAGGATAGAAGTTTAACCAAATATGAGACGAACTGTGGTAAAAAAGATTTTATATAATGTTGTTCCTGTATTAGTTGTGTTGGTACTTGTCTATTCCTGCGCAAATATGGGAATGCCCAAAGGAGGACCTAAAGATAAATTACCACCTGTCATTGTCAAGAGCGTTCCCGAATTCAACCAGTTAAACTACAAAGACAACAAGGTCAGGATTACCTTTAACGAATTCATCGTTCCGGATGCACTCAACGACAAATTCATCATATCGCCTCCCACAACCAAAAAACCGATCTTCCGGACAAAAGGAAAGACCTTCATCGTCGATCTGAACGAAAAACTTCAGCCGAACACCACGTATTCGCTTGATTTTAAGGACGGAATTGTAGACAACAACGAGCAGAATAAGTACAAGAACCTGCGAATGGCCTTTTCTACTGGTTCCACGTTAGATACCTTGCGGATTGTCGGTTTCGTCAGGGACGCATTTACACTTGAGCCATCAAGAAGTTGCTATATATTACTTTACAAAGGAACCTCTGATACACTGGTTCACAAGTCCCGGCCTGATTATGTAGGAAAGACAAATTCTCAGGGTTTCTTTGCCATATCTAATTTACCGGCAGCGAGCTATCAGATGTACGCCATGAGCGATATCGATAATAATTTAAAATACACAGCCGGCGTTGACTCGATAGCTTTTCTGCAAAGTCGAATTCAGCCAACTGCCGTATTTGAACCGCAAAGGGACACGGTGGTTACCGGTCCGGATACTTTAGTTGTTTTGGGGAAGACCCGGTTTTATCCCGACCCGGTTAATTTTTCACTCTTCTTCGAGAAAGGATTTGAACTGGCCCTTGATAAATATAGTCGCCCCAACAGGCACACCGTTGATCTTACTTTCATTGGATCTACCGCTGATACTTTCAATATTGAGCCATTGAATGTTCATCCGAAAGGAGCCTGGAATTTAATTGAAAAATCCAGACATGCCGACACGTTAAAGGTTTGGATAACGGATTCGTTGGTATACAAACGAGATACTCTTGCGCTAAGACTATCTTATCGTCAGCAAGATAGCCTTGGCGTATTTTATACCAAGAAAGATACAATTAAGTTATACCTACCGGAAGATCAGGCCAATAAGACTGAAAAAAATAAGCGAAAAGAAAGAAGAAAGATTGTGACGGAGGAAAAAAGTGTACAGCTTGCTGCCAACTTAGGGAATACTTTCGATACCTACAAGGATATTCGAATAGATTCGCCTGAACCGATTCTTTCGTTCGATACGACAAAAGTGAAGTTGTATGTGAAAAAGGATACCACCTTCGTGAAAATCTCTCCTAAGATCAAACCAGACTCGATTAATCACCGTCGGTTTCTGATTTCATACCCATGGGAATTTGGCACATCATACAAGCTCACGGTTGACTCGACGGCTTTGTATACCATTTACGGACTTTACGGAAGAGAAGTGAAATCCGAATTCAAGACGCAAGTCGAAGACCATTATGGAAAAATCATCGTTTCGATGAAAAACGTCACAGGTCCGACTATCATTCAGGTCCTCGAAAACAATGCAGAAGAAAGTGTATTAAAGAGTTACAGAATTAACAATGACCAGGAGATCACTTTCCCATTTCTGGAACCAAAGAAATACCTGATGAAGGCTATTTTCGACAAGAACGACAATGGCAAATGGGACTCCGGCAATTTGAAGGAGAAAATTGAACCGGAGGAGGTCTGTTATTATCAGAATGCAATTAAGATTCGTTCCAATTTCGAAAATAGACCTAACTGGACACTGCCTGATCCGGTGAGCTTCCGCAAGAAGATTATCGATGAAGAGGTTGAGGCTGAAAAGCTGGCCAAGAAAAAGAAAAAGAACGTACCCAAGCAAACAAAGCTATTTTAAATAAATAAACTATTAGTTATGGCAAGTATTAGACGACTGAAGAAAGAAATAGGATTTCTTTCTTCCCAATTGATCGGTGACAGCATCGATTTTGTACAGACCTTTAATGGCAAGGAGTTAGAGGCCATGGCTGTTATTGACCAGGTGGTTGTTTTGCACAACGACACGGTTGATAAGATTAACAATCCTGACGGAAAAGACAATCCAAAAATTGTTAAGGCTTTTTACAAGAAGCTGAAGAAGGATTACATTACGGGAGTCAACGATTCTTACAAAAGGCTTGAAGAGCTTGTAAAATAAGAGAAAATGAAAAAAGATGGGCAAGCCCATCTTTTTTCATTTTACGCTGACCATCTTGTCTTTGCTGTTTATCGTTTTGACGGCTTCCAGCAAGGTATTGTCTATGGAGCTGATTATACTGTAGAATCCCTCTTCTCCCATAATATTTCGGGCTATATAGGCCATCAACTGCGTTTCAATGATCTTGCCAGAGGTTTTGATTCCTGCCTCGTTTCCTGCAACGCCGCTTTTCGACGCGTATTGGAGAAAATCGTTCATTATTCCTCTCTTGCGGAGTAGCTCTGCAAAATCACTGCCCGATTTCAATTTAGCAAGTTCGCTACGGTGCTTGTCTGCATAATCAAAGGCGAATTGGTAGACAAGTCCCTTTTGCATCAACTTGAATAAGTAGGTCGAATTTCCGGTAGTATCCGCCGGTACAAATATGTCAGGCATGATGCCGCCGCCGCCATACACCACTCTTTTTAACCGGGTGTAATATTTTACTGTATCTGCCAGATGAATACTATCCTTTTGTTCAAATTCGCCATGAACATATCGTCTGGTGATATCTGCGTAGTAATCGTCGGTACCTTTCAAATACGGCTTCTGGATGCATCGTCCGGACGGAGTATAATACCTGGCAACTGTAAGTCGAATGGCAGAACCGTCATAAAACGGAATTTGTTCCTGAACCAATCCCTTTCCGAAAGTTCTCCTGCCGATTATGGTACCCCGATCATTATCCTGAATGGCGCCGGCAAAAATTTCGCTCGCTGAAGCTGAATACTCATCAACCAGTACCACGACCTTCCTGCCAAAATATCTACCTCTGGCTTCGGCAGTAAACTCTTTCTTAGGCTGAGTTCTGCCTGCTGTGTAGACAATGAGCTCATCCTTATCGAGTAACTCATTGACCATCCGGATAACTGAACTCATGTAGCCGCCCGGGTTACCACGAAGATCTATAATTATCTGTTCCGCGCCGGCGTTGTCTAATTTCGCCAAGGCGGCCATAAATTCCTCGTATGTCTTATCCGCAAAACGACCTACCTTTACATAACCGGTCTTTGTATCGATCATATAGGAAACATCGACGCTGTAGATCGGGATATCACCTCTTGTAATATTAAAACTCAGCAATTCAGGTAATCCCTTGCGCCAAATCCCAACTTTAACGTTTGTTCCTTTGGGCCCCCGTAATTTCTTAAACACCAATTCATTCTTTATATTTTTGCCCACCAGGGTAGAATCTCCCACCTTGACAATTCGATCGCCTGCACGGATTCCCAACTTCTGCGACGGTCCGCCGGATATCACATCGATTACCATCACGGTGTCGTTCTGGATGGAGAACTGAACTCCAATGCCGCCAAAGTTGCCTGACATCTCCTCAGCGACGCCAACCATCTCTTTCGCAGGAATGTACATGGTATGCGGATCCAGTTGTTTAAGTACTTCCGGAATCGCATCCTCGACAATTTTTTTAGAATTGACGGTATCTACATAATTCCCCTCGACCAGGTTAATGACCATATCGAGCTTGCTTTTGCTGTTAAATTGGGTATGCAGCATTGCCGACAATTTCCTGCTTTGCAATTTGATACCCAACCACACCCCAAAAATCAATGTAAGTGCCAATATCAATGGCATCCAGGTAGATATATTTCTTTTGCTATTTTCCATTTATCAAATTTGTAAACGCTTTCTTACTTTATCCCTTTATTTGTATTACTTCTATTTTTGCTCTGTTCAATAGTTCAATTCCATCATTCATATGGTAATTTTCCGAGAAAACCACACGCACAATGCCCGCCTGGATGATTAATTTGGCACATTCTATACATGGTGATGATGTTACATACAACGTTGCTCCCTCACTGCTATTATGTGATTTTGCAATTTTTGTTATCGCGTTGGCCTCCGCATGAAGCACATAAGGCTTTGTTTTGTTGTCATCATCCTCACAGATATTCTCAAATCCGGACGGAGTCCCATTGTATCCATCCGAAATGATCATTTTATTCTTGATCAGCAATGCACCTACCTGCCGCCGGATGCAGTACGAGTTCTCTGCCCAGACCGCTGCCATTCGAAGGTAACGCTCATCCAACTTTAACTGTTTCTCGTCTGCAACTTTATTCATAAATAGGTATATCTGTTATTTTGGATTTGGGATTTTAGATTTTGGATTGATGGACTCTCCGGTTTTGTTTTAACCTACTAACATTTTACTTTTTTATGTGGTCGTTTGTTCAAACGATGCCAACCTATTCCAAAATCGAAAATCCAAAATCATTTTGTTCTTTTCATAATTTGTTGAGGATCAATATACATTTCGTGTGAAAAACGCATTTGATCTTTGGATCCGAAAATATATTTTGAATTGGCCAGACTGGTTGCGGGGGTAATGGCGGCAGATTTCAAACCCTTAATCCTATCCAGGCATAATTTCAACAGCATTTCATTTTCATCACCCAATGGCAGCAAATTACCAATATCTTCTTTTGCAGTGAGGTTGGCATCTGGCGCCAGACCTGTTACATAATCAGATACACCCACTGAATTAGCAATTTTTACAGTTATTGGCTGCATAGCCCATTTATGAGTAGTTACCAGATTTCCTGAATTATCATAATCCTTGATTGTGAATGATCCTACATATTTCCCAAGGGTATTGGTTCCAACAATTGTCACGTTCATATATGGTCTTAATCCGTTGATCAGGAGTTCACTGGCGGAAGCTGTTTCCTTTGAAACAATAAAATATACATCGCTCAAATTCAGGCTATTAATGGTTGCCTGAGCTGTCGTCGAGGTAGCAGCAATTTTATTTGTAAACTTATTTAAGAAGGAATCTGCTCCGTATTGCTGCGTGAAATAATCCTGAAGGATGGTATTGTACACACTCTTCGAAAATACCTTGGTCACATCGGTTGAATAGATCATACTTGCAAGATAGGTAGCCGTCTGAACGGAGCCGCCGCCATTGTATCTCAAATCCACAATGAGCTTCGTGATACCCGCAGTTTTTAATTGTTGCATTACAGTATTCAATCTGAGATCAAAATCAGATGTAAAACCATTGTACATCAAATATCCAACTTTTGCACCGTTAACAGTTAACACCTTACTCAGGTATACGGGATCTTCCTGAAGCTGGACAGCGGTCATCACCGGAGTTGTAGTTGAAGGAACCAGCGTGGTATAGTTATTTGTCAATTTCGCCAAAGTCAAGGCAAATGATTCTTTGGAGATTAAGGACGAATAGTTAGTCGTGCTTAACTGGGTTCCATCAATCTTAATAAAAATGTCACCCCGCATAAGTCCGGCCTTTTCGGCAGGCGAACCAGGCAGCACATAACGAATCACTCCATACACATCGGTTGAATTTGAATTTAGGAGATAGAGCTGAAAATCATATCCCATAGTCTTGGATATACCGGCAATCCAGTTGTCAATAACAGTATAATCACTCACAATAAAGGACCATTTGTCCACAACATTGTACTGATAAAGCAGATCGGAAAACAATTTATTCGGGTCGGTGTATTTATTCAGAAAAACATTTAAACTGTCAAGATTTCTTTTGTAGTTAGTACTTGTTGTTGTAAGTGGCTGATAATAAGTGTTAGTCAAGGAAGAAATCTTATCATTCCACAGATAGTAATCATGCATACTAGTCCAAACGAAAGAATTTACTTCAGAAGCAGTGGGGATCGCGGCGGGTCTGCCGGGGGTACCCGTGTCTATTGGGGTCTTCACCAACGCCTCTTTTCTACATTGCGAAAATGTTAACAATAATACTGTTAACCAGAGCAATAATATGCTCCCTTTATTCCTGTTCATCACACACAATTTTAACTTAAATGACAAAAATACGATATAAAAGCAACCTCACGTTCCTTTAGACAAATTTTTAATACCAATTAAGGCAAATTCATACTATTTAACGCACTTTGTAAGCGAAACGCTACAACTGCTAAGTGAAAAATCCACTCTTAGTCAAATAGCCTTTTCATTCCATTATACGATAAAATCAGATTTTAGTTGTAACATCTGTAACTTTAGGCATTGGTAAATCGTCTTATTGCCAAAAACGGATGAATCCCTGATGACAATTTCCGAATATAACCGAGCCGTTGATGAATGGGCTGATGCCCTATATCGCTATTGCCTGAAAAATTTGGGGGTAGCTATGAACGCGCAGGACATTGTTCAGGATTGTTATGAGAAGCTTTGGATTCACAGGGCAACCGTTGATTCTGCCAAAATAAAGTCGTGGCTATTTACCACCGCTCACCATACGATGATAGATGGGATCAGGAAATCGAAGAAGATGAGTCTCCCTGAATCCGGAAAATTACCCGAGAAATCATTTGATCACGGATACAGCGATTTGCAGGAGGTTCTCCATATGGCGATAGACCGGCTCCCGGAAACGCAAAAATCTGTTCTGCTATTGCGCGATTATGAAGGTTATTCCTACCGGGAAATCGGCGAAATGACCAACCTTTCTGAGGCACAGGTGAAAGTGTACATTTATCGGTCAAGAGTTTTTTTAAAGAATTTCATTGGCACAATTGATACCGTCCTATGAAAATAACCAGAGAAAATTACGAAATATGGTTCCTGGATTACCTCGAAGGAAACCTGGATCAGGAGCGGAAGAGTGAGGTTCATCGTTTTATGGTCCAAAACCCTGATTTAGCCGAAGAGTTTGAAGCTTTATCCCCTGCCCTTCAGCAGGATTTCAGCGTTTACTTCCCGGAGAAAGATGCATTAAAGCGTGAGTCATTTGACGATCCTGAATACTTTGAAACTGCTGCGATTGCTGGCTTGGAAGGGGATTTGTCTGAAGAGGAAAGAAGGCAGTTTGAAAACTGGCTGAAGAAGAATCCTGATAAGCGGAGTTTCCTTAGCGATCTTTCCGCAACAAAACTGTATCCTGATCTGCGTGAAAAATTTCCTGGAAAAGATGGTTTGAAGCGAAGAAATTTCGGGGTCATTCTTTGGACAAGGATCGTTCCGTTGGCTGCAGCAATACTGCTTGCTCTGTTACTTTTTAATCCACTGAAAAAGACAGAGCCCAAGTCAAATTTAACTTCAGAAATTGTGGTACCTCCGAAGGTCGTGAGCACTTCAACTGTCGCTGCTATAGCTGAGAGCGCTATTGCCGGAAACATTAAATCCAGTCCTCCGCCTACTAAAAAAAGGTCGGTGGGAAAAGCGAAAAAGCAGATACAGCCTAGCAGAATTGACAGACAATTTGATTCTGTCGGATCATTGCAGCCCAGAGTAACTGCAGTAAATTCTTCCTTGCCGGTATTCGCCGATCTTACACTGGTTCCTGTAAAAGACCCGGTCTACGCTGTTAGCAACAGAGTCCCGTTGACCGAATTCTTTAAAAATAAGCTTCAGTCGTTAAAGGACAAAAGTCCGAAAGGATTCTACACTCGCGAGGAGGTGACTATAGCCGGACTACGTCTCTTCTCCCGGTTACCGGGGAACCATCTGACGGGGAAAAAGGGTAAGGATGGAAAGCTGCAATCCATATACTTCGACACGAAACTTCTTGCTATTTCGATACCTGTAAATCGGTAGTTGTAACTTTTTGAGGCAGGTGTTCGTCCTATGAAAAAAATTGCCATGGTAGTTAACAACTTAGATTCTCACAACTCAATAATTTAAAATATGAAAACAACTTTCCTCCTTTTAGTAATGATTTTGGCCTTGGGATTAAGGGCTCAGGATACAGTTCGCGTAAGCGTTCTTGGTAAGAATATGGTAACTGTGGTTGAAAACGGCGCCAAAACGGATGTCAAAATTGGAGACACCGTCATCGATGTCAACGATAACAACAAAGACACGGTAAAGATCAGGGTTGGAAGAAAGACTCTGGTCATTTCTGAAGGCCACCATGGATCTTCAATAAAATACGATAAGCTTGATGATGAGGAATTTAAACATTGGACTGGTCATGACCCCAAATTTAAAGGCCACTGGTCATCGTTCGAGATGGGAGTCAATACTTTTGCTAATGTCAAATATCCCTCCAACTCATCCTATTTCATGGATCTGAATCACAACAAATCACTGGAAGTAAACATCAATCTTATTAAATACAGCATTGGCTTGCAGAAAAAGAACAATGATATTGGTTTGGTGACCGGCCTCGGATTGAATTTCAATGATTATCGCTTTTCCAATCCTATTACCATTGAAAATATTAATGGGATTATTACGCCAATTACGATACCAACCACAGGTCTGGAGAAATCGAAGTTATCAACGGGATTTTTGACTGTACCGCTACTGCTTGAATTTCAGCTTCCCAGAGAATCCGGACTCTGGCTCTCCTTCGGAGTTATTGGCGGGTTAAAAATGGGATCACATACGAAAGTTAAAATCTCAGGAACCAAGACAAAAGATCACAATGATTTTAATATCAATCCTTTCCGAGGGGCCTCAACCGTGAGGCTGGGCTATAAAGGATTCAATATTTTCGGGACATACTATTTCACCCCGTTCTTCAGGGATGGCAGAGGCCCGGAAATGGATCCGCTAACGATTGGGATTGGGCTATTGAATTGGTAAAATAGTAAGTGGTTCTTATATTACTGCAACGGAATATAGACTCCCAAAAAAAAGAGACCGTCTCAAGTTTTTGAGACGGTCTCTTTTTTTACAGCGGGATATTACCGTGTTTTTTCAGCGGATTGGTTTTGTGCTTGTTGTGAGTCATTTCCAACGCCTGGATTAATTTTGCCCTTGTGTGCCGCGGATAGATTACTTCATCGATATATCCCAACTCGGCTGCTTTATATGGATTAGAAAATGTATCCCGGTAGTTTTCAACGGCCTCGGCCTTCTGTTCAGGGTTCAATTTGTCGCGATGGATGATGCGGACGGCGCCATCTGCACCCATTACGGCGATTTCGGCCGAAGGATATGCATAATTGATATCTGCTCCAATATGTTTGCTACTCATAACATCGTAAGCGCCACCATATGCCTTACGCGTAATCATGGTAATTTTGGGGACTGTGGCTTCCGCGAAAGCGTAAAGAAGCTTTGCACCGTGCCGGATAATACCACCGAATTCCTGGACTGTTCCGGGCAGGAATCCTGGAACGTCGACGAATGTGATGAGCGGAATGTTAAAAGCGTCGCAGAAGCGAACAAAGCGGGCAGCCTTTACAGAAGAATTAATGTCGAGCACTCCGGCAAGGTAGGCAGGCTGATTGGCAACAATTCCCACGCTATGCCCTCCCATGCGGGCGAAGCCGATCAGGATATTTGGCGCATAAGCTGGTTGTATTTCAAAGAAATTACGATCATCTACCACTTTATCAATTAATTCCCGCATATCGTAGGGCTTATTTGGATCCGCCGGAACCAGCTGATCCAAATCAGGCTCTTCCCGCAGGGTGTCGTCCAGGGTTGGTACGAACGGTGGATCTTCCATGTTGTTTGAAGGCAAATAGCCAACCAATTCACGGATCATCAGCATGGCATGTTCGTCATCATCGGCAGTCATGTGCGTGACACCACTTTTGCTTCCGTGCGTCACGGAGCCGCCAAGCTCTTCTTTAGTCACCTCTTCGTGAGTGACTTCTTTGACTACATCTGGTCCGGTGACAAACATATAACTCGACTCCTTAACCATTATGATGAAGTCCGTAATGGCTGGTGAATAAACGGCTCCACCGGCACAAGGACCCAATATTGCAGATATCTGAGGAATGACGCCGGAGCTCATCACGTTGCGATAGAAGATATCAGCATAGCCCGCAAGACTTTGGACACCCTCCTGGATACGAGCTCCACCCGAATCATTCAGTCCGATCACGGGAGCACCCATATTCATGGCCAAATCCATAATCTTGATAATCTTATCCGCGTTGGTACGACTCATCGTTCCTCCGAAGACAGTAAAATCCTGTGCGAAAGTGTAAACCAGTCGACCGTCGATTTTACCATACCCGGTCACCACTCCATCGCCGGAAACAATTGACTTATCCATGTCAAAATCGTGTGTCCGGTGGACGACAAACTTGTCGAACTCAACAAAAGTTCCGGGATCCAGAAGATCATTTAAGCGTTCCCTTGCAGTTTTTCTTCCGGCAGCATGCTGTTTGGCGATGCGATCCTGACCTCCGCCTGCTTCTGCTTCCTGATTTCTTCTCTCCAATTCATTGTATTTGTCAATCATCTTTATCCTGAATTAATCTTTTTTCACACGTAATAATTTGTTTTTCATTTGCCGTATGGAACCCTCAATGCGATATACATCACTTTGGCGAGCTTTTGTTCATGCGGGTTTCTTTGAATCTTTTCCAATCACTACCATCAGCTGATTTCCGTCGACCGTATCACCCTCTTTAACAGCCACTTTTGATACAACGCCGTTACAGCCGGCTTTGTATTCAGATTCCATTTTCATGGCCGAAAGGATCACCACCGTTTGACCTTTTTCAACATGATCACCCTTTTTAACAAGAACCTTCATTACCTTCCCTGGCATGGGTGATTTGATCGTATCCGTGGTACCATCCTTTTCCCTGCTCTTTCGTTTTTGGTTGTACCGTGTTTCAGCGTCATTGACGGTGACATCAAACCCAAAATAAATAGTGTTCACCCGATAGGTTTTGGGGTCGTCGGTGGAGATTACCTCCACATTGTATGACTTTCCCTCCGAGAGAATTGAATACTCTTCTCCGCTCACCTTTTCAATATCTACGTCGTAGATTCTATTATCGATCGAAATAGTAACCAGATTGCCCTTTCGTCTGATCTCTTTAACGATGGCATTTCGATCATTTACCTTAAATTCAAGTTGGGTCATATTTTTGTTATGAACATTTTAGTCTTTTTCAATATTAGAACGCTTTCTGGAATTAAAAACATTTTGAAGAATTTTCGATTTTCGATTTTCGATTGGGGATTGTGTGGAATTTAGTGAGTTGTACCTTATGAATAAAACACTCAGTTGACATAGGACGAAATTCAAAAATCCAAAATCCAAAATTCAAAATACCTCAAAGTCTTTGTATCCCAACCCTTCTGCCACGGTGTTTCCATCCTTTAACATTGATGGCTCTTTCGTGTGGCACCACCTGTTTGCTATGCGTAATCTTGGAAGAATGCTCCATAAAGGCAGCGATTAAGGCTATATCTTCACAATGCACGTCGCATTTTACTTTGCTTTTCAGGAACTCTTCATTTTTCTCAATAAAGTGAGTATTGTAGGTTCCGTTTCTAAAATCAGGAGTCTCCATGATTTTGAGCAAATATTTGATCGAAGTTTTCACCCCGGATATTTTGTATTCGTAGAGGGCACGGCGCATTCGTTCAATGACCTCAATTCTGGTACGCCCCCAAATAATCAGTTTACTGATCATGGGATCGTAATAAATTGGAATAGTGTAACCTTCATGGATGTATCCGTCACACCTGACACCTAATCCCATTGGCTCCGTAATGTGGGTGATCTTACCAGGATTGGGCATAAAATTGTTTTCAGTGTCTTCAGCATAGATTCGGCATTCCATGGAATGACCATTCATTTTCAAATCCTTTTGTCTGAAAGGAAGTGGATGACCCTCTGCTACGCGGATTTGTTCCCTTACCAGATCTACTCCGACTACCCTTTCGGTTATCGGATGTTCTACCTGCAAGCGGGTATTCATCTCCAAAAAATAGAAATTCAATTGGTCGTCTACAATAAATTCGATGGTGCCGGCGCCTTCATAATTAGCTGCTTTTGCCGCCGCAACTGCACAGGCGCCCATTTTTTCACGAACTTCCGGGGTCATAATTGGGGACGGTGTCTCCTCAATAACCTTCTGATGACGGCGCTGTACTGAACATTCCCGCTCAAAAAGATGAACGGCGTCGCCGTATTTGTCGGCAAGAACCTGAAATTCGATGTGATGCGGTGATTCGATGTATTTTTCAATATATAGGGCATCATCTCCGAAGGCTGCTTTAGCCTCTGATTTTGCTCCACTTATAGCCGGGATAATATCTTCTTCCTTTCTGACAAGCCGCATCCCTTTGCCGCCGCCCCCGGCCGATGCTTTGATCATAACCGGCAGTCCGATACCCATGATTACCTTTATTGCTTCCTGATCGTCAACAATTTTTTCGGTCGTACCCGGAACGACTGGGACACCAGCAGCGATCATTCTTTTTCTGGCACTAATTTTATCGCCCATCGATTCAATGGATTCGGCCGAAGGTCCGATAAATATCACGCCTGCCTCCTTGCATTTTCTGGCAAACAGTGAATTTTCTGACAGGAAACCATACCCGGGGTGGATTGCATCTGCACCCGATATCCGGGCAACTTCCAGAATTTTTTCTATCCGAAGGTAACTTTCTGACGAAGCACTTGGCCCAATATGGTATGCTTCAGTGGCATAACGAACATGCAACGAAGAACGATCTGCATCGCTATAAACGGCCACTGTGTCAATTCCCATCTCCCGACAGGAACGCATTATTCTTACTGCAATTTCGCCCCTATTGGCAATCAGCACTTTTTTTATTGTGACCAGACTATTCGTTTTTCCCATATTTATCATTGAAAATATTTAGCGGGGGTAAAAATATTTATTTATCCAGATGATTAGATTAATCCCATATTTCAAAAACCCGATTTCAACCTCTTTCTACGAAAAAATGAAGAAGTAAGTTCTGTTTTGACACTTTTTTGACTCAGATGTATAAAAATTCGGTGAAAAACGGCGAAAAGAGAGCAGAAATCTGACGGCGTAATCTCCAAAATCCAAAATCGATTTTTTTTTATACATTGCAGGAATAACGTTTAAAACTATGAGACTATTATTGATAAGTAATTCTACGATGCCGGGAGAGGAATATCTCCGGTACCCGCTGCCGGAAATTCACAAATTTCTTGGTAAACAGCCACTTAAAGCTTTGTTTATACCATTCGCTGCCGTAACATTTTCATTTGATGAGTATGAAGCCAAAGTGAAAGAACGGTTTGCGGCCTTCAATTACCACATAACCAGTATTCATCATTCAGTGAATATGGCTCAGGCAGTTAGCGAAGCAGAGGCCATCGTGGTTGGAGGTGGAAACACCTGGCAATTGGTGAGAATGATGAACGACCACGGGTTATTCCCTCTCATCCGGGAACGCGTCATGGCAGGAATCCCTTATATTGGGTGGAGTGCCGGATCAAATGTTGCGTGTCCGACGCTGCGCACGACCAATGATATGCCAATTATCGATCCAAAAGGGTTTGAATGCCTCAACCTCATTCCTTTCCAGATCAATCCGCATTACCTCGACAAGAATCCGGAAGGGCATGGCGGCGAAACCAGAGAGCAGCGAATCGAAGAATTTTTGGAGATAAACCCCAGTTTATTTGTTGTCGGCTTACGCGAAGGGACAATGCTTTGCAGGGATGATCAACGACTTTCGCTGATTGGCTCCAGGACAATGCGCGTCTTTAAAAAAGGTACGAACCCGATTGAATTAAGCGAGAAAGATGATCTGAATTTTCTGTTGTAGCCAAAATATCCCTGAAAGACTTTGAAATCTTTCAGGGATATTGCAACGCTTAGAATAGAATATCCTTGTTAATATTCATGTTGCTTTTGGAATGATCTTTCGCATAATCGAAGATCAGGTCTCCTGTCTTTTTTCATTACAGTGATGCTGTTGAGCGGAAACCAGACGATGGCTTTCCCAACTTTGGCACCGGAAATAAAATCTATCCGGGCATCGCCTTCGGGGGTGTATACCATCTTCATATTCGTTTCGTTTTTCACTTTGAGCATGTCAAACTCCAGATACTTATTATCCAGCGTGCGCAAGGTGACGATGCCGTTGCTGTTTTTCAGAAACTCAACTACGGTGAGACTTTTATATAGCGACGGACTTTTCGTTTTAAATCCCGGATTGTACTTGTCGAGCGTTGCCTGCACCACCTCTCCTGTTAATTTTGATTCAAAATCAGACAGCATCTGAAATACGGCAAACAGTCCGGCAACACCTTTGTCGTAACCGCTTAGGATCAGTTTGTCATTTTTGTCTTTCAGCAACGCAGAAAGGTCATATTTAGCCTCTTCGTTCACAGCCCCTGTGCGCTTGATCATCCCCGGCAGGGTACTAAAACCACCGGTAGCCAGCAGATTGTTTTTCTCGTCAAGCATCAGCATATTTTTCCAGAACATATTCTGTTGAGGCAGATAATCCGTACCGAGCAGTTTGCCGTTTGTGTCGAGTCGCACCTGGTAATAAATGTTTTCGCGGGTCTTCACATCTTCGAAGAACACCGGTGTTAGCCAGTTGATCGCTCCGCCGGGTTTCATTGAGAGAAGAAACAGTGATTGTTCCGGTTTGTCCGTTTTAATACTCTTGTTTTCGGCTTGAAAATTTCCGGAAAAATTTCCGGAGATGATGAAATTTCCGGCCGGATCCTTGACAATGCCTGTCACATACTCTGCACCGCTTCCCTCCAGAATTTTTATCCAGTTAAGTTTTGTTTCCGAATTGAATGAAGCCACAAACAAATCCCTTCCTCCCATGGGATTTACCGGTGCGGGACCCAATGTAAAGGCCTTGTCGAACCAGCCGGCGAGGATGACATTACCATTCCCGTCGGGCACATCGCATTTACCGTCGCCGGGGAAACCGCCCTTCTGGACAACATTATCCCATATCTTCTCAGCCAGCAAGTCGTCGGCGTTGACACCAGGCCTCAGAATAATCTCACCCGGTTTTCCGGCGAACTGTGGCATACAGCGACCAACCGGTGCTCCGATAAAAGTACCATCGCAGATTGTATATTTCTTTTGTTTCGAATAGACAAAATCGCCCGGCACCTCAGATGGAAAGAGAACGGCAGTACTAACATGACCGGGGAAAAGAATGCCAACTACATCCAATTTGGCAATATTGTAAACCAGCCAGGAGAGCAGCGCAGCCCTGTCATCGCAATCGCAGTACGGATAATAGAAAATTTCATCCGGGAAATCCCATTTTTCAAATCCAAATTGCGCCTGGTCAGTTTTATATGGGAAAGCCTTCTGCGTAAATTCCAACAAGATAGCCACCGTCTCAACCGGATTCTTGCCCTTAATATATTTATCAAAGTAATTAAGCAATGTTTCTTTCATGAGCGGATTCATCGGGGCGCTCATAGTGACATAGAAATCGGTCTGCGGATAGGTGCTGTAAAACGCCATCTCATTCAATGGTACGTTCATCTCCAGCTCTGCAAAATCTGGTGAAAAGGCAAATCGTTTTGTGTTGTATTTCTCTTTAAAATTGAGTGGTTTGGTGACAGCAAGGTTTATCCTCTTCTTAGCATCGCCATATTCCTCATCATACGTCAAAACAGAGCCAATCTCCTCTCCAAAATTGGCAATGAAATAATACTCCTGCTCATTAAATTTCAGAAACTGACATCCAAAAACATTGTTTGTTGAAGGCACCAGGAGGTATAATTTATTGGCTTGGGCCGAATATGCCAGACGGCTTTGAAAACCGGAGACGGTCATAAGGAACCAATTGTACAGGGTTTTGGTGTTGTTGTTATTAGGTGCTATCCGGGCAGAGAACTGGTTAATCAGCTGGTACATACCCCAGTCGTTGAGGTTCATCTGTTCCTTAAGCAGGTTTATCTGCAAAAGAACATCGCCATAATTAGCCTCACACATCTTCCTCCAGAACCGGGCGACCTCATTTTGACCGGGCTTGCCGAGGGTGAACTCCAACATGCGTGGATCCGCTTTGATCACCAGATTCTGCCCGAAGAAATCAACCGGAACCTCCAGGCGTCTAACCGTCTTATCCGGTATAGGCACTGGCTGAGGACGTTCTTGTTCGGCTCTGACCGGAAGTATAACAGGTGGTTCCCTGACAACCACTTTCAGCGGAGGAGGTACTATTTTGGGCGGTTCATACTTCGGTAATTGTTGTGGTTTGGGGGCTTCAACCGGCTTATTAGCCTTAAACGCGTCGTAACTAACCCATTCTTTCTCCAGGTATTTCGCAAACTCTTCATTTCTCTTTTTGACAAAATCGTTGTACTCCTGCTGGAGTTTCAGCATCCCTTCCTGCTGTTCTTTAACATAGCTGTTGTATTGCTGTTGCTGTTGCTTCAGGTATTCCTCGAAAGTCTGGGCACCTACCGGAACGCAGTAGGCCAGGGTCAGAACCAGAATTAAAAAAAGGTTTTTCTTCATGGTATCCGAATTTTTTAGGTTGATACGGCTTGAGCTGCGAAAAATGCAGATACCCGGCAAACCTGCTGAAAATCAGAAGAGGTCTGCCGGATAAATACTTAAAATATTGATACTAAACTACTATTTTGAACTTTTGTCCATCTCCTTATTGAACTCATTTTTGAATTTCTCATATTCAAAATCGAGTCTCAATTTTTCATCTCCTGAGATTTTTTTCTGAATCCCCTGCAACAGTTCTTCGCCATTTAGTTCCTGGGCAATGTAGCATTTATAGGTGTTTTGCTTCGTCTTTGTCAGTTTCTCACAGATCGTGGCTACTCCAGAAAGTTGTTGATCGACCACCTGACGGGTTAAACCTTCAAAACGGGTTTTGGCTTGTTCTACATTATCAATAGCCTTGGAGCTGTAGTAGTTGTCGACAACACTCTTAATGGTAACATTCAACGTTGCAGCCAATTGTTCTCTGGAGTTGGCCTGAGCCTTTTTCTTGGCAAGCATCTGATCCGAACTTTCTCCCGATGCGGTAGCCCGGATTAATCCCTTTTTCGTAAAAAATTCCGGACCGTTACATGGCAGATCTACAATTTCCTCCCCCTTTGGCACTACTTGCTTGGTCTTGCATCCTGACATACAGATCATCAGCGCAAGGCAAGAGATTCCGATTACTGTTGTAAAAATTCTACTTGTTTTCATCTTTTTAAGTCTAAAAGTGTTTGTACTTGGTTTAATCATTCAATTCATATTTAGTAAGGCTAACAGCCAATGATTAATGCGCTAAGCGCTTTTTGTCTTACCATCCGGTAGAATAATCCATCCGGTAAATCCGAATAGCTGAACTCTTCCCAGTTTTCACGGAGTTATAAAGAATGGATCCATTCAATTGTTTGATTGGCTTCACGGCATTGGAAATTTTTGAGATTGGAAGTTCATTGGGTATTGTCACTCTGAGATCGTGCTGACCCTTCGCACTGAAAGTATCATTAACCGGGAGATCCAGAATAATACCAGCCTCCTTCCACTCAAGTTTTAGATTTGTAACGGCACAGGGGCTGTCAAATTTCGATTTGATCGGGATAACACAGACAGCATTGGTTACTTTATCGCCGACAACATCGCCACCCATAATCCGGATGTTACCACTGATCATCAGCTCGGCTTTGGTTTCGGCAACGTTGAAGTAGAACATTTTTTCCGGCCTCGTATTGCCAAAAGAGTATGTAACCTTCACATTGTTTCCGGGCTCATCGTAACACTCATCGAAAAGGTAGGAAATTTCACACACCTCAATACCCAGACGACGATCCTGAATTTTGGCACACTGCGAACTAATGACCGGAATGCGCGCGCATCTGACAACTTTATCGCCAATTTTCATACTGAAGCGTACCTTCCCGAGTTCACTCCCGGCATCGGCCAGATATGTTGAGGCCAGCAATGCCTTGCATCGTTCGATTCCCACCTGACATTTGCTTTTGCGTTCATCGATGAAAATAGCCTCCAATTTGGAAAGCTGACTCTGGCATTGAATCAACTCCTCGATAGTCGTATATGAATCCAGTAAGGCCAGTACCTTATTCATTTCCTCAGTCAGGGCGGCATCTTTCATCCTGAAATCCTGCACCAGATCATCCAGATCGAACTGACTGAACGGATATTTGACGAAATACTGATATTTGACTGCCTTCGTCTGTTTATCTACCAGCTTCTCCCAATAAAAGGCGACCACGTTGGAGGCCGACACCCCCTGTAAATAATCGCGCTTACCGGATTGAGTGGTTATAACATTGGAAAAGCTTTGGTAAAGCTCATTCAGCTTATTCGCAGTTAGCTCGGTGGTTTTGGAAACCGACGTAGAGGAAATGAAATCGGCCACGGCTGTTGTAATCTGAGCCTTCACGTTTACCATCGCGTTATCTTTGGCATCTTCCACGGCAACGCCATTCCCAATCCCCACGATGAAGCCCTTTTCCATGCTCATGGTCCATTCTGGTTTCTTTCCGCTTTTATCCGAAACAGAATACTGGGCCAAAAGAGACAATGAATAGAGTACCGCACACAGGAAAAATAGTGTCTTTTTCATACTATAATAATTTGCTTTTTAATGGTAGTATGGAACTCACATGTTGCTGGAAATTAGTATCATTCTCTTGAGTGTTGTAAAGCAGCATGTTCGTTTCATTGCACGAAGTTTATTTGGTTATTGGCAGATTTTTAAACTTGAAGAAGTTGTCATTAATATAGAACCGGAGATATTTGATTTCGTTTACCTTCGGAAACTCACAAATAACCTCCGTGTTAACTTCCGGTAGTATGGTGACATCGAGATAGTTATTACTCTCTCTGGATCCGATTTTAGTCATGGTATTGCGCTTCTCATCACCATTTTCATTGATAAGCATAGTTTCATACAGGCGGTACATCTTCTGCATATAATCTTCTGCATTTTTGTTGATTAGCTCGAAATAGGCATAGATTTTCTCCCCTCTTACAACAGCGCTTTTGAACCTCAGGAAAATTTTGTTGCCAATGTCAATCGTCTGGCCACCCGTATACTCAGGCTCCTTCTCAATTTTCGCCTTACTCTCGGTTGTAATGATGATCGGCATATTGCGACCAATTTCGCCTGCTACCTCATTGGCTTTGTCAAAACACTCGCGACAGACTGGCGGAACGGAATTAAGCAACCCGAGCGAGGCGACCCAATTGCGCTGATCAGCTAAGCTTTTCCCACGGGAGATGACCAAATCGCAATTGGAATTAAAGTATTCTACGATGGCTTCTTTCCCTTTCTCCATCATTACTTTCCACTTGCCATTTCTGATATTGATTTCGCTAAAAGCATTGTTATAGGCCAACTGGTCTGTTCTTCCGGCTCCCTTTAGCGTCTGAGAAGCTGTTGCATAGACATTTCCCGTGTACCTGTCGGCCAAATTAAAGACCACCTCCATATTGTACGTATAGATTGGCGGCGCTGTCGGCGTCACGTCATTACTAAGCACCATCAACTGAGGTGTCATAATGAAAAGCGGAGCATCGTCGAGTGCACTCATGCCGTTCAGTCCGATGATCTGCCTCATCTTGCCCAAAAGCATATCCTGCGCACCCTTAGGCATGTTCTTCATCGCATCGGGAATAGTTGGGGCAATAGCAATCCTGGCAAAATCATCGCTGGCGCCCATACTGTTTTGACCTTTTGTCTGCGGGATGAAAAAGGAGCAAAGAGCCAAAAGAAGTAAGCTAAATTTTAAGTTTTTCATCGTTCTTGCTTTTGATTATTTTTCCCCAATAATTAGCCAGGCCTCACCCAGACCGCGTTGGTATATTTTATTATCCAGATTGAACGGAGGACCGGCAAGAAATTTGCTCAGATTAGAAATGTACCGGCGGGTATCCATCGCTACCTCCCGGCCGTTGAGATTGAACATCATTGGAATACGTACCTGCTCGAAGCGCATCATGGTTGCAGTGGCATCGATCGTTGAAAATCTCCCGCTGACGGTATTTTCGGTAAACCAGTTTTCGATATGAAAACTCAACTGATCGTTCGCTCCTTTATAATCAAAATCCTGCTCAAAATCGGTTCCTGCATTATCCCACACGCGAAGGGCAATCGTAACTTCCCGCCCATTTGTAAACATGTCGTTAAAGAAGTTTGTCAGCTGACTGTTGAACCCATCCATATGACTTAGAACTGCCTCTTCCAGTAAAATATCTGCGGTAGCTGCAGAAGATGGTTTCCCGGCTCCGGCTGCAGCAGCCACTTGTTTATTGGTATATGCATCCAATCCTTTCAGTGAAAAGGTGATATAGTTATTTGGACCCTGACGTTTTATGTTAAAATCAACATCCATAATAATATCAGCCTTGGCTGTCCTTTTCAAAACATCGATAGGTGTCTCTTTAATGGCAGCACTTGAGCTCTTTGATGTCATCATAGAAATTTCAGCGCTCTGCGTCTCAATACTTTTGAGTGTTTGCTCCAGATCTTTCAGTGGGAATCCCCGTTCGGTCATGATGGCTCCCATTTTAATAATGACCATTCGCAACTCCTCACTTCCTTGCATCGCCTTTTTGTAATCGGGCAATACCTCGTCTTTGCCGTTCGAATTGACGGTCATTGTATAGCCATGCGATACGCAAAAAATGTCGCTTGGAACGACCATGATGATAGGCTTTTTTGCCTGTCCCAGGGATACTAAAGTGGCCACACATAAGACAATAGATAAAAATGTTTTCTTCATATCGGGTGTTTTTAATTTGGTTGAGCGTTTTCAGAATCCGGCATCCATTCTCTTTGCTACCCCTTTTTCTTCAAGGTACTTACGTAAGGCATTATAGTTTACAGAAGCACTGATAGCTACTTTATAACCGTGGCTCATCTTGATGTTATCAGACCCACCGGGTGTTCCATCGGTTGTGAGATTGACAAAGCTCAAATACATTCCTCCATCCTTAAAAAATTCGTCAAAAAAATCCAGATTTTTCTCATAGCCGTCGATGGGAAGTAATGAAGGCGTTGGCGCTGCACCATTACCAGGAGGAATTCCGCGAAAAATCACAGCAGCCACAACAGTTCTTTTGGCATCATAAATGGCATTATCGACTTTTTTGCCATATCCCCAGACTTTCAATAATTTGGTTCCATCAAGTCCGATGCCCAGACTTGCGATCTCATAATTATATTGGCTGTCGTACATGGCTTTACGTTCTTTTCGCGTCTGACCAAATACGGTGGTTAGCGCTAACATTAGAACGATAACTGAAAATAGGCTCTTTTTCATAATAGCTTATGAATGAAATATTAATTAAAACTCGATGCGTAAGCCGCCCATAATGGACATGCCCGTCCGATCTTTGAAGTAGGTGTCCCAATTCCCGGTGTACCCGGAATCTGCGGTACTATCCTTTGTCTTCTTAAGAGTCGTCTTACCCGGCAAATAGTAATTCACCTGACCTATCAATGAAATATTGTGCGTAATGTTTATGCCCAGCATTCCACCTGCCTTGACGAATCCCGTTGAAATATCTTCGTATGCTTTATCTTTCGTCGTTTCGAGTCCGTATTGAGCGAAAGGTGTCAGCTCAACGATCCTGCCAATGCGAATCCCTTTACCAACGCCGAATGAATACCGAAGAAAATTGTATTTTGTGGAAGAAGTGTTCCATGGAGTTTTGTAGTCACCACCCTGATAACCGACATCAATCATCAGATACAATGCTCTTACTTTGGTAAATGGGCCTGTCCTAAACATAAAATTCAGATCCATCCCTCCAATACCACCGCTCTCATAACCGGCCATGACGGAGAGTCCAAAATCGAGCCGCTGCTGTAAAATCATCCCTTCCTGGATTGTTCCGCCATAGGTTTGGTAAAACTTACTCTCAGGACTCGAGCCGGTTGCCACGGTGCGGTTATCAACGATATTGCTTGTAGACCTTATAACAGCCTGTCTTACAGGTTCCGCTTTTTTAGTCGCCTCGTTGTACTCATATTGATAAACAAAAAATTGCTGGTCGCATTTCAGTCCTTCCTTTTTCCCAATTTTTGCACGTATCGGGTGTGTTTTAGACACCTTTGTTTTAACCCTGAAATCTTCAATAGATTTGTCCAATGCAAAAGTGGAGTTTTCATACATATGGTTGACCAGTTCGTCCATCAGCTGATCCAAAGTCTTTGGCTTCTTCAGTTTGGTTATTATCTCAGTAACGGATGCAGAATTGAACGGCCGGCCAAAGACATCCTTGAATTTGAACGTGAGGGTGTCAAACGCTGCAGCCTTTGACTGTTTGATTGCCTCATTATCATCATCATATGGCCAAATATTGTAAAAATTGGCTACTACCTCCGGTGTAAAAATTAACTGGTAAAAGAATATGTCATACATTGCGTTCCATCCGCGTGTCTTACCGTCGTCGTTGGATTTTACATCTGTTGGCACTAAAATCAGCACATAGGTTTTGTTTACCAGGTTCTGACCAGCATCTTTCAGGAATGCATCACCACGTTTCGCCACCCCGGCCATTTTAACATCCTGGTCTGTTGCATTGTAAAGACCACACTGATGAACATAATCCAGATTCATCATCCCATTCTCCTGGCGGTTGAACCATTTAGCGACCATTTTACGGCCAATACCTTCTTTGGTAAGTTTATCGTTCAGATAAGCACGCTTCTTGTCGAAAGTAAGCATCTTGAAATCCGCGCCAAGCTGTAGTTCAATCTGTTTCAAATTATGATTATAGTATTTATCAGAGAATCTGATCCGCTCGGCTGAAGACGCTGGCCCGGCAGTGACTCCGGGAAGCGATCCCATGAAGAAAGTCAGGGACTGACGGGAATAAGTTTCAACAACTTTTTCTTTTACTGGCTTTGCAACTTGTTGGGCAACAGATATACTCATAACGCCAAACTGAAGCAAAAGAATGAACATCTGCTTACATAAATTTTTCATTAGATTGCGATTTTAGTTTCTTATCGATTCAATTAGTTCTGATCAAACGGCCAAATCAAACAAAAAAGGTACCTGATCCTCATTCGCTTTAAGAAACTAAATAACCAAAAAAAAATAATGAAAGTAATAGCCCCAATGGGTCATTTTTTGATACAAATCGGTAACAATGGGAGTGTTACAAGTTATTTTACCGGAGCTGAATTTTTACTGTAATTCTGTACGAAAAATCTTAAATACTCTATAAGATCCTGATCTGCAATTAATTTACGATAGTTTGGCGAAGAAGCTATGAAATAGTGATAATCTACCTCTTTTAAGGTTTTGAATACTGCTTTTTGCTTGAGGATGGTTCCAAAATAGGCTAACCCTTCCTCTTTGTTTGGCAAACTTCGAACCACCACCAAGGTTGTCGCGTCGTTCAGTTTTATCTCTTCAATGTCAAAGTCGATAGAGGTATAATAGTCGATGTTGAAATTCGCAATGTCAAAGATTAAACGGTTCACATCAACCTTGGCATTCCTCGGGAAGGAGAGCACAAAATAATGGAATAGTTCCCCATCGTACGAATATTTTCCTCCAAAGGGATCCTCAGCTTTTGCTCCCTGCGGGTTCATGTTTTTGGAAATTCCGGCAGAATCAATCTTAGCAATCATCTTCTCCAGCTCCGCGAGGGAATTCTGCTGAATTAACTCACGAATGCGACTCGCAATGGGTTTCGCCGGCGATGCCGGAAAATCTGCCAGGTATTTATCGAGCATTTTCGAGAAATCTTCCTGAGAAGTCTCTTTCCCTTTGGCTATCAACTCTATAAACTTCACTTTTGGCAACAAAATACTATCAGGTTGGAGTGTCATTACCTCGCTGGCCAGTTTTCCTGCCGCTACATAATCTCCGCTTTGGTACAATGCCGTCGCTTCACTATATTTCTTTTCCCGCTGTTGCTTTATAACCTCCATTGCCTGAAAGAAATCTGGATTGAGGAGAAATTTGGCATAATTGGAATCCGGATATTTTTTGGTGATTTCGCTCCGGTAAAAGTCTGCCTTATACTTGATTTTGTGAAACTCAATCCATGTTGAAAGTTCGTAAATACTTCCCGGGAATCTCTTGTTCAATTCTTCAAAAGTTGCAATGGCATGAGGCTCATCCTGCAGAATAGTCACATAAATTCGGCCGGCAGCAAAAAGTGCAGATTTAATCCGATCGTTCGAGGCCTGCATCAAAGAGTCTTTGAGTGGCAGTTCCTGAAGATAATATTCGACCGTTTTTGGATCCGAAATTTTGGGCTTCAACTGCTCCTTTTTCCCCTGATCCGGCAAGGCATCCGCCTGATCGCCCTCTCCCTGATTCAGTGAAATTTTATTCTTTCGCCTCCAGTTGTCTTCCAATTTCCGTTTCCCCCAAATCTGCTGGAACTCCGTCTTCCCGAGTCCGGCAGTTACCGGATTATAAAAATACCAAAGGCTGTTGTTTTGATCATTTTCGAATGACCCGCGATATTGCTGGTTCCTGAAATAATTCTGGTTATTTAATTCATTCTGCTGCTCCCGCTGCTTCAAACTCTCTTTCTCGCTGATGGCAGCAATGATTTTGTTGATATAGGAAAGTCTTTCCGGCTCTGTCATCAGAGCTACTTTTTGCAAACTGTCTTCCCTGGTAACCATGTCGAGGTTACTGACCAATGTGGCCAATCCGTTGGTCTTTGTCACAATTTCGTCGTATCCGGGATAGTTCTGATCGATCACGGCCAGGGCGCTATCAAAATAGCATGACGCCATTCTGTACTCATTCTTATCGAAAAAGAGCCGTGCGACAGTCAGGCTGGAAAGAGCCCGCTGACTGTTATTATCCGTGCTGTAACTGACAGAACGTTGAAAATCCTTAAGTGCGTCTGCGTTACGTCCCGATTTCGATGCGATTGACCCTTTAGCATAATAAATACGATCCAAAAATGGGCTATTACCTCCGTCCCGGATCATTCTCGTGAGCTCAGCATCTACATCTTTCGAGTTGGCATCGGAAAGTTCCAGGAGTGATATTTTCGCCTCAAACTTCATCCGGTAGGGTGGCCGCGCTTTAATGACCCGGCTGAAGGCTGCTGCTGCCTTATCATTTTCTCCCTGCCGTTGGTACAATTGTGCCAGAATAAAGTTATACCTGCCCTGTTCCCTTTTATTCAATTTGAATTTGAGCGCCTGACTGAGATGTGTAATTGCCTCTTTTTGATCGTCTTTCAACAGATAATAATAGGCCTTCACCAGAAGAAGATCCTTCCTGATCTCCTCAGGAAGATTGCCATCCCTCTCCAAAAGTTTAAATATCTCGAGGGTTTTTTCATTCTCACCGGTCTCCAGGTAACACCTTGATAGCCACAGAAAAGCCGGATTTCTGGTAGGCAGGTTCGGGAAATTATGCAGGATATAATTAAAATTCTCCTGGGCATTGTGAAAATCGCGCAAGTAATAGTTAGCCCGCCCCATCAACAGGTAGGTGTCATCTATCCATTTATTGTATTCGCCCTTCGAGGCAAAGGCCTTATAATTCTCAGAATCATTTGGCTTTCGGGCAGGACTCACCGATATTGAATGCGTTGCAATCAGCTTTAAACATTTCTGAACCGCATATTCCATTTCGGAAGAGGCAGCCTGAACGGCTTTGGGGTTCGTTTCCGGAAAAACAGATAATAGATGGGTATAGTCTTCAACGACAGACTTGTCGGCCCTTTTTAAACCTTCCTTAATTCCCTCTTTCGCATTGAAGTAAACATTGTAATGAGCGGTCAGGTTATGGTAATACCTTGTCAAGGCAGTGTTTTTCTGGGTAGAACAGCCAACAGATAACAACAGTACCAACAAAAACAAAACACGGAATAAACTGTATCCCTTCAAGTGATTTGGGTATATGAGTTAGACAAATTAACTCAAAATTGCTGAAAAAATCACTTTCTGCTCACCTTAACTTTCTCGGTAGGTTTGAAAAAGATGTTTCTGTGTTCTAATTGAACAAGTACCTCTTCAGCCAATTTTTCGAAGGCAATGCCTGTGGCACTGGTATCATCACAAGCGGCGGGTAATCCATTATCACCGCCTTCGCGGATACTCATGACCAACGGTACCTGTCCCAGCAACGGAATTTCCATTTTTTCTGCAAGCGCTTTGCCACCGTCTTTCCCAAAAATATAATACTTATTATCTGGCAATTCGGCGGGCGTAAACCAAGACATATTTTCGATAATTCCAAGTACCGGAACGTTGATTGACTTGCTGTTAAACATCGATACTCCTTTTACAACGTCGGCCAGCGCTACCTCCTGAGGAGTGGTAATTATCACAGCGGCAGTTACAGCAACAGTTTGTACGAGTGTAAGATGAATGTCGCTTGTGCCCGGAGGAAGATCCACGAGAAGAAAATCAAGTTCTCCCCAATTCCCATCCATAATCAGCTGCTTCAAGGCATTTGACGCAACGGGGCCACGCCAGATCAACGCATCACTTTTGTTGGCAAAAAATCCGATTGACAGAAACTTCACTCCGAATTTTTCGATTGGAATAATTCGATCACGCCCATCGATCTTCTCAAAAAATGGACGGGAATCCTCCTCTCCAAACATCTTCGGGATGGATGGACCAAAAATATCAGCATCCACCAATCCGACTTTGGCTCCCTGTCTGGCCAGTGCCACAGCCAGGTTGACGGCCATGGTAGATTTACCGACGCCACCTTTCCCTGACGCGATAGCCACAATGTTCTTAACCCCAGGCAAAACAGGCGGACTCATTCTATTTACACTCTTGGGTGTTATCGTTATTTCGCAGTCATCTCCATATTCGCGGTGTAAAACATCCACGCAAGCTTCGGTGACCGCTGCAATGGAACGATCCTCCTCATTCTGAAAAATCAGTGAAAAACTGATGCGCTTGCCGGCAATACGAATTTCCTGAACCATCTCCAGTTCGACGATATTTTTATCCGATCCAGGGAAAAGAATCCTGCGCAACGTGTCTGAAATATTTTTGGGTACAATTGCCATGATTTAAAAAGATAAAAGTGAAAGGTGAAAAATAGTTTATTGAGTTGTATACATTAATCTAAAATTGATAGACTGCACTGATGCGTTTTCTACGCCACTGTTTACGCTGATAATTTCCAAAAGTTGCACTTGAAATGAATCAATTTTAGCCGTAGCCTTTAGGCTACGGTGTAAATGCCATTGCTAGTGATACAAACCAATCGCCGGATAGCTCATCCCAATTCCTTAAATGGATCCCAAAAGTGAGCCGCAAAATCTACCACCGCATCATCTTCGACTTTGACACCTTCATTTTCAAGTAATTCCTGCATAGCTGAGGGCGGATTGAAGTGAACTTTCCCCGTTAGCAAACCGTTTCTGTTCACCACTCTGTGCGCCGGAACAAAAGGCTCTTTTGCGTGCGATAGATTGAGCGCCCAGCCTACCACTCTGGCCGACATTCCTGTACCCAGATAGCGTGCAATTGCACCATAACTGGTGACCCTTCCCCGCGGAATCAGACGGGTCGTCTCGTACACTTTATCGTAAAAATCGTCCATGATTTCTATTTTTCTTCGACACCTCTTCTATTCCTGCCAAAACTCCGGTATTCATCCCACTCAATTTCAATATCCGGTTCGATGAGATTGTCGGAGTGCGGGATAAACTTCAAATATTTAATTTTTAGTCCCCTGTTGAGCCATTGTTCTTCGTAATAAGTCTTGATGCCGAGGATTCCGTTTGCATAATCCGAGGCATAAAGATCATCCGTTTCTACTTCTACCTGAAATTTGTTGAGATGGATCAGTGCCACCGTATATTGATAAAGAAAATTGCTGTCGGTCTTCAGATGTACTACTCCGCCTGGTTTCAGCAACTTACCGTAATGAGAAAGCATCGTTGCGGAAGTAAGTCGCTTGCGGAATTTTTTCATCTGTGGATCGGGGAAGGTAATCCAGATTTCACTGACTTCTCCCATACTGAAAAAGGATGGGAGCAATTCGACATAGGTACGTAAGAATGCAGCATTCTTTAGTCCTTGATCGGAAGCCGATTTCGCTCCGTGCCAGATTCTTGACCCTTTGATATCGACACCAATAAAATTTTTATCCGGATAATTTTCTGCAAGTCCAACCGTATATTCTCCTTTTCCGCATCCCAGTTCCAGGACTATTGGAAAGTCGTTCGCAAAGAATTGGCTATTCCAGTTACCACGAAGGAAATAAGGTCCCTTCAACAATTCGGCATAGGGAACTTCAACCACATTTGGAAGCACTTTGATTTCTGCGAATTTTGCGAGTTTGCTTTTGCTCATTTGCTTCGTTCGAGCGTAATTCCAAAGTCATGAATCCCCTTTAAAATGCCCTCTTCTGTCCGCATTCCCTGTCTTACTTCAAAGCGGTAGTAACCTGCTGACGGGAAAAAAGTGGCCTGCTTGTATGGATATTTCATATCGTAAAGATCGCCGAGTCCATGACCGAACCATTTCCCTTCCGGACTGGCAAGTGTCAATTCGATCGTATCATTTACGACAGCTCCTTTGGGAGGAATTATTTTTACGAATAACCAAAGATTGCTGTATTGGTATCTCCCTTCATTCCTGACATCGAGGAACAGGTTGTAAATCTTGGTCGAATCGGGTACAGTCATATCAAACCTCAAGATTGAATCCTGATGCCACTTTGATCCACTGAGGGTTCGGTAATTATTGTACACACTTTTACTGTTGCAGGCTAAAAGCAACGAAATGAAAATGAAAAAGAGTCCTGCGACTTTAATTAGCCGAATTTTCCTGTGCATGATCATTGGTTGGATTGGACGGATTTCTGCGTGTCAGAATTGGTTTGTGGCGTTTCTTCCTCCTTGGTTTATTCGAGTTTTGATCGAAGCGATCCAGACTCTCCTGCCCGACCGAATTTTGGTATGTTGGATCAGTGTTTTCATGAATCTCAATAACATCCCCCGTCAAATCAGGAATTCTCTTGCCGCTTCTGTTGATGCGAAGAATCTCCTTGACCTTTTCAACGGAAACGCCAATGACCCCGCCGCCATTATAGTTCTCACTGACATACCAGAATATGCCCTTGAAAATATCCGCTTTTAAATAATTGAAATTTCCCTTCTCCGTCTCTATCTGCACGTTGGTTGGAGGGAAATTGATCTGAGCGTCAATGTAACAATCAAGTTCATAGTTTAGGCAACATTTGAGTTTGCTGCACTGACCGGCCAATTTTTGCGGATTCAGGGAGATTTCCTGATAACGTGCAGCATTAGTGGTCACAGAAACGAAGTTGGAAATCCATGAACTGCAGCAAAGTTCCCGCCCGCAAGGACCAATACCGCCAATCCGACCAGCTTCCTGACGGGCACCAATCTGACGCATTTCAATCCGGATGCGGAAAGTATCGGCGTAAACCTTTATGAGCTGACGGAAATCTACGCGCTCATCAGCAATGTAGTAGAAGATGGCCTTGGTTTTATCGCCCTGAAACTCAACGTCTCCGATTTTCATGTTCAGGCGCAGATCTTCAGCAATTTTTCTGGCTTTGAGCATCGTTTCATGCTCCAGGTGTGTTGCCTCCTCCCATTTTTGGATATCGACGGGTTTAGCAATACGGTAAATTTTGCGAAGTTCACCATCCACGAAAGTGGGCTTATGCCTTTTCATTTGCTTCAGCACCAGGTCTCCAACGAGTGAAACAACTCCAATGTCATGCCCCGGACTGGCCTCAACGGCAACAATATCACCCGGTTTTAGAGGCAAATCGTTGACGTTTACGTAATAATCTTTGCGGGTATTTTTAAAACGGATTTCAATTATATCGTTCGGATTAATGGAATTTGGGACATCATGAAGCCAGTTGTACACATTTAATTTGGCACAGCTTCGTGTATGCATTGTTACCGGACATCCGCGAGTGGCTTTTTGTATAGGATTCATTTAATTAATTCGTTTTTAACGGTCAAATGCGATCGAAGATCAGCGAAGCTAATACCCACCCATTCACTTCAATTGTTACCGATGCCGGATATGGGTATTATATTTGCAATTTCTCAACTTTTGCACAAAAATAATGAAATAATACGGAGAATCATAGCCTTATCAACTTGGATACTTTGAGCGCCATATCTGTGAAGACGGCTTTAGCATTCCCGTTCGAAGCAATATCCCTCAGCGATTTTTCAAATTCGGCGAACAGATGGATCACGTTTTTTTCCTGTATAAAAGGGGCAAACTTGCCGGCAAATTTTGACTCATTTTCGTCCATCGTTACCAGTGCCGGCTGATGGAAATTTGACATAAAATTCTCCCGGGTAAACTCACTGCAATACCGGAGGAAACTTATCTGCTTTGTCCTTCCTATTGCAGAGAGTTCATCCGACCACGACAATAATTCCATCAGATTGCGCGCATATCCGAATCTCATAAGCGAGGTATATTGCCGGTGATTGTATTTTCGAACCTCATCATCCTGCAAAAATTCTTCAGCCAGTATGTAATTCCCGTTTGCAATTCTTGCAACTACTGCCGGATTATTTTCGCCAATGGCGGGATGGTTTGCCAAGGCCTCAGCCAAATCCTGCTCCTCAATTTTAGGTAACCTGATGGTTTGGCATCTAGAGCGGATCGTGCTCAACAACCTCTGTTCTTCCTCGGTAACCAGGATAAACAGGGTGTTAGCAGGCGGTTCTTCCAGTATCTTCAAAATTTTGTTGGCGCATGTCTGGTTCATCGTCTCAGGAAGCCAGATCAAAGAGACCTTATAATCTGCCTCGTATGCCTTTTTGTTGAGCTTTTGTATAATTTCAGAAGCTTCATCCACATAAATCATCCCCTGCTTGTTCTCCTCAGAGATAAACTGATTCCAGCGTTCGTATGAGGGATATGTGTTCGCGATAAAATATTCCCTCCACCGGGGCAGGTAATCCGTGCTGGTTGGCTTGGCCAGGGAGGAGGTTTTTAGAACAGGAATTGTAAAGTGCAAATCGGGATGAATCAGCTTTCTGTATTTAACACATGAACTACAGACCCCGCAGGAATCTTCTTCTAACTTATTTTTACAATTGACATACTGCGCAAAAGCCAAAGCTAAGGCGAGTTTTCCGTTCCCGGGAGGCCCAATCAGCATCATGGCATGAGGAACGCGGTGCTCCAGCGACAGTTGGATCAAAAGATCTTTGGTTTGACGGTGTCCGACGACTTCTTTGAATAGCATAGTTCAGATAGAGCAAATATTTGAATCCGTTTTGCCCACATCCCAAAAGTAAATAAAATTGCGTAGGCCTATCCCAACCTGCCTCAACTCAGTTGGAATTAGTAATAAATTAACACTAAAAGGAGGCATATCAAACAGATATCCACTATCTTTGCACTTCTCATAAAAATAAACTACAACGATATGCAGACGATTGAAACTTATGACTTTTCAGGCAAAAAAGCCCTAATCAGAGTTGACTTCAATGTTCCGCTCAACGAACAATTCGAGATTACAGACGATACCCGTATGACAGCAGCGTTACCTACCATTAACACCATTTTGGAAAAAGGTGGAGCGGTAATTATTATGTCGCACCTTGGTCGTCCAAAAAAAGGCCCGGAAGATAAATTTTCCATGAGACATCTTGTTCCCCACCTGAGCGAACTTCTTGGTGGCAAAGCTGTCAAAATGGCTCCGGACTGCATAGGGGAAGCCACAAAGGCGATGGCAGCTGCTCTCAAACCCGGAGAAGTCCTTGTTCTGGATAACCTCCGTTTCCATCCTGAAGAAGAAGGTGGTGACGAAGAATTTGCACGTCAGCTTTCCGAGCTGGGAGATTGTTGGGTAAACGATGCCTTTGGCACAGCTCACCGTGCGCATGCATCCACCGCTGTAATGGCAAAATTCTTCCCGAACGACAAACTTTTCGGACTACTGGTTGCCAGCGAAGTTGAGAGCCTCGACAAAGTACTTAAGGCCCCACAACGCCCATTTACCGCAATTATGGGAGGTTCAAAGGTTTCTTCCAAAATCACTATCATCGAAAATCTGCTCAATTCTGTTGATCATCTGATTATTGGTGGTGGCATGACTTACACCTTCGTGAAAGCACAAGGCGGAAAGATTGGTGGTTCGATCTGCGAAGATGATTATGTAGAGCTTGCAAAAAATCTGCTCGTAAAAGCAAAAGAAAAAGGTGTACAATTTCATTTTGCTGTTGATGTACTCGAAGCTGACGCATTCGCTGAAACTGCAAACACCAAGGTAGTTTCCTCTTATGCCATCGATGATAATTGGTCGGGACTGGATGTTGGTCCGGAGACCATCAAAAATTTCAGTAAAGTAATCAGCGAATCCAAGACCATCCTATGGAATGGTCCGGTAGGCGTTTTTGAAATGGATAAATTTGCTGGCGGAACAAAGGCGATCGGTGATGCCATTGTTAAGGCGACTGCAAATGGTGCTTTCTCTTTAGTTGGAGGAGGAGATTCGGTAGCTGCCGTGAATAAATTCGGTATCGCCGACAAAGTGTCCTATATTTCTACCGCTGGCGGTGCAATGTTAGAATACCTCGAAGGTCGTGTACTACCAGGTATTGCAGCTGTTCAGGAATAAGAACTCCGGTTCCAACCGGCAAAACTCATAGATTTTCGGGTGCAGAAGTTTTCTGCACCCGATTTTTTTTAGATTTGTATTGCCGTTTTAACTACTCAACTAATTTTCAGATGCCAATGAATACCGAGATCCTATGGCAGGTCATACTGAATCCCCATGCCGGAGGAGGAAAGGGGACTCACGACCAAAAGAAGATTGAAGAATTGCTGAGGCAATCTGATATAAATTTCCAACTTTCCATTTCGCAATATCCCGGGCATGCCATCGAATTGACACGGGAACTCGTCAATAACGGTGCAAAAAACCTTATTGTTGCAGGAGGAGATGGCACCCTGAACGAAGTTGTAAACGGCATTTTTCTCGCCGATGAGCAGGTTCAGCAAAGGATCACGTTAGGTATGCTGCCTGTCGGAACTGGCAACGATTGGATCAAAACTTTTGGGATTCCGGACAATTACCAGAAGGCTATTGATATCATTAAGGCGCATAAGACTGTTTTGCAGGACGTTGGTGAAATTACCTGCATGGTGGACAATAAACCAGCCAAAAGATATTTCGTCAACATTGCAGGTTTTGGATTCGATGCAGTTGCCGCCCGAAATGCCAACGATTTAAAATTGAAAGGGATAACCGGCATAAGAGTCTATATTCAAAGTTTACTGTCAGGATATGTAAATTACAAAAGCCGCAATACGAAAATCACGATAGATGGTGCAGTTTTATACGTCAATCTTTTTAGCGCCAGCATCGGACTTGGGAAATTCAACGGCGGAGGAATGATGCAGGTTCCGGAAGCAAATCCGCTGCGTGGACTATTTCATATTACCGTTATTCGGAAAATAGGAATCTGGGGCATCCTGACAAACTTCAAAGGCCTTTATTCGGGCGATTTCATCCGCGACAGAAGAGTATCCACCCACACAGGCAAAGCGATTGGAATTTTGTCTGACTCTGCCCTACCGGGCGAAGCCGACGGAGAGTCGCTGGGCGCCGGAAGCTTCACGATAGGGATCATCGCCCACAGGCTACAAGTAATTTACGGATCTGAGAAATTTTTGGGCAATATTCCGTCACAACCGCCAGCATAAGTTACTGAGTCTCTCCGGCTTTGAATGTGACCCAAGGCTGGGTGGGCCTGTCCTTCAGTAAGCCAGTAATCCACTCGTATTGCGGATGTTCAATTAAAAATTTCTTTCCGTCGAACGGCTTGCCACAGGCCGATCCCCATCGGGCCACAAACGACATTTGTTTTGCCATTGTTGCATCAACCACCTTCCCATCGATTGTTCCTTCCGGATGATAGGGAACTTCCGGGCCAAATGGTTGTGCATCGGTTTCCCAGTGTCCACACAAAGTACGTCCGCCGGCGTTCTTTTTGTTCAGATAGGTGTCATAATGATCGGCCTCGAAAGCCTTGGCCAGCTTTAAATTTATTTTACCGGCATTCTCCTTCATCAATTGTTTCCAACGCACACGCCTGGCTATGGAAGAATATTTTATGTTCATCTCATCCTTCTTGGTCTCGAATCGCAGTATTTTTAAGTCCTCCGCAACATTTGAGCCAATAAAGAATCCATCCTTTTTCTTTTCAAATCCGACGTATTTAAGTCCAAGTTCGAGTCGACCGATTTCATTTGTCTTGATATCCCCGATAAGCCAGGCATTGGCATATCCTCCATTATTATTTTTCTTCATTATTTCACACCATTCATCAATCGAAGAGGCGTATTGCGTTGCCTTCCGCATCCGGGAAAACTCCGGAGCCCCATTGGGATCAAATGGAAAAAATTCTCCGATGGTAGTCTCGGAACCGACTAGTCCTCCATCCGTGATGAAGAAATCGGTTTCACTATGGATAAATCCTGCCAGGGATTGCATCATTATCCGGTAACCCTTTTCGGGAAGGATATCCAGGATTACGTTACTTACCGGATTGTAGTATAAATCCATGGTATTATGACCCAGAACAATCTTCCCATCGGCGGTCATGCTACCCGTTGCAATAAATGAACTGCAGGATTCTTTTGGATGATCATTCAGATGAGGATGAGCATGGATAGAGTCTTTTACTGTCGACCACCACGAGCCGGCCAGTTCCGCATATCCATTGAGTCCTACCATTTCATCCCGCGAGGAGATTACGCCGGCTGCCTTCATTCCCTCCACAATTCCGTCGATCTCTGCCAGATTCTCTGCATCTACTTTTGGTGTGAGAATTATCCCTGCCTGCTTCACATACCAGGAAAAGTCCATTGCGGTATCATACGACCAGATTGTACTCAGGAGACGAATATTTTCTTTAATCTCATTGGCCATCAGATAGCCATGCTGAAAACCTCGTTCGGCGGGATTCCCTTCGATATGGAGAAAGGTCCACCCGCCTTTTTCATGGCGATTTGCTTTTGCCAGCATATTTTGCTGAGCTAAAGAAAGCTGAGTAGCGGTCTGTCCGGACGAAAATCCCGTTAGGCAGAAAACTACCAGCAAGAGAAAACATAATTTTTTCATACTAATTTTGGTATAGCAAATTTTCGTCGGGGCTTCACAATACGACTTTCAGGAACGAACACCACACAGTTAACAATATCTTTCGACCATCTCGATTAGCAACTCCTTCTTCACGGGCTTACTTAAGATATCGTCACAGCCTGCATCCAATACTCTTGAAGCATCCTCGGGCAAAGTAAAAGCCGTTTGCGCGACAATTCGCTGATCAGGATTGTGCGCCTTTAGAATTTTTGTGGCTTCGATCCCATTCATGACGGGCATTTTAATATCCATCAGAATAAGGTGGTAATCATTTTTCATTGCCATTTCGACGGCTTCTTTCCCGTTCGATGCGTGGTCTACCCGTTTAACCTTGTTTTTCAAAAGAATTTGCAGGTAATGGATATTAATGGCTTCATCATCCACAACGAGAATGACAAAATCTTTTATCTCTTTGGCTTTCTGTTCTTTCACCTGGGAGCAATCCAGCGTCTGATTGAACTCTACCAGAGGCACCGTAAAATGGAAACGGGAGCCTTTGTTCGGCTCAGACGCAACACCGATTTCCCCATCCAATAATCCCACCAGCTCCCTTGAAATGCTCAACCCTAGTCCTGTTCCTCCTATGGCAGAAGTTATTGCTTGCTCTCCCCGATAGAATGTCTCAAAGATTTTCTGTTGCTCACTTTTCGGAATTCCAATCCCCGTATCCTTTACGTAGAATTCAATCTGACTATTTTGCAGCAGAAAACCGAGTTCAATATTGCCGCGCGGAGTATATTTTATTGCATTGGAGGTGAGGTTGGTAAGTATCTGCCTGACTTTATTCGCATCCGTCGAAATCATCAGATTTTTATGCTCCTCAGGAATGTTCAATTTCAGGTCGATTCCTTCCTTTAGATCCTTGATGTCGAACATCGAGAAAATATCGCGCACCGTTTCGGCCGGACTGCATCCGGTGAAATTCAGTGTCATCTTTTCACTTTGTAACCTGGACAAAAGAATAACCTCATCAATAAGGGAAAGCAATTGACCCGAGCTTTTCAGGATGATTTCGGCGTAGGAGTTTTTCTCGCGGTTATCTGCTTCAGCCATTAGTCCGGCAAATCCCATTATGGCGTTCATCGGAGTCCGTATTTCATGACTCAAATTATTCAAAAGCGCTGATCTCAACCTATTTGTCTCTTCAGATTTGGCTTTTGCTTCCATCAATTCCTCCCGGTTCCGAATAATCTCCGTAATATCGATAATGACGCTTATTTGCGCGAAGGGTACTTCATTTTCGTCCCGTATTTCGGAAATGGAAAGCAGGACAGGAAATATTGTGCCATCTTTCCGCTGGTTCATTATTTCTCCTCTCCAACACCCCTTAGATGTCTCGGGAAGGATGAGGTTCCCCTCTTCCGGAGTTGAATCGGGTGCCAGTAGTAAGTTTCGATGTTTTCCGATTACCTCCCCTTCAAGATATCCGTACGTTATATTGAACGATTCATTCGTAAAAATGATCAGATTGTCATTGTCGGTTACGACCACACATTCACTGATGCTCTCCAATGAATGAGCTAATAGCTTTACCTTTTTTTCTACTTTTCTCTTTTCCGTAATATCCTCTTTTACGGCCAAAAAATGGGTAATATTTCCCTTATCGTCTGCTATTGGGGATATAAGAGCCGACTCGAAAAAGATTTCGCCATTTTTTTTGATGTTTTCGAATTCGCCTTGCCATTCGCCACCTGCCTTAATGGTTTTCCAAAGGTTTGCGTATTCTTCGGGAGATTTGTTGCCCGATTTTAATATTCTGGGGTTCTTTCCCTGCACTTCGTCGAAACCATAACCGGTAAGGTGTGTGAATTTGGGATTTACATATTCAATTTCCCCGTTTAGGTTGGTAATAAGAATGGATGCCGGATTTTGTTCGATGGCCAGCGAAAGGATCTTCAACTGATTTTCGGCGGCTCTTTTCAGTCTGATGATCTCCTTCTTTTCGATGGCCTGCAATATTGCCGGACCTAATCTGACAATATGCTCTTTGATAATATAATCATCTGCGCCTGCCTTCATCACGTCGACGGCAGTCTCTTCGTTGATAGTTCCTGTAACGAGGATAAATGGAGTACCCGGAGCCTTCTCCCCTCGTATCTGAAGCGCTTGCAAGCCATTAAAAGAGGGTAGAGAAAAATCGGAAAGTATTACGTCAGGTAAGAAATCCTCAAGCGCTTTCTCATAATCTTCCTTGTTATCAACGATTAACGCATTGAATTGAATGTCATGCTTTTTAATTTGATGTTTGATTAACTCTGCATCCGATGCAAGATCCTCAACCATTAAAATTTTTAATTCTGATTTCATTCCTGGATTACTAATTTGTTATCCATCTTATTTTGGCGGCTCGTTGAGCAAAAGCCAGTACATGCCTAACTCTTTTACCATTGCTAAGAATTTGTCGAAGTCGACCGGCTTAACAATAAAGCTGTTAGCACCCAGCTTGTACCCCTCCACAATATCCCTTTCCTCTTTGGATGAGGTAAGAATAACGATTGGAATACTTTTAGTCCGATCATCCGACTTAACCCTTCTAAGAATTTCCAGACCATCAACTTTTGGTAGTTTCAGATCTAGAATTACCAACTTCGGCGTTAGATTAATATCCCTGTCGCTGTATTTTCCGGTAGCGAAGAAATAATCCAACGCCTCTTCTCCGTCTGAAACTACGTGAATAGTATTCGCGAAATTGTTCTTTTTCAGTGCGCGGAGTGTCAACTCGACATCATGTAAGTTGTCTTCCACCAACAAAACCTCAGTAGCATCGTACATTTGCATATCGTTTTACCTCCAAAAAATTTATTAAACGTACTATTTTAACGGGTTAAAAGCAAATCCTTCAATCATTCCGTGGTAACGAAAAACGGAAAATTGCCCCCTCGTTAACTTTTGATTCTGCCCAGACCCGACCATTCAGTCTGGTTATGACTCTTTGAACTATTGCTAATCCTACGCCGGTTCCTTCAAACTCCCTATCCGAATGGAGGCGCTGAAAAACACCAAACAATTTGTTTTGATAGGCCATATCAAATCCGGAACCATTGTCTTTTACAAAATAAGTAGTTCCATGATCATCGCTTTCGCTTCCTATTTCGATAATGCTATGCGGCTTTTTTGAGGAAAACTTCAGCGCATTACTGATTAAATTAATCCAAACCTGTCTAACGACGGAAGGATCACTATTTATTTCAGGAATAGGATGTAGGATGAACTCTACTTTTTCACTGTCCCGATCCGGCGTAAGTTCCTCGAAAACAGAGTTTGCCATAGCGTACATATCTATTTGTCTGAATTTTATCTCCTGCCTGCCAAGTCTGGAGAACCGAAGAAGGTCATCTATCAGATTCCCCATTTTTTTTGCATTATCCGTGATCACGCCGAGCAGGCGAATGCCTTCACTGTCTAAGGTCGAGGCACATTCCTCAATCATGATTCTGGCAAAACCATCAATCGCCCGAAGCGGCGCCCTTAAATCATGAGAAACCGAATAGCTGAATGCTTCGAGCTCTTTGTTGGTTGCCTCGAGCATTGCCGTGCTCTGAGATAATTTCTCCGTTTTGACATTTAATTCCTGTACAATGTTCAGAAGTGCTTTTCTAAAATCTTTGAGTTCCGACATCTTCTCCTCCAACGCTGAAGTGCGCATTCGAACCCTGTCTTCCAGCTCATCATACAACCTCACATTCTCGATAGCTCTCGCGGCTGAATCGGCCAGTGTCTGCAGCAACTGCATTTCAATTTCAGTAGGAGTATACATTTCGCTCCAATAATTACCAATCGCACCGAATGGTTCAACCACATTCAACGGAACCATCGATAAACTTTTGACAAATGTTGGTTTGTACAAATCTTTGGGAATTCTTTCGTCGACATAAATATCCCGAATTACCAGAGGAACGTGATTCAGCATCACCCACCCGCTTACACAATTATTCAATGGAAATCTGTTGCCCTTCCACAATGGACTAATCGCGTCTTCATCAGCATAATAACAATAATCACCTTCGCGGTAGACGACTGTTGCTCCCTGTGAACCAGTTAGTTTCCTGGCATAGGTGGTCACAATTTGCTGCACTGTCTCGAGACTGCGTGTAGAAGATAGCTCTTTTACGGCTTCTATTAGGTAACCAAGTCTGTCGTTAAGCACTACAATTTCCTTTTCGGCCTGAACCCGTGCGGTCAGATCTACGCCAAAAGACCAATTTTGCTCTTCAGTGGCTATAAAACCCCAGGAAATGTTTTTCGTCGATCCGTCTTTACAGGTGACAACCGTCTCAACACGTTCGATTTCCGAGTTTGTGTTAATCGCTTGTTCAACTTTAGATTGCCATTCCTCCATGATCTGAGTGCGGTATTTTTCATCCGGATATGCGAGAGGCCACCAACTTGCAGCGGCAGGAACCTCTTCCATATTGTAGCCAAAAAGTTTTGTAAAAGTCGGGTTGAGATATTCGACTTTTTGTTCCACTCCGGAGGATAAATAAATTGCGACTGGCGTATTCTCTGTTATAGCTTTGAATTTTTTTTCACTTTTCTCAAGAACAACTGCCAATTCCTTGTGCTGTTTGATCTCCTCATTCAGAAGCATATTGGTGTGTGCCAGGTCTGCTGTACGCTCTTTCACCTGTTGTTCAACAAAGTCGTAGGACTTTTGCAGTTCTGCTTTTGTAAACACAAGCTCTTCTTTCTCCTTTTGAAGTGCCTGATTAACAATACGCAACTGTCCCGGACTTGGAATTCTCAGAAGTTTGGGTAACATTGGCCAAACCAAAATCGCAGTTGCAAGAGATACAATGGCTGTGACAGAATCGACGATTGCCTGCCACCAATCAACCGACCACCAAAGCCCGATAATATGAACGAAATGGGTTGTGCCGCAAACCAGGATGAAAGCGCCAAAAAGCGCAAACGACCAGGAAAATGGTAAGTCCTTTCGTTTCCTCATAAATATGATCAGAAAGATCGGAATGGAGGAGTACGAAATTGCAATCAGCCCATTGGCTATGGCCATCACCATCATTAACAAAGGGGTCATCGTTCCCGGATTTGCCCCTTTTATATCCATCACTTCGGTCATGGTCAGAAGGGGCACAACAATCAGGAGCAACAAAGTGGCTGCCGGACCAAAGACGTAAAATGCCAATGCTGACAGCGAACTCCATCTAGATTTTGATGCTGATGAATTTTGGATTTTATATCCACGCAACCGGAGGCTGTTTGTAACTACCAGAATAGAGCTGAAAGCCATTGCACCTGCTGCAAACATTGGACTGAGAAGTCCGTATGCTGCAATTGGGATTAGCGCAATATTGTAAAATAATGCCCATATCAAATTTTCAATAATCGTCTTGGAGGTTCCCCTCGATAAGGAAATAGCACGTCCCACTCCTCTCAAATCACCGCTTATAAGTGTTATCCCGGCCGCCGCCATTGCGATGTCAGTGCCCGTACCTATCGCGATACCCACGTCGGCCTGGGCCAACGCAGGTGCGTCATTGATCCCGTCGCCAACCATGATTACTTTCGCACGTGATTGATTTGTCAGAGAACCATCAACCTGTAGCTTTTTTATGGCTTCAGCCTTTCCTCCCGGTAATATTTCAGCCATCACCCTATCGATACCAACTTTAGCAGCAACAGCAGAAGCCGTACGCTGGTTGTCTCCCGTAATCATCACGATTTCGAGTCCCAGCATCTTCAGATCATAAATAGCCTCCTGAGAACCAGGTTTCACGGTATCTGCGACGGCGATCACCCCTATTGGGACAGGGACCACCCCACTCCCGGCATCAGAAACTGCCACAACCATCACCGTTTTACCCTCCTCTTGCAACCGTGCGATGATTTCGTTATAACTCTCCACATCGATCTCTTCCCTCTGCATCAGGCGCAGATTACCGACCAGGACGATTTTATTTTCTAACAAAGCACGAATACCAAATCCGCTGATAGCGACGAATTTCTCGGGATCAACCAACAACAGCTCCTTCTCTTTCCCTGCCTTTAAAATAGCGCGGCCAATAGGGTGTTCAGAACCTTTTTCGGCACTTGCTGCCAGTCGAAGTATTTCGTCAGGCTTAAGACCTGAAATCGTCAAAACATCGATTACATCGGGTTCGCCCCTCGTAATTGTGCCAGTCTTGTCAAGGACAACAATGTTCGCCTGACCTGCCCGTTCAAGCATCTCTCCATTTTTGAAGAGGATGCCGTTCTCAGCTCCCTTGGATGAACCAACCATAACCGCAGTTGGCGTTGCGAGTCCGATGGCACACGGGCAAGCAATTACAAGTACCGCTATCGCATTGATCATTGCTTCGGCCCAATTTATTTGGGCAACCAGCAGCCAGCCAAGGAAGGTCATCAAGGCAAAACCGATAATGACTGGAACAAAATACTTTCCTATCTCATCGGTCAGTTTTTGAATAGGCGCCTTGCTGCCCTGAGCCTCCTGAACCATTTGGACAATCTGAGACAAGGCTGTATTCTTACCAACTTTCGTCGCCTCAAATTTGATCAGTCCTTCGCAATTTATTGTGGAACCAATCACCTCCATACCTGGACCCTTAACAACAGGCATCGACTCACCGGTAAGCATCGATTCATCGAAAGCAGAACTACCTTCCGTAATAATGCCATCGACGGGCACCTTTTCGCCTGGCCGCACTAAAATGGCATCACCAACGGCGACATCGTCAATATTGATTACCTCCTCTATACCATCCCTGAAAATACAGGCTGTTTTAGCCTTCAGACCCATTAATGCTTTCAGTGCTTTTGAGGTTTTCCCCTTAGCGCGGGATTCAAGGTATTTGCCGAGTCTTATCAACGTGATAATCGATGCACCAGTCTCAAAATAGACGTTCGGACTATCAATAAAACCCAGGGTAACAAACAGACTCGAAAAATAGGCTGCCGAAGAACCCATCACTATCAGCACATCCATGTTCGCACTTCCTGCCCGTAAGATTTTGAATGCGCCAACATAAAAAGGCCAACCAACAAAAAATTGAACTACGGTCGCCGCCAAAAGCATCGCAAACTGGTCATACTGAAATCCTGCCAGTTTAAAATCCTTCGACATGCTGTAGACAACCAATGGGATTGTGAATGCCAGTCCGACAATTAGCAACCGCTTTTGATGCAAGAGTTCTGTGGAGCGAATTTTGGCCTCGATATCTTCAATTTCCTCCGTTTCACTTCCTCTTACGATATCAAATCCCAGTTTCCGAACGATGGCTGCCAACTCAGCAATGGATGTCACCCCCGGAATATATTGAAGTGAGATATGTTCTGATGCATAGCTAACACCAACCGTGAGTACCCCATGTACAGCCGCAAGTTGCTTCTCGAGAAGGAGTGCATCTGTACTATCGTGCATTCCGGTAACCGGAAGCTCCGTTTTCCCGACAGCAATCTTATAGCCAATGCGATCAACCTCAGAAACGATGGTATTTAAGTCGATTTTTAGAGAATCAAAATCCAGATGTAGTTTTTCACCGGCAAAATCCACGGTAGCCGATCGCACTCCAGGCACATTGTTGATATGTATCTCAATAGCCCTGGCGCAATTTGAGCAAGTCATCCCGGTTACGGGCAATATCGAACCGTCATCTTTCGATTTATTTCCAGCGTTTTCTTCCATTTTTTCCCGTTTACGTTCGTCAGCTAAACACTCTTATCTGCCTTCCAACTTCCTTTCCAGTTCAATTACCAGGGTATCAAGATCACTTTATTCTTCAACACTATACTTCAGTTCGAACACAGGTCGGCTCCCAACATTTTCAGGGGATGCCTTTGGGGGAATTACAATTTTGATTTTCGTGGAGTCATCAGCGCTTTTCAGTGCTTCTTCAATTTTCCGTATTCTGGCTTTCGAGAAACATTGTTGAAGTGAGTCAATTTTATGTGCACCAACGATAACCTTTGCCAATTCATTCCGCTCCAGACTGTCGTCATTAAAATAGGACAGCTCCATTTTCATATCCGGCTTTTTCTTCTCCAGTTCAGTATAAAGTTTTATTCTCCGCAAATGAGCCGGCGTGAGTGTAGAATCCGCATAGTTGAATTCAATCCCCTTAACCTCGGTTGGATCAACACCTACAAGCCCTCCCAAAGCCATAAACGGAGAGGCTACCACCTTTACAACCACATTTTTCAATACCTGCCAAATTAATTTGCCGACCTTCGTTTTAGGATTATTCAAGTCGCCCGTAAGCGGCAAATCCAATATAATATCTCCATGAATATCCTTGAGAAGATAGACGGCAAGTTTCAGCGGAAGGTTCATCAAACCACCACTCTTCTTCCCAAGGCTGGCATTGCGAATAATCAGCTTATTTTCACTGGAAAGCTGTTTGCCTTTTATCACAGTTTTCCCTTTGTAATACATATTTCCAAGCAAAATCGGGTAACCAACAAAATGTTTCGAATAGATATTCAAATCGGTAAGCTGGAAATTTGAAATCACGTAATTGACTTTTAACTCATATGGATCCGATGGGTTAATACCAAGTTCTGCCTGAAGCTTTCCTCTTTTATTCAGTCTCATCGTGGCAAAAGAGTCAACCCATTTGCTGGTCGACGAAATGGAATCAACTTTCATTTCAATGTCACTCAACTGATAATCAAATGGTTCCTCGTACGAATTATCTCGTAAATCGATCATACCGCGCTCAATCCTAAACTGATTGATGCTGTAGAAATAGGTGAACGGAACGGTGTCTGCCGGCGATTCGACCATCAGATTCAACAAATTCAGGGTAGAATCTTTCATCTCAACAAAAAGCCAGGGCTCGTCCAATCCGATGCTGTCAAACCGGTAATCATATTTCATCGGATAAGAATCCCGGAAGGAGACTTTGGCTGACTTGACCCCGATCACTTTTCTATTAGAATTGTCATTGGCTGAAAAATCAGCAACTTCGCCCTTGCCCCTAAAAAGAACAGAATCCAGATTACTTGCGGTGCCCGCCAGATGAAAATCGCCTTTGACCAATCCTGCAAGCGTGGAAATCTTAAAATAGCTTTTAGCATAGGGCAAGAATGTCCCTAAATCCAGTTTATCAACGGAAAGATCTACTTTATAGGCACCGCTTCGCTGATTGTAATCCGCTTTGGCCGCAAACGATCCTCCGTTTTCAAAATGCAGCTTGATGCCGGCATCTTTTACCTCATCCTGGTTGAAACTCAGGGAAGGAATTGAAAACCGCAAATCGTTGAATGTCGTAGTATGCCCAACTGTGTTATCGGCAAAGATCAGTTTTCCCTGTTCCATGACAATATTTTTCAGCACATATTGAAACGTAGATGCGGGCTTTTCCGCACTGTTTTCTTTAGGCTTCGAACTGACAAATTTTAGGATATCATCAAAATTGTAAAGGCTGTCTTTGCGAACGATATTTGCATATGGCCTGACCAAATGAATCTTTTCGACCACCAGTTTTGAGGAGATAAGCGGGAAAGGCGAAATGGCAACCTGAAGTGTATCAAACGAAATGAATGTTGATTGTCCGTCGGCTTCCAATATTTTAAAATCCAGGATACTAATTGTTGTTGAGAGATAGTCTATCTTAATATCCCTGACAAAGGTTTTGCGACCCGAATACTCACTTCCATGCTCATTGACGTATTTTTTTAATCCGATTGGAAGTAATATAAGGGCAATTGCTACCGAAAGCACTAAAACCGGCAGCACAACAAAAAGAACAATTTTAGTGGCTTTTGACATGATTTGCTATTTTAATCAACAGAATCGGGTTATCTGCCGATACTATGGTTAAAAATAGCAATTTACAGTCGACTTTTGGCACAAAGAGCCAATAAAATATTTTTCGGGATTCAGCCGTTGTTTGGTGATCCGGGAAGAGTAACATGGACAGTAGTTCCTTTTCCCGGAACGCTCTCAAAGGACAAGCTACCAGAATAGAGCTCTACGATTCTTTTCGAAATAACCAATCCGAGTCCCGAGCCCTGCTGCTCATAAAACTTGCGGTCAAATTGCATGTAAGCCCCAATTTTGGGGATATCTGATGCGGCAATTCCGATACCCTGATCTTCAATTATAAGGTTAAAATCACCCTCCTTCATGTAGCAGGTCACGACGACTGGAGTTCCGGCGTTTGAGAATTTGAATGCATTGTCTGTAAATTCTTCGACAATTTTTACAAATTCATCGTTCCCGATTATTGCCGTTCCATTTGCTGCGTTCAATTGAAGATCATCCGAACGCTTATGGCTGCAGGCTACGTCCTTTGCCTTCGTTTCACAAATTTCGTGCAGATTATTTAGTTCCGTTTTAAGTAAGTATTCGCGTTTTTTAAATTCCAGCTGCGTGTATGTCAGGTAGTTCTGGATAAGACGATGAAGTCTGACAGCATTCTCATGAATACTCTTACCGATATTTGAAAGCTCTTCATGACTGATGCTATGTGGAAAATCCATTAAATGCTCACCATAACAAAGCATCCCATTTAAGGGCGTTCTCAATTCGTGCGGCATGTAGCTTATTATATTTGTCCGAAGCTCATTCAGCGAGAAATTCTCTCTTTCTTTTATGTCTTCCGCTTTTTTCAGTCGGGTCCTGACCGAATTTAGTAACTCTTCGCGGGTAAATGGCTTTGTGATATAATCGTCGGAGCCGAGTTCCATCCCCATCCTTTGATCTGATTTTTCGGCAAGAGCGGTCATGAAAATAAATGGAATGAGCTTAGATCTATCGTTTTTTTGAAGTCGGCGAAGTACCTCATACCCGTCGACGACAGGCATCATGATATCACACAGAACAAGATCCGGCGTGTCCTGGAGAACTGCCAGAATACCCGATTCACCATTTTCCGCTTCGATGACTTTGTACCCTTCGTAGGTCAAAATTTCTGCTACACCTTTTCGGAGGAGAAATTCATCCTCAATGACTAGTATACGCTTCATATCATTACTGCTTTTCAATTTGGATCAGACTTTTAGGTAAATGCACGACGAAAGTGCTTCCTTTACCAAGATTACTATCGAATGTGATATTGCCTTCATGCAACCTGACGGACTCCCTGACAATATTCAGTCCCAAACCATTACCTTGAATCTTTTTAACATTTTCAGCGCGAAAGAATGGTTGAAAAAGATTTTTTTGATCACTCTCCGGTATTCCTATTCCATTATCCTGAATACTCAACAAAACCTCCTGATTTGTCTCGGCCAGTTTTACTTTAACAATCGGATTTGGCTGAGCATATTTGATTGCATTTGAGATGAGATTATTGAGTACCTGAATTAATAGACGACTGTCTAATTTCATGCTTAAACTACCGCAATTACACTCAAGCTGAATTTTGTTTTTGAGCAGTTTATTCGCATTAAAATCGTTTATTACCTTGCTGATGAGCGCTATAAAATCGACAGACTGCGGATTAAATTCCATCTTTCCCTCCTGAATTTTCGAAACCTGCATCACATCAGTGACAACCTTTGCCAAATGCTGAACCTGATCATTGATATTCTGTAGTTTCGAAACGATTTGCTGATCATCCATTTTTGTACGATAAGCCATGAGCGAATCACTCATCATTAGTATGGATGCCAAAGGAGTTCTAAATTCGTGGGATGCCATAGATACAAATCTAGATTTCAGTTCATTAAGTTCGCGTTCTTTTGAAACTGCGGATCTTAATGCCTCTTCAATCAGCTTCGCGTTGGTTATGTCGGAATGGGTCCCAATGATCCTCAGTGGCTGGCCATTCTTTTGCCTGGCAACTACCTTTCCCCGATCCAGAATCCATTTGTAGGTGCCATCTTTACACAACACCCTGTGCTCATTCCGGTAAATCTCCGTCTCGCCGGAGATATGCTTCTGGAGGTCTGAATACACCTGTTCTTTATCCTCCGGATGGACTCTTTTTTCCCATTCGTCGAGACCATTTCCAATCTCTTCGTTGGAATACCCGAACATTGCTTTCCACTGTGTGGAGTAAAAAACTTCATTAGACTGCGTGTTCCAATCCCATACACCTTCGCCCGATCCCTCCAGAGCGAAATTCCACCGGGCCTCACTTTCACGTAAGGCGGCTTCGGCCTTCTGCCGTTCAGTGATGTCGCGGGAAATACCGTATAAAACATCCTTACCGTCCCATTTCCCCATAACTACCCTTGTTTCTACCGGTATTTGTGTTCCATTTTTTGCCTGAAGTGGAACAGGGCAAAACAGTGCTCTTCCTGCCAACATCTCTCCGACTATGAATCCTGCCTCATCACGTCTTTCGGCCGGATGGACAGCCAGAACATTTAGATTTTTCAACTCCTCGGTTTCGTACCCAAGTCTTGCTTCTACTACCGAATTCGTTTTGATAATATTCCCGTTTGCATCCAGGATAAACATGAAATCATCGATGGTATCGAAAAGTAGTTTGAAATTCTGCTGGCTGGCCGACAGGGCATTTTCGGCTCTGATTCTTGTTATCGTACCCCCAATCTGAACGGCAAGCGACTCAATTGAAACCTGCAGGTTCCCGTAAAATTGAGTGGATGTACTTGAGGCCAGGTTAAAGACCCCGATTACTTTATCTTCATATTTGAACGGAACTACGGCAAGGCTGTGAATTTCATCCTGTTTCATGTTAGAAAACGCCGGAAACACAGACGACCGGTACGGCCCGTATACGGGTTTCCCTTCCAGCACAAGCTTAACATTCGGTGAATCAGGCCCATAAAATGACCGCTCTTTAACAAATTTCTCCGACAACCCTCTATGGGCATATAGGGTGAGTTCAGTGCAGGATTCGTTAAAAAGGTATATGCCACCAGCGTCGATTTCCCCAATTTGAAAGACCGAATCGAGTGTCATTGACAAGGCTTCATAAAGGTCTGAAGTGGCACTCAGCTTTGTGGTAAGATCCCTTTGAACAACCAAAAACTGCTCCAGCATCTTTCGCTTGGTAATGTCTTCAAAAATGTACAGCCGGCCGAGATATTTGTCCCCATCGGCTCTGATCTGCGTTGAAAAACGCCTGATAATGCGGCCATCCATGAACGGAATCTCATCCTCAACAACGACCCGGTTATTTTCATCCTGAAGCGGTTTACATGATTCGGCGAACGCGGGTACATCCCGTAAAACCGGAAGACAATCCGGGATGATATCGTTGTTTTTCAATTCGTGGTTACGAATACGATCCTCCAGGTGATTGATACCCCAAATATCGCAGAACTGATGATTAACATAGAGGATTTCGTCTGTCCGGTTATCGACAACCAGAAATGCCAATGGAGTTGATTCTGTCATTTTCTTAAGGAACGCTTCGTTCCAGATCAATGACTGTTCAGCAGTTTTTCGCTCCGTAATATCATGAATAATAGAGAAAAGCAATTTTTCATCATCTATCTCAATTGGTGTGGAGTGAACCTCAACGAGTCGCACCTCGCCTGTAGAGAGTCTATGTGAAAATTCAAAATAGTTGCTCTTTTGATTATATGCCTTTCGCATTTCATTATGGACATCTTCCAATGGTAAGCAATTGATTACCGAGATATTAAAACTTTCAAGCTTACTGAAATTATATCCGTAGAATTTTTCCGCAGACATATTTGCATCAACGATGTCACCAGTTATAGGATTCACGAGTAACATAACGGCCTCATGCTCGTGAAACATCTTATGAAACCGTTCTTCGCTCTCACGCAATGAGGCTATAACGCTCTTCTCCGTTGAAATATCCATTGCAACCACGATATATCCGCCAATTACTCCATCGGTACCCTCGAATGAGGTGATCGTTAAAATGACCGGGATTTTTCGTTTATCTCTCCGCACGTAACACCATTCTGAGGTATTGGAATTCGAATGCCTGATGATGGATGGAAAAACCTCGAAATCAGGTTTGATTGTCTCTCCGGTGATCAGTTTGAGTTCTGTGGCTTTAATAACGAGCTCGAGCTGGTCATGAAATATTGCAGGAGTGGCCAGACCGATCATCTCATCTGCCTTGTATCCGAGCATTTTTTCGGCTGCCGGATTAAAAGTCTGAATGATGCCTTCCGCATTGGTAGAGATGATTGCCAACCCGGCATTTTCAAGAATAGCCTGTTGAAAATTTGACAATTGGAGTATTTCCCTGGTGCGTTGTTCGACTCTTTCTTCGAGGTTATGATTGGCTGTATTTAATTGTTCCAGCGATTCACGTAAGGCATCTTCGCCGCGCTTACGTTCAATAAATCCGGATATGATATGTGAAATCGAATTTAGAATATCGACATCCTCGGCGAGCCATATCCGGTGAGTAAGGCAATCGTCAAATCCGATAAATCCCCAGTATCTGCCCCCAACTATCAACGGGACAACCAAAATTGAAAGTATATTTTGAGGCCGCAGAATATCGCGTACCAATTCATCCGGAATTTCCTCAATGTCAGAGTAACAAATAACCTGATTCTTAAGAAGCGTATCAGTCCACCAGGGCATAACATCTGATGGAACACCCTGCAATTCATCAATTTGTGGCACTATGTCCGAGGCACACCATTCGTAGGTATTATCCATGGTCTGCGTCTCATAACGGTGCTCAAAAAGATAAACCCGGCTAACTTTCAAATAATTGCCAAGTTCGGCAAGAGAAAAATCCAGAAATTCGCTGAGATCATTTTTAGTGAGCGTGCGTCTGGAAATATTCGAAAGCAGGTTCTCGTTATTCAGGAGACGGAGAATGTGCTCCTCGTTATTCTTGCTCTTTTTCACACGCATATAATTTTTTTTCATCGTCTTTTGAGGGCATAGCCCATGCTCGTTTCATAAGTCTGAAGGTTTTCACGATCAATTTCTCAACTCATTAGGATCTAAATGACGTATAAAATCGGCTAGTTCCTGGTCTTTGCCCAATCCCATTTTCATCTTTAACCGATATCTTTTTTTACGGACACTTTCAGGAGAGATGCTCAAAATAATACCAAGCTGATTTGAGTCGAGCTGCAGAAATGTAGATGATAAAAGAACCATATCCTGCTTTTTCAATTTGGGATACTTAAGCAGGACATTCTTCTTAAATTCGGGATGCGTCTGATCAAATTTCAATTGAAAAACAGTTTGGTTGTTTAGGAGAATGGATTTATTTCTGAGTTTATTCCGTAATTCCGTCAATATCTTATGTTGTTCGTCGGTAAGTCCTTTCTTTTGTAATGCCTCCGTTAACTGGCTGGACATCTGTGTCAAGGTCGTATTTATTTCAATAGTTCGCAGTGCATCCCGCATCAATTGCTCATGCTTCTCCTTCAACTGAGTAGCAATTTGTTCTTTTTCAGAGGTGACTTTATCCAACAAAGATTTCTGAACCACTATCTCATTTTCCAATCCGGATATCCCGTTTTGAAGCTCCCGTTCAATGGATTCAATACCCATTTTTATTCTTGACTCCACGGAACGGTGTTTATCAAGCCTCACCTTCACCGCTCTTAACAATTCTTCAATGGAAAATGGTTTGATTAAATAATCATCGGCACCCAGGTCCATGCCTTCCCGAACGTTTTTGCGCTCGTCAAGGGCCGAGATAAATATAAACGGAATGGTTAAGTGGTTATGCTCATTTTTCAATGACTGCAACACCTGAAAGCCATCGGCCTCGGGCATCATGATATCACATAAAATAAGATCGGGGAGATGCTCTTGCGCCAATTGAATGCCCATGGAACCATTGCTTGCCTGAATAACTGAATAATTTTCCAGAATTAATACCTCGGCAATGCTCTCCCGAAGTTCAGTTGTGTCTTCTATAATTAAAATCTTATCCACTTGGAATTATCAATTTATTCCAGACCAAGGTTCTGCAAATTTGTGCACCATTGATAAGGATTAAACTAACAAACATCAATGCGTTTTGTTAAACAGATCAGCAACTTTTTTATGCAATAAGATTATTTTCTGAGACTTGCTCCATTAAATAGACTTTCCCATTGCCACAAAGCCAAGCCCAGAACTCGAGACCTTCGAGCGCAGGAAGTGTATCCGGTTCTGCATTTACGATCTGAAACTTATCCAGGAAAAATTTATCCCAGGATTTAATAAACTTACCCCAAAAATGGTATATCTCATCCTGCATTTCCATCTCTTCGGCGTCAATAGCCGCACCGTCGACAATTTTCACTCGTATCATCAGACCATTGTTTATTTAAGTAGTTTGACCCGACCTCTTACCAATTCAGATAGCTCTGAAATGATTCTTTGCTGGCAAAATACGGCAAAAATCTATAATCAATGATCATTCGAGCATGGTCATTTCGTGGACAAAATGACGATATTTACTTATGCTTTCGTATTCTTTTGTTTCTGTTTGTGGCTGACAATAAACAAAATACCGACTATAACAAAGGGGAAAGCAACAATAAGGGCATCGAAGAGACTCTGGGTAACCGCAAATCGGTTTCGGCTATAATTCAACCAGAAAACAGCCACGCAGAAAATCGCCCCAAAAATGGTGTAGACGATCCCTCCCACGTACTCCCACTTCCAGGCAACAAGCAATAACGCAATCAAAATATAGGTGGGAATCAGATGAATCAAAAACCCAACTATCTGCTGCCAGAGGGTGAGATCAGGAGAGAAGGAATCCAGGGCGAACATACTTACGAAAAGTATGGCCAGAATACAGATTATTCTGGGTAGCCAGTGATAAAATTTAACTGAATTTTCCAAGGTGATTGATTTAAATTGTAAAAGCTCAGACTTAGTTTGATCGCACAGGTATTTCGGGTTTCTAGTTCCTGTTTAACAAAATGAATCAATAATCAATCTCGATAATATGACAAATGTCATGTTTTGAAGCAACAGACATTTTAATATCAAATTTACATTCCTAAAAAAATAGAATTTTCAACCCGGCCATTTAGTTTTCCACAAAAGGCGTAGTGACTTCAACTCTGTTGTTATCCGGGTCTAGTGTTTCAAATTCATAAAATCCGTCGCCTGTTTTCCTGGGACCATTTAAAATCCTGTACCCGGCAGCTTCCAATTCTTTGGCCTTTTCGTCAACTTCACTTTTGGTTTTAACCCTAAATGCCAAATGAATAAGCCCTTTATGCTGTGTTATAACCGTATCATTCAGGTTATCAGGAACACCTGGCATGGTCATAATTTCCAGTCCTGCTTCTGACTCAAAAGTCAGGAAATAACTGGAGAATTGCCTTTTCTCATTTGTGTATTTATTTCCGGAGACACCTCCGAAATGGTTGATATAGTAGGCTCGCAACTCCTCAGGTTTGTCGGTCCAGATTCCAATGTGGTTGAGTGTCATCAGTTATTATTTGAATTACTTTTAGGTACCGTAAAGATAAACTTACTTCCCTGACCGAAGATACTTTCCACCCAAATTTTTCCACCGTTTTGCACCACAAAATCCTTACACAGAACCAAACCCAGTCCGGTGCCTTTCTCTTTGTTGGTTCCCTGAGTTGTGTAAAATGAATTTTTGCTAAATAGCTTAATTGCAATTTCCTCCTTAATACCTACACCATTATCGGCAACTTCAATCTCGATAAAGTCGCCGGAATCTCTTGATGAAATATTTATTATTCCATTCGCACGTGAAAATTTTATCGCATTGGAAAGTAGATTTCTAAAAACGATGTCGATTGAATCCTCATCCGCATAAATCGAAGAATTATCAGTTATGTTGGTCAAAATCGTTACAGACTTTCCACTGGCCACGGGTGAGAGGAGATCAATGTTCCGATGGATAATTGCATTGACCGGAATATGAGCCGGCTTCACTTCAATTTTATGCGCCTGACTCGAGGCCCATCTTAGTAAATTTTCCAACAAACTGAATGCATTTTGGGATCCTTGCATCAACGAATCCATGAACAAAGCCCGATCGGATTCCTGCAGATTATTATCGTGATTGAGCAGCTCCAGAATCATAGAGATATTTCCGATTGGTCCGCGTAAATCATGTGCAATGATTGAGAAAAGCTTATCCTTCGTGGCGTTTGCCTCCTTCAAATTTGCCTCACTGGTTATTAGCTCGTCGTGAGCCTTTTTCTTGCTGGTAATATCCTCTTTTATTCCCAAATAGTGTGTGATAATGCCATTTGAATCAAATATCGGGGAGATCGTTGCAGCTTCCCAATAGAGTGTACCGTCTTTCTTTTTGTTGTGAAAAGTTCCCGACCACTGACCTCCGGAAGTAATTGTTTTCCAAAGAATTCGGTACTCCTCATCAGCCGTTTCACCGGATTTGAAAAGGTTCGGCCTCTGTCCAAGAATTTCGTCTTGAGAGTAGCCGGTGGTTTGAGCGGCCGTTCCGTTTACATATTCAATTTTCCCTTCCAGATCAGTGATGATAACGCTCACCGGACTCTGCACTACAGCCAAAGAAAGCTTACGTATAACTTCTTCGTCCTGTTTGCGGGCAGAGACGTCTGTTCCGCTGGTTCTGATTCCAATTGAATTACCCGCGGCGTCAAAGATTGGCCTCCATGACACAGACAACCAAAATTTGGATCCATCTTTTCGCTTGAAACGAGCTTCAAAATTAGACCCGCTTTCTCCCTGAAGTGCCTGAACGAAACGCCCCATTACCAAATCCAGATCTTCAGGAGCAACGACCATCGACAAAACGTCAGTTGAAGCGATGCATTCGCTGGGAGTAAATCCGGTAAGAACTTCACAATAGGAATTCATCCAGAGAAGCTTTCCCTCTTTGCTAAACCAGGATTCCCAACTTGCTGAATAATTTGCAATTGCTTCAAATTGCTTTTCCCTTTCTTTTAAGTCGATCGTTAATGAATCGGCGATTTTTTGAGCCTTGGTGCGTGTGTTCAGAATCGTCAGAAACAGAAAGAATAGTAGTAAGCTGATAGATAGGCCACTAAATAGAACAAATAGTTCTTTGCTTTGAAAGGCGATAATTTGATCTTCTTTTTGCGTGAAGTGCATTGTCCATTGTCTGCCGCACAATTCCAGCGGCAAAGAATACTTTCTGAATGCTTCCTTGCTGAGATTACGGCTTTCTTTCCCCATACTGTTGTAAATAAGGATATTATCCGTAGCAGAACCATCGAAAATTTCCAGACTGATTCTATCCCTTCCAATGAAATCCCATCGGCCTAAAATGCCCAGCATCAGGTCATTCATCCGATAGGGGCTATAGACCCAGCCCAAAATTGCGGCGCGACGCTGATCTATCGTTTCTATAGGCATGGATGACTTGTAGACAGGCACATACATTAGCGTTCCTGCCTGCTTATCCTTTTCGGTTTCCTGTACCAAAACAACCTTACCGGAGAGTGTGGCCATGTCTGAGTCCCGGGCTAATTCCATTGCTTTCCTGCGGATTGGCTCAGAAAACATATCGTAACCGAAAGCCCGGCGATTACGCTCTGAAAATGGTTCAATATATATTATCGAGGTGTAGAACGACCTGTCGCCGGATGGTCTGACCGTATAAGCCGGAAATCCCTCCTTCCGGATCGTTTCGATATGCTGCCTGAGATGATCTTTTGGTATAATCACGGAATACCCTGCTCCGAGAATACCGGGAAGCTTTTGATCCAGTCTTGCCTGATCATTAAACATTTTCCATCTCAGTCTTGTGACAGTATCCGATGCCTCGAAAAATGCAGCCGTAGTTCTCAAAAACAGCGCGTGTGCCTGCATTCTGACTGAAATTTTATGTACAATATCATCGCAGACATCAACAAATTCCTTATCAGCCTGCTCCTCCGCCTCGCGATGTGTCAGCACCGTTGCCGCTATTGTAAGAAGCAATCCAATAAAAAAGATAGTCAATGCCTTCCATGAATTTTTGGCAATTCTCATTAAGCAAAATTTTAGTTTGTATCACTCCGAGTTATAAAGCCAATCAATTAGCCCCTTTTGTGGATCACCGGCCTAAATAATACCTATGTTGGTGAGAAGTAGTTTAGCTGATTTTCGCTTCCGTTGGACCCGTTGAAAAACAAATTATATACGGAGGAAACATCAGACGATCTAGTTTTGTTCATTGGGGGATCGAAATTTGGCGAACTTTGTGTGACTGCAATTTCAACTGGTCGCATCAAATCCATCTGGATGAACTGGTCGGAAAAATGAAAAGGATGATGCCAGTTAAGACATCATCCTTTTCATTTTCCCTTTGCAGGTATTGAACTATACCGTCATCGCATTATTTCTTCTTGTCATCGGTGACTTCCACATTAACTTCAACATCTTTCATCTGTTCCTTTGCAGGAAGCTTTTTCCTTACAATCGTAATTTTTTCGAGTCCTTTGCCAATATCCTTCTTGTCGTAGGAAATAATATCCTTGTTGTCGGGATCCATCGCGAAGGGGTCTCCGCCTGCAAATTTAAAAGATTTCATATGGAAAGGCGGCGGAGGTGGAGGTGGCGGTGGCATCATCATGTCGTCACCCATATTGTCAATGGTTGTGATTTCTCCACCCTGATTGAGGCGAATTACTTTTCGCATATGCTGCCCCCCTTTTCCTGAATCGCTTCGGGTAAAGAACACATCAAAACGCTCAGGTGCGGAGCCATTTTCGCCAGCTTGGGCATGAGTGATTTTTTTGCCATCTTGAATGATGAGAAACTTTTTATCACCTGCACTTGCTCCGTCTTTGCCGTACTTCTTTAAAATTGAATCAACTTTAAATTGGACCTGCTTATCATCAGCAAGATTGAACGTTGTATCAATTTTGGTTTCCTTACCGTTGTGACTTACCAAAACTTTCACGCGTTGTTCCTTCTTCTGCTGAGTCTTTTGGTCATTTGCTGCATTTCCTCCCTGACCGAAAGAAAAGGCAGTTATAGCCAAAAATAATCCTAAGAAAAATACCAGTTTCATAATCATAATTTTTTTAGTGACTAAATTAAATCTTTTTCACACGTAATTAAATTGTTTTTAAGAGGTCGTATGGAACTCGCAAACGGATTTACATCCCTTTTGTGGACTTATTCCATGCTCGTTTCACAATTCAAAAGTAGTTTCATTTTGTACCCGGGAGCGTTAAGGTCTGGTAAAAAAGTGTTAAGGCTAAGTTAAAGTTGAATTCGAGGTTAAAATATTGCCTAATTTTGGGTTATCAATTCTGTCAGTAATCTTCTTTGATAATGGAAGATACGTTGAGACAGATGGAATAATAAGGAAACCAGAATCATTTTAACAGTGAACAAGCGGTTAATTACAGGATTGATTTTGTTAATGGGGATCTCACTGCTCGGAATCATTGCAGTGCAGGTCTACTGGTTTAGTAATTCTGTAAGTGTAAGGAATGAGCTTTTCGACCGATCAGTGAATGAGGGTATGAACAAGGCAGTCCGGCGACTGGAGACCGGTCATGATCTCAAAGTGATCCGTAATATTTCAGGCAAAAACTACACCTGGTGGGATGGCAAAGGTTCTATACCGCCTCCACCACCTCCGCCACCTCCTACTTATGAAGATCTGAACGTGGTTATCAAGCGTGATACTGTTCGCCATACGATAAGTGTAACGACTTCAAATTCGCGCCAACTCAAACTGGAGAATAGGGCAGCTAAAAAAGATTCAGGAAAAAGCAAAAAGAAAGAATCTGCCCGGATTCTGACAGAAGATATATTTAGTACGCTTGACGACTCCCTGGTTCAATTGAATTTGGCTCATGTTGGTCCTGAAGTAGAAAAAAAGATTCAGCGGCTCAGTAATCTGAACAAGCAGATCCAGATAGAGTACCGGGGTTGGGAGACTGGTCGTCATATCGACGAAGTTCAGTTAAGGAAGTACCTGAAGGAGGAGCTTCTGGACAAAGCCATCCCGATCGATTTCGAAATAAATATTTCCAATGGAGATAGTATCCCAGAGAAAATAAAAATGGTATCCGACCATAGGAGATGGTACAAGGTGAACCTTTTCCCCGATGATATTTTCAGGAAAAACCTGGAATTGGCCGTATATTTCCCCGACAGGAATCAGTTTATTGGGCGAACCACCAGCTTTCTCATGGGCCTCTCCGTTATCTTTACGCTTGTGATCTTCCTGACATTTTCGTTGAGTATTTTTCTGATCCTCAGACAGAAGAAAATTTCCGAAATGAAGTCGGATTTCATCAACAATATGACCCATGAATTTAAGACGCCGATTGCCACAATCTCAATAGCGGCAGACTCTATATCGAACGACAAGGTCATCAATGAGGAGGAAAAGGTCAGGTTCTTTGCAGGAATGATCAAAAAAGAGAACATACGAATGAACGAGCAGGTCGAGCGGATTTTACAGATTGCGCGCCTGGACAGGAAAGAATTTGAGTTTAACTTCCAGGCTACTGACGTGCATCTGTTAATCCAGGAGGCCGTGAACGGGATTAGGCTTCAATTGGAACAAAGGGGCGGCACTATCGAAACGACGCTGGAGGCGATGAATCCGGTGGTGACAACAGACCCCTGCCACTTTACGAATCTGGTGTATAATCTGTTGGACAACGCAATCAAGTACTCTACGCAGAATCCGGTCGTCAAAATAAAAACGACCAATAGTCCAAAAGGGATATTCCTGACAGTTGAAGATAACGGAATGGGCATGACAAAAGCTGTCCAGGCCCGGATTTTTGATAAGTTTTACCGATTACCTTCCGGAAATGTTCACAACATCAAAGGGTTTGGACTCGGATTGAGTTACGTTAAGGCGATATTGGATGCGAATAACGGAACTATCAAAGTTCATAGCGAACCAGGCAAAGGTAGTCGGTTTGTAGTATTTATCCCATTTCTAATCAACCGGCGATGAGCAACAAGAAATCACTCTTTTTCGTTGAAGACGATCTTAGCTTCGGTGCTGTGCTGAAATCCTATCTTGAAATTTGTAATTATTCCATAACCTGGCTCAGCGACGGCAAATATGCGGCGAGTGCTTTCAGGGAAGGATCATATGATCTTTGCCTTCTGGATGTTATGCTCCCCAATGTAGACGGGTTTTCAATTGGAAGAGAGATTCGGTCTGTTGATCCGAAGATTCCGATTATCTATCTTACGGCGAAGTCTTTGAAGGAAGATATAATCACCGGGTATAAAGTCGGTGCAGACGATTATATTATCAAACCTTTCGATGCGGATGTTCTCGTATACAAAATTGCGGTGCTTCTTAAAAGAGCCGAAGGGGATTCGGGAAATTCCGGCCACCTGTTTACCATTGGAAAATACATCTTCGATTCAAAATTACGGGAGGTAAGTCTTGATGGAACCAGGCAATTGCTTAGTCCGAAGGAGTCGGCGCTTCTCCTTCTCTTGTGTGAGCATAGAAACGAATTATTACCGCGGGAAGTTGCACTTAAGAAGATTTGGGGGGATGATGGCTATTTTACCACCCGAAGTATGGATGTTTTCATCACCAAGTTACGCAAGTTTTTCAAGGATGATCCTTCCATTGAGATCCGCAACATCCATGGTAGTGGATTTATCATGACCCAGGATAACTGAACTACCTCTTCTTTTCAATTTCGACCAGAAATTTCCCAATTTCTTCGGCGCTTAGTACATATTTTGCGGCGCCCAGTTCAACGGCTACGCCAGGCATCCCGAAGATCAGGGCACTGTCTTTGCTTTGAGCTATCGTTTCGGCACCTGCGTCCCGCATCAATTTTAGTTCTTTGGCGCCATCACTCCCCATTCCGGTAAGAATGATCCCCAGCGCTTTACTCCCATACTCTTTGGCCGCACTGCGAAAGAGGTAGGCAACGGAAGGACAGAGTCCATTCTTTTCAGTATTTTTTTCCATTTTGACGTGTCCGCGCTTCGTCACACCCATGAAATGTCCGTCCGGGGCAAAATAGATCGCACCCGGAAGAAGCCGTTCACTCTCGCCAGCGATGCGAACCGGGATTTTAAGACTCTTTCCTAGCCAGGTTACCAATCCAGGGAGAAAACCCTGGGCAATGTGCTGCACGATAACAATTGGCACCGGAAACTGATCCGTAATTTCAGCGAGAACGACCTGCAGAGTCTGCGGCCCGCCCGAGGAAACCCCAATAACAACAAGTTCCGGTATGGAGTGCCTATTAACAGATTGCTTAAATTTCGGATGCTCTGGGGCCTGAATAACTTTTGCCGCACTCTTTACTTTTCGTTTAACAACGGAAATTTCGGCCATTAGCTTGACCAAAGTGACCAGCTTTTGGCCTTGTTCCTCAGCCAGTGGGTGACTCAGACCTACCGGCTTTCCGATTACAGATAATGCCCCTGCGGCAAGCGCCTCAATTGAAAAGGCTATTTGGTTGGCATTCCGGCTGGCTGTGACAATAATAATGGGAATTGGATTAGAAGACATTATGATCTTTGTAGCCTCCAATCCATTCATAATGGGCATGTCAACATCCATGGTAATTACATCCGGCTTCATCTTTTCGATGAAATCAATGGCTGCTTTACCATTACTAACATTTCCAATCACCTGAATCTGTGGATCCTTGCTGAGAATGTAGTAAAGATATTCACTCACCACTCTGGAATCTTCGACGATAAGGACTGTTATCATTTTCCAATTAGTTTTTCAATGACCTCCAGCAGATTGCTCTGATCAAAATTGCTCTTCACAATGTAAGCGTTTGCACCAACTTCCAAACCACGTTCGCGGTCTTCCCTCTTGGAAAGTGATGTCACCAAAACGATAGGAATACCAGACAGCGCGCTGTCCGAACGAATTTTAGCCGTCATATCCAATCCGTTCATTCTGGGCATATCCACATCCGAGACAACCAGATCAACAGGATTGACTTTCAGCGACGTATAGCCGTCAATTCCATCCACAGCAGTATAAACTCTGTATCCGGATGATTCCAAAATATTCTTCAGCAACATTCTGGAGGTTATGGAATCCTCCACAACCAAAACGGAAAGATCGGGATGGACAGGATTAATAGCTCTTTCAGCAACGCCCGGATGACCTTCCCTCATCGCTGATTTTAAAAGGTCTGCAACATTCAGTATCGGCACGACCTTGCCTGAGCCGAGAACCGTGGCTCCTGCAATATTACGCACCCTTTTTAGCTGCCGGTTAAATTTTTTCACCAGAACCATTTCCTCATCCACAATTTCATCCACAGCAAAACCCATACGATTTTCGATGGAACCCATCACCAGTACCACAAAATTGGCACTCTCATTCTCTTTGTTCGGAATTTCCAGCAAATCGGACAGGTAGACCAACGGTATTATTCTGTCCTCGTATTTGATGCTTGCCTTCCTTCCAATGGTTTTGTATTCGGATTTGTTGAGTCTCAAAACACGATCTACCTTCGTTGTCGGTACTATAAATTCCCTCTCACCAGTTCTGATCTGGATTCCTCTCACCGTAACCAGCGACAATGGAACTTCAATCCCGAATTCTGTCCCTTTGCCCTTTTGCGACTTGACGGTCATAGAACCTCCCATCTGATTGATTTTCTCTCTCACGATGGTTAAACCCAGTCCCCGTCCTGAAAGTTCAGTGATCATATCGCTGGTCGTTACACCAGAATTGAACAAAAAGTCTATTAATATTTGTTCTTCCGTTTCCTCAACCTCTGAGGCCGATAGATTGAGATACTTCGCATATTTCTGCCGGACTTTAAAAAAATCAATACCTGCACCGTCGTCAGAAAAAGTGATTACGGCGCGGTTATTTTCGAAGCGATCGACTCCAATAAGGATGGTGCCCGTCTCCGGCTTATTGGTTAATTGTCTGATTTTGGGGCTCTCAATGCCGTGGTCAATGCAGTTTCTAAGGAGATGCATCAGCGGAATCCTGAGTTCTTCAAGAATTCGTCTGTCAATTTCCATGCTACCACCTTTTACTTCGACTATCACATCTTTCCCAATATTGTGAGAAATGTCGCGGGCGGCTTTGGGAAAGACGTCCAAAATAGTTGAGAAAGGCATCGAGATAATTTCTTTTACCTCATCGAGCAGCGATTCAATTTTGATCCTGGAGTTATGAGTTTCCTCAAGCGTCAATTTTCGGATTCCTGCCAAATCCGACCCGAGCAATCTGAAATATGAAGTAGCAGATTCAACAAATTGGACTACTCGGTTCACATCAGCAATGGCAAAGGATAAAGTTTTTTGATCCTTTGAGTGTTCTGCGCGCTGCTTCCATCCCATGAGAACAGAAGCCGCTTCAGAAGTAGTATGTGTCCAGGAATCCAGTCCCCTGGATGTTTCATTCAATTTGTCATTCAGGTGAACGAAAGTCTGCTTTAAGGTCAGCATATCCTCAACCTGATTGAACAGATTGTCTAATTTTTCGATCGAAATTCTGACGGTCGGATCCGCTGCCCCAACAATTGGTTTTGCCCCGGCTACAGGGGTTTCTTTCTTCGGAGGCACCATAGAATCCTGAGCCGGTTCTGTTAAGTCCGAATTTCTCTCAACAGATTGCTTTTCCACAGGATCGGGATCCTTTGGGGCACTTTTATAGAAATCGCTGAGTGCGGACAGAATTTCGGCAACCCGGCGACCGACTATTTCGCCTGGGTTGTCGGGCGGCTCATTCAAAAGATCCTTGATTAAATCGACCGCAGAATGAAAAACGTCGAACAGGCCGGATGCCATCGCGATCCGGTTACCTTTAATATCCGAGAAAACGCTTTCCAGGGATTGGCAGATAGATTCGATCTCCATGAAATTCACCGCCCGGGCAGCGCCTTTCAAACTATGTGCTTCCCGAAAAACGGCTTCGATCAATTCACTTTTCAGCGCATCATCTGGCCTCTTTTCCAGTCCGATGAGGTTAGAAGTGATTTTCGAAATTCCCTCTGTAGCCTCTATTTTGAAAGTTGCCCGCAATTTTTGAAGGAACTCTTCCCGGCTCGTCATTATCCTAGTTTATATAGTTTCATCAGTTCGTCCAGCTTTTGGCCGACTTTTTGAAGATCATTGACAGAATCAACAGATTGTTGCGTGCTTATAACGGCTTGCATGCTTGCTTCCCTGATATTTTCCATGGCTGTAACAACCTGATCCATACCTTCGAGCTGCTGCTGACTGGAGGCTGCAATCTGAATGGCAGCATTCGATGCCTCCATAACACTCTCGGTAAGCGATCTGATTGCATCGCCGGAAAGATGGGTAAGTCTCAAGCCTTCATCAACGGCTTTACCACCTTCTTCCGTTGCCATTACGGCCGAACTTATTGATTTTTGAATGTCCCGCAATATGTTACGCACCTGACCGGTTGCCTCTTTGGAGCGATTGGCCAATGTTTTAATCTCCTGTGCCACTACCGTGAAACCCTTGCCGTGCTCACCTGCTTTAGCCGCTTCGATAGCAGCATTTACAGACAACAGATTGGATTGTTCGGCCAACTCACTCACTGTTGCGGTGATCTCTCCAATTGTATGACTTTGCTCGCTTAGCCGAACGACCATAGCTGAAATCGCATTCATTTGCTGCCTGATCTTGTTCATCCCTTCAATTGTGTTGCCAATCGCCTTAGCACCATCTTTTGAGATCTCTGACATTCTTTCGGCATTATCCGACACCATCCTGGCCTTGTGATTGGATACGATGGCTGTCTGTTTTACCTCTTCCACGGTAGTGGTTGTCTCACTGACGGAGGTTGCGGTTTCGGCAGAACTTGATGCTAACTGCGTCACAGAAGCCATTATTTCACTGGAAGATGACGACAAAACATTGATGCCATCACTGATATCCTTAAGCTGAAAACGCAGATTTGTGATCATGTTGGCGAAAGAAAATCCCATCGTGTCTTTGTTGGATAGCGGATTGGATTCGATCATCAAATTTCCTTCTGAAATTTCCTTGGCCAAATATGCTTTTTCATTCAGCGTCTCCTGAACCGTTTTAATTGAATTTGCCAGCTGACCAATTTCATCATTCAATCCGACTTCAATAGTTTGGTTCAGATCGCCTTTGGCCATCGCTTTTGCAATATCTGTCAGATAGATGATCGGTTTGGTGAAATATCTCGCGATAAAGAATGCGAAAATTGCGACAAGGATTATGACTGCGATTATCAGCATAAACATTCTGCTTCCCAATTTAACAACCGGGGAGTAGGCTTCTGACGAATCAAATTCGCAAACTAACAACCAGTTTGTATTGGCAATGGGAACTGCTTGCCCCACAGTCATTATTCCCTGATAACCCACGTAAGGATCGGAAAATTTCTCAGACTTCAATTCTTGTAAAATAGCTTCTGGGATAGATCTCTTCAAAAATGTTCCTTCGACTAATCTGGAATTGGAAATGATCAAACCCTGGTTGTTTACCAGAAAGGTCTCACCTGAGGCTCCCATCCCCTCCTTGTTCATTACTATTTGATTTATCCCGAGTCCGGCACCCCAGATATCACCCTTATTTATGGCGGCATCGGTTGCCTGATGTATCACCAAAACCCCAATTACTTCTGATTGTGAATTTGGAGCAAAAACCGGACAAGAATAGGCAATCACGGGGATATTGTCGTCCGGAGATATGTATGGTTCAGACACAAACGGTCGCTTTAATCCGACTTTAAAATACTCCATATCAGACCTGTTGGTACCCATGTCGTTCAGGACATTCCTGGTTGTAGCTATAACTTCTCCATTAAGGTCTAAAATTTTTGCCCTGTAAAAAACGTTACTCTTAGCTTCCCATTGCGACATGGCTTCGTCAAGCTTTGCTCTGGACTTTTCTACATCAATCCCCTTTTTTATATTATTCAGATTTTCTCTGAACAGACTTAGTGAACTTGCACTATTCACCACGTCGAGGCTTACAGTAACAAAGTTCTCAATGTGCTTTGCCCTGGAATTGGCCACAGATTGTATATTGGTCTCAATGGCACTTTGCAGGGATGCCTTGGAGCTTGTATAACTTATAATCCCGATAATTGAGACCGGAATTATGGATACGATCAGAAATAATGCGACAAGCTTCGCACTAATGCTTTTGGTTAATACGTTTTTCATTTTCTTTCCTCCAATTTAATCTGTGGTTTTGTTATATCGGTTATACTTCTTCGTCTATTATGATTTTTTCATCAGATAAGAATTTCTCCAGGTTAAAGACGATTGCGTGATCGATCGTCACACCAAGTAAATATTCCTTCTGTTTTGCTGATAGCGTGGAGATTGCAGGAACTAGCTGATCTTTATAAACAGTCGTATTTTCTACTACGTCATCCACCAACAGGCCAACTTCTATTCCATTGTGTTCGACAACAATTACCCGGTTGAGATTTGTTATCCCTTTGTCGGGCAGATTGAGGAAATTTTTCAGGTTTATAACGGAAATGATCCTTCCCCTTACACTTATAATCCCCAGAATATAAAGGGGACAGCAAGGCAGAGGGGTAATTTCATTCAGGTAGATTACTTCCAATAAAAACCGGGTTTCGATCAGGTACAACTCATCAGACAACAGGAAGCCTAAGCAATTCATCGAGACTCCGCTCTCACTGACCGGATCGGGGATCTTCGACAACAGCTCTGCCCGCTCTCTCAGCACCTTGAATTTCTGAGAAGCCTCATCGATCGGTTGAAATCCTGAATTTATCTTCTTTCTCATCGTTCCATTTTATTTTATCGCTTTAAGTATATGCCTGAAACGTTCTACCGTCAGTCCGTCGGAGTAAGGAAGGATATCTTCCGGTTTGAGTTTCGACAAGCTTGAAATTGCATTCTTAAACGACTGCTTTCCCTGAGCCTGATCACCTTGCTTCAAGCTTAATGTTCCGAACAAAAAATGGGCTAAAATAAAGTCCGGATCAATGTATAATGCCTGCTTCAATGAAATGATAGCTTTGTCGTCGTTCCCCTGTTCCTGCATCACAGTGGCGAGCAGGTAGTACAAATTTGGATTAAGTTTGTCCAAGGCAATACCCCTTTCGCACAGAATCTCGGCTTCATGCAGTCTGCCCAGGTTGGCTTTAATTTTTGCGAGCAGCAACACAACCTGCATTTTTAAATCTTCAATCTTGTCGACCAAACTGGCAAGTATCGACTCAGCCTCCTCCAGAGCGCCTTTCCGAAAGAGAGCCTCGGCAATTTCTAATTCGATTTCGACCGACGGAATTTGTTCCGGGGCGATTTCCCCTGGCGGTAATCCGGCTTCCGTATTAATTGTTATAGCACTTGCAATGAGTTTGCCCGTCACGCTACCGGGATCGTTATTCCCTCCGTCGACAGGCAGAATTGCCGCAGGTGTGACAGGGTAATCATTTGGCAGAAATTTTGATTTCTCATCTCTGTAGTGCAGATCCTTCTGATAAATAGTGAATCCGGAATAGCGAATTTTATTGAACTTTGAGGAGATCATCCCGGTCATTTCTACCGGACTAACAACCAATATTCCGCCATCGGTGAGTGAGTTGTAAAACCGCTCGGTGACTTGCTTATTGCCCTCCTGCGAGAAATATATCAGTACGTTCCTGCAAAATATTATATCGACGCCATCCGTTTTGCCAGCTACCGAAGGATATATATCTTCACCCAAATTGAGGGATGAAAAGGTAACCATTCTCTTTATCTCAGGCCTGATGTGAAACCTTTCGGAATCATCTCTGGTAAAGTATTTAAGGATAAATTCATCCGAATTAGTGCGGAAGGACCATCTCGAATATACTCCACGTTTGGCCTTTTCGAGAAACGCGTTGTTTATGTCTGTCGCTAGAATTGAAATTTTCCACCGATGAATGTCCGGAATCGATTGAATCAGCGCTATAGCCAGTGAATATGCCTCCTCACCGGTGGCACATCCCGCGCACCAAACCCGGAGAAATCTTTCAGATTCATACCTTTTGCGGATAAGGCCTGGCAGATAAATCTGTTCCAGAAAATCGAAACTCTTTCTTTCACGAAAAAAATAGGTCTCTCCTATCGTAAGATGACTGGCTAAATCCCCCAGCTGCTTCTTTGTCAAATCATTTTTTAGCAGCCAGTTCGCAAATTTTGTGCTGTCATCAAATCCGAAATCTGAAGCAGCATATCCTAACTTCCGTAACAATTCAACTTCCTGTTTTTCCGAATAGGACAACCCCAGCTTCGAGTGAAGATAATCCCGCAAAAGCGGAAAAATAGAAACCGGAGATTGGTCAATCATTTTTCGTTGCTTTTATGCTTCTCAATTTCAGCAGTTAGTCTGGAAATTTGTTCGGCAGTTAAGAATTTATCCAAATCATGAATCAGCACCATCCCATTCCTTAGTCTGAACAGTCCCTGTACAAAATTTGATTCGAGCAGAATATTTTTGGTTTCTTCGATCTGATCATCATCCAGCGTCACCACTTCATCAACTGCATCAACCCAAAGCGCCATTTTGATTTTGGTTGAGTTGGCAATGATAAAATGATCCGATAATTCAATTTCGCGCTCCGGCAGATTGAAAAGATTACGAATGTTGACAACCGGCAGAAATTCCCCGTGCAAGTTGATAATCCCGTGAATATGATCGGGAGCTATCTCCAGCGGATGTATTTCAACACTATGAATGACGCGTTCAATGCTGGAAAGAAAAAGTGCAAACTGCATCCCATCCAGATGGAAAACGACTAACTTCTCCTGCCTGTTCATCTGCTAGTAATTTGATTTTAAAAATTTATCCTTCAAGTTCCCTCGCATTCTTTTCGATGATCTCAAACAGCAAATCTCCCTTGATCGGTTTGGAAATAAAATCATCGCATCCGGCCTGATATGCCAGATCTCTTTCTTCCGGTAAGGTATAAGCCGACTGCGCAATGATTGGAAGACCCGGAAATTTTTTCTTTAACAGCACAGTTGCCTCGAAACCACTCATGACAGGCATTTTCATATCCATTAACACCATGTCATACGGATTAACGGAGGCCATTTCAAGGGCTTCCTTTCCATTGACAGCATGATCAATTTTCTTTACTTTATTCTTCAGCATTATTTCAAGATACTGAAAATTAAGCATTTCATCGTCCACAATCAACAGGTTAAGATCACTCGAAAGAACACGTTTCGGTTCGGTCATGGCTTTTTTTGATTCAACATGGCCTGAGTAGTTTACCGGGATTCTGAAATAAAATTCCGATCCCTTCTTATGCGTTGAGTTTACGTGAATAGACCCACCCATCAGTTCCACCAGCTCTTTGGCAATATTCAAACCGAGGCCATTCCCTCTGATAGCAGAGCTCAAGGCCTGCTCACCACGATAAAAGGTCTCAAAAATTTTATCCAGTTCTTTTTCGGGAATACCAATTCCCGTGTCTTTTACAAAAAATTTGATGTATTCACCGGAAACATCAAACCCTATCTCCACTGATCCTTTGGGGGTATATTTTACGGCATTTGAAACTAAATTGGTAAGCACCTGGGTTATCTTGTCCTCATCCGACCGGATGATGAAATTTCTAAACTGTTCAGGAATATTCACTTTGACAACAATCCCATTATTAAGGTCTGAATGTTGAAAGACCTGATGCACATAGAGGACAATATCAGCTGGAATGCAATCGTATTGGTAAATAGTCATCTTTTCGCTTTGCAAGCGGGAAAGAAGAATTACATCGTCCAATAATTTGAGCAAATGATTCGAGCTTTTCTGAATTATATCAGCATACATTTTTACTTCTGTCTCCTCAGCTTCCGCCAGTAAATTTGAGAAACCCATGATCGCATTCATGGGAGTCCTGATTTCATGACTCATGTTATTCAAGAGCGCCGATTTTAGCCGGTTATTCTCTTCGGCTTTTTCCTTCGCAGCCAGGAGCTCAATTTTTGCCTGCTTACGCTCTTCGATCTCCACCATCAGACTTGCGTTACTTTTCTCCAAATCGCTCGTCCTTATGCGAACCTCCTTCTCAAGGTTAAGGTTTAGCTGCGTCAGTTTCTCCTGCGCTATTTTCAACTCTCTGTTACTCGCTATTAATTCAAGATTTTTATGACTTGAGTATTCATAAGTAGAAAGAAGAATATCTAAGATTTGCCTGGGCGTCGAATTTATAGTGAATTTCTGCTGGGCAAACAGCACTTCAAGCAGAGAGTTGTCTGCCTGATTTTTCCTCAATTCAGAGTTCTGAATAAAATATTGGATCCGTGAAATCAAAAATTCTTCGGAATATGGTTTCACGAGAAATCCGTCTGCCCCACATTCCAACCCCTTTATTACGTCCCCCGGATCAGAAAGCGAGGTAAGCAAAATGACGGGAATCTTTTTTAAGTCATCATCCAATTTTAGGGCAGAACAAAAACTGTACCCGTCCATCAAGGGCATAACAATGTCGCTGATAATGATATCGGGCCTGAAATATTGGATAGATTCGAAAGCATTTAGTCCATTTAACTCATGCCTGACAGTATACGAGTGATTCTCCAAAATATATTTCAATTTCTCGGCCTGCGTAATACTGTCTTCAATTATCAGAATCTGAACATTTTTCATCATTTCCCTTTTATCTTTCACAAATCACGGACAATTTTTCATACGACTCAGATCTTCCCTCGTTGCCCGATAACGACCAAAGTCGAATTTTGCCTGTAAGGATTTTGCTGATTTATATGTAGTTGGTTACCTTTCGCTGATTGCGCTTTCGATGAAAATCTCTAATAATTCATAAAGACAAACCTTTTTCTAACAAATCATTAGCCACTTTTGTTTATGAAGTTAGGAAAAAAATAAATGCCAACAACAATTTGAACATTGCGTTCAGAAAACCTCACCCAGATTGAAGAAAAATCCGCGTGAGCCTTCGACTCCAAAACCATAATCAATTGCAAGATTAGTGTTGGAGAACTTATTGATTTTGATGCGCAAACCTACTCCTCCCCCAGGGATGAATGTATGATTCCGGATGGTTCTCTTGAAGAATGTTTCCATATTTCCGAAAACGACACCTCCTAAAATACCGTTGCGGGTAATTCTATAACGGTATTCTGATTCAAAATATACGAAATTTTTACCGGTATATCTTCCGGGCACATACCCCCGACCGGTATTCGAATAATAATCCCAGCCAACGCTGGGGATATCCAGATAAGGGGGATTGCCAGTTAAAGTAAAGTTGTTATAATTCCAGAAGGCCAGCACATTGTGAGATGAACCCGGAAAACGAATATAATGCCTTAAATCTATCATCAGGGATTGCCAGTTGTCGTCGCTCCCCCACATGGTCAGATTAGGCCTGAATTGCAAATAGGCATAGCTGCCATTATCTGGATTTACCGCGTTTCGTCTGCTGTCATACAAAACATTTAGGGAAACCCCGGAAGAAATAGAGTGATTCGTAACAAGGTATTTCCCTAGATCGTTTAACACTCGCCCTGGCACGGAATCTGGTTTTACGTTGTAATGATAGTCTAAGTTGTATCCAAGTCCGACGAATAAATCCGGGCTGATTTCACGAAAGATATACTGATAAATCCTCAGATAGGAGAACTTGATATCCAGCGCTTCAGAAGCTAAACTCTTCGTTCCAAGTCCGAAAGTCTGGGTCGGGAAATTATAATACCTGATATCCCCAAAAAGGTGAATTTTACGCTTCTCGAAAAAAATATTGGTATTGGCCGTGAACCAATATTGGTGATAAAGTGAGTAATAGGCATTGAGAATCAGATTGGAGATTTTGTTTCTGCTCTCATCTGTATAGAAAGAGGTGTTGGAAACGATTGCTCCGGTAAGCCCTGACTGCAACGAATACCCCACAACCGGCATGATAGAGAAAAATGGCCCATTCCCTTTCAGCTTTGTGCTGTCATTTCGGGAATCTGATGCCCCGGCTTTCTTAAAAATATCAACAAGATCCTTCTGCCTAACGGCATTGTCGGAGAGTTTTGCCTGAGAACCTGTTTGGGCATTAGCCGAAGGGTTGGCGAACTGTATTAATAGCAGAAGGACAAAAAATACTAGACGAAAACGAAAATTCATTGAATTAAAATAGAACAGGAAATAGAGCCGATTTACAAGTTTATTTGACAATGGTTTTGTCGTATAGTTTAACGGCAAACTATTTCCCGCTCTATTCCTAAAGAAACAAAATGAACAAATTTTACAACGTTCTGTGCGTTCCGTCGCAGAATGGCGGATTTTTTGTCCTTTTGCATCCGCAAAGATACTTTGGTCCAGACTCTTCAGCGGTAAAAAACAGTGGTTTAAATTCGGTAGTCCGATGTGAACCATCACAGAAAGGTTGATTCTTACTTTGGCCGCAAGCACACCAGTGGTATTCTTTTCCTGCCTCTAATTCAACTACAAACGGAGATTTTTGCGCAATTTTTGGTTCCATTTTACTTTCTTTTAAATTTTTAACAGCATTACCTAAAGATACTAATTAAAACAACTTCGGTACTGTGCAAAAATGAATAGAGTGTTGGCATTGATAGTAATACTTTTCGGAAGAAGTGTTGTGATATCCGGAAAGTATCCATTGATTCCGGGAATGTATTACCAAAAATTCTTTTGTGCGTATAGATTAAGAAGGATACTTCATTATCCGGAAAAAGTATTTTTGCACAAAAATGAATCTATATGTCCCCAACTATTTCCAAGTGGGTAAGAACGTTTAAGAAATACCATAAGTGGCCAGGAATTATCGTATCCCTGTTCGCCTTACTCTTTGCAATTTCTGGTATCATATTGAATCACAGAAATATAATCTCAAACGTTGATATTTCGCGCAACTTGATGCCCCCTGGGTACCAGTACAAAAACTGGAACCTGGCATCCGTCAGATCATCTTTACCGGTTGGAAACGATTCCGTTCTGATTTACGGCAACATCGGTGCGTGGATGGTTACGGAAGGTCTATCGCGTTTTCACGATTATAACAACGGTTTCCCGGAAGGAATCGATAAAAGAAAAATTTATTCAATTGTAAGATTCAAAGGACAATTAGTTGCAGGAACGCATTTCGGCTTATATTCCTGTACCCTGAAAGACTCTGACTGGCAGCCTGTTGCAATGCCTCCCAACGAGGAGCGAATTACGGATTTGGCTATCAAAGGCGATTCCCTGCTGGTTTTGACCCGCAATTACCTTTACTACACGACCGATTTGATTCATTTGCAGCGAATCAGTTTACCCCCACCCATCGGTTATGAACGTAAAGCCGGATTGTTTCTGACATTATGGGAGCTTCACAGCGGTGAGCTGTTCGGCTGGATAGGCAAACTGTTCGTGGATTTGCTGGGTATTGTGCTTCTTTTCCTAACCATCACCGGATTATTGCATTTTCTATTTCCGAAATGGATTTCGAGATTAAAGAGTCGGCAGCAGCCTTTTGCCACTCCTCTGGCCATGAAGAAATTAAACTTAAAATGGCACAACCTGATCGGATATATTTTTGTTGCCTTTCTGGTAGTGAATACTACGGCCGGCATGTTTTTGCGACCTCCGTTGTTGATACCAATCTCCTCCGCGCGGGTTGGCATTATCCCGTTTTCGCATCTGGACACAGATAATCCGTGGCACGACAAATTACGCCGGGTTGTATGGAATGAACAAAGCCGTCAATATCTGTTTTACACCTCTGACGGATTCTTTTTGGCCGACAATGAGTTGAAAAATAATCTTGAATCGGTAATCAACCAGCCATTGGTTAGCATAATGGGATGTAATGTCCTGGAGCCACTTGACAGCAACAGATTTCTGGTTGGATCCTTCAGCGGATTATTTGTCTGGAGTCCGGCCTCCGGCGAAAACAATGACTACTTAACCGGAGCGCCTGCTGAAGTGCCGCATGGTATGGGTCGTCCTGTCGGTCAGAACATGACTGCAGGATTCGTAAAAGATACGCGGGGAAACAGATACTGGTTTGATTATAACCTGGGAGCAGTATCCATCGATCAGGCGCCCGTCTTTCCCGAAATGCCATCTGAAATTCTTAAAAATTCACCGATCTCGCTATGGAATGCTGCCCTGGAGGTTCATACCGGCAGAGTCTTTGAGCATCTGATCGGCCCGTTCTATCTGCTTTATGTTCCGTTGATGGGCTTGTCAATACTGGTCGTATTGATCAGTGGATTCCTGATCTGGTGGTTTGCCTATCGCAAAAAAAAGTAGCTAAAGCGAACAACAGTTCACTTTAGCCACTTTCAGGTATCGGGGGCTTTTTTCTACTTTTTAACGGACCATCCGAACTTAAGTCCGAAAATAAACCATGCCAATGCGATGGTTCCTGATGCAAACAGGGTATCGCCTATCATCCTTAACCACTTGAATGTTAAGATATACGGTTGTTGCATAAATTCTGCCGAACGGGCGTACCACAATCCGTTTTTGACACTGGCCAGTGTTTGTGCCAAACCAACCGGGAGGATGCTGAAAAGCACCATTGCCGTTAGTCCGATGTTTATGCTCCAGAAAGCAAACTTCACCCATTTTTCGTTCCAGACGGCATCTTTATCCATGTCTCTCAGCACGAAAAGCATCAGGCCAATACCGAGCATTCCGTACACGCCAAAGAGGGCAGTATGTCCGTGAACTGCAGTGGTATTAAGTCCTTGCATATAATATAGGGCAATCGGTGGATTAATTAAAAACCCGAATATTCCCGCACCCACCAGATTCCAGAATGCTACCGCGATAAAGCTGTTAATTGCCCACCGGTATTTCGTGATCCACTGGTTACTTTGGTTCAACTTGAGATTGTCGTACGCTTCGAATCCCATGAGAACGAGCGGAACGACTTCGAGGGCACTAAAGGTGGCTCCCAGAGCCATCACGGCAGTTGGAGTTCCAGTAAAATAGAGGTGATGGAAAGTACCCAGGATACCGCCAGAAAGAAAGACGACTGTAGAGAAGAGGACGGCTGTTGTGGCCGTTGCAGCTTTAATAATTTGCATGCGGACGAACAGGAAAGCAGTCACGACAGCAGCGAAGACTTCAAAGAATCCCTCAACCCAGAGGTGCACAACCCACCAACGCCAATACTCAGCAACGGCGAGGTTTGTTTGACGACCCCACATCAGTCCGGCGCCATAAAATGCGGCTATTGCGATTGAGGATATCAGGAACAGAATAAGCAAATTTCTACTCTCAGATTTCACTTTTAAGGCAGGCCAGATGGCTCTTCCCATTAGAAACAGCCAAATGAACAATCCGAGGAACAGGAATATTTGCCAGAAACGGCCGAGATCGACGTATTCGTATCCCTGATGACCGAACCAGAAATTCTGAGCGAGTCCGAGTTTCTGCATCACACCCATCCATTGACCGGCCAACGATCCGACCACGATACCCAACAGAGCCAGGAAAAGGAAGTTAACACCCAGTTTCTGAAATTTGGGCTCGACGCCAGAGATGGCAGGAGCATAATATAATCCGGTAGCCAGCCAGGACGTCGCAATCCAGAATATGGCGATCTGAATATGCCATGTGCGTGAAATGGAGTATGGAAGCCATTTCGCAAGAGGGATCCCAAAGAATGCCTGACCTTCAACAGTATAATGGGCAGTTATTATCCCCGCAAGTACCTGAACGAGCAGCAAGGCTGAAACGATCCAGAAATACTTCACGGTAGCCTTCTGCGACGGCGTTTGAATATAGTCGGCCAACGGAAATTTAGACGGAATCTCATCTGCGCTCTCCTCTCTCTTGCGGGCATAATAGAATACCATCATCCCAATACCTGCCAGCAACATGATCACACTGAAACCCGTCCATAAGAGCAATGCCCCGGTAGGATGATTACCAACCAGTTCCTCAGAAGGCCAGTTGTTGGTGTAGGTAATATCCTGTCCGACGCGTTCAGTGACACATGCCCAGGAAATCCAAAAGAAAAATGCGTTCAGCATCTTCACTCTTTCCGGCGATTTAAGGGAATTGTCCGGAATGCTGTATGCTTCCCTGAGTTTGAGCAGCGAAGGATCGTTTGTAAATAAGCCTCCATAAAATTTACCATTGTCGGCGACGGCCTCGGCTCTGTCGGCAGAAATAGTTATCGTCTTCGTTTGTGGATTATAGGTATTTTTTCGAAGCTCGCGCTGCAACGTGACTTTTAACGCAGCTTTATTCTCATCTGTTTGCTCGGCATACGTTTTACCTGTCGTACGAACTGCCAGCTTGTTCAGAATGAATAATGCTTCCTTGTGCAGCCAGTCGGCGCTCCAGTCAGGTGCCTGGTAGGCTCCATGGCCCCATACCGTGCCCATTTCCTGTCCGCCCATTGATTGCCATACGTTTTGGCCATCTTTGATATCCTGACCAGTAAAAAGCACAGTACCATCTGCCAATATTACTTTTTCAGGAATTGGCGGTGCTTCCCGGTAAATTTCTATGCCGTAATAAATTAACACAGCAAAAGAGATTGTCATGACGGCAATAAAGCCCAACCACAGTTTTTTTGGTGTCATAAATTAAATTTTAGTTGAATGAATAATCGCGTGATTAATTTGTTTTCAGGTAAATACCGGCCAGGGCGTCAATTCGGTTGATATAGTCCTGCGCCGCCAGACTGCTAGCCGCCCCTGCTTCGATTTCAGAAAATTGGGTGAGTAATGTTTCGTGGTTCTCCTTTGTGAACACGTTGTCGGCCATTCGAAACAAAATGTTATTCTCTTTGCTGATATGACTTTCGAGCAGATTACAATACCCGTTCATGTTTTCGCGAATCAGGTTCAGGGCTCCAGATTGTCCGTCTTTGTATCTTTGAATATTCTCAGCCATCCCCCTGACGAAACCCCTGCCCTGCTCATGATCCATCAGCATGACAGCTATGGGACCCTGCTGCATTGAAAATCCTTTATCAGCCATTAGCGGAAACAAAAGGTTTTCCTCCTTTGCGTGGTGCAGACCGTCGGCGAAATTCCGAATTATAAATACAATCTCTTCCAGATGCGCGGCATCAGGATTTTCTATGTTCACTATCTGCCCCATGACTTCAATTAGTTTGAGTATGTGGACGTGGTCATTTTCAAGATTTTCAGTTGATGTGTTCATTTTACATACTTTTATTTGTTACTCGTATCCTTCTTACTTTTCCCTCTTACCATGAAGAAGGAGCTATTCAATTTCTGTTCATCGAACGCATCACAAAAGTATAATTTTTTATATAAAACACAAAAAGGTCTTTTTATATTTTATATAATTTAAATTTTTATACTTTTGAACTCAGATTCAAAATTGAAACCACGAAAAGTGTTTAAGAAGGAGACGGAATACGCGCTAAGAGGAATGGTCTACATTCAGATCCAAAATCAGAATGGGAGAAGACCGGGCGTAGCGGAGATTGCTCAGGAGATATCGGCACCATTTTTTTTCACTGCCAAGATTTTCCAGCGACTTGTGAAGTTTGGGTTTTTAAGATCGGTAAAGGGTAAAGGTGGTGGCTTTTTTCTCGACCATGAAAAGAACGATCTACCATTAAAAGAGATCATCATTGCGATCGAAGGAGATGAGCTATTTATTGGATGCGGGTTTGGCCTAAAGAATTGTGACGAGAACAACCCTTGTCCATTACACTATAAGTACGCATTGATCCGTAATGAGATAAATCAGCTGGTGACGAATGAAACGATACAGTCGTTGGCGAAAATTTCCGTCTCGCAAGCCTCCTCGTCTGGTACCTAATAAGGCCTAAATTCCCTTTATCTTTCATTTTTATCAACGTATGTAGTCATTTCCACTACAAAAGAATCAGCTATTCCGAAGGTGCTTTTACCCTTTCCCTGATTTCCCACGGAGCCCACCCGGGGTATTTTTGCTTGTACAGAACGATACTAAAATCTTCTGCAAAAGCAAAAAGCAATGAACTTGAAATTGACACTCGGAATCGCAATCATCCTCTTCGGAAGTGCTCTGATTTCCAGTGCTCAAATGACAGCATATGCTAACATTTATGCCGAAGTTGTTGCCCCGATCAGCATCGAAAAATCTGCAGACCTTACTTTCAGCGAAATCGTTGCCTCTAAGAAAAGCAGTACAGTAGTTTTAGGCGGTGTTACGAACCTGACTACATCAACTGTAGAATTTGCTCAGACAGGAAAAGGAACTTTTGCAACGTTCAGTGTTGCAGGCGGCAACCAGGCAACTTTCGATGTCACCCTTCCAAAAGAAACATTTACCATCAGCAACGGCGGTGCCGAGAATATGATTGTCAGCGATTTCACCAGCACTTCAACCCCGGCCAATGCCCTGCAAACCAGTGCCAGCATTATTAAGATCGGCGCAACACTCAATGTTCCTCAAAACCAATCAGCAGGTAACTATAGCGCACAAAATCCATTCCTGGTTACCCTGAATTACAATTGATATTCCCTCCCTTACTTTCAATATTCATCAACCACTCATGGCTGCAACACCCCGACAAAACATCATCCTGATAAAAACGCCGACAGGTGAATATGAGCCCTGGAGCAACCTAAAAAAAAGTTGCCAGGCCTACGGATGGTCCTATTTCAGTTTTGCTAAAAAAAGTTTGCCAATCGTAACCAGAGATGGCTTCACTATTTACCGGGTTAACGTGCAATAAATCGCGTTAGCCGATGTCGGAAAGGGTTATTTCCCGTAATATTCTTTTGTAATTTCCCCCATTACCCAGTTAGTCCGGGCTGCAGAATAGCCGGTGCTTTCGCATTGCCCTTCTCCCCGAAAACAGGAAACTACCTGCCGAATCAAATTATGCGAAATATTTTCAGGATTCCGGAAGGTGAAGTTGGATGTACCCTCTGAAGTCGTCACTTTTACCTCGTAGTGCTGAAAAGTGGCAAAACTGATTTTCCCTTTTGTTCCTGATATTTCAATCACATCTTCTTCAGCCTCTTCACCAACGACAAAACACCAGCTCCCCGTACCCGTTACCCCTGAACCGAAAGAGAATGTCGCGGAGACGGTATCTTCCGGAGCATATAAGCCAGCTAAATTTTTGGCAGTTCCCCTGACTTCCACAATCGGGCCAAATAAAAAATCGAGGTAGTCGAGCTGATGGGAGGCCAGATCATAAAAATGACCGCCCCCACTGATCTCAGGATTCACATGCCAGTGCTGCGCTTCAGTAACCTGATCTTTGACACCATATGCCTTGTGCAGGCGAATGTTGACAGTCAGCGGTTTCCCAATAACTCCCGCCTCAACCAGCTCCTTTACCTTTAGAAATGAAGGAAGAGATCTGCGGTAATATGCCACCAAAAGAGGCATTCCGGTTTCTTCGGATACCCGGATCATGTCCAGGCATTCCTGATGGTTTCGCGCCATAGGCTTTTCCACATAAACGGGTTTGCCTGCTCTCATGGCCTCGATTGCGTAGGAGGCATGCGTATCTGGCGGCGTTGCCACGTAAACGGCCGTTACTTCCGGATCGTTGATCAGCTGACTACCGTCGGAATACCATTTTGGAACGCCGTGCCTTCTGGCGTAATCCGCAGCTTTCTCTGCATTTCGGCGCATCACCGCAACCAGTTTGGAATTTCCTGTCTTATTGAAGGCGGGACCACTTTTCAGTTCGGTCACATCTCCACAACCGATGATACCCCAACTAATTTGGGAAAGAGATTTGTACCCCATACGTGCGTTTATTTCAATTTGGTTAACGAAATTACCATTTATTTTCCATCAGAATGAGATACCTATTCTGAAAGATACCATTCGGAGTTCGTTAATCAACTGCTATATCGAACTTTCAATGTTCCATACAAACGCTCTTAGCCCCTGCTCCTCGACCTGATTATTCAATGATTGGAGGCTTTCCAACAGACTTTCAACCTGGCTGTCTTCCACCATAGTGAGGTGAGCATTATTCAACTCCGGCCAGGTGTGCGTTCCTTCATGCATTTCTCCACTTACCGTTCCTCTGCCCTTGATATCAGTCCATTGTGTGAATCCCCGAACGGATTGCTTGTCTAAAATCTCCTGAATCTCTTCGGTAAGTGATTGGTTATATGTAATAAATATCGCTTTCATGACTTTCAATTTACAAAGATTTTTTTAATGCCGCCTTATTCGCCCTTTTAATTTTGCCAACACCAAAGATGGTGTAAATCGTTGGCACTAAAACAAGTGTGACTAACGTGGAGAAGGTTAATCCGCCAAATATGGCGATGGCCATTGGCTTCCACATTTCTGAACCGCTTCCGGAGGTTGCAATCATTGGGATCATGGCAAGAATCATGGTAAGTGAGGTCATTAAAACCGGTCGTAGCCGGGAACGTCCGGCAGAAACAACTGCCTCTTTGAGGTTATATCCCCTGTCGACCAGTAAATTAGTATAATCCACCAGGATGATACCGTTCTTCACCACGATTCCAATTAGCATGACTGCCCCGATGAGGGAAATGACGTTGATGGTCGCGTGGAAAAGGTAAAGTGATACGAAGACACCGGTAAAGGCGAAAGGAATGGAAAACATGATGATAAATGGTTCGCTATAGGATTCGAACTGTGAAGCCATCACGATGTACACCAGAATCAGGGATAGAATAATCAGTAAAATAAGGCTTTTAAATGAGTCCTGCATGTCTTCTGCACTACCGCCAAAAGCGATGGAAACGCCAGCCGGAACATCCATTTTCGCGATATCGCTTTCCATTGCCGCCTTAACTGTACCGATATCAGTACCGGAAAGGGCGGAGGAAACGGTTACCACGCGGACCTTATTTTCCCGTTCAATATTTGGTGGTGAATAGAAACGCTTCAGTGACGTGATCTCGCTTATTTTGACAAGCTTACCACTTGGAGCCTGAATGCTGATATTGGAAATATCCTCGGTGGATTGCCTGAATTTCTCATCGTATCTGACGATGACATCGTACTCATTGCCATCTTCCCGGTATTTTGTGGCTGTCAAACCTGTAATACGGTTACGAATGGCAGCTGCGACAGAAGCGGTATTCAAACCGAAGGAAGTCATCTTTTCATTGTCCAGCACGAGCTGCAGCTCCGTCTTTTCCTTATCGCGACTAATCAGTACGTCTTTGGTACCTTTAATTCCCTTCAGCGATGTCGCGATTTTCTCTGAAATAACGTTTGTTTCATCGAAGTCATTACCGAAGACTTTTATTTCGAGGTTGCTACCTCCACCCATTCCCAAAGCGGCAGAAGAGCGCGAGCTTCCCGGGTCGACGTAATATTTTTCAATCTCCGGTATTTTCTCAATATCTTCCCGCATCTCGTTGGATATCTGAAAGATGTCCTTGGTACGCTGCTTCAGCGGTTTCATTTTGAAGGTGAAATTGATAATGTAATTACCGGTTTCAGTAAAAATGGCAGCGAGACTGCTTCCGTCCCCCACACCCGCACTAGTGGAAGCGATTTCTATTTCAGGATATTTGCTTCTGAAAGTGGAATCAAGGAATTGAGCTGTTTTGATAGTTTCTTCCAGTTTAGTTCCCTGTGCCAGTTTTACCTGGGCAGAAATCCGGTCATTATCGGAAGCAGGCATGAATTCCGTTCCGATTACTTTCACCAGAAACATGGAACCAACAAACACAGTTGTGGCGATCGCGATTACTTTCCAGCGGTTGCCCACTGCCCACTGCAGGATTTTCTCAAAAAATTTGTCCATACTTTCCAGCATTCTTTGAGAAGCCCAGTATATTTTATTCCGGATACCCGTGGAATCGGGCGGGGTTCCTACGAGCATCTTGGAGGATAGCATCGGAACCAGGGTCAGTGAAACGACCACAGAGGTGGCCACCGCAATGGTAACAACCCATCCCAGAGGTTTGAATAGTACACCTGTAATGCCACCTAACATTGTCAACGGGAGGAATACCGCCACAATTGTCAAGGTGGAAGCTATAACCGCCAGACTCACCTCGCTCGTACCATAAATAGCTGATTCGCGGGCGAATCCGCCCTTTTCCAGTTTCTTGGTAATATTTTCCAATACCACGATGGAGTCGTCGACCACCAATCCGATGGCGATGGAAAGCGATGCCAGGGTAATGATATTAAGGGTTCCACCTGAAAGGTACATGTATATGAACCCGACAATTAACGAAATTGGGATCGAAAGGGAGATGATAAAAGTTGGCTTGGAGCGGCCAAGGAATATGATCACGACCAGAACGACGAATAACAGCGCGTAGATGAGTGTCTCCGAGAGATTATTGATGGCGCTGAGGGTATTGGTGGAAGAGTCCATCAGAACTTCCACCTTAACATCCGGAGGCAGTGTCTTCTTGATTTGTTCGAGTTTGACCTTAATCAGCTTGGCTACCGTCACCGTGTTGGCGTCTGATTGCTTCTGAATCATTACACGAACGGTCTTGCCACCATTGGCACGCTCAAAAGTCTTGACATCTTTCAACCCATCGTGGATAGTCGCGATGTCTCTGAGATAAACCGGTTTTCCGCCTACATTGCTAACAATAAGGTTGTTAATGATATTGCTATTTTCAAACTCGCCCTGCAGTCTAAGCGCCAGTTCGGATTTTCCCATCTCAAGACTTCCGGAGGGCAGATTGAGGTTATTGGCGGCCAGTACGCCTCCAATTTGCTCAACCGTAAGGTTATAGGCATCCAGCTTGCGTGGATCCACATCTACCATCACGGCTCTTACGGGTGCGCCGACCTGCAGGATATTTCCGACTCCTTCAATACGATTCAGGGGTTGGATCAGCTTTTTGTCCAGCAAATCCTTGATTCCGGCATAACTATCGGAAGATGTAACACTGAACATAATCACGGGAACCATGCTGGTACTGATCTTGAATATAATTGGACTATCCACGCCATCCGGCAGGTTCCGCCGTGCTAATCCGACAGCATCCCTCACCTCATTACTGGCTTCATCCAGATTGGCTCCCCAGTTAAATTCCAGCGTAATGACGGAAATATTGTCTTTTGACTTGGAAGTAATTTTTTTCAGTCCGGTGAGCGACCCGAAACCATCTTCCAGTTTACGTGTAATATTTTGCTCCACATCCGAGGCATTTGCCCCGTTGTAATAGGTAAAAACAGAGATAATCGGTGGATCAATCTTTGGAAAGAAGTCCACAGGCAATTGGAGATAGGAATAGATCCCCATGATCACCACGCCAATCGCAATCATGATTGTACTGACTGGCTTCTTTACTGCTGTGCTGTATAAACTCATAAAATATTTTTTAAAATGCAGTTTTTGAATTACTTACCAGGAATGAACCTAGTTTTTAACCGTGATAAGGGTCTGATTTTCGAGTTTATTCTGCCCGACAACAATAATCTGGTCCCCGTCTGTAACACCTTCTAAAATTTCGATCTTATCGTCGATCATGCGGCCGGTTTTTACAGGAATCTTTTCGGCTGTATTGTTCTTGTTAACAAACACATACATATCATTGGTACCGGTTTGCTTGATTAAAGCGATGTTCGGAATCAGCATAGCCTTGCCTTTGCCCAGGTTGAGCTGGATCTTGGAGAACATGCCAGGACGAAGTTTCAGACTGCTGTTCTGAATTTTTACCTCTACCGTGAAAGTCTTGGTGGCATTATCAATCGTTGGGTAAATCTTGTAAATCTCACCTTCGAATGTCAGGTCAGGGTAGATTTCGGACTTTACTTCGGCTTTCATCCCTCTTGTAATAATTGGATAATAGGAGGAGGAGATGCCGATCAACGCCTTCAGCTGATTAATCTGAACGATCGATATCAATGCTGGTTTACCTACGGCAGCGACAGGTGATCCTGAATAAATTTCGCCATCTTCAAAATATTTCCCCGATACCACTCCACTAAACGGAGCCTTTAGCTGCGTGTTTTCCTGCAAATATTGGAAGCTGGTTTTGGCAATATTATAAGCCGACTTTACCTGATCATACTGCTGATCAGATACGCTGTTGCTCTTCTTCAGGGTATCCAGTCTGCGGAAATTGGTCTCCAGGTTCATCAGATTGATTCGGGCCTGTTCCAGATTCGTGCGATCCATATAGGCAATTACCTGGTCTTTGCTGACATTATCACCAATTTCGACATTGATCTTCTCGATTCTGCCCGGAGCCGAGGGAGCAAGATGCACCTCTTCGTACGCAATCAAACTGGCCGTATAATCAATGTTTCTGGTTATCAATTCCTGCTTGACGGTCATCGTTTTTACAGGAACAGCGGACTTGGACTCTGTTTTTACTGTCCCCGCGGCCTTATTTTCCGTTTTTGAGGTACAGGATATTCCGGAGATAGCCATCGCTGCCGAAAGAAATAGGGTTGAAAATTTCACTGTGTTCATATTTGAGTTTTTTTAGAGTTTACTGTTTATTTTCCTGAGTGCAGTTTCTGCATTTAGCAACTGCAGTAAGAGGTTTGTATAATTGGATTCGGCTGTCAGATAGTCGTTGTTTGAACTGGTAAGCTCAAGGCTGGAAATGACTCCCTGCTGATACTTCAGGTTCATTTTGTCAAGAACCTCTTTGGTGATCTCAAGGTTAGCCTTCTGGTTTAAATACTGCTCGTAAAGATTGTTGTAATTGTATTTCAGCTGACTTTGCTGCAAATTCAATTGCTGCGTCAGAAGATCTTTGGTATTTTCGGTGATGCTGTAATCAATCCGCGCCTGTGATAATTGCGACAGACGTTGGCCGCTCGAAAATACCGGTATGTTGAGCGTCAATCCAAGTACATTTTTGGGTGAAATATCGAATATGGGCTTCTTAAGCTTTTCGGTATATGAATAAAAGGCCACAACCGAAGGCAGATAACCAGACTTCTTAAGCAGAATATTTTTCCTGGCAATTTCACCCTGCATCGTTAAAAGTTTATAATCCAGGTTATTTCTAATATCGAATGAATCAGCCACCGAATTTGAGGATACATATTTCTGCGCGAGCACATCCAGCGTTGACGAAAGCTTTACGCTCCGCTCTGAAGGTAATCCGAGTTGCAGGTGCAACAAATTGTACCCCATTTCAACCATCCTTTCGGACGACTTAATGGCATTATCCACGGTAGTGATCATGATGGTAAGCTTTTTCGCCTCCGTATTTTCGATGACCCCCGCATTCGCCAGATTCTTTGTCTTATCGTAAATCAACTGAACGTTCGATCTGTTTTTGTGAAGGATATCAAGAATTCTTTCGCTCGCCAGGATCATAAAATAGGCTTGAATAACTTGCTCTTTGACATTCAATTCATCCTTTTGGTAGGTCTGTTCTGAAATTGTCTTCGCAAGGTTGGAAAGTTGAATACCCACATAGTAGCTTCCGTTAAAGAGCAACTGACTTACACTTGCCTTGAAATTGCTGGTAGGATTAAATTCTATAACAGCCGGAGGAGCACTCGGATTCAACTGTAAAGAAGCGCTGGCTCCAAGAAAGTTGGAATAATCAAATGAGGCATTTATTTGGGGAAGTCCCTGTGAGATAGCTTCCTTAATCTTCTGAGCAGACTTGTTTACGGCAAATTTTGAATTAACCAGCGTTTTGTTGTGACTAACAGCGAAACTTATGGCACTGTCCAGCGACAATACCATTGGCTCCTGTGCCTGAAGCGAAAAAAACGACAGACAAAAAATAGCACTTAACAGTAATTTGGAAATTTTAGAGAATCGTTCCATGCGTTTATTAAAATAGGTTCATTTATCAATTGTTGTATACTGCAACTAAATACAGAAAATTTTTATTGCTTTTCCGAATTGCTTATAATTTGGGAAACTACTTTTTGAAAAACGGTGATGTCTTCAGGCGAAATACCTTGCTGAAGGTCAATCATCATCTCCTGCATAACTTTGAGATACTGATCGATAATGCGATATCCAACCTTCGTCACCATCAGGTAATTCTTCCTTCTGTCTTTGCTATCTGCTACCCTCCTCACAAGCTCCTTCTCTTCCAACGAATCGATGAGCCTCAGAATAGCCGACTTATCCTTTCCCATCACTCCAGCCATATCTTTTTGAATGACATCCTCCTCAACCAGAGTGATGGCATATAGCAGACTGAATTGTTCTGTGGAAATTTTTATTCCGTCAAGATATTGTTCTTCGGTACGCTTCTTGAAAATGCGAATGATTGAATGCATCATTTTCCCGAGTTCCAACATGGATATGTTTTGATCTGCCATCGTCACAAAAATAATTTGGGACAAAGGTAAATACAATTAGTTGATATATGCAACTAATTTCGTGAATATATTTTCATTTGTTTTGAAAGTTTACACTGAGAAATAATGAAGTGGATTGATTTGGTATCCGGCCTACCAGTGGTTTGCGAACTATTATTGCTTAATTATCAGCGAAATAGCCCGTTTAGACGTTGCTTCTCCTGAAATTTATGAACCGAAAATAGGTAATGGAGTATCAAACAGGGAGGGGTCAGATACATTTCGGTATTGTGAAAAAGAATGTACTCCCTTTATCTACAACGCTCTCGACCCATATCTTTCCTTTGTGCAGTTCAATAAAGTCTTTACAAAGAATCAGTCCCAGGCCCGTTCCCTTTTCATTTTGAGTACCTACCCTGGAATGGGTACTCTCTATCCTGAACAAATTATTCAACTCGTCTTCTTTAATTCCGATCCCGCTGTCTGTCACCGATACCCGCCAAACATCCGGTAGATCCTCGGCCGAAATAACAACCTTCCCACCCGGCTTAGTGAATTTTAATGCATTCGAAATCAAATTTCGCAGAATGGTACTTATCATTGCCTCGTCACCACATATGATGTACTTTTTGGGCAACTGATTAATTAACTGAATTGATTTAAGATTGGCTGTAATAATCAGGACATCAACAACCTCTTTCACCAACGCACTCAAATCGAAAAACAATGGTTTATATAGGATTTTTCCTGTTTGAAGGCTTGACCATACCTGAAGATTCTTCAATAATTCCATCGCACCCTCAGACGATTTCAGGATTATCTCAGCATACTTTTCTACATCTTCGTAACTTCTCGCCTTCATTTGATCCACCAAAAGATGGCTAAATCCGATAATCGAGCTGAATGGACCACGAATATCATGCGCGATTATCGAGAAAAACTTATCTTTTGTTGCATTCAGTTCCCGTAACCGGGTTTCGTTCTCCCTAATAACATTTTCGGAACGTCGCAGATCGGTGATATCAATCGTATAACCGGCAAGATAAGTTTTGTCTTCCTGACTGATCGGAAATTTTATGGTTATGTAGTTGCGGTCTCCCAGGTCTTCATCGACACTAAGCATTTTGCAACTCTCAACAACTGCAAAATCATCGGCCGTAATTTTTTTGGCAAAGTCGGCGGGAAACAGGTCAAACATATCTTTCCCAACCATATCAGATCCTTTTACACCAATCATATCGATGTAATTTTCACTGGCAAAAAGCACGCGGCTTTCTGCTTTGGACACTTCTTTTATATAGGAATATATGGGTGAATGTTTGATAAATAACGAAAGAAGTTCGTTCCGCTCTTTTAGAGCCCGCTCAGCGCTTTTTCGGGCTGTAATATCCCTGACCAAAGTAATGACCAGAGAATTGCCTCCCTTATCCGTGAATAATGTGGAAGAAACTTCAATCGGAAATCTTGATCCGTCACTCTTAAGACCGGTTAGTTCACCAAAGTACCGACCAGTTTGGCTACTTTCTTCCAACGCTTTTATAAACCTCGGATCCTCCTCATCTACAACCCCTGCCCTTCCAATCGCACAAAATTCCTCAACTGTTCTCCCAAACAAATTACAAGCAGCCGGATTCGCCATTTGGATTTTTCCATCGTTAACAGACAAAAAAACAGCATCTAAACTACTGTTAAACAGCATGTCAAAAAATTCCATTGGCTCATTTCGATTAAGGTCGGAATGCATCTAAATTATTTTATTGCAGACAAATTTAATCAATTTTGTAATCTGTCCAAAAAAATCAAATTCGGGTAATTTGTACAAAAACCGATGAAATGAATGGTAAAAGGATCGATGAAAACTCGAATTTTTTTACGAAGTTCCTGCAACAAAAATATCATAATGTTCCTGCCATTCTGCGCTGCTTTTTGCCAGACAGATGCGACTGGAAATCTCATATTCTTGTACCTTTATCGAAAAAAAGTGGATAAGCTAAAACGAGACAAATTCATTCAGCTGTGGGCTACATATTTTAATAATGCTGAGTTGCCCATTACATTTCAGTATTCTAACAGCAATATGGGGGTTCCGGAACTGGAGACCCCTCAGGGACATAGGTGTGTCATTACGCAACTTCTGAGGGTCAGGCGTGGTGAGTCGATATGCATGAAGGAACATTCAGTAAATTGTGTTGGAGGCAAAAGGTATATGCTGTTTACGGATTCGATGCCAGACCGGTTTGAGTGTTACATTTCGCATTATCCCGACGGTAGAGGAGAACGTTATAAATTGCATCCTGAACAAGTTGAAAAATTCTGGCAAGATCTGCCAAAGCTTCCTACTAGAGGAGACAACGTCATCTTCAAAAGATGGGATAATCTGGACGAATCTGACCAGCCGGATGCAGTCCTGTTTTTCGCCACCCCGGATGTGCTCTCCGGATTATTTACGCTTGTCTGTTTTGACAGTACGGCTGAAGATGAAGTTATTGCGCCATTTGGTGCGGGGTGCACCAGTCTCATTTATTATCCCTACCGGGAAGAGTTAAATGGTAAAAGAAGGTCGGTGCTTGGGTTGATGGATCCTTCTGCCCGTAAATGTGCTAAGGCCGACCTGGTAACATTTTCGATCCCAATTACCAAATTCATGGCAATAATTGATCAAATGGAAGAGAGCTTTCTGATTACCGACACCTGGAAGATTATTCAGAAGAGAATTGAGTAGTCGAACCTTCCGATTTTTGAAAAAATGGGCTGCTCATTTCGATAATAATTAATAACTTTCGAAGTAGTACGATACCTCCTGTTAATTCGTGCATTAATGGCGTTTTTGACCTAAAAATTACATAGTATGGCAAAGGTTGTTGTTTTGGGTGCAGGTATTTCAGGGCACACTGCCGCTGCATTTTTGAAGAAAAAGCTTGGATCAAAGCATCAGGTGGTGGTCGTCAGTCCATCAGAATACTACCAGTGGATTCCCTCAAATATCTGGGTTGGAGTCGGAAAGATGACAGTCGATCAGGTGCGATTCAAACTTAAACCTGTGTATGATCGTTGGAAAATTGACTTTAAGCAGGCGAAAGCGCTTACAATTTTCCCTGAAGGCGGAGCCGGATCGGAACGACCATTTGTCGGTATTGAATACACCAGTGAAGCCCGCCGTGGCGAGCAGGAGAATATTGAATATGACTACCTGGTCAATGCTACTGGTCCAAAACTCAATTTTGCGGCAACGGATGGCCTCGGTCCGGGTAAGTTCACTCATTCAGTTTGTTCATGTGATCATGCTGTATCCACATGGAATGAGTTAAGCAGGTGCTTTGCCAGGATGGAAAAAGGTGAAACCCTTCGTTTCCTTATAGGCACTGGTCATCCTACAGCAACATGTCAGGGTGCTGCCTTCGAGTATGCACTCAATGTTGCTCATCAGATCAAAGCCCGCGGACTACAAGATAAAGCTATAATAACTTGGATTTCAAACGAATATGAACTGGGCGATTTTGGCATGGGGGGCGCATTTATTCAGCGTGGCGGGTATATTACCCCAACAAAAGTATTTAGTGAATCTATTTTTGCTGAATATGGCATTCGCTGGATCAAGCGAGCCGGCGTCACGAAAGTTGAAGAGGGAATTGCCCATTACGAAACCCTTGATGGAGAGGTTAAGACAGCAGTGTTTGATTTTGCAATGCTCATTCCTGCATTTGCTGGTTCCGGATTAAAAGCCTACAATAAAGTCGGTGAGGATATAACATCTCAATTATTTGCTCCCAGTGGATTCATGAAAGTTGATGCCGATTATACAGTCCGGGATTTTGAAGAGTGGTCGGTAGAAGATTGGCCTTCAACCTATCAAAATCAGGTCTTTCCAAACATTTTTGCTCCGGGTATTGCATTTGCGCCCCCACATCAGATTTCCAAACCAATGAAAAGCCCAAACGGTACTTTGATAACTCCTGCGCCACCAAGAACTGGCATGCCTTCGGGGGTTATGGGAAAAATTGTGGCGTTAAATATTGTGGATCGGATTAAAACCGGTAGAACAGATTTCAAGCACAGAGCATCCATGGGGAAAATGGGAGCAGCGTGCGTCGTCTCTGCAGGCTATGGTTTGTTAACGGGAAATGCAGCAACCATGACTGTGTACCCCATTGTTCCAAACTGGGAAAAATATCCTCAATGGGGTCGCGACATCAAATATACAGTTGGCGAAGCCGGACTAGCCGGTCACTGGATAAAGTTATTCCTCCATTATATGTTTATCCACAAGGCGAAAGGGTACCCATTTTGGTGGCTAATTCCGGAATAATTGATCTTTAGGCAGCATCTTGTAAATTATTTATCAAACCGTTTATATCTCCTTAAACTAAAACTCCATGGCTAAAAATATAGTACGAGGTTATTACGATGAGTCATATCCACCGTTACCCACCAGTTTTACCCGTTTTTGGCGTAAAAATATTTTTTGGCAAGCCTGGCGATTCGTCGCCCTTAACATCAAAATAATGAGGATTATTGTGGGAGGGCACTCCTGAAAGGAAAAAGGCTTCTTCATAAAATTTTATCGTTCGCGTAATAGCATATGTCCCGTTTTACCCGGGAGGTAATTGTTCACTTCCATTTGATGATTTTGAACTTATTGGAAGAACTACATCAATACCAAATCTTCCTAATCTTCCAACCTAAAAAAAAATAATTTAAAGCCGTAGGATTTTATTATTTATCGGTTCTAACATAAAAAAGCATTAACACGCAACGTTCCGTCTAAGGAAAAGAATGACTCAAAACGAACTTATTAAGCTTGTTCTGGATGGTAATCAGGAAGCCTTCAGATTAATTGTTGAGCAATATAAAGCCAATGTATTTCGCACCTGTCTGGGATTCGTGCATAGCCGGGAAGACGCTGAGGAGCTGACTCAGGATGTATTCGTAAACATTTACCGGAATCTCAACCGGTTTAAAGGCGATTCCTCGTTTTTTACCTGGATCTACCGCATTGCCGTTAATTCGTCACTCAACCATTTGCGACGGCAAAAAAAACAATCATTCGTGCAACGATTTGAAAACATCTTCGGAAGCGAAATTCGTGAGGAAAAAAATGTGGCAATAACATACTGGGATAATCCGGAACAACTGATGATCGAAAAAGAGCAGAATAATAAAATATACAAGGCGATTGATTCTTTGCCGGAAAACCAGCGCATCGCATTTAATCTTAGTAAGTATGAAGAGTTGCCACAACGTGAAATTGCCAGTATAATGAACATCTCTGAAGGAGCAGTCGAAGCACTGTTACAAAGAGCGAAAGCAAATCTTCAGAAAAAGCTGACCGATTTTAGAAAAATGGGGAAACTGACCGTAGGAAACTCAAAAAAATAGTGTCTAACTTACAAAACCGAGAATATATGAACTGTATAGAATGCGAAAAACTTTTATTTGACTTTCTGGAAGGGAAACTGTCACCAGACCAAATGAAAGAGGTGAAACAACATTTGAACCGATGTCCGTCTTGTCTGGAATTACACAACATATTGATCTCTGTTGAACAACTGATTCTGAAAGACAAAAGAGCTGTTCCTACATCCGATCTTACGGATAGGGTGATGAATTCACTCCGATCCGAAAGTAAGATAGTTCATTTAGAGACGAAACTCCAAAGGGTTTTGCAGCCACTGCTTATCGCGGCCTCAATCACGCTCGCTATTCTGGGAGGAATGTCTATTGGCAATAACTACAATGCAAGGAAATCAGTACAGAAAGTCCCAATTGAACTGGCTTTGATGGATGATCTTTCGATAGAATCCTTTGATATTATTATGCAGTAATAAAATTTAATTACCATGATGACGAAGACGCAGCAAAAGATATTGATATGGAGTGCAGCCGTATTATTGGTTCTGAATATCTCCACATTAGCTACTATTGGGTTTCACTCAATCCAGGATAACAATCTTTCAAAATCTGAAGATAAGGTTAGCTCCGCAAAGACTGATGACGGTTCGGAAAAAATGAGTGGTCGCTATTTCAGAGATAATCTGGTGCTTACGCAAGAACAGATGAAGGACTTTTTTAAGATTAATCAGAAATTTAGGAATGAAGCATTTTCAATTCAGGTTCAACTTTCAGAAATACGAAAAAACATGCTGGTAGAAATGGCTATAGAGAACACAGATACTGTAAAACTAAACAACTTGTCATCAGATCTTGGCTCACTCCATGCACGTCTGAAAGTAATTTCATATCAATATTATCTGGGAATAAGAGCGATCTGCACACCAGAGCAGAAAATAAAATTAATGGAAATTTTTAAAACTTTCTTTGACACCGAGATCCCTCTTGGAAATACGGGCTCAGGAAGAAACAGAAGAGGACAAGGTTGGAAAAATAGTTAATTCACCACTTTCACTAAAAAAAAATCGCATTTAGGTTATTGGCTTTTCTGAGCTGCCATTTCAAAATACGATTCTAAAACAAACCACATAATTATGAAAAAGAAGTTTTTTTGGAAAAGCTTTGTAAGCTTTGCATTGGCTTGGTCTATCCTGATCCTGCTCGTTTCGGGAAGTGTACTGTTTATTGCTCCTCCGGGACGTGTTGCAAATTGGACTACGTGGACTTTGATGGGATTCACTAAAGCCAACTGGCAATCAATTCACACCATTTTCTCCTATACCTTTATCGTTCTCTCCATTTTTCACTTGTTTACGCTTAATTGGAGAGTATTCTGGTCTTACTTCGTTTCGAAACGAATTGCGGGTATGTCCAGACCAAAGGAATTTATCTTCTCAATAGCATTGATTTCGCTGATTTTTGGCGGAACCTATTTTAACCTTCAACCTTTTAAAGGTGTAATGGCATTCGGTGAAAGTACGAAAGAGAGCTGGGAAACCAAGAAAGATCAGCCGCCGGTTCCACACGCCGAACTGTTAACAATTAAAGAGCTATCCGGAAAATATATTAAAATTTCTGCCGACAGTATTATGCTGCTTTTAAGGCAAAAGAAAATTGAAGTAGACAGTATCGGACAAACGATTGCGAAAATTGGCGAACTGAATAAAATTACTCCAGCCAAACTATATTCTATTTTAATTCCGGAAAATGTCGATAGTCCACTAAAAACAGAAACTAAGCCTTCTATTCAAGGAGCTGGAAGAAAGACAATTAGTGAAATTGCAACGGAGTTGGGAAAAGATAAGAATGCACTTTTAGAAGCACTTCAAAAGAACAATATTAAGGCAAATCAGGACGAGAAACTTAAAGACATAGCCGAAAGAACAGGAAGAACACCTATGGAAATTTTGGAGATATTAAAGCAATGAAGATAACTGAACTAGCAATCAGGACTTGACGGGTGTTCCGATTTTTCTTACTACTATTGGGATTGCATATTTATTTGGGAAAATTGGAACAAAAAAGTACTGATTCTATATGAAGGTTTTCTTGCTTTGCATCCTCCTTTCCACTCTAGGAACATTGTTATTTGCTGAAGATAGCAAACCGGATGTCCATATTAAAAAAAACACCATAATCGTTCCTCAAGTCTATAAGCCATTTGAATCAAGGTCCTCATTCTCTATCTCCTTCATTCGTTTGCCTATTGACTGGGTTGAGACTTCTATTGATGCACCAATCATCCAGTTCAGCAATAAGCTTGGCCTACCTGCGGGATTTTCACTCGAAAGCAATATCCAATCCATATATGTCTCTAACCAATTTCGAATTGGCCCTCGTTGGAATATTGAAGCTGGCCGATTTTCATTTGCCGCAGGTTTGGATGCCGGATTGTTATTCGGGAGTATGAAGGTTTCCGGGTTCAACAATAAAGCTGTTGGCTGGATGGTGTATCCAACGGCAACAATTGGTTTCACAACAAACGATATCGCCTTCACCATCTCTGCTGAAAGAAACACTCTTCAATCGCTAAAAATTTCATCCGGGAACGCTGTAACCTCTGATTTCAGAAATTTCAAATCAGGTCAGACATTTTCGGTTTATATGGAACAACGACTTTGGGACAAGCATGTTCTGATTTTGGGGTTTATGAATAATTTTCAGAAGTTCTATTTCCCAGCATGGCCAGCATTTTCTGCTTTTAACAGACGTTATTATATCCCGCAATTATACATCGGATTGGTGCTATGACCCAAATTAGTGAATTCAGGTTCCTGCCATTTGTACTAATGCTCGTTCTGTTGCTGATGCAATCGTGCGACAAGCAGACGGATTATGTATTGCCGGTACCAAAATTCGAGGCAGATTCGGGGTTATCTGGTACTTTGCCACTTTCCGATTCCTCGAAATTTGCTCTTGAAGGGATATACAAGGTCACCGAAGGATCAGATATATTTGGTGACACACTGGTTCTAAAACAGACTAAAGATAAAATATCACTTTTCGGAAATAAAAGTGGTATTTATGCAATCCTCGATGCCGGGAGTCAAGATTCCAAAATTATTCTGGAAGGATATTGGCGATATGCCTTAAACAGCAGAACGGGACTTGTGAGTCTTTTTCTAACCAATGCTGAACAATTAATCAATGGGAACGCGGCAATCTCAACTATTACTTTTTCTGGAAATTTCAACAATGATAATTTGGCCCCTGCAATTCCAATAAATATCGTTTTGCTAAAAAAATTCACTGCCAGGTTGCGAGCCGATCCATTTATAATTGGTGCTCACAGAGCCGGCGGAAGAACTTCCGACCTTCTGCCGGTTTCGGAGAATAGCGTTGCAATGATCAATTATTCAGAATATTTTGGATCAACGGGTATTGAAATTGATGTTGCCTTAACAAAGGATAAGGTTCCAGTCTTGTATCACGACGATGACCTAAATATCCGTTTAATTCAAAAGGGTCCACTTTATGGAAGCATTCATGATTACACCTTTGCTCAGTTACGCTCCTTAGTCAAACTCATACACGGGGAAGATATACCATCGCTGGAAGAAGCGTTCGATGCTGCTCTTAACAATACGAATCTCACTAACATCTGGCTAGATATCAAGGAGGTAGAATCTATTCCTATTGTTATCCGGTTACAAAAAAAATACATGGATCTTGCCAAAAAAGCCGGACGAGAGCTTACTATTTTAGTAGGAATCCCAACTGAAGATGTTTATAATGCATTCAAAACATATCCTGATTATCAAAATATTCCTTCCCTATGTGAGTTGTCTTCTGATTTGGTGACCGCAGCTAATTCGCAGGTGTGGGCCTTTCGGTGGACCCTTGGACTTCAGGAGCAGGAAGTAGTCAAAATGCACATGCAAGGAAAGAAATGTCTGGTATGGACCTTAGACGTTCCGAAGTTTACTGAAATTTATACCTCCTACGGGGGAATGGATGCGGCAAGGAGGTTTGATGGGCTATTGACAAATTATCCTACAATTTTAGCTTATTTTCATTATGTCCGCCATAATTTCTAACTATATCAGATGGTTTTTGCTGCTATTCTGGTTGATAGCAATACCTGTAACGCTATTTAGCCAGACACCGGAAAGTTCACGTTCATTGAGACTAATGATTGGTGGAGGCATCGGTAATTATCTCAACACCTTTACGAATGTACTTGATGAAGATGTGCACAATAATCGGCCGGCATTCAGCGCAAAATTGATGTGGCAACCCGAATACAGGTTGCGGCTTGGACTAGAATCGGGATACTATTTTATCTATTCCACAACGCGAATTCAAACAGATAATGGTTCTGAAAAACTCACTTCTAAATTAAAAGTTGTTCCCTTATTCCTTTCCATCTCAATGAAGGTAATCAACCATTTGGAGCTTAATTTCGGAACCGGTTGGGCCAAAATGATTTATACTATAAACACCTCTACCTCGAAGAAAGATAAAGTGAATGGAAACACATACAGTAGATCCAATTACACTGCGGGATTTACGTATACCTATCCGTTGGGGAAAAAATTGGATCTGGGTATGGAGTTCAAGTACATTTACCTTGGGAAGACTGATGACACCAATATTTCAGCGCTGTTAACCGTTTCGTACAAAATTCTGCAATGGAAGATCAGGTAATTCAATCAATGGATCCAATTGTAAAAGTTTTAACCGGGCCAAAATCTTTTTGAAGACCTCGGGTATAAAGTAAAAATCCATCCCCCTTTCGCTCAATGACAAGATAGAAATAGATCGGTTTCATCTCTTGCCGGATTAAATCCGGATACAGACGCCTTTTCGCTGCTACCAGTGGTTGAGATAATCCGCCACCTCCTCCAATTACCAAAAATTTTTTGCCACTGTTCCCACTAAAATATTCCAGATTATGTGAATGTCCCGTAATAAACATTTTCGACTTTGGTGAAAGTGTAAATCGGGGGACAAATTCCTGAAGTACTTGTTTCGAAGGCCTTACAATCTTACTATTGGTGTAAGGTGAATGATGCGTACAAACAAAAATAGCCTTAATACCGTGATCATTATCCAGAGTATCCATCATTGAAAGATACCAATCCTGTCGTATTCGGCTTTCCCCAATGGAAAGTCTTTCAAGATTTGAGTTTAGCAATAACACTGCCATCGAATCTATTCTAACACATGATCCAACTAAGGACCCAGATGGAAATCGTTGGAGATAGTTTCGGATTCCTCTTTTCGCATTCCAATAATATTCATGGTTTCCCGGAATTGCCTTTACCTGAATATTTTCATCGTGTAGTTTTGTTAAGAAGGGTTCTAAATATTTCCAGCGTTTTTCGGCAGACCCGGCAGAAACAAGGTCGCCCAATAAAAAAACGGCTTGAGGCTTTTGCCTAATGATATCTGAAATAAGACTATCCCGGGCTTCCTCATTTCGGAAATATTTTAACCGAAGTGTTTCCAACCAATTTGGCTGTTGGCAATCACTGAGAAAAATTAATCTATTTGATGCAGAAGGTTCCTGAGAAAATCCCTGAGCGGCGTTAAATACCAAAAGGGCAATGGCAATAAACAAGAGTGGGTGGTCAACTATTTTCATTGATCGAATGTAAAAATAATCTAATGAGTAAAGTGTTTGTGCATGCAATTTTTTTGCCGCTGCCCGTAGGAATTAATATCCATACGTTTCTAATCTTATAATTGAATATCTGACGCAATTAAGACCTGAAGTATATAAGGGTTAAAAAAACGTCCTTCCAGTCAGATTCCAATAAGTTAACCCAGGGCCCGGGGACGACCAAATTGGAAAATGAAATGGAATTGTCATTAACAACAATTTGAAAACAATCTTAAAATTAAAGCAATGAAGATAAAAATTTGGATTTCAGCCCTGACTATTATTTTATTAAGCAGCTCCGCAATGGCGCAGGACACATCCTCCACAAAAGAAACGAGAACAAAGAACTCCAGGACAGAGCGACCGGCATTTACAGATAACAACAAGGATGGTATTTGTGACAATGCAGGCACCAATCAGGTGAGAGGTAACTCGAAGGGAACCTGTAAAGGACCGGGAGGGCAAAAAGGGAATGGAAATTCCACAAGAAGGGGATCCTGCCAGAATTTCTGATTAAAAAAATATGTCATTAAAGTTTTACAAAAAAAAAATTACGTTATGAGAACAAAGATTTTTATATCATCAGTCGTTATTCTAGGAACATTATCAATTTTAAGCTCCTGTACAAAAGGGGTTGCGGAAACAGATGCAGCTATAACAGCCATATCGGCAGAATCAGATTTGAAAAGTGCAACTTTAGCAGCTGAAGCCTGCTTATTAACAGGAACGGTGATTACACCCAGTCCGGTTTGTACAGTTACCGGGACGGCAACCGAGGCTGAAAAAGCAGGAATACTGTTTATGAGGGAAGAAGAGAAATTAGCCAGAGACTTATATTCTTACTTCTTTCTAAAATATAACCTCCCTGTATTCAATAATATATCAAAAAGTGAAAATATACACGTTGCGGCCGTTCAGAGACTTATGACCGGCCTTTCTATTGCAGATAACAGCAGTAATAATCCGGGAGAATATATAAATGCAGATCTTAAGGCCTTATATGTAAAATTAAAAACAATGGGCGATCTTTCATTGATTGATGCCTTAAAAGTAGGCGTATTAGTGGAACAGACCGATATTGCAGATCTTCAAAAACATCTTTCAGTTGTTGATAACCTATCGATTAATACTGTCTATACAAATCTGACCAAAGCATCTGAGGCCCATTTAAAATCATTTAGTTGGAATCTGAAGGTAAAAGGCGTTGTCTATCCATAACACAGAGTTATAGCTCCTGGGCTAGTTGACTTTGCTTCAATAACCTGATGAAAATTGACCATTCCTTACCTGATAAAATCCATGGATCAGGAAGAGAATGGTCAATTCTTCATGCATTTTTTTCCAAATAGTTGCAAGATTTTGAAATCGTCACGGGGAAATTAAAATTGCCCACTTTTCAGATTCGCTATTTAAATTTTATTTGTATCTTAACATGGTTCTATTTCTTTAATTGCTGATTAATAATATTTGATTTATTCGTCAATATATAATTTCAGATTTTAAAAAAATAGTGATACTAATGCGATTTATTAAATAAATTGTGTAGTTTTGTGACGTAGTTTTATTAATTAATTTTTTATGAAAAGTTTAGTTAAGAAGCAGGAAGTCAAAAGCACCGTGGCGATTGCTCAATGTTGTGCCAAAACTTCAAAGTCGGTTGTGGGATGCCACGACTAAATCATCCGGAATAAGCTGCCGGGAGTTCAACTTCCCGGTAGGCTTGTTCTTTGAAAAAATTTAAGAAAAAGAAGTATGTCGAAAGAGATTAGCAGTTTGGAATTTGAAAAAGAGGTTTTGCAGGGTGGCAAAGTGATCCTTGATTTTTATTCAACCGAATGTCCTCCATGTGAGGCCGTTGCTCCTAAATTTGACTCGTTGGCGGGCATGTATGGCCATGAAATTAAATTTCTGAAGATTTACCGCCAGCAAAACAGAGAGCTCGCCGATAAACTTGGCGTAAAATCGTCACCGACGCTTTTGTTCTTTGATCAGGGAAAAGAGGTCGCTGAGCGCCTGGCCGGAGGAATCAAAAAAAGCGAAATTATTCATCGTTTGAATTCAATGCTTCCGGAGACGAGTGTGAAAGAGATCGAGGCAAAGATAAAGCCACAGGTATCTGACTACGATGTTATTATATTGGGCGGCGGACCCGGAGGACTCACGGCTGGACTCTATCTCTGTCAGGCAAAGATCAACACAGTATTAGTTGATATATCACTTCCCGGCGGACATGTTTCCACTACCCATGAGGTTTCAAACTATCCCGGATTCATTGATCCGCAGGCTGGATACATGTTGTCTCACAATATGTCGGAACAGACCAAACTTTGTGGAACGGTATTCAAAGTTGCCGTTGATGTGACCAAGGTCGATTTAGTGAGGCGTGAAGTTGTTATTGACGAGTTCGAAACTATTCGCGCCAAAAGAATAATCATCGCCACCGGAACAACACCGAATCTTACCGGGGCAAAAGGTGAGCGCGAATTGAAGGGAAAAGGAATTTCCTATTGTGCAACCTGTGATGCCAAATACTTTGTAGATAAGGAAGTTATCGTAATCGGTGGTGGAAACTCCGCTGTCGAAGAGAGCGACTTTATCTCCAAATTTGCTTCAAAGATTACCATTGTTCACCAGTTTGATGCCTTTACGGCCAATAAAACAGCGCAGCAGAAACTGTTGGAAAATCCGAAAATAAATCCGCTCTTCCTGCACGAACCCCGTTCATTCAGGAAAGAAAATGATCGGATGTTCGTCGAGGTTGAAGATTTAAAAACCAAAGAACTGAAGACCCTTTCGGCTGATGGTGTCTTTATTTTCATCGGGATGAAACCCAACCTGGGATTATTCAGCGACAAACTGGAATTGGACAAATGGGGATATATCAAGACAGATGATGAAATGAGAACCTCAATCCCTCATGTCTATGCCGTTGGCGATGTGATAAGCAAAAAGTATCGTCAGATTACCACTGCCGTCGCGGACGGAACGATAGCCGCAATTTCGATTGCGAAGGATCTGGATTAAATTTAAAAGAGGTTTCAGTCAGACTGAAACCTCTTTTAAATTACCTTTTCTTCCTCGTATTTATACCTAACGGATAATATAGGGGGCAAATGCCTACCAAACTAGTGAGCACGAAAACGCCAGCCAGAATGAGTAAAACAATACCAAGTGTGCCATCCGCGACTTTAGTAAAATAAAGGATTACGAATACTGCAGCGACCAGAATTCTGATCACCCTGTCAATAGTTCCCATGTTCTGTTTCATCGTCTTTAGTTGTTTTTAGTTGTGTGTTTTTTGCTAAACTATTTGTTTTTACGGCATTAAATAGAAACGGTTTCTTCCGTTGAAAAGAAGCTCCATAGAAATAGGATCATTTTACCAACAAGACCTCTCTCACTGCTTTCTCAAGAGTTTCGTTAGGAACAGCCCCGACAGAAGATCTCGGTTGTCCCTTCGCTGGAATGAAAAGTAGGGTTGGCAAGCTTGAAATTCCCATACTTTGGGCCAGCTCCTGTTCTTTATCCGTGTCAACTTTATAGACCACGATCTTCCCGTCATACTTTTTTGCAATTTCTTCGACCAGCGGAGACAATACCCGGCATGGGCCGCACCAGGATGCATAAAAATCAATGATTACTGGCAAGTTACCTTCAAACTTCCAGGACTTGTTCAAATCATAGTTGAATACTTTTTGCTTAAATGTGGCATTGGTGAGGACAATCACCTTGCTGGCAGAATTTGTGTTGAAGGTTGTCTTGGCAGGGTTGCCGGCATGGCAATTGGATAGCAATAACACCATCACCAATGTCAATGGAATACTAAATTTTTTCATTTTACGACAATTTATCTATGGTTTAATTCTAACAATTTCCTCTGGCACACGGGCTATTCACAAAGAAGTACCCCATCAGGCCTCCAAACAGGATACTCATATAAGGATCACTTGTGATGGCGCAAGTCCCCGAAGTACACCCAACATTATAATAATAAAGGAAGCCAAGAATACCGCCAACCAGGGACGCAATAAAAGGCTTCCAGAAATACCATGAGCTGAAAAATTCCTTGACCGTTTTTGGCTTTGGACTGGCGTTGCAACTATTTTCCATTTCAATTTTAGATAAATATTCACCAAAGATAAATAATAAAAATAATAAAGCGCTATATTATCACCTAAATCACATTAATATCACTATAAAAATAAAAAAATAGGGTCGCAACGCATTTCAAATACGCTACCACCCTACTAGCAAAATTGCGGGAAATTATTTATTCCTTCTCAAACATCTCAACGGCCTTTTTAATTGCATAGTAACAAAGTGCGATCAGCAGGGGCCAGCTCAGAAGCCATAAAATCTGTGTTATCATGATTTCAAATTTTACAATTGTTAATATGCATGTGATTCATTATTAATCTCCTTCATGTCAATTTTCGCATTGTCGATTGACCTCCAGGCTATCCAGATATAGGCAATTACAAATGGTATGAGCAAAGATACATAACTCATGACCTCAAGTGTATACTGACTGGATGAGCTATTTTGGATTGTTAGTGAGCTTTGCAGGTCATAGGTTGAAGGATAATAAGCCGTGTTGTTAAATCCTGCCAGCAAAAATAATGAGAATACTGTCAGGACAGTCCCTATTCCTGCTCCCCAGATTCCTTTGGTGCTACATTTTTCAAAACAGGTAATCGGTCTGACTATCCCGATTAAAACAAGTGCTACCCCCATCAGAAAGATGATTGCTACAACCGGCATTTGAAGCAGGTTATGGAGATATTTGTAGGGTTCCATAAACACTTCACCTGTTTGCGGATTAACAGCGAATCCTGGAGACAGGATTGTCCAGATGACAAATGATAAAAAGAAAATTACAAATGGGATTGCATTTAGAATCAGTTGCTTTTTAACACGAACCATCATCTCTGAGTGACTAATCCGATTCATGAAATAGAGTAACGCCAGAACTCTGGATAAGAAAAGAACAGAAAGGCCCAAGAGTAAATTGTGCAGGCTCAAGGCTGCCTCCAGTCCGTGTGCACTTCCGGTCCACTCAGAAATTATTGGCATTTTCTCTCCTGTCAGCCTTGTGATATTCATCAAATTGACAGAAAATTGTGATCCGGTAAAAAAAGTGGCAACGGCAGTTCCTATCAGAACCGGGGCGACAAATCCATTGATCTGCATAAACGTCTCGTAGGTCCTTTTACCCAGAAAATTATTCGCTTTGCTACGGTATTCATACGACACCGCCTGAACAATAAATGCAAAGAGAATGAGCATCCAAACCCAATAAGCTCCGCCAAAGCTGGTTGAATAGAACAAGGGAAAGGAAGCGAAAAAAGCTCCGCCAAAAGTAACCAGGGTAGTAAAGGTGAATTCCCATTTGCGACCTAGCAAGTTAATCAGAATCGTACGTTCATCGTCAGTTTTGCCAATCGTATAAATAAGCGTTTGACCCCCCTGGACGAACATCAGTAAAACAAGTATAGCTCCTAAGAGGGAGACTATGATCCACCAATAATACTGCAAAGTGGCATATGATATTGCTGCTAACATAATTATAGGTATTTGATATTTAGTTATTTGCCTGTAGTTCCTTTCAAATCTCTCTCTTCCGCTGGTCCGTGCTTTATCTGACTAACCATTATCCTTATTTCGGCAATCAACAATCCGGTAAAGAGTATGAAAAACATCCAGAAAGTAATCTGCACTGAGGCTGATTTCAGTTGAGAAACCGCTGCGATTGTTGGCAGAATATCCTGAATCACCCACGGTTGGCGGCCAACTTCCGCTACTACCCATCCCAGTTCGGAGGCAATATATGCCAAAGGAATCGACCAAAGAGCGGTATAGAGAATGAATCGCTTCTTTTCAATCTTCTTTTGCATAGTCAACAGGAGTACGACCAGGAAAAGAGCCCCAAAATGTACTCCAAGAAAAACCATAATTCTGAATGAATAAAATGTGGTCGGTACGCTTGGAACCAGTTCCTGAGTATTACGGCCGGCATAATATCCATATCCAAAATGGGGATAGTTTGCCTCAAATAATGCGAGCGAGGCTTTTGCCAAACTGTCATTCCCGGCTTTCTTCGCGTTTTTATAGTCGGCCAATGAAGTGATGGCTATCTTTCCTTTGGCGCTTCTCTCCTGAAAAGATAAAATTTTGTGCTCCTTATTCCCGTTTACAATATCCTGAATGCCTGGCACATACGCATTTGGATCTAGAAAAGCCATATAAGAAAGCATGTTGGGAATTTCAATTTCAAATCTAAAATCCTGTTTGCTCAGAGCCTTTTCCTTCTCATCAGCTTTCAGAATTCCAATGGCAACGAGTGGTGCATTTTGCTGACCAACATAGAGGTTTTCCATGGCCGCAAATTTCATGGGTTGAAATTTTGCCATATTCCGTGCCGATCCGTCACCGGTCAAGACGACAAATGCGGTTGTCAGCAATCCAAAGACGGATGCCACAACTATGCTTTTCTTCGCTAACTGTTGTTCCCTGTTTTTCAACAAATACCAGGCACTTACTCCAATAACGAATACCGAGGCCAGCACATAGCCGGAAGATATTGTATGCAGAAATTTATTGATGGCTACCGGAGAAAAGAGCACTTCCCAGAAATTAACCATTTCATTACGCGCCGTATCCGGATTAAACTTCATGCCGGCAGGGTTTTGCATCCAGCCGTTGGCAACCAGAATCCACAAAGCCGACAGGTTGGAACCGATGGCTACCAACCAGGTTGACAGCAGGTGAAATTTCTTGCTTACTTTATTCCAGCCAAAGAACATCACCGCAATAAAAGTGCTCTCGAGAAAAAATGCCATGATACCTTCGATTGCCAAAGGCGCACCGAAAATATCACCGACGAACCAGGAATAGTTAGACCAGTTAGTGCCAAATTCGAACTCGAGAATAATACCGGTAGCGACTCCGATGGCAAAATTGACACCAAATAAGGTCATCCAAAATTTCGTGATTCTTTTCCATTCCGAATTCCCTGTTTTGACATACATGGTTTCCATGAAGGCAATAATAAATGAAAGACCCAGCGTTAAGGGCACAAACAGCCAGTGGTACATAGCCGTCAGCGCAAACTGCGCCCGCGACCAATCGACGAGAGAAAAATCGATATTTTCCATAAATTAGTGTTTTGTAAGTTGTTCAATAACATGGTCACTTCTTTGCTCATCATTCTTGAAGTTCGATTTCAAATAATTCGGAAAGAAGAATAACCTCAGCACTAGAAATAAAATAATCAGCTTAATCAGGATGATTGTCCACAATTTTTTACCAACAGTCATGCTGCGAAATCCATCGTAGTAAAACCTACCAATATTTTTGAGTACCCCCTTCATTCACAATTTAGTTTTGGCCAGTCGAAGTTAATGGCTACACTGGTGATGGTTCCCGTCGGAAGTCAGTGATCCAAGTTCCTGACAACTTTCTCCACTGTCGACCAGATTTCCTGAAATATATTTCTCAACAATTTTCGATGCATCTCCTGCACAACCTCTAAACACGGCTATTCCAGCATTATTCAGAACTTTGATAGCTCCCGTACCGATACCTCCGGCCAGCATCACAGAAACCCCGTCGTCTGCCAAAACAGATGCGATATCTGATTTACATCCGCAACCCTGCAAAGAAGGGATTGTTTTCCGCTCAACGATTTTCCCCTCATCCGAAACGGAATATACCTCATAGAAATCACAATGACCAAAATGGTTGTCCACCTTATTATTAACAGTTACCGGTACTGCGATCTTCATTTTACTATTCTTTAAATTACTGATTAATTCTTACCAATTCGGAGTTACCAAATGAGTTGCACCCTTTACACTTGATATGGTTTTCAAGTCCGCCTATTAATTTGAAGCATTTTTTACATTTGAACCACTGTTTCTCAAATTCAACATGTCCCCCTTCAATTTCAATTGCCAAACACTCCACAAAAGCCTTGGCAATTTTTTTTAAGGCCCTGTTGTATATCCTTGTAAAAGTAGGTCTTGAAATGCCCATCTTTTCGGCAGCTTTTTCCTGCGGCAGATTCTGGTAGTTAACCAGATTAATACTCTCGTATTCGTCAAAATGGAACTTCACTACTTCAAGTTCACACAATGGCATTCCAAACGGCTTAAAGCCTGCCATTTTCGGGGGATTTAGAATTTTGCGGTTTCTAACGGGTCTTGACATTTTTACTGAAAAATCGGTTTTTGATCGAATCTGGTAAAAGCAGATAAACGAAGATTAATGCCGATAAAAGTAAGATACCTTTCCAAATAACACAAAACAATCCGCAGTAAAAATCTTCCCCACATCCTAATTGGTTTGTCAGGCAACCAAGTAAAGTCATGAATAGAAAATAGACAAATAGAATTGTTGGCAACAATAACAAAATCCTGGACAGAATTTCAGCTTTCATGATCTCAGTTTTTACGATTAATATGAACCTGCGTTCATATTTTATACAAATATAATGAACCTGCGTTCATATACAATATGCAATTCAATTTTTTTCATCAATACATAGAAATAAGAACATACGAACCCAAGGAGCTATTAATGCCATTTATGTGTTTGAGAAAAATGTTCCCATTTTTAGGGGTTCTGTTTTAGCTGGTAGGTTTGTTTCGAGAAGGAAAATATATACATTTTCATCACTTCGGTGGTTCTTGTCATCCTTTGTAGCAGCTTGTTTAGCAGTTACATAACTTTCTAAAGGATTCTTACCCTCTCTTACTTATTTCAACAAGGCTCTCTGGATTGAGTATCCGAATATTTTTTTCCTCCAGCACGATCAGACCGTCCTTCTCCAGGCTTTTCAACAACTTCACTGCACTCTCAGTGGAAATCCCGGCAAAATCTGCCAGGTCTTTTCGGGAGAGCGATTGAAAGATTTCTGGATTTTCGTCTTTTAGCTCATTGAGGTATAATAATGTTTCTGCCATACGCCCATTCATCTGCTTGTACATCAACTTACTGAGCGTTTCATACAAGTTGGAATTTTGTTCAGTATACCGTTTGATAATATTGAACCCAAATAATCCGTTTTGCTTAACGACTGTGGCAATTGTTTCCTTCTCAATTAGATATACCTGACATTCGGTCAGTGCAATAGAGGAATAATTAAATGTGTGTTTAGTGAAAACCGCTGAGAGTCCGACAAATTCACCAGGGCGAATGATCCGTAAGTTGAAATTCTTTGAGCCATCCCCTTCCAGATATTGCTTTGCCAATCCCTTGATAACGAAGAGTACATACGAAGCGAATGCACCCTGCTTGGTCAGATTATCACCCTTACGGAATAACACTTGCGTCTTGCTGGCTCTGACTAAATCTGCCTCTTCAGGGGCAAGCATTTGAAAACAAGGTGCCTGGATGTCACATATAAAATCACTGTCCGTTGAAAGAATTGGTCGCATGTATTCTATACTGAATTGGAATGGTAAAGTTAGTCTAATTCAATAAATAACTTGTCCTAAATCAATCAGCAAGTTGTTGCATTACAAATATTAATTCTCACGATTACAGGAATCCGACTTACCTTTGTAAAACAACAATTTGTATCCAGACAGAAATGCTTTGCACAAATTTGACACATCTGGAATGTGTCGAAAGTCAAGCAAAAACCATTAATAGTTAATCGAATGATAGCAGGAATTGCAATCGCCGTAATTGTTTTCGCCATAATCACCAATTTCTACCTGGCGATGAAGAAATTGAAGAATGCCCCGATGGCACCCGACAGCGAAAGAATTAAAGTGCTTACCGAGCAAAATTTTAATCAGCAGACGAAAAAAGGGGTGATCTTAGTTGATTTCTGGGCCTCCTGGTGTGCCCCCTGCAAGATGATGGTGCCCGTACTAAATGAATTAGCCGAACTCCTTCCTGCTAATAAATCTGTTGGGAAAGTAGACGTGGAAAAATTCCAGTCCGTTGCTTCAAAGTTTAACGTTCGAGGCATTCCAACCATGATTCTGTTTAAAGATGGCAAGGAAATTAACCGTTTCGTAGGCATGAAAAAGAAGGACTTCCTGCTAAACGAAATGAGCAAAGTGAATTGAGTTCATTCTTACGGCCAGTTATAATAAATTATACAATCATTTGATAATGAAAATGATATTGATTTTAGGTGGTGGTTTCGCCGGCATTCAGACAGCCATTGAGCTTCAAAAAAGTGGTAAATTCAAAGTCACGCTTGTTTCTGACCGGGACTACCTTTATATCTATCCGATATCTATCTGGGTTCCGGTTCGCCAGACGACCTTTGAAAACGTAAAAGTGCCCCTTGTAAATATTCAAAAGGAATATCCGTTTGAACTGATTATTGACACCGTTAAAGAAATTCATTCAAAAGATCATCAGGTAGTTTGTAAAAGCCGCGTTATTGAGTACGATTATCTGGTGGTAGCTTTCGGAGCAGACAAAATGATACACAAGGGAATCGAAAATACCTTGTCAATTTGCGGAAAACCGGAAATCTCTTTAAAAATTCAGGATCGAATTGATCAGTTAATTGAGCGAGGAAGCGGAAAGATTGCCGTTGGTTTTGGGGGCAATCCAAAAGACAAATCAGCCGTTCGGGGCGGACCAGGATTCGAGCTAATGTTTAATATTCACCACACCCTAAAAAAGAAGGGACTGCGGGAGAAATTTGATCTTACCTTTTTCGCGCCAATGGAAGAACCTGGCGCGCGAATGGGAAGAGGCTCCATGGCTTTACTGAATAAGATGTTCGACAAGTACCAGATTAAAAGGCGTTTCGGTAAAAAAATTACGGAATTTGGAGATAAGGTCGTTGTTTTTGAGGATGATTCCAAATTGGATGCAGATCTTATCTTGTTTATCCCTGCGTCAGCGGGACACAGTGTCTTACAATCCAGCGATTTGCCTCTGACAGAGGCGGGATTTATCAAAATTGATGATAACTGCCAGGTGGATGGTCTACCCGAGGTCTATGCCATCGGCGATATTGCGGCACTTGAGGGTCCGGATTGGAAGGCAAAGCAGGGTCATATCGCCGAATTGATGGGACGCAATGCTGCATTTAATATTCTGGAATCTGAAAAGGGTTCAACGAAAAGAAAAGGATACCAAAAAGAGCTGAACATCCTTTGTGTTATGGACACTGGCAATGGCGCCGCATTTGTCTTTCGCAACGGTATTAGATCATTTATAATTCCACTTCCGGTTATCGGCCACTGGATGAAAAAAGGTTGGGGCGTTTATTCGAAATGGACGAAGGTTGGAAAATTCCCACGTTTGCCAGGCTTATAAAGATTTAATTAATAATGAGAAAAGTTTTAAAAATTTTGGTAAGCACCAGGGTGTATATTCTGGCTGTTTTGGGGATTTCACTGTATTTAGCTATCAATCAATTTCATATATCCTTGTGGTATATACTTTTGGGGGGAACTGTTTTAGGAGTCGTGTTTGGAAAAGTCTTCTGCCGCTGGGGTTGCCCGATGGGATTGGTGATGGAACTAATGATGAGTCTAAGCAGCGACGGTAAAATCAGACAGATGTACCAGTACCACAAAGTGGGATGCCCAATTGCCTGGATATCCGGATGGCTTAACAAATTTTCGCTATTTCGCATTCGGATTAATGAGGATCGCTGCATTACCTGTGGAAAATGCGATAAACAATGCTATATTGTTGCCATGGAGCCTCAAAAATACAGTCTGTACAAAAAGGGAATGCAGGAACCCGGGAGTAGTTATACCTGCTCAAAATGTTTACAATGCGTGGCAGCTTGCCCAAATGGCAGTCTGAAATTTACACACAAGAGAATATATTGACATCTGATCCAACAAAGTAATACGAAATATATGAGCAGTTTTGACAACGTAGCCAGAACCTGGGATGAGAATCCGATTCACATGGATCGTTCACTGGCAATTGCCTCCAAAATAGAGGAAAACCTTCCGCTTAACACATCAATGAAAGCCCTGGAATATGGAGCTGGTACAGGCATCCTAAGTTTTCTGCTGAGTGCGAAACTTGGTCATATTACCATGATGGATAGTTCAGCTGAAATGGTGAAGGTGATGGAAGAAAAAATTTCGGCGCGAAGTGCTTCCAATTTAGTTTCGGTTCATTTTGATCTCGAGTGTGAGAAGACTGAGGAAAAATTTGATTTCATTTTTAATCAAATGGTTTTGCACCACATCAGCTCCATTGAATCGATTTTTGAGCAATTCTACCAGATGCTCCTGCCAGGGGGATGGCTTGCAATAGCTGATCTTTACCTGGAAGACGGATCCTTCCATGGGGATGGATTCAATGGCCATAAGGGTTTCAATCCCGAGCAATTAAAACTACTGCTGATTCAGTCCGGATTTGAAAAAGTGAGTTTCGAAGAGTGCTATGTCGTAAGACGTGTTTCAGGAGAAAATGAGACCAAATCTTATCCTGTTTTCTTACTCATTGCAACAAAATAAATTGGAAGTCAAATAGATGAAATAGCTATGATCAATGTTTTCACCCCAACCGAAATGATTATGTGGCTATTGGCTTCGCCGATCTTCGATTCCATTTGGCCGTAAAAAACAAAATATAAACAAATGAAAGATGCACTATACGATCAACACTCATTGGAAGTGATGAGCATCGCTGAGGAAGCTTACGTGAGAGGTTCAACGCGACTAGAAGAGATCCGGAACTATGCCAAAAAAGCGGGACTTAAGCGAATTGGCATTGCTCATTGCGTTTCAATGCCAAAGGAAACAGCGACTGTAAAAAAGTTTTTGTCAGACGACTTTGAAGTCTTTAGTATTGATTGCAAATGCGGACGGATCACCAAAAAGGAACTTCTCGGTGGCGAAGGAACTTCTATCATGTGCAACCCTTCCGGGCAGGCCGATTATTTGAAAGAGCAGAACACAGATCTTAATATTTCAATGGGATTGTGTGTTGGACACGACATGCTTTTTAGTCAGAAATCCAGCGTCGCCGTTACTACGTTAGTGGTCAAAGACAGGGTCAACAACCACAATCCGATAGAGGGAATCCGGTCCATGGTAAAATCCTGAGGAAAAATTAAGGCAATAACTCAATTTTGGAGGTGAAGATTCATTCATGAAGAGATCATATTAATCAGGTTATTGGATCAGTTTCGTTATTTTTGCAAAAACTACACCGCCAATTCCCCAGAGATGGAAGATTATTTTAAAAAATTCAGAGACGATATTGTAGGGATTGATCAGACTTTCAATTCTCCCTATGGAACCAAAAAAATAATCTATGGCGACTGGATTGCCAGTGGACGTCTTTATCGCCCTATTGAGGAATCTCTTTTGGAACAGTTTGGTCCGTATGTCGGCAATACCCATACCGATGCCAGTGAAACCGGTGTTCTGATGACCAAAGCCTATCACTATGCCCAACACATCATCAAGGAGCATGTACATGCCGGTCCGAGCGATGTGATTATCAATGCAGGATCGGGCATGACAACCGTTATCAACAAGTTACAGCGAATACTGGGTTTCAGATCCATGGCTAAATTCTGCAAACAGGATTGTTTCGTCACAGAGGATCGTCCTGTTGTCTTTATCACGCACATGGAGCACCACTCCAACCACACGTCATGGCTGGAGACCATTGCCGATGTGGTGCAGCTGATGCCGGATAAAGAGTTACTGGTTGATTTGGATCAACTTCGCTCGGAACTCGCCAAATATTCAGGGCGAAAGATGAAAATCGGATCCTTTACTGCCTGCTCCAACGTAACGGGTGTTTCCACGCCAATTCACGAAATGGCCCGGATTATGCACGAAAATGGCGGACTCTGTTTCGCAGATTATGCAGCCTCGGCACCCTATACCAAAATAGACATGCATCCTGAAGATCCTTTGGAAGCGCTTGATGCAATCTTTTTTTCGCCGCATAAATTTCTGGGTGGCCCGGGAAGTTCGGGGGTGATGGTTTTCAATTCTGCCATTTATGCCTGCCCTGTCCCCGACAATCCGGGAGGCGGCACGGTCGACTGGACCAATCCGTGGGGTGAATTCAAATATGTGGATGACATTGAGGCAAGAGAAGATGGCGGGACTCCCGGTTTCCTTCAAACCATCAAAGCAGCGCTGAGTATCAAACTGAAAGAAAAGATGGGTATTGAACAGATGAGAATCCGGGAAGAGGAGTTGGTGAAAATTGTGTTCGAGGAGATGCCGAAAATTCCGGAGGTGCATATTTTAGCCGACAACATCCGCAATCGCCTTGGCATCATCTCCTATTACCATGAAAATATTCATTTCAACCTGGTGGTCAAATTATTGAATGATAAATTCGGGATTCAGGTGCGGGGCGGATGTGCCTGTGCCGGTACGTATGGCCATTTTCTGCTGGATGTTTCTCATGACCAGTCGAGGCAAATTACTGACCTGATCAACTTTGGCGACCTGTCACAAAAGCCGGGATGGATCAGACTTTCGCTGCACCCCACGATGACAAATGAAGAACTGTATTATATCTTAGACGCTATCAGACAGGTTCAACTCAATCATAAAATATGGGAAAAGGAATATATCTATAACAACAAGACCAATGAATTCAGGCATATTTCAGAAACCACAGACAAGACGGAGTTGGTTCAGTCGTGGTTTGAAATGAACTGATTAATTCGTTGAAAACAATTTAAAACATTTAGAGACTGCTTAAAATTACAGTTCGCAATCCCGTGAGGGATTTTATGCGGGTAGAAAATCGACAAACTATGATTGTGTCGTCCCTGACGGGACGAAATGGGTTCTTTATCAATTGATTTCTACCAACATTTGATGCCTACGGCATCTTGAATTTCCAACTTTAAAGAGTTTCATACAAAGAAAAACATATCAGCATTATTCACAAAATCCATATCCCGATGCAATCAAAAATCTCACGTATTCTGTTTTTTGTCCTAATCGCTTTTACTTTTTCATTTTCTACAGTCACCTGTCAGGGACAAGCTGATCCGTGGACACCGCAGCAGTTGCTCGCTCCCGGAGATCTGGCAAAAACAATTGAAAATCCGAAGGCTGCGAAACCAATTATTTTTAGCATCGGAATGGAAGCAATTATTAAAGGCTCAACAGATATCGGTCCGGCGATGATGCAGGAAAACCTGGCCAAGTTGAAGCAGAAACTGGAAAAACTTCCTAAAAATTCACAGATCGTGGTCTATTGCGGATGCTGCCCGTTCAGCAGATGTCCCAACATCAGGCCTGCCATGGCATTACTGAAGACGATGCAGTTTACAAACTACAAGCTGTTAAATCTGCCCCAAAACGTAAAAGTCGACTGGATTGACAAGGGTTATCCGTTGAGCGAATAAACCACTAACATTATTCAGATGAGAACTTTGACAATTCTTGCCTGCCTGCTGTTTGGAGTAGTTGCCAGCGTAAATGCCCAGCAAACCGGTCTCGAAACGGGAAATATAGCGCCCGAAATAAAACTCCCAACGCCCAAAGGTGATACAATCGCCCTCTCGTCGCTACGCGGGAAAATGGTGCTTATAGACTTCTGGGGTACCTGGTGTGCACCCTGTGTTGAGGAGCAACCCGAACTGGCGAAATTGTATCTTAAATTCGGGCACTCCAATTTCACCAATGGGAAGGGATTTGAGATTTATGGGGTATCACTGGATTCCAAAAAGCCAAACTGGGAGAGCGGCATAACCTCACAAAAAATAAATTGGATACAGGTGAGCGACCTGAAATTCTGGCGGTCGCCGGTGGCTAAGATCTATAACATTCAAGCGCTGCCATTTAATGTTCTGATTGACAGGAAAGGAATAATTCTGGCCAAAAACCTTCATGGTAATGATTTGGAAAAAGGAATAGCGAAATTCCTGATCAAATAATAGAATTAGGTATTCCAATCCAGCAATCTTCTTTCTCCCTGCAGGCTGCGAATCCCGGTTACGTCCTGGCTCACTTCGATGGTGCCTTTGTATTCGCCCAGTTCATTGCGGATGGCAAAGTACCGGATCTGTATGAACCGTCCCTTCATTTGTATCCAAAAGTCGGCGGAGTCGCGTGTTCCCGAACGAAAAGCATCTACAATTTCGTTTACAATATGAACGCTCTCATGCGGATGGCAGTTCTGAACTTTTCGCCCGATAATCGCTTTTGAGCGAGGGAATATGCGCACTTTGCCACCTGAGAAATAGCACACTTCGTCGTTCTCATCAACGAATGTAATATCCACCGGCAGGCTGTCGAAAAGCATTGAAATTTGTCCGGGAGTCAGTGAGCCGGTACCCAGATTAACCTTCCCATTCAGCATATCTCTTTCAGAAATCACAGTCCGCAATTTTGAGGGTGGAGCAATGTAGCACCATCCAACTTCGAAACTCTGCTGCATCATCTCATCCCAACTACGTGCGGGAATGGCACGATATGCAACAGGAAAAACGATTTGCTCTTCCCTGAAAATGACCGGCAGGACCACAAAAAACAATTTCCCAAGTTCCCTGATCAAAATCACTTTATCCGGAACCGCCTCCGACAAAATGGCCCCTATGCTTTTAACAATCTTCCTGAAGTCATCGTGGAAAGACCACATCAACTGTAAACAGCGGTATTGGGGAAACGTCTTCTCGATAATCGGAAATAAAATATTTTCTTTTTTGATGTAATGTAACTCATACAATTTAAGTTCATTAATCAATTTCAGGAGGTCGGCCTTGATCTTCGCATTCAGGGAATTTTCCGTTTTGGGGAGCAGCTTCAGGAGCGATTTAATATCCTTCATTATTTTTTCAACAGCCCTGTTCTCCCGCATCAGACAGGAAAGAAAATGGCTTTCATCCGGTTTTTCCCACTCACAGGCATTCAGCGAACTGTAAAACGTATTGATAAGTTTCCCGAGGCTGGCCTTCACCAGATCGTTAGAAAATCCTTCCTGGAGCAGCAGATCCAGCAACACCATTGTTTCCATGGGAGTCACTGACGCAATGACCTCATTATGCTTTTCTATCAGCATCTTACCATTTTCACCACGAATCATTCCGCGGGAAAAATCTGCCAATGCTTCGAGTCGTAATCCGTTATTTGATGTAAATTCTGACATGTTTTTAAATAGCTGTATAGTGAATAAAAATAACAATTAAATTTTGTAACTTTGGTCTAAAATAAAATACCACCATTTTGTAGTACTTTATGATACTTAACAAAACCACCGAATACGCGCTCACCGTACTTAGTTATATGGCCATCAGCCAGGAGGAGATATTCTCTGCAGAGAGTCTTCACCTTCAATTGGAAATACCCCGAAGCTACTTAAGAAGACATCTGACCTCCCTGTCAAAGCTGGGGTTTATAAAAAGTGCGAAAGGGCGAAAGGGCGGATTCGTTTTCGCCCAACCCCTCGAGGATATTAGTCTGGCACACATAATCCAGAAAGTTGAAGGCGCTGAGGTGATGGGCAGTTGTATTCTTGGGCACAATAGCTGCAAGGAGGAAAAGCCTTGTGTGATGCATGAAACCTGGTTGGAAGCCAAAACAAAAATGATGGATGCCCTGTCCGGGACCACGTTACTCGACCTGAAAAAGAGAAAAGAAGCTCTAAATATACCGTAACTATACTCTGATTTCAATAACTGATCGTTTGACTTAAATTTAAAAACTATGGTTGACTCCTCCGTTGTTCTTTGGGGCCAGACGCTGGCCTACACCTTCTATTCCATCGCTATCTTGATGCTGATAGGATGGTTTGGATACAATATTACGCGTAAAGGCAAAGAGAGTAAAATGAAAAATGGATTGTTTTACTCGTTTGTAACAATGCTCGTGATATTAGGCGTTTCGCTGCACATTGTCACCTACAACACCATTCCCTGGGCGAAGATGGATTTAAACAGGGCTGATATCAAGGCAGACAAGGTATTCAACATCTCTGTCGAAAAACATCAGTTTACTTTGCCCGCCGAGAAAATGGTGATAAAATGCGGTGAAAAAGCGCTTTTCAACGTTACCTCCAATGACCTGACTTATGGCTTCGGACTTTTCCGCCAGGACAATTCCATGCTTTTCCAAATGCAGGTTGTACCCGGTCACAAAAACGATGTCCTCTGGCAATTTGACAAGCCGGGCACCTACTACATCCGGTCAACGGAGTATTCCGGTCCGGAAGGTTACAAGATGATTGTGAAAGATGCCGTTGTGGTACAATGATTTGAATATTAGACAATTATTAAGTTACTGTTTAACACATGAACTTACGCCCAAACTAAAAAACAGATATAATATATGAAATTTTTCGAGACATTTTTAAAGGGAGAAGAGGGTGTTTTTAAACCGGATACCCTTACCCGAATGCAAAAACTGACCCTGCGTTTTGTCGTGGTAGGTCTTTTCTACTATGCCTTTGCCGTGATAGAAGGAATGATTATGCGGTTGTACGAAGTCCAGCCCATCCCTGCCATGGCTCCCAAACAATTCTTTGCAATAATGACAGCGCATCCGCTGGTCGGCATTTTTGGATCTACGTATTCCATTGTATTTGGAGCCTTTCTTTTCCTTGTTCCATTTCTGATGAGTAAACCTCTTTGGAGCATCAAATTAGGCAACTGGACGCTTTGGCTAATTGCCGGCGGCACCATGACTTTCTGGTTGTCAGGATTCATCACCGAATATGCGCCGCTCTACACATTGTACTGGCCATTGCCAGCCGACTTCACGCAATTTAGTGTCATTGGCGGTACATTTTTCATTACCGGGATTGCCCTTGTCATGCTTGGCACCGCCTTCTTCGTCATTAATATTTACAAGACAATAACCTTCACTCCTGAGGGTTGGGAAAAACAACCGAAGGCAGGACTTCTTAAATCAGCATTGGGAATTACCGCCGTTGCCAACCTCTTCAGAAGCAAGAAAAAAGAGCAACTAGTCTCCCTTCCGGTAGCAGCAATAGCGCAGGGCACAGTTGACGTGGCTTTCAATGCGGCCATCATCCTATTTACCGGCGTGCTGATTTTGGTTTACATGGTTGCTGCGCTGTTCGGCATCGACCTCAAATCAACCGCCGTTGACGCGCTTCTATACAAGAACTGGTTTTGGTGGGGTCTGGATTTAGTCGCGGATGGTCTTGTGCTGATATTTGTCGCCGGCACCTGGTACCTGCTCGCAACGCTGATCACCGGAAAGAAATTGTATATGGAAAAGGTAGCTCGGATAGCCCTGTTGGTAGAATTAGTCGTTTCCTGGACTGTTTGGTCGCACCACCTTCTCTCGGATCAGGCACAACCAGGCTATTTGAAGGTCGTCTCCGGTGAGCTGGTCACAGCATTTGAATTGATTACGCAGGGACTTGCCTTCTTTATCACCCTAACGACTCTTTGGAGTGCCCGTCCGCTCAAAATGACAAATCCACTCAAATTCTTACTCGGCGGACTTCTTGGTTTTGCTCTGGCTGTACCCGCCGGAATCATGCAGGCAGACATTGGCCTGAACAGAATTCTGCATAACACACAATGGGTAATTGGTCCACACGTACACGTCGCTGTGTTGGTAGGCCTCACCATGACGCTTTACTCTGCCATCTACTTTCTGCTTCCGATACTTACGAATGGAGCCAAGCTATACAGCCAAAAACTGGCCAATTTCCATTTCTGGGCCCAGCTGGTTGGCGGTGTAGGAATGGGAGCATTCATGGGTATGGCCGGATTGCAGGGTATGCTGAGACGCTCCCTGTATGTTAATGGCGAATTTAACGTCTATATGATCCTGGCCGCAATCTGCGGAAGTCTGCTGCTCTTCGGCTTTCTTGCTTTCTTTTTCAACATTGTGATGACGGTTGGCCTGAATGGTGTAATCGGAATTTTCAAGCCATCCAAACTAGACACGAAAGATTTGATAGCAAAATAAATAGAATCCTTGAATTAATATCGACCCCAAAAGGGATGCCTGGAAGTTTTAATCCTTGCATCCCTTTTCTTTTTTACTGTCTTTCGGAATACTTAAAAAGAAAGGAAAATTCATTTTTTTCTCTGCACATTTTTGCTATTATTGTCAGATATAGAATCTGTTAACAACCCCTTTATTCACGATTATGATAAACATTAAAAAAGCCGGATTATTATTTCTTGCAACCCTCCTGTTATCGATTGGCGCGTTACGTGCAGATGAAGGCATGTGGATGCTACCCTTGATTCAAAAACTGAATAGCAAAAAGATGACTGAAATGGGCTTTAAGCTCTCAGCCAAAGACATATACGATATCAATACTTCCAGCCTGAAAGATGCTGTCATGAGTTTTGGCGGTGGTTGCACAGCCGAAGTAATTTCCAAAGAAGGGCTTGTTTTGACCAATCACCATTGTGGTTACGGGTCGATTCAGAAACTGAGTTCTGTAGACCACGACTATCTGCTAAACGGATATTGGGCCTTGAGCCGGGATCAGGAACTTCCTGCCAAAGGACTATTTGTCACATTTCTTGACAGGTTCGAAGATGTTACCAAAGAAGTGACAGAAGCCATCGCCTCAAAATCGGATCCGTTGGCAAAAGAAGAGGCTTTGAGAGCCATCTCTGATCAACTGGCTGCAAAAGCCGTTGGAACGAACAAATACCTCCGTGGCAGAGTTGCCTCATTCTTTGGCGACAATCAATATTATCTGGTAATTACCAAGACATACAACGATATCAGATTTGTGGGCGCGCCTCCATCCTCCATCGGCAAATTTGGCGCGGATACTGACAACTGGATGTGGCCACGACATACAGGCGACTTCAGCATGTTTCGGATCTATGTTGACAAAGACAACAATCCGGCAGAATACTCTAAGGACAATGTGCCTTACAACCCAAAAAGATTCCTTACCATTTCGCTGAAAGGTGTGAATCAGAACGATCCATCCATGATTATTGGCTATCCCGGTAGGACGAACCGTTTCATGACTTCCTACGAAGTGAAAGAGACGAGCGAGATCACAAATGCCATCACCATCCAGGTTCGGACTATCCGTCAGAATGTTCTGATGGCAGACATGGAAGCCGACCCAAAAATCAGACTGCAGTATTCCAGCAAATACAACGGTTCATCTAACTCCTGGAAGAAATGTATTGGTATGAATGAGACTTTCCTGAAGTTGAAAGTTCTGGATCGGAGAGCCGCTGAAGAAAAAGCATTTTCTGAATGGGTCGCTCAAAACCCTGCAAGAGTCGAAAAATATGGCAGCGCATTATCCGATGTTAAATCTGCAATTGAAGGCCGCGCAAAACTTCAGTATTTGGTAAAATATTTCACCGAAGCCCTTAATCCGATTGAGCTGACCGCTGCTGCCAGCCGCTTTGGCCCACAGGAGGAAAGAGCGACCGGAGAAGGAAGAGGCGCAAGAGGTGGTGCCGCAGCCGGAAGAGGTTTTGGCCAGCAGAATCCGTCTGATTTCTACAAAGACTATAGCGCCACAACTGATAAAAAGGTTGCAAAAGCATTGATTGCCCTTTTCAAAGAAAAAGTACCTGCTTCCGATCTTCCGGATTTTTATAAAACCATCGATGCAAACTATCAGGGTAATATTGATGCTTTTGTAGAAGCGATGTTCAGTCAATCGGCATTTGTCTCCGAAGAAAAGCTTAAAGCCGCACTTGCCGGCGATAAAAAAGTACTTGAGTCGGATATTGCCCTAACCACGGCTAGGAGTATCTCTTTCGCCTTCGCAAAATACGCCGGTGAACTTGAAAAATACCGTGCGTTGTATGCAAAAGGACAAAAACAATATATTGCAGGAGTTCTTGAAATGAGGGCCGGTCAGGCCATGTATCCTGATGCCAATTCTACAATGAGGATGACCTACGGGAAAGTATTGAACTATTCTCCAAAGGATGGTGTAATTTACGATTATATCACAACGCTGGATGGCGTGATGCAAAAAGAGGATCCAAAAAATTGGGAGTTTGTTGTACCTGATAAGCTTAAGGAATTATATGCCGCAAAAGATTTCGGTCAGTATGCCTTGAAAGATGGCAGAATGCCGGTTGCCTTCCTAACTACCAATGATATCACGGGTGGTAATTCAGGCAGTCCGGTAATAAATGCCAAAGGTGAGTTAATTGGAACAGCTTTCGATGGCAACTGGGAGTCGATGAGTAGCGACATCATATTCGAGCCGTCTCTACAACGTTGTATCAATGTCGACATCCGTTATACCCTCTTCATCATGGATAAATTCGGAGGGGCAGGCTATTTGCTTAAAGAAATGAATATTGCCAAATAAGTAAGCAGAATTAGTTATTGGTGTGTTTTACCCCTAAATCCCCTAAAGGGAACTTCTCGTCGCAATTGTCTGATATTGGAGGAGATGCAAAAGTCCACTTTAGGGAATTTAGGGATAAATAGAGATTGTCTTTTAATGATTACCCATAGACTTTGACATGGAAAAGCAACCTACCAGGAGTGAGGCCTTCGCCTTGCTGTGCGAATATAACAAACAGGATAGTCTGATACGTCATGGATTGGCTGTGGAGGCTGTTATGCTCTATTTTGCCGAAAAAGCTGGGGAAGACCTGGAGAAATGGGGCATCATCGGCTTGTGCCACGATCTGGATTACGATCAATTTCCCGAGCAGCACTGCACCATGACCCGGAAAATTCTGGAAGATCAAAACTGGCCTGAAAGCTATATCCGGGCTATTGTTAGTCATGGCTGGGGACTTTGTTCCGACGTTGAACCTATTGAATATTTGGAAAAAGTACTTTTCGCAACAGACGAACTTACAGGGTTGATAACAGCTTGTGTCTATGTTCGACCATCTAAAAGCATTCTGGACCTGACAACCAAATCGGTCATGAAGAAATGGAGTACCCGTGCATTCGCCGCCGGAGCAAACCGCGATGTTATTACCAAGGGGGCTGATATGTTGGGAATGAAGGTGGAGGAGTTGGTAGAAGAGACCATCATTGCCATGCAAAGGAGAGCTGAAATCATCGGTCTCAAAGGAGAACTTTAGCCTAAAACTGCGAATTAAATTGTAATCATTTTAAATTTTTAAGGATTCTAGGTTGAAAAGAAATTTACTTACTTTGTTCACGTTAGTTTGATGTGAATGGAACGTAAGATTGGGGTCCTTTTTTGCAGCTGTGGAGCGGGCATATTTTCAGGAAGTGAGTCTGAAAAGCTTGCTCATGCCTTGAGTGATTTTCATGCCGACGTGTTTGAGATACATGATTTGTGTGCGCTTTCAATCAGCGAGAAAGAGTATTTGACCGAAATTGGGAAAAACTACGATCAGAAATTGATTATAGCTTGTTACCCCAGGGCAATTGAAAATTTATTCAGGCAAAATGCTGTCGATTTTGGGAACTATTCCGTCATCAATTTCAGGGGAAAATCTGCAGAAGAGTGTATCAGGGCCATAAAAGATAAATGCGAAATTCCGTCAGGAAAAGCAGATTACGTGGTTAAGAAAAGTCTGCTAGAGGTTCCTGCCTGGTATCCCATAATCGATGAATCCAGATGTACGCTCTGTGGCCAGTGTTCCAGATTTTGCCTTTTTGGTGTGTATCGGTTTAACAAAAGTAGTCTGCGCGTCGTAAATCCTTTGGCATGCAAAAATAATTGTCCGGCATGCGGACGAATCTGTCCGGGCTCCGCAATAATTTTCCCCAGATTACCTGAAAATTCTGTTTTGTCGGGCGCCGAACCAGGAGATACCACTGTTACCACGAAGCCTGCAGACAATGGTCATCTGTTTGCCCTTTTGAACGAACGTAATAAAAGACGCACATCCATTTTTACGCCAAATCTTGTTAAGAAGGCAGAAGAAGAGAGGGAAAAGGCGTTGGAAGAATTGAAAAATAAAGAGAATTAAATGAGCTCGATGCTACATAGACTTCTGATAAAAACGGACAAAAAATGTCTGTACAAATTCATATATAACCTTGGAATAAAAGGAGCATTGAGCTTTAACCGTTTTCAGAAACGGATCAAAAAAGGCGAGTTTTTCCCTGCTTTTCATTTTATTTCCGTAACCGATGATTGCAACCTGAACTGCCAGGGATGCTGGGTTACCGGCAAACTAAAAAACAGCAGAATGGATCCGGCTAAATTGGATGCGATCATCACCCAAACCAAGGCGAAAGGCTCAACTTTCTTTGGCATTCTAGGTGGTGAGCCTTTGTTGTATAAACCACTCTTCGAGGTATTGGATAAACACCGCGACTGCTACTTCCAGCTGTTCACCAACGGCACATTGCTGACTCCTCAGGTTGCGGAAGATTTACGAAAACTGTCGCATGTGTCTCCACTGATTAGTTTTGAGGGCGACCGGGATGTTGCAGATATCCGACGTGGAGGATCCAATGTCTATGAAAAAACGCAAAATGCTGTCAGCAACGCGACGAATGCCGGACTGGTAACCGGTGTAGCCATCAGCGTTTGCAAATCGAATATTGATTTCGCTCTTTCCGAAGAATTCATTCAGTCGCTGATCGGGCAAGGTGTAATTTATCTTTGGTATTATATTTATCGCCCTGTCGGGGAGAATGCCACAGTCGAACTTTGTCTGTCGAAAGAGGAAATACTGAGATTGCGGACTTTCCTCGTGGAGGCCCGCACCAAATATGATATCGTACTAATTGACGCCTATTGGGATGCAGAAGGCAACGGATTATGTCCGGCAGCATCCGGGTTAAGTCATCATATAAATGCTTCAGGATATATAGAACCATGTCCGATCATCCAATTTGCAGCCGATCATACCGACGATGGCAGGTTGGAGGATATCTACAAAAAATCGGATTTCCTCCGTGGTTTCCGGGCGGAAATCCCTCAAAAAACATCCGGCTGCATCGTCATGGAAGATCCCAAATGGCTGGTCAATTACGCGGAAAAGCACGGAGCCAAAGATAGCTCCGGCAGGGGAAACGAAGCAGAGAGATTATCTGCGATGATGGAAGTACCCAGCCATGCGTCGGGCTCGCCGATTCCTGAAAAGAACTGGATATACAAATTTGCCAAAAAGAGAGCCTTCTTCGGATTAGGGGCATACGGTTGAAGATGAGGAGAGCAAATAAATTAATGAAAGTTCCGGCGAATCCCAAGATGCGGGATTTAATGCGAAAAGAGGCAGCTCTTCTCGTTATGGGCCGAAATTTGCTCCCTCCCGCAAATTTGGACGACCTGGAAAAACTTGGTACTGAACTTATCAAAAACCTCGATCTGGCAGAGGAATATACCGATTTTGCGCTGGTGCTGATCGGCAATGAAACGTGGCGACCTACCGTTGCAGCTACTCCATTTAACCGCCGGCTGTTACTCCTGCCACAATGCCTGAAAAGCAACGGATTCTGTCAGGGGACATTTGACGAACTGGGTTTGCTTTGCGCCGGATGCAAGGGATGCATCATCAATGATGTGCTGGATGAAGCGGAAAAACTGGGATATACCACACTGGTTGCCGAAGGCACTACGGTAGCCATCGGACTGGTTGAAGAGGGCTCAATCGATGCCGTTATCGGAGTGAGTTGCATGCCCGTACTCCAACGCTCTTTCGATCAGGTATCGCGGGCTGCCGTGCCAGTCATCGGACTTCCTTTGATGTACGACGGATGCACCAATACCAATGTCGATTACAATTGGCTGCTGGAGGAAATTCAGTCGGATGTCCGGAATGAAGCGGCACAACCGTTGTCTGTTTCACTGATAAAACTAAAAGTGCAGGACTACTTCACCGAGCAAAATCTGCACAAAGTCTTTCCGCTGCCAGCAAAGACCGAATCGCTGGCCATGGAAATGATGCTTCAGGGTGGACAGCGGATGCGACCCCTGCTTGCTGTTTTGGCTTACCTGGCTTATTCAACTGAAAGGGATGAAAATAGCACCCGGAAAATTGCGGTGATCATCGAGTGTTTCCATAAGGCATCGCTGATTCACGACGACATTGAAGATGATTCCAACCAACGATACGACTCTGATACTCTACATCGTAAACACGGAATCGCCATGGCTATCAATGTTGGCGACTATCTGATCGGGAAAGGATATCACCTGCTTTCAGAATTATCTGTTAGCAATGAACTGATTTTCAAATGCCTTCAGGTAATTTCCTCTTCGCATATCAGACTCACACAGGGACAAGGCGCAGATATCATGCTGAATCCTTTAGATGAGGCATTTACCACCTTGCAGGCAATCGAAATCTTCAAGCTAAAAACGGGCGAGGCGGTGAAAGTTGCCTTGTTGCTCGGCGCTATTGCCGGAGGCGCGGCGGAAAGTGAGCTGCAAATTCTCGGCAATTTCTCCGATTCATTCGGTGTTGCATACCAGATTCGGGATGACCTGTCCGAATTTCAGGAGAAAAAAGAGGGTGAAAAGACGAGCGACTTCCCATTTCTCGCCGCCTTGTTCAATGAATATTCATCCCAAAATAAAGTGCCAGACCGGCAATTTTCAGAAGGTTATGGTACGATGAAATATTTCCGTGAAAAAATCGAACAATTTAACCTGATTTCTCAGGCCGAAGAGATTCTTCAGAACTATATCGACCGGTGTTATACCGAGCTTGACAATCTCCAAAATCTCAAACTGCGGTTGAGCCTGTATGGTGTTTTGGGTAAGATTTTTAAAACGCAGAATTCCGATGGATAAAAAGGATCAACATCCTATCTATCAAAATTTTATCACGACTCTCGAAGCCGGATTCGGGGCTTTGGACAGTGACTCCCGAAATCAAATCTCAAGCTTTATCGAAAGCCGGCAACACGAGGATGGCGGCTTTATGGATCGTTCCGGCAGATCCGATCCCTATTACTCCCTGTTTGGCTGCTTGTTATCGGCCGCACTCGACCTGAATGCCCTCAACGAAAAACATAGAAGTTTCGTCAAAGAGTGTATCCTGCATAAACCGGATAAGACTATCGACCTGCTGGCTTTGACGCTGATCCGGACAGTTCTTTTCAAAACTGAAAAGGGTCCGTCGATAGTGCCGATCCTTAAAAAGATCATTAAAGAAAGGCATCAAATCGATCTCACCTACCGATTCTTTCTGTTGTTGCTGGTGTTGGATGCGCAAAATAAATATACCTCAACATTGAATTTTATTGCCCGAATCTGGTTGCGTTTTTACCATCCAACGGAGGGTATACCCTGCAGTATTTCGGCGGCTTTGCTCTTCGTAAAGAGAAGAGTCGGACTGAATTATCAGCGCGAGCAACAAAAATTGCTCACCTTTTATGTTGAAGGAAGAGGCTTCAAGGTATTAAATTCGGTTGAGAATTGTGACATGCTATCCACGGCAGTGGCGTTGTTTGTACTGAAAGATTGCGGCTATGATCTGAGGCTGATCTCCCCTTCCTGCCTTGATTTTATTGAGGAAAATTTTGACTCCGGCGCCTTTCTCTCCGGCGATGGCGATCAAACCCGGGATCTGGAATATACCTTTTACGGACTGATCGCATTGGGATCATTAATTAGCGAAGATGAAGACTAAACTGGAAGAGCGGTTCGATGAACTATCCGGGTTTTTGATTAACCGAATGAATCCGGAGGGATTTTGGACAGGCGAATTATCGGCGAGTGCACTCGGTGTGGCGGTCGCGGTTGCGGCGTTGCATTTCGATAATGCGGAAGAAAACAAAGCAGCGATATGGAGCGGACTCGATTGGCTCACGAAAAACTGCAATGCGGACGGAAGTTTTGGGGACACGCCTGAGAGTCCGGGTAACATCAGCACGACGCTACTCGTTTATGCAGCCGTTAATCTATATGCCGGAAACGACGAGCAGCTGGCCAGTCTTCGGGAGAAGATGAAAGTTTATCTTCTGAAAGAATCTATCGATCCGTCGACCAATCAGATTTCATCTGCTATCCTGGCACACTACAAGAAGGATTACACCTTTTCTGTGCCAATTCTCACGATGTGCGCACTTTGCGGAATTCCGCATGAAGACGCATTCAGTTATATTCCGCAGTTACCTTTTGAATTGTCACTGCTCCCGCGGAAGTTTTACCGGATGCTCAACCTGAGTGTCGTGAGCTATGCTATCCCGGCCTTGGTCGCCGTAGGAATTGTGATTTTCAGGAAGAAGAAATCCGGAAAATTAGGGCGTTGGATACGAAACAGGTCGGTTGAAAAGGCATTGGTAGTATTGGAAAAGATGATGCCTGAGAGTGGTGGATTTTTGGAAGCTATACCATTGACGGCCTTCGTCTCGCTTAGTCTGATACATGCCGGATATTCAGATTCGAAGGTGGTACGGGAAGGCCTCTCCTTTTTAAAACGAACTCAACGTCCAGATGGCAGCTGGCCCATCGATGTCGACCTGTCGACATGGGTTACAACGTTAAGCGTCAAAGCGCTCCGTTCATATAAAGATAAGTTGTTACCGACAATTCAGCAGGAAAGAGTTACCAGCCATCTTCTGTCGATTCAGAATCGTACGACACATATTTTCAATGGCACGGAACCGGGCGGTTGGGGCTGGACGAGTTACTCCGGTTCGGTTCCGGATTGCGACGATACGCCGGGTGTAGTTCTGGCTCTGCTGAGACTGCAAAAGAAGGAGAAAATCAGCGTTGAAGTGCTGGATGGATGCAGGTGGCTTTTGAAACTTCAAAACAAAGATGGAGGGTTTCCGACGTTTTCAAAAGGCTGGGGAAAGCTGCCCTTCGATCAGAGTTGTGCCGATTTGACCGGACATTGTCTGCTGGCACTCGCGGCGTCAATTGAAAACTACGAGACTGAGCTGACTGGCACAGAGCAGAAAGCCTTTCATTCTGCGATTGAAAAATCCGTGAACTATTTAAGTAAACACCAGCATTCAGACGGATCCTGGCAACCATTATGGTTTGGCAATCAGCATACCGCTGATCATTCCAATCCGGTTTACGGCACGGCAAGGGTATTGACATACCTGCAGGACGTAATTCCATTCGACCGACTACATCCTCAACTCAAAAGCGACATTCAAAGCATGATTGACCGAGGCATAACCTTCCTGACAAATGTTCAGAATGCAGACGGAAGCTGGGGAGGATATCATGCAATTCCGGGTACAATTGAAGAGACTTCGCTGGCCATTTCTGCCCTGATTGGGTCAGGACAAATGGATCACTGTCAGAAGGGATTTGAGTGGCTCGATCTGTATTATCTGCAAAACGGACTGAAATCTGCTCCCATCGGATTGTATTTCGCCTCACTCTGGTACGACGAGAAAATGTACCCGCTAACCGCTTATCTTGAAGCAATCACCAGAGCCCTCGAATGTAATTCCACCGACGGCGCGGTTTCGTAATTCGTAATTCGTAATTTTCTCACTCTCCACTCTTAACTTTCAACTTTCCACTCTCATTACTCCTGTTTCACCCAAACCAAATCCTCAGTCTTATATCCAATCCCTTTTGCGATCTTCAAATAGTTTTCCTTTATTTCATCCGGGATCGTTTTTTCGCGCGACAGAATCCATAAATACTTCAGACTCACTCCTGCAACCAGAGCATACTTGTAATCGTCCAGTGCGATGACATTATACCCCGAATAAAATGGGCCAAAAAATGACACCTTCAGCATTGCAACATCATCCTTTCCTACGAATTTTGCTTTACCAATTGCCCGGGCCCATTTCCCCTTTTTGGTGTTATATCCCTGATTGTCAACATTTATAGTACCGTTTTCATTTAAGGAATACTCTGCAGTGGTGTTAATCAGATCCCTCTCATACTTGAAATCCAGCCTGGCAATCTCATACCATTTACCAAGATATCTTTCTTTATTGAAAGGTTTTACGGCCACCGCACCCTTCGGAATCGTTGTACATGCGTGAAATAGAGTCATTGTGATAACTATTAATAGTGCGTATTTTGATTTCCAGAAACTCATGCTAATTAGTTTTTACCTACATCCCGCACCTAACGGCGCGGTTTCGTAATTCGTATTTTTTTACTCTCATCTCTCCTATCTCAAGTCTCATCTCTCGTCTCTATCAAACTCCGGCATCAGAGGAAACTTGATAGCTTTACCATCTCTTTGAGAACGGTATATTGCCGTGTAAATTTCCACGGTTTTACGTCCTTCCTCACCGGAGACAAGCGGTTTGCGTCCCTCCAAAATCGCATCAATAAAATCTTCAATCTGTAATTTATGGTAGTATTCAATGGCATTGTGGCTATTGAAATAATCAGCATCTTCTTTCACCCAATCTTTAAGATTCGCCGCCTCATCCGGAACTGTCCACAAGTCATTGACAGGCGGCTCAAGGATACTGGTCATGCCCGCAATAAACATCGCTCCGCCGTCAGTTTGGACGCCAACCGATGCCCCGTTCTCTCCATGAATGTGAACTTTTCCGTAAATTCCAGGTTTCTGAGAATTACTGACGACAATATTTGCCAAGGCGCCATTTTTATATTTGATGATAGCCACAGCAGTATCTTCGACCTCGATATATGGATGGTTCAGGTTCCGCCAGACGCCATAGATTTCATCGATTTCTCCACCCATGAACCATTGCAACAAGTCTATCTGGTGCGGAGCCTGATTAACCAAGACTCCTCCACCCTCGCCTTTCCAACTTCCTCTCCACGGATCACTGTTGTAATATGCCTCGTTTCTCCAGCCGAACATAAAAACAGTACCCAGAACGGGTTTCCCGATTTTCCCGAAAGCGATTGCCTCCTTCATTCGCAGACATGGAGCATAAAACCGCCGCTGAGAAATTACCCCAATTTGTTTTCCTGCAAGCTTGGCAGCGGAAAGCATCGCATCGCAATCCCCGAGCGAGCTGGCTAATGGCTTCTCGATTAAAACATTGGCGCCAGCTTTCAAAGCCTCAATCGTAGGATCTTTATGAGCAGGATGAGGAGTACAGACAATGACTACATCCAGCTTTTCAGTACTCACCATTTCAGCGACATTGTTGTAAGCCTTCACACCATATTTGGAAGCAAAGTCCTGTGTTTTCTTCAAATCTCGTCCACAGGCTGCAATAAATGCAGATTTTGGTATGGATTTCAATGCATCGGCATGCATGAAAGCCACTTTACCGCATCCGATAATTCCGAATTTTAATTGCTCGTTCATACGTAAATAATTTGTCTTTTAAAGGTCTTATGGAACTCGCAGACGGATTTACACCACCTTTTGTGGAATTAGTCCATGCTCGTTTCACACGGGAAGAATTTACGGTTTGAGAATAACTTTTAGCAGTCCCTTTTCCCTTTTATATAATCTGTCAAAATACAAACCTCCCTCCGATAGCGGAACTACGGCGCTCATCATGCTGCCAACATCAATTTTCCCTCTCGAAATAAGATCCAGCACAGTAGGATACTCTCCATTGATGGCACATGACCCTTTGATCGAAATCTCCTGAGTGACAATTTTCTGCAGCGGAACTTCAACGGTAGGTGATAAATTTCCAACCAGAATCAGTGTGGATCCCTTTCGCAGACTTTCAATTGCAGTTTTTATAGTTGGCGTGATGCCTACAACTTCGAAGGCTAAATCGGCGCCCCGATTTTGAGTTATTCTTTTGATTTCGGCAGGAATATCGTCTGTTTGGGAATTAAAAACATAATCGGCTCCTGCTTTAAGCGCCATATCAAGTTTTTCCGTCAGCATGTCAACAGCAATCACTTTCGCTCCCGCTTGTTTCAATAACTGGATAATGAATAATCCGATCATGCCCGAACCAAATACGGCAACCGTATCATTAATTTTTACTCCCGAAAGATTGATGGAATGCAGTGCCACGGCAACAGGTTCAACCATTGCAGCTTGTTCGTAGGTCACGTTATCAGGTATTCGGTATAGAATATGACTGGGAATGGTCACATATTGGGCGAACGCGCCATCCCGTTTAAAATCACCACATGACACACCCAGCACCATTCTATTGTCGCTCAGATTGTAATGGCCTTTGCGGGTATACCAATCCTCAAGCAAATAGATAGTCGAATCAAAGGTAACCCGGTCGCCAATTTTCCAACCTTTAACGCCTTTACCGATTTCAACAATCTCTCCGGAGGCTTCATGTCCCATGATTATTGGCGGGATACGCCGGCCGGTACTTCCATCCATACCATGGACATCACTACCACATATGCCAACTGCTTTTACTTCGACAAGTACCTCATCGTCTTTTGCAACCGGCTTATTTACCTCTTTGTATACTAACTTATTGTACTCTTCCAGAACAAGTGCTTTCATGTGAATATGATTTTGATTTTTAGTTGCCACATGGAATACCAAGATATTCATTTTCAGTTGGTTTGAACATACTCTTATGGGTATTTCATATAATTTTTTTTTGAAGTCAAACGGATATGATTTTAGACTGCTCAAAATTTCACTTCGTAATCTCGTTAGGGATTTTATGTGGGTAGAAAATCAACAAATTATAATTATTTCGTCCCGTCCGGGACGAAATGGGTTCTATGTTATTTGCTTTCTACCCACATTTGATGCCTACGGCATATCGAATCTCCAAATTTAAACGGTTTCTTAGTATGATCGAATCCTGTTCGGATGGACTTTTAGCCAGTATCTCAACTTGTGCCCCTTCACCGCATAGAATACAAGGTAAAGGTAGCAAGGTAAAAGGATAATATAGCCGTTATGTACGTTGAGATGGTCTGCCAGGGCGCCATAGATCAACGGGGTGATGGCATTGCCGCACAGTCCCATCACCAACAGGGAAGAGCCGCGTTTGGTAAACTTACCCAGTCCTTTGATCGCCAGGGGCCAAATATTGGCATATATCAGCGAATTTGGTAATCCGAGTGCGACAAGAAACCAGATTGAAATATCAACCTTATGACCAAAAAGGAGCACCTCACCACTCGCCAGCAAAACAGCTACCGAAAGGAGCGTTCCCAGCAAAGTAACCAGGAGCAGCGCATTTCGCTGGTTAATAAACCTGGGTATTGTGATGATTCCGATGACATAACCGATCATGGTGGCTCCCAGTGTATAGGAAGGAAAGGTCTTTGCTTCCAGTAAGGTGAGGCCCATGGATTGAGCATATCCGATGATCGTATCTATCGCAATAATTTGTGAACCCACATGAAAGAAGATGGCAAAGGCGCCAAGCACCAGGTTGGGAAATTGCAGCACGCTCGTCTTTCCTCCATGATCCTGATCGGTTTCCTCCTGATTTTCCCTGGAAGTATTGATCTCTGGTAACGGGGAAAAAAAGACCAGGAGTCCGGCCAGAAACAAAAGAACTCCCAGAACTGAATAGGGAACGATGACCCTTCGAACCAGGCTCACCAAGGCCAGGGTGCGCTCCGGCTCAGCGAGTGTCCCATTTTTCAGCGAAAGGAATAATGCATTATCGGTTACCTTCAGGATCACTGCGGCAAAGATGAGCGGGGCAATAATGCCCGCAAATTTGTTGCACAGACCCATGATGCTCATCCGCTGGGCAGCCCTGTCGATCGGACCAACAATTGTGATATAGGGATTCGCAGCAGACTGCAGCATTGCCAGTCCGGTGCCCAGCGAGAACAGCCCCATGAGAAACACCCCGTACATCCTGGTAAGAGCCGCAGGTGCAAAAAGAAATGCCCCGAATGCCATTATAAAGAACCCGATCATCATTCCCTTTTTGAAGCCCAGCTTCTCGAGCAGATAGGAAGATGGCACAGACATCACGAAATAGGCAATATAAAAGGCAAAAGCTACCAGGTAAGCCTTGAAATTGGATAATTCCAGCGATAGCTTAAAATAAGGAATCAGGATGGCATTCACCCATGAAACAAATCCAAAGACAAAGAACATGAAGCCAATGATGGCAACGGATATCGCTGTTGATTTTTTATTCATTTCAGGGGCTCAGCTAAAAATTATAGTTTCATTTCCCAACCCTTCTCATAGGTTCGCGACCATAGGTTTTCCGCTTTCGGGTCGTTAAGTATATGCCCGTTTGCCGGATTGATCTCCAGCGAATGACCAACGCGCTGTGAGATATTTCCGAGTTGCACAAGCAGCGTGCTTTTCTGTCCGGAATTGATGTCTGACCGAAGGGGAGTACCTTTCGCGATACCATCGAAAAAATTCTGAATATGTAGGGCATCCAGCTGCTGCGCCGGACTGGCAGAATTTCGCGGATCAATTTTCTCTTTGTCCTCAACAGATTTTATTTCTGCACCTCCAAGGTCAAAAACTTTGTACCCGTTACCGCCGCCAATCAACAAAGAGCCCTTCTCTCCAAAAAATTGGGCTCCTACAGAGTTGCCCTCGATATATTTCGCATTGCAGCTTCTGCCCTCCCAGGTCATGCTTACACCTTCTGCAAAATCCAGGTTTATTACTTGCGTGTCTGGCGTTTCCCAGTCATCCTTGAAATGGTATCTTCCACCGTTTGAACTTACCTTTACCGGGAAGTCAACACCCAGCCCCCAACGCAAAAGGTCTATCATGTGAGTGCCATTGTTGAGCGCTTCACCGGTTCCCCAGTGCCAGAACCAATGCCAGTTGTAATGCAGATAGTTGTCCTTATATGCCTTCCGGGGAGCCGGTCCCTGCCAGAGATCCCAGTTGAGCCACTCGGGTACTGCCACCTCTTTCCCAACGCCGATTGAAGCTCGTTTGTTGGTGTACCAGCCCTTGCCGAAATAGGACCTTCCGATTATACCGGCCTTCAGCTCTTCGATTCCCTTTGCCACATTGGGCCAGGAACGGCGCTGATTACCCATCTGGAGGATCTTACCGAATTTCTTTGCCGCCTCAACGAGCATCTCACCCTCATTGGGATTATGACTGCATGGTTTTTCAAGATACACATTCTTCCCTGCCTTCATGGCCAGGAGCGCCGCAGGGGCGTGCCAATGGTCCGGCGTGGCTACCACAAGGGCATCCATATTTTTGTCTTCAAGCGCTTTTCTGAAATCGGGAGTGGCTTTTGGCGAATCATTCGTGATCTTGGTCACAGCATCAATACACTTTTCTGCTGCCCTGGAGTCCACATCGCTGACGTGTAAAATCTTGCAGTTCTTCTGACTCGCAAAATTGGTTGCAAGTGCAAGTCCTCTCGCGTTGACACCCATCATTCCAACATTGATCCGCTCATTGGCGCCGATGATGTTGGCATAACTCTTGGAACTAAAGCCCGGCAGCACACCGCCAAAAGTTGCGGCTGAGATACCGATCGTCGTTCGTTTGATAAAATCCCTTCTTTTATTTTCCATCTTCAGGTATGATTAAACTATCCGTTTCCGACTCTGTTTCTGCGCCTTTTTCAACACTTCACTTATGCTGACAGGAATGCCATCCCGCTTTTTACTCAAATCCGCAGCTTCCATAAAGGCTAGTATTTCAATCGTTTCCTCAGGCTGTACCGGTACAATGCCGGTTTGGAAGAATTTGATTATTTCGGCAAGCAGCGGATTGTAACCATTGTATGCTCCCAGTGCTTTGGTGCTCTTCTCTCCGAAAATAATGCCACCGTATTCTTTTTTTCCGGCTCTTAATCCGCGGAACGAACCAATACGTCCATCCTTCCAGGTACCCACAGCCATATCTGTATCGGGTGTCGTAATGCGCACAACAGTCTGACAACCAACTCCCATTGCAGTAAACAGGGTTTCCACGCCATGAATGCCATACCAGAAGAAATCGGGATGGGTTGCCTCCAAAGTGCAAGGACTGAATGTCTCAGCACCGAGCACGGCACCTGCGACTCCCTTCCTGATCTCGTCCATACCCTGAATGTAGCGAAGGGACGAAGCTGAGAAAACGGGAACATCGTACTTTTTGGCTGCCCCGAAGGTGGCTATTGCATCGGCGAGAGAGGCAGCCATCGGTTTATCAATAAACAGCCGTTTGCCAGACTTGATCACCGGCAAAGCCTGCTCAAAATGTCGTCGTCCATCGTTGGTCTCCAACAAAACAACATCCACTTTTGCTATCAACTCTTCGACAGATCCAACGATTTCCACACCCATTTGCTTGACCTGGGAAGTATAATCATCAATCCTGTCTACACTTGATTTAATATCCAGACTACCCCGGGGATAGGCGGCCACCACACGATATCCCCCAAAAGTGTTTCCCGCTTTGGGGTCGTTTAATGCCTTTGTGAAAGCCACACTATGGGAAGTATCCAACCCGATGACCCCCACCTTCAAACCGCTAGACGGCTCCTGTGCCAAAAGAGCCGAACCGGAGAGAATGCCAATGCCCAACTGCGTGCCGGCACCGAGAAAAACGCGTCTGTTCATCATAGCAGTTAATTTATCTGTACTGTTTTTATGGCCTGATGGAATTGAAGAACCTTCCTCATCATGTTAGTTCGCTTCTCTCACAAAATAAGAAGATACGTTGACATAAAAAAGTATCCCACTAATATTCCGTACATTTTGTTTCGGAGAGCCGGGCTATTTTGGGTTTTAAACGAAATTCAAAAAAGGCAGCTATAACATTTTGCGTCGATCTCCGTATCAGTACCAAATTAAATCTTCTAAACTTATTGCAAATGGCTTATCCTTACATTAATGTGTGGGCAGTGCTGACAGGCACGTTGGCTCTTTGGGTGCTGGGCGCCCTCTGGTACAGTCCGGTTTTATTCAGCAAAATCTGGCAAAAAGAGGTAGGATTCAAGGAAGAGGAGGTTACAAAACCAAACTTGGCCCTCGTTTTTGGTCTTAGTTTTCTTGCCATGTTATTTATGGTTTGGGCCCTGAATTTCGTCATCAACTCGCACAAACCTGAAGAGGTGGATATGTGGAGAGGGCTGCATTTCGGCGCATTTATGGGATTCTTTTTCTCCATGATGACCATGGGGGTCAACTATCTTTACCAGCGCCGCTCTTTAACCCTCTGGCTCATAGATGGCTTTTATATGGTCGTCGGACTGGGAATCGCGGGTATGATCCTTGGAGCCTGGAGATAACCCAAAACACTCAACCTGTCCGGATCAGCAACACCTGTCCTTCCCGATAAGCCGGAAAGGACAGGTTGTTACGCGACCGCTTAGATCACTTCAACAGAAGCACCTGTTTCTTCTCCAGTAATTTTTGTTTCAGCCTGTCATAGTTCAGATCCTGAACGGCTTTTTGTTGGTCTATCGCCATGGATGCAACCACGGCCGCTGACTGTCCAAGGATCATAAACACGGGCTCCATGCGTATCGAGCCATAAGCAATATGACTCGAAGAGACACAAACAGGCACAATCAGGTTAGAACACTCCTGTTTTTTTGGCAGGATAGTTCCGAGTGAGATGAGGTACGGCCGGCTTAAGTGAACCTGCACATCGCCCTCATTCTGAACCCAACCTTCTGGCGTTACGTAGCGCTGAACATTGTGCGAATCCATATTGTATGATCCCATTCCAACCGGGTCGGCTACTATTTTCTTGTTAGTCACCTCATTCTCGGTCGTGACAAATACGCCTGTCATCCTTCTGGATTCCCTGATATAAAGCTGTCGGGGCCAGTTGCCATTGTCGGTGAATTCGTCTTTTGCAAGTCCCCACCGGCTATACGCTTCCCGCACGTCAGCAGGCACCCGCGCGTCGTTGCACAGGTAATAGAATAGCCCTTTCTGGTAGTTTTCATGCTCTCTATTAATCTCCCTTCTACGTTCGTAGGATGCTTCGGGATAATCGTAGTTCATCCCAATAAAATCGCAATTGAACGGACCATGGTTGTTCGTATCCGTTTTTCTGTTGGGAATCAGATCGAATTTGCTGAATAAGTCTCTCCATCCGGTGTCGAGTAATCGCCCCATCAATTCGTAATTTGCCGGATCATACTTTTCCGGTTTCGGGAAAGGAATCCTGTTTTCAGGAAGATTGCTCATGCAAACTCTGTAGCAATAGGCTTGCAGTTTTTTGTCACCGGATTTGTTAGGTGCGATAGGTTCGTCTGATATTCCATAAACTAATCCGCTCTCCTTCTTACCAGGAATCTTGTACGGATCAATTTTCATTTTGAAATAATGACCTCTCTGCGTGATGTCCGCCTGCACCCCGTTCCATGACTCGTCAAACGTATCACATGCTTCACGCCCGGTTACATAGGAGACTCCGGCGGATGCCATCAGATCGCCCTCGTAGGTTGCATCAATGAACATTTTTCCGGAAAAGAGCTTTCCTGATAAGGTTTTGAAAGCAACAATTTTTCCTGCTTTTTTTATTACGCCGTTGGTACGATCCAGCCATTCATCGCGGAAAACCCGGATGTTGTTTTCTTTTACAAAATCCTCGAAGACCATTTCGGCCACATGGGGTTCAAAGATCCACATCGTCCGATTTTCGCCATCCATGGCCACAGTGCCCTGACCCTTATTCCCAAACTCGCTCTGTTTCTGCCATTTCCAGGTTTCCGGTTCATTATAATATTTCCAAACGCGATGATAGAACTCGCGGGCAAGTCCGCCGATAACAGACTTATCACCGGTATCGGTAAAACCTAGTCCGCCCGACGATAGTCCGCCCAGATGCGTATCCGGCGAAACGACTATCACGGATTTGCCCGATTGAACCATTTCAACAGCAGCTATTACCGCCGCTGAAGTACCGCCATAAACGATCAAATCAGCCTTAAACTCTTTTGAATCAGCACTCTTAACTGCATTAACAGTGCACCAGGGAAGAATAAGCAGGAATAGGCAAATTGCCAGTCCTGGCCAATACACATTTTTCATATATTTTCTCTTTGAAAGTAAATCCGGATTAGTTTAAACTATATTGTTGTCCGAAAGATAATGATTCGTGTCTGTTTTCCTAGCAACCGCTTGAGTTAATATATTAATTTACTATAGCTATAAGATTTAGAATGAAGCACTTTACAAAATCAGGCATCAACTACGACGATTATTGTTTTTTCGGAAACCAGAATTCCAGACCCCCCGGATTAACTGGTGAAATGGTTATTCTTAGCAGTCATGCAAAATGAATATTAATTTATTTTAACTTTGAGAAGCAAAATTTAGTATTCCGATGAGATTAATCACCCTATTACTTATTCTTTTAAGCGGACTTAGTGCTTTTTCTCAAAATGATCTTTTACAAGGACTTTACTTTTCTTCTCACGAAGTTAATCAGGATAAACGTACTTCCTTAGATCTGACACCCACCGCTCCTGCTGAATTTCCGGAAGGATTTTCGTTAGAGATGGATGCCAATTTCCGTCGTGGAGATGGGTATTACGGATATATTTTTCGAATTATCGGTGACGGCAACACCAATATTGATCTGGTATCCAATCTGGCTGCCACCTCCTCAAACTTCTGGCTGGTTTTAAAGGATGAGGTTTTATGTTCATTCAAATGGGATGATATCCCGAATGGTGGGTTTGATCGTTGGATAAAAATCAAGTTTGAAATTGACACCAAAAATTCAAAATTGGCCATTTCGTTCAATGGCAAAAAGCAGATCTCCCAGATAACCAGGATTTCAGCGCTGAAGAATTATAAAATGATATTTGGCGCATGCCGAAATTCGCTGTTTTTCAATACCGATGTTTCCCCGATGTCTTTAAAAGAAATACGTATTTCCGATGCAAAAGGGAAACCTGTTAGAAATTGGAAATTATTAAAGCACAGTCAAACAAAGGTATACGACGAATTAGGACATATTGCTGCCAATGTTGAAAATCCAATTTGGTACATCGACCGGTATGTAAAATGGAGAAAATTGAATGAGTTCAAATTCAACAATATCCAGGGTATTGCCAGAGACGAAGGAAGTGGGCGTGTATTTTTTGTCGACAAACATGCTGTATATGTTTTCGATAACAGAACTCTGGCTCTGGATACGATTCCGTTCAAAGGCGGATCACCCTTTTTTACTAGCGGAAGCCAGGTAATCTATAACAAATTCACTGACGAACTTTGGTCGTACGATTTTGATAATAACCAGTTATGTAAATTCAATTTTTATTCACAAAAGTGGTCGTCTACCGAATCCGACACGAAGGAACCGAACTTCTGGCAGCACAATAAGTTTATTTCAACTGTCGACTCATCACTGGTAACCCTTTTCGGCTACGGATTTTATACCTATAAAAGTATAATACACAGATATAATCCAAAGAGTAAAAGCTGGGAATTAAAAGACCGGAGTGATCAGATCGAACCCCGGTATTTGAGTAGCGCCGGTAGTCTGAACAATAAGGAAATGCTGGTCTTTGGAGGTTATGGAAGCAAGTCCGGTCACCAGGAATTGTCGCCTGAAACCTACTATGATTTATACTCCTTAAATCTGTTGGATTACTCTTTTAAGAAGCTTTGGAAGTTAGGGCAGCCGGCAACATCCTTTGTCCCTTGCGAATCATTGGTTGCCGATCAGGAAGCCGGAGTTTTTTATACGCTGCTGTACAACAGGGGGAATTTTGCAACATTCATGCGGCTTGCGAAATTCGGCATTGAAAAGGGTGAATTCGAGCTATTTAATGATTCCATTCCATATAGTTTTCTGGACACCAAATCATCGAATGATTTATTTCTTGACCATAAAACTTCACAGCTGATTGCATTAACCTGTCATAATTCAGACATTGCCGTATACTCGTTAAGCTATCCTCCACTGATGCAGCAGGATGTTTTTCAGGATGAACCTGTAAAAGGGAAATGGTACGTTTGGGCATTAGCGGTTTTGGGTGCTGGTGCGCTCATTTTCGTGTACTTCTTTTTATTCCGGAAAAAAAGCAATGCAGCCAAAAAAGAGGGCTCGTTTGACCATGTACTGCATCCTCATATTACGCCTATTGAGCCAATGGAACGAAAAACGATTTCTTCAATATATATCCTTGGGGAATTTCAAATCTTCGATCACAACGGAACCAACATAGCCAGCACCTTGTCTCCGATGCTGAAACAACTGTTCCTTTATATCTTTCTGAACACTACCAAAAACAGCCGGGGCGTGGCGTCCACAAGGCTTGACGAAGTGTTGTGGAACGACAAATTTGGTGAAAGTGCGCGCAATAACCGGAATGTCAATATCAGCAAGCTACGCACCATCCTCGAAAAAGTTGAAGGGTTCGAGTTCGCAAATGAGAATTCTTTCTGGAAAATAAAAGCAGTAGAACCTCTTTGGTGCGATTATACGAGAATATTATCGCTTTTGCGGAAGTCCAGGACCGGAGCATTGGCAGAACCGGAAATCAATGAACTCATTTCCCTTTTGTCGGCGGGCGAATTTTTGCCCGAAATACAAACCGATTGGATTGACGGGCTCAGGATCCAATTTGTAAACGAAACGGTCGACTGTCTATCCTCCTTGTTCAATGAAAAAATCGTCAAAGCGAATTTCAGCCTGAGTTATAATTTGGCAGAATGCATACTCTCTTGCGACCATTTAAACGAGGAAGCCATGGCTATGAAATGTTCCGTTTTATACAATCTTGGTAAAAAAACGATCGCGAAGAATTTTTACGATTCCTTCTGTCGCGAATACAAACAAGAATTTGGAACCGATTACCCGGGCACATTCAATACAATTGTCAGGTAATTACCATATCCGGGAATAACACTAAACAAATAGGAACCCTGCTCCTTCCCTCTTAGTTTTACGGATGACTATTTTCTTTTGAGGCATCCGCCTGAATCTTCACTATTATCAGAAGATCATCGATCACTACTCCTCGCTCAGAAGATTCAAATCAGCTTCAATTTTTCCACCCATCTGCTTGCTCACACGACTGTAAGCCGCATTATAGCCGCGGATTGAACTATTAATAAAATATTAATAAACTATTTCGCGGTGGTTATTTGCATTTTAATTGAAGTGTTAACCCCTGATTCCTTTATTTGCACAAAACTATAATCAGATGAAAATTGTGTATTCTTTCGTATTATCCTTAGCCCTCATGCTGAGCTGCTTGTCGGGCAAATCTCAAAGCCAGACCAAATACGTCGATCCATTCATTGGATCTGGTGGTCATGGTCATGTTTTTGTCGGAGCGTCCGTTCCGTTTGGCGCGGTACAATTGGGCCCGAATAACATATACAAAGGATGGGACTGGTGCTCCGGTTACCATTATTCCGATAGTCTGATTATTGGGTTCTCACACCTGCATCTGAGTGGAACCGGAATCGGCGATCTGGCCGATGTGCTGGTAATGCCGGTTACAGGCAAAGTTTTGCTTGACAAAGGCAGGCAGGAATTTCCGCACAATGGTTATCTCACAACATTCAAACATAAAAATGAAGTTGCCAAAGCCGGCTATTATTCGGTAAAGCTGGACAATGGCGTCGCTGTTGAATTAACGGCAACTGAACGGGTCGGTTTTCATCAGTACCAGTTTCCCTCAAGTGAAGATGCGCACATAATCATTGATCTGAAAGAAGGAATCAACGACAAGAGTCCCGATACCTATATCGAACAAGTCGACGATTTTACACTTAAAGGGTACCGGTTTTCGTCTGGTTGGGCAAAAAATCAGCGAGTGTTTTTTGCTGTCAGAACATCAAAGCCAATTCGCAACCTGGCGCTTTACAACGAAGGGAAATCGCAATCCGGGAGAAACGCCAAAGGGAATTCGGTGAAAGGAGTGCTGGAATTCGAACGGGGCATTTTTGTGCAGCTCAAAGTGGGTATCTCGCCAGTAGGCGCGGACAATGCACTAGCAAACATTGAAGCCGAAATTCCGGACTGGAACTTTAAGAACGTGGCGAAACAAGCCGATCAAAAATGGAACAAGGAGTTGTCCAGAATCGACATTCAAACATCAAGCACAAAAGACAAGAGAATATTTTACACTGCCCTGTTTCATTCTTTGATCCATCCTTCGCTGTTTAATGATCACGATGGACAGTATCAGGGCGCCGATCAAAAAAGTCATGCCAATCCGGGTTATAATACCCATTCCGTTTTTTCGACCTGGGATACTTACCGGGCAGAACATCCACTTTTTACGCTCATTGCCCCCAATCGAGTCAATGATTTCGTAAACTCTATGCTGGCAATATTCGATGAACAAGGATATCTGCCCATATGGCACCTCAATGGCAATGAAACCGGGACAATGGTTGGAATCAGCAGCTTACAGATTATCGCAGAAGCATATGTCAAAGGATTCAGAGGATTTGATGGCAAAAGAGCCTTCGCCGCGATGAAGGCCACGGCCATGTCAGATCTGCGCGGACTGGATTACATTAAGAAATTTCAGCCAATCACGTCAGATAATAACAAAAACCGCCCGGTGGCACAGGCACTCGAACTGGCCATCGGCGATGCAAGCATTGCCCTGATGGCCAAAGCGATGGGAAATACTGAAGATTACGAGTATTTCAAAAAGCGTGCGGCCAGTTATCACTTGTACTACGATTCAGAATCGGGCTTCTTCAGAGGAAAAATGAGTGACGGCAGCTGGAATCCGATTTTCGATCCGATTAAATCGACCAGGCCCTGGGCGTCAGATTATGCTGAAGGCAATGCCTGGCAGTACCTGTGGCTTGTGCCTCAGGATGTGCCGGGATTGATATCCCTTCTGGGCGGTGAAAAATCATTTTCAGACAAACTGGATAAGTTTTTCTCCCTGAAGGGTGAGTCGGGAGATGAGGCTCTTGTCGATTTAACTGGCGTCATTGGGCAATATGCGCACGGGAACGAACCTAGTCACCATATAGCGTACCTATATAATTACGCCGGACAACAATGGAAAACGGCTGAAAAGGTCAGGTACATCATGAAGGAATTTTACAATGATCAACCAGATGGTGTCATTGGAAACGAAGATTGTGGCCAAATGTCGGCATGGTATATTTTTTCATCGCTGGGCTTTTATCCGGTACTGCCAGCCTCGGGAATCTATGCAATTGGCAGTCCTCTTTTCGATAAGGCCACCCTAAAATTTGAGGACGGTAAAAAATTCATAATTGAAACTTCCCACAATTCTGATAAGGACATTTATATTCAAAAAGTCGAATTGAATGGGAAGATTTACAAGCACAGTTATATTAGTCATCAGGATATCGTAGCAGGCGGAATCCTTCATATAACTATGGGAAATAGTCCCAACAAGGAGTATGGCACAGCGGCCGCGGGTCGACCCTGAATAGTCTCCACATTCCATCCAGGATTTCAACCTCGATTTTAGAATGTAAATGGTCTCAATATCTGAGTATGAGATCTATTTTGAGCTCTGCAGATGTCCGGAAAATCAATCTGAATCGATCGGATCAATACCGTTACCATTCTCAAAATCTGAACGTTAATAAATTAATAATAAATTAATAAATTATTATATCACCGTTTGCTAAATATTAATCGAGGTATTAACTGGTAACCACTTTATTTGCACTTGAATCATCCCCGAACAGAAGCTCACCAAAAAAATTAAACTTATGAGAATAATCCTGACCTTACTGCTCACTTTTCTGATCTCCTCGAATTCATTGGTATTTGCCGGGACCAAACATTCCAAAGCAACCAAATACCCCTCCTACAAAGGGCTTGTAATGGCCGGATATCAGGGATGGTTTCGTGCGTCGAAGGATGGGACAATGTATCCCGACGAGAAGCAGGTTCGTATTGATATGTGGCCAGATGTGACCGAATATGAAAAAACCTATCCAACGGGTCTGAAGCTTGCCGACGGAAGTACTGCCCGTTTCTTCAGTTCAAATGACCAAAGCACGGTCGATCTCCATTTCAAATGGATGAAACAGTACGGACTCGATGGCGTCTTCATGCAACGTTTTTTTGGAGCAGCGAAACCCCAGGGCCGTCACAGCGGATCGACGTTGGTGCTCAAAGATGCACTGGAAGCAGCCTCGAAATATGACAGAGCTATTGGAGTGATGTACGATCTTTCAGGCTTGCAAAGATCCGGAGAGGACTGCTCCGTCTTGATTGAAGACTGGAAATACCTGGTTGATTCGTTGCATGTGACGAACCAGAAAGGTGCACAGACTTACATCTTTCACAATGGCAAGCCGCTGGTTACTATCTGGGGCGTAGGTTTCCCCGACCGTTCATACAACATCAGGAACATTGGCTTGCAACGATTTATCGATTTTCTCAAAAACGACCCGGTATATGGCGGATGCGCTGTGATGTTGGGTGTTCCGACTTTCTGGCGCGAGCTGAATGCCGATTGCACTCCTGATCCTTATCTGCATGAACTGATTCAGCAGTGCGATATCGTACTTCCGTGGATGGTGCAGCGCTTTTCACCGTTGCTGCACAACGATATGGATCGGTACCGCGACGTAATCCTTGGCGATATTAAGTGGTGTAAAGAACATAACATCAGCTATGTTCCGTGTGTTTGTCCGGGTTTTAGCTGGCACAACCTGAGCCGTTTCGAATTTCCGAATGATGTAAAACCTTCAGGGTCTATTCCTCGTCAGGGTGGTCGCTTTTATTGGCAACAGATGTCCACGGCCATGTTGGCTGGTGCGGAAATGATCTACGTGGCCATGTTCGACGAGGTGAACGAGGGGACAGCCATCTTTAAATGCACAGACAATCCTCCGGTAAGTGATGTGGCTAAGTTTGTGAACATGGACGGCAAACCTTCCGATCTGTATTTGTGGCTTACGGGTGAAGCTGCAAAAATGCTCCGGAAAGAGAAACCACTCAGTTTCACCATGCCCGAACGAAAATGACGAGTCAGAAACGTTGAAATTTAGTTGCGATGAATTTCCGGATCTTCCGAAAATTCGGTTAGATTTAAATGAGAAAGAGGATAGAAAAAAAAAGCGACCAATCTAAATATTTTTAAACCGAGTTAATTGAGAAAATGATGAAAAAAATAGTTGCCCGTCTTTCAGCGGTTATAGTTATTCTTGGAATTTTGGTACCAAATGCAAATGCTCAAAAAGAACCTGTAGACTATGTAAATCCGTATATGGGTAACATAAGTCACTTGTTGGTACCAACTTACCCGACGATCCATTTACCAAACAGTATCCTGCGGGTGTACCCGGAGCGAGGCGATTTTACCGGTGATCAACTTCGGGGCCTCCCATTGGTGGTTACCAGTCATAGGGGCAGTTCGGCTTTTAACCTGAGCCCTTTTCAGGGGGATGAAAAAGATATCCGTCCGGTCATTTCATATAGCTATGATCAGGAGCAACTTACACCATATTCCTACTCCGTTTATCTGGATGATCAGCAGACCAGTGTAAAGTTTGGATTGTCGCATCAGAGTGCTGCCTATGAGTTGAATTTTGAGCAGAAAGGGGCGGCCTATCTGATCCTGAATTCCCGGAGCGGCGCACTAACGTGGGATGGCGAGGCGGTAAGCGGCTTCCAGTCGATCCAGAATAATACCCGTGTTTTCCTTTACCTGAAACCGGAACAGAAGCCTGAAAGTGTCTCCGTTTTGAAAGAATCAGGTCAGATCTCGGGAACATCGGCCAACGGACGCAATGCATGTCTCGTATTGAAATTCGCTACGTCCGTGAAAAAAATTAATCTGCGCTACGGCGTTTCCTTCATTGATGAGTCTCAAGCCCGAAAGAATATGATCCGGGAGATTGGGAGCAAAGATTTGAAAACGATTCAGGCAGAGGGACGCAGCGTCTGGAACGAAACGTTGGGTAAAATACATGTAGAAGGAGGAAGCCCGGATGAGAAGACTGTTTTCTACACATCGCTTTACCGGACATTTGAACGACCAGTAGGTATCTCTGAAGACGGTCGCTATTACAGCGCCTTCGACGGAACAATCCACAACGATAACGGAAAACCATTTTTTACAGACGACTGGATTTGGGATGCATACAGGGCTCACCATCCGCTGCGCATTTTGCTGGATCCAAAAAAAGAAGAGTTAATCCTTCATTCTTTTGTTGAAATGGCCTTACAGATGGAGCATCACTGGATGCCAACTTTCCCTGAAATCACTGGAGACAGCAGGCGCATGAACTCAAATCATGGTGTAGCCTCTGTGATTGATGCGTACAGAAAAGGATTGAAAGGCTTCGATCTTGGAGTGGCCTACCAGGTTTGCAAAGCTGGAATAACTGAAAAGACGCTGGCTCCATGGTCGGGTATGCCTGCCGGAAAACTTGATAAATTCTATAGAGATCACGGTTATATTCCAGCCTTAAAAGACGGCGAACAGGAGACAATTCCGGAGGTTCACTCGTTCGAACGCCGCCAACCGGTGGCAGTTACACTAGGTACTTCCTATGACGAATGGTGCCTGTCTCAGATCGCTAAAGAGCTTGGCAAGACTGCCGATTACAACTATTTTCTAAAGAGCTCATACAATTACCGCAACATCTTCAATTCGAAAACCGGCTTCTTCCATCCAAAAGACAGTGCCGGCAACTTTATTGAACCATTTGATTATGTTTTCTCAGGTGGACTGGGAGCTCGTGGATCGTATGGTGAGAATAACGGATGGATTTACCGTTGGGATGTACAACACAACATTGGCGACCTGATCAGTCTGATGGGCGGTCGCGAAAATTTTGTCAATAACCTTGACGGGATGTTTTCTCAACCATTAGGAAAAGGGAAATATGCATTTTATGCACAGTTGCCCGACCAAACCGGTAACGTTGGTCAGTTTTCAATGGCCAATGAACCTGCGTTGCATATTCCATACCTGTACAATTATGCAGGTCAGCCCTGGAAAACGCAGAAGCGCATTCGCTCCCTGCTCAAAGAATGGTTCCGTAACGACCTGATGGGTGTTCCCGGCGATGAAGACGGAGGTGGCATGTCTTCTTTTGTAGTGTTCTCATCAATGGGATTTTATCCTGTGACACCTGGCTCACCTACATATAATATTGGAAGTCCGCTGTTTGAAAAGGTGAAAGTCAGGCTGGATAACGGCAAATATTTTGAGATCGAAGCGCGCGGCTGTTCCGCGGAAAACAAATACATCCAGTCGGCTACGCTGGACGGTAAAGCTCTGGACAAGCCGTGGTTTAGTCATAAGGATCTGATTAACGGAGGAAAACTGATTTTGCAGATGGGCAACAAAGCAAACAGAAATTGGGGCAGTTCCCCGAACGATGCCCCACCTTCGGCTGAGGCATATTAATCGCGACGGCATCTCAATTAAATGCGTGGAATTAATAAAAATCTATTCAATATGAGAACAATACGATTTTTAATAGTGTCATTATTTGTATTGACTTTTGCCGGTCATTCGTTTGCCGTAACCGGGAAACTTCTTGCCGGGACTTCCAAAATTAATATTACACCCAAGGTGAATTATCCGCTACACGATTCATTGTACGCAAGAGCGTTGGTTCTTGATGTTAATGGTGAGCGTTTAGCTTTTGTCTCTGTTGATCAGGCGATCTTTACGAACGAGAAAATTGGAAAAATCGGCAAAGAAAAATTCGGTATTAATAAGGTTTTACTCTCCTCTTCACACACCCATTCGGGGAAACGGGATGTTGCCTTGATGGAGGCACAACTGACCAAATTGCTTGAAGATGCACTCAAAAATTTATTCCCCGCCAAGATAGCTGCTGGTCACCGCAACTTTCCTCAGTTAGGTTTCAATCGGCTGATTGTCCGCGAAGATGGGCATTCACGTGAATCATGGTTTAGTGACGATCATTATACCGGCGAGAATCCGGAACGGATTCCATTTGGTCCGGTGGATCCGGAAGTCGGTGTTATAAAAATTGAAGATATGAACGGTCAGGCCCGGGCTATTCTCATGAATTACGCCATGCATTCCGACATCGTTTGCAGCAATTATGAAATTTCGGCCGATTACCCGGGAGTCGCCTGCCGCAAGGTTGAGGAAGCTTTTGGCAGCAAAATGACCTGTCTTTTTTCTGAGGGTGCCGGCGGGGATATTGAGTCTTTAATTATTAGTTCGCGCCGCAAAGGTCCGGATGATCCGTTCAAGTCCGATTACAGGACGATCGAGCGAGTAGGCGGTTTGTTGGCGTGGGAAACGATTGCATTGGCCAAATCACTGGAGCCTTCAGCACAGAAGGAGGTTGAGCTTAAATTCAAGGACGACTCACTCCTGTTTAATGGCCGATATAAAAAAGATGCGAGCTACAATGTTCATATTTCCACCATTCTCATCAATAACAAAATTGTTATCGCTACGTGTCCTGGAGAACCTTTTGTCCGTCTGCAACTTGACCTCAAGCGGAGGATCCGGGAAGCCGGAGCCATACCTTTTCTTTTTGGCTACACATGGTTTGAAGGAACCTGGCCAAATTATATCCCCGATATCCAGTCTTCTGCACGCGGCGGATATGGCGCCGACCAAAGCGGACCTGAACCCATCGCCGTTGGTGCAGGCGAAGCAATTATGAATAAGCACTTTGAGAATTATTTCCGGCTGAACGGTCTAATGCGGGAAGTACCCGGACCGATCGGGTTCAAGGCTATCTCTCAATGGGAAATGAACGAAATTAAACCAAATAGTAAGTAATCATAATTTGAACAGTTTAATATTTACCGATGATGATAACGAATTTCAACACTCTAAAAATCAATTTGTCTGTGCATAAATCCGTTCGCACGACCTGTTTGACGGCATTTGCCTTTGTCCTGGTTTTCCTTTCGACAGCAGGTAGCGTATTTGCGCAAAAAAATCCGTTCATCACACATATGTATACTGCCGATCCGTCTGCGCATGTATGGAAAGGCGGGAGACTGTATGTCTATGCCTCTCACGATGTTGATCCGCCTAGAGGATGCGATTTGATGGATAAATACCATGTTTTTTCGACCAGAGATATGAAAAAATGGAAAGATCATGGTGAGATACTCAATTCAAGCCAGGTAGAATGGGGCCGTAAGGAAGGTGGCTTTATGTGGGCACCTGATTGTGCGTTTAAAAACGGTACTTACTATTTCTATTTCCCTCATCCGAGTGGAACCGACTGGAATAAAACCTGGAAAATTGGTGTGGCCACCAGTAAGAAACCGGCAAGCGGCTTCACCTCAAAAGGGTTCATTCCCGGAGTGGGCGGATTTGCAATGATTGATCCTTGCGTTTTTATGGACGACGACAAGCAGGCATACCTTTTCTATGGTGGAGGCAGCAAATGCCAGGGTGCAAAACTGAAGGACAATATGGTTGAAATCGAAGGCGAAATGCAAAACATGACTGGCCTGGAAGATTTCCACGAAGCTGCATGGGTATTTAAAAGAAAAGGAATTTACTACCTGACATATGCCGATAACAACCCACGTCAGAACCAGCTTCGTTATGCTACCAGCACCAATCCGCTCGGTCCGTGGAAATACCAGGGAGTATACCTGGAGCCTACCGGTTGCGACACGAGTCATGGTTCGGTTGTCGAATTTAAGGGACAGTGGTATGCGTTCTACCACAATAAGTCCATCTCCAACAAGGGTAACTTACGGTCGATCTGCGTGGACAAGCTATATTTCAATCCGGACGGCACAATTCAAAAAGTAATTCAAACAAAATAACACGAAATAGTCGTGTGAAATAGAGTACATCGACCGAAAATGAACATTTGGCTATTACATTTGACCGTAAAAAAATAAATCTTACACAAATGAATTCACTCAAAATTATTTTTGCCTTCATCATTCTAGTTACGACTGTGGCCAATAATCAGGCGCAGACGGCAGATCAAAAGCCAATCCGCCTGGCCATTGCAGGAATGACTCACGGACACATTTCTTTCATTCTCGGTAGAAAAGAAAAAAAAGACTTTCAACTGGCTGGCGTCTATGAACCCAATACAGAACTCGCCAACAAGCTTTCAAAAAGGTACGGATTCGACAAGAGTTTGATCTATACGAATTTGGAGAAAATGTTGGATGACGTGAAACCGGAGGCCGTTGTTGCATTTGGCTCAGTATTCGAACACATGGCCGTTGTGGAGGCATGTGCCCCGCGTGGAATACATGTGATGGTCGAAAAGCCGCTGGCAACCAATGTCGCACATGCCAAAAGGATGGCCTTGCTTGCCGCCAAATACAAAATCCATTTACTTACGGACTTCGAAACATCCTGGTACCCAACGACCGCCAAAACGTTCCAATTGGTGAACGACAGTAACTTCGTCGGCAACATCAAAAAGGTCGTTATCCACGATGGTCACCAGGGACCGAAAGAAATCGGATGCGATAAGGTTTTTCTCGATTGGCTGACGGATCCTGTTCAAAATGGAGGTGGAGCGCTGATCGATTTTGGGTGCTATGGCGCGAATCTGATGACATACCTGATGAAGGGTGAAGAACCTATTTCGGTTACAGCAGTTACCCAGCATTTTAAGCCTGAAGTTTACCCAAAAGTTGAGGATGAAGCGACAATTATCGTTAGCTATCAGAAGGCACAGTGCATTATTCAAGCATCCTGGAACTGGCCCTTCAGCAGAAAAGATATGGAGGTTTACGGAGATCTGGGTCAAATCCTGACCGTAAATAATAGTGACATGCGCCTGAGGGGAAAAGCCATGAAAGTGGAACAAAAGGTACAGGTCACATCGAAGGATATTGCTGTTTATGAAGATCCGTTCGTCTACTTTTTTGATGTACTGAAGGGAAAAGTAACAATGAGCAATTATGACCTTTACTCATTGAAAAACAACATGATAGTTGTAGAAATATTGGAAGCTGCGAGAGAATCTGCCAAAACCGGGAAAACGATACTGCTCAAGGGCAAGAAATAACCAGGCGAAATTGCTTTCGATAAATCAGCTCGACTGACAAACTAAACAAATTGGGAACTATGAAAAAATCAACTGCGATGATTATTGGCAGCAGGCTGTTAGCGCCGGTAAAACACGTTTTTTTATTGATTATTGCGGTTTGTCTGGTTAGTTTATCCAGCATCTATCGTGGATTTTCGCAGACAATTCAAAGTCCTTCAACATCCCAAAATATTGAAAAAACATCGTGGCACGGTTACGATCGTTATGACTTTATAATGGACAATGAGTCGCTTGCGATTACTCCGTTCAAATCGCCGGAGGGCGAAGGAAACGGAGTAAAGGCTCCGGAGAAGGGACAAAGGCGTTGTATTTTGGTCGTACCCCGGAAGGCTGCCAAAGGCAATCCCTGGTCGTGGCAGGGATGCTACTGGGATCATCAACCTCAGGCCGAAGTTGAGTTACTTAACCGGGGCTTCCATATTGCATTCATTACACCTGATCCGGGTGTCCAATGGGATGCCTGGTACACCTTCCTCACCGGGAAGTATGGGCTTTCGAAAAAACCGGCCTTCATCGGAATGAGCAGAGGCGGATTCAACGCCTACACCTGGGCCACCGCAAATCCTGATAAGGTAACATGTATCTACGGCGACAATCCAGCCATCAGCCCTGAAAGCCGCGTTAAACTTGGTGGCTTGGTGCAATATGACGTGCCGTTACTAAATATTTGCGGCAGCATAGATCCCCTCTTGGGAAATCACACGCTGGTGATGGAAAGTTACTACAAGAATCTAGGTGGCCGCATATCCGTCATGATCAAAAATGGGTATGCCCACCATCCGCATAGTTTGCCCGACCCCAAGCCAATTGCCGATTTTATAGAGCAGAGTTTTTATGCTGAGAAAGAGGTAGCGCCCGCTTTTGCAGGTGACAAATATCAAAGAACAAATTTCTACAGCGATGAGGAGACCTACCGGGAATTTCCGGAAGACAAAGCCTTCATTTCAGTTCGCGGACCCTGGTTTTCGGACTGCTTTACCCGCTACGAGTTCAGACTCGATGGTATTCGGGGCGGTATTTCCGTAATTACGCCAAATAAAGCGGCACCCGGGAATCCGTGGGTTTTCCGGACCGATTATGTCGACAACAAATCTGTCGTTGATCTTGCCTTGTTGGCAAAGGGCTTTCATATTGTTACCGGACCCGTTCCCACTGATGTGGATGGTCCGATTGTTGAACAATGGAACGCGGTGTACAAGTACCTGACTGATCACGGATTTTCGACTAAACCAGTGATGGAAGGCTGCGGAGGTGCTGTAGGTGAGGCATATGCCTGGGCGATCGCGAACCCCGACAAAGTTTCATGTATCTATGGAGAGAATCCGATACTCCACAGCTTCCTGGCAAAAATTCAACCGCTTGATAATCTGGCTACTCTGGCGAAAGCAGGTATTCAAATTCTGCATTTTTGCGGCAGTCTGGATCCTTCCTTAAATTCTCAGACCAGAGAAACGGAAAAACGCTATAAAAATCTGGGTGGTAAGATCGAGGTTCTTGTCAGCGAAGGAGAAGGACATAAGCTGAATGCAGCGAAAAATCTGAACAGAATCGTCGGATTCATTGTCAAAAGAGCAAACTAAAAGAATACATGCTGGCTGGACAAAAGTCACGTAGGTTCTATATTTTTTTCGATCGAAGTCTGTAATTCGTTTTCAGATAGATTGAAGCCATAGTCACGGATACACATTTTCAAAAATACCGATCATGAATGAAGCAATTTCCCTCGCTACCGGACGAAAGATGATTCTTTCACTATTCCTGAGTATACTTTGTCTTTCAGTATTTTGTGAGTCTGGCGCCCCCCAAAAAAACAAGGCTGCCAAAAATTCGGAAGTAGTCTCTTTCTCTGAATCCAGCAATATCGCTGCCACTGCGCAGAGAGACATGGTGTTATGGTACCGTAACCCTGGAGTTCAGTGGCTCGAAGGTCTGCCAATCGGAAATGGATACATGGGTGCAATGGTATTTGGCCGTACCGGGCAGGAACGGATCGCACTGAATGAATCGAGCTTCTGGTCCGGAGGGCCACATGATTATAATAATCCAACGGCATACAGCTATTTTCCAAAAATCCGCGACTTGGTTTTTGCTCAAAAATTTCAGGAAGCCGAAAAAATGGCTGACGAACATTTCTGGGGAATTCCGGCTGCACAGCAAGCATATGAGCCAATTGGCGACTTGCTGCTATCTTTCGATGACAGCCTTGGTATTGCCGACTACCGTCGCGAACTGGACATGCAAACCGGTATCGCAACAGTGCAATATCGTATTGGAGATGCGATTTATACCCGGGAAATTTTCCTTTCGTATCCGGATCGTGTACTGGTAGTTCGCCTGAGGGCAGATAAGCCAGGTCGCATTTCGGTTCGTGCCGGATTAAAAAGTCCATTTCTGGATAAACTTTCAGTGGAAGACAACCAATTGATACTGGATGGCAAATGGAAGAAGGATGCAATGAAGGAAAACTGGCTAATTGCCAATACGGGAGGTCAAGGGCTGCGGTTCCAAACCGTTTTGAAAGCTATCCCGGAAGGGGGTAAATTATCACCTGGGAAAAACCAGTTGGAGATTAAAAATGCGGATGCCGTTACTTTCGTTCTAACTGCCGCAACCAGCTATGTCAACTACCTTGATATTTCAGGAAATCCGAAGGCTATCTGTAAAAAAATCATATCCGGTGTAAAAGGTCAAAATTTTGCTGCATTAAAAAAAAGACATCTTACTGATTTCGAAAATCTTATGGGCAGAGTTCATCTTCAAGTGGGAAATCCGCTGATGAACGAGAAACCGACGGACGAACGAATTCTGAACATGCGCAGTGGAGAAGTGGATGCAAATCTGGAGGCGCTCTGCTTTCAGTTTGGGCGGTATATTCTGGCATCGAGCAGTCGCAGTGGCGGGCAACCGGCGAACCTTCAGGGTATATGGAATGAAATGGTCGATCCCAATTGGGGAAGTAAATACACTATCAACATCAACACAGAGATGAATTATTGGCCATCCGAGGTATGTAACCTGCAGGAATGCGGTCAGCCACTGTTTGATATGATCAAAGATATTTCAGTTAACGGCACGAAAACAGCTAAAATATATTACAACTGCAGCGGTTGGGTAACCCATCACAACATCGATTTGTGGCGTGGAACGGCTCCTGTTGATGCAGCCCGGTTCGGTATGTGGCCGGTTGGGGGCGCATGGCTTTGTCAACATCTGTGGGAACACTACGCCTTTTCGGGTGATCAGGAATTCCTGAAAAAAAACTATCCGATATTGAGAGGTTCGGCCGAATTTTTGCTCAACCTGATGGTGGAAGATCCGGTACATCACTGGCTGGTTACTCCATTTTCGATGTCGCCTGAACACGGATATTATGATAGTCAGGGAGTGATGTCATATCTCTCTCCATCGCCAACAATGGATGTTGGAATTATTCGGGAACTTTTCCCACACTGCATTGAAGCAGCGAATTTGCTAGGAATAGACTCTGAATTTAGCAGCAAACTACAACTGGCACTTACCAAAATTCCGCCCTATCAGATCGGCAAATCCGGCTTTCTGCAGGAATGGATCGAAGACTGGCAGCCTGGACCTCAAGGGCACAATTTCTCCCGAAACTTTCCCTTTTATCCTGGAAATTCAATACAACTTCACCGCGACAAGGAACTGTCAGATGCTATGGCAAAATGGATGGAGACCCGTCGCGGAAGAGGTGGTTTCCCCCTTGCATGGGATATTTGTATGTGGTCGCGCCTGGAACGTGGTGAAAAAGTTGGTGAATGTATAAAATCATTTGTGGCAAATTCGATTGCCCCCAATATGCACAACCGGGGTTCCAATCAGTCGGATGGCACCTTCGGATTTTCGGCAGGTGTCGCAGAATCCTTAATTCAAAGCCATGAAGCCGGAATCAGCCTTCTGCCGGGCTTATCCTCCGATTGGAAGGATGGAGCAGTCACAGGTCTTCGGGCTCGTGGCGGATTCGAAGTGAGCATGCAATGGAAAAATGGAAAACTTCTTTCCACTCAAATTAGCAGCAAAAATGGCGGCAACTGTCAGGTTCACTATGGCGACAAGACAATCGCCATATCGGTTCAGCCGGGGAAAACTGTTTCACTAAATGCAGAATTAGCTCAGTAATTGGATCAAACCAATATTGCTAAGAGCCATAAGCGGGACTCGCTCACAATAAATACGAATAGAATTTTGGATGTTTCATTTGGTTAATGCTTTAGATTAAATTTATTCATATGAGATTAAATTTTCACTTAATCGGATCTCCGGACAAACTTACAAAGTGTATCAGGAGAATTAATTGCCTTCTCGCAATCGGTATTTTGACCGTCTCAACAATGGGTATTCAAAAGGCTGATGCTGCAGACAATGCCTCACGCTCCAAAAAATTTGCATTCGATGGAAGCATCTCGCGTGAAGTGTTGGAAAATTATCTGGATCGTTCAATTACGATGGGTTATTTTTTAGTGCCCGGAAAACCGGAAGGCTATGAATTCCCCTACCGTGAAGACGATATCCGGATGATTAAAAACATAGGGGCGAAATTTATTGGCCGGGCAATGTATCGCTGGGGTGAAGAAAGCAAATTGAACGATCCTGAATTTCTTTCATATGCGAAAAATTTAATTGATAAACTTCATGCGTCTGATCCCGAAATTATTTTCCAGGGGTGCCTGTTCGAACAGGTTACCCGCGATGTAAACAACCTCCCGATACCAGCCTGGGTCTTTAAAGATTTTGGCCTACCGGCTGAAAGTCGAAACTTCAGCTGCGATTCAATAATCAAAAGAGCGGACAGACCCGCCCGACCCGGCGGCAGAGGCGGTGTTCCAATTATCAACAATCTGGAAACACGCTTGTGGTTTTATTATCTGGCTGTTTCGTACATCAATATTGGCTGCGAGGCTTTCCACCTGGGACAAGTAGAACTGATCGGTGCCGACGACAAAGACCGGAAATTCTATGCGGAATTTCTCGACAAAGTACGTGCATATGCCAAAGAGCATGCCCGTCGGCATTACGTCTTGCTGGACGGACATACTCCCAAAGGCGGATTTATCAGGAATGGCGTTAGTCTGCTGGATTTTAACTCATTCCCGTTACGGATTAAAGAAATTCCTGACAAACCGTACGACGCAAAACTTGAGGTGAACTATCAGGACGCACTCTTTACCAAGAGCAAGGGTTGCATCGCTCCCAGCGGATGGAGTTGTAAAAGCCTCCCCTATCTGGTCGAATTCGACAACTACGGAAAAGCCAGAACGACAAATGTGTCCGATTCGACCGATATCTTCGTCTGGGGTTGGGACGAAATTTCATGGTTGGCACAGCAAAAAGAGGAGGCCAGAAACAAGTGGCTCGAATATGCCTTCGACTGGATTAAAAAAACCGATCCGAACGGACACCTCCAGATGCCTGCATGCCGCATGATCACTTGCCCGAATGAGACACTTCGCTCCTATTTTGCAAATACCAAAAGCCCGGCTTGCCCGGTGGGATATTCTCAGGAGGAAACGATTAAAAAAATCTGGAAAACCCGATTAAAATAACAGAGATATATACACATTACCCCTGCATCACCGTTTTAAAATCTTACTTTCTTATGAAACCCTCATGAGCAAAAGCTCACCAAAGAAGATGTTTATCGCATTGAGGGTTCCATACGGCAAATGAAAAACAAATTACATACGTATGAAAAGACTATCATTCCAACTCCCATTGATCCTACTCTGCCTCTCGCTGTTATCATTCAACTCTGAGGGCAAATCAAAATCCAGACGTAATTCTGAAATCAGAAATATTATTTTCATGATTGGAGACGGGATGGGGCTATCTTCAGCCTATGCCGGCATGTCTGTTTCTGAAAAGCCGCTAAATCTGTTGCAGTTTCCTACGATCGGTTTACAAACGACTTTTTCTGCCAACAACTATATCACCGACTCGGCAGCAGCGGGAACCGCCTTATCGTCTGGTAAGAAGACGAAGAATGGTGCAATTGGGGTTGATGCGGAAGGAAATCCCACAAAATCTATCCTGGTTATGGCCGAAGAGCAGGGACTCGCAACCGGGATGGTTGCTGTTACAACAATTACGGATGCTACACCCGCATCATTTGTTGCGCACGATCCTAGCAGGGGAAATGCCGAGAATATTGCCAGAGATTTTCTCAAAACCGACATTGATCTCTTTATTGGCGGAGGATACAATTTTTTTGCAAAGAGGTCCGATAAGTTAAATCTGATCGATAGTCTAATTTCACGTGGATATGAAATAGATACAACCATGGCAATGGTAACCAAATCCACTGCCAAAAAAATTGCCGGACTGGTTTACCCGAACGCCGTTCCCTACAGGCTTAAGGGTCGTGGAACCATGCTTCGGGATGGTTCGATTAAGGCCATTGAAGTTCTTGGTAAAAATCCCAGGGGATTTTTTTTAATGATCGAGGGTTCGCATATCGATCACGGGGGTCACGACAATGATGCCGCTGTCCTGACTGACGAAGTTCTCGATTTTGATCAGGCAATTGGCGTGGCGCTGGAATTTGCAAAGAAAGACAAACATACGCTTGTAGTTGTTACCTCCGACCACGAAACCGGGGGTGTAACAATTGTCGGTGGTGACATGAAGGCGCATACCGTAAAACTGAATTTTTCGTCCAAGGGTCATACGGCGACCTTGATTCCAGTGTATTCTTTTGGTCCCGGCTCCGAAAAATTTACCGGATTTTTCGATAACACAGACTTCATTGGCAAATTTTTAGCGTGCTATAAGTTCAAAAATTAATATTCTAAAAGAGAAAAAATGAGAAGAATTTATTCCAGGATTTCGAGTCTGTTGATGGTGATCCTGCTTGTTTGCTGCATTGGCTTCACTTGTCAGAGTGCTGAAAAAAAGGTGAAAAAGGAGAAATTTATAGCACATACCGTCTCTCCGGGTTTGGTTATGGCGGGGTATCAAGGTTGGTTCAACACCCCTACCGATGGCGCTAACCGCGGATGGCACCACTTCGAACGCGCTGGCCGTTTCGAGCCTGGTTTCTGTAAATTTGACCTGTGGCCTGAGATGGATGAGTATGAAAAACAATACGATACACCTTTTAGGCTGGCTGATGGTTCGGTTGCCAAAGTGTATAGCCCCTATGACGAAAGTTCCGTCAGGCTGCATTTTAAATGGATGAAAGAGTATGGAATCGATGGCGTTTTTATGCAGCGGTTCATTGCCGAAGTCAGAAACGAATCAGGACGAGCTCATTTTAACAAAGTGCTTTCTTCTGCAAGCAAATCAGCTCTCGAATATAATCGTACCATTTCTGTCATGTATGATTTGTCGGGAATTCGCTCCGAAGATGTCAATATCCTTATTAACGACTGGAAAGATCTGATGAAGCAATTCGGCTTCAATCAACGCAGTCGGTATGCGAATTACCTGTTCGACAAAGGTCGTCCGGTAGTGGCAGTCTGGGGTATCGGATTCAACGATAACCGCAGGTACAATCTCGAGGATGCTAAAAAAATAATTAACTTTCTGAAATCGGATGAGGGGGGCAATTGCTCTATTCTTTTGGGAATTCCGACTTACTGGCGCGAGCAGGGTCGTGACTGTGTGAAGGATTCCAATTTTCTTGATGTCGTAAAGATGGCTGATATAGTCCATCCGTGGTTCGTGGGCCGGTTCAACGAGCAGGGTTACGACGCCTTCAAACCGTTAATCGGTCTGGATCAGAAGTGGTGCGACGAAAATCAAAAGAAATACATGCCCGTCGTATTCCCTGGCTTTAGCTGGAATAATATGTTACCTCCGGGACGGCCAAGCAGCACAATACCCCGGAACCATGGAAGTTTCTTCTGGAAACAACTCGCCGGCGCTGCCGCAGAAGGCGCCCGGATGATCTACATAGCCATGTTCGACGAAATTGATGAAGGCACTGCCATATACAAAACGGCTCACAGCGACAAATTGCCGGTCGGACCAAGCAAATTTATTCCGATTGATGATGATATTCCCTCTGATCACTACTTGTGGCTTACCGGTCAGGCTGCTGGTTTGCTGAAGAGTGAAAAGCAGTTTCCGGCAACAAAGCCGGTTCAGAAAGTCAAGAAATAACCTATTGCAAATTATCTGCTTATGAGAACGCTGCTCTCAATCGTTTTCCTGATTCTTCTTACCACAACGGGTTTTGGAAAATCCAAACTCAAATCTGTGGAGTTGATTTACGACAAAAGCATCCCTCAACTCCAATTTTCAATAGATGAGATCAGGAAAGCCGGTCAGGCATCCGGGTTGGATTTTGCAGCTACTCCCGCACAGACCGTTGTGAAATTTGAACTGGACAAATCTTTGGAAAAGGAGGAGTTTCAAATTCATGTAAATGGGAACGTGCTGATGGTAAGGGGAGGCGATGCAAACGGACTCATGTACGCCGGACAGGAACTCGCTGAAAGTATTCAGGACGGGAAAGAGCTGCTTAAAATTGGCAACGTGAGCGAAAAGCCCTACATGCCCTACCGGGGAATCAAATTCAATTTTCCGCTCGACGCCCGTAATCCCAGTTATGACGATACCGGGGATGCCGCCCAGAACAACATCCTGACCATGTGGGATTTTGATTTCTGGAAAAATTATTTGGACAATTTGGCTCGGTACCGCTATAACTTACTGACACTTTGGAGCCTTCACCCATTCCCTTCCATGGTAAAAGTACCTGGATATGAAGACGTTGCCCTTAACGATGTATGTATCTATACAAACCCGATTACGCCAAAAATCGACAGGGATTGGGGCGGCGAAGATATCCAGAATCCTAAATATCTGAAGGTTATCAAAAAAATAACCATCGATGAGAAGATTGCTTTCTGGAAAAAGGTTTTCCAATATGCCGATGACCGGGGCATTGAGATCCACCTCTATAACTGGAATGTCTATGCCATGAATGCGGAGGGGAAATATGGGATTCTGAGCAGACAGGATTGTGAGCAGACGATAGATTACACCCGGAAAAGTGTGAAACAGTTTTTACTGAACTATCCCACCGTGAAGGGGATTGGAGTTACGGCCGGAGAACATATCATCAACAATTTAAAAGGAAAATATTCCATTGAAAACTGGTTATGGATGACCTTTGGTAAAGCTGTAATGGATGCTCAGGCAGTTAATCCGGAAGTGAAACCCACATTCATTTTCAGGCAACACCAAAGTGACCTCGACTTGATAAAATCAGCTTTTAAAGATTTCAGCGGGCCATTCGATACCGAATTCAAATATTCGAGGGCACGGATGTTCAGTAGTACAAAACCGCCCTGGTTCGACCATATTTACCGTGATCAGGTGGAAAAGTACAACATGAAAATTTGGATGAATGTTCGAAATGACGATATTTTCAATTTCCGCTGGGGAAATCCGGAATATGCCGGTGAGTTTATCAAAAACATGCCCAGGCAACTGATGCGCGGCTATTTCTGGGGGCCGGACGGTTATATCTATGGACGCGTTTTCAATAGCAAAAATGCAGATAAACTGCCTCGTTACGAAATTGAGAAACAGTGGTACCTCTTCATGATTTACGGTCGCGCAGGGTATAATCCAAACCTGCCCGGATCATTTTATGTCAACCGGATTAAGGCTCACTACCCGGGTGTAAACGGACAAAAACTTTATGAATCCTGGAAATCGACATCGGAGGTAATCTCCTGGGTAGATAAAATCCATTTCCGTCAGAATGATTCGGAATTTATAGCGGAAGGCTGTTTCGACATCAAGAAATTCCATAATGTCGATAATTTTTGCAGGACGCCCTGTATGCCGGAACAAGGAGTCACTTCCATCGGCGATTTTGTCATGAAGGGCAAGGTTGATGGGGAACTTACCCCATTTGATGTGGCCATGAAACTGGATCAGGCTTCCGCGTCCCTTTTGAAGGCCGGATCAATAAAAAGCTCAGGAAATGCCGAATTGGAGCAAACGCTTGGCGACCTGATTGCAGTGGGGTACCTGGCAAAATACTACGCCTGCAAAGTCAGGGGTGCAACCTATCTTTCACAATACCGCTTTGCTGGCGCTGAGGCAAACAAAAGCAAAGCTGTTACTGAACTTGAAAATGCTCTTTTGGCATGGAAAAACTATGCAAAAACGGCGACCACCTATTACAAACCGCAACTCCTGTCGCGAACACAGGAGCTGGATTGGGACGCACTGACAAGCAGCGTTGAACAGGATATTGCGATTGCCAAAGAAGCCAAAGTCGGTGAACCAGTCGAAGTTTCGGGCAGCAATGTTTTGTGGCGCCTGGACCGGAGATTCCAATAAAATTTTTGGGTGCAATACAGTCAAAACCTTCATTTATGAGACGAGAACTACTCCATTTTAGAAAGATAAGACTCCATCTGCTGGCATTGCTCTTCACGATAGGGCCACTGTATTGCATAGGAGCCAACGCAGAACCCACGGTTTCGTTGGTAACTGAATCTGCTCCGGGAAATCCGGTTTTGCATGGATTGACAAAACTCACGGAAGCCCTGACGGCCAAACATATTGTCTTTGAAAGAGTCACGTCGGTCGATAATGCCAAAGGGAAACTGGTGATTGTAGCCGGTTTATATACCGGTAACAGTGTTGCCGCCCGTTTGCTGAAAGAGGCCAATCATCCTGTTCCGCAAACAGCAGAAGCACTAACAGTCTGGAAAACTGTCGTACAGAAAAAGCAGGTTTGGGTGGTCAGCGGGTTCGACGACCGTGGATTAATGTACGCCCTACTTGATGTTGCTACCCAAATTGGCTGGAGTACAAGCAGCAGGAACCCGTTGAGCGAAGTGAAAGAGATCACCGAAAAGCCAGACGTTTCCGAACGGGCGCTTTCGGTCTATACCATGAACCGCGCCTACTGGGAAAGCCGTTTTTACGATGAGAATTATTGGGCAAAGTACCTGGACATGCTTGCCGAAAACAGGTACAACATGTTTACAATCGTCTTCGGGTACGAAGCCAGCGGATTTATGGCGCCGGTTTACCCTTATTTCTTTGATGTGGAAGGATTCCCAGCCGTTAAAATACCGGCAATGAGTTCGGAGGAACAGAAACGGAACCTGGATGCGCTTAACCGTTTGATCCAGATGGCACACGATCGTGGCATCGGATTTACAGCGGGTATCTGGGATCATATTTTTCGTGGAGGCGTTCAGGAGGCTACCAATCCGGGGGCTGCACCTTCAAATGTAAAGGTGTCAGGCCTTGATGGCGATAATCTGATTGCCTATACCAAAACGGCGTTGATGAAGTTCATTAAAGTATTTCCAGGCGTTGATGTCATCCAATTTCGCATGCACGATGAATCGGGACTGAAGCAGGGTGAACAGCAAGGATTTTGGAATAATATATTTCAATCGATTAAGGAAAATTCCCCAAACGTCCGGTTTGTTTTACGCGCAAAAGGATTACCGGATGCCATCATTCAAGACGCCGTTAACTCAGGCGTAAACTTCAGCATTGGAACCAAATACTGGATGGAACAAATGGGCCTACCCTATCATCCGACCCACATTCCGAAACAAAACCAGCAGGAACGTCGCCACGGATATGCCGATTTGCTTCGTTATCCACAGCAATATAAAATGTACTGGCGACTGTGGAACGGCGGCACGAATCGCATTTTGCTGTGGGGCGATCCGGAGTATGCCAGGCGGTTTGCCGAAAGCACACACATTTACGAAAGCATCGGGTACGACGTGAACGAGCCACTGGCCACCAAAATGGCTTCGGAATCCCACAGTGCAAAACCCTTCGATTTAATGAAGCCTCAGTATCGGTATTATACCTGGGAATTTGAACGCTACTGGCATTTCTATCAGGTTTTTGGCCGGTTGGGATACAATCCGCAGGCATCACCCGATATATGGCAGAAAGAATTTGAAATACGGTTTGGCAAAAAGGCAGCCCCAGTCGTTGAATTGGCTCTTCATAAAGCCAGTATGATCTTGCCGCGCATCGTCGCTTCCTGTTATCCCTACAGCTATTTTCCCACCACAAGAGGTTGGGCCGAAAAACAACGACTGGGCGACCTGCCCCAATATGCCAAAGGCGAAAGAAGCGATCCTCAACAGTTTGCAAGCTTCGAAGAGGAGGCTCAGCTTTTAATTGAAAAAGGTGAATCGGCAAAAATACTTCCTTCGGTAAACAGCCGTTGGTTCGAACAAATGGCCGCAGATATCAATACCTTGATTACAAAGGCTGAAAAGTCAATCGGGTATGACAGGAATAAAGAGTTCAATTCGACCATTACAGATCTTAAAATATTGGCAAACCTGGCATCTTACCATTCGCGCAGAATTCCGGCGGCCGTAAGCTATTGCCTGTTCCTGCAAACAAAAGATGCAGCGGCTCTCGATGCGGCAATCGCTTACGAACAAAAAGCCATTGAGGCCTGGAAGCAAATTGTTGCTGCTGCGGGGGATGTGTACGCCGATAACTTATTGATGGGTCTCCAGGGCGGAGGTAATGACGGAGTCAAAACCGACCTTACCGGCCACTGGAAGACAGAACTGGTTGCCCTGGAGAAGGGACTGGACAGACTGAAAGATCAACGGAAAAGTCTTGGTGCTACTGGCGAAGTAAAACCGGCAATAACATATAACCCCGCGTTCAGTGGCGATTATGCCAGCCTGTTTCATGTTGTTCATCAACATATTCTCATCGCGCCAGCCGGAAAACCACTAACGGTGAGTGCCAGAATAAGCAACGCGTCAGGTATTAAATGGGTCCGCTTGCGCTATCGGACAGTAAATCAGCGGGAAGATTATCAAACGTTGCCCATGGTAGAAACAGCCGAAAAAGGAGTTTATCAGACAACGGTTCCGGCCGATCAGATCAATCCAAAATGGGATTTCATGTATTTTATTGAAATGATGGATACTAGCGGCAAAGGTGCGATATATCCGGATTTAAGTAAAGAAACGCCCTATGTGGTCGTGAAATTAGATAGGAGCGGAAGCTAGCCTTCCTTTCCAATAATTTAGAACAAGCAAAAATAATATGGAACGTCGTACGTTTTTTTTCGGTCTGGGCTCCTTATCCGCCCTACAGTTTGCTTCTCCTTTAAAAGCGGCAACTTCAATCGGAAAATCCAATGAGAAGAACAGAACTCTGATGAAGGTCACGGATCTTCAGGTTCTTGAATTGCTGGGGAAAAACAAGTATCGTGCATATTATATAAAAGTTCTGACAGACAATGGCCTGGAAGGTTTGTACGGCCCAATAGATCCGGAAGCAGTACTGATGGTCAATTCCCTTTTCAGGAAACAGTTGATCGGACAGGATCCTCTGGCAATCGAAGATTTCTGGCAGCGGGTTTATACCAATAACCGCCATTCGCGCGGAAGCTATTATTCCATAGGCATCAGTACCATCGACAACGTACTATGGGACCTGAAAGGGAAATATCTGGATATGCCCGTATTCCGTCTTTTAGGAGGAGGATCGAGAACACAACTCCGGGCCTACGCAAGCTGCCTGGGATTTTCGCAAGAACCACAGGCTTTGCAGGAAAAGGCAAAGCAAATAAAAGCAGAGGGATATACGCAGCAAAAATGGTTTCTAAAAGGAGGTCCCGGAAACATGAACTCGGAGACCCTGGAAAATAATGTGGAAGTTGTTCGGTTGCTCCGCGAAGCTGCTGGAGACAAAATCGACCTCATGTTCGATGCATCCTGCGCCTGGGATCTGTCGTTTGCAGTGGCCTGGTCCAAACGCGTGGAGAAATTTTTTCCAAGGTGGCTCGAAGAACCATTCCAGTCTGCCCGTCTGGAGAGCTTTAAGGAATTGGCGAATGAAACCTCTATCGCCCTCGCCACGGGTGAACATTTTTATGGCCGATGGGACGTTCAGGAATTTTTGAGCGAAAAAGCTGTACGTGTTGTCCAGGCCGATCCCGAATGGTGTGGCGGTGTGAGCGAGCTCGTCAAAATATGCAACATTGCTTCGGTTTACGGAGCCCAGGTAATCCCCCATGGGCATAGTATGCTGGCCGCCATGCATGTGATAGCAAGCCAGCCCGAAACTGTCTGTCCGTTGGCAGAGTTTCTGATCGATAAGATGACAGGAACTTACCAATATTTCGACAAGAATCCGGTTGTTCCGGAAAATGGAATAATCAAACTTTCTGAACGTCCCGGCTTCGGTATCGAATTGGATGAATCAAAGATTGAGAATAGTAAGATAATCTTCTGATCAACTAAAAAAACAGAAATTTAAGTTATAAAATTTGATCCTATTACAACCATAATATCAACAATATGAAACGAGCATGTTCGACACACACAAACACGGATGAAAATTTCATTTGCGAGTTCCGGCCGGCCATTAAAAAAACAAATTATTTTCGGATGAAATGCCTACGTAATTTCTACTCGCTGATTGGAATAGTTCTTTTTAGTGCCGGCTTGTCCGCGCAAACGATAAAGAAAGAACCGCTCGACTACGTCAATCCGAATATCGGAGGAATTGGTCATCTGCTGGTGGCAACCGATCCTGCTGTTCAGCTGCCGCAGGGAACTGTCCGGCTGTGCTCAAATCCATGGCCCGAAATCTACGACAGGTACCTGGCGGATAAGGTATTTAGCTTTTCAATCAGAGATGTTATAAGGTACGGCACAAAAACAATTCCGTCGTGGATTATGGCCACTACTGGAAAAATCGAGGTTACACCGGGAAAGATGGCATCGAATTATGATCACGATTTTGAAACCGTAACGCCTTATTACGCATCACTGTTGCTGGAAGATTATGAAGTACGTGCAGAATATACCGCCGCTAACCAGGCCTCTTACTTCAGGTTTACCTTCCCGGAAAATCCGGAATCGCACATCTTGTTTGGCAGTAACGCAAAATTTAGTGTCCAAAACGAATCCACCGTCGTGGGAGAAGAGACGCTTGGCAGCCGCACTTATTTCTTCTACGCAAAATTCAGCAAACCCTTTAAATCATTTGGTTCCTGGAAAGACAAAGAAGCATTTCCCGGTATCACCACGCAAAGCGGAAATAACGTCGGCGTTTTTGCAAACTACTCCACATCAAAAGATGAACAGATTGGGGTGAAAATCGGGGTATCCAATGAAAGCATCGAACAGGCAAAACTGAACCTGGAAAAGGAGATTCCTGCCTGGAACTTTGATGAGACGAAAAATAGTGCGAAAAACAAATGGAGGGAGTCTCTGGCAAAATTTAAAGTGGAGGGTGGAACGGATGCTCAGCTTTCTATTTTCTATACCGGTATCTATTTTTCGCTGGGAGGTGATGCCCTTCTTGGCAGAATGAAACTCAGGGATGATAAATTGATCGAGAGGGCTCAAAAATATGCCGCCATGTCAAAAAGAGATTTATTTCCTCCTGTTTCCACGATGGGCGGCATGTTCCAACACGGAAATATTGTCTTTATTGCGGACATATATCAGCGGGGTATCCGAAATTTCGATATCGGCAAGGCTTATGAGAATATGAAAGCTGAGTTTTTGGAATCCACCAAACTACCCTGGAGAAAAGGTCCTGCTACCCAGCTCGATAGCTTCTATGTCAAAAATGGATTTTTCCCTGCCGTGCCATTAGGCGCCGCGGAATGGGTACCCGAAGTACATCCGTTTGAAAAAAGACAAAGTGTCACGGTAACTTTGCAGGCCGCCTACGAAAGTTGGTGTATTGCGCAAATAGCCAAGGATTTAAATAAGCCTGATGAGTATAGTTTCTTCATGAAACATGCGCATGACTATCAAAATGTCTTCAATACCCAGACAGGCTTTGTGGCTCCAAAAACTGCAGATGGCAAATGGATAGAACCTTTCAATCCAAAGCTTTCCGGAGGACAGGGTGGCAGGGATTATTTCGCTGAAATGAACAGTTGGATCTACACCTGGTATATTTCACACGATATCCAGGGGATAATCAATCTGATGGGTGGCAGGGAAAATTTCAATAATAAACTGGATGCTCTCTTTACGGAACAATATCAGAAATCGAAATATGAATTTCTGGATCAATTCCCGGATCAGACAGGATTAATCGGAAATTATGCTCATGGAAATGAATTCTCACGTCAGATTCCCTATCTTTATAATTATTCAGGTGAACCCTGGAAAGCACAAAAGCGCATAAGAGACATCATGGATGTTTGGTATGGCGCCGGACCGTTGGGAATATGCGGTGACGAAGACACAGGACTCATGTCGCACTGGTACATATGCAGCGCAATGGGTATTTACTCCGACCCGATGATTCCAAATTATCCTGTCTGGCTGATCGGAAGTCCTATCTTCAAAAAATCGACCATCGATCTGGGTAACAAGAAAACGTTTGTGATCGAGGCAAAAAATGTCTCTGCACAAAACAAATACGTCCAGTCGGCCACGCTGAATGGCGAACCGCTAAACAAAACATGGTTCGACCATTCAACATTGCTGAAAGGTGGAATGCTCGTACTAACGATGGGTCCCAGACCGAATAAAAAATGGGGTAGCGCACCGGAAACAGTGCCTCCCTCAATGTCCAGAGCTGAATAACAATAAAAGATAACTTTCTATTCCCTAATATCAACTTAAATGAAACTGTCAAATTTTGTTCCTTTCCTGATCTGGGCACAAATTCTTGTATGTTGTGCACGCCCTGAAAAAACTCCTGCCGACTATGTAAATCCATATATCGGGAATATTAGTCACCTTTTGAAACCAACCATTCCAATGGTTCATTTGCCAAACAGCATGTTTCGTTTTAGTCCGCAACGTGCCGACTTTACGAGTGATTTGCTCAATGGCTTTTCACTTGACAACCGGGTTACTCTGTATCCTTATCAGGGAGAGGAGTCGGGCGTAGCACAATCATATCGATACAGTTATGATCAGGAAAAAATTACACCTTACTCCTACTCTGTCTATCTGGATGACAAGCAAATAACCGTTAGCCTGGCTCCTTCAAGGCAATCAGCAATGTACGAAATAAACTATGGAGCATCCGGCAATTGTTATATGGTTATCAATTCATCCAGGGGTGAACTCAAATGGGATGGAGCCACAATATCAGGGAAATACGAGATTGCCAATGGTATCTATGGCTATATTAGTCTGGCTCCTGAGAATATGCCCGCGGAGGTTCTTTCGCTTAATCAGGGTAAACTTTCAAAACCAATTGGGAACGATGCTTGCCTGGTTCTGAAGTATAATGATCAAATTAAAATTCAGCGAATAAAGTTTGGAATTTCTCTGATTGACACCGATCAGGCACATAAAAATCTGGAGCGTGAAATCAGAAATTTTGACATGGCTCAACTGGAAACCGAAGCAAAGAAGATCTGGAATGAGGCCTTAGGGAAAATCAAAATTACTGGTGGAACTGAAAATGAAAAGACCATCTTCTATACTGCGCTCTACCGCTCATACAGTCGTCCCTTCTGCATCTCAGAAGATGGACGCTATTTTAGCGGATTTGACAGGAAAGTCCATGCCGACAACGGACGGCCTTTCTATACCAACGACGGAATCTGGGACACCTACCGGGCACTTCACCCTTTGCAGGTACTGATAGATCCGACTAAAGAAGAAAATATCATCAATTCCTTCGTTTTGATGGCACAGCAGTCGGAAAGGCTTTGGATGCCAACCTTCCCCGGTGTGACCGGACAACGGAATGTGATGAACAGTAATCATGCCGTTGCGTCGGTCATCGATGCTTACCGCAAAGGCCTGAAAAATTTCGATTTGACTACTGCATTTCAGGCTTGCAAAGGGGCAATCACAGAAAAAACGCTGTCTCCATGGTCTGGAATGCCAGCCGGAAAGTTGGATGCCTTTTATAAAGAAAATGGCTACTTCCCGGCCTTACATGAAGGGGAAAAGGAGACAGAACCTGAAGTCAACGGTTCTGAACGCCGCCAAACCATTGCGGTGACGCTGGGAACCTCCTATGACGAATGGTGCCTTTCTCAAATCGCGGGCGAATTAGGAAAAACTGAAGAGGCTAAACATTTTGCCGAAAAGTCGCTGAATTACAGAAAATTATATAATTCTGAAACCGGGTTTTTCCACCCTAAGGATAAAGATGGAAAATTTATTGAACCATTTGATTATGTTTTCTCAGGCGGAGCGGGAGCTCGCGACTATTATGACGAGAATAATGGATGGACCTATCGGTGGGACGTTCAGCACAATATTGCCGATGTAGTAAATCTCATGGGAGGTCCAAAAAAATTCACTCAGAATCTGGATGATATGTACAATGAACCTCTGGGACGGAGTAAATACGCCTTCTATGCTCAGTTGCCCGACCAGTCAGGCAATGTGGGGCAGTTCTCAATGGGAAATGAACCCTCCTTGCATATTCCATATTTGTACAACTATGCACTGCAGCCCTGGAAAACGCAAAAAAAGGTACGATCCCTGATCAAACAATGGTTTCGGAACGATTTGATGGGTATCCCGGGAGATGAAGATGGTGGCGGCTTATCATCATTTGTCGTATTCTCCTGTATGGGATTTTACCCGGTAACTCCAGGTATTCCGGTATATAACATTGGGAGTCCCTATTTCTCCGAAGTCAAAGTGGATCTCGGGAATGGACGCTTCTTCGAAATTGAGGCTAAAAATGCTTCCGACGAAAACAAATATATTCAGTCCGCCACTTTAAACGGTCAACCGCTGAATAAGCCATGGTTTAAACACTCAGATATAATCAATGGTGGAAAACTTATTTTAGAAATGGGTAATATCGCTAACAAAAACTGGGGTAGCAGTCCTGAGGCTGTACCTCCTTCATACAACTATTAACATGAAAATTACGCTGTTTCCCCTTTTGATTTTTTTCTTTCTGCAATCGGCCGCACAACAAAGCAGCCTGATAATACTTGGCGATCTGCACCATGATCGGCTGGAGGATCATGATATGGATTGGCTAAGCAAGAAACCGGATGATTTAAGGCAGGTCACAAAAGAGTATACAATAAACACCAGAGATAACTGGAGTGATTTCATGGACATCATCAAACATAAGGCAGACTCTAAGGATCTTAGCGTAAAAGCAATTCTGCAACTGGGAGATTTGTCGGAAGGACTGGCAGGCAGCAACGAAAAAGCCGGACAAATGGCCATGAATACCATGAAAGCAATCGATTCCATCAGGATGCCTGTGCCATGGATAATAGCCAAGGGAAACCACGATATTACTGGCCCGGGCGCCATTGAGGCCTTTCAGAATTATTATGTGCCAATGTTCAGGAAGCAGACAAATAATCCAAAGATAAACAGTGCAACATACACTTACAGAGCCAACAATATTCAGATAACCTGCCTTGATCCATGGGACAAAAGCCAGGATATGGCTGATGTCCTTGAAAGAGAGCTCTCGGGATCAAACGCAAAATATAAATTTGTGATGATTCACGAACCCGTAATCCCGGTTACCGAAAGATGCTGGCATGTCCTACGGAATGAACTGGAAAAGCGCGAGAAGCTCCTTAACGTAATTGCAAGAAACAGGGCTATCGTACTGTGCGGACATCTTCACCGTTACTCCGTTGTGCGGCGTAATACACCCTCCGGACCAATCGTGCAGGTAATGGTAACAAGTGTTGTAAAAGACAGAAATTATCTGAAACCCCAAAATGTTATTACCAAATACGGCCCCGAACTGGCTGAAAATGTGCCCGACTGGCAACCGGAGACCCTGAATAGCAGAAAAGCTATGTTATCTGAAGAGGCAAAATATGTTACAGATTTTAAACAGACTGATCTTCCGGGATATGCTGTTATTACCGTTGATGAGAAGAAAGATCGTGTTATCTTGAAATATTATGCAGCGTTTGGTAAAGAACCATTTGATAGTGTTGATCTAACAAAATTATTGCATCGCTAAATAGTGGCATGTCTTTTACCAAAGGGATATTATCCATTCGGCTAGTCTGGATGAAGTGATTTTTTTTAACTTTGGATATTTACAATCCAGACTACGTGAAGTTCCCTATTATCCTATTTTCGATTTTACTATACGGATTAACCGTTTTCGGACAAAGCGAGCCCGTGTCTGGTCTGTTCTTCTCGTCGCACGAAGTAAATCAGGACAAGCGTACTTCTCTGATCCTTTCTCCGAGAGAACCCCTTAAGTTTCCGCAAGGTTTCTCTCTTGAATTTGATGCTAACTTTCGGAAGGGGGATGGTTATTATGGATATATTTTCAGAATTATCGGAGATGGTAATACGAATATTGATCTGATTTCAAATTCTGAGACTACTCCAAATTTCAGTCTGGTCTTGAAAGATCGTGTGCTCATAACCTATAAATGGGCAGATATCCCAAACGCAACTTGTGACCAATGGCTGAAAGTACGCGCCGAAATCGATGTAAAAAAGACCAAACTTGCGATTTCATTCAACGGTATTAGACAGGAGATAAACGTTCCTGAAATCGCGCAATTCAAATATTTTGATGTAGTCTTTGGCGCCTGTAAAAACAACAGATTCCCAAGTACGGATGTTAGTCCGATGTCTTTAAAGAATATCCGGATCTATGATCACAATTTGAAGTTGATCAGAGACTGGGGATTATCGAAGCATGGCCAGGATATTGTTTATGATGAGATTTCAAATTCGGAGGCAATCGTCAATAATCCGGTTTGGGTAATTGACAATCACAAGAAATGGAGGAAAATCAACGATTTTCACCTGCCTGCACTGCTCGGTATTGCGAATGATGAGGAGAGAGGCCGCATATTTTTGGTTGGGAATAAAGCTGTTTATGTCCTGTCGATGGATACCAGAATGATAGATACCATTCAGTTTGCCGGGGGTGCTCCCTATCCGGGACTCCTGTCGAAACAAATTATTTACAATAAATTTTCAGACGAACTGTGGTCTTACAATTTCAGCATCAATCAAATAAACAAATTCAGTTTTCGTACCAAACGATGGTCTGTGGAACAGTCAAACGAAATTGAATCAATTTTTGCCCATCACAATAAATTGATATCGCCGCTCGACAATTCTTTGGTTACGCTGTTCGGTTATGGACACTATACGTACAAAAGTAAGGTCAACCATTTTAATTCGAAGTCGCAGCAATGGGAACAGATTGACCGGAGCAGCCAGATTGAACCGAGATATCTGAGTTCAACGGGTTTTGTTGATGATAAGCATGTGCTTGTGTTCGGCGGGCGCGGGAGCAAAACCGGACGGCAGGAATTATCCCCCAAATTCTATTACGATTTATATGCCTTTGACCTGACCGATTTCTCCTTCAAAAAACGTTGGACATTGCCGACACCATCCTCCCCCTTTGTGCCATGCGAATCATTGATTTTCAACGAACAGTCAAAAAGTTTTTATACCCTTGTTTTTAATAGCGGGCAATTTCAGACCTATCTGCGGCTAGCTCAATTTAGCGTAGAAAAGCCAGAAGTTCAGTTTTACGAGGACTCTATCCCTTTTAATTTTCTTGATATCGAATCTGATGCACAACTTTTCTTTAATAAGCAGAAAACCGAATTGCTTGCGCTGACTGCACATAATGCCGATGTTTCGTTGTATTCGATTGCTTTTCCGCCACTAATGCTGAAGAATATAATTCAGGATAGTCATTTTGGGGGCAGATTTAATTTCGTTTTGGGCTTTTTTGCCCTCCTTCTTCTACTAACAGGAACTGGCGCCTATTTTGTTATTCGGAGAAGGAGGATCAAGCCTGCAAATGTACTACATCAAAAATTTGATTATCTGGGAATTAATCCAATTCCGGTTATTGAACAAAAGGTGATTTCATCGTTTATCTTTGTAGGGGGCTTTCAAATTTACACAGGTAAAGGCGTCGATATTACGACAGCATTTTCGCCGACGTTGAAGCAGCTGTTCCTCTTTGTTCTCCTACATTCCGTTAAAAATGGGAAAGGAGTAACATCCATAAAACTTGACGAAGTGTTATGGCCCGACAAAGTTGGTGATAGTGCCCGGAACAACCGGAATGTGAACATCAGCAAACTACGCTCAATTCTCCACGAGATTGGAGATGTGGATATTACAAATGAAAATTCGTATTGGAAAATAAAAATTGGCGACTCTATATCCTGCGACTACATCGAAATATTATCGCTCCTCCGGAAATCGAAGGCGAAACCTCTCGCCCTCGCTGATATTAACAAACTACTGGCTCAATTGTCGTACGGAGAATTTTTACCAAATCTGCATAACGAGTGGATCGACGGATTCAAATCCGAGTTTGCCAATGAAATAATTGAAGGGCTCAGTTCTTTATTTTATTCAAAAGAAATAACCGGCAACTTCAGTTTAAGATATCAACTGGCCGAATCGATCCTTATCTATGATCCGTTTAATGACGAAGCGTTTGCCATGAAATGTTCAGTATTATATCACTTGGGCAAAAAGGGAATCGCAAAGAATTATTATGATACATTTTGCCACGAATACAGACTGGCCTTAGGAATTGCTTATACTATCCCATTCAATGATGTGATAAAATAGTCCACATTATTTCCACTGCTATTTTTTACACATTAAAAATTAAAATCACATTAATATCATCTACCGGATTTGTCGAATCATCCGATTTCAGATGCATTAGTCTCCTCATAATCTTAATGTTATTAAATTAATAAAAAATTAATAAATTATTATTTTGCTATTTGCCAAATATTAATCAACGTGTTAATCGCTCTCCGCTTTATTTGCGTTCGGATTACAAATTGAAAAAATAAAGCCCATGAAATGACAAAAATCCAACACGCCTTAAATCACTTGCCTGAATCCAACGACTCGACTTATTTTATTAATCAAAAATGTAAATCGAACTAAAAAAAAACTATGAAAAAGAACCTTTTATTTAAAAGATGGCTTTGTTTCCGACGGGTCTGTACTTTTATACTCATTCTGATGAGTGTGCAGGTTTTTGCCAACGCCTCAGAAACTGGCATACAAAGTCAGATTGGAGCGTCACAACAAAGTAAAATTACGGGTACAGTAAACGACAATTCCGGGAATCCGGTTCCCGGAGCAACAGTACTGGTGAAAGGTACTACAACCGGTATCACCACCGATGCTTTTGGCCGTTACACGTTGAGTAATGTAACACCAAACTCGGTGATTGTATTTTCGTTTGTGGGAATGAAATCAGTAGAGATCAAAGTCGGAAGTCAAAGCGTCATCAATGCAGTTCTGGAGGATGAGTCTATCGGCATTGATGAGGTTGTGGCTGTAGGTTACGCGACACAGAAAAAATCCACATTAACAGGATCCGTTGTTACGGTAAAAAGTGATAATCTCGTTGTCACCAAGAATGAGAATGTGGTCAACATGTTAACAGGTAAGATGCCTGGTGTACGTGTTGTTCAAAAGAGTAGTGCCCCGGGAGCTTATGATACCACAATTGATATCCGCGGTATGGGTACCCCACTTTTTGTTATTGATGGAGTTACCCGTGACCAGTCCTATTTTGCCCGGATGGATCCACAGGAAATTGAGAGCGTATCCGTGTTAAAGGACGGTTCAGCGGCCATCTACGGTCTGCGTGCAGCGAACGGTGTTATCCTGGTAACCACGAAGAGTGGTACCTCCCAGGCTGGGAAAGTGGATATCGTCTATTCCGGTAACTATACCATGCAACAGTATCTGTATGTACCGCAAGGGGTAAGTGCACTGGATTATATGACACTGCGCAACGAATCGACCTTCCAAAACTTCAACAACAACTATCTGGTACGCCAAAACCCGTACTTTTCGCAGACTCAAATGCAGCCGTACATTGATGGGAAACCATCCTATAACTGGATGGATGCCATATTCAATAAAACTACGCCTGAGCAACAGCACAACTTCAGTATCAATGGAGGAAGCGAAAAATTGCGTTATTTCATGAGCCTTGGTTATGCTAAACAAGAAGGTTCGTACAAGGGTGGTGGTTTCAACAACAATCGCTGGAACTTCCGGTCGACTGTTGACGCCCAGATTACCAAAGATTTACAAGCGAAGGTTACGATTGGTGCCATTATGGACGAAACTCATCTGCCAACCGGAACCGGCTGGTCAACTTATAAACTTTCATGGCTGGAGCGCCCCGATGCCCCAATCTATGCAAACGACAACCCGCAATACCTTAACGGCGACCCAACTGTATTGACAGACAATATGGTTGCACAAATCAATCCGGACATTGTTGGTACTACTACGAACAAATCGCGCCGGGTGAACGGCACATTGCAATTAACTTACAACATTCCTGGAATAAAAGGCTTGTCGGCAAAAGGGTCGTACGATTATGCACTCAACTTGCCCGAAACTTCAACGTATAAAAGCAGCTATAATCTTTTTGTATATAATGCCGGCACAGGTGTTTATACAACAGCTCCTAAGAACTCGCCTTCCAGTATTCAGCGAAATGCCAATTTCAATATCGATACCGATATGCAGTTGGGGTTGAATTACAACCGCAAATTTGGCAAACATGATTTGAAAAGCTTCCTTATTTACGAAGAAGCCTACAGTACCTGGGACAGCTTTCAGGCATACCGGGAGTTATTGATTGCTTCACAATACCTGTTTGCAGGTGAAGCTTTAAACCAACAAGCCACTGGTGGCACACCTGGCGACCGCACGAGCAAGTCTTTGATTGGTTCAGCGAACTACGATTTCAGCGGGAAATACTTGTTTGATTTCAAATTCCGCTACGATGGTTCTTCCCGGTTCCCGAAAGGCAAGCAATGGGGTTTCTTCCCATCAATTTCTGCAGGATGGCGCCTTAGTGAGGAAAATTTCATGAAGCAAAACCTTCCAATGATCAGCAATTTAAAACTGAGAGCTTCTTACGGTGAAATGGGCGACGACAGCTCGGCATCCAATTATCCTCCAACTTTGGGCTACGGCTTAACCAATAATATTGGATGGCAATTCAGCGATGTACTGAACGGAGGTTTGCAGGCACAGGCTATTCCAAACCCGAACCTGACCTGGTACCATATCAAGATGTACAATGCAGCTATTGATTTTGGCATATTGAAGAATACACTGAATGGTACTTTTGAAGTTTTCAGACGCGACAGAACAGGGTTGCTTGCAACCAGTGCCGAAGTAGTTCCCGGAACTGTAGGCGCCAGCCTTCCTCAGGCCAACCTGAACAACGACCGTAACTTCGGATGGGAATTCTCTCTGGATTACCGGAATCACTTCAACAAGGTCAATTACTATATAACTCCGCAAATTTCCGCAACAAGAAGTATGCGAACCAAATGGCTTGAATCAGTTGCCAACAACCAGTTTGATTATTGGCGCAACCGCACCAGCGGCCGTTACAACAATATCTGGTGGGGTAACGAATCAGACCATATGTTTTCAAGTTTGGAGGAAATCAGAAATTATAAGCTTCCAATGGGACAGGGTGCGACACCTGGCGACTGGATCCTGAACGACTGGAACCAGGATGGAGTAATCAATTCAAGTGACGAACATCCAATTGCAAATAAAGGTCTACCCGTTTTTAACTACTCGGTTAATATGGGAGCCGCCTGGAAGAATTTTGATTTGGCAGTGAATTTCCAGGGAGCTTATGGCGTATATGTCCAGTATTCAGAGGTGCTTACAGAGGCTTTATCCTTTGGCGGACAACAAACTTTGTCGTGGTTCATGGACAGATGGCACCCGGTAGATGCCAATGCAGACTATTTTAGTCCAGCAACCCAATGGGTACCCGGTTTTTATCCAGTTACTGGTCATGACGGCCGTCGCACAGGTACAAACCTTGTTCAAAACTCTTCATACGTGCGTTTAAAGACTCTTGAATTAGGTTACACCTTACCAAAGAATTTATTGGCTAAAGCGGGAATTAAAAGCCTGAGAGTATACTTAAGCGGATATAACCTGCTTACTTTTACCCCTTTGAAGAATGTAGACCCGGAGCGTCCTGGTTCTGACGGTGGTGCTTCAACCAATTCTATCGACATCTACAATTACCCGGTCAATAAAACCTATACGCTTGGTGCAAGCATTAAATTCTAAAAAATGAGAACCATGAAATTAAAACTTATATTATTTGCAGCAATTATTGGGTTTGCCATTTCTTCATGTCAGGACTTGGAGTTGCAACCCAAAGGTATTTTGGATGAGCCTGCACTATTTGGAACTTCTTATGGTGTCCAGAAGTATTTTATCCAGCTATATATGCATCTTCCGATAGAGGATTTCATCTATTATGTTAATACAAATGACCAGGACCAAGCTAATAATCTTGTCGGTTATATGCCTGGTAATAAAAACAAATGGCAGGCATATAAAAACAGTTTGGCACAAATGGACGGTGAACTTTATGGGTGGAACGTAGGAATGAACGAGGGTGGTTTTGGTTACTGGCCATACGCCGATATCCGTTATGTGAACGTCTTCATTAATAATTTCCCCAATTATAAGGACAAGTACGACGCAGCTACCTATAACTCTCTATTGGCAGAAGCCCGTTTTCTCCGCGCATTCATTTACGAAGGGATGGCCAAACGTTACGGAGGTGTACCAATTGTAACCGACGTTCAGGATCCAGTAAATGGCGACCGTGCTTCGTTGATGGTATCCCGTAATACAGAGTACGATACATGGAAATTCATCTATGCAGACCTGCAGTTTGCCATGGCCAACATGAGTGCAACCAGCATATCCGGTCGCGCCAACAAATACGTAGCTGCCGCTTTGATGTCACGTGCCATGCTTTATGCAGGCAGGAGTGCAAAATACACACAATACCTGGGCCTAAGCACGGATGCTTCAGTACAAAAAGGTCTGGCAGGTATGGATCCTTCCAAAGCAAATGAATTCTTCCAGTATGCTTATGATGCAGGTTTGTTTATCAAACAAGGGCCATATTCTCTTTATACAAAGAATTACCCGGACAAAGCGACCAATTTTGCCAACCTGTTTCTGGATAAATCATCTTCCGAGACGATGTTTAGCAAAGGATATGACGGGCAGACTTTTGGCCATTGTTATGATGCGCTGATGTTACCTAACCCGGATATGTCATCTTTCGTAGGCTCTGAAGGTTATCCGGTACTGGAGATTATGCAGATGTACGATTTCCCCTCTCTTGTAGACGCACAAGGGAAACCAGTCCGTTTCAACAAACGCAGCGATATTAAAAATGGGATGGAACCCCGTTTGCAAGGTACCTGCTTCTTTGATGGCGATGTGCTCAAGGGAATTCCTTTCGAAATCCAACGAGGCATTTACCTTCATTATGCCGGGCTGGCATCTGATGCGCAAAGTGGCAGTAACAACGCCCCTATCAACGCTACCTCAAACCGTCTTTTAGGTACAAGCAAGGGTGCTACATATCAAGGTGTTCTGCTGAGCGGGAAACATGGGATGAGTACAGCAGGCGCTGAAAACAACTGCTTTACCGGCGCTTTTATTCGTAAATACATTGATCCAACCAGGACTACAGCCTTAACAAACGTGAACAAGTCGAACCAATCCTGGATCGTATTCCGCTTGGGTGAAATCTATTTGAATACTGCAGAAGCAGCATACGAATTGAACAAAAAGACAGAGGCACTGGATTACATTGAAGCAATCCGTGTACGTGCCGGTTGCCAGGTTACCCGCCCGGCTTTGGATCAATCCACGACTTCGACCTATGGTTATCCTATCGAGAAGACTATGCAATTTATCCGTGATGAACGTCTCCGCGAACTTTACTGTGAGAACCATTATTGGTGGGATCTCAAGACCTGGAGAATAGCTGATCAGGTATTAAACCAGCGTTATCCGAGGGCACTGACCTGTTACTATGTTTTCGATGAAGGCAAATATATATTCATAGATGAGGTTAACAGGGATAACCGTAATATTACGGCTCCAAAGCGTACGGCGTATGAAAAGATTCCACAGGGAGAAATTAACAAGAACACAAATTTGTTACCTCAGAACCCGCTTTATTAATTTATTAACCTTTGAGACAAAATAAATATGAAAAATATATTTTATCTGATGTTAGGAGTAGCGATGTTGTCGCTAGCTTCATGCCAGAAAATCGACAACTGGTCCGAACCGGGTTCTCGGTTATATGGAAATGTGATCGATTCATATACGAACACGAATTTGTTGATGGATCAAAATGACTGGCAAATTCGTATCGTGGACAGAACCTGGGAAAAAATGAATCCCGGTACTGTTGCCCAATATCAATCGCTGGCCGTTATGAAAGATGGTGTATATAACAATGCAAAGCTGTTTTCAGGAACGTACGACATGCTTCCATATGACGGACCATTTTGGCCTGTTGATACCGTGAAGGGTGTAGTTCTGGGAAAAGAGACCCAACAAGATTTCAAGGTAACCCCTTACCTACAGCTTTCGGGTTTCACTGCCACACTGGTTGGGACAAATTTGACCCTTACTTGCACAGTTAAGGCTCCTATAATCACCGGACTTCCGAATCTTTATGAGGTCAAGCCTTTCTTGAGTCTGAATACCTTCTGCGGAAACTCAAATTATATTAACATAGCGGAATATAATAACCTGAGAAAGCAGATCAACCGGACTTGGGCGGCAGAATTGGCAAATCTTAAACTGCCTGCGAACACAGATGCGATAACTTATACCATGGGTCCTCTTCCTGTCAAATCAGGATATACCTATTATGTACGGGTAGGAGCCAATGTGAACGCTTTAAGTCGCAGATATAACTATACTCCGATTGTGAAGGTTGTAGTGCCGTAATCATGGTTGGAGGACACTTTGAATATCGTAAAATTCAATTTCGTCTTACACGTTTTAAGATTGTCCCGCTGCACCAGTTGTGCCGCGGGACAATTTCATTTTCCAAACTAGCCCCCTTTTACCCTCATCGCATTGGGTGACCGATGAAAAAAAGCAAAGTATTTTAAAGCATTTCTCAAATATAAAACGAGCATGAGTCGGTAGACACAAGCACGGATAAGAATTGATTATGCGAGTTCCATACGGCAATTAAAAAACAAATTATTCTCGGATGAAAAAAAACCTTCTTTTCGTTATTCTCTCTTTAGCGTGCGTTGTCAATATGCATGCACAAAATCTGTCTGCCCCTGAGAAAGCAACTGTTCGTGGCGAAAAGATCACGGCAAACTGGCAGGATCAAACTCCGGGTACATACCAAAACCCGGTTATTGCCGGTGACTTTCCCGATCCGACAATTATTCGTGTCGGAAATACCTACTATGCTGCAGGAACCAGTGGAAATTCTGTTTCCTGTTATCCTTTATACGAATCGACAGATTTAATTAACTGGAAAAAAATTGGCCACATTTTTAATGAGCATCCCTCCTGGGCATCCAGTGCCTTTTGGGCTCCTGAATTATATTACAAGGATGGTACTTATTTTGCCTATTACACTGCCAAACGCAAAAGTGATCGTGTTTCATGTATTGGTGTTGCAACGACAAAGGATATTCACAAAGGATTCACCGATCAGGGAATTATTATCGATTGGGGAGAGGAAGCTATCGATGCTTTCGTTTTTCAGGATGACGATAATAAAACGTACATCGTATGGAAAGCATACGGATTAACCAAAGGACGTCAGGTTGAACTGCTTTGTTCCGAATTAAGCGATGATGGACTTCATTTGGTTGGTGAGCATTTTACGTTTTCTGACTATGCAAAAGGTTGGAAAGGTGGTGGAGATGATGAAGGTCCGTGCCTCACAAAACATGACGGGACTTACTATTTATTTTATTCCAATGGTGGATGCTGTGACAGCCGATGTAATTACTGCATTCGCGTTGCCCGTTCAAAAAATTTACGGTCGGGATGGGAACAACTCCCGGAACCTATCTTGCAGGGAAGCGATGTGTGGCGTTGTCCCGGGCACGGCACCCTGGTAATGACCCAGGATAATCGATATTTTTACATGTATCATTCGTTTAACGTTGCCAATTTTGGAGTTGGCAGGCAGGGCATGTTGGACGAGCTAGTTTGGGACAAACAAACAGGCTGGCCAATATTTAAAAACGGCAACACGCCTTCTGTGAAAGCGCCCGTTCCGTTTAAAAAAACAAAGCAGTAACGGGACACGATTACTGCTGGACGGACCGGTCGATACCAAATAAAAAAAGCTGTCTCTAAAGCTAAACCGTTGGTAGGATAATAATTAATGGACAATTGAAAATGATGTAAAAATGGAATAAGTGCTGATAGAAAAAAGCCATTGGGCAATAAATTATTCACACAACCAAAAAAGAAAAACAAAATGAAGTTGATATCTCTATTAATTCTCTTCCTGATCGGTCGTGAATCTGTAATGGCACAGGATGCCACCACGCTGGTTCCAGCCAGTGTCCGTCCTGCGAAAATAACAGCGAATTGGATCGACCGGGCACAGATTACCAGCGGTGGTGAAAAACCTGATGGACACTATCTGTTGTGGTATCGCGAACCAGCCAAGGTCTGGGAAGAAGCTCTTCCGCTGGGAAATGGAAGATTGGGGGCAATGGTTTTCGGCGGGGTAGCCGACGAACGTATCCAATTGAATGAGAGCACACTTTGGGACGGATACGCCATTGATCCGAATAATCCAAAGTCGCTGAAGGCTCTGCCTGAAGTGCAAAAACTACTCTTCGAAGGGAAAAATAATGAGGCCGTTAAACTGGCCGGAAATACCATGATGGGGATTCCAAAAGGAGTCAAGCCATACCAGTCGCTTGGCGAAATCTGGTTTGACACACCCGCGCTTGCCGCTTCCGATTACCTTAGAAGTCTCGATCTTTCGACTGCCATTGCCAGTACAAATTATACCGCTGATGGCGTGAAATTTTCCCGAGAAGCGTTCATTTCTCCGGTCGACGGTCTCATGGTAATCCATTTTACTGCCAATAAAAAAGAACAGATCAGTTTTGCGCTAACGCTGAAACGTCAGCAGGATGCTATTTGCGAAAAGAATGTTGCTGATCCAAATTCATTGATCCTGCACGGACAATTATCCTTGAAAGACAAAGAGGGAAACCCCCGGGGTTTAAGTTTTGCGGCCCAGGTAAAAGCGATCACCAAAGGCGGAAAGGTGAGTGTTGAGAAGGAGGTGATGCACATTGACGGAGCCACCGAGGTTATACTACTGGTTGCAGGAGCCACCAATTATCCCGGACTGAAAAATATCGCTGCAGATATTAGAAAGTCGCAAATTGATCCGGTAAAGGTGTGCGCCGAACAAATTTCCAGGGTTGCATCAAAAAGCTATAATAAGATTAAAAACGAACACATTAAAGAGCATCAGCGATTATTCGGCCGGGTTGACATTCAGTTGGGTAAGCCATCGTCGGACGCGAAACTACTGCCGACAAATAAGCTGCTGGAGCTTGCCAGGACTGCTGGTCAGGCAGATCCGGGTCTGGTTGAAACATTCTTTCAGTACGGGCGCTATCTGCTCATTTGCAGCTCCCGCCCGGGTGGAATGCCGGCAAACCTGCAGGGTCTTTGGGCCTGGCAGATGAATCCGCCCTGGAATGCAGATTTTCATACAAACATCAACATCCAGATGAACTATTGGCCTGCTGAAATCACCAACCTTTCTGAGATGCATCTTCCGCTTTTCGACCTTTCTGATGCACTTGTTGCACCGGGTGAAAAGACGGCTAAGGTGCAATATGGAGCTGGAGGGTGGGTCGTCCACCACCTGACAGACGCATGGGGATTCACGGCACCTGCGGACGGTCCGCAGGGAATATGGCCAATGGGAGCCGCCTGGCTGGCCAGGCATCCCTGGGAACATTACAGCTATACCGGCGACAAGAAATTCCTCCGCGATCGCGCCTATCCATTGATGAAAGGAGCTGCCAGATTTATCATGGACTTTTTGATTGAGGCGCCTGCAGGAACTGCGTGTCCGGGCAAGCTTGTCACAAATCCATCTTATTCTCCTGAAAATGAATTTTTTCTACCGGATGGCACAAAATCAGTATTTACCTACGGCGCTACGATGGATTTGGAGATTATTCATGATCTGCTAACCAACTGCATCGAATCATGCAATATCCTGGGAATTGATCCTGCCTTCCGCGATGAATGTAAAAAAACATTGGATCGGCTGGCTCCCGTCAGGATCAGTTCAGCAACAGGTCGCATCATGGAGTGGGCAGAAGATTACAAGGAGACGGATCCACATCACAGACATACTTCCCATTTATTCGGGTTATATCCCGGAAATCAGATTACAACAATTGGCACTCCGGAACTCGCTCAGGCAGCCCGAAAAACGCTTGAGGCGAGAGGCGACGATGGCACAGGCTGGGGACTGGCATGGAAAATAAACATGTGGAACCGTCTTCAGGATGGAGACCATGCATACAAGCTTTTGTCTGTGTTGCTAACGAAGAAAACGTTGCCAAACCTGTTTGACAACCACCCACCTTTCCAAATTGACGGAAATTTTGGCGCAACTGCTGCCATAGCCGAAATGCTGCTGCAAAGTCAGTCGCGCAATCAGGACAGAAGTTATGAAATTCAGCTGCTGCCTTCCCTGCCCTCCGCACTTCCCTCGGGCTCGGTGAAAGGATTGTGTGCCAGAGGTGGCTTCATCGTGGATCTTGATTGGGATAACGGACAAGTCACATCGGTTAGAATTCTCTCAAAAAATGGTGGAAACCTGCACATCCGGTCGGGTCAAAAGCAATTTGAAGCAAAGACAAAACCAGGACAAGCTCTGGTGTTGACAGAAAATATGGTAGAAAAATAAAAAGAGAAGCTCGTGATAAAGCAATTCATCTCAATTCGATTTTTACTTCTGGCAGGTATTATATTCCTTCAGATTTCAAACAGCCATTCACAGGGTATCCGGTTTAACCGGGATATCTCTCCTGCCGAAGGGATGGTAAAACCTCTGGAAAAACCCTTTCGTGACGAGGTCTGTTTGAACGGCAGCTGGGATTTTCAACCGGTTGCTGTGCCCAAAGATTGGAAATATGGGAACGGAACACCTCCTGAACTGACTGCTCCGCAATCGGATAAATGGGAAACCGTTAAGCTGAAAATTCCATCCCCATGGAATGTCAACGAGTGGGGCGGCGGAAGCAAAGTGGGTGATGGAACAGATAAGCCATATGCCCCATCTTCAGTGTATTACCCCTCCTACCCTCAGAGCTGGGGTGGCGAAAGGATGGGATGGTTGCGCCGGAATTTCACGGTTCCGAAATCGTTTTCCGGGAAACAGATACTATTGCACTTCGAAGCTGTCATCGGCGATTGCGTAATCCTGGTGAACGGACAAAAGGCAGGTGAGCATTTTGGGGCATACCTTCCATTTGAAATCGATATCACTAGTTTTGTAAAGAATAACCAACCGAACGAATTGATGGTTGGAGTTCGTCATCGAAGACTTTTCGATAAAACCAGCCCGAAATATAAATACTTCCGATCCACCTATCCTCCAGGTTCGAACACCGACAATTTGGTTGGTATCTGGCAGGATGTTTTCCTTTTGGCTGTTCCACCAGTCAGGATTACTTCTGTTTTCATAAAGCCATGGGTTGACAAAGATCTGCTGGAATTTGAGGTAGAAATGATCAATCAATCCCAAAAGCCTCAATCGATTTCCCTTTCAGGATCAATAAGCGAGTGGCTGAATAAAACTGGAACTGATGTTCTAACCGCTCCAGAAATCAAATGGAAGACAGGCCGTGAAGTTCTTGAACTTTCAGGGCATCAACTATCTTTAAAACCTGGAGAATCGACCAAATTCACTATCAGCACCACCGTTTCGGGCAGACTAAAACTGTGGGGTCCGGGGAATCCGAATTTATACTCGGTGAAGCTAAAGTTGACAGATCAAAAGCATACACTTGATTGCAAAACAGAACGTTTTGGTTGGCGGCAGTTCACGATCAAAGGAACCGACTTCTTTTTGAACGGAGCTAAAATTCAGTGTTTTGCTGATATCCAGCATCCTTTTGGCGCCTATGTTTGCTCGAGACGCTTTGCATGGGCCTGGTACAGAATGATTCAGGATTTTGGCGGGAATTGTGTCCGGCTGCATGCTCAACCTTGGCCACGACTGTATTACGATCTTGCCGACGAAATGGGACTAATGGTTTTGGATGAAGGCGCCCTCTTTGGCAGCTCACTTTCGCTCAATTTTGAGGAGGAAAGTACCTGGAAACGCACAGAGGAACATCTTGATGCACTGGTCCTTCGTGACCGGAACCACCCATCGGTGATCGGCTGGAGTGCGGGAAACGAATTGTTTGCTATCCCTTTATACAATAAACCTGCCCCCGAAATCAGTAAGATTTGGGATGAAAAAATTGTGAAACTGGCCATGCGCCCCACCCTTCTCGATCCTACCCGGGCTTTCGTGACCGATGATGGCGACGAAGATATGCATGGCAACCTTGCCGTCTGGAGTAAGCATTTCGGGCACGGACTAACGTTGAACCGCCTTCCCAAAAATCCGGATAAACCACTTATCGTCGGTGAGTCGGGCGCAACCTATTATGGAAAACCCAGCGATCTGTTTCAATTTGCAGGCGAAAAACCGTACGAGTCGTACTACGGGCGAAGTGAGGCATTAGCCATCGATGTGTACCAGAATGCAGTAAAGATGGCAAAGCCTCTGCTGGCATATTTCTCTCCATCAGAAGTTTGCTGGTTTGGCGTTGAACACCAGAACCTGGGCTATCACGATTATTCACGGCTGCCATTGCCCACAGACGGCATTTTCGCCGGGGTTCCATATACAGAGGGAAAGCCAGGCTATCAGATTGAGCGCATTCCTCCGTATGTAACGACATTCAATCCCGGACTCGATCCGCAATTGCCCTTGTATAAGCCGCTTCCAATGTTCGAGGCATTGAAGGCTGCTCTTTCAAAAGATGCGCCACAGCCATGCAAATGGGATTCGTATCAGCCTCAGCAGGTACAGACAAAACCGCCCTTCCGGAAGGCAATATATACGGAAGCATGGTTTGCAGGACCAGCCGATAGCCCATTGGCCAAACAGCTTTCCCAGTGCGGAATTCAATTTGCCAAAGACGACAAAACGACAAATTTGCTACTAATCGATGGAGAAAATTTTTCTGATGAAATGCTTCAAAGGATAAGTCCGGCAGTTGGGCGAGTCAGAGCCAATGGTGGATTGATCTGGATTCTGTTGGCTGATAAAAAGCCTTCGGCTGCCGTCAACCACCTCCTGCCTTTTAAATTGGAGCTGACAAATCGTACTGCAACCTCACTCAAAAGCAACAGAGAAACCGAAACAGGTAAGTATTTCAGCTTGCCTGATCTATATTTTTCCGAAATCGAAGGCGACCGGCAAATAATCAAACAGGGACTATCCGGAGAACTTGTAAATCAATCAACTGTGATTCTGGAAGCCGCCAACATCGATTGGTCCCTTTTTAATCAGGTCGGTGAAAACCGGAAATGCGCACAGGTGGTACTTTACGAACATCTGCAGAAATCTCCCGGCGCTGCCCTGATAAGTATCCCGGTACAAAATTCAGGATTGGTAGTTTCAACCATCAATTATCAGATTTTTGGGAAGGAAACCTCTGTATTCTGGAAAAACCTTTGCCAGGCGCTACAGATAGCTGTGGATGGCGGCACCGCAAAGAGTGAAGGCACAAATGAAAATAAAAAACATGACTTGCTCCTCGATGGCCCGGTTCGCGAAAAATAGGTTCAAATCGAGAAGTACTAAATAAACGTTGATGAATAGAGTCTTAATCTTTTGGTTTGCAAATCTATTATTTATAGCACTGGGCTCAGGAGTTGCCCGCGCCCAGGACAATTCGATAACAGGTAAAATAATCTGCGGTTACCAGGGATGGTTCAACTGTTATGGGGACGGTTCTCCGGTAGAACGGTGGGTACACTGGTCGGCAGGAAAGTACAAGACCAATGAAGGGCTGCCAACTCCGGGACATTTATCGTTTGAGTTATACCCCGAAGTGAGTGATTATGCTCCGGGCAGCCTCTTCGCTACTGGATTTGCAAATCAGGGCGACGGACAAACATCGGTGCTTTTTTCTTCAACGAAAATGGATGTCATCGATAAACATTTCGCCTGGATGAAACAATACGGTATTGACGGAGTGGCTTTGCAGCGCTTCCTGACAACCGACGGCGTTTTTGTAAAACAAAAGGATACCGTTGCCTTGAATATGCGCACGGTTGCCGAAAAATACCAGCGGATTTTTTACATCATGTACGACATGAAAGCCTCTGATTCAACGGTATTCAAGAATGATTTAGCACATATCGAGACATTTAATCTCACTTCTTCACCCTATTATGCCCATCAAAACGGGAAACCGGTCATTTGCATCTGGGGATTTGGCCTTACCTCCCGCCCGGATCTTCCAAAACCAAGCCTCCAACTGATCCAATGGCTGAAAGGGAAGGGATATTACGTAATCGGCGGCGTTCCAACCTATTGGAGAACAGGCTCAAATGATTCATGGGCAGACTATGTCAGTGTTTACAACGCATTTGATATGATCTCGCCATGGGCGGTTGGGCGATTTAAAGATTTTACCGGTGCAGACAATTATCATGCAAACGTAACGCGTCCCGATAAGGCCTATTGCGATGCTCGTGGCCAGGACTATCAACCAGTCATTTTTCCAGGTTTTGCCTGGTCGAACTGGAATAGTAACATTAAAAATGAGATTCCGCGAAACAGGGGTGAATTTATGTGGCGGCAGATAGTTAACCTGAAGAACGATAATATTTCAAACGTCTATGTGGCGATGTTCGACGAATACGACGAAGGAACCGCCATTTTAAAAGCTGCGGATAGCTATTTTTCTATTCCTACAAATCAGTATTTCCTTACCACCAGCGCCGATGGAACCTATATCTCTTCCGATTTTTATCTTAGGTTAGTGGGAAAAGCTGCCAAGGTAATAAAGGGACAGGAACCGCTTACTCAGAATGTTTCTATTCCATATTCGCTTGGACCAATCTTTTTCAGAACCAGCGTAGAAAGTGGGTTTGATGCAGTACCTAACTGGCAAAACACGACTTCTTCATCTAAAAATGTCATTGGGTTCGGTGGTAACTCAATAGCGCAATGCAGCATTGTGACAAACGAAAAACAGCAAACAGGTGTCTGGTCAATCAAATACAGCGGACGCGACAATTCTGCCACCGAATCCTATTGCTATTTTAATGTATTTGATGTGGACATCCCCGTATATCCCGATACAAAACTTACATTCTCCCTCTTTCCGCTCAACGGCAACGGACGATATGTCTCTGTCGACCTTCTGTTTACGGATGGCACCCATCTGAAAGACCTTAATGCAAAAGACAAAAACGGACTCTCAATGAATGCCACCGAAGGTAGGGGAACCGTCAATGCGTGGGAACAAACAGCGTGTTCTATTGGTCAATGGGCTAATGGAAAAACTATTGACAAAATATTAATCGGGTATGACCACCCGGCCGAAACGGGTGATTTCTCGGGGTATATTGATGATATTTCCATTTATACGTCTGATATACAAACTGATGTGGAAACTCTTGCCAAGCCGATATCATCACCATTTTCCATTTATCCAAATCCTGTCGTCCACAAACAGTTAAATCTTGACTTCGTTTCAGACGTTATGGACACTGACCTTTTACTGAATATCACAGATTGTACCGGAAAGACTGTACTTAACAAGGCTCTCTGGCCGGTGAACCATCAGGTATTAAATTTGGATAATCTGACTAGTGGAATATATTTACTATCACTCAGAGGGAAAAATTTCTACCAGGTGAGAAAATTTCTGATTCAATAGGCTTGATTTTGGCAATTCTTAACCGCTGACGCCCCTACTGCAGTTCAGGTTCCCTGATTGCCAGCACATTTTCCCTGCCCCACGTTTCCAGTTCGTGAATAACCGGAGAAAGGCTTTTGCCAAGTCCGGAAAGCGAATATTCAACGCGCGGCGGAATTTCCTTAAATTGCCTACGGATAACCAGTCCATCTGCCTCCAGTTCCTTCAATTGCTCAGTAAGAACTTTTCGCGAAATATCCGGAATACGAACTGCTATCTCTCCAAACCGTTTCGTCCCGGGTGAGAGACTGTACAAAATGAGCGTTTTCCATCGCCCACCTATTAATTGCAACGTCGCCGTGACGGGACAGGGAGTATTTACTTTCAGTCTGGCCATAATGGTTACCTCTGGGTTACTACTATTTTCATGGTTACTAAAAAGTAACCTGTTTCAAAAATAAACTATTGTTAGTTACTTTGCGTAACAAAAGTAGAAATAATTTCAATCGCAGGATTTAGCAAGGAAGATTTCTCAAAATAATTTACGATTGTCTTATTCCTGATTTTGAAAAATCAATAAATATAAATTTCGTACAATATTATTTAAAAAGGAGACTAAAAAATGAAAATTGGAATCACAGGAGCGACTGGTAATTTGGGTCGGCTGGTAGTAGAACTACTAAAAGAGAAAGTGGCCGCAGGGCATATTGTGGCTTTGGTGCGTAACCCTTCAAAGGCCGCCGATTTGGGCGTCGAGACGCGCGTATTTGATTATACAAATGCGGATAGCCTGGCAGCGTCACTGCTTGGTATTGATAAATTATTGCTAATCTCTGGTAATGAGCTTGGTCAGCGGTTACCGCAGCACAAAGCCGTTATAGAAGCAGCAATTCAGGCCGGTGTAAAACATCTGATTTATACCAGCATTTTACATGCCGACAGTTCGCCACTGTCATTGGCGGTAGAGCATTATGGTACTGAAGTGCTGCTGAAAGATTCAGGATTAACATACACCATTCTGCGTAACGGCTGGTACACCGAAAACTATACTGGTTCCGCGAAAGGCGCGATAGGTGCCGGCGCATTTATTGGCAATGCAGGCGAAGGGAAAATAGCATCGGCCTCACGCCTGGATTATGCAGAAGCAGCTGTGGCGGTTTTGGCAGGCGAAGGTCACGAAAATAAAATCTATGAATTGGCTGGTGATGAGGCTTATACACTCGCCGAGCTTGCTGCCGAAATTTCGAGACAAAGCGAAAAAAATATCCCATACAACAACCTCACCGAGGCACAATACGCTGATATTCTTAAAAGCTTCGGATTGCCGGCAGGCCTAGCCGAAATGTTGGCGGATTCGGATACCGGCGCTTCGAAAGGTGGGTTGTTCGACGATTCACATGTGCTATCCTCATTGATTGGTCGTCCGACGACACCGCTTGCCAAAACAGTGGCAGAAGCAATTGCCTAATTTGGTTTAGCGCCATTCAGTAATATTACAAAAGCCGTAGAGAATGGTTCTCTACGGCTTTTGTGTTGATTAAACATTTTCAATCTGTCGGAAGAGGGATAAACCCAAAATCAGACTTCCCGGATTACTTCTTATCGGGAACAATATCGGAACCATAAATCTTGCCAGGTTTCGCATTATCTTCCCTAAAACCGGAGATATAATAGTTATTGGTCAACTCTATTGAATTGCCGGTTGGGTGAAGCTTCGCATACACACTTTCCCCGGTAAGTTCGCCTGTCATTTTCTGGGCGAAGTAAGTAGTGTACACATGCGCCGTTCCTCCTCTGGCGTCAATACCCGGAGCGCCGGACCGCTGGAAGTTCGCCTGTTGGAATCGTACTGTACCGCTATTGATTATCGCCCCTATGACCGGACTGCCCCAAAACGCGCTGTTGTAGAGGATAAGTTGGGCATCCGGGTGAACTCTATTGGTATTAGCCTCCGCACCCATAAGAACATACGACCTTACAGGCTCTGCGGTTCGCGTACAAACCAATTCGGAATTTATCGCGACGAGTTTGGTGTTTTTGTCGGCATCTTCTACAAATAATGAGTAAGAGCATCCATCCGAACCATGACCAATAACTGTCATTTTCCCTGGATCCTTCCCTGTTATTGCATCTTTCAGGAAATGTAGTCCGTAGAATGAGCCGTACACGAAATTGTTGAAAATCGTCTGATTTTTAATATCGGCGAATTTAAGCGCACTACAATTTGATTGCAAAAACCGGGTCAAGGATATCTTCGGATATCCCTGTCCGTCCTTTGGCAGCCTTGATCCGTAATGCGGATTGAGCTGCATATTCCGGATAAACCCACCTTCAGCGCCTCCGCCTACCCATATGCCAGCTCTTGCGAGTACCCCGGCAAAATAATCAACATAATGTCTGCTAGTATTGTAGGAAGCAAGGTCTAACCCTTTGTCTCCGGCCGCAACTGTAACGTTTACAATATATACTTCTGGTCCCTGTCCCTGGATCAGGAACGGAGTTTTTCTGGGATTCTCAGCGTTAAAACCGTCAGTTGCAATATTAAGTTGGGCAATTGTAATTCCTCTGATACCCGCACCTGCCTCAAGCTGTATAAGTGAAGCACCATTTTCTCCGGTCGCACCACCAGCATAGGTTGTAAATATTCCTGCTCCACCACTTTGTGTATGGTGCTGGACATCCCATGTTCCCCTCAACTCTACTCCCGAAGGAACTTTGATAGGATTATTCACCAAATATCTACCACCAGGCAGATACAACGTTCCACCGCCGTTTGCCTTAACTGAGTTAAGCGCAGTTTGCAGTTTAGCCGACACATCTTCGGTTGGTACGTTGTTGTTAAAGCCTGTTGCTCTTGGCAGATCGACTTTCACCACGTTGTTTGAAGCCGGTCTCGGCTGCACTTTAATATCTGTCTTCACATTTTTCGGAATCGGATCGAACAGATATTCCTTGCCATTACAAATCTCCACTTTGGCAGACTTACTCTTATTCGTAATTTCCAATTTGCGTTTATAACCGGAGTTCACAGATTTGAGTGTATTCATGGCTGTACCCAGAAACACATGACCGGAAGGTTTTTTAAAATCGCACTGTGTGAGTAAAACGTTTCCGTTGTTTATCTTAAGCGCATACTCACTGTATTTACTAAACGTACAGCTCTCAAAAGAGATAACGCCATCGCTTCCATCACTGAGGATGGAGCCCGTGAAATCTACGCCATTGAATTGAACGGACGTTTTAAAATCATCATAGAAGTACACGGCATTACCATCCTTCCCAGCTCCGAAGGAAGAGTTGGATATTAGCAATCCGTATGGGTTAACTGCCTGAACAAACAAACCAGTCTCGCAATCTTTGATATGAATTTCGTACAACTGGGCATTAGGAGTATCGGCGTAACCAGGTTCCCGTCCTATCCACATGCCTGTCTTATAACCTGATACATACAGGTAGGAGACATATTCCCAATCCGAACGGTGCATATTGAAGCCCGTGCCGTTCGCCTTCGTGTATTCGGTAGCCTTTTCGAGCGAGGGAGAACCCGGGAGTCCGGAATTTGCCCAGTATTTCGGATCAATTTTAACATTTTCGACACGGCCGATGTCGGTACACACATGGATTTCGACTCCTGTATTCAGGGCGGTCATGTAGCTGTTCAGAACATAATGCAGTTCGCTCGGAGCGGAATAGAATCCATTGTAGGAGTTTACTAGGGTAACGTTTTCAACTGATGCACAGTCGCCGGTTGATTGAAACAACGTCCATGGATATGGCTGTACATTATTGATCTCCTGTTCAGGATACCAAATCGACAGGTTCGTTACGCCGGTTCCCTCTTTCATATCAATAAACCGGTCGGCTATGCTGGTATAAGTAGTGCGGAGTGCGTTGCCCGCCTGAGCGTCGTTCCACCAACTTTCAACGGTTCCATTATAATTGGGGGCGTCTTTGCCGGTGCGCACCTCGAGAATGGTTCCCAGAACCTTCCCATTGTTCAATTCCGGATCCGCCCAGTCGCCGCGAAGCTGCACACTCGGCGGGAGATTCAGCACATATTTGTAATCATAGTCCGTCATCGTCTGCTCGGTACCCTTACGCACTCTGACGGTCCGGGTAGCCGTTTGCGTGCTGCGGAACTCATAATTACCGGCCGGTATATAAACGACACCACCGCCATTGTTATATGCGGCATCAATAGCCGACTGGAAAGCCGCTCTGTTGTCAAACCCTGGCTCGGCTTTCGCTCCAAATGATGGATCAGTCACAACAAAATCAGAAATAACCCAATCCTTTGTGGGATAAGCAGTTTTGATACTCTTCTGGTTCGCTTGCATACTTTTCTCCCCCACTTGAGCAATAGCAACGTTTGAAATAAACATTGTCATTATGGCAATAATGGCCATTTTACCCAAATTTGAAGCGATTTTTGCACGTCTGAAATTTCCCAAAATCAGTTGGTGTTTCAGATTTACATCCTTTTTGAAATGGTAGTTGGTTCCGGTCAGGTCGTCGAAATTTCGTTGATGCTCCATAAAATTATCAGATTAAAAGATCACGTAAGTTATATTATATTTAAAAACTATACAAGGTTTTTGGCAATAAATCAAGCCCGGCAATCCGTCGGGAAGAGCAGTATTTTCAAGGGCTTTGAAAAATTTGAAGCTGAAAAATTCAGTAGTATTTTTTCATGATTTTTCGAGCTTTCAGGTAGAAATGGAGTAGATTTTCTGAGACTTCCTAACCAGAAACATTTTTATTTCCTTTGCAGAAAGTTTCACTGATCCTCAAATTAGTACCGTCCATCCGATGCAGCAGAATTTCCTGAAAAGATCACTAGCTCTATTCCTTTGTCTATGTATTTATATTTCAGCATTTTCAACGGTCTCAGACAGTGCAAAAGTTATCAAATTTTTTAGTGGATCAGTACTAGTGACCAACAAGGGTATTTCCACCATCCCCAATTTTACGCTGGGAAAACCTGCGACTATCCTCAATTTTTATCTGGGCAAAAAAATCAGGTTTGAACCTGAATTTCGCATCTCGTTGGAGGGTAAACCCTGGATGTTCATCTTTTGGTTTCGTACAGACCTTGTTAAATCGCAGAAATTTGCGCTCAGATTGGGTGCAAATCCAACTGTGGCCTTCAAATCCCTGCCGGTTACCTCAAATGGAGTTCAGAAAAATTTGCTGGCCAGCTACCGGACGCTGACAGCCGACCTGACTCCGACCTATTCAGTCACCAAAAATATTGGCGTTGGATTGTATTATATGTATGTATATGGCATGGAGGATATTACCTCCAGAAATACTCATTACATTGCCTTCCGGACCTATTTTACCGATATCAGTATTTCGAAAGAATATTTTCTGAAGTTTACTCCTCAAATATATTATTTGTACCAGGACGGGATTTCCGGAACGTACGTCTCATCCAACCAATCCCTGAATAAACGGAATTTCCCTTTTTCACTTGCTGCAATGATTAGCCGACCGATCCACACCGACATTTTGATTGGGAACAAACTTGTCTGGAACATGAGCCTGATCTATGCATTCAACCATACCTACATCAGAAAACGATAACCACCTCCAGGTAAGCCTCCTAATTTTCAGGACTAAAGGCAAAGTTACTCCCTAGCGGTTTGCGCCCTCAACTTTTGGTCTGCGAAAAAGGTGATTTTTTTTCTCCGAGTAACACGGAATAGCTATTCTACCTATGCTTTCGATTCCAATAATCGGTTAACTTTAGCACTTAATTAACCTATTTTTATGAGCGGATTCTTTGGCTGTATTTCGGATGTTGATTGTGTTTCGGATGTTTTTTATGGTACTGATTATCATTCCCATCTTGGTACGAAGAGAGCAGGAATGGCATTTTTCTCCCCTGAGAAAGGATTCCAGCGGGCAATTCACAGTCTGGAGGACGGGAATTTCAGGAATAAATTTGAGGCCGACATGGCCGGATTTAACGGGAATATTGGTATTGGAGTTATCAGCGATACCGAGGCACAACCGATACTTATCACTTCACATCTGGGGAGATTCGCTGTTGCAACAGTTTCCAAAATAGCCAACATCACTGAGCTTGAGGATCGGTTTATGAAAGCCCGCCGAACCTTTGCCGAGACCAGTCAGGGCTCCGTGAACCCCACCGAGCTGATTGCCATGCTTATAGCTGAGTGTGATGATTTCACATCCGGCATCGAGAACGTTTTCAACCTCATTAAAGGCTCCTGTTCGCTACTCATTCTCACGGAGGACCGGATTATTGCTGCCCGGGATAAACTCGGCCGGACTCCAATTGTCATCGGTAAAAAAGAGGGAGCCTATGCAGCCAGTTTTGAGACCTGCGCTTTTCCAAACCTCAACTACGAAATTGATCGGTATCTCGGTCCGGGAGAGATTGTCTCCATCGGAGCCAATGGATGCGAGCAACTGCGTAAACCCAACGAAAAGATGCAAATCTGTTCATTTCTTTGGGTCTATTATGGTTATCCCCCCTCCTTTTACGAAGGGATCAATGTGGATGAATGCCGCTACAAATGCGGTGCAGCGCTGGCAAAGTCCGACACCGTTGAAGCCGATTTTGTGGCTGGCATACCGGATTCAGGAGTTGGCCATGCGATGGGATACAGCAATGCAAAAGGAACTCCTTTCAAGAGACCATACGCGAAATATACTCCGACCTGGCCAAGGAGTTTTATGCCACAGAATCAGTCAATGCGTGATTTAGTTGCTAAAATGAAGTTGCTTCCCAACAAGGCTATCATCAGCGGAAAAAGAGGTGTCTTTCTGGATGACTCCATCGTACGCGGGACCCAGCTCAAGGATAACGTCCGGGATCTTCACCACGATGGAATTAAGGAAGTCCATATGCGAATTGCCTGTCCTCCATTGACCTATCCATGTGAATTTCTGAATTTCAGCCGTTCCAGATCGAACCTTGATTTGGCCACACACAAAGCTGTTGAACAGATTGCCGGGCTCATTAATCCGGATATGCGGGAGTATTCCGACAGCAATAATCCAAAATATCACGCCATGGTTGAACAAATTCGTCAGAATCTGGATTTGACTTCCCTCAAATTTCAGAAGCTCGACGACCTGGTTGAAGCCATCGGTTTACCAAAAGAAAAACTGTGTACTCACTGCTGGGATGGCTCCAGCTATTTTTGAGAATTATCAGGAAATTGAGTAATGCAAACAGGCACCTGTCGGAGTGCCTGTTCAATCGAGGGAGCTTTTCCCTGGATTTCTTGTTGGAATTGAAAGGGTAATGGTATCGAAATTTTTTCTCTGCTGACAATCAATTGTAATTCACAGTAACCTGGAAAGGCTCTTTGGCGTTGTAGTTGCCTGCAGACAGGATGCCGTTCGTGTTCAAGGTTGCAGCGATGCTGATCGTATTGTTAATGCTTTGAAGTGTGTTGGTCGGAGTTGAAGTGGTGGTGAAGTTACCAACAGTCAGGCTGGATTGTCCGTTGCTGACAACAACCTCGCTTGAAGGAAGAGTTACATCGAATGTATTCTGGCTGCCACCTTTTATAGAAAATGAAGCTGCAGTTGCAGAAACATTCTTTTGACCCACGATGGTCTGATTGATGGTTAAGTCGGAGCCTTTCTCAATTCCGATCGGAGCTACCACCTCTGCGTAGATGTTAGCATATGCTGTCATCTGAGCTTTTGAAGAGAATGTGAAAGCTAAGATGAAGATTGCGATTCCGATGGTAATTTTTGCTCTCATTTCGTGGGTCGTCATTAACTGTTTTGTACAAGCAAAAATATCTCCGCCACGCTCCGTGGACTATAAGGGAAATGGCAATACGACCTTCGGAGTTGCTGATTTTCATGTAGGTAAAATCCCTACAAAAAATTTGATTAGGTGATTTGGCCGGTCAGCCAAATTGCGGGTGTGGGTACTAGCTGATCGTGTACAGGTCGAGAATAATCACTCTTTCCAGCCCGCAGCTTCTGCTGTCGAGGGTGGAACCTTACGCATTTAGAGACTCTTTGGGGGAGTCCTTTCAGAATCGTTAATCGGGAAGCAGACGGTTATCAGCCATCCTGTTATTGTATTGCTGGATGATTGCCTTTATTTTTTGCTCCAGAAACTCCTGCTGTTGGGGATTCTTACTGACCAGATTGTTTTTCAGAAGCGGATCCGAATCCCGGTCAAACAGGGCAACTGTTTTTGATCCATCAAATTGGATTACCCAATCATCCCAAACCATCTGAAATGCATTTCCGATATATTCAATTGCGAAATTGTCTGTTCGCGGATTGAAAAGATCCTTGCCGAAAGCAAAATAAGGTTTGTCATATCCCAGAAAATTCAAAATCGTAGGCATAATATCGATTTGCTGCGCTACACGTTTGTCTTCACACCCAGGCGCCAACTGACCTCCCGGCGTATAAAAAATAACAGGTACGCCAAAAGTGCCGACTGATGTTTTATGTATTTCGTGGTAACGGGTGCAGGTATGATCACCGGTGATAACGAAAATGGTGTTCTTAAACCAGGATTGTTTGGAGGCCAATTCGAAAA
>CAXXHH010000015.1:0-895326 GCA_963663005.2 Prolixibacteraceae bacterium
TGGCCGATTCGACGACAGTCGGATGATAAACCATCCAGGCATCCGGCACGTTCTGTTTGGGAAGAAAAGGAGATTCCATTGTTGGCACGACAATCAGCAAACGCTTAAACCAGGAGGCTATGAGCACGGCAATGGCGATAAAGACCATTGGTAAAGGTTTTCTCATCGGTTTAAACAACAACAATATCATCGGAATAACCAATCCAAGCAATTGAACGCTCCAGAACATAAAGGCAAACTCCCCGACAAATAACTCGTGAAGGTGCAGCGCTTCAGATGTCTTCAGTTTGTAAGCAGGAACAAGATACTCGTTGATATTGAAGTAAAAATAGACGATCGATACCAGGAAGAGCAATTTTCCCATTTTATCGAAATGCTCAAGCGTAAGATATTTATTCAGCTTGTAATTGTTGCGGACAAAAAACATCAGAATAATCACGGCCGAAGAACCGGCAACGAAGGCTCCGGAGATGAAATAGGGTCCGAAGATGGTGCTATCCCATCCTGGGCGGGTGGTTACAGCAAATAACCAGGAGGTAACTGTATGAATAGCAAATGCCGTTGGTACAATCAAAATCAGCAAGATACGCACCGATTTGAGCAAGATCTTGTACTGTTCAGGCGTATGTTGAAAATTGAACGAAAGCAATTCGTATAACTTCTGCAGCCAGGCAGGAGTATGTCCGATCCTATTCTTGCTGATGGCCATATCCGGGATCATGGTAAGGAGATATAGCAGGATGCTGAGTGTCATGTAAGTAGTCACCACTGTAACATCCCAAAGTATCGGCGACTGAATCCGTCCGTACATAAAAACGAAAGGAAGTCTTTCCGGACGTCCCATATCAGAAACAATGACCAAACCGGCGACCATCGAAAAAGCCACCGCAATAATTTCGGCGATCCTGCCGATTGGCTTGATCCATTTGTACCCCATCATTCCGAGTACGGAGCTTATCAGCATTCCTACCAGACTCGTGGCAACAAAAAAGACAAAATTGGAGATATACATTCCCCAACTGACATAATCCCGCAAGCCGGTAACTATCAAACCTTTATCTAGCTGAATATAATAGGCATACATACATACCAGCAGGATCATTCCCAGACTTGACATCCAGATTAAAAAACTCCTGTCTACTCCAACCGGGCGCAAAATATCAGATGCAATGCGATCCAGCCTTTTGTCTTTTAGAAAATTGGTATTTACTTCGGAAGCCATGGTATTATTGTTTGGTTAAATTTTAAAGATTTTCTCCTACCTTCGTCTCCAGCGAGATCGAAAAAAGTGAAAAACGAAAAATGAAAAACGAAAAATTGTTATCATATCAATTACGGAGTGCTTATAATTGAATAATTCTTTTCATTTTTCGTTTTTCACTTTTCACTTTTTTTGTATAAAACTACATATTTATTTTTAATCCCCTGCGGTAGATGATTGATTTTTCGACACTGAGAAGCGAAATAAAAGGCGAATTATTGATGGATGATTCATCCTTAATACTCTATTCTACAGATGCTTCAGCATATAAGGAGCGACCTCTGGCTGTCGTTTTTCCAAAGGATAAAGAAGACATTCTTAAGGTGATTTTATTTTGCCGGCGATATAAAATTGGAATTATTCCAAGAACGGCAGGCACCTCGCTTGCCGGACAAGTTGTCGGATCTGGTGTTGTTGTGGATGTCTCCAGAACCATGACAAATATTTTGGAAGTCAGCAAAACTGAAAGCTGGGTCAGAGTTCAGCCCGGGGTAGTGCTGGACGAATTAAATATTCATCTGAAAAAATCCGGACTGTTTTTCGGTCCGGAGACCTCCACCTCCAACCGTTGCATGATAGGCGGGATGGTCGGCAACAATGCATGCGGTGCGCATTCACTGATTTTTGGCAGTACCCGGGATCACCTGCTGGAGGTCAAGGGATTCCTTTCCGACGGCTCGGAGGTTCATTTTAAATCACTTTCGAAAGATGAATTCAAGGCCAAAACAGTTGGTGAAACTCTCGAAAACTCGCTTTACCGTCAGATTGATGCGTTATTATCTGATCCAAAAAACTGCGAACAGATCGAAAATGAATATCCGGAGAAAGCCCTCAGACGGAGAAATACGGGATATGCCCTGGACGAATTGTTGCATACTGCTCAATTTTCGGATCAAAAAGCGGATTTCAATTTTTCAAAATTGATTGCCGGCTCGGAAGGCACTTTACTCTTCATTACGGAGATAAAACTGAATGTGGTTCCATTGCCGCCTAAAGAAGTGGGGCTGGTGTGCATTCATTTTCGAACATTGGAAGAGGCCATGGAAGGTAATCTGATTGCACTGAAATACAAACCCGGCGCAATCGAACTGATTGATGATGTAATTTTAAAATGCACGCTGGGAAGTATTGAACAGCGAAAGAACAGGTTTTTTGTGCAAGGAGAACCTGGCGCAATTCTTATTGTGGAATGGGCCAGAGAATCCCGGGAGGAAATTGATTTGCTCCAACAGAATCTTGAAAAGGAACTCCGAACGGCCGGACTGGGATATCATTTCCCGCTGGTAACGGGAGATGACATCAAGAAAGTGTGGGCATTGCGCAAGGCCGGATTGGGACTTCTCTCGAATGTTCCGGGCGACTCCAAACCAGTTTCGCTGGTGGAAGACACAGCGGTTGATCCGAAGGTTCTGTCAAAGTACATTGCTGAGTTTAAAATGATAATGGCGGCTCATGGATTGAGTTGCGTCTACCACGCCCATATCGCCACCGGGGAATTGCATCTGCGCCCCGTCATCAATCTTAAAGATCCGGAAGGCGTCAAACTTTTCCGCTCGATCGCTACAGAGATCGCGCATCTTGTGAAGAAATACCGTGGATCACTGAGCGGTGAGCATGGAGATGGCCGGTTGCGGGGAGAGTTCATCCCCATCATCCTTGGCGCGCATAATTTCGAGCTGATCAGGCAGGTGAAGCGATGCTGGGATCCTCTGAATATTTTCAATCCGGGCAAGATTGTCAACACCCCACCAATGGACAGCTCGCTGCGGATTAAGCCGGGCGAGAATGATCCGGTTTTTGAGACATTCTTCGATTGGTCTGATTCGGCTGGGTTTGTTCGCCATGTGGAGAAATGCAATGGATCAGGTGATTGTCGGAAGTCAGAGCTGATCGGCGGAACGATGTGCCCGAGCTATATGGCAACGCGTGATGAGAAAAACACCACCAGGGCACGCGCCAATTTACTGAACGACTACATCCGCAGCAAAAATACACGCGAAGTATTTGAGAGCAAGGAGGTATATAAGATTCTGGATCTGTGCATTTCCTGCAAAGGGTGTAAGTCTGAATGCCCGTCAGGGGTAGACATGACTAAAATCAAAGCTGAATTCTTGCAGCATAAATATGATCTGGAAGGATCGCCACTTCGCGCCAAACTGGTTGCTAATATTGCTTCGCTATATAAGTTAGGCTCAGTCTTCCCTGGCATGTTCAATTTTGTGCTTCACAACAAGGTTACCTCGTCCGTACTAAAATCCGTAACTGGATTTGCTCAAAAAAGAAGCATCCCCGGATTGGCAAAAACAACACTTCGACGGTGGTGCAAAAGAAATCTTGCCGGACTGAATGCCCAAATTGTCAATCCGAAAGGAAGTCTCTACTTTTTTGTGGATGAGTTTACCAATTATAACGACACCGAAATCGGAATAAAAGCTATTAAGGTACTGAATCGGTTAGGTTACCAGATTCTGCTGGTTGAGCATGCGGTTAGCGGCCGTACTTTTCTTTCGAAGGGGTATGTACGGAAAGCAACAAAAATTGCGGCTAAAAATGTCAGCATTTTTAAAGATCTCGTTGATGAAACACATCCGTTGGTCGGAATAGAGCCATCTGCCATACTTACTTTCAGGGATGAATATCCGGATCTGCTGCGGGGAGACCAGAAAATTGCTGCGCAGAAAATCGCACGAAACAGTCTGATGATCGACGAGTTTCTGGTACGGGAAAAAGACAACGGGCGTATAACCGCAGATAGCTTTACCCGCAAAGAATTAAAAATCAGACTTCACGGACATTGTCAGCAGAAGGCAGTTGCATCAACGCTGCCTACCAAAAAAATGCTTTCCCTGCCTGAGAACTATCGTGTTCAGGAGGTTCCATCCGGCTGCTGCGGAATGGCCGGATCGTTTGGCTACGAAAAGGAACATTATGACCTCTCGATGAAAATCGGTGAGCTGGTGCTATTCCCAGAGTTACTGAATCTGGATCAGGCGGTTGTAATTGCAGCGCCCGGAACAAGCTGCCGGCATCATATTCTGGATGGCACAGGAAAGCAAGCAGTACATCCGGTGGAGATAATTTATGATGCACTTATTGAAGAGTGAATAGTGAAGAGAGAAAAGTGAAAAGTGTGGGTTATGAACAATAGCTCCTTAACCCACATTTTTCACTTTTCATTTTTCTCTTTTCAGTACCTTTTTACCAGATCTTCGCCCTCTTTTCTGGTGCCAAATACATTGCCTGGTCTGGTTTCACGTCGAAAGCGGCGTACCATTCAGGTAAATTTTTCAATGGTCCGAGCACACGCAGGCGACCCAATGAGTGGACATCTTCTTTGGTGCGGCGAAGGATTTCTTTATCGCGGATATTCTGTCCCCAGACATGCGCGTACGCCAGAAAAAACCGTTGCTCAGGCGTGAATCCGTCTATCTTCTCTTTCGTTGTGTTGGCATGTTGGAAAGCCTGGTAGGAGATATTCAGTCCACCAAGATCGGCAATATTCTCACCCAAACAGAGTTGTCCGTCGGCATGAACCGAATCCAGAACCACATAACTGTTGAACTGATCAACCAAAACTTTGGCCCGTTCATCAAAACGTTTGCCGTCTTCAGGAGTCCACCAGTCGGTCAGATTGCCTTCCTTATCAAATTTACGACCCTGATCATCGAAACCGTGAGTCATCTCGTGACCGATCACGACACCGATAGCTCCGTAATTTACAGCGTCATCGCCATCTTTGAAGAAGAAAGGAGGTTGCAGGATTGCCGCAGGGAATACAATTTCATTCTTATCGGGACTATAATATGCATTAACAGTTTGCGGAGACATCCACCACTCGAGTTTATCCACAGGTTTGTTGATTTTGCTCAGGCTGAATTCTGTCTCAAATTTGCTGGCGCGAAGGACATTCAGAACATAAGCATCATCGCTGATTTCGAGGGCGGAGTAGTCTCTCCACTTATCAGGATACCCAATCTTCACATTTATTGCTTTCAGTTTATCCAGACCTTTTTGTTTTGTCTCAGGACCCATCCACTCCAGGTTTTGGATTCTTTCGCCAAGTGAAACACGCAGATTCTCGACCAGTTTGATCATGCGATCTTTGGCCTCCTGCGGAAAGTACGCCTTGACGTAAAGTTGCCCGAGGGCTTCGCTCAATACACCACTTGTAACGCCCAGCACACGTTTCCAACGTGGGCGCATCACTTCGGTGCCGGTCATGGCCTTGACATAGAAATCAAAGTTAGCCTTCACGAAATCTGTGGAAAGGTATGAAGCGGCTTCGTTGATAAGGTTCCACTTGAGATAAATCTTCCAATCATCTACCGGAACGGCAGTCAGCATAGTGCTAATCTCTTTCACAAAATTGGGTTGATTCAGGTTGATTGAACCGGGATTTCCGATTCCTAAATCAGTGAAATAGCGGTCCCAGTTAAATACTGGCGACAATTTAACCAGTTCTTCGGTGGTTACTTTGTTGTATGTTTTGTTTGGATCGCGCATCTCCAGTCGGGACATGGACGCTTTCGCCAATTGTGTTTCGATAGCCATCACCTTCTGCGCATTTGCAGCGGACACAGCCTCATCATTGCCCATCAATTTGAAGATGGTGGTAATATATGCGATGTATTTGGCGCGAAGATCGGCAGATCTGGGATCCTCATTCAGATAGTAGTCGCGATCTGGCATTCCCATTCCGGCCTGCGCCAGTTGAGCGATAACCATCGAACTATTCCGGGCATCAGCGGCGCCATAAATTCCAAACAATGGAGAGAAACCAAACTTATGGAAACGGATAACGGCCAGTTGCACATCATCAGGGGTGGTTATCTTATCGATTTCCTGAATATAGGAAGTAAGAGGCTGCAATCCTTGCCTATCAATCTTAGCAGTATCCATTCCCGAATTAAACATCGTCGCAATTTTATCCGGTATAGAACCCTTTGGATTCGTGGCAGCGGCGGTGTTCTTCACCAAGTCGTTCAGCTGCTTCTCGGCAACTTCAGCCAGTTGATCGAACGACCCAAAACGACCGCGATCGGCAGGCAACGGATTCAGTTTCTTCCATCCGCCATTGGCATACGTATCAAAGTCGTTACCTGGAACGACTGTTTTGTCCAGGTTGACAGGATCGATGGCCGGAGTCCCTTTTTTGGCTTCCGAACATGATAGCAAAGTAGCTGCAATCATACAAAATGAAATTGAAATAACTAATAATTTGTTCTTCATGGTAATGTATCTGAATTTTAAGTTTCCAAAGATATTTATTTTAAATAAATTGCATTGAGATTTCGGGTGGAATACACAGATCTTCGGGCTATTAGACATCCCAGGAATCAAAATGTTACATGCGAAAAAGATCATCTGAATAAAATATTGTAAACTCATTGATATGAAGCTTGTTGCAAAATATTTTCTTCTCGTATTTGGTTGGGCAATTCCGCTTTGGGGCGTTTGTCAAAAAGAATTAACCCCCACCGAAGTTGTAACCAAAGCGTACGAAAGGGTGAAAGGTGAATCTTCAGGGTACAGTGCGATGAATATGGAGATCATACGGCCAACCTGGAGCAGGAGTATCTCTTTTAAAAGCTGGAGCAAAACCACCGAACTCTCACTATCGCTTGTCACATCTCCCAAAAAAGAAGAAGGGCAGACCTTCCTGAAACGCGGAAAGGAGATGTGGAGCTGGAATCCGACAATCAACAGAATGATAAAACTGCCACCCTCCATGCTGTCGCAGGGATGGATGGGATCAGATTTTACGAACGATGACCTGTTGAATGAGGCCTCGATGGTTGAAGATTATAGTCATAAGCTGTCAGGTTACGAAAAGATAGCCGACAGAGATTGTTACCGCATCGAGATGACTCCCAAGGAAAATGCAGCGGTGGTATGGGGTAAGATTGTGATGTGGATATCAAAAGGAGATTTTCTGCAATTAAAAACAGAGTTCTACGATGAGGAAAATAAGCTGATGAAGACGCAGACCGCTTTCGATATCAAAAAAATGGGTGGACGGATTATCCCAACGCGGGTGGAACTTATTCCGGCAGACAAACCAGGCAACAAGACCGTAATCACGCTGATTGCAGTCGAGTTTAACCAACCGGTTGATGATCAGTTTTTCTCCCAGCAGAATATGAAGCGGATTAAATAAGTTGAAATAACGACCACAAACTGATGAATAGCTTTCTGAAACTGGCCTGGAGAAATATCTGGCGGAACAAAACCAGGACATTACTTACCGCAAGTGTTGTTTTCATCACGGTGGTTTTGTCGATCGTTATGACCTCCGAGCAATATGGCATCTACGATAAAATGATCGACAACATTATCGAGGTTACCGGTGATTTGCAGATTCAAAATAAAGCCTATTGGGAAAATAAAAGTATCAACGATGCCGTGGCCACGGATACTGAACTGATCGGGAAAATAAAAAAGCTGCCTGATGTTTCCGGGGTTACCGTGCATCTGGAGTCATTTGCCCTTGCTTCTCATCTCGAATCGACAAAAGGGGTAATAGTGGCTGGCGTCATGCCATCCGACGAAGAGGGTTTCTCCAAACTTCGGAACAAACTTAGTAAACCTTCCAATGGTAAATCATCAGCCTACCTGCTTGATGATGACGAAGGCGTTTTAGTGGGCGAAAAACTGGCCAATTTTCTGAAGGTAGGCATTAATGACACGCTGGTGCTGATCTCCCAGGGCTACCATGGGATTTCAGCTGCCGGACTCTTCCCCGTTCGGGGATTTATCAAACTTCCCTCCGTCGAATTGGAAAGCAGTCTGATTTATATGAGTTTACCGGCTGCACAAAAATTTTACGGCGCGGCAGATTGGGGCACTTCCATCCTGATTAAGGCTGCAAACAATGAAAATGAAGAGCAACTCAGAAGCAAGCTGGCGGAGGTTCTTCCTGCCGAATATGTTGTAAAGGACTGGAAAGAGCTTCAGCCTGAAATTGTTCAGATGATAGACAGCGACGTTTCTTCCGGCTATTTTATGAAAGGAATCTTCTACATGATAATCACATTTATCATTTTTAGCACGCTGGTGATGATGATGTACGAGCGAAGAAAGGAATTTGGCGTAATGCATGCTATGGGATTGCAGAAATCACGACTATCGGCAATTGTTTTTATTGAACTGCTTTTGATTACACTTTTGGGGACATTTTTTGGAGTTGGTTTCGGCTACGTACTAACCTCGATACTCAACCAGAATCCGATACCGCTGCAGGGAGAGATGGCAAAAATGATGGAAGAATATGGTTTCGAACCAATCATATTCTTTTCGAACAGCGCAGATATTTTTTACTGGCAACCCATTATCGTATTTTGCATTACGCTGGTTTTGTACCTATTTCCATGGATAACCATCCGAAAACTAAAAATAATCAAGGCCATGAGAGGCTGATATAAATTCTGAATGGCATGCTGATATTTAATATAGCCTGGAAAAATATCTGGAGAAACAGATTCAGAAGCATCATTATTATGAGTGCGATAACGCTTGGAATATTTGCCGGCCTCTTCCTCGTGGCATTTTCCAAAGGGATGACTATTCAACGAATTTCGGCCGCTTTAAATACGGAAATTTCACATATTCAAATACATCAACCTGATTTTCTCGTGCAGGAAGAGATTAAAATGTTGATTAATCCGATAGATCAAATTGAGGGCACCTTGAAAAAGGATGATCGGATTGCTGGCATTTCTTTCCGGATTCTTCTGAATTCCATCGCATCCTCCGCCGAAACCGGGACGAACGTGAAGGTGAACGGCATCAATGTGGCAGATGAAAAAACTGTGACAGACCTCCATACCAAGATCACTGAAGGAAGTTATTTCGGACGGGAAGCAAGGAATCCGGTCGTTATCAGCAAAAGGCTGGCTGAGAAATTGAAATTAAAGTTGAATTCCAAGCTGGTGCTTCAGATTCAGGACCTTCATGGCAATATCGCTCCTGCAGCCTTCCGGATTGTTGGCATCTACAAGACATCCAATACCGTTTTCGACGAATTCAATGTTTTCGTACAAAAATCAGACTTATATACCCTTACGGGGATTGAGCCGACCTCGGCACATGAAGTATTTATTTTGTTGAAAGATTATCTGGCAGCAAAACAAGTTGCGAAAGAGCTGCAACAGAAATTTCCTTCACTGGAGGTGAAAAGTTGGAAAGAGCGGAGTATTGTGCTTAGTTATCTGAACGACGCCATGGATCAATATCTCTATATCATAATGGTAATCATCCTGATAGCCCTTCTCTTCGGTATTGTGAATACGATGATGATGGCCATTCTTGAACGGATAAAGGAGCTGGGAATGCTGATGGCTATCGGGATGAAAAAGGGCAAGATATTCAGTATGATCGTTCTCGAAACGGTGATGCTTTCACTGACCGGAGCAGTATTTGGAATCATTTTGGGAATGATGACGATTCGGTACTTCGGCAGGGTCGGCATCGATCTGTCAATCTGGAGCAAAGGATTGGAGGAGGTTGGTTTCGACCCGATCGTCTACACTTCAATTGATTGGTTTTTCGTGGCAGTCGTGGTGGTTTTTGTTGTCGCAACAGGCATTCTCGCCTCCATCTTTCCGGCGATGAAGGCACTTCGACTCAAACCTGTGGAAGCCCTGCGGACTGAAAAATAGTATACGTAACTAATCTGGATAGGAAAAGAACTATGAACATTATTGAGGTTAAGGAGATTGTCAAAATTTACGACGAGAAGAGTCCAAATCCTGTTACTGCGGTGGATGGCATAACGCTGAACTTTGACGAAGGCGAGTTTACAGCAGTAGTTGGCCCTTCAGGGTCGGGCAAGACAACGTTGCTGAACATGATCGGCGGACTGGATCAACCCACATCGGGATCGATTCGCATCAGGGACGTCGATATCTGGAATTTGAAACCTTCCGAATTAACAGATTTCAGGCTCCACAACATCGGATTTGTTTTTCAATCGTACAATCTCATCCCCGTACTGACCGCCCGGGAAAATGTAGAATTTATCCTTGAACTTCAGGGTACGAAAAAAAGGGATCGTGAAAAGAGAAGTCTGGAGCTGCTGGAAGCCGTCGGAATTGGGGAAAAGAAAAACAACCGTCCAGCCAAATTATCGGGTGGCCAGCAGCAACGGGTGGCTGTGGCCAGGGCTCTTGCTTCCCGGCCCAAATTTATTCTTGCGGACGAACCTACAGCCAACCTGGATTCAAAATCTGCGGAAAATCTATTGGAGATCATGGAGAAACTGAACAGAGATGAGAAGATCACCTTTATATTTTCTACCCACGACCCGCGGGTAATGAATAAGGCAAGAAGAGTTGTTTTACTTGAAGACGGAAAAATCACGAAGGACGAACGGAAATGAATGCGGTTCGAATATTGCTGATGTGCGTGTTGTTGAGTCCGGGAATCCCGGTAATGGCGCAACCGGATTCGACCAGAATCGATTCAATTGCCGGTAAACCCTCAAAGACAAAACTAAACGGCTATTTCTCCGACCTCTTTTCGCCTCAGTACAACAACCTGGAGGATAAGTGGAAGGCCGCCAACTATTTGAATCAACGATTAAATTTCAGCTGGACACCTTCCAAAAAAATTGCATTCACAGCTCAACTTAGGTCGCGGCTCATTTTGAATCAGCCAGGCACAGATACCTCTTTCGTCACGATTCACGATGGAATTGTGTGGCAAAAGGGTACCACCTATTTCAACTCAACCCTCGATCGGTTAAATCTGAAATTCACTCAGGAAAAATTCGAGCTTACCATTGGACGCCAGCGCATTAACTGGGGACAATCATTTGTATGGAACCCGAATGACCTCTTCAATTCCTATTCCTTCTTTGACTTTGATTACATCGAACGACCAGGCTCTGACGCGATACGCCTTCAATATTACAATTCCTTCACATCGAGCATGGAGCTTGCGGCCAAAATCGACCGGAACAATAAGCTTACCGTAGCCGGAATGTACCGCTTCAATCGTTTCAACAGCGATTTTCAGGTACTAGGCGGGATACTTAGCAGCGAAGATGCCGCTGTTGGAGCAGGGTGGACAGGTAACATCCGGTCGTGGAGCATTTTCGGGGAAGGCACCTATTTCAGAACCCTGAAAAATTTCGCCGATACGACAGGACTCGCCCTCGTCGACCTGGGGTGCAGCAAGCTATTTGCCAACGAAGTAAGCATTCAACTGGAGGCATTGTATGTCAGCAAAGAATTGACCAGCAACAACTTTTTCACACTATTCCAAAACACGTTGGACGTACGAAAAATTGCATTCGCCAAAATCAATTTATTTGGCAGCATCTCCTACCCGCTTACTCCACTGATCAACGGCTCACTCGCCCTGATGTGGTTTCCGAAAACGGCCGGCATCAGTGGACTTTATACCGGGCCTTCACTGGATTTCTCGCTGGGCAACAACCTGAGCCTTTCTGTTATAGCACAATATTTCACAGGAAGTTTCCCGGCATCAATATCCATGCAACTGCAGCAACAGACTTTAATGTTGTCGTTTGTACGGCTGAAATGGCATTTCTGAAAGACACATCTGTGCCTCAACTTTCCACAAAGGAGGACACATCTCGATGTGTCCCTACCCTCTCAACTTTCCACTTTCAACTCTCAACTTTCCACTTTCCTATTTCATTTGCTTCGCCATCTTCAGCGCTTCCATGGTGGTATAGTATTTGGTAATCATGCCTGGCACTTCCCATTCCGGCAGCTTTCCGGCCTTCAGATATCCCAGGTACGCTTCAGTCACCTGACTGAAATGCGCCTCATGACCCACCTTATACTTATCAGGAATCACCACTTTCCAGGTTAATTCATCCACCTTCTCGAGGGATAATCCATCGTGATTCGTATTCTTTACAATTGCATTTTCGAGCGCCGCTGTGAAAGCGGGTGTTACAGCATCTTTGTTGGCGTGAACGTAGAGTGTCGGAGCATATTTCTCTGCCTCACCCTGTTTGATTTCCAGCGTCGCATTGGATCCGCGCATGACGGCATAATGCGAATCGCCTGCACCCGGAGCAGGTTTGTAGAGCCAAACAGCAGCTACTTTTGCAACAATTCCCTTTAGCTTATAAGTCATCTCACCATTTGCATAGTCGTTCAATTTTCCGTCAACAATGTCCTTGGAAAGATAGTCAGGGAATGTTTCACACTTGGTTACATCTTTAAATTCTTCGGCGGAAATTATTGTAGGCCAACGCTTTGCCTGTAACATCTGCACATCCGATTTTTGCAGAATTTCGCCAGGGTAGTAGCACCATTGTACCAGGTCGACAAGGTGAGTAGCCACATCGACAATTCCTTCGCCCTGTTGATTTACATCGAAGAACCAGGCCGGACGAACAAGCGGTGATCCGGACACACTCTTGTAGAAGCAGTGCACGCTAACCATCTCGACAGACGGAACCTCGGCTGTCCCGGGCAACATCGTGCCGAAAACTGCCGGTGTATGCAACAACTCTTTCTGAATCATGGTAGTAATCTCATGTCGTTCGGTCATGATATCATACAAAATCACCCCTTTCTCAGCCGCAACCTTGAAAGACTCCTCCAGCATGGGGAAATTCTCTGGTGTAATCACCATTGGCTTATCTGCCAAAACATTCAACCCTGCATCAACAGCCTTTTTAATGTATTCGGTTTTGATGCGGTTGTTTCCGGCAAGAACAAGTACGTTACCGGCTTTCTCTTCCAGCATCTTTTGCAGATAGTCGTTTCCCTTATAAACGATCTCTTTCCAACTCGTCGGATCCTCTTTACGGGTGTTGTAACCATCAACTTTTTTCAAGTGTTCAGCAACATCATTCCCTTCCGGGGAATAGACATAAACATCCGGATTTACTTGATCATACATTTTTTTCTGAACCAGCGCAGCATGAAAGTGCCCCGGATCCAGCGTAATTAATTTGACCTCGCCCTTTGCCCCGGTGAAAGGCTTTGAACCAGCCTGTTGATTATTTTTGGTGCCTCCGCCGCACGATGTGAGCAGCGCTATCAATACAACTCCCATTTGAACAGTTTTCATTTTTTTGAATTATTTGAAGTATATAAGATTAAATTTTACTCATCTAAAAAAGCAAATCACGTTTCGAATGTTGCGCCTCATGCAGCAGCAGCCAACGTTTGCGTTCGATCCCGCCGGCATACCCGACCAGCTTCCCGTCGTGACCGATGATTCGGTGGCAAGGCACAATAATCGGAATTGGATTTTTGCCGTTTGCTGTACCGACAGCCCGCGTGTTTAGTGCAGAGCCCAATTCTACAGCGATATCGTGGTAACTTTTTGTTTTGCCATACGGAACATGCATCAGGAGCTGCCAAACTTTTTTCTGAAATACCGATCCGTCAGGATCGAGGGCAAGGTCAAAGTTGATGCGGGTTCCGGCAAAATATTCATTAAGCTGGATCGCCGTGTTTAGCAGAATTTCCGGGAGCGTTTCCGACTCCTCAACTTGTTCATCACTGAAGCTAACCGATTTCAAATGAGAATCATTCGAAATCAGCACCAATCTCCCCACCGGACTCTCAATGGTCATGAAATAGCTTCTCATGTTTGTATTTTTAGAATGTTGGTTAATCGGCTGCAAAGATCTTTAAGCCCTTCCGGGGAATCGCCGCCGGACTGCTCAATAGTCGCAAAATTTTGATATCCAATTTCATCGAGTGCCTTCATGATTTCAGGCCAGTTGTTATCGCCCTCTTGCAAAGCTACACCAAATCCGGCCCATTTCCCTTGCTTGTCGGCAATTTTCCGGCTATATTCCTTGATGTGAATCCGGGCAATCCGTTTACCCAAAATCCGGATCCACTGCTCCGGCCATCCGATTACCAGCACGTTGCCGCAATCGAAATAGGCTCGCACGAAAGGCGAATTAAACTGATCGATATACCGTGCAGTCTCCAGCGGAGAAAGCAAAAAATTGTTCCAGACATTCTCGACTGCGATCGTGACACCCAGGTTTTGAGCAAGCGGAAGCGCTTTTTTTATTTCCACGACGGAACGGTTCCAGCAATCGTCATAACTAACTGACTCGCTTACCCTTCCCGGGACAAGCAGAATCGTGTCGGCACCATAAATTTTCGCATCTTCCAAGGTTACCTTCAAAGCCTCAAGACCCTGCAAGCGAACAGCCGGATCGGGGTCTGATAATGAATATTTGCCATGAAGCGATCCGCACACAGAAGGAATTATCATGCCCGTCTGCTCTTTGGCCTTCAGAACCTCCCCGCGGTCGAGATGACTGTATACCTCCACCCCATCAAATCCGGCAGCCTTGGCGGCCAGGAATTTCTCCAGAATGGTGGTTCCGACTCCGATATTTCCCCACATGATTCCCTTTTTGATTGTCCGCAAAGCAGGCACAGCAATGGAATTAGCCACACTCAAAAGAGGCAGGGAAGATACTGCCATGGAAGACAGGATCATGTTTCGGGTAAATTCTCGTCGTCTCATTTGGTTAGTTCACTTTAGTTTATACTCTTAAAAAGTTTGAAGTGTGGAGTTTGGAGTTTGGAGTTTCAGAACCCTTCGACAAGCTCAGGGACCGAGAACTTGACGTTCCCCCTGTCCCATAGTCCAAAAGTCTCATAGTCTTCAATTCTCCCAGTCCCATAGTCCCTCAGTCTCCCAGTCCATTAAATCGGCTCCGCGGGATTCCCTATCACCGGAATCTGTTCGGGAATACCGGGCACTGGTCCGAAGGCATAGGTCTTTGGTCCGAGCGATAACCCGGAATTCATCATCTCATCCCAGGTGACATCCTTGCCGGTATAGGCTGAAATACGTCCCATCATGGTAATCAGGGTCGAATTGACCTGCGCTTCGGCATCGCTGAACTGTTTTCCGGTACGAATGGCCGTAATAAGATTTACGTGCTCTTGCACGTATGGATCGGTAACTTTCCAGGACTGATCGGCATCACCCTCCTTGGGATATGGATATTTCCACATCACAGAGCCATCCGGATGGAATAACGTGCCATTGGCATCCGCATATCCTTTGGTACCAACGATAATCTCGCGCTTCAGGTTACTGCAACCGCTTATCTGGCGGGCGGCACAATGCGTTTGCATTCCGTTGTCGTATACGTAGTTCACACTGAAAAAATCGTACTGGTCGCCCGACACACGTCTTTGCCGGCCTCCCCAGCCCATGCACTTTACCGGGTTCTTTCCAGTGTACCAATTCATCACATCTACTTCATGGATAAACTGTTCCACAATATGGTCTCCAGAAAGCCAGCAAAAATTCACCCAATTACGGAGCATATATTCCATGTCCGACCATTCCGGTCTCCTCTTTTTTACCCACAAAGCTCCGCCGTTGCGAACCACATGGGCGCTCACGATATCTCCGATTTCGCCGGCAGCCACTCGTCGATGAGTCTCCACATAATCTTTCTGAACGCGGCGGATTGTACCGCTAACTATAGACAAGCCAAGCTGTTCAGCCTTTTTGGCCGAAACCAGGATCGACCGCGCCCCAACCGGGTCGACAGCACACGGCTTTTCCATGAAAATATGCTTTCCGGCATTCACGGCAGCTTCCACGTGCGCCGGACGGAAATGCGGAGGAGTGCATAAAAGCACAATGTCGATTCCCGAATCCAACACTTTTTGATAACTGTCGAATCCGACAAAACATTTCTCATCGGGCAGTTCAATATTGCGTTGTTTCTTTAGCGTAGCCCTTGAATCCGCCATCTTATCCGCAAAGATATCTCCCATCGCTACTAGCTGCAGATTCGGTCCGGCATCCAGAAAGTTGATAGCAGCGCCGGTTCCCCGTCCGCCACAACCTACCAAGCCGGCGCGCAGGACTTTCCCATCCGGAGCCTTATCCAACATAGCAGGCGTGCCGGCCGAGGCCTTGACCGACTTATCCGCCGATCCGGAACAAGATAGCAGCAGATTCGCTGCACCCAAAGTGGCCACAGTTCCAATCGCCGTATTGACGATGAAATCCCTTCTTTTGAAATCTTTATTGTTGATAGACATGACGTTGAAAGAATTATGATTTACGAATTGCAGGGGAGAAATTTTCGATTTTGGATTTTCGATTTTGGATTGGCGGAACCTCGGGATTTCTTCACTTTTAATGAACTTCCGCTTAATTATGGACTGCTCAACCCATTTTATGGTGTAACAAATCTCATCCACCTAAATCCAAAATCGAAAATCCAAAATCGAAAATCCTATTTCACTTCCAGTACCTTAATATTCTTGTAATGAACTTCATTCCCGTGTTCCTGCAGTAATAAATGGCCTGTTTCAAATTCTCCGTAGCCTTTGTAGCCTTTGAATTTGCTCGTTGCAACCAAGGCTCTCCACTCAGGTGTACCGCGTGTATATTCGACAACCTTGACGCCATTCAGGAAGTGAGCCACTTTGTCGCCTTTCACCTCAATGCGGGCACGATTCCATTGGTTGGGACCGTTGTTCTTTTTAACTGGCTGAGCAGGATCCAGCTTTTTGGCGTCGGCCTTTATCAGGTCGTAAAGGGAAGCCAGGGTGCGATTGCCGTCGATGCCTGCCTTTGCATCAGGATGTTTTTCGTCGTCCAGTACCTGATACTCGCAACCTACGTTCGAATACCCCTTCCCGTCTTTGTTGGGCTGGATAAAATATTTTATCCCGCTGTTGGCGCCAGGAGTGTACATGAAATCAAGCTCCAAAATGAAATTTTTGTATTCTTTGGTCGTGACAATGTCTCCTCCGCCTTTGTTTTCGCCCAAGTCTACAATTAGTTCATTGTTCTGGATGGTCCAGCCTTTGGATGGTGTCACACCATCTTTATTACTAACCCAGCCGTCCAACGTTTTGCCATCCCAGATCAGTTTCCAGCCTGCTTTTTGCTCGGCCGGAGTCAGGGTATTGTCCGAATTGCTTGCCTTTGAGGCCTCTTTCATTTTGGTTTCGGATTGATTGATCCGAATAGGGTGGCTGGCAAATGTTGCCGCTGCAAAAAAGATCGTTAAAAATAATGCGCTGATTTTTTTCATTTGAATATTTATTTAGTTTGTTGGAAATTCTATATCAGATGGTTTCTATTATTCTATTTCCGGTAGTCCACTTTTTTCCCCTGCTAAAATAAGCAACTTTTTTCATACCGTTACCGCAAACGGAAAGATTTTGGAATTGATTTTCTACCTTATTCGGACTACATTTGCGAAAAAATAGACTGATCTGCAATCGCCAAATGGAATGATGATACTGCAAATACAAACCTAAATTTAAGACCAATGTCCCCTAATAACCTCCTTTCCGAGCCCGTATGGCACGCAATATATGTCCATTCAAGGGCTGAAAAAAAGGTTCATGTTGAGCTAACGCTGAAAGGAATCGAATCCTTTCTCCCGCTGCAGCGCAAGCTTCGCCAGTGGAGCGACCGCAAGAAATGGGTGGAGTTACCGCTCATCTCCGGCTATGTCTTTGTACACATCACCCGGAAGCATTATGATGCTGTATTGCAAACAGATAACGTGATGCAATATGTTCGGTTTGAAGGGAAGGCGGCCATTATCCGCGATCAGGACATTGATATTTTAAAACGGATGCTCGGTCAGAGTGATCTCGACGTGGAGATTACCAGGGAAGAGCTTCTGCCCGGGATGCAAGTTGAAATAATTGCCGGTCCGATGATGGGCATCAAAGGTGAACTGGTCTCGTTTAGGGGAAATAATAAAGTGGCATTGCGCATTCCGCCGTTAGGCTTCACTGTTATGGTAGAATCGCCGGAGAAGAATTTGGTGGTGGTTAGGGAATGATCTGGACTGGGGATTACTGGACTGGGAGACTATGGGACTTGGGGACTATGGGAGTGGTTAGGTTGACCATTTTTCTGGACTTTGGGACATGCTAATAATTTGTTTCTGAATAATTTCATATTTTTCATCCAATTCTTGAATCGTATTTTGATCCATATAGCCAAACGCTTGTGCAAAATTTAACCACACTTGTGTTTCTGCGGCTTCTCCTTCACTATCAGACAATTTGGAAATAAACGATTTTGGATATCTTCTTTTTCTGAATGCCTCGGCCTCAATCCAGTAGTCCCCCGGTCCCATAGTCCCATAGTCTCCCAGTCCAAAAGTCCCTCTGCTTCCACTGAACAACATTTCCCAATTTCTCGTATCTTTGTCAAAACCTCTAATCTCGTCTACAATATGAAGGGCATCATTCTCGCAGGTGGATCCGGATCGCGATTGCATCCGATCACGTTAGGTACCTCGAAGCAGCTGCTTCCGATTTACGATAAACCGATGATTTATTACCCTATGTCGGTGCTGATGCTGGCCGGTATACGTGAAATATTGATAATCACCACTCCCGAAGAACAATCTGCCTTCATCCGGCTGCTTGGCGATGGCTCACAGTGGGGCGTTGAGTTGCATTATGTCGTGCAGCCATCACCCGACGGACTGGCACAGGCATTTATTCTGGGTGAAGAATTTATTGGAACGGATGACGTGTGTCTGGTGCTTGGCGATAATATTTTCTATGGGCATGGGTTTGTAGAACTCCTAAACAAAGCTGTCGAGCAGGTAACCCTTAATCGCAAAGCGGCCGTTTTCGGCTACTGGGTGAACGACCCGGAACGCTACGGCGTCTGCACTTTTGATGCGAATGAGAATGTGACCACCATCGAAGAGAAACCGTTGCAACCGAAATCCAACTATGCGGTCATAGGCCTCTATTTTTATCCGAATTCCGTCGTCGAAGTGGCCAAAAACATCAAGCCATCCCCACGCGGAGAGCTGGAAATCACCACCGTTAACCAGGAATATCTTGATCGTAAAGAACTCAAAGTGGAACTGATGGGTCGCGGATATGCCTGGCTGGATACCGGCACGCACGAATCACTGCTCGAAGCCGGCTCCTTCATCGCCACCATCGAAAAACGTACGGGACTTAAAGTTGCCTGTTTGGAAGAGATCGCTTTTCACAACAAGTGGATCGACGCAGCGCAGCTCCGCACTCAAGGTAACCTACTGAAGAAGAATCAGTATGGACAATATTTGCTGAGCTTGCTGCAAAACAACTAAAAAGAGATGAGATATTAGATATGAGACATAAGAGGTAGGGGTGGTTTGCTGGTAAAGCCTGAAGATTCCAACCCAATCACAACTTCAATTTTCAATTTACTCATATCTTATATCTCGTATCTCAAGTCTCATCTCTTATATCTCATCTCTCAAGTCTTATATTTAAAATATGAACTTCCATTCTACCGAGTTTCCTGGTCTTTTCCTTATCGAGCCCAAGGTTTTTGGCGACAGTCGCGGCTATTTCTTCGAATCCTTTCAACAGGAGGAATTCGAGGCGGCAGTTGGAAAAGTAGAATTTGTGCAGGACAATGAATCCAAATCCGGGTATGGTGTTCTCCGCGGACTCCATTTCCAAAAGCCGCCCTATACCCAGGCAAAACTGGTGCGTTGCATTACAGGCACGATCCTCGACACGGTAGTCGACCTGCGCGTTGACTCACCAACTTTCAAAAAATCTTACACCGTAGAGCTTTCCGATAGCAATAAGGCGCAGCTTTTTATTCCCCGTGGCTTCGCGCACGGATTTGTCGTAACAAGCGAAGAAGCTATATTTTCCTATAAAGTCGACAATCTGTACGCACCTGCCCATGACGCCGGCATCCGCTTTGATGATCCGGAGTTTCTCATCGACTGGAAACTACCGAAAGAGGATCTGAAACTATCGGCTAAAGATCAGGTGTTACCATTTTTTTCACAGTTGGAACTCCCTCGCTTTGCCTGACACCCGACTTCCAACCGCCCTTTTTGATAATTTTTAGTATTATTGTAAACCAGAGTTAAGAGGCCTGCCGAACCAATGCACATATTTCACATCGTCTTTGCGCGCACCGGGCTTTTTAACTGCTATATTTATAGTTAATTTCAATCCCTGACTTGGTTGCGAATGTGACTGAGGGAGCGAAGCACGCCCGTAACTTCCAAAATCTAAAATCTAAAATATTTTCCCTTTGAACCGCCCAGCTACCCCTATTGAAATGGTCGATCTGCATTCGCAGCACGCCAAATTTCAGCCTCAATTGATCGAGGCTATCCAGCAAGTCATTGAATCATCGGCCTTTATAAAAGGGAAAGAGGTTTCCGCTTTCGAAAAGAGCCTGGCGCAATGCCTCCAAATCGACCATGTCATCAGTTGTGCCAACGGTACCGACGCGTTACAGATTGCCCTGATGGCGCTCGACCTTCATCCGGGCGACGAGGTCATCGTGCCCGGGTTCACCTATGTCGCTACCGCAGAAGTCATTGCCCTGCTCGGACTCACCCCCGTCATGGTGGATGTTGAGGAAGGCACATTCAATATTTCCCTACCGGGGATTGCCAAGGCCATCACATCGCGTACAAAAGTCATCATCCCGGTGCATCTTTTCGGACAGTGTTCCGACATGGAACCGCTGATGAAGCTTGCTGAAGCGCATCATATTTGGGTGATTGAAGACAATGCCCAGTCGCTCGGAGCTTCCTATACATTTACGGATGGCACCACCAAAAAAGCCGGTACGGTCGGTCATATCGGTTGTACCTCCTTTTTCCCCACCAAGAACTTAGGCTGCATGGGCGATGGTGGTGCGTTGATGACTAACGATCCGGCATTGGCCGAAAAAATCCGGATGATAGCAAATCATGGTCAGCAGAAAAAATATTACCACAAAGTCGTGGGCTGCAACTCCCGCCTCGACACATTGCAGGCCGCCATCCTGAATGTGAAACTGCCGCACCTCGATCAATACCTGGATGCACGTAAAGTCGTAGGCGAATTCTATCAAAAATCATTGAAAAACATTTCGTTCGGCACGCTGCCAATATCCATCGCTGCCGCTGTACCGACATACAATCAGTTCACCCTTAAAATAAAAAACGGACTGAGAGACAGGCTCAAAGAATATCTTTCAGGCATGGGTATTCCGACCATGATATACTACCCGCTTCCACTGTACAAACAGGAGGCTTTTAGTCATTTTGTGCAGGAAGGGTTCACCCTAACGAATGCTGAAAACCTGTGCAAATCAGTACTCTCTTTGCCGATTCACACAGAAATGACCACTGATGTGCTGGACTATATTTCAGAATCAATCCTTCAATTTCAGGAATAAAGTCGTAAATATATACCCGAAATTTCTACTACGGTTTGGAAAGAAAAATAATCCCTCCGGACTCCATCCCATAGTCTCATAGTCCCATAGTCTAACAGTCCCATAGTCTAACAGTCCCATAGTCTAACAGTCCCCCTTCGACAAGCTCAGGGACCGGGATCCAGAAACCCAAAACACGCGAAGTGCCAAACACGAAATGCAAAACAATATGCAAGATATTCTTACTAAAATAGTTGAAAAAGATCTCCACGTTGCCATCGTCGGACTTGGTTATGTCGGATTACCCCTGGCCGTCTCCTTTGCCTCGGCCGGAGTGAGAGTGACAGGTTTCGATCCCAACAAGGGAAAAGTCGACAAAATTAATGCCGGCGAAAACTATATTGCGGATATTTCCGACGATCTCTGGCAGGAGGTTCTGGCAAAAAAGAGTTTCTCGGCTACCACAGATTTCACTGCATTGAACCAATGTCAGGCAATACTGATCTGCGTGCCCACACCTCTCGATCAGTTTCACAAACCCGATATGAGTTTCATCGAATCGGCCTGCGTGGCAATTGGAAAAAACATGCAGAAAGGGACGTTCGTCTGCCTCGAAAGCACCACCTATCCGACCACTACTGAGGATTTTGTGTTGCCAATTCTGGAATGCGAATCCGGATTAAAGCATGGCGCCGATTTTTGGCTGGCATTCTCCCCCGAACGGGTTGATCCGGGTAATAAGACCTATTTTACCCGCAACACCCCGAAAGTTTTAGGTGCGCTGGATGAAAATGGATTAACAATCGGACAAGCAATTTATAAGCTGGCGGTCGACCATATTTATCCTGTAAGCTCTCCCCGCGTAGCAGAGATGGTGAAGATCCTCGAAAACACCTACCGGTTGGTCAACATAAGTCTGATCAACGAGATGGCACTGTTATGCGGCAAAATGGATATCGACATTTGGGAAGTGATCGACGCCGCCGGTACCAAACCTTACGGATTCCAGCCATTCTATCCGGGGCCGGGTATCGGCGGACACTGCATCCCGCTCGACCCATTCTACCTAGAGTACATTGCCAAGAAATTCAACTTTGATCTTAGTCTGATCAATACAGCAGGCCACATCAATATGATGATGCCACACCGGATGACCCTTAAGATCTCGTCAGCGCTCAACCGCAACAAGAAATCGATCAACGGCAGCAATATCCTCTTCCTTGGCGCCGCCTACAAGCCGGATATCGACGACGAACGCGAATCGCCTGCCCTCAAAATCATAGATGAAGTCGCCCAAAAAGGAGGAATCATTCATTATCACGATCCTTTTGTCGAGTCCATTACTACCACCCAGGGACGCAAATACACGTCAGACACCCTTTCAGCCGATCTGATTAAAACCGCAGACTGTATTGTAATCACCACCAACCATTCGGCCTTCGATATCCCCTGGATACTCGAAAATGCCCAACTCGTTGTTGATCTGCGCAATGCCGTGAAAGTGCCATCGGGGAAGGTTTATAAACTTTAAAAGGACTATGGGACTGGATTCCGGTCCCTGAGCTTGTCGAAGGGTGGCTATTTCAATTTTATTTTTTGGTTCCGTTAGGAACCGAAGATCGGTAGAATAATTGCTGTGAATTGCATCTTTTGCCCCATTCGGGGCAATACAAATCCAGAAAAACCTGCTTTCCCACCGCCCTTCGACAAACTCAGGGACCGGAATCCCGAAACCTTTTAAACCGCCGTCAGGCGCAACCCGAAACCAGCTAGCGTAAAACCCGAAACTCGATACACAAAACTCTCATGTCAAACTACTTCTCCCACCCCACTGCCGTAATCGATCCCGGTTGCCAAATCGGTTCAGGCACAAAAATCTGGCACTTTTCGCACATTATGCCGAACTCGGTCATCGGCGCGAACTGCAACATCGGACAAAACGTCGTTATCTCGCCCGAGGTGGTTCTGGGCAACAACGTGAAAGTCCAGAACAATGTCTCGATATACACGGGCGTGATCTGCGAAGACGATGTCTTTCTCGGACCATCCTGCGTCTTTACCAATGTCATCAATCCGCGGAGTCATGTAAACCGCAAAGACGAATATGCCAAAACTACCGTGAAGCGCGGAGCCTCCATCGGTGCCAACGCAACCATAATCTGCGGTCATGACATTGGCGAATTTGCCTTCATCGGCGCCGGCGCCGTCGTCACCAAATCCATCGATCCCTACGCCCTGGTAGTTGGCAATCCAGCTATCCAGATCGGCTGGATCTCCGAATACGGCATCCGCCTAACTTTCGACGACGACGGTTTCGCAACCTGCGCCGAAAGCGGAGAGGTTTACGAATTGAGAGAAGGAGCGGTGAGGAAGGTGCAGCTGAAAGAATGACAGGGAGACGGAGGGACTTTGAGACCATGAGACTGGGAGACTATGGGACTATGGGAGTGACCAGATTAATGACAAGAGCAAATCGAAGACATTTTTAAACAAAATAGACCTATTCAACCATAATTCAAATTCTTTGACCACTCCCATAGTCCCATAGTCTCCCAGTCCCATAGTCTTTCAACTAATCTCCTATAAACCAACATGCAACAAGCGACACCTGCTTCCAAAAATAACGCCGACCCCGAAGTCGACTTCCTCCTCCTGGCTCGTACGCTGTGGAATGGTCGCAGACTGATTGGAATCTCCATCGCATTGTCCTTTGTGATTGGTCTGGCCGTCGCCTTTCTCATCCCCGCTCAATACACAGCCACCTGCAGCATGTTATCCCGGATTTCCAATCCAAAACCCACTCAGGCATCTTTATCGCCGCAACCCGGACAGGCCATTCAGACTCCACTCGCTGCTATTAGCGTCGACTCGCTCTCTCTTTCTGAATTTTCACCTTCGTCGTACGCGGGCATTGTCACCAGCGTGCCGTTTCAGCTAGAACTGATGAAGACCCGTCTGAATTTTGAAAAATCCGATTCAGCGCTTACTCTCTATGACTATTTTACAAAATTCAGGTACAGGAATCCATTGGTGCGATATACCTTCGGACTTCCATCCCTGATCCGTGCGACCCTCCGGGGAGATCAAAGACTCAACGGTGACACAAAGCATGATAGCGCTCTCTTACAGCTCACACAGCAGCAAATTGAGGTAAAGAAAATCCTGGATAAACAAGTGTGGGTTTTTGGTTACGACAAAGACGGATTCGTAACGCTTTGCTGCACGCTGCCCGAACCATTGGCAGCTGCCCAGCTCACCCGGCAGGCACAGACTCTCTTGCAGCGATATGTGACTGAATTGAAACTAAAAAAATCTGTCGCTAATCTAAATTATGTTGAGCAGCGCTTTGCCGTGGTAAAAAAGGATCTTCAAAGAACTCAACAAGCTCTCGCCGATCTCCGTACCAGACCCCAAAGCAGCTCCGCCGCCTTAGCGCGGATCGAAGAGGAACGCCTTTCAACAGAGTATTCCATTGCCCTACAGCTATATGCAGAACTTGCAAAAAAATTGGAACTCGCTAAAATGCAGGTAAACGAAGACACGCCGGTTTTTGTGATCGTTAAACCCGTCTCTGTTCCAATTGTCAAATCCTCACCCAACCGCTTGAAAATCATTAGTTACGCTGCCATCTTTGGCATCCTGTTTTCATGCTGTCTAATTTTGGGTCAGAACTTTCTGCAAGAAACCAAAAGCAAATGGATTCAGAGCAGCCTTTGATTGTGGCTTGAGCCATGCTCCATTTCTCCCAAATTCCTTATTCTGCCTCAGCATGGATTCAATCCTTCGAAAAAATTTCACCTACCTCTTCCTGATACAAAACATCAATTATATTATTCCGCTCCTGCTCCTGCCATACCTTACCAGGATACTCGGAGCGGAAAATTTTGGTAAAATAACTTTTGCGCAGGCCTTTGTTACCTATTTTGTTCTGATTACCGACTTTGGTTTCAACACCTCCTCCACGCAGGAAATCGTTCGTGTAAGGCACGATAAATTGGCCCTCAGCAAAATATTTTGGTCAACCACCGCTGCTAAACTGCTTTTTGCACTTCTCAGTTTTGTGGTTTTCAGTGCACTTGTGCTGACCGTTCCCAAGCTGCAACAACTGAATATTCTTCTCCTGATTTCATTCGCAGGAGTATTTTCGACCATTCTTTTCCCGGTTTGGCTATTTCAGGGACTAGAGAAAATGGCATATATCACATGGTTTAACGCAGTACCCCGTATCCTGATTCTTGTCTTCACCTTTGTATTCGTCAAACAGAAAACGGATTTTCAACTCGCATTATCCATTCAGGTGATCGGCACCTTACTCGCCGCCGTCGCTTGTACAATATTCATATTCAGTCAGAGATTAGTGCAATTTTATCTGCCTTCCCTGGCCGATATCCGCACGGCGATCAAAGAGGGTTGGCACATCTTCGCCTCTGGGATGGCAACCAATATCTATACCACCACAAATACGGTTGTCCTCGGATTTTTAGCCACCGACGCTGCCGTCGGAATCTTCGCTGCTTCCGAAAAAATCATCCGCGCCATCATCTCTCTTTTTTCATCAGTCTCCCAGGTCACTTTCCCGCGCATCAACACCTATTACAAGGACTCCAAAGAGCTTGCGCTTAATTTTGGAAGTAAGATTCTGATCTATACCCTGTTCGCCACATTTGCTGTCGGACTTTCTCTCCTGATTTTTGCACCTCTGATCGTGAAACTACTTTTCGGCCTGCCACAATATGCAGAAACAATCACCATCCTGCGCATCAGCAGCTTCATCCCGCTATTCTCTGTCTGCAATGGGATCCTGGCAGTTAACGTATTGATTACCTTCGGACTGAAGCGTCATCTTCTGCGAATCGTCGGCGCCGGCGGGATATTCAGCCTATTGCTCATCTTTCCTGCCGTTTGGTACCACCAGGCAGAAGGCGTCGCGGTCGTGGCCTTATTGACCGAGGTCGTCATCACAGTAATGCTGCTCCGCACGTTCCATCGTCACAACATCAAACTAAAATTCAACTGATGGTGCTTCTCCTCACGGGTGCAATCGACATCCGGAATAAAAAGACTCCATCTACGTCACTGACCGATCTCTCCGTCCGCCTCAGTCAGTATCTTTTCAGTATCAACTACGCTATTGAAAACTACCGACAGATTTCGGCTATCGTCTTTTGCGAAAACACAAACTATTACCATGATTATTCTGCGCTGAAATTGAAGGCGGAAGAGTACGGAAAGCAACTTGAAATTCTCTCTTTCGCAGGAGATTACTATCAAATTTCCGAAAAAGGGAAAGGTTTTGGCGAAGGGGAGTCTATCGCCTATGCATTGCAAAACAGCGAATTATTGCAAAATAGTTGTGCTTTTTTCAAACTTACCGGTCGATTGTACCTTCGCAACATGGATCAGCTGGTTGGTTCGGCAAAAGCCGATAATTGCTTCAACTTTCATCCCCGGTCGATTTACCAAATGCCCGTCGATCACGTCGAAACTTTCTTCTACAAAGTTAACAAGGATCTGTACAACTCCCTGCTGTTAAACACTTACCAGGAAGTCGATGAGCCCAATTATCGCTACCTCGAACACCTCTTTTATGAAAAACTGGCCGATCAGCCGATCCGGGCATTCAAACATCCGCTGCAGCTCACCGGACTATCCGGCACGTCCGGCAATTCGTATATGGGAGACGGCAAGGCCATTTTAATGGAAAAGATCAGTTGCTTCCTCGGGGTTCATAACCTCCGCAAAACGCCGGTCGAGAAACTGGCCACGCACTTATTTTCGTTCATCCTAAGGATAAATAAATTACGTAAATTATTTTGAGATTTCCCCCTATGCATTTACCACTCATTTCCATTATCACTCCTGTCTACAACGATGTTGCCACGCTGGAGCAGACCATCCTCAGCGTCCTCTCGCAACCCTATCCGTCAAAAGAATATATCATCATCGACGGGGGAAGTACGGACGGAAGTCTGGAAATTATCAAAAAGTATGCTCCGCAGCTTGCTTATTGGGTCAGTGAACCCGACAATGGTGTCTACCATGCCATGAACAAAGGGATTACGCAGTCTAAAGGGGAACTGATCGGGATCATCAATGCCAACGACTGGTATGAAGAAAATATCTTCGGCACGATTGCCGAAAGATATGCTGAAACGGGAAAAAATACGGTTATCCACGGACTACTCCGGATACTGCTGGATGAGGAATTCTATTCCATGGTCGGAAATTCCGTGCGGGCGCTTAAGGAACAGGAGATACAGCATCCTACCTGCTTTGTGCCTAAAAGTCTGTATCTGAATCATGGCATGTTCGATTTGAAATACCACTTTTCGGCCGATTACGACCTAATGTTGCGTTTCGCAAACCTGGGCATAAAATTTTCATTTATTGAAAAACCGATAGCCAATTTCAGAAAGGGCGGCATGTCCAACTCGCCAAAAGCAGACTGCGAAAAATACCGGGTACGAATCAAATATGGATTGGTTTCCAGGATAGAGGGAATGCTACGAATTGCCCTGATCAACCTATTCAAACTGCTCAAACCCATCAAACGCGCGTAAATTTAGCCCTTCGACAAGCTCAGGGACCGGAGTCCTTCAACGCGAAACAAGCGAAGCGCAATCCCAAAACTTTCCAGACCTCACTTTTCGCTTTTCATTTTTCATTTATCACTTTTCACTCTCCACTTTCCCCTCTTCATGCGCTCTTCCTCCCTCGGCTTCCTCCTCTTCTCCGCGATGATCATCATCTTCTTCGTTCTGCCAAATCCAGAAGGAGTGCAAAAGCCTTTTCGGATCGGACTGGGACTAGTTTTTGTTGCCACATATTTTGCATTACTGCTGAAGAAAGAACTGGAATACAAAACACTTTGGCCAGTTGCTGTTGGCGGTATACTTCTGATAATATTATTCTACAGGGGAACCCTCCAGACATCCTTCGTTAATGCTTATTGTTGTCTGTTCGGATTGCTGGTCATGCCAACACTGCTCTTTAAATTGACGCCCGCCCGCCTTTCCAATATCAACTACCTGCACATTCTGGCCATAATCTCCATTTTGATCCAGCTGATGGTATTTCGGTCGCACGACGGAAGGCCACGCTTGTCATACGAAATTAATCTATCCGGCGCCTATCTGTTCCTGTTTTTCATCCTTTCCGATATCCTGAACAACAAACACGGCAAACTGCTGGTAGCTTTGCTGTCGCTGGTTCTTCTGAGCCGATTGCTAATTTTCAGTCTGTTGTTGTTCTACATGGTTCGTTACCTCAAACAGTATTTCAAGGTATTGATTCAAAAACTCAGTGCCACCCATATTACCATTGCCGGATATTTAGTCTTTTCCATCTTTTCGCTCTGGTCGGTCTCATACATGACCTTCAAAGCAGGTGATTATACAGATGTCCAACGGGTTGCCAACCTGAATGACGAATCAAATTATTATCGCTTTCAAACGAACAATCTTATACTTGGAACAGTTGTTAAAAATCCGCTCGACAAAAACGTATTATTCGGGATCGGGTCTGTAGAAGAATTTAACAGGGTCAACAAGAAGGAGATGAAAGTTCCGCACAACGAACTATTCGATGGAATTGTCGAATTCGGTCTACTTGCCGTCATTCTCTTTTCGCTCATCTCGCTGCCGCTCTTCAACCGGGTGACATCCTACGCCAACATGGAAATTTTTATTCCTGTATTATTTTACACCCTCATTCTCTGGGTGCGATTTCTGATCGTTCCAAGCTTCGAGATGTTGTTCATAATCTTTATGCTACATATCGCCAATACAGACAAGCAGCTCAAAACCAATACAAACCAAAATCCCATTCCGCGTGCATCTGGTATTTCTTCTTTATGACATTCACTTCATTGGAGGCGTGGAAAGAGTTGCCGCCAACATGGCCAATACTTTTATCGGGCATGGTCATCGGGTGACGATCCTATCATTATCGCGTCCCAAATCCTCTAATTTTTTCGGTTTAGACCCGCGCGCAGAAATAAAATATTTCAACTTTCATTTTGAAAACGGATTCAACCTTCCCCAAAAAGTTGCATCCGTTTTTAAGGTGCACGGATATCTCCGGAAACTGGACCACCCGACAATGGTGCTTGGTATCGGAACCACCTACCCCAGCCTGATATTAGCGATGCAGCCCAAAATGGAGCATGTGAAAACCATAGGCTGCCAGCATTGCTCCTATGTATCGGCAAAACACATTTGGAATTTTCTCCGCGGATTAGTCTACCATCGTCTAAACGCAGTGGTGACCCTGACAGAACACGATGTGTCAAAATTGCGGAAGCTAAATCCGAACTGCTTTGTCATTCCGAACTCCGTTTCATTTTTCCCGGAAAAAACTTCTAATCTGGAAAACAAGACCATCCTGGCAATAGGAAGGATGGATTTTGACAAAGGATATGATCTCTTGCTGGATGTTTTTGAAAAATTCACCCGCTTGCACCCCGACTGGAAACTAAAAATCGTTGGGGACGGCCCGACAAGGGAAAAAATCACCTCCCGCATTGAACAGTCAACATACCGAGAACAGATAGAGTTACATACCTCAACAGATCAAATAGTTAATCAATATCTTGAAGCGTCCGTTTATGTGATGACCTCCCGGTCGGAAGCGCTCCCTATGGTACTTCTTGAAGCTCAGGCCTGCGGACTCCCAACACTGGCTTTTGATTGCGAAACCGGCCCGGCCGAAATCATTTCACATGGCAAAAATGGGTATCTGATAAAACCCTTTGATACGGAAGAGATGTCGCAGCGCCTAGCTGAGCTATGCGAAAACCCGGAATTGCGACAATCATTTGGCCAACATGCACGGCTCAATGCCGAGCGTTTCCTTCCTGAAAAAATATACGCCAAATGGGATCTTTTTTTTCATTCTGTTCGCTAGAAAAGACAGGAAAGTGCCTCCTAACCACTCACTCTCCAGATACAACCGCAGGCTAAACACATTGAACTTTTCCTCCCTTTTAATTTGGAAATAATATATTGTTGAGTAACTTTGCTACTCAATGACCGACTAAATTCCATGCTTGAGAACCTAATTACATCGAAGACTCGCGTCAAATTGTTATTGAAATTCTTTCTTAACAAGAACACGCAGGCACATTTGCGTGGTTTGGAGAATGAATTTGGCGAGTCTACCAATGCGATCCGCCTCGAGCTAAACCGCTTCGAACAGGCTGGAATGCTAACCTCTCACTCAGAAGGAAACCGAAAAATTTTCATGGCTAATCAGTCCTATCCGTTGTTTCCCGAGATTCAAAATCTTTTACACAAGCATCTGGGCATCGACCAGCTTTTAGAACAGGTCATTGAAAAACTTGGTGAAGTGGAGGAAGTTTATCTTACGGGCTCCTTCGCCCAGGGACTGGAAAGTCCGAACATCGAAATTGTGCTGGTAGGTGGCAACGTTGATACCGAATATCTTGAAAATCTCATCGGCAAAGCCGGACAATTAATTAAAAAAAATATTCTTTACAGCCTCATGAACAACCTGCAATTCGAAAATTACTTTGCAGGCATGGGCAACAAAAATTTACTGCTCTTGTGGCAGTCTACAAACTAGGCATTCGGGCTTGAACCGCTTGCCTTTCCCTGCTAAGGAAACCCTGCTTAGAACCATTACAACATGGGACTGAGGAGGCGAAGCAGTGCCCGACACCATCCGAATGAACATCATGGATCTGTCGAACTCCGGTCCCTGAGCTTGTCGAAGGGCGGTTCCCGAGCCTGTCAAACAAACCTTGATTAAACCGCAATTCGAAAATCGAAAATCGAAAATCGAAAATTCCCAGGATTGTACATCACGTCTGGCTCAGCAACGATCCTCTCCCAGAATTAATCAGTCGTTGCAAGGCCTCCTGGAAAAAGAATTTACCCGATTACGAATTCGTCCTTTGGGATCGTTCTAAAACCGAAGAGATAGATAGTCTATGGCTTCGTCAGGCGATTACAGCAAAGAAATATGCCTTCGCCACCGACTTCATCCGCATTTATGCACTAAGTCAATACGGCGGCATATACATGGACGCAGATGTTGAACTCCTCGGAAACTTCGATCAATTTTTACACCATGATTTTTTTATCGGTTTCGAATATAGCAACAACCTCGAACCCGCCGTCTTTGGTTCCGTAGCCGGACACCCACTTTTGAAAGGGCTGCTCTCTTATTACCAGGACAGACCCTTTATCAAGACAGACGGAAAACCAGACATCCGTCCACTACCCTATATTTTTAACGACCAGGCAGCAAAACTGGGCTTCAAGGCAAACGGACAAAAACAAAAGTTAGAAAAGGATGGAATCGCCATTTATCCCTGCGATATCTTCTCACCTAAAAATTATTACTTCAAAAAAATAAGAATTACCCCCGACACAATCGCCATACATCACTTCGACGCCTCCTGGGTGAAAAAGAATTTGGGCTATTATCTCAAGAGATTCTTTCATCAGGCCCTTTTCATTTTAGGCGGAAATTGGTTGCATGGGAGGGTGATTCGGATTTTGCGATATCTGTGAGGATGACTATGGGACTGGGAGACTAGGGGACTATGGGAGTGACCCGATTACTAATGTTAGTAAGTCAAAGAATTTTTCAAACAAAATAAATCCATTCAACCATAATTCAAAATCTTTAACCACTCCCATAGTCCCTTCGTCTAATAGTCCCTTCGTCTCATAGTCTCCCAGTCCAACAGTCCCCCAGTCTCTTCTTCCCCCAGTCCTTCCTAGATGCCCTTCACCCTCCTCCTCTCTGTCTACGCCCTCGAGAAACCTGAGAACCTGCTGGCAGCGCTCGAAAGTATCTGGGATCTTCAGACGCTGAGGCCTTCGGAAATCGTGCTGGTAAAAGACGGTCCGCTAACTCCGGCATTGGACAATGTGATTGACGGGTTTAAAGAGAAGGCTCCGGTAAAAATCATCGCCCTCGACCGCAACTATGGATTGGGGTACGCACTCGCCCACGGACTGGAGTATTGCACAAACGATTTGGTAGCCCGGATGGACAGCGACGACATCTCAAAACCAGAGCGTTTCAGCAAGCAGATCAAAATGATGACGGATCATCCTGAGTTGGATGTCTTGGGCACCGATATCGCAGAATTTAGTGGTTCACCCGATAATATACGCTCCTACCGCCGACTGCCCTCCAAATTTGCGGAGATCAAACTTTTCGCCAGGAAGCGAAATCCGTTGAACCACATGTCAGTAGTATTCAAAAAATCGGCCGTAGTTGATGCCGGAAATTATCAGCCATTCTTTGGCTACGAAGACTACTACCTTTGGATTCGGATGTTGCGCAACGGTTCAGTGATCGAAAATATCTCCGAAGACTTGGTTCTTGCCCGCGTGGACAAGGATTTGTTCCTGCGGCGCCGAGGTATTCGATATTTCCGTCAGGAGCTGAAACTGGAGAAAGAACTACTAAATATCGGCTTCCTAAATCAATGGGAATATTGCCGGAACCTTATTTTTAGGGCATTGCCGCGCCTGTTTCCCGTGTGGGGCATCAAACTTGTCTATAAAATCATTCGTTGATGAGAAATACAGCCGTTATTGGTGGAAGTGGATTTATTGGCACAAATCTGATTGAACTGTTAGGAAAAGAGAACTGTTACAACATAGATAAAAACCCGAGTGAGAAATTCAATTGGATCACTACCATCAAGGATATTCGGGATCCAAACCTGGAGAAAGTCATTTTAGACGAGACGACCAACGTTATACTTCTGGCCGCCGAACACCGGGATGATGTTTCCCCGCATTCACTCTATTACGATGTAAATATCAACGGCACCCGCAACGTCCTTGATGCGATGGATCACAAAGGCATTACCGATCTTATTTTTATCAGCTCGGCCGCCGTTTACGGACTCAACAAAAAAAATCCTGACGAGCAGTTTCCGCCAGATCCTTTCAGTCATTATGGCAAAAGTAAGTGGCAGGCAGAACAGATGCTTCAGCAGTGGTACCGCAAGGATGCAGAAAACAGGTCGCTTACAATTATTCGTCCATCCGTTGCATTTGGCGAAAACAACAAAGGAAACGTACACAATCTGCTGCGCCAGATAGCCACCGGGAGTTTTCTGATGGTTGGCCGGGGTAAAAACTGCAAGTCCATGGCCTATGTCTGCAATGTAGCAGCCTTCATTCAATTTTGCCTGGAAACGCATACCAAAGGGGTTAATGTCTATAACTACACAGACAAGCCCGATCTTACCATGAATGAGCTCGTTGCACAAGTTGAACAAAGCCTTAGCAGGAAACTGCCACCCGTCAGACTTCCCTATTGGATGGGTCTTTGGGGTGGATATTGCTTCGATTTTATGACCTGGATCTCAGGTAAAAAATTTCCAATAAACAGCATGCGAATCAAAAAATTCTGCGCCACCACTCAGTACGATGCCACGAAAGCCCACAACTCAGGCTTCATTGCACCCTACACGCTCGCAGAAGGCCTTGATATCACCCTAAAAAGCGAATTCAGCTAAAACCATATTAATCACCACGCTCTCAACTTTCAACTCTCGCAAACACGGACGCGTCACGACACGTCCCTACGGTTCCACTTTCAACTCTCAACCCGTAATTCGTAATTCGTAATTTCCCCGTGCGCTCTAATCGCTTCTTTAAGCTAATCTTCCTCATCACCACGCTCCTTTCAAACATAGGAGTGAATGGCCAATCCTTGCCCGTCGGCAATCAATTGGAAGATTATTACCGCCGCCAGCAACTACTCGGGAATGCAGACTCTTCAATCTCTTTCACATCAAGACCATTTTTTCAATTTAACGAGTATAGCACATCGATGAACAGGACTATGGGACTATTAGACTATGGGACTGGGGGAAGAAAGGACTGGGAGACTGGGAGACTAGGAGACTTAGGGAGTGACCAGAATAATGATTTCAGCAAAACAAGAACTTTCTTAAATAAAATAAACCCATTCAACCACCATTCAAAATCTTTAAACACTCCCCAAGTCCCCAAGTCCCATAGTCCAATAGTCCGTTTCTCTCTTCTTCCAATTTCAATTCAGCAGCAATACACCACCCACCATCCCTACTCCCTCAACGATGGAGAAATGATTCCCGCCCGCGGTTATCAAACACTTGTTTCAGCTGGAATATATGCTAAAATAGGGATGTTATCCATCCAGCTGCGACCAGAATATGTCTATGCTGAAAACAAAAAATTTGATGGTTTCGGTGGAGGGAAAGGTCAATCCGATAAAGCCTGGCAGGGATATTACAACTTCCTCAACACAATAGACCTGCCCGAACGTTTCGGCGACAAACCATACAAACACCTCTTTTGGGGACAAAGCAGTATCCGTCTGAACTATAAATCTTTATCCATTGGCATCTCCAACGAAAATTTGTGGTGGGGACCCGGGATGCGCAACTCCATCCTGATGACCAATACTTCAGGCGGCTTTGTGCATGCAACGCTTAATACCACAAAACCCATCCGTACAAAAATAGGATCCTTTGAAGGACAATTAATTGCCGGTCGACTGGATGGTTCCGATCTGTTGCCCCCAAAACCACCAGCCTTCTTCTTCACTCCTTTGACCTATACACCGAAAAACAACGATTGGCGGTATATCAACGGCATGGTATTATCCTATCAGCCCAAATGGGTACCCGGGTTGTTCCTGGGCATGACACGAAGCTTCATGGTTTACCAGGAGGATATGGGAAATTTCCCGTTTATCTCGCCGCTAAATAAGAAAAATCAGTCGGGTGGCACCGAGAATCCGTCCGGAGGTAACCAGCTTCGTTCCTTCTTTGGTAGAATGGTTCTATCAAACGAGCATGCTGAATTCTATTTTGAATATGGCCGGGATGATCTATCACACAACGTTCGGGATTTTATCCTCGAACCGGAGTATGCGCGAGCCTACATAATCGGATTCCGTAAGCTGTTTCTGTTGAATAAACTGAGAGAGCGTTATCTCCAGTTCAACTTGGAAGTGACTCAACTGGAACAAAATACCACCAATACCAAAAGATCAATTACCTATTTTTACACTCATCCCGATATCCGCCACGGCTACACCAACCGTGGACAGCTACTCGGTTCAGGGCTCGGTCCGGGCTCCGATATGCAAAATATGGAGATCAGCTGGCATCAGGGACTCAAGAAAATTGGGTTCACCGCCGAGCGCTACGTCCACAACAACAATTTTCATTACCTGGAAATCAAAGACATCCGTTCTAACTGGGTTGATATTGCCTATGGCTTACTAGGGGAATACAATTACAAAAATTTCCTCTTCAATTGCAAAGCCGAGATGATACGTTCAATAAATTACCAGCACAATTACGACCCTATCCCCGGTAGTAGTTTAACCTACTGGATGCCTGGAAAAGATATTTATAATTATCAAATCAATCTCGGAATAACTTACAACTTCAATTAATAGGGTAAAGAAAGGAAAACATGAAAATGTGGAAAGAAAATGTGCAAATTTGAAAATGTGCAAATGTGTAAATAATAGTAATTGAAACATTTGTACATTTAATTAGGAATAATAAAACCACAAAATTTCACAATAGCACTCTTCAATTTGCACATTTTCTTATTTTTCTTCCATTTTCACATTTTCATATTTGCACATTTCCACATTTTCTTCCTATACCCCACCCTTTTTTAAAGTGCCTACAAAAGCTATTTTAAATATTCTCCTTCTGATTTCTCTCTTTGCATCCTTCGATGTGACAGGGCAAACCGTGCCTGTGGGTAACCAGCTGGAAGACTACTACCGCCGCCAACAGCTGCTGGGGAAATTGGATTCCAGCATTTCTTTTACTTCTCGGCCTTTCACGCTCCCATGGATCGGAGTTTCGCTATCCGAAACGGCCATAGGCAAAAACCCGACCCTTCGACAAGCTCAGGGACCGGAGTCCCGAAACGCGCCAAACTCCAAACTCCAAACTCCAAACTCCAAACTATTTCTCCTTCTGCCAGTATCGCTAAGGCAACAATACAACTCCAACCACCCATACTCCCTAAACGACGGCCCCTTGATTCCCGCCCGCGGCTACCAGGCTCTCATTTCCGCAGGTTTTTTCGCCAAACTGGGTCCGTTATCGGTACAATTTCAGCCTGAGTATGTCTTTGCAGAAAACAAGCCCTTCGAGACCTTCGTCACGGTAAAGAAAACCGCCAGCCAGATTGCTGCATTTAACAATTTCAATGGTGTAATTGATTTTCCGGAGTCGTTCCCTGGCCGGCCTTACAAAAAAGCATTCTGGGGACAGAGTTCCGTACGCCTGACTGCCGGGCCGGTTTCAGTTGGTATCTCTACCGAAAACCTCTGGTGGGGGCCGGGCATGCATAACTCGATCATGATGACCAACAGTGCCGCCGGATTTAGCCATTTCACCATCAACACCATCAAACCGATTCGAACCTTTATTGGAAGTTTCGAGACACAAATAATTGGAGGTAAATTGGAGTCTTCAGGAACTGCCTCCTCCGAAGGCAAACGGGACGACTGGCGCTATCTAAGCGGAATTGTGGCCTCCTATCAACCACGTTGGGTACCGGGTTTATTCCTCGGCGCCACCCGAAGTTTTCTGACCTACAGCAAAGAAAGGAAGAGTAGTTTCATGGGTTATTTCCCAATTTTCGAGGGAGTCTCCAAGAAAAGCTTGTACGGAGAGGGCGAAGGTGCCATTGCTGATGACCAACGAATTTCTGCCTTTATTCGTTGGCTACTGCCGAAGGACCATTTTGAAATATATATCGAGTACGGGAAGGAAGACCACAACTTCGATTTGCGGGATTTTCTTTTACAGGCAGATCACACCAGAGCCTACATTTTAGGCATTCGTAAGCTCTATCCGCTGGACAAAAATGATGGCAGCTACATGGCATTTAATTTCGAAATGACGCAGATAGAACAGAATATGACAAACAGAGGTCGAGCATCATCCTATTTCTATTCCCATAGCCCAATTAACCAGGGATATACTAATCAGGGACAAATGATCGGTGCCGGTATTGGCCCAGGCAGCAACCTGCAAACAGTATCCGTGAGTTGGTACAAAGGAATCAAGAGCCTGGGATTTCAAGTGGAGCGATTTGTGCACAACAATGGGCTCCTTTACGCCTCCTCCGGCGATATCCGCGCCCATTGGGTCGATATCAATTTGGCTCTGCTCGGAGAATGGAATTGGAAACACCTGTTCTTCACCTCTAAGGTCGAAACAATCCGTTCCCTGAACTACGAATACAACTACGAACCAATTCCCGGTAGCGATGTTGCGAATTTCTGGAACCCCGGGGTGGATAGATATAATTTTCAGGTAAGCGTTACTACAAGCTATCGGTTCTGAATAATTACGAATTACTGATTAAATTCATTTTGAACTTTCGGTGATTGATTTGTATCATTAGCAGCGGCATTTATGCCGTTGCATAAATCAAAATAAATATGGGCTTCAGCCCAAAACGCAGACCGTTTGGGCTAAAGCCCATGTTTACCGCCATATTATACCGTAGCCTAAAGGCTACGGCTATTGCCTAAAATTGAATCATTACAAGTTGTACTGGGTAATCAACTTGTAATTCACCCCTCGACAGGCTCGGGGACCGGGCGACGACCAAGATAAAAGTGCCCTCCGACAAGCTCAGTGCATACATATCCCCTGAGCCTGTCGAAGGATGAATGCAGTCTATTAGCCATACAACATTAGAAATAAAGAGACCGGTCCCTGAGCTTGTCGAAGGGCGAAGGGCAAAGTCTATCCTTGCAATACGTTATTAGAGACCCTAAGCTTGTCAAAGGGGAATATTTATACAATATTTTATCACTATGAAGCTCAAATACCTCATCTTCTTCCTTCTCCTCATCCTAGCAGCGCCTTTTTCGTCGTCATCTTTCGCTCAAAACCCAGCATCCATCGATGTCAACAAACTCACCGATGCACAGATCCAAAAGATCATGCAGGAGATTCAGGCGCGCGGATTAACCGAGGAACAGGCTATCGAGATGGCTAAGGCGCAGGGTGCGACTCAAATGCAGATCGATCAGATGAAGCAACGGATGCAGCAGCAAATGACGCCCGCCGACTCACTTCCCGGCGCAAATAAAAATGCGGCCAAGACTGAACTTAAAAAGCCCACCAGCCCAAAAGCAAATGTCATTATAACCGAGAAAAACAGAAGGATTTTCGGATACGAACTCTTCAACTCTGAACGACTCACCTTCGAACCAGATGTCAATATTCCTATTCCGCAGAATTACGTATTAGGCATTGGCGATCAACTCTCTATCAATGTCTGGGGCGCTTCACAATCCCGGTATAATCTGACCATCGACAAATCCGGAGCCATAACCATCCCCGATGTCGGACCTGTTAATATCGCTGGAATCTCCTTCGATAAAGCCAAATCCCTGATCAAAGGCAGCCTTCAGTCTATTTACAATGGTATGGGAGGAGCAACGCCGAATACATGGGCTGAAGTATCCATTGGCGGGGTCAGGAACATCAAGGTTAGCGTGCTCGGCGAGATTAATGCCCCCGGCACGTACACAATACCATCAACCGCATCGGCTTTCAACGCCCTCTATCTCTCCGGGGGACCCAATGAAAACGGCTCATTCAGGGAGATAAAACTGATCCGTGACGGGGTTACCTTCAAAATAATTGATGTATATGATTTTCTGATCAATGCCAATCCGGCCGCCAACATTCAACTTCGCGAACAGGACATTCTCTTTGTTCCGCCCTACCAAACACGTGTAGAGGTCAACGGGCGAAATCAAACGAAAAGGCATTTTTGAGATCAGCAAGGGGGGAAACGATGAGTGACCTGATACGATATACCGGCGGATTCAGCGATAAGGCTTACACCCAGTCACTTACGGTGATCCGAAACAACGAAAAAGAACGCGAAGTAAGAACCGTATCAAAATCCGATTTTGCAACATTCCATTTGCAGAATGGAGACTACGTCCAGACCGATTCACTCCTGACCCGATTCAGCAACCGGGTCACCATAACAGGGGCTGTATTTCATCCCGGAAATTTCGAATTCGCTCCGGGGATGATGCTTTCAGAACTGATTAAAAAGGCCGATGGCTTGCGCGAAGACGCATTCCTCAACCGGGGAATCATCAGCCGGAAGAAAGCAGATAATTCTCCAGAAAATATCTCCTTTAATGTGCAAGAGATCAGTCAGGGGAAGGGTGATATTGCACTCCACAAAGATGACCAGGTTGCAATTAGCTCAATTTTCCAGCTTCGGGAGGAACAAACCGTGAATATTATTGGCGAAATCAATAGACCCGGACAATTTGAATTCAAGGAAAACATGACAGTGGCGGATTTAATCTTAAAAGCAGGTGGATTTCGGGAGGACGCTGATCCGGCCATGATTGAAATATCCCGAAAATTAAGCTACGAACAGGCCAATAAGTCAACAGACAAGATGACGAGTATTTTCCAGATAGCACTGACGAAAGAGCTCACCCTATCAAAGAGTGATGCATCATTCATACTTCATCCGTTTGATGAGGTTGTTGTTCGCCGTGCTCCGGGCTACCGCGACCAGGGAACCTATGCGATCTCAGGCGAGGTTCTCTACACGGGAACCTATGCCATTGCCGGAAAAAACGAAAGGATTTCGGATGCAGTTAAAAGATCGGGTGGACTTCTGCCTGGTGCCTTCGTCAAAGGAGCATCCTTGACCCGTACCTTTAAACTTTCTCCAGCCGAAATTGAGAAGAAAAAAATGCTTTCAGAGTTAGATACGCTAATAAAAAACAAAGCAATTCCTGAAAAGGAATCCTTCTTAGTCGGGATTGAACTGGATAAGATCCTTTCCAATCCAGGCAACAGCAACGACCTGCTCCTGCAACCCGGCGACTCTATCTTCATTCCACGGGAATTGCAAACCATCAAGGTGTCTGGAAACGTCATGAATCCCCTGGCGCTAACTTACCAAAAGAGATTAACGCTGGGCGGCTACATCGACATGGCCGGAGGATATAAGATTGATGCCAAAAAATCCAGGACCTATGTTTTATACCCCAATGGAACCACCGCTACCAAACGAGGATTTATCTTCAAAACCAATCCCCGCATAACACCCGGCTCCGAAATCATCGTGCCACGAAAACCAGAGCGAAAGAATACCGGCGATGCCATCAAATGGGTCTCCATTGCATCTGGGATCAGTTCCCTGTCTATTACGTTGATTACACTAATCAACATGGTCAAATAGCGCTACGCACAGAAAAATACGAATTACAAATTAAGCGTCGTAATCTTGATTTCTGGAGTTTGGTAGCTGTCCATAATAGTAAATCTTATGCATTGCACAAATGATCGTATTTCTCCTGTAATTTGTAATTCTCTTTAGTTCGTAATAGTTTTTCCTTCCTGAAATCAACAAAAATGGCAGATCAAATACCCTCTTCCACACCAATCGAAAACGAGATAGATCTCCTCGAGCTCGCCAAAACCCTCTGGGCAGGACGCGGTACAATCCTAAAGACCATGATCGCCTTCGGAATAGTTGGTCTGATCGTTGCAATAACCTCCCCCAAAGAATTTGTAGCTACAACCATTATGGTACCCTCAAGCAGCGACGCATCATCCAAATTAGGAGGACTTGGCGGATTGGCTGCCATGGCAGGCATTAGCCTTAACAATACAACAGGAAATGACCTTGCACCCACTGTATACCCACAAATTGTGGCTAGTCTTCCTTTTCAACTGGAATTAATGAATACTCCATTGGTTTTTAGCGATTTCAAGGAACCTGTTAGCTTCTACGACTATTACTCCGCACCTCATAAAGAACATTTTCTGTTAAAATATACCATAGGTCTGCCGAAGCTAATCTTTAGCATCCCTGGTGCGATTTTTTCAGCAATCCGGGGCAACGAGCAAGAAAAGTCTGGATTAACGGCTCAAATTCATCCCATCGAATTGACTAATAAACAGAGGGACGCACGTGCTGCTTTATCTGAATCAATTTCATTAACAGTAAATCAGAAAGAAGGCACCCTAACTTTAACCACAACAATGACCGAAGCTAAAGCAGCTGCACAATTGGGTCAATTAGCCCAGGAATTACTTCAAAAATATATAACGGAGTTTAAAATCAAGAAGGCTAAAGCCACTCTCGATTTTATCCAGCAACGCTATGATGAAACTGCGTTGAAATTTGACGCCGCCCAGGAAAAACTGGCCATTTTCCGAGATCGGAACAAAAATGTCTCGCTGGCCACCGCAAAATCAGAGGAAGAGCGATTAACAAGCCAATATAATTTGATCTACGGCGTTTTTACAGAACTTGCGAAGCAATTGGAGCAGACCAAAATCCAAGTAAAGCAGGATACTCCAGTCTTTACAATTATAGAACCAGTATCAGTTCCAACTAAAAAATCGAAACCAAACCTACGGATGATCTTGTTTATATGGTTGTTTATAGGAGCACTCGCTGGTACAGGCTTTGTATACGGCAGAAGTTTTATTGAACCAATCAGCAAAAGATGGAAAGAAGATATGCGACCATAGCGATAAATAATTTCGCGTTTCAGTAAGTGTCACCAAGCTGACTCATGGTCATCCACCAAAAAAATCGCAGAACTCGTCCTTTAAATTCGCGTTTCACATGAGTTTAATGTCCATAAATATTTGATAATTTGGGTTTGTCGAGCATTTCTCCGGTGAGACCGCGTTAAAATTTAAAATCGCCAAAAAAGGCGTCTCTTTCCGTGACCTAGACAAGAATGTCTAACGAATCATCAGGCAATGTGATTATCTTGTCAATACAATCTTGTCAATACAATCTTGTCAATACAATCTTGTCAATACAATCTTGTTATAATTGCCTAAACTATTCTCCTCAAGCAACTTAAGCAGAAAAAATTCATAAAATCTGGATACATAGATCTTCATGATCATGAGTTCGTCCCCCCCCTAAAAAATATCTGACAAGTAACATCTTCTCGAGGATTTATTCAGCAATATTGATTGGTGCATATATGTGTCTGGTAATGTATAATGGGTGCCCTAAGTGCTTGTAGGAAAATGTGAAATGAAAGAAGTTGTCGAATTGATTAACAATATGTTATACGTGAAAATGACTTCTAAAACAATTAGATGAAGTAGTTCATTAAGGATAAAAACCTTTCAATATAATTACAGGAGTGATCCGCTTAATTTGCTGCAATCTCCATACTTTCATATAGAATTTAAACCGCTTCAATTTATTATGTACAACTTTGCCTTAATCGGAGCTGCCGGTTATATTGCTCCACGTCATCTGAAAGCCATTAAAGAAACTGGTAATAACCTAATTTGTGCGCTTGATCCATACGATGGAATTGGCATCATGGATAGTTTTTTCCCACAAGCCGATTTTTTTACAGAAGCGGAACAATTTGACCGACATCTGGATATATTGAGAAGAAAGGGAAAACAAAAAATAGATTACGTTAGCATTTGCACACCTAACTACCTTCATGATGCACATATGCGCATGGGATTGCGAAATGATGCCCATGTAATCTGCGAGAAACCTTTGGTGCTGAATCCATGGAATCTAGATGAGCTTCAATTAATCGAACAGGAAACTGGCAAAAAAATTTATACTATACTTCAACTACGGTTACATCCAGCTATTCAACGATTAAAGAGGAAGATTGAAGAAGGATCATATGATAAAGTTTACGAAGTAAATCTCACATACATCACCAGCCGTGGAAAATGGTATTTTAAATCTTGGAAAGGTGATGTTAATAAATCAGGGGGAGTAGCGAGCAATATAGGAGTACACTTTTTCGATATGCTGGGATGGATTTTTGGTGATTTCAAAGGAGTAGAGTTAGAAATAAATCAGCCAGAAAAATCAGGAGGAAAACTTTATTTTGAAAAAGCCAATGTAAATTGGTTTTTAAGTGTGAATGAAAATGATCTTCCTGATGAATCGAAATCTGTTGGTGTCCGGACATATCGGAAGATCAATATTGAGGGAGAAGAGCTAGAGTTCAGCGATGGGTTTACCGACTTGCATACTACAAGCTACAAAAACATCTTGGATGGTAATGGATTCGGCATTGAGGACACACGAAAAAGTATTGAGATTGTAAGCCGAATAAGAAATGAATCAATTCTTTAGCCATTTAAATTTATTTTTGGAGGCGCACTAGTAATTCCCCATTAATTCTTGAAAAAATAATCTATGAGTAATTCGACACTAGATATCTTTAACAAAATAAAAAACAACGAGTTCCTAGTTGGTATTGTGGGACTGGGATACGTAGGACTACCACTGGCGGTAAGCTTTGCTTGCAAACGAGTCAAAGTCATTGGATTCGAGAAGTCAATTGTGAAAGTCGAAAAAATAAATCAGAAAATAAATTATATTGGTGATGTTAACGATCGTGAATTGGTTGACGCGGTTGAATCCAGGCATCTCGAGGCTACCTTAGATTTCTCAAGATTAAAGGAATGTGATGCCATCTTGATTTGCGTCCCAACCCCACTGGATAAATTCAAAAAGCCCAATATGGATTACATCGAATTGGCATGTATTGAGATTGGGCAAAACATTAAAAAAGAAACTTTCATTTGTCTCGAAAGTACCACCTACCCAACTACAACGCAAGATTTTATGTTGCCTATCATCGAAAAAGAATCCGGACTAAAAGAGGGAACTGATTTTTGGTTGGCATTCTCTCCAGAACGGGTTGACCCTGGTAATAAACAATATGGTACTCGGAACACGCCTAAGGTCTTAGGTGCCATGTCGGAAATAGGACTGAAAATAGGGAAAGCGATTTACAGTTATGCCATCGATACTATTTATCCTGTAAGTTCGCCAAAAGTTGCTGAGATGGTTAAAATTTTGGAAAATTCATACCGTCTAATTAATATTAGCCTGATTAATGAACTTGCGTTATTATGCGGTAAAATGGACATAGACATATGGGAAGTAATTCAAGCTGCCAAGACCAAGCCTTATGGCTTCCAGGCTTTTTACCCTGGACCAGGTATAGGAGGCCATTGTATTCCACTTGATCCATTTTACCTTGAACATATTGCAAAGAAATTTAATTTCGATCTTTCAATGATCCATACAGCCGGGCATATTGATATGATGATGCCACACCGTATGTGCATCAAAATCAACACAGCGCTAAACCGCCAACAAAAATCAATAAATGGCAGCAAATTATTATTTTTGGGTGTCGCATACAAAGCAGATATAGACGATGAAAGAGAATCCCCCGCTTTGAAGATAATGGATGAAGTTGCAAAAAAGGGAGGAATTGTTTTATATCACGACCCTTATATATTGAATGTCAAAATCGAAAAGGAAGAATACGTATCAAGGCCTCTAACAAAGGAAATTCTTAACGATGTAGATTGTGTTGTAATTACCACAAATCATACAGTTTTTAACATAGACTATATTGTTGAGAATTCCAAATTAATCGTTGACTTAAGAAATGTAACGAATAAACCCTCGGATAAAATATACAAACTATAGTTAGGATTTTAAATTGTTTAATTTACAGCAGATTACAATCCGCTCATCTGACGTCTGGGGAATCAAGATCAAGAGACATCTCTCTTCCGATAACTTTGTCCATTGGTGAAATGATTTGCACTCATACTAAATAATACGATCAGTATTTTCGGTGCTAAAAATGAAGTATGCATTTCTTCGTTGTGAATAAAACGTAATGTGTTAAATCTATAATCTCCGGGCGACATGGGAAATAAAGGTAATTATCTGTGCTGTGATAGAGAAAAACGCATAGAATTGGAGTTTTCTTGTCGCTTTACGAACGTCACCTCCCAACCGACATTTTTCATTGGCCAATAACTTATCAGCTCAACGCTGAGGATTTACCGTCAAGATCGAAGAACCATGCCAATCTTTTACAAGCAAATCACTAAAATGATCGGTAAATTCAGCAAATATTGTGTAACAATAACTCCTATTTGCTTTCGATAATTTTTTTAGGCAAAATCTTAACTGAATAAAAAGGAGTGAGCATTCCACCTTTTCATAAGCGATCATATGAATTATATTTTGGAATCTAGTACCGCTCGTAATTCGACCAAAGGAGTAACTTACCATATAACTCAACAGCCACATTCAGAAAAAAAGAATTGGAAGCAACTATAAAGCCCAAAAGAATTTCAGGTCAAAAATCTGGAATCCACTAGAAAAGTCAATTGGCCGTGTTTATGAGTCAAAATTAATTTTGAGTTTAATTGTTTTATATCGCCCCTAACCAAAAGTACCTTGAAATATTGCTAATCTATAGTCTCAAAGAACAATCTTTATTCAGCTACTGTCTCCAGTGAATACCTTATTAAGCGTTACAACCATTTTATTATCAACAAAGTAATTAACGAAGTTATTCCCCATCCTTTCAAACTATTTTCCGAGCAAGAGTTGTGTCCGATGTGACACTTATGTCTCTTCATTGTTTTTCGTCTAATATCTCTTTGTGCCGAATGAAATTCAAGATTTCAAGTTAGACAATCATATGAAATATATGGGTTAGTGTTAATAGACTATTTAGTATTTTCTATAATCTGACCGCCGGACAATCGTTACATAGTATCACATATTTCCAAAATCGTCCTGTCACTTTGGATAATTGGATCGGATCGATTGTTAACTTGAATGATATATCTAATTTAATGGAATTTAGAAAAAAAATCAATCTTAAACCAAATAGTTATATTAGAGACTCTATTATTTTGACTAGTGGAACAATAATTGCACAAATTATTCCGTTAGCTTTTTATCCCATTTTAACCCGAATATATTCACCATCGGACTTTGGCGTTTTAGCAACTGTAATTTCAATAACAGCTGTTATTAGTGTAGTAGCTACATGGAAATATGAAACGGCCATATTAATTACAGATACCAAGCGGCTTGCTGCTAACACGGTATGGCTGACATTAATTATTGCATTCTGTTCGTTATCGATAATTGAGGTTCTGTTTTATTTTTCTTCGGCCTTCATATCGGAATCATTCAAAGTCCCTTCGCTGAAATATTGGGTTTATATCTGTCCCCCTACAGCCTTTCTTATCGTAATTTATCAATCTTATAACGAATGGTGCGTAAGAAATAAGTACTTTGTAAACTTATCTTTTAATAAGATTACGAATACAGGTTCAATGACTTTGGCCAAAGCCCTGTTTGGCTGGACTAAAATATTTAATGGCGGTCTTATTATTGGGGAATTTTTGGGTAGAATAATAACGGCTGTGTCATGCATCTGGCTCGCTTTAAGAAAAGATAGGGAAGAATTTTTGTCCCCTTCCTTTAGACAAATGAAATGGTTGTCGAAAAGGTACATTGAATGTCCTAAATTAGTTTTGCCGGCTCAGTTACTAAATATTCTTGGTGGTGAATTACCAGTTCTGCTCTTGTTGACTGCCTTTAGCATAACTCAAATCGGGTATTATTCAATGGCAATTTCGGTATTGGCACTACCTGCGTCTATTATCAGTTTAGCTATAAGGGATACTTTCAGAAAACAGGCTAACGATATATATAGAAAAACCGGCAACTGTTTTAGCATCTATTTGAAGACATTATCTGTGATGGGCGTTATTTCCGCAGTTGGTTTTTCTTTGTTCTATTTAATTGCCCCTCAGTTATTTTCATTCGTATTAGGTAAAGAGTGGTTTTCTGCAGGTGAGTACGCCCGTATCCTATGTCCAATCGTAGCGATCAGCTTTGTCTCAGAAACCGGATCTTCAATGTTCATCATTGCCGAAAAGATGAAAATGCTTTTATGGTGGCAAATACTATACTTCTTATTGACGCTCATATCGATATTAATTGGCATATATTTCCTTAAGGACATTAAGGGAACATTATACTGTTTCATGATAGGGAGAAGTGCTACCCATCTTTTAAGTCTGTTTATGACAAGTAGATTTGCCAAAGGGAAATAATCATTTTTTAGAATGCAGACAATTAGAAGATTATTCAGAGTTAGCAATTATTTACAAAAATATTTTTTATGAAGGAGAAATCCGTCGCATTTGTTGTCCTTACATGTGATAATTATTCCGATTTGTGGCCTATGACTATTCATTTTATTGAAAAGAACTGGCCCGATTGTCCATTTGACAAATATTTCGTTACAAATTCTAAATCTATACCTGAATCTTCTTTTGAATGCATAAAAATTGGGAGAGACGAGAGTTGGTCCGATAACTTATTAAAAGTACTGTCCTTGTTAAAGGAAAAATTCGAATATGTAATTATTACCTTAGAGGATGTGCCGATTATTGAAAAAGTAGATCAGGGAAAATTTAATAAAATATTAAATATGTTCTTTGAAATTGACGGTAACTTTTTATGCTTTGTTAGCCGACCAAAAGCGACCCGAAAGTTTAATGAATTCTTTGGAGTAATTGATAAAGGATCAATATATCGACCCACTTGTGAATATTCATTATGGAAAATCTCTGTTTTGGAAGATTTGCTCGCTCGAGGAGAAAATGCCTGGGAATTTGAAAAATTTGGTTCTGTAAGGAGTGACAAGTATGATAAATTTTTTGTAGTCTATAAAAGCATATTCAAGGAGTGTCATACTGTTGTAAAGGGCAAATGGAGGAGAGGAGCTATAAAAGAGTTAAACAAATTAGGGTATGTGCCTGACATTGGGAATAGAACTCCTTTTTCAAGAAAGTATGAGCTGTTAATTAATTTATACGCCGTTATCTTTAATATACTTAACAGAACAATTCTTTTTCCATGGCAAATAAGGCGTAAAATCGTTTTCAAAATCAGAGGGTATAAATACTAATTTACTATTTAATTAGTAAATAAATAATATGAAAAAAAAAGCATTTATAACTGGAATAACTGGACAGGATGGATCGTATCTTGCTGAATACCTTTTGTCAAAAGGGTATTCAGTTCATGCAATAGTACGCCGGTCTTCCACATTTACGACGACCAGGCTAAAACCGGAAATCTATTATCATCCGGATTTAAACACATATCACGGAGATTTGGCTGATTCCAGCAATCTCCACAGACTGATAAATGAAATTAAGCCCGACGAAATATACAATCTTGGAGCACAGTCACATGTTGCTGTCTCATTCGAAGTTCCTGAATATACTGGAGAAGTTGATGCAATAGGAACAATTCGTTTGCTTGATGCGATTCGTGATACGGGAATTTCATGCCGATTTTACCAGGCTTCAACTTCCGAACTATTTGGAGGTTTACCTGAAACTGCGCCGCAGAATGAAAAAACAACTTTTTATCCAAAATCACCATATGGGGCAGCTAAATTATATGCATACTGGGTTACGGTTAATTACCGGGAAGCTTATAATATGTTTGCATGTAACGGAATTCTGTTCAATCATGAATCACCAAGAAGAGGAGAAACCTTCGTAACAAAAAAAATCACCAAAGCAGTAGCTAACATATACAATAAGAAACAAGAGTACCTTACTCTCGGCAACCTTGATGCCAAAAGAGACTGGGGTTATGCAAAAGATTATGTTGAGGCGATGTGGCTTATGCTGCAGCAAGACAAACCTGACGATTATGTAATTGCCACAGGAGAAACACATACCGTAAGGGAATTTGTCGAAAAGGCATTCAAGGTAATTGATATAGATATTGTATGGAAAGGATCAGGTGTAAATGAAATAGGACATAATAAGAACAATGGAGATACTCTTGTGAAAATCAATCCTAAGTACTTCAGACCATCAGAAGTAGATTTATTATGGGGAGATCCCTCCAAAGCTATTAAGGAACTGGGTTGGAAATCCAGGACAAGTTTGGACGAATTGGTTTACAAGATGGTAAAATACGATATTGACAACGATAATTATGGAGGAGTTGAACTATGATTTTAGTCCTTGGCGCTACTGGATTTTTAGGCACGACGGTTTGCCGGAAATTAAAACTCAAAAACATTGAATTCGTACCCTCGTCATTATCCTTGGGTGTTGATTTAAGAAATGAAAAACAAACGATTGACCTGTTTGAAAAGACTAAACCGGAGATTGTTATTAATTGCGCTTCGTATGTAGGCGGGATTCAATTTGGCTATAAGCACACTGCTGAGCTTTTTCATAACAATTTAAAAATGGTTGCTAATATTCTTTATGCTTCACATAAAACCGGAGTTGAAAGGTTTATTAATCCGGTATCAAATTGTGTATATCCGTCAAAGGCAACTCTGTTTAAAGAAGACGAAATCTGGGATGGACCAATGCACGAATCGGTTATGGTTTATGGTTTCGTGAGAAAAGCATTTATTATTGGAGCTTTCGCCTACGAAAAACAATTTGGAGATAAAATTTATAATATCGTTTTATCTAATATGTATGGCCCGGGAGATCACTTTGAGGAAGAACGGTCGCATGCTCTTGGTGCATTAATAATGAAATTTGCTAAGGCGAAACATAACAACGAACCAAAGGTGATTGTATGGGGTACAGGAACTCCTGTAAGAGAATGGATGCATGTTGAAGATGGTGCAGAAGCGCTGATTCATGCAATGGGAATGCCTTATCATCCGGGTCCCGTAAATGTTGGAACTGCTACCGGGATTTCAATTATTGACATGGCAAATCTTATCAAAAAATATATCGGGTATGACGGCAAGATGGAATTTGACCCGTCAAAACCTGACGGAGCACCATTTAAAACAGTTGACGGAGCGCTTGGAGAACAGCTATTGAATTGGAAGCCTGACAGAGATTTTGAAACCGGAGTAAAAGAAACAATTAATTGGTATCTAAAAAATAAAGTATAATGGGTATTAAAGAAATAAAATACAAAAATGATATCCTTGCAAGGCTCATTCCATCAGATGCATGGGCAGATGGATTAGGATTTTATTCTAATGAAGAGGAGTTTATCCAGGTAGGATCTTGGCAATACAACGAAGGAAAGAAATTGTTAAAACATATTCACAACCCGGTTAGTCGTTCTGTTCTTCGTACTCAAGAAGTTCTATTCGTTAGAAAAGGAAGTATTAAAGCTCAGATATACTCACTTGATGAAACATTGGTCGATGTCATCATTGCATACGAAGGAGATACTCTTATATTATTAAACTCCGGTCATGGATATGAAATTTTGCAAGATAATACTCAGGTTTTGGAAATAAAAAATGGCCCCTATTTAGGTGCCGATATAGATAGGAGAAGATTCTAATGAAATTACATTTAGGTTGTTGGCATAGAAATATCCCTGGATTCATAAATATAGATTTATGTGATTTCCCTCATATTCATTACAAGTCGAGCATTGATAATTTGAGCATGTTCGAAGATAACAGTGTCGAACTCATTTACAGTAGTCATAGTTTTGAATATTTTGACAGAAAGAATGCTGTTGATGTTTTAAAGGAATGGCGAAGGGTTCTAAAGCCTGGAGCAACTTTACGACTGGCAGTACCCGATTTTGATCAATTAATCCACATTTATCGAAAAACAGGAAAACTTGAAAAAATATTAGGTCCATTATATGGCCGAATGGAAATAAACACAGAAACCGGATCACAAATATTATATCATAAAACCGTATATTCTTTTGATTCGTTAAAGGAATTACTCGAAGAAAACGGTTTTAATAATGTTCACAGATACGAATGGAAAGATACCATTCATAAAGATTATGACGACCATTCTCAAGCTTATTTCCCACATATGGATAAAGAAAATGGTATATTATTAAGTTTGAATATTGAATCAACAAAAGTTTGATACCATGGATAAATTTATTTTTCAAATGGAGCCTTGGTTTGGGCCAGAAGAAAAAGAAGCTCTAAACAGATATATGGATGAAGGTGGATGGCTAACCGAATTTAGACAGACTGCAGAATTTGAACAGCGCATTGCAGACTATACAAAAGCCAGGCATTGCATTGTTGTTAATAATGGTACGATAAGCCTCACCTTGATGGCTATTGCAGCGGGGATAAGGGCGGGTGATGAAGTTATTGTACCTAATTACACAATGATTGCTACTCCCAACTCTATAAAGATATTTGGTGCAACACCAATTTTTGTCGATGTAGAACCAGAGACGCTATGCATGGATATTGATTGCGCACGTAAAGCAATTACACCAAAAACGAAAGCGATTTTTTTTGTGAATGCTAATGGTCGTTATCCACTATCCGGAATTGAAGCATTTCAAAAATTGTGTAAAGAAAATGACCTTATTTTGCTGGAAGATGCTGCACAGGCTTTAGGGTCATGGTATCCCGACGGAAAACATCAGGGAACAGTTGGGTTGGCCGGCAGCTTTTCTTTTTCTGCTCCTAAAGTAATAACTACCGGACAAGGCGGAGCAATTATTACAAATGATGATGACATGGCATATCGTCTGAGGCGTCTTAAGGATTTTGGACGAAGTGCTGGTGGAAACGATGTGCATAATTCAATTGGATACAACTTTAAATTCACTGAACTCCAGGCAGTAATTGGCAATGAACAGATGAAAAAATTAACTTCTAGGATTGAAAGAAAAAAGGATATTCTAAAACGTTATCAGACGAACCTTTCAGACCTGAAGGAATTGAAATTCTTTAATCAGGATTTATCATGTACTTCTCCTTGGTTTATTGATTTATTGGTTGAAAATCGTGATGGATTGGCACAATATCTGAGACAAAACGGAGTTGGGACAAGAACAATGTATCCTCCAATAAATAAACAAGAAGCATATCAAGTTGAAGGTAACCATGCAATTTCGAATTTGGTCGGAGAAAAAGGCCTTTGGCTACCATCTGCAAGTCAGCTAACAGACAACCAAATTGACCATATCTGTCAATTAATATGTGATTTCTATAGGTAATTAGTCAATCCCTGCTCAACGAAAATTTTGTATGAATACACCCAAAATTCTTCAACTCCCAAAGATGGAGGATAGTAGAGGCAATCTTTCATTTCTTGAAGAAGACAGTCATATTCCTTTCAAAATCAAGCGCGTTTACTGGATTTATGATGTTCCTGGCGGACAAGTTCGAGGAGGTCATGCCTTTAAAAGAACACAGGAAATTATTATTGCACTTTCAGGTAGCTTTGATGTAGTCGTTGACGATGGAAAGGAAAAGAAAAGATTTTCCCTTAATCGGTCCTATTATGGTTTATATATTCCGGATACATTATGGAGAGAAATGGAGAATTTTTCAACCAACTCTCTTGCAATGGTAATTAGTTCAACTACTTTTTCTGAACAAGACTATATTAGGGGTTACAACGAATTTTTACAATATAAGGGATTATGAAAAAGAGTAGTATATACGAGTGTAGTGTTATTCCATTAAACAAGATTCATAATCGGGCAGGAAACATTACTATTGTAGAAGGTGAAAACAATATCCCTTTTCAGGTAAAAAGGATTTACTACTTGTATGATATGCCAAGCGGAGAGGTAAGAGGTGGCCACGCCCATAAAGCTCTTCATCAGTTAATTGTCGCTACCAGTGGTAGTTTTGATGTCCAGTTGGACGATGGGATTAACAAGAGAATTGTAAGACTGAACAGACCCGACTATGGATTATTGATTGTTCCTGGTATTTGGAGAGAACTTTTTGAGTTTTCATCTGGTTCTATATGCTTAGTGCTGGCATCCACAAAATATGATGCATCTGATTATATAAGGGATTACGCTAATTTTAAAAATTATAAAAATACTGAAATATCCGTTTTCTGACGTTAATCTACAAATACTTTAGGAAATGAAATATCACAGTATAATGTTGCTCTTAAAGACGATTAGCAGGCAAGTATTGCACAATTAGTTGTAATGTTATCCATTGGAGATATATAAAAGCTAAAAGTGGCATTCAACTTTGAGATGGAATTGCAGTTAAAAATAATTCATTTGTCGGTCCGATTGAAACATATTAAAATGATTTTCCTCTAAAATCAAAAAAAGATCATTTAAGTTATTGAATAATGTGAGTGAAGGTCCTCAACTGGAACTAACAGTAAAATTACTGGAGTGATTAGGATTGGAAGATATGCAATGATTGGATCTGGAAGTTCTGAAATGAAAACTTTCCCAGACTAATTAGTATGGTTTGGGCACCCTGCATCTTTTACAGGATATTTGCGATTGAATTATAAATTTAGATAAGAATTGCCCTTGTAAAAATGTGGGAAACCTTTTAAAGATTTAATCAGTTTATGATAAAATTTCTTGACTTACAGAAAATTACTCGAAAATACTCCGAAGAGATACATGAAGCAGCAAAAAGAGTCATTGATTCTGGATGGTATCTTCAAGGTGAAGAAAATAGAACCTTTGAGAGAAACTATGCCAGTTATATAGGAACAGATTATTGCATTGGCGTTGCCAACGGGCTGGATGCTTTGCGTTTAATTTTTCGCGCCTATATTGAACTTGGAATCATGCAAGAGGGCGATGAAATACTTGTTCCGGCAAACACATATATTGCATCGATCCTCGCAATCAGTGATAACAAACTGGTCCCAGTTCTGATAGAACCATCCGTGGATACTCTGCAGATTGATGATACCAAAATAGAACAGGCTATAACTGACAAGACAAAAGGGATAATGATTGTCCATCTATATGGCCAATGTGCTTACACCAAGAAAATTGGTGAAATATGCAGGAAGAACGGACTAAAGTTAATTGAGGATAATGCTCAGGCTCATGGTTGCATGTTTGATGGATTGAAGACCGGTTCTTTAGGAAACGTCGCAGGGCACAGTTTTTATCCCGGAAAGAACCTTGGAGCCTTTGGCGATTCAGGAGCGGTTACAACAAGCGAGCAGATTTTGGCAGATATGGTTCGAACTTTAGCTAATTATGGATCAAAAAAGAAGTATTATTTTGATTATCAAGGCTTTAACAGCAGACTAGATGAAATTCAGGCAGCAATACTTGATGTGAAATTGAAGCACTTGGACGAGGATGTTGAATTAAGAAAATTAGTTGCTTTAAATTACATCAACAATATATCACATTCAGATATAAGACTTCCTAGAATAACAGGAGAGAATGACCATGTCTTTCATATTTTCCCAATTCTCACTACCCGCAGGGATGAATTGCAAAAATATTTAACTGAGAACGGCATTCAAACAGTAATCCACTACCCAATTCCTCCTCATAAGCAGAAATGCTATAAAGAATGGAACACATTGACTTTACCCATTACAGAGCAAATACACAATCAGGAATTGAGCTTGCCAATCAGTCCTGTTTTGACAAATGAGGAATTAGGATATATAGTTGAAACAATAAATAAATGGTAGAAGTCATTTAGATAATTTAGTTGATTAATCAATATGCAATGCCTCGCAAACTTGAGTCGAGGCTAGAATAATCAAACGAGTTCATTTCCTTGCTAAAATGGGATATGATGTCACAATATTCGCATCGAGTGTGATGCATAATATGAATATTGACTTAATTGAAGATGATGAAAATATATAGGAAGGAATTATGGAGATATAAAGTTCATACACATTAAGACGAGAAAATGTAATAGCAATGGATTGTCAAGATTGATTCGTCTTATTGAATTCCCGATCAAAGTACACTTCTTAAGGAAAAATTTTAATCGCCCTGATTTTTTTATTCAACCAGCTAGTGTTCATTTCGGGAATTTATTGTATCATGCTGCTAAAAATATGGAAGCAAAGTACTTAGTTGAAGTTCAAGATTTATGGCCAGATCTTAGTTGATTTAGGAATTATTGGCAATATAATCCAATTTTACCGTTTGCCTATTTGCCCAAAAATAGTTATGCAAGAACGGATAAAGTCTTTTTTTCGATATAAGAGGAAAAGATTATGTTGCAGATAGTAAATGGGATGTGAATAAAGGTAGTCACATCGACCTAAACAAAATTTATTATATAAATAAAGGTGTTGATCTAAACGATTTTCTGCCCTATATGGCAGCAGATAAGCTGGAAAACAATGATTTAGAAAACGACACAATTAAAAAGATAATTCTCATAGGATCAATCCGGTTAGCGGGTAATTTAAAAGAGCTGATTAAAGCTGCCGAAATACTTAAAGACCATACCATTATAAAATTTCTCATTTATGGCTACGGACATGATAGAGAATCCCTTAACAAATTATTGTAAAGACATAAAGCTTGATAATGTAATTTTCAAACAAAAATGGATTGACCCAAATTGCGTTCAATACATACTATCTGAGAGCATAGTAAACATACATAATTAAAAATCCGGAACATTTGGCAAATATGGAGAAAGCCAGAGTAAGATATTTCTATATACCGCCCGCGGAAAGCCTGTTTGTTCGAATCTGAACATGAAGTATCGCCCTATTAACAAGTATAATCTTTGTATCGGAAATGAATTCAGGTCAAGAAATGAATTTGCAGATGCGGTACTATACCTATCAAATATGGATTCGGTTGGATGCGAAGAAATGAGTGTAATATATAAAAATGTTGCAAATCAATTTGATTATTTTGTCCTTACAAAGAAGCTAATTGAGCTACTAAATTAAAATTCATATATGAAAATAGTTACAATAATTGGAGCCAGACCTCAATTTATAAAAGCAGCAGTAGTCAGTAGAGCTATTGCAAAACAAAACAAACTTCAAGAAGTAATTATTCATACTGGGCAACATTTTGATAAAAATATGTCTGAAATATTTTTTGAGGAGATGAACATTCCCAAACCTGATTATAATCTGAATATTAACGGGCTTGGGCATGGAGCAATGACGGGGCAGATGCTGGAAAATATTGAAAAAACCTTGATTGAAGAAAACCCAACTTGGGTATTAGTCTATGGAGATACAAACTCAACCTTGGCGGGGGCTCTGGCTGCAAAAAAATTACATATAAAAGTTGCTCACGTAGAAGCAGGTTTGCGCTCTTATAACATGGATATGCCGGAAGAAATCAATAGAATTTTAACTGACAGAATTTCCGATGTGCTTTTCTGTCCCACTGATAAAGCGATCAATAATTTAAAGATGGAAGGATATGAAAATATTGATTGTAGAATATTCAAAAATGGTGATGTAATGCAGGATGCGGCAATTTTTTACGCCAATAAAGCAGTTAAACCAGAATTTAATATACCGGACAAATTTGTCTTGTGCACGATACATAGAGCGGAAAACACAGATAATTTGACACGGCTGGTTTCAATTTTTGAGGCATTAGAAGAAATATCTGGGAAGTGTCCAGTTTTACTTCCACTGCATCCTCGCACAAAGGCAAAATTATCTGGGATGGGATATAATTTCAATACCAACAAGATATGTTTTACTAATCCAGTGGGCTATCTAGAGATGATATATTTGCTTAAGAATTGTAGCTCAGTCATTACGGATAGTGGAGGATTACAAAAAGAGGCCTATTTCTTTGAGAAGATGTGTATTACGGTCAGAGATGAAACAGAATGGGTGGAATTAGTAGAAAATGGATATAACTTATTGACAGGAACTGATCGGCATAATATTGTGGATTCATTTAATCAAATATTATCAAATACCCATACCGAATTTGACAGAAAATTATACGGCGAAGGAAATGCAGGCGATAAAATTATAGAAACACTTACTTCATACTAATTATTCTGCTTGTGCATGTTTATTACACGAGAATTTTCGGTTAGTTGAAGTTTATCATAATATTTTAAAACCTCTATATGCGGGCTATAATCAGTCAAAAGTTTATTTATGGTAAACTGTTTTGCTTTTTAGGTTTAATACTGTATAGAGTTGTTATGGATATTTGTTATGCAAATATTATTTCACCAACATGGGGCTATCAAGGATACTTTAATAACCCAAGTGGATTGTACAATTCTATCTCATGGTTATTCTTAATTTCCTTAAGCCCATTAATAGTCAAAACTTTCACTAAAAGTAATATCTCTTCAAATATTTTATCGGTTTTAATACTCGTCTCTTTGGTTCCTACAACGAGCCTTATTGCCTTTAATAGTACATATGAACTCCAATTTGTCTTTTTAAGCTATATATATTGGGCCCTTTTATTAGTATTTAATCTATCTATTCCATCTCTAAACTGGAACGTTAAAAAAGATAATAACAGTAGTTTTCTGTTCACGGCGATAATTGTTATGCTCTGTACTACTGTCATTTTTATTTCCTGGAAATATACAGGATTCCGTCTTCACTTCGGATTGTTTGATGTATATGAATTGCGTTTAGAGGCACGCGAATATGATATGCCTCTTTTTATAGGATATCTAAGTTCTGCAGCAAACACTATCTTGCCAATTATTTTTGTATATTTTCTAATCAAGAAGAAGATTACCTTGGCAATAATTATTATGGGCATTATATTACTGAATTTCGGAATTGCCGGTGGTAAATCAGTAATCTTACTATTATTTATTGCATTAATAGGATATTTCCTGGTAAAAACTCTTAACAAATCCCGATTTTTTGTGTGGGGAATGCTTGTCCTAATTGTCCTTTCATTAATAGAATTTAAAATATTTGATACATATTTTTTAAGCTTCTTTACTACCTATAGGCTTTTATTTTTACCATCAATGGCAAATCACATCTACTATGATTTTTTCTCTACCCGGGAATTTGACTATTTCCGGCAAAGTATTTTTAAATGGTTCAATTTTGATTCCCCCTATAAAGATAATATCGCTTTCTTAATTGGATATCATCAAACTGGGGATATTGAAGGACGTGCAAACAATGGTCTTTTTTCCGATGCCTATTTGAACTTTGGTTCCATTGGTATAATAATATTCCCAATTATTCTTGTTTCGATATTCAAGCTTATTGAGGGATCAACGAAAGGTTTTGACGAAAGACTATTATTTATCGTAACCATTTGCACTTCTGTCAATTTACTGAGCTTAACATTCTCAACCGCACTGCTTACAGGAGGCTTATTGCTAATGATAATTTTCTTCTATTCAATCCCGCGTTTTAATAAGAATATAACTTTATGAACAGAATGAAGGTTTGTCATTTAACAGTTACACATAGTGAGACGGATAATAGGATTTTTCAAAATGAATGTAAAAGTTTAGCTAAAGAAGGATATGATATTACAATCATTGTACCCAATGTAGACAACAAGATCTTGGAAGGCATTAATATTATTGGGGTAAAATGTAATATGCACCCCATAAGTCGAGTTCTGGTAGGTTCCAGAAAAGTTTACAAAAAGGCACTTGGAGTTAACGCAGATGTATATCATATACATGATATTGAATTATTTAAATACGGCATTAAATTAAAGAAGAAAGGCAAAAAGGTCATTTTTGACAGTCATGAGGACTGGTTAGCATATGCAAATGACATTACGTGGATTCCACGATTAATTAAAAAATTAATTTCAAAATATTTACTTAAATTATATAAGAAATATCTTAATCGTTACGATGCTGTTATTACTGTTTCTCCTCACATTTTAGAAAAAATTGAACTATTTACAAATCATGCATACATGATTACAAACTATCCGAAATATGATGATAATAGTTTAATATCTTTTTCTAAAGAGGATTACTTAGGGAGGCAAAATACATTATTTTATTCCGGTACAGTATCTAACCAGGAAGCAATATTAAAAGCTATTTCTTACATACCTGATATTACTTATAACATTGCTGGAACATTTTCGGAAGATTATAAAACGGAAATATCAAAATATCCGTCATGGAATAAAGTAAATTATTTGGGATACCTTACAAGAGAAGAGTTGGGAGTAACATTCCAAAAATCAACTATTGCAATCACATTATTGCACTATCATGCAAATGTGGGGTTCAAAAACGGAACATTAGGAAATACAAAAGTGTTTGATTATATGAAATATGGATTACCCCTAATATGTACAGATTTTGAGATTTGGAAAAAAATGATAATTGATAAATACAAATGTGGAATATGTGTAAATCCCGACAATTTTCATGAGGTCAAACAAGCAATCCAATATTTAATTAACAATAAAGATGAAGCCTATGAAATGGGACAAAATGCCCAAAAAGCAGTAAAAGAAGAATTCAATTGGGAGTCCCAAGAACAAATACTAGTTGGCATTTATAAATCCTTAGAATAATCAATTGCAAAAATAAATTTAGAAAATTTTTAGACCCAATAAGTTGCAGGAAATAATGAGAAACAAATAATATGTTTATAGAAGAATTTTGTAATGAAGCCATTAAATATGGTTTAAATATGCGATTGGTAGATGAAAATGATGCTGAGAGAATCATCCAGCTTAGGACCGATTCTAATCTCTCTAAACATATTCACAGTACTGATAAGAATTTAAATATTCAGAAAACATATATTAAAGAATACAAATTAAAGGAATCTACCGGGAAAGAATATTATTTTGCCTTTTCTTTGCTTGATAGTAAAGATCCTATTGGGTTTTACCGGATATATAACATTGATTATAACACTAAAACTTTTACTATTGGCAGTTGGATATTCGACCAAAATGTTTCCGAAAAAATTCCAATAATAGCAGACATTTTAATACGCGATTTTGGATTCAACCAACTAAGGTTAGAAACTTGTCTTTTTGATGTTAGACGAAAAAATACAAAAGTACTTAAATATCATATGCTATTTTCTCCAATTTTCATTGAAGAAGATTACGAAGGAAACAAATTCTTTTATCTAAAGAAAAATGTATATTTCGAGAATAAGAATAAAATTCTGAAATTTTTAATTTAAAAACAATTACGATGGAAAAAGATGATTTTGTCCGCAATTTTGCTTTACAATTTGATGAAACTGACGTATCAATATTCAGTTTGGAAACTTGTTTTAGAGATTTGGATGAATGGTCCTCTCTAACTGCCTTTGCGATTCTAAATATGATTGACAAAAAATATTCCGTTGTTCTAAAAACAGAAGACATTAAAAATCTAAACACAATCAAAGAGTTGTTTGATTGTGTTGAGAAAAAAATTAAATGAACCCCTTTTCCTTAATTAATAAGTTGATATTAGTTACTGGTGCCTCTTCAGGCATCGGCAGGGCCATTGCAATTGTTTGCTCTCAGATGGGTGCGACTGTAATAATAACAGGGAGAAATTCTGTTCGACTATCTGAAACTTATAAGTCACTTCATGGTGAAAATCATCAATTGTTTGTTGCGGATCTAGCGAACAAGAATCAGTTAGAGGCACTTGTTGATTTATTACCAAAATTAGATGGGTTTGTATGCAATGCTGGTATAGTCAAACCATTATTGCTCCAACTGACTGAAGTTGAAGATATAAGTAGCATATTACAGATAAATCAAATTGTACCAATCAATTTAACCCGACTACTAATTCAAAATAAGAAATTAAATAAGGGATCTTCCTTAGTCTATATGTCCTCAATTAACGGTAATAATTGTGCAATGACTGGTAATTCTATTTATGCTGCTTCAAAAGGTGCTTTAACTGGTTTTATGAAATGCGTTGCCTTGGAATTGTCTTCACGTGCTATCCGTGCTAATTGTATCAATCCAGGTATGATAGAAACGGATTTATACAGATCATCTAGTTTTGGAGAAGAAGATATTGAAAAAGACAGACTTAAATATCCATTGAAAAGGTACGGAAAACCAGAGGAAGTTGCTTATGCTGCAGTTTATCTATTATCTGATGCAACTCAATGGGTAACAGGTAGTAGTCTATTAATTGACGGTGGTTATACTTTACAATAATAAAAGATGGATACATATATTAAAGCTATATCATATTATCTTCCAGATAAAATAGTCACTAATGAGGATTTGGCAAAAGAATTTCCAGAGTGGACTGTTGAAAAAGTAGCGCAGAAAATAGGTGTTAATAAGCGTCATGTTATTTCTGAAAATGAAACAGCTTCTGATATGGCAACATTAGCAGCCGAAAAACTATTTGCAGAAAATAGAATTGACCGTTCATTGATTGACTTTTTATTGCTTTGTACCCAAAGCCCTGACTACTTTTTACCAACCTCGGCATGCCTTATACAGGAACGATTAGGACTGCGAACGGATATTGGTGCTTTAGATTTCAATTTGGGCTGTTCTGGCTTTGTTTATGGATTGTCATTAGCAAAAGGACTTATTGCAGCCAATATCGCAACAAATGTGTTGTTGCTTACTTCTGAAACATACTCAAAACATATTCATCCCAAAGACAAAGGTAATCGTACAATTTTTGGAGATGCTTCGGCCGCAACTCTAATTTCTACAGATGGCTATGCAGTTATTGGCGATTTTTGCTTGGGCACTGATGGACGAGGCGCTAAGAATTTAATAGTTGAAAAAGGTGGCCTTCGTCAACCAAATGCTAAGAATGATTTAATATTTGATGAAGTTGGAAATCCATCTTCATCAGATTACTTATTTATGAATGGAAGAGAAATATTCAATTTTACGTCTGAAAATGTCCCTGTTATGGTAGAACAGACACTAGAAAAAAACATGATTTCTAAAGAGGACATAGATTTATTTGTTTTCCATCAAGCTAATAAATATATGATGAATTACTTACGTAAGTTAATTGAGATTGAATCTGAAAAATTCTTCTATTGTCTTGAAGACTTTGGAAATACAGTTTCATCAACCATCCCTATTGCTTTGCATGAAGCTAAGAAAGAAGGGAAATTAGGGGGGAACGTATTAATAGCTGGTTTTGGTGTTGGGTATTCCTGGGGTGCAACAATTCTAAAGATTAAATAATGGTCTGATGTAAGGAAATATTAATCTCCCTTATGCTGATTAAATAGGCTAAAGACTTGTATGTTAATTATAATCAAATAGATTTAAAGCTTAAAGAAGGCATATTTGCGCTGGATTCGACTGTCGCTGACCTTTGCTTATCAGTTTTCTGGTGGGCAACATTCATTACAGCCAAATCAGTCATAAAGATTCGACGGTGCTTGATCTAAAAACTTCCTTACCAGAGTGCATTTTCATTTCAGAGGAATCCCTGCACGATGTTAATGCTTTGGATAGTATCAACCTTCCCTCAGATAATTATTTGGTTATGGACATCGCTTATGTTGATTTTCAACGTCTGGACTGACTAACCAAAGAGCAGATCAATTTCATCACACGGTCAAAGACTAACGTGAAGTAAGAGATTCTGAACAGTGGGCAGACAGATCCTCCAACAGGAGTGCCTAGCGATCAGGTAATTATAATTACAGGACTGAACAGCAATCAAATATATTTAGAATATTTTCCGATGTAGAATCCAGCAAGCCTTACAGACTGATCACAACGTAGACTGCTCTTTTATTGACAGGGTGGCTGTAGAATCTTTTACATGCCATGTTGGCTCTTGCCTTTGTTGCAAAAAATACCTTTTCTGATGGATCTTGTTAGGTCTTTCGTAATCAACACAGCCCACGTCCAAGACGTTAACTGCTTTAGGTTCGGCTTCAATCAGATCAAGGATATTGACATCGTGGCACAAACCATCTGTAATCTCGATAAAAGTGGGTATAAAACTATGCAGATTCGAAAGGGTGTACATTTTTTACTGCTCTCTTGGCTTTTCGGAACTTTGCCCGCGGAAATAAATTTAGGCACAAATTGATGGTTTTGCTGTCAAGGGCATGAGTCATCTTGTTGATATCAAGCAGAAAATGATCATCTGATAGGAAAGACGTCTGGCCTCCTTGATCAATACCTTAGCGAAGTCTGAATAAATGCTCCAATTCCCTTTTTCATTGGCTTCAGCCAGTATTGACTTTGAAACGGGTGCTTGACACCTCGATGGTAAAGTTTGCCGGACAAGGCCATCAGGCAGGCTCAAATGTCTTGAAAGCTTTCATTATAGGTGAGTTGTGCAAAACTAATTAAGTAAAAGTGTTCCGACAAGTAAACGTTCTTAAACGATAATTACTATTATAAGCATCAACACCTTTGTTAAAATCAAACTCAGTCAAAAATAACATCAATTGTGATAATACAGTCTTCGCTTGATTCATCGTCTTGCTTATTAATACGGCAAAAATCAAGATTTCGAATCGAAAAATCAAAGAACGTTCCTCTAGCCATTTATTGATAAGGGTTTTAGAGGGTATTATAATTTCTTAACCGGACACCGGTGAGTTCAAACAACTAATCAATGGAAAATAAATTGAAAAAAATTTGGTTGATAAACGCTTTGGCAATGCCCCCAAAATATGAATTACGCATCCAAACTTTGAAACGTGCTCAATATCTGATTGAATTGGGTTATGATGTTACGATAATTGGAGGCAGTTATTTACACAATACGGATTTAAATCTAATTGACGATAACAAAAAATATATTGAAGTCAACTATGATGGAATTAAATATATACATGTAAAAACATGTAAATACAAAAGTAATGGAATAAAACGTATTTGGAATTTATTGGAATTTCACTTCCGGTTGTTTTTTATATCGAAAAGGTTTGAAAAACCTGATATCATCGCACAAATGGCAGCGGTTCCATTTGGGAATATTATTTATTATTTAGCAAAAAAAATTAAGGCAAGATATATTGTCGATGTAGTAGATTTATGGCCTGAGTCATTTTTAGCATTTGGATTGGTTTCAAAAAATAATCCTTTTTTAAAACTTGCTTATATTGCAGAATATTGGTTATATAGGAAAGCGGATATAATCGTCTTTTCAATGGAAGGAGGCAAAGATTACATTATTGAGAAGGGTTGGGATATTGAGTCAGGAGGTGAAATTGATTTGAAAAAGGTCCACTATATAAATAATGGCGTTGATCTAGCCGATTTCGATAGAAACAAAAATATTTATAAAATTAATGATGAAGATTTGGAGGATCGCACGATATTTAAAGTGATCTATTTAGGTTCTATTCGGCTAGCTAATGATTTACGACAATTGATAGATGCTGCTGAAGTATTGAAGGATAAAGAGAATATCCGGTTTTTGATTTACGGTGATGGTGATGATCGAAAATTTCTAGAGAATTATTGTTTGCGTAAAAACATGACCAACGTAAAATTTAAAGAAAAATGGATTGAATTAAAATATGTTCCCTATGTCTTGTCAAATAGTTCTCTTAATATATTAAATTATATAAAGAGCCCTATTGCCAGATTTGGCGGCAGTCAAAGTAAGTCGTTTCAGTATATGGCTAGCGGTAAACCAATTTGCGCTAACGTTAGCATGGGTTATTGTCCAATAACAAAGTACAATCTTGGAATTGCAAGAGAGTTTAATTCTGCTAAAGATTATGCAAGTGCAATATTATCATTCTCTGAGATGGACTCCGCGGAATATAACATAATATGTGAAAACGCAAGGAATGCAGCTAAAAATTACGATTATAAAAAGCTGACTGCAGATTTTGAAAAATTGTTGCGAAAATAATTTACAAGCAAACGACAAATTGGTAAAGCTACTAACAGCTCAGCCAGACTTCAAACAAGTACGAAAAGTAAAAAAATGAACATCAAGCGTATCGAGCACATTGGCATTGCTGTTGAAAGCCTTGAAATAGCAATTCCAATTTATGAAACTCTCTTAGGACTAAAATGCTATGCCATTGAAGAAGTTACAGATCAGAAAGTTAAGACTGCTTTTTTCAAAGTTGGTGACACCAAAATTGAATTACTGGAATCGACTGATCCTGAAAGTCCAATTGGAAGATTTCTGGAGAAAAAAGGACAAGGCATCCATCACATTGCTTTTGCAGTAAACGATGTTAATGAGGCGCTAGTAGAGGTTAAATCAAAAGGAATTCGTTTAATTGACAATGAAGGTCGAAAAGGAGCAGAAGGTCTGACTATTGGCTTTCTGCATCCAAAATCAACATTTGGAGTCTTAACTGAACTTTGCAGTTCCAATCATAAAAAACTATGAAACGAGCATGTTTTTTAAGCACAAACACGGATGAATATCTCATATGCGAGTTCCATCCGGCAATTAAAAAACAAATTATATTCTGATGAAATACAGGATCGCAAAACCATTCGAAGCCAGAAAGTTGGCGAATCTTCATTATCATGTCAGAGACCGCTATATTGAAGGCATTTTTCTCTCTCTTGGCAAGAATTTTTTAGAAAAATATTATAAAATAATACTGAACGATCCATATCAAGTCATCGTTTGTGCAGAAAAAGAAAATGGTACAGTTGTAGGTTTTATTAGTATGTCACTATGTAGTGAGAAACAAATGCAGAACTTACGAAAGCACAGAATATGCTTAGGCTTAGCAGCACTGGGTGCTGTTATTTCTAAGCCATATTTGTTTAAAGCCCTATGGCAACGTTATAAATCCATTTCCGATGAGACTGCTCCAAAGTTCATTATGACACACGGGCCAAGAGTTGAATATTGGTGCTGGCTGGTGAATGAAAGCGAAAATGATCCTTTAGCATCTCTTGAACTTTGGCAGGTGAAGGATGATATTCTTCGAGCATTAGGTGCGACAGAATACTATGGCGAAGTAGATGTTCATAACAAGCAAATAATCAAATATCAGATGAGGAGAGGTGAAGTTGTTGACCAGATTAAACTTCCTGATGGGCGAGAGCGTCTGTTAATGAGAATTAAACTGACAAAATAATTGCAGTATGAAACATTTGATAGTAGTAGGTAGCACTGCCCTAGGAAGAGTAATCTGCGAATATGCTAAGATGACTCCTGAGTATAATAATGTTTGGTCACTGTATGGTTTCTTGGATTTTAGTGAGTATAATACTCAAATATCTGATAAATATCCAAAAGTCATAGGAACAGTTGAGGACTATGAACCTTCTGTGGATGATGTGTTTATTTGTGGATATGTTGATGTGGACGATAGAGAGAAAGCCGTTACTACAATTCTAGCGAAAGGTGGCACGTTTGTCAATATCATCCACCCTTTGGCAAACGTATGTTCATCAGCTGAAATAGGTACAGGCAATTTTGTTGGTGCGTTTACCACAGTTTCCGTGAACGTAAAATTGGGAAATCATTGCATCATTCAAGACCACTGCAATATTGGTCACGATAATAAAATCAACGACTTTACGCATTTGTTTGTAGGTTGTGTAGTATGTGGCTTGAGTGAGATAGGATCCAAAGCAACCATATATACAAAAGCAGTAATTTATCCAAAAGTAAAAGTCGGTAATAATACGATAGTTGGTGCCGCCAGTGTTGTCATGCGCAAGATTAAGGATGGCGATATGGTTATCGGTAATCCGGCAAAAAAGTTAGAAGTAGAATAATTTTAGCTATAATTAATTTATAATGAAACGTGCATTTATGTTTCCTGGTCAGGGATGCCAGAGAGAGGGTATGGGAAAGGAACTATATGATAATTTTATTCAAGCAAAAGATATGTTTGAGAGGGCGAATGACTTCTTAGGTCGTAGAATCTCTGATGTGATGTTCTATGGTACTGAAGGTGATTTGCTCCAGACTATAAATACTCAGCCATCCATATTCTTGTATGAAACTATTCTTGCTACGGTACAAGATGCTTTTAAAGCAGACGTTGTTGCAGGCCATTCTCTGGGTGAGTTTGCGGCTCTTGTTATTAATGGCTGTATCTTATTTGAAGACGGATTAAATCTTGTACATAATCGAGCCTTAATTGGACAGAAGGTTTGTGAACAATATTCTACTGCTATGGGAGCAGTCATCGGTTTGTCAGATGAGTATGTGGCTAAGCGAATCAAAGAAATATGGGATGAGTCTGGTGAACCTATTTATTTTGCTAATTATAATGGACCTGGTCAGGTAGTTCTTTCCGGCTCAAAAAAAGGTATTCGTCTTGCTTGTAAAACCTTTATTAAAGAAGGAGCAATAAAGGCAGTCCCATTAATGATTAGTGGAAGTTTCCATACTCCTTACATGGCGAAAGCAGAAATAGAACTTGGTGAAATCATTAAGAAGACGAAATTCAAAACGCCGACTATTCCAATATACCAATGTGTTGATGGCGAGGTTCACACAGACACTGAGGAAATCAAACAGAATCTAACAACTCATATAACGCATGGTGTACAGTGGACCTCTATGGTTAGAAATATGGTTCGCGATGGAGTAGAGGAATTTTTTGAGATAGGTACAGACGATACCCTCCAAAAGATAGTTGCCCGTATGTGTCCTAATAAACTTGTGACTTCTATTTGGAATTATGGAAATGTAAAAGAATATAACCCAGTTACAAATGATTAGTTGAATCTGATTATAGCACTCAACACATTGAAATTTGCGAGGCAAATAATTGTAGCATTCTGAATATAAATTAAATACTCTCGCGTTTATATCATGAAGTGTACATCTGCAAATTTAGGACGCAGAGTTAGGCAAGATCCCAAATAAACGTCAAGTGACAATTGCATATCAGTGTGGTAAACGATTTTGCATTAGTCGAAGGATCGTTTTTTCAAGAACTTATAGAAAACATCTTTATTGCAGGACGTGACTATGGAATTAGTGAAGTCTTAATAATGAAATTCATTTTTAACCACTAATGACTGAAACACTACCGAAGACTACAAGTATTGAATGAAAACTGCAAAGCTGCACCAGTTGAAAAGAGAAGATCTAGAGATGTAAAATTATCTTTTTCATGGATATGCGCAAGCCTCCTTTTGCAGGGAGGCTTACAAAAAGCCTCAAATTGTGTATACCTGCTGTTCCAATCGCTCTCAAAAGAAAGTGCGATTTTTCTTAATTGAATGACCTTGCTACCACCATGCATTGTTCATGATGCTTTAACTTCATCTTTCAATATGAAAAAAGTGCCTATTTCTGAATTTTCTTTTGTACTTTCGCATCATGCCTTTGGGGTCGACGTTTTTTTGTTTGAATTTTAGATATACTGATTTTCAGATATACAATAGAGACACTTGGTTTTTTTTTATACTTTATACCTTTTTTATTTTTACTTGCGAAACTTCAATAATTAAAATTTAGGAATTATGACATTAGAAGAATTTGTAAAAGCTTTTTCAGAAGAATTTGACGAGACGCCTATTGAAAATTTTGCAGCTTTAACCGACTACAAGAGTTTGGACGAATGGGGTTCACTCACTGCCCTTTCTATCATCGCAATGGTTGATGATCAGATGGAGAAACGCATCACTGGCGCTGATCTTCGATCTTGCAATACCATTGAAGAACTTTACAATCTTGTATTGACAAAGTAAGGAGGAATGATTAATCCTTTTACTTTAGAAGAGAAAACAATACTCGTAACAGGAGCCTCTTCCGGTATTGGAAGAGGTATTGCTATCGAGTGTTCGAAAATGGGTGCAAAGTTGGTTATTACTGGTAGGAACAAAATTCGTCTGGAAGAAACTCTTAAATCATTAGAAGGCGAAGGTCATGTTATGATCGATGCTGACCTTGCTGGTCAAGACGGTATCGATAAAGTTGTTGCGCAGACTCCTCAAATTAATGGTTGTGCTTTATGCGCCGGCATCGCAAAGCTGGTGCCAGTGAAATTCATCGATCGCACAACTTTTGAAGAGATAGTTAATATCAATGAAATATCTCCGATTCTTCTTACTGCTCAGCTGCTTAAGAAGAAAAAAATAATGAAAAAATCGTCAATAGTATATATTGCTTCTCTATCTGGTGTTTATAAATCAAAAACAGGAGAAGGCATGTATGCGGCTTCAAAGGGTGGTGTAAGTGGTTTCGTGAAAGATGCAGCTATTGAACTGGCAGCTCAAGGAACCAGGGTAAATACAATATGTCCGGCATTTGTTGAAACTGAGATGACAAAACTTTTTGACAATGTCATTGCGGAAGTAGAGAACCAAAAAGATGTGTATCCGCTTAAACGAGTAGGTAGTACTTCGGATATAGCTAATGGGGCTATCTATCTTTTGTCTGATGCATCAAGTTGGGTTACAGGTATTAATTTAGTAATTGATGGCGGCTATTGTTTAGTGTAATATGGCTTTATTTAAATTTGTTAATATAGGAATTGAGGCGCTTAGTGCTACTGTGCCGCGTAACGTTATCAAAACACGTAGTCTTTCGAATATCTATCCGGAAGAGCATCTTGAGAAATTTATTGAGGCAACAGGCGTTGAAGAACGTCGTTTTGCAACTGCTGACGTTTGTTCCTCCGATTTATGCATAAAATCCGTCAATCAGATCTTTGACAAGATCAATATCAACAAGGATGATATTAATGCTCTTTTTTTTGTATCCGAGACCCCAGATTATGTAGTCCCAGCAACTTCTGTTATTCTACAGGATAAGCTCGGACTTAACAAGAACACGTTAGTTTATGACCTTAACATGGCGTGTGGAGGTTTTATTCAGAGTATGCTGATGGCGTACATTTATCTTCAGATGCCGAACATTAATCATGTTCTCATCCTCATTGGCGATACACTATCAAAATTCATCTCTCTTGAGGATAATTCCACGGGAATGCTGATGGGAGATGCAGGTACAGCTATTTTAGTTGGTAAAGGTGAACAATATGGAGAGAGTTTCTTTTCTGTTTGCACAGATGGCTCTTGCCTTAATAGTGTTTATATTCCTAGCGGTGGGTTCAGAAGTCCTGCATCGGTAGAGACACTGAAACAAGTAAAGAGAGAAGATGGTAGTGTTCGTAGTGAATGTCAGCTTGCTATGTCTGGTGAGGATGTGTTCAGCTATGCTATTTTCGAATTGCCAAGAGATATCAGGTGCCTGTTGGAATTTGCTGGTAAGACGATAGATGATGTGGACAAATATGCCTTTCATCAAGCCAATAATTATATGATGGCTCATATTGCCAAGAAAGTAAAAACGGATCCATCAAAGATGTTGAAATCTATTCATAAGTACGGAAATACTGCTGGAACTTCTATTCCTCTATGCTTGGTTGAGAACAGAGATAAGATTAAACCCGGAGAATCTATACTGATGAATGCTATTGGTGCGGGATTTACATATGGTAGCGCAATATTGAACATTGCAGATTGTAAAATACTCGAATTACAGGAATTATGATGGAAGCATATATAAAGGCAATCTCTTACTACCTTCCAGCAGGTATTGTTGACAATGCCGAATTGGCTAAGCAGTTCCCGGAGTGGACTGAGGAGAGGATTGAAAAGAAGCTTGGTATCAAGTTTCGCCACATCACAAGCGAAAATGAGACAGCATCAGATTTGGCTGTTCAGGCAGCTGAGAATCTTTTCGACGAATATAGCTATGACAGAAGTGAGATAGACTTTTGTATTTTCTGCTCTGAAAGTCCTGACTATATTCTTCCAACAACTGCATGTTTGATTCAAGATAGGCTTGGCTTATCCAAAAGAATAGGAGTCCTTGACATTAACCTTGGATGTTCAGGATTTATTGCATCACTATCTGTAGCTAAGGGATTCATTTTTGCAGGTGTTGCTAAAAATATCCTTATACTTACTGCTGAGACATATTCTAAGTATATTCATCCTCGTGATAAGGGTAATCGCACCATTTTTGGTGATGGTGCTAGCGCTTCAATAATTAGTACTGAAGGAATGGCTCGAATTGGAGAGTTTAGTTTTGGTACTGACGGAAAGGGTGCTGAAAATTTGATTGTCAAGACTGGGGGAGCCCGTTGCCACAAGCCAATGGATGACTTGGTATTTGACGATTTTGGTAATCCAAATTCATCGGATTATTTATATATGAATGGGCCAGAGATTTTGAATTATACCCTTGACCGTATACCTGAAGTTTCGGGAGAAGTCTTGGAACGTAATGGTCTAAAAATTGATGAGATTGACTTGCATGTCTTCCATCAAGCCAATAAGTATATTGCAAATCTTCAGCGCCGTAAACTTCAAATCCCTGAAGAAAAATATTACTGTTGCTTTGAAGATGGGGGAAATACTGTATCATCAACAATCCCCATTGCTATTGTCCATGCTATAAAAGATGGCTCTATCACGAAAGGAAATAAAATTCTCTCTGTTGCGCAGGGGCTTGGATATACTTGGGGTGGTGTGGCTCTATTCTTTTGATGATAAAGGTTAAGCGTTTTATTAACGAATTGATGACATCTAATTGCTTTGTTGTTTATGATGATGAAACAAAGCGTTGCGTGGTTGTCGATCCTGGAAGTCAATATAGTCTGCGAGAAATAGTGTTTATCGAGAACAATCAGCTATCACTTGATTATATCATATTGACGCACGAACATTCAGACCATACTTGGGGCTGTAATGCTCTGCTTGATAAGTATAATGCTAAGGTGGTTTGTTCAGTAGACTGTGCCTACAAACTACCGCATTCAAGTGATGCATATTTTAGATTCTATTTTGATGATACAAATTACCACTACGAAGTTAGAAGAGTAGATCTTTCCGTTACGGATTCTGATCGACTAGTTTGGGATAATCAGTACATAAGTTTTATTATGACACCAGGGCATTCTAAGGGTTCAATGTGTTTTTTAATTGAGCAGATGCTTTTTACTGGAGATACAATAATGCAGTATAACTTATTTACGAAGAAGAGATTCGGTTCGTATGAACAAATGAAGAAAAGTATTTCAAAAATAAAATCAATGTTTTCTGCAAAGAATATTGTTGTTTACCCAGGACACGGAGATATGTTTACCTTGGCTGAATACCCAAAGAATGAAAAGGCATTATGATGTCATAATTACTGGATGGATATGTGGATTCCATTGCAAAGGTATGTTCGAGGGGGTTTACAAAAAGGCCGGTATTTATTTTATCCTTATTGGTCTACATCCGGAAGCGCATTGAACTGAATGTATTTGAATCATCGACTCATTAACTTATCCGCAAGACTTTAAGATAAGGCAAACTCTAATGGAGCAGTTTCGATCATTTATATTTTGATTATTGATATTCTTTAAAGAACAATGTTTATTTATATAACACATTTATTAGTAGCTAGATAATAATATTCTTGCGAAGTCTATAGCTTGGAAAAGAATTAACAAAATTATATGAGTATCCCCTTTTCCCTTCCGGTCATTGATAGTGATGTAATTGCTGAAATGAATGACACTTTGATAAATACAGGTTGGCTAACTTCTGGGCCAAAAGTCGAGGCTTTGGAAAATGAATTCAAAAAACTCACCGCCGCAGAAGCCGTTATCTGTGTAAATTCATGGGTTTCGGGTGCCATGTTGATGCTTCGGTGGTTTGGTGTAGCTTATGGGGATGAAGTTATTATACCCTCATATACCTACTGTGCCACCGCATTGGCATGTTTAAATATTGGAGCCAAACCAATCATGGTTGATGTCTTGGATGATTTTACCATTGATTTTTCGGAAATTAAGGCAGCAATAACTTCCAATACCAAAGCCATTATACCCGTGGATATTGGTGGTTGGCCATGTGATTATGATAAGATTAAAGAAGTACTAAGTGATCCGGATATTAAAAAATTATTTAATCCTCAAAGTCCTAATCAGAAAAAGTTAGGCAGGATTTTAATTTTAGCTGATTCGGCACATTCTATTGGTGCAACCTATAAAGGTAAGTCTATTGGATCTCTTGCGGATGTATCAATCTTTTCACTTCACTCCGTAAAAAATATTACTACAGGTGAAGGTGGCGCAATTTGTTTAAATCTCCCTGATATATTTTCGCATAAAGAAGAATACAAATTTTTAAAAGCTCTTTCAATAAACGGGCAGACCAAAAGTGCATTTGAAAAAAACCAAGTTGGTGGTTGGCGATATGATATCATAGCCCAGGGTCTTAAAGTAAACATGCCCGATATTTGTGCTTCAGTAGGATTAGCCCAGATAAGGAAGTACAAATCAGTTCTTCTTCCCGAAAGAAAATCTATCTTCAAATTTTACATTCATGAGTTTTCTAAATTTCCATGGGCTGTCCTGCCTCTTGGGGAAACAGATGAAAGAACATCTTCCTTTCATCTGTTTTTGTTAAGAATTAAAGATATTACTGAGGAACAACGCGATGCGATCATTCAACAAATAAGTTCAAATGGCATAGGAGTAAATGTGCATTACATCCCGATGCCTATGTTAACGTTGTTTAAGAATCTGGGATATAAAATGCAAGATTATCCAAACACTTATAAGCTCTACGCCAACGAAATTTCATTGCCAATTTACAACGGTCTGACAATAGAACAACTAAATGTCGTTGTTGAAGCTGTGATTGATGCATATCGTAGTATAATCAAAGTAGCACAAAATGCAAACCAATTTTAACCTTGATTATTTTATATCCTCTTTTGTCACCAAACGGGCGAATAGTTTGTTGGCGAGTGATTTTTCAAAATACAAGTCACAATTATGTTCCAGAATAGATGGTAAAAATGTATTGGTTATTGGCGGAGCAGGTACTATTGGTTCCTCCTATATCAAAGCTATCTTAAAGTTCAAAATAGCTAAACTTGTTGTGGTGGATATCAACGAAAATGGATTGACCGAATTGGTACGTGATCTAAGAAGTTCAACAGAATATAGGATTCCCGACGATTTTATCACTTACCCTGTAAACTTTGGTGATGCTGTCTTTGAGAAGATTTTCAAACATCATGGTTCGTTTGAAATAGTTGCCAACTTTGCTGCCCACAAACATGTCAGGAGTGAAAAAGATATCTTCTCCATAGAAGCCATGATTGAAAATAATATTCTCCGTGCACGTAAATTGTTGGATCTGTTGCTCCAATTTCCTCCAGAGCATTTCTTTTGTGTCTCCACGGACAAGGCGGCTAATCCTGTCAATATTATGGGTGCCAGCAAGAAACTCATGGAAGAGATGATAATGGCTTATTCAGACAAATTACCTATTAAAACTGCGCGCTTTGCCAATGTCGCTTTTTCCAACGGTAGTTTGCCAATGGGATTTTTGGAACGCCTGAACAAAAAACAACCCTGGTCCTGCCCCCTAGGGATTCGCCGCTTTTTCGTTTCTCCTCAAGAATCGGGAGAATTGTGTTTAATGGCTTCCATCATGGGCGAATCAGGAGATATCTTCTTCCCTAAGCTGGATGAAAACAAAGATATGATACCATTCGATCAGATTGCAATCGATTTGCTAAAATCCCTAGGATTAACACCGGATATTTGCCGATCAGAAGAAGAAGCTAAACAAAAAGCACAACTATTAAAAGAATCCTCATTGAAAGGAGGCACCGCCTGTCCCGATTTTTCATCGGGAACGAGGCGACCGGTTGCCTACCCAATATACTTCTTCGGCTCAGATACCTCCGGCGAAAAATCATACGAAGAATTTTTTACCGAAATGGAAGAGCTCGACAATGATTCTTTTATTAACCTGGGAGTCGTTAAAAACTCAAAAAAAAGAAGTATTCAGGAAATAGATGCAATTTTTAATCAAATACACCAATTGTTTGATTCAGGCAATGTCACAAAATCAGCAATTGTCGAAATTTTAAAAATTTATTTGCCTAATTTTGAACACATTGAAACCGGGAAAGGTCTTGATTCAAAGATGTAACAACTGAAAATAAAACAGTCAAATTCTTCCATCCAAATATGTATTTATACTTTATTAAACCTAGCTTTGGTTTTATTTTAGCTTTTCTGGCACTACTTATACTGTCCCCATTTTTAATTCCAATATGTATTATTCTTCTTTTAACCGGAGAACATGAAGTATTTTATCATCAAACCCGAGTAGGGTATAAAAATTCAAGGTTTAGAATTTGGAAGTTTGCCACCATGTTAAAGAATTCATCAAAAATGGGAACCGGAAGTTTGACCATTCGCAATGATCCTCGCGTATTGCCAATTGGTAAATTCTTAAGAAGAACCAAAATTAATGAAATTCCCCAGATCCTCAATGTAATAATAGGAAACATGTCTATAGTGGGACCACGGCCGCAAATGGAAGTGGATTTCTTTAAATTTCCCGAACATGTACAAAAAGACATTTATAATACCAAGCCCGGTATAACCGGTATAGGTTCAATCATTTTTCGGGACGAAGAAAAATGGATTTCAAATGCCGCAGGTGATAAACACGACTTCTATAGAGAACACATTGCGCCGTATAAAGGAGAATTGGAACTTTGGTATCAGAAAAATTTGTCCTTTTACACCGATGTGATACTTATATTTCTTACCGGCTGGGTAATTTTGGCTCCTAAAAGCGATCTCGTATACAGCGTATTTAAAGATTTACCAAAGAGACCCGAAGAGTTGAGATAATATCATTGCGATTTTTAGATTTATTACATGCTTCATGTAATTCACTTCTATTCGTGTAATCTCTTCCATGAAAAAAACCCAGATTTCAGCTCCAGGATATTTATTCGCTAACACCGCTCATAATAGCGCGATATTAAAGGGAGAGTGCCGGATTCCTTTTCGGTTGGATCTCGCAGGAGGCTGGTTGGACCAGCCTTTTGTGTCTAAATGTTTTCCGGGGCCGGTGCTAACCATCTCCGTTGAACCCGATTTCGATTTCAACGACCGCAGTGGAATGGCGAGTAGCACTCGAAAAAAAGCGATTGAACTTTGGCAAACAGCTATCCCTTTGGGAGAAAAAGAACAGCTTGCCAAAGCACTTTTTAACTTCGAGAACCCGCCTGGCACATCTTATATCTCTGGATCACAGGATGCTGTTGGTATTGTATTCCCTGGTGTAAACAAACTGGAGTATGAACAAGCACAGAGCTGGCCTTCTAGTATTACTTCATTGACCGACCAAAGGGTGATTGACTTCCTCGAACAAAATCTGTGGCTTATCACACTTTCTCCCAGGAATCCCGATTTCAAAGTCCTTTCAGATACCGACATCAATACTCCAAACGCCAAAGCCCTGGCCGATGCCGCTAACAGATGCTGGGATGCAATCCTGGCAAGGGATATAAAGGCTTTTGGCCTTGCCTTCAGAGAGAGCTTTGAGGCGCAGATCGCCATGTTTCCCAATATGGTTAACCCGACTATTCTTGAGCAAATTGATGCTTTCAAGGAATCGGCTCTGGGATGGAAACTGAGCGGCGCAGGCGGCGGTGGCTATCTGGTGCTTGTATCTGAGAAACCAATTCAAAATGCAATACAAATCCGAATTCGGAGGTAACACCCCATGAAAAACTTCGCCCTGATTGGTACCGCGGGCTTTATTGCGCCACGCCACCTCAAAGCTATCAAAGAGACCGGTAACAACTTGTTGGCTGCGGTTGATAAATTCGATAGTGTCGGCATACTGGACAGTTATTTTCCGGAGGCTCATTCTTTACGGAGTTTGAACGGTTTGATGGGCATGTGGAGAAGCTGAGGAAGGAACAGGGAACAAGGGAACAGGGAGGCAAAAGGACTATGGGACTGGGGGACTTTGGGAGAACTACGGTCCCTGAGCCTGTCGAAGGGGACAAAGGGGAGGCTAAGACGAACAACGAAGGGGCAATTGATTATGTAACGGTGTGTACGCCGAATTACCTGCTTGATGCGCATATCCGGTTTGGGTTGAGAATCGGGGCGGACGTGATCTGCGAGAAGCCTCTGGTGTTGAATCCCTGGAATATTGAGGCGCTGGCCAAAATTGAGAACGAAACCGGAAATACGGTTTTCAACATCCTGCAACTGCGGCTTCATCCCTCTATCATCGCCCTGAAAAAGCCGATCGACGAGGGACCAAAAGATAAAATCTACGACCTCGATCTTACCTACATCACCTCCCGGGGAAAATGGTATTACACCAGCTGGAAGGGGGATGTTTCGAAGAGCGGCGGAATCGCCACCAATATCGGAGTGCATTTTTACGACATGCTGGGATGGATTTTCGGCGGGATTAAAGAAAATATTGTCCATGTGGCCTCACATGATCGCGTTTCCGGATTTCTTCGGTTCGAAAAAGCACGTGTCCGCTATTTCCTGAGTATCAACGAAGAGACTCTGCCCTCCTCCGTCAGGGAGAGTGGCAAAAGAACATGCAGGTTGCTGGAGATGAATGGCGAAGAGATCGAATTCAGCGATGGTTTTACCGATCTTCATACGGAGAGTTATCGCGAGATACTGCTCGGGAACGGATTCCCGCTTATGGAGGCAATGCCTTCCATACAGATGGTGCACGACATCCGGCACGCTAACCCGGTTGGATTGAAAGGGGATTTTCATCCGTTTGCAAGACTTCCCATCCACAAACATCCGTTTGAGAAAAATACAAGGAATTACGAATTACGGGGGGCAAAGGGAGGTGATGAAAAGGACGGGAAAACGGTCATAACCACCAAACTTTGGAAATTGAATAAGAAAACCAACAGATGCCAGCGAAAGCTGGCATTTTTGTTTGTTAGGGGGATCCAAAATATCAATAAGTGAATTTTCGTAATTTGTTAATATCAGTTAAAAGAAAAGAATTATATTTGTGAAAGTGATCGCTTATAAGGATAAAACTGGCGATTTATCTTATGAGGAAAATTTTCTACCTATAACCTCTCTTCTATGCGCGAGTCTGCTTATGTTCTGGCAAGTTTTCTGATCGCCCTGATTGTTTCCTATCGGGCAATTCCTACTGTGATCAATGTATCACGCCAGATTAAGCTATTCTCTGAACCCAACGGCCGTTCGGCAACCATTCACCGGATTCCCACCCTTGGTGGAATTGCCATCTTTATTGGTTTCATACTTGGATTAACCCTTACACGCAACGGATATATCCTGCCGGGTCTCACCTTTATCGTCGCCGGAGTGATGATCATGTTTTTCGTCGGACTGAAAGACGATATCGTTTCGCTTAGCGCTTCCAAAAAATTGATTTCCCAGCTAATTGTCGCTGGTATACTTATCTTCCTGGGTCATTTCCGCTTCACTAACATGCATGGTTTCATGGGCATCGAAACCATCCCCTTGATACCCAGCGTTCTGCTTACTACGTTCGTCATGATCGTTTTTATCAATGCATTTAACCTAATCGACGGCATCGACGGACTGGCAGCCGGACTGAGTATGTTCGCCGCTTCCGTCTTTGGAGTTTGGTTCTTTCTAAGCGGTCATTTCGAATTCTCAATTCTCTCCTTTTCGCTGGTTGGCGCCCTGCTGGGATTCTTCTTCTTCAATGTCTACGGCAAGAAGAACAAAATATTTATGGGGGATACCGGATCGCTTATCCTGGGTACTGTCATGGCTGTAATCGTCATTCAATTCAATGAATTTAATATTGACTCAACGGCTCCGTTTGCCATCAAAGCCTCACCCGCCGTCTCTTTCGGAATATTGATCTACCCCTTGATGGATACGATCCGTGTCTTTGCCATCCGGATTATTCAGAGGAAGTCGCCCTTTAGTGCGGATAAAAACCACACCCATCACCGGCTGTTGGTTTTGGGCATGTCGCACGCCAAGGCTACATACATAATCCTGTCTGTTAACGCCATATTCACTGTTGCAGTCCTCTATTTGCAATGGATGGGAATCTTCGGACTAATGGCCTTTAATTTCATAATCGGGGGAATACTCCTGTTGGTGCCTTCCTATATTGTCAGTACGAAGAGATTGATTCACAAAAACGATCCATATCAAAAAATCATCCTCTTCGGAGAAAATGAGTCGAACGGATCATCGGTGAATATCAAACCAATACCTCAGGCAACTCCCAAGATTCCTGCAAATCCGACCTACGACGTACCCTTCAAAAAACTGAAAGAACAGATACAGCGGATGAACTTTTGGTAGGTCATCGGAACCCTATTTCCCCACCCAAATCTTATTAAAGATCTGTCGTTCAAGACAATCAATCTGAGTAAAAAATAAGGTTGAGGAATCCATCTTATTACCTTATTATATTTCTGAAATTATTAATTCCTCCGATTCTTTAGCATCCGTTTCTTCTTTTCGATACATTTGCTGAATGATAAAATTTATTTTTTCATTTCCTCAATGGTCGCGGGTGCTCGTCAGCCTCCTTTATCTTGGAATCGTTGCAACGCTCTCGCTGATGCCTGCAGATGATGTGCCGGACGTAGAACTCTTTCCACACTTCGACAAAGTCGTACATGGCTGCATGTATTTTGGCCTTACGATCCTTGCCTGCTGGACATTACACTCTGAAAAAAAACAACTGCGCATTCTCTATATTGTTCTTTTCTCCATTTCATGGGGAATGCTGATGGAATTCTCCCAACTCGAAATGATGATGGGTCGTGCCTTCGATTGGACCGACGAGCTGGCCAACGGAGTCGGCACGCTGCTGGGTGCGGGTGTTTACGGGTTAATTGCCGGCGCGTATTTGCGAAACAAATGAAATTGACAATGGGACTGGGAGACTATGGGACTAGGAGAGTGGTTTTTCCACAGCCCGAAACGCGCGAAGAGAAAAACCGCCGCAGGCCCCCCGAAACAAACTCCCTCTAACACTCCCATAGTCTCATAGTCCCATTGTCCCATTGTCTCTCCAGGCTAGTAATCTCGGGTTTCGGAAATCCGGTCCCTGAGCTTGTCGAAGGGGAGCGATTTAAAGTTCATTTTTTTGGTTCCGTTAGGAACCGAACGTCGGTAGAATAAAGTATAATGATCGAATCTTTTGTCCCGTACGGGACAAAACCAACCCGGGAAAATCATGTTTTCTGCCGACCTTTTTTCCCCACGGGAAAATTTCAATAGGTACAAACCCGAAACCGTACGGGCATCATTTGTGTTGAATGCGGGCGGTCACGACCGCCCCTACACCCGCATCTATTGCCAATTTTCCATATCTTTGTGAAATGGCAACAATCTCTGTAAGAATTGGCGACACCGTGCGCTTTATGAATGAAACCGGCGGAGGCCGCGTTATTGCGATCCTCTCCAAGGATATGGTTAGTGTCGAGACACAAGACGGCTTCGAAATTCCCACCTATATCAAAAATCTCGTAGTCATCCCCCAATCCGATACGCAAAACCCGAAACCCAAGACTATTGGACTGGGAGACTATGAGACTGGGGGAGCGTTGGACAGAGAGAGTGGTTTTTCCCGAAACACGCGCAGTGCAAAACCAGAAACAAATTCTTTGTCTCATAGTCCCCTAGTCCCTAAGTCCCCTAGTCTTCTCCTCTCCCAGTCCAATAGTCCCATAGTCCCTAAGTCTAATAGTCCCCTGTCCTTCTTCGCCGCCCTCCCCGACAATCCCGCCAATCCGCCGGAAGGCAAAATTCTTCTCTACCTTGTGAATGATTGTAACTTCACGCTGATTTACCACTTTGCGACCAAAATGGCTGGACAATATACTACCGTGGATGCCGGAATCCTGGAGCCCAATACCAAGGTAGAACTGGAGTATGTCGATCCTAAAAAAATGGGCGAATTGCCCGATTATTGCTTTCAGTTACTATATTTCACTAAGCGCTCCACACAGCTTGAAGAGCCGGTGCAGAAGGAGATCCGCATCTCCCCCGTGAAATTCTTCAAGGCATCTTCATTTGTAAAAAATCAGTATTTCAATACGCCGGCACTCCTGATCAAACTGGCGGATCATCCGCTCAAGGCGGAGTTAGAAAAACTGTCGGATAAAGACTTTCAGCAAATTTCACTCACCAAAGAACCAAAGAAATCAGCGTCCACGGAGCTTCCAAAGACCGACCTGATCGAAATTGATTTGCACATTCACAATCTGATCGATACTACTGTGGGACTGTCAAATGCCGATATGCTGAAACTGCAGCTCGACACCTTCCGCAAAGAGATGGATAAGGCAATTGCCTCAGGGGCAAAAAAGATCGTCTTTATTCATGGTGTTGGCGACGGCGTCCTTAAAAACGAAATTCGTCGGGAACTAGCCCGCAAATACAGTAAATACCCTTTTCAGGATGCCTCTTTCCGCGAATATGGGTTCGGAGCAACCTTAGCTTATTTAAGAAAATAAGCTAAATGTGAAAATTCGGAAATGTGTAAATGTGAAAATGGGGTAAAGTAGGCATCCGTGAATTTGCACATTTGCACATTTTCTTCCCATTTTCACACTTGCTCATTTGCATATTTTTCCCCGTTTCCCGATTTTCACATTTACACATTTCCGAATTTTCATATTAAGTATAGGTTAGAGTCTCCATAGCTCAAAAACCGGTAACCGCTCAATAGAGCATGCTGGTAAATCGTCTTCCACTCCTCGCCCAGAATCGCAGAAATTAATAGCAGCAGCGTACTCTGAGGCTGATGAAAATTGGTAACCAGTCCGGCGATAATCCGGAATTCGTAACCCGGCACAATCATAATCTGGGTGGATGTTTCCAACGTCGTCACATCATTCTCCAGCATCCAGTCTGAAATAGCCCGCAATGCCATTTTAGCTTCAATTTTACCACCCAAATCTCCGTATGGCTCCCACTGTGAGACCGGAAGACGATCGAGCTTAATTCCCGGATTTTCGACGATTTTGCATCCAATCCAATAAAGACTCTCCAACGTTCGGACAGAGGTAGTGCCGACGGCAATCACCTTCCCCGGATGGGCGATAAGCCGATCGAGCATGGCTTTGCTCACCGAAAAATGTTCGACATGCATCTGATGCTCTCCGACGGTGTCACTCTTGACAGGCTTAAATGTGCCGGCACCCACGTGCAATGTCAGCTCTTCGCATGAAATCTTTTTCTCCTCCAGCGCCCGGAATACCCTGTCGGTGAAATGCAGGCCGGCCGTGGGCGCCGCCACCGATCCTTTGATTTTAGAATAAACAGTCTGATAGACCTCGGAATCGATCTCCTCCGATTCGCGGTGCAAATAAGGCGGAATCGGAATATTTCCTGCCGCCTCCAATATTTCGGAAAAGGTAAACTGTGGATTGTCCCAACTAAACTCCACCTCAAAACCACCCTCCAACTCCCCTATCAATTTTGCATATAATGTGACAATCGGACCCGAAGGGTTTGTGTCATTGGGTATAATTTGTGTTGAATGAGGGCGGTCACGACCGCCCCCTATGTGTTCGATTTCCAATTTTAATTTGTCGCCCTTCCAACGTTTTAAATTTCCGATGATGCATTTCCATCGGCAGGTTGTTGTTTGGGCAAATGAAAGGACATATTCAGCGGGCTGCGTCGGCTCCAGACAAAATACTTCGATCTTTGCTCCGGTAGATTTTGTGAAAAGTAGTCGGGCTCTGATGACCCTGGTATTGTTGAAAACCAGCATGGATCCGGGAGGCAGTAGTTCGGGAAGCTCCGAAAACAGGTGGTCAGAGATTTTTGTTTTCTCCCACAATAAGAGCTTTGATTTATCTCGTTCTGTCAGGGGATATTTAGCCACCGAATCTTCCGGTAGGTCGTAATTGAAATCTTGAATGGAGAGGGATTTTTGCATAATATTTTTGTATCGGGAGCTTCTGTTTCCCGATACAAAAATATAAAAAACGCAGACCTGTAAGCCGGGTTCTGTTTTGCATTCTGTCATTGATCTTGGACGGATGTCGCCATCCGCCTCATGCAGCCTACCCCCTGTAAGGATGGTTCCGGAGAACCGTTCGGAAGCGGGCACCCCCTTCCTTGCGGACTTACAGTATATTTGGCCTTACAACCCATGAGATGTACGGCTGCCTGTATCGCCACAGGCACCGGTGGGCTCTTACCCCGCCTTTTCACCCTTATCACGACCGGAGGCCGTGACGGTCATTTTCTGTTACACTACCGCGGACTTTCACCCGCCTTCCCGTTAGGAAGCATGGTACCCTATGTTGCCCGGACTTTCCTTCCCGCTTGCGCGAGACGACAGAACGGTCTGCTTTTTTGCAAAGATAGTTGTTTTTTGGACATCGTATGGGGCGGTCGTGACCGCCCCTCATCCTACAAACCCCTTCGACAAGCTCAGGGACCGGAATTCCGTAACCCGAAACTATGAGACTGGGGGACTAACAACAAGAGAGGGTACCAAACTGGCACCCTCTCTTATCTTATTTTACGTACGGGTCGGTCGCGACCGACCCATACACCGACCGACCCCTACTCTGCAACCGGAACAACATCCCAATTGGATGCGTTCATCCGTTGGTAGGAGCGATATCTCCACATGGCATTATCCTGTGCAGCTTTGAAGAGCTCATCTGCCTCTTTAGGGAAGGATTTCTTCAGGGCTGTATAACGAACTTCGCCATTTAGGTAAGTCTGGAACTTGCTCCAATCCGGCTCTTTTGAATCCAGCTGGAATGGGTTTTTGCCTTCGTCTTCCATTTGTGGGTTGTAACGGTACAGGTGCCAGTAGCCACACTCGACGGCCAGTTTTTCTTCCTCCTGTGTACGTCCCATTGAACGCAAACCGTGTGCAATACATGGTGCATATGCGATAATGATGGATGGACCCGGATAAGCCTCTGCCTCACGGATGGTTTTCAGAAATTGTGCCTGGTTAGATCCCATAGCAACCTGAGCAACATAAACATAGCCGTAGCTCATGGCAATCATGCCAAGGTCTTTCTTACGGATACGTTTTCCGCTGGCAGCAAATTTAGCCACCGCCCCGATTGGAGTAGATTTTGATGCTTGTCCGCCAGTGTTGGAATAAACTTCCGTATCCAATACCAGGATGTTAACATTTTGTCCGGAAGCCATCACGTGATCCAATCCGCCGTAACCGATGTCATACGCCCATCCGTCACCACCGAAGATCCAGACCGACTTCTTGATCATGTATTGCTTCAAGGAGACAAGCTCCATCGCATAGTTGTCAGTTTTGCCGGTAACAGCTGCTAACACTTTTGCGGTAGCGGCTTCAGAACCTGCAGCATCTTCCCTGTTTTCAATCCATTCGTTGAATGCTTCAGCCTCAGTTGCGCTGACGCCTGCTTCCATCGCGGATTTCATGATTTCAGCGATCCGGTCGCGGTTAAAGTTAACCCCTTCGTTCATACCGAAACCATACTCAGCGTTGTCTTCGAAAAGTGAGTTGGCCCATGCGGGTCCTTTTCCACTCTCCTTGTTGCTTGTATAAGAAGTAGCAGGAGCAGAACCACCGTAGATAGATGAACACCCTGTTGCATTGGCAACCATCATACGCTCACCGAAAAGCTGCGTAATCAGTTTGATATAAGGTGTTTCACCACATCCTGCGCAAGCTCCGGAGAATTCGAACAACGGTTGTGCGAACTGAGAATTCTTGATATTCTTGTCCTTATCGGCCAGTTTATCTTTGTAGGTAACATATTTATCGATCGCATTCCAGCGAGGAACATTCTCCAATTGTGACTCGAGAGGCTTCATTACAAGCGCTTTCTCTTTCGACGGACAAACATCTGCACAGTTACCGCAACCGGTACAGTCGTAAGGAGAAACCTGAATGCGGAAAGTCAATCCGGCATATTGCTTGCCATTGGCTTTTACGCCTGTTGTGCCTGCTGGCAGCTTAGCCATTTCCTCTTCGCTAATCAGGAAAGGACGGATGGCAGCGTGAGGACAAACATACGAACACTGGTTACACTGGATACAGTTGTCGTCCATCCACTCAGGAACGTCGACAGCGATACCGCGTTTTTCGTATTGCGTTGTTCCTGCCGGGAAGGTTCCGTCTTCAATACCTTTGAAGATTGAAACCGGCAGATCATCACCCTTTTGAGCATTGATCACGTCGACAGCCCTGCGAATAAAGTCCGGACGATCGTTCTCTTCCACTTCAGTTTCGCCAGTCAGATTAGCCCATTCTTTCGGAACTTCGATCTTCACAACGTTATTTCCACCAGCATCTACAGCAGCGAAGTTCATGTTCACAATCTGCTCACCTTTCATTCCATACGATTTCACAATCGCTTTCTTCATTTGCTCGACAGCTAATTCGAACGGAATAACGTTGGTGATTTTGAAGAAAGCAGCCTGCATAATGGTATTCGTGCGGTTACCTAAACCAAGGTCGACAGCCAGCTTTGTACCATTGATAGTGTAGAATTTAATATCATTCTCGGCCAGGAATTTCTTCATGGTTTCAGGAAGGCGCTTTTTAACCTCCTCTTCTTCCCAAATGGTATTCAACAGGAATGAACCGCCCTTCTTCAACCCTTTCAATACATCGTAAAGGTTGATATAAGCCTGCACATGACATGCCACGAAGTCGGGAGTTGTAATTAAATAAGTTGAGCGGATAGGGCTATCGCCGAAACGCAGGTGCGAAGCGGTAAATCCACCCGACTTTTTGGAGTCGTATGCGAAATAAGCCTGGCAATATTTGTCGGTTGAAGAACCGATGATTTTGATAGAATTTTTGTTGGCTCCAACTGTTCCGTCAGATCCCAAACCATAGAATTTAGCCTCATAGATGTCATCTGCCGAAACTTTGATTTCGGGCAGCAGTGGCAATGATGTGAAAGTCACGTCGTCAACAATACCGATGGTGAATTTGCCCTTAGGCTCTTTCATTTCCATGTTTTTGTAGACAGCGATGATTTGTGAAGGTGTAACATCTTTTGATCCAAGACCATAGCGACCACCAACAATAATCGGGCAATTTGCTTTGCCATAGAATGCATCACGTACATCCAGGTAAAGCGGATCGCCATTGGCTCCTGGCTCCTTGGTGCGATCCAGAACGGTGATCTTCTTCACGGTAGAAGGCATAACCTTCATCATGTATTCAATAGCAAACGGACGGTAAAGGTGAACACTTACCAATCCATATTTATTACCTTGAGCATTCAGGTAATCAATGACTTCGCGGATTGTCTCGGTTACCGATCCCATGGCGATCACGATGTTTTCGGCATCTTTAGCACCATAATAGGTGAATGGGTGATATTCCCCTGCCGGTGATTTTTGTGATCTCCTGCATGTAGGCCTCAACGACGTCTGGAACTGCATCGTAGAATGGATTACAGGCTTCTTTGGCCTGGAAGAAAATGTCAGGATTCTGAGCGGTACCGCGAGTTACAGGATGCTCAGGATTGAGAGCGCGTTCGCGGAAAGCCTTCAGGGAATCCTGATCAATAAGGGCAGCCAGTTTATCCTGACTTACCGCTTCAATTTTTTGAATCTCATGTGAAGTACGGAAACCATCGAAGAAATTCAGGAAAGGAACACGGGTCTTTAGGGTTGCCAAATGTGCAACGCCGCTCAAATCCATTGTCTCCTGAACCGATCCCGATGCAAGCATGGCAAAACCAGTCTGACGGCAAGCATACACGTCGCTGTGGTCGCCAAAGATGGACAATGCATGTCCGGCCAGTGCACGTGCACTAACGTGGGAAAACTGTAGGCAACAGCTCACCGGCAATTTTGTACATATTTGGGATCATCAGCAGAAGTCCCTGAGAAGCCGTGTAAGTGGTGGTCAGGGTACCGGATTGCAGCGATCCGTGCACCGCACCTGCTGCGCCGCCTTCGCTCTGCATCTCAGTGATACGCATTTTTTGTCCCCAGATATTCTTGCGACCATTAGCCGCCCATTCATCCACAACCTCGGCCATCGTGGAAGATGGAGTAATAGGATAAATACAAGCCACTTCGCTAAACATGTAGCTGATGTAAGAAGCTGCATAATTACCGTCACAGGTGATAAACTTTTTCTCTTTTGTCATTTTTTGTCTGTTTTAAACTAACTATTTCTTAATTGTTTCCATTTATTAATATTTTGACCCAAAGGTTGCATCGCGATGCAACCCTACGCATTCAATACAAAAATCCGAACAACCAAAGCGGCACCACATTTCCGTCGCCCACTTCGATCATATCCGCGGCAGCGAAGCAATCGTTCCCTTCTGCAAGAGTGTATTTGCCTCCAATCACGAATTCGTATTTATCGTTTACACGGAAATCCAATTGCTTGGATGATTTCACGCTATTCTGGTTACCGACCTGATTGTAAAAGAAGGTGGTTCGCAGATTGCGGTTGTTTATGTTGTCGGGAGCGATGATGTGAATAAGGTTGGTGTTGTGCAGATAGACGACTTCCGGCTTCTGCAGTTGACCGTTATTTCCGTTCTCGAAAAGAAGGTCTATCAGCCGGGCATTTTCAAGGTAGCGCAGGTAGTTGAGTACCGTTGCACGGGAAGTCTCAATCTCGGCGCTTATCTTGCTGACATTAGGCGAGAAGGGCATCTGAGCGCCAATCAATTGCAATAATTTGCGCAATTTCGGCAGGTATTTCAGCTCTATCTGGTTGAGATAGGTGACATCGATTTCCAATGCAAGGTTTACATGCCGCAGCAGACTCTCGCTGTAAAATTCAGGATTCTTGATAAAATACGGGTAATAGCCGCTTTTCAGGTATTCCGGGAAATAGGCCAAAGGACGCACTGTGCTGATTATATCCTGCACAATCTCCTTATGCCTTACCAGGATATCGTCCAAAGAAAGCTTCTTAAAGTCACTGCCGGTGCGAAAATTTAGAAATTCGCGGAAAGAGAGTCCCTCAAGATGGTAGATTTTGGCTATATCCCTGAGATCTTCATTCCCGTCGAAGATCCGCAACACGGTGGAACTACTAAATATCAGCTGCAAGCCAGGCAGCTCCTCATAACATTGGCGCAGTTCGTCCGACCAATCCGGATACTTATGGATCTGATCAAGCACCAGCACCTTACCTCCCCGTTTGTAAAATTCGTCCGCGAAAGAGAAAATCCTTCGTTTGGCAAAATAGAAATCGTTGAGATTAACGTAAAGGCAGTCGCGCGAATCACCATATTGCTCTCTTATAAAGTTGAGCAGAAAGGTGGTTTTGCCTACACCCCGAAATCCCTTTATGCCAATAATCCTGGCATTCCAGTCGATCTCATGATGCAGTCCCCGCACGATTCGTACATCGTCGGCATTCACCAAAACCTTATGCGCCTCGAAAAAATATTCCACTTTTTGATTTGAATAGTCAACAAAAATAAACAGAAAAACTCAAATAATGTCATCCAGAGATTACATTATTTGAGCCTGACTGCTATTTATACTTATTAAAAATAAGTTTTGACTAATTCGAATTCATCGAAATTATGAATTCCTCGTTGGAATTGGTCTTGGACATACGGTCTCTCACAAACTCCATTGCTTCGACAGAATTCATGCCGTTCAGGAAGTTGCGCAGAACCCACATTTTATCGAGCATCGCCTTCTCAAGAAGCAGATCTTCGCGACGGGTACTGGAGGCAAGAATATCGACAGACGGGAATACGCGGCGGTTCGACAGCTTTCGATCCAACTGCAATTCCATGTTGCCGGTTCCCTTAAACTCTTCAAAAATAACATCATCCATCTTGGAACCGGTATCGGTCAAAGCCGTGGCCAAAATGGTAAGCGAACCGCCCTCTTCGATGTTACGGGCTGCTCCAAAGAAGCGCTTCGGCTTGTGCAATGCGTTTGCGTCGACACCTCCGGAAAGAACCTTCCCGGACGCGGGGGCAACAGTATTGTATGCACGAGCCAAACGGGTGATGGAGTCAAGCAGGATCACCACATCGTGACCACACTCAACCAGCCTCTTGGCTTTCTCGAGTACCATGTTTGCAATCCTTACGTGACGCTCAGCAGGTTCGTCGAATGTAGAGGAGATGACCTCGGCATTCACGCTGCGGGCCATATCAGTAACCTCTTCAGGACGCTCGTCGATGAGCAGTATGATCATATAAACCTCCGGATGATTGGCGGCTATGGCGTTTGCTATATCTTTCAGCAACATCGTCTTACCGGTCTTGGGCTGCGCTACAATTAATCCACGCTGGCCTTTCCCGATAGGTGCGAACATATCCACAACTCTGGAAGAGATACTGCTTGCTTTTCCGGCTATATTGAATTTCTCATCCGGGAAAAGTGGCGTAAGATGCTCAAACGGAACCCTGTCGCGGATATACTCCGGACTGCGGCCATTGATCTCAACAACTTTCACCAATGGGAAATATTTTTCGCCTTCTTTTGGCGGACGGATAATACCATGAACCGTGTCTCCGGTTTTCAGACCAAAAAGCTTGATCTGAGATTGTGACACATATATATCATCAGGGGATGTAAGATAGTTGTAATCGGAAGAACGCAGAAATCCGTATCCTTCCTGCATGATTTCCAGCACACCTGTCTGATTGATAACGCCCTCAAAATCGTATGCTTTCTCCGCCTCCTTAATTTCCACAGGCTTCTGCTGGGGTGGTTTCTGATTTGGATTCTGATTCTGCTGAGGATAGGGCTGGTTTTGCTGCTTGGAAGAGAACTCCTTCTTCTGGAAGTTCTTGATTATCGGAGCTCTTTTCTCTTCCTGTTTCCCCTCCTGAGTTTCCACAACTTCGGATTCAAGTTTGGCGACCACAGAATCGGTCTGCTCTTCACCCTCTTCAGTAACTGGAGCTACCGCGCTGACCGACAGTATCGCCGATTCACTGCGAAGAACCCTGGGACGGCGTTCCTTATGATTCACGTGCTCTTTTCTGTGCTTCTCCTCTTTGACCGCCAAGGGAGTTTCCTCGAATGTTAACTCCGCCTGACTCACGGCTGCCGGGGCTGTAAAAAGATCGCTTTCTACTACCAGGGAAGCCACATCTTGCGTGTTCAAAGCCTGAGCGGACGGCTCACTAACCTGAGCTTCAGCGGATTTCTTTACGATTTTAATAATCTTTTTCTCTGTTGGCGGCTTGAATTCCACCTTTGCCTTTGGAATTTTTGGCGCGCCCTTTTCTATGGATGGCGCCTTCTTCTCTGGCGTTTTAATGACAGAATCTCTGATCGCTTGTGTATCAAGGATCGTGTAAATAAGGTCTTGTTTTTTAAAAGACTCAACGCGTTTGATATTTAATTCTTTACCAATCTCGCGTAATTCCGGCAAGAGTTTCTTGCTCAGTTCCAGGATGTCGTACATGATTTTTGTTGATTTGTAACCAAAACAGCTGTTGCAAGGAGCAACGATACAATTAAGATTTTTATGCTATAATAAATGACTTAGGAAAAAATAACAGGGATATTTTGAAGATTTTGTGCCAGATTGCTCATCTAAATCTGAGACAAATGTAGTGTTTTGATTTTAATACACAAAAAATGCAGCTGATTTTAATGTTTTTTAAGATGTCGGGACGGAAAAAGGAAAAAAAACGACTTTTTACCCGCGATTTCAGGCTCAGTTTCAACTGAAAACTGACACTTATTGATAAATAGCAGCACGAATCTGAAACTATTTTGCCTCATTTTGAAAATATTTTCACACTATTTCGTTCAAATTACTGAAATTTTATAAAACATAAAAAATCGCGGTTTTACAGAATTTCGTCTTTCGGCTATTTTTTTGCTTAACAGAATATTTTCTTTTCGCATTTCCATCGCTCTTTAATCAAACGAATACTACTGATAATCAGAGCGAAAAACTACTCTTCTCATTTCTGATCCTCCCTTTTTTAGCTTAATATTGTTATAATCTCAGGCATATAATCAGACCGTTTTGAGATTACATGAATTGTGCTTCTTCATTTATTCCTTCCCTAAAAAACTGAAAATTTATGAAACAGCTCAGAATTATCAAACAAATTACCAACAGAGAAGTTCCCTCGTTGGACAAATATCTCCTCGAAATCGGGAAGATACGATTACTCAGCAGTGACGAAGAAATATTGTTGTCACAACAAATTAGACTAGGCAGTCAGCTGGCCCTGGAAACACTTGTCAACTCCAACCTGCGGTTTGTAATTTCGGTGGCCAAGCAGTACCAAAACCAGGGGCTCCCCCTTTCGGATCTTATCGAAGAGGGAAATCTGGGTTTGATATCGGCGGCAAAGCGATTCGACTCGACAAAAGGATTCAAATTTATTTCGTATGCCGTATGGTGGATCAGGCAATCGATCCTTCAATCGTTGGCGGATCATGCCCGATTGGTGAAATTACCGCAGAACAAGGTGGACTCTATCAGTAAGATCAACCGGACATTTACACGCCTGGAGCAAGAGTTTCAGCGGGAGCCAAGCGACGAAGAGATCGCAGATTTACTCAATGTCAATATCGCGCTTGTCGTTCAATCGATACAGTCCTCCGGATTTCACCTTTCCCTCGACGCCCCGCTTTTTGATGACGAGGAAAATGAGAATAGTCAGTACGATATGTTTGCGAATGAGTTTACCCCCGGTCCGGACAATGGACTAATGAATTCGTCGCTTCAAATTGAGGTCAATCGGCTGCTAAATAAACTGGATTGCCGGGAAGCCGAGATTCTCACGTCGATGTACGGTTTGAACGGTCGGCCAGCCCAAGCGCTCGATGACATCAGTCTCGCCTTTGGTTTGACCAGAGAACGGGTAAGACAGATAAGAGACAACAGCATCCGAAAAATAAGGAGCATGCCATTTCTGACAAATTTGAGGCCCTTCCTTGGGTGACATCTGAACTAAATAGGGTATATTTGTTTCAACAAACAAATATACCCTGTCGTGAAGCGATTGATTGCACCATCACTGTTAGCTGCTAACTTTCTGCAGCTTGGAGACGAGATACAAATGATTAACCAGAGTTCGGCCGACTGGATCCACTGCGATATTATGGACGGCAATTTCGTTCCGAATATCTCCTTCGGACTGCCTGTTGTCGAGCAGATAAAAAAAGTGGCGACGAAGCCTTTGGATGTTCACCTGATGATCGCCGATCCCGACAGGTACCTCGAACGCTTTAAAAATGCCGGAGCCGACATTCTTACGGTGCATTACGAAACCTGTCCGCATCTTCACCGCACCATCGGCGCCATCCGTGAGCTTGGCATGAAAGCAGGCGTTGCCATCAATCCGCACACCCCCGTACAAATGTTGATCGATATCATGCACGATCTGGATTTGATTTTGTTGATGACGGTAAATCCGGGCTTCGGAGGACAAAAATTCATACCGGGCAGCTACAAAAGACTTGTCACCTTGCGCCAGATGGTGAACACCCTGGCGCCGAACGCGATGATCGAAGTAGATGGCGGCGTTAATCTGGATACTGGCCGACAGCTCTTCCTCGCCGGAGCCGATGTGCTCGTCGCTGGAAATTACATTTTCTCTTCTTCAGACCCTAAGGCTACGATCGAAGGGTTGAAGAACTGTTGACCAAAGTACTTAGAATACTTAGAGTTCGGAGTACTTAAAGTGAATGAACTCCCGGGAGCTTAACCAAAAAATGACCAAAACAATCTTATAACTCCAGGTACTCCAAACTCTAAGTACTTTAAGTACTCTTCTTTTCCAATTATTTATCGTACCTTTGCATCCCCATTGGGGCTGACCGGTTTTGACAGCGGGCAGAAGAGGTATGTAAGCATGCCGGGCATTGAGTTTTGGCCCGTAAATCTTAAGGCTCAAACAATTAGTTGGCGCAGATAACTACGCTCTTGCCGCTTAATCGACGTAACGTTGATCAGCTAATCCGGTATTAGATACTGGAGCGAGACATCTCCCGGGTGCCATGTCCTGAAGCGGCCCGAAATTGAGGTGCAGATAAATCGGGAATAGTCAGAGGCTTACTCCGCGTCTCTGATAAAATAACTGGAGTTAAGGTGACAGTCGGTGGCTCTTAGCCAGCCGTCATTCGAAAACCAAGTAAGAGCTAAGCATGGAGAAAGCGTATTGCTTCCTCGTTTGGACGCGGGTTCGACTCCCGCCAGCTCCACATAAATAATTGACAGTTATCGTGTTACTGAAAATGCACCAACTTGTATTCGTTTGAATATAAGTTGGTGCATTTTTTATGTTTTGACATGGAAAACATCAGATTACAACTTAGTTCCCTTTGAAAATATCCAAATAAATTTTCTCAATTTCTTTGACTTCTTTGTCATTTAGCTTAGCGAATTCTTTGTTTCTGGCTCTGTTGGATAAAGACCCATTGTTTTGCTCAAGGAACCGAACCAACGTTGAGACTAAATTATCTGGCATTTCGAACTGGTTATCAATGAATCTCTTAAATTCATCGTACTTGATGATGTAGCTGACCTCTTCCGGAATAATCCGTTCCGTAGTATCCAGAACACAGTCAAAGAGAAATTCCGCTTGTTTGGTTGCGTCAAAATAACGGTAGTAGTCAAGGGTGTCATTAAGAACTGTCACGTTGTGGTCAGGAGTTACTTCCCACTCAATCAAGTCCAATATAGGATGAGAGTAATCTTCCAGAACAATTCTGTAATCGTCAATATGATCCAGTATCGAAGCAGAGATTGGGAAAATGACTCCCTGTTGGGTAAATTTCATTTTCGACAAAATGTGATGGATCAAATAACGGTGAAGTCGACCGTTTCCGTCATAAAATGGATGAATAAAAACGAATCCAAATGCTATTATGGCTGCTGTTAAAACCGGATCAAATTTTTCGTTTTCGAGTAGCTCGTAAGTTTGGATCATTCCATCCATGAGAACGTCCAGATCCTGTGATTTGGCCGAGATATGATCCGGTATCAGATCACCTGTTGTTCTATCCCTATCGCCTACATAGCCGCCCTCCTTGCGGAATCCCATTTTGGTAAATCGCTTGCTTTCGATGATGACCTGTTGAAGTCTTAAGAGTTCTTCCCTGGTTAATGCGTTTTTGCCGGCTTCACCAATTGCCTTGCCCCATCGAAGGGCACGGTTGGGTCCTGGATCTTCTCCCTCAATGGTAAAAGATGCCTTTGAGTCTTTTAGCAGCAGAAAGGATGCTGCCCGTTGCATAACATCCTTGTGAATGCTATTGATATAGGTAATTCTTTGTTCCCTGGATTCTGATGAAATGTACGCATCAAGTTTAGCGGTCCGGTAAACCAGTGGACAAAATTCAGGTGTCCCAGGCAAATTATTGAGGATCCGGTGACGGGAGGATCGTTTTCCCTCAACGGCAAACTGGATATCTTCATCGATAAGCGGTACGAAATTGCCACGGTTCAAATCCGGGATATCCAGTTGTGTTTTGAACAGCCATTCATAGATAAACCAGATTCTGCGGCCGTACTGACTAAGTGGTTCCAATTGCACAAGGTCTTTGATTTCATTCTTGTCGATTACATCAAACAGCTTCTTCAACACGAGAAGATTGACTCCCTCATATTTCAAGGCAAAAACCAAATGCTTGAAGAGTGTTTCACCCGGCTGGTGCCTGGGAGTTAAGACCTGCCATTCCACGGTTTTGTACTGCCTCTTCTTGTAACTAATTAGCGCCAGCTTATTTGGGATAGTTACCTTGAGATCATAGTGTGCGATTATCGCTCCATAACCAACAAGGTACCCCTCTTCCGGTGCCACTCTTCCGTGAAAAACGGTTATTCTCTGTGAAATTGAGTTATTATTCATTTGTTATGGTGAATTACACTTAGCAAATATAGGTGAAAAACAATTACAAATAGTGAATAATAATTATTTATTGATATTACAAGTGAAATACAGTGTGTAATTTAGGGAACTTTTACGATGCAAATGGAAGCAATCTGCTAACCATAAGGCTCGACTTACGTAAGCTCAACTACTTGAAAAAAATAGGGTGCCTGAAAAATTTTACTTTCAGACACCCTATTTTTACATCACTCAGAGAATCTCTGAGCTATTTTTTTGCTGGCAGAAAAATGACGTCCACCAGATCAGCAGATTTAAAGAAGTCTGCTGCATATTTCTTTACATCAGCAATTGTAACGCTGTTGAGTATCTTCTCGAAATTTTCAGGGGAATCATTGTTGATCTTATCCTGATAAAATCCGACAAGGATATTCATCCAGTAGTTGTTGTGTAGTTTGTTTTGCTCACGGTCTTTCAACAGATTCTTGACAACCTTGTCTAAATCCTCGGCAGTGGGACCATTCGCAACAATCTTGTCGATTTCAGTGTAAAGAATTGACTTCAGGTGAGCGGAGCGTTCGGGTTCCGCGTCAAACATCATCTGTAATGTCTTCTCAGCCTTTGGATAATGCTGACTACCAGATTGTACACTAACGCCATAGGTTCCACCCTCCTTTTCACGAATTTCTTCGGTGTACCTGAGGTTCAACACGCCCTTCAAAATATTGGCCAACACGTTCGATTTGGCGTCAAAAGCCGCTAGTTTGTTATAATTAACCACCACTGTTGCCTTCTTCACCTCCATCGGAATATAGACTTCCTTGACGGTCTTTCCCTTCGGACCATTTACATTATTGTCCTTCCAGTTTTCTTTCCTTGGCAAGTCAGTCAAAGAACCGATGTATTTCTCAACCAATGGTTTCACCTTGGCCTCTTCGAGATTTCCTACAATAAAGAAGGTAAAATCACCGGCATCGGCAATTCTTTCGCGGTAGATTTTCTCCATCTGTTCAACAGAAAGCTCATCGACCAGAGCCGGAGTGATTAGTTTGGTACGGTTGCTATGACTGGTCAGGATCAATTGCAGCGAGTCGCTAACGATTTTCTGTGGATTATTTGCCAAACCGGCAACCATGCCGGCATATCTTGCCTTCAACGCCTGAAATGCCTCCTTGTCAAACCGTGGTTTCTCAAATTGAAGGTACAGCAGCTGCATCAATGTCTCAAAATCTTTTGGCGAGGCCATTCCGCTAAATGTCTCACTCAGATTGGTTAATCCGGAATTAAGACTTACGTTTTTACCGGTTAACATCTTTTTCAGGGTGGTAGCATCAAAATCGCCCACGCCAAACATGCCGATAAACTGTGGAAGCATCATGGCGTTTGCCAATTCAGATGCCGGAAGAAGCGAGCTTCCGCCCGGACTGATCCCGCGAATCGAGATATTATCCTTTTCGTAATCTGCCAGGCGATAAATAACCTTTGTATTGTTAGCGAGAGTCCATTCTACCGCATTAAATTGTGGCAGCGGGGTGGTTTTTACTATCGCGGATCCTTTCAATGGCTTGTCGATCAGCGTGGAACTAACTTTGGTGTCTTCGTACGGTTTGATTTCCGAATTTTCCACATCCTTCAGAATTGCAAGAGCCTCTGGTTCAGATAATAACTTTGCATTCTCTTTGTCAGGGCCTGTGACAATAATGACCCTGTTTTCAGGAACAATCCACTGTTTTGCCTTTGCAGACAACTCTTCAACAGTTACCGTCGGAAGTAGTTTCTGAAGCATCTGCCAATCAAAATCGATAGAAGTAAGTGGCTCATTCTCCAAGAAATGGGACTGAATATCATTCACAAAAGTATCGTTATTGATTTTATCACGTTGCTTCCAGCGACTCTCAGTCTGAGTGAGAAGATTGGTTTTAGCCCGATCCAGTTCACCTTGCGTAAAACCATAACGAACCAAACGTTGCGCTTCCGTATAGATTGCTTTCAGGGCAATATCTTCCTGGTCAGGTTTCGCGGTAGTTGAAATAGACATCACGTTATATCCGCGCACAAATCCTCCAAAGCCAATAGAACCATTCGTGAAAGGCGGAACACCCTTTTGCAGTAACTCCTGAATACGATTCCCCATCATGGCATTAAACAAAGGCTGGACAGCATACATGCTGCGGTAATAAGACAAGTCTTTCGAGGCTGGTTTTGGAGCCTCATGTTTGATGTAAATACTTACACCATAATTTGTTGACTCTTTATCCTTAATCTGAACATAGCGTGTCTCCTTGTGTGGAGGAACAGCCTCCTCAACGCGGGGAATTTCGTTCTCTACAGCTGGAATGGAAGAGAACTGAGCTTTAATTGATTTCTCAACATCGTCAACATTTACATCTCCAACAATAGCAATACACTGAAGATCTGTGCGATACCAATCATGGTAAAATTTTCTCAGCGTATCATATTTGAAATGTTTAATAATGGCTGAATCTCCGATGACATCCCTGACGGCATATTTAGAATCTTTAAAGAGAACAGGGAACATTGCACGTTGCATCCTGAATCCGGCGGTACGACGAGTTCTCCACTCCTCAACGATGACACCCCGCTCGGCATCAATCTCTTTGTCTGAAAGCGTGAGGTAATGAGACCAGTCGTGCAGAACCAGCAAACAAGAATCGACCAGTCCGGCATGCCTGACGGGCACATCGCTCAGATTATAGACCGTCTCGGTGAAAGCCGTATAAGCATTGATGTTACGCCCAAAAGCAACACCATGCTTTTCCAGCGAACTGATAATTCCCTTATCCGGATAATTTTTAGTCCCATTGAAGGCCATATGCTCGAGGAAGTGGGCAAGACCATTCTGATTATCGTTCTCAAGGATTGCTCCAACATTTTGAATAATGTAGAAACTAGCCCTTTCCTTGGGCTCCTCGTTATGCCGGATGTAATAAGTCATCCCATTTGGCAATTTGCCGATACGGAACGAAGGATCCGGGGCAATCGGCTGCGCGCCCGAGTTGAAAGAGAAAGTGGTGAACAACAAGGTACCCAAAACTGCAATTCCAAAGAATCTGTTCAATTTCATGTTATTTAATTTAGGTGTAAAAACTTGACAAAAGCACTGCCGTTGGGAAGCTGAAAGCAAACGAATAGCGTTAAAATATCGATCTTTGCAAGCAAGTGTGAAGCAACCCACTAATTACCACTTCCCTCTCATTACAGCACCCTTACCAGGAATCTTAAAAATCAAAATTACAATATATTATGGTTAAAGAAAGAAACCAACTCTGGTATTTGACTAAAAAATTCCTAAAAATTACAGTCCGACATCATTCTGAGAGGTACTATTTATGAGATATGGTCTAAGATCAGGATTACGGCTCATAAATTCTCGCAACACCCAAAGCCGAAATGATTTTTCTTCCCAAAGCCAAGATAGTAACCGGCCCGGATCAAAGCCGGGTCGGCCTGAAGCCGGAAACGCAGCTGATAACCAATTAGTTTATTTTGACCTGGGGTGCCCGCCTGAATGGTAACACCTTTTTGAGAAACGGGCGATCTCAATTTAAATTTTCCTGCTAAGGGATCGTGGGGATGATCGTGTCCGGAAAGAGATTTGTACTTCTGGTGCAGGTTTTCGAAAAAAAACTGCGCATACTCAGGATGCTCAGGTGAAAGGAAAAGTTCATTTTTTCTCCCGCGGATCTTTACCGAAAGGTGCAGAGGAGAAAGAGTTTTGAATGTCATCTTATCCGTAAACTCAGGTTCAGGCAAAACCTCAACCTTTTCGATGTGGAAAGAGACCTGGGAGATCCTGTCGCCCAACATGAATCTGGCATCCTGAAAAGCCTCTGTCACAAATGGAATCAAGGACTCATCGGGGATAGTTGAGAAAATCAATCCAACCCGTTCACACTGGATCATAAGCCGATCCCCTTCGATCTTTCGGTCGGGAACCATCAACTGGGAGAAAACAAAACTCTGGAAAGGCTCATCCGCCTTGACATAACCCGCACTGACCAGGTATGCGTAAAGAGGACTATTCTCCTTGTTGATCATGCGATAAAACCACGAACCCAACTCAAACTGGTAGTTAACCGGCAAGGTATTGCGCAGCGGATCAACCAGTTTCAATGTGAGTTTGTAGCGCATAAAAATTATAGTGAAAAGCGAAAAAGAAGAGTGAAAAATAAAAAAAGCGTTCCTCCACTTTTCATTTTTCATTCTTCTTTTTTCACTTATATTGAGCTTATTCCAACAGTTTGCACGGTGCGGTCTACCTTCTTGATCATCCCCTGCAGGGCACTGCCCGGACCAACTTCCGTGAAAGAATCTGCTCCATCGGCAAGCATATTGATCACTGTTTGAGTCCAGCGAACCGGTGCCGTGAGTTGAGCAATCAGGTTGGCCTTGATCTGCGCCGGATCAGAAACCGGGGCAGCGTTGACGTTCTGATATACCGGACAAACCGGCGTCTGAAAATTCGTTGAATTGATAGCCTCGGCCAGCTCGGTGCGGGCGGGCTCCATCAGCGGTGAGTGGAAAGCGCCTCCAACATTCAATTTAAGGGCGCGCTTGGCTCCCAGCTCGGTAAGTCTCGCACAAGCCTTGTCGACTCCTTCAATTGAACCGGAAATGACCAACTGTCCGGGACAGTTGTAGTTAGCCGGAACTACCACTTCCTGAATCTCGGCACACACCTGTTCGACAACAGCATCCTCAACGCCAAGGATGGCCGCCATCGTGGAAGGTTCAACCTCGCATGCCTTCTGCATGGCCATGGCTCTTTTAGACACCAGACGCAATCCGTCTTCGAAAGAAAGTGCATTAGCTGCCACCAGGGCCGAGAATTCACCCAGAGAATGGCCTGCCACCATCGCAGGCAGAAAAGAATCGCCCATCGTTTTAGCCAGCAAAACAGAATGCAGGAAGATTGCCGGTTGGGTGACACGGGTTTGTTTCAACTCTTCGTCCGTTCCGTTGAACATGATTTCTGTGATGTTGAAACCCAAAATTTCGTTAGCCTTTTCAAAAAGTAATTTTGCTGAGGGAGACTGGTCGTACAGGTCTTTACCCATTCCAATGAATTGGGCACCCTGACCCGGAAAAACATATGCTTTCATTTGTTTATAATTTATTTTTTAACTGCCAAATGGAATACCCACGTAATCATTTTCGGTTGGTGTGAACATATTCTCGTGGGTATTTCATGCAGTAATTGTCTAAAAATTTTGCGCAAAGATAATCAATTTTGGATTTTCGATTTGGGATTTTGGAATGAGAACTCCAAACCGTAGAACAGACGGGGAATGTCTGAAGTCACTAATCCAAAATTCCTACGAAAGTCTTGAGCTGATCAATCGAATGAATTCCTCCCTCGTAGCAACTTTCTCGAAGGCTCCGGTGAAATCGGAAGTGGTAGTCACCGAGTTCTGCTTTTCGATGCCGCGCATGCACATACACATGTGTTTAGCTTCAATGACAACGGCGACACCCAGTGGAGATAATGTATTCTGAATGCACTCTTTGATCTGCAATGTGAGTCTTTCCTGAACCTGCAAACGGCGGGAATAGGCTTCCACCACCCGGGCGATTTTGCTCAAACCTGTGATATATCCGTTTGGAATATAGGCCACATGAGCCTTTCCAAAAAATGGCAGCATATGATGTTCGCACAAGGAGTATATCTCGATATCCTTGACAATCACCATTTGGCGATAATCCTCCTTGAACATGGCTGACCTCAATATTTCCTCCGGATCCATGCTATAGCCCTGCGTCATAAACTGCATGGACTTCGCAATCCGGAGAGGCGACTTGTCCAATCCTTCCCGGTCGGGATCTTCTCCTATCAACTCCAGAATCTGGCGGTAATGTTCCGCCATCTTCAGTACCGTTTCTTTGGGGTAATGTTCAATCTTTTGGTAGCCGTCGGACTTCTTTCTATGTAGGGAAAATTGCATGATGTGAAATTTAGTGTGTCCGTGTACAATTGATCAAAAGGACTGCAAATGCTGTTCTTACGGACTTCAGTAAATATTTTTTTTAATTAAACTCAGTACAAATAAACAACTTTTATTAACTTTTTTCACCAATTTAAGTATGAATGTTTGTTAGAGGTTCAATTAAGATAAACTAAATTTTACATTTGCACCTCTGAATTAATTAGACCTCCTTTTTTAGCATGAGAATCTTGTTTGTCGGTGCAACCTGTTTTGAACTCTACCAGTTTTTCGAAAATCTGATCGAAATTGAAGGTGAAGGAAAGAATATTTTCCACTACAAATGGTATGATCTGGAAATTGACCTCTTGATACCGGGAATCGGTATGACTTTTACTGCATATCACCTGACCAGGGCTCTCTACACAACAAAATACGATCTCGTCATTAACGCAGGCATTGCCGGAAGTTTTAGGGATGAGCTTTCGATAGGCACGGTCGTGAACGTTAAATCTGAACAAATCTGCGATTTGGGCATTGAGAAAGAGTGCAAGTCGATTGTTTCCCTGTTCGATGCCGGATTCATGGAATCTAATCAGTTCCCTTTCGAAAACGGCAGGATGACCAATCCAAACACCTTCAAGGCACTGGAACTTGCTTCTGTCGATGGTGTTACCGGAAATATCAGTCATGGCAGTCCGGAGACCATCTCGAAGATAACCTGCGACTTCAATCCGGATATCGAGTCGATGGAGGGTGCCGCCGTATTTTATGTCTGCATGCACGAAAAAGTTCCGTTCCTCGAAATCCGTGCGATATCCAATTACGTTGAGGCAAGGGATACTACCAAGTGGGATATTCCGCTTGCAATCGAAAATCTCACAGACGAACTTTTCCGCTTTCTACGGAAATTTGCCAAAATCAAACAGCTCTCCTGATGGACTTCACGCTAGGTTTTTCTACCTGCCCAAATGACACGTTTATTTTTGATGCCATGGTTAACGGGAGAATCGATACCGAAGGTTTGAGGTTTGAATTGCACCTTGCCGACGTGGAAGAGCTGAACCAGCTGGCATTTAAATCCACGCTCGATATTACCAAAGTTAGTTACCACGCTTTTGCATATCTCTCGGAAGCCTATCAGCTTCTCACGGCAGGCAGCGCGCTGGGTTTCAACAACGGGCCGCTGTTAATCAGCAAACATAAAATTTATCCGGACGAGGTTAGCGGATTGAAAATTGCGATTCCTGGTAAGTACACCACTGCCAACTTGTTACTTTCGATCGCTTTTCCTAATCTTCAACAAAAAAAGGAATACCTTTTCTCTGATATCGAAGAGGTTATCCTATCGGGAGAAGCCGATGCCGGGGTTATCATCCATGAAAACAGATTCACATACCAGTCGAGAGGTCTCAAAAAGATCGTCGATCTGGGCGAATATTGGGATCAGTTAACCGGTTTGCCAATTCCTCTCGGGGGAATAATTATCAGGAGGAGTCTGCCGCAAGAGCTCCGCTTAAAAGTGAACAGGGTGCTTCGTCGCAGCGTCGAATATGCTTTTGAGAACCCAAATGACTCACTTCCCTTCGTCAGGCAGCATGCACAATCGATGGAAGAGGAGGTAATGAGAAACCATATTGAACTTTACGTGAATGATTTTTCGCTGGATCTCGGCACGAAAGGCAGGGAAGCCATCACTACCCTGTATGATAAAAGCATCGCACTCAATATTTTCCCTCCGCTCCAACCCTCCTATTTTGTCGGTTAGCCGCAGAAGTTCTTTCCCAAATATCAGCCATATCGAACAAATCTGAATTCTTTGACGTAATTTTGCGGCATCGAACTCGCCATGGAAAAACTTCAACGATTATACCGCGACAATATTAACGGGATCATTGCCACACTGGCTATCCACCTGATTGTGTTGGGCTCACTTCTGTTTGCCGAGTTGAAAAATAATTACCTGCTGCCCGAACAGGCTCTTTTTCTCGATCTTTCCACGCAAGAAATCAGGCAACAGGAACCCGAAAAAGAGAAGATGGACTATGGTGCTCAATCAATGGCAATGAACGGATCCCAAAGAGGTGCGAATAATTCGAACAGAGCCGTAAATATGGGTGACCTCAGCAGCAAATCCGCCCGCGATCCATTTTTCGACAAAGAATACGCCAAGGAGGTCGATGCCGCAAAGAAGCTGGCCAGCGACGTGAATAAAAATCTGGCGAAGAAAATCCCTGTCATAGGAGATATTCCAATGCCTGTGGCCAGCACAGAGGGAATGACACGGGAAGAGGTTCAACGCTCCTCCTTCAAAGGAAAATCCAATATTAAATACCTGCTTGGGAACCGCTACCACCTTCAACTCCCCATTCCGGTTTATCTTGCACAAGGCGGAGGTGAAGTGGTGGTCGATATTATTGTGGACCGTTCCGGGGATGTTTTAAGCGCAACACCCCGTGGTGGAGCGAACCTGAGCGACCCGACAATCCTCGCCTATGCGAAGCAGGCTGCCGAAAAAACAGTTTTCAATCCCGACAATTCTGCCCCCGAAAAACAATCCGGTACGATCACCTATCTGTTCGTTGCCCAATAATCAAACTCCCCTCTCAATTTTTCACTATTCTCTTTTTACTTTTCATTTCATATATTTGGAATGATTACAAATAATGAACAACTTTGTGCAAAGTTTAAATAGTTAGTATGTCAACTCATATTTTTATAGTCGAAGGAATGTCGTGCAAGAACTGCAAAACCCATGTTGAAAACGGCATCAAAACCATCTCAGGAATAGAAGAAGTGGTAGCGGATCATGTTACCGGACATGTTCGCGTAAAGGGAAATCATGTTAATGAAGAACAGATCAAATCAGCCGTGGAGAAATCGGGTTACCGGTTTAAGGGTGCGGAGAAGACAACCAACCCGGGTTCTGATATCTGGCTCAGCTGACGAACGGTCAAAATGGCTCAAATTCAAAAATAAAACTGACATTATTTCCTCTTTATCAGAATGTTAGTGTCAAATTGTCGGAATCCTGCTTTGTGGCAGATGTTTTGATCGTGGTAGGTCATATCACTTGAAAACAACAAAAATCACAGATATGAATTTCAACAATTTTACCATTAAAGCACAGGAAGCTGTTCAACAGGCCGTTCAGATTACGGCCGGGAATAACCAGCAGTCGATTGAAACGGCACACCTGATGAAAGGACTATTATCTGAAGCTGAAAATGTGACCTCATTTTTGCTTCAGAAAACCGGAGTTAACATCACCTGGTTCAGCAAGGAGCTCGATCGAATTATTGTCGGCTTTCCCAAGGTAACAGGAGGCGAACCATTCCTTTCCAATACGGCCAATTCCGCCATTCAGAAGGCTATCGCCCTCTCTCAAAAGATGGGCGACAAATTCGTTTCTGTCGAGCATCTTTTGATGGCGCTCCTTGAGACCGGCGACGTTGTGAGTAAGCTCATGAAAGAACAGGGGGTCGGGAAAAAGGGCCTTGAGGAGGCAATCCGCGAACTGCGAAAGGGCTCAAAAGTCGAGAGTCAGACAGCAGAAGACACCTTCAATTCCCTGAACCGTTTTGCTGTCAACCTAAATGATGCAGCCCGGTCGGGCAAACTGGATCCAGTGATTGGTCGTGACGAAGAGATTCGCCGGGTACTGCAGATTCTATCGCGACGTACTAAAAACAATCCGATCCTGGTGGGTGAACCCGGCACCGGGAAGACAGCCATCGCAGAGGGACTCGCCCAGCGGATCGTTCGTGGCGATGTGCCTGAGAATCTGCAAAGCAAGCAAATTTTCTCTCTCGACATGGGAGCTCTGATAGCTGGCGCAAAATACAAAGGGGAGTTTGAGGAGCGATTAAAATCTGTCATTCAGGAGGTTGAACAGGCTGAAGGCGAAGTGATACTCTTCATTGATGAAATTCATACGCTCGTTGGCGCCGGCAAAAGTGAAGGTGCTATGGATGCCGCGAATATCCTGAAGCCTGCGCTGGCTCGCGGAGATTTGCGCGCTGTTGGCGCCACCACCTTGAGCGAATATCAGAAATATTTCGAAAAAGACAAGGCGCTCGAGCGTCGTTTTCAGTTGGTTATGGTGGATGAACCGGATACGCTCTCTGCGATATCAATCCTCCGCGGACTGAAAGAAAGGTATGAAAATCACCATAAAGTGCGTATCAAAGATGATGCTATCATTGCCTCGGTTGAATTATCCCAACGCTATATTACCGATCGCTTTCTTCCGGATAAGGCCATCGACCTGATGGATGAGGCCGCGGCAAAGTTGAGAATGGAGATGAATTCACTTCCCGAAGAGCTCGATGAGATAGAACGCAAATTGACGCAGCTGGAAATTGAACGAGCCGCCATCCAGCGGGAGAATGACCGTACAAAGCTTTCCCGGTTGGAGGAAGAAATTGCAAATCTCAAAGAGGATCAGAAAAAATTTCGCGCCTCCTGGCAGGCAGAGAAAAGTTTGATTGAGGGAATCCAGATCAAAAAGCAGGAGATTGAAGAGTTAAAAAATCAGGCCTCGCAAGCCGAACGACAAGGTGATTACGGTCAGGTGGCTGAGATCCGGTATGGAAAAATCAAGGAGGCAGAAGCTGTGATCCAGGCGCTTCAGGAGCAGCTTAGAGTGAAGCAAGGCACACAATCCCTCATCAAGGAGGAAGTTGATGCTGAAGATATTGCCGTCGTGGTGGCACGGTGGACAGGCATACCTGTCTCCAGGATGCTTCAGAGCGAGCGGGTGAAACTGATTCATCTGGAGGAAGAATTGCACAAACGGGTAGTCGGACAGGAGGAAGCTATCGCTGCCGTCTCTGATGCCGTAAGGCGGTCGAGAGCCGGATTGCAGGACGAGAAACGGCCGATCGGATCATTTATCTTCCTGGGTACAACTGGCGTCGGCAAGACCGAATTGGCGAAGGCTTTGGCCGAATATCTCTTCGATGATGAAAATATGCTTACCCGGATCGATATGTCTGAATACCAGGAGAAATTTTCGGTCACCCGACTGATCGGCTCTCCTCCCGGCTATGTCGGTTACGACGAAGGTGGTCAGCTAACGGAAGCAGTTCGAAGAAAACCCTATTCTGTGCTGCTTTTTGACGAGATTGAGAAGGCACATCCCGATGTATTTAACGTACTGCTGCAAGTGTTGGATGACGGCCGTCTCACCGACAACAAAGGAAGAACCGTGAACTTTAAGAATACAATCATCATCATGACTTCAAATCTGGGGTCTCACCTGATCCGGGAGCGAACCGAACAGATGAATGATTCGAACCGCAGCAAAGCCATGGAACAGCTCAACAACGATTTGATGGAAATGCTGAAACAGACTATCCGTCCGGAGTTCCTGAACCGCATCGATGAGGTGATCGTTTTTGCCCCGTTGAACCGTGGGGAGATTCGTCAGATCGTTCGACTGCAGTTTGAAATGGTTCGATCACGGCTGGAGAAGAGTGGCTACAGGGCTGTCATCACGGAGGCCGCTATCGACTGGATCGCCGAAGCCGGGTTTGATCCGCAGTTTGGCGCCCGTCCCGTTAAACGGACTATGCAGAAATACCTGCTGAACGATCTGTCGAAAGAAATTCTGAACGGGAAAGTCAGCAAAGAGGGTGAAATTGTGATTGATGCGGAGGATAATCGGTTGATTTTTATTTCCCGTCCTTCCTTAGACATTTAAAAAACCGCTTCGTGGTAGAAAAAAGCATTAATTTCGGCTCAAATTAAATTTACGATGATCGAAATTTGTGCATTGGCATCCGGCAGCAATGGAAACTGCTATTACATTGGGAATGAAACAGAAGCAGTACTTATTGATGCCGGACTGTCATTCAAGCAATTACTTAAAAGAATTGAATCAAAAGCACTCGACCCGGGGAAGATCAGGGCGGTCTTTATAACCCACGAGCACGGTGACCATTCGAGAGGTGTCAGGGTACTGAGTAAAAAACTGGATATCCCGGTTTATATGACTTACGGCACTTTTGCCGCTTCGTTCCATAACTGGAAACCGATATCCTATATCCCAATCGAAGATAATATTCCGGTCGAAGTGGGTTCTTTTACGGTTTTCCCAATTCTTAAAAACCACGACGCAGCAGAACCCACTTCTTTCCGGATTGAACATCAGGGAGTGCAGATTGGCGTTTTCACAGACATCGGCGAACCATGCGACAATGTCAAAAACCACCTCAGTCAATGTCATGCCCTGTTCCTTGAGACAAATTACGATCAGCAGCTGTTAAAGGACGGCTCATATCCGTACCATCTCAAAGTCAGAATAGAATCCACGGTAGGTCACCTATCAAATGTTCAAGCCTTTGAATTATTGAAGGAGTATGCCCACCCTGAACTTCAGTGTGTGTTTTTAAGTCACCTGTCGGCTGAAAACAACCGGCCTGAACTGGCATACAACGAATTCGAACCGCTCAAAGAAAAGTTTCTGATCAAACTGACTGACCGGTTTGCAGCAAGTGAAATATTTACGCTGAAATAGATTTTCGATTTTGGATTGAGAACTCCGGGCCATTGCGCATCCTATTAAAATCTGGAGTCCCAATTCGAAAATCCAAAATCATAAATCCAAAATCTTTTTGTACCTTTTCGAACTGAACTACAAATCACACAAGATGAAAAAAATCATGCTCCTTCTGCTTGCTATGCCATTGGTTTTAACCTCTTTCCAGGAAAAAGACAGTAAACCGGCTGTTACTGAAAACCCATTGATGAGACCGTTTACCACACCATTCCAGGTTCCCCCATTCGGTGAAATCAAGCTCGAACATTTCTTACCTGCTATTGAGGCAGGAATGAAGGCAAACCTGGCTGAAATCGATGCCATTGTTAACAATCCGGCAGCGCCTGATTTTAACAATACAATCCTGGCGTATGATACTGCCGGAGATCAGCTTTCAGTGGCAACGCGGATATTTTCAAACCTCAACGGAGCGAACACAAATCCCGCATTGCAAAAACTCGCACGCGAGATTACACCCAAAATGACTCGTCATCGCGACAATATCTCGCTTAATCCAGGGCTCTTCAAAAGAGTGAAAGCTGTTTATGAGAAGAGAAATTCGATGGGATTGAACGCTCAGCAAATACGGGTTGTCGAAAAATACTTTAAAGATTTCGAGCGGAACGGAGCCAATCTATCGCCTGAGAATCAATCCAGAATGCGCCAAATTAACGAAGAGCTATCTAAAACAGTTCTCCAGTATGGTGAAAATCTGTTGGCTGAGACAAACAAAAACTTCAAAATGGTGGTCGACAAAAAGGAAGATCTCTCCGGACTGCCGACTGATGTGATTGAGGCTGCCGCAATCGAAGCAAAGAAAGACAGCTTACCAGGGAAATGGGAATTTACGCTTGCAAAACCAAGTATGCTGCCATTCCTGACTTATGCCAATAACCGTGATCTACGGGAGAAACTATATCGTGGCTATTTTATGCGCGGCGATTATGATAATAAATTTGACAACAAAGAGTTGATCAAAAAAATGGTTCTGTTGCGTGATGAAAAGGCAAAAATGCTGGGATTCAAAAATAACGCATCTTATGTCATTGACGAGAATATGGCCAAGACTCCGGAAATTGTGTACCAATTTCTTGAGAAACTCTATGTTCCTGCACTCGCCAGAGCAAAGAAAGAGCGTGCTGATATGCAGTCAATCATCGACAAAGAAGGTGGAAAATTCAAATTAAAATCTTGGGATTGGTGGTACTATGCGGAGAAAGTAAGAAAAGCCAAATACGATCTTGATGAGGCCGAGTTGAAACCATACTTCTCATTGGATAATGTTCAAAAGGGAATGTTTTATGTAGCCAATAAACTGTACGGGATCACTTTCGAAAAAAGATCTGATCTTCCGGTTTATCATCCTGAAGTCGTCGCTTATGAGGTAAAAGACAAGGATAAGTCACACCTGGCAGTGCTTTACATGGATTTCCACCCAAGAGATGGCAAACGAGTTGGTGCCTGGTGTACAGGTTATCAGGGTCGCCAATACCGCAACGGCAAGAAAACTGATCCGGTCATTTCGATGGTGATGAATTTCACCCGCCCTACCGGGAATGCACCCGCATTGCTGAGTTTTGAGGAAGTTACAACGGCATTCCATGAGTTCGGTCATGCGCTGCACAGTGTATTTGCCGATGGCCCATACGACCGTACATCAAGAGACGTGCCACGCGATTTCGTTGAGCTTCCTTCTCAAGTCAATGAAAATTGGGCTGCAGAACCTCAGGTGCTAAAAGCCTATGCCAAACATTATAAGACGGGTAAGGTTATTCCGGATGCCCTGATCGACAAACTGGAAAAAAGCAGTCAGTTCAACCAGGGTTTCATTACCACAGAATTATTGGCAGCTTCTATCCTCGATATGGACTATAACACACCTGCAAATCCTGCCATAGCCGATGTGCGCGATTTTGAGAAAAAATCGATGGACAAAATCGGGCTGATAGACGAAATTCTTCCCCGTTACAGGAGTACCTATTTTAACCACTCCTTCAGCGGCGGTTATACAGCAGGCTATTATGTTTACATCTGGGCAGCAGTGCTGGATGCCGATGCATTTGATGCATTCAAGTCATCCGGAGATATTTTTAATCCAAAGTTGGCAGCCAAATTCCGCGATCTGCTTACCAATTGTGGCACAGACGAAGGCATGAATATTTACACGAAATTCAGAGGCAAGGATCCTGACATTGTACCTTTATTGAAGAAAAGAGGTCTCCAATAAGACAAATAATTTATCTTTGCAGATGTAAATCTTCAAAGTTTTGAACCCTGATAATGTTCGTGTTGTAGCATGAAAAAAATCAAATTGAAAATTCTTGGGCTCTCCTACAGCCAGGATCAATCGGGCGCTTATGCACTCGTTTTGGCGGAGACCGATGGAAACAGGCGAATACCTATAATCATCGGCGCCGTGGAAGCTCAGGCAATTGCAATTAATCTGGAAGGGCTGCGACCTCCCAGACCACTGACGCACGATCTGTTCACGACGGTTCTTTCAACTTTCGAAATCCAGCTAACGGAAGTTTTCATTCATTCATTCGAAGAGGGGATTTTCTATGCTGAAATGAAGCTTACAGGCGAAAAAGGAAATTTCAGCATAGACTCCCGGACTTCGGATGCAATAGCGCTTGCATTACGCTGCAACTGCCCGATCTTTACGACGGAAGAAGTGATGAGCCAGACCGGCGTCATCATCGATTTCGAAGACTCTGAGGAGGAATCAGCAATCGAAAATGAATTGGACGAGCATTCGATCTACGATGAATTTACCCTTGACGAGCTAAATGAGATGCTCGATAAAGCGATTCATGACGAAGAATACGAGAAAGCTTCGGTGATCCGGGATGAAATAACAAAGCGATCCGATTCGGCTCAAGAATCATTAGAAAAATAATTACCAGGATGAGACAATATCTCGACTTACTTACCCACTTGCTGGAAACCGGAAGTGAACGGTCGGATCGTACCGGTACAGGCACTATCAGCAGGTTCGGTTATCAGATGCGTTTCAATCTGGAAGAAGGGTTTCCCGTTGTTACAACCAAAAAATTGCATCTGAAATCGATTATTCATGAGCTTTTGTGGTTTCTGAACGGTGATACCAATGTTAAATATCTTCAGGACAACGGAGTAAAGATATGGAACGAATGGGCAGGTGAAGATGGTGAACTTGGACCGGTTTACGGTCACCAGTGGCGTTCATGGTCTGCCCCTGACGGAAAAGAAATCGACCAGATCACGCAGTTGATTGACCAGATAAAAAGCAATCCCACCTCCCGGCGTTTAATCGTAAGTGCCTGGAATGTAGGCGATCTGGACAAGATGAAACTCCCACCATGTCATCTTTTATTCCAATTTTATGTCAACGACGGAAGGCTCTCCTGTCAGTTGTACCAGCGCAGTGCAGATGTCTTTTTGGGGGTGCCGTTCAATATTGCGTCATACGCATTACTTACTTTAATGGTCGCTCAAGTCACCGGACTAAAACCCGGAGATTTTGTACATACTTTCGGTGATGCCCATATTTACAACAACCATTTGGAGCAGGTGAGACTTCAGCTTTCCCGGGAGCCTTTCCCACTTCCTCAGATGAAAATCAATCCGCAGGTTAAAAGCATTTTCGATTTCAAATACGATGATTTTGAACTTGTTAATTACCAGGCTCACCCACATATCAAGGGAGATGTTTCGATTTAACCGAAGAAGACCGCAAGCTTTTGTGCCGAATCATTAATATAAACAGCTGAAATCCAGAGACTTTTTATGGTTTATCAAAATATCTCCATCATCGTTGCCATTGCTCAGAATTTTGCGATCGGACTAAACAACGATCTCCTTTTTCACCTGCCGGAAGATTTGAAACGGTTTAAAAGAATCACTACCGGGAAAGCCCTGATTATGGGCAAACGAACATTCTATTCGCTGCCAAAAGCGCCTCTTCCAAACAGACGAAATATTGTGATAACAGATATACCGGGTGAAAAATTTCCGGGGTGTGAATCAGCAGAATCCATTGAGGAGGCGATTGAGCTGGTCAAAAATGAGCCGGAAGCATTTATTATTGGTGGAGGAATGATCTATAGGCAGTTCTATCCTCTGGCAGGAAAGCTGTACCTCACGCTTGTCCACAAAGATCTTGAAGCAGATACATTTTTCCCAACCATCGACTTTAATGATTGGCAGGAAACAACCCGGGAAGATCTTTTTGACGAGAAAAATGGATTCGCGTACTCTTATCTCGATTTAGTAAGAAGATAAATTGCCTGTTCCATTACGCATTCGAAGCTGCATCACTGCGTATCAATCATCCAATACCAGCATCTTACCCAAATTATCGAAGCGGTTGCTATAATCCTGAATCGACGTTCTGATTACTTCCAACGCCTCTTCCCGATCGTAAACTGCCTCAATAACTGTATTCCCTTCTTCTCCGGGAATGTCCTTGTAAGTTAAAAAATAGTGCCTTAGCCGGGTGATAATATGTTTGGGAACATCCTTCAGGGAAGTAAAATGGCCATAAACAAAATCATTATTCAGCACAGCGATGATTTTATCGTCTGCTTCGTCTCCATCGATCATCCTTAATCCACCGATAGGTTTAGCAGTGACCAAAATATCACCATGATGAATAGACTTCTCTGTGAGCACCACAATATCAATAGGGTCACCGTCTCCCTTGATGCCCTTCTTTCCGGTCTTGGTGGAACACAAATCACCCACTAACTTTCCGCAGTATGTCTGAGGAATGAAACCATATAAGGCCGGACAAACGTTCGAGAATTGCTGTGGACGATCAATTTTTAGATATCCGGAATCTTTATCCACTTCGTATTTTACGGTATCAGTCGGCACCACCTCAATGAAAGCCGTAACCTTTTCCGGGGCATGATGACCGATATGAATACCATGCCATGGGTGAGATTTATACCTCAATCCCATTAATCGCCCAATTGGGTCTGAAAATTTATCCGCCATAACCGATTTTTTAAACTTATTACAATAATAGCTTTATTTCGGCTCAATAACAAACAGCAATTTTAACTTTCCCCGCATTCCCAGCCACGACTTCGATATTTAATGGCTTTTCTCTGATGATTATTAAACTGCGGAGACATGTATTTGCAGCCCTACTGCAATAGCGCACCGAAGGCAAGAAGGCATACCCCGGAGAACGGCAAGCCCATGGGCACAACCGAAGGAAGAAACGACTCGACCAAAGTCAGCCCCCAAATCTATACCCGATGCCCGATTCTGTATTCAGCAGAGTTGGTTTGGAGGGAATATCTTCTATTTTTTTCCTTAGCTGGGCAATGAAAACCCTGAGATATTGGGTCTGTTCCTGATAACCAATCCCCCAGATTTCTCTTAAAATATATTGATGTGTCAAAACCCGGCCCTGATTTTTTGCCATCAAAGCAAGTAGTGAAAACTCGGTGGAAGTAAGCTTAAGTATTTCGTCATTCTTTTTCACCATGTGACTGGCAAGATCGATCTCCAGATCACCTATTGTCAGGATTGGACTATCCAGGGATCCGTTACTCTGCCTGATTGCCACACGAATCCGGGCTAAAAGTTCGCCTGTTCTGAAGGGCTTCGTAAGGTAATCATTTGCCCCATGATCGAGTGCACGGATAATATCTTCTTCAGCACTTCGGACGGAGAGAATAAGGATAGGCTTCTCATACCACTCCCTGAGTTTCCTGAGGATTTCTATCCCATCCGCGTCTGGCAAACCAAGATCCAGCAGGATGAGTACCGGATGTGTAGTTGCAGCATGAATTAACCCTTCCTTCCCAGTAGCTGCTTCTGAAATCTTGTATCCATTTGCAGACAACGTTATTTCCAGCAAACGTCTTATCTGAACCTCATCATCAATTATCAGGATTGTTTCGTTGTAATTCATGGTAATTCTATTTTTTATCCGGGTAAAAATCAGACAGAATATTTTCTCAAAAAATTTAAATTCTTGACAATAAGACTAATGTAACTAAATTATTTTATCTGCCAAACCAAATCCTGTATCCGCTTCGCAATTGATCAGAATTGGAGTGCAGCAAATACCTTAAGATAGGGTGGCCGAATATATCATAGATCTTCGATTTTCTTGAAATTCAAATCTGAAATTCCTAATGGAATCTTTATTGAGAAAATTGCTCCTCCATTATTTCTATTCTGGACACTGATAGTACCTCCCATAGCAGTGACAAAACCTTTTACGATGGATAAGCCCAGACCTGTACCACCAGCTTTTGCATTCTTACCACGATAGAATTTATCGAAAACAAAGCTTAATTCTGATTCCATGAAGCCCGGCCCACGATCCATTACCTGAATATTAAGGTTGTTGTCGTCATAGAATATTTTCAACCGGATTATGCTTCCTGCCAATGCATTTTGTGTAGAATTTATAATCAGATTATGAAGGACCTGCTCAATCAGACCGAAGTCAATCTTTACTAGTGGAAGGTCGGCATGAATAACTGTTGACAGTTTGAATGGTTTCAATTCCGTTTGGAGAGAATCTGCTACATTATTTACTATATCATGAACGTCGCACCAGTCAGGTCGGGACGTAATATGACCGGATTCAAGTCTTGACATATTAAGCAGGTTTTCTATCAGCCGGTTAAGTCTGATAGAAGCTATGCTAATCTCATTGTAAAGAGCTTGTTTTGTTTCTTCTGGATAATCTTGAGACTGTAGTGTGTCCGATGCACCCAAAATTGTCGCGACCGGTATTCTAAGTTCGTGTGAGATGGAATTGAAAAGAGTTTTGTACAATTTTTCGGATTCACTCAGAATATAGGTATTCTTAGCTGCATTGCGTAAGAACTCTCTTTCATATTTTCCAGATATTTGAGAGAGAAATGCCTCCCAAAATTGCTCTTCTCCCTGTGTAAAGATTCGGGGGAGTTCGACTGCTATCACACCCATATTCCCACTATTCCCAACCAAGGGATAAAAAGTAAAAATTCCGGATGGGAGAGTATCGGTATACTTCCCGGCCAGGACAGAGTTTTTGAAGACCCAGTTAGCGATGCTAAAATCGTTTTCCGACAAGGAGATAGTAGCCCCTTGTTGAAGAATCACATCCAGTTTGCCAAGTTCTGTTTTAAGAATGATAGCAGAATCAAGGCTAAAGTATTTCTTAACATAATTAATGGCAATTTTAGAGACCTCATCCATCCCCGAAGTAGTATTTAGCTCTTTGGTTAGTTGGTACAGTGCCTGGGTTCGCTCTTCCCTTATTCTAATTTTCTGTTCCTGCCGACGTACCCTTGACGTGAGAATTCCATTTAGAAGAGCAATGAAGAAAAACATGATTAACATTAATATATCCTCTGGTTTATCGATGTGCAAGGTAAACTGAGGTGGAATAAACAGGTAATCCCAAATCATGGCACTCAATGCAGCAGCAAGCATTATCGGACCTGAACCAAAGAATATCGCAAGAATTGATACCAGAAAAAGTAATCCGAAAGATACGATCTGGTAGCCAATATAATCTTTTGCAAGGTAACATGCCAAACTTGTAATGAAAACCAATAGGGTCACAGTCAAATATTCACGGATATTTGAGGTGAATGACGGGACAAACACCTTCTCTCGGTATCTGCCTTTTGCCTGGCTGTCTGCACCAAGAATATATACATCGATATTGCCGCTATACCTAATCAGTCTGTTGACGAAATTTCCAAGCCTCAACATGGCAAACAAGTTGCGAACCCTTGGTTTTCCAACTATAATGTGGGTTGCATTCTGCTTTTGGGCAAAATCAACAACAGCTTTGACAATATCATAATTGGTGACAATACGGACTTTAATGCCCAATTGTTTAGCCAGATTAATATTTTTATTTAGTTGATCATTCTCTCTAGCAGTCAGCTTATGCGCTGTCTCAACATAAATAGCCTCTATATTGGCGCCCATAGAGTATGCCAAATTTTTAGTCCAGCGCAGAAGCCTGGTTGACTGAACACTATAGTCGATGGCAACCAACAGATGTGATCCGGATTTCCAAGGACCCCTGATCCTTTTTTCCTGCATGTAATCATGCAACTGTCTGTCGACCCTATCGGCAACGATACGGAGAGCCATTTCCCGAAGTGCGGTGATATTACCCTTCCTGAAGAAATTCAGTATAGCTTCGTGGGATCGTTCTGGCGTATATACTTTCCCTTCCGATAATCTTTGAAGTAACTCGTCCGGACTCAGATCAACCAGTTCAACTTCATCAGCGTTTTCAAATATCTCATCAGGGATGGTCTCCCTGACTGCAATCCCCGTTATCTGTGCGACCGTTTCAGAGCGACTTTCCAAATGCTGTACATTCACGGTGGTGTATACATTGATGCCGTTTTCTAGAATTTCAAGCACATCCATGTATCGTTTGGTATGTCGACTGCCTGGGGCGTTGGTATGAGCGAGCTCGTCTACCAATACGATGTGAGGCTTACGGGCGATAATAGCATCCAGATCCATCTCCTGGACCACTATCGATTTGTATTCATGATTTTTTCGGGGTATCAATTCAAATCCTTCGGTAAGTATGGATGTCTCCATACGGTTGTGTGTTTCAACATAGCCGATGATGATGTCACAACCCTTGAGCTTTTCAACTTTGGCTGCCTGCAACATCGTATAGGTTTTTCCCACACCCGCGCACATTCCGAAGAAGATCTTCAGCTTACCTCTTTTATTTTTCTCCTCCTCCTGAATCAGGGAAGCTAATAATTGATCAGGATCTGGACGATTATCAGGATTATCCATGTTTTTATACTTTTTCTTCAAGCTTTACAATCAACATCTCAGCTTCTGTCTCTATGTTTTTAATCCGAGCTAAAACACTTTTCAATTCTTGAATTTCACTAATTATCAGTGCCTTTTCTGATTCAATTGGCATTGGCACATTCAAATTCTTCTCGTTTTCACTCAACTTCTCTGCCATTTCGTTAATAACCAATGAAATTTCGTAAAATTTATCCGAACCATCAAAATCAAGCCTATGCTTATAGTCCCCCGAACCAAGATTTTTTACTCCATTGTATAATTGGGAAAATCGTTCATTGGAGTAAGATGAGAAACTATACGAATAGAAAAGAGCGATAATAAAACACAAAGTTGCAATAATTGACATTTGTGTCAATGCATCCTGTGACGATATTTTGGTATTATCTGTTTTAACTTCAATGGCTTTACCGTTCATTTGTGACAATAGCATCAGCTGTTGGAATAGTGAATCAAACTTTTTTTGCAGGAAAAGTACACCAGCCACCGCATGAGGCGATTCCATAAATTTCACGACCGAATCCCCGTATTCTTTAAGATCTGCTTCAATTCCTGCCACTAATTTATCCTCACCAGGTTCTGTAATATTTTTTCTCTCAGACTGAAATGAATTGTCAACAGCTTCTAGTTCATTCTTAAGAATCAGACTATGTGGTTTCTCGTTCATTATAAAACTCCTTGTAATCTCCAGATTAATTTTCGTTAAACCTTGAGCCATATCACGTGCATATACAACTGATAAATAGTTCTCTTTCATAATGGCTCCGGTTTCATTCGAAACGCTATTCATATAATATGCAGAGAAGATAGATAACACCAGAATGATTAATAAAAAAACCATCCCTGTGGAGAATTTTGAGCGAATTGAGAATTTCATGGCTTACAATTTCTATTTTATTTGAGATAACTTCAGATTTAATAATAACACATTGATTCTTTGCTCTCCCAGGAACATGTATTGGGGAGCCTCAGATAATTCGGCAATGGACTGCAGAAGTTGTTGTTTTTTATTGTCATCAAATCGCCTGATTTTGACTATGCGCTCAACCTGCAATAAAGCCGCCTTTGGCGAAATATGAGGATCAAGGCCGCTTGCAGAGGCAAAAACCATTTCTGAAGGAATTTCAGAAAGGCTATCCAATTGATTTATCATTATAAATTGCTTTTTTAATGAGTCAACAGAATGTTTTAATTTAATATTTGTTAGACCATAATTTGAAGCACCCGAAGGTAAAGGATTGTATGATACCGCCGAAGGCCGCGAAGAGAAGTAAATGAGGCTATCAAAGCGCTGGCCAATTAATGCACTCCCGATTATTTTATTGTTCTTGACAATTAAACTGCCGTTTGACTTTGATGGAAAGGTCATCTGGGCAATTCCGGTAACAAAAAGAGGATATAGAATTCCTGTTAAGATGGTGAAAAACAAGAAGCTTTTTAGAGATATAATGATTGTTTTCATGTCTTGATCCTGCTAAAGATTAATTAAAATATCAATCAGCTTAATACCAATGAATGGGGCAACTATTCCGCCTAGGCCAAAAATCAACAGGTTACGGGCTAATGCGGTATTGGCAGAAACAGGTTTGTAACGCACCCCTTTTAAAGCCAGTGGAATAAGCATTACAATGATAATTGCATTAAATATTACCGCGCTAAGTATTGCACTTTGTGGAGAACCGAGATTCATGATATTCAAGGCAGAAAGGGGTCCAATTTCACTTTTACCCGAATAGAGAGAAATGGCTATTGCCGGAATGATGGCAAAGTATTTGGCTACGTCATTGGCGATACTAAACGTGGTTAGCGCTCCTCTGGTCATCAAAAGCTGCTTACCAACCTCCACGACTTCTATTAATTTGGTTGGATTACTATCAAGATCCACCATGTTACCAGCTTCGCGGGCTGCCTGAGTCCCTGTATTCATGGCAATTCCGATATCAGCTTGTGCAAGTGCCGGGGCGTCATTGGTTCCATCGCCAATCATTCCAACGAGATGTCCTTTTGCTTGTTCTTCCCTTATGCGGCGCAACTTATCTTCGGGGGTGGCTTCTGCCATAAAATCATCAACCCCGGATTCTGCGGCAATAGCCGCTGCAGTAAGATGATTATCACCAGTAATCATTATCGTCCTGATCCCCATCTTCCTTAATTCTGCAAATCTTTGCTTGATGCCGCCTTTAACAATATCCTTTAGGAGGATTACACCCAATACCCTGTTATTTTCAGCCACAACAAGCGGAGTGGCGCCTTGACGGGCAAGTTCAGTTACAATATCATTAGTCTTTTGAGTATAGAAGCCATTGTTATTTTGAATAAACGCCCGAATGGCTTCCGATGATCCTTTTCGTATATTTCTGGTAGTTCCATCAGCTAATGTTAAATCGACACCACTCATTCTGGAATGTGCGGTGAACGGAATGAATGTTGCCTTGAGCTGGTTAACCCCACGACCGCGGATATTGAATTTGTCTTTTGCCAGAACCACGATAGAACGACCTTCCGGGGTTTCGTCCGAAAGTGAAGAAAGCTGGGCTGCATCAGCAAGTTCTTCCACAGTTACACCCTCAACAGGAATAAAATTCGTGGCCATACGGTTACCTAAAGTGATGGTTCCTGTTTTGTCCAGCAGAAGCACATCCACATCGCCAGCAGCCTCAATTGCTCGCCCACTGGTTGCAATCACATTTCGCTGTAACAATCTGTCCATACCACTTATGCCAATAGCGCTCAACAAGCCTCCGATCGTAGTCGGTATCAGGCAAACCAGCAATGCAATCAGGACAGGTAATGTCAAATTCTGAGATTGGGGCAATCCAGAGGAAGAAAGGCTGTAACTAAAAAATGCGGGAAGAGTCGTTACTGCCAGCAGAAAAACGATAGTCAGCCCGGATATTAATATAGACAAGGCAATTTCATTAGGAGTCTTCTGACGTTTTGCCCCCTCAACAAGAGCAATCATGCGGTCAATAAATGTGTTTCCGGGTTCAGAAGATATGCGGATATATATTCTATCGCTAATCACTTTAGTACCCCCCGTAACTGCCGACCTGTCTCCCCCGCTTTCCCGGATCACCGGAGCTGATTCGCCTGTGATAGCGGATTCATCAACACTGGCAATCCCTTCAGTTACCTCTCCATCACATGGGATGATATCACCGGCTTCGCAAATAACGGTATCACCCAATTTAAGTTCTGTCGCATTAATGATAATTTCCCGTTTCCCTTCTATTTTTCGCGCAATAGTCTGTTTGCGGTTGTTCCGAAGACTGTCTGCCTGTGCCTTCCCCCTCCCTTCAGCGATAGACTCAGAAAAATTGGCAAACAGAACGGTGAACCAAAGCCAGATGGTAATATTCAGGTTGAAATGTGAAAAATTATGCTGAATAATATCCCCAAATACAACAATTGTGGTAAGAAACGCTCCTATCCCTACAATAAAAATGACCGGATTTTTGATAAGAATTGCAGGATTTAATTTGAGAATGCTCTCTTTTACTGCCTGAAAAGCCAACCTGTAGTTGAACAGACTTATATTTTGTTTTGTCCTCATTGTAAAATAAATTAAAAGGTAACTCCATTGTTCATAAGCAAATGCTCTGCTATTGGCCCCAGCGCCAAAGCTGGAAAGTGAGTCAAACCGCCAATAATTAAAATGACAGCAATCAATAATCCTACAAATAGCCAGTTGTCTGTAAGAAAGGTACCGGCAGATGTTGGGGTTATATTCTTCCTGGCCATGCTATCGGCGATGGCCATAACAGGGATAATGATTCCAAAGCGTCCAATCAGCATCCCAATCCCTAGGGTTAAATTGTAAAACACCGTATTGGCATTTAAACCTGCGAAGGCGCTTCCGTTGTTACCTGCCGCGGAGGCATAAGCATAGAGAATTTCGGAAAGTCCATGCGGACCGGCATTGTTCAGACTTGATAAGCCAGGGATACTTATTGCGGCCCAGGCGGCGAAGAGCAGAATGACCACATTGGGCGCAAGAACCGCGACAATAGCCATCTGTACCTCAAATTTTTGGATTTTTTTACCAAGATACTCCGGGGTTCTTCCCACCATTAATCCAGCAATAAAAACTGTCAGGATAATAAATATGACCATTCCATACAAGCCTGCCCCGACGCCCCCGAAGATTATTTCCCCCAACATCAGGTTAATCATTGCAACCATCCCCGCCAGTGGAGTGAGGCTGTCGTGCATAGCAATCACTGAGCCATTTGAAGCTGCAGAAGTCGAGGTGGACCATAGCACACTATTAGTTAGCCCAAAACGCATTTCCTTGCCTTCCATTAATTGCAATTTTCCGAATAGTGCGTTGGATGAATATTCAGCATACAGTGAAATGGCCAATCCAATCACCAATAAAAGCATCATTGTCGTAAAGATGGCCCATCCCTGTCGGGTGGAACCAATCATTTTTCCGTACGTGAAAGTCAAGGCAGCCGGAATAAGCAGTAATGCCAACATTTCAAGAAAATTGCTGAACGGAGTAGGGTTTTCGAAAGGATGTGCGCTATTCGCGTTAAAATAGCCGCCACCATTGGTGCCCAACTGCTTGATCGCTATTTGGGACGCAGCGGGGCCCATCGGGAGTATTTGTTCAGCACCTTGTAAGGTATGAATGTTTTCGTAGGATTTGAAATTCTGTACCACTCCCTGCCCAACCAATACTATCGCGAAAAGGATGGATAATGGGAGCAATATATAGAGTATTGATCTTGTCAGATCAACCCAGAAATTTCCCAGCCGGTCCGTGGTTTTGCGCGATAAACCCTTAACAAGTGCAATTAATACGGCTATGCCGGTAGCTGCACTGACGAAATTCTGTACGGTGAGTCCTACCATCTGTACAAAGTAACTCAGGGTGGTTTCCCCTGCATAACCCTGCCAATTGGTATTGGTCATAAAACTCACAGAGGTATTGAAAGCAGAATGCCAGGAAACATTTGAAAGATGTGCCGGATTCAATGGCAAGCAACTCTGAAAAATTTGAATAATAAAGACGAATACGAGGCCAACCATATTAAACATTAGCAGGCCAAAAGTGTATGTCTTCCAATTGGTCTCTTCATTCGAATCTACTCCTGTAAACTTATAGGTCAGCTTTTCGAGCCAACCAAAAACAGGTATCATTAAATGATTCTTCCCAGTGAAAACCTTGTAAATATAGTTCCCCAAAATGGGTGTTAACCCAATTAAAACTGTGAAAAACAGAATTATTTGAATAAAATCTTGTGCTTTCATAATGTTGATTATTTGTTTTAGATAGGAATGCTTGCTAAAAGAGCTATCTTATCAAATAGTGGGTAGGTGCCCAACTAAGATCCCTCCGGTAAATGCAAGAATTTCTATACTGTCATCATTCACTTGGTAAAGAGACCTGACCATCGGATTTTTGATTCAAAATCTCTCTGGTTTGATCAGAGAGTAAAGGAGGTATCCCAAAATCAGAAATGCTATAAAAGCCCCGATTGCATATCCTCCAGGTGAAACGGAATGTTGGACATTCATCAGAATTGTAGTATTCATATCAGATAATTTAATTAAACCAAATTCTCTGACTCAAAGATATACAGCGATTTATAAGGATTTTAAAAGAATTTGCTGTATACATATAAAGAATTTATATGGATTCTGGGCTATTTTCATGTTGCCATCAAATTTTGGTTTCTCAGACACAACAGAAACTGTATTGTAACTACTGAAAATACACCTACTCAATTTTAATTGGAAAAATTACAATGGGTATCCCAAATTTGAAAAACCTCTTCTGAATGGAGAATATGGTATGATTATGCAGTAACTGAGACATAAAGAAGGTTTTCGAAAACACCAATTGCCCTCCGAAAAAGGTTGAATTTGGCAACATCCTGGTAAGCTTTTTGGTAATCTGATACACCTCGGAGACCGGATCCGTTCCTATGGTCCACATGCTTTTGCCATAGTATCCAAACTGATTGGCGATTTTTTCATATTTTCTGCCGTCAATTTTGACACATTGTCTAAAATGATCAAGTTCATCTGATCCTTTGTATATTTTCGAGTTTATGACGCCAATCCTGATAAAGATATAATTCTGGTAGATTCCCTTGAAATTCTGATTGATTCGTAGAAAAGTATAGAGTCCCGTGCCACCAAAACCGGAGACCAGGATAATCGCTGTCTTCGATTCGGGATTAAATTTGACACGCTCCGGCTCTTTGTGCTGATCATAGCCCGGATGGCGAGCCAGCTCTTCATGCACTTCTGACAGCGCTTGCAATCTCACCTTCTGCAGACGGACCGCAGTCTTGAAGTAGTGCCTTTTTATGTTAATAGCCACAAGAATGAATAGCCCTGTAATAAGTAAGGTGATCCATCCGCCCTCGCCAAATTTTATAATTGTAACCGATATCAGGATAAATGTCGTTAAAATAAATCCGATGCCGTTGACAGCCAATTTCCCTTTCCAGTGATTTAGTTTGCCCCGTTCGATCCACCAATGTCTTACCATTCCAAGCTGAGAGATTGAAAAAGTTATAAACACGTTGATGCTGTAAAGAACGATGAGTAATTGGACGGATCCCCTGGATATTGCCATAAGCAAAATGGCTGAAATACCCATCAAAAGTACCCCGTTCATAGTTACCAGCCTGTCGCTGAGAGAAGCAAATTTCTTGGGAAACCATTTGTCAATGGCCATGTTGGCCATAATCCTGGGTCCATCGATGAAACCGGTTTGAGCCGCTACGAAAAGCAGTGTTGCCTCAGACATGAGCGTGATAAGAATAAAACTTCTGGACCAAAAAGGGTTCCATTGGGCTGTGACATTATCGAAAAGTACGGCATTTAGTGTCTTGGTTGGACTGATCTGCACATTGTACAAAGCGTAGGCGATCATGAGTCCCATGACAATAAATGAAAGTGATAGCGCCATCAGCAGCATCGTTCTTTTAGCCGTTTTCACTTTAGGTTCTCTCAGAATAGGCATCCCATTACTCACCGCCTCTATTCCGGTGAAAGTACCCGCACCCATACTGTAAGCCTTCAAAATGATGAAAACTGTTCCCCACATTCCCAACTGGCTGATAGAGGCATGCAACTGGTTCGATGTTTCGGTCGAAACTGCCTGAAAGTCATTGGCTTTCATAACTATGGCATAGAAGATTACGAAGACATGAGAAGCAATGAAAATCACGAAGATTGGCGTGAGCGACATCACCGATTCCTTGACTCCTCTTAGATTCAGCAGAATCAGCAGTGCGACACCAAGAATGGCGATACCAAGCTTTTGAATTTGCATCGATTCGGGCAGGAAGCTGAAGAGAGCATCCGTACCGCTGGAAACAGAGATTGTAATAGTCAGCACATAATCTATGATCAATGCGCAGCCTGAGATCATTCCGACAGTCGGCGACAACAGCTTACTGCCAACAAGGTATCCGCCACCCCCTTGTGGAAACAACTTGATTATCTGGCTGTAGCTCGTGCTGATAACAAAAATCGTAAAGACTGTACCCAATGCAACAAAAATGGCAAGCATAGGATGCCCCTGCAAGTTTCGAAAGGCCTCTTCCGGTCCGTAGCACGAGGAGGATATACCGTCCGCGCCCAGTCCAATCCAGGCGAAGAAGGCCACCAGTGAAATCTTGTGAAAGATTGATTTGTCCTGAATTGCCTTTGCTTTGCCAATAAAAATATTCTTCAGTCTTCCAGTTATCGGAAATGTCTCAGCAGCTTCTGTCATAATAATTTAAAGTTTTCGCCGCAAAGAAAGAGATCATTTCATAAGGGAATTATCAAAAATTGGTGGAAGAGTATAAAGTTTTTATAAAGGAAAAAATATCTTCAGATATCCTGCCGTATAGTGACGTATTCCTTAATGGATGTTCAATATTTTTCCGACTGGCAGTTGGTCAGAAATAACTTCTCAGAATACCTCAAGGCCTTTAAACCATATCGTTGAACCAGACAAATACCAGGAGGAACCAGGCGTCTAAAGGAAACTAATTCGATTCAATCGTTACCGGATATATCAAAACTGATTTTGGGCACGTTTTACGAGGCAAATAGGGGTAAGTAGTGGTTATACGATTACGGGGATTCATTAGGGCTACCCTTATAAAATCGGCAAGAAATTTAACAAAACTCTCTGGTTTTGAGACGACAACAGAGGTGTCTTCGAGTGGTTGGCACCCCAACATCTGCGGATGCTCAATTATTTCGAATTGTCCCCGCGAAATATTTAAAGCTAAAAAATGATTGATCTAAGTGGAATGCTGTTTTGCCCGGTTTGCACCAATGAATGGGTGATGCGTTCTAAAGCTCCGACCTTTTAATCCCCTTGTCTTCGCCGCTTAATGCAATAGCTCCAGAATTCACAGTATTGCCAAGGGCAACCTTGTCATCCAAACGCATATGCAGGGATAAATTATTGTTGTTGCCAAGCTCGAGTGAGAGGACTTCCCTGGTTTGTAATTCGTACCCGTTGCGTGAAAATTTAATCGTATAGGGCCCTCCCGGAGGTAAATTGCCCACACAGAAAAAACCCCGCTTGTCTGTTTGTGAATCCTTTGTCTTGTTCCACGGCACATAAGTAACCTGAACGGCAACTCCCTGTATTGGTATATTCTTTTCATCCAACACTTTACCAGACAAAAGAGCGCTTGTGGGCTGTGCGTTAAGTCCCGTTGCCGAAGCCGTTACAACTACAAGTAAGAGAATTATCTGCTTTAGAATTTTTTCCATGCCAAATTTTTGATGCCAAATAATATCAGAAGAAACAAAGATGAATTTCGGAACCTGATATTGATTTTACTGTGGCAAAGTTAGGCCGATCGTGGTACAAAGGAATTACAGCGATGTTACAAAAGTATTACATTTCGCTTCCCGCGGCTTTTGAAAAAACCCGGATTTTATCTCCTTGCAGCTTCAAGTGGCCGATAGTATGGATTGGATGAATCCCCCCCTTAGCATTGAAAAGGCTGCCCCTGTTAGGAGGCAGCCTTTTGGAATTGATCTATGAATGTTTCGCTAAACCAAATTTCTGAGAATATAATCAGAAATTGTACTTTAACCCGAACTGCATCTGCCAGCGGGAGTTAATCGGGTCGACAGTGTAATACTGATTGTTATTGTTATCCGGATATTTCATGAAGTTGTAAGTTGAAATATAACCGGTTCCCCCTGGTGCAACTTTGTTTGCATCGGTAGCAAATGCAAGCAAAGGAACATTGTAGTTGTTTACATTGGTCACAAAACGTACTTTACCCCATTCGCTGCTAAGCATGTTCAGCACATTGAACATCGTTGCGATCAGCTGAATACTCTGTTTCCTTTGTCCCATCTTGAATTTTATCTCGTGCGTTAGCTGCAAGTCCATGAAATGGTTCCATGGAGTTCTCGGTCCGTTTCTTTCGGCATACTGGCCCCTGCGGGTTTTCAGATATTTGTCATTGTCGACGAAATCATTGAAATCCTTAGACTGTGCTGCAGCAGTGTATATTGCACCGGTAGAGGTTGTCACGTCAGCGAAAATAAGTTCTGACGCGTTTTTGGGAACGTAAATCAGGTTACCGTTAGATGAGTTTCCGAATGGGTTCGGACTTGTCGAATAGGTTGCCGTATAAGGACTGCCTGATTGTGAAGAATGGAATATTCCGATAGTGGTTTTGTTCTGTTCATTCCAGTCGATGTTCATCATCCATGAAGTCACAATACGGTTTCTCATATCGAAATTGGAATAGGACACCTCCGGATTGTTTGGAGTGATGGCAGGATTGACCTCAAAGTTTGATTGCCATGAGTTGCGGATTCCGTTTGAGACATCTTTGGACATTCCGTAGGTATAGGCAAGATTGACGAATCCTGAAATTTTACCTCTCTTCTCGAATACCTTCGAAAATTTGACTGTATAATTGTAACGGTATCCTTCGTGAGTATTTGTCAGCATATAGATGTTCGAATAGCTGGCATTGTTTTTACCACCTTTGTAAATTGGAGAAAGCGTTGGTCCGGACGACAGGTAAGAAACAGCGCTATCCTTTACGTTGATATTCTTGAACATTACATCATTAATAACTTTGGTGTACAAACCTTCAAGTGAAAGTTTATAACCATGGCTGAAATCAAAGTCCACCGCCAGATTGCTTCTCCATACCTGTGGCATTTTAAAGTTGTTGTCTACAACATCTACCTCGCGGGTGTTGGAGGATGAAGTGCCAAATGTACTTTCAATAGTGCTCTTCAATTGATTTGGATCCATTACCAATGGAACTACTGCTTTTGTACCCGAAGGCTTCACATCAATATTCCCGAATTTTGTTCCCGGCAAGCTGTAGGCATATCCCAGCCATGCCATAGGAATGCGACCGGCAAAGATGCCCGTTCCACCTCGTACTACAACTGATTTGTCACCGTTCACGTCATAACTGAATCCAATTCGGGGAGAAATGATCACATTGCCAAAGAATTTATTTTTCAGGTCTTTGAATGGCGTATTGGTGTACGTATTGCCGGTATGAACATCCCTGATCTGGTTAATAGCCGGATCAAGTCCCGGTTGTTTGGATACAAACTGGTAGTCAAACCGGATGCCTGGTGAAATTTTAAGCTTGTCAAGGTTGATTTCATCCTGAAAATAGAGGCTGGTGAAATTCACATTGAAATTTGCAATCTTCTCGGGATGGTCATTCAAATAACTTACCGAATTCATAGTATTGTCCAACGCATATGTACTCCTTATCCTGCTCGGCTTATCAGCCAGGAAGTTGGCGATGCTTGAATATTCCCAGCGTCCGTTATACGAGTTAAGAAAGCCGTAATCGATTTTGTAGAATTCGTTGTGGGTTCCAAGCGTGAAAGTATTGAATCCCTTGATCCAGGTAAGGTTGTCAGTAAATTCAAACGTTTTCTGTTTTGTGGTATAAATTGATGCCTCTCTCCATGTACCCATGTATATCTTTCCGCTTGCGATGTCGATAAACGGGGCAAGCGGGTGTGGAAAATCGCGGTAATCGTGTACGTTGATATAGCTTAACATCACATCGTTGTACAAATTGTTGGCAAATGTCGATTTCAACTGGCCAATCACGCTAAGGTTTTTGGTGTGCTGTGTAAAGTCTGAAGAACCAAATTGGAAATTGGTCGTACTTCTTTCCAGGTTTTGTCCCCATCCGTGTGTGTAGATCGCTCTCACCATCAGGGAATTCTTTTCATTGATCACATAGTCGAGCCTTCCAAACAACTTATCACTGTTAGTCTGTACGTTATAGGAGTTGTAGGAACCCGGATCATAATTGTATTTTGTTTTCATCTGGTTGGTGATCGCCTGGGCATCCGCCAGACTTAAAGGAGAGCCTGCATCACCTGCATTGAAAAAAGAGGGATCTTGTTTCCTGGTTTGCTCAGCATTGAGGAAGTAGAACAATTTGTTCTGTTTAACAGCTCCGCTGATACTGAATCCAAGAATTCCATCATGAAAAGAAGATGGCATTTTGATACCCGTGACCGGGTCTTTTCCGACCATCCAGTTTTGCTTGTTGAAAGCATAAATATCTCCTTTGAAATCGTTGGTACCACTCTTGGTAACCGCATTGATACTGCCACCGGTAAAGTTCCCCTGTTTAATATCAAAAGGAGAAATCTGTACCTGTACCTGTTCAATATAATCGATACTGTAGGGATTCGAACGACTTCCGGAGCCGGCAGTTCCTGATTGGCCGCCACCGCTTACGCCTCCGGCGGAGTTGCTGAAACCGACCGCGTCATTGTTGACAGCACCGTCCAAAGTCACGTTATTGTAACGGAAGTTGGTTCCTGCATAGGCATTGTTATTGGATTCGGGAGTCATCCGGGTAAAATCCTGCAAGCTGTGCGAAGTGGATGGAAGCAACTGTAATTGCGTGTTCTTTATAATGGTGCCCTCATTTCGTACTTTCGATCTTCCGACAACTTCAACAGCTGCGATCTTCGTATCTTCTGTCTGCATTTGCACAACAATTTCCGTGTTGGCTCCCAAGCTCAGAGAGGATATATCCCTGCTTTCGGACTTGTATCCAATAAAAGAAATTTTGATGGTGTAAGGCCCACCCGGAGACAGGTTAGGCACATAGAATGCACCCTTGTCATTAGTCACAGTAGCACTGGTTTTCTTTAATGGCAGATAGGTGATCTGGACATTAACCCCAGGCATTGGTAAATTCTGTTCATCCAGTATCTTCCCTGAAAGGGTAGCGCTGGTTTGCTGGCCAACGACATGGCTCAGCGTCAGGCATAATAGAAGAACGGATAAGAAAAATCTTGTCAAGTTGTTTTTCATTTTTGTGTTAAAATTTTTAGTTGAGGCAACATGGAACGAACATGATGGTTTGCACTTATTTCTTTAATTTTTAACATTCATGTTCATATTTTCCCAAAACTTTAGCACAAAAGTAGGCCGCATAAATTACAGAGATGTTACACAAAAATTACACAATGATTAATTACACTAGCGGCATAGTCGGGCTATAGCCATTGCAGGTGTTGAAGTAGAAAATAAATTAGGAAAAATCTCTAACTCCCCCATCCCTCCCGATCCAGACTCCTGTATTGAATTGCTTCTCCCAGATGATCCGCCATAATATTTTCTGAACCTTCAAGATCGGCAATCGTTCGGGCCACTTTTAAAATACGATCATATGCCCTTGCTGACAGCCCAAGCTTTTCCATCGCATTCTTAAGAAGAGATTCACCAACCCTGTCGGGCGAACAATACAGGTGCAGCAATTTTGTGCTCATCTGGGCATTGCAATAAATTCCGGCTTCTTCGAAGCGTATGCGCTGGATTTCTCTTGCCGCAATAACACGAGCCCGGATAGTGTCGCTGGATTCTCCTGAACTCATCTCAGAAAGCTTCTTGAAAGGCACCGGAACTACTTCAAGATGGATATCGATCCGATCGAGCAACGGACCGGAAATCCTGTTAAGGTATTTTTGCACAATCCCCGGACCACACACACAATTTTTGCCCGGATGATTGTAAAACCCGCACGGACATAGTTTCGTTGCCCATCTGCAATATCGTTCTGAAATCCATCAAACCAGAAAGAAAACCATACCCTAAAGAACTAACAACATATGGAGACCATCTCAGGAAGAAACGCCTTGATCTAAATCTGAGCCAACCCCAAGTTGCCAAAATAATCAACGTCACCACCGATTCAATCACTAACTGGGAGTTAAACCGCAACGAACCCAACCTGAACCAAATACCAAAAATCATTTCATTCCTTGGACACACTCCAAACATCAATGAGAACCCGATAAAGAAATACAGACTTGAAAAAGGACTGTCTCAGAAGGAATTGGCAAGAATCCTTGAAATTGACCCAACAACTCTTGCAAGGATTGAAAGAGGGGGTGAGAGAATGAGTAGCAAAGTAAGGTTGAAATTGGATTTTCAAAAGTTTTTCACTTAGGGGAACAAGCATTTATAAAAGAAATGCTCTACTCCAACCTGTGAAACCGCTCTCTCCATTTGGATATCCATATTTCAACCCATTAGATTCCAGAATATTAACCAAATATATCGGAGTATCCACCCCGATAGGGCATTAATGTCAGTTAATTAACATTATTTAACTAAATAGATGGGTAACTTTTGTATGATTTTTGGGATTAACATTACAACCTGAACTTAGATCATGAGACCGCTTTTTCCGCAAGAAATCATCAAAGATTGTGCTGAAAATTATTTTATTTCACAAAACACTGCGAGCAGGGTTATCTACCTTGTCTTCATATTGTTACTGTTCTGCATTATAATTCTCCTCCCAATTGTCTCGGTAGATATCACCACACAAAGCAGTGGCTTGATTCGCTCGCGCTACGAAGACAATATCCTGCAATCGGCAGTTTATGGTGAAATTATTCGGGCAAATATTGCAGAGAATCTTGCAGTGAAACAAGGAGATACGCTTCTTGTGATCAGCACCCAAAAGACAGACGAACAAATCAACTATTACAAACTCCAGGTTGATGAAGAGATCATTCACCTGAATGATCTTGTGCTGTTGCTTGCGAATAACCCCTCCAAATTAGTATCTACCCTTTACAAACAGGAATATTCCGGCTATCACGGAAAACAGGAGGAGCAAAAAGTTAAAATGGCCCAGGTAGACAAGGATTTTGCTATAGCGGCCACCCTTTATGAGAAAAAAGTGATCCCTAAAACGGAATTTGAAGACAAAAAGAGCAACCACAACATCGAAATCAGCCGGTACCAAAACATCTGCGAACAACAAAAGCTAACCTGGCAATCAAGATTTACCGAACTGAAGACCAAAATTGAGGGGTTAAAATCTAATATCGAGCAGTTAGAACGTGAGAAGAAACAATATATCCTGACTGCTCCCCTCTCAGGTACAATCACAGGTTATACCGGTGTAAAGCAGGGAAATTTTATCGTCCCCAACCAGCAAATCGGACGCATTTCGCCTGATAATGAACTATTGGTAGAATGCTACGTAAGTCCAGCAAATATCGGATTGATACAAAATGACATGAAGGTAAATTTTCAGTTTCATTCGTTTAATTACAACCAATGGGGAACCGGCACTGGCAAGGTGGTCGAGTTGTCGAACAATGTTGTCAATATCAATAACCAGACCTTTTTTAAAGTCAGGTGCAGCCTCGACCAAAGTTACCTCAAACTGAAGAACGGTTACAAAGGCTACCTGAAAAAAGGCATGACCCTGACAGGACGGTTTATTATAACCAAACGTAGCCTTTTCCAGTTGTTGTACGATAAAACAGACAACTGGCTCAACCCAAAAATATCAGACAATGAATTATAAGGTCAAGCAACGCGACATCACAGATTGCGGAGCTGCTTGCTTGGCTTCCATCGGCGCCTACTATAAGCTGGGGCTTCCTGTTTCGCGCATCCGGCAAATTGCAGGAACAGATCAGAAAGGAACCAATGCCTGGGGATTGGTAAAAGCCGCCGAGAAAATGGGCTTTACCGCCAAAGGGGTCAAGGGAGATGTTGATGCTCTGCCAACAGCGCCACTTCCGGCGATTGCCCATGTCATCATCAAAAAAATATTGCAGCATTACGTGGTGCTCTACCATGTCAAAGAAGAGATGGCGGAGTACATGGATCCCAGCGACGGGCTTATGCACAAAGTGACCCTGGAAGAATTCGCGGAAATGTGGACTGGGGTCTTAATCTTGCTTGCACCTGGTAATGAATTTGTTCCCCGGAATGAGAAGATATCCAACCTGCAGCGTTTCTTCTATTTGCTGAAACCGCACCGCGGCATTCTGGTACAGTCTCTGATTGGCGCAGTTCTATACACCGTTTTAGGGCTTTCGACTTCCATATACATCCAGAAAATTACCGACTACGTGCTTGTCGACAGAAACATGAAACTGCTGAACCTATTGAGTGTAGGCATGGTCATCATCCTGTTGGTTCAGTTATTCATCGGCACTGCCAAAAGCATTTTCATCATGAAAACCGGGCAGAAGATCGATTTGCGTTTGATACTCGGTTACTACAAGCACCTGCTTACCCTGCCCCAACGGTTCTTCGACACCATGCGCGTAGGTGAAATCATTTCGAGGATCAACGATGCCGTAAAGATCAGAGCATTTATCAACGACACAGCCATCTCCCTTCTTGTCAATGTTTTTATCGTAATTTTCTCGTTTTCGCTGATGTTCCTATACAGTTGGAAACTGGCGCTGATCATGCTGAGCATCGTGCCGCTTTATGGCATTGTCTACTACATCACCAACCGGGTAAACAAAAAACGGGAGCGGAAACTGATGGAACACTCCGCCGAACTGGAGAGCCAATTAGTGGAATCGTTGAATTCGGTCAGGACCATCAAGGAGTTTGGCTTAGAGTCCTATTCTAACATGAAAACGGAGATTCGGTTTGTCGAGTTGCTTCGAACAGTTTATAAATCGGGGCAGAATGCCATCTTTTCAGGCCTGAGCACAGAATTTCTGAGCCGGATTTATACGATCATTCTGCTTTGGGTGGGTTGCTATTTTGTGGTCGACAATACCATTACACCTGGTGAACTGCTCTCCTTCTATGCCATACTGGGTTACTTTACCTCACCGGCGGCAAGCATGATCGGGATGAACAAATCGATTCAAAACGCACTGATCGCTGCCGACCGTCTTTTTGAGATTATGGATCTTGAGCGCGAAGAGGAGGAGAACAAGATGGATTTATCGCCGGATAAAGCAGGCGAAATCATTTTCAATAATATCTCTTTTAGCTACGGAACGCGGACCAATGTTTTCGAAAATTTCAATTTCACAATTGGGAAGGGGCAGATTACTGCTGTGGTTGGCGAAAGCGGATCGGGAAAAACCACGCTGGTCGCCCTGGTCCAGAAACTCTATCCACTAAACGGAGGTTCCATCTCCATCGGAGGGTACAACATTGGCCACATCACCTCCGAGAGCCTGCGGAGCATTGTTGGGGTTGTTCCCCAGAAACTCGACCTGTTTGGCGGAAATATTGTCGATAACATTGCTGTGGGCGAATTCAACCCCAACATCGAAAGGATCATCGACATCTGCAAGACGCTTGGTATGTTGGGGTTTATCGAGAAATTGCCTAGTGGGCTCAATACCTATATTGGCGAGAACGGCGCGACCCTCTCGGGCGGGCAGAAACAGCGCATTGCCATTGCGAGGGCGCTCTACCGTGATCCAAAAATACTGGTTTTCGACGAAGCCACTTCGTCGCTCGATTCGGAATCGGAATTTTTTGTGCAGGAGGCCATCAACCAGATGAAAGAGGCTGGCAAGACCGTAGTGGTGATTGCACATCGCCTCAGCACGGTGGTCAATGCTGACAAAATAGCGGTACTCGAGAACGGGAAACTGCTCGAAGAGGGAAGCCACAAGCAGTTGTGGGCGGCAGAGGGAAGGTATTATCAGATGTGGCAAAAACAGCTGCCACCATTTGCCAGTATTGAATTATTTGAAGTTAAAGAAGAAAATTGACATGTCTAATTGTTTAAAAAAGAATGAGAAATGAATAAATTACTTCAACAAATTGAGTTAATTGAACGAATTGATCAGTTGATCCGTTTCAAGGCTACAGGAACACCCCATATCTTGGCCCGAAGGTTGTCTATCTCGGAAGCATCGCTTTATAGATTGATTGATACGCTCAAGGAGATGGGCGCCCCCATTGAGTTCAGTGTAGGTTCCCAAAGCTATGTCTATTCGAGCGAGGTCAATTTCATGTGCGGATTTTTCCTGAAAGAGCTTTCGTACAACGAAATACAAAAAATTAATGGCGGATTTCAAAATTTGGCATTTTTAATGGATTTTAACAAAAATAATTCCCTCACTCTCAAAATTTGAGAGTGGCGTTGCCTTCCTTTGGTGTTGTAACGTTACGCGTGCCAAAACTTGCAGCACGGGAAAGAAAGCAGGGGGAATAATTAAATTTAAATTTAAAAATATTTGAATTATGAAAGAGCTTAATGAAACTGAAATGAGAAGCATCGAAGGAGGAGACAGTATAATTTATGAATTGGGTGTTCTCCTTGGAAAGTTGCTTGGTAGTCTCCTCTCTTAAGGGTTACACTTTCCCTCAAATTTATCAGAACTGTGTTGAATACTTCTTGAAAGTGTTTTACGCAGTTTTTTTAATATGAGAAGTTTCCGCTATTCTGTTACTCCCACAATTCTTTCAACAACTTTAACAGATTTATATTCTTATCCATAGTCTATTTTTTTATTTGTCTGATTATGGTTAAAGACATTACAGAACTTTCTGAGAAATTTTTTAAATTTTATTGTTGAATTCTGTTAAGCATTAAATTAATCATTGCAAAATGGATCATTGTCTCGCCTGTATCTGTTAGATATTCCAAGTCTTTACTAAGACTTCAATAATTTTCAGACATCAAAAAGTTTTGCGCAAGTTTTAATTGAAGACACCACCACATTATTTCAATTTTCACATCATCCCACTCAAGACTGGATTCATTAATAAACGGACGACTTACCCATTTGGCAACTAAAGGGCTCTTTTCATTATCAATTTTCTACTGTAAATACGGCATATACTTACAAGATAAATAATCATCATCAAAATATAATTAATTTCAGAAAACCTAAAGCTTAGAGATTTCTACTTTTCTCTCAATTCATCTAATGACTGGATTAATTGTTCTTGATATTTTCCAAATAATGAGTTAAACCCCTTTTGAAGTACAAAAAATATTGATGCGATTAACAAACAACATATTAGTAGTAGCGATCCAGCAATGATTACAATCGACAATTTTGTAGGCATTTGATGAGATGAAATGGATTTAAAACGATTATACGCTTCTGACAAAAACGCCAGTCCAATTCCAAAATCTAATACAATTACTGCCACGTAAAATTCTTTTCTGAATGTATTCAGCAGTTTTAGCACTTTTTTTAGAGCTCCTTGCAAATCCTCATTGGCGAGTGAATTAACTTTTAGATTATGATATTTTACAATAAAATGTAAAATTGAAACCATCAATATCAAATTCACACACCACTCCATCAAGTTTATCCATTTGGGAACTTCAAATGATTCAATTAAATTATCTGAAAATAAAAGTTCGGTAGGTAATAATAAGTCTGCTAGAGTAATCAGAAAAAAAGCAACAAGGAAACAGATACCAATCTTAACACTTCTATCAAGACGGGATAATATACTTTTACTGCGACATTGAAGCAAGTAACTAATATTGGAGGCTTCTAACTCTGATTTACTGTCTTTAACTGACTCGGAATATTGCCATATTTTCTTCAATTCATTTAATTCCATCATACTACTCTCATTACTTATGAGGAAAAATCGGGTTAATAGATCATTCTTCACCTCAATATTAATTAGTCTCAATGACCTATTAAGAATTACAATTATGAATCAATTTTCGTTTCCACAATACTACTGGATTAATTTGCATCACACAGTATGTCCTAAAAAAGAAATCTCCTCAGTTTGCTTTTGAGACGGCCTCTTCGTACTGATTTTATTCAACTTTCTTGTTAATCATCTTTTGTCCTGTTACAACAAGTTATATAAATCGCAAGATAAGTTAAGGTTATTGGCAGTTCTACTGGTTCATAGTTTCGTTGCCCATCTGCAATATCATACTGAAGTCCATAAAGCCAGAAAGAAAGCCATATCCGAAAGAACTTTTAACTTACGGAGACCACCTAAGGAAGAAACGCCTTGATTTAAAATTAAGTCAGCCCCGAGTTGCCAAAATGCTTAACGTTACTTCTGATACAATTACAAACTGGGAATTAAACCGCAACGAACCCAATCTGAACCAAATCCCTAAAATCATTTCGTTTCTTGAATATACCCCGACCATCAATGAGAACCCGATCAAAAAATACAGAATTGAAAAAGGAATGTCTCAGAAAGAACTTGCAATAATCCTAAAAATTGATCCAACAACGCTTTCAAGGATTGAGAGAGCAATAGGAAGTAGAATTAGTAATAATATAAAAGTGAGATTAAATGAATTATTAGAATTAACCTATCCGCCCTGTTGAACAACTTTGTTTGCTATCAACTCATAATATTCAAGTTTTTATTTAATTTTGAACATATTTTAAATATTATCGATATATCGTTGTAATTATCTGATATTTATAAACTAGAATATTTTAATTAAAAAATCAAAAACGGCAAAGTACTAATAACTTTCCGCAATATTCTAGTTATTGGCAAGTGTAGGTGAGTCCACTTATAGCATCGTTTTGTCTTTTGTAGTAAATTCTAAAAAACAAATATAAAATATGAGTGACGGTATATTTTCACAATTTGAGAGAGATGAATTAAATAAGATTACTGCAAAATCTATTTTGGAGAAATTGATGAATATTCGACAAAGTATCAATGTAGAATTTACGGCTCGTAGACTAGTTTGGGAATTAATGCAGAATGCAAAAGACAATGCAAACTTATGTAATGAACTTGATACAAAAGTCGATGTGACAATAAATTTAGAAGCGGATAAGTTCATCTTCACTCACAATAATGGATTTTTTACAAATGAACATATTAGAGGTTTAATCAGAAAATACTCATCTAATGACAAAGATCGAGATACTCTACAAAATAGTGTCGTATATAAAACTACTGGCAGATTTGGTACTGGATTTATGACAACTCATTTATTATCTGAGATTGTACAAGTTAAAAGTCTTTATAAAAATGATCAAGGAACCTTTAATAAGTTTGATTTTTGGATTGATCGAAGTGGAATAAATGAGAAAGGAATAATTCAGGGAATAAATAATTCATTTGATGAAGCAGCAGAAAGTATAAAAAAGTCGGAAAGTCTTTCTGTTGATAAACAAGATTTCCAAACAACCTTTACATATCCATTAGATGATAAGAAAAGTATACTTGCTTTAACATCCCTCACAGAAGTTGAAACAGGTATTGCTTACACATTAATCAATGTTACTGGAATAAATGTGGTTAATATCAAAACGCATAATTCAAATACATCTTACACAATTGGATTAATAAACACTATAATCTATGACAATCACAATTTCAATTTTTACAATTTGTATGTCAATGAAGCAAAGAGTGATTATTATTTTATTGGAATTGAAAGAAATGAAACCCGAATTGTAATTCCAATATCAATTGTTGAAGATAATTATTATGCACTCCCACTTGATTTCTCTATTCCTCGATTACATTTAGATTTTCCACTTATTGGTACTGAAGACTTGAATCTACCATTTATTATTAATAATCCATTATTTGAACCTACTGAACCAAGAGATGGAGTCAGTATTATGGGGAATGAGAATAATATATCTAAAATTAATTGTGACATATTAATAGAAGCTTCTGAATTATACAAAATATTCTTAAATTTTATAGATGGAAATAACAACTGGAAAAATCTTTATAACATAGCAAAGATTAAATCACCGGAGAAGAAATCTTGGATAGACCGAGAATGGTTTGATGACAACATAGTCCTACCGATAAAAAATCAATTATTTTTTACTCAGTTAGTTGAAACCACCTTAGGAGTAAAAAGTGCAATTAAAGATTTTATTACAGATGAGGATTTAATATATTTTCCATCATCAAATGACCCAATAGTTTTAAAAAAAATATGGGAATTATCTAATCAGTTATTTCCTCAGAAAACACCAGTTTTAGAGCATATTGAAGAATGGAATAACATAATATGGGAAGGCTGTTTCAGATTTACAATTGAGGAGCTATCTAAAGATATTCAAAGCAAAGGTAGTATACCAATGTTTGCTGAATCACTAAATACTGATGAAGTAAATGCCATTGATTTCTTAAATCAGTATTATCAATTACTGAATTTTGAAAAATCCCATATAAATGAAATAAATGCAGATCTATATAAGGTAATTCCAAATCAATTAGGCTCTTTTATAAAGAAATCAGATTTATTTATAGACAAAGATATTGACGATGAAATTAAAAATGTATGTTCAATTATTTCTATAGATCCAAGGGGATATTTAATCCATAAGAGTATTGGAACTGGCAATGCAATATTATATCCTAGTAAAAAGCAAGATGATATTATTACGATAATTAACGAAGCAATAAAAACTGAAACAGGAGCAAAAATATCACTTGCTTGTGACTATTTAGTATCAATATTTCCAAACGAAAATATCCCTCTAAAAAGACAATCCATTTATAATTATTCTCAAACTGTATATCGAGATGATTTTAGTGTAAAAAGAAACATATTAAATTATGATGAAAAAATTTGGGAAGAATCGGATAAAAAATCCATGAGTTATATAACTACCAAAATTTCTGATTTTAAAACAGTAGAAAACGCTGCAATAGAATTATCATTTATTGATTCCAATTCATTTCTTAAGTGGTTGAATGAGTTTGTTTCTTTTTTAGTAAAAGAAAATTTTGAAGTTTTTCTAAATAAGAAATCACACCCTATTTTGCCCAATCAAAATGGAGATTTTTGTATTAAAGATGATTTATTCCTGGATTCAGGTAATATTGGGAAAGTGCTAAAAGACATTTCTTTAGATTTTGGTTGTGATTTTAGAAAAGACCTTTTGGATACATCAATTTTTTTAGAACTACCAGAAAATCGGGTATATAATATAAAATCGGTTTCGGAAAAGATTTCTCCGATTATAAAACCGATGTTACGAGATGTTGAAAAACTAAAAGAATTTGAGAAACCTCTTAATAAATTTTATATATGGATGAATGATAATAAGACTGATGCGTCTAATCATTTTAAAGATTTATATACTAAACGGTTTTTATTTATTGGAGATGATGAAATCTCAGAAAACATTAAAAAAGCAGCAGAATTAGATAATTTAATGTCTGATTTTAGTATTGATAATATTCAAGATCTACGACAAAGGTTGTCTGAAGCTAATTCTGAAAAAGCTGAAAAGGAAAGTGAGAATAAAACACACATCACGCAAGAGATACTCACAAGCTTAGGCATAACAACTCAAATAGAACTTGATGAAGCATTTAAGAATCCGCAAATTGCTTCAATGTTTTATCATTCTTCAACTCATACTGTTGATATGTTTGAGTATGCGCAAAATTTAATAAGTAGAGCAAAAGAAAACATAATTGCACATTTACAGGCTCACCCTGATTATGATTGCCGAGATATAGAAGAGACTGCAACTACAATATTTGTAGGAATAATTAAAAAAGGTGTACCAATACAAATTGTAACTCGTCCATCTGACAATGGTGAAGTTATAATCTATTATTCATCAGAAAAAGACACGTTAGATTGTGAGGATTCAGAACTTTGGGTTGAAAATGGAATTGATCAGCCTCATATCCTGACTTTAGGTAGAGTTTTAAAAACAACAGGTATAAATAGAATACCTATTAGAATTGATTAACATGACATTACAGGAACAAATTGAACCAATTATTGGACAACCAGAAAGTGATAAACTAGAATATAAAGCAGTATTACCACCTTCAAAAGCAATTGCACAACTTATTTGTTCTTTTGCAAATAACGATGGAGGTATATTAGTTTTAGGGGTTTCTGAGATTGGAGGTTTTAGGGTAACTGGCTTAAGTGAAGATTTTAGAGCAACATCAATTACACATAAAGCTATAGACCTTTTAATACCAAAGCCATCTATTGACTATGGATATATTGAGAAAAATGGGAAAAAACTTTTTGTAATTAGAGTTGATAAATCTCAAGATGTAGTTTCTGTTGAAGGTAATATTTATAAGAGAGAAAATACAAGAACTGTTTTAAGTAATCCGGCAGTAAATATATTCAAATCAGGTGGTTATGAAAGAATCAAAACTCTTAGCTCAACACTAAATACTCTATGCAATTCAAGTACTAATTCTAAAATAAGAATAATTGAGCATTATAGAAGCATCTTGAAGATTTTTGATGATTCTAAAGAATTACTATACCCAGAAATGCCTCAAAAAATTACGACCATAAATGAAGGTAGAGTATTAACGCGAATTTTATTTTCTTCAATTGTAGACAATTTCGAAACTTATCTCTCTGATATTTTATTTGAAATCTATTTGGCTAAACCAGACACATTAAAGTCTGAGCAGTTGGTGAAAGTTGAAGATGTTTTAAATTGTTCTGACTTACAAGAGTTTATTAGCTATTGGGCAAAACAAAAGATAGGTAAATTGCAAAAAGGGAGCGTTAAAGGTTTTGTTAAAGAAAATAAACAAATCAGAGACCTGAATGTAATTGCAGATGCAGAGCAAGAAGAAATTGAGAGAATATTACAAATAAGGCATTTATATTCTCACAGAAATGGAATCGTTGATGAGAAATTTTTAAAATATTTCTCAACTGGTTTTTCTATTGGTACTGAACATCAAATGACTATTGATGATATTCTTGACAAAATAGAATACTTATCTAATATTGTTGATTTGATAGACAAACAATCAATCATAAAATACAACCTTTCATCAATTTAACAAACCTTATCTTTTAAACATTGTCTTTTAATTGAGTAAAATGAAATCAAATATAAAAGAAAACCAAACACTTAGCCCATAACAGCAAAATATTCACAAGTCGGGTTTCTGTGCTTCGTTGCCTGGAAATTAGTAATTTTAAAAGCAGTACTTCGTAGGAGGATTATCAGGAAACTCCCGCCCTGCTTGTATAAGCAAGTAGTAATAAAAATGGTTCAATAATATAGAGCTTTTGAGTTATCCTTACATGAGTTTGCCCGAAAATCAATTTCCGACTGGAAAGTAAAATACTTACCAGAGTGCAAACGATGTTATATGAAAAATGACTGTTATGGACTATTCTCAACTTTAAAAAAGGCATTTAAAATAACTCCAATGTTAAGGAATTCTCAGGACAAGCTTATGTAAATGACTGTTTTACTGACTCATAGTTTCGTTGCCCATCTGCTATGTGGTACTGAAAGGCATAAAACCTGAAAGAAAGCTATACCCCAAAGAACTTAAAACCTATGGAGACCACTTGAGGAAGAAACGCCTAGACCTTAACCTCAGTCAACCTCAAGTTGCCAAAATAATCAAAGTTACTACTGATTCAATTACTAATTGGGAATTAAATCGTAACGAACCTAGCCTGAAGCAGGTTCCCAATATCATTTCATTCCTTGAATATACTCCACAATCAATGAGAACCGATAAAACAATAAACACAGACTTGAAAAATGCTTGTCTCAGAATGGATATCATAAATTTCTTTCCGTGGATCCTACAACTCTATAGGGAGTTGAACTAGGTAAGAGTAAAAGAATGAACGAGAGAATTATATAAATAATTGAGTTCTGATTTGAAATTTTAGTTTGTTATATTGAAATTTTCAATCTCGTTGTTTATGAACAGGAGGTCATTCGAAAGGCGCGGATGTTTTGAACGCATTTTAAAAAAAATTACAATTCTTCTTTAAAAAATAGTTGATAATAATACATTCCAGTGGCTTCATCATAACCTCGTTTTATGAATTGATTGTTGCTATGGATGTAAATGTGGAAGTTCTTATCAAGTTTAATTACACCTTTAAAGTTACGGGTCTGCTTTTTTACAGCAGAAGAAGATATTGAAAATTCATCTGAAATTTCGATTTCGTGATTTTCCTGATAAGATTTTTTAAAAAGCTTGAAACTCTCAATAATTTCGGGTTGAGAGATCACTTCCTTTGTGAAAGTGCTTATATTGAATTTTTGGTTCTCTTTAAAATATTGAATTGACCGATTAAGAAATTCTACCTGCTCATCCTTCGCAACCCCAAATTCATTCGGTAAATGTTTTGCCACATAGTTTTTACATATGGCCATCAGGTTTTGAGTATGATAATACTCGTCTTTTCGAGGAATAACATGCAAAAAATTATCGATCCAATATTTTGCCTCATGTCCCTTATTGGTATTATCAATCACGGAGACAGCATACCCAGCTTCTTTTTCAATATTATAAATTAGGCATCCTTTGTCCAATTTGTTAATATTTGTTCCTTGTTCGCTGTCTATTTGGAAAGCTCCATTATTTGAATGCACCTCTAAAAATGTATCTTTATTCTCAGACTTAAATATTCCTACAATATGAATATTATTGTTACCAACTTCACAGTTACTAAAATAAACTACATAGAACTCACCAACCTTAATATTCGGGTGTTCGGATAATTCATATAAATATTTGGCAAGTAGTATCGATTGCTCATGTAAACTTTCAGGGTCTTCGAATATTTTAGTGACATAGCTATATACTTCATTCATTTCAACATCAGAATTATGGGTGAAGCTGTATAATTCTTCATTCTCAAAGGTTGGAATGAAATATTTCAACAATACAGAAGAAATGTCATCAGTAAGCTCAATAATTGATTTAGAAAGAATAGTTCCATCATCATTAGTTTTGTTTCCCACCCAGTGGACAGCCAATGATTCAATTCGAATGTCATAATTATTTATTATCATATCATTTAAATATTTCATTCCATATTCTAGGGAATTGCCATGTTAAATAGGCAATCACACTGTACAAAATTATTAATAACAGATAGATTATTGATGTAACTAAAATCCTAGGATTTAACGATCTTCGTATGTGTCCATCTATTTCTTTTTTGGGCATCGTTTCACTAGTACATTTGCTCCAATAATTTAGTTCTCTTTTTGATAATATTACATCTGATATATCCGTTACTAATTGCATAAGAGCTGAAACTATAAAATACAATGCTAATCCTTTGAAAATCAAATTAATCAATGTTTCATATTTTAATAAAGCCTCGATCTCTTTATATTTGGTAAAAAACGAAAATCCGACTAAAAGAATTCCCGCTAGAACATCTCGTGCCAAGTTTCCCAAAAGAGAACGAAGCTTAGAAGAATATAATTCAGATTGTAATTTTAAATCCTTAAGTAGAACAGCTAATTCTTTTGCATAAGCGTCTCTTCTTTCAAGCATAACAAAGTGGTATCTCTCTTTTGCTTGATCAAAAGCATTTTTTGTTATTAATGGCAACTCATTAAGTAATGGTTGCTCATAATTAATATCTAAAGTGATTCTATCTAGAAATAACTTACGTCGAATATCAATCTTTGCATGATCCTTATCTTGGTAAATCCACTCAACTATTTCCTTTAAAAGCAGTGAAAATTTTAGATCTACTTTTGTTTTGTCATTATACAATGGCACTTTTATCCTTCTTACACCTTGTAAAATTACATAAGCACCGTCTATTTCATTTACAAATGTTCCACATAATGTTGCACAAGAATAGATTAGGCAAAAATTAGAATAATTCGTTTTTGGTCTACTTTTTCTTTTATTTACAAACGTTACCAGATACTTATGAACATTATAAGCCAAGTTTTGTCCATTAGGAATTAACACATGATCAGATATTAACAAATCAGTTGGCAGTAAATCCGCTACCGAATCAAATGCTTCATCAAATTCACCGGTTATAAGCAAATTTGGTCCTCCGCAACTTGTATTTAATTCATGTACTACTATTTTAAGTTTTGAATATGGTAACTTTGCAAAAGGAGATATATTTTTTATCCAATCATCAAAATAGTCTATACCATAAAAGAATTGTACGCTATAATCATCTATTACTCGAAGATTTACTTTATTAATTACAATGACAAAATGATTTCCTTGGTAATCATTTATTTCGTCAATCTCGATTAGATCAGATTCTACTCTTACTTGAGGAATCAGAAGGTTATTATAAGCCTTTAAAAAGACAGATAACTCCTGAATATCTTCCAATAAATCAAAATAATAGCTGATATCAATTGTGAGATTTCCCCACACTTCAGAAAAACCACCTCCTTTTGAGATGATTTTATCGAGTTGATTAAATATATTCTGAAGCATATTACACAGAGATATTTTCTATGCTATTGGTCTTTATTAAAATATGATACATACCATCATTTTCAGGTTCTTTTGGTAATGTTAGATTAACGCATGCGGGGTCACCTGACCAAATCATGGTTAGCCCCTCAGCTGTCATTGCAGTATGCTTTATACTATTTCGACTGAGGGCTTTCTGACTTATAATAAATTCCTGACCATACACTCCTTCCTCTTGTAGAAATTCTTTAAATGAGGCAATCGCCAAAGTTCGACGTTCTTCAACCTCATCATAGAGCACCGTATTGATAAATTCATCTGAATCAAATATGATATGGCTGGTCAGATAATTAATCGCTCTCTGTTTGTAATTCGATGCAACATCAATACTATTAAGCAATTTTTTGTTTTGATTTGACCATCTTGTTGCTGCGCTCAAAGCTTTTTTTGTGAGGTCGAAAATATCATCTTTCTCTGTTACGCCTAGAAAATTCTTGAAGTATTTTTTAATTGAATCACCGCTATTCCTATCAAATGCCAAAGCTTCCCATGCAAACTCATCCGATAAAGAGATTAACGCCATTTTCTGTATGGCTTTCATATCTTCTACAAATGTGTCTTTTATTTTTTTTAAAGTTGCTCTATCATTATTGACTTTGTACTGATAAACTAGTCGGTTGTCTATCTTTACCAGGAAGATAAATGAAGGACTATTTCTAATTTTTACCAAGGAAACGACAAATACACCATCTGCGGTATTCCCTTTATGTTGATCTTGGAAAGATGCCGAAATTTTTTTTGATAATCTTAAAAATTTGGTATTATCCTCAATAATATCTTTACAATCATTGTATGTAGTAGAATTCGGTTTATCTGGGAAAATATACCTAACCCCTTGAGCAACATCTATAAGCCTTTTTTTAAAAAATTCTCTCTGATCAGAATTCAAATTGACCTCCGTTAAATAAATAGGCTTTTGTTCTTTCTCAATTATTATATGAAAAATGAATTTAACTATCTCAATAGATTCCTTATCTCTATCTGTTAAAACGCTTTCTCTTTTCATTAGGTTTTTTTAAGTTTGGGTTAATGACTCTAAGTTACATCGCTTCTAGGGGTTCATTTAATTAAATAAAAAATTAAAAGTAGTCACAAAAAAGTGTCCACCAAAATTTATTGATTGTTTTTCAACAAGTTGACCTATTTTATCTCTTTTTCTTACATCTCCAACTGATTTATAACATTTTATAAACAAAACCTGATAAAGAGACATATATATTTGAAAAAGGGTTATCTTGAAAGTAACTGGAAGAAGTCTGCCATATAGACCAATCAACACTTTCAAGAATCGATAATGGGAATAAAAGTATAAGGTGGAAAGTAAGGATGTAAGCAAATAATTTGATATCGGTACCCGAAGAAACCTCAAAAAAAAATGTTTGATCCCATTCGATATTCTCAATTTAATACCGTAACTTTAAGATAGACTAAACATGAAATCACCATGGAAAGGAAAACATTAGCTGATCTGTTGGTTCAATTGACGATTGATAAAGCTAAAAAGGAAGGCAAACATCCTATAGAAATTATCAATGAACTGAAAGAATTAATCGCAGTTAAACGCAAAATGGAACGTCAAAGGTTAATTCAGGCTGTTTCGAAGGTGATATACCAGAACTAAATTTAATTCACTTAGTCAGCTCAACTTAATTATTATTTATAATCAATCCTCCCAAATGACACTTAGGACAAACTTATTACTATCAGAGTAAATGCAATGCTCATAAAATTTTCTACCGTAATCGCTGTCATAATAAAGGGTGAACCAGTCTTCTGCATACACGATTTCAAATTCGTCTGTACTTTTTATTCCATTTTTATAAAAGAATTCACCTACTGAAGTGTTAATCGGAACTTTAAACCCAGGAAGAGCATTTATGTATTTGAACGGAAAGTCTTCACTGTATTTAAACCATGATATTTTCTCATTAATTGAGCAAATAATCATTATTGGATGATTCCCAATTGAAGCGAATTTAATCAAGGTTGCAGTTATGCTTGTCTGATATTTCGTTGCAAGTTCCTCAATCAAATTGAATGAAAACTTTCGACGACATAGATCCTTTAGCATCCTTGATTTAGGTATTAATAAACTTGATGCAAAAAAATCGGCTTCAAGTTCGACCTCATTGTCTGACGAGAAATTTGTAAACGATGGATGTGATGGTGCCAGTCCCATTTCTAAAGCACAACGATGTTCATCAATTAAGTAATGTCCTAATTCATGTGCTAAAGTGAAACGTACACGGGGTTGATAAATATGTTTGACATGATTATTATTCAAATAAACGTGAAATTTCCCTGATCGATGCTCAAGTAAACCATCGAATGCATTGCCGTAGTTCTCGAATGAGTAGGAGATTCCGTATATTTTGGTAAGTCTATATGGACACACATAAGTATCTACAAAATATTCATCTGCAATAAATTCAGCAATGTCAGAGAGTTCGCTTTTACGATATTCTGATATGTCATACTTATTTTTCACCATTCTCGGCTTTGTCTCTATCTAATTTCATTTTTTTCAAAATTTCTTCTGAAATATCTCCACCCTTTCGAGCGGCTCTTGCAAGATTTTCAATTGATCTATTATCGTCTAACACAAACTTCCTTTTAATTATTGAGTGCTTAGATTTTGAAAGTATTTCATTAGCACTACAAAAACTTTCAGGAACCTCTTCCAATTTATTATGGGTTTCAAAATACTCAACTTCGTCTTCAGATGTTGCGAAAAGATAACCAAGAGATTTAAATGACTTCTCCATAGAATCTTCAAAATTGTTATTCAAAGTATTGATATTATCTGACATGGTTAATGGTTTTTATAAGTTTTCATATACATCTCAAGTTTGGACATTGCCCGTTTTTTAATTTGTCGCAAATTATCTGAGTGAACATTCCATATATCAGAAAGCTTTTGTATCTCATCTCTTGGAAGTTGTTTGTTCCCATCTTGAAACATTAAATAAGTAACAAGAATATCTCTTTCTCTTTCACTTAAAGAATTTAGTGCTCTTTCTGCGAGCAAAATATCTTGAGATTTTGGGACCTCAATATCTTCGTAAATATCTTCAAAGAAAGTTAAATCTTCAATATACTCAACCTTGTCTTTTTCAGTCCTACTATCTCTCAATAATTTGAGCATTTCATTATTAGCAATTTTCCCAAGCCAAGCTTTCATTCTCCTTTCCTGATTTTCAATTGGGATCCTTTCAATTACTATAAAACTTTCAGCTTTAGCGTATACCGTTAATAAAGTATTCTCAAATGTAGCTTCAACTAAATCATTGCCGTACATCTCCCATGATTTGCAAGCTTTTTTAATAATTGTATACAAATAGTTTTTATAACGATAATAAAAATCGTTATAAGCCTTCTCTCCGGCTTGCGGATTATCCTCTTTCATTGCCATTGAAAGGAATAAATCAGCCAGAGACTCATTTGTCAAAGGTTTTAATGTTATTGCTTTAGCCATAATTCTACGTGTCAATATTAAGTATGGAAATTCGTGACATTATTTCTTTATGGGATTGTCACGGTTTCCCATATATATAATTGAATTTAAAAATTTAATATCATGAGCAAAACTTCAACAAGAGTTAGAGACGCAGCCACTGGTCAGTTTGTTCCTGACAAAGAGGCTAAAAGCAGACCAGCCGAAACTGTAAGAGAAACAATCAAAGTTGGTCCAACCAAAAAACATTCTAAGTAATGATTCAAAAATTGTTTTAGTGGTTATCATACTATAACGATATTTGAAGTGAGTAATTAATCCTTAAATTTTTTCTATTATGTACACAACAGGAGAAAAACCCGGAAAGGGTCTGTACAAATGCCTAAATTGTGGCGAGGTAATCAGATTGGATGACAATACTGATACACTTCCGCCCTGTCCAAAGTGCCACGGGACTAAGTGGAACAAAGTAGGATAGAGAATTGGGCTGTTTCTAAGTTGGAACAGCCCTTTTCTTTTTAAATTCGGGAACAAGCTGTAATCAGCACTTTTGAAATCTGCTAATTTACTTTCCACTAATGATTCAATTGCATGTTGAGTAACTTTCATCTGTTTAATATATATGGTGCAATCCTTTTTAGACAAATGCTATTTAAGTTTGGTCTACTGCTCTATAATTCACCTTCACCCGGTACCCCTTAATTCTTTTGACTTCTTTTTCTTCATTCCCAACCAAAGAATCCAAGAATTCTGTTATTTGCTTCAGAGTGAAAAAATGCATTTTGCTTTGGTCTTTAATTTCACTTTCCGCCCTTTCCTTAATATTCTTCAAATGTCTTTCATCTTTTGAGATGATGCAAACCATTGAATAGCCCGCATTCATGCATTTATTGATATTCTTAACTTCATATTCAGTAGAATTGGAAACAGCAATTTCACAAGCGATTTTTATTGAATCTTTAATTAATGAAACATCAATCCGGCCATTCTCAAAGATCTCTTCAATGCTGGACTTAAAACCTCTTTGTTCAGCTATTTTCTTAATGTAGGTTTGTAAATACCTATGTTCCCGGACTTCTTCTTTTTCCTTAAAGTTTTCAAGATATTCTTCGCTCTTCTCCTTAATATCTGATTGTACAACCTGAATTTCCTCTTTCTGCACCGGTATTTCCTTCGTCATTACGGTTTTTTGCTCAACGAAATCCGATAAAAAACTATTTAAATCCTCTTCAATTTCAGAAATCCTTTTTGAGTATTTCTCCCTTGTGTTTTCAAGGATCATCCTTCTATTCTCATTGTCTGCTATTTGTTTAAGCGGGAATGTCCTTAAGGAGAAGTCATCCGTATTTTTCCCAACCCGCCCTATGGCTTCACCTACATTTAAGTTCTGTAAATCGTTGCTGTCAAAAGACGAAAACCCAGATTCCAACTTCTTTGCATCAAAATCACCCAACCTAAAACCAATTCGAATATTGGCATTTGAAAGAACAGAATTGCTGATATCAGCATCTTTGATTTGATTCAAATCCTGATGTGCGAGGACTAACCCGATTCCGTATTTCCTTGCACCGGATAATATTGCATTGATTGAAGGGGTAATAAAATTCTGAAACTCATCTAAATAGACATAGAAAGGATGTCTTTCGTCTTTGGAAATCAGCTGCCTTGCTTGGGCAACTTGGTAAATTTTGGACAAGATTATGGTTCCAAGTAAATAACTATTTGCTTCTCCAATAAGTCCTTGAGATAACTTAACAAGCAGAATTTTTCTCTCATTGATTACTTCATTGAAATCAAGACCTTGTTTCTGGTATAGAATATTTCGAATAATCTTTGGTCTCAGGAAAGTATCAAGTCTGGTCAACAATGGACTAATACTGAGCTTTTTCAATATTTTGAACTCATTGTCCCAATAATAATGAATGCTTCTATCATTCACTGACTTCAAAAATTCTTTTCTGAATGAATCCTCAATCAAGAATCTTTTTAATTCGACTAATGTCCCACCTGTTTTTGAGTCGAGAAAGGTAATGATTGCATTTGATAAGACGGAGGTCATTTGATCTCCCCAAGAGGTGGAATGTCTTCTGAAACCTTCAACCAGGTCAGAAGATAAAACGATCTTTTCAACTTCCGTTTTGGCTGAAAGCAAGTTGAAACCAAATGCATATTCACTGTCCGAAGGATCAATAAGAACTACATCCTTCAATCTTCCTTGTGGAATATGCTCCATTATCTCATCTATCGTGTCACCATGTGGGTCAAAAATTGCACATCCGTTTCCTTTCCTAATATCTTCAAGGAAAAGATTTGATATCAGTGTTGATTTTCCTGTTCCGGTTGCACCAATAATATGAGTATGCCTCAGCCTTTGAGCATCGTTTAAAGTAACTCTCTTCTCAATTCCTAAATGACTATTTATTCCAATCAGATATTCATTACCAGTTAAAGCAGTTGGTACAGCTTTTGTTTTAGAATCACGACTAATAAGTTTTGGAGAATTTGGAAAATGAACAAATGGGAATAATTCCTGGCTGTTCACAATCATGCCAAATCTGTTAGTGCCTCTAAGAATAAGGTTTTCCAAATGGGATTCATATTCATAACCCTCATTACTCAAAGGAATTAGAGAATTGAACTCTGATCTTGAGGAGGCCTTTATATTTAGAATCAATTCATTTGCAAGGTTTTGAGCATTTTTGGAATTATTGGACTGAACAGCCAATCGGAAAACGACAGCAAACAAAGGAGATGATACTTTCGCTTTTACACAAGTCGTCATTTCAGGAGAATCTGGAAAGAAGCTATTCGCACCCACTCCAACTGAATCTACAATACTCCCGACCCAAGGGTTTTTGACTCCTTTGAAAATGATTTGAAGCATGGCAACATCATTCCCGTATAAATTCTCGAAAGTTGACATGACACTAGTCAAGGCATCAATTGAAGTATTTATGGGTCTCATAAACTCTTCATTGTACCCAAAATCAGCAATCAATATTTCTTTCTCAGTATTAAATGGAAAATATTCAAGTCCAAACGCTGTTACAATTGAATTAGGAAAATATGCCTTTAATAGATGCAGTATTCTTTTATGGTCTTTTGCGTGACAGACTATTTGGATTTCAAGGGTATCATGCTTACCGATAATCTCAAAAGATATCTGTCCCTTGCTATCGGAAAGCATATTCAAGAATTCAATCGAGAGTGAACTTTTAAAGTCGTGTTTCGCTGGGAAGCTAATTTTCAGCTGTACTAGGGACGGGCTATATTCATACGGCTTAGGTGGCTTTTCTTCATAGGATTCTTCGTTTACGGTAGGAGTATTACTTGAAAATAATCTTTCAAATAACCTCGGAACTTTACCATCATCAATATATTCGGTATTTCCGTATGACTGGTAAAACTCTCGATATTTAGGCTCAATTTTAACTGGATAAGGGTACAGCAAATATCCTCGTCCTTTTATCTCCCATTCATAAAAATTCTCAACTGCTTTTTGAGAGTTCATTACCTCTTGAATATGTCCCTAAGAATCGGTTTCCTTTCGAATTCACTTAATCTGATTCCAGTACTCTTAGTTATCTCATCAATTACCACCAAAACTGATTTGTGGGCGTAGGTCATAAACATACTGGCAGTATCAATTTTATAGTATGTCTTTCTGAAAAAAGCCATCCCGATCCAACCACCTATTAATGGAATTTTAGTCAGAAATTCCTCCTCTGGCGATGTTTCAAATATCAGCCACCAGGAGACAAAGCAACCGTCACCAAAAGGTGCAAAACATAAGTCATAATGATATTCTTTCCACTCAACTCTTAAATACAACCGTTCAGATGAGAATACACTACCAGTTTTCAGAGAAACTTCCTCAAAAGATAATCCATTTATCTCATGACTTTCCATCTCTCTCTGAACTAATTCATAAAATTCCTTAGTTGAGAATTTAAAGCCAGATAATAGTTGAGCCCAATTGGAATGATAATCTTCTTTTGGTTTTCTGAGAATACTAATAACCACAAGAAGACCTACGATAATAAGCAGAAATGTGATCATATTGGTTTGGTTTTGAAGTTATTCTGTAAATATAAAAAATATTTAAATTATCATAAAGTATTCAGAATATTTTATTTCGGAGGCAATATCAATTAAAAGCCCCCATAATATGGAGGCTTGGTAAATTTCATATTTCATCTATGAATGAAAAGTGCCCTTCGCTCGTTAGAATAATATGATCTAACAAAGTAATGTCACAGGATTCGCAAACGTTCTTTATTTTTCGGGTAATCGAAATATCATTATCAGAAGGTCTCAAATTCCCACTAGGGTGATTATGCCCGATGATAATAGCTGATGCATTTGTTTTAATGGCAAGCCCAATTATTTCCTTGACATTGACAATCGTTACATTGGTTGAACCTACATTAATTTTAGATACACCCAGGACATGATTATTCCTACTTAATAAAGCGACAAGAAAGAACTCCTTTAAATCAATTTTCTCTTCTGTGATCAGTTTCCGAAAAACTTCAACTATTTCATCACATTGTTTAATGCTTTGCATAGAGGCAATGGCAGGTCTTTTATAAACCACCTCAATTTCACATATCTCATTTAGTTTTCCCATGACATTAAAATTTAAAAGTTTAGGCATATTTTAATCTAGAGAGATATGGAAGAATAGAAGTGACAACTTGTCATTCTGTCCATTTTAAAGTTGAAGCACTAAATGGTTGAGACGGTGTACCATCAATCATTAATTTCAAGTATATATTGTAGTTTGGGAGATTAATTATATCAACTACCTCAAAAACTGGATAATACTCTTTTGAAAAATAGGTAGCATCTGAAACTCCAAGACGAAATGAGATAACAGTCCCGACGTTCCCCAAAACGGCTTCTCTGATCTCATCACTTAATTGAGCCAAATATTGATGGGCCATTATTAAGGAGAGTTTAAACTTTCTTAGCTCTGAAAGCATGTTGACCAAGGAAAGCGTTGTGAAGTTTTGGAACTCATCTAAATACACGAAAAACGGAACTCTATTTTGTTCATGAATATCGATTCGAGAAAATGCAGAGAATGATATTGAGTTTACGATTAATGAGCCGAGTATACTTGATACGTTTTCACCCAAAACACCCTTGGAAATATTTATGAGCAGTATCTTTCGAGAATCCATAATCTGCCTAAATGAGATTTCATTGGTATTGTCGATAAGTAATCTCTTAATAGCCGGATATACTAGAAAAGCCCCCACCTTATTATATATAGGAAGAAGGTCTCCCTTTGTGTAATGTTTAAATTCTTTCTGCCAGAATCTTTTAATATCCTCACTCACAACATTTTTAACACATTCATTTCTAAACCCTTCATCATCCATTATCTTAATGATATCTGAGATATCAGCCTGTTCTTGATCAAGTAGGGTAAGAAGGATATATCTCAAAATATGCTCAAGTTTTAATCCCCAGGCTGACTTCCACAATTTTTCAAAAACATCAAGTATGCCAGAGGCAACTAAAGGTCTTTTTTCAAATGGAACTTTAATAAACGGATTAAACTTGAAATTGTGATCCGGATTTGTAATATCAAGATAAATAACATCCGCCTCTCTTCGCTTTGGTATTTGTGAAAAGATCTTCTTAATCAGATCGCCATGAATATCAATAACACAAAAGCCTCTCCCAAAACTCATATCTTGAATGATATGAGTTTGAAGGAGATTTGTTTTCCCGGTACCCGTTTTCCCAATAATGTAAGTGTGTAAAAGCCTATCCTCTTGCTTTATACCAAATAGAATCCTTCTGCTGTAACGGTTGGCTTCCGCAAAGTAGGTTAAATTTTCTCTTGAATAATCCATTCCACAATAATATTCCAGGAAGTACTAAGCTGATAGTATAGAGAATATGACAAATTGCAATTTTCGATACATTAATGCCTATTAAGCAATATTTACATACTATACTTCACTGCCTCTCTAAATGATAATGCTACTGAAAGTCATTAATTGGCGTGCCAGTAGCCTAAAAATAGTCCGCAGGGCAGCGGCGTTATAAATGAACAAATTTGATCTTTATGAAATCGTTACTAAAAAGATTATCGATCTTCTTGGTGCGGGTGTCATTCCATGGGAAATTCCGTGGAATACTGCAAATGGGATGCCACGAAATCTGGTAACCCATAGACCGTATCGTGGAATTAACTTTTGGTTATTACTTTGTCGAATGGATTCATTACCCTTTTACTTGACATTTGAGCAAGCCAAGACTTTAGGGGGGTCTATCAGAAAAGGTGAGAAATCAACAATGGTCGTATTTTGGAAATTGCTGAAGCATGAAGATAAAACCGAGGAAGAGAAAATCATACCATTTCTTCGGTACTACAATGTCTTCAATATCTCTCAAATACATGGCATAGATGAAAAGAAAATTCCAACAACAGATGCTTTTGACCATGATTTTAATCCCGTCACAGAGGCAGAATCACTTATTACTGATTGGACAGATCGCCCTTTAATTATACGCGATTGCGAATCAGCATTTTATGATCCACTATCTGATGCAGTCTCCATCCCTAATCCACGGACATTCTTCAATGATCATCGGTATTATTCTACGCTGTTCCATGAACTGGTTCACAGTACAGGGCATAAAAAACGTCTTGGTCGTCATGCAAAAATCAAAGATCATAAGTTTGGATCACAGGATTACAGCCAGGAGGAATTAGTTGCTGAGATGGGGGCAGCGTTCTTATGTGGGATGACTGGCATTGAACAGGAGACAATCCAGAACAATGCTGCATATATTCAAAGCTGGATAAGAACTTTTCAAAATGATCCTAAGGTATTGGTATTGGCAGCTGCTCAAGCTCAAAGAGCTATTGATTACATTTTGATGCTTAATCCAGAATCACAATTTGAGCAATCATAAGATTAAGGGGCAATTGCCCCTTTCTTTGTATTCATATTAAAAAAACTCAGAAATATCTGAATCATATAACATACACCACTGTAATTATTTAAACCGTCTTTAATAGGTATTCCAATTATAAATAGAGCCTTACTTTTTACTCAAAACCGATAAAATAAATAAATATTACGTGTATATTTACATGAAAAAGTGACAGAATATTTCGAAACAAGTTTTCATTCTTAATATCATGTTTATTATTTTAGGCTAGGGAGTGGAAAATTTTACATTATTACAAAATCTGTAACCTAATAATTGTCACACACTTATAAAGCTTAATACTAAAGACACAAGAATAAATTTTAACAGATTTAATATAATTTAAGATGTGGAGTCATAAATCAATTATTTCTTTAATAAATGAATCTCATAACCCAGATCCAATTAATGAAATTAGAGAACGTGCTAGGAAACTTGTATTAAAAGCTTTTGATTCAGGTTGGGAGGGTCCGCCCTTCAATGTTATGCAATTAGCCAATATTCTCGGGATAGATATTATCCCGAATGATTCTGTCCACGATGCAAGAATTATCCCTCTCAATAAAGGCCATTTGCAGATTCAATATAATCCATTTCAAAAGCCTACGCGTATTAATTTTTCTATCGCTCATGAGATTGGACATACTTTGTTTTCAGATTGTGAAGAGGATATTAGAAATAGAGAAGTAAATCACAATTCTGATCGCCAATTAGAAAGACTTTGTAATATAGCGGCTTCGGAAATTCAACTGCCATATGCTGTCTTTTCTAATGACGCAAATAATGCACCTATCACTATTGAAGGTCTCCTTGAACTTGCAAAGAAATATAATGCTTCACTAGAATCTGTTCTCTTGCGATATGCTGAAGTTGTGGATAAACCATGTGCTATTCTATTTGGAATATTCAAAAAAGAGAATGAATTAACCATTGATTATTCTCTAACCTCAAAACTTTTTAATTATACGGTTCCTAATGATCTAGTTATCCCAAACAACAGTAAAATTTTAGAATGTATTGCTCCTGGATGGACTTCACGAGAATTAATTTCATGGGAGATATTCAACAATGAGGAGCACGTTGCTTATGCTATTGGTATTTCTCCGTATAAAAAGGATAATTTGCATCGTGTTGTTGTTCTCATTGTTCCTAATCGATTAAAAGTAAATGAACTTGAAAGTCATAAGATTTCTCTTGAATATGGTGATGCTACTAAACCTCGTGGAAATGATGTAAGAATTATTGCTCAGGTTGTTAATACGACTGCGGCAACAGGTCTTGGATTTGGAAAATCTCTAGTCAAAAATTACCCTGTGGTAAAAGAAGAATTAGAAAAATGGTCCAAAAATAAGCAAGAGTTTAAACTAGGAGAATCCAACTTAGTCAAAATAAACGACCACCTTTATGTCTTCCAAATGCTAGCCCAGAAAGGGCTCTTTCCTAAAAATGATGAAATACCACTGAAATATAATGCCTTAAGAAATTGCTTAAATAATCTTGCAATTGAAGCTAAAGAATTAGGTGCGAGTGTTCACATGCCTCAAATAGGTGCTGGTCAGGCCAGAGGTGATTGGAACATTATATTGGGAATGATTCATGATGAACTAATAGCAAATGACCTGAAAGTGAATATTTATATTTTACCGGGTAAAGCTTATAATCCCAAAAATCGTTCTGTATTAACTGTTTTTAAAGAAACATCCACATGGGAAACAGGAAAATTATTTTGGTATTAAGCGGTGAGATTTGTTCCGGTAAAACTACCCTAGCCAAAAATTTAGTTGAACAATATGATTTCAAATATTGTGAGACAAAAGCGGGATTGCCATTATTCCTAAATAAGAAATTAAAAAATAAACCTCTTGATAGAACCCTCCTACAAAAATACGGGGAGGAGTTAGATACCAAGTATGATGGGAATTGGGTCTTAAGATATTTTAGTCAATTGTTTGAGAATGATTTTGAAAATCACAATTTTTATGTCATTGACTCTTGTCGAATTGATAATCAGATTAAGCACTTAAGAGACGCATATAGTTTCATTATCTACCATATACATTTAAAAGCATCAGCGAAGAGTCTTGAAGATCGGTTCTATAAAAGGGCTGAATTAAAGGATTTAAGTGGAAAACAAGTAAAAGAAAGATATTTAGAGTACAAAAGTAATCCAACTGAAAAACAAGTTAATTCTTTAGAAAAGGATGCTGATTTAAGTATTGATACTGATAAGTGTAATGTCCAAGACGTACTTATAAGAGTTGCTAGTTTTTTAAGGCTGTTACCCTCTACTCATACACCGCTTGTGGATGCAATTATTGGTGGTCAGTTTGGCTCAGAAGGAAAGGGTCAAATTGCTGCACATATTGCCCCTGAATATGATTGTCTATTCAGAGTCGGTGGGCCAAATGCAGGTCACACCGTTTTCGAGAAACCCGAAAAACATGTTTTTCATCTTTTACCATCGGGATCGTACAGAAACCCAAATGCTTTATTGCTAATTGGACCAGGAGCCGTATTAAGCTTAGATAAATTGCAGGAAGAAATAAATCGGTATGGTATAGAAACTGGCAGGCTAATTATTGATGAGAATGCTGTGATAATCAGCAAAGAAGATATTGTGAATGAATCAAAGTTAAAACAAAATATAAGTTCAACAGGGCAAGGGGTTGGATTTGCAACTGCCAATAATTTAATTGCAAGATTAAAAGCAGAAGACAGCCATAAGGCAAAAAATTTCAAGGAACTGAAACCTTTTATTGGATCAACTGCTGTAGAACTTGAAAAATTGTATCGGGATAATAAGAAAATACTATTGGAGGGTACTCAAGGTAGTGGCTTAAGTCTACACCATGGAATTTATCCTTATGTTACTTCTCGTGATACATGTGTGTCTGGCACTCTGTCTGAGGCTGGAATTTCACCAAAAAGGGTTCGAAAAATTATTTTAGTGACAAGAACCTATCCTATCCGAGTTGGGGGAAGTTCAGGGACATTTAATAGTAATGAAATTGACTGGGCTACTGTTGCAAAAAGATCAGGCAAAGATGCTCAGATTTTGGTTGATACCGAAAAGACCACAACAACAAAGAAAGACAGAAGAGTGGCTGAATTTAGTTGGAGTATGTTTAGAAGAGCTTGTGAGCTTAATTCTCCTACCGATATTGCCCTTACTTTTACTGATTATATTTCAATAGCAAATGAAAAAGCCAGAAGATACGATCAACTTACTAATGAAACCAGGCAACTCATTGAAGAAATTGAGAGATGTTCAGGGGTGAAAGTTTCATTAATTGGCACATGTTTTGATTATAGAGCAATTATTGATAGGAGGAATTGGTAATATGGAGCAGGATAAATTTATTGAGAAAAGACCCTTTTTATTTCATCTAACAGATCAGAGGAATCTACCCCTAATAATTAAATATGGGAGGTTATTCAGTACTAATGTCTTAATCGATAGGTCAAGGAATGAGGAGTATAATTTTCTAAAAAGAGCAAAGCGAAAGTCTCATTTTCAATTAGATATTGATGGTGAGATCTTTTCAATTCGAGACCAGCAACCGATATCGGAAATAGCTCTTAAGAAATGTCTTACTAATAACTGGGAATGTGCTGATTTCTATGAATGTCTGAATAATAGGGTTTTTATGTGGCCTAACCTAGATCGCCTATGGAGACATTACAATAGATATGTCAATGAGAACCCCGTTATATTACGATTTGAAACCAACCTCCTTTTAGATATAAATTCAAATGCCAAATACTGTAGATTAAATTCTGGTGCTACGAGAGCAAATTCTTACTTAGGTGGAAGACCTCCGGAAAGAGGAATTGATACTTTTAAATTAGCTGGAGATTTTACGTATTCAATTGGAAGTGTTGCAGAAGTTACTTTCGAAAATGAATGTATATTACCAGGAAGATTTTATCGAAGTAACTCACCAGATGGCGATTGGGATTTAATGGAAATTTAAATGCTGGATAATCCGGACGATGTTGACCCCAGACGACCGGTATAAAATTTGACCATTTTTCGGTTCTGCCATTGTTTTTTTCATGACAGTCCGGCAGATGCTGACCCCCCTTAAATTAATTAAAGAGGCCTAAAAATCCGGAGCATCACCGGATTATCCAGCTGGTAATGTTCTAACTTTATTATCCATCGTGCAGTCCCGTAATCACGCTCGTGCGTGAAAAGAACTTTCTCCTGATGGTAGATCTTCAACCGATTGGCATAATTTTAACATCAATCTTCTGGCCAACCAGGTAATCAGGAACCGAGTAATGGTTTGTCCACAGAGAAAAGGTAGAATACTTGTCGATGCTGGCCTGTTGAAGAAGATATCCGTCCGACCAACCTATCTTAACCTCTGATTGCATTGCTTAGATTTTGGTCGAAAAAAATTGCAACAGTTTTATTTCTCATCTCTTAGCCAAGTTCCCAAAAAATAATGGACAGCATAAGCATCTTTTATTTTATTCTTTATCTCATAAGTCATTCCTCCATTCATGACTTGCTGGACTTCCACTTTGTTTAATGGTGCCACTTTCTCATATGGAAGAAGAGTAATTTCATCTTTTCGGCTATAGTTATTATAGACTCTGGTAATCATATGTGGGCCTGTAGTTTCGAGTACATGTAAAAATTTATCCTTAGTGGCCGAATGCCCACCTTTTAATTCATTTATAATTTCATCAAAAAAAGGCTGATAAGGAGAACACGCCATAAAAGCGTTACCCACAAGATGTTTTTTCCCGAAGACTTGAAAATGTAATGGCGGTTCAATCCCAAAACAACAGCTGCTTCCTTCTAATAACGGATCGATTGGCTCTAAACAATCATAATCTAAATCAACATACAACCCACCACAAGAATACAGAATTAGGTATCGGATAGCATCCCAACGCTGTACGTCGTATCGATAACTATTATATCTATCAATAAAATGAGGATGGTGCTCATTAAGAAGCTGCCACATCATTTCTCCATTCCAAAGTTTGTACTCCCAAACGGGGTTATTTTTCTTCCATCTTTCGGCCATTAAAAGCTGTAACTTAGGTATTGGTTGCCTGTTTTTACCTTCCCATACCTGATGAATGATTTTTGGAATTATCATACTTATAAAATAAAATAGTAACTTCGAATTCTTTCTTGCAGTTTTGTCCAAGATACTCTATTATAGTAATTGTTGTTCAGTAAATTGGTCAGGAGTGCCACTAAAAATTATTTTACCAGCGTCAAGCATATAAACATAATCAACCCTTTGCACGACAGAGATGTCCGTTGTTGCAATTAAAATTGCCATTTCATTTTTACATTTTTGAAGCACTCCTCCAATGAATTCACTTGTATCCCTATCAAGATAAGTAAATGGTTCATCAAGCAATAATAGTTGAGGTTTTCTATAAAGCGCTCTAGCCATTGCTATTAGTTTTTGATTCCCGCTTGAAACAGCTGATGCCCTTTCACTAATAATAGTGTTATATTTTTGAGGTAATTGACTGAAATAGACGTCAAATCCCATTTCATTACAAAAATTAATAATCTTTGGAATTTCAGTAAGTGTACAACCTACCGAAATATTGTCAAAGACTGTACCATTAATTAACTGTGGTGGATGATTTACTACGGCAAAGCTTGTACGTAGAACATCAGGATTGATTTCCTCAAATTGCCTTCTATTAATGTATATTTGCCCTGACTCTGGTCTCATGTTTTGCTGCAGAATTTCAATAATAGTACTTTTACCACTACCGTTAGCTCCATAAATTGCACTAATATAACCCTTTTTTATTTCAAAGGAAATATCTTCAAGAACACGACTTCTACCAGGGAATCGGAAGTTAACTTTTTGAATAGAAATATCCTGAATTTCAAAATCCTTTTCAATTGGGATGATAGTGTCAGCATTTACCCCATTTTTGGCAGAGGAGAACAATTCGAAAAAAATATTAAATTCTTTTTTTACCTTTACAAAAGAGAATAAGACTGGAATAGAATCTCCTAAAGAACAAATAAACAGTAATACCATTATTAATAAAGCAATTGTTTCTCCATGTTTAATATTTGCCAAAACAGTTATAACGGCCACTGTAGAAAATACGACCATACTAATTAAGCAATACCAAATTTTGATTATATTTTTTAAATTTATGATATTACAAGATGAGTTTTGATACTTTGAGGTAACTTCTTTGCAAATTTCCTCAAATAGAGGTTCTCGACGAAATGCTTTAATTACCCTAATTTTGTTTAGAACATTTAGCACTAAAGTACTCCTAATTACTTGATTTTCACAAATGATTGTTTGATTTAAATCTATCTCTCTTTTATACCACCAAATAAATAGAGTAAAAACTGTCAGTCCAACAAAAGCAGAAAAGAAAGCATAAAGGTTATAGCAAGCTATTCCAATAAGCGTAGCCAAAGCAATTGGAAGATAACAAAAAATGAATTTAATTACTTTTTGAATATCATCAATTAAGGATAAATTATTGTCAATTTTTCCCATCAGTTCGGCCGAACTATGAAGAAGGTAGTATTCATCTTTTTGATTAAAAATCACTGGGAATATTTCATTCGTCATCCTTTCTGATAGTTTCGATGTATAACGTTCAATCAACCTGTTTTGAAGATATTGTAAAGCAATCCATATAGCAAGCATCGCAAAAAATAGACTCCAAAGTTCAAAGTGAAAAAAATTTGTCTCCGTATAAAAATTATATTCAAAAAACTTTTGTAAAATAACAATTGCGCTTACGACAATTACTGACGATAATAATCCTATTACAAATACTGGTGTCAGACATTTTTCATTTTCTTTAAATAGTTTCCAAAATAGTTCACGTTTTTTTTTGGATATTGTTAATCGCTTTATGAAATAAGCATTAGGGGTAAGAGTAAGCATCGCTTTTGATTTCCAAATACTTGAAAGTTCTTCTTCAGTATATTGAACTATACCCCAACGCGGATCGCCAATAAGAAACCTACCGTCAAATCCATAGCATATAATAAAATGTTGTACTTCTTTTTCAGTATTTACTAATAGAATAACCGGATTTGAAAGATTTTTTAAATCATCTAGCTCAGCCTCGTAACCTTCTGTATCGAGTCCCAAAATTTTTGCAGTTTCATGAAGCTTTAAAAGACTTGAACAGTCACCTATATTGCTATCATATAAGGCACGAATCTGGTCATTTCGCACGTAGCAACAATAGTAATTTATAATTGAGAAAAGGCAATTTAAACCAGAATTTAATCTGTTGCTTTTTTTAAAAGTATTTTTTATATAATTCAAATCCATATTTTCAATAATTAATCTATTAAATATTCAATCAATCTTATTATTTCTTTTGGTTTAGAATTCTCTTCAAAATCTAGCTTCATCTTTAATATCCTATATTTGAAAAAATCATAATTGTCAATTATTTTAGCAATTTTTTTAGCAATTTTTTTTTCTGAATCACAACGTATACTGCCCCTTAATCCAAGTCCATGGTATACTACCCTTGCAGAATTTCCAGGCTGATCCCATTTTTTGGATAATGGGTACACTAACATGGGAACACCTAACTCAATACATTCCAGTATAGAGTTCATACCTCCATGGGTAATCATTAAATCTGAGTTCAAGAGCAAATCAATTTGGGGAACATGCGGAAAAACATACATATTTTGAGGCATTGGCAATAAGCTTTGAATATCATAATACCGCCCCACAGACAAAATAAATATATAATTTTTGTAAGTATGACACACAGAGATTATTTTTTTAAAAAATTTTGCTGTTACGTTCAAATCAAGATTAGTTAATGTACCTAAGGAACAGTAAATAAGTTTTATATTTTCATTGTTAGCCTTCCGATTTCGTATATTATCGATAATAACTAAGTATCTCCTATCGTTAATATTAGTTTCTCTTTGACGGCTAATAGGTAAGCTTAATTTATGAACATTAAAGCGGTCAGTATGAGGAAAATCAAATGATTTTGGTACAAGTACAAGCTCATGTAGATGCTTAAATCCATTAATAAAGCAGCGATTATAATCATAGTTTTCGTCAAAGGGAAATCCAATTTTATTAGCAAAAGACATGAAAAAGCTTATATCATAATTTCCAAATGAAATAATTCTTTTAAAAAATATATATAGACGCTTGAAAATATAGTTTTTTAACCACAGATATTTGACACATAGCTTAAATAATATTTTTTTCTGAGGAATGATTGATGAATTATAAGGAGGAACAAAGTCATCTTTCCCAGAAAAGATGGTTGTATTGACAGTTATTGTCTTATATCCGAAATGATAATAATAAACTTCGCTAATCATAAGATGCACATCCAAAATTACTAACCCGGGAGATATGCTATCTATGATTTTTCTCATCTCATCTACAAATGGTTTTCTGTATTTAAAGTAATCATTACCAAGTAATACTGGAAATATTTTAATATTAAAAAACCAACCTTTATTTTTTTTTTAAAATTATATATTTTGTCAATACTTTCAAACTCATACCCAGCTTCAACTATTAAGGATCTGTATTTTAAATGAGTAAGATAAACGACTCTATGGCCTTCATCTTTTAATAGACTTGCCAATTTGAAACTGGACAAAAAGTGACTTTGTGCAGGAAATATATCAAATAAAATAGTTTTGGTTAACATACATTTATTTATTATAATTATTATTTGTTTTCAACAAACTTCAACGAGATAAACATAAGAATTTAACTGTAAATTTAAAATTTATAAACATTGTTTAAATATCACTAGCGTTGCGTCTTTTTTAAAACAATTTTAACTGTATATATTTTAGTTCTTTGACGTCTTGATATTCTGCATTTTCAAAGAGTTGCTTAATCGGAGTTCGGTCAAATGGGGCCCAACTGATAAGTTGAAGTATCTCATAGAGTGTATATTTCAGTTTCAGTTGCTGTTTTGCCATAATTACATCAAGGTATGCCGAAATGGCAATCCAGATTTGAGTCTTAACGGCATTTTCGCTTTGTCCCCAAAATGACTGTATTTTAAGGTGTTGCATTATCCATTCAAAAAAACGTCTCAATACCCCAACGTGATTTATATAAGGCAACTACGGTTAAAACTGAGCTTTTAAAGTTGTTTGTCAAAAAGACCAATGTCATTTTTGTTTCAGCATCATAATACCTTATACGACGCAAACATTCTGGATATTTCTGTTTAGTGTTCAATCCCGTCAGCAAAATTGCCCGGTCACTTAATACTCCTGTTGATGGATCTGTTTGCCCACTGTTTAGAATCTCATATTTCATGTTCGTTTTTGAACGAATAACGAAATTGATCCGTTCATTCGCCAGTCTGTCCAGGCGTTCAAATCAACATAAGCTCTGTCCATAACCAAATAACTTCCAGTGGGAAGGTTGATACTGTCTAAGGCATTGACATCGTGCAGGCATCCTTCTGTAATGAAAATATATTCTGGGATGGAAGTTTTCAGATCAAGCAGGGTATGAATCTTAATAGCCGACTTGGTTGATCTGAATGTTGCCCACCAAAAGACTGATAAGCAAAGGTCAACAACAGTCGAATCTAGTGCAAAAATGTCTCCTTTAAGTTTTATATCTAATTGATTATAATTGACGTACAAACTTTTGGCCTGTTCAATTAGCTTGAGGGCAAAGTCCTGAAAGATTCTCCAGTCACGATTCTCATTTGCTCTGGAAATCGTTGATTTATGGAACGGCTGTCCAATGCCCAAATGATAAAGTTTGTCTTTCTGGAGTTTGAGGCACAAGGCAGTATCGCTTAAACTCTCCCGATGAGTCAATTGCCCAAAGGCCATACACAGAAATTGTTTCCAGCAAGTCAGATTTTGAACCTTGAAGTCTCCATTATACAGTTTAACACAATATTTATAAACATGATAAGGTGCGAAGTCCATAACCTGAGCGAAAACCATCTTCCCATGTTCATAGCCAAAGTTTTTTGGCTAATAAACACAAAATAATTTTCAAATCATTGCTCGGTTAAAAACTCAGCCAATGCAGTAATAACAATGATATCAAAGAACTTATTTTAATAACAACGTAACGATAGTGTTTAAATATAACTCTTTGAATCCATCTTAATAAACTAATGAGTACCAGTTTAAACACTTAAGAATATTGATTCTAATTAATTTTTGCCATCTAATGTTTGATAATCAAATCTCTAATATAAATCATTTGCCTGATTTTGAGGAGGTCCAGGATAATCATTTTATAATTTTATACGTCATCTTTTTAGCTAAATAAATATCTTGTTCTCTATTTACTTGCCTACCTAAGATTATTTTCTAAGATCTACTTATAACTGCATTCACTTTGCTAACAAGGAATTTTTAATCTTTCTAATAGTTAAAAAGGCCCTTAGATAGCCTGTAAAAAAAAATACCACAAAAAAAATACTACAAATACTGCCATTACAATTTTAATGTCATCATCCATCATTATTCCAAATATAAAAGCTGCTATTATAGCAACTGAAAATGAGATTAAGAATTGTTTAGAATAATCAATTATAATAACTATCTGTTGATTATTAATCTCATTAATCTTAACTTTACCATTAATCATTGGCTTTAAAAGTTCGGACACGACTTGCCCCTTGCCTAATATTTTATTTTCTACTCTTCTATCAAAATTAATCGAAAACTCATTTCTGATAACTTTATAGCCACATTCTTGAAGTGAATCAGCAAATGAATTAATCAGTTCAACTCTGTTAATATCAGATCTGATATTTTGGGTATATTGATATTTCATTGAAATTTATTTCCCCCTTTTTTCTCAATTTATTTTGTGAAAAACATCAATTTTATTCAAATTATTGCTATATAATAAATTATTGGAATAAAGTTAAATGAAAAATGCATTAAAATTGAATACAGAATTCCCATTTTATTTCTTACATAGCCCAGTATTAAGCCGTATACAAGATAAGGTAAGATAATTATTGGCAAAAACACCCACGAATTGTTAGCTAGATGTTTAATATGTATTAATGCATAAGTAATTGTCGTAATATAAAATGCATAAACATAATATTTCTCCCAAAAACCCTCAATATTACCGTTGTAGTAGCTAAGTCTTTTAAAAATTATTCTAAAAATAAAAATTAAAGGTATTGCAATTGCAAAATTATAAACAAAGGAGATTAATGGTCCAATAAAAAAAAGCTTAGGATACCATAAAAGATAACCAATCAAACTATGAATTTGAACACTCAGAATTAATGAAATCGAAATTGACAAAAAATTAATATTAAATTTTGTTAAAGACAATCTATAACAAAGCTCTTCGTAAATAGGAATAAGGAATAAAATTGCAAGCATTTGAGATTTTGCATCAATTTTGCTACCATGATTAATAATAACATTTAAATAAGGCTCAATTTTATCATATGCACCAAGTTTTTATGAAAATCGTACAGATTATATTGGAGATTATCTGAAGTATTGAAGTAAAAAAATACAGTTGTACGAAAAAAATAATTTTTTCTTTTGTAGAATTAAACCTCAAAGGTCGATCGTAAAGAGGTTTTTTTCAAATACAAATATATATCCTTTAAAAAAAAAGAAAAATCTGTCATTAAAAATACTTTAAACGGTCAAATTTGAATGAATACTATGAAGTAAAATCATTTGATATTGTCTTAAACCTGGCCAAAACTAAAACATATTCATCTTGCAATAAATTGAAAAAGAAACCAACACATACAAAAATAAGCTCTACCTTCCAATATTTGTACTTTTGAATATGATGAAATTAGTAGTAATAAGGTGCTGTTTCTTTAGGTCCATCATAAATGATAGGATAACCATCGGGTCCCATTAATATTGTCCCAAAACCCGTGTTTTAAGCATTTAACTAGCATATCAAGATTATTACCTAGAATATATAGAACTCCACTCAATGTTGAATTCTGTAGTGTATTAACAACTGTAATTTCAGATAAACCATATGAAAGTTGCGAATCAGCCCCAACAATCCAACCTCCCGACCAAGTACCATTCTCAACCATAGCGTAATACTCATCCGAGGTATAAACAGTCGAAGATGATGAACCACCATCACTTAAAACTGAGTACCCTGCATCCCCCCCCCTTAATACTTCCACATTTATCACTAATAACTGTCATTTGGTCACTCATTTCATCAAGCGTTAATTTTTTCATGATTTTTTCTGTTTAGAATTAAGTTTAACATATTTTGCTCAAGTTTGATAAAAAAAAATGATATTTGCAAAGTTTTTTAAACCTTTTTTCAAAAATACTCTAATCTTTTTATTAATACAATGGTAATAAGGCAATTTCCACACGAATTCCAATTCGATGCTAAAGATTGTGGCCCAGCATGTTTAAAAATTGTTGCTAAATATTATGGCAAATACTACTCACTACAATATTTGCGCGATAAATGCGGTATTACGCGTGAGGGTGTTTCATTACTCGATTTGAGTTATGCAGCTGAGAATATTGGCCTTCGTACGCTATCCGTCAGTGTTCGTATAGAAGAATTGCGAGATAAGGTTTCCCTACCTTGCATTGTTCATTGGGCTAAATCACCATTTTATTGTGGTTTATAAGGTTACTAAAAGCAAAGTTTACGTATCAGACCCAGCAAAAGGGTTACTATCTTATTCTTGTACCGAATTTATTAAAAAACTGGTACCAGGCCTGTGAGCAACGCGGGCGTATTGATGGCAATTGAACCGATGGCGCATTTCAGCCAAATGGAAGCAAACGAAAAAATTGAACGTAAAAAGACGTTCCAGAACATGTTGGGCATATTTTATACCATACAAGCGGAGTTTTACAGTTTTGTTCACAGTCATGTTGCTTGTTACTTTACTTCAGGCTTTGTTGCCATTTATATCGAAAGCCGTAATAGATGTGGGTATTCATACACACGACCTTAATTTTATCAACCTTGTTCTTGTAGCCAACATAGTAATTATAATAAGCATAACTATGTCCAATGCTGTGAGAAACTGGATTTTACAGCACATAACAGCAAGACTTAACGTTGCGCTCATATCAGATTATCTGTTTAAATTAATGAACCTTCCAATTACGTTTTTCGAAAACAAACTGATTGGCGACATCCTTCAGCGGGCAAACGACCATGAGCGAATCCGCAGCTTTGTAATGAACAACTCGTTAAGTCTTGTTTTTTTCATTTTTAACTTTTATCATATTCGGAATCATATTATTTATATACCATCCAATCATTTTTGTTATTTTTATCTCCGGCAGCATTTTTTATGCCCTGTGGATATTTACATTTTTGAGGGCCCGTAAAAAACTCGATTGGGAGTATTTCGAACTTGTATCGCAAAACCAGAGTTATTGGGTTGAAACCATTGGAGGCATACAGGATATTAAAATCAATAACTACGAAAAAAAGAAACGCTGGAAGTGGGAAGCTATACAAGCACGGCTGTACAAAGTAAACAATAGGGTACTTACTATTAATAATGCGCAGATGCTCGGGTCTCAATTTATAAATAGTTTGCAGAACCTACTTATTACGTTTTTTTGTGCCAAAGCCGTACTGAATGGAGATATTACTTTTGGTGTAATGATTTCCACTCAATTTATCATTGGCCAGCTCAACGGACCAATCATGCAGTTTGTAGGATTTATACAGTCAGCGCAATATGCCAAAATAAGCTTCCTGAGAATAAACGAAATACATGGCCTAACTGATGAGGAAGAAAATCCAGTTTCCAACAGTATAGCATTCCCTGAGAACAAAAGTCTGTTGGTAAAAAATATTTCATTTCAGTACAGCATCAATGCACCGTTTGTGCTTATAAACATCAATCTTGTTATTCCTGAAGGTAAAATTACAGCCATTGTAGGCGACAGCGGGAGTGGAAAATCTACCTTCCTCAAACTGTTGCTCAGGCTATATAAACCTTCATATGGTGAAATTTCCATAGGTAGCATGAATATTGGCAACATAAACCTTCGGCAATGGCGCGAAAAATGCGGAGCAGTAATGCAGGATGGGAAAATATTTAACGATACAATTCTTAACAATATCATACTCGAAGATGATCACCTCGACACTTTACGATTACGAAAAGCGGTAAAAATTGCCAACATTGCAGCTGAAATAGAACAAATGCCATTGGGCTACCATACGATGGTTGGCGAAATGGGCCGAGGCCTAAGCGGCGGACAAAAGCAACGGTTGCTTATTGCAAGAGCATTGTACAAAAACCCGGACTATCTCTTTTTCGACGAAGCCACAAACTCACTTGACACAATTAACGAACAGAAAATAGTAACAGGATTAGACAATGTGTTTAAAGGGAAAACTGTGATTGTAGTCGCCCACCGCTTAAGTACCATACGCAAAGCTGATCAGATAGTAGTAATGAAAAACGGAATGATTGTAGAAATTGGCAATCATGATAGTTTGGTACAGAAAAAAGGACGTTATTACGAGCTAGTTCAGAGCCAGATAGATTTGGTACAAAATGTAATTGTAGAAGAAAATTAGAAAGAAGAGGATAAAGAGAATGAAATGAATTAAAGGTTATGAATATATACAAAAAATCAGAAAAGAATCAACGCAGCGAAGTCATAGCGGATATTATTGATAGGATGCCAATGGAATTTGGCCGATGGGTTGTTGCCATTGTACTATTTCTGGTAATAGCAATGTTATTTTTGGGCTGGATAATAAAATATCCCGATACAGTTAAAGGGCAGATAGAGATTAATGCAAATTATGCACCAATAAAACTGATCGCAAATACATCAGGCAAACTCACTCTTAATAAATTTAAAACGCAAGATAATATTAAAGAAGGCGATTATATTGCCATTATTCAAAATCCTGCCGACATCGACGATGTAATAAGTATAACAAAACTAGTTAAACAGTTTAATATCAAAGCAACATCGTTTTACCAAGAAAGAGAAATATTTCCGTCTAAAGTATCATTAGGCGATCTTAATATAAAATATTACACCTTTTTAGATGCTTTACAAAAAATCTGCAACTACGAGAAAAACAATACTTTCCAGAAAAAAAGAGAAAATCTTCTTCAATTCATCGTCAAGCAGAACGAAATGCTAGAGCAAGATTTGATGAGCGGAAAAATAAAGGAACAGATTTTGACAATCTCTGCTAAAGCGCTAAGACGAGATTCTGCCTTGCGTAATGCTTCTTCTATGGCTGTCTCTGAAGATGAATTTGAACGGACTCAAATAACTTGGCTTAATACAAAAGAAAGCTATCAGAACCTTTCCAAAGAAATATCATCCATTCAACTACAGATAAACGACGCAAAAAACAAAATTGAACTGAATTTGATTGAGAAAGAAACCTACGAAACACAAATGTATCTGGATTTATTTTCAACATATAACGATTTGACTGATAATATAAAATTATGGGAACAAAAATATGTATTCAAGGCTCCATTTGACGGGAAGGTCGAATTTTTGAAATTTTGGTCTAACAATCAATTTGTACAAACAGGCGAAGATGTTTTTACTATTGTTCCTGCTGAAAACTCAATTATTGGACAGGTCCAACTACCTACTACTGGAGCCGGTAAAATAAAAATTGGGTGCGATGTAATAATTAAACTTGAAAACTATCCTTTCGAGGAATATGGATCTATAAAAGGAGTAGTAAAGTCAATTTCGCTTACCACAAACACAATTAAAATGGTAACGCAAGGAAATATTGAAACTTATCTCATACTGGTTGATTTGCCTGAAGGATTAACTACCAATTATGGTTCAAAACTCGAATTCAAATATCAAATAAAAGGTACGGCTGATATTATTGCTAATGACAGGAGGCTATTAGAAAGATTGTTTGATAATTTGAGGTACAGGGTAAATAAATAATTTCTGTACGCCAATATACCAAGTGCCAATTAAAATAATTACTTAAAGAACACATGCTAAAAAAAACAATCGATATTTCATTCTTTTTTATATTCTTATTTATTGTGAGGCCTTTTGGCGTTTGGAGTCAACAATTGAGAATACTAAAACTTGATGATGTAATCAAAATAGCAACTGATAGTTCGTTATCTACCTTCAAAGGTCAAAATCTCTACCTTTCAAGCTATTGGGATTATCGTTCGTATTTAGCACAATTAAAACCTAATGTAAGTTTTACCAGTAATCCTGTAAATTATAATCGTTCATTGATAAAGCGCTATAACTCTACACTGGATATTGATGAGTACCGCTCGCTAAAAAGTATAACCTCCAATGCAAATGCCACATTAAGCCAGAACATACTTTTAACAGGTGGAACCTTATCAGTTAATTCTGAGCTTGAGCGTATACAAAGCTTTGGAATAAATAACTATACCCAATATTCTTCAGTCCCCATAAGAATTGGTTTAAACCAACCCCTTTTCGCTTTTAATACGCTAAAGTGGCAACGAAAAATTGAACCTCTGATATTCGAAAAAGCGAAAAAAGACTACTTAAAAACAATAGAATCAATCTCTCTTCAAACAGTAGATTATTTTTTTAACATGTATTCGGCCCAAAGCCAGCTTAAAATGGCAATTGTTAATGTTGCTAATGCGGACACATTCTACAACATCGGAGTAAAACGCATGGAAATGGCCTCTCTATCAATGGCCGATTTGTTAATTTTAAGGATGAATTACCTGAATACTTTGAATAATTTAGAAGACGCAAAAAGAAATTTAACAAAGACAGAAAGTACATTTTATTCGTTTCTTCGAAATAATATAAACCGACCTGCAGAGTTAGTATTGCCAGAATTACTGCCCAATTTTCAGGTTGATTTCAATGATGCTTACAGTGAAGTTTTGGCAAACAACCCCGATATATTAGGGAATAAACAACAATTACTTGAATCTTTTCGTGATCTTGAACGGGCTAGGCATGAAAGATTTCTACAGGCTTCATTTAAAGTAAGTTATGGATTTAACCAAAAAAGCAACTCCATCTCCGAGGCTTTTCTTAATCCTCTTGACCAGCAGGGTGCCTCAATAAGTTTATCATTTCCAATAATTGATTGGGGTCTACGTACAGGGAAATATACTCTGGGGAAAAGGAATTTGGAGTTAGCCTATGCGATGTTTGAACAGGCTACAAATGATTTTCAGGAAAACTTAAGAATGCTTGTTATTAATTTTAACTCTCAACAAAACATTATTAAACGGAATTTCGAAAGGAATAAGATTGCAGATCAGGCATACGAAATTACCAAGCAACGCTTTTCCATTGGTAAAGTGGATGTGAACACTCTTAATTCAGTTCAATCTTTAAAAGACCAGTCGTTAAAAGACTACATAAATTCACTCCGGGCTTACTGGGAGTATTATTATAATATACGCATTCTTACGTTGTTTGATTTCAGCAACAAAAAAAAATTATCAAGGAATTTTGATGAATTATTGGGATTTTTATAGCCTAAATTGTAATAGTTACGACTTAATCTGACAGTCAGGGATTAAATTAAATTTGTAAAATAGTCTATCCACTCCACCACAACCCATACAAAGTTAAAGTCAAAGAGTGCAATCGCCAACGTATCAAACTCTTTGACTACTACTTTTTCTTTTTTCTGAAATACTTCTTTTTGTTCTCTGTGTTTATTCCGACAAATTGGTTCTTCGTCACATTTGGGGACGGTTATCCATTCTGGGATAGGATGACTTTCCTACGCAGCAGTTCAAAGCATTTCAATAAAAATCCTGATATTTACAATAAAATAGAAATAGTATAATATTAGAAAATGAGACAAAAAATAAATGTCACTCATTTAGAAATTGCACTGATTCGAATGGAACGAAATAAACAATATTCTTGTTGAATTTTTTTTAAAATTTAAATATTTTATATTTACCCTCAAAATATAAATGTTATAGTATGTTAAAATTAGAAAGTAGGCCAGTCGCAGAAAATTTAAATAAAAATATCCTGAAAGAGGTTGCAGATCTAAAGGATATAAAAGTTTTTCCAAAATTATCGGTCATTATTTGTACCGATGATCTATCAGCTATTAGTTATGCGAAGAGTAAGGAAAAAGCTGCTCATAAATTAGGGATTGAAATAGAAATAATTGATTTGGGAAATGAATGTACGAACGAGACATTGCTAAGCACAATTAAAAAGCTTAATCAAGATTCATCAGTTCACGGTATTTTACTTGAATTCCCATTAAATAAAAATATTGATTCTGATATTGCTTTGAATAATATAGCTTCTGTAAAGGATGTAGATGGATTAGGAGCTGTTAATTTAGGACTAATCACTATGGGAAAAGAAGATGGAGCAATTCTTCCTGCCACTCCACAGTCATGTATCGAATTGGCGGAATCTTTTACTGAATTATTTGGTAAGAATGTTGCTATTATAGGACGTGGAAAAACTGTTGGTAAACCGCTTATTAATATGCTGATAAATAGAAATGCAACCGTAACAGTATGCCACACAAAAACGAAGGATATACGAGAAACAATTAAAAATTGTGAGGTTGTATTTGTGGCTATCGGGAAAGCCCACGCAATAAACAGAAATCATTTGCATGAAGGACAAATTGTAATAGATGCAGGTATTAATTTCATTGACAATAAACTTGTAGGAGATGTAAGCCCAGATGCTTATGAATTATTAAAAGCCTATACTCCTGTTCCCGGAGGAGTTGGAATGTTAACATCTTTAATTATTTTCAGAAATCTATTGCGTTCAATTAAAATGCAATTAAATCATATAATAAGAATTAGGGACATGATTTCAATAAACCAAACATCTGTTTGGGAAGATACTCTTTCTCAGTTTCGTGATAAAATTGCTAGTGTATCTCCTACCCCAGGTGGAGGTTCAGTTGTTGCTGTCGGTGCAACATATGGAATTTCATTAATTATTATGGCAGTTGAAATAACTCTAAAAGGAGCCAATGCTTCTGAATTAGAAAAGGGACTTTTTGAATTAAGAGAACTCTCTTCTAAGTTGTCTGCTTGTGCTGATAAGGATGTTGAGGTTTTTAATAATTACATGAAAGCTTTTAAACTTCCAAAGGAATTTGAGGAAGAAAAAGTCATTAGACGAGAAGCAATATCTATCGCTGTTTTAGAGGCAACCAACTGCCCATTAGAAACTGCACAGTTTATTATAGATGCTATGTCAGTTGCTGACAAATGTATTCATCATGTGAAAAAGAATGTTATAAGTGATGTTGGAGCTGGGATTGCTTCATTATATGGAGCCTTGGTTGGAGTTTTATTTAATGTTGATATAAATTTACCATATATCAACTCTCAGGCAGATAAAGACTATTTTTGGGGAAAACGGAATGAGTTGAAAAGTCTTGGGAAAAACTTCTCAAAAAAAATAATAGCAATTACTGAAGAAACTTTATTTATCAAAGATTAATAGCCCTAACAATCGTTATCTTAAAGATAGCCGAATGATTATCCCCGGGAATGCTGTTCTTAAAGAATGTATTTCGCTGTGTCACAGCTATAATAAATATTATAATATTTATGAGATAGCAATTATTCGTTTTACTAATGAAGTAAACCTTAATAAGAATTATTTAAAGGCCGCAAAGGTATCAACAGTTCAAAAATTAAATGCCCTAAATAGAATAGGCTATAGGTTCCGATTATATGAGATCGATATTATCGACAAAGTTGATTTTGAGAATTTATTAAAACAATTAAATCTTTCTACAACAATTAAAGCGATTCTCATTCAAAGGCCAATACCACTTTTTCTATCCTCAAGCGTTCTATTAATAGATAAAGAGAAAGATATAGATAATTTGACTGGTGATGGAGCATTTAAATCATGTTCTACGTCAGAGAGTATAATAAGAGTTCTCAAATTATATATTGTTCGTGGTCCTCAAAAAAAACATTTAATCGCGGTTGTTGGGGGCAAAGGTTTTGTCGGCAGGAATGTCGTAAGTCTTTTGGAGGAATTAGCTATTGAATATTTTGTGGTAGAAAAGGGTGATAGTTTATCTCTTATTAGAGATGCAACCTTCGTAATTACAGCTACAGGACAAGGGAACTTATTAAGTAGTAAAGATTTTACACCAGAGCAAATTGTGATAGATGCTGGTTTTTCAATTTCATCCGAAAATGATAACAAATATTTAGGAGATGTTGATAGGGAGGCTTACTTTTTTTTGAAGGGAATTACACCTGTTCCCAACGGTATTGGTCCTCTAAATATTTCTGTATTATTAGAAAGACTTATAAAAATGTCGTGCAATGCTGATTTTCCCGACTGGGAGACATTTTGGAAAATTTGAATAGGAGTAATAGTAGATAGTTTTTGTGAGTAATAAATAATAATAGCTATCATAATATTTGTAAAGTTAAAGAGTAATCCGAGAAATAGCCTCTTTATTTTGAAAGAGTTCTTTTTTCTTCATTTTATTTAATTCTTTAAGCAAATGAAAATCTATGGTGCTAATAAAGACAATTAGTGATAGCAAACAGATGGCCTATTCTTTGAGGATCAAAATCAAAGAATAAATAATAAATTTGTTTAACTAGAAATCCCAAACAAATTTTATTACCCGGATGCAAATTTTGTCAATTTGTCCCGTTCAATAAAGTCCAATCCTCTCCACTGTAGTGATTTTCTGTTAGTTAGCCAATTTTGCGTGACGATAAAATAAAAAGCAGGGGCCATTAACAGACCCTTTTATTCAATTGTGAATTTAAAGTCTTTTATTTTCTGAAGTAATTCTATCGTAGCTTTTACAGATAAATTTTTAGTGTTTTTAAGTATTAATTTGCTTCCGTACCTTTGATACAATGGGGTTAGTGTTTCATCTCCCCATGAAGGGGAAAAGGTTGATACTCCATCAAAATCTAAAATAAAATTTTCATTCTCAGATAGATCTCTTAGGTCTCTTCCAATAACTTTAAAAGCCTCCCTCCCCGATTCTCGAGAGATTAATGTTGTCCCAAATTTTTTAAATTCTATTTTCATAATTCAATTATATAATATTTAAAATTTTATTAAAGCGATACATCCTCTTAATGTGTGATTAGTTGGCTTAACATTAATTTTTGAATCTTCTTTATTTATCTTGACTTCAGCATCACCAGAAACAAACATTAAACTTATTGGGTTCTCTTCGACTATTTTGTGTACGTATTTTAAACCATTCCCTCGATTTTCTGGTGCTCTTCCTGAGACAAATTGAGTGAATGCGATATTCAAAGCCTCTCTCGGAGTTTTTAGTTCAGGTAAGGCGGATTTCAATGTTTCTAATATACCCAAACCGCGATCGGCTAAAACAATTTCTCGTTTTTTCACATCATACCCAAAGAATATTCCAGGTGTATCTGGCCATTTCCCAAGATTGTGATCAAAAGAATTATTACCAATTTCACCAGCTGCGGAGACAATAAGAGAAAAGAGTTGATCTAGTCCAGAAATTAGTTGGAGATTTGCACTTAATTTTATCAGCCTTGACTCAAAAATTGAACTGTCCTGGCAATATAACTTAGACGGAATTATGAGATCAGATATTGATTCTGCTGATGCCCATTCAAGAGCCAAACTAAAGAGATCACTTGGGAATATTTCGAGGTCGATTCTATTGTAATATCTATTCCCATCCGGAGTTTTTCGAATGGCATAGAGTTTACCTGTTTCATCCCAACGTCTCAATGTTGCAATAGAAACACCTAAAAATTCGGCGGCTTCTTTTATAGGGATTAATTTTGATTCATCTGAATGCATAAATATATAAGCTACTTCGTAAATAATACATAATTTGGTATATTTACGCAAGTATTATGTAATTTCTATACATTGTTGGGTATTTTAGGATATTGTGTTATATCTATACAACCAGTTGTAATATCTATACATTCGTGATATTATGGTATTAGGTCGGATTAAAACCAATTTAAATTAAAATATATGGCAGTCAGAATAACTTGTATTACAAAAGATAATGGGAATCATATGAACCCTCATGAAGGGATAACCCATTTGGGTTGGGTAAATGAAGAAACTAGAGCTTCTGGTAAGAGTACCAGAGCAGAAATGGTTGAATTTATTGAAAAGCAAGGTGGCAAAGCTTATGTTAAAGATGCTTTTGGGAGAATTGCTTACTTAATAGTAAAAGTCTCAGTGTTAGGAAATAAGTATGTCAAAACTATATCTGATAGCGTTGAAAGCGATAATTTGTTGCATTTACCTGAATGCTAAACTGATAATGTAAAAAATGGCCTCATTTTATTATAAACAAACAAAGAATGCCTTACGGCATTCTTTGTTTGTTCCTCTGTACGAAGAAAATCTAGTGCGTGTCCATTGAGAGACACATTTGGATTTTATCCCTGAATGTAAAAGTTGTCAATTTGTCCCGTTCGAAGAGAGTCCAGTTAGCTCCACCGTAGTGCATTTTTGCCTTTTTGTCCGGTTCAAAGAGAGTCCAACCCGCTCCACCCGATTGGACTTTGTGTCCAAAACCTACATTTTATCCTTATTTCATAAAGGTAAAATTAGGTTCGAATCATCTTTTTTTAAGCTATAGACAGAATAACACTTTCCCATCTCTAAAAGTGATTTTTTTGTTGATATATCAAGCTTTTTATCCAATAAAGTTAGGTTCGAGACAAATTCTTTTACCATCTCAGTTCTTAAAGAATCGTCACCATTTTTGAATTTTTCCAGAGCTTCTAAAGCAAAATTATAATCCTTCTCCTTTTCATCATACCAGTCAATATTTTGCCTTTTCGTTTCCTCAATCTCAAATTCAATAGTTGTTATTTCTTTTTGAGCTTTCGAGATAGACAAATTAAACTGCATTGAATCTATCTCCCCATCGGCTCGTAAATTAACCAAGTTGGAAATTCTAATTTCCAGTCCGGATTTTCTTTTCTTTAATCCCTTGATGATTTTTTCTCCTTCTTCTTTTTCCTCATTCCCTTGTTTTAATGTATTTATACCCCAAGAATAAAAATCTTTAGTAATTGATATTTTCTCCAATTCACTTTCAATCGAGGCTTCAATTTTATCCCTTGTAATAGAGCCCTGGAAGCATTTACCTTTGCTTTTGGTACAATGATAGTAAAGGATATCTATAATGCTTGGATGTTCCATTTCAGAGAATAGAATATTACATTGGGGACAAGTTGAACGGGTCTTAATTGAATATTTGCGCTTACATTTTGTACATATAGCTTGTAATTTGTGATCTGGAGTTACAGTGCATCCACATTCTCCACATTTAATAATTCCTCGATATGGGAAATCATACTTTCTTTCCTTTAGGGCCGAATTAGGCCTGCCATGTAGGATAATTTGAACCTTTTGAAACTCTATTGGACTGACCATGACTTTATGTCTCCCTTTGTAGCGAACCATATTACCATCTTTATCTCTCCAGTGAAAATATCCGGAGTAGAACTCATTGGTGAATATGTAGTAATATGTGTTTTTAGAACAAGCCTTTTTAAACTTGTTCCTCAATCCTATTGCGTCACCTTTTTTCTTAATGTCTGCAATTGAATATTCCCCTGTCAAAAGTAACTGCCATAGCTTTTTAAGGGTGCAAAATTGTTCCTCATTTGGAATTACTTCATCATTTACCCCAAAGTCAACTTTGGGGTTGTGCATATACCCAATTGGTAATCCTGATATTGGATACCAACCCCTTTCTGCCTTTTGTCTCATACCTCTTCTAATATCAAGGCTCAAATCCTTTACATATTGGTTGGCCATGCCAAATTCAACTTGCATGAGCAATACATTGTCCGTTGGATTATAGTCTCTTTCAAAGGTCTGAATATGCTTAATAACATTCTGTTGGAGCATCCAACTTATTTGACCTCCATCTATTGGATTTCTTGCTAAACGATTTAGTTTCCATGTGAGAATTCCTTGAGCTTCTCCTTTGTGAATTCTTCGTAGCATAGAATTAAACCCAACTCGACCCGGTTCTTTTGCAGACTTAGATTCAGAGATAACATCAACAACATTGAGGTTATACTTCTCAACCAATTTCTTAGCTTCTGCAATCTGATCCTCGATGGACGCCATTTGTCGGTCCTCCGACTCACTAGACTTTCTTGCATAGAGAAAATATTTGAAATCAATATTTCTCATAGCGAATACCAGAAAGGGATAACAGAGCAATTTAAGTGTGACACACAAAATTTTCTGTTACCCCTTTCTGGGCTTAAATTGTAAATTTTGTGTGTCGCCTTGATAATACCATAACTCATATATTTTTTCCAGAGTTATCAATAACTAGGGCAATTAACCGGATTAGGCTTAATCCTTGTTCAATAGCATCATCTTTCGAAATATCTTTGCCAAAAGTTTCTCTGTAAATCCTTTGGTACTCTTCAATTTGCTTATCACTTAGTTTAGTTGGAACTCTTAAAATCATTTCCCGATTTTAAGCAATTCAGAGGAATCAAAAAAGAAAAGAGTCCTTGCTCTATTCTCAGATTCTCGTTGCTCCTTTAATCTCTCTTTTCCTTTACCATCAGTCAGATGCTACGAGACAATTTTACCAGAATCCCAAATATCCTATTTGATAAACTTCTTAGAGAATTAAACAACTCTGAGCTCAAAATCCTTTTGGTCATTATCCGGCAAACTTACGGCTGGATTGATATAAAAACAGAAATGAGAAAGGAAAGAGATCGGATTACACACAGCCAGTTTATTTTAAAAACTGGCCTTTCGAGACGAATAATATCACTAACGATAAAGTCACTTTCTCTAAAGAACCTAATTGAAATAACTGACAGTACCGGCAATTCTTTAAATAATGGGAGCGATAGAAAGGGACAATACCGAATTTATTATTCTTCCCGTTTAGTACCCCTTCAATCATTACATATCTTAAACAATACCGGTGCAAATAATGACACCGACATGTGCAAAAAGCGACATGAACATGTGCAAAAAGTGATACATAACAAAAGAAAATATTACAAAAGAAACTTATCAAAAGAAAATGTTCCTGATTACAAACACATTGGTGAAGTAATTGAGAAGATAAGGTCGAAATGGGAACCCAAATTAAAAGAATGATATACGATTTATCGGAATTTTAAGAATCCCGATAAATCTACAATAACTTTTATTTGAGTACCCCATTTTTGACACATTGTCAAAAAGTCAGTACTGTTTTCCTTTTAGATTTTTTATAAAATGGTATTAAGCAATTTTAATATAACTAATTGCAATAAAAATCATTATGCGAAATTTATTAAGAACATATCGTAAGAAAACAGAATTATCAATCGAAGATGTTTCTCGACTTTTAAGTATGCCAGACAGCTCAACACTCTCAAGGTGCGAAAGGGGCTACCGAAAACCAAATCTTGAAATAATATTCACTTATCATATTCTTTTCGAAGTTTCCGTTGAAAAACTTTTCGAAAATGAAATGAAATTCACTTATGCGAGAATTGCCTTAAATATAGAGCCCTTAATAGAGGACTTAAAGAAGCAAGATATTAATAAAAAGGTCGAAGCTAAAATTGTGTTCTTGAATTCATTAAAAGATTTAATTGATAAAAAATTATGAATGAAGAAGGAATGATCGCTATTTATCCAAATACTTTAGGATTTGGGTACGTTGTATTAAATGACAAAGGGGAGATTCTTGATTATGCCATGGTTTCAATCCGTCCTGTCAGAAATGACAAGTGTCTGGATCGGATTCATGAGATGATCTTATATTATCAACCTAAAATACTGATTTTGGAGGATTATAAGAAATCCAATAAATCTGAGAGAGTAAGGAAGCTTCTTAAGAATATCAATGATTATGGACAAGATAGTATAAGAATTTTCAAGTATTCCAGGGTACAAATCCGGGATACATTCGAAATTTTCGGGGCAAAAAATAAATATGAGGTGTCAAAGAAGATTTCCGAAGCTTATCCCCAGCTGAAGAGCAAATTGCCTGAAAAAAGAAAGTCCTGGGAACCAGAAAATTATTATCAAGGAATTTTTGATGCTATGGCTTTAATTCTTACACATAATTATCTAAATGATTAGTATTTACCAGATATAAAATTAAGAAATAGATAAATGATTAGCACAAATGGAGCAATTTTGTGATGGCCAAAATATAATACAACATCGTCCATTCAATATTTCAGAGTTATCGTTTCAATTATGAGCCCCTTTAACAGATTTCACACACTCTAGAATGGAGTTTCTGGCGTTGGTAATGCACCTGTTCAGATTAAGGAAGAACCTGTTTCAGTTAACGAGCATTTTACAATTGACATGCATTGTGCTACCATACAAAATGTGATAGTCCTTTAAAATTTTTGATATAACATCTCATCTATTTAATAGAAACAAAATTTATAAGGTCAACCTGAAGAAGCAATTTCATTAGACAAAATACCTTACTCAGCTTGTTCCTATATAGATATCTACTTCACCACTATTTCTAATATTAAGATTTGTTTAATAATTTTTTGATTGTTCTGAGGGTCCTTAAAGACTTTTTGAACAGTTAACAAATATTTTATAAATCTTTTAATATTTTAAAAATGATAGTAGATGTAATTAATGATGATATGCTTACTGCATCATCACACAAATATGTTGCTTTTGGTATAAATACAGAAGGCGTTCTCCGTGGTGAATTTGCGCGGGAAATTTGTAATAACTATGCCTTAGGATTTTCGGTCACTGGGAAAAGAGAACTTGGTGAGATTATAATTATCCAAACTGGTTTAACTAAATATTATGGCATAGTTTGTTATTCACTTGAAAATGGATGGAATGATTCACCTAAAATACTGGCAGATTGTCTTAATAGAATTGAAACTTTAGAAAAGGAAAAAATCGCAGTATATATAATGGATTCAGAGTTTTTTACACAAATGGCCGATGCTAATCTTAATGAAATCATTAAGGCAATTCATTTATCCCAGAAACAGTGTGTAGTCTATTGTTATATTTATAGCAAAAAGGAAATTTTGGATGGAATTGAATGAAGAGTAAAAATTTAAGACAATTAAAGAGATTTGGAATTCCAAGTCTCTTTTTCATTTCAATTCATTACCCACCAATTAAATATCTCGATAGTCAATTATTAGTAGGTTATGCCCCCTGGTTCTTACCTCAAATATCTGTCAAAACAACTAAACCAATTTTTGAATCTCATTTACTCGTAGACTGCTGATTATAAGTTTTAAAAATCAACCAAAATGTAAATGCAGCAGCAGTATCTGATGCGAAATGTTTCATGTCCTCAGGTCGTCTATCTTCTACTATTTTACTTTTGTCCGTTTGCTCAATTATATCAGAAATTCCTCTTACAACTCCAAATTGAATATTTTGATTTTTTCCTCCTTGTCTTGTTACTGCTTTGGCAAATCCAAATCCCTCCATCTCAACAGCAGAGGTGTCATCATAATGTTTAGTTAAAATCCGGCCTATTTCAGAATCGTAATGTTCAATAAGTTGTTCCCCAGATGCAATTACACCAAATTTAGCATTACTATCTTTATACCAGGTTTTCTTTATCAACTTTTTCCAATCGTCTTTTCTGCGTTCCTTTTTTGCAATTTCATATATTTTATATGTAGAGGTCACTAAATCAGGTCTTGCACGAAATGAATCTTTCCCAGACTTGCCCCCTTCATATGAAAATATTTTTATTGGAAAAATTACATCACCGAGAGAAAAATCGTTTGGTTTTCTTGATCCCGCAATTCCCACAAATAGAATTAAACTTGGACTAAAGTACTGGATAGCTCTTTCAGTTTCCTGAGATGCAATTGTGTTTCCTACTCCACATTCTCGGATGATAACTCTTGCTATTTTTCTTTCGTTAAACTCAAATATGCCTTCTTCATACGTTGTATCCTCCTTATCAGCTTCCGCCACTTCTATTAAATTATTTCTAACTGCCAAATATTCTTCTGGCAGAGCAGTTAAAATAGCTACAACTGGCATATTTCTCGTTCGAATTTCATCCCGATCATATACTTGAGTATCTTTCCTTTCTGAGGTTATAGTAGTTTTTATTTCCTTTCTTTTACATACGTCCTTGATTACAGAATGGGGAGTATGTAAAGAACGTTCTATAATAAACCCCCTACTTATCAAATATTTTTTAAATATGTCTTTCTTGCGATAGCTATTTTCATTATTAGAACTACCATAATGTGTTATGATTGCTTCAATCTGCTCTTCATTTAAAATTTCTCTATATTTAACTAGAAAATTATACGATTTACTAAGAATGAGGTTCATTGAAGTCTCTGCCCCTTTATTTGAATCAAATAAAAGTTGAACACATACCTTTAATAATACTTTATGGAAATGAACAGGATCTTTAATGTATTCATATAATTTGCTTATTTCATCATCAATAAATTGTTCCGGCTTATATTTTTCGAATTCTTCTCCATATTTTTCATTACTATCATTATAATAATAATCAAGAAAGATAAATCCCCAAATATCACTTTCTAAATTTTCTTTTATATATACAATCCAATCTTTCATGTAATAGTCTTTTTACAAAAACAAACATTAAACTTGGTGGGTCTTACAGGCCAATCGTAAAGAGAGAGTAAGTGAAAATCATCTATAAACATTCTGGTAGAAATCGGATCTGCCCTATTTATAAAAAGTGCAATAGATAATAAAGTTAAGTTGTATTTCTTGCAAATTGAATTTAATGCCGAAAGTGTTTTAAAATTATGTGCTGCTTGATCAATAATTAGCACATTGTTCTTTGATTCCCATTCCTTAAGATCTTCACCTAAATTCGCTTTTAACTTTTCAAAAAGGTCTTCGACTTGGTCCCCCGGATTATCAGCAGATATAGAACCAAGAAACCCGCGCTCAATTTCTATTTTAAATTCTTTTTTAATTTTTAGAATTTCTAAAAAATCTCTAATCAAAGGTGCTAATTCCTTATCCGTGGTGTATAATGCTTTATGAATCCACGAAGAAAATACCCCCTCTTTTTTTGCTAAATTTATCAACCTATTTGCAATTGTGTATGAATATTTTTCGAAAAGACCCTCACATATAATCCTGAAATCAAAATGATTCAATGTCCTGGATGAAGGATAATGTTCAATGCTATAGTATGCCGGAGAAAGCTTAACAAATTCCCAGAAAGTATAAGTATCAAACTCAAAAATGGATTTCCTAATACAATTGAAATTAGAACTTGTTAAAATAATTGAATCATGATTACAATATGCACATTCTTGTTTCTTTGCGTTGAATTCAGAAAAATCTGATTCTATTAACCAATCTTTATTATTAGGGATATAATTTTTAAATTTAGAAATCCCCAAAACCTTAATTTTATTTATTGAGTAATTCTTTTTGAGTTTTTTTATTAGAGAATCAATTTTATATGAGGCTGATAAGAAATCAGTTAAAATGAGTAAATTAGAAATATCTTTAGATTGTTTTCTCTGTTTTGGATTGAATAGTTCAATTTCCTCGCTTAGGATATATTTTGCTAATTCTTCTACACCACTTTCCGCAATACATATTGGCAGTATCGCTATTTTATCACCATCGAAGAACGACTTAATGTAGTTCTTAAAATTAGGAAGAAAATTTTCTATTTCTAAACATTTAATTATTGATAAAACACCATTGGAATGAAAATCTATGTCACTAAATTCAATATGAAAATGACCATATAGATATCTGATATTTTCAAGAATTATTTTCTTAATAAATTCTAAATCAAATGTATTTTTATTTAATATCGCATCAGACGAATGTACCTCTAAAAAAGGCAAAATTGGAAATTGCAAATTCGTTTGAAGGTTTCCCTTTTCTAATACTTCAATTTTATTCGCTTTATTAATTGCTAACAGCACTATTTTATTTTCCTTACAAAACTCGAGCAAAAATGTTGAAACGGATTGTAAATTAATTATTCTACTTGAATAACCTAATATAATAATAGAATTCAAGTATTTATAATTTTGCCTTATAACGACAAATAGAAAATTAAATAACTTGTCTAATGCAGAAGGACTAAAATTATTATATATATCTATAACAATATTCTCGACGACAAATTCACCATTATTATCAATAACTGTTTTAAATTCCTCATATAAATCTTTATCAATCTCAAGATCTATACCTTTTCTCTTTAATTTTTTTGAATCAACTATATAGAGGATGGGAAGTATCTCATCTTCTGGTATAAAGGAATTTTTTCCATTTGGATTTTTGAACCGAAAAATGCAACTTTCATTTGTCATTAAAAATCATCTAATTCTTGGAAGTATTATGGTTATTAAGGTTCCTGGGGATTGCAATAAATGATCAATAGAATCAATTATTTCTTTATTATCGATGCATTCGAAACCTACCCAAGCTCTTCCTGATCTGATTCTAAGCTTCCCTTTGTGCTTAAAAACAAAATCTTTTAAATAAAATAGACCGTCTCCTTTTCTACCAATTGCACCTTGATTTTCATGAGTTGATTGATCAATTAATAAAGAATCAATTATCATCTCTGATTTTGTAAAATAGTTCAATAAAAAAGAATCGACTTCATCTGAATAATCTTTTCCTGCAAGAAGATCTTTTTTCTTGTTAAAGGTTTCTCTAAGTGATGTTGGAATACCCTTGCCATTATCACAAATTGCTAAAATTAAATTCTTTTCATCTGACTTTATGGCAACATTTGTAAATGTATTTTCTCCATGGACAAATGAATTTATTAATCCTTCTTCGACCACAGTATTAACAAATCTAGATGTATCATCGTCATTCCAAGCACAGTAATTTCTAATTGCTGCCCATGCAGCCCCTGCAAAATTTTCCTTATATTCTGATATGCCTTTAGAGTAATTATCGTTATTTATTGTCTCTATTTCAAGTAATCTATTGGGTAATGGATATTTAGTTCCATAATCATCTGTAATTGTCCGTCTTTCTGTTGGTGTAGCTCTATAATTAGACTTTATTGTATTAATATATTTTAATTGACTTATTTCTAATAAATTAACAGGTGAATCGACACACTCTTTTAACGCGTCAAAGAACTTCCAAGTTATTAAGTAGTCCCATACCAATCTCCCACTATGAGTTTCCGGATCAGGTAAAATTATTTTAATATCATTTCCACGTGTTTTAAGTCTGTTCAAGAATGAGATAAACCAAAGAACTGCATCTAGTTCTATCCAAATGATCAGAGATAAATCAATAATTATAAAAGTCTTTATTGGTTCATAATCAAGTACATTTTTTATAATTTCATCTAAATGTTTTTGCTTTAGTTCTTTATCAACGGCGATAACAACTTGAGTTTTTTCCATTACACTAATATCAAACATGGTATTTATAGCTGGGAGATTAAATTTAATACAGTGTTTTTTATATCTTTTGATTCATAAATTGCACGACCAACAATTGCATGCCAATTATCACCTGCAGCAATTGCAGCCTCTGAAATGCTACCACCCTGGGAAATAAAGCCTGGTGAATAAAAGATTGGGGAGACACCTAAGTTTATTAATATATTCCTAATTTTTATTATTACATCAGGTTTATTACCTGGCACTACAAAATCGTTTATGCCATTTTGAGCAGAAATTGTATACATTTTTTCTGGAGCATCATCATTAATATAACCACCATCCGATGCCATAAAACCTTTATGTGTCATATAGCCTCCTCCAATAATTGGTAAACCTACTTCCTTCGCATAATTAATCCATGCTAATTGTGTAACTGGTCCAGATAAAGGGAAAATAATTAATGCGTCTATCCCAGATTTTTTTAACACATTTATAAAGTCTCTACCTGTATCAGGAATATCTGTACCGGCTTTTTGATGATCATAGATTAGAGGTTTATCAGTGTATTTTCTCGCAACCTTTACAATTTTTGGTATGCTATATTTAAGGCCGAGGACAGCACTTATTTTGTAAGCACCAATTTTAGTTATTTGGTGTGTTTCCCTAACAATCTCTTCAAAACGAGATAAATCAACCACATCACAAGCAGGAATTATGCTTTGTGTAGCATTTATGATATGTCCCCCCATCTTCTCTTTTATTTTAAGTCGCCATAAATATAAAATAAGTTTTTCATATTTTTTACTTATTTAAAACTATTTAATTCATTTTAACAAATCTTACATTTGGTGGAACAGGTGACAATATTTCGGCAAGTCTTTTATATTATATATACAAAAATCAATACAACACACCATTGTTTCATTGATTTTTTGTATCTTTGAACAATCAAACTCAAGCAATATGAAAAAGCAAGTCGGTATCTGGATTCGTGTATCAACCGAAGACCAAGCCAAAGGTGATAGTCCAGAACATCATGAAGCAAGGGCAAAAATGTATGCTGAGGTAAAAGACTGGGAAGTGATCGAAGTATATCACTTAGAGGCAGTCAGTGGAAAGGCAGTTCTACACCATCCTGAGGCTGAAAGAATGCTGAAGGATATTCGTTCTGGTAAAATCACAGGTCTCATCTTCTCTAAAATTGCCAGGCTCGCCAGAAACACAAGAGAACTACTCCAAATCGCAGACATTTTCCGTGACTACAGTGCTGATTTAATTTCATTGCAAGAAAGCATTGATACTTCGACTCCAGCTGGAAGATTTTTCTATACCCTAATCTCTGCAATGGCACAATGGGAAAGAGAAGAGATTGCTTCAAGAGTTTCAGCCTCTATTCCCATCAGAGCAAAACTAGGTAAATCTTTAGGAGGTCAAGCTCCATACGGTTATGAGTGGAAGGATAAAAAGCTTGTTATTAACCCGGAAGAGGCTTCCATACGAGGACTTATTTATGATTTATTCCTTGAACATAAAAGGAGAAAAACTGTTGCAAATCTTTTAAATCAAAAAGGTTACAGAACAAGGAATGGTTCAGAATTTTCTGACACGACAATCACTCGACTATTGGAAGACCCAATTGCTAAGGGAATAAGGAGGGCAAATTATACCGAAAGCACAGGCAATAACAAGCAATGGAAATTAAAGAATAAAGAAGAATGGGTTTTTAATGATGCCCCTGCAATCATTTCTGAGGAGAAATGGGACAAAGTCAATTCTATCTTGACAGAACAATCACAAGACAGAAAACAACCACTTAACAAAAAGACTCACTTGTTTACGGGCTTTGTTTCTTGCTCATGCGGCAATAAAATGTATTTACCATCAAATAGTCCAAAATACACCTGCAACAACTGTAAAAACAAAATCAACCAAGAAGACCTGGAAGATATTTTTCATCAACAGCTTACAGATTACATTATCACCGAAGAAAACATTAAACATTACATCAATGCAAGTGAGAGTGTAATCTCCGAGAAGGAAAAACTCTTAAAAACCTTACAAAAGGAAGCTCAGAAAATCCAAACAAGACTAGATAACCTAATAGAGCTCCATTTGAACAAAGAACTGGCTACAGATGGCTTCAGAAATCACTACAACCCTCCATTTGAGCAATTACAACAGATTCAGGCTCAAATACCTCTAATTGAAGGTGAAATGCTCGCCTTGAGGCAAAATGAAGAAAGTAGCAAGTACCTTTTCAATGAAGCCCAGAATCTGTATTCCAAATGGCAAACCTTTAGTAGAGATGAAAAACGAAATATTATTGAATCCATTACCGATTCAATAATTATTGATAATGAAGACATCATTATAAACCTGAAATATCTAATGCCTCCCTCTTCTATAAACCCCACAGATGGTCAACACAACTTCATGGATTCATCGAGGCTACTAACATAAAACCGGCAGGAAATTCGACAGAACTCTTAGATCTTGACACTGTGATTGTGCGGTCTTCAAGAGGTTGACGCATCACCTCAAGAACCTGCCTCTTAAATTCAGGAAGTTCGTCCAGAAACAATACACCATTGTGAGCCAATGATATTTCACCCGGTTGGGGGATGGTACCACCGCCAACTAAGGCAGCATCAGAAATCGTATGATGCGGACTACGAAACGGTCTGGTTGTCATAAGGGAGGTCTTGTGCTCTATCTTCCCGGCAACAGAGTGAATTTTTGTGGTTTCCAATGCCTCTTTCAGCGTAAAAGGAGGCAGAATTGTAGGTATTCTCTTGGCTAACATAGTCTTGCCGGCTCCAGGCGGACCAATCATCAAAAGATTATGCCCGCCGGCTGCCGCAATTTCCAGGGCTCTCTTGACGTTCTCCTGTCCCTTGACTTCACCAAAGTCGACTTCAAACCGATTTTTGCAGGAGCTGAACTCCTCCCTCGTATCGATTATTGTTTGCTTAAGCGGAATTGCGCTATTGAAATAGTCTATCACTTCACGGATATTTTCCACTCCATAAATTTTCAGCTTATCGACAACGGCAGCTTCGCGTGCATTTTGAACCGGAATAATTAGTCCATCGAACCCTTCTTCTCTTGCCCGAATGGCAATAGGCAAAACACCCTTTATGGATTGCAGTCCGCCATCAAGAGAGAGCTCACCCATCATAACAAACCTGCCAATCTCTTTAGCATTAATTTGTTCTGAGGCGGATAAAATGCCCATAGCAATCGGGAGGTCATAAGCCGAACCTTCCTTGTGAATATTCGCCGGAGCCATGTTGATGACCATTTTCTTACCAGGAAGTTTGAATCCGTTATAACGCAAAGCGGCATCAATCCGTTGCTGACTCTCCCGAACCGCCAGATCTGCCAGACCAACCATATTAAAGCGAATGCCTCGCGAAATATCGGTCTCGATCGTAATTGTTGTCGCGTCTATTCCGTGGACTGCGCTGCCGTACGTTTTTACAAGCATAATTTTGTTGTTAATGCGATGAGGGATTTACTTAAATATACCCCGTTTTGAGGAGAAACAGAAATGACTAACTAACGAAGCATTTGTCGGAAGCAATTTTTAGCTCGTCTTTAAAACAATGAGCCATAAAAATATGAGCTATATTTGCCTGTCATAAATTCTATGGAATTTTTCATTTTTAATCTTCAATTTTAACGCCCTGTGTCGAACATCATTCATCTGTTACCAGATTCAGTTGCCAACCAGATCGCTGCAGGAGAGGTCATCCAGCGTCCGGCATCCGTTGTTAAGGAACTGGTAGAGAATGCAATTGATGCCGGAGGTGATTCAATAACCATAAATGTAAAAGATGCAGGTCGTACGCTGATCCAGGTTACTGACAATGGGAAAGGCATGTCGCCAACCGACGCCCGGATGTCTTTTGAGCGTCACGCAACCTCCAAAATCAAAGAAGCCGTTGATCTGTTCTCTATTCGCACGATGGGTTTTCGGGGTGAAGCCCTTGCTTCCATTGCCTCCGTGGCAGATGTTGAATTGCGAACCAGGCAGCAAGGGGATGAATTGGGAACTTACATGCATATCCTGGGTTCTGTCCTGCAAAAACAACAGACCGACCACTGTCCGGAAGGATCTAATTTCTCCGTGAAAAATCTTTTTTTCAATGTTCCAGCCAGACGGAAGTTTCTCAAATCAAACAGTTACGAATTAAAAAACATCATCACTGAAATTCAGCGGATAGCTTTGGCAAATCCCGAGCTCAATATATCCTTCTTCCACAATCAATCGCCGGTCTACGAATTGCAGTCAGAAAATATCCGAAAACGGATAGTTGGACTCTTCGGTAAAGCGATCAACCAAAGCCTCACTCCGGTTGACGTGGAAACCACCCTGATCCGGGTATCCGGTTTTATTGGACAGCCCCGGTTCGCGAAAAAAAGTTTTGGGGAGCAGTTTTTCTTCGTGAATGGTAGGTTTATGAAGCACCCATTTTTCCACCGGGCTGTCATGCATGCCTACGACCGCATCTTGCCTCCCGACGCAGTGCCTTCCTATTTTCTCTATTTTGAGGTCGACCCGGCGACAATTGACATCAACATTCATCCAACAAAAACGGAGATAAAATTCGAGGATGAACAGGCTATCTGGCACATTATCAGCGCCTGCATTCGCGAGGCCATAGGAAAATACAACCTCATGCCTGCGATCGATTTCGACCAGAGCGGATCCATAAATATTCCATTACAGCCGAATAGAGGGAGCAGCATCGCACCCCCAGAGATCGAAATCAACAGGCACTATAACCCCTTTCAGCAAGAGAGTGGAGCCTGGAGAACTGAAAATGGAAGAAATACAGATACGCGCAACTGGGAAAGACTATATCAGGGCATGGAGGCTGAGAGAGTAACCCCTGGTACCGCGAACACGGAAGGATACTCCGGAGCAACTCCGGGTGGTAGCCAGTCCCCGGAATTCAGTGTCTGGCCAACAAAAAACGAAAGTATTTTCCCGGATGAAACCGATCCGGAAGAATCGGATGGCAGTCAGTCGACATTTTCTATGGAAAGTCAAAATTTCCCTGTATCCGGTTTCTTACAGCTAAAAAACAGATATTTGCTTACGCCAGTCAAATCCGGACTAATGGTTATCGACCAGCGCGGGGCGCATGCCAGGATATTGTTTGAAAGCTTTATGCAGAATTTCTCGACGCACCTTTCTGCAAGTCAGCGCCAATTGTTTCCACCGGTACTGGAATTAAATGCTGCAGATGCTGAAATTCTTAATGCCTTGAAGGACGAACTGCACCAATTGGGATTCGAAATCAGACAGGAAGCCGATTATCATTTCTATATCGATGGAACACCCGGGGCGCTTAGTCATCTGGATGCTAAAGATCTGGTAGAAAGGGTAATTGCCTCATTCCAGGATCGGCCTGTAGATCTAATGGAAGAGATTAAAGCTCAGTTAGCCTTGATATTGGCTCAATCTTCGGCAGTTTCTTACGGCATACAACTTAAACAGGAAGAGATGAGTTCGCTTTTCAATCAGCTCTTCGCCTGCCAATCTCCGGGGTATTCGCCTACCGGCCGAAAGATAGTCTCGATCATTGGTATGGGCGAAATTGAAAAACTTATGAGATAGTAGTGATTCTCATCTGATTCCTTATTTTTGCAAAACAGATCTGAAATATCGTAATATGCAATATCGTCCTACGTCACCTTACTCTATCCCTCCGGTTGTCAAAAATCTGATAATGATTAACGTGCTTATGTTAGTTGCGACATGGGCTTTGAAATCATCCGGCATTGACCTGACCGAGAAGTTGGGCTTATACTATCCGGGGTCGACTTACTTCAGACCTTATCAGCTGATTACCCATTTGTTTATGCACGGCGGATTCGGACACCTGTTCTTCAACATGTTCGCATTGTACATGTTTGGCAAAGTGCTCGAAATGGTCTGGGGACCGAAAAGGTTCCTTATCTATTTCATCGTTACCGGACTTGGCGCAGCAACGCTGCACCTTTTTGTGAACTATCTTGAGTTATCTCATGTTGCTAAAACGGTAAATGCTTTCGTAAATACACCCTCTCCCGAACTTCTTGCAGGTTTTGTCAAGGCGAATCTTGGGAGTCATGCCGCACCCTGGGTTCATGATTTCATTAACAAGTGGTCTGAGTCCCCCGGTAATCCTGCCTATGCTCAGCAAGGAGTAGAATTGGTCCAACGTGTGTTTGAGGAACGCGTAAACATTCCGACTGTAGGGGCATCCGGCGCAGTCTTCGGAATTCTTTTGGCTTTCGGCGTACTCTTCCCTAATACGGAATTAATGCTGCTTTTCCCACCCGTGCCTATCAAGGCAAAATATTTTGTAATCGGGTACGGATTAATCGAACTCTATTTGGGTATTTCCCAGTCGAACAGCGATGTTGCGCATTTCGCGCATTTAGGTGGCATGCTATTCGGTTATCTGCTTATCAGATACTGGAATATCAATTCAAAAAATTTTTATTGAACTCCATGTTTGGAAAGTTAAGCAGCCTAAATTGGTGGAAGATTTTGAAATAGAATTTAGCAAATAGATTGAAGCGATTTTGATATGGGAATTACCGATGAGATTAAACTTTCATACAAGCATGGTTCTTATCTGACGAAGTTGATCTACATCAACCTCGCCATCTGGATCGGAGTCAGGCTAACGGCTGTAATCCTAATACTTGGAGGTAACGAAAATCTTGTTTACATCGAATGGCTCTCATTGCCCGCCTCTTTTAACCAGTTCCTTTCCCGACCCTGGACACTCATCACTTACATGTTCCTCCATTATGAGTTGTTGCATCTGGTCTTTAATCTTCTTTGGCTATACTCCTTCGGACGGATCTTTCTTGAATACCATCAGCCACGTAAATTATTGAGCATCTATATTTTCGGCGGATTTTGCGGCGGACTATTTTTTATGGTTGCCTATAACTTCTTCCCCTACTTCCGGAATTCTATTGATTTTTCTCAACTTATGGGCGCTTCAGCAGCCGTAATCGCCATCGTAATTGCAACGGCAGTATATGTCCCGAATCATATAATCCATCTGATACTTGTCGGTCCGGTGAAAATCAAGTGGATTGCTCTTTTCTCAGTCATTCTTTATGTTGTTAACCTTGCCGGAGATAACGCAGGAGGAAATTTTGCGCACCTCGGCGGTGCATTCTGGGGGTTATTCTACATGACTTTGCTAAAATCCGGATACGACCTTTCTGCGAGATCAGAACAATTCTTTGACCGGATGTTTAGTTGGTCTAAGCCCAAAAGAAAACTTAAGGTCGAATATAATGCGGGTACGTACCGCGATTACGGCTATAATAAAAGCAAAAAAGCACAGCAGGAAGAAATCAACCGGATTCTGGACAAGATCAGCACTTCTGGATACGATTCTCTTACAGTTGATGAAAAAGAGATGCTCTTCAAAATGAGCAGCAAAAAATGAAGAAAAGTACACTCAGGAATTTTTTTTCAAAATTTGGCTTTTATCTCAATATAGGCTTTGCGGGGTTGCTTTTACTAGTCTATCTTTCCGTCTTTATTCCTCCCGACAGCTTTTGGCCCGCAGCATTTCTGGGACTAATCTACCCCTACCTTCTATTGGTAAATATACTCTTCCTGGCATATTATGCGCTGCGGAAATCCGGAAGAATTCTACTCTCGCTCACAATTATTCTTCTGGGGTATCAGCATTTTTTAAACTATTTCCAACCTGTTCCAAATTTCAATAAGGTGGGAGCCGGACTCAAGATTCTCAGCTACAATGTGCATTATTTCTCCGGTGATATTAGCAGGAAGCAGGTCGGGCAGCCGAAAATCATCGACTATCTCAGAAAAGTGGACGCCGATATAATCTGTCTGCAGGAAACAAGACTCTTCAAAACCGGGAAACTCAGTCCGGACGAGATTCGCAATGCCTTACCAGGGATAAAACATTATCAATTGGCTCATTCCATCTCCTACGCCGGACCAATGACCTTATCAAAATATCCCATCGTGCGGTTAGGAGAAATTCGATTTGACCACAGTGCAAACATGGTGCTATTTTCGGACATCGCAATTCCTTCAAAAGATACCATCAGGGTCTACAATTGTCATTTCCAATCATATAAAATTACGCCAGAAGATTATTCAATTACCGATCCCGATAGAACCGGCACAAATGAACAGCAGCTCAAGGAGGCAAAATTAATCAGCAAAAAAATGATAATTGCCTTTTCCATTCGTGCGCGACAGGCAAGAACAGTGGCTGCTCATATTCGAAAATGTCCGTATCCAGTAATCGTTTGTGGTGATTTTAACGACACTCCGCTTTCCTATACCTATCACATTATCGGCAAAGAGTTGAATGATGCTTTTGCAGAGGCAGGATTCGGCTTCTCAAATACCTACAATGGATTATTACCTTCTTTCCGCATTGATTACATTTTATACAACTATCGCATAAAAGCAATATCATACCAATGTGATCGAATTAATCTGTCCGATCATTTTCCGATAGTCGCCATTTTAAAAATGCCAGCAAAGCCCTGAAAAAGTGATAAACGAACGGTTAGTTGAGCCGCTTGCTATTAAAAGAATCCTTTCAATAAGCAGATTATATATTTTACGCATTCAAACCTCAATATCTGGATTATTAGAATATATTTGACTGTATGAAAAAATACCGTGCCATAATTATCGACGATGAAAGGAATGTCCGAGAAGTACTCGAACTTTTATTGACACGATATTGTAAAGATGTTGAAGTCGTCGCCCTCGCGTCTTCCGCTGCTGAGGGAAGAGACTTGTTACAGAAATATCAGGTCGATTTTATTTTTCTGGATATCTCAATGCCAAAAGAAGATGGCTTTGCATTCCTGAATTCCATACAAAAAGAGAACTACTGCACGATTTTCGTCACGGCTCATGAGGACTACGCCTTGCGCGCTCTGAAAGCCAGCGCAATAGATTATCTGTTGAAACCAATTACTCCTCAGGAATTGGTAGATGCAGTATCAAAAGCGATTCACCACCACGAATTACATCAGAGCCGAGAACAAGAGAAACATATTTACCATGAATCTCTTGATAATTTAAACGAGAACATAAATGTTGCCAGCAATGTCATAAAGAAAATTACGGTGGCTGAGCAATTTGGATTTCAACTTGTTAACACCTCTGACATCATGTATCTGGAGGCGGACAGCAATTATACGATTTTGCATCTCTCCGGATTAAAAAAAATTGTTGCCTCAAGAACCATGGGTGATTTTGAGAAAATCCTGGACCAACCCGAATTTTTCAGAATCCATAAGTCAATCATTATCAACATCAATTTTCTTAAAGCGTACTCCAGTTATCAGGGAAATTTTGTAGAACTAAATGATGGGACCACATTGAGTATCTCCAGACGTAGACTTAATGATTTTCGGGAAGCCATTAAACATTTTACTAAATCATTAGACTGAATTGAGAATAGAGAAATTGATATTTAGCACGATTTTTCTGTTCATCGGAGTAATCCTTTATGCGCAAAATCCTCTAATTCAGCATTTTACCACCGCAGAAGGACTTCCTTCAAACGCCGTTTATACGATCTTTCAGGACAGCAAAAAATTTATTTGGTTCGCAACAGACGCTGGCGTATCCAGATATGACGGATCTAAATTCGTTCACTATAGGAAACAGGAAGGACTCAGCAGCAATGATGTATTTGATACTCAGGAGGACTCATTTGGCCGAATATGGTTCTTCCACTTGAATGCTCGCCTGGATTTTTATTACAAGAATTTAATCCACAACGAAAAAAACACCCCCTTTTTGAACTCCTTACGGAGCGACGATTTCTTTCGAAAGATGTATGAAGACAAGGATCGCAACCTTTACTTTTATCATCATCCAGGTCTTCTTATCCACAAACTAAGTCCTCAAAATCAGGTAACCAAATATAAAATTCAGAGCATTCCGACAATAAACGATTCTAAACCTCCTATTAAAATTGAAGGAATGGCAATTCGGAACATGATCAGGAACGAAAAGGGTCAATTTATATTCTGGACACCGACCGGATGTTATATGACCAGGAGCCTCGAAGAGTTACCTGACTTGCTCTCAAACGAATACCGGTTCAAAGACTTCATTACGTCGTCAAATAACAAAAACTTTGTTCTCACAAGACGGGTACATACTTCAAAATTTTTAGTAAAACGATTTAATAACGAAATCTCTTTTAACCAAATTGAACCGATTACAGACATAGAATCCGATTATATCACTTCAATTCTGGAAGATAATAACGGACTTCTATGGGTATCAACGTACGATAAAGGAGTCTACTGCATCAGCGATGGAAAAATTATTAATCGCTTTGATATAAAAAATGCCAAATCAGTTATTCAGGATCATGAGAATAATATTTGGATATGCTCATTAAAGGAAGGGGTCTATAAAATTAATCCTTCCTTCAATAAATATCAGCATATAGAAAGCTCCGCCTTTCAGAATTCGGGGGTTTCCGCTCTAGCTAAAAGCGATAGTTCTGGTGTATGGTGCACGAATGGCAAAATGGTCTATTTACTGCGAAATAATCAACTATACAATTTAGATTTTCGGAATAATGAGAATTCTTTTAACCAAATTCTGGAGATCAACGACCATACATTAATGGTAGGAGAAACGAGTAAACGGCCATTTATACTTGAAGGAGTCCGGCTGGATCACGAGAAAAAGAAAGTGTACTATTCGAAATCAATGCAATCCCCTATTATACTCAAAAAAATAATTCTGAATGAACAAACGGGGGAATTAAACTCCTTCAACCAGGCCTTTTCCATGACCCTTGACAAGGAAAAATTCTTCAAGAAAATGAAAATCAACAGAATCGGCATGAGGGTCTATAACACATATTACAACTCAGATAATGAGCTGATAATTAACGCCAGGAAAAATTTTATTTTTAACGGCACGAATAAGAGGGAGTATACAGAGATTGGCTATTTTAAAGATAATATTATCACGGAGCATCTTAATATTGACAACAAAACCGAACTATTCAATATAGAGGGAGATAGTTTATTCCTGTGGAAAGACAAAAAATTGACTAATTTAACCAAGGCATTTGAGCAACCGATCAACCTTCAGATCAATCACATGACCTATCATGACTCTACTCTATGTATTGCCACCACCAGCAACATTTATGTGTGTAAAAGTCCAATGAATGCCCTCCAAAATAAGAGTGTTAAAATCCAAAAAATCAATATCGACTTTAAATTCGTTAATGACATTTTATTTAACGCAGATAAGCTATTTATCACAAGCAATGACGGTTTGACCTCCGTTCCAATTATCAATCTGCATGAATTAAAAGAAGTTACGCCAATCCCCTATTTCGAATCTGTCCAGATCAATGATAAGGAGGACCTGGTAAATCAGGATCAGATTTCATTAGTCAGCAATCAAAGGATATACATTGCGTTTAGCTGTATCAACTATACAATAAGCCCAATCTCCTTTTCATACAAATTGGTGGGAACGGATGAAGGTTGGACGAATGTCAAAGGGAATAATGTCGTTTTGCATAACCTTTCCAAGGGAAAATACACGTTTATGCTTCGCGCCAGAAAACCTGCTTCCGAATGGAGCGAACCTGTTGCACTCGGGATTGAGGTTCATGCAACAATCTGGCAACATCCATTACTCTATTTCTTCCTGGTTTTATTGATATCCGGGATAATCTTTCTCTCGATAATCCGGCGAAAAGATATCGAGTTGGATCGCCGCCAGATGGAGCATCAAATATTGCTGCTTGAACAAAAGTCCCTTCAAGCAATGATGAACCCGCATTTTATTTTTAACACGCTGGGATCTATCCAGAACTATCTCCTTCACAACAAACCACACGAGGCTGGTATTTATCTATCTCAGTTTGCCCGGTTAATCAGGCAGAATCTCAATGCCATCGATACACCCATGATTAACCTTGAGGAAGAGGTAGACAGGCTTAAGAATTATCTTGACCTCGAAAAACTTCGGATGGGAAATAAGTTTGAGTATACCATTGAACTCGATGAGACGGTCGAATCTGAAGATATTCTGTTCCCATCAATGATCATTCAGCCGTTTGTGGAAAATGCAATCTGGCATGGAATTGCGAACCTTGATGAGAACGGGTTCATTGGAATCTATATCAATCTGAAGAGTGAAAATGCTTTGCAAATCATTGTTGAGGATTCCGGAATCGGGATTGCCAATTCAGCCAAATTTAACACAAAGGGCGACCAGCATTTGAATCTCGGCATGAATATCACGAAAAAGAGATTAACACTTCTAAGTCAGAAATACGATATTGAGACTAATATATCGTATTCGGAAAGAACTCCTGGCGCTATTAATCCAGGAACAAGAGTAACCGTTGTTGCGCCATTTATCTACGGCAGGTCAGAGAATCCGGTCTAGATAGTTCCGTTCACTCAATATTTCTACCTTTCATTCACCTCATTGCACCTTATAATCAAATTCAAATTTTTATCTAACATATTCAATTATCATTGTATCATAAGACAATTATATTGTCAAGTGCAGTAGTTCTCTTTTCTGCTTTACCGTACCTTATTTGCTTAACACATGACCAGGAGCCTAACCTCAGAAGAACTTAGTCAGGGCTGAAGCGAAAGCGAGGCTCTCTAAGTATCTTCAGTCGTTTGCAGGTATTTTAAAATTTATGAGTGATTTATAAGACTGGATATGAGAAAGATTTTTGAGATTCTGATGGATATTACGCTCGTCCTTGTGTTTATACTGGTCAGCAGTAATTATTTTGAAACTCTGCCCAGGTATACTCCTAAGACGGATTTGAGTAAAACTGTAATTGCTAAAAGTAGTGAGAACACCGATCGGCATGGAGCTGATGATAAGGTCAATACCACGAGTGTTATCTCCTTCAAGTAAAGAAGCCCCTGTAATCATTCTCAATCCCGGCTGGTTCAATCCATTAAAACCGCCTGTGTTTTTTCTCCTTCGATTTGCGTAATCTATCTATGAAACAAATCATAGAAAGAATTCAATCAGCAACAAGCAAATACTGACAGCGGGTTTGTCCCTGACTTAGGCCTATTTTGCCGCCGTTCTCCACGCAAAAAGAAATAAAAAAAACTGGTTGGTTAACCAGTTTTTATTCATTTAGAAAGACAATATTCCCTAGAGAAGAGCGTCAATTTTGGCTGCAAGAATGGTTTTAGGAACAGCACCAACTTGTTTATCTGCGATGTCTCCGCCTTTGAAAAACAGAATGGTTGGGATATTGCGTATCCCAAATCTGGCGGCAGTGCCCGGATTTGAGTCAACATCCATTTTAGTAATGACAGCACGATCCTTATAATCGTCGGACAGTTCACTTACAAGTGGGCCGATCATTCGGCATGGGCCACACCACTCTGCCCAAAAATCAACCAAAACGGGCTTGTCAGATTGAAGGACAACCTCCTCAAAATTTGCATCAGTAACTTCAATGGTCATGATATATATTTTAAATTTGAATATTATTCGAGTTCACAAAGGTATAAAATTACAAAATTAATTTATACTAAAATTTAGAAAGCTGTGTTTTTGCAAATAGCTTTTAAGATCAGGAGAGAGGGTGACGCTTTTGGTCCTGGAGAACATTTGAACACGCATTTCATTCTCAGGATCTACCAGATTGAATCGAACAGTTGTTTTCCCCTGATGCGACAATATTAATTCCTCCAGTTCATTTATCGTTTCTTCGTTTACTTTGTCGACGGGCATTTCCAGGATAATATTTTCCGCTTTGGAGGCAAGCTCATCCAGCAACTCCATCTTGGTTGGTTTGAACTCAAATTCGTTGGTTCCACTCCATCGTTCAGATACTCTTCCCTTTACCAATAAAAAAAGCCCCTTTTTGCAAAATTTGCTGAAAGTGACAAAATCGTTGCCGAATAACATCATTTTTAAGGATCCGTTGTAGTCGGTCAACACCATGCTTGCAAAATTCTTACCATTTTTAGATATCCCTTCCTGGGCCTCTGTCACGATACCGAATACTGTCAGATCACGATTTTTATATGATAACAGGTCGGAGGTCAAATCTGAAAGTGTAACCCCCTTGGTGCAGTAACTGTTAATTTCCACTTTATAATCATCCAACGGGTGTGCAGACAGATAAATACCGATGAGGTTTTTTTCCTTTTCAAGGGCTACAATGCTTGGCCATTCAGGAACATTCGGAATCGTGGGCAACTTTATCGAAATCGGCTGAATATCTCCGAATAGGTTGGCCATCGATCCTGATTTCTCGCTCTGAATCTTATTGCCATATTTTATCAGGGCTTCAATAAAAGTGGTTCCATCACCAGAATCGGCAAAGAACTGTGCCCGGTTCATCGTTTGAAAGCTGTCAAAAGCGCCTGCCATTGCTAACGCTTCGAGGTTTTTCTTGTTTGTAGATTGAAGGTTGACCCGCTCCACCAGATCATAGATGCTTTTGAATTCTCCGTTTAAGTCGCGTTCCTTCAAAATATCGGCAACAGCACCGGCTCCAACACCTTTTATGGCTGTAAGACCAAAGCGTAATGCGCCACTTTTGTTGACGAAGAAAGAAGCTCGTGATTCATTGACATCCGGTCCCATTACTTTCATATCCATATGATTGCACTCATCCATGAAAAGCGAAATCTTATCCGAATTAGAAAGATTGCAACTCAATACGGCGGCCATAAATTCGGACGGATAATGAGCCTTCAGGTAACCCGTTTGATAAGCAATGAAGGCATAGCAAACAGAGTGAGACTTATTGAAAGCATAGGAGGCAAAAGATTCCCAGTCCTTCCAGATTTTTTCGGTAAGAGAATCCGGCGTTTTTCCCAATTCTTTGCAACCTTCGACAAAAAGCTCATTCTTTTTACACCCCTCTTTGAACTTAACTTTGAGATCGTCCATCATATTTCGATCCTTTTTCCCCATTGCCTTGCGAAGAGAATCGGATTGCCCTCTTGTGAAATTTGCCAGCGCCCTGGCCTGAAGCATCACTTGCTCCTGATATACAGTGATTCCGTAGGTATCTTTGAGATAGGTCTCCATGATTGGATGGTCATAGCACACCTCTTCCCGTCCATGTTTCCGGTTGATATACGAAGGGATATATTCCATCGGACCTGGACGATATAAGGCATTCATGGCAACAAGGTCCTCAAAACAGTTAGACTGCAGTTGCCTGAGCCATTTTTTCATTCCCGGAGATTCAAACTGGAAAATGGCGGTCGTCTCACCAGCGCTGAATAATTCCAACGTTTTGACATCATCCATTGGGATCGTGTCAATATCCAACGTTATTTTTCTGGAAAGCTTGATGTTCTCGAGGCATTCCTTGATGATCGACAATGTTTTCAGTCCGAGGAAGTCCATTTTCATCAATCCAATCGACTCCACAAAGTGACCGTCATACTGGGTTGTGAGTAAGTCTTCGTCTTTGGTTGGCATTAATGGGATATGCATATCCAGCGGATCCCTGCCAATGATTACGCCGCAGGCATGTACACCAAATTGCCTTACACAACCCTCAAGCGTTCCGGCAAATTTAAGCATCTGCACCACCAGCGGATTAAAAGAACTTCTTTCGCGTTCCAGCATTGGGGTACTTGCATATGCCTCTTTCAGGGTGATTTTGGGCGTATCCGGAACCAACTTGGCGATACGATCAGTCTCGGATAAAGGGAGCCGAAGGACACGACCAACATCCCGGATGGCCATTTTTGCCGCCATTGTGCCAAAAGTGCAGATATGAGCAACCCGGTCCCGGCCATATTTCTCTTTAACCCAATCGAGAACCAACTGTCGGCCATCGTCGTCAAAATCGATGTCAATATCGGGCATTGAAATCCTGTCGGGATTAAGAAACCGCTCAAACAGCAGGTCATATTTTAAAGGATCAACATTGGTAATACCTGTAGTGTAAGCAACAACTGAACCGGCTGCAGAACCCCTTCCTGGCCCAACAATTACCCCCATTTCCCTGGCTGCGTTAATAAAATCCTGCACGATGAGGAAGTAGCCCGGAAAACCCATCGTTTTAATAACATGAAGCTCGAAATTGATCCTTTCCACGATATCCTGGTGCATATTCTCACCGTATCGCTTTATTGCACCCTTTTCGACTAAAGACTGCAGATAATCGGATTCAAATTTCACCCGAAGCGTGCTTTCGTAGCCCCCCATTCTTTTGAAATCTTCGCCAAACTCGACCTTCAGGACTTCCTCCGGAAATTTTTCCCTGTATTCATCTTCCGTTCCGAACACTTCAGGAATTGGGAAGGCGGGCATGATCGGTTTTGCGTTCAGCTCATAGAACTCGACCTTGTCTACAATTTCCTGAGTGTTACTCAATACTTCGGGCAGATCAGCAAATAGCTGGTTCATCTCTTCTGTGCTCTTGAGCCACTCCTCCTTGGTATATTTCATCCGGGTTGGATCGTCTAGATCTTTGCCAGTATTCAGACAGATCAAAAGATCATGTGCGTCGGCATCTTCACCGTTCACAAAATGGACATCATTGGTAGCTATCAGTTTGATGCTATGCTGTTTGGCCAACTTAAGAAGCTCGCTGTTTACACTCACCTGCTTGTCATAAACCTCTGCACGCAATTCCGGGTTCTTAGCAGGATGGCGCTGAAGCTCAAGGTAAAAGTCTTCCCCAAAAATGGATTTATACCAACTGATTGTTTCATTGGCGCCTGCGATATCGCCCTTCATGATGAGCTGAGGGATTTCTCCACCCAGGCAGGCGCTTGAAACGATGAGGCCTTCACTGAATTTCTCCAGAAGTACTTTGTCGATACGTGGCTTGTAGTACATGCCCTCGGTATTCGCCAGAGTCACCAACTTTAAAAGGTTGCGATAACCTTTCATGTTCTTTGCCAGTAATATCAGGTGATCACCCGAGCGATCCTCCTTTTCATTCTTGTCTTTGAATTGGATTCCTCTGGATGCCACATACGTCTCGACACCCAGGATGGGCTTTATACCACTTTTTTTGCAGGTTTCATGAAAGTCCTTTATGCCAAACATATTCCCGTGGTCTGTCAAAGCAAGGGCACTCATGCCATCAGATTTCGCTTTGGAGACTAATCCTGAAACGCTGGCGGCGCCATCCAAAATCGAATATTGGCTGTGAACGTGTAAATGGGTAAATGGAGACATGTATGGAAAAGATTGACTTAGAGAAACTACGCGACCAGGAAGCTGTGTTTTCGAGGTGGTTTAAAGATAATCAAAAGTGTAACCGAAGCAAAAAAGGAATAACAATTCTCCTTCTTTAAACAGAGAATTTTTAAAAAATTCGAGTGTCTCAGAAGAAACATTTAGCCCAAAAAGCGTATATGGCAGCCAGTGAGAATACTTGGTTAAATCCCAAAATATTTTTTGATAGTCGCGGCACTGCTTGCATGATAAAAGTCTGAATTGGCTTCAAATATGAATGCAGAGACCTCAAAATATAGATTTGTACTAAGATATTGCGAAAAGCTAATCAACGAAAAAGGAATTGAAAGATCTGACGTAGCATCTTTGGGTGCCAAAAAATCAGATTCATAAATTAGTGTAGACAACTTGGTGTCTATATCTTCACTGTAAATCCTGACTTTGTAGGCTTCCACGGCAGTGACAGGTTTCCATGCCAATACAATATCTGTTGTCGTTTTTGTTGCAGCGAGTTGAGATACAGGAGGCAGAGATTTATCAACAGTCGCATTTACCAATGAAACTGCATCTCCATTTTCGTAGGTCGCTTTGTACGTATATGTGCCGGGAGCCGGAACAGTAGTTTTGTAGGCAAGCGAATCTTCTGTTGTGAAGGGAATATGAAGGGAAACAAAAGAATATCCACTTAGGCCAACACTGTTCAGTGTAGTCGCAGAGCCGGTGGCCCCTGAAACAGTCACAGAGGAAAGCTTCGAAAAGCTGTATGCTGTATGCATTACATTGTAAACCGGAACTCCAGCCCGGTTATAGATGGAATGTATGTATGAATCAACATAAACTGACTTGTCTTCAACGGTTTTTGTGCACGATGAGAATAAGATGGCAAGTCCAAAAACGATCACGAAAATTCTTAAAAAGTGCTTTCCCATGGGTATAAAATTTGAGTTGATGTTGAGGAGCTAATTAACAAAATTTTTTATAATTCTTTCGGATTGTTCTGTATAAACCGTCTAAAAATCAGCATATGCAGTGAATTTAGGGCAATACACAACCGAACGAGTTTCACTTCAGAAATATTTAGCAAAACTACAAATTTATTCCAAAGAAATAATGTACCTTTGCCCCTCGTTTTTATTAATAACATTTAAGTAAAACTGTATGTCAGTAAAGATTCGTTTGGCTAGGCATGGCCGCAAACAACATGCCTACTACCACATTGTGGTAGCAAACAGCAGGGCGCCACGAGATGGTAGGTTTATTGAAAGGATCGGATCATACAATCCAAACACTAATCCTGCCACCATCGATCTTGACTTTGACAAAGCCATATCCTGGCTTTACAAAGGAGCTCAGCCTACAGATACAACCCGCTCTATCCTTTCTAAACAAGGGGTAATGATGAAGAAACACCTTTTAGACGGCGCAAAAAAAGGAGCTTTCAGCGAAGCAGATGCTGAAGTGAAATTTGAAGCCTGGATGAAAGAAAAGAGTGCTAAGGAAGTCGCCTCCAAAGAAAAGCTTACCAGTGCGAAACTGGAAAACAGAAAGGCCAGACTGAAAGCCGAAGCAAAGGTTAACGAAGCGCGTGTAGCAGAAATCGCCAAGCGTAATGCTGAGATTGCTGCAGCGAAGGCACCAGCTGTCGTTCCCGCTGCCGAAGAGGTAGTTGCTGAAGAAACACCGGTTGCAGAAGCTGATGCGACTGAAGCTGCTGCTGAATAAGCAGTTAAAGCGTTCCAAAAATTTGATCCGGTATACCGGCAAAAGAATAAAAGCGATGGGCATAACCATCGCTTTTTTATTTGCTACTTTTGCATTGTAAATCAATTGACTCATGGCTCCACTCCTTAAAGAAGATTATTTTCCAATCGGCTTCATCGCTAAACCACACGGGTTGAGAGGAGAGATGATTATCGAAACAGAGGAAGGTTTCGAAGACGTACTTGTCAAATCAGATTTTCTGCTGGTAGAGGTTGAAGGCGGGTTAGTCCCGTTTTTTATAACCAAAGAAGGAATCAACTTCCGAACTCCAACATCCATATCCCTTGCCTTTGATGATCTTGATTCTGCGGACAAAGTACGTCCATATTGCGGAAGCAAAATCTTTCTTCCAAAGGATACAATCCGGGATCAAGCCGTAACCGACGAACTGAATGAACTCATCGGTTTCACAGTATTTGATCAGGAAAGGGGGAAAGTGGGAGAGGTAATCTGGGTAGATGATTTCTCAGGTAATGTTGTCCTGACCATTCAGCAAGGATCTCATGAGATTTTAATCCCGCTGTCTGAAGAGCTGATCACCAATTTCGATGATGAAAAAAAGGAACTTCACCTTGACTGCCCTGAAGGATTGATCGATTTATATTTAGAATAGTAAAGAAAGTTTGGAGTTTGGAGTGGACGGAATGGCGACTTTGTGTGATATGTTCCAATTATGATTTAAGACCGAATAATTTGAATCTCCCCACCGACACCCAATTTTATAATGGAAGAAGGAGCAGCTTTTCTTGTATCGTCCTGCCTGTATTGAACTACGTAATCCACTGCCGAAACGATCTCATCCTCAATCTGATCAAAATTTTGCGGCGTTGGCTTACCTGAAAGATTTGCTGAGGTAGAGACGACGGGACGACGAAATTGTTGAATCATATGTTCGGTGAAGGTCTCCGATGTTATTCTGATCCCGATTGATCCATCCTGTGCGATAAGATTTGGAGCCAAATTCTTTGCACCAGGGTATATTATAGTCATCGGCTTGTCGGCTACCTCGATCAATTGCCAGGCAACTTCAGGAACCTCTCTGACATAACTATTCAGCATATTCGGATTTTCGAGCAATACCAGCATACTCTTTGCATCTTCCCGCTGCTTAATATCAAAAATTCTTTTTACAGCTTCAGGATTGGTCGCATCGCAACCCAATCCCCATACAGTATCTGTTGGATAGAGGATTACGCCTCCGCGACGGAGCACTTCCAATGCCTTCTTTAAATCTTCCTTTTCAAACATAGTGGGTAAATTTTTGCATTGAAGAGGCAAATCCAGGCGCCTCCTCAGGAAAACCATTATTTGCGGTATTCTATAAAATGCTTGTTTTCAAATGGTCTGTAATGGAACAGCTTTTCGAACCAGTATAAAAAATAGTATTTGCCAGACAGCTTTTTTTTCTTTTCAGACAGTTCCGGATGCCAATTTAGCTGATCCAGCCTTTTTTGCATAACCGAAGGATGACTATCATTAAAACGGACCAAGCTGTCAATACCTTCAGCATAATCATATTCAGAAGCAGTCTGATTGATCGTTTTAATGTGTTTTGAGTCGACTGCCCAATAATTCTTGCTTCCTTCAAGCTTTTCCATCATTTTCTTCGGCGGACGTACCCAGCCATAATGGTAAACAGAAGCATCAATGAACTTACCCGTTAGTTTCGTCGCGTCCTTCCATCGAAAACCCTGGGCATCATTCCAGGACCGTATTCCCTTATTATTGCGAACTATGCGGATTTCGCTACGATACCATCTGCGTGAATCGGCTACATAATCGTAAGTGCCATAAAAATGACTGTAGTTAAAAATCAAACCATGAACAGCCTTGTCGGAAAGGTTATCCTCCATCGCGGTTTGTATTACAGGAAGATATTTTTCGTGAACAACCTCATCACCCTGGATATAGAAGCACCAGTCATATTCCCCGGGGATTGCATCAAATGCCTTATTCGTCTCAGAAGCCAGCACCCGTCCCCGCTCCTTAAGCATTGGATCCCAAACAGTATCAATGATTTCTATCTTTTCTGATCCGATGGATTCGACTAATTCTCTGGTTCCATCCGTGCAATCGCCAACGGCAACAATAAAATGATCACAAATCGGTAGAATGGACGAAATTGCCTCGACGATGGGATAATCATACTTCACACCATTCTTTACAAAACTAAATCCGCAGACTTTCACGATACAGGCGTTTTAAAATGAGTTATTGCAATTGAGTATGAGGTATTGCAAAAATCCGGAACCGACTTGGAAAATAACCCATTTCAGACAGAAAAAGGTTCCAGCGAACTAAAATCCAGCGTTGCGAAATAGTCATTGAGTGTTTCAGCCCGCCGGATTTCGACTACTTCGCGGTTTTCCCGGAGGAGCAGCTCGGCGGAGCGCAACTTTCCGTTGTAATTGAAGCCCATGGCATGACCGTGCGCTCCGGTGTCATGAATAACCACAAGATCGCCAGGGATCATTTTAGGCAAAACACGATTTATGGCAAATTTATCATTGTTTTCACAAAGAGAACCCGTAACATCGTACATGAATTTTGAGCTATTCTCTTCATTACCAAGCACCGTAATGTGGTGATACGATCCGTATAGCGCAGGACGCATAAGGTTTGCCATAGAGGCATCCAGCCCTGCATATTTCTTATATGTGTCTTTAATGTGCAAAACCTTGGAAACCAAATATCCAAACGGACCGGTGATAGCTCGTCCGGACTCAAAATATATTCTCAATGGAGCCAGTCCATTCGCTACAATGTATTGATTATACCCTTTTTGAATTCCATCACTCATTTTTTCAAGATCAACGGCTTGCTGGTCTGGTTTGTAAGGAATACCGATTCCTCCACCAAGATTGGCGAATTCAAACCGGATACCCAATGTTTGGTACAGCTCGACAATTAATTCGAACAGGATGTGAGCCGTTTCAACAAAATAATCAGGATTCAATTCGTTGGATGCCACCATAGTATGGATACCAAATCGTTTGACGCCCTTGTCGCGGAGTATCTTATAACCTTCAAAAAGCTGCTCTCTCGTAAACCCGTATTTTGCCTCTTCAGGGTGGCCGATAATGGCATTTCCTTCCTTAAGAGAACCCGGATTGTAACGGAAACAGACCAGTTCAGGCAAACCGACCTTCTCTTCCAGATAACCGATATGAGCGAAATCGTCGAGATTGATAATAGCCCCTAACTCAATTGCCTTTTTATATTCGTGAGCCGGAGTGTCATTCGAGGTGAACATGATCTCTTCTCCGCGCATGCCAATCTTCTCTGCCAGAACCAGTTCCGCCAATGAACTGCAATCAATACCAAATCCCTCCTGGCGCAATATCTTCATCAAGAATGGGTTTGGAGCTGATTTGATGGCATAATATTCTTTAAAACCCTGATTCCAGGAAAATGCTTTAACGAATTTTTTGGCATAATCACGCATGCCTTTTTCATCATAAATATGAAATGGAGTCGGGAATTTCTCAGCAATTTTTGCTAATTCCTCTTTAGAAAATGGTAATGTCTTCTCGGTCATCGTTCCTTCAAAATTAGAGAGTGCAAATTTATGAAAAAATGAAAAGCGAAGCTATTTAAAATCAATCTAAAAAAGAAGAAATTTTTCGGATGATATTTCTGTCAAATAACTAATTATAGAACAGCTCTTTACTCAAAACGCCATTTGCTATTTCCCTAACCTCACCGGTGAGTTGGATATTCCATGACTCATCGACATCAATCGTAAGATTACCTCCCGGCATTCTCACCGTAATATTTCTGTTTACCATTCCCTTCTTTACCAAGACTGCAGCAATAGCGCTTGACGAGCTTCCTGAAGCCATGGTAAATCCGGCACCGCGTTCCCATATTAGTGCATCCACAGCATCCCTGGAAGCTACCTTGACAAACTGCACGTTAATACGATTCGGAAACATCGGATGATTTTCTATCAGTGTTCCAACGCGTTTTATCTCTATTTCATCCAGATGATCCCTCAAGACAACACAGTGAGGATTTCCTACGGAGACGCAATGAATGCGGTACTCCTCACCTTCGATCAGGAGAGGTTCGTCGAAACACTCACTCTTAGGAAACTGAACCGGTATCTCATCCGATTTGAAATTGGCGTATCCGATATCTACCCGGATCATAAAGGCCCGCCCGTCTATTTGCTCAAGGATATGAGCAGTGACAACTCCGCCCGGAGTGTCTATGGTAAAATTTAGTTGTTTCGTAAAGCCATAATCGAATAGATATTTGGCAAAAATCCGCAGCCCGTTGCCGCTTTTTTCAGCCTCTGAACCGTCCGGATTCAGGATCCTAAGTCCGAAGTCGGCTTTCCCACCTGGAACTTTTAGCAGGATACCGTCCGAACCGATACCCACGTGGATGTTGCAGAGTTGAATAATCCGATCCTTCGTAAGTTCAAAATCAATAGAAGATTGATCCAGTACAATGTACTCGTTTCCAAGACCGTGTGATTTGACAAAAAAATTCATTTCCATTGTATACCGATTGTGAGGTTTGTGGTAAAAGTACCCAAAAATTTATTTTGTATCTTTGGCTTTTCAACAATGTTTTCGATGAAAATTGAATTGCATCTTTCATTTTCATTTTTCACTTTTCATTTAAATTATGGCAAAAATCAACGAGAATTACCTGAAACTGAAAGCAGGTTATTTGTTCCCTGAAATTGGGAGACGTGTGAGGGAATTTGCGCAGGCAAATCCCGGAAAAGAAATTATCCGGATGGGAATCGGCGATGTTACCCAGCCGTTAACACCCGCAATTGTGAAGGCTTTCCATGAAGGTGTTGATGACATGTCGAAGGTCGCCACCTTCAAAGGGTATGGGCCGGAGCAGGGGTATGATTTCCTGCGTGAAGCCATAGCCAAAAATGATTATCACTCACGTGGAGTTCAGATTTCACCGGATGAAATATTTGTTTCCGACGGTTCGAAGTGTGATACAGGAAATATTCAGGAGATATTTGGGGGAGACAACAAAATAGCTATTTGCGATCCGGTTTATCCTGTCTATGCGGATACCACGGTGATGTCCGGAAAAACGGGCATATGCCAGCCTAATGGCTATTTTGACGGAATTATTTACATGCCGTGTAATGAGGAAAATGGTTTTTTGCCAGAGCTTCCAACCGAACGTCCTGATTTGATTTTCCTTTGTTTTCCCAACAATCCTACCGGGACTGTCGCATCTAAATCCTTTCTGGAGAAATGGGTCAATTATGCGATTCAGAATCAATGTATTATATTCTATGATGCTGCCTATGAGGCATATATTACTGATCCTTCCATTCCGCATTCAATCTATGAAGTAGAAGGAGCCAAAAAAGTAGCTATTGAATTCAGGAGTTTCTCCAAGACAGCGGGATTTACAGGCACCCGTTGCGCATTTACTGTTATTCCGGACGAGCTGATGGCCTTTGATGCAGCCGGTCAGCCACACCAGGTCAAGCCTTTGTGGATGCGCCGTCATACTACAAAATTCAACGGAGTATCCTACCCTGTCCAAAAAGCCGCAGCTGCTATTTATTCCGAGGAGGGCGCCAAAGAAGTAAAAGAGGTAATCGGTTACTACCTTGAGAACGCCCGTATAATGACAAATAGTCTCAAAGAACAAGGTTATACAGTCTTTGGTGGTGTCAATGCCCCTTATGTTTGGGTTAAAACAAAAAACGGATTAACTTCATGGGAGTTTTTCGATCTTTTGCTGAATGAAGCCAATGTTGTCGGCACGCCCGGTTCCGGATTCGGACCATCCGGCGAAGGCTATTTCCGTTTCTCCGCATTTGCTGAAAGGGAAAATGTGCTGAAGGCAATGGAGCGGCTGAAGAAGATATAAAAGTGGAAAGTGGAGAGTGGAGAGTGAAAAGTTGCAAGTGGCAACGTAGGGATGCGTCGTGACGCGTCCATGTTTGCGAAAGTTGAATAGTAAGAATGGAAAGTGGAGAGTTGAGATATAAGATATGAATTATCCAAAATGGTTGTTTATTCTTTTATTTATCTGCGGACTATCTCAGGTCGGCTTTGCGCAGGTTTATTTTCCGGAGGATATGGTGAAAGTCACCGCCCAAATTTTGGATGATCTTACGGGTCAGCCTGTGCCGTATGTCAATGTAATTAACCAACGTGTCAGGGGAGGCACCATGTCTGATAAAGAGGGAAAGTTCGCATTGCAGGCCGACCCAACGGATACGCTAACCTTCAAATCGTTGGGCTATATCGATAAAAAAGTTCCGGTCACTGAAATGCTGCGCGAAAATGCTGTTGTGACAATGGCTCCGGTAAGGTATCAATTAAATGGAGTTGAGATAACGGGGGAAGGCCGCAAAGTTAATATGACCGGCATTCCCGTTGGGAAAATGAGTACTGTGCCGATAGAACTTCGCGGTGAATTTGCCACTAAACCCAAACTCCTCACCGCAATCTTTCACCCGACATCGTTTCTCTATTACAAGTTCAGCAAGGAGGAAAAAGAGAAGCGCAATACGCTGGTAGCCATAAAATCAGAACGTGAATGGCAACTATTTTCATTGGTCTATAACAAGGAAATAGCAGAACGACTCACGGGACTAAAAGGTGAAGAATTAGACAATTTTATGGTTTACTTCAACGCATTCAGTAATCTCCGGTTTAGTGCGACGACTTACGAAGTCGAAAAAAGAATAAAAGAGGTTTTTGCCGAATATAAAGAGAAGGAAAAGCAAAAGAAGGATCAACCAAACGGAACCAACCTGAAGTAAAACACACATCAAATCTTATCTCTCAAGTCTCATATCTCATATCTCCCGCCATGCTATTACCAAAATTTGTGGATATTCTCACGGCTCACGATTTAATCAAGCCATATATTCATCGGACGCCAGTGCTAACGAGTACCAGTATCAACAGTTTGATGGGATGCGAAATCTTCTTTAAGTGCGAGAATTTTCAAAAAGTGGGGGCCTTCAAATTTCGCGGAGCCACAAATGCCGTTTTTTCGCTTAATGAGGCAGAAGCGACGTCCGGAGTGGGAACACACTCGTCGGGCAATCATGCTGCAGCCTTGGCTTTGGCTGCACGAATGAGAGGTATCCAGGCACATATTGTGATGCCGTCAAATGCTCCGGAAATAAAAAAGATTGCAGTAGCGGGCTATGGTGCACAGATCACCTTTTGCGAGCCAACGCTCCAGGCGCGCGAAGAGACGCTGAAGAAGATTTCTGACGATTTGGGATTGACCATTGTTCATCCGTACAATGACTTCAGGGTCATTTGCGGACAAGGAACAGCGGCTTTGGAGTTATTAGACGAAGTGAAAAATCCGGATGTCGTTATGTGCCCTGTTGGTGGTGGCGGATTGTTATCGGGCACTTCACTCTCGGCCAAATTTCTTAGTCCCGGAACGACGGTGATTGCCGCTGAACCAAAAGGTGCCGATGATGCATTTCGTTCCTTCAGGGATGGCTATATTCATCCTTCCGTTCAACCTAAAACTATTGCCGACGGACTACTAACCTCTCTTGGAGAGATGACATTTGCCATAATTCAACAAAATGTGGACGAGATATTGACTGCTTCCGAAGAGTCCATTGTAGCAGCCATGCGAATGATTTGGGAAAGGATGAAGATCATCATCGAGCCATCCAGCGCTGTTCCGTTGGCAGCAATTATGGAAAATCGTTCGAAGTTTTCGGGAATGAGGATCGGAATTATTCTCTCAGGGGGGCAATGTGGAACTTTCGAAACTACCGTTTTGACCAATTAACAAAGGCTAATGAAGCAAGGATGCAACATTAGCCTTTATAGAATATTCTATCATTTATATTCTATCATTTATATTCTACCTGATCTTTAGTCCGAGGGTAACATTTACGGCATCTTTCCAATTTAGCTGCTGGACAGTCTTTTCAACAGAGCTCAAGCCAGAAGAATAGCGAACATCCAGAGTAATAAAACCTAACACATCGACGCCAGCGCCGAATTGAAGGTCAAAACTGCTGGCTTGTCTTTTTACACCAGCCATTGCATTTGTCTCATTGAGGAAGAACGACCCCTGGGGTCCGGCCATGACATGCGCGCTAATCAGCCCCAGATTGATTAGTCTTAAGCCAACCATTACGGGGACCTTCAATGTATTAACACTCGTCACAGAGGAAGCATTACTTGCTGTATTGGTTTCTTTATGCATTGCATAATAAAACTCAGGTTGCAGATATAGTTTGCGGCCAAATTGAAAAAAAACTCCCACTTGTGCATTGGAGTCAAATTGGGTTTTTATGGCATTTTGATCAATTGTGGGTGTAGCCAAATCCAACCCAACTTTTGGACCAAACCAAAAATGTGGCTTGTCAGATTTATCCTGTGCAACGACAGTTCCACACAAAAGCAGAAGAGAAAATAAGAAAACCGAGATTAATTTTTTCATGGTCTTTTCGAATTTAGATTGGGAGAACTTTACTTATTGATAGTTAAAAATACAACTATTTTGAGAATAAATGAAATTTGATTTTCCTTCCGGCAACCACTCCGTGTACTATTTACATAAACTAATCCTTAAGGCATCTGACCGATAGTCCATATTTTTGGCTGATGAAGCTTTTGGTCATAATTCCATTCCCAAAATAGAGATACCGATAATTGGCTACAGTTGTATTAACAGCTGTGGAACTCCACCAATTTCCATAACTCCCCACCTGATCAAATTCACCGGGAGCGGTACGAAAGCCTCCTGGCAAGCCTGTGAAACCTGTCTCATTCGTTGCAGCAGCATTGGGATTCTTCCAGGTAATAATACCGGCCTCCTTTAATTTTCCGCCTGCCAGCGATTCGCCACCCAGTTTATCAGATAAGGTAGTCCATTCCGCATCGGAAGGAACATGCCATCCGGTCGGGCACAATTTTTTCGTATTAACGGCATACCAGTTGTAAAGGGCGCCAAACGAATTTTTATAGAGAGAAGAATCATTCGCATACCAACAGTAGCCAGGATTTACCGAATTATTCCAGTCGGAATTGCTATCAACATGCGGAATTGACGTACTATCCCTATATCGGGCGGTTCGCAAATTTTCGACCATCCATACCTGCGAACCAATAGTCACAAAATGATAGAAGTTTCCACTTTTATCTTTGACAACTGATTTACCGGTAGAAAATGAAATTTCAGCGCCATATGAAGTTCCGATGCTATTCGTGGCATAAGCCCGTAAATAATAGGTAGAATTCGGAGAAAACCCAGTCACCAGACTGCTAAAACTACCGCTTCCGGTTCCGTTGGAAGTCTGATTATCAGCGATTGTCGGTAACTTATTAACGCTCCAGCAAACGCCTCTCGCGGTAATTGGGGAACCTCCGTCGCTTTGAATTATCCCGCCTCCAGCCACAAGGCTATCTGACAGGATAGTTAACAAGGAGGTGGTTAAGGTTGGCATAACAGCAGAAACAGCAGCATTTACCTCATTCCCGTATCCTGTTCCAACACTATTAGTAGCGTAGGCTCTAATATAATAGGTCGTTCCGGGTTTTAAGCCGGTGATTGAACTATCAAAAAGGCCCAGGCCGACACCATCCACCGTAAGACTATCCTTCGATTTTGTCGTTGGATTTTGTTTTACACTCCAACAGACTCCCCTGGAAAGTATTGTAGAATTTCCATCTGAAGTCACTTCTCCCCCACCGCCTACGGAGACAATAGCATTTGGAGTTGTTACAACATTCACTGCCAGGGTCTTAACCACCGGCACCTCCTTTACCGGATCCTTCTTACAACCCGACAGAAATGCCAGTATCAAAAGGGATACGATTATTGGAAGGGCTATTTTTTTGATCCTAATCATTATTAGAAATACCTCGGAGTGAAACGGCAATACCTTCTCTTCTTATACGGAAAATCATAGCTAAACATAAATTCGTGGGTGCCGGCATTCATCTGAGACGGGAGGAATGTTGTCAGGTCGTAAGCATATCCAACTTTAACACTCTTATTTATAAATGCCTGAAATAAAAGTCCGTATGAATTTTGGAATCGATATGTCGCTCCAACCCAAACTCGCTCATAAAACAGCAGATTGGCAGAAAAATCAGCAATTGTCGGGGTATTATTGCTGGCTCTTACCAAAACAGTCGGCTTAAATTTGACATTATCGGCAACATCCAGCACATAGCCACCCATGGCATAAAAATTCCGCTCTTCCTGGTAAACGGTTGCTCCGCCCTCCGAATTGATTTTATTTTGAAAAAATTTGGGCACGGATAATCCAAGGAAAAAATTATCGGCATGCCACATAAAACCAACCCCAAAATTTGGCATGTACTTTTTATTTATATCAAAGGCGCTAACCGGGTCATTGGGATCGTGCGTGATCAATTCGGAAAGCATTGCCTGATACCTGTTGAAACCCCCTTTAATCCCAAAAGAAACATATTGGTCATTATTGAGAAGAATGCGGAAGGAATAGTCGGCATAAAATCCAGTCTGCCGGTATGGACCCGCCCTGTCAGTGACGATAGAAAAACCAAGTCCGACGTTGTATTTCTTGAAAGGACCCTGAATCGTCAAGGTATTAGATTGCGGAGCTCCGTCGAAACCCACCCATTGAATTCTGGACATGGCCGTCACATTAACGTAACCCGACATCCCTGCATAGGCAGGCTGAATTGTGAGCAGATTGTTCATGTATTGATTAAAAACAGGATCTTGCTGCGCGAACAGGTTCTGCTGGAATCCTAAAAGAAGAATTCCGAGAATTATCCATGAACAATTTTTTGCTATGTTGCTATTGCGTTTCAAAATTGAAAATATGAGAGCAATTAATACTATGCATTAATAATATACGTAAACATACCCCTTCAACGATTGTCCACTGGATCCACCCAATTTCAGGATGTAATAGTAGACCCCCGGAGCGACAAGGCTATTCTTATTGAAAGTTGACTCGGAATATTTTCCGTCCCAGGCGTTTTGTTGGAGCTCGTAATTGTCACTTTGGAAAACCAACTGACCGGATCTGGTGAAAATTAATAGCTGAGTGTTTGGGAATTGCTCCAAACCGTCAATTAATAACTTGTCATTCACACCATCGCCGTTAGGTGAAATCAACTGCGGAATAATCGGAATTTCTTTAATTGAAATACGCTGCGTGCATGTGTCAAGCAATCCAACCTGATCGGCTACAGTCCAGATAACATAAGTCAGTCCGGTTCTGAACTTCACAGGAGAATCATTCGTAATCGTATCAACAGCACAGTTATCCCAACCAACTGGTTTGCCCAAATCGATCGTATATTTATTCGGAGATCCGTCATCAGACTTAATATATTGAAGAGTCAGATCAATATCTTTCGGACACGTAATGGTAGGCGGTGTAACATCCAATACCTTGACAAATACGCTGTCTTTATGGATACACCCGTTCTCATTTGTGAGGGTAACTGTATGCCATAAAGAAGACAACCGAACCGCTTCACGAGTTGTTTGAACCGGATTCGTGGCCCATCTGTACTTGTAACTGTTGAGAATATTTACGTCGGTACTTCCGTTGATCGTATCTACCCGAGCGCTTCCGTTAACATCACTGAGGCACTGGACTGGCTTGATTTCAAATCCAAGCTTGATAGGATCAGGCTCTTTAATCTCACCGGTAAACGAAGAGGTACAACCACTTGCATCTGAGACCACGACAGTATAGATTCCCGCTCTCAGATTAACAGCCGTTGCAGCAGTCTGAGAAGGTTTCGTACTCCATTGATACGTATATGGCGCAGTGCCTAACGTAACATTAACTGTCAGAGTTCCGGTTGTATCTCCTGCGCATTTCAGCTCACCTGAAGGTACTAAAGTTGCCTTTAGCAAATCCGGCTGACCAACAAGAACCGGTTGAATTTCGAAGCATTTTCCACTTGGAGTTGCTCCTTTGATATAATAGATACCAGCACCTACGCTGTTTGGCGATGCAAGTGGCACTTTACCCGCAGAATCTTTCCAATATGTAAATACCAAGCCCGGAGCAGAACCAGCAGTTACTTCTGGAAGTGTCAAATCTGCAGTCGATCCGGTACAAGAAGCAAGAATAACAGTATTCGTCTGAATCATGTTCTTGTTATCCGTGACAATAATATCGATCGGCTGCCTGATGTCGCAGGTACCGCTGGCATTCGTCAGGGTATAGTTGTAAATAATATGATGTGAACCGACTCCAGCCGTTTTAGGATCAAAGATATTCGCATTGGCGCCAACGATCCCCTGACCGATAAAGGTTCCTCCCGAAGGTGTGGCCGAGAGTGTCACGGGAGCGTCGTTAATGCAATACGGTCCGTAAGTCCCATTGAATGTGGCCGAATTAACAATAATCGTAATTGGCGAAGTAGCAGAGCACCCACTTGAATTTGTGATTTTCAATGTATACAATCCGGCATTGACTTTAGTAACTGCATTTATGGAAGGCGGATTCTGAACATCAAAATTGAATCCAGATGGTCCGGTCCATAGATATTTTACCATTCCCGGTGGATCACCAGCCAGCGTCAAATTATTTCCAGCGCAGATTGGGTTCATGTTTGCTGTAATTATCGGTGTCGGAGGCAGCGCTTTGAAAACGACATTTGTATCCGCGGAAGCGATGCATCCTGACTGATCAACCACAGTCAACGTATATTTCCCGGGCAACTTGGCACCAATAAGCATTGGGCTCTGCAGCGAAGAAATAATAGTTGAATTAGGATCCTTCCAGGTATAGCTGCGCATTCCACTAGGCTCACCTTTCAGGCGAAGTGTATCACCTACGCATACAGGCTGGAAGGAAACTTTTGGTTTAAAGTAAGATGTCTGTATTGATTTAGTGGCCTCACAACCAAACTTATCGATCACCGTCAGGGTGAAAGTTTCGGGTGCGGTCGAATAATTCGGAATTGAGGTGTCCGGAATAGTCGTGTTAGTATTAATCACCGCTCCATTTTGTCCCTTCCACATATAGGAAACCATTCCATCCGGTCCACCCTTCAGCTGCAGCGTACTACCCTTACAGATAGGAACGTTTGCATCCAGCAGAGGTTCCGGCAAGGAGTGAATTATGACATCGACCGTTCCGGTAGTAACCTTATTACTAGCGTCCGTAACGGTTAAGGTATAAGTACCCGCCTTCATCAACGTTACATTATTGATATATGGATTCTGATCGGCAGATATAAATCCGTCGGGACCTGTCCATGCGTATGATTTCATATTATCAGGCCAACCCAGGAGATAAAGAGTACCGCCGACACAAACCGGTTGCTGGTAATCCGCAGTGCCTGCTCCGACGAAAACCTTTGTAGAATCAGTGGACGTACAACCCAGAGGCGTAGTAACCTTAAGCTTATACCATCCGGCATCTGTTCCGACGGCTGTTGGAATAGCCATATCCTGTGTCGGATAGGTAATTCCACCCGGAGTTGTCCAAAGATATGAGTACGAAGCATCCTTTGGTCCGCCATTCAGGCGAATCTCTTGTCCAGCCTGAACAGGACTGTTAGATATCGCATGAGCAGTAACATCGCTGATAAGCAGCGTTACGGCAGTTGGCTTCAAACTACGGCACTTCGTGGTTGTATTTTCAAAAATGGAATAATACGTTTTAGGGACCCCAACAACTTTCCATGTCGGTGTATCTATTACAGCCGTTAGCGCCTTGTCCGTGTACCAGTATACCTTCATTCCCGCGACAGCCCTTATTCCATTGTTCGCATCCAATTTTTGAAGCGGTACCAATGCACACTCGTTGATAGTATCCTTACCCGCTAACACCGGAGATGCCGGTGCAGTCAGGACAGTAACTGTAACCAAGGTTCTGCTGGAAGAACATCCGGTAGTTTTATTGAACGTTTCAACATAAAGGATTGATTCGCCGGTTGCTTTTAACGAATCAGGTACGGCACCACCATTCTGATCGTACCATTTGTATCTAAACGACGTAGTATCGATTGGCTGCAATGTTTTGCTTAAAGCATACGGTAACTCTGATTCGCAGATAGTGACCTTGTTTGTAAGCAATGGTTTCGGAGCAAGTGGGAGAGCCACGAGGGTCAATTTCACCTGGACTCTGCTTTTACTCACGCAGGTACCCAATTTAGCTTCAGCCCAGAATGGTTTTGTGCCAATAAAATTTAATGTTGGATTAGTCACAATATTTCCACCAACTGCTGCGTCGTACCAAACAATCGTTGATCCGTCGGTGGGCGCTTCAACGGCTGCCCGGATAACCTGGACTGGAGTTTTGACACATTCCGTGATGTCGCCGTTATTCCCATTATTCAAACGAACAGGATCATTCGGAGTAGGATTAATCGTCACCTTGACAGCGGTACGGACGGTAGGAAGACTTCGGCAACCGGTAACCTGGTTGACGGATCCGGCGTAGTATGTGGTTGTGCCGACCTGAAGGATAGAAAAGGTCGGAACATGATCAAGCGGAACTAAGTCGTTCTGACCATTAAACCATTCGACACCATAACCTGCGGCAGGAGTTATTCTGGAACTATAGTTGCCTGTAGCTATTTGCGGATCACTGGCACACATCACCAATGTTGGCAGCGCTGTAGGAGCATTAGGAACAGCGTAAATTTCCAACGTAAATTTAACCCTGGTACTACTACCACAGGTCGGACTGGCGGCCTCAGCATAATAATCGACGGTTCCAATTGAGTTAAGTGTTGGACTGGAGATTGGGGCTCCACCAGCAGGTTGCCGGTACCATTTAATATCATATCCCTCCGGAGAGGTAGCTGTCGCCGTTAGCGTTTGAAGTGGGTTTGAAGCGCACTCCCTCAAGACGCCAACCGCTGGATTTGTTGGATCCGGGATTCCAGGAACAGGAGGCAGCGGAGTACCAGAGATTGTCAGTTTGACAGCAGTACGGGTCAGGCTTCTGCAATCAGTGAGGCTATTCCTTGCTTCGGCGTAGTAAGTAGTACTACCCACGCCTGTCTGAGTTGGAGTTGCAACGGCTACTCCGCCAGTAGCGGCAGTGAACCACACCATTGTCTCACCGGATGATACCGTCGCGGTTGCGATGATCGTTTGACCGTTATCACATTCAGATATCTCAGTTTTGCTTGCAACAGGAGGAGCCGGAGCAGGATTTATCGTCAATTTAACAGCTGTTCTTGGCAGCGGACTGTTACAGGAACCTATGACTGCTTCCGCGTAATACGTTACTGTGCCGGGATTGCTCAAAGTAGGGCTCGAAACAATAGCTCCGCCAACGGCAGCATTGTACCAGTTGATTGTGGCGCCAGTCGCAGTAGCAGTTGCTGTCAATGTTCTGATTGGATTCGCTTCACATTGCGTATCCTCAGGAAGAATTGTTACTGGTCTTGCCGGAGTCGGATTAATCGTCAACACGACAGGGGCTGATCTGGTAAGACTGGTACAAGTCCCATCGAAGGCCTCGGCATAGTATGTTACCGTTCCCACATGATCCAGGAACGGTTCAGTCCCAGCCGGCAATGCTAGTGGAGTCCCACCTGTTGGAGAGGTATACCATCTGATTGCACTAGCGCCGGTGGCTGTAGCATGAGCATATAATGGGATAATTGTTGCCTCAGCACATTTCGTGGCGGTTCCTGTGCTCACGGGAGCGGCTGGTGCAGGCAGGATCGTCAGTGTAATTTTGGTTCTGGTAAGACTGGCGCATGTTCCATTATCCGCTTCTGCATAGTAATCGATTGAGCCAACGCCGGTAAGGATTGGATTTGTAACCAAATTTCCAGCAGCGTTATACCATTTTACGGTAAATGGGTTCGGAACCACGGCTACGGCCCTTAGCGTTTGCTGAAGACCCGTTTCACAAACAGTTATATCGGAACCTGTTGGTGCCTCAGGATGAACAAGAATTGTCAGACTTACCGCTGTTCTCGTCAAACTTCTGCATCCGGTTGTCAGATTAACAGATTCGCCATAGAAAGTTTTTGTTCCAATTGTAGACCATGACGGAGAAGCTATGAGTGTTCCACCCGTTGACGCATCGAACCACTCAACTTTGGCACCGGCCGGAGGGGTCGCAACCGGGATTAAATTTTGTGTTGGCGGATCACAGACTTTAATATCTCCACCACTAGTAGGAGGAGCAGGGGCGGGATTAATGGAAATTGCAACCGCATCAGAAGGAGTACTCTGACACCCACCCTCGTTAATCACAACAACAAAGTAATTGCCAGCACTGCTTACATCAGTACTGCGGGTTGTGGCACCATTCGACCACAAGTATGAGTATCCAACAGTGGAGGTCAAAGTTGTTGACGTTCCTTCGCAAATACGCAGAGGTCCGGCAGGTGAAATGACCGGCTTAGCCGGTATTGGATAAACAAACACTTTAACGGAATATGGTACCGGATTTGAGCACCCATTCGCAGTGACAGTAAAATTATAGGTAACCTCAACAGGAGCCGCTGTGCTATTATTTAGTACTTCACTAACATTACCAATCACTGGTATTACCTGACTTCCGCTGATACCGGCAACGGCAGCCCTGGTCCAGGTGAAGGTAGCCCCCGGTGTCAAGCTTGTTGGAACATAATTAAATGTTGATCCGGTACAAACAGGTGGAGGGGTTAAGCTACTGCTCAAAGCAGGTGCTGGATTAACCCGAACCACAACATTTTTCGTACTGCTACATCCATTGAGCGACGTCGTGTACGTGTAGGTCACATCTATCGGCAGAGCGGTTGTATTTGACAAGTATTCACTGACATTACCTGATCCAAAATTTCCTGGCTGAGCGATCCCGCTGAGCGAGGCTCTGTTCCATGTGAAAGAGGCCCCTACAGTCGAGCTGGCAGGTGTATAGGAAAATAAAGAACCACTACAGATAGGAGGAGGATTTACCGGAGAGTTACTCAGCGTTGGTGTTGGATTCACGATCACAACTACATCATACGTTGTTGAGCTACTACATCCTGCAACAGCTAATGTGAAAACATATGTAACGGGAACAGGAATAGAGGATGAATTATACAATATCTCATTCGGATTGCCGGTTCCTGAAGCAGAAGGATTCAAGATATTGGTAACGGCTGCTCTTGTCCAGGAAAAAGTAACACCTGAACTCGTACTGGCAGGAATATAACTGAATACGGAATTACTGCAGATAGGAGTAGGTGTCAGAGTACTCGTTAGTACCGGCGACGGCCCGACTTCCACACTTACATTTTGAGTATTGCTACATCCGTTGGCAGTCAACGTATAAATATAAGTAACTGTTATCGGCGCTGATGTGGAATTTTGCAATACTTCGTTAACCGCACCCGTACCAGTTGCCTGAGGATTCGTAATTCCAGGAATTGTAGGTCTGATCCATGTGTAAGTGGCACCATTTGTCAAGCTGGCCGGGGTATAACTAAACACACCATTGTTACATAGCGGAGCCAGAGTCAGAGAACTAGATAAAACCGGTTTAGGATTGACTGTGACGACAACATTTTCCGTCGAAGAACAGCCACCATATGTCAAAGTATAAACATACGTAACATTAACAGGATAAGAAGTTGTATTGATGAGGGTTTCATTTGGATCACCTACCCCACTTGCCGACGGATTACTTATTCCATTTGTCAGGGCTCTGTTCCATTGGCAAATTGTTCCTGCAGTACTAGGTACTGGAGTATAATTAAATGGTGAGTCACTGCATACCGAAACAGAATGAGCACTTGTAAGGAAAGTTGTTGGGTTAACAGTAACGGTGATTGGATAGGTGGCTCCGACACAAGTCCCGGTAGACGAAGTTGGGGTCACCAGGTAGGTAACAATACCCGCTGTAACGCTACTCGGATTCGTTAAAACCTGATTAATCGTGGAACCTGATCCGGCAGTTGCACCCGTAATACTTCCGGTAACTGTTCCAATAGTCCATGCGAAGGAACTCGCAGTTGAAGAAATAAGGTTAATACTCACATTTTTACCACTGCAAACAGAAGCACTGTTGGCTGTCAAAAGCACCGGAATCGGATTTACCGTAACAACAATTGAATAAGGAGCTCCGGAACAAGAACCCGTGGTACTGGTGGCCGTAACAAGGTATTGAACCGTACCCGGGAGAGCATTGCCTGGATTTGTCAGGACTTGATTAATCGAAGTTCCTGAACCAGCTGAGGCTCCCGTAATTCCACCCGTAATCGTACCGATTGTCCAGGTATACGTGCTGGCAGAAGACGCTGTTAAGCTAATGTTTGGACTATTCCCACTGCAAATAGTTGCTGTTTGGGATGTCAGTATGCTAGGCGCAGGATTAACAGTTACCGTAATTGTATAGGGAGCACCCGTGCATGAACCCGAATTAGTTGTCGGTGTAACAATATATTGGACAGAACCGGCAGAGGTGCTGCTTGGATTTGTAAGTACCTGATTTATCGTTCCTCCTGAACCCGCAGAAGCTCCGGTTATGGAGCCGGTAATAGTACCGACGGTCCAGGTAAAATTACTCGGAAGAGAGGCTGTTAATCCAATATTTGGCGTATTTCCACTGCAAATAACGGCGGTAGCAGCATTTGTAACAGTAGGTGCCGGACGCACGGAAACGGTAATTGTAAAAGGATTACCGATGCAAGATCCGGCTATGGAAGTTGGCGTAACAATATAATCTACGGTACCGGAAATAGAATTGCTCGGATTTGTAAGGACTTGATTAATTGTCGATCCGGAACCGGAGCTGGCTCCCGTTACGCTGCCGGTAATAGATCCTACTGTCCAGCTAAAATTACTGGGCACGCTGGCCGATAAGGCAATATTTGCACCTGTGCCGTTGCAGGCAACAGCAGTTGGAGCATTTGTGATAATTGGCTTTGGAAGAACCGTTACCACGATTGTTCCTGCGATACCGGCACAAGAATTGGAAGTCGCAGTTGGAGTCACAATATATGAAACAGTCCCCGAAGCCGTATTACTTGGATTGGTCAGAACTTGATCAATCGTAGCACCAGAACCAGCGGTGGCTCCAGATATATTACCGGTCACAGTTCCGACAGTCCATGTAAATGAACTCGCAACAGATCCTGTCAATCCAATTGCAGGACTAGTTCCGCTGCATATTGTGCTGTTGGTATTCGTCACTACAGGAGCAGGATTTACCGTCACGGTAATTGTTTTCGCCGCGCCAACGCATGATCCATTACTGGAAGTAGGTGTAACAATGTATTGCACTGACCCGGCGCTTGATGCGTTTGGATTTGTAAGTACCTGATTTATTGAGGAACCTGAACCTGCACTAGCGCCAGTTATACCTCCAGAAATAGTCCCTATCGTCCAGGAGAAGCTACTTGGCAACGAAGCTGTCAAAGAAATATTTGGACTCGTTCCACTGCAAGTCGTGGCAGTAGAGCCGGTAGAAATAACCGGAGTCGGATTTACGGTCACAGTCAAAACGAACGGAATACCCGTACACGAACCGGCCGTTGAGGTGGGCGTAATAATATATGCCACTGTTCCGGCATTCGTATTGCTTGGATTAGTAAGAACCTGATTAATAGAGGAACCTGATCCATCACCGGCTCCGGTAATGCCGCCAGTTATATCACCAACAACCCACGTAAAACTGCTGGGCACGCTGGCAGTTAAAGATATGTTCGGACTCGTTCCGTTGCAGGTGGTCATTGTTGGTGCATTCGTTACTGTCGGTTTAGGAAGAACTGTAACAGTAATGATAGAAGGTGCACCTGAGCATGATCCGGTTACTGCAGTGGGCGTAACAATGTACTGGACTGTTCCGGCCACAGAATTTCCCGGATTTACAAGCGTCTGATTAATTGTGGCACCTGAGCCTGAAGAAGCCCCTGTAACACCGCCTGTTATTGTTCCAATAGTCCAGGCAAAGCCGCTTGTTATAGTCGCAGTGAGCGAAATATTCGGACTTGATCCGCCACAAATAGTTGCAGTAGAAGGAGTTGTTACAGCTGGACCAGGGTTAACGGTAACTGTAATTGTATAGGGTGAACCAATGCATGAACCAGATTGGCTGACAGGAGTAACCAGATAATTAACTGACCCTGCAGATGTATTACTTGGGTTAGAAAGAACCTGACTAATTGTTGCACCTGTGCCGGAGCTAGCTCCTGAAATACCTCCCGTAATGGTACCAACGGTCCAACTGAAATTGCTCGGAATCGAGGCTGTTAAACTTATATCAGGACTAGCTCCGCTGCAAATCACCTTGGTCGACGGAGTTGTCACGGCGGGTGCTGGTAATACGGTAACCGTAATTGTAAATGGTGTCCCAGTACAAGACCCGGATATGGATGTGGGCGTTATTATATAGGCAACAGTTCCCGAAATGGTATTGCTCGAGTTTGTAAGCACCTGATTTATAGAGGAACCGGAACCTCCAGAAGCGCCCGAGACACTGCCTGTAATTGCTCCAATCGTCCAGCTGTAGGTGCTGGGTATACTGGATGTCAATGTAATATTTGGACCTGATCCGTTGCAAACAGTTGCAGTCGGAGCGTTGGTTAATATTGGTTTAGGAAGGACAGTCACCGTTAACGTAAATGGCGTACCCGGACAAGAACCTGTCGATGCAGTTGGTGTTATTATATATTGAACAGTGCCTGAGGCGGAATTACTTGGATTGGACAACACTTGGTTAATGGTCGAACCTGAGCCTGCGGAAGCACCTGTGACATTTCCGGAAATAGCACCGATCGTCCATGCAAAATTACTGGCAGAAGATGCTGTCAGGCTAATATTTGGACTCGTATCGCTACAAATAGTCGCAGTACTTGAATTAGTTACAACAGGCGCAGGATTGACAGTTACAGTTATTGTTTTAGGAGTTCCGGTACAAGAACCATTTGAGGAGACCGGAGTCACAATGTACTCAACAGTCCCGGCAGTCAATGAACTCGGATTGGTCAAAACCTGATTTATGGTAGAGCCTGAACTTGCACTGGCACCAGTAACACTTCCTGATATTGTGCCAATCGTCCAGGAAAAGCTACTTAACACTGAAGCAGATAAGGCAATATTCGGACTGGTTCCACTGCACGTAGAAGCGGTGTTGGCAGTACTAATGACTGGCGCCGGATTCACCGTCACAGTGACAGTGTACGGTATGCCGACACAACCATTTGATGTAGAGGTTGGTGTAACAATATAAGCTACGGTTCCTGCGGCCGAATTACTCGGATTTACTAAAATCTGGTTAATGGTAGATCCCGAGCCACTACTTGCACCTGTGATACTACCAGTAATTGTTCCTACCGCCCAGGTAAAACTACTTGGAATACTGGAAGTTAAGGCCACATCCGGACTGCTTCCGCTACAAGTAACTGCGGTAGGTGCACTCGTAACAACCGGTTTCGGCAGAACTGTAACCGTTATGCTATATGGCGCCCCAATACATGATCCGCTCGTCGCAGTAGGTGTAACAATATACTGAACGGAGCCGGAAACCGAATTACTCGGATTTACAAGAGTTTGATTTATACTCGGACCGGCACTTGCCGTAGCACCTGTAATTCCACCAATTATCGTTCCAATTGTCCACGTATAAGTACTCGCTAAAGATGCAGTCAGCGTAATATTCGGACTCGATCCGCTACACGTAGTAGCAGTAGCTGAAGTAGTAACTGCCGGGGCAGGATTAACAGTTACAACAATTGAATATGGAGCCCCGGCACAAGATCCGGTAACAGATGTTGGAGTAACAAGGTATTCTATTGTTCCAATTCCACTTCCCGGATTACTTAAAACCTGAGTAATTGTATTTCCGGAACCACTGCTGGCGCCGGTAATTCCTCCAACATTTGCACCAACCGTCCAGGTAAATGTACTTGGAGCAGAAGATGATAGTACAATATTAGTACTTGTTCCACTGCAGATGGTGGCGGTAGCGGGAGATGTAACCTGCGGAGCCGGATCCACGGTAACAACCAGCGTAAACGGTGTACCAATACAAGATCCGCTTACAGAAGTAGGCGTTACGATGTATGCAACCGTTCCGGCTACTGTATGGTCAGGATTTGTAAGCACCTGATTAATCACTGAGCCGGATGAATCGCTCGCTCCGGTTACGCTGCCGGTAATTGATCCAACTGTCCATGTAAAGGTACTTGGAATACTGGCAGTTAAGGAAATGTTCGGACTCGTTCCACTGCATGTATTCGCTGTTGAAGTGTTGGTTACTACTGGTTTTGGAAGAACCGTAACAGTAATAGTATAAGGCGATCCCGGGCACGAACCCGATGTGGCAGTGGGTGTAACAATATATTGTACAGATCCGGAGTTCGTATTGCTTGGATTGACGAGTACTTGATTGATAATGGTACCTGTATTTGCACTTGCCCCTGTAATACCACCATTGATGGAACCAACGGTCCAGGTAAAGCTGCTTCCTACAGTCGCAGTCAAATTGATGTTCGGGCTTGTGCCGCTGCATATTGTAGCAGTGGCTGCGTTTGTCACGGCGGGAGCAGGATTAACCGTCACAGTTATCAAATATGGCGTGCCGACGCACGATCCATTTGTAGAAGTAGGAGTAACAATATATTGAACAGAACCTATTCCGGAAGAGCTTGGATTCGTCAGAATCTGATTGATGGTTGAACCACTATTAGCGCTGGCTCCGGTAACTCCTCCGGTTATGGAACCAATTGTCCACGAAAAACTACTCGGCACATCAGCCGTTAGGGCAATATTTGGATTGGCACCGCTGCAAATAGTGAACGTATTGGAAGTAGTAACTACCGGTGAAGAATGTACCGTTACTGTAATAACAAACGGGTTACCGACACACGAACCATCGATAGATGTGGGAGTAACTATATATTCCACAGATCCGTCGGTATTATCCGGGTTTACAAGGGTCTGACTGATTGTAGATCCGGAGCCATCGCTTGAACCCGTAATACCACCAATAATTGTTCCCCGCGTCCAGCTAAATGTGCAAGGAGCCGAAGAAGTAAGAGCAATACTTGTTGTCTCACCGCTACATATTGCTGCAGTCGGTGATGATGTTACAATCGGAATTGCGTTGACAGTGACAGTTATTGGGAAGGATGGCCCGGCACAACCACCACCAGTTGAAGTGGGTGTCACGTTGTAAACTACGGTACCCGCCGTCGTATGACTTGCATTTGAAAGAGTCTGATTTATTGATGATCCAGTACTACCGCTTGCACCGGTTATTCCTCCGGTAATGGCTCCTATAGTCCAGGCAAAAGTACTTGCAGCCGAAGACGTCAAGCTAATGTTGGTGCTGACTCCACTGCAAATGGTCTTCGCGCCCAATGTCGTTACTGAAGGCGATGGGTTAACATTTACCGTAATCGTATAAGGAGCACCAGCACAGGACCCCGTCGCTTTCGCGGTTGGAGTAACCCTATATTGGACGGAACCTGATGAAATAGAACTTGGATTCGTCAATATCTGGTTAATGAAATCGCCTGAACCCGCTGTGGCTCCGGTTATTCCACCAGAGATGGTTCCGACAGTCCAGGTAAAATTACTTGAAGAACTGGCAGACAAAGCGATATTCGGACTCGTTCCGCTACAGATAGTAGCGGTATTGGATGTTGTTACCACCGGCACCGGATTAACAGTAACTGTAATTACAAATGGTGTTCCCACACAACCATTGGAAGAAGTCGGTGTAACAATGTATTCAACATAACCTGGAGAGGAGTTCAAAGGATTAGTGAGCGTTTGACTAATCACCGATCCGGAAGCGGCGCTTGCTCCGGTAATTCCTCCGGTAACGGTTCCGATCGTCCAGGCAAAAGTACTCGCCACAGAAGAAGTTAAACTAATAGAGGTAGTCGCTCCACTGCAAATTATGGCTGTTGGAGGAGTACTAATTATTGGAGTCGGATTAACCGTGACGAAGATAGAATAAGGATCACCAACACATAATCCACCGGCAGTGGCAGTCGGTGTTACAATATACTCCACAACTCCGGAAAGATTGTGGTCAGGATTGGTGAGCGTTTGGTTGATCGCCGTTCCAGAACCAGCACTTGCACCGGTGATACTACCGGTAATGGTTCCGACAGTCCATGTAAACGAACTCGTGACAGAAGAGGTCAGACTGATATTGGTAACGTCACCACTACAAATATTTTTGGTGTTCGCTGTTGTAACAGCAGGTTTCGGACTAACCGTTACGGTAATTGTATATGGAGCTCCGGTACATGATCCGGAATTTGAACGAGGCGTAACAATATACTGGACAGACCCAGTCAGCGTCGAACTTGGATTTGTCAGAGTCTGATTTATACTTGGTCCTGAACTCGCACTCGCCCCAGTTATCCCGCCTGACACCGTACCTAATATCCACGTAAAAGTGCTGGGAGTGGTTGCGCTCAAAGCAATGTTGGGACTTGTTCCGCTGCAGATAGTTGCCGCATCAGCCGCTGTGACCACAGGAACCGCATCGACTTTTACCAGTATAGTAAACGGTGTACCGGCACATGAATTAGCAACAGATGTGGGGGTAACAATATACTCAACACTACCGGATGAGGAGTTTCCCGGATAGGTCAAAACCTGACTAATGGTTGGGCCTGTTCCGTCACTTGCACCAGTAACTCCGCCAATAATTGTTCCATCCACCCAGGCAAAATTACTTGGTGTCGATGCAGTTAAGGCAATAGCAGTACTTTGCCCACTGCAAATTTCTGCGGTAGATAAGGTGGTTACAATCGGTTTGGGATTAACGGTTACAATTATCGAATATGGATCGCCCTGGCAGGTACCAGCTGTTGTACCAGTTGGGGTTACAATATATTCGACTGTTCCAGCGGTTGCATTGCTTGGATTGGTGAGCGTTTGATTTATGGAGGTACCTGTCCCGCCAGTAGCTCCTGTGATATTCCCTGTAATAGTTCCTACCGTCCAGCCGAAAGTGCTGGTCATTGTCGCTTCCAAAAGTATATTCGGAGCAGATCCACTACAAATTGACTTTGTACTCAAAGTCGTCATTCTGGGTTTAGGATTCACTGTAACGACGATGGTAGAAGTGGTTCCAGCGCATCCGGTCAGTGAAGTTGGAGTAACTACATATGAAACCGTCCCTGCCGTCGCATTGCTTGGGTTTGTCAATACCTGGTTAATAGATGACCCTGAACCGGGGGTGGCGCCGGTAATACTCCCTGTGATGGTACCAACCGTCCAAACGTAACTACTCTGAGCCGATGCCGTCAAGGAAATATTTGGACTTACACCACTGCAGGTTGCTGCAGTCAATGGAGTGGTAATAGCCGGAGCAGGACCGACTGATACCAGAATCAAAAATGGCGATCCTGAGCACAAAGTAGAAGTCGAGGTTGGAGTCACCCAATATTCAACAGTTCCGACAGTTGAGCTGCTAGGATTCGTAAGTGTTTGACTGATGGAGGCTCCGCTTGCATCTGATGCTCCCGTTACACTCCCGGTGATAGTTCCGATCGTCCAACTAAAATTACTCGGAACAGAAGCTGTCAGCGCAATATTTGTGGTTGATCCGCTGCATACTGACGCAGTTGGACTGTTCGTCACAGTTGGTGTTGGATTTACATTTATCAGTACGGGGAAAACAGCACATGTTCCTTCTGCTGAAGTAGGTGTTACTAAGTATTCAACTGACCCTGGCGTTGAATTGCTACTGTTGGAAAGAACCTGATTGATTGCCGACCCGGAACCTGTACTGGCTCCAGTGATTCCTCCCGTAATTGTTCCAATTGTCCAGGTATAAGAAAAAGGTGCGGTGCCCGATGAAGTAAGCGTTAGATTCGGACTGGCACCACTGCATATGGTGGCAGTATTGGCGGAGGTTAAAACCGGGGATGGATTTACTGTTACATTAATTGTAAAAGATGGACCAGTACAACCACCCGCTGCTGAAGTAGGAATAACAACGTATGGAACGATCCCCGGAGTTGTTGCCGAAGGATTTGTAAGTGTCTGATTAATAACAGGTCCAAATCCTGCCGACGCTCCTGTAATCCCTCCGGATATGGCACCAATAGTCCATGTAAACGTACTTGCAGCTGTAGCACCCAGAGCTATATTCGGACTATTCGTGCTGCAAACCGTGAATGCATTTGCCGTAGAAACGGATGGAATAGGATTCACAGTTACGGTGATACTATACGGCGTACCGACACATCCTCCGGTTGTTGCGGTTGGAGTAACAATATATTCTACAGTACCCGCTGATACATTGCCAGGGTTGGTCAACGTCTGAGCAATCGAGCCACCTGAGCCACCGCTGGCACCTGTAATACTACCGGTAATAGTACCTACCGTCCAGACAAAGCTACTTGGAACGCTTGCAGTCAAAGTAAGACCAGTGCTGGTTCCACTGCAAATACTCTTGGTGGCTGAAGTAGTGACTACCGGAGTAGGTGTCACTGTAATAACGATGGGGGATGGAGAGCCTGTACATGAACCAGAAGTTGAGGTGGCAGAAACCATATACTGAACAGTACCTCCCGTCGGGCTGGTAGGGCTGTCAAGAATCTGATTCAAAATTGCCCCTCCGCTGGAGCTGGCACCGGTAATACCATTGGTGATCGTTCCGACAGTCCACGTAAATGTACTGGGCAAAGTCGCCGATAAGGTCAGATTTGGACTTGTACCGGAACATATAGCTGCGGGATCTACTGTCGTAACAGCAGGTCCAGGATTCACAAAAACGGTTATCGTATATGGAGTTCCGATACAAGATCCTGTCGTAGAGGTGGGTGTGACAATATACTGGATTGACCCAACTGCAGTGTTGCTTGGATTAGCCAATGTCTGAATGATACTCGTTCCTGATCCTGCCGTAGCACCGGTAATGCTACCGCTGTTGGTTCCAAGTGTCCATGAAAAGGTACTGGGTGTCGTAGCACTTAATGCAATATTTGTCGTCGATCCACTACAAATCGTAGCGGTACTGGCTGTCGTTACAGCCGGTATCGGATCGACTGTCACTGTGAGAGGGAAAGCGGCTCCAATACATCCGGTACTCGAAGCTGTGGGCGTTACCAGATATTGAACGGTTCCGGTCGCCGCATTACTCGGATTTGACAATGTCTGATCAATGGTGCCTCCGGATCCATTACTTGCTCCAGTAATATTACCTGTGATTGTCCCGACTGTCCAGGCAAAAGCACTTCCAATGCTGGAAGTTAAGGTAATGTTTGGCCCATCTCCGCTACATGTCACGGCGGTTGGTGCATTTGTGACAGACGGAGCAGGATTGACCGTCACCGTTATGGATGTAGTTGGTCCCACACACGAGCCAGTTGAGGAGGTTGGAACTACATTATAAACAACCGTTCCGCTACTTGAGCTACTTGGATTCGTGAGGATTTGGCTGATGCTATTTCCATTACCTGATGTTGCTCCCGTGATACCACCGGTGATAGTTCCGATCGTCCAGGTAAAGCTGCTTGCAATGGAAGATGTTAGCCCAATACTTGTATTTGATCCACTGCAAATAGTCTTGGTTGTAGGTGTCGTCACGGTAGGAGCCGGATTGACATTCACCGTAATATTATAGGGGTCTCCATTACATGATCCGGTACTCGATCTGGGAGTAACGATGTATACAACAGATCCAGTGGTTGAATTACTCGGATTTGTAAGTGTTTGGTTAATGGTACTTCCTCCACCCGCGGAAGCCCCTGAAATGGCTCCCGTATTTGTGCCGATTGTCCACGTAAATGAACTTGGAATCGATGCCGTAAGCGCAATATTCGGACTTGAGCCACTGCATACTGTTGCCGTATTGGCGGTGGTAACGACTGGCGCCGGATTAACTGTGACAGTAATTTTAAAGGGGACACCCGGACAGGTTCCGGTTGTTGCAGTTGGAGTGACATTGTATTCGACAGAACCAGCCAAAGAATTACTCAAATTGGTCAGGGTCTGCCCAATTGTGCCTCCGGTTCCGGGTCCGCTTCCGGAAATACTACCCGTGATGGTTCCAATATCCCACGAAAAACCACTGGCAACGCTGGATGTTAGCGTTATACCCGGATCAGATCCGCTGCAAATGAGGGCGGTAGGTGAATTGGTAACTACAGGCGCTGGATTTACCGTGACAGTTATCCTAAAAGGAGTCCCAACGCACAATGTTCCATTTGCCGTGGGTGTTACAATATACTCAACATTTCCGGGGAGTGTATGGCTTGGATTTGTCAGAGTCTGACTGATTGTATTACCCGAACCAGAAGTAGCTCCGGAGATACTTCCAGGGTTATTTCCCACAACCCAGGTAAATGAACTCGCTATGGTGGCGTCCAGATTGATTGTTGGTGCCGAACCACTGCAGACGGTGGCCGTCGCCGAGGTTGTTACGCGCGGGGCAGGATTTACGGTAACATTTATTGTAAAGGGTGTTCCTGCGCAACCGCCTCCTGTTGATGTCGGAGTTACAATATACTCAACATTTCCTGAAGCTGTATTACTGGTATTCGTTAGTACCTGGTTTATAGAACCACCTGATCCGGCAGACGCACCGGTTATATTTGCTGAAACGGAACCAAGAGTCCAGGCGAAATTACTTGGCACGGATGAGGTTAAAGAGATATTTGGACTTTCGCCGCTGCAGATCACCGCTGTACCCGAATTTTCCATAACCGGAGTAGGATTCACCGTAATAGCCACAATGTTCGAGGCAGCTCCGTTACCGCAGGAATTTGTGCCGTAGACACGAATGTCCCCTGAGGTAGCTGTGGGGGAATAGTTAACGGTAATGGAATTGGTGTTGTTTCCTGATGCAATTGTAGCGCCGCCGGGTAAAGCCCAAACATACCCAGTTGCATTGGAAATAACAGGAACAGAATAAGTGACGGCTGACTGCCCCTGACAAACCTGATTCGATCCAGAAATTGATCCTGCATCTCCAGGTAACGGATTAACCGTGACAGCAAATGCAGAAGATGGGCCGTCCCCGCAACTATTTGTTCCCTTAACCAAAATATTGCCAGAAATGGCTCCAGACCAGTAATTAACGGTAATTGCAGTAGTACCTTGACCGCTGGCAATTGCGCTGGAGGACGGGGAGGACCATACTATACTTGACGCATTGGGAATAGGGGCACCCAAATTATAGCCTACTCCATAATCACCAGGACAAACAGAGGATGTACCACTTATAGTTCCGGGTGAAGAAGGCAGGGGATTTATGACCACGGCACCTGACACATTACTCGTAACTGTGTTACTTAAACTATTTGTAACAATTACATAATAATATAAAGTACCTGCAACAGAAGATGATGGCGTGTAGGAGTCAGTTCCTGAGGAAATATTATGTGTTGCAACCAGCGTACCGCCAATATTGCTACTGCTGCTATTACTGTACCAAACATAGCTCGTAATCGTTCCGGCAGAGGTGGAGGCTGCCACAGTTAAATTGGTTGTAGCACCGGATATACATACCGACTGAGGTGTGGCTGAAGGTTGAGTGTCGATCGTTGGACTTTGCCCAAAGGTCAGCATTACGCTAAAAACCAAGGCTATAAGACCAATCGCCTTCTTAAAGGATAAAAACTTAGTATGTGGTAAGGCACTTACAGTCATTACGTTAGATTTTGTTCAGCCAGATAAATTTAATCACCTGATTTAACATATTAAGGGATTCAAAATAAAGTAATCATTCCATTTTTTTCTCCTACTTGATATCAGAAAAGGAGTAAAGGTTACCCTGCGGGCCTTGCCCAATTTTACATAACCCAAAGAAGTAACAATCAAATGCCAAATTTGTTAATCAATCGCGGTAAGAATACGAATCTTTTTTACCACCAAAGTTGACCAAGTTACTGAAAAAAAGAAAGTAAAAAAATTTTATTCAGTATTTACAATGGTTTTAAAGCAAATCCGACCTTTAACTTACCGGGACTCAACTAACGAAAAAATATTTCGCGCAGAGCAATTTAGGTTAATAAAAAACGCTGAACCACCAATAAATAAAGATGCTTACGGGTTCAAATATACTATTTATATTAAAAAATAAAAGCCGTAAGTTTGATCAAAAAAAGAATTGAAGATCAACAAAACCATATTGGGCATAGATCCGGGTACTAACATCATGGGTTATGGCGTTATCCGGGTAAACGACAATCAAGTAAACATTGTGGCTTTAGGGGTGGTGAAAACCGCCGGATTTACAGGTCATTATGAAAAACTCAGCCATATCTTTAACCGGACATTATATTTGGTCGATGAGTATAAGCCGGACGAGACAGCACTGGAAGCGCCGTTTTTCGGAAAAAATATACAATCCATGCTTAAACTCGGACGGGCCCAGGGTGTTGCCATGGCTGCCTCGCTCTACCGGGGAGTTCCGATCTTCGAATATGCGCCACTTCGTATCAAACAGGCAATTACCGGGAATGGGGCTTCCTCCAAAGAACAGGTGGCTTACTTTCTAAAGCAAATGTTTGGCATGACCATCATGCCATCGGATTTGGATGCTACCGACGGACTAGCGGCGGCAGTATGCCACTATTTGCAGATGAAGAGTCCCGTCTCAGAAAAAGGAGCAAAGAATTGGGAAGAGTTTATCAGAAAGAATCCCGACAGGGTGAAGTAAAGAGGATTTTCGATTTTAGATTTTGGATTACGCACTAAAACAAAATTTGCTCAGATGTTGAGGGAAGCATGATCGAAAATCCAAAATCGAAAAATTTTTTTTATTCTAAATCGCTGCTGAAATTGACCTTGCCGTGGCTTCGAATTCCTCCGGGGTAAATTTGAGCTTTGGTTTGGAGAAATCAATATCTTTTTCACTATTCAATGGCACCAGATGCACGTGAGCGTGTGGTACCTCCAGTCCTAAAACAGCCACTCCTACCCGCTTACAAGGTATAGCCTTTCCGATCGCTATCGCAACATCCCGGACAAAAGCCATTAATCCTGCATAGCGCTCTTCGTCAAGGTCAAAGAGATAATCCACTTCAACTTTTGGAATCACCAGCACATGACCGGCCGCAAGTGGAAAAATATCCAAAAAGGCGAGATAGTTTTCATCCTCTGCTACCTTGTAACAAGGAATCTCGCCAGCTACGATTTTTGAGAAAATTGAGGCCATAAAAACAGAGACTTGAGAGATGAGACTTAAGACAGGAGAGATGAGATGGGTTAGCGATCCAGTTCGATGTTTATAATTTCGAAAGGAATTACGCCGGATGGGACGTGAATATCCACAATATCGCCGACTTTTTTGCCTAACAGACCCTTAGCAATGGGCGTACTTACACTTATTTTGGCCGCTTTCAAATCTGACTCATGCTCGGAAACGATCGTATAGACCATCACGGCATTATTCTTCACATTTTTAATGGTCACTTTATTCATGATCTGAACAGAATCCGTGTCAATCTTCGACTGGTCAATAATTCTGGCATTCGCAATCTGATCCTGGAGAACAGCAATTTTGGCCTCAAGCATACCTTGAGCATCCTTTGCAGCATCATACTCAGCATTTTCCGAGATATCACCCTTTTCGATTGCTTCACCAATCTGCTTGGATATCATGGGTCTTTCAATGTTGAGCATCCTATCCAGATCTGCCTTAAGCTTTTTTAATCCTTCGGCAGAGATGTACGTAACTTTGGTCATTCTCGTTGCTGTTAATTGATATTATACATAAAAAAACAGAAGAACTCCAAACCTCGGAGCTCTTCTACAATTTTCGATCTCTGACAAATGTAGAAAATATTCTTTTTCATTTTACAAATCGGAAAGCAATTTTTTTCGCTCTCGCATTATTCCTATTTTTGTTCACAGTTAACAACTTACCGCATGACAAAAACAGGGAGTACCCGATCGTTTTCAGTTAGATGGATGTTTATCTTGTTGATAAGCATTTTTGCCTGTACAGACAATCAAAATGCTTTTGTGCCCTACGCGAAAGTCGACAAATACATCTCGTTGGTCAATTATAACAACCTACTAATTTCCGGTAATTCGATGACGTTTCCCACGGATGGGTACGCCGGATTGATTGTTGTCTGCATAAGTGATCAGCAATATCTGGCCTTCGATGCCTGCTGTCCGTTCGAGGGAGCAAAAAACAGCATCATTGAGACCAACCCCGGACAAACGGGCGTTGTCTCAAGTAGTAATCCGGTCGCCACCTGCAAGATTTGCGGATCTCAATACATCCTTTTCAGTGGAGGCTATCCGACGAAAGGACCATCAACCAGAAATTTAAAACAATATCAGGTGACGGTGATGGATAACAGACTGTGGATTCACAATTGAGAGATGAGATATAAGACATAAGACATGAGATGGCGCTATCTCATGTCTTATGTCTTATATCTTATAGCTCTTCTTAGTAACGGTAATGTTCTGGTTTATAAGGCCCTTCTTTCGGTATTCCAAGATAGTCAGACTGCTCGGCGCTCAGTGTGGTGAGTTTCACTCCCAGCTGTGGCAGGTGAAGTCTTGCTACTTCCTCATCCAATTGCTTTGACAGACGATAAACGCCGATCTCGTAATTGTTTTTCCACAAATCAAGTTGAGCGAGTGTCTGGTTGGTGAATGAGGTACTCATTACAAAAGATGGGTGACCGGTAGCACATCCAAGGTTAACCAGTCGGCCTTCTGCCAAAAGGAAGATTGAATGTCCGTCAGGATAAACATATTTGTCGACCTGAGGCTTGATGTTGATTTTTTTGATTCCCGGCCATTTCTCCAGGCGGCTTACCTGAATCTCATTGTCGAAATGTCCAATGTTGCAAACAATAGCCTGGTCTGGCATTGCGGCCAAATGTTCGGCGGTAATGACATCTTTATTCCCGGTCGTTGTCACAAAAATATTGCATTCACCAACGACATCTTCAATGGTTGCAACCTGGTATCCTTCCATAGCAGCCTGCAGCGCGCAAATCGGGTCGATCTCCGTTACGATAACACGGGCGCCATAACCTCTGAGCGATCTTGCACAACCTTTACCGACGTCTCCATATCCGCATATCAGGACTACCTTACCGGCAACCATTACATCGGTTGCCCTCTTGATACCGTCGGCAAGAGATTCGCGGCATCCGTATAGATTATCAAATTTTGATTTAGTTACTGAATCGTTGACGTTAATTGCAGGGAACATCAATTCTCCACGCTCCAGCATCTGGTACAGACGATGCACACCGGTGGTTGTCTCTTCCGAAACACCCTTTATTTCTTTAATCGCTTTGCTCCAGCGCGTTGGATTTTCCTTCAGGGTCTTTTTGAGAGCCAGGAACAACTGTTTTTCGTCTTCTCCATCGACTTCCTTATCCAGGATAGCCGGATTTTTCTCGGCAGCACTTCCAATGTGAACCATCATTGTGGCATCACCTCCATCATCCACAATCATTTGCGGGCCGACGCCATTGCCAAAGTCCAGGGCACGCTCGGTACACCACCAATATTCTTCAAGACTCTCGCCTTTCCATGCGAAGACGGGAATTCCGGCTTCTGCGATGGCGGCGGCGGCATGATCCTGAGTAGAAAAAATATTGCAGGAGGCCCAGCGAACGATGGCGCCTAATTCAGCCAGCGTTTCAATTAGAACCGCCGTTTGTATTGTCATATGAAGTGAGCCCATAATCCGAACACCCTTCAAAGGTTTTTCCACACCATATTTTGAACGCAGAGACATCAATCCCGGCATTTCCTTTTGAGCAATTTCAATTTCTTTACGACCGAACGCGGCCAGAGAGATGTCTTTAACTTTGTAATCCATCATTTTTTGTATATTTATTAGACTTAAGGTTTCTTCAAATACCTTGGAATAGCTGAGAAAAAATCGACTTTCTCCAACTTATTCCTTTTCCCGTTTTCACCGTATTTAGCGACTCGACTGGTTTGCAAAGATAGTCAAAGCCACGGTTTTATCAATTTCGAGTTGCGATTTTAGTTTCGCAATATTTTCAAATTTCACCTCACTCCTGATTCTCTCCACAAAATTTACCGTGATATCCTTTCCATAAATATCCTGAGAAAAATCGAAAATATTTACCTCGATACTCCGGTGATCAACATTGGAATTCACAGTTGGTCGGGTTCCGACATTTAACATACCCTTGTACTGATTGCCCAAAACCTCAATGGAAACAGCATAAACACCATCAGTCGGTATCAACTTGTGAAGATCGTCCGGGACAATATTTGCAGTAGGAAATCCCAGCTCCCGTCCAAGTTTCCTGCCTTCCACAACTCTGCCTTTCAGCATGTATGAATATCCGAGAAAATGGTTGGCTCTGAGCATATCTCCAATTTCGAGTGACTGCCTAATCCTGGTGGAACTAACTGCCACATTCTCAACAAGCAATGGGTTCAGTTGCTCAACCTGAAAACCAAACTCCTTGCCTAAAACCGCCAATGCATGATAATCGCCCTTCCGGTCGTGGCCAAATTTATGATCATAACCTGTTACAAGCTTGTGAATATGCATTTTGCCTACCAGAATATCCTTCACAAAATCCGTGTATGACAGTTGGGCAAACTCCCTGGTAAAGGGGAAAATGACAAGATGATCGAGGCCTAATGATTCAAGCAGAGCAGATTTCTCTTCGACAGTAGAAAGCAGTCGGATGGTATCCTCTTCGGGGGTTACAACCATCCGCGGATGCGGAAAAAAGGTAAACACAACGGACTCACCGCCAGTTTGGAGGCTAATTTTTCTTAGTTCAGCAATTACCTCCCGATGCCCGAGATGGACACCATCGAAAGTACCGATCGTAACTACCGGTTTTCTGACCGAAAATTCTTCTAATCCGTAATGTATCTGCACTTCAAATAATAAAGCGCAAAAGTAATCAAAAAAGCAAAAAATTCCTTCGGATTTTTTTTGCATTTTTGTCGTTTCTTCAGTCACACAACTTATAATTGACAACTAATGAACCGTACTCTTATTTTACTGGCAATTGTTTTGCTAACTGTTGCTTGCGGAAAAAAGAACAACTTCACTATTTCCGGAAAAATCGAAGGTGGAGCTGGCAAAAAAATATATTTGAACCATCTGCTAACCAGCACTCAAAGTCCGGCAGATTCGGTTAAACTTGATCAAAAAGGGGAATTTGAACTGAAGGGGAAAGTCAGCATGCCCACGTTCTTCCTACTAAAATTTTCCGACAGTAATTTTGCCACGCTCTTGGTTGATTCAACTGAGAACGTGAAAGTTACTGGTTCCTACAAGAATTTCGCGGCCGATTACGACGTAAAAGGGTCTGATAATTCATCTAAAGTGAGGGATCTCACTTTCCGGTTTTCGGCGGTAAAAGCCAAAACTGATTCTCTTCGTCAACTATACATTAAGCACCAGAATGAGGCTGCCTACACGTCTGAGCTTGAACGCTGGAATAACGAATACACCAAGATGGTTTCTGATTATACCGGGTATGTTAATGACTTTGTAAAGAGAAACCCATTCTCGATGTCAAGTGTATACGCACTCTACCAAAAGTGGAACGAAAATAGTTACGTGGCCAATGATTTTCAGGCAATGAAGACATCCGCCTCGGCGTTATTCGCGGTTTATCCAAAAAACGATCAGGTCAAAGCACTGTATAACAATGTTCTAAGTCTCATCAGGGAACAAAAAAGCGCAAAATTAAATAATCTGATGACTCAAAATGCGGTAAACTCTCCCAATATCAAACTTCCGGATATCGGCGGGAATGAACGTGATCTTTGGTCGTTGCATGGCAAATATGTGCTTTTACATTTCTGGTCGGCAAAAGATCGTACCTCAAGAATTCAAAATCAGGTACTTGTTGAATTATATTCAAAGTACAAGAGCAAAGGATTTGAAATTTTCATGGTTAGCATAGATGAAGATAAAACTGCCTGGGAAGTTGCCATTGCTGAGGATCGGCTGCCCTGGATTAATGTCGGCGACATGAAAGGTAGTGTTTCTGCACTCATCAGTTACAATATCCATAACATCCCGGCGAATTACCTGCTCGACAAAGAGGGTAAGATTATCGGGAAAAACTTGCAGGGACCGGATCTTAATGCTGCATTATCCAAAATTATGTAGTCCTCTGCTACTCTTTCTTGTTCGTAATGATCTATTAACACTTGCGCCTTGCTAAATTAGGTTTTACCTTTATCTTTGTCGCGAATTTTAGTCCAAAGGATTTATCACTAATAAAGGCTGTGGATATCGGAAAGAAAATCTATTTTGTATCTGACCTTCATCTTGGAGCATCAGCGCTAAAAGACAACAAAGAGAGGGAATTACTCTTTGTCGACTGGCTCCATACGATCAAAAAAGATGCCCAAATGATCTTTCTGATGGGCGACTATTTCGATTTTTGGTTTGAATACAAAAAGACAGTGCCAAAAGGATTTGTGAGATCGTTGGGTGCGTTGGCAGAACTTTGCGATAGCGGTATACCCATCCATTTTTTTACCGGAAACCACGATATATGGGCATTTGACTATCTTTCAAAGGAAGTGGGAATGGTTGTTCACAAGGATATTGCAAAGATGGATCTCCTTGGTAAAAAATTTTTCCTTTCGCACGGGGATGATCTTGGAGAAAAGGATTTTGGCTACCAGTTGATCAAGAAATTCTTCCATAACCCATTAGCGCAATGGGCTTTTGCAAAGATTCATCCTGATCTTTCGTTTAGACTGGCTCACCGATGGTCAAAAAATAGCCGTCTTTCATACAAAGACGGTGATAAAGGTTTTAAAGGACTTGAATTTGAGGAACAATATCATTTTGCCAGGAGTGTGCTTGCCAAAGAGCATTTCGATTACTTCGTTTTTGGTCATCGGCACATCGTTCTAAATGAACCGGTTTCAGCGGATAGCAGACTGATAATTCTGGGCGACTGGATCAAAAAGTTCACGTATGGCGTATACGATGGTATCGATTTTAGAATTGAGAAAATTGAGGAAAACAAGATAAAAGAGTATTGTATAACAATTTAATTATGAGCAAAAAGCTTTATACCGTTATTGTCGGAACCGGGTCATTTGTTCCACCAAAAGTGATCCCAAACAGTTATTTTTTGGATGCCGAATTTATCGATCCGAGTACCGGCAAGAGATTCGAAACATCCAATGAGGAGATTATCCGCAAATTCCACGAAATCACAAATATTGAAGAAAGACGCTATGCCGAACCAGATCAGGCCACAAGTCATCTGGCTACTTTTGCGGCAGAAGATGCACTGACCTCTTCAGGTTACGATCGCGAGAAACTTGAATTCATCATCGCCGCTCACAATTTCGGTGATATCTATCCGGATACGTATCGTTCGGATATGTGTCCCTCTATCGCGAACCGTGTTAAAACCAATCTTGGAATAAAAAACCCTAAAGTCTTCACCCACGATGTTGTAGCAGGATGTCCGGGATGGACAACAGCAATGATCATCGCCGATGCATATATTAAGAGCGGCTTATATAAATGCGGATTGGTTATCGGCTCGGACTTGAACTCACGTGTTTCAGATCCTTTCGACAGAGACCGCATGATCTTCTCTGACGGTTCGGGCGCTGTGATTGTTGAGGCGGTAGAAAGCAAAGTCCCCGTTGGAATCCTGGCGGAGTCGAGCCGGTCGGATATCGATCCGGTAATGTTAAAAATGGGCGTTTCATTGAACCCAAATTATGATGGTACCGAAATCAACATCCGTATGCAGGGTCATAAAGTATATGCCTACGCCCTCAGTGCCGTTCCAGGTGTCGTGAAGGAAAGCCTTGACAAAGCCGGATTGCATCTTACAGATATTAAAAAGGTATTGATTCATCAGGCCAATGAGAAGATGGACGAAGCGATACTCAACAGGGTGTTCAAACTTTACGGAATCAAGGAATGGAATCCTGATGTAATGCCAATGACCATCCGTACTCTTGGAAATTCATCAACAGCAACCGTTCCGACGTTGTTGGATCTTATCGTTAAAAATAAGATGGAAGATCATTCCATTTCGCCCGGAGATCATATTATCCTTACCTCGGTTGGAGCCGGTATGGTTATCAACTCCATCGTTTACCGCTTCCCGGATAATGCTCTTTTTCAGGAAGATTAAAATTTTAATATGAATATTTCAAGCGCAATTGCCACAAACAGTTGCGCTTTTTTTATATTTAGGAAAAATATATCCCTATGGAAATCATCCTGCCAATTCTGGCTTTTGTGATAGGTGCGTCGCTTATTTTTCTCTGGCAACAACGTAGGCTGAGCGACGAGAGAGCATCCCTTATCGCCAGGATTAATGAAGTAGAAAAAGCTGGCTTGTCCAAAGTTGCAGAAGCAGAAAAAATGAGGTCGATTGCTGAAAACCAACTTTCTTCTCTGACAAAAGATCTCACCGATGTGAAATCAGAGCTTGTCGCGGAACGTCAGAAGAGTGAAGCCTCTATCAGGCAATTAACAACCTCAATGTCCGAGCTGGAACATGCAAAAATGCAGCTGACAGAAAAGGCTCAGGAATTGGAGCAGATACAAAAAAGGCTTACTGTCGAGTTTGAAAATGTCGCCCATAAAATTCTGAAGGAACATTCGGCCGAATTCACCACTTTGAACCAAAAAAATATTGGCGATATTCTTTTACCGCTCAAAGAGAAAATCGGAAACTTCGAAAAGAAAGTCGAGGAATCGTACGAAAAGACGCTGAGAGACCAGACGGACCTGAAAGTTGAACTAAAAAAATTGCAGGAACTCAACCTCAAAATTAGCGATGATGCCCAAAACCTAACGCAAGCGCTGAAAGGTGATGTAAAAAAGCAAGGTAATTGGGGAGAGGTAGTCCTGGAAAGAGTACTTGAGCGCTCCGGGCTCACGCTTGGCAGGGAATACGAGCGGGAAGTAGTCGATGAAAACAGCGATGGCAAACAAATTCGTCCGGACGTGATCATCCACCTCCCAGATAAAAAACACCTGATTGTAGACTCAAAAGTATCATTAGTTGCCTACGAAAGACTGGTAAACGCAACTTCAGAAGAAAATAGAGTACAATATGTGGCAGACCACCTGAAGTCATTACGCTCCCACATAAAAATGCTTTCAGATAAGCATTATCCCACAGCGAAGAATCTGAACAGTCCGGATTTTGTTTTGCTCTTCCTTCCCATTGAGTCATCTTTTAGTATGGCGATTCAGGAAGATCAGGAATTGTTCAATTTTGCATGGGATAACAAAGTTGTAATTGTGAGTCCGTCAACGCTTTTGGCCACACTCCGCACGATAGCATCCATTTGGAAGCAAGAAAATCAGACAAAAAATGCCCTCGAGATTGCCAATCTGGGCGCTTCCCTGTACGACAAATTTGTCAATTTCATTCAGGATCTGGAGAAGGTTGGAAAGGGTATCGAAACGGCACAGGCCAATTACAACAATGCCCTCAACAAATTGCATACCGGCAAGGGAAATCTGGTGCGCACCTCTGAGAAACTAAAAGAGTTGGGAATTAAGACTCAAAAATCGCTCCCTGATCATTTAATTGAAGATGACAAACCGGAATCACAGTCGGATAAATCTTCGGAGCTATTCAAAGAGTAGGAGGTGACTGGCGATCAGGGTCAACATGAATAAGAAGAAGAGAAATTCCCTCCAAAAGCCGCGTTTACCCGACATAAAAAAATAGGCAATTAAAAACGAGACCGGAATCGTAGAAATTGCAATAATCCCCAACCCAGTTGAAGGGAACAAAAAAACAGTTGGAATACTAAGCCCAAGCAACCAATAAAGGATGATAAAATATTTGCGCGTGCTCATTTTTCGGATGCTCACCGAGTTAATCAATGCAATACTGCCAAAGGCTGAAAGCAGAAAAATGAATCCGGTAATAATAAGAAAGGCGATTTTAGAGATAAACTGACTGTTAACAGATTTCATCCCTGTAAAAATAGACGATATGAAAGTCTGGTCGGAACCGGTGACAAACAAAAACGACCAAAGCAACAACCAGGGTAAAGAAAATCCGATCAAAGGAATAACCAACAACCTCCAATTGTCATTTTTCTGTAACACGAAGATACTAATCCAGATAAGCGGGAAAAGAATTACTACCGGCAAATAGAAAAGTGATCCGATTGAAAGCAGGAAGGATGCATTAAATGTAGAGGATATCTCGTTTTTGCGATGATACGTGTTAAAGATAAAATAGACGGAAAGCAGAACAAATAAAGTAGCCGGATACGCCGGATGAAAGGTCTGCAGGGAAGGGAAAGAAGATACGATCGCGACATAAAGGATCCCTGGCAGGAACGTCCGGTGCAGCAAAAACTGGAATTCGTAACTCAGAAGTGAGAGGATCAAGGCATTAAACAAAACCAGAATAAATCCTGTTAAGACCGGCCAGATAGTTACTCCGTTAAATAATTTTATGAGCAGAGTAAACAGTGGCATCATTCCTTCTCCCGGATTTACCTCCAAAGCAATCGGAATCCTCAATGGCTCCATCCAAAACAAAAATGCCACGATCGGGATAAGGATCGCGCTAAAAACATTTTTGCCGTTAAATAGCCTAAGTAACATGATTGTACGTTTTAGAAATACTCCTTTTCCGGGATGGCATCTTCACTTAAACACATTGGTTTTCCACTACAAATCAAATCCGATATCGGATCGATAGTACATGTTATCGAAATATATTTTTTTAGCTGTACCATAACTCAGTTTCAGGGCTTCTTCCAATGAATCAGAAATCGAACTGACAGCCAAAACCCTACCGCCGTTGGTTAGCACTTTATCTCCATCCAACTTCGTGCCTGCATGAAATACCACGCTGTTTTCAGTATCGTTCAGATTCGAGATAAGCTTTCCTTTCTCATACGAACCAGGATAACCTCCGGCCACGATTACCACCGTAGCGGCTGTTTTGGGATCAATCGCCAAATCTTTCCCGTTTAGATTCCCCTTGGCAACGCCATCGAAAAGCTCTACAAGATCAGATTGGATGCGCATCAGCACCGCTTCAGTCTCCGGATCGCCCATCCGGACATTATACTCAATCAGGTAAGGATCTCCGCCACAATTCATCAGTCCAAGAAATAGAAATCCTTTATATGAAATACCCTCTTTTTGCAAACCTGTTATCGTCGGAATTACCATTCGCTCCTCCACCTTCCTGATAAATTCGGAAGTAGCAAAGGGAACTGGAGAAATCGCCCCCATCCCACCGGTATTGAGACCTGTATCGCCTTCACCAATTCGCTTATAATCTTTGGCTTCGGGCAGAATTTTATAGTTTACTCCGTCAGTCAGTACGAAAACGGAACATTCCACACCAGAGAGAAACTCTTCGATCACGACCGTGGAACTCGCGCTACCGAAGAGACCATTCAGCATTTCCTTCAATGAATCAATAGCTTCCTGTAAGTTGTCGATGATTAAGACCCCTTTTCCGGCAGCAAGTCCGTCCGCTTTTAATACATAAGGAGCCTTGACACTTTTCAGAAACTCCACCCCTTCATTTAAATTACCCGAATGAACAGTAAAATAGCCGGCAGTCGGAATGCCGTTGCGCATCATGAACTCTTTAGCAAACTCTTTGCTTCCCTCGAGGCGGGCACCATGACTGTCGGGGCCTATCACAGGAATATTCTTCAATTGATCATCCGTTGCGAAAAAATCACTAATACCTTCTACCAGAGGAACTTCAGGTCCTACCAACACCATGTCTATGCGATATTCCAAAACTGCAGCGCGGATCGCGGGAAAATCAGTTACACCGATGTTCAAATTATGTCCTAATCCCGCTGTCCCGGCATTTCCGGGAGCAATATAGAGTTCGCCGAGCTGATTGCTTTGTCTTAACTTCCAGGCAAAAGCATGCTCCCGTCCTCCTGATCCAATGATTAATATGTTCATAGACAGCTTAAATGATACCACAAAAATAAACAAGAATTTCCTTTAAATAATTCCGGAAAGTTATCTTATTTTTATGGATAAATAAGGGGAAATCCCTTCAAACTATTTAACCAGTAAGCAAATGAACCATAGCTTCATCACCGTCATCGGCAGTACCAACACCGATATGGTGGTTAAGACCTCCAGGCTGCCCGGCCCGGGTGAAACCATTTTAGGTGGCGATTTTTTCATGACCCCCGGAGGCAAAGGAGCCAACCAGGCGGTTGCAGCCGCACGGTTAAACGGGAACGTAATTCTGGTTGCCAAGACTGGCGAAGACGTTTTCGGACTTCAGGCTAAAAAACATTTCCTGTCTGAGAATCTGAACATTGATTATCTTTTTTCTGATCCGGATGTCCCTTCCGGGATTGCTCTGATAACAGTTGATGCCGCTGCCGAAAACTGCATTGTCGTTGCTCCGGGAGCTAACGGACGTTTGCTGCCGGAAGATATTGACAAGGCATCTGACGGTATCCTTCAAGCAGATATCATCCTTATGCAACTCGAAATTCCGTTGGAAACCGTCGCATATGCCGCCGAAATCGCGTTCAAGGCAGGTAAAAAATTGATTCTGAATCCGGCGCCTGCGCAAGAGCTGCCGGATGAACTGATGAAAATGATTTACCTGATTACGCCAAATGAGTCGGAGGCACAACTATTAACCGGAATTCCGGTGAAAGATCAAAATTCGGCCGTTTTAGCCGCCAAAGTACTGCTGACTAAAGGAATTGAGGTGGTGGTATTAACCATGGGAAGCAAAGGCGCAATGCTGGTCACCCGGGAATTGTGTGAATACATCCCTGCATTCAAGGTGACCGCGACAGACACCACGGCAGCCGGAGATTGCTTTAACGGGGCGCTGGCTGTTGCTCTCGCTGAAGGGGCTGACCTGTTGACTGCGGTCAGTTTCGCCAACAAAGCAGCCTCCATTTCTGTAACCCGGATAGGCGCCCAGGCATCGGCACCTTATCGGCATGAAATTGAATTTATCTTGTAATTATTGAGTGTGCATCGAATTTTCATTTATTCTTCCGCTCCTTAAAAAAATAAAATACGTATCGAATGAAGAAATATACCGGCATTTTTCTGCTTTTATGGGTCTTGCTCCTCGCAGGATGCGCCACACCATCCAACACGGTCCAATCCGGTGCGGTAAAAATCATTCTCGACACCGATATTGGTCCCGATTATGACGACGCCGGGGCAATGGCAGTTCTGCATGCCCTCGCTGACAGCGGAAAAGCAGAGATACTAGCCACCTTTGCCAGCAATAAGGATTCGCTTGTGGTTCCCACGATTGAAGTACTGAATACCTGGTTTGGCCGACCAGCAATCCCGGTAGGTTCGCCGAAATCGAAGGGGGTAAGTCTGGGAGCCGGACAGCATTGGCCGGATTCGATCGTCTCAAGATTTCCACACCAAACCCGTTCGACCTCGCAGGCCCCCGATGCAGTTTCCCAATACCGGAAAATTCTTGCAGCCCAGCCCGACGGATCAGTGACTCTGGTCACGATCGGATTTCTTACAAATTTGAGCAATCTCCTGCAATCGCAGCCTGATCAGATAAGTAAGTTAAACGGAACCGATCTCGTTGCTCAAAAAGTGAAGAAATTGGTCTCCATGGCGGGAACCTTTCCTTCCGGTAAAGAATTCAATGTTTACATGGACTCGGCTGCCTCAAAGTACTGCTTCGGGCACTGGCCAACTCAGATTATTTTCACCGGATTCGAAATAGGAGAAAAAATTAAGACCGGATTGAGGTTAATTCAGATGCCCGATGCAGACAATCCCGTGCGGGAAGCGTTTCGGATTGCTATAAACGGCTCAAAGGAGGACAAATATGGCCGGATGAGCTGGGATCAGACTGCCATACTGATTGCCATCTACGGTACTCAACCATTTTTCACCACCGTGGAAGGTAGCATTGTGGTGAATCCTGACGGCAGCAATAGTTGGGAGAATAATCCCAAAGGGAAGCACTCTTATGTGAAATTCAAAATGATGCCGGATAGTTTGGGGCGGTTCATTGAGGACAGAATGATGCACAAGCCGTTGGCAAAAAAATAAAATATTGTGATACTTTAAACTACTAATACTATGAGACTAACTAATTTCTTTTCACTGCTTTTGCTATCGGGGCTTCTCTCCTGCACTTCACAAGATCCAGGTATACGGACCATTTCGCCGGAAAAGCTTAAGGATAAAATTGCCGGCGGATGGGCAGGCAAGATGATCGGAGTAACCTACGGGGCTCCAACCGAATTCCGCGCGCAGGGTCATACCTATGAAGATTCCATCAAATGGAAGGCCGATGATGCCCCCGGCTCCCTTACACAGGACGATCTGTACGTTCAGCTAACCTTTCTGATGACCATGGACCGGTATGGGATCGACGCGCCAGCTAAAAAATACCAGGAATTATTTGCGAAAGCAGGATATGAGCTATGGCACGCCAATGCGCAGGCACGAAAGAATTATTTCGATAGCATCTTCCCTCCCCGCTCGGGAGCTCCGGAGTTTAATTTCCATGCTAATGACATAGACTTTCAGATAGAAGCGGATTATATTGGATTTATGTCGCCTGGAATGCCGAACAGTGCAGCTAAACTGGCCGATAAGATTGGCCACATTATGAACTTTGGCGACGGAGTTTACGGCGGAATATTTCTCTCCGCGCTTTATTCTGAGGCTTTCTTTGAGGGGGATATCCGAAAGATCATCGAAAAGGCATTAGGCTCCTTACCGGCAGAATCAGATTATGCCAAAATCATTCGTGACGTGCTGGCCATAAGCGACAAGAATCCCGGTGACTGGCGAGTAGTATGGAAATATCTGGAAGATAAATATGGCAGAACCCACATTTGTGGCGCAGGCGACACATTCAATATAGACGCTAAACTCAACGGAGCTTACATTGTCATCGGGCTACTTTACGGCGCGGGTGATCCGGTAAAAACCATGGAGATTACTACCCGCTGCGGTCAGGATTCTGACTGTAACCCATCCAATGCAATGGCCGTTCTTGGGGTAATTTATGGATTTAGTAATCTTCCCGGGAATATGAAAGAATCAATCAACAAGATGCAGGATTCCGTCTTCATTTTCACCGATTATTCTTACCGCAAAGCAGTCGATCAAACCTACCAGTGTGCGGTGAATAACATCAAGGCAGAGGGAGGCGAAATTTCAGCTGACAAGATAAGTGTCAAGACTCAGATTCCGGTTGCAGCGCCGCTTGAAGTCAGCTTTCCAAATATGATTCTTAGCGAGAAGGTTTCGATTTTTGATGAGAAACGCTGGAGACTATCTGGCAATTGGGAGATCTTTCCGATGGCTCCTGAAAATGAAGTTAAGAAGGTAAAACAGGCGAAATATGCAAGCAAAATGGGAGATTATCTGGAATTCGATTTTGAAGGAACAGCGATATCTCTGGAAGGAAATTGGAAGAAAGATGCTGGCAAAGCATCCATTTACATCGACGGAAAATTGAAGAGTAGCTTTGACACCTATTTTTATTACAACCATCAGGAACAAACCCCGATCAACATTTGCCATGCATTAAATCTGACACCGGGTAAACATACGCTAAAACTGGTTGTGAGTGGAGAGAAGAAACCGGAATCACTGGATTCCAGAATATATATCTCAGATGCTTTGGTATTTAAAGGCGAATAATTAACCGATTAACAAGGTTACAACTGCTTTTGCAGGAAATTTTCACCGGTTTTTGCACCATTACCATTTTTTTGTACAAAAAAAGAGGGAACCTTATGGCTCCCTCTATTTTTTGTTCGAAACTTGCTTTATTTAAGCTTGTTTTACGTTTACAGCGATAAGACCTTTTCTTCCATCTTGTAGTTCGAAGGTTACGTGGTCGTTTTCTTTGATTTGATCGATCAATCCAGTTACGTGTACAAAGTACTCATTTTGAGACTCATCGTCTTTGATAAACCCAAATCCTTTAGTTACATTAAAGAATTTGACAATTCCTTTACTCATTTATAATTATAATTTTAATTCGGATCAAAGATAAAAAAAATTCAATACAAACTATCAACCAGCCTGAAGTCGTAAAGTACTGATTCTTTCAATTTTTTCGGTAGCGAACTCTGGCGTGATGACCATACTTGATCCGCCTTCAGAAGGCATGTCAAACATTGCATCGATCATTATAGTCTCGCAAATGGAGCGTAATCCGCGGGCGCCCAGTTTAAACTCGATAGCCTTATCCACGATAACATCCAGCGTCTCATCCTTGAATTCCAATTTAATACCATCCATCTCAAACAGCTTATGATACTGCTTGATGATTGAGTTCTTTGGTTCGGTAAGAATTCTGCGCAATGAATCACGGTCCAGTGGCACGAGATAAGTCAGAACGGGCAAACGACCAACGATTTCAGGTATTAACCCAAAAGCGCGCAGATCCTGAGGAGAAACGTACTGGAGCAAATGATCCCTGTCGATTTTTCCGTGTTCTGCAATAGCCTTATATCCAACAACCTTTGTGTTTAGTCTCAATCCGATCTTCCGCTCAATGCCTTCAAATGCCCCGCCACAAACGAACAGGATGTTCTTGGTATCTATTGGGATCATCTTTTGCTCCGGATGCTTTCTTCCTCCCTGAGGTGGAACATTTACAATAGCGCCCTCAAGCAATTTGAGTAATCCCTGCTGAACTCCCTCCCCTGAAACGTCACGTGTGATCGAGGGATTGTCCCCCTTACGCGCAATTTTATCTATCTCATCGATGAAGACGATTCCTCGCTCTGCAGCTTCAACATTGTAGTCGGCGGCCTGCAGGAGCCGGGTAAGAAGGCTCTCGATATCCTCACCAACATATCCTGCCTCGGTCAGGACAGTCGCATCGACAATTGTAAACGGAACATGCAGCATCCTGGCAATCGTCTTGGCCAACAATGTTTTGCCTGTTCCGGTCGGACCTACCAGGATGATATTCGATTTCTCAATCTCTGTGCCATCCTCGTTGATCTTCTGGTTCAACCGCTTGTAATGATTATATACCGCAACGGAGAGAATCTTCTTGGCATCATCCTGTCCGATAACGTATTGGTCAAGAAATGCCTTTATCTCCTTCGGTTTTTTTAATTCGACTCCCTTGAGGTCGAAACCTACATTTTTCTTAAATTCCTCTTCAACGATCGAATGAGCCTGCTCAATACAGTTTTCGCAGATATGACCCTCCATACCTGCTATCAATATTTGAACATCCTTCTTCTCCCGTCCGCAAAACGAACACCTGTCAACTTTCTTCATCAAAATTTATTTATCGAATCGCAAAAGGCTATTATTTCTTTTGGCGAATCAAAATTTCATCAATCATGCCATATTCCTTGGCTTCTTCTGCGGTCATCCAATAATCTCTGTCAGAATCCCGTTCCACTTTTTCAAGTGTTTGTCCGGAGTGAAAAGCAATGATTTCGTAGAGTTCCCTCTTCAACTTCATAATTTCTCTTGCCGTGATCTCAATATCGGAAGCCTGCCCCTGAGCACCACCCATTGGTTGGTGGATCATAATCCGTGAATGTTTTAACGCAGAGCGTTTCCCTTTCGTACCTGCCGTCATCAGGACAGCGGCCATCGAAGCTGCCATTCCGGTACAGATTGTGGCAATATTGCAATTAATATATTGCATGGTATCGTAGATTCCCAATCCGGCGTGGACAGAGCCTCCAGGGGAATTAAAGTAAATCTGGATATCTTTTCCCGGGTCAGAGGATTCCAAAAACAGAAGTTGTGCCTGGATAATATTCGCAACATAATCATCGATTGGAATACCAAGAAAGATGATTCTGTCCATCATTAACCTGGAGAAAACATCCATTTGGGCAATATTCATCTGTCGCTCTTCGATGATTGTCGGGGAGATATAACTGGCGTGTATGGACTCAAATTTATGGAGGGATAAGCTACTTATTCCCATTTGTTTAGTCGCAAATTTGCGAAACTCATCACTTTTTAGACTCATACCAAAATGTTTTTAAATGAAAAAACTTTGTAAAAATCGAACCTTTCACTTTTGTACGTAAAAATTAAAAGGTTCGATCCACAAAGTTATTAAAAATACCCCTTCCAAAATAACTTCGGAAGGATATTCTCATATTATCGGAAAGCTATTTTTCAAAAAGATCGTCGAAAGCTTTCTGAGAAACTGTTTTTTCGTCTAGTTCCGCATTAGCCTTAATATAGGCCAGAACCATGCTCTCAGATTTCTTTTCGACTAAGCGATGCCTTTCCTCTTCATTCTTCAGGATGGATTTTGCATAATTATCCAGGTATTCATCCGGAACATTAAACATGCCATACTGACGGAATTGCATCAGAGCAGTTTCTTTCGCCAAAGCGACCACATCTTCCTCTTTAACTCTCAAGTCGTTGTCTTTGGCAAGTCTGCTTTTGATCAAAGTCCATTCCAGATCTTTTACAAAATGATCAAACTCTTCCTCAACCTGTTCTTTTGTAATTTTCTCATTGGAATAAACCAGCCACCTTTTCAGGAATTCTACGGGCAGTTTCATTCCAACATAGTTTGTTAAAGCCTCTTTGGTATCGATCAGAAAACGATATTCGGTTGAATATCCCAGATTAGCCTTCAAATCTTCGGCAATTTTTTCCTTGAATTGCTCAATAGTCGTAACATCCGTTGCGCCGCCGAGTGATTTTTGGAACATCTCTTCGTTTAGTTCGGCCGGAACAAAGGTATTCACCTTAGAAACGGTAAGCTCGAAATCGGAAGTGAGTGCCTCTGCCTGATTGTCGTCAACTTTCAGAACTTGTTTCAGATAATGGTCATTTTCAAAAGCCGTTTTTGGGTTGAACCGGATGGTGTCTCCTGCTTTCTTCCCCAAAAGTGCCTTTTTCGCGCCTTTGGCTTTTACCATGTCGATGGAAACCTGTGCCTCGTCGACCTGAATACCGCCTTCGAGAACTGCCCCACTTTCGTCAAGCTGCTTGATGCTTCCGATCAGGTTATCTTTCTCCGCAGAAACTTCGGCGTCAACGTAGGTGCCGAAACGATTCTGGAATGCTTCGACCTGGTTATTGATCATTTCGTCATCAATGGCGATTTCATATACCGGTAATTTTCCCACCTTTTTGAAATCGATGTCTATAACTGGGGAAAGCCCCAGGTCAAAAACGAATTCAAAATTTTCGTCGTGATCAAAATCGATCGGCTTTTGTTCCGTCTCATTAGGCAGTGGCTCACCAAGAATCTGAAGATTCTGCTCGCTCATGTACCTGTTAAGTTCGGTGCTAAGCATTTTGTTTATCTCTTCGGCGAGTACAGCTTTGCCATACATTTTTTTGATAAGGCCAGCCGGAACCATTCCCTTACGGAATCCTGGCATGTTTGCTTTTTTTCTATAATCTTTAAGCGTCTCGTTGACGGTAGCTTCGTAATCACTCTTCTCGATAGTGAGCCTGATCACAGCGTTCAGCTCATCGATGTTTGTTCTGGAGATGTTCATGTGTATATAATTTGTTTTTTAGTTGCCTTAAAGAATCGAACGATATTCATACGTAAATAATTTGCTTTTTTAAGGTCGTATGGAACTCGCATGTCGAAATTTTCGTGCTCTTGGATGTATGAATATTACATGCTCGTTTCATTTTCTGTTGAATTGAAAATTTTTTCGTGGCTAATTCACTGAGTCATGATCGAACCACTATTTTCGATATATATTTAAAAACCGCCTTTGTATCCTGAAAGGGAAAGGCGGTTTTTCTTCTGTGCGGACGAAGGGACTCGAACCCCCACGCCTCTCGGCACCAGATCCTAAGTCTGGCACGGCTACCAATTACGCCACGTCCGCATTTTTTCGAGCTGCAAATATACAATATTTTATTATACCAAAAACGAAAAGTAAAAACTGAAAATTAAGCTTCCTCGGATGAGGTAACAATTTCATCCTGAACTTTATCTTTTCTTACGGGTCTTCTCAACTCAAAATTCTGACCAAGGTAAAGTCGGCGAACTTCATCGTCAGCCGCCAAATCTTCTGCGGTACCGCTATTCAGGATTTTACCATCATATAAAAGATATGATCGGTCTGTGATGGAAAGCGTCTCATGCACATTATGGTCGGTGATCAAAATTCCGATATTTTTATCTTTCAGTTTAAAAACGATCTGCTGAATATCCTCAACTGCAATTGGATCTACCCCTGCAAATGGTTCGTCCAGTAAGATGAACGCAGGATTAATAGCCAAACACCTGGCAATTTCTGTCCGCCTTCTCTCCCCACCGGATAGTTGTATCCCCAAACTTTTCCGTATTGGCTGAAGACCGAATTCTGTCAACAGTGATTCCAGTTTTTCGTGCTGATATTCTTTGGTGAAGGTGGTCATCTCCAGGATTGACTTGATATTATCTTCCACACTCATCTGTCTGAAGACGGATGCTTCCTGAGCGAGATAGCCAATTCCCATTTTGGCTCTTTTATAAACCGGGAAAGTGGTAATTTCATTTTCATCCAGGAAAATCTTCCCGCCATCCGCTTTTATCAATCCAACGATCATGTAAAATGAGGTGGTTTTCCCTGCACCGTTCGGTCCGAGCAATCCAACGATTTCGCCCTGTTCCAATTCGATGGATACCCCTTTTACAACCGTCCGGTTACGGTATCTTTTGACTATATTTTCAGCTCTTAATTTCATAGCTATGATATCTATAGTTGTTCTTTATCTTTAAGTACTTAGAATACTTAGAGTACTTAGGGTACTTAAAGTTGGATACTCCCAATATTAGTAGATAAAAGCAGGTGGCGAAGTACTTGGAGTACCCTAAGTATTCTAAGGTCTTTAGGCACTTCTTCTCCACTACGCTTCCAGCAAGTCGACGTTCTTTCTCTTCTTCTCTACAATCCGCGCCATCAGGATTCCCAATTCGTACAACAACGCCAGCGGACCAGTAACCAGCAACATACTAAAAGCATCAGGCGGTGTGATAATGGCTGCGAGACAGAGTAAAGCAATAAAGGCATGTTTCCGGTATTTCTTGTAAAAGGACGTACCTACCAATCCGACCTTGGCCAGAAAGAACATGACGATAGGCAGTTCAAAAACGATACCGCTCCCCAGTACGATGGTATTTACCGAACTGATATATGAGGTAATATTAATCTGATTAAGAACCTCGTCGCTAACCTGATAGCTACCAAAAAAGTGTGTAGTTAAGGGTACTATCAGGAAAAAACCGAAGCTGATGCCTATAAGAAACAGCACGGAACTGTAGAATACAGCAGCAGTTACGTGCTTGCGCTCATTTTCGTATAATGCAGGACGAACGAAACGCCAAAATTCCCATAATATATAAGGTATGGCAATGATGATGCCTCCGATGATTGCCAGATTCAGGTGCATACTAAACTGACCCGCCAGATCGATATTTATCAGCTGGAACGGTTTGGTATTAATCGCCAGATCCGGCGAATTAAGTTGCACTGCCAGCCAGCCAAAAAAACGATTGGTGACGAAATTCGGATTCTTTGGGGCTAGAATGACATGATCGAAAATAAACTGTTTGTTCAAAAACACGAAAACACCGCAAATAAGAACTGCAGCTGAGGCACGAACAAGATGCCACCTCAACTCTTCGAGGTGCTGCAGGAAGGACATTTCATTGCCCTTTTTGGAACTTCCGTCATTATTTTTGGAAGAAATCGATCTGGTTTCTTGGTCTGCCATGAAAAATCGAAATGAATAAAAACAAGATTTTGGCGCAAATATACAATTCTTTACCCACAAGAATAAGCCTGTCTGAACTAAGATTACGAATGTTAAATAATATTTTAAATATTTAATTGACTTGTTTGCAGGACAATATTTTATAACTTAGTAATCTTAATGCAAAAAGGTTTAGAATTCACAGATGGTAATTGAGAATAAAATCACGCTAACAGCAGAGCTACAAAAATATTTTGGTTTTGATCGCTTCAAGGGTCAACAGGAGGAGGTGATTCAGAGTGTCCTAAGTGGACAAGATACTTTCGTTCTGATGCCTACCGGAGGAGGTAAGTCGTTGTGCTATCAATTGCCGGCATTGCTCCAGGAAGGCACGGCAATCGTTATTTCACCGCTCATTGCGCTAATGAAAAATCAGGTAGATGCCATAAGAAGTTTTAGTGTTCACGACGGAATCGCGCACTTCCTGAACTCCAGTCTCACCAAATCGGCCATTCAGAAAGTAAAAGAAGATATAGGTAAAGGGCAAACAAAATTGCTTTACGTCGCACCGGAATCATTGACAAAGCAGGAGAATATTGACTTCCTCAAAACAATCAAAATCTCCTTTTACGCCATCGACGAGGCGCACTGTATTTCGGAATGGGGGCATGACTTTCGCCCGGAATACCGCAGGATAAGACCGATCGTTAACGAAATTGGCCAAGCTCCAATCATTGCGCTCACGGCAACAGCGACTCCCAAGGTACAGAGCGATATCCAGAAAAACCTGGGAATGCTCAATGCCAACGTTTTCAAATCCTCTTTCAACAGGCCAAACCTTTTTTACGAAGTACGGCCTAAGGTGAAAGCCAAGGATCAAATTATCCGACTATTCAGAAATAATGTTGGAAAATCGGCTATTATATATTGTCTGAGCCGGAAAAAGGTGGAAGAAATTACCGAACTTCTTCAGGTAAACGGAATTAAAGCGTTGGCATACCATGCCGGAATGGACTCTGCCACCCGCTCAAATAACCAGGATAAGTTCCTGATGGAAGAGGTTGATGTCATTGTGGCAACTATCGCATTTGGGATGGGAATTGACAAGCCAGACGTTCGTTTCGTTGTCCATTATGATATTCCAAAATCTCTGGAGGGCTTCTATCAGGAAACCGGAAGGGCAGGTCGCGATGGTGGCGACGGACGCTGCATCACTTTCTACAGCTATAAAGACATTCAGAAGCTCGAAAAATTTATGCAGGGGAAGCCCGTTGCTGAACAGGAAATTGGGAAACAGCTACTGCTTGATACGGTCGCATTTGCGGAATCTTCGTTGTGCAGACGTACAATTCTGTTGCATTATTTTGGAGAGAAATACATCACTGAAAATTGCGAACACTGCGACAACTGTCTGAATCCGAAGGAACTTATCGAAGGAAAAGAGATGGTTACTCTGGCGCTTCAGGCAGTACTTGATGTCAAAGAACAATGCAAGAGTGAACATCTGGTGAATATTCTTACCGGAAATGAAACTGCTCAGGTGAAATCATTTATGCATAATCAGTTGGAGATTTTTGGTGAGGGAGACGACCATAAAGATAAATTATGGAATGCCGTCTACCGCCAATGTATCATCGCCGGCTTCCTGACAAAGGATATTGAAAACTACGGGGTCTTAAAAATGACTGAAAAAGGCAGGGATTATTTGAAAAGTCCGCAGCCTTTTACGATCGTCAAAAACCACGACTATGAGGCTGAAGAGGAGTCTGACGAGGTACCACAAGGCGCCGGAGCCGTTGGCGATCCTGAACTTTTCTCGATGCTGAAAGACTTGCGGAAAAAAGTTGCCGTCAAGAACAATTTGCCGCCATTCGTAATCTTTCAGGATCCGTCGCTCTCTGACATGTCGATTCAATATCCCACCACGCTGGACGAACTTCAAAATATTATCGGAGTTGGCCAGGGGAAAGCTCAGCGTTATGGCAAACCATTTGTTGAACTGATAAAAAAGCACGTCGAGGACAATGGAATAGAGCGTGCGCAGGATTTTGTCGTACGGTCTGTCGCGAATAAGTCGAAGAACAAGGTCTTTATCATTCAGAGTATCGACCGCAAATTACCTCTCGACGAGATTGCCGCCGGGAAAGATATGGATATGGATACCCTGTTGACTGAAATCGAGGCTATCGTAAATTCCGGAACAAAAATCAACCTGGATTACTACATCAACGACGTAATGGATGAAGAACAGATCGCTGATATCTTCAATTATTTTAAGGAAGATGCAGAAACCGATTCGATGGAGGAAGCCATTGCCGAATTGGGTGATGATTATGAATTAGGCGAAATCAGACTAATACGTATCAAGTTTTTGGCAGAGATGGGTAATTAAATCTGTCTCACTTTGCGGGCGGCACCACGGGTTCGACTGGCACTGTCTCTTCCTTGACTGCCTTATCCTTCCGGAATTTCCCCAGATCGAAAAGCAAGGTGAAGCGCATCGTATTTGCCAGCGGATTATTCTGGTTAACCGGGATAAGGTAGGCAACATCAACTGAGCAGATGTTCATCTTCACCCCCAAACCGGCGGAAAAGAATTTGCGGTTGCCTTTGTACTGACTCTCGTTGAAATAACCGGTCCGAACCGCAAACTTCTGGCTGTACCAGTATTCCACACCCGCTGAGATTTTAATCTCCCTGAGCTCCTCGCTCATACCTCCCGGAGCATCAGTGAAGGAGGAGAAAATACCGCTGATCGGGTGTTTATCCGGATCATTAGTCCCCAATCCGGGCTGAGGAGTAGGCACCATCAATTTGTTAAAATCCAACGAGAAAGCGAACGAATTGGCCGTATTGATCTCCGTTGTGTACGTGGCACCCAGCTTCATATTGGCTGGCAGAAGTTCTTTATGGCTGCCGTTATCGTAAGAGATCCTCGAGCCAATGTTCGAGAGATTGATCCCTGCCGCAAAGCTCTTCTTGTTATTATCCGTGCTTAGCTCCTTGCGGTAGTAAAAAGATACATCACTTGCAAACGCATTGCCCGGGACATACATATCTGAGCCGATTCCACCTGAGAGATCCGAACGAATATAGCGCAACGCCACGCTCCCTGAGAAGTTCTCCGAAAGCTTACGTGAGTAACTCACATCCAGTGCAAACTCATTGGGTTTGACTGATGCAAGACTGGTACCATTCTGATCCGTAAGCTGTATCTCACCGATAGAGAAATAGCGCAACGATGCCCCCAGTGTCTGGTTATTTTTGAGTTTCATGTAACCCGAAAGGTAGGCCAGGTTCATGTCATTGAATAGCTGTTTGAGCCAGGGCGTAAACGAAATAGCCACGCCAAATTGCTGATCTATAAAAGCCAGCTTCGAGGGGTTCCAGTATTGTGCGTTGGCATCGGCCGATGTGGCCACACCAACATCGCCCATCGCACCATGGCGTGAGTCGGGCGTTATGCTCAAAAATGGCACGGCAGTGGTAATGGGATTATACATATTCTCTGTCGAGTTTTGCGCCGAGAGCCCCGTCGGATATGCCAATCGCATTAACACTATTATCAAAACTACTTTGAATCGAAAGATCTTGTTCATATGGTCAATTTTTATTTTGCTGACTTTTTCTGTGTTGATAGAAGAATTACTTTACCTCTTCACACCACTATTTATTGATATTGAATTTTTTAATCACATTTCCATCCTTACTTCGGAAGATGATTGAATAGACACCTGTTGGGGTATTTGGGAGGTTGATTTCCTGCGTGTACTCTCCGTTTACCATTACCCCGGGCAATTCATAGATCTTTTGTCCAAGCTGGTCATAGACCACAATGGTGAATTCCTGCTCGTCAGGGGTCTTGATATTGATGGTGAAGAGTCCGTGGTTAGGCACCGGATACACATTATACAGGTTATCCTCTCCCACCTTGAGTCTGTAAAGTACGTTGGAGAGCTCAGAACTGCAGCCGTTAAGAATTACCTGTGTCCAGTACCAGCCGTTTCCGGTCGGTGTCAATGACTGCGATGTTGCGCCATCCACAGCTGTTCCGACTCCACCTTTGACTGCACTGTAGTACCATTGGTTGCCCTGCGCCGAACTGCTCATCAGGGCTGTACCCTGAACAATAACAACCGGGGTAGCCGGGATAGGATTGACCGTCAAAGTGTAGGATGGGGAGGTTGCTCCTGCCCCACAACCGTTTGTGCCGTATACCGTGATCTGGCTGGTGATAGCTAGATCGGAGAGATCGAGTACAATGCTCCGGGTTCCGGCGCCAGATACGATGGTTGAACCAACAGGGATACTCCATGTGTAGCTTATTGCTTCCGCGATAGGAGCGACAGAGAATATGAGACCCTTGGCTCCGGAGCATACTGCAGCCGGACCAGTAATCGATCCTGCAGCCGCTACCCGCGGCAATAGTGTTACAGACTTGCTTGAACTGCTGCCATTTCCACAATCATTGCTGCCATAAACCGTCACCGCTCCAGAGGTAGCTGTATTGCTGAAGTTGACCGTGATGCTGGCCGTTCCTGCTCCTGCAGCAATGGTGGCTCCCGCCGGAACGCTCCAGGTATAGGTTGTGGCATTTCCGATTGGTGCAACGGAATAAACAATACCCTGCGATCCTGTGCATAGAGAGGTGCTGCCAGAGATGGCTCCTGCACTACCCACCAGAGGATTAACCCGAACATTGATAGTACGTGCCGCTGTTGGAGTGCAGCCATTTTGATTGGTATAGCTGACGCTAACAGTTTGCGCACCGGCCTCATTCCACGTGACTCTGATCTGGTTCGTGCCTGCTCCTGAAGAGATTGTTCCTCCCTGTGAGATGGCCCAGACGTAAGAATTCATGCCAGCCTCAGTGGTGTAGGTTATTCCGGTAGATCCGGCGCAGACCAGAGTACTTCCTGAAAGTGTAACCACTGGCAGATCAAAGATCGTAGCCATCGTATTTGCCTCTGTATTTATCAGCACATAATTGGTCGCTTTTGATCCTGAGAGAGATAGCGCAGAAGCCTTGACTACCTTTCCTGCTCCGGCTCCCGGATTCTCAAAAGCGATATTTCCGACGACCAGAAAGACCTGATCCGGAGCAATCACTCCACTGAGCAATTTATCCTTCACAGTGGCTGCTGTTGTGCCATCAAAACATTTGTCAGCAGATGTTACTGAAGCTGTTACAGCTTTTGGTGTAATGTCAAAATTGGCACTTCTATATTGGAAATCATAGTTCTGTGCGACGCCACCTGAAACAGTAATGGCTCCGGCATGAACTCCGACATCGCTGGTGGAAGTCACTGTTGTATTTACGATTGGCGGAGTAGTCAGAACATTCTGATTTTCCCCATTTGTCCATCCGCTGTAGGTAAAAGTAAGCTCCGGATTGACTGAGCCGTAGACTTTGGTCTTGGCTTGAGCAGCAACCGTGAGGACGGCTTTCGTAACCACAAAATCGGCAGAGTAATAAATAAATTTATAGTTCTCATCTTCACCCCCGCTTACAGTTATGTCATCGACATAAATATCCGCCCTTGAATCGGTGGTGACAGTGGTGCTGATTGTCGGTTGGACTGAAAGCACGCTGCTGTTTTCCTGATTTTGCCATCCACTATAAGTAAATGTCAGCACCGGATTGACCGAGCCGTAAGCTTTAACTTTGGTTTCCGCAGCGACGGTAAGCGTAGCCTTCACAACTGTGAAATCGGCAGTCACAAACGCAAAGTTATAATTCTCATCTGTAGCCCCACTGACGGTGATGGCATCCGGATAAACACCAACTGCTGAAGCGGTTGTTACGGTCGTAGTGATTATCGGCTTGGTGGTAAGCACACTACTATCATCCTGACCCTGCCATCCATTATAAGTAACGGTCAGTTCCGGATTGGCAGCGCCGTAGGTCTTGGTCTTTTGATCGGCCTTGATGGTAAGCCTCCTTTTATTAATCGACCCGGTCAACTCAGGCTGTGTAAGACGATAATTACCCGCATCAGCTCCGGTAAGACTCATTGCTGAAGTTACCCTCTTTCCACTGCCTGCGTTAGCATTGTCAAAGGATCCCGTTTCTGCATTTGCCAGGGAAACATCATCTGGTGCAAGAACACCTGCCAGTGTTGAACCAGACAGAACAGCATCAGTATTGGCATCATAACCTTTCGGGTTCACTGTTGTTGAATTAACAGTGAGTTCCCTTGCGGTGATCTCACCACTTAGAACCGGCTGCACAAGCACATAATTTGCCGCATCTGCCCCCGACAGCGTCATGGCCGTAGATACCCCAACGGTCATTCCGGCTGATGCCAGATCAAAAATCCCTGTGGATGAATTTTCAAGGGTTACGACATCCGGACTGACTATGCCAGTTAACGTAGCACCTGTAACAACAGCATCTGTATTTCGATCGTAGACTTTCGTGGTAACCCGTGCATTGACTACCGAAACTTCCTTGGCTGTGATGTCACCTGAAATCACGGGCTGCACAATCGTATAATTGCCGGAATTAGTACCAGAAATAGACATAGAAGTCGAAACTAAGATATTGCTTCCTACTTTCGGACTTGCAAAGACACCTGCCGATGCGTGATCCAGGCTGACAATTTCATTCTCGAGTACGCCTGACAAGGTCGCCCCTGTAATTTCGGCATCGGTATTCCCATCATATGGTTTCGTGGTAACGAGGGCGCCTGTTACCGCCAATTCCTTGGCGATAATATTTCCCCTTATTTCAGGTTGTGTAAGCGTGTAATTGCTTGCGCCTGAACCGGAAATAGTCATTGCCGTAGTCACCGGAATCGCTGTTCCCTTAGCAGATTGCGCAAAAACGCCGGAAGTTGCATTTTCGAGGACCACCTCGTCCGAACCAACTACTCCGCTTAACGTGGCGCCTGTAATGGTTGCATCAGTATTTCCGTCATATTGTTTGGATGTTACTGTTGAGCCTGTCACGGTCAATTCTTTGGCTGTGACGGTTAACAATCCATAATCAAACAAAATAGAGTAATTACTCAACCCCGAACCACTTGCATTTGAACCGGTGATGTAGTATGGAGATCCTCCAACGGAAGCCGTTGAAATACCTCCATCACTAGCAGTGGTGATGCTCGTGACAGCATCTCCGCTTACGAGTCCGGTGACCGTAAAATCAGCCGGATAATCGCCGGTAAATGCAAAAGTCTGACCATAAATTTTGCTCTTATTAGTCGGCTTGACAGTGAGCTCCTTGGTAGTAACAGTCAGTCCGCCATCGGTATAACTGAATGAATAGTTGGAAAGACCAGTTCCTTCCGCTGCAGAAGCAGTGATGGCATATGGAGTAGATGAAGCAAGCGCTGAAGCTGTTGCTCCGGAACTCTCCAATCTGATCCTGGTCAAGATATCGCCGTTTACCAATCCGGTAACAGTAAAGTCGGAAGACGGATAGGCACCATTAAAGGTAGCCACCGATCCGTACACTTTTGACCTGTCGGCCGCAATGATAGAAAGCTGCTTTTGATCAACGACGAGCGATCCGGCAATGTAGGAGATATCGTAGTTGCTCAGGCCCGAACCTTCCGCATTAGAAACAGTAATCGAATATGGAGAATCTGCAACAGAAGCTGTGGCTGCCGCCCCGGCGCAAGTATAACTAACTGTAGGCCTGGCATCACCAGATACAAGTCCGCTGATAGAATAGCTGAAATTAGAGAATGTAGTTCCGTACGTCTTGGTTTTGTTGGTTGCCGTAATTACCAAACCTTTGGCACTTATCGCTCCAGTTGGCGCTGGCTGTGAAAGTGTGTAATTAGCGGCGTCTGTCCCCGATATTGCCATGGAAGTGGTGACAGGTTTTCCGGTACCAACATTTGCATTATCGAACGAACCGGAAGTTTTATTTCCAAGCGTAACAATATCTCCGCTGATTACGCCAGAAAGCACAGCCCCGGTAATGGTTGCCGTCGTATTCCCATTGTAAATTTTAGTGGTTACACTTGCACCGGTAACGGTGAGTTCTTTCGGAGTAATTGATCCTTTCAGTGCGGGCTGGGCAAGTGTGTAGTTTCCTGCTTTAGCACCTGAAATTGTCATTGGAGCGGCGGTAACTGTAATCTCTGTTCCCACCGTTGACTGCGCAAACGTGCCGGATGTGGCATTCCCAAGGTTGACCTCATCGCCCGAGATCTTTCCTGATAAGGTGGCTCCTGAAATCGTTGCCACAGTGTTCTTATCATAGACTTTTGAAGTAACGGTTGCACCGGTCACAGTAAGCTCCTTTTGTGTAATGTTACCGGTAAGGGTAGGTTGAGTCAGACTATAATTGGATGCCATGGTTCCCGTTAGTGTCAAAGCAGGGGTAACTGTAATACCTGATCCTACAGTAGTTTGGGCGAATGTACCAGTCTTCGTAGCAGAGAGGGTTACATTATCTGCTCCGATAACTCCTATAACTCCCACTAGGGTTCCACCGGTGATGGCAGCATTGGTGTTTCCGTCATAGATTTTGGAAGTGACCGATGCCTCTTCTACCGTGAGGGGTTTTGCGGTAATACTACCAGAAAGTGTGGGCTGGATCAGGGTATATTTGTCAGCGTTGGCACCCCCTAGCGTCATACTCGTTGTAACAGAAATATCGGTCCCGACAGTAGTTTGGGCAAAGCTACCCGAAGTTGCATTGGCAAGGGTTACAACGTCAGAACCAACAATCCCGGATAAGGTGGCACCCGTAATCGTGGCGCTGGTATTCCCATCATATTGTTTCGTGGTAACCGCAGCGCCGGTAACGGTTAACTCCTTTTTGCCAATCGTCAGCGTAGCCGTATTTGTAGCCGACAGGTAATTATCATCCGCCGCTTGTGTGGCTGTGATAACAGATGTTCCAAGGGCTTTTACCGTTATGGTTGTGCCATTTCCTGCGACCGACGCCACATCAGTTGAGGCGCTGGAAAAACTGAAAGCGCCCGTGCTTGGTGAGGTTGGATTTGGTCCCGACAAAGGCATATCAAATGAAGCATCCCCGTATGACTTGGAAAAATTCACAAATGTGATCGTTGGGGTTCCCTTCCCTATTGTGAGACTCTGATCAACACTTGCTGCTTCATTCCAATTAGTATTCCCTGCCTGACTGGCTGTGATCGTACATTTCCCGGCATTGTGAATGGTAATAGTAGCCCCGTTTGTACCCGAGCAAGAGGCAATTGTTGCATCCGAGCTGGTAAAGGTTACCGGCAAATTTGAACCTCCGCCGGTGGCATCAACAGTGAAGTCTGCGCCTCCGTATGTCCTATCAGATAAAGCATTAAAGGTAATTAGCTGGTTGCCCTTTGTTACATCGAAACTCTGCGTGACATTCGTAGCGGCCTCATAATTGGCATTTCCGGCCTGACTGGCTACAAAAGTCAGTGTACCTATTCCCGCAACTCCGGTAAGTGAGTAGCTTCCTGCACTGACAAAACTAAAGGTCGCCGGAGCCGTGCTGCTTGCATCTTTTGTAATAGTCACAGCAAGACCCGAATTCGAGGTGGCCGTTATTGAGAGTGAAGTAGCGATAAATGTGTTCAGTTTAGCAGTCGTAGGCACCGAAAGAGTGATTTTCTGCCGGGCTTTGGCAACTGTCAAAGTAGCCGATGTACTTGCTGCGGCGTAAGGAGTCGATGCTGCCTGATTGGCAGTAATGGTGGTTTCCCCGGCTCCGACAATGGTCACCGTATTACCTGAAATCGTTGCAACGCTGGTGTTACTGCTGACATACGAGAATGCCCCGCTGCCCGCTGAAGTCGGATTCTTTAATTCAAAAGCAGCATCCCCGTACGTCTTATTGATATTGGAGAAGGTTCCAAGGACGAAGGGGGTAAAGCTCACCTGACTTCCATAGACAGTACCATCAGAATTGGTGGCATACGCACGAACGTAATATTTTGTGCCGGTGGTCAGTGCGGTGATGGAGGAGGTAAATGAGCCTGAGCCGCTGCCATTGGATGTATGAGCTCCCGCTATGGTAGGCGATTCGGTTGTGCTCCAGCAAATGCCTCGTTCGGTGATGCTTGCTGCACCAGTTCCCGACAGCGTGCCCCCTCCACTTGCCGTGGTGGAGCCAATCCCGGTAATGGTGGTTGTAGCCAGGCTAAAAATATCTACCTCTGCCGCGGCGCTGTAGGCCAATGCACAATTATTACTGTTTATAGCGGCACGATACCAAGTGTTGGCGCTCAGAGCCGGTGTAGTGTAAGTCGACGTCGTAGAGCCACTGCCGCCGGTCACACTTGCCCAACCACTGGTACCATCGGCAGATTGCTGCCATTGAATGGTTCCGTTATTTCCGATCAACGATATGGTTGTTGTGCTGCCCGAAAGTACTGAAGTTAAAGCAGCTGTCGCCGCACCCCCGATAGAAGCTTGCAAAACAGTGATCTTCACCACATTTGATTCTGCGGCGCCAGACCAATCGTCGTTACATAAAACCCGGGATAAACGTTTGTACCAAGTCGTCATAGTTAATGTTCCAGGCGAATAGGCTGTCGAATTGCTGGAAGAAATATCGTACCAGTCGGTTCCATCGGTAGACCATTGCCACTTATATTCGAGGGTTCCTGTTTGGCCACTTGCAGCCGAAATACTGGTCAACCCGGCTGGACTGAGATTTCCGCAAATCGTTTGGGCAGAGCCTATGGTACCTCCTGAAGTTGGATTGGCACAGGCACCCTGGTTGAACCGCAAGGAGGTTTCATCAAATCTCGGACCATACTGTCCAAGCCAATTGGAGCTAGAGTTTGCATAAATTGTATATCGAATCTTTCTTACACCAGTAGGATAGCCTGAAATAAGAATTTTCTTGGGGGTCCATGAGAGATTTGCTGCCAGTGTTTCATTGAATATATCATAGTAATTGCCCAATACCGCACCAGAGCCATTGAGGAGTTCCACCCGAATATAGGCTGGTCCACCAAAACCTGAATATGTCTTTACAAACGCACCCGCGTCAATTGGAACGCATTTATCCAACTGTACATCAGTATAACCTTTCGTAGACAAAACGACTTCCTGCTTCAAATTTCCTACATTATAGGAACTTGCCCAATACTTGTTTCCACGGTAGGCGTCACCAGAATAGATCGCCCAACCAGATCCTCCATCAGTGCGGGTCCAATTGTCGAAGTCAGTTTCAGCCCCGGGGTTGTCGAGCAAATTTTTGTCTACTGCCGAGGTGAAAGTTACTTCCTCTCCATAAACAGTGCCCACAGAATTAGTAGCAAAAGCTTTGACGTAATAGGTCGTTGAGGGCGCCAGATCTGATAAGTAGGCAATGAACGCTCCGGTTGAAGTAGCGGTCCCCTTGCTTGTTTTGCTGTCGGAGATCGTCGGATTGGTACTAGTACTCCAGCAAACGCCATAGGCAGTAGGATTGGGAAATCCCAGGTTTGTGATATTTCCGTTTCCAGCGGCGGCGATGTCCGCGATGGCCGAAACTGCTTGTGTGGTAACGGTCGGAGCGTACCCGATAACGATATCTTTATTCGCTCCCAGCGATCCTGTCGCTCCCGGAGTAGGTAACGTCCGGGTAGCAGGATTGGTTCCTGCATCTGCAATTGTACCTCCGTTAAGAGTCAAAGCAGTAGCGGACGAATAATCCAGATCGGCACTCGTTTCGCCCGAGGCGACAGTATAACTGAAGGTAAGAGCAGTGGTGCTGCTTCCAGAGGTGTAGCTCGCCGATCCGCCACTGTTTAATGCTAGTTTGGGTGTGCCTGTAACGACAACAGCCTCCGAGAAAGTGACAACAATAGAAACGACATCAGCGGGTTTATATGTGCCATTGGCAGTGGTAGAGTTTACGGATGAAATGGTTGGAATCGTGGCATCAACCAAGACTCCTGTAGTACTGCCTACGCTGTTAAGGGTAAGCACTGCATTATTACCGGCTGCATCTTTTAGCGTGCCACTATTTGCCACGATTGAACTGCCAAGTGAAATTCCATTGGAATCTTTATTACCAGAAGCAACTGTGTATCTGAATGTCAGACTGGCTGTTCCCGAACCACTCATGTAGGTGGCAGAGGCACTTCCGCTATCCATTGTAACAGAGATATAAGGCGTTCCACCTGAAGTTACAACTCTGACAGCCTCATTGAAGGTAACGGTAAAATCAAGGTTCTGACCTTCAATATAGATGGCATTTGTTGGGACAGATACGGATGTCACTGCCGGGGAATTTCCATCAATCAGGACATTGGTCATGGAACTGATATTATTCAAAACCAATTTAGCAGGCTGGTTGTCTGAATTAAGAATCGTCCCGGAGTTCAATGTAACAGATGATCCGAGCGTTATGCCGTTTATGTCTGAATCGCCCGAAACTACTGTGTAACTGAATACCGGACTGGAAGTCCCGGATCCACTGTAATAGGAGGCTCTTTTCGCACCGGAATCAAGTGTCAGATCCAGAAAAGGTGTACCACTGATGGTTACCGGATCAGAGTAGTTTACTGTGAAGTAGATAGTCTGTCCGATGGCATATGTTTTTTCCTCGGCAACTGTAACTGAGGTCACCTCAGGCAGAGCCTTGATTTTCAACTCAGCTTCTTCGGAATACTCCGTTTCGCACACGCCACTCCGGACAATCGCACGGTACTTTGTGGCAACAGTCAGGTTAGTTGCTGTATAAGTTGTCGCAGTATTTGTAATGTCAGTTGCGGTCGTCCAATCGTCTGTTGAGGATTGCCATTTGATGACAGATCCCGTATGGCCGGAAAGTGTCAGTAAAGTACTATTGGTGCCAGCGTAAACAGAGGTTGACCCCGCAATGGAACCCCCTACTGTCACCGCACTAACAGTCAATGTCGCAACAGCGGAAGTAACCTGATCGCATATTCCGCTTTTAATAACCGCCCTGTATTTTGTGGTTGTAGTCAGATTGTTGACTGTAAGCATAGTGGATGTGTTGACGATATCAACAACGGTAGTCCAATTATTGGTGGAAGATTGCCATTTGACTACATCACCCACGTTGCCGGTCAAGGAAAGATCAGTGCTGTTATTGCCGGAACAGACGGAAGTTGATCCTACGATCGTTCCACCGACCGATGCCGGATTGACAGTGATAATTGCTTCAGCCGAATTCGCGGCAGCACATACACCACTCTGCAAAACGGCCCGGTATTTAGTCGTTGTCGTGAGATTATCGATGGTTAGTGTGGCGGTGGTATTAGCTATGTTGGTGGAAGTTACCCAGTCGTTGGTTGAGGATTGCCATTTAAGAACATTCCCCGTATGGCCGGAAAGTGTGAGCTTCGTACTGTTTAGTGTTGCACAGACGGTAGCAGAACCTTCAATCGTTCCTCCAACTGTCTCCGGACTCACTGTAATAACTGCCTCTGCTGAATTGGCTGTCGCACAAGCCCCACTCTGCACGACTGCGCGATATTTTGTTGTTGCCGTGAGGTTGGTTGCAGTTAAAGTTGTGGTTGTATTATCTATATTGGTTGAATTTACCCAATTATCGGTCGATGACTGCCATTTAAGAATAGTCCCGGTATAGCCTGATAATGTTAGGATTGTGCTATTATTGCCAGCACATATGCTTACGGAGCCGGCCAACTTACCACCATTTGATTTTGGAATGACGGTCATGGCAATTACATTGGATTCGACAGCCCCCGTCCAGTTAGGTCTGCAACTTGCTCTGGCGACCCTTTTGTACCAGGTATTGACACTTATCGCACCCGGCGAATAAGTCGCTGAATTTGATGAAGCTATATCACTGAAATTCGAAGTAGCGCTGGTTGTGGATGATTGCCATTTGTATTCAATCGTCCCCAATTGCCCAGAAGCAGCTGTTGTACTGGTAAATGAGTCAGGAGTACTCCCCGAACAGATTGTCTGTGCCGTACCAATTGTCCCGCCCGAAGTTGGACTGCCACAGGAAAGGTCACCCAATCCAAATGAACCGGATGCGTCAAAAGCAGTCAGATTCGTGTAATTCGGCGTTGTAGCCGGATTGGTTTTAATTGCTATTCCATCGCCAGATAATATCACAGGTGTATTTGCCGGAGTAAATCCGGTGGGTGTGAGGGAAATTTTGAAACCGGCAATAGCAGAATTCACCAGTGTAACTGTCCAGTACCTGGCCTCAAACAACGTCGTATTGATAGGTGCAGTCCCCGGCATTTTGCCCTCAATTTGTTCCGCCACAATTGACATCGAGGCAACAGTTGTAGTCGTTATAGACATTGGTCTGTAATTGCCTCCCTTGCCTATCGGGAACGTTTTTGAACCCAAGGATACATACTGATAACACAATTTTCCATCCACATATTTATCAGATCCAGCATTGGTAATGGTTGCACTGGCATTCATCTTGATTTGGGCAGATCCGGCGGTAGACAACAGGCCCTTTTGAAAATCAAGGAGATTCTTAACAGATATACTCTGGTTTGCCAAAACTCCTCCGCTGGAATTATTAATGACGACCTTGTAAAAGTCAAATGAACCTGTGGAGGTACCTCCCACACTTTGTGCACTGGCTCCCGCAAATTCAACCTCACTGTATGAACCGGCATTGGTGCATAAAACACTCCCAGTCCCGCTATCTTTTGTAAGGTTTCCAATCAATTTCAGTTTACCAGTGAGCGTGACAGTAGCTGACTCATTATTATAAAAGTCGCCATTTACAACCACGACAGATGCTGCTCCGTATTTTAAAATGGCCCCACTAAGCGCCTTTACTTCTTTATAAGTCGAACCTATTCCTAATTTTCCGCCATAACTGGATATGCCTTGGGCAAACAGTCCGGTGGCTAAAAGAATCGAAAGTGCGAAGATTAAGGTGGTCTTCATAGCACAATTTTGATAAACGGATATTTTCTTCATCTTCTTAGGTGTTTTACTTCGTAGCACTTACAAGGTCATCCAGGGTATTTGGTAGAGCGGTAATTTTTCCGGTTTTTGTTTCCAGCAGGAACATTGAAGGTGTAGCCAGCACAAAATAGTCAGATGCCACTTTGCTCCGCACCCCTTCGGTGGCGGATAAATGTTTCCATCCTTTCAGCTCCGGCTTCTTTAGTTCCCATCTTTTAATGTCTGGCTCGTTGTCATCCAGACTAATGGCGACTATGGTTATTTTTTTTCTGAATTCGGCTTGTTGCTGCCAGGGGTATATCTTATCCACCATTTCGACGCAGTGACTACACCCTGCCGACCAAAACAACAGAAGGATATATTCGCCGTCCGGATTGTATTTCCCCAGCTCGAAGGGTGTCCCGTCATCAGATATTAATTTAATTTCAGGAGCTTTCGTTCCCGGAATAATCGTAGTCAGACCCTGGATCCGTCTTCCAATTTCTCTTCTTTTCGAGGTAAGACAATTGGGATCATTGATAAAAGGCTCAAGCATTTTTAGTCCTGAATCAATTCCATTGGCCTCGAATCCCCGGTAGAAATAATCCACCATCCAGCCATAAACCAGAGGATGGCCCCTTTTCGCACTTTCAATAGCAATTTTTCCAGACTGAGAAATCACGGAATCGTGTGAGGCAAATTCGGAAGCATTTGCTACGGACAGGTTGACCCAGTTGTCGAGCCATTTATTCAATTCGGAAGTCTTGATTACCAGTGGATTCCGGAAATCCATTCCATCAAAATAATGATCCAGCATACTTTTTGTCCGTTGAGCCAAATTTCCTTTCCAGTTGATTTGGGGCAGGTATTGGAAACGAAATAGGTTGCTGACAAACAAAGACGAATCTTTATGAACCAATTGCATCAACCACTGATTATATGACCTTTGCCTCTCTTCATAAGTCTTGATCCCAGTCAAATAGAACTTGGAACCGGGTTCATCATAGTTCATCAGAAAGTTTTGAAGCAGCCCTAATGGATCTCTTAACCTGCTGTTTTCCACACGGAAATTTTCGAGCGCAGTATTTTCTATCTCACCTTTCTGAAACCTGGTACTATCCGCATTGCCAGAATATTTCGGTGCTACCCACATTTCCAGATTTTGGCCCGAAATGATCAGGTTTTTCTCGGATGGATATGGTGAATCCGATTCCTTTTCTCTGTAATTGAACCTCAGGACAAACTCACCGGGAAGCACCTCCTTAGGAACGGATATAGTGACTTTTTCTCCATTTCTAATGCCTTGAGCTTCTTTAATAGGCGTGTAAACACGTGAATCAGAAAAAGTTAACAAGGTAATGTTACTGTCATAAACGCCACGAACGTGAATCGTCAGATCTACATTTCCCGTTTGAGCTAAAAGCGGCAATGGAAGAAGAGACCCCAATGAAATTAGAAGGAGAATGCGTATGAAAGATGTATGAAATGGCTTGTACATATGAGCGTTGTTTAAGCAATTAAGTAGCTGAAAACGAATAATCCAGCTGTCTGTTATTTTATACAACGCACCGAATAGCCATCTGTCTTGGTGTATCCAAGGCCAGTCCACACCTGACAACCAGCACTATAGAACATTAACTGAATTCCATATTTGGGATAGATTTGGCTGCTACTCCAATAGGTACCGCCCTCATTGCTGTACCAACTTTCAATTACCCCGGAACCATACCACAGACAAAGTGCACCATGCAACCTCAGTCCTGAGTTCCAGGGACCATTCCAGTCTTTCCAGTTACCTGAGTTCTTGACATTTTCCCACTCACTTCTTGTCGGAATACGCCAGCCAGCCCCTAATTCTATGGTGCAAGGGTCGTTTCCACTTGTCCAATCGGAAGACTCCACAATTCCGGTTTTCCCGCCAGGACTAGGTATCCACGCCGATTTTGGTGATCCATCCTGTTTAAATCCTTGTTTGCGATTAAACTGCCAGTACCAACCTGCAGAAGCTTCAGACTTGTCATTTACTCCGCTAGCTTGTTGTGAAGCACCTAAATTTCTGGTAATCCAGCACTTACTCGTTTCACCGGGGATATTTGTCACGGTGCCGTAAGTAACCGACTTGGTTTCCGGAGCTACTGAGCCTGCCACGTGATTCACGTTAATAGACGAAGAGCCGCAAACAAATTGGGCCGTAGCTGTCAAAATTAATACCTGAGAATTGGAGCATGAATTGTACGCCCATACGTATCGGGTATAGGATGTTCCATTCGTGAGACCCGTTTCTGTTTTTGAGGTGGAACCGCCCATATCAGTGGCCGTTGCATAGTTATCGGATGTGTTCCACTTATATCCGGAAGCCTCTTGAGCCGTATTCCAGTTCCAGGTAATCTCTGTAGGTGATGGAGAATGTGTCCCGCTGGTTGGGGTCACCGGAGCCTCATTCAAACGCATCCATTTCGACCCATTCCAGAATTGCAGGGTGTTTGCAAATGTATTGTAAATGATCAGTCCGGCGGTCGGTAGAATCGCATTTTTATCCCACTCATTCATCCGGGGTACCAACAAACCTTTATCGGTTGATTGGATGTCAAGTACAGCAGATGGAGCCGGAGCTTCCCCACTTGAATTAATAGCAAATCCTGCCGAAGTCTGGGAAGTCGATGCGCCGGCTGTACCCGTTGATATTGAACAGACAGTCTTCCATTGAGAACCGTTATAATAGTTTATCTTGTTGGTTGATGTATTGAAAATAATCAAACCCGCGGCAGGGGAACTGATCGATTGAGGCAACGTCCTGGGAATTAAAACGCCCTTAGTTGTGCTGGAAACATCCAGCATAGCAGATTTGTCGGCCACAACGTCCGCGCCGACACTCATTGAAACTCCACCTCCTGGCGCCGTCGAACCAGTTGTGCTGGAAACAACAGTTCCTTCAATTTTGCACCATGAACCTCCAGAGTAATAATTGAACAAATTCGATGTGGTATTGTATATCAACAATCCTGTGGCCGGCGAGGAAAGGCTGTTTCGCTGAGTTTCGGTCATCCGTGGAAACAGCATCCCCATGTTTGTGCTTTTCACATCGAGCATGGCCGACTTATCCGGAAGTGAACCGTCTGTGTTAATTGCAACGTTACTCGATTTTTGAGCAAAAATCGCAAGCGTAATTAGCAGCGCTAAAAATGTTAGGAAGGACTTTTTCATAAGAATCAGGTTTGAGACTAAATCAATTCATTAACAATCAAGGTACCAAATTGTTGACGGAATTTGTGTACGACCATGATAAAAAGTGGTACTGTCTCAATGACCTGAATATTAAGCTGCTAATTTTTAGGAAATTATGATAACAAGAGGCTATTATCAAATTATAATATGTAAAAATATCATCGAAAAAATTGTTCGGCCCGGATTGCTTTCATACCTGATCTCACCCTTGTAATTTTCAATAATTGTTTTCGTAATGGCCAGACCTAATCCCATTCCGCCACTCTTGGTGGTGAAATTGGGCTCAAACAGACGGGATCGGTCTGCCTCCGGTATACCAGGACCATTGTCGGTAACATCAATCTTCACCTGGTCACCGGTGAGTTCCAGGGTTACCTTAATTGAGCCATCGGCCTGGTTGAGAATTGCTTGCATCGCATTCCGGACAATATTCACCAATGCTCTGCGAAGCTGATCGCGATCGCCCAATACATAAACCTCTCTGTCTGGACATTCCACGCTAAGCGAATACTCTCCGGGCGCCTCAAAAAGCGTGGAAACTTCCCTTATCAAACCGGTCATTTCAACAGGCTCGATGCGGGTAGAGGGTAGCCGCGCAAAATCCGAGAAAGTAGCCGCTATCGCAGACAAAGTATCAATCTGGGCAACGAGCATCCGGGTTACCTGGTTAAAATACGCATCGAAATTGGAGGCACCTTCATCCTTAATCTTTTGCAGATATTGGATGTTGAGTTTCATCGGAGTGAGCGGATTATTAATTTCATGCGCGATCTGTCTCGCCATCTCCTTCCAGGCCGATTCACGTTCCGAGCGCGCCAATAGTGCAGCGCTGTCGGCCAGCTCCTTAACCTTTTGGTTGTAGGCGTCAACCAGTCTGCCGATCTCATCTTCACCCCTGTATTCGATCAGGGCATTTTCCCGACCCAACGCAATTCCTTTTAGCTTTTGCTCAATTTGAAGCAGCGGAACTGTTAATCTTGTGCTGATAGCCAAGGCAATGATCATGGTCAGCAATACAAGCAAAATATAGAGGTTAATAAACGCTACTATAAATCCGGAGACTTGCTTCGTAAACTCATCCTGCCGGTTAAAATAGGGCAAATTGACATAACCCAGCAATTCATCCGAACGATTGAAAAGCGGAGCATAAACGGAGAAAAACTCCATTTTTCCCAAATTTTCATTGTGCAGGAAGGTGGCTCCGCCCAAAATATTCAATGTTCGGTATGCCTGCGGATTCATCCGCTCTGAAGTGAGCCCCTGCTCGAAAATCTCGTGCCGCGAACTTGCAGCGAGTCGCCCCTTCAAATCGTAGATATTAATGTCAGTCCAGGTAATGTCGGAAATCTCAACCAACTGGTCGCCCAAATATTCATGAATAGAGTCCAGCTTATTAACGCCACCGATCCGCAACCCCAGCTCAGCTGAAATCGCCCTAACCTTTTGATCGAGCGTCTCTTTCATCGACCGCTGAAATTCCAGATAATTATAGCGTATCAGCCCCAATCCGATCAGAAATAACAAAACCAATAAGGTAGAAACCAGGGTAAACTGAATCTTGCCACTGAGCTCAAACTTCTGTCTCGAAATGAATTTCGCCCGCTGACTCAAAAGTATCCATGTAAAACCAAGGAAATAAATGAAAAGAAATAACGGAGGAAATCCGCGGCCCTGTTCAACAATGGAAGGCATTGGATAACTGACAATAACATAATTCTCGGCGCTGCGTTTATAGAGACAATGCTGAAACCCACCCCGCTGATAATAATTGAACTCTTTATCAAAAATCGTCTCTGAGGAAATAGACGGGTCGTATGAATAAGCACCGCCCCTATCAACCAGCTTCCCGCCAAAATATTTTGCATAACTATATCCCTCATTCCGATTCCGCTTAGCAGTTTGCTGATCCATAAGCAATTGCGGATAACCCTTCCCTTCCGGAATAATCTTGGAATTGAGTTCAATAAATACGACCAGCGGTCTATTGCCCTTTGTGGCAACCAGGTGCAACTCTCCCAAATAGGAAATCCGTCCATTGAGACGATCCATAAAATAAAAATCGGAGCCTCCTAAGCTTACTCCCTTCTCGGCCTCCAACTGTTTAAAAAATTCCAGGCACGGGAATCTGCGTCTGGTTTCAGTGAGTAAAACGCTATCAATTGAAGAACAGACAGTAATCTGACTTTCGTAGTTATTCCAAAATCCTGTGAAATAATTCTCCGCCAAATATTTTTTAAAATTTTGGTAAGGCGGTACCAGAAGCGGTTGAATCACTGTGTCTTTAACCACTTTCGTTTCAAAATCGGACAAAAATATCTCGGCAGCCGGATCCCGCTCTGTTGCCAGGTTGACAGCCATAACCTGCTGAATATTAGCCTTACGCCTACTAATCTCCTTTTGTGCAGCCAAATTTAGTCCGAAAGCCAGAAGCAAGCCATAGACCAGCAGCGAGGTCAACTTGTATTTCGACAGAAGATCTATCCCAATCCTGTCAAAACATAATGATATGATCAGATACGAGAGGATAATCTCAAACGGTATACCGACACCTAAAATCAAGAGGATTAGCAGAAGAATTGCCAATGTCAGGGTTGACAGCACGAAAAAAGCAAAATATTTCTGATCCGTCTTCAAAAGGCATCTGACCCTGATCAACAGAACACCAAGTCCAACCATCTGCAAAGCAATACAGCAGGATGCCAAAATATTCGGAATCGACAGACTCATATTGCTGTACAATTCCAGTGAAATATCCGAGTTGTTTAGAAGAACCAGAAATAAACGGCAGGAGAGTACAAAATAGCAACTCACAAATGCAAATAGCAATCCATTCTCAATGGAAAAAGGGCGTATTTTTTTCTCCTTTCGGAAGAAGACAAAGAATGACTGCGCAACAGAGAACAGGAAGAATGACAAAAGCAGATAGTCGCCCAAAGAGGATAGCATTTGTCCGTATGCAAAGTGTGATGGAGCGAAAATTTTATTGGCATATACCGCATTCGGTATCCTCAGAAGCGTCAGAGCTAAATAGGACGAACCGGCAAAAAGGAATGAAAAGCCAAGCTTTGACCAGGATTTTAGCGGGCGATTGTTAATCCATGAATTAAATTGTGCCGTAGTGAACAACACGAACAGAAGGAAAAATAGCAAAACCGGAATCTCCTCTTGTGCCGTTCTGCCTTGTTGATTCTTAAACTGGATTCCAAAATGGAATTTTCCCTCGCTGCAGAATACCTGAATATTGCCGGGTTTCTCTTCTGATATTACCTCACATTGATCAGACAGGTGGAAATCGTCCTGGAACGAAGATTGAACATATCTGTTTTGATAGGGAAAGTCCCTTTTAATCAGCATGTATCCGTTTATAAGATACTGCCCCGACCGCTTTGAGAAAATATAATACCAGCCGGTCGGCATTTTTTGAAGACTTCCCTCCGGCTTACTTTGTGCCCTTCCATTCTCAAAAGCCACAAGCGACGAACTCCAGAATACCAGCGAATCATTTTCTGAAACCGTGTAATATATTCCGGAATTCTCCTGATTTTCGGGTGGTGTTTCCAGCCAAATATCCTTTCCTCTTTTCCCGGCTGAGAGCATGGATGCCAAACGATCCATCCCGGCTCTGATAACCGTCTCCTTTTTTTCAAATACCTTGAAGATCCGTCTCCCTTCAGCCTGCTGGTCTTGCTTTTTGAAAAACAGAGGTTCCCAAATGAGGGATAAACCCAGCATTAGCAGTCCTACGAGGAGCAGACCGTAACCGTTGAAAATATTTCTTTTCCGACTAAGCATGATGATAAGGTTCACCTTTGATGATAGTCATGGCCCGATATAGTTGTTCGATAAAAAGCAAGCGAACTAACTGGTGAGGGAAAGTAAACCTGGAGAGAGACATTTTGGAATCTGCTCTTTTATAAACGGCGTCCGAAAAACCATAGGGTCCGCCGACGACAAATATCACCTGTCTGGCTCCGGATAGCATCCGCTTTTCAATCCAACTAGCCAATCCGGGGGATGAATATTCAGTTCCCTCAACATCCAGCAGAATCAATTCATCCCCGGTGGATACCTGGTCAAGAATCGATTTCCCTTCCTTTTCCTTTTGCTGATCAGCGGTAAGGTTACGGATATTTTTAACATCGGCGATAACACGAATTTCAAAAGGGAGGTAGTGGATAAGTCTCTTTTGGTAATCCTCAATTCCCTCCTTCAGATAGTTCCGATCGGTTGCTCCGACCAACAGTAGCGTAATCTTCACGGCATGATTGTTGTTACAGTTCATACAAAGTAATGCTATTTTTGCAAATAGTGTTAAAACCTTTGATAAATTTGTTGGTCTTGGTTATAATTGATAGATTAACTGAAATTTTAATACAGCTTTAGACTGTTCAAACAAGTGCGATGAAGAAAATTCTATCCTATTTTATTCCAGCTATTTTGCTGCTCCTCCAGACGAATTTTCTATTTGGGCAAATTCCGGTGCAGATTGGTAGCGGACTGAAAACCGGAAATGCAAAGATGGTTGCCTCCTATTTCAATGATAACATAGAACTGGTTATTTTGGAAAAGGAAAATGTTTGCTCAAAAGAACAGGGGGAAATGATTCTAAGTGATTTTTTCAGTAAAAATAAGCCTACCGATTTTAAAATAACTCATCAGGGCGGAACTGATTCTGTGTATGGTATCGGCAAACTACAAACTACGGGCACCAATTTTCGGATCTATTTTATGCTCAAAACATTCGCCAATAAGCCATTAATTGTCCAGTTGAGAATAGAAAAGGACTGATCTGATCGGATAAAATTGCTGACTTCTCTTAAATTGTAACTTACCTTTCCTGATAAGCATATGATGGTCTTTCTACATAATACCAGGCTTTGGGCTCTCAAAATAATAGACAGCATTGTCCTGAAAGCTAAAAAGATCACCGTTCCCTTTTTTGACGGATTACCGTTGTATGATGTCGCGAGATTCTTTTGGAAAGGGTTGTATGATGGCGCCATAACAACCAGGGCATCCGCTATCGCTTTTAATTTTATTTTGGCGATGTTTCCGGCTATTATCTTCCTTTTCACACTTATTCCTTATATCCCAATCGAAAATTTCCAGACTCAGCTGATGAATCTGATACAAAGCGTTCTGCCGGATAACGCATATCTGGCAATACAAGGCACTATTCAGGACATCATTACCCAGCCTCGCGGAAGTCTGCTTTCATTTGGGTTTTTGGCTGCATTTGTATTCTCTACCAACGGCTTAGTATCGATCATTGTGGCATTTAATGCAACCATTCATGCCATTGAGACCAGAAATATATTTAGCCTTTATACGATTGCCTTTGGATTATCATTGATTTTGACGACGCTGACGACAGTGAGCGTTGCTTTAATCACCGTTAGCAGGTGGGTCATGGAGCTTTTACTGGCGAAACAAATTCTCCGATTCGATTACGTCTATTACATGGTTATTGGTGGGAAATGGCTGGTAATATTACTGCTATTCTTTTTTGCCTTTGCATTCTTGTTTTACTTCGCCCCAGCCCGAAAGATGAAATTCAGGTTTATCTCAGCGGGAGGCACATTGGCAACCTTGCTTTCCATTCTTATATCGGTCGGATTTTCCTTCTACATTAACAATTTTGGAAAATACAATACGCTCTACGGATCAATCGGCACGCTCGTGGTTATAATGCTCTATTTCTATTTTATGGCATTGATTCTGCTGATTGGCTTTGAACTGAACGCCAGTATCTGGAGCGCACATAACAATGCGGAAATTGAAGAGGCAGCTCATTCTCCAAAAGAGATGCAAGTTAAGAGTGGAAAGCGGAGAGCTATTGATTGTTAGGTGGTTTCATGTCCCTATTCTGTTTTGAATCCTATTCGTTTCCTTTGATTCTGGTTCTCTTTTTGCTTGTCCTTTTGCAGCAAGAAGTTTATGGCGTCGTAAACGTCCTTGAACTGCTTGTTGTATTTGGTTTCGAGTTCGTTCATCTTTGCAGTTAATTCCTTGTCAGTCAAGGAGAATTGTCGACACAGCACAAAAGCCCGCATAATCATGATATTTATCTGTAGGGCTTTGGGGCTTCTCAATACGCTTGATAACATGGCAACACCCTGTTCTGTAAAAGCATACGATAAAAATTTGCTGTATTTCCCTCTTCCATTCTCTAAGGTAACATTTTGTGACCTTAGAGAATTGTACTCATCCCGTGTCAGTTCAAACATAAAGTCTTCGGGGAACCGGTCTATATTCCTTTTTACTGCCTGTTTCAACACTTTGGTTTCAACTTCATAAAGCGCAGCAAGGTCATAATCCAACATCACCTTCAGTCCTCGGATCTCGTTGATTTTCTTTTGAATTACTTGTAGATTCATGATAATTAGAGGGAATATCAGCAATTAGTAAAATCTGTTGAGAATTCGCCTTCCCATAAATTTACGGCAAAAAAATAAGAAAAGAGATTTTGGGCTACTGCTCACCTAAAGCACTGCCGCCCTCACCGCCTGCCTTTCAAAGCACCCAATGCTTTGCTGCTCAGAAACCTTGTGAACTCGAAATCTTATCCAAATCTTTCGAAAATTTAAACAATTTGGCTCTTAAAGTTGTTAGGGGGGAGAAGATACAGTGCCTTCTTTTTCGCAGCGTTTCTTCTCGACCTACAGAATGACCGAAAAGAGATTTCTATAAAATATATTCAAAACAACTTTGTCATGAAAAAGTTTCTTGCATTCCTGATCGCCCCGACTTTTATTATGGTATTTTTTCTGCAAACCACAACGGCGACACCCGCCTTCGGCAATTTTCAAAACAGAGTTGTATCAAATATTCCGCAGAAACCTGATGCCGTTACGAAAACAACGCAGATCGCTATGACGGATTTAGACCTCGAGATAGATAAAAAGGCGGAAAGACGCAAACCATTTATAGCTGGCAATGCCGCTGCGATTGAGTCTCCTTTTCAGGCTATGCGGGGTGCTGTTTCCGTGGAAGGCTTACTGATTAATTCAACATCAACGGAGGAAGGCCCGGGTAATTTTAGTCTTCGTCCGCTGTCATATTCCAAAGGGGAGGTAAATAGTGTAAGCAAGGGGACAATTTCTATCGAAAATGACGCAGTTCTGCTAAACAGAGGAAACTTAACAGAGCGTTTTACGGCTTCTACATACGGCATCAGGCAGGATTTTATTATTTCAGCTTCACCGGCAGGAGCCGGAGACCTGTCGTTGGAGCTGGAATTAAGAGGAGCAAAAGCTGCAAATTCCTTAAATGGGGTATCGATTATAATGGATAACGGCAGAAAACTGGAGTACCACAGGCTTTTTATTACCGATGCATTTGGAAAAAGTTTTCCGGGCGAAATGAAGGCGATTTCAGAAGATCATATTTGTATAAGTGTGCATGATTCAGGTGCGGCATATCCTTTAACGATAGACCCAACGATAACTGATGCCAACTGGTTGGTAATCGGAGGATTAAATGGATCGGTTTTGGCCACCGTAGTAAGTGGAACCGATGTGTATGTGGGAGGTAATTTTACAACGGCCGGAGGTGCTTCGGCTAATTATATAGCTAAATGGAACGGGTCAGCCTGGTCGGCTCTTAGCACCGGGCTAAACGGATCTGTTTCTGCCATTGCAGTTAATGGAAGCGATGTGTATGTGGGAGGATCATTTACATTGGCCGGAGATGTTGCTGTCGAAAAAATAGCCAAATGGGACGGGAGTGCGTGGTCAGCTCTTGGATCAGGATTAAACGGTTCTGTCACTGGCATTGCAGTAAATGGAAGCGATGTCTATGTCGTGGGGGCTTTTTCATCGGCCGGAGGTAATCCAGCAACAAGAATAGCCAAATGGAACGGAAGTGCATGGTCGGCTCTTGGATCCGGAACAAATAATTCCGTATATTCCATTACAGTAAGTGGAAGTGATGTCTATGTGGGAGGAGACTTTTCATTGGCCGGAGGTGTGTCTGCCAACAGAATAGCCAAATGGGATGGAAGCACATGGTCGGGACTTGGGACCGGATTTAATAGTAGAGTTAATGCCATTGCAGTAAGTGGAAGTGATGTGTATGTAGGGGGATCGTTTACATTGGCAGGAGCTGTTAGTGTCGAAAAAGTAGCCAAATGGGACGGAACTGCCTGGTCGGCTCTTGGATCCGGATTAAACAATACTGCTTATGCCGTTGCAGTAAGTGGGAGTAATGTGTTTGTGGGAGGAGTCTTTACATGGGCTGGAAGCGTTCAAACTTACTATATTGCTAAATGGGACGGAAGTGCATGGTCGGCTCTTGGATCCGGAACATATAGTCCCGGAATAGCTAGTTCCGTTAATGCAGTGGCAATGAGCGGAACTACTGAATTAATTGTGGGTGGTTATTTTACGACAGCGGGCGGTAAAAGTTCACCTAATCTAGCAAAGGTAAATTTAGTACCCGTATCAGTGACCGCCACATCGGGAACAACCACAGGTTCTTACGAAACCTTAAAAGCTGCCTTCGATAAAATTAACGACGGTACCCACCAGGGAACTATAACCATAAAGATCAATAACAGCATCACCGAAACGGCTTCTGCAGTGCTCAATGCCAGCGCTAGCGGCAGTGCTTCATATACGTCCGTCAATATTTATCCAACCACCACCGGTCTCTCCATCTCCGGCAACCTCGCCACACCCCTCATCGACCTCAACGGCGCCGATAATGTGATCATCGACGGTCGGGTAAACGCAACTGGTTCTTCGAAAGACCTTATTATCACCAACACAAGCACCTCTTCAACGGCAGAAACTTCAACCATTCGTTTCATCAACGATGCTTCAGGCAATACTGTGAAATATTGCACAATTAAAGGTTCATCAACTACTGCCTATGGAGGTGTGCTCTATTTCAGCTCAACAACCGGGACAAGCGGCAACGATGACAACACCATTGAACAGAATGACATTACCAGTTCGACCGATGCCAACCGACCAGTTAATGCCATCGGATCCATCGGTGCCAGCTCAAAAGATAACAGTGGCAACATTATTCGCAACAACAGTATCTTCAATTTTTTAAGTAGAAGCATGGTTTCTTATGGGATAAACCTTTGGAATTACAATACAACCTGGACCATTACAGGAAATAGCTTTTACGAAACAGCTTCCTTTGTGCCAACAAGCTCAGTGGCATATTATGCGATAAACATCTATTACACATCTGGCACAGGATTTACAGTAGACAACAACTATATCGGCGGTAGCGCTGCCAGCTGCGGTGGAACGGCCTGGACAAAAACGGCTGCATTCAACAATACCTTTACAGCTATTAACCTGAATGTTGGCACCGGTACCGCAACCAGCGTCCAGGGAAATATTATCCGGAATTTTGCCTATGCAAACAGTTTAAATGCATCATGGTATGGGATAAATATCAGTGCAGGAGAGGTAAATACCGGAACCACAACAGGCAATACCATCGGTGCAACATCTGGCAATGGGTCTATTACTTTGACAAATTCCACGGCAAGCGGATGTTTTTACGGAATAAGCATAGCGGGTTCAGGTACAACAAGTACCCGGGACAACACCATTGCCTCCATCACTGCCGGCAACACTTCAGGAGCCAATAACACAGATCTAAAAGGCATTTACAGCACTGCTACCGGAATTGCAACCATCAGTAACAACTCCATTGGCAGTACTGATGCTGGAACCTCAAACAGCATTAATGCAAGCTCCACCTCTTCATCCAATGCCCAAACAGTTTATGGAATCTCCAATACAGGTACCGGAACAGTAACCATCTCGGCCAATACCATCTCCAAATTAACCAATGGAACAACCAACACAACAGCTGGGACTGCCGGGGTGATTAACGGAATCGCAACAAGCAGCGGTTCAAATACAGTTACCAATAATACGGTCAGAGATCTGACAATATCCAATGCAAATACGTCGTCAACGAACACAGCTTCTGTTATTGGAATCAACCAGACCAGTACCACTGCCGGACAAACCCTTACAGGAAATACCATTTATAACTTATCCAACAGTTACGCTTCTTTCGCCGGATATGTTATTGGTTTGTTTTACAATGGCGGAACAACCGGAACAAACTCCTTATCAAAAAACTTCATTCACAGCTTATCGGCAAATTCGGCAAGTGCCTCTTTGTATGGTCTTAAGATAGATGCAGGAACTGCTACCTATTCAAATAATATTATTAGTCTGGGTACCGGAATAACCAATGGAAATGCAATTTGTGGAATCCAGAATTATGGCCTCAATAATAGTTTATACTTTAATACCATTGACATTGAAGGTACAGTAACTGGGGAAACAAGTCCTACCTATGCCCTAAAGAATGGGCTTTCGCCAAGAAATTACAGAAACAATATATTTAATAATTCCAGGTCTGGTGGCACGTCAGGGATTCATTATGCAGTCTGGCTGAATTCGAACCAATCTCTGACGATGGATTACAATGACTATTATGCGCCGAATGGTGTGCTGGGTAATTTAGGCGGAGATAAAACCACCTTGGCAGACTGGAAAACTGCAACAGGACAAGATAGCCACAGCAAATCATCTAATCCGGGCTTTGCAAGTGCCGGAGGAAATTCTGCAGCCAACTACCTGCCATCGGAAGCCACTTTGTTGGCAGTTACAGGAACCGGCATATTAGAAGATTATGCAGGTACTACCAGAAGTTTGGTCTTTCCTTCCATGGGAGCATATTCATATTCTATTCTTCCGCCCGCGGCGGCAGTTACGTCCGTCTCAGTACCCACAAATGACACCTATGTTGCGGGTAACAATCTCGACTTTACGGTCAATTATGACCAGGCAGTCACAGTATCCGGATTCCCCACGATTTCTGTCACCCTAAACACAGGAGGCACAGTCGTCGCAACTTATCTGAGCGGAAGCGGTTCAACGGCCATTGTATTCAGATATACAGTTGTCAGCGGCAATTATGATAACGATGGCATTTCGCTGGGCTCGGCTATTACCCTAACCGGGGGAAGCACCATTAAAAATAATCCATCGACAGATGCAGGCCTCGTTCTGAATAGTGTGGCCGCCACCACTGGAGTTCTCGTGGATGCCGTTGTCTCACCAACTACACAGGCATCTGCTATAACATTCTCCGATGTTAAATCAGATGAAATGAACATCACCTGGACCAATGGCAACGGAGCAAAACGAGCTGTCTTTGTCAAGGAAGGCACAGGAACGATTACCAATCCTACCAATCTCACAACGTACACAGCCAGTGTCGACTGGACTTCAAAAGGCACGCAACTTGGCACATCAGGGTATTATTGCGTGTACAATGATTCAGGGAATTCTTTTATACTGAAAGGTCTTAACGCCAGTACGCAATACTCCGTACAAGTATTTGAATACAATGGAGATACAGGTTTGGAAAAATATTATACAGCCACTGCTTCAGACAATCCGAAGAGTCAGTCGACAACCGCTGCGCCCATCGAAGTAACCACATCCGTGGATCCTACCCCGGTCACATACGCATCACTGGAGACAGCTTTCGACGCCATTAATGATGGCACCCACACCGGTGCGATCACCGTTAAGATTAAGGGGAGTACAGTTGAAACAGGTACGGCAGTGCTGAATGCCAGCAGCTCACCATCCAGTTATACTTCGGTGAATATATATCCAACAACCACCGGACTTTCCATCACAGGCGACCTAGCTGCTCCGCTCATCGACCTCAACGGCGCCGATAATGTAACAATAGATGGTCGTGCGAACGCAACAGGCAGCGCGAAAGACCTGGTCATCACCAACACTAGCACCGCCACATCCCCAGCAGGCGGTATCTCAGCCATTCGCTTCACTAACGATGCCAGCAACAATACGGTAAAATACTGTACCATAAAAGCTTCGTCAGCCAGCCTGAATTCCGGCATCATTTACTTTAGCTCATCATACTCAGGCAGCACAGGTAACGACAACAATACGATCGATCACAACAACATCACCAGTGCGGATGATGCGAACAGGCCATTAAACGCTATTTGCTCGTTAGGTACTTCAGCCAAAGAGAATAGTGGCAACACTATCAGCAACAACAACATCTATGATTTTCTAAATCGTGGAGCTGCTTCTTACGGAATCAAACTTGGAACTAATAATACAGACTGGACAATTTCAGGAAACAATTTTTATGAAACTGCCAATTTTGTTCCAACCAATGATTTGGGGGTCTACTACATGATTTACGTTCAAAATGCAGGTGTCAATTATACTATTTCCGGTAACTCCATTGGCGGCACAGCTGCCTCATGCGGCGGATCTGCTTTCACCAAAAACAGATTGGTAGCGGACAACAATCAGCTTACGGGGATTCTTCTAAGTACCGGTGCCGGAGCTGTCAGCAATATCCAGGGAAATACGATCGCAAATATCAGATGGACGAATACAAATGACCGATCTTTCACCGGGATCAGAATAGAAGGAAGCGGAGATATCAATATCGGAACTACAACAGGTAATACCATCGGTGCCTCTACAGGAACCGGTTCAATTACGCTTACAAATGGCAACGATGCAAACTCCTATGGAATCTATTCAGCCAGTAGCGGTGCTGTTGATATTCAAAACAACCATATAGGATCCATCACGGCTGTAGGTTCCGATGGTATTGCACATAGCTTTTATGGAATATACAAGGACTCTGCTTATGGGGCAATCACCATCAGCAACAACGAGATCGGCAGTACAGTCACTGCCAACAGTATCAATGCAAGTTCGACTTCTATCGGTGAAGTAAATCAATTTGTGTACGGGATTTATAGCATTGGCACCAGTACATCAATTATTTCAGGTAATACAATTACCAATTTAAATAATGCCACTAATGGATCCTGGGGACAAATTGTCGGTATTAAAACTTTAAGCGGACGAAATACAATTTCCAATAACATCGTTCGCAATTTATCCACTGCAAATCAGAATACCCAGGCAAATCATGCCTCATCAATCATCGGCATTTCCCAATCAAGTCCTTATATGTATGAGACCATATCAGGCAATACTATTTACAACTTATCCAACAGCTACGCCACTTTTGCTGGAAATGTTATTGGTTTGCACTATGATAGTGGTGAGGATGGCACCAACTCTGTGTCAAAGAATTTTATACACAGTTTATCGACAACTTCTGCAAGTGCCTCATTGTATGGAATTAAAATAGATGGCGGCACTGCTACCTACTCCAACAATATCATCAGTCTGGGTAGTGGTATTACCGTTGGAAATACAATATATGGGATTAAATTATTTGCAGGTGGAAGCAATACAATTAGTCTTTACTTTAATACAGTTGACATTGAAGGGACTGTTGCTGGAGCATCAGGCAACACGTATGGCCTATCAAATATGGGATCTAATACGAGGATCTATAAAAACAATGTCTTTAAAAATGCACGTTCGAGTACTTCAGGAAATCATTATGCCTTGTACATTCTTTATCCTGGCGATGAATTGACATGCGATTACAATGATTATTATGTCTCCGGAACCGGAGGAATTTTAGGATATTATGGCGAAAATAAAACCGTGTTGCCTATCGTAACTGATGTTACAGGCAATGATGCCAACAGTAAATCAGTTGATCCCGGCTTTGCCACTCCAGGAGGTACTTCATCAGCCGATTACCAACCTTCGGCAGCCTCGTTGGCTGCAGCAACCGGAACAGGAATCCTTACCGATTATACAGGCACCACGCGAAGTCTTACCGGTTCCGTCATGGGAGCCCTTGAGCATACGTCGCCGGTAACAGTGGCAGCAACTGCAGGAACCGCTAACGGACAATACGCCACATTGAAGGGAGCCTTCGACGCCATCAATGCCGGAACTCACATGGGCGTCGTTACTGTCAGAATCAACAGCAGTACCACAGAGAGTGCCTCCGCGATACTCAATGCCAGTGCCAGCGGCAGTGCGTCATATACATCCATCAATGTCTATCCAACAGCCACAGGCTTGAGCGTCACCGGCAACCTTGCTGCGCCGCTTATCGACCTCAGAGGAGCGGATAATGCAACCATCGACGGTAGGGTGAATGCCACAGGATCCACCAAGGATCTGGTCATCTCTAACACCAGCGCCGAAGCAACAGCTGGTACTTCCACCATTCGGTTTATCAATGATGCTACTAGCAATGCTGTGAAATATTGCACGGTGAAAGGCTCTTCTACAGATGCGGCAGGTGGAATACTGTTTTTCAGTACAACTACCGGAACAACAGGAAATGACAACAATCTGATTGACAACAATAGCATCACAAATTCTACAAATGCCAACAGACCTGTCAATGCAATTTACTCGCTGGGAACCTCTACGAAGGAAAACAGCGGCAACACCATTAGCAACAACAATTTCTATGACTTCCTTAACCGCGGATTGGATTCTTATGGCATAAACCTTGGAAATAATACAACCACCTGGACTATTTCATCAAACAGCTTTTATGAAACTGCTTCATTTGTACCAACAGCAGATGCAAAATATCGGATCATAAATATTGACAATACATCAGGGATAGATTTTACTGTCTCAAGTAACTACATTGGCGGTACCACGGCAAGTTGTGGTGGTGCAGCATGGACAAAAACCAATGCATTCGACGGTGATTTTGATGCGATCTATATGAATGTTGGAACTGTTATAGCAAGCAACATACAGGGCAATACCATTCGGAATTTTTCATACTCAAACGCGGGTGGTAGACATGGTTGGTATGGAATTTATGGACCCAATGGCTATTTGAATGTCGGAACTACTTCAGGCAACACTATTGGTGATGATACGGGAACCGGTTCCATTACCCTCAATGGCGGGACAGATGAAGGATATTTATATGGAATTTACGTTGTAGGAGAAGGGAACAAGGATGTCTCGTATAACAAGATCGGATCTGTCACAGTTGCAGGTACAGACCCCACACATGGACATAAATTTTATGGAATAATAAACCAGGGTTCCGGAACAACAAACATCCGGTTCAATACGATAGGCAGCGAAACAACAGCAGGCAGCATTAATCTGACTTCGCCTTCTACTGCATTGGCTCAACCAGCAATTGGAATATTAAATATCGGGTCAGGAGTTGTAACCATTTCGAATAACCTCATTGCCCATATGACAAACGGGATGACGAGCATAGATCCATTCAAGGAAGGTTATATTAATGGTATATTATCCATGGACGGCTCAAATACCATTTCAGACAACATCGTCCATGATCTGACGATTGCCAATACAAGCTTCGCTACAGACTACAAGACGCCCGTCATTGGGATTGCGCTGAGCTCTACTAAAGCTGTGGCCCAAAGCATTAAGGGTAATACTATTTATAATTTATCAAATAGTAGTGCAACTTCTACAGCAAATGTATATGGTCTGTATTACTCCGGAGGAACTACAGAAAGTACTGTTTCGGGAAACTTCATTCATAGTTTATCAGCCAATTCGGCGGGTGCCGCTTTGTATGGCCTCAAAATAGATACCGGTTCTGCTACTTTCTCCAACAATATAATTAGTCTGGGTACTGGCATTTCCAATGGAAGTGCTATTTATGGCATCAAAAACCTCTCACCCGGAGGCTATGCTATTAATCTGTATTTCAACACAGTGAATATAGAAGGTTCGGTTTCCGGCAACACGGAAAGTACCTATGCTTTGTCTAACACACCTCCCAGCATAAGAAACTATAGAAACAATATCTTCAGCAATACACGCTCAGGTGGTACGTCAGGAAAACATTATGCTGTTTCAGTAAAATCTGGTACTTATCTAACGATGGATTACAATGATTACTATGCACCAAATGGCGTGCTGGGTATATTGGATGGAGTTATTACAACCCTGTCTGCCTGGAAAACAGCAACCGGACAGGATTTACACAGTGTAAATAAAGATCCGAAATTTGCCAGTGCCGGAGGTACCTCGGCTACCAATTACCTGCCATCGGAGAGCTCTTTGGTCTCCGTTACAGGAACAGGTATTACAACAGACTATTCTGGTGCTTCACGCAGCGCAACTCTTCCTGCTATGGGAGCTTACGATTATGAAGTTTCAATTCCCATACCAGTAGTTACTTCTGTTTCGGTTCCCGTCAATAGAACTTATATTAAAGATAGAAATCTGGATTTTACGGTAAATTATGACCAGGATGTCATAGTAACTGAAACGCCTTCTATTATTGTCACCCTAAATACGGGCGGAGAAAAAATTGCAGGGTATGTAAGTGGCAGCGGAACTTCAGCTCTGGTATTCAGATACACTGTAGTAAGCGGAGATTATGACAACGATGGGGTTTCTGTTGGCACCTCAATTTCTCTCAACGGTGGTACGATAAAAAATACATCAAATGTAGATGCACGTCTTGTCCTGAATAGCATTGCCAGCACAACCGCTGTTTTGGTTAATGGAATTATGCAGGCATCTTCCATTGTATTTTCTTCTGTCACATCCACACAGATGACAATCGGCTGGACCAATGGCAATGGTTCCAAAAGAGCTGTTTTCGTTAAGGAAGGAACCGGAGACATCACCGTTCCGACGAACAATACAACCTACACAGCCAGTGCCGATTGGTTATCAAAAGGAACGCAGCTTGGCACATCAGGGTACTATTGCGTTTACAACAACATCGGCAACTCCGTCACACTAACGGGGCTTACTGCTTCTACTCAATACACCGTGCAAGTATTTGACTACAATGGCGATGCCGGATTTGAAAAGTATTATACGAACACGTCAACTGACAATCCTAAGAGTCAGAGCACAACAGCTGCCTGCACCAACCCTACCGTAGGAGGTACCGTCTCCGGCAACCAGAGCGGTTGCACACCATTCGATCCAGTCGCATTTACCAGCACAGCAGATCCGACAGGCCAGACAGGGACGCTGGAATACAAATGGCAGTACTCAACTACAAGTGGTACAGACGGCTTTACTGATATTGCAAGCAGCAATGCGGCTACCTTTGACCCACCTTCCGGACTGACTCAGACGACCTGGTACAGACGCCTGGCACGAGCAGCCTGTATGAGTGACTGGACAGGGGCGGCAACATCGAATGTATTAAAGATCACCATCAATCCTATCTCACTAGGTGGCATCATCTCCGGATCAGCCACGGTTTGCGCCGGCACAAATAGTACTATGCTGACTCTTTCGGGTTATTCGGGTAGCATCCTGAAATGGCAGAAATCGACAGACAATTGGACAACTACGGCGGACATCGAAAATACTACCACTTCGCTCACGGCCACTAATCTCAGTACCAGTACAAAGTTCCGTGCCGTCGTTCAAAGCGGTGACTGCAACGCAGCATACTCATCAGTGGCTGCCGTTAGCGTTACTCCACCAAGTGTGGGTGGTTCCATCTCCGGATCCGGTGCTGTCTGCCCCGGCACCAACAATACCATACTGACGCTTTCTGGATATACCGGCAATGTCGTAAAATGGCAGAAGTCTACCGACAATTGGGAAACAACGACAGACGTTGAAAGCACTAGGACATCTCTGGTGGTGACAGATCTGGCAGTCACAACGAAATACCGTGCAGTTCTTAAAAGCGGTGACTGCTATACAGCTAACTCGTCGGAAGCGATCATTACAGTCAATCCTTTCGGCCAGGCAAATCAGCCACTCAGCCAAACAATATGCAGCGGTTCTGCTTCTGCCGCTGTGGTTTTCACAACCACCAATACCGAAGGGACGACGACCTACAGCTGGTCCAACAGCAAGAATTCCATCGGACTATCAGCTGCAGGAAGCGGCAATATTGCCAGCTTTACGCCGACCAATGTAAGTTCAGCTCCGGTGGTAGCCACCATCGAGGTCACACCATATTATAGTAGCGATGGAGCTACCTGTTGGGGCAGATCTAAAACCTTTACTATTACGGTCAACCCTACGGTAAAGGTTGACCAACCAACCAGTCAGACTGTTGGCAATGGGAAGGTAACTCTTCCAGTAAGCTTCACAACTAGCAATACCGGTGGTTCAAACACCTATAACTGGACCAATAGCAATGCCGGAATCGGATTAGCATCTACTGGTACAGGTAATATCGCATCCTTTACGGCAGTTAATAATGATACAGCTCCGGTGGTAGCCACCATCGAGGTCACGCCCTTTTACAACAATGATGGCGCCATTTGCGAGGGTGGTTCCAAAAAATTTACCATTACCGTCAATCCTTCTGCGCAAGTTAATCAACCTGCCGATCAGACCCTCTGCAGCGGATCAGCCACAGCTGCAATAACCTTTACCACAATCAATAAAGGTGGGACAACAACGTATGCATGGAGCAACAGCAATACCGCCATCGGCCTGGCCGCTTCAGGAACGGGCGACATCGCCTCGTTCAAGGCCACCAACGATGGATCAGCACCGATCGCAGCAACTCTGACAGTCACACCAACATATGTCAGCGGCGGAGTGATTACAACGGGAGCAGCCAAGACGTTCACCATCAAGGTTAATCCAACTCCTGCAGCCTTTACGGGTCCGGACAAATCTATCTGCCTGAATTCAAGCACATCATTGGGAACATTTGCCGTAGCAAGTAATACCTATAGCTGGATCTCAGCTCCGGCTGGGTTCACTTCTTCAACAGCCAATCTGGTGGTAACGCCTCTAGTGACGACAAAATATACACTAACAGAAACCATCACCGCAACGGGATGTTCGGCGACAAACAGTGTAGTGGTAACTATCAATCCGCTGCCCGCGGCTGCGACCGGAGGTGACAGAACGATCTGTCCGGGTACCCCCACCACACTCGGCGGTCCGGCAGTTGCCGGCAACGCCTATGTATGGGGTTCTTTGGCGGAAAGCTATACATCTATGCTCCCCAATCCGGTGGTCACACCTTCAAAAACAACTAAATATGAGGTCACTGAGGTGATGGCAGTTACCGGATGCACCAACAGCCAGAGTGTGACCGTGACCGTCAAGCCGACCTACCTGCTTGCCGTAAGCGGCTTATCCACGGTTTGTTCGGGCGATAAAAATGTGATCTACAGCACCACTCCGGGAATGACCACATACCAGTGGACAATTCCTTCCGGGGCAAGCATCGTTTCGGGAGCTACAACTTCCAGTATAACAGTCGATTTCAGCAGTTCAGCCACTTCGGGCAATGTGAGGGTGAGTGGAACCACCGATTGTGGTACGGTTGTCTCGGAGAACTATGCCGTAACGGTCAATCCGATACCGGCCATGCCAAGCTTTGTAGTTCAAAATCATACCATGATCAGCAACACCGATCTGGGCAACCAGTGGTACCTGAACGGTTCACCGGTTCTCACCAACGGTAACGACCGGCAGTTCACGGCTGCTGATGGTGGCACAGTGGCACTGCTGATAAGTCTCAAGGGCTGTCAGTCGCCATTAACCAGCGGCGTGGTGATCTCTCCGATGCAAGCCAATGTTCTGGAGCTGGATACATACCCTAATCCGAATACCGGACAGTTTGAACTGCGTATCGAGATGGGTGTACAGGCCTACTTCACCATTGATATCTTCAATGATCAAAGTCAGCTGCTCTACCGCAAGCAAAAGGTATACGTGGATAAGCTCCTCGTCGAGCCAATCGACCTTACAGGCGTACCTACGGGAACGTATATTGTCAGGGTGTACAATGGGGAGATGAGCCAGTCGGTGAAAGTGATTATAAGGAGGTAGAAAGTACTTAGAGTACTTGGAGTTTTGAGTATTTAGAGTTTGGGACTCCGGGCTGATATTCAATGAAACAGGATTGACGGGTTTTGAAAACCTGTCAGTCCTGTTTCACTCGTTCCGATAATATATCCGCATCAGACTATCATCCAGATGTTCTTCCCTATCAAGAACCCATTCCGTTTCTGGTGCCTTAATACCTGACCCAAATCGGGCGTTTCCAATATAAATTCTCGCCTCGTCCCACAATCCGGCGGCCAGATATGATTCAAGCAGCGATTTGCCACCTTCCACAAGCAGGCTTTGGATTCCTCTGCTAACGAGGATCGAATTGATATTATTCAGCATATCGGCGTCGAAGCTAATCCGAATATACTCCAGATTGGGCTTCGAGTTCATCTCCATTTCAGTAAATACGATCGTCTCAGCAGATTGATCGAGAAGCGCACAGGTGGCAGGCAAAATGCCACGCCGGTCGAGCACCATTCTCAACGGGTGGTTTCCACTCCAATCGCGAACTGTCAGCGACGGATTATCCTTTACGGCAGTTTTCGTACCAACCAGAATTGCCGCCTCGTCCGACCGCATCTTGTGTACCGCAATCCTGGAAAGGTCATTGGTAATCCAGGTGGGCTGACCGAATTCCGTTTCCTCACGCGACCTGTCGATGAAGCCATCTTCCGTCTGCGCCCATTTTAGGATGATATATGGCCTTCTCTTTTGGTGAAAAGTCATGAACCGACGATTCATACGGATGCATTCTTCTTCCATAACTCCTGTGACCACCTCGCATCCGGCATCTCTTAACCGTTTAAGACCTCTTCCCGAAACCTTTTCATTTGGATCCAAACTACCAACTATAACTTTAGGAATCTTTAATTCTGCAACCAGATCGGCACATGGCGGAGTTTTTCCAAAATGAGAACATGGTTCCAGGGTCACATACATGGTTGATTCACACAGCAAATTCCTGTTTTTTACGGACTGGATAGCATTCACCTCCGCATGTGCTTCACCATATTTGCGATGATACCCCTCGCCTATTATCAAGCCATCATGAACAATCACGCAACCAACCATGGGATTGGGTGCCACCTGTCCCATGCCCAACTTGGCAAGCTCCATGGCGCGCACCATAAATTTTTCTTCAGTGCTGTTTAACTGAATACTCCCGCGATTCTCTATTTTTGTACTCTTCGCCATGCTAAAAACAAAAAAAATAATCAGGGAGAAATTAGCTCCCCTTTATTCTCCCTCAGAAGTGGAGAGTTTGATCTACCTTATTCTGGAGCACGTAACCGGATTTAGCAGATTGCAAATTCATCTGAACCAAACCGATCGGCTTCCGGATACGAAGATAATGCAAATCATGGAGATCATAAACCGGCTACTCCAACACGAACCTATTCAATATATCATCGGGGAGACGGAATTCTACGGACTGAAATTTTCTGTTTCGTCCGATGTACTAATTCCCCGGGCGGAGACGGAGGAGTTGGTCGACTGGATCGTGAAGGATGAAAAGGATCGATGTAAATCGGTGTTGGATATTGGCACAGGAAGTGGCTGTATACCAATTTCAATCGATAAAAATTGCGCACTAGACCGGATCGAGGGTTGGGATATCTCCGGGAAAGCGCTTGAAATAGCACGGCGCAATGGGGTAAGAAATGGCTCCAAAACGGTGTTTTCCATTCACAATATCCTCGAAAAAGATACAGTTCCTGATTCCGCTAAATGGGATGTGATCGTAAGCAATCCTCCGTATGTATTGATGGAGGAGGAGGCGCTTATGGAACGGAATGTTATTGATTTTGAGCCACATCTCGCACTTTTTGTACCCGACCATGAGCCGCTGATTTTTTACCGGGCCATCGCACAATTTGCATCCAGACATCTGAACCACCACGGGAGTTTGTATTTTGAGATCAACGAGAAACAGGGAGCTCAGGTTGCAGCACTTTTAAGGGAATTCGGATTTCAGGAAATTTCTATCAGGAAAGACCTCCAGGGAAAGGAGAGGATGGCAAAAGGGAGGAAAAAAGGAAAGTGAAAAACGAAAAACGAATAGTGAATAGTGAAGGAATCGCCCCCAGCATTTTTCACTTTTAACTTTCAACTTTTAACTTCTTAGAACGGGAACTCCCCTTCCTTAAGCGCATTCTTGGCTTTTTCTGTCTTAGGTTTCTCCGCAGCCAGATGGATCGGGTTCCCATTGACGAAGATCGCCTTGTAAGGCGTTGTCGGACAAGCATATTCGCAAGCTCCGCAGCCCACGCAGATTTTCTGATTCACCTCTGGAATAAACAGCTTGCCGTATGGCACCATTTGAACTGCCTTGGTCGGACAGTGTTCCGAACAGGCGCCACAATCTGTTTTTTCTGTTTCAACAATGCAGTTCTGCTTTTCAAAATGAACCTGCCCGATTTGCAACAAATGTTTTGCGTCTGTGGTAATAGGAATAATAGCCCCCGTCGGACAAACATCGCTGCACAGCGTACAGTCAAATTCGCACAAACCTTTATGATAGCTCATATGCGGCTGCATCATTCCAATGAGTCCGTACTCTAAGAATGAGGGTTGCAGGACTTTCGTCGGACACGCCGCCACGCAGAGAGAGCAACCAGTGCAAATTTTATTGAAACGTTCGACAGAACGTGATCCAGGCGGAGACACCGCTGAGGTCTTCTTTTCCGGAACAGTGCTCTGCCCTTTCGGTTTAGGCACAATCAATTTGGGTTTTTTCTGTCCGGGAATTGAATCCGGGGCCGTGAAGCCGTACAATGCGGCAATGCCAATAATGCCGGTAACCAGAAAATTCCGTTTGGAAGGATCGACAGCCTTCTTAGACGTTGTTCCGGCCTCCGGAGCGACACTTACCGGTATCTCGAATGACTTGGTTCTGCTTGGCTTGTAAGTCATTGCATGCTCCTTGCATACAGTCAGACAGTTGTAACATGAAACACAACGACTGTAGTCTATTTTTTGGGTTTTGATTTCAATGCACTCTGCCTTACAGACGCGGGCGCATTTCCCGCATTTGGTGCAATTATTTTTTTCAAGAACAATTTTAAAAATAGAGAACTTAGAAATAAATCCCAGAAAAGTACCCAGTGGACAGACCGCATTGCAGTACAATCTCCCCCGGTAAAAGGCAGTAAGAATAATCCCAATCATGAAGATTGTTGTTATTACCAATATCGCAGGATGCACCTGGATTATATCATACCGATACAACCAATTGTAAATATCCGCCTTGGCAAACCCCGCGGCAAAAATATTATTGATAAGTACCGCTCCCTGTTTGAAAACAGTCGTCGAAATTCTGCCGAAAAGGCTATAGGGATCTAAAAGCGTGACCAAGGTAATACTGCCAAACAAGAGTGGCAGCAAGACGATTGTTAACAAGGTGTACCGGACAATTGTCCAGGCCTTGTGAAATTTATATTTGCGTTTCTTATTCGTCTTTCCATTCAACCAAGAAACAAAATCCTGAAAAATCCCAAGCGGGCACAAAACAGAACAATAAACTCTGCCAAAAAGGATCGTGAGTACTAAAACCACAATAAAGGAGAAATCGATTATTCCCGGGACTGTTATCGACTTAAGAAGCGAGGGAATAAATTGAAAGAAAACAGCCCCCTGGATAAAATCAGCGGAAAAGCTCTTTCTGAAATCGATAAAAACCAGGGTAATCAGGACGAGGAAGAAGATCGCCAAACCAACCCTTAACCTTTTCAGCAACAGAAAATTCATTAGAGGTTGATGCGATTGATGTTTAATTTTGAGATATCCATGACGCCCAAGCCGGCAGCACTAGCAAGTTGAATATGGTTAATCTCTGCCGGATCTTTTCCGAAAAATTTCGTTGCTGCAGAATCTGCCGCCACGATATCTTTCGAAATTATCAAACTCTTCATTGTGATCACGTCATCGAGAGAAACCCCCATCGGACCATTCTGTTTCATAACATAATAGGCATCCACAATCGTAAGATCGGGCTTTTTGTAGCGAAGAAAATCGGCCATACACTGATGAAGATCATTTTTGTGCCAAAATCCGCGATCCCATACGCAGCCCATCATGTTCTTCATCGAGATTGAAATTTTCGATGAACTATGATGTTTAAGAATTGGCACACTGATGAATACATCGCTTGTCAGCAGCAATTCGTGTACTTTCATATCTTTGAGTTTAACGCCGCCTACGACATCAACTTGTTTGTAATATCTTTCACTGTCGCCAGGCACCATTTTGCCACCTGCCTCCGTGACCGCCTGTTCAATTCCGGAGTTTTTATAACATTTTGTCCACTCGTGACAAGTATGATCAAACACAAAAACTTCCTTTGCTCCAGCCTTAAGGCATTGCTGAACAATACGCTTGACGAGAATCGGATTCGTATTGGCTCCGCGCTCCGGAACCCTGTCCCAACCAATATTGGGCTTAATCACCACCTTCTGACCGGGTTTTACAAATTGTGACATACCGCCCAATGATTCAATCCCTTTGTCAAACATTACATCGGGCTCCCCACCCCGCACAGCAACCAAATCATACGGCAATGCCGCATTTCCTGCCATGAGGTTGTCAATCCCGCCAAAAGTAATGGCAGCACCAGTTGCAATGCCTGCACCAATTCCCGAAGTGATAAATTTCCTGCGTTCCATATCTTCTTCAATTTAGTAAGCCTTTGAGAAGGTCAAAATTAAAAAAAGTATGAGCGATTTCTAAAAAATCACGGATGATCAGTAACCACACATGCGAATCGTTTGGACTGGCATCTTCCCGTTTGTTCAAAAAGAGAAACCTGCAGAATATAAATTCCGGGTTGAACTTTTTGAAAATCAGCAGCTAAACCATCCCAATAAAGTTGATCTGCTACTCCGGTTGTGAAGTTGTTGGCCAGTTTCCGAATCACAGTCCCTGCATAATTCAGAATCGTTATATTTAATATCCACCCTGGCTCACTTGTATTTATATAGATATTTAACTTGTCATTGATTCCGTCGCCATTCGGCGAGAATACCAAAGGCTCCAATCGAACCCATTGTTCCGATGAATCTGCCACCTCAATTGCCGAATTTTTATATCCTGGCGTTGCGAAACCAGCACTTTTGGCTGCAGAGTGCCAGGTTTCTTTACGCATGGAAGGTGCAGTGAAAAGAATCCTCTCCAAGGAAATACCCTCCTTTTCGCCAATAAAAGGGTGATGCATGGCCTCACTGTAATTCATTTCATCTATGATTTCTTTATTCTGATTGAGGATAGTGACACATCCGGATTGGTCTGCCAACGAAGGGAATTTTTCCATTTGGATGAGCGTCTCACTCCCCTGTGGCCTATAAAATTTAAGAACACCGTCAATTGATTTTGTCAAAGCCAGGTATGAAAAGGCAGGCAAATATTTTTGGGTGGGTGCTATTTGAGAAAGTTGAGTCAAAACGTTGGATGCATCCCGGGTGGCCAGCCAGAGTCCGCTGAGATCCACCTGATGACCGCTATTATTATAAATCTCCACAAAATCTGAGCCGTCAGGAAAGGGATTAAATAGTACTTCGTTGATCAGAAGATCCTCACTGACCGGTAAATAGTAGCCGAATGGAATCTTTTGGTCGGACATTAAATTTCCACATTCGTCCGTTATGCCACTAAGAATGACTGAATATTCCATTCCGTTTCTGACGGATTCCGGATTAAAATAGACGTGCAACAGACAATTTGCCAGATCAGGAATGAGGGAGTCTATCACCAATTCGGGCGAAATATTTTTGAATCTGTCTATTGGTTTACCTGGGCAAAGGAAGCTTTCGGAGAGCTGGATATCCAGCCTTGCGTTCCCAATGAAAGACGAATTCACCATCTGAGGGGATACATTATCCGGGTTGGTGGCCTCAACCGAATTTTTAAAGCCAGGTGTGCCACCCTTAGCTGAAATGGAAGTCGCCCAATTGTACTTCTGACCACAAGTCCGCCCCGCATCAATCCTCTCGAGTGAGTACCCCCCTTCCTGAAAGTTCTTGCCATGAAGATCCGGCGTATAAACGAGCTGATCTGTACACTTTTTCTCGGGGTCGGATAACGTAATGGTCATGCCGGCGTTGGTGACTGAAAATCCGGATATTTCCACAACTTTGCCAAATAGCTGCAAATCTGTTGTTCCGCCTGTACCGGTCAACAACAAGTAACCACCAGCCGCTATCGACACATCCGGAACAACTTTTTGCTTGCTTCCCAATCCCAGCAGCCACCCTTTGAGATTCACGGGAGATATCCCCGGATTATATAGCTCAATATATTCCCGGTCGGGCAATCCGACAACGGGAGTGGGATCGGACAAAATTTCATTTAGAACAACTTTTGCCGGTTCTGCCGGGGGCGACAGTTTTGGTTCATTCGAATTTTCCATCAGGGCATCTTTGGAGAGTGGTAGTTCGAATCCATTCCCGGAAATAAATCCCACGCTTTGTTCAATTTTTCTGCCTAAACCAGGGCTGGAATACCCCCTTTTACTTTCGATTAAAGCCAATGAGAGCACAAATAATAGAAAAATGAAATTTTTTATGGTCATTTTTTTGAAAATAATAAGAATTATCCATAGATTTGCATTGTCTGCTTACAGTTTTCAATTTCCGGAGCAGTTTTAAATAAAGTTAACCCATCTCCGGGTCAAAAACGAATCTAAAAAGGGAGAAGGGAAAACGGAGAAGGGAACAGGGAACATTGAAAATGGAGAACGGAGATGCGTGTAGGGGGCGGTCGCGACCGCCCTGTTTAAGAAAATTAAAATAGAAGGTCATGAAAGTAGCAATCGTTGGCACCAGTGGTGCAGTGGGTCAGGAGTTTTTAAGAGTATTGGCAGAACGTAATTTTCCAATGGATGAATTAGTCCTGTTTGGTTCGGCCAGAAGTGCCGGTAGTACGTACAATTTTAAAGGAAAATCCCTAACGGTTAAAGAGTTGCAGCACAATGATGATTTCAAGGGAATCGACATTGCATTAGTTTCTGCCGGGGCAGGGATCTCAAAAGATTTTGCGGAGACTATCACGAAATTCGGCACAATCATGATAGACAACTCCAGCGCATTCAGAATGGAAGCAGATATCCCGCTGGTTGTACCTGAGGTCAATGCAGAGGATGCAAAAAATATGCCTCGCCGGATTATTGCCAATCCAAATTGCACTACCATTCAAATGGTTGTAGCTCTAAAACCGATCGAAGAGATCTCACATATAAAACGAGTTCATATTTCCACCTATCAAAGTGCAAGTGGCGCCGGTGCTTCCGGAATGGATGAATTGCAGGCACAGACTGTGCAGGTTGCCAATCAGGAAGATCCTACCGTGAAGAAATTTGCCTATCAGATTGTACAAAATCTGATTCCGCATATCGATGTCTTTCTGGATAACGACTATACCAAAGAGGAGATGAAGATGTTTCATGAGACGCGCAAAATCATGCACTCCGATATCCTGGTAAGTGCTACCGCCGTGCGGGTTCCGGTAATGCGCGCCCATTCCGAGGCAATCTGGGTAGAGACAGAAAAGGAAATCACCACCGAACAGGCACGTGCCGCGTTTGAAAAAGCGGATGGCGTAATTGTCATTGACAATCCAGCCGAGAAACAATATCCGATGCCCCTTTATCTGGCAGGTCGTGACGAAGTTTTTGTCGGAAGAATCCGCAAGGACTTAACCTCTCCGAATGGCTTAACTTTTTGGACAGTTTCTGATCAGATCAAAAAAGGAGCAGCACTAAACGCTGTTCAGATTGCAGAATATCTGGTTAAAGAGGGAGTTGTGTGATAAGAAGTACTTCAAGTACTTCGAGTTTGGAGTACTTAGAGTTAGGAACTCCAAACTTGTTGCACCTTACTCTAAGTATTCGAAGTACTCTAAGTACTTTTTTTGGGGGGCTTAATCTTCGAAGTTCGGAAAGAGGAAGTCGTTGAACGGAAATCTGGTGACATGAATCTTCTTTACCTCCTCATATAGCACCCGCTTGAAACCCGGGATGTTGAGCTTTTGTTTGGCTGAAATAAAAATAGCATTCGCGCTTTCTTTCGCCATCCAGGAATTTTTCCACTCTTCAAGGCTTGTATTTTCGCGCGTAGAAGGAGTAAGATCGTCTTCCTCCTTTTCGACATGCGTAAAGGCGTCAATCTTGTTGAACAGATAGATCATCGGCTTATCCGAGGCACCTATATCTGCCAAAGTCTTGTTCACTACCTCGATTTGCTCCTCAAAGCCGGGGTGTGCAATGTCTACCACGTGAATCAACAAATCTGCCTCACGTGTTTCATCCAGCGTCGACTTAAACGACTCTACCAGATGGTGGGGCAACTTGCGGATAAATCCAACCGTATCAGTCAGTAAGAAAGGAAGATTGCCAACCACCACTTTTCTGACCGTGGTGTCCAGCGTCGCGAAAAGTTTGTCCTCGGCAAAGACCTCTGATTTGCTGATCAGGTTCATGATGGTCGACTTCCCTACGTTCGTGTACCCAACTAATGCAACGCGAACCATGTTACCACGATTCTTTCGTTGAACAGACATTTGCTTGTCAATCCGGGCAAGATCGCTCTTGAGCAGGGAGATTTTATCCAGGATAATTCGTTTATCCGTTTCAATTTGAGACTCTCCTGGTCCCCGCATTCCGATACCACCCTGCTGGCGCTCGAGGTGAGTCCACAAGCGTGTCAGACGAGGAAGGAGATATTGATATTGCGCCAGTTCGACCTGAGTCCTGGCATGAGCCGTCTGGGCTCTCTTAGCGAAGATGTCCAGGATCAGATTCGTGCGATCAAGGATTTTACAATCAATAACTTTCTCAATATTACGAAGTTGTGTCGCTGAGAGCTCGTCGTCAAAAATAACAGAATCGATTTCATGCACCGTCACGAAATCGAGAATTTCCTGCAGCTTACCCGAGCCGACAAAAGTGGCAGGATGCGGATTTACAAGGCGTTGAGTAAATCGCTCATAGATTTCTGCTCCGGCCGTTTCTGCCAAAAATTCGAGTTCGTCCAGGTACTCCTGAACCACTCTTTCATCTTGCTTTCCATATATTAATCCGACGAGGATAACTTTCTCCTTCCGTACGGAGGTGTCATGCATTTTAACCATGGCACAAAAATACACAAAAAATCACCGCCTCAGAAATGACACGCATTGTACCATCCTTCAGCATATTGAATTACTGAATTTATCGGTCCGACTTGATTTCCGCCGGTGTCTCCACCACTGCATGATTCAAAACAGCGTTAGAGACTGTTCAAGATTACATTTCGTAATCCCGCTAGGGATTTTATGTGGTTAGAAAATTGACAAATCACGTTGTTTCGTTCCGTATGGGACGAGATGGGCACTCAATCATATCCTTTCTACCCATATTTGATGCCTACGGCATATTGAATTCCCAAAACCGAAAAATAATCCTTCTCCTTCGAAATTATTGTTTGGAAATTGTCTCTGGATTCACCTTCCCCGTGAGAACATCCCCTTTATTTATATTGATCGAATTATTAAAGGAATAGACGTTTTTGTGGAAAAGCTCTCGAATCTGATCAAGGGTCACATCATTGGAAAGTTTGCTGGAGGCATCGATGTGGTTCAACAAATCGCGGATTTTTTCAAAAATTTCATTCTTCGGAACCTGGATGATACAGTTAAGATCGCATGTATCCTCGTTCTGGAACAGCTTCGTATAAACCTTCCCCGTGATCTTGGCTTTACCGATACATTCCACTTTTCCCGTACAGAAGATATTCCCTTCAAATTCTCCGCTGATTATCAACTCTGCACAGACGATATCGCCATGTACAATAGAGTTTGGATCAATTATCACTTTCTGCGTGGAAAGCAGCGTTCCAAAAAAGATACTCTCAATCTTGAAAGATTTCTTTGTTTTGATAAACCCTTCCAGAATGCTATCCTCCGGAATCAAAATTGGAATTCCGTTGTCAACCTTTGATCCATTGCCATTTGTGTTCATAATGCTAGCCATCTTTTTAGTATTTGTAGATTATGCTTAAATTTAGTTGTGGAAGTAAACAGTTTAAATATACAAAATGTTTAACTGACTTGTATATAAGTTTATATAAGCAAAAAAAAATCAAATTCAGTATGAAAAAATCAATATATGGCACTATTTTATTTACTTTGTTATACTAACTAGAAATGAAGGTATGCTAAGCGAACATTTGGTGGACTATATTGCGGATAGTCTTAAGAAAAATCAAAGGATCACTGCCCTGACAGACTACAAAGGTGAAAGTTTTACCTATTCTGAAGTCGCGAAACAGATTCTCAAATTCCATCTTCTGCTGGAAAAATCGGGTATCAAACAAGGAGATAAGATTGCGCTATTAGGTAAAAATTCTGCCCGCTGGTGCATCGGTTACCTTTCTGTAGTAACCTATGGAGCTGTCATCGTGCCAATATTGCCCGACTTCAAAGCCGAAGATCTGCATTACATCGTAAATCACTCAGATTCTGTTGTACTTTTATGCGCGGATACCATATTTCAGGAATTGGATATGTCCAAATTGCCACTCCTGAAGGCTGTTATCTCGCTCACCAATAATCAACTGCTATTTTCCGCGAACGATACTATCGTGGATATTGTTAATTCAGCAGACCATCTTTACAATGAGAAATATCCCAACGGCATTGATTCCGGTGATTTTAGCTTTCCATCCGTATCGAATGATCAGTTGGCCGTAATTAGCTACACCTCAGGAACAATGGGCTTTTCAAAGGGTGTCATGCTTTCTCACAACAGTCTGACCGCCAACATTCGTTTTGCGCAAAAAAATATGCCATTGAAACCCGGCGATTCGATTGTCTCATTTCTGCCGCTAGCGCATGCCTATGGGTGTGCATTCGAATTTCTTTTCCCATTCAGCATTGGATGCCATATCACAATCCTGACGAAAACACCCTCTCCCAAAGTAATAATTCAGGCATTTCAGGAGATTAGACCGGCTCTGGTATTATCCGTGCCATTGGTCATCGAAAAGATATACAAAAAGCAAATTTTGCCTCAAATCAGTAAACCTTTGATGAAGGTTTTACTTCATTTGCCACTGATCAAGAATGTTATTTTCGGGAAAATCAAGGCAAAACTGACCGAATCCTTCGGCGGGAATTTCCATGAAATCGTAATTGGCGGCGCCCCTTTTAACGCGGAAGCCGAACTCCTTTTCCGAAAGATTAAATTCCCGTATACAGTTGGATACGGAATGACCGAGTGCGGTCCGCTCATCAGTTATATCGCATCATCCAAAATAAAATTTGGCTCCTCGGGTAAAGCTGTGGATACCCTGGATGTCAGGATTGAATCAGTGGATCCGCAAAAAACAGTAGGCGAAATTATTATGCGTGGCGATAATGTGATGCTTGGATATTATAAGAATGAAAAGGCCACCAGCGAAATAATCGATTCTGAAGGCTGGCTCCATTCGGGAGATATGGGCATTATCGACGCGGAAGGAAATATTTTCATCAAGGGTCGAATCAAAAACATGATTCTGGGTGCCAGCGGAAAGAATATCTACCCCGAAGAATTAGAGGCCTACTTCAACAACCGATTCGCAGTTGGAGAATCGCTGATCGTGCAACGCGATGATTATAAGCTTGTTGCACTGATCTATCCGGATGCTGATGCTGTTGCTGCCAATAATTTAACTGATGAGGATCTGCAAAATCTATTTAAGCAACATTTAAAGGAAATCAACGCCGCTGTGCCATCCTATATGAATGTTTCCAAATTTGAGATTCGTTCAGAAGAATTTGTGAAAACGCCAAAACGCAGTATCAAACGATATTTATATTCCTGATCGTTTTCATTTGCACGCTTCAGCCGCTGCATCTAACGTTTTCCAGGCAAACTCGATATTTCCCAGGGAAGTGTTGGTCTGGGCAATTACCATTCTGAGGACAATTTTTCCATTCAGTTTAGTGTGGGTGAAGTACATTTTGCCCGCCTGATTGATCGTGTTCATAATCCGCATGTTTTGTTCATCACTTCCCAGGAACCTGAAGCAAACCAAGTTGAGCGGCGGTTCACAGATGAGTTCAAAGTCTGATGACTCACGCACCCATTGCGTAAATTTTTGAGCCAGTTCAACGTGATTGCGGATGTGGTAGCGGAGTCCCTCGACCCCATAATGACGTATAACCATCCAAAGTTTAAGTGAGCGGAACCTACGTCCAAGTTGAATATGCCAATCCCGATAGTCAAAAACTTCGCCTGATTCGGTCGCCTTATTTCTCAAATATTCGGGAAGAATCGAGAATGTACTGATCAGCTGCTTCCTGTCTGCAATCCAAAAGCAATTGCAGTCGAAGTTCGTAAACATCCATTTATGCGGATTAAAGCAGAAGCTGTCGGCCAATTCCAGTCCGTCGGCAAAATGCCTGAATTCCGGACAAAGCAATGATGTTCCCGACATGGCACCGTCGACATGCATCCAGCAGTTTTCCGCTTTGGCGATCGTTCCGATTACGCGCAAGGGATCTATCCCGTTGGAAGAGGTCGTTCCGATGGTTGCACCGATAAAGAAAGGCACAAATCCGTTCTTCCTGTCCTCATCAATTTTTGCTTGAAGCAGCTCGGGTCTCATGGCAAAATTAGCATCGACTTCAATCAGTCGAAGGTTTTCCCTGCCGATACCAGCTATTTTTATGGCCTTTTCAAACGAGGAATGTGTCTGACTTGAAATATAGGCGGTCAGTTTTTGGGTAATCCCCTTATCGTTGGAGACGAAACCGGTAGCCTTCTCCCGGGCAGCCACAATAGCAGTAAGTGCGGCCGAAGAAGCAGTATCCTGGATAACGCCGCCACCAGTCGAGGTGGACCTGAAATTCTGGGGCAGTTCCATCATGTCGGCCAGCCAGTCCATCACGCGGGTCTCCAATTCTGTGGCCGACGGACTCGTTGCCCAGATCATCCCCTGAACACCCAAACCAGAGGATAGCATATCACCCAGAATAGCAGGGAAAGAGGTATTGGAGGGGAAATAGGCAAAGAAATTCGGGGATTGCCAATGTGTTATTCCCGGCATCAGAATATTATCTACATCATTCAAAACTGCATCAAAAGAATCTCCGGATGACGGCGCCTCTACAGGTAGTTGTTTGATGATATCACCGGGTTCGACCTGCGACAGCACAGGATATTTCTCAACATTTTCGTAATAATCTGCGATCCAGTCGACCAGCTTCTTGCCCTCAATCCTGAACTGAGCAGGCGTCATGTGATAATTCTTCATGCAATACAGATAATTTTTTGTAGACCAAATATAGTATAATCCGTGATTCTCACTTTTTCACCGATACATCACCAATGCCAATTGCCAGGCTTCCTGAAAAGACGATATTAGCCTTGACTGATTCAGGAGTAAGACTCAAATCTGAGACGGTCATCCGATTCAATTTCCCATTTAATTCAAATCCGTAGCCTAACTGATAGCGACGAAGGAAACCGGAAAGCTGATTTTCTATCTCTTTTACGTTGGAATTGAATGGAATAGCGATGGCTTTGGTAAGCGTTCTTTCAATCTTCCCATTCATAAGCCAATTTGCTGATTTCAGCATCACATTTTTGGTTCTAAGGTCGAATTTCAGATTTTTCACCCGCAAAGTCGTGTCGGCAGCATTGAAAACGGGCATTCCCGTCAAATAAATGGTTCCATTAATGCTTCCCTTCACCTTGGTTTCGATTGCCATTTGCCCGTTTGAACCGTAAATTCGGAATGACTCAAAAGTGAGTTTCCTGCTGCCAAAAGTGAAAACGGAATCCTGAACCTCCGAAAGGGTCATCCGTTCGATGGTCGGATAGGGAATATCAGTAAGCAGATTGATTCTAAACGTGTCGGCAGCAATCTCGAGTGGCTGGATTGTCGGCAACGCAGTAACCTTCCCGGAAAGTGGCTGTTTATCGAGCAGGCACTCAACATCAGAGGTTATAGCTGTGCGAAACCGGATATAACCTTCCGAACCTTTGACGGGCAATAATGACACAGAATAGGGTGTGATCGAAAGCCAGGTGTTGAAATCTCCGGGGATCTTAAACGGTTCAAACATCATTTGCCAACCCTTTTCTGCATACTTTCGGAAATCAAAACTTCCGGCTATGGCTTTGTCTATTTCTTTTGAATAACTATCCAAATTGACATAAAGCAATGCATCTGCCATTGTTTTCACGGGAACTGTAAATCCGCCGATCTTAAGCGACGGCTTTTTTACCCACTCATATCCATCGGGAGTGGTCTTTGTCTGAATGGTCCAGTCACGGTTAACAGCCAAACTCGTCTTAAATTTAAGGGTGATCTCGCCGTTCGCCTCCATCATATTGGCTATCGGGATATTGAAAGCAAAAATGGCAATGGCTTTTTTGAGGTTAACGCGGAGGGGCATCTCCCACGACAGAATATCACTTTCAAAGCTCATTTTTATCCTGCCATTTTTCCACGCCTTCAGCGTGAGGTTATCCCCGTTATTATCGGCAAAGCTTTTGTCCTCATACAGAACAGTATCCACCTGATTATTGATCAGCTCTTCCAGCTTTGCAACTTCAAGGTCGGCATGAAGATTAACGATGGAAGTGGAGGGCTTAACAGGTACATATTTGTAACTCTCAACCGGCATCTGAGGTTGCAAAGACTTGCATCCGCCAAGTGCTAAAACCATCCAGAAAACTGGAAAAATCCGAAAAAATATCCGTTTCAAAATAGCAGACTATTGTCAATTCCGGTGCAAAGATAAATGTTCTCAACCATTCATGATCAATTTTTGGATCGCTTTTGTGATAGCGCCAACCTTCCCGTTTGAAATAATTTTGGAATTTACCTTTGTTATTGGCATCACACCTTTGGTGGTACTTGTGATAAAAACTTCATCCGCAGCCAGCAAATCGTTGAATTTAAAATCCTTTTCCTGCACGTTGAGACCTTCCATACTCAAAATCCTTTTTCTGGTGATGCCTTTAAGCATTTTCGACTTTGGAGTATAGATTATACCACCCTTCACAATAAAAATATTGCACCTTGAGCATTCGCGAACGATGTTTCTGTCCAGATACAACACATCTGCCGCATTGGAATCGGCAATTTGCCTGGATACGCTAATCGCCCGAATGTAATTTATTGTTTTAGCCTCAGGAATGTCGCGTTGATAGTTAGATGTAATCAGTGATCCCCCATTCAGAATTGCGTCAGAGACTGGCAACTCAAAAGGCTTATTAATAATTAGGATGGATGATTTCACCTGGGTAAAGTCGTCCATCGAGATTCCTCCCGATATAATGATTTTGACCGACGAGTTTTGATACCTGTTTTTTTCAATGACCTTTTTTACAATAACGGATAACTCCTCTTTCGAATAATGAGGGTCAAGATTCAATAAGGCCGCGGAGTTAAAGAGCCTGTCGAGATGAAAAGACAAAAAAGGCGGAACCCCGTTCTTTACCAGAAAAAAATCAAAAACTCCGTAGCCCCGTTGAATGATTAGATCCGAAACATGCAGATACGCCTGACTAAAAGGGATATATTCCCCATTGATAAATGTAAAATTGTTCTCCATCGCTGGTTATATTGGTAAAATCTTGATTAGTACTGAGGATCAACTTTTGAATGCTACCCCGAAAATAAACAATTTAGCAATTGCCTGATCATTTACAGCAATTTCACTTCAGGACTCATGCGCGAGCTTTCATTTTTGTACCTGACTTTCGGATAGCCAATTAACAAAGAGGCATATACCAAATGATTTTCTGGGATTCCGATTTTGGAATTCTGCTTGCTGTTTTTACCCATCGCCTTGACGATAAATCCGTTAAAACAAGTTCCCAGACCCATCGTATTAGCGTAAATCGATGTGTAAGTAGCCCAGATATTTGCATCAGCCTCAAGCATTCCGGTTTTGGAATATGGTCCGTGAAACAAAATCACCGCCGGAGCATGGTGACAGATCAGTGAATCATTAGACTGCCTCCATTTTACGAATGAATTTTTGTAATTCCGGAGCTTTTTAATATCGACCTTTGGCACGAAAATCTTCATAAAGGCGGCCACAAGCGGAGAGGTAATGAACGAAAACAATTTAATCAGCGAATCCGCGGTAAGGTCATTCAGCTGCTGTACCTTTTCAGGGGAACGAACGATCGTAATCTTAATTGGCCGGGCATTACTGGCAGACGGGTAGTGCTTCATATTGTCGACCAGCTTGAGCAGTAGTTCTTCCGGAATTTCCTTCTCCGAGTAACTTCTGCAGGTTCGAAGTCCGGCAGCCAGGTTACTAAAATCTTCCGGGGTAACTGATTGTGGACTGAGCGGAACTATTGTGCCAAAATCAGGGGATACAGCCATCTCCGGACAAATTGCAACACAATGACCACAGTGAATGCAGGTATTAGCGATTTCTCCAGTTGTGATGGTAATGGCTCTTACCGGACAATCTTTGACGCACTTGAGGCATCTGGTACACTTTTCTATATCGATTACTGGCATAAGGATTGAATATTAATCCCCAAAAATGACTAAAATATCAACGCTGAGTACTCCTGCGGTGCAGAAATATCCTATAGCTTAACATTGCCAATATGCCATAGACGACCATTTGGCCTGTCATAAACCAGAATTCCGGAATCACATCCTGCAAACTTCCGCCCATCGATTTTATGCGCAAATAGGCTGGTATCATTGATGTAGACGGGAAAATATGGGCCAGGCGGTACAGCATTGGAGGAAGAGAAGAAGCCGGCCATGACATGCCACTCAGAAACAGCACCACCGGTGAAAGGAAGACCAACATCATGATGGAATGTTCCCGCCTCGTCAGAAGAAGTGAAACTGTTAATCCCATAAAGATGACAGAGAAAAGAAACGGAATCATCAATAACCATAAGTCAAGCACCGATCCCTTATCAGGAAAGCCAAACCAATCGGGAAGAATAATTTGAGTAAAAAGAAGGTTGAAACTGTAGAGGCAAAAATAGGTAAGCGATCTCCCGGTAAGGGTTAAGAAAATAGTTCTGGTTTCATGATTTTTCGAAGATGCCAGCAATTTCTGCCGCTCTCTAATCCCTCCGCCTATCATACCAATTCCAACCAAAAGTGTTTGCTGAAGAATTATCAGGATTAGTCCGGGCATCACATAGGAACCATACGATCCCGCGGGGTTATATAAAGTATAATTCCTCAACGTTACCGGATCGCGCTGCTTTTTTGCCTCATCGATGGTGACGCCGGAGGCCATTAACCGCTTTACTTCGATACCTGCCGACAACGTGCCGGTAGCCCGGATAGTTCCACGCAGACATTCTTTGTAAACCAGGAAGTAGCCGGCATCACAATAAAGACCAACATTTGTCTGCTGACCCCGAAGTACATTCTTCTCAAAATTGGCCGGAATGAGGATAATTCCCTTTGTTTCTCCGTCCCAGAAAAGCTTTTCGGCCTCTCCAAAATCGCCGGTTTTCTTTTGTACTTCAATCTCTTGCGTCGCCCCGATCATTCGGGAAAGCTGCCTGCTTAATGCGCTGTTATCGAGGTCGACAACGGTCATAGGCACATCCCTGATTACATTATTCTTGTATGCGATGGAGTAGACAACAGGATAGATCCAAACTGCAATAAACAGAATCAGTATAGCTCCCCTGTCTTTACGAATGGCTTTCCATTCATTTATAAAGGCATGCCAAATTTGAGTCATTCCGCTATTGGTTGGATTATAGTTCATCATGTTGTCAATTAATTTTCATCTGGCTTTCTGCTATTTTGCAACGTTATCCGCACTCCGTCCAACGTTACTCTTTCGTTTGCCAGCGGGGATCATACAGTCGTTTCTTGAATAAAGGAAAAGCCAGAATGCCAGCAAGAATAAATGGCACCAGCATTAAAAGCGGAAGAATAGCTTCGTGCAAAGGTTCGCCGCGCAGCGACTGACTAAGAAATACCTTGAGCCAAAAAGTGTAGGGGAAAATTACGGCAAAAGCTTTTGCAAGCAGCGGCATCCCCATTGCGGGGAAAGTGAGTCCTGAAAAAGTGAGCGCCATCATGGTGTACGCGCTTCCCAAAGAGAGTGTGAGCCTGAGATTTATGGTGATAGTCAGCAGGAGAACCGCCATTGCCATGTACGCCAAAATGAGCAAAAATTCCGAAAAAAGAATCAGCGCCAATGACCCGTTCAATGGCGTTCCCATCACCCTGATGAGTAAAATGTTCATTACCATTAAATTGAAAAAAAACAGCAGGACATATGGAATGAGCTTACCTATCATGGCAACAGTTGTGCTTCCGCCAGCATGCTGAAGCCAATCATTTCCGGTACCTTCCTTCATTTCGATTCCGACAGCATAGGAGGTTCCAAGAAAAATAAATACGACGGCCAGTAGAGGCAATAATCCCATCATCAAAAAATAGGCGTAATTACTGTACGGGTTAAAAAGCAGGTGAACATCGGGACGTATTGGCTGTGCTTTCTGCATTGCGGTCTCAAGCGGAACTCCCTTTTTGACCATCGTTTGCACCTTAATCCCTGCCGACAATGTCGACAAAGTAGTCACGAGTTGTGACTGGAGCATGCCGCCTTTCACCACATTCGTATTATTAAGGTACAATGCCAATTCACTTTGCATGCCCTTTTGAACATTTTTCTCTAATCCTTCCGGGATATACAGGACGGCATCTATCTCTCCGCTCATCATCCTGTTTCTGGCTTCATCGAGTGAGGTCGATTTAAAGCTAATTCTGGCCGCAGGAACGGCATCAACCATCCGGGCAATTTTTCGGGACAGCTGCGTCTGATCCATATCGACGACCGTAACCGGGAGTTCTCTCACGACGGCCGCTGAAAACATCCATGCGACAAGCAAGAAAACAGCTACCGGACCAAAAATTGTCGTAAACAGCAGAATCCAGCTATCCGAAATCCTTGTCACTTCCCGTCGCGCCACCCGAAAAAGGGAAGAACGCAAAAACTGCTCCATTTTTGATTTGGGCTTCATTCTATTTGCCAACATTCTTAACACGATCCCAATTGACAATCGCACTCATTCCGGGTCTCAGCCCATCTGTGTCGCCGACTGGAACAGCCTGTACTTCGAACGTTTTCAGGTCAAAATCACCTCTGGTTTTCGTCGCATTCCAAGTGGCGAAATCACCCATGGCACTGATATAACTCACTCTTAGCGCAATTTCTTTCATCCCTAACGCAGGAAACCTTGCTGGAATGATGCTTCCCTTTTTTATGTTGGCAAGCAAGTCCTCCCGGAGATTGAATGTGACCCAAACATCCGACAAATCGACCAATGTAACAACCGGGTAACCTGCCGGGATAAGCTCTCCCCTTTCGGCCAAAACGTTAGCCACTTCTCCCCTGATCGGAGCTTTGATTCGTCGTTCGCTCAGATAAGAACTCACTTCATCCATCACTCCATCTGCTTGCAAAACAAGCGCTCCAGCTGCATTTTTATCCTCGTAACGGGCTCCATTTCTGGCTTTTTCGTAGAGGGAATGAGCAGCCTTTTCGATCTCTTGCGCTGCCTTCATTTTGGATTCTACCTCATCCTTCTGTTGTTCCGGTATCACTCCCTCTTTGTACAGATTCTGAATGCGCGAGAAAGTTTTCCGGGCATACTCTGCCGAGACCAAAGCGGTCTGCCAACTGTTAAAAGCTGCCTGAATATCCTCTTTTTGTGCACCGTTAAACGCCTTGTCGCGCTGCGCACCGGCAGCTTGCCTTACGGCTGAAGCCTGACTGAATTTTGCTTCAAGTTCGGGGGAACTTATCGTAAAGAGAAGCATCCCGGGTACAATTTCGTCTCCTTTTTTCACAATCAGACTGTCTACCCTGCCAACAAGTTTTGAGGCAACCTTTATCTGTGTTGCTTCAACTTCACCCTGTATTTCCAGTGGTACCGGCCGGCTTACAATCACAATTGCGTAGATGATAAAAAGCGAAAGTAGCGTGAACGCTCCGGCTATGATTATTCCTTTTGTCTTGTTCATAATTTATAATTTGGCAGATAGCAACACTATTTGAAGCTCCTATTTGCAATTTCGATTTTCTACTCTATTCCTGTTTTTCCGTCTACTTACTCGGATTTAACCCCATTTCTTCGCATATAATCGATATAACGATCGGTGATACCGGCATAATAAAGCAGTTTAGACAGGGAAACATCATATCCGTACATCGCCTGCAACCTGTCAATTTTTGCTTTTGCCAATAACAGTGAAGCATCTGCCACCTGGGTTGAAGTCGCCATTCCTTCATTGAAAGCCTTTGTTCGTACCCTGAAATATTCGGTGGCCAGTTCCATGGACGCATCCAGCATTTGCAATTGCTCGCGGTACATGTTTAATTCCTGATAATGCTTGTTGATGGCCGAATGAATGTCGGAGGATGCCTTTTGGTAAAAATCCTCAGCCTGCAATTTTTGATATGACATTGCCCTGATTTTCTTTGCAAGCGAAGCGCCTTCAAACAGGTTCCATTTCATTCCAATTCCGACTACATATCCTGGTAAATAAGGAGAAAGATCCTTGTTGGCAATGTCGTACATCCCGGTAACGGCAATGGTAGGCAGTTGATTTGACTTTTCTGCTTTATAACCTTCGTCGGCAAGATCTTTTTTCTTATTTACCTGTGCCAGCAAAGGACTCTTCTCCATGGCCATTTCGTAGAAGTATTCAATATTTTCCAACGAATCGAGATAAAATAATCCGGTAAGCGGCTGGATAAGATATTCACTCTTTTCGGCAAGGGTATTTAGCAGTCCCTCGTTGAGCATCGCATTCTGTCTGATTGACTTTTGGTACTCTCTTTCCGAATCTGCCAGATTGAGCTTCGAATTCAGAAGCTCTACCGTAGCAATCTGCCCCTGCTGCTGCAATTTTCCGGCATCCAGGTAATGGTGTTGCATGGTACTTCGCACCTCTTCTCTAACTTTCAGCGATTTTTCTGCCAGAACTTTACCGAAATACCGCTCGATTAATTCATTGGTTAGCTCATACGATTTTTGCCGATTTTCAATGCTGACCGCTTCGTACTTTATCTGAGCAGCCTTGTTTGCCGCATTGATTTTTCCTCCAGTGAATATTGGCCACATAAATCCTGCACTTACGGTGGCAAATTGTCGTTCCTGAATGGTCAAATCCCATTCGCCATTTTTAACCGTATTTGCCCCATCCAGCATTTTCTTCCTGACAGCCTGAGTGGAAATATTATCAGGGAGGATAGGCATCACGCCATTTGTTGCCGGATCCGGATTTGGAACTCCGCTGAAAACACCGTAACTACCAAGCGTTTGATACAATGGCACGATGGCATCCCGAACAGGTGTCAAATCAAAATGAAGCCGGTCTTCCATTAAGGTATAACCGGCATTCAGTGAGATTTTGGGAAATCGAAGTCCTTTGGTAGCGATCATCTCCTGCTCCAATTGCAGCAGATGATGGTCGCCCTGCTTAATCAGATAATTGTTGCGAAGGGTAATTTGCAGGGCCTCTTCAAAAGTGATCCCTTTCGGCTCACCAGTCGAGGCTCCCCTTGCAGAAACGACCAGAATCAACAAGCAGAAGAAAATTGCTTCCCATTTAAAATTTAAGTGCATAAGACGATGATATAAAGTACTTCCCGACAATCGAAAATCCAAATTCAGAAATCGAAAATATCTCACTTCTATAGATTTACAGAGCGATGCCAACAGTAAGACTTAACCCCTTGGTTCTGTAGTCGACTGGCTGATTTGCAATTTCCGACATACCGATGTCGTATCTTAAATCAAAACGAACATTTTTGGAACACATCGGTGTCTGGAAGCCGATACCAACAGTTGCGCCCCAATCGGCTTTGCTGCTGTCTGTGGCCAGAAGACTGTTGGAGGGTCTGGTTTGCGAGTTGAGACCAAATGCGGCATATGGTCCGGCGTTAACATAAAATGATGACCCCGAATTCTTGAGCAGATTGACATCCCGATATTGCAATAAAACAGGCACTTGCAGATAATGAACCATGTAATCTGTTTTAACCGTTGTATTCAGTTCGGCAGTTTCGTTGCTGCGACCTTTGCGGAGATAATTGATTTCCGGCTGAATAAAAAGAGATTTGCTTATCGGAATGTCCAGGAAACCCCCGGCAATACAGGATACTGTTACATTGCTGTTGTCTGTTAAATCACCCTTGTTGGCAAAAGTTGTGACTGCAACGCCAGTACGGAGTCCGAAATTAGTTTGCGCATATGTGGTTGTTGAAATTAGCACAAGCGCTAAAAAGAGCATAATGAAATTCTTTGTTCTCATGATAAATTTTTTAAATAATTGTTGCATTGATTTGATTTCAATGGCGCAAAACGCTTCGATTTCATATCGCTTTTGATAAAATGAAATGAGAACATTTTTTTGGTTGCATTGCATCAAATTTTATGATGCAAAGGAATAGTACCGGGGAGATACTATTTTTGATCTATATCAAAAAATGGAGCTTTGTGAATATTTTTTACTTGCCTGCCCTGATCCGGCTCAGTGTTTCCTGCGTGACACCCAGAAAAGAGGCGATATGACCAAGCTTCACACGCTGAAAAATCGTTGGATAGCTCAGCATTAGTGCATTATATCGATCCTCTGCACTCTGAAATTTGGTACCACTTATATACTCAGTTAGTTTCTTTGCAATCTCATAAACAGTATAGAAAGCAAATCGCGCCATCTCATGATTTTCGTCCAGCATACCCTCCATTTCGGTATATTTAATCGAATGAACTACTGAATCTTCGAGTAATTCGCAATATACACGCGTAGGTTTATGCTGATAAAAACTATCGATTGCGGTAATAAAAGTGCCGTCTGTAGAAAACCAGGAGGTAATTTCCTTGCCACCGTCCGTATAATAAAAAACGCGCGCAAAGCCTTTCTCGATGTAAAAAATATGCTGGCAGATATCCCCCTGTTTATAGAGAAAATGACCTTTGGGTAAATCTTCCCTCTTGAAAATGGACGCAATTTTTTCTTCTGTAGCCGTTGAGAGATTGGGGATATTTTTTACAAATGGTGGAAGATTCATGCTGGAAATAAACGCTAATTAGATTTCTGGAAATTTCTATAAAGGTAAAAAAATGCAAGGATTACACTATTCCGGAAAGTATTTGTAGTGGTGACTAGAATGATCAGGAAAAATCCTGAATAATTTCCTGCAGATCAGGATATTTTTGAATCAAATCCTCTCTGTTAGCCAGTTCAAAACAGGCAAAATCAAATCCGGGGGCAACCGTACAACTCACCAAAGCATACCCCGACAGACCCTTTACCCGCGCGGCGAACCAGGTATTGGCCGGGATAACTGCCTGCGGAACTTCTCCCTTATCTAGCTGATTGCCAAGTAATGTTCTGGTTAAAGAACCGTCAACTATTGAGAAAATTTCCAACGCTTTTCCACTGTGAAACAGCCATATTTCATCAGAGTCGATCCGGTGAAAATGCGATATATCTCTATCTTCCAGCAGGTAATAGATGGCGGTAGAGACATTTCGTGTTTTCCCGTCAGGTCTCGTCAAACATTCATTTGCCCTGTAGGTCTCTCTAAAATATCCGCCTTCGGGATGAGGCTCCAGGTGCAATATCTGTATTATATCCTTTGAATTCATAGCGCTATTTGGGGATCGTGATCGTCCATTTTAATTTGAATGTCGGGAAAATAGTCGACAATCCTTTTGAAATGACAACAATCGGTCAAGTATAAATTTCATGCATTATACAGTGCACTAAGATAGAAAAATCAGGCCGGCATTCAAACAAAATGAGAAACAGCCTCGTAGCTCAATTACACAAATTTGGGGCGGTCGTGACCGCCCATACACCCACATAATTTATCTTTGAAGAGGGGGCGGTCACGACCGCCCCCTACATGCGACTATCGAATATCGTTCTTCGCGAGCATTTTTACCTTCGCCCAAACGGTGTCGTCGACCGGAATTCCCAATTCCATATTTTCAATCCGTGTTTTTAGGGATTGCTCTCCCGGATAATAGATTTCTCCGCCATCTTTTGCCGGAACGGACTCTTTCAGCTGACAGATCGTTTCTTCCACCGCCTGATCGATAAATTCACGGGAATTGAATTTAAGCGGATCGATGGCGATGAATACCTGGCAACAGCTTCCGCAACTGCCCAATCCGGTTTTATCAATCCCCGCAGTGGTGAGACCACCAGCAAGCAGCGCTGAAATAATATCCAGCAGGACAGCGAACCCGGATCCTTTCCAATATCCCATGGGCAGAATTCTTCTGGTGTGTTCAATTGCGCCGGGATTATCCGTCAATTCTCCATCCTCATCAAATCCGCCAGGAAATGGCAGTCTCGCATTTTTCAATCGTGTTACCTGCAATTTTCCGTAGGAATATTGTGACATGGCCATATCAAGAACCACATGACCACCCTTCCTTGGGACAGCCATAATAAACGGGTTATTACCGATTCCTTCAGATTTAGCTCCCCATGCGGGCATGCAGGACTCAGTGTTTGTCCAGCAAATTCCAATAAAACCCTTTTCGGCCGCCTGCCAGCCATAGGTTCCGCCGCGCATCCAATGAGTCGTATTTCTAAGACTTACCACACCAAAACCATTTTCCCCGGCTATCGCGGTGGCGCGGTTCATGGCAAACATGGCATTTAAGATTCCCGGACCCATGTTTCCGTTATAAATCTCCATCGCGCCCAGGCTGGATTCTAACAATGGATCTGCTTCTACATTTATCCAATTCTTATGAATATAATCCACGAATCTCTCCACACGATTTAGCCCATGCGAGTAAACTCCGTCTCTGCTCGACTCTGTGTGTATTCTGGCGCAGATGTCCGCCCTGTCTTCAGGCATTCCGGCAACAACAAGTGCAGCTTTTATGGTACGCTGCATCTCTTCGAATCTGATTCGTGTCATTTTATTTTCGTTAAATAGAGTAAATGGAAGTGCTCAAATTTAAGAAAACAAAAGGACAACGCTGAAATATTCTACGATTCCTGCACGGACGGGAGATGAACAATAACCGTTGTTCCGGCTTGTTTATCACTGTTTATTACTAGTTGTCCGCCATAACTGTCTATGATCAATTTGGAGATTATCAGTCCCATTCCCAAGCCCTGTTGCTCGTATTTCTTACGTTCAAACTGCATAAAAGCACCAATTTTTTCGTAGCTATCCGCTGGAAAAATTCTGCCAAAATTGTGAAAAGAAAGTTCTGCCTGGTCATTTTTCATTTCGCAGGAAATTGACACCGGATCACCATTCTCGGAAAACTTAAATGCATTATCAATCAATTCACTCATCACACACTCAAACTCTTCTCTCCCCATCTGACAATGGGCGCCAGACAGATTCAGTCTTAGATCATCGGTTCTTTTATACTTGACAGCGATTTCGCCGGCCAATTTCGTCAGAATCCCAGCAATATCCGGCAGTTCCTCTTTCGGAGTATCCAATTTAACTTTGGCTCCGAGTTGAATATATTTCAGATGGTGATTAATGAGTTGATTCAGCCGCACTCCACTCTCTCGCATTGTCTGTGCGATTTTCTTCAATTTGTCGCCCTGTATGGAATCTGCATGCAAGATTAAAAAATCGCTGAATCCGATGATCACGCTTACCGGGGTAATTAATTCATGCGGAATATGAGCTATTACCCTGGATCTTAAATCATTCAAATTTGCATTTACTATTTGTTCAATATTTTTCGATTTTCGGTTTTGGGCGGCAATCGCATTCAACAAATCATCCCTGGTAAATGGTTTAGTGATGTAATCATCTGCACCGGAAGCCATACCCATTCTAAAGTCTGTTCTGTCGGTTAGCGCAGTTGTGAAAATAAATGGAATTAGCCGGGTGCTCTCATACAATTTCAGTTGAGAAAGCACTTCGTATCCATCCATCTCTGGCATCATGATATCGCAAAAAATTAGATCAGGAAGGTTTTGTACCGCAGAAATTATGCCTTCTATCCCATTTTCAGCAGTAAACACGTCATACCCTTCAAAATTCAAAATATCGCGAATACCATCTCTAAGTGAAGTTTCATCTTCAATTACAAGTATTTTCCTCATTGTGTACGATTATTTAACTAAAAAAGACTTTGGTAATACGGAGGGGAAAGGGAGTCCTTCCGACTTACATCTTGCTTTAGCACGTAAAAAATGCATGGCGCAATGATATCAAATCTTTGCTACATGCTAAATTTTCGGCGTGGTCAATACATGGACAAAATTGCTTGCTACTCCAAAATTCAGTTTTTTTTCTACTTTTGACTAAAACGATGCTTGATTTCAAAATCGCTTAAAGGAATGATCCTAACCTAAGGCAAGTTCGGTCCGGCGAATGCGAAACAACTTACCAATAGATTAATTTACCTTATAAAAGCTGACAAGATGTTCAAAAAATGTGCAATGAAATTCGTGGTGCTCTTCGTTATAATAAATTATGTATCAGTTGCTCGAAGCCAAAACTGGCCTGGGTGGCGCGGACCAAACGGTGACGGAACGAGCATCGAGACGAATGTGCCAACCCGATGGGACTCCGTGACTAATGTGTTATGGAAAACAGAAGTACCCGGAATCGGCTATTCTTCGCCAATTGTATGGAATGACAAGCTTTTTACGGTTACTGCCATGCCCGAATCTCAGGAAAAAATATTGCTTTGTTACAATTCCCAGAATGGCAAGTTGCTCTGGAAAGTGACAGTTCTGAACAGTAAATTTGAAGCAAAACACAACGACAACAGCTTTGCATCGGGTACGCCTGCAACGGATGGCAAATTGATCTACCTTTCTCTTTTGGATGGCAAGGACGTCATTGTTGCAGCATACGATTTTACCGGGAAACAAGTGTGGCTGCAAAAACCCGGAACATTTGCAAGCCCGCACGGATACAGCTGTTCGCCTGTTCTGTTTGAAGATAAGGTTATTATTAACGGAGATAGTCAGGGCGATTCATTCGTTGCGGCTTTAAGCCGGACAGATGGTCACGTAATCTGGAAGGTTGCGCACGACAAACCTGCTCATAGTTTTAGCACTCCGATCTTCAGAACGATGGCCGGAAAAATGCAAATGATCTTTTGTGGCAACAAGGAAATTGCGTCCTATAACCCCACTGATGGTTCGAAATACTGGTTCGTCAGTGGTCCTTCGGAAGATTTCTGCTCTACTCCGGTTTACAACGAGAAATCCGGCTTAGTGCTGGTAAGCAGCGCCTGGCCGAACAGAATCTTAGTCGCAATAAAACCCGATGGAGCCGGTGATGTTACCAAGACCCATGTGGTGTGGCAGTCTACCAAAGGGGCTGTGTATGTTCCATCTCCCATTAGTACCGACAACCTTTTGGTTTCCACCATGACCAGTGGCCAGGTTCATTGCATGGATGTCACTACCGGAAATATTCTCTGGATTGAAAATCTTGGCAAGCAATATGCATCTCCGGTTCTGGCTAACGGACTAATATACATGCCGAACGACAACGGTGTAATAACAGTCATAAAACCTGGTCCGACATTCAACAGCATCGCTAAAAATCCGATCGGGGAGAAAATGTTCGCTTCTCCGGCTGCCAGCAACGGGAAACTATTTATCCGCGGTTTCCAGCATCTTTTTTGTATTCAATGATGTATTGTGGCTTGCTCTCTGGCAAATTCGAGGCATTCAACTAACTTTGCGCGAAAGTCGGACTCCATAATCTGACTCGTCCAATTATATTTAGCTATGATGTCATTACCCAACTTCCCGGACAAAAAAAACCTGGAGAAATTTTCTTCGGCTTTTACGTTGTCTGATATGGAGATTTTTGTCTTCCCCGAATTGATGTACTCGCTGGTAATTGCCAATATCATGAGCCCTATCATCTGGGAATGGCGTGATGATGCGTGGTTTAATGGCATAAATAAGAAATCATTCAACTACAAACTCAACCGGATCAAACAGTACATAATGGATCATTATGTGTTTAATCTGGATCTGGAAACCTGGGGATTAACAGACAAGGAGAAGGAGATAAACCGGTTTAAGGATGTAATCGATTTGGATGTTCTTAAACAATCGAATGCCCTTTTCGGCTACGAAGGAGATAAATACTATTTCGATATTGATATTAGACGACACTTCGGACTTGACAACTACGAAACAGATATTATTCCGTATTGGAAAACTGAAACGGTAGAGGCCATGACGGCCTTCAGGCATAAGGAGTCTTTTGGGCAGGGCGCCGGCGAGTGCGTTTCTCTTTCGGCTTTGTATGCTGCCGCCCTGTTTATTGTAGGAGAAATTCCACTGGAGCATATTTTCCTGATGGGTACACCCCTTCATTCACAGAATTTTATCGACATCAACGAAGGGGTACTCACGAATAACCGACGAATTGTTACCAAGCGGATGTGGTTTAATGGCACCTCCATCTCCACACGTGCGAGGAGAGCTCTGGAACACGAGAAAGTTACAATAGTTTCACATGTAAGTGGTTACATTCATCACATGTATGAAAAGGCGACCATCAATGAAGCAGCCTACAAGCGCTTTTCAACGAAATTAAGCCAGTTTCTGACGACTAAATTATCGTCCGAGCTGTTTATAAATTTTCTGCGATATCACATGAAATTCAAAAAGTGCTTCCAATTCAGACACTTCTTGAATGCCCGATGCCACTACATTCCAGTTGAGACACTCTTTGAATATGAACATTCTACGAAACATCTCTTCTCGGAAACTGACTGCGAAGCATTATTAAATGAGATTGATGATGAGGAGTTCAGCCTGACTCCAATAAAGGGTCTGCTCATTTTGCAGGACGTTCTGACATATCTCAAACAAAATCCGGATTCGTCGATAGACGACCTGATGACCCATTGCCTCGATTTGGCCAAGGAATCAGATTCGCGAACGAAAGAAAATTTGAAATTGCTCTTCACTGAGCTCCGGGAATTTCTGCATGTAGTTCCGCAACTGCCCGCAACGAATAAACAATTCGTAAACTCGGAGCAGTTGGATATCCACACTGGTCAGACCAGAAATGAAATTCTGGAATTGGTTAACCTGAAAGCCTCCGAAAATGAATTGGCATTGCTCTCCTTGTATAGCTATCGTCAAATGGATAAAATCGACTGGAGACCATTTCTGAAAGCGGCCCTCGAACGCAATCCTGTGTCACTGGAAGGTCTAAAGGAACAGTCTTCTGCGGAGGCATATTCAATGATTTCCGCTTTACCGAATAGCTCCGTTTATGACTCAAAAAGAGTGGCGCTGCCTGATGAAGTATGGAATTTCGGTCGTGGCGACGGTATCGAAAAAGCTATCTGTCTGGCCAATTTCCTATTCAATGAGACAACGGTTTCAAACCTGACACTAACCGTGGATGGTTCGAATGTCGTGCTGAAATGTGACGGGTCGGACTATCAATTTCACTCAGAAAAAGAGCTAATCGTATCAGTCGATTGTTTAGACCGAGGATAGGAAGGCGCCAATCAATTCGATATCAAATCTATTTCACCCACAGCATGCCTAATACTGCCTGTAAAAGGATTTCAGAAATGGCGTTACCTGATTGAAGATCGGTTTGGTAAACTCTACAAATAAAGCTTGTGGTTCTGGCGGAGGAATAGGTTTCCGCTTACATCTATCCAATTGTTCTTTCGTGAGTGCCCTTTCGTCGCCGTTAAATGAACCCCATTCCATAAACCAAACAAATTGCCCGGGGAATTTCTGCTGCGAGACCACCTTATTTCCAGCCAAATCCATGATAATAACATCTAATACTCCCTTAGAAATCAGCTCTCTGCGCTTAGTCGTCAACTTTGCTTTCACCGTATTATAAGCCTTCAACTTCTGTCCATCCTTCGTGGTAACAGAGCCAACCTCAACGCTATCTCTGGAAACATCCTGAATCGTTTCCTTGTCGCGTACCTGTCCGACCACAAAATCATCGAAATTCATGCGCAGCAATTGATCCGGATATTTAAGTCCCTCCTTCTCGGCTGATTCCGGAGAATAATAAGCCACCAACTCATTGGGACGATTCCTTTCCAAATTTTCAACTATCTGATTAAGAAAGAAATCTGATGTAAGCTGATACTTATTCGATACCTTGATCTGCTCCACAACCACCTTCCAGGTTGCATTATATTTTGCAATCTCTAAGCGGTGCCTCACATCTTTATAGTCCGGGGCAAAGTGTTCCGTCTGAACGTAGTTGAAATAAGCATTTTTCCATGCAAGACGGGTCTTCAGCATTTCATTTGCCAATCCGGCATTGTACTGCTCCTCTGCTGCCAAGCCTCTGCTCTGAGCAAGTTCGGCCGTGAAGTAATTCACTTTGGGGAAAATAGTCAAAGCCGCCGGACACCTGCTTATCTCATCTGATAAACGGTTCATTTTCTCATAGTACCCAACGACTTCTGTATACTTAAAGGCCGTATTGGCAATCAGGGCATTATCAATCTTCCCCTGAAAATAGCTTAGAGACATTGGATAGCCGTCTTTCACGGCCTGGAGTGCTTTCTCCTGTTTCGGATTGCTGCGTAAGCGATTTACAGCTTGCATGGTAGCACCAAAATAATCGCCTCGCTCCAAAGCTTTTTTACCAGAAGAGCATGACATTAAAAAAAGACAAATGACGAGAGTGGAACGTAGTATATGCATCGGTTTAAGTTTAAATCAAAAATAGCGTGTTTCCCTGTAAATACAATGGTTTGGACTAAAAGAAGTGCTATTTTTTTGAATTATCACTTGCAAGGGATGAAAATTAAAATTTGTACATTTGTTGTATTAACTCTAAAAACCTTTGCCATGATTTTTATTATTCTGTCTGTAGTAGTATTGATTATATTCTGGCTGATAAGTATTTACAACAGTTTGGTGCGGTTGCGGAATACCAGGCAAAATGCTTTTGCCGACATTGATGTACAGCTAAAACAGCGACATGATCTCGTTCCTCAACTCGTGGAAACAGTTAAAGGCTATGCCACACACGAAAAAGAACTGCTATTGAAAATCACCCAAGCCAGAACTGCGGCGATGGGAGCCGTTACGATCGACGAAAAAATCAAAGCGGAAAATCAACTTTCCTCTGCCTTAAACGGACTGAAAGTTTCGGTTGAAGCATATCCTGATTTGAAGGCCAACCAAAATTTCCTTCAATTGCAGGAAGAGTTAAGCGATATTGAAAATAAGCTGGCAGCGGCAAGGAGATATTTCAATTCGGCCACCACCGAATACAACACCGGCATCGAAACGTTCCCATCAAATATTATTGCCGGTAGTTTCGGGTTTAACAGGGAAACCCTTTTCGATCTTGGGCAGGACAGAGTAACTCTTGAGGAACCACCTAAGGTTAGTTTCAATTAATGACTTACGTTGGCATACAAACACAAATCAGGAGAAACAACTTCAACAGTATTCTCCTGATGATTGCCTTCCCGGGGGTTTTATTGGGGATGGTATATGCCTTTCTGTTTTTTGCCTATCGGCAGGAAGGCTCCCCTGATATTAACGACACTTTTATCCAGGTATTACCCTTTGTGATATTAGGAACCGGGATCTGGTTCGTCGTTGCCTGGCTTTTCCATAATTCGCTTATCAGCATGGCGACCGGTTCGAGGCCTCTTGAACGGATTGAAAACAAACGTATTTATAACCTGGTCGAAAACCTGTGCATTTCGAAAGGGATGAAGATTCCCCGAATATACATTATTGAAGATGATTCCCTCAACGCATTTGCCAGCGGCGTTAATGAACGCACCTTTTCTGTTTCGCTGTCGCGCGGAATCATCGATAAGCTGGATGACGATGAGCTCGAAGGGGTAATCGCCCACGAACTATCCCATATTCGTAACCGGGATGTCAGGCTCATGATTATCTCTATCATCTTCGTCGGTATCTTCGCTTTCATCGCTGAGATGGCTTTCAGAAGTCTGCGGTTTGGCACCTTCTCCAGAAGTAAAAAGAATGGAGGAGTAATTATTCTCGCCGCCATAGTAATATCCGCAGTGTGCTATTTAATAGCCATCTTGCTCCGTTTCGGGATATCCCGGTCTCGCGAATATATGGCAGATGCGGGAGCCGCAGAGATGACACATAAACCATATGCATTGGCCAACGCCCTACGCAAGATCAGCAATGATCCGCTTATTGAAGCAGTGCAAAACCGGGATGTTGCTCAACTTTTTATTGAAAATCCACAACAGGAAGATCAAAAATTCTCCTTCAGCAACATGTTTGCCACACACCCTCCAATCCAAAAACGGATCGAGCTACTCGATAATTTCGGCTGATTAAATAAAATTCAACTCTTTCAATTGTTTTACAGAAAGCGGAGCGCCTACTTCGATAGTTGTTCTTTTGCTTATTCCAGCCTCGTGCTTAAAATTATGATGCCTGGCATTGGATTGAATTCCAAAAGTTACTACCATACCAATGAAGAAAAATGTTAATCCTAATAAAATCGCTTTAGTTTTCATAATCGTATAAATTAAATTGTTTTTAATATTTATACTCAAAAGTAACCAAGGCTCAATCCGGCTCAAAAAGCAATATACCAATTGAGCTATTTTATCGATGGATCAGCGATTTTTATCGAAAATGGGAGATGTGATATATCGCTATCACATCTCCCATTTTCAATTTAACAGCTATTTAAGCTTCAATTTTTCTTCATTTTGGTGGGGTAAGCGGGGTGCACGGGCACTGCCGGAGGGCTCTTTGCCAGTTCCTTCAAGGCAACTTCGATGGCCTTTTCAAGTTGAGGATCCTTGCCATTGATAACGTCGGCAGGCCATTGCTCAACCTCGATATCCGGTGCAACGCCAACATTCTCTACCACAAATCCGTCCTTAGTCCAAATTGCCAAGTTGGGTGCTGTGACAGATCCTCCATCAATGAATTCGGGGAAACCAAGTATTCCAACCAGACCACCCCATGTTCTTTTTCCAACAAGCGTGCCGACGTTGAATTTTCTGAACATCCACGGTAGAAAATCACCACCTGAACCGGCGGTTTCATCGATAATCATAACTTTTGGCCCCTGAATCGATGCGCTTGGAGATTTCAGATCTGAACCGTACCGCATATTCCAGAATGCCTGCTCGGGTCTGCGCAGAATATCAATATAATAATCCGCTAATGAGCCTCCACCATTGAAGCGTTCGTCGACGATAATCGCTTTTCTGTTTGCCTGGGGAAAGAAATACCGTTTAAAATATTCATGTCCAGCAGAGGAAGTATTTGGCACATAAACATATGCAACCTGCCCGTTGGTGGCCTCCGTCACTTTTTTCAGGTTTCCTTCTACCCAGTCGCGATTTCTCAGCGAATATTCTCCGCCAATAGGCACGACCTTCACGACCCTTGAACCCGCATAATCCGGCTTACTATTGATGGTCAGTTCAACAATTTTGTCGCTGGTATTCTCAAAGAAACTGAATAAGTTTTTGTCTGCCGTGACATCGCGTCCGTTTACCGCAAGGATAAAATCTCCCTGCTTTATATTCAATCCTGGTTCTGTTAGTGGAGATCGGAGATCCGGATTCCAATTCAATCCGCCGTAAATCTTTTTGATCTGATATCTGTTTCCTGAAATGGCGTAATCTGCACCAAGCAGTCCACCGCCAACACGTTGCGGATTATGCAAGCGATCGCCGCCGTCAGAAATACGATGATGGCCAACGCCTAATTCACTGCACATCCACTGGATAACCCTGTTGAGGTCGCTTCTGCAGGCAAGATCAGGAAGGAATTTGGAATATTTTGCCTTCATGGCATTCCAGTCTGCCCCATGCATTCCCGGATCGTAGAAATAATCGCGGTTGACCCTCCAGGCCTCATCAAAGATCTCGGGCCATTCAGCCACAGGATCAATTTTTACCGAGATGGCTCCTACATTTAGAATTCCCTTCCCAGCTTCCGGCTTCTTTCCTGTGGCAGTGATGCCAAAAACCTGACCTTTTGAATAGAACATCTTTTTACGGTCGGCAGAGATTTCGTAACTATCGAGTTCCATCACCTCACTATCTTTCCGCTCCTTCAGGTCATATTTATGCTGTGTCGACGGTGTTCCTGAAGACCTTACGATATAGAGTATTTCACCCGTTGCGCCAACACCGAGATCAGAATAATTTCCGGCTCTGACCGGCAAATTGACAATCCTCTCCGCGATACCATCCGTATCAATCTTTAGCACTTTTGGCTTTTCTTCAGCCGGTTTTGCATCCTTGCTATCCTTTGCTGTCTTATCTACCTTTTTCTCGGGCTCCTTTTTTTCTGATTCCTTCTTATCCTGCTTAGCTGTTTCCTCATCACTCTCCTTGGTAAAAGGAGAGGTAATATCCTTCCTTAAAGTTGCCAGCCAGATCGAATTGGTCTTTCTCATATCCTGGTTCGAGAGATCGAACCAATTGACTACCGGACCCGCATCAGTGGAGGCAAAGAAATAAATATTCTCTCCATTAGGATCGAAAACAGGCTCTGAGGCATCACTCATTCCGTCTGTTACAGGAAATGATTTCTGTTGATCAAGGGAATAGAGATAGACAACGCTAAAATATGTCTTGGCAATTTTGGTATAGAGAATCCATTTTGAGTCGGACGACCAGTCGCCCATTAATTGCCTGAAGACACCGGGAGCGTACAATTCGTCGGCATCGACCTTCTTCACATTGCCTGACTCCACATCCAGAAGGTATAAACTACGGCTATTGTCGACGAAGGAAATCTTTTTACCATCCGGCGACCATTTAATATATGCATAGAAGCCCGAACCAGAAATTTTGAATATTTTAGGATCACCTTTGCCATCCTGTGGTTTGATGTGGAGTTCGTACTCACCCGATGCATCTGAGAAGTAGGCAATAGACTTGCCGTCGGGCGACCAGGAAGGATATTTTTCGTGAACCGATGTGGAAGCCGTAATATTGCGCGGATCGCCCTTTTCGGCCGGCAGGGTAACGACATCACCTCTGAAATCCATCACAACTCTCGATCCTGTCGGTGAAATATCGATCCAGCGGACATAATTACCTCCCTGAACAAACCTCGGACGAATTTCCAGTAAGTCTGCAGCTACCCCAACAGTTAGCTTTTGAACTGAATTTGTTGCCAAATCAAACGTATGCAAATATCCGCCCTGCTCAAAAACAATCTTCCCATTTCCAGCTGTTGCCTTCAGAATCGGGAAATCCGTAAAAGTGGTTAACTGCTTTATTTCCTTTGTATTCTGATCGTAGGAGAACAGATTGAATTCACCGTTTCTGTCGCTGGTAAAATAGACTTTCCCTGAAAACCACATAGGATCAGCATCGTTGCTTCCGCCGTTAGGCTGTGGAATTTTAACGACGGAATGATCTGCCATCGAATAAATCCAGATAGACGAAATCGTTCCTCCCCTATAATTCTTCCATTGCTGATATGCAGGAGTCAGTGGCGTGTAGGCCATGTATTTCCCATCAGGAGAATATGCTGCAAACCAGGCATTTGAAATATCCAGCTTTTCAGGGAAGCCACCTGTCAGTCCAATAGTGTACAATTGAAAATACCGTGCAGAAAACACCGTGCGTTGCGAGGCAAAAAGAACTTTCTTACCATCCGGAGTGAATCCCCGCGCATAATCGGCACCCGGATGCCAAGTGAGCCGGGTTGGAACACCGCCTTCGACAGGAATAATATACACATCCGTGTTGCCGTCGTATTGCGCACTAAAAGCTATTAGCTTGCCATCAGGAGAGAAGAATGGATCAGATTCTACACCTTCATCCACGGTGAGCCTTTTTGGATCTGAACCATCGCGATTGGCAATCCAAAGATCCTCCGCATAAATAAAAGCAATGTTTTTTTCGCTTATCGCCGGTTGGGAAAGCATCCGTGTGTCTTTCGTATTGATTCCGAGCGCCACGGTAGAGAATACCACGACACAAGCGACACTAAATAATAAACTGTATATCTTCTTCATTTGCTAAAAATTAGGATATTAAAACTAGCTATAATTCTTTGAAATGGAAAAAAATTATACATTTGAATTACAGAAGGAATGAAACATCAATTAAAAAAATACATACTTTTAATTGAAAACTAACTTAAAAAACATCAATTATGGCAATTGTAAATAGCGCTTTATGTTTTTGCATTATTGTTTTAAGCTTCACAGTGATTTCCCTACAAAGACAAATAACTCAACTTAAAAATAGAGTTACTGAACTTGAAACTACCTAACTAGACAAACAAATTAAAAGATTATTTTCCCGCTTTTTTACTATTCTTGTCCTTGCCCCAGTAAATCTTTCAGAAAAGATGACCGACCTAATATCCTTCCACAAGAACAAAAAAAACATCACAATTCTCGTTTTATTAATTGCCTTCATCGCCGGAATAGCCTCATCTGCCGGAATCTACACTAATTCAGGTAATGGAACATACGAATATCTCTCCATTCGGGGAAAGTCTATTCAAATATACGGGAAGGGGTTGTATCATCACATGTCGTCCGATGTGGCCATTCAGGGAATCGCCCAGGACTATATCACCCTCTTTATTGCGATTCCACTACTTCTGATTGCATTGTATTTTGCATGGAAAGGATCGCTGAGAGGACGCTTTGTGCTTGCCGGAGTGTTGTACTATTTTTTCGTCACGTATATCATGTACCTCGAAATCGCCATGTACAATGCGATGTTTTTGGGATATGTCCTGTTGATCGGCTGTTCATTTTTCGCAATTGCGATCCTGCTTCTATCCTTTCATACGGAAAGGCTTCCATTGGCTTTCAATGAATCGACTCCCGTCAAATTTACCGGTGGTTTTCTGATTTTTAACAGCATTATGATAGGATTGCTCTGGTTGAGTGTCGTGATTCCTCCACTGATTGACGGTTCAATTATCCCGGATTCCGTTCAGCATTATTCTACACTTACGGTTCAAGGACTGGATCTGGCTCTTTTTCTGCCCATCGGACTCGTTTCGGGCGCACTTCTGCGGAAAAGGAATCCTCTGGGTTATCTGCTGGGCACAATCAACCTGATTTTTCTGCCCATTCTGATGACGGCCTTAACAGCCAAACTGATAGCCATGGCTCATCACGGCGTAAATGTAATACCTGCGGTTTTCATAATACCAGTGATTCTGGCCATCTCTGCAATTTGTGGAATTCTGCTGCTGAAAAATATTAAAGTGAATAGTTAGAAGATGAAGAAATTTTACATTATTCTGGGTAGTTTACAGGCATTTACGGCTCTTGGAGCAATTCCTGCCGGACTCGGCTTCCTTTTGGATACATCCGGAAATGGGATGGGCGCATCAACTGATATGCTTGCAAATTCCCCATTTAATTCATTTATTCTTCCGGGATTATTCCTCTTTTTCATAAATGGACTCGCGAACGCTGTTGGGGCATATCTCTCCTTTACGCGGAAAAAATCTGCCGGCATCACCGGACTATTACTCGGAATTTTGCTGTGCCTGTGGATAATAGCTCAAGTATACTGGATAACCCTATCCAGCTTTCTTCAACCACTTTTCTTGATTATCGGAATCATCGAGGTATTCCTGAGTCTGAAAATTCGGAAAAATTCGCTTGTAAATGAGTAATCACAGAAACTAGTTTTCCGAAGTCTTCCTTGCCGGACTATTTGCGTTTGGACAATCCGATTACATTGGCGGTCATTACCTGAATACCTGTTTCAATGGTACTTTGATAATCAGGATTTAGCAACGGAGAATGTAATGGAGCCGGCTCTTCCCCTCTCCTTGCAAGCTCTTTCATTAACTCTGGCTTGGTGCTCCCAAGCCAAATCAGGCAAATCGGGATTTTTTCGGGAGTCAATCCATATTTGCCAAAGTCTTCTCCAACCATGGCCGGTCTGACTTTCACAACATTTTCTGATCCAATTATTGTGGAAGAAAATCCCCGGATCGTCTCGCTCAATCTCTCATCGTTGAGTACCGGAGGAGTCTCGGTGCTCAAAACATTTACCTCAGGGAGTTGATTGGCCGGCATTCCTGCCATCTGTGAGGCAGCCGCCGCAATTCTCCGGATTGAGGCCAGGATTTTGCCGATGGCATCCAACGAATAATAGCGCACGGTCAGTTCAAGCTTCACCTCATCCGGTATGATATTTGGTCTGGTGCCCCCGTGAATTGACCCCACGGTAATTACAGATGGTTCGAAAGGACTCATCTCCCTGCTTATGATGGTTTGAAGATCCAGCACGATTCTCGATGCAATCACGACAGGATCGATACACTTTTCCGGATAAGCGCCATGCCCACCCTTCCCGTGCACTGTGATTTGAACGGTCTTCACTCCGGCAAACACCGGTCCGCCCACCAATCCAATCTTTCCGCTTTCCAACTCTGGATTAATGTGGAAGGCCAGTGCATAATCAGGCTTGGGAAATTTGGAAAATAAGCCCGCGTCGATGGCCTGACCGGAGCCTCCGCTTACTTCCTCTGCCTGCTGGGCAATGACCAGCAAAGTACCTCTCCATTCATTCTTCAATGCAACCAGCGACTTGATTGTGCCTGTCCAGACAGACATATGGATATCGTGACCGCAGGCATGCATGACGGGCACCTCTGCTCCGGAAGCATCTTTTGCCCTTTTATGGCTGGAAAACGCTAGGCCGCTCTTCTCCTCCACAGGCAAAGCATCCATATCAGTCCGGAGCATGATTACAGGTCCATCGCCATTCCTCAAAACTCCGACAACACTGTTTCCTCCGAAATGATCGGTCACCTCCAATCCCAATTTGACCAATTCTGCAGAAATTCGTTTGGATGTCCCGAGTTCCTGAAAAGAGAGTTCAGGGTTTTCGTGAAGGTATTTGCAAAGTTCGAACGCGGAGGCAGTTTGATTCTTTGCCGTCATTTTTATCCTGTCCGCAAGCTGTCCGTCCACATTAAAACAGAATAACATAACCGCCGCAACGACTCCCAATCTCAAAATAATCCTATCTCTCATCTTGCATCTCATATCTCATGTATCTACCAGACAAGGACGCATCACGATGCGTCCCTACTTCTCTAATATCTCTCTCATTCTGCCTTCACCTTCACATCCTTGAACATAAATGGGTTATCACTGATCCGCAAATCTTTGCCGCTGGTTATAACCACATTTTTGAGAATAACTTCTTTGGTCTTCACATAGGGAAATTTTTCCTGGTATGTTTCGTCTGTCTGTCGCGGATTGAAATCCGAAAAAATAGCGGGCCCCTTGTAGTCAACAGGATGATTTGAATCATCGATCTTAAGGTTTTCGATCGTGATCCGTTCCGGCATATAACAGGTATAGCCGAAATTATGCTGCCCGGAATAAGAACCTCCAATCAGACTGGCTCTGGCAGTTTTGCCACCAGAGGGAACAAAAACACAGTTGCGGATAATGAGTTCGCCCTGCCAGGTACTGCCATAGTCGGATCGCAGATTGACGAGAGTCCAGCCGTAAATGGTGGAATTCTCTACGGTAAAGGTTCCGCTGCCAATTGCATTTATTCCCTGATGCCCCAGGGTAGAGTTTCGGATGGTAGCGTTCGCAACCCCCATATGAGCATCGAAACGGGAAAAGGTACAATGGTCATAGACAAGATTCTTGCAAAAGTTGGATCCCAGAATTCCCCAATACCTGCCATCGTTGATATCGTTCGTCTGACTGCAATTCAAGAATGATACGTTAAGAGCTCTGTTTAGCGAAATGTCGTAACTGCCCATTGAAACCGAAACTCCTGCTGAGCCTATAGTCTGGTACATTTTATGTCCGGTCAGAACAGTATTCCGAACTGTAACGGAGATGCAGTCGCCCACATTGATAAATCCGCCATAGGGAGCGCCATGCTCGCCCTCACCGGTGACGCGGTGCTCGAGTCCTTCGACCAAAACATTCGAACGCCTGATTGCGATTCCCCTGCTATAATAAGTATACTTAGATTCGGCACTATTGGCAATGGTTGTGAAGTGTCCGCCTTTGATTGTCAGCGTTGTCTCGTCAATTGGGAGTGCATTGATATCCGTTATCTGGTCGAAATCCCAGATAATAGGTGCCTTTTCATCCACGTTCCCGGATTTGTCCACAATAAAAATATCGGTCTGGGAGGATCCGTTGTTTTGGTTTGGTCCAAACCGGATATACCGTTTCACATTTGAATTCGTAACTGCAACAAGGCAGGTGCCGGGCAAAGAAACTTCAATTTTCTTCTGATTTCGCTTAAGGGAAGCTACTCCCTGAAGTTTGAACGATTGCATGCCGGAACTCACCAGAAAAATATCTGCGTTACGATTTTGGACATCGGAATCGTCAATAATGAAAGATGCCTTGCCGAAATCGGTATCAGTACGGACGACTGCCGTGCGGTTCTTTCCACCGATATAATAGTTGGCACCATCGTCGGCTTTCACCGGAAGGCTGTACTGATTGGCAAATGCGTGAGTAGCTGCAATGGCATCCTGATCGTCGGTTTTGCCATCACCCCTGGCACCAAAATCCCCGTAACTAACCACTTCCCCTGGCCTTAAATTTAAGGAGATCCTTGGGAGACACATTGATCGTTAGTCCGCCCTTTTCATTTGGCAAAACCTTAGTCTCACCATCTTTTAATGTTATCTCTACATTGTCCGGGAAACGGTTGGTTTGCCCCTGAGTCTTCCCTGATATACTGAATGCCAGGAAGAAAAATAAGATTAAATATTTCATTGTCTTTCACACGTATATAATTTGCTTTTCATTTGCCGTATGGAACCCTCAGTGCAATATACATCTTCTTTGGCGGGCTGTAGCTCATGAGGGTTTCACTCGCTTTGTTTTCGAAAGTACGAATAAATTCATCCCCATTCAAAATTTTAATATGGCATTTCCTTCCCATTTTAACTCTGAATTCAAATAGATTCGATTCGGACCTTATGACGAAAAATAATTGAGATACTCCCTTCGCATTCCACAGTAGAACGAAAAATTAGGAATTGAATCACCGGCTGCCCGAATTGCTTGAGCTGAATGTTCTCGGGGATAGAGACATAATTGTCGAAAATTGATTAAATTAGGTGAGAATTAATGCTCCGCAGAAACGGCAAGCCGATTCTGTTTATCTGAAGTTACCGTTTAAACCGGATTAGTGACGCATAGATTGCATTACATTTATTCAAAACCGGAAGACCAAATGACACCAGAAAAAGATGAAATCAAACAACTTCACGAAAAATTGGAGTTGCTCTTGAAAAGACAAAGCGACTTTTCAAAAGAAATAGATCACCTGAAATCTGAAATTGACCGTCTAAAAACCAGTGAACCGGTGATCGAAACCGGAAAAGCACCCGTCGAACCAGAGCTTCCTACCGATATCAGGGAACCTGAATTGTCGGCAGAAAAACCGTCAGCATATCCCAGTCATGCCCCCTGGTTGCCAAGTTCTGCTGCGAAACGGGAGACTCCTGAAACACCTTCCTACGAACCAGAGGAAAAATCCGACCTTGAAAAATTCATCGGCGAAAACCTGATCAACAAAATCGGGATTGCCATCACTGTTATAGGTGTTTCTATCGGTGTGAAATATGCTATCGACCACAATCTTATAAGTCCGCTGACCCGGATCATTCTTGGATATCTCTTTGGCCTGGGACTGTACGGATTTTCATTAAAGCTCAAAAAAGACTTCACGGATTTCAGCGCGGTGTTGTTGAGCGGGTCAATGGCTATCCTCTATTTCATCACTTATGCCGCATATAATTTCTACAGCCTGATGCCGCAGCTGCCGGCCTTTGTGCTAATGGTGGCATTTACCGCATTCACAGTGCTTTCCGCCCTGAAATACGATAAGCAGGTCATTGCCCACATCGGGATGGTTGGTGCTTATGCCGTACCATTTTTGCTGGGCGACAAATCCTCCAACGTGGTGATCCTGTTTTCCTATGTAACAATTATCAACACCGGTATTCTGGTCATTGCATTTAGGAAATACTGGCAACCGCTCTATTACGCTTCCCTTGGACTCACCTGGCTCATATACCTTACCTGGTATAATTCGAGCTATCAAAGCAGCGAACATTTCGGACAGGCGCTTACTTTTCTATTTCTGTTTTTTGCCACTTTCTACGGTATATTTCTGGCCGGCAAACTACTTCAGCAGGAGAAATTTGAAATAGATGATGTTATTCTGCTGCTGGCCAACTCATTTCTCTTTTACGGGTTTGGATATGCCGTGCTGCACGATCACGAAACAGGCAAATACTTTCTGGGATTATTCACATTTGCCAATGCACTCATCCATTTTGGTGTCAGCGCAGTGATATATTTCCGCCCGCTTTCAACCAAAAACCTGTTCTATCTTGTCTCGGTACTGGGCCTCACTTTCGTTTCAATAGCCATTCCAGTTCAACTCGATGGGAACTGGGTTACCCTGCTCTGGTGTGCCGAAGCGGCATTTTTATTCTGGATTGGCCGAACCTATAATATTTCTGCTTACGAAAGAATTTCGTACCCACTCATGATCCTGGCATTTGTCAGCCTGCTTAACGATTGGTCGACCTACAACAACTTCAAAATTGGCGAGCCGGAGACCTTGATTCATCCGGTGTTCAACATCAACTTTTTGACTTCCCTCCTATTTATTGTGGCTTTTTCCTTCATAAATTTCCATAACCGGAACAAAAAATATTACGCCGCACTCCTGCCTCAAAAAGAGATTCTGAAAGCACTAACCATTTCGGTGTCGGCCATCTTACTCTTTACCATCTATTTTTCAATCTTCGAGGAGATTAAAACATACTGGGATCAGCTTTTTGTCGGTTCCAAAATCACGTTCCAGGTCGAGGGTCAGAAACGTACGCCTCAGACATGGAACAACGATTTACAATACTTCAAAAATATCTGGCTAATCATATACTCACTGATTTTCATATCCGCTACAGCGTTTGTTAATCTGAAAAGATGGAAGAACCGGCAATTGAGCCGGATATGTTTTGTCCTGATCTGTTTGGTTCTTTTCATATTCATGACCGCAGGTCTGTTTTGCCTTGGGCAGCTGCGTGATGGCTTTCTTGGAATTAAATCTTCTTCTTACTACGCTCCTCCCGGCGTTTTCGCGTTATGGCTCAGGTACATCGCTTTGGCGTTTGTCGTACTCGCACTTGTAGTTGCACGAAAGCTGGCAGAGTTGGATTTCCTCCGAAAAAAATACAAATTTCCGTACGATTTTTTATTGTCGGTCTCCATTTTGTGGCTTCTCAGCAGCGAAATGATTAACTGGATGGATATGTTTGGGTACACAAATTCGTATAAACTCGGATTGAGTATCTTATGGGGCGTATATTCGCTCGCTCTGATAGTTATGGGAATTTGGAAGAAGAAAAGACATCTGCGCATTGGAGCCATCGTATGGGTTTGGAATCACGCTGGTGAAGCTTTTCTTCTATGATATTTCTCATCTCGATACCATATCAAAAACGATTGTATTTGTATCTTTGGGGGTGCTGCTTATAATTATCTCATTCCTCTACAACAAATACAAATTCTTCATAGCAGACGAACTGAGTGACAAAAGCAGCGAATGAGTGGAAACAGAATGCATCGTAAAGCCGTATATAAAAAATTGAGTTTCCTGAGATTAAATAAACAGGCCACTAATAATCTGATACTTGAACCAAATAAAAACCTAAATGATCATGCATCCACAAAAATTCAAAAACATTTTTCGGGGGATTTGTCTTCTGTTGCTGCTCGCTTGCCATTTTGAAGGATCTTCCCAAGTCTCGGGAGGAAATGGGATGGTGGTTTCTTCCAACGCAGTTGCTTCAAAAGTTGGCCTCGACATATTGAAAAAGGGTGGTAATGCCATTGATGCAAGTATCGCCACGGCCTTCGCTCTGCAGGTCACTCATCCGGTAGCCGGGAATATCGGTGGAGGTGGATTTATCGTGTTTATGAATTCCGCCGGACAGGTTACTACCTTCGATTTTCGCGAGAAGGCTCCCCTGGCTGCGAAACCGGACATGTTTTTGGACAGTTCCGGGAAGCTGATCGAAGGGATAAATCATAACACACTAAAAGCAGTTGGCGTTCCGGGTACTGTTGCGGGTTTGTATCTTGCCTATCAAAAATATGGTAAACTGCCGTGGAAAGATCTGGTTCAGCCTTCGGTTGACCTGGCGGAAAAGGGTTTCACAATGCCTTGGGGACTCTACAAAGAGGCATTGGATTTGGTTGATGCCAATAAGTCAAATGCCTTCGTGCAGAAATATTTCAATAATGCTAACGCGGAAGTGACTAAACCGGGTCAGCTGTGGAAGCAACCGGCCCTGGCACGGACACTTGCCCTGATTCGGGATAAGGGTAAGGACGGGTTCTACAAAGGAATTGTCGCGGAGGAAATAGAAAATTTCATGAAAAAAAATGGGGGAATCATTACCAAGAAGGATCTGGAGAAATATACTGCCGTTGAACGTAACCCGGTCAAAGGTACTTTCCATGGATATGATATTTATTCTATGGCTCCCCCAAGCTCCGGTGGTGTGGCGCTGATAGAAATGCTAAATATGATGGAACTGGCCAACCTCGACTCTCTGGAATTTGGCTCCTCCGGATATGTCCATTTGCTTGCTGAAGTCATGAGAAGGGCTTTCGCCGATCGTGCCGAATACATGGGTGATCCTGATTTTAATCCCGACATCCCATTGGATCATCTTATGTCAAAGGATTTTGCCAAAAAACGCTTTGCGAGTATTGACAAGAACAAAGCCTCTGTGAGCGATCCGGGTAAGTTCGGACATCCCTGGGATGGAACTAACACAACTCATTTATCGGTGGCCGATAAGGATGGAAATTCCGTCTCTCTAACCTACACCCTGGAATATTCATACGGTTCGAAACTGGGTTCCGACAAACTTGGCTTCATCTTTAACAACGAAATGGGCGATTTTAACCCGGTTCCCGGAGTCACCGACGACAGTGGTCAAATAGGAACTCCGCCTAATCTGATTGCCCCGGAAAAACGCATGTTATCCAGTATGACCCCGACTATTGTTGCCAAAAACGGCATGCCCGTTTTGATCATTGGCACTCCCGGTAGCAGAACAATCATCAATGCCGTTTTGCAAACAGTCGTAAACGTTCTTTCGTTCGGAATGAGAATCGACAAAGCGATCGAGGCGATGAAAGTCCACGCCCAATGGCTGCCTGATGAAATTAGATACGAAAAATACCTGATGTCGCCTGATACCCGACTTGCCCTCGAAAAAATGGGGCATCACCTGACTGAAGTCGGAAACATCGGTTCGCTCATGGGAATAACCTACGACCCGAAGTTCAAAATCTATACGGGATATGCGGATTCTTCCAGTCCGGACGGCGGTGCTGCCGGGTACTGAGGCAGCAGCATCTGGTAATGAGACCGAAAATGAATAGTTGGGTTTAGTTTCTTTGATCTTCGATTCCATCAGACCTTTGAAAGACAAATTAATACCGAAACCACCTAAAATGAAAATCATAGATTTAATCGACTTTAAAAAAGTTGATACCTTACTCGAAGGATTTAACAAAACGACCGGATTTGTAACAGCCATTCTTGACCTGGAAGGCAATATCCTCTCAAAGTCGGGCTGGAGGAACATTTGTACCGAATTTCACCGCATTCATCCCCAGACTGCCAGAAAATGTACCATTAGCGACACCGAACTGGCTGGCAAAATGGCCGCGGGCGAAAAATACCATTTCTATAGATGCCTGAACGGACTCGTGGATGTCGCCGTTCCGGTTGTCATAAATGGAGACCACATCGCCAACCTTTTTTCGGGGCAATTCTTTTTTGAAGAACCCGATACCGCCTTTTTTATCGAACAAGCAAAAAAATATGGATTCGATGAAAAAATATACCTCGAAAGATTAAAAGAGGTTCCTGTCGTTCCCAAGGAAAGGGTTAAGCCAGCCATGGATTTTTTGCTGAATATGACCGAAATGATAGCAGAAATGACCATGCATCGCATTCAGGAGGTACAATTTAATGAAGCGCTTAAAGAAAATCAGGCGAAGCTGGAAATGCAAAATGAGGAGCTGAAAAAGGCGAAGGAGACAGTGGAAAAAAGCGAACGGATTTTAAGGCTTTTTATCGAACATTCGCCAGCCTCTATCGCCATGTTTGATACCCAGATGCGCTACGTGGCAGTGAGCAGGTCGCTTCCTTGTTGATTACAATTTAAGAAATCAGGATATCCTCGGAAAATTGCATTACGAAATTTTTCCTGAAATATCAGATCGCTGGAAAGCAATACATCAACGCAGCCTGGCAGGTGAAACGCTTCGCGATAACAAAGATCCTTTTCCACGATCCGATGGAAAAACGGACTGGGTGAGATGGGAAATAAGACCGTGGTACGAAACCGACGATAAGATTGGAGGTGTTATTCTGTTTTCTGAAGTAATCACCGACCAGGTGGAAGCTGAAATAGAAATAAAAGAAAGCGAAATTTACAATCGTGCTTTGTTCGAGGAATCGGCCATTGGGCTCGCTTTGGCCACCCTGGAAGGAAAGTTGGTCGATGTCAATTCCGCACTGGCTTCTATTCTTGGCCGAACTATTGAGGAGACAAAAAAATTAACTATTTGGGATATTACTCCGGCTAAATATCACGAGACGGAAAAGAAACATCTGGATTTACTTTTCAAAACAGGGAAATATAGTCCGCTTGAAAAAGAATACATCCACAAAGATGGGCATTTGGTTCCTGTGCGTCTGCAGGGGTCATTGCTGGAAAGGGATGGGAAGAAATATTTCTGGTCTGCCGTTGAAGACATTACCGAACGGAAACGCGCCCAGAATTTGCTTCAGCAGTCGGAGGACCGCCTGTCAAAAATATTTCGTTCGAGTCCGTCAGCAATTATTGTTAGCCGGATATCCGATGGTAAGTTCATCGATTTAAACGAAGCCGCATGCAAAATTTACGGCTATACCCGGGAGGAAATTATCGGACGTACTTCGTTGGAATTGGGGATAATTGATCCCTCGGAGCGGATAAAATTGACAAATAACCTTCAGGCTGATGGATTCCTGCGCAACTGTGAAGTCACCGTTCACTCAACTAACCAGGGAGATCGGATCGTGCTCTATTCGATGGACATTCTCACCATCGATGGCGAGCAGTGTATGTTAACCTCGATGGCTGACATCACTGACCGCAAACAAATCGAAGATAATCTGGAAAAAACGAATAAACTGCTTTCGGACATGATGGATAACAGTTCATCGCTTATTTACATGCTCGATACCGAAGGCCGTTTTATTTCTGTTAACCGCCTGTTCGAAAAAATCTTCAACAAAACAAAACAGGAAATAACAGGCAGGAAAAGGGAAGATTTTATGCCGAAGAAATTGGCGGCTCAGCACTTTTCAAACGACCTGGAAATTATGAGATTGCGCAAGGCCATATCTTTTGAAGAAGAAAATCTGGAAGAGGATGGGCTGCATTATTACCTGACAACAAAATTCCCGATCATCGATAATCGTGATAACCTCTACGGTGTTTCCGGTATTTCAACTGATATTACGGATCGCAAAAAAGCCGAAGAATTATTGCGGCAGAGTGAAGAAACCTACAGTAACATTTTTGAGCTTTCACCCATTGCAGCCATATTCTGGGACAATGAGACCAAAATTATTTTCTGGAATAAGGCCGCGGAAAATGTTTTTGGGTGGGCCAAAGAAGAGGTGATTGGAAAGAAATTTACAGAATTTTTCGTTCCGGAGTCTTCCCGTAAATATGTCGAAGAAAATGTTGATCTGCTCATTAAAAATATTTCAAGGGAAACGACAATGAATGAGAACCTTCGAAAAGATGGAAGTGTTATTCTTTGCGAATGGTCTAATACCATTATCCAAGATAAAGATGGAAATCCATCAACCATTATATCTTTAGCCAATGACATTACCGAACGTCAACGAGCCGAACGGGAAATTATGGCGCTCAATCAATCACTCGAAAACAAAGTTGCCGAACGAACCCTGCAACTCACAAAAGCCAATAAGGAACTTGAAACCTTCACCTATTCCGTTTCGCACGATTTGAAAGCGCCGCTTCGGGGTATTGACGGCTATAGCAAATTGTTACTGGATATTTATGGGCAAAATTTAAACGATGAGGCCAGCCATTTCATCAGCACCATAAGGAACTCAACCCTGCAGATGAACCAGTTGATCGAAGATTTGCTTCAATACTCGCGCCTCGAACGAAGCCAATTGCAGCTCCGTTCGTTGAAAATCAATTCGCTGGTCGATTCTATTTTCAAAATGCATGAGGATGAGATCGTTGCCCATCATTTTTCTGTAAAAATCAATGTCCCTGAAATAGAACTGTTTGCTGACCCCAATGGGATTCAAATCGCCCTTCGAAACCTGATTGGTAATGCCATCAAGTTCACTAAAAATGTATCAAATCCCGAAATTAATGTGGCTCTTCAGGAAAATTCCGATAACTGGATCATTTCGGTTAAGGACAACGGAATTGGTTTTGACATGAAATACAGCAAGCGCATTTTCGAAATTTTCCAGCGTCTTCAGCGCGCTGAAGATTACCCCGGAACCGGTATTGGGCTTGCCATGGTAGCCAAAGCCATGCTCCGTATGAATGGAAAAATCACGACCGAAAGTGTTCCTGGAAATGGTGCGACCTTCTATCTTGAAATCCCAAAACCAACTAAATAATTGAAGTAACAAATTATGAACCAACCAATTTTATTGGTCGAAGACAATCCACTGGATGTCGACCTAACCAAAAGAGCGTTTGCAGTAAGCAAACTTACAAATCCGATTGAACTGGCCCGCGACGGCGAAGAGGCGCTGGGATATATCCAGATGTGGGAGAATGGTCATCCTTCCCCGGTAGTGATATTGCTCGATCTGAAACTCCCCAGGGTCAGCGGACTGGAAGTGCTGGGAATACTTAAAAACCACCCGGTTTTCAAAACCATCCCGGTAGTTATCCTCACGACATCTTCTGAAACATCTGATATTGAAACAGCTTATCAGCTGGGGGTAAATTCATATATTGTAAAGCCAGTTGATTTTGATAAATTTATGGAGGTTGCCAAACAAATTGAACTGTACTGGAGCGTACTAAATAAACCCTGCGAGCAATGAGAATTTTAATGTTGGAAGATAATCAGCTGGATGCGGAACTGTGCCAAAGGGAAATCAACAAGGGACTGAAAGATTGTATCATAGATATTGCACCAACATTGTTACACGCCAGAACGCTACTGAATTCGGAGAACAAGTATGATGTGGCGCTGCTTGATCTGAACCTTCCCGATGGGAACGGGCTCGAACTTCTGACAGAAATCAGAGAGTCAAAGTTGAACATGGCTGTCGTCGTATTTACTTCATTTGGAAATGAAGAGGTAGCAGTATCGGCCCTAAAAGCCGGAGCTGACGACTATCTTGCAAAAAAATCCGGTTATGAGGGTGAACTTATCCGCACAATAAATTTTGCAGTCTCGACATTTAGGCAGAACCAAAAACAACGAGCAGAAAAAATCAATGTTATTTACGTTGAGCATAATTCTGTTGACGTAGACTTAACCGTTAGGCATCTCAAAAAATACGCCCCGAATCTTCGTCTTGAAGTAGTTCCTACCGGCGAAGAAGCATTGAAAATGTTTCAACAATCGGATGGGAGTACGGGGTCAACACACCCTCATGTTATTATTTTGGATTACCATCTGCCGGGAATGAGTGCCCTGGATTTCATCAAAATCATCCGGCAGGAAAAATTGCTCGAAATACCGGTCATAATAATTTCAGGCCAAGGCGATGAAGATATTGCCGTTCAAGCCTTGAAACTCGGAGCAACTGATTATATCACAAAAAGTAGCGATTATCTCTTCAGGCTACCTTTTATGATTGTCAACGCTTACAATCAGGATGCCCTGAAAAAGAAACAACTTGAATTGACGGAAAGTGAGTCGAAGTATCGGTTACTGGCAGAGAATTCAGGGGACGTAATTTTTACCCTGAACAAAGAGTTGAATTTTACCTATATCAGCCCCGCGATCAAATCACTCAGAGGATATGAACCTAAGGAAGTACTTAACCAACATATCTCTGAAGTAATGACCCCAGGCTCGTTCGAAATTGCCACGGAAGTTATAAAAGAGTATTTTGACTTTTTTGCAGAAAACACCGCTGAGGATGCGCCTGAAAAAACCATTGAGCTGGAACTGACCTGTAAAGATGGAACTACTGTCTGGGCTGAGGTAAAGGCTTCTCTGATGAAGGACGAAAACGGAATGATTACAGGACTTGTTGGCGTAACCCGGGATGTAACAATCCGGAGACAAGCCACTGAAGAAATACGTAAGCTTTCGCAAGCAGTAGAACAAAGCCCCGAATCAATCCTGATCACAAATACCAACGGCGACATTGAATATTGCAATCCCTCCGCAATTCGAAATTCCGGCTATGCCAAGGAGGAGATTTTAGGCTATAATCCCCGGATTTTTAAATCAGGAAATACATCTGATGATGTATACAAGGATATTTGGAATACCATTAAATCTGGCAATGTCTGGGAAGGCGAATTCCAGAATAGAAAGAAAAATGGAGAACTGTTCTGGGAAGCATCCAGTATCACTCCAATTCATTCTTCATCAGGAAAGATTACACATTATCTGGCCATAAAAAGGGATGTTACGGATCAGAAAAAAATGAATGATCAGTTAGTTCTGGCCAAGGAGGAGGCAGAGGAAAACAACCGCTTAAAATTGGCCCTTCTAAACAACCTGAGCCACGAAATCCGGACACCAATGAATGCGATCATGGGGTTCTCAGACCTGATGAAGGACGCCTCCCATGAAAATAAAGATACCTACGCAGAAATTATTTCCTATAGTTCAAATCAACTGTTAACACTTATTGACGACATCATTCTCCTTTCTCGTTTGCAAAGCGAGAAGATACCAATAGCAAAGACGGTGTTCAGCCCAGGTGTGTTGATAGCACAAATTATTCAAGCTTTTAGTCATCCGGATTTCCGCAAGGGGATTGAACTAATTTCTACTATCCCGGAGAAATACAACTCCCTCTACATTGAATCTGACAAGAAAAAAATTGAACAAATAATTTCCAATTTGACCTCTAATGCGTTGAAATACACATTTAGAGGCTCCATTAAAATTGGGTTTGAAGTTGTTGGCGAAAAATGTGAATTTTTTGTAGAAGACACCGGAATAGGAATTCCTGAGCCTGAACAACAAAAAATATTCGAAACATTCTATCGCAGTGAACAAGCGATATCCCTTGCCATTCGCGGCACCGGACTGGGCTTAAATATCGCAAGAGAAACAGCCCAGCAATTTGATGGAAGTATTAGCGTAATCTCCAAACACAACGTGGGATCCCGTTTTACACTGACGATCCCTTTCCATCAGGTGCATAAAATGGAGTCTGCACCTGTCGAACCGCACATTAATCCTGTTAATACAAAGGATCTTGTCGTGCTGATTGTTGACGACGAACCAATTAATATTAAATATCTGGAAATACTCCTAAAAGGATTTGTTAAAAGGACGGATGGCGCCGTTAATGGGAAAGTTGCAGTTCAGATGGCATCACAAAACAGGTATGATTTAGTCCTGATGGACTCGAAAATGCCTGTCATGGGAGGCGTCGAAGCGACAAAAATATTGAAAGATCTGTTTCCAGATCTTCCAATTATTGCACAAACCGCTCTCGTTTCAGCGGATGATAAAGAGCTTATGATGGAGGCCGGTTGTGATGATTTTATTGGCAAGCCAATAAATAAAAACAAATTGCTTGAGATGATTCATAAGTATTCCGGGGGTACTACCAACTAATTATTGGATTTGCCGGGCAGATTTGTCAGTATAATATCTCCTTTTTAAATAAAATGCCACATTCACCAGCGCAATCATCACAGGCACTTCAACCAATGGGCCTATGACAGTTGCAAAGGCTGATTGTGAGTTAATTCCAAATACTGCGATAGCCACGGCAATTGCCAATTCAAAATCGTTACTTCCTGCTGTGAAAGCCATTGTTGCTGATTTTTCGTAGCCTTCACCCATCCATTTGGCGGCAAAGAATGTACTGAAGAACATGAATGCAAAATATATGGTATATGGTATTGCAACCCGAAGCACATCCAATGGCAATTCAATTATTTTCTCGCCCTTCAGAGAGAACATGACAAAAATGGTAAATAAGAGTGCTATCGGCGTTAACAAAGAAACCTTTGGAATAAATTTAGAGAAATACCATTCGCTACCCATCCAGTTGCGGAGTGCTAGATTTGAAATCAATCCGGTCGCAAAGGGAATTCCCAAATAAATTAAAACCGTAATGGCTATCTCTGAAATCGAAACCTCAACAACGGCTCCTTCCAGACCAAACAGCGGAGGTAAAAGTGTGATAAATACGTAGGCATAAACGGAATACAAAAAAACCTGAAAAATGGCATTGAACGCCACCAGGCCGGCAGCAAGTTCAGTATCGCCTTTCGCCAGGTCGTTCCAAACCAACACCATAGCAATACATCGGGCTAATCCGACCAGTATAACGCCAACCATCAAACCCGGGTGATTGTGAAGAAAAACGATGGCCAAAAAGAACATGACCAGCGGTCCGACAATCCAGTTTTGTGTCAGTGATAAACTAAGAAGTTTCAGATTTTTGAAAACCAATGGCAATTTTTCGTACTTAACTTTTGCTAGCGGCGGATACATCATCAGCACCAGTCCGATGGCAATTGGGATATTGGTAGTTCCAGAGCTTAAAGAGTTCCATAACCCGGAAATTGCCGGCATAAAGAACCCGAACATCACCCCGGCAAACATGACCAGAAAAATCCATAGCGTGAGATAGCGGTCAAAAAATGAGAGTCTTTTTGCTGTGCTCATTGTTATCTGTGAGTAGTTAAATTACTGTTTGTACCCTGAAACTGTAACACTATATATACCGGTGCCACTATTTTTGAACTCTTCGATTTCAGTACCCGACAAATACTTAGCAAGAACCTGATCCGGAATGGGTATCACTTTCATTTTATGGATTGTGACATTCTGAAACCCGATACCGTTAATAATGTCGATATACTGATCCATTTGTACTGCACCTGCGACACACCCAACATACATTACAGCATCTTCGCGCAGCGCTTCCGGCAGTTCACCTTTGAGGACAACATCGGAAACACAGAAATGACCACCGGGCTTCAATACCCGCATCATCTGGGCAAATGCCTTATTTTTATCCGGGACTAAGTTTAAAACGCAGTTCGATACGATAACATCAAAATTGTCATCCGGCAATGGCATCTCTTCGATGTCACCCTGCACAAATTCCACATTGGTGTACCCAAGTTTCTGATTGTTGCCGATTGCTTTGGCAACCATTGCTTCCGTAAAATCCAGTCCGGTAACTTTACCCGTTTCTCCAACAATGGCTCGGGCTACAAAACAATCATTTCCAGCGCCACTGCCCAAATCGAGTACGTGATCACCAACGTGCAGGTCAGCGAACTGTGTCGGAAGTCCACAGCCCAGGCCTAAATCAGCCTCCGGGCTATATCCTTCAACATTCTTGTATTCATCTCCAATCATGCAAACTTCCAACTCACCATAACAACCGGAAGACCCGCAACAAGACGATGTCGGTTGACTCATTAATAAACTTTGATTGGCTATTGCCCCATATTTTTCCTGTACAACTAATTTTAAATCTTCTGCTTTCATACGTGTATAATTTGCTTTTAACGGTTAAATTGAATCGAAGATAAGCGAAGCCAATACCCGGATTTTCATTTTCGGTCGACACGAAAATTTTCTCGTGGGTATTTCAAACTTGTGGCTTTATCTCTTCATTATAAAACTTCCAAAAACCTTCCCTAATTTCATCTCTTACCCGGATAAATTCATTCCGGATAAATTCATCTGTTCCTACGGCATGACTTGGATCATCGAACCCCAGATGTAAACGGTGTTTCACGTCCCCAAAAAATGCCGGACAGTTTTCGTTGGCTCCACCGCAAACGGTGATAACATAATCCCATTCCCGATCGAGGTATAAATCAACCGAATCGGATGTGTGGTGACTGATATCAATGCCGATTTCCTTCATAGCTTCCACCGCCTTTGGGTTTAGCTTTCCGGATGCTTCGGTTCCGGCTGAACAAACGGTGATGCGCGGATCGAATGACTGTAAAAATCCATGTGCCATTTGACTGCGGCAACTATTACCAGTACAAAGAATTAGTACTCTCATTTTATTAATTTGATAATTAAGAATATAACGATTGGATTACTGACAAACAAAGTCCTCTGACAGTTGAATTTCATCCCAAAACCCATTCAATAGCATTTTCATTTCTTTTACTTTATCCATATCAAGACAGTAATTCATTTTTACACCATCTACCTGTCCCCTAATCAGGCCAGCATCCTTCAGTTCTTTCAGATGTTGGTTCACTGTTGTTCGGCTTAAGGGAAGTTCTTCCGAAATATCACCCGATATGCAGGTTTTTGTCTGCGCTAAAAATTGAAGAATCTGCAATCGTGCAGGATGTGCAAGCGCTTTGAATAAGCTAGCCATCACTTGAAGTTCTTCATCAAAAAGTTCAGTCTTTGATACAACCATGATCTTGAATTTTAAATACGACGTAAATATACGTTTAATTTTAATATAACGCATGTTTACGTCATATAATTTTGATTAAATCGTGAAAATCTCAAACTATTTTACTGCCGGATCACTGTGGTTTAATCTTTTCGAACAATCCCAACAGTTTAGTTTGATAAATTTCTGTAATCTGTGCCTGATGTTCACCAATGGGCTTTACCGGGATCAAATCCATTATTTGTTCAGGTGAAAGCCCTGATTCAAAATACATATTCATTGAGGCCTGCAATGTTTGTTGTATAGCAACATTACTTTCCTCCTCTGTCAAACCCATTGGTTCGCCGAGCTTGGTTAATTCATTCCACTGAAACCAGAAATATGTTGGCAGCATCGCTGAAAGCAATGCATAGGCTTCAAGCTTGTGTTCGTCCACTTCGAAAGTTGTTCCCAATAATTGAAGCAAATTCAACACCTCCGCCTTTTCTGCTCCATTGAACCCTGGTGCGAAAGTCACAGGGTTGTAACCTTCGTTGATAAATGAAGTGGCATTTGGAATCAATCGTGCAATATTCGATGTCTTCAGTTTAGATGCAATTTTTTCAATATTGATCTTCGGGGCAAGCGAAATTACCAAGGCATCTGCTGATATAATTTCGGTAATCTTCCCAAGTGATTCCATAATAATTGGCGGGTGCAGGGCAATAAAAACGGCGGGCCGATTGGCTGCTTCCTCTAAGCTTACGGTTTCAATAAACGGAAATTCATCTTTTAAAGCCGCAAGCACGTTCGCATTGGTGTCGAATACCGCCACCGATTCGAGTTCTGCTTTCTTGTTCGCAAATGCCTGAAGAAAGATCTTAACGATGCGCCCACCACCGATAAAACCGAGTGATTTTGAATTCATATTAGCAATGTTTAAAGGGTTAATAGATTATTTGACTCCTTTTGTCTTCAACACCTTTATCAATTCTTCTTCAGGAAAGAAGCCTTCATGACGAGAGAATTCCTTTCCATTTTCGTCTAAAAATACTTGGGTTGGAATTGATTCAATACCATATTGTTTGGCAAACGGCTGGCCTTCGGGTGTCCATACGTCGTGAAAAACTACATTCACCTGATTTGCGTACTTTCCCTTAATCGATTTCATCACCGATTGCATTTTTTGGCAAGGAATGCAGCGTACAGAACCCAGTTCGATGAAAGTTACTTTATATTTCACCGCATTCTTTTGTTGTTCTCTTGCCGGTTTCAGCATTTTATCCTGAGCTGTGATTTGAGCAAAGCTGGTTACTGTGATAAGACCCATCAATATCAATAATATCGATAGCTTTTGAATAAATTTTGTTTTCATACTCTTAGAAGATATAATTGAACAAATACCCGACAATCATAATCCCAACGCCTACAACTCCAATGAAAGTGAATATCAACGGGAGTTTTAATACTTTCCGCAGTATTATCATTTCGGGTAAGGAAAGTCCAATAACTGCCATCATAAAAGCCAAAGCGGTTCCAAGCGATGCTCCTTTTTCGATCAGCACTGAAACAATCGGAACGATTCCGGCTGCATTAGAATACAATGGAATGCCGATCAATATGGAAAGTGGAATGGAGTACCAGGCAGATTTACCCATTAAGGCTGCCATAAAATCCTCCGGAACGTATCCGTGAGCGCCAGCTCCAACAAGGATTCCAAGTGCAACATAGATCCAAACTTTGCCAACAATTTCCTTTACGGCAGCATATCCCAACCTAATTCTTTCGGGAAAAGTCAGCTTTTCATCATCCGATCCGCCGTCTCCCATGTGGGTTTGATACACCCATGGTTCTACCCATTTCTCGAGCTTCAGCACACCAATCACCCAACCTGCCAGGATGGCAATTGCTAATCCGGTTCCTACATAAATTGCTGCAACTTTCCAGCCAAACATGCCATATAAAAGAATGACAGCAACTTCATTAATCATGGGAGCAGCAATGAGGAATGAAAATGTCACGCCAAGTGGAACGCCCGATTCAACAAATCCCAAAAAAAGCGGGATGGCCGAACACGAACAAAATGGGGTGACAATCCCCAACGTTGATGCCATTACATTGCCGGTAAATGTCTTTTTCCCTTCAAGTGCCTTACGAGTGCGTTCAGGAGTAAAATAAGTCCGGATAATTCCAACAATGAAGATAATGAGCGTAAGCAGGAGCATCACCTTCGGGAACTCGAAAACGAAGAACCGTAAGGCTTCGGTAATATGTTTTCCCTTTGTCAATCCTAAGACAGAATCAATGAACCAATCAGTTATCGGCTGAAGGTTGTGATAGATGATATACCAAATAGGTAAAAGAGCCAGAGGCAGCCAGATCTTGTTTTTTATTCTTTCCATTTTCCGGTTAAAAGCGTTCGTATTCTTACGAACATTATATTCAAATTTTTTAAAAGAATACCCTGATAATATAATAGATACCTACAGCAATGAAGAGTACGGCAACCACCCGACGGAACCAGATTTCGAAAATTTTCATCTTGTCATAAACTCCACCAACTGAACTAACCGAAAAGGCCAGTAGCCAGGCAAAGATTATCACCGGTATTCCGGTAGCTAATGCGAAAATGATTGGAAGGTATAAGCCGGATGCGCTTGCAACTGTCATTGGAACAAGCATTCCAAAATAAAGCACACCACTGTAGGGACAGAAAGCCAACGCGAAAATCATTCCAAGCAAAAGTGCATCAATAAAGTCCCATTTAGCTTTGGACTCTATTTTGGAAGTCAATCCGCTCAGCCCTGGAAACTTGATCTTAATCACATCAAGCATAAACAAACCAATGAAAATCAATAATGGCCCTATTACTTTTTCACCATATAGCTGAAAGTATCCGGAGAACTTAAACTGGTCTGCTCCGAAATAAATGATCAGAGCAATGCCCGTGTAAGAGATTGCGCGGCCAAGTGTATAAAGTAACCCATTCACGAAAACACGGTTGCGGTTTTCAATGTCCTTGCTTATGAAACCTACTGCCGTGATGTTGGTTGCCATCGGACAAGGACTAATCGCACACATTAATCCAAGCACAAAGGCAGAAAGCCATGGCATGGTGCTGTTTTCGAGAAGACTGGTTAGAAACTCCATGAATTATAAACCTAACAGTGGGTCAACCTTTGCTTTTATGATAGATTTAAATTTTGAAGGGTTAGTTACCGCGTACAAAAATCCTTCGTTGGTGAGGTTAATCTTCCTGTCTCCTTTGACGATTAGCAGTGTCTGCCCCGAAATCTTTAATTTTTCGGCAATCGGCTTGGCTGCATCGTCTTCCAGATTTATTGCCTTAAAAGTAACCTGATTGCCGTAAAGATTTAATAAATCCGCCTTAGCCTCCGCTTCCACAGTTTTGCATGTAACACAGCGTACCGCGTTGTGAAAATAATAGACTTCTACCTGATTTCCGGAAACTGAAGATTTCCTATTTGCAATTTGGGCGTTGCAAACAATACTACTCATCAGCAACAAGATCGAAACAAAAAATAATTGAACCTTTTTCATATCAGCTGAGTTTGACAATTTTTAAATTGTCTTGGATAATACTTGCTTGATCTCATCAAAAGAGGGAACACGTCCTTTAATTTCTACTTTTCCGTTTACCACGAGTGCCGGAGTAGTCATCACGCCATATCTCATTATTTCCATGATGTCCTCCACCTTGGTGACGGTGGCATTAATACTATTCTGTTCTACCACATCACGGGTTAGCTTTTCGAGTGTTTTACATTTGGTGCAACCAGGACCTAAAATTTTGATTTCCATATTATATAGTATTACAATTTTGTAATGGCTCTTCGACATCCATCTTCAGAAATTTATGAAAGAGTACCTGGGCTTCTTTCCAATTTTCTTTATTCAGACAATATTTTATGCGTGGAGCTTCTATTTCCCCTTGAATCAATCCGGCATCTTTCAGCTCTTTTAGATGTTGAGAAAGAGTTGATTTGACAATCGGAAGAATTTCGGTCAAATCGCCACTGTAGCAACATGATTGTTTTGAGAGTAACTCAAGCACATACATCCGTATCGGATGACCCATGGCTTTGGCATAACGAGCTGCCTTTTTCTGTTCTTCTGTGATTATTTTTTTTTGCATCGTTCGTTGTTCGTGAAATTACGAACAAAATAAAACTTTAAATTTAAATCATGCAACAATTCTGCGAAAAATAAATCTCTCGCATCAAAAATCTGAAACTGAGTAATGAGAACTAGTAAACTTTCTGCATTTCCATTCAATCTGCTCCTCGACAATCTGATTTTCTTTTCATAGACCTCAGAACCAAATGCCTAACTATTGCTTTCCACCTCAAAAAGAATTATTTTTAATCACAAGTACAATGTAAAATGCAATTTGTAAAACAATACCGACCTAAATCCGTTCTATTAACAACTAACAATCAAAATTCGAAATCATGAAAAATACAGTCTTACACAAAGCAAACACCCGTGGCGATGCAAACCATGGCTGGCTGCATAGTAACCATACATTTAGCTTTGCAAATTACTACGACCCTGAACGTGTGAACTTTGGCGCGTTACGCGTTCTAAATGACGACACAGTGGAAGCCGGGAAAGGTTTTGGCACGCATCCACACGACAATATGGAAATCATATCCATTCCGTTGGAAGGGGATTTAGAACACAAAGACAGTATGGGAAATGTTGCTGTAATTAAGCATGGCGACATTCAGGTCATGAGCGCAGGAACCGGAATATTCCATAGCGAATACAACAAGAACCTGGATCGGAGAGTAAAATTTCTGCAAATTTGGGTGTTCCCCAGTACGCAGAATGTTACTCCACGATACGACCAGATTACCTTGAATATCACGGACCGCCATAACAAACTGCAACAGGTTTTATCGCCTGATGCAGAAGATGAAGGCGTTTGGATCTATCAAAATGCTTGGTTCCACCTCGGAAATTTCGATAAAGGATTCAGTACCGGATACAACCTAAGGGCAAAAGGAAACGGCGTCTATGCTTTTATATTGAAAGGTGATATGACAATCAACGGGCAATCACTAAATGAACGCGATGGCTTTGGTATTTGGGATATTGAGAGTTTGACAATCAAAGCAGACTCCGACGCAGAAATTCTCCTGATGGAAGTACCAATGAACTACTAGCAGCGCAGCAAGATGATGCTTAAAAAGATACTTTGTAGCTTCTTTCTCACCTTGTTCCTAAGTACTTCGCTGTTTGCTCAGTCTGTCGTTACGGGCCATGTAAGAGATGCCAGAACCAGAGTCGCTTTAAATGGGGCTGACATTGTTCTGGCAGGAAAACAAGTGGGAACTTACACGACTGCTGACGGAAGCTTTAAGTTAACAGTGAATCAAAGGTTTCCAATAAGGATAAAAATTTCAATGGTTGGCTTTATCCCACAAATTCTGGAGGTTAGCGACAATCTCCAAACAATAAATGCTGACTTACAGGAATTGGAAACAGAGCTGGATGAGGTTGTAATTTCTGCATCAAGAAATCCGGAACGAATCATGGAATCCCCTGTTTCCATCGAAAGAATGGACATTAGAGCCATACAAAGCACTGCTTCTCCCAATTATTATGATGGATTAGAGAATCAGAAGGGAATTGATATGAACACAAGTAGCCTGACATTCAAGTCAATAAACACCCGTGGATTCGCCAAAGTAGGCAACAATCGTTTCGTTCAACTCATTGACGGAATGGATAATACCTCACCTGCTATGAATTTTGCGATGGGAAACTTACTGGGAATTTCTGAACTTGATGTCAATACAGTAGAAATACTGCAAGGAGCAGCATCTGCCTTGTACGGTGCCAATGCTTTCAATGGAATTATGTTTACAAAGAGCAAAAATCCATTTGAATTTCAAGGGATTAGCGCATATGGAAAGACAGGCTATACTAGTCAAAAGGCGGCAGGGGTCAATGACTATATGGATGTCGGTGTGAGAATCGCCAAAGCTTTCAGCACCAAATTCGCGGCAAAGGCTTCTCTTTCCTTCCTCTCCGGAACAGATTGGTATGCAACAGATTATGCTGATTACAATATTCCGGGAGCAGACAGAAGCAATCCTGCGTACGATGGATTAAACGTATATGGTGATGAGATCTCCACCAAACTAAACTTCAAACAGATTGCTTTGTCGGCTGGTGTTCCAACGCAAATAGCAAATCTAATGGGGTCACAAACGGTTTCAAGAACCGGATATAAAGAAGTCGATTTGGTTGACTACCGCGCAAAAAGTATAAAAGGAGATCTTTCCTTAAACTATCGCCCAAAAGGAGATAAGCTTGAACTTGTCTATAATGCCAGATTTGGAAGGGGATCAACAATTTATCACGGTGCAAACCGCTATGCTATTAAAGATTTTTTTACCGCTCAACATAAACTTGAAATCAGCAACAATCATTTCTTTGCAAGAGCCTACACCACAGGCGAACCGGCTGGAAATTCTTATGACACAAGGTATGCTGCGATAAACTTAAACAGGACATGGAAGTCGGACACGCAATGGTTCAATGACTATGCCGGCGCCTATATTCAAGGTTATGTCAATGCTACCCAGGCAGGAAATACCCCAAATCCCGCTACAATTCATCAGGCAGCAAGAGACTTTGCACAAACCGGCGTTCTTATTCCGGGAACATCAGCATTTAAGAATGCCTTTGAAAAAATCATTTCTGATCCGGATGTAAGCACTGGAGCCAAATTCGTAAATGAAACGAGAATGTATCATGTCGAGGCAAATTACAATTCTGAAAAATTAATTGATTTCGCTGATGTACAAATTGGTGGTTCCTGGAGACAATATATCCTCAACTCTGCCGGCACAATTTTCACTGATTATGACGGCCCAATCTCGTACAATGAGGTTGGAGCTTATACCCAGGTTCAGAAGCCATTTTTAGAGGATCGGCTGAAATTCACAGGTTCCATTCGTTACGACAAATCAAAGAATCTTAGTGGAAATTTCTCTCCTAGAATTGCATTTTCGTATTCCGCCGGGGCAAAGAAAAACCAAAATTTCAGAATCTCATACCAAACCGGATTCAGAAATCCGACTGCACAAGACCTATACATTGGGTTGGATGCAGGCAAAGCAATCCTGGTAGGCTCCTCACCCGATAACATCGACAGATACAATTCCGGTCCGCTAAGCGTGAGCAAAACGGGTCAGTCATTAGGAAACCCGGCTACCGTGAAGCTGGGAGGCAGATCAGCCTATGAAAATGCATTTTCCTATTCTTCCGTTTTGAAAGGAGCCCCAAAAAAATCCAACTTTAAATATGTCCAACCGGAGAGAGTTATCGCTTATGAAGTTGGTTACCGGGGAGCTGTAGGAGTGTTATCGATCGATCTTAACAGTTATTACAATATGTACCACGGCTTTATCGGACCAAAAACAGTGGTGGTTCCGCTCTATGGGAACGCTGATCTTTCTGATATCAATCCTACCATCAAACAACCAAATGCATTAATTGCTTTGAGTAGTGGAGATTACAAAGCATTTCAGGTTTATACGAACACCGATGCTGACATAAAATCTTACGGAATCGGAGCTGGCATGTCAACTAGAATCTTCAATAACTACAATCTCAACCTGAATTATACTTGGTCGAAATATATATTTGACCAGTTAACTGACCCTGATTACAAAGCCGCCTTTAACACACCGGAACATAAAATCAAAGCATCAATTGGGAATCCAGCAGTGTTTAAAAATTTTGGTTTTAACGTAAACGTGAGGTGGAACAATGACTACCTATGGGAGTCAAGCTTCCAGAGTGCAGTAGTTCCTTCCAGCACCGTGGTGGATGCTCAAATCAACTACACAATTCCAAAACTTAAATCCACAGTAAAACTTGGAGGAGCCAACATTGGCGGTAAGGAATATTTCAGTGCACCTGGAACAGGTCACACGGGCTCCCTTTATTTCGCCTCGTGGACTATCAGCCTTTAAGCTAAAGTGATGGTTAACTTCTTTTTTGATTATTAAGAAAACACCCCCAGCTGAGTCTGACTAATCCATTTTGACTATTGCCTCAACAGCTTTCTGAACCAGTTGTAATACAGGGCCGCATAAAGGAAAAGCGACATCAGCCAGATCACAAAAATGTTGAAATAAAGTGTTGGGATGGACAATCCCAGGACTATTTTTTCTGAGGCAAAAAAATGGGCTCTGCCATTATTGTAATCCGGCTCCTTATAAATAGGCGCAATCTTCTGCATCAACCCGGATTCTGTTTCCCTGTAATACTCTGATGAGCCCGTGTTCATAACCAGATCCTGAACCGCAAGGTTATTATATCTCTGTTTCAGATCGTATAAGTAATTCGGTCCAAACTGACCATTCAAATTCATTACCTTTTCATCGCTTTGCTTCCTCAACAGATTCTTCTGTGCCTTGTAAATCTCCTGCATCTTGCGCAGGTGTTCCTTGGCAGCCTCAGCAATCCCGTCTGAAAATTTTCGGGGAACAATCGAATCGACTGTTGTAAAAGCAGGCAGAACTCCCTTCTTGTCGAGTTCCTTTATCTCATTCCGGATGACGTTATATCTCGACATCAATTCACTATCCGGCTTTCCTTTGTTTATCTGACCTGTAAGAAAGTCGATCCGACCAATAAGCTCAGTTAAAAGCAAGTCGGACAAATACCTGGTTTGTGCCAAATTTTTCTCTTCCTCAAAGAAATCGGCCATATACTTGTTGGCAGAGAATTGTTCTACCGCAAGGGCTTCAAATGCCCACCGCGAGACCATGATCTCTCCCACAATAGGAACGTTGTCCTTATCGGCATTTTTATCCTGCAAATCATCAAATTTGACGATCACACCACACAAAAGGATCTGAGGAATCAAAAGTAAAGGGATCAGAATATAAATCGTTACCACCGAATTAAATGCGGAAGATATGTTAAGTCCCAACAAATTGGAAAAAACTGCGACTGAGAAAAGCACCATCCAATATGCCAGATTTAACCCATGAATTCCAACAACAAGATTCCCTACAAGGACAAATGCCAAAGTTTGAAAGGCTGACAACAAAAGCAAAAAGACCACTTTTGAATTGATGTAACTGAATCTGCTCAGGTTGAGGAAAGATTCGCGTTGAAGAATTTTCCGGTCTTTAATTATTTCTTCCGCACTAACACTCATTCCCATGAACAGGACCACGACAATGGCCATAAAAATATAGGAAATCAGGTTTTTGTTGTGCGCAAAGATGTATTCCGAACCCTCCGAATATCGCGTGAAATAACCAACAATCAGCGCCAATAGAGGAGCCTCCAGGAGGTTGATCAGCAAATACTGCTTGTCGGATAGCTTAATGCGCATATTTCTGCTGAAGAATATCTTGAGCTGCCTGCCAATACCTGGCTTTTTAAACTGGGTAACCGGCATCCCTGCATTGCTCATTTGCCCGGGAGTTTCTACCTTCTCGATGTTCTTTTTGAACAGGCGATACCACTCATCTGGCGGAAAGCGCCTCTCAGGAATGAAATTCCCGGACCCATCAATCTTTTTGGTTTCAACGATTTCAAGAACTTGCTCCGGATTGACATTTCCGCATTGCAGGCACTCACATTCGAGTGAATTAACGTGGTTTGTCAGATCCTTAAAGTAAATAACAGCATCAATCGGATTGCCGGTGTAAATCATCCGGCCACCCTTGTCCATGATCCAGAGTTTGTCGAAAAGCTTAAAGATATCGGAGGAGGGCTGGTGTATATTAACTATGACCAATTTGCCTTTTCTGGCTTGGTTTTTCAAGAGTAACATCACCTTTTCAGAATCCATGGATGAGAGCCCGGATGTCGGTTCATCCACATACAAGATGGAAGGCTCACGTACCAGCTCAAGGGCGATATTTAGCCTTTTTCGTTGGCCTCCGCTAATGAATTTCTTTAAAGGACTTCCTACCTGCAGATCCCTGAATTCGAAAAGCTCCAACTCCTGAAGAACTTTTGTGACTGCTTGGTTTATTTCGATCTCACTCATACCATCCAAACAGAGCCTTGCATTGTAATAAAGATTGTCCCAAACGGTCAGCTCTTCGAAAAGGAGATCATCCTGGGGTACAAATCCTATCAGCCCCTCGATTTCTTCCTTGTTTGTCTGTATGTTGTACTCATTGATCAAAATCTCGCCCTTGTCTAACGGGATGTTACCATTGAGAATATTCAAGAGCGTTGATTTTCCGACTCCGCTACCTCCCATAATGGCAACAAGTTGTCCGGACCTTTCCGTAAAACTGAATTCGTAGAGTCCATTTTTACTGTTACTAAATTTGAACTCCGCATTTTTACCCGTCAGATAAAATGTGGGTGTCTCAGCCTGGTTGAAAAAAGCTGAATTTACATCGGTAAAATAAATGGGAGTGAGCCTGGAGCCTCTGATAATACTGCCTTCTCTGAACGCATAAAAACGATTTGGCAAGATCGGATTGCCCTCCAGATACAGATTCACTTTCCCCCTGAAAATGAAAATATATACATTTATCTCCTGAAGGAAAAGGAAAACAATTTCACCATCAAGATGCTCCCTGTGTATGTGTTTAATCTTAAGCTGGGGCTCACTATCCGAACCTATGTGCAAAAAATTTGAATAGTTGACCTCTTCACCGGAAAGACCATAAATAAATGTTTTGTACTTGAGGTATTCTTCCGGAGGAATGGAAAATACCAGGGCAACTTTCAGAAAAAGTTCGTCAGCTTTTTTATTGACATTATCGGATTTGGCCAATTCAAGAAAACGAAGGAAAAGCATGATCTGCTCCGCCCGGTGAAGTCTCCCCCTGATATTATTACAGATCGTTTCCGCTTGTGCAATCATATCAAAGGGAGACTCTTCCTCGTCATCGATTCCATAAAAATCGATCAGTTCATCGAACAATTTCCGATAATCCTCAGTAGATGAGATTCCCAAATGTAATCCAAGGTAAGAATTGAAAGATGCTCGCGCGTGCTCTCTGGATGATTTAGTAATGGCCGAAAAAATGGCAAAAAGATTGATCAGCGCATTGAGCGTTATTTCATTCATAGGTCATTTATATGGTGATGGAACGTGGCACCAAAAATCAAATTTGTCTCAGAATTAACCGACGGATTACAATTTAGGAAAATCGTAAAGACTATTTTTCAAACCCTTTGCGCATCTGCTCAATAAGCGGGGCAACTTCAGTCAACTTCTTTTCAGTGAAAGGTTTATCATCAGTAAAGTAGGCCAAAATTGGTTTCATCTTTTCAAAAATCGGGGTAACATTCTTATCGCCAGACATAATTTCGAGAAGCTGGCAACTAGTTTTAACACGCTCACGCTGTTTTCCGATTAGGTCCAGAATCTTAGCCTTATCTTTTGCCATAAGAGCCGTTTGGGTCAGAATATAAAGACCCTCAACATTTGCACTTACAGAGAATAAAGCATACACACCTGCGCGTTCACCAGAATGATAGTTTTTACTAACCTCATTCATGATATCAGAAACAACTGCATCCAACGAATCAGATTTTCCCTGGTTTCTCTTAAACCAGCCGTCATATTTTTTCATAGCAGCCAGTTCTTTTTCCAACCCGATCTTCCCAATCAGATTCTTTTGCACCGGAAAAAGCTGCGCTACAATATCCTGACGATTGTAAGCCTTGGCATACAAAACATCAAAATCATACATACCAACCGCCAGGCACTGGTCATAAACCGTAATATATTTTTCAGCATTTTCAGGTGGTACCGTCAGCTCAAGCATATATGTTACGCCAACTTCGTTGATCAAATTCACAAATTCGCTAAGTTTAGGAGCGGTTTTAAAGACTTCAACTATTTGATCTTTAAATTTTACAGCATCAAAAACTTCAACTTCTACTGAGCTGGTTTGTCCCTTAGAGTTTGTCCCTTTGTCTTGTTTTACTTTTGGTTGAGTATTGCAACCAGAAAAAATAAGAACTGCTGCCAGGAGAATCACTCCTGCTTTGGAAGAAATCATCTTTTTTAACATAATTAAAATTCTTTAAGTCAGTTTATTGCTAAATATTTGCTACAAGATAAGAAAGTAAAAAATAAAATACAAAGCGATTCTATAGTTTTAAAGACACCATAAATTGATTTTTTGAAGATTCCGGACCATAAGCCCGAGCTACACCCAATGAGAGTGTTGACTTAAGCAAAGAAAAAAGAACAATCTCCACATCTACCTGTGTTCCAGACGAATAATAGTTGAGCTGTTTTAGCTGCGGCCGATCATAACCAAGATTTGTGAAAAGTCCCATTCCAAACAGTGACATCCGCGCATAGGTGGTATAAAGTCCTTTGAACCCAAATTTCTTGAATCGAAGGGGTTTTAGATTGACTTCCATGGACATCTTGCCATAATTGATGGCCGAAATTTCGTCGATATTCATCCCTGGAAAGCTTGACATCTCCCTGTATTGCTGGGCTGACCGGTAGTCCAGATAATTGTTTCCATACCCACCAAAGTAGAAATAGGAATTCGATTTATCCGATTCACCAAATGATTGTCCTAATGACGATCGGAACCAGAGAGAAGAGTTTCTCAAAGGCAATAAAAAACCAAAATCATAATTGCTAATTAGTTGCGGATAGAAACTCTGTCCGGCAAGAGTGCTGTATCCATAAACATTCCATTCATAGCCTTGTTCCGGTTCAATCGCCCCAAGCGATTTGCGAAGATAGCTCTTGTGGTAGTTGATGGTTCCAACATACAGATTCTTATAATCAGAAGTTATGTTCTGGTAATTGGGTAAAGTTTCCAAATCGCCGTAAACGCTAAATTTTGCATATAGATCTGTTTTATAAGGCGTTAAACGATTGATAAGCTTATAATATTTGGCGGAAAAGGAATACCCTGCCCTGCTGAATTTTGTCGGTCCGAAAAGATCATAGAAATCAGCATAATTATAATTTGCATTGAAGGTCCAATTCCAATAGTTGTACTCGGCCGAAATATGTGGAACCTGTTTTTTTGGCAAACTGTCAGTGGCGGTAAAGGAGAATTTCAGAATCAATGAATTCAACCCCATTGGATCCATAAAATTGAGACGATATCCTGCGGCAACGTAATTTTTATACCCCTGAACAATGGGATAAGCACTTGCCAACCTGAGTTCCTTAATTGGTTTGTATGGTTTTTCGACAACATGTAGAGAATCCAGATTGACTTTCATTGGCGACGGCAATGTCCAGCCTTCGATCGCAGGGTTCTTCTTGTAGATCTCCTGACCCAGAAAGGAAATGGAATTTACATTGGCAACGGTATCGATTTTCATCATGCCGGCTATCATGCCCTCAGGGGTGTAGTTAAAAACGATCATCGAATCAGCCGAGATTGGCAACGGCCTGAAAAATCCCGTTTCTGCATTCGTGAGAATCTGTGCTTTACATGTTTCAAGCGAAACTCGGAACACGTTTGAAACGCCAGTGTAATATGATGTTCCATAGAGATATTTACCATCAGGCGAAAACACGAAGTTGGCAGCCGGATTATCTTCAAATTCGTAGATTAACCGATAATCCGTTTTGCCTGCCTCCAGATCGGAAATTTTATAGACGACCAATTTTTGAACTCCTGCTACATCAGATAGTGTCACTGAAATGAGTTTTCCATCCGGCGAAATAGCCGGATCGGAGAAATCCTGGCCAAATGGAAGAGTCAGAATCGTTTCAGATTTGTCGTATGGTGGCAAAAACCGCAATAGATTGGAACGACCGCTCAGGCTCTGAATGCCCCATAATGCCTTGCTTTTGGGATCAAATTCCAGATTACCGCATCGTGTATACTTGATGAGATTTTTTACTTCTCCACTGCCCGCATCAATGGATTCGAGCCCGCGCCAGTCTTTGTTCTGCGTGGAGGCAAAAATCGTTTTGGATGAATCATCATATGCCAAACTTGTGACCATGAATAAACTGGGACTTTCAACCCGTGCAATGGGCGACATCTTGCCGGAGTTTACGTCGATAGCCGTAATGTGAGACAGTTTACCAGGATAGTTGACAGCCAGCAAAAGCTTGTTCGAAGCATGATCGTAAAACTGACGGGAAACCGAGCCCAGCGGTTTCTCGGTAATCTTACGGAATCCCGTTGCCGGAAATTTATTGATCTCTTTCAGATTCTTGTTTTGAAACTCCCTCTCCCAGGCAATCCATTTGTCCCATTCCTGCTGAATAGGAACCTTATAAACATTTTCAAACTGGTTGGCATAGAAACGTTTGCTGGAATCAGTCCTCGTATAAAACTCTTTTAGCTTCGGAATTCCGAATGTATTGGCGAGGTAACTTACAAACCTTGTCCCGTAGAGGTAAGAATTTACTCCCACCTGAAAGTCAATTGTTGTACCTTCCGTCTCGAGACCTATGACGTTGTAAAAGTAGGAATTGTTGCGCACCATGGCTCGAAACACCATTTCATCATATCCTCCCATGACACGTCCCACGCCTCCAGACATCCATGTTTCCATAAAAACGGCAATACCTTCATGGTACCATCGTGGGGAATACCATCGGGGCGTAGTAAAGTAACTGTACGCCATTGAAATGGGATCGCGGTTATCGGCCATCACTTTACCACCCAGGATGGAACGAAACACATTGTCGGTTTTTGAAGCCTGGTCGCACATCACCTGATGCGCAAGCTCGTGGCTCATCAGCCATTGCATCCGCTCGTTGGAAGGAACGACAGAATAGGTATAATCGAAAGGAGATACTCCGATATTCAGAAAGTTCCAGGGAAGAACCATAGTTCCTCCATTGCCAACATCGGAGAAGTCGTTAAAAAGAATATTGGTACCTCCGGAAGGTGTATACTGCCAGAATTTCTTGTGAAATATCAGCGCATTTTCGAACGACCTGGCTGTATGCGGGACAAGGTACGAGGTGTTTTTATCCAGGAAAACCAGTTTCATGTTGGGTGTTTCAAATTTCTGCAACATGATTTTCTTTTGCGCAGAAAGAGAGACCGGAAATAATAACAACAATGAAAACAAGTAGTTCGCTAATATACGCATGATAATTCTTTAAGGATGTTGAAGTAATCTAACAACTGACAGTAACACTTTTCGGATCGACTTCTATCTGGCCTCCAAAGATGCTCCGAGTGAAGACATAACTATGTTCAACGGACTAAACACACCCAGGGAACCATTTGCACTCAGAGCCGAATTAATTGCACCTAATTGCATAAGCTTGAGTGAAGCATCCATACTTAAACCAGCCATTATATTAGACGAGACCATTTGACCCATGGAAAACTGATTAAGAACGACACTTAAATCCCCGTTCGCTTTAATCATGCCAAGCGCCTGCATACCAAATGAATTCAAATCTTGAGAATTCATCCTGGCTAAATCTGCATTACCTAAATTCTGGTTAAGACTCTGGTTAATCGTAACTCTCCCCAATTGACCTGCCGCACCAAGCGACTGCTGAAGCGCTTGAATACCAGCATTGTTAAGAACTCCAAATTGCAAACTTGCTTTATCGTAAACAATCGCCGCAATATTAGATTCAAGCTTGGAAGAAATCTGGGCATTTTGAAAAGATCCTATTTGAACATCAAGCTTGGATGAAACGCTGGATTTTAAAATAGATCCTAATTGAGCATCCAACTTGGATTGCATTACTGAACCCAGCGATACCTTGTTTAATGCCCCAATGTTTTGATTTGCAGCTATCGCAAATACAGTGCCGTTCATACTGCTGTTAAACTTCAATTGAGAATCCATTGCATATTTAATCATACTAGATACGCCTTCCTTGTTGCCAAGTAATCCTCCCAACTCTATTCCTTTAATCAGCAGTTGATCCCGGACAGATTTCAGCTGTGCTAATTCCGTTTTCCTTGATTGCAAGGTTTTGGAGTTAAGCAGGAATTCATCCATGCTGACGAGCACCCGACTGAGGATCGAATCCTTCTTGCTAATGTTACCTACATAGTTCCCAAAATCCTGAAGGGTCCTTTCAACATCTTGCGAGGCATCACCCCCATCTGTTCCATAAAATCCGCTTAGCATGACAATTGTAGATTTCAGTGAAGCATTGTTGTTCCTGATAAAATCAGAATAATCCTTCATGATTTTAATTTTATCGGATTCGCCGGGTTGTGCTCCCATTCCCTGGGCACCAAAAGAAATAGTACACAGATCAAGGTCCGTCCTAAGCTCTTCCGTGAAAAGTGAAAAATAGACCAGGCTCTGAATCATTTCTCTCAGCTTGGCCGTATCTTTAACCAAGTCGCTCCGAAGTTGAAGATCCTTTTCGGTCATTTGGACTTTTCTGAATTTCTCAGCTTTCCCAAAAGTTCCGGCAAGATCAGATTTCTTTGGCCTGGGATATTCTACACTGATTCCAATCATAAATCCAATAAACAAAGCGGCGATCAGGCTTATTGCGATGATCAATTTAGTCTTGGTTTTCATAAGGTTGTCTATTATTAAAAATTCATACTATTTTCTAAATCTTATCCTTGCAGTTGATTCAGCTTCCAAAGGTTCCGATAATTCATCCTGATCAGAGGCGAAAGGGCCAATTCTCCTACTTTCCCGATTTGTTTCCGCAATTGGACCAGCTCATTTAATTTGGGTTGAACGTCATCTCCAACAATGATTTCAAAGTCATTTTCTTTTAGCATCAGATTCCGTTTAACAATAATTGAAAGCTCCAGGTACAAACCAATGTAACAATACATATCGACAATTGTTTCAGGTTTAAACTGTTCTTTAAGTGATTTTAAATATTCACCAGGTTTGGTACCACCAAAGTCTCCTTTACGGATCATATTCAGGATTTGTACTTCACTGTTAAATTCAATTTCCAGCCATTGCTGAAGCTTTTTGTTACTTAACCTGAAAACAAACACAAATGCAACAGGCAGCAATGCAACGATCAGCAGAGTCTGCAAAACTGGGTTTAGAGGAAAGTGGTTGAACACGGAATGGAACAATATTGCCACCAACAGACCCGGTAGGGCAGCAAATAATCTTCTCTCAGACCTGTTGATACCTCCGACAAACAGAACGGCAAAGAATGAAGTGCAACCGCCGTGCATGATGGCTGTGCCAAATCCCCTGATGATCCAGGTTAACAGGTTATACTCCGGTGGCGCATTGAACAAAATATAAACGTTCTCGGTCAGTGAGAATCCGGCGCCGATGGCAAATCCATAGATTGCGGCATCTATCATGAATCCAATCTTCTTCCTCGAGATTAGAAAAAAGATGAAAAGCGCCTTCATTGTCTCTTCGACTGCGGGTGCTACATACCTGGAAAGGGCACTAAAATCAATAGCCCACTTTTCAGCAATCAGGGTATTAAAAAAATAGGCGAATACCGCGCATATTGCACCCCATAACAAACACATAATTAATGTTTTGACGCGTACAAGTTGAAAACTGTCAAGCAAAAACAGAAATGCTAGAAAGAGCAACACAGGAAAGAAGTTGAAGGCAACATTCATAACAGGTAGGTTTAAAAATGGCAGGATGATACAGAACGTTCAATTTAATTCTAAAACCCTCCTTCACTTATCCTTTAATGGCGGCTTCCTTATCGGCATATATGGAAAAGATGGAAGAAAATCCGGAAATATCAAAAATTTCTTTGATCTCGGGTTGCAGACAACACAACGCAAATTTGCCTTTAAGGGTTGCCATTTTTTTCTGAACGATAAGGAAAACCCTCAGACCCGAGCTGCTGATATAAATAAGTCCGGAGCAATCCAGTACTATTTTGGTGACTCCCCCGTCTACAACGCCCAACATCGATTTTTCAAATTCGCTTGCATTAGTAGTGTCAACGCGGCCATCCACGCTAACTAGAGTGTAATCAGCAGCTGTTAAAATATCTACATTCATGGTTTGACTATTGTTATGAGCATTAAATTTCTCATTCTTAGGTTAATATAAAACTGGATATTAAAACTACAAAAATTCCCAGCACATTGTATATACATTGCTTCTTTTAAGTATGATGGAAACAATTAAAAGTTGGTATTGTTTAATATAATAAATCTGCATTTTTTATCATGCATTAATAATTAAAGGGATTTTGGATGCTATCTAATTCTTTGACCATAGGCGACTCAAGAAATTATTTGTTCTTTTTTTTACATTTGATCCAACTTATTACTGTTAACCACCTATTTTCAAATATAAACCATTATAAAAACAATAAAAATTACCTGGTCTATGAAAAAGATAACGTTACTTCAGACAGGCTGCGTTGCAGTATGTGCCCTTGCAGTAGGATTGTTCATTGGGCTATGGATCACTGGCGTTTTCCCTGCCAGCGATTCTCTTTCAGGAACTTTTGCGAAAGCTGACAGATTCCGAAAAGTGAGTATAACTGAACAAGATATCGTTCTGCGCAACGATCTTTTGGGAGACACTGCGAGCCTCACCAAGTACCAAAAGTATTTATCCTATTATTATTTTAAATCACTCCAGACATCTGTCGATCTTGAAAAAGTGATGGCCAAAACCGCCAATGAAGCGGATTTCAATCAAAGCAATTACGCCAAAGCCCTGGTTGGTTTAAATACATATCTTGAAACAGCACGTGTGAATTTATTGAAAGGAGTAGCTTTATTGAAAACATTGAAAGAGAGCAAGAACCAACCCTTAAGAGATGATCTGACCAATGCAATGAACACGATATCGCGCATCAACAATCAGAACCGGATTCTTTTGGACTTTCTGGGCTCTGTTGAAACTTATCTGGCCAGCCATGCTGACCAACCCCACCAGGCATTGAAAGATGCTTACGATTTACTGACGGTCAATGTTATGCAAACAGCCCTGATCACCAGAGACAGACCATTGTTGAAATATCTTGGTGAGATGAAATTTTTCAATGACCTGAATGGCATGAAGGTCTTGCTGACGGAAGTTCAGCTTAGTGCTGACATCAATGCCAAGGTGGTACATGATAAAGCCGATATAATTGGATTGGATGAGGTTGATATACAGCAAATTATCGTCAGCATCAATAAGCTGGATAAAACATTGGGTGGAGAGATGATTTTCAGCCAAATTGGAGTGCCTCTTCACGGAGCCATTCCAAATAATGCAGGCAAATATGCATTGCCGGACTTGGGGGAGATCATCAGAATTCAGAACCAGGTGGTCCAGACTTTCGCAGTTACAGAGATGCAAGGAATATTTGATCAAGCCTTATCTTCAACTTGTAAACCTTATTGCGTAGGTAATTAAAAATATGGCAATCCAATGATCAGAAAAATATTATAGCAGATTACACAAATAAAACCCATCCAACCACTGATCGCACAACCTTCACCTATTAGACCGAAGAAAAGCAATCTCTCCGTCTCCCCCTTCAAAAATTTCTGCATTAAGGATCAGCGGGCAACCTTTTGGAGTTCCAGTCCCCCTTTAGTCCAGCTCAGTTAGATAGAAAATATAATAATTATTTGGTCAAATCACCAAGCAATTTTAACGACAACATCCATTGGTTTGTCGATGGCAAGCCATTCTCCAATTTCTTTGCATAGCCGACAGACCAGGTGGTTTTCAGGTAAGAAAACATTACTAATTGTATATCCATCTGGGCACCGACATTAAAAATGTGGGCAAGATCTGCAACTTTGTCAAAATTGGTCATCAAATGTGTCGCAAACAAAGAGGATTTAATGTAGGTGGGGTACATCCATGTTCCACCGACATCGCGCAACCTGATCGGTCGTAAGTTTAGCTCTCCCATTGTTTTTACATAATTATAGGCCGGGATTTCATCAATGCCTGCTCCTGGAAAGGCTATAGCGGAACGGTATTGCTCCGGGGATTGCCAATCAACATAATTATTGCGAAATCCACCGAAATAAAAATGGGAAAGTCCTGATTTCCTGTCTCCCAGTGATTGCCCGACACTATTCCTTATCCAGAAGCAGGTATTACGCATGTCTGGAATAAGAAATCCTACATCCTGGTTTGATACGATGGATGGAAAAATTTCGCCTTTTGCCAGATAAGAGGTGGTGTTTATATCCCACGAGTATCCCTTCTCATCTATTACTCCTCCCAGAGTTCTTCTCAGCTTCGACATGCCATAAGTTGCCGTTGCAATCTGAAAATTTCGTATTGGTGAAGTAATGTTCTGGTATGAGGGCAGAACTTCCTGATCGCCATACGTAAAAATGCCAAAGTCGTAATAGGATGTGAGTGGAGCTTTATTTGCACGTGTTCGCTTATAATTGATTCCCAGCGAATATCCTGCACGGCTTCTGCGTGTAGGACCGAAAATGTCGTAAAAATTAGTCGGATTGTACGAAGCTGTCAGATGCCAATCCCAGTAGCTCCAGTGGAGCATTGCGTGAATTTTTTGCTTGTCTTCATAATTGCTCCAAGGCGATCCGGCTAAGAATAGGTCAATATTACTAACGCCAAGTGGGTCGCGCCAGTTTAGCCGATACCCAACTGCAACAGTCTTCTTGAACCCAGCTATATCCGGATAGGCATTTATCAACCTCATTTTTTTCTTCGGAAGATATGCTTCCTCAAGGACAGAAGCGGAATCACTTTTGATAGTGGAGGCCGGTGGAAGAGCCCATTTTTCAACCTCGGGATATTTTTGATGAACCAGGTTACCCAGGTAGTTTATTGCACTGGCATCCTCCAGCACTTTTACCGGGATAATTCCCGGAACCATCCCATCGCGATAAAACTTTAATACGAACAGCGAATCGTTGTTGAGTTGCAAAGGCATAAATAATCCGGTCTCCGTGTTCGACAGCAATTCAAATTTCTTGTCTGCAAGTTTGATTCGCCAAACATTGGAAACACCGGTAAAATAGGATGTTCCAATCAGGTATTGGTCGTCATTTGAAAATTTAAACTGGTTTAGGGTATTGTCTTCCAGCGCATGAACAGTGCTGAAATTGTTATTGCCCTGTTCCATTTTGTTCAAATCAAATAGAATGAGTGATTGCTCACCTTTGACACCTGAAAGCGAGGCGCTCAAGTGATCTCCTTTTTTCGAAATATCAAGGTCGAAAAGGGTTTTGCCAAAAGGAGCAGTGTACATTTGGAGAACCTCCGTGTAGGGTTCCGGAATTTTCACAAGGATAGAGTAGCCATTGTTGTTGCGAACTCCCCAGATACTTTGGTCGGCAGGATTAAGAACCAGATCCCCGGTCCTGGTCGTCTTAATCAATATTTTCTTTCCACCCGTCCGAACATCAATTTCTACCAGGTTTCGAAATTTGGCGTTTTGCTCACTGATATAAATTTTTTCTTTGACCGGATTGTAGGCAAGATATGTCGAAAGATACAAAAGCGGTGAATCCAGCGTTGCTATCTTTCGAATTTGGCCTGAATTCTTGTCAATTTCAGCAATTTGAGAGATGGCACCAGGGTAATTTATAGCTGCATAGATCTTTTGAGTCTTCTCGTTGTAACAATAGTTTGAAACGTTGCCCAGTGGCTTTGATGTTATTGCCTTGAATGGGGTAACTGGGTATTTTCCAATCAGGTCGATGTTCCTCCGTTGAAAATCATACTCCCATTTTGTCCACTCGTCCCATACTTCCCGAATGGGTCTTTGATAAACATGCTTAAATTGTTTAGCATAAAAGGTATTGCTACTATCTGTCCGGGAATAAAAACTCTTTAGTTTATTAATGCCATATTGGCTGGCAAGGTACGTTACAAAACGTGAACCATACAGGTAGGCGTTTGCTCCAACCTGAAAATCAATGGATGACCCTTCCGTTTCGAGTCCGACTAGCGAATAGATTGGCTCCTTTTCATTCACAATACTCCGAAAATACATTTCATCGTAGGTTCCCATGGCGCGACCTAATCCACCCGACATCCAGGTCTCCATAAAACACGCAATCCCTTCGTGATACCAGCGAGGAGAATACCAACGGGGAACCGTAAGATAGCTCCACATCGCAGAAAGTGGTTTTTCTTCGTCCCTTCTGATTTTGCCCATCATCATCCTGCGAAAAAATTCATCCTGATGGTTGGCCTTGTCGGCCATCACAACATGTGTCAATTCATGATTAAACAACCATTGAAACCGCTCGTTGGATGGAATGATGCTAAAGGCGAAGCCATAGGGTTCAATTCCGATCTGAACCTGACTAAGTGGCATGGCTATGGCTCCCGCATGTCCGATATCTTCAAAGTCATTGAGAACGACATACGTGGTTTTATCTTTGTAATCCCAGAATTTCCTGTCAAATTTTATGGCGTTATCGAAGGTTTTGGAAACATGTGGTAACAGATAGGAATATCCTTCCCCAAAATAGATCAGGTCAAGATTATCCTTCTTAATATGGTTGATTTTTTGCGCTGACATCGTCAGAGAGCCAAACAGTATCACAAGAGCCAACATGAAAGTTGCCTTAATATTTTTAATACTCATTTTAGATTTATTATTTCCAACTTCCTCCACCGCCTAAATTTTCAACATCGTTGATCCAGCGTGACGGACCACCGCCTAACATCTCCCTGTCCTCAATATTTAGTTTTTCAGCATCAGTGTAGCGTTGGAGTCTCCCAAGTCTTTCGGCATCCGGGGTGAATAATTGATAGCCCCCAAGTTTTTCGGCATCCATAGAACCTAACTTCTCTATATCACATCGCAGTTTTTCAGTATCATTAAACAAAGCAGTGCCTAATTTTTCGGCATCACTAGCGATCGAACCTAGTTTCTGTGCATCGCTATAAGTAAACTCAAGACCCAATTTTTCTGTATCGCCCGCATTTAATTTTTCTGAGTCATTTATTCTTAAGCTGCCAAGCCTTTCCATATCCTGCCGTATCATCCCGCGCAATTTTTGCTGGTCATAACTATTCAGGTTCTCCTGAGATTTGCTGAACATGGCAGTTTTGTCCAGATATTTCAAGACAGCTTTATTTCTTGCGATCATAGCTGTGAATACTTCATTGGCCATCAGTAGGTCATGCGCCTTTTCCAGTCCTGGGTACTGCCCAGGTTTATTCGATTTGATAAAAGTGGAAAGTGCATCGACAAATTCTAATACAATCCGATCACGGTAATTGATCTGCGCCACCACGTTCCTGCCCTGGTTAATTGTGTTTCTTAAGATTATCGGATCTGACTCTTTGATTGATTTGCAGGCTGCGAGGGTCAACAACATGTTGGTTCTGGCCGACAGAAGGAATTTTCCATAGTCCTCCAAGCCTTCCGTCAGGGATTTGTTTCTGCTCTGAAAAGATTCGATTGCCGTAGCTTCCTTCACAGCAAAATCCACGTCTGTGTTCATTTTCAAGGCACCAATATAGTAGAAATTGAAGTAACCCTGAAGTGACTTTAGCTTTGAAGAGTCTGTCACCAGATCATTTTTTAGCAGGATGTCGGCCTCAGAAACTCTGTTGTTTCTATAGTTGCTCACTTTCCCGATTGTCCCGGAAACGGATCGTTTGTTCAATCGAGGAGCGTCAACAGAAAGTCCAATCAAAAAGCCGGTGACGAGTGATGCGATGATGCCGATTCCGATTAAAAGATTCCTGTGTTTTCGCATTTTTTTATAGTATAAGATGAGTTGCTTTTATGAGAGTGATTAGGATGGTATGCAATCGACAAAATAGTCAAAATGGGTTTATTGGACGAGGAGCAGGATTAAACACTTGACCAATTGGATCAAAACCCCCTAACGCCTCAGAATCCATTAAAATTCCCAATTTTTCAGAATCGAAAGTAAAAAATACATTTATTCCTAGAGACTCATTATCCCGGAATCCACCCAGTTTCTCTGTGTCAAAAATTCCCAGTTTCTCTGCATCGCAGGCGAGCTTCTCTACATCCTTCGTTAAAGAAACACCCAGTCTCTCCGCATCGCCGGCAATCGAACTTAGTTTTTGAACATCCAAAAAAGGTGTAAAATGATCCAATTTTTCAGAATCAGCGGATTTTAATTTCTCATTATCAGTCAATCTAAGTTTTTCAGCATCGCCTGCAAAAGCCCAGCGCGACAGGTTTTCTACATCCTGCTGAATCATCATGCCTAATTTTTGTTGATCAATAGCACTCAGATTCTGCTGAGATTTACTTAACAACTTCGTTTTGTCAAGAAACTTTAATGCAACTTTATTTTTTGTTATCACGGAAGTGAAAATTTCATTGGCAACCAGAAGGTCGTGCACTTGCTCCAGTCCTTTATATTTCCCCGGTTTATCCAACATGATAAAAGCAGATAGCTCCTTGACAAATTCAAGAACAATCCTGTCGCGGTAATTGATCTGCGCTACCACATTTCTGCCCTGATTCAGAATATTCCTAAGCTGAATGGGGTCGGCATCCATTACAGAACTGCAGGCAGAAAGTGTCAGGAGTAGGTCAGTCCTGGCCGAAAGAAGGAATTTCCCATAGTTTTCCATATCAGCAATCAACGATTTGTTCGCATTATGGAAGGCCCCTACAGCTACGGCCTCTTTTACGGCCATATCGGCATTGAAAGACATTTTTAAGGCACTCACATAGTAGAAGTTGAAGTACCCGCTGAGTATTTTAAGCTTTGAGGTATCGGTTAGCAATTCACTTTTAAGTTGGATATCTGCTTCTGTTATCTGGACTTTTCTGTAATTGGAAACTTTTCCAATAGTACCGGAAAGAGCCCGATTATTTGTTCGGGGATATTCGACAGAGATACCGATCAAAAAGCCCACGATTAGTGCCATGACGAGTCCAAGAACAACAAATAAATTGCCTGATTTTTTCATTCGTTTAGATATTGGTTAAAGTCTTTTATAATAAGTACAAACGAACACGAAGAAAGTTGGGTGAAATCTGAAAAAAATATTTTGCAAAATCCTAATTCAGGACTAATTGTTTGATTATCTTACCGTTCTTCCTAAACGCAAGTGAAAGTTTATTGGGTGAAATAGCGTCCGGTGTTCCTTTGATTTGAAAGACAATCCATCCACTGCAGGAATATCGAAGTGTCGCGTCGCCGGATGCTACCAGAAGAAATTTCCCTTCGGAAAACTGAAGCAGGACGTTTTTCTCATCAACCTTTGAATTGGTGCCCGAGATATCACATTCTACAGGTGTTTCTGTTTGAATAAAGACTGTTACTATTTTTATTTTCTGAGTCAAAAGCTCCTGAACTTTTATTTGAGTTCCATCCTGATTGTAATCAAAATTCATCGCTGGCATTGCCGAAATAGTGCCCGAAAATTGGCGTTCATCGGCTAGCTGATTGGTTGAAACTCCGAGATACGTTATGATGCTTCCAACAAATAGACCGACTAACAGGATGGCTGCATAGGCCAGAAAATTAGCCTGGGATAAATAGACCCAGAATTGCCAGGTATTCATTTCAGGCTTTGCTGGCTTCTGTTTACTTTTTACAGCAGGCAAAATTTCTTCGGCAAAATCTATTGAGGAAATCGCCTTTGAATCTATTTCCAAAGCATGGTGAAGTGACATCAGATCCTCGTAGAATTTTCGAGCCTTGGGGGAATTTTCGATTAGTTCCCTAAATAAGATTTCTTCCTCCGCCGACAGGTTCCCATCTATTTTATTTTGAATGAGCAGCTCCTCTTCTGGTTCCGGCATTTCCATTGGTATCCTATTTCCATTCATCTGTTTGTAATTTATTTTTATGCGCCGGCGGAATACCGACATTATCATTTCCGTTCGAAGTGAATGTGTTCTTCACGGGTATTTCAATCGTTCTGAACTGCCATGAAAAAATCAATTTTCACTAATTTTTCCCGAAGTATTTTCCGGGCATCAAATAATCTGGATTTGACAGTTTTTTCAGGAATTTCTAATATCGCTGCCATATCTGTATAAGAGAGATCGGAGTAATATTTAAGCAATACCACCGATTTATAGCTTTCTGAAAGCCCTCCAATAGCGTGATTAAGAAGTTTCTCGCGATGTTCATAATCCGAAGTTTGCTCAGGTAAATGGATGCCCAAGTCCGTAACACTATCAATCTGCCTGAAATTTTTTCTCCGTTTTACAAACAACAACGCCTCGTTGATCGCAATTCTGTAAATCCAGCTAAAGAATTTATACTGAGGTTTGTATTGTCCGATCGACTCAAAGGTCTTCACAAACACGTCTTGGGTCAAGTCTTTAGCATCATCATAATTCCCCACAATTTTCAGAATTAGTCTAAAAACCGGATTCTGGTATTTTATCATCAGGATTTTATATTGGTCAACCTGACCCGCAAGGATGCGTTCGATAATAATTTGTTCTTGTTCTTTCATTACTAAACATCAAAAGATTTATTCTCAAGACCTGTGATGTCTCATGTCTAGTAAGCAAATAATCAAAGGATTTGTTCATTCTGGGGAGATTATTTTAAAGAATTAGACAATATTCATCTGAAGTATGTCGTAGAAGTAAAAAAGTTGGTTGCTTTCAATGTTTTTGTAATAGTTGCACATTCTTTCCGTTTCTCAGTTCTGCTGTGGAAATAGCGTGACAATCTTGCACATGCATCGGCCACCTTCGTTCGCCGGTAGTGCTGGATCAAAAAAATGAGCAAAAATAGCTCAACGACTCCCGCCTCTTGAGGAAATGCCAGCACTGCTCAAACCCTTTCAAAGGGAAGGCTTCAGGGCAGAGATTTTCACCGTCAAAAAAAAGGATCCGCACAAAAAAAGCCAGCATTGCACCGTGCTGTTGGATCCCAATGACTCCAAATAAAACAATCTCATTTGCAAGAAGTTTTGAAGCCTTGGACGATGGGAAAGGCGAACTCTCGACGATACCAGGATTGGGCAGGCTCCAACTTATGTTAATTAAACGAACACCGGTACGAGTTCCATTAATCCTGTATTCACCGACTATTATTCGCCATTCGCCGATTCTTTGTTTCAGAATAGATGGGCAGGAAATATTTTTGATCAAGTTTAAAACAATTACGATGAAAATCTTTGTTAGCCTTATTCCTGCCGTGGCATACGCACTGGTTACCTTCTTTTCCAATATAGCCGGCCTGACCAGTGAGGCACCAAAATCTTCCGAAAAAAAGCTGGTGGTTTCACAACCCGCCTTACAAAAGGAGACTGATATGCAGAAAAACTTTGTATGGATACCAAATAATGCAAAAAATATTGCGACAAGCGAAGATAGTGATGCAAGTCAGGTATGGAAGCTATCCACCCCACCGGCTGAACAGAACTTTCATTCATACCTGCTAATCAGGAGAAACATTCATTCCCAGCACACCATCAATTAAAAATTCTTAAAGTCCAAAGAGAAATCAGCACCAACGCTTATTTAATTCATCTGGAACGCGCCAGCTGCAACAGATTGATCGCCTGAAGCTTTTACAATACAAGCACTAGCAAAATAATGCCTATTCAAATGTTAAGCTGTCAGTTTCTGGATTAAAAAGACGAAATTTTGATTTGTCTTAAAGCGTTGCAGACCAAATTATTTTTTATATTTGCCGACTCAATGGGGGATTAGCTCAGTTGGCTAGAGCGTTTGACTGGCAGTCAAAAGGTCATCGGTTCGATTCCGATATTCTCCACTTTGAAAATCAAGGCCTTGCAAAAACGCAAGGTCTTTTTTTATGGCTGGAGTACCCTTGGTTTAACTCAAAACTATAAATACCAGCATTCTCTTAGGAACATCCGCTTTTCAAGGTAGCTTCCTATCACGTAAAAGTAGGTGAAAATTCAATCCTCACTACTAATGTAAGCTTGAGGGGTTGATGGGACAATTTTTGAAAAGGTATAATAAAAATGAATTTTGTCCCAAAATAATGAGGCTGTACTTCACTTTAAAAAAATTGCACAAGCCACAATTACCACTATTAATGCCAAAAGAAACGCCCATGTCAGTGGTTGTCCAAAGTTAAAAGTCCATCCAACTCTTGGATAGGGTCTGGGGATTAATAATCTTTTATCCTTCTTGTCGCAAATGATTGGATCTGTCCAATTTGATTGTTCCATTTTGACTGAATTTTTATTACGTGATTATAAACGAACCGACTTTTCGATTCAGCTTGTAGGTGTAACGTCTTTGGCTTCTAAAAGTCAAATCGGGTTATTCTATTCTTGAATATTCCAATCCTGGCCCATCACAATCTGACCATGTGTTAAATAAGTTACTTCCGGATTTTAAAAAAAGTATTTCAATATTGTTTGAATAACAAGATCCTATTATTTGCCCACCTGAATTATAAGTAAGATAAAAATATTTGCCATCAGATTTATTCCTAAATGTGAAATTTCCAGATGCTTCAGTCGTCTTACCACTCCGCTCTCTATGCTTAATAAATGTTCCATTTGAGTTTAGCAGGTAATATTCTTGCCAAGCCATATCTGTACCAGTGTGTTCATAATAACCAATCTGCCCTCCGAATATTTTAACAAGTTGCCATTTCTGAGGAAAATCTTCATCTTTTGAGCAAGAAATCAGGGTAAAAATAAATAATGGAATGAAGACCAGATTTTTCATTTTTTTAGATTTCGGTATTTTACCTAGATGCAATCAAATGATAAATAGTTGTGTTTAGTTGCTCAAAATGTTCAGTTTAACTGGTAGAAGGAGTTGGATGTTGAACAAATGAATGAATTCCCTGTTTTGGTGGTTCTTTAGTTTAGTCGGCCGAGTAAAATTAAAGAAGATATATAAATCCATGAACCGGATAGTCGCAAAAAATCAAAGGCGTTACTTTTTTCTGCTCCTGAAACGCTAAATCTGTGGATAGAAGATTAAATGAGACTTTAAACCTTCTTCTCCAATTCCTTTATGATTTTCTTCAGTCTATCTATCTCAAAACCGCTTAAAATTAAACTTGTAAGAATTCCAGTCCAAAAAATCATATTTCCATATGGGTAGTGTTGAAGACTAAAAAATGCACCAACCAGAATTAAAACTGTCGAAGCGGGAATAAGTATCCTCATTAATTTGTCAACTTGCTTTCTATTCATATATTTAATTATTAGGTTGATAGGATAAATGTAATCAATTATTTGATCGAGGCAATGTTATGTAGATTAAATGGATAAGTGCACACTTTTCTCCGTTTGAAACATCAAATCTGTATAAAGATGATTATGAATCAAAAAAATGTAACACAGGAATTGGGACATTTTTTAACTGGTGTAATTACTATTAATTACACCAATATTTGATGTTACTACGCAGTTTGCCTACATTCTTGTAGGTGATAAAACCTAAGTATGAAGTAGACTTTTGTAGTTTTATCCGGTTGGGTCGTTTACTGCATTCGATGCAATTTTATTCTAATCTTGCATATTCTAATCCTGTTCCATCACAACTCGACCATGTGTTAAATAAGATATCTCCGGATTTTAACCGAAGCGTTTCAATGTTGTTTGAATAACAAGAACCAATTAATTCGCTAACAGAATTATATGTAAGATAATAGTATTTGCCATTAGATTCATTCTCAAATCTAAAAGTTCCGAAAGCTTCAATCACCTTGCCATCTCGCTCTCTGTGTTTAATAAATGTTCCATTTGAATTAAACATGTAATATTCCTGAAATGCCATATCTGCACCTGTTCTTTCTGAATTAGGAATCTGTCCGGTCGTTTTAATAAGTTGCCATTTCTGAGGAAAATCTTCATCTTTAGTTTTTGAGCAAGAAATCAGGGTAAAAATAAATAATGAAATGAAGACCAGATTTTTCATTTTTTTAGATTTCGGTATTTTACCTAGATGCAATCAAATGAAAAATAGTTGTGTTTAGTTGCTTAAAATGTTTAGTTTAAAGTGGGAGATCAGCCTTTTGCCATCTGACGGTTACTTTCTCAATCAGACAAAAAAAGGGCATAAGACGAATCGGACCCTGTAGTAAATACCCTTTTGAAGTCGCCTAAATAGACAAATCCTATGATACAGTTGAATTATTCAGGCTTTAGATTTATCCGGAATGGTTTGTCTCTGTCGCAAAGCAGTTTACCTTCCACGACTTCAAGTTCAGCTGCCTGCAGGGCTGTATGACGATTTGAAAAAGGAGAAATACCATTCTGGGGAGGAGCTCCTTCTTTAAACGGATGGGTAAAATAAATTATGTAAGCATGATCACCGCAAACAACAACATCTGCATGCTTTCCGATTGCACCGTCGCTGTTACGCGTTCCGGGTTTATCCAGTATCTTGCCCTGATAGGTCCAACTGTCGAGATTATCAGACCTGTAAACGTCGAGTCCGCTGTTGGGATCCTTGATCAGCCAGTAATATCCCTTGAACCGGAAAGCCTTGGGTCCTTCACCATAGAGTTTTGAAACTCCCGGATCTTCAACAGCTGTCCAATTTTTGAGATCTGAACTTTCAACGGCAAATGTTTTTGAACCGTGTCCTTCATCCTTGTACCACATTCTCCATTTTTTATCAGGCATCTGGATAAGAGTCGCATCTATGCAGAAATCAGAGTTCAATGGAACTCTCTGTTCAAATTTCCAGTTTTCCAGATCTTTTGAAGTGTAGTGATAGATGTGTCTTTCGCCTCCCCATCTGCGGTGAGTTTCAGGAGCCCCGGGAATGTAACTCGGGAAGAGATGATAAATTCCCTTTTCATCCCGGATCACATCAGGAGCCCAGAACGAATAACCTTCTTCAGGATGAGCAAGGGTGAGGATCCCTTTGTAGCGCCAGGTAAATCCGTTATCTGACGATTCTGCAACACCAATTTCTGATCCATGACACCACTCAACACCTGGCAGATCGAGCTTCGCCCTGCGCTGGGTGTAAAACATCTGCCATACTTTTTTGATTGGATTCCACACTAACACGGGGTCTGCAACACCATCGTAAACCGGATCACGGTAAAGAGGAGCAGGAGTGCTTTTAAGTATTATTGCCGGATCCTGAATGGTGACTTTCAGAATTCCCTCCTGGGCAGATGACAGAGTCGCAGAAAAGAGGAATAGAATCAGAATCTTGCACAAAAGCAAGGTTCTTCTTTTTTCTTTTTGTTGTTTCATTGTCTGATCAATTGTTTTAATCTGGTTTGATATGCTTGCCAATAATTATGCTTTGTACTTTCATTTAAAAATGAGGCGGTAATTAAATTTTCAACGGATCTTGATCTGGATATTAACAAGTTAAATATATCTGTCGCCTGCCTTTCGCCTATTCCGGCATTTTCAGAAAGCATGAGGAATTGTCGTCTTATCTTGCCCTGTGCAAAATTTTTTCACACAGCAGCCCGGCAACATAGGCAGACAATTTTTTATGCGGCAGGGAAACGCCCCCGTAACAGACAATTGGCAGGATCCATTCAAGCAACGCAAGATAATAGGGAACAATGTTCTCGTCTCCGGAAGTACAGGCAATGGCGTAACTTCTCATTTTCAAGGTTAACATCAGATTTCGCTTCATGATAAGAGGTGATTTTCCCATCCAGGTGGTGTCCGGCAAATCAGTCAATCTCACTTTATCATAAAAAGCGGTCGTATATTCAATCATTTCTTTCAAGTCGTCCTCATTTTCAATCGGGGCATGTTCAATCATGAAAATGGCTTCTAACCGCGCAAAATCAGACACAACAGACCGTGGCTTTGTTTCTGAAAAATCGATCAGGTACACATTCATATCCTTGTCAAGAAGAATATTCTGCATATTCAAATCACCATGACAGATGGAAGTATAATAATCGATTGCCTCATTGCGACGGGATTGATACTCATGCCTGAGAAACCAGTACGGATTGATTCGCTTCTGACCAGTCTCCGCCATCCACATATATTTATCATCGGCTGGAATGGATAAAAGCTCTTCGGCCGTTTCGCAAAGTGTGTGAAAGAATGTAAATGTCGGATCCTGATCCCGATATGGGTATATTTTTTCTTTCACCGGCTGGCCATACCATGGTTTTAATATCTGGAGAAAAATCTTATCATAAAGAGGCTCAAGGTCTTCTGTCGGCCAGGATTGAAAGTAATGTGTCAGCCACTTGAGCTGGGATTGCTCCCCTCCTATCCCGACGAAATTATACCGGAGGGCTCCTGTATCACAAAAAAAGGCAGTACCTAAAACCATGGCACTGTTATTCATAATATAGGGAAGTGAAAATTTCTGACAGCGCTCAGCCTCGCGTGAGATAATGGCACGGTTGGCTATCTTCAGTACTGTCGGCCTTAATCGTCGTCCTTGATGGTCAAACGAATCGACTTGAAAAGTCTGAGCAGAATATCCACCATGCAGTTGCTTCACAACGACCCTTGCCGAATCGTTGTACAACCTTCTGGTTAAATATCTTTTGTAAGGCTCAAATGGAAACTCTTCAAAGGTTTCGATCTTGATTCGATGAGTTGATGCATCAGTCCAATCACCCGAGTAGAATAGCCATGTCACAGGGTTAGAAAGTGTAGCAGAAAGTTGAGGGCAAGTAACCTCATCAATATTCTCAATGATTAATGCACGATTAGCAAAATCCAGAACAGATTCATCGGGTAGCATTTCAGGCAATTGATTAACAACGAACTGAACTGCAAAAATTTGATTTCCACCTCCGGTTGTTTTTAACCAGGAAGATAATTGCCCAGGAGTAGTAACATCCAATAATTCAATTTTATCTTGATTAAGCATGCATCCTATTGTTATGGAAGGTAGTGCGTCATTAAAATCGACAACCAGTGCAGCGGCTAACTTTTCACCTTTGACCTTCTCCGGAATTTGCAAAATTGTATCATAAAATGAACCAAACGGAATGCCGGATCTTGAAATCAGCCTAACACGACAATCTGGCTTTAAGTAAAAAGAAAGTGCCCGGGAAAGAAATATTCCGCCTGCCGAAGGATCTTTAAGAACCCTGTATTCAGGCGACAATGCTTTGTCAAAAGGAATAAAACCCGAGCAGTTGCCTATCGTCGCAAATATCCCCTGATTCTCTTCATCCTCAACCAATGATTCTGCCGGAGACCCAATCCCAATTGAAATGGGAAGCTCGTTGCATCCAACTATATCCTGATTTCGCCAGATTAATGCGGAATGACTCTTATCTTCATGCTGATCCAATTGGAAATGGTGGTCGCCGATAATTATTTCGGCACTCTGAGAAGTTTTCTTTTTCAGTCTCAGGATTTCCTCAATTGCAGCGCCAGTATCTTTAAAAACATGAAAAACGGCATGAAGTCCTGCCATTTCAAGAACTTGAAACACTTCTTTTGAGAGACCTGAAAGCGCCAAACTGCCACCTTTTGCACCAAGCTTTTTGGCCGCTGAAATTAAGGTGCGAATTCCAGTGCTTGAAAGATAATTACATCTAGTAAAATCTATAATCAGATAATCTTCCTGCGCAGAAAGTTCTTGCAGTTTATCGTTGAAGCTGCTGCTGTTTTGGGTGTCAAGTCTGCCTTCCGGAGCCACACAGCAAATTGCTCCCGCATTACTAATAGAAAGATGAAACATACTAATGAATAATTACAGTTATAGCTATCAGACTTTCAATTTTTTATAGATCAAACGAGCAACACATTTTTTCATTTTTATCTATAAATGATGAATTAAATATAGTCATTTCTGCCATTTATAACTACAAAAGGAGTCTGGAGACAAATAGCCAGTTTCTGGTCAGCAAAAAAACATATAGGCTGACTAATAATTATACCAATCACAAAATATGAGCATCAACCTTTTCAAAAATTTATGTTTTGAATTAAATGTCAAATTTTTAAGCACTGCATATAAAATGTAATGATTGTATTTTAATATTGAAAAATATAACAAATCAACTATTGATCCCGTATAAGTGACTTATATTCCTGCTCACTCCCAAAATCTTACGTACTCAAAAACAATTATTAATATGAGAAAAATAACAAATCTTTTGGTTTTGTGTTTTATTGCTGTTCAGCTAAAGGCACAGACAAATTCAACTATTAATGGAATATTTATTGCTCCCCCCGGCTCAACCATCGTCTTACAAAACAACGGATCCGAAATCCTTTCTGTAGCTGCCAGGAAGGATACCGCCACAGCTAACCTCAATTCATTCAAATTCCTTAAGCCCGCTGCTGCCGGCGAGAAGTATAATGTTTCGGTAAAAACAGCTCCCGCAGGGTTGGTTTCCAGAGTTACCAATGGGCAAGGTATCACCCCGTTGGCAGGAAATGGTATAAAAGTCGAATGTGATTACAAATACGACCTCGTGACTCGCAGCACAAAAAACGCAACATTCAGTACATTCTATGAAAGTGGCCAACCTGCCGTTGCCGGTGAAAATAATGAGGAAGGACGGTACATTGCGTTTGTATCCAACACCGAGAAATTTGGTGGCAACACAGGCAAACACAGACAAATTTTTTGGCGTGACCGGAATACGGGAATTACAAGACTAATCAGTGCGGCTCCTGGCGGTGAAGAAGGAAACAATGACTCATACGCCCCTTCCATGTCTATTGACGGACATACCGTTGCCTTCGAATCAAATGCGACAAATCTTGTAGAAGGAGACACGAACGGGTTTAAGGATGTATTTGTCTGGGACGCCACTACCGGGAAAATTCAACGTGTAAGTGTTGGTCCAAAGGGAATTGAAGCCAACGGAGAAAGTTTTGAGCCATCACTTTCAACGGGTGAGATCGCTTATACTTCCTCCGCAAGTAACCTTGTAAATGGAGTTGACGCCGGGTCAATGGTTAATGTGTATTGGCGGAACCTGGCTACCGGGGAACAGAAATTGTTAAGTGTGGATTACAAATCGAAAAAGGGAGGTGGAGGATCGAGACCGTCTATTAGCCTAATCGCCGGGGATAGTACCAAGATTGCATTCCATTCTGCTTCACCAAACCTGGTACCTGGGGATAACAACAATTTATGGGACATTTTTCTATACTCCAAAAATAAACCGTTAAAGCGAATCAGCCTGACTTACAATAAAGAAGAACGAAATCAGGGCACTGAAAGCGGCACGCGCGATGTCAAACCATCTATTTCTGGCAATGGGAGATATATTGCATTTTCAACAACGGCCAGCAATATGGTGCCGGACGACAAAAACAATTCTCAGGACGTTTTTGTGTACGACTCATATAAAGATACTGTTGTTCGTGCAAGTATTGATTCAAAAGGAGTTGAAGGCAATGGGGATAGTCCGCTTGGACAGGGTGAGAAAATTGCAATTAGTTACGATGGTCAATGGACGGCCTTTAATACAAAGGCAAATAATTTGGGAGCACCCGACTACAACTTCTTTATGCACAACGGTTCCACCGGCGAAACGAGAGCAATTACCACCGGCAAAGATGGCTGTTTGACCACCCAGCCGGCGATGTCGATAAACGCGAGTTATGTAGTTTTTGGCATGTGCCCAAAACTGGATTTCAGGTATCCGTCAAGTGGAATTTTTGCTTCCTATACCGGACTTGCGGCTACAAGGTTCAGCGGAATGGCGGAGTTAAGCAAAAAACAGAAGACAGCTAATACCTCTCACTAGCTAAATTCAGCACTATGAAAAAATTGTTTGTCGTGGCAGCAATCTGTATTTCAACAGTTTTTGCATTTGCGCAGAAAAAATTGATTCCCGTTACCCAATCAGTTTTAACCGGAATATCGTTGCCGGCAGGAACTCTTCAGGACAAAAGGATATTTAGTGCGGGCGCGGCAACGATGCTTTTGGAATCAGAAAGTAAGAAAATGAATATTTCCGTTTCTTACACTGAAGTTTTGACAATCCCGATTTCAGTTTCAGGAGTGTTTAGCGAAGAGGTTTTGCATAAGGGACTTGCAGCACAGGGATTTGTAATTTCGACAATACAAAATGCTCCTAAGTACACAATACTTAAAAAGGGGGAGCAACTGGTTGTTATGTATTTTGATGCAGGCAAAAGCGAATACAACTTGTATTTCGGCAAAGCCTCCTATGCGGCCGTGGAAAAATCGGCAGTGAATAACACCTACACGCAGCAAGTTGTAAATGCCGAAAATAACAGACAGCCGTCAAATGCAACAACAATTTCACAAAACAATCCTGTGGGAAATGTTCAGCAAGCGGCCAAATCAGCTAACCAGGCGGCCAAAATTGGCTTTGCTTTTACTACAACCAACTTTGATGACGGTTGGATAGCAAATGAGCAAGCCGACTGGATCCAGGTTTCAAAGGGTAGCACAGTCGTGCGGATACATTATGCCCAGCCCAACATTAAGGGATTTAACAATCTGGATGAGAGCACTTCGTTTGTCTGGAACACCTTGGTTGCTCCCCGGTACAGCAATGCCGCAAACCTATGGATTAGAAAAAGCTGGTGGAATGACGGTGGCTTTATGGATGCAAAATATTATGCAGAGTCGGAGGTAACCGAAAATGCAACAGGTAAAAAGGTGTTTGTCGCTCTATTCAAAAATGGTTCCCCGGGCAAATGGATTGAGTTTATAACGCCTGATAAAGCAGCTTTTCAAAATCAGTTCTCAGTTATATATCAGCAAGATGGAACTGTATGGAACAGATTATCGGTGATGGAAAATTATAACAAGTTTGCGGTGGCAGCTTCTGATTTAACTGGTAAATGGACAAGTGATTTTTCGGGTGCAATTCAATATGTAAATGCCTACACTGGTTTTGATACCGGCATGAATACAAATTCAGCAACAGAGAAGTTTCAGTTTGAGCCGGGCAATAAATACAGATGGGATCTCGCTGTGGCAAGTGGAATGGTTGGCAATATAAAATATCAGGGTTCAAAATCGAGTGGAGAATTTTCGCTTCCAAACAACTGGCAGATAAAGTTTTCGGAAATTGATGGGCGCCCCCGAAGCTATAACGCTCATTTCGCCTGTATCAAAGGCTTGCGTATATTATGGTTACAGGATGTTGCCACCGGAGATTACAAAGGTTATGCAAAAGTTGAATAGGATAAAAATCAACTCGTATAGAGCATTTAAATTTCTAACTAATTAACAATCAAACGCAATGAGATACTTCAGCATCATTTTCCTTTTTTTCATCTCGATGCATACATCGGCTCAGGATTGCAGTGAAGAATTGCTGGCCTCAAAACCTGGGACATGGAAACCTGGTATAGGAGGCTCCGTTCGGAATATAAATGCTACAGATTTAGCAAAAGAGAAAGTCGTTCTGGCAAATATCCATGCAATGATAAAGGATAAGTATTCGCCAACCGGATGCCAGGTTCTTTATAGCAATGCCTTTAGCGGACCAAGTGAGGTGTCGGGTAAAAACTGGGTTTCCGATAATTTTTATTACTCGATGTATATCCTTAGGTACTTGTGCGACGAGCGAAGTGCTGACAAATCAAAATATTATGTGGATGTCGAGACACCGACAGCTGTATATGTTAGTGCCAATGTAATTTGGTCTCTGAACACGCTCTTTCCTGCCGACCTCCCGGATGACGACTCCAGAGGGTACCTGAAGCTGGAAGAAAGGCCACAACTTAAAGATGGATTTTATTTTATGGGAGAGGCAAACGTCGCAGAAAGTTGGACAGAACATCCTGTTAAAGAATACAGATGGCTCGTAACCTATGACGAAAAACTTCCCTTTAAGTATGTCAGTCGCAGGGAATACCTGGAGATAATGAAAAAGAAGCTTGCGATAACCATAAAGAATGATGGAGGGCCTTCCGAATACTACTCAAAATTCCTAAGTAATATCGATGAGGCTTTGAGTCAGCCGGAAGCGGATTTAAATAAAGCGGCAATATGCATGTGGAATGACGAAGAGCGATTCACAGGGTTTGTGGAGGAGGGAACGAAAGGAAGCTTTATTGCTGTCAAACCCGACCTGAGCTATTTCAACAAAAAGATCCCACGCTCATCTCCCCAATTCTTTTCAGTGGTCTATAAGATTGCGAAAAATCATCAGGTGTTTGAAGAGAATATCGCGGCAATTCAGAGTACCATCGATTTAAAGGCCCTGAGAGCTATGTTGGGCAAATAAAAAAACGGGATAACTGAACAACAATCAAAATCAAACGCCATGACAATATTGAAAAGCCTTTCCTATTACCTGTTGATTCTTCTGTGTGTGTCTGCAACAAATTTGCTCGTAGCTCAAAATCGCACAAAAAATGGAGCCAACTCTTCGGGATCGAAAGCTCAGACTGAGAGCAATTCGCTTATGGATTTGAGTCCTGAGGACAAGAAAGTATTTGACGATGCCATGAAACAAATGGGTCTCGACAAAGTGAAAGGATTTGATCAGAAGCTTGGCTCTGCTATGGCCGGTGAGACAGATAAGCTTCCTGAGAAAGATTCAAAGCGCATTGCATTGATTCCGTCTAAACCACTAGCAGAAGAAGATCTTAAGGCATACTGCAAGGGTATAAATGAAAAGCTAAAACAAAAAGTTGCAGATTCCACATACCAAAATGCGATGGCATTGTATAAGTACTTCCAGGATAAAGGGTACGACAATCAAATGACCAGTAATGCGGCAGTAGGCACCTATATACTGGGCAGACCGGAGATTGCACTGATTTTGCTTGGGAAAGTGGCAGAGGCTGCTCCATCCAATCATAACAATCTAAATAATTTTGCGGCTCTGCTTCAGATGAAAGGGGCTGGATATAAAGCCATTCCACTTCTAAACTTTTTGAACACAAAATATCCGGGGAATAGTACAATTCTCAATAATCTGGGTCAGGCCTGGTACGAATTGGGTGATACGGCAAAGGCAATGGAGCATTTCAGAAATGTTCTAAAAATTTACCCTTTTCATTCGCAGACCAATTTTACGGTTGCCTGCTATTTTGAGGCCATTGGAAAAAGCAAGGCGGCTATTGAACACTTTGAAAGATCAAATGAGGAATCTTACGACGAGGAAAAAGTTGATAGAATTAAAAAAATCGATCGTAATCATTCAGGAAATATCACTCCAAAAATCAAACTCGATCCCAACGGGTTGAAAAAAATCAATATACCGTTCTTCCCCGAAAGCTGCACGGAAACACTCCGTTTCGAGGATACTGTTTTGGATCCATTCCAAAGGGGTGTTGACGCAGAAGTAGCCAGAATAAACGGGTTATTGGAGGAAGCTATGAATAAGTTTGCGGCAAATCCAGCCCAAAATATGGTGAATTACGTTGTGGTATATCGGGTTCCGTACGTCGCAAACAGAGCCAAAATTATTCAGGAGAGCTTTTATGATCAGGAAAAGCTTTACGCTGAAAAGTCGCAGGAAGTTCTTGAAAAAATAGCCAAAATGACGGCAGAACATGAATCAATTTGTACCGAAGGTCATGTTAAACAATACAACACTGCGATGTATGAACTTCGGAATACCTATGCAGAATTGACCCGAGTCTATGCAGCCAGAGGAATTGAGTTTGCACTCTATTGCAATACAGGGAATTATGACGTGCTAAAATATGGGTTTATGCTAAAATATGTGAGTTCGCTGGGGTCGCTAAATCCATGTTTAAAGACGTGCACTGACAAAACAAGGGAGCCAAATAATTTTGTCACCAAGCTTCCTGATTATGATGACACCAACTGTAAAACCAAGTCGACCTTTGACGTCGGATTTGGCTCCATCGAAATCGCATGCAATATTTTAAAAGCAAAAATGGGAACAGATCTCATTGGCAAGATTTTAAAACTTCCGGGATTGGAAGAAACAGTGAAACTTCCAGTTAACGGTGAAATAGCTCTCACCCAGGATTTCAGGATCAACGGGGATTTTTGGGATCAAATTACCAAATGCTCTGTGGAAGTAAGTGCCGGGTGGAGGAAAAAATTTGGAGATGAAGCCAATCCGCTGAACATTGGTGGAATGCCCGCTTCCGTGGAAGCAAGAGCAGATGTATCTGCTTTGTTCGGTTATGAAAAGGGGAAAGATGTCACACTGAGGACAGGGGTGCAGGTCGGTGTTACCGGCAAATTTACCACTGGCCCAACAGAAAACTCAGCTTCTTCAACTGTTGGCGGGTATCTCGAATTTAACTCCAAGGGATTATCCGATGTTGGGGTAACCTCGTCAGCAAAAGTTAAGTCGTCAGTCGAGGTATTCAATGACGATGTACCGGGAACTGATTTTATTGACGCTCCTTCAGCTAGTTTTGGAAAAGAGTCGACCTATTCCATGAATGCAGGGAAAAATGATGGGGCAAAACCGTTGAAAGATTTATAAGGCTTATACCTGAGAAAGCTCCAAATTTGACTATCGCAGGAATAGTTTCACACCCCTGAATAAACCGCTCATGCCAGGCGGCCCAGGTAATTGCAGACCCATGCCCACTCCTGCCTTGCGGAGGAAAATTACGCTTCATTTTGTCCAACTTACCGTAAGCCAGACAACAACGACAATCCACAAATTAGTTGAATTCTCATCCGGCTGTTTTAACATTGTTAAAAATTAAAATTATATGTTAATTTATGTTATACAGCATAAATCTGTTTTTTCCTACCTCTAAATGATATAAGTAAAAAATACTTTTATAAGTTTGTATAGACCAACCTGATGAAATTTATAAAAAAAATGTGATAATAAGTGGAATCAGAGACTTACAAACTTCATCCCAGGCATTATGTAGCCGTTGACTGTTCAATCTTTGGATATGAAGATGGGGAGCTAAAGCTATTACTTTATCCGAGAGGATTTGAACCGGAAAAAGGTAAATGGTCGTTGATGGGAGGATTTGTCGAGGAGATGGAATCCCTTGAGGATGCAGCTCGAAGAATTCTTTTTCAGACAACCGGATTGAATAATGTGTATATGGAAATGGCTTCAGCCTTCTCAAATCCCGACAGGGATCCGGGAGCGCGTGTGATTAGTGTCACCTTTATGGCTCTAATCCGCATTGATTTGCATGATAAAGAGCTTACCCGGGAATCCGGCGCCAGGTGGTGGCCAGTAACTCAACTCCCTGCATTGATTTTTGACCATGAAGCAATGGTCAAAAACTCACTTTCGCTTTTGCAGCACAAAGCCATGATCGTTCCTGTCGGCAAGGACTTGTTACCCGAGATGTTTACACTGAAGCAATTGAGAAATCTTTACGATGCGATTTTTCAAAAGGTATTTGATCCGGGCAATTTCCGTAAGAAGGTCTTATCTGTTGACATCGTCGAGAGGTTAGATAAAAAAAACACCTCAACTTCAAGAAAAGGGGCTTTCTATTACAAGTTCAAGGATTCAAAGAATGGAAAGCAACTAGAAAATGTGTTTAACATACTGATTTTAATGTACTTAAACAATAATAGCATTTTTGTGTTTTGAAAAAATGTCACGGCATTTATTAAAGTGAATCCCGTATTTCAAGGTTCACTCTTCCTGGCAGAAAATAAGACTGCGACGTACTGCAAGCATTTTATATCAGACCATCTAGCGAAACCACAAACAAGTGAGCCTATGAAGTAATTTCCACAGACAAATTATACAGCAATAACTGTCCAGCGGCAGAAACTGTAATAGAGAGTGTGTTAATGTGATGATATCATCTGAAACTAAATGACTTCATTATTTCCAGATGAAATTCCAAGTTGCTAAATAAAATTTGACTATGAAAAAAAAGCTAAAAAATTTTCACCTCAGTTTGCAAAATCCACTTTTAAAAAGAATTATGCTGGTTACCAGATTGACCATAATCCTGATTATTCTAACTGGTTTTGTAAAAACCTATGGATCTGATACATCCATCCCATCAGAACAACAAAAAACCAAACAGATCTCTGGAAAAGTCACCGACGACACTGGAGCAACTGTACCCGGTGCCTCTGTTGTGGTAAAGGGAACCACGACAGGAACTATCACAAATATGGATGGTGATTTTACCATGAATATTCCAAGCGACGGCAAGACACTTGTTGTTTCTTTTGTTGGTATGGTTACCCAGGAAATTGCTATTGGAACAAAAAGCACTTTCGCTATTACACTTGCGCAAGAAACCATTGGCCTCAATGAAGTTGTGGCAATCGGTTATGGAACCGTTCGTAAGAAAGACCTTACCGGTTCTGTTTCTTCTGTTGGAACAGCTAAACTTCAGGAGAGAGCCAGTTTCAGTGCAGCACAGGCATTGCAGGGGAAAGCCGCCGGTGTTGTAGTTCAACAGACGAATGCCGCACCAGGTGCAGACGCAAATGTAAGTGTTCGTGGTAACAGATCTCTTTTAGCCACCAACTCTCCATTATATGTCGTGGACGGAATCCCACTTGTCGTTGGATTAAGCGAAATCAGCCAATCTGATATTGAGTCAATTGACATTCTGAAAGATGCTTCTGCAACCGCTATCTACGGTTCAAGAGGTGCCAACGGTGTTGTCATCATCACCACTAAAAAAGGAAAATCAGGCAAGGCGGTTGTGGACTACAATGGCTACTACGGTGTTGAAAACCAAGCCAAAAAACTGGATCTTTTCAATGGTCCGGAATGGGTAGAATTCCTTCGTGAAGCTTATCGTACAACAGGCAAATACTCAGTGGTAAAACCCACCTATGCACAGGACGTTACGATGTTGCCCGTTGGTCAGGAGAATGATCTGAAGGGAATTGGATTTAAAATTCAGAGTGCTTATGATACAGATGGTTCATGGCATGGCGATCGTTTGCAGTCGACAGACTGGCTCGGTTCAGTAATGCGCCAGGGAACCGTTACCAACCACGAAATAAGTGTACGGGGTGGTACAGACAAGCTTAAAATTCTTGCTTCCGCTACCTATTTTAAGGAAGTAGGTATGGTTATCGGACAAGATTATACCCGTTATTCTGCGCGCGTAAATTTCGATTGGGATCTCAATGACTATGTAAAAATCGGTGCGCAAACCCAGTTCTCTCATTTCGACAGAAATGACGGCCCTAACGGTTATTCAGGAATTACAAGTCTTTCTCCTTTGGCCAATATCAGGAATGTCGACACAGGTGTTCTATTCAATCGTCCTGGAAATGACCCGCAATTATGGAATCCTATCCTCAACCAGACTCAGGCTACAGTAAAGTATCGCAAAGACCGTTTCCTCGGTAGTTATTATACAGAGATAAAATTGCCTTACGATATCAAATTCCGGTCAAACTTTGGATTGGACTATGGCCCATATACCGACCAGCGCTTCTACGGCTCACTCAGCTCTGACAGACAAGGTGGCTTAGCCCGCGCAGAAAACGGCGGTGATCAGCGAATGATGTTTACCTGGGAAAACCTTTTGTACTGGAATAAGCTTATTAAGAATCACTCATTCGGTGCAACGTTGTTACAGTCAATTCAACAGGAAACTTTTGAATCAAGTCGTATCAGCGTAGGAAGTCTTCCATACGAAACCCAATTATGGTACAACGTTGGTAGCGCCCCTGTAATTTCAAGTGTTGCCAGTAACTATACAAAATGGCAGCTGGCGTCTTTTATGGGACGTATAAACTACAGCTACAAGGATAAATACCTGTTAACAGCATCAGCCCGTTACGATGGTTCCTCACGTTTGGCACCATCCCATAAATGGGTTATGTTCCCTTCGGCTGCCCTTGCATGGCGTATCAACAAGGAAGATTTCCTAAGCGGTGTAGGTGCATTGAGTAACCTGAAGTTGCGTGCCGGCTTCGGTATCACTGGCAACTCGGCTATCGATCCTTACAAAACGGCCGGTAACCTTGGATTTGCCCGTTACAACTTCGGCAGCAACAATGTCATGGCTTTTTACCAAAATGAAATGCCTAATCCGGATCTTTCCTGGGAAAAAACACTGCAATGGAATGCCGGTATCGACTTTGGTCTGTTGAAAGGCAGGATAAACGGTGTAATTGACCTCTATCTTCAGAACACAGATGACCTGTTGATGAACAGGCAATTACCTCAGGTATCAGGTTTCAACAGCGTTGTGTACAACGTCGGTAAGACCAGAAATAAGGGTATTGAAATAACGATTAATTCACAGAATATCCAGCGCAAAGATTTCACCTGGAATACAGATTTGATTTTCGCCAAGAACAAAGAAGAGATTACAGAGCTTTATGGCGGTAAGGTAGACGATACTGGTAACCAGTGGTTTATCGGAAAACCATTAAGTGTTTATTATGACTATCAGGCCCTTGGTATTTGGCAATTGGGACAGGAAGCAGAAGCAGCTGCATTCGGATCTTCATTCGTGCCGGGAACAATTCATATCGCAGACAACAAGGTGGATGGTAAAATTACGGCAGCCGATATGGCGGTCATTGGTACACCACGGCCAAAATGGACAGGAAGTTTAAGTAACTATTTCACCTACAAGAACTTTGACTTTAACTTCTTCCTGAATGCTTCTTATGGCAACATGCTTAAATTCGACCGCGGACTGAGTTTCAACGGACGTTACAATAGCTTGAAAGTCAATTACTGGGCAGTTACGTCCTACGATGCCGCCGGAAAAGCTCTGACCAGCAACGGAAGCAACGAGGCTCCGCGCCCGAATAACGGCATTGAGAACCCTGCCTATAGAAGTTCTTTGAACTATTTTGATGCCTCATTCCTTCGTTTGAGCAATGTTACAGCAGGTTACAACCTTCCCAAAAGCATCATCAGCAAGGCAAAGATTACCAAACTCAGAGTGTATGTGACTGTTCAGAACGCATACTGTTGGACCAAATATCCCGGTACCGACCCGGAGAGCGGACAAGACTTCAATGTTCCAATGCCACGAACGATCATGTTTGGCGTCAACATGAGTCTATGATCAATGTAAATGATGAAACATTACAACGAAAATTAATATGGATATGAAAAAAGTAGCAAAATATATTTTAGCAGTCCTGATAACTATATCGGTTTTCTCCTGCGACAATTATCTGAAAGAGCAGAGATATACCGATGCGGGATACGATTATCTCAACACCAAGGTTGGAATGGAGGCTGCTGTCGTTGGCGTTTATCAACCAATGAGATGGTACACCGGTGCGTGGAACACAACGAACAACCAAACAGGCGCATATGGTTCGACTGCCGCAGGTAATATGGAAACCTATTACTGTCTGACTGAATACGGTACTGACATGACCTGGGAGGGAACCGACGGTGGCAACAAGGATGCTTTCAACAAGTACCTGACCTCCATGAACCCGAATCATGACGTCCTTAATAAATTCTGGAATAATAACTATAAGGGCATCACGCGTGCAAATACCGTGCTGATGTACCTGCCTAATGTTGCAGATATGACGGATGCCCAGAAGGCCCAAAGGGCTGGTGAGGTTAAGTTTATGCGTGCGTATTACTATTTCGACCTTGTTCAACATTTCGGGGCGCTTCCTCTGGTGACAGAAGGAAACGTTACACAGGTTATTACAGACTTTAAACGCGCATCTGTTTCTGCTGTATACAAGCAAATTATCAGTGACCTCCTCGCTGCGTATAACGTACTTCCTGATATCGGTCAGCAAGCAGAAAGAGGTCGTGCCACCAAATGGGCTGCCGGTCACCTGCTTGCTAAAGTCTATCTGACACGCGACAGCTACGATGCCGCCAACCGTGGAGGTAAAGCCAGCGACCTTGACAGCGCTGCATATTACGCTGAAGCCGTAATCAATTCAGGTAAATTTGCGTTGGAATCCAATTTCGCAATGGTTTTCGATCAGGACAATCAGAAAACTTCGAAAGAGATTATCTGGGATGTTGAATATACCAAAGATCCTCTCTTCAACGGTGCAGGAAGCTCTACCTCAGATGGTGGCAATCAGTTACACCTGTATTGGGTAACTCAATACGATGTGAAACCCGGAATGATCAGGGATCAGCCGAATGGCCGTCCGTGGAAACGCGTTCGTATCAATCCGCAATTTTCACAAGGGTTGTGGGATCGTAAGGTAGATTCCAGAATCTATAAGACCTTTAAGTGGACATTCTTATGCAATAATCCGGCTACTTCAACCAAATGGGTTGCCAACTATTATTACATAAACCCACTTACCAATGCCGCTACCTCGGAGGTTATTTACAGTCCACCTGCCAACCTTGTTGGTCAACCCAAACAAAAAGCCGGTGATACCTGTATCTATTTCTCTCCAAAAAATTATGGTGCGCTTTCGGCCTATTCAACAACCTTTCCAAAGCAAACGCTGCTTAATGATGCAAACTACCGTCAGATGTTGATTGATATTGCCAAGGCTCCATATATTCTGTTCCCACAGGATTTATATGACACCAACAACTTCCCTGCCATGTTGAAATGGCTGGATACACAACGTCCGGACATCAACTATCAGGCCGGATCCAGAAATTTTCACCGCGCGCGCCTGGCTGAAACTTATCTGATCGCCGCAGAAGCCTATGGCAGAAAAGGTGACATGGTTAATGCTGCCAAATTTGTAAATGTGGTGCGTCAACGTGCGGGATATGCAGATAACGAAACCAAACCAAGAGAGGTTTCCAGGTACGATGGTGGTGCTAATAATACAGTTAGCACAAAAACAGACATGATCGTTACGCCTGCTATGATGGTAACTCCTAAGTTCCCTTCTGGCGTGTCTGATGTTACACCTTTCGTCGACTGGATGCTCGAAGAACGTGGACGCGAACTGTATGGCGAATTGAACCGTTGGGAAGATTTGGTAAGAACTGGAACCCTTGTGGCTCGTGCCAAACTTTACAATCCGGATGCAGCGCCTAACGTAAAGGATTTCCACAAACTAAGACCAATCCCGAATACGTATGTGGATCGTCTGTTACCGGCTCCCGCCCCGGCAGATGTTCAAAATCCGGGATACTATTGATTTGTCTGGTTAATTGAATTGAAGAGGCCGTCACAAAATTTTTTGGACGGCCTCTTTTTTAGATGTAAGACTTGAGAGATGAGACTCGAGATGCTATTTTGAAATGCCTTCAAGGGTAAACAGGAATGCAAAATTCAAGGCCACATCCTTCAAATAATCGAAACGACCACTTGCACCGCCATGACCAAATTCCATATTGGTATGCAGCAAAAGAATATTTTTATCCGTCTTCATGGCCCTAAGTTTGGCTACCCATTTCGATGGTTCAAAATACTGAACCTGACTATCATGCAAACCCGTTGTGATCAACATATTAGGATAGTTCTTTGCTTCAACATTTTCGTATGGTGAATAGCTTTTCATGTAGAAATAAGCATCCTTATTTTTCGGATTTCCCCACTCATCAAACTCATTGGTAGTCAGCGGAATGCTTTCATCGAGCATCGTGTTTACAACATCCACAAATGGTACCTGTGCAATAATCCCATGCCATAACTCCGGTGCCATATTTGCCACAGCACCCATCAGCAACCCTCCGGCACTTCCGCCTTGTGCATACAAATGCTGCTTACTGGTATATTTTTCACTTACCAGGAATTCGCCACAGGCAATGAAGTCAGAAAACGTGTTGATCTTTTTCATTAGCTTGCCATCCTCATACCACAAACGCCCCATTTCCTGGCCTCCACGGATGTGGGCGATAGCAAAGGCAAATCCTCTATTCAATAAAGTTAAGCGAGTACTTCCAAAACTGGCATCCATACTCATACCATAACTTCCGTATCCGTACAGGAGCAATGGCGCTTTGCCATCCTTTTTGAATCCTTTTTTATAAACCAGTGATATTGGAACCTTTGTACCATCCTTTGCCGTAGCGTATAACCGCTCTGTGACATATTCCTTTGGATCGTACCCACCTAAAACTTCCTGTTGCTTTTTCAGGGTCTTGACTTTGGATACCATATTGTAGTCGAATGTCGAAAATGGCGTAGTTAGGGAGGTGTACCCAAATCTCAGGTTAGTGCTGTTATACTCAGGATTGGCACCAAAATTGGCCGTATAGGCTGCTTCTCCAAAATCGATATAATATTCAGAATTATCCTTCAGGCTTTTAACCCTGAGCTTTACCAATCCGTCTTTGCGTTCATTCAAAACAATGAAATCCTTAAATTCTTCGACACTTTGCAGCAGCACATCTTTGCGGACAGGGATTACCTCTTTCCAGGAGGTCACTGCAGTCTGGCTTAGCGGACATTCCATAAGCTTAAAATTCTTAGCATCATCCTTGTTCGTGCGAATCAGAAATTTGTCGGCTAACGGAATAACATCGTATAAAACATCCTTCATCCTTGGCTGGAAGACCTTAAACTCACTGTTTGGCTTCGACGCTTCAATCATCCGGTATTCAGACGACATAGTTGCCTCTGAAGCGATAAAAATGTATTTACTATTTTTGCTCTTCCCCAGACTCATGTAGTTGCTTTTGTCTTTCTCTTCATAAACCAGCGCATCCGTTTTCACATCCGTTCCCATCAAATGACGCTTTATCTTTTCGGAAAGCAGTGTCACCGGATTTTTAGCCGTGTAAAAGAATGTCTTGTTATCATTTGCCCAGCAAGGATCGCCTTCTGTATTTTCGATTGCATCAGTTAATATCTTTCCGGTCTGCAGATCCTTGATGTGGATGGTGTACTGCCTTCTGCTCACCAGGTCAACGCCAAAAGCCAGAAACCGGTTATCCTCGCTGATATCAAATCCCGAAGCAGCATAATAGGCATGTCCTTCAGCCATCTTATCCACATCCAGCAAAATCTCCTCTTTTGCCTCCAAATTTCCCTTCTTTCTGCAATATTTGTAGTATTGCTTTCCATCTTCTGTCCGGGAGTAATAGTAGTACCCATTCTTGAATACCGGAACACTTTCATCCTTTTCCTTGATCCTATTTTTCATTTCAGTGAACAAATCGGACTGAAACTGCTTCGTTCCTGACATAACATTATCCAAATAGGTATTCTCTGCCTTGAGATAGTCCACAACTTTTGTACTGTCCGGACCTTTGCCAAAAAAGTCGTACATCCAGTAATAACTATCCAACACCTTGTCGCCATGCAGCGTACGCCAGTGTTCTTTTTTCTCTGCAATAGGTGGTGTTGATTTCATAAATTGGGCATTAACGGAAAACATGCAAAAAATTAAAAATGTCAAAATTGCTGATTTTTTCATAATCGGATATTTAATTCAGTTCCCTAATTATATCGATTCGATATTAACAATATTATACCAGAATACTGCCCTCTGGTTTCAAGGAATTATTCATTTTTTTGGGTTATATTTAATAGGATGCAAAATAAATTGACTATTCATACGCAAAAAGTAAATTTTAATTTACTTTTGTATTAATGCTCGTTTCAGAATGAAGGTTAACGAAATGATCAGGCTTATTGAACAGGATGGTTGGCTACTTTTACGTCAAAAGGGTAGTCACAGAATTTACAGGCACCTTGTTAAAAAAGGAACCGTGATTATCCCTGATCATGGGGCAAAAGAACTAAAGAAAGGAACCGAGTTGTCTATCCGTAAACAAGCGGGAATTTAATATTTACCAACAATCTGAATAATGAACCTCATAGCTGTAATATTGGAAAAAAGCGATTCGGGTTATTCTGCATATTTACCTGAAATTCCAGGTATTGCTATCATTGGAGAAACCTTTACTGAGGTTCGCCAAAACGCAGAAGAAGCATTGAAACTTTATATCGAAACCAGTCAGGAATTTGGCGATGTCCTCCCTCCTATTTTACAAGGGGAATACCAATTATCCTATAAATTTGATGCTCCATCATTCTTTGAATGGATGTCTAAGGTGATGTCTCAAAAGGGATTATCCGAAATTGCTGGAATGAACGAGAGCCTTATTTCGCAGTATGCAACCGGAATCAAATCGCCTGGAGCCAAACAGCTAAAACGCATCGAAACCGCAATCCACCGCTTTGCTGAAGATTTGCACGCAATCTCGTTCAGAACATCCATCTGAAAGCAGATATTCTGACTTTCTCAAACACCCAAATCACCTTTTTGGCAATAGTGCAGCTTTACAATATTCTGTACATTTGGCTGTCTCTTTTACGGCATCAGAACCTGCCGGAATGGTGTACTCCAGCTCTATATCGCAGTTGATAGGCCATTTATTCTTTTGAACAAGCTGCAACATCGCAATGACAGGTGTCTCACCCTTCCCAAATTCCTGATTTTTGTTTGGGTCTGCAGCCTTCGGACCGGTTTTGTCCTTGATATGAATACTTACAATCTTATCGTGAAGCCTCTCAATCAATTCGCAGGGATTCAAACCAGTTGCGCCGAAATAATGACCTGCATCAAAATTTAGTCTGAGCATCGACCCTAAGGCCAATACTTTATCGAAACTGAATTTGGGATCTCCCGGCTGACCATGGTTATGGAAAATCACATACATTTTATGCTTTTCGGCGAATGGTTCCATACGCCTAGCCGCATCTTCAGAAATTTCCATGGTGATTCCTATTGCACCAACAGCCTTAGCGGCCAGGAAGGCATAGTCGATCTCCTCATCCGACCAGCTTTTATCTCCGAGCTTCAGAATATGAATTTTGACCCCCTTCGATTTAAACACTTTCCGAATCTCCTTGTATTTGTCCATTGAAACGGAGGTACGCCACTGGCGGATAGCGACAGGATCTTTCGTCTGAGGAAGTCCGGCGTAACGTTCTGCAACATCACCCATCAATTCAACCGAACTTAAGCCGGACTCGACTATATAATTCAGCACCGCGTTGAGCGATTGGTCGGGCATACTCCGGTAACTATATGTTATGGCGCCAACCTGCACACCGCCAAAATCAGATCTGTTTTTATTGGCACCAAATGTGGTGTTGGCAAAAATGAGAAAGGCAATGGAGAGTAAAAGAGCTACCATAAAAGTTGATTGCGATACCCTTTTTGAAATGGCCAAATTTTTGTTCATGATTTTAATTATGAGTTAATTACGTAAAATTATTTTAGACTATCTGTATAATCTGTTCAATAAGATGGAATTTAACAAAATTCAGATTCAGAATGCAAGTTAACATATAGATATACAATAGCGAAATCTCCTTCGCTAAAAAATGACTTTTTCGTTTAATTCATTTACCTTCGCTGATTCAAATAAAGGTGTACATTCGGAATCTATGTGGAAATATTTGACACGATTATTACTTCGGAACAGACCGGTAATTCTGATATTTATCGTCCTCCTTACTGCTTTTATGGGCTGGAAGGGACTTGGTGTAAAACTTTCCTACGATAATGCGAGCCTGCTACCCGCCGACGATAGTTTCATAGTTGATTACGCTGCTTTTAAGAAAAAGTTTGGTCAGGATGGCAGTATAATCGTTATCGGTGTCGAAAACCCTTCGATGTTTAAACTAAAGGATTTCAACGATTGGTACGATCTGACGACCGACATGACAAAGATTGCCGGAGTTGAGGGGGTTATGTCGATTGCCAAGGCCGTAAATATTCAGAAAAATGACTCCCTGCACCAATTTGATATGCTTCCGCTTGTTGCTTCCAAACCGACAACTCAAGCAGGCGTAGATAGTTTGAAGAACAAAATCATGTCCTTACCTTTTTATGACGGACTGCTTTTCAATTCCAAAACTGACGTATATATTCTTGCCATTACCTTGAAGAAGGAGGTGCTGAATGACAAAATTCGCATGGTTATCACAGATAATATTGTGAATCGCGCAAAAGAATATTCTGCGCAAAGTGGTCGTGAACTGCATTATTCCGGACTTCCGTATATTCGTACAGTCATGGCTCGGACTGTTCAACACGAGCTCTTTCTGTTTGTCATCCTTTCCATAATTATAGCTGCCTTCATCCTATTCCTCTTCTTTCGCTCCCTCAAAGTGGTGGCCAGTTCGTTGGTGGTTGTCGGCATTAGCATTGTATTTACGCTCGGACTAATCGGATTATTCGGCTTCAAGATTAGTATCCTCCTTGGGGTGATCCCTTCATTGATTGTTGTGATTGCTATCGAGAACTGCATCTATATTCTCAATAAATATCACTGGGAATACCGCAATCATGGTAATAAAATATTGGCGCTTTCCAGGGTTGTGCGAAGAATCGGTTTTGCCTCCCTCATGGTTAATACTGCCACAGCTGCCGGTTTTGCTGCCTTTATCCTGGTATCTAATCAGCTGTTAAGAGAATTTGGTATCATCGCTGCCATTAGCATCCTGATGGAATATGTGCTTTGCATCACCTTGCTGCCGATTATTTTCAGTTACATGGATCCGCCGAGCGACAAAAACATTAAACATCTGGATAACAATTTCTTCAATGGTATTCTTGAAAAAATTCTTTACATAATTCAGAATAAAAGAAAATGGGTTTTCACTATCGCCGGAATTTTGGTCCTTGTGGGGATTGTTGGGATGCTCAACATGCGCACTTCGGGTAAAGTCACGGATGATATTCATCAAGGCAATCCCTTGTATAAAGACCTAAAATTCTTCGAAAAACAGCTTGGCGGTGTTATGCCCTTTGAAATCTCGATCGATACCAAGAAGAAAAAAGGGGTGATGCTTTATTCGACGATTCAGAAAATTGATCAGTTACAGTCTGAAGTTGCGAAGTACAAGCAGTTTTCCAAACCACTCTCGGTGGCCGAATATGTGAAATTTGCCAAACAAGCCTATTTCAATGGGAACCCCGAGATGTACACGCTGCCCACTTCGATGGAAAAGACTTTCATCCTCTCCTATCTACCGAAGAAAACGGACGGAAAGCAGCAAATAATCAATTCATTTATTGACAGCACGCAGCAGGTTACCCGGGTCAGCTTTCAAATGGCCGATATAGGCACAATCGAGATGAATCAGTTGCTCGACAGTATTCGACCAAAAGTCGATACCATTTTTGCCAAAGCTGATTACAATGTGAAGATTACCGGAAGCAGTGTCATTACGGCCCGAGGTACGGAGTTTCTAATTAAACACCTATTAATAAGCGTATTGCTGGCTATTGGATTCATCTCGTTGCTGATGGCGCTAATGTTCTCAAGCGTGCGGATGATTGCGGTATCAATGATGCCCAACATCATTCCCTTGATTATTACTGCAGCAATCATGGGCTTCACCGGTGTTCCCATAAAACCATCGACCATTATTGTATTCAGCATCGCCCTGGGAATCTCGGTAGACAACACCATTCAATACCTCTCCCGTTACCGGCATGAGCTTAAAGCTACCGGGAACAATATTAAAGTATCCACGCTCAATGCCTTGCGTGAAGCGGGATTCAGCATGATTTACACATCTATTGTTCTGGTATTGGGATTTAGCGTCTTTATGGTCTCCAGTTTTGGAGGAACTCAGGCATTGGGTTTGCTGGTTTCAACAACTCTGTTCATCGCCATGTTCTTTAATATGATCGTTTTACCGTCACTTCTCCTCGTCCTCGACAAATATCTGGTGACAAAGGCCTTCAAGAGTGAACCGGTTATTGATATCGATGAGGAAAATGAAGATTGAAAAGACACTTGGGCGCGTCAAATTTGCATCTTAACCCGCTCGCTTCTCTGTGGCCAGAATCATTTTGATCTGTAACTTATTGCCGATAGCAAGAACATCAATCAAATCCTGTATAGTTAGTGAATTATCGGTTCTCAAAACGATCGTGACATCGTTAATCTTTTGTTTGATTGCCTTAAGGGAACCCTCCAATTTATTAAAGGGGATCTGCTCCTTATCGATGAAATAATTTTTTTCCTTAGTGATTGAAAGAGTGATCTGTTTCTTGTCGATGGTCTGATTCGACGAGGACTTCGGCAGAAGCAGCTTAATTACGTTCGGGTTTGCAAAAGTCGCCACCAAAAGGAAAAAGAGCAACAGGAAAAACATGATGTCATTCAACGAACCTGTGGCTACCTCGGGTTTAAACTCAAGCCTTTTCCTAAGCTTCATCTTAGTTGTGTTCTATGAGATTTATAAATTCAAAGGCATCCTCTTCTACTCTGTTCATGTACTTATCAATCATGATACTGAGCATATGGTATCCCGAATAAGCAATAACGCCAACTATCAATCCTAGTCCGCTGGAGATCATCTTTTGGTAAAGACCTCCGGAAATAATTCCAATACTAATGTTATCGGATAAAGAAATATCATAAAATATTTTGATTACACCGGCAATTGTACCAATGAATCCCAACATCGGCGCAATACCGGCAAAAAGTCCGAGGTAATGCAGATCCTTGCTCATCTTGTTCATTTCTATCTGAGCGGCTGTTTCGATGGAGCTTTCAACATCTTTGATAGGACGGCCAATATTTTGGGTTGCATGATAAAATATCCTGGTGTAGGAGCTGTTTCCTGCCTTCAGCGTGGCCACAGCCTGATTAAGATCGCCGCTTTTGAGATACGAATGGAATGCAGAAACGATGGTTGGTTCCGACTTGGTATAACGCTTAATCTCGATATATTTCACGATGATCAAGTAGCAGGAAATCAGAGAAATTATTCCAATCGGAACAAGAATCCATCCGCCCTTAAGCAATAATTCAAACATTGAAATACTTGAAGGAATATTTTGTACGACCTGTTGTTGAATACCTACCTGTAAAAGCATAGAATGAATTTTGTTCGTTAATGTCAAGAATAAATTTGAAAATGTGAAAATATGAAAATGTGGAAATTACAAGAATCAGGCTTACAACAGTAAAATATTGTCTTTACCCTCCTAATCTACACAGAATCTTATGCCCACTTCCGCAATTGTCTGAAATTGATTCGCAATTTTTTAATGCGCTGCAGGGTGGTTGTAATAAACAGTCGCCTGACTTTCGGAAATTCGATTTTCTTAAACTCATACCCTTCAGCCTTGAGTGCCGCTATCGCTTTTGGAAGCGCCCATTTCAAATGTTCTTCGGCCTTATACGAGTCGTGAAAAGTGATTATACTTCCCGGTCTTACGAACCTCATCACATTTTCCAACACCTCTTCCTTCGTGATATTCGGGTTGTAATCGCAGGAAATAACATCCCACATAACGATCTTATATTTTTGGGAAAGGAAAAGATACTGCGCCCTGGACAGCCAGCCATGAGGGGGCCGGAAAAGGTTTGAGCCAATAAGCCTGTTGGCTTGCTCTATATCTTTAAAATACTCGAGATTACTGGTTTTCAATCCCTGAAGATGGTGATACGTGTGATTACCTACGGCGTGGCCATCCTCCAGAATTTGCTCGAAAATTTCAGGATAACGAAAAACGTTCTCCCCCACCGCGAAAAAAGTTGCCTTCACCTCCTGTTTATTCAGAAGATCAAGTACCCAAGGGGTTACCCCGGGAACTGGTCCGTCGTCAAAAGTAAGATAAACGGCTTTCTCCTCCCCCGACATACGCCAAACGGCAGCGGGAAACCACTTGGTGAAAAATCCGGGAAGCTGTACCTGTAACTTAAACTTCATATTCAACTATTTACCAACAATGGCTCAAAAGTAATTATAATCTTTGAATTGTAAACTTCTGTCAACAGATCATTTCCTAATCTGGGTTCCTGCAGGCTGAATAACAGAGATCATCTTGCTCAATTTGGCATTGATCTCTTTAGACAACTCCTTCTCCCCATATTGCTCGGTAATGACACCAAGTTCCTGAAGCAGATAGAATGCACGTTGCAGATCATCCGTTACAGAATCTCTGAACTTAGGTTCGAGCGACAAATAATACAGAATCTCCTTTTCATTGTTTTCAACCATCTGACGCACAACTTCGTTACCCTTCTTTACGGATGAAGGAAGCGTATTCACCTCCATGGATGTTCTTTCTTTACCCATCTTATGCATCTCATATTGCGCTGCCTTATAATAAGCTTCTGCCATCAAAAGGTTAAAGTAATTATATGGAACTTTCTTGTTGGGAACCAGCTCATTGCATCGGTCTAAAACCGCCACGGCCGAATCCGGTCTACCATCCGCGACCAGTTGATCAGCTAATCTCACGAAATTATTTCGAATGTTCATAGACATTCTCATGTTATTTTCGTCGAGATAAACCTTAGGATCGTTCATGTTACCCCACTTGAACTTATTGATTATGTTATCGTACATGATCGTAGAATTTACCCTGCCAATCTGAGTATCTTTCGCCTTAGTCTTAATTGGAACTAAACGGTAGGCAAATCCCTCAGCCTGGAAATAATCCTGCAAATTCAAATATTTATCTCTGCCTACTGTTACGGCAAAATAAACAGGGCGTTTCCATTTATTATTGTTAAGGATATCCAGGATAATCATTTCATCTTTCGAGATAAAATGCTCAGTAAGGTTGATGTCAATTTTATCGACAATCAGAGAATCGTCTTTCGCGGCAACAGTTCCTGTGGCAAGTACAGCACTCTTATCCACCGGCAGGTACAATTGCTTGGCTGGAAGGAAAGATGCATTCTCGGCTTGCGATAATTTCGTAGCCGGATCGTCCGAACGGATAAATTCAAGTGCTTCATTAAGATTGACGGGACGCTTGAGCTGGTCGAGCACATAAACGATATCCCTTGTACCCTGAACTACCTGATCTTCAGTGAATTTTATTGGAAGAGGATCCGAATTGTAATATTTCTTCTTCATCTGCTCGATATACCAGTCAGTTTGAAGGTAACTCAAGTTACAAACCCGAATGTCTGTGCGGATGCCTTCTACCTCCTGTGCATACCATAACGGGAAGGTGTCGTTATCACCATTCGTGAAAATAATAGCATTCGGGGCACAAGACTCGAGGTAATTTCCTCCAAAATCCCTGGCGGTATATCGGCCTGAACGGTCATGATCATCCCAGTTTTCAGATGCCATCAGAACAGGCACAGCAAAAAGGGATATTACCGTAGCTCCAATAGCTGCTATCTTTCCAGCAGAAAATCGTTTAAAAATGTCGTAAACAGCCAACACTCCCAGACCGATCCAAATTGCAAAGGCGTAGAATGAGCCCGCATAGGCATAATCCCTTTCCCGAGGCTGCAATGGATCCTGATTCAGGTAAATCACAATAGCCAATCCGGTCATAAAGAAAAGAAGCATCACAACGGTAAAGTCCTGCTTCCCCTTCTTCCCAGCCTGGTACTGATAAAATAATCCCAATAAGCCCAAAATAAATGGAAGCATATAATAGGCATTCTTTGCCCGGTTCTCGCCAAGTGTTGGTGGCAAATGATTCTGATCCCCAAGTCGTATAGAATCAAGAATATTAAAGCCTGTAATCCAGTTTCCATTCAGAATACCTCCATTCCCCTGAACATCGTTCTGACGACCGGAGAAATTCCACATAAAATATCGGAGGTACATCCATCCCACCTGATAGGTAAAGAAAAACTGAAGATTTTCCCCGAAGGTCGGCTTCATCAGGGTCTCGGGCTCACCTTGACGGTTGGTTGCCTGTACCGGAGTCCCTTTCACGCCACCCCAGTTCTTATATTCTTGAATATGCTCATTACTAGCACTATACATCCGCGGGAAAATCGTACAAAATCGCGAGTCATAATTCGGAATCTGCTTGTATTCAGCAATTTCATACTTACCGTTCTTCTTGATGTAGGTGGGGCTTCCCTGTTTATAAGGATCCTTACTGTCTAACGGAGCATTGTAATATTGCCCGTAACCCAGTGGGCGGCTGCCATATTGATCGCGGTTCAGATAAGATAACAACGAGAAAACATTATCCGGATTGTTCTGATCCATAGGAGGGTTTGCAGAAGAACGGATAACAGTCATAGCGTACGAAGAATAACCAATAACGATGACAGACAAGCACAAAAGAATCGTGTTGACGACAGTCTTTTTATGCCGGTAGGAGTAGATAATGCCGTAGCTGACAACACCTGTTAGCACAATTGCATAAATTACGACACCACTGTTGTAGGGTAACCCGATTCCATTGACGAATAATAATTCAAACCAGGAAGCTGCAACAACCAATCCTGGTATCACAACCCAAATCATGGTTGCCAGGATTATGACGGATAGTCCGGAAGCCATTAAAATCCCGTTACGGGTGACTTCATATTTTCTGAAATAATAGACAAAGACGATAGCCGGAATAGCCAGCAAATTCAATAGGTGAACTCCAATCGACAAGCCCACCAAATAACTTATCAGGACCAGCCACCGATTGGCAAATGGCTCATCCGCTTCGTTTTCCCATTTAAGAATCGCCCAAAAAACGAGGGCAGTGAACAAAGATGAGGTTCCATAAACCTCGCCTTCAACGGCCGAAAACCAGAATGTATCGGAAAAAGTATAGGCAAGAGCGCCCACAACACCGGCTCCCAACACAACGATCATCTCTGGAAGGGTTTCTGTTTCTCCGGACAATAAAATCTTTTTTGCAAGGTGTGTGATCGTCCAGAAAAGGAACAGGATCGTGAATGCGCTGGCCAAAGCCGACATCACGTTTACCATTACCGGGATCATGGAGGTATTTGTAGCGAACATGGTAAAAATGCGTCCAAGAATCATAAACAACGGCGCACCCGGCGGATGCCCAACTTCCAACCTGAAAGCTGTGGTAATAAATTCTCCGCAGTCCCAGAAGCTGGCCGTAGGTTCGATTGACATCAGATAGACAATTGCTGCCACGAGGAAGACACCCCATCCGATAACCGTGTTGTAAAACTTGAATGTTCTCATTGTTACTATTTTATACGATTACTTTAAGTGTAGAAACCGCCACCGAAGATCCTGCCATGCAAATATCCAACGGAAGCCACTATTTCAAACAAATCAAAAATCTCTGCGAAGATATAAAATCTTTGCCCACGGCATAAACGTAATTAATTTTCGTTTTTTCAAATTACTCCTTGCCAGAAAAAAAAATCTTTGTATTTTTGCGCCGTCTTAAATAATAAGACATATTCGATTGACCCGTGGTGTAATTGGCAACACGTCTGATTTTGGTTCAGAAGAGTCCAAGTTCGAGCCTTGGCGGGTCAACTCAAAATCAATCACTTACAATTTATTTTGTAGGTGATTTTTTTTGCTGCGAGGGTTGCTGAGAGGGCGAAACTCTATTTGCCAAGATATTAAATCTCCCACAGCCCTTTCATTTGTTCGCAATAATTCCGGCCGGAGACCAGCTTGGTTTGATTGACATCATCCAATTTGATGATATACCGGCTTCCAAAATGCTTATTGATCTCCTTTATTCTTATTTTGTTGACCAACAATGATCGGTGAATTCGCAGGAAGGTGACTTCCAATTTTTCTTCGAGGCTTTTGAGCGAAAAATCGCACAAATAGGATTTCCCGTCTTTGGTAAAAATATTGACATACTTCTCTTCTGCAAGAAAGTAGGAGATCTCTTCAATGCGTAAAAATAACATCCGATCACCCATTTTGACAGGAATACTTGTAATCTCTTTTTTGGGAGTTTTGTTTAGGTAACCTTCAACGAACTTCAACAACTCATTTTTATCGGAATGATTCTTCAGACAATCCAGTTTTTCAATAGATTTCTGGATGCGCTCAGCCTTAATTGGTTTTACTATGTAATCAATACAGTTTGTCTCAAATGCCTTGAGTGCAAACTCATCGTAGGCTGTGCAAAAAACTACTACTGGCAAATGGCTGGCTTGTTGTAACACTTCGAATCCATTGAGCCCGGGCATTTGAATATCAAGAAACAGGAGATCCGGCTTCAAGATGTCAATCATATCACGGCACTGAACGCCATTCTCAGCTTCTCCAATAACCTCAATTTGAGCGGCATGTCCTGCCAGCAATCTTTTTAAGCGGTCGCGCGCAGGCTGCTCATCATCGGCTATCAGCGTACGGTATCTGGAGATAGTTGAATTCATCTAAATTCTTTTGACTTCTATAAAGGTAAACGAATTTCAATGTACTTTGCCTTACCGTTTACCCAATTAATAGATGCTTTTTCACCGTATAGCAAAGTTATCCTTTCCTGAGTATTCCGGATTCCAAAGCCAGTAAGTGGTTCTTCCGGGAATGAAGGACCATTGTCATAAACCCTTATCTGCAAATAGTTTCCTTGCTTTAGTATGGAAACCTGTATATTGCCTTTTCCCAAAATTTTCGACAAACCGTGTTTGATGGCATTCTCCACCAATGGCTGAATCAGCAGTTGTGGAATTTGGATTTCCGACAATTCCGCCTGACACTCAATCTCAAAAGTTAACCGGTCACCAAACCGAACTTTTTCGATTTCGAGATAAGTTCGGGTAGCGTTAAGCTCTTCAGAAATACAGTTCAATTGTTTCTGATCGCGATTAATGGCATATTTGAAAAAGTCGGACAGCGCCAACGCCATTTGCTCGGTCTTTTGTGCATCAGTAGTTGCCAGACTTGCAATCGAATTCAATGCATTATACAAAAAATGCGGATTTATTTTTGCCCGGAGAGACTGCAACTCGGCTTGTTTTTGAAGCTCGTTCATTTGGGCGATTTCAAGATCCTTTTTGCGAATGATGCTTTCGGATTGTACGGCCATATAAATGTAGAATGCCCTTCCGATTCCTGCAATTAGGATAAAGCTATTTGCAGATGAACTGACCATAAGAAGATAACTTGCCTGCGAACTGAGAGCATATTCCAATCTGATCAGGAAAAGGATGACCACCATCAATAGGGCCGTTGAGATGGGAACCAAGACTTTTAGTATAGTAGCATCTTTCCCTTTCAGGAGAGCCCGTTCAATGACGAAAATTATCAATATAGATGCGGACCCAATAATAAATGAACCGAAAATTGTCAGTGAAACGACAACCGGAAAACTTGCACTTATGGGTAAATAAATGTATGCGAAAATCGTATAGATAACATTGCTGATAATAAATGCCAAAACAACCAGCATACCCTGCTTGATAAAAGGAATAAATTGGTAACGATGGTTCTTGAACTTCCCTTGTCCAGCGAAAAATAAGATCAGGGAGAGGGACAAAAAGAAGGCAAGATAAACCAGGAAGCTACTGATCTGGGTTTTCCAACTATTAGCAGATTTGTAACGATAATTATATTGATCTTCAACCTCTTTGGAATATATTTTTTCAATTATTTTAATGTCAACGGGGTGGAACGTAATCTGTTCAGGTCTGCTTTCGGCAAATACAGAGCCTGGAACCTGTTCCGCTTTACTTTCATCATCTCTAAAAACAACCAGTGAACGTAGAATAAAGTAGTAAATGACTTTTTTACGTTCAAAAAATTGCATCTCCTTGGGTAGATTTAAAATTATCGTCCTTCTGAAAATCTCTCCATCATGGATCCGAGATCCGATAATCTTATTCATTTCCCCCTTTCTTTCCGGATTGTTTATTTCAACAACAAGATTTGATGTCTGGCTTGTAGTTAGGGAAACAGTCCATTCATCAACCGCAGATTTCAGCTTTGTGACCAATTCATTAAAAATTAATGAATCTTCTTTCGATGGATTGCCCTCAATCCGAATCAATATATTAGCATAATATCGTCTGGGAAGATCGTCAAATTGAAATCTGGTTTTTATCTGTTTGTTAGCCAGAAGATCCAAATCGGAACTATAATTTTCACCGAATGAAAGCAAAAAGCTTGAAAGCGTGAACAAAAGCAATAAAGATCGTTTCATTTAAATTTGGTTTTAAAGTTCAGGCAAATCAAATCATTAAGGACTAAACTAACCAGAAAAATCCGACATACTGCATAAATGATAGGATAAACTGCACAATAACAGATCCGCACCAATTTGATTTAATTATCTTTGTTTAGGTGGAAGCGCCGGTTAAAATGATCCCTCTGTGCCGTTTAATCTAACCGTTTCACAATTAGTTCAGATTTAACAGCATATAACCGACATAGATGATTCAATGTTCCCCGGCATAGGGTGATTCTTTACTCCGGTGCATGCAGTGAACCACTTAAAACTGTTTTATTTTATAATCTTAAGCTATCGTAAACATCGAATATCTCTCTTTCCCGAATACCCAAATACTGCTTGGTCAAAACCACCAAACTGTGGCCAAAGAGTTCCATCAGTAAAACGATTGATTTGTTAGAATAGTTGTTAAGTTTCAATACCCTGTTTCCTAGTGTCTCTCTGAACATATGTGATGGCACATTACCTTCTATTTCTATCCCACAGGTTTCAAAAATACGCTTAAGGTTCACATTTACCCATGACCTGTCAATTGGATTTGTTCCGTATCAATTTAGAAATATGTAAGGGTCGTGGTCAATTTCCTCCATTCTTCCTTTAACACAGCCAACAAGAACCTTCAAATTTGGGTTGATTTCAATCCTCCCAAAATTTAGGTAAATTAGCCAAAAGTTTAATACCTCAGGCGATTATGATTGATTTTATAAACGTAATTCAGCTTATTCAAACCGCACGCAATCGGGCGTTTAGCACGGCAAACAGCGAATTGGTAAATCTCTACTGGCAAGTGGGGCAATATGTTTCTATGCGTTTGAAAAAAGCCACCTGGGGTGATGGTACGGTGGCAGAATTGGCAAAGTATATCCAAAAACATCATCCGGAAATCAAAGGATTCGACAAAAAGAACTTATACCGCATGTGTCAGTTTTATGAAATTTACAACGATTTGCTTTTTGTCGCACCACTGGTGCGACAAATTCAACAAGCTGATAATGTTGCCAAACCAATTGTCGCACCACTGGTTCCACAATTAAAGGATTTGAATGATCTGTCCGATATTCGGAATACTATATTGGCACAAATAAACTGGTCGCATCATCTAATTGTAATGGGGCGGTGCAAAACTCCTGAAGAAAGAGAATTCTATATCCGGCTTTGCGTCAGGGAACATTACAGCAAAAGAGAATTAGATCGTCAAATCAGTAGTTCGGCATTTGAACGGGTAATGATAGGCAATGCCAAATTACCCAAAAGCATCAAGCAATTGCCGCAAGATATGACCAATGCACTGAAAGATTCTTATGTGTTTGAATTTTTGAATCTGACTGAACCTTATATTGAGAATGACTTACGTAAAGCATTGCTACACGAATTAAAGCAATTTATGCTCGAGCTGGGTCCCGATTATCTGTTTGTAGGTGAGGAGTTTCCGATTAAAGTTGGGAATCGCGATTTTCGAATTGATCTTCTGTTCTTTCATCGTTCACTGCAATGTCTGATTGCATTTGAACTAAAAACAGATCGCTTTGAACCCGAATATTTGGGCAAAACAAATTTCTACCTCGAAGCCCTCGACCGCGACGTACGAAAACCAAATGAAAACCCGAGTATCGGAATTCTGCTCTGTAAAGACCGTGACGAAGAAGTTGTGGAATATGCCTTAAGCCGAAGCCTAAGTCCTACAATGGTTTCACAATATCTGACTGAAATGCCTGAAAAAAAAATATTGCAACAAAAGCTGCATGAACTATTTCTACGAGAGAGTTAAAATAAGCCCTGACCAAAAAAAGATCAGACACCAAATTTCTGCATTATGGTATTCGCAAATAGGATATCAGCCCGATCGAAACACTTTGCACCGATCATAAACTGGAGTTCGATTGGGTAAAAGAAGATCTGCTCAATGAGTTTCATGAGCGAAAATCCGCAATAAGGAAAGTGTGTAAGAGGTTAAACTCACCATTTCAACTGAGATATTAATGCAAATCGGTCCTTAAACCCTCCAAAGATGAAAAACACAATGCCGTTCCCAAAGAATTTATCGAGGATATATTTATTAACGATTCTGGTTGTATTGTTTTCGTCTATATCGAGTTCTTATGCTCAGAATAAAACGTCTAAAGATGAACAAACCACCGATATCCATAATGCGGAGATCAAAACTCCTAGGATCATTCCAGGTGAAAAAACTGAAGAGAAAGGGAATCTTGAGACATATATTGTTTCACATCAGGGAAATTACCTGTTAGTCTACAATAAAAACAATACCCTAATGCTCACATATTCCTCGTTTATGGAATACAGCGAAAGGACATCACAGGCCTTGAAGAGCATTAGTCTTGATAAACTATTGCTTGACTCGTACCTCAAAAAAATACTATGCCCACATTTCAGAGGCAAGTCAATAGAATTTCCTGTGATAAGCTCTTTAATGATTAATCTATACTCAGATATTGAAGGGAATATCAAAGAGATTTCCATCGCCTACCCGAAAGAGGTAAATATTCCATTTTCTATAATTGAAACGTTCGAGAAAACTTTGCTAAGCGGTGAACTGAAGTTAGTCTTTGATAAAAATCTATGGTTTTATAAGAATACCGCATGGGTGGGGATCACGCATAGTTATAGCGTAGAAAAACTCCAAACGATGTAGCTTGACATTTTAACAATTGCAATAACCGGAACTCCCAAGAATTTTACCTGAAGAGCAACGGCGCAAATTGTGAAAGGTAAACCCTCCAGTTAGTCCAGGTATGCCCGCCTTCGGTTTCCAGGTAAGTGTATTTCATCCCCATTTTATCCAATTTTGCACGGTATTCTGCATTGTATTTGAATAAAAAGTCGGATTTGCCGATTCCGATCCAGTATAGTTTGTACCCGTTTTTCATTTGAGTTTCCAGCGTAGCATCGAAATTGTCGTAAACTTTCGATTTTGCCTTGTCGTTTGGCATGATTGCTGCCGAGAAAAGGCCAACATAGTCAAACGTGTTGGGATAATAGCGTGAAATGTGCAACGAGTGATAACCACCCATGGACAAACCTGCAATGGCCCGACCCGATTTTTCCGCTTTAACACGGTAGTTGCTCTCAATGAACTTTATGATATCCGCAAAAGTCTCTTCAAATTTCCCATCCATGGTATTGGGCAATTGCATGGTAGGTTTATACAATCCAAGACTAGATTCGCCTGGAGCAGCCTCCTGAGCTACATTGCCGTTACTCATAACGACAAGCATCGGCTTTGCTTTCCCTTGCGCAATCAGATTATCAAGAATCTGTGCGGTACGACCCAGTGCTATCCACGCTTCTTCATCGCCGCCCATGCCATGGAGCAGATATAGTACCGGATATTTCTCCTGGCCGGATTCATATCCTGATGGAGTATAAACGGTTATCCGGCGTTGCATACCGATTCCAGGAGAATCATACCAACGACGCGTTACCGAACCGTGCGGAACTTTATTAACTGAATATAAATCGGCTTTCCCTCCTCCCACAATGAAAACATTGAACACAGAAGCCACGTCGCGGATTTGATAGACATTGTTCGGATCATTGGTTTTCAACCCATCAACGAGGATAGAATAGCCATAAAGATCCGATTCCAATGGCTTGGAAGTATAGGACCATAATCCCTTTTCATCTTTGGTCATTAGTTCAGAGCCGGGTACAAACCCCTGTGACGGAATCCAATCGCCGGTAACTTTAACCTCCTTGGCATTTGGCGCCTGAAACCTGAAGGTCACAGTCTTATCGGCATTTACCTCTGGAGAAATTATTTGAGCTCCGCCCCAAAGCGCTTGTTGCGCGCATAAACTAAAACCACCCATCACAAGCAATGCGAGGGCAACAAAAAATCGTAACTTCATATTGATTATTTTAAAGACCAGCAGGTCAACATTTCTTTATCCTTTATATAAATCTTATCCCCAACAATCAGCGGATGCGCGTATACTTCCGTCTCGGCAACTTTATAATTAGCTAATTCCGTGTAAGCTTTACCGGAAGGCTCAAAAAAGATCAGCTGTCCGGTAGCAGGAAGGCAAGCCAGAACCTCTCCCAAATCCAGAATGGAAGCAAATCGGTTCAAGGCAGTTGTATTAAACCACCCTGTCTCTCCATTTGTGGCATTCACGCAATATAACTTCCCTTGTTTTGCTTCGTTCCCGAACAGAAAACCACCCTTTAGCAAAGGGGTATTAAAGGAAGTTCCCAAATCCTTGTTTGCCCATATTTCTTTGGTTTCCCAAGTTTCACCTGATTTAGTCAGGCTATATGCCTTCGTTCCGGTCCCCTGTCCGGTGACGAAAATCGTTTGTCCGTCGAAAACAGGTGTTGGCGCATTGTTAAACATTCTTTGTACAGGTGTCGGGATTTTCCAGAGCAGTTTCCCGTCTGTAGAGACTCCCAGCAAATCTGTTTCCGACTGAACAAGCATCATATTCTTGTTGGCCAACATTAGGATAGGCGAAGAATAGGTCGTAGGTTCACCTTCAAGTTTCCATATTTCCTTTCCTGAATTGGCATCAAAAGCAATAATAACCCCTTTCGTTTTCCCGCCGAGCTGCACTACGCATTTCCCGTCAAAAACCAAAGGGGAGCAGGATGTGTAAAATTGCGGTACTTCGGAGGTGTAAGCATCATTCTTCCAGAGCACGGTCCCTTTCTTCGCATCCAGGCAAGTGACTACCCCACTGGCACCAAGCGTATAAAGTTTTCCGTTGGCAAAAAATGGCGTTCCTCTCGGACCGGGATGGCCGATTGCAGGACCAGTAATATTCGGAGAAGGATTCAGGGCTGTACGCCAGATTTCCTGCCCCTTTGCTGCGCCCAGACACAAGACAACTTCAGTAGAATCCAATTTTACATGCAGATAAATCTGATTGTTGGTCAAAACCGGAGATGCATCGCCGAGTCCAACCTTGATTTCCCAGATTTTATTCAATTGTGCGGGCCATGTGGCAGGTTTTGCAAATCCGGCAACGGTTCCATTACGGCTGTTTCCACGCCAGCCCGACCAATTCTGTGCGTTAGCAATGTTCATAGTCGCCAAAACTATGCTGAAAATCAGCGAGAATCTGAATAGTCTGAATGTTTTCATGTCTTTCCTGATTTCTGGTTTATGCTTTAAAGTTAATTCTTTTCTTTTGTAAAAAAACGATGGATTATCACACATTTTCTGTGGTGCAGCACTCCCTATATCTCTCTAATTGACCGTTGCACTTTCAAATATTAAAAAGTAACTTTAAGACGTGCATCATCCTTATAAATCCAATTTATGGCAATAGAAGATAATGAGCCAAAAAAATCTTCCGAATTAAATCTCACGTCTTCAAGCGAAATTCAATTCGTTTCGTTGATGAAACTATTTTTTCAGCAGAGCCCGGACTTATTTTGCATTATTTCCAGAGCCGACAGGCATTTCTCAAATTTAAATCCGGCCTGGGAAAGACTTTTGGGCTATTCAACCGATGAATTGATGAGTAAGCCCTACACCGATTTTCTCCACCCCGATGATCTGAATTTAACCATTAGTCTGGCTTCCAAATTATATGGTGGTGAGGAGGTAACAAGTTTCACAAACCGCTTCCGATGCAAAAATGGAGAGTACAAATGGCTGGATTGGCACGGAAAAGCTTCCGATGACAGAAAATCCGTGTTTGCGGTTGCAAGAGATGTCACCGAAAAAAAAATAGCTCAGGATCTGTCGTCACAACAGATGAATATGCTTCAGACTGTGACCGATTCGGTTCGCGATGCTATCATAATGCTTGATCACAATGGTCAGATAAGTTTCTGGAATAAGGCAGCCACAACTATCCTGGGGTATAATGCGGAGGAAGTGATGGGAAAAAACTTGCATCAGATTATCACGCCAACCAGGTATAGAGGTGAGCATAAAAAGAAATTCCCGGAATTTCAATCTACCGGACAGGGAGCTGCCATAGATAAAACAGTTGAACTATTTGCCGTGCACAAGAATGGAACCGAGTTTCCGATTGAACTCTCCTTGTCTGCGATAAAAATTGAAGGCAAATGGAACTCTGTAGGAGTGATGCGGGACATAAGCGAACGGGTAAAGAGCGAAGAATTGCTCAAATTGAGAGAAACCAGGCTGCGAAGTTATTTTGAGTTGCCGCAGGTAGGAATAACCATTACATCACCAGACAAGGGGTGGCTGGAGGTTAACTCTGGAATACAAAATATGCTTGGATATACCCTGGATGAATTTAATGGACTGACCTGGACCGATTTGACCCATCCGGATGATGTTGATGCAGACCTGGCACAGTTTAAGCGGGTGCTGGATGATGAAATCGATTCTTATGTACTGGAAAAAAGGTTTATCCGCAAGAATGGTGAAATCGTCTGGACTATCTTATCCGTGGTATGCGTCCGAAAGCCAGACAGGTCTGTTGATTATTTCATTGCCCTTCTTCAGGACATCACCAAACGTAAAGTGGCCGAAAATATCGTATCGAGCGACCGCATACTCCTTAGAACCCTGATAGATAATATCCCTGACACCATCTATGTAAAAGACATTGAGGGAAGAAAAACCCTGGCAAATGTCGCTGATCTGGAAGTAATGGGCTACGAGTCTGAAGCCGATATTTTCGGGAAAACCGATCTTGAACTGTTTAGCGATGATAATTCAAGGAGTGGCTTCTATGAAGACATGGAAGTGATTAAAAAGGGAAAACCAATTTTGAATCATGAAGGTTTCTATACCGATAAAAAGGGAAACTCGCATTGGATACTGACGACCAAAGTTCCATTGTATGATGAGCAGAAAAAAATCACCGGTCTGGTTGGAATTGGCCACGACATAACGAATAGAAAAGAATCCCGGATCAAACTTGAGAACCTGGCAGTGGAGCTGAAGGAGATCAATCAAACGAAGGACAAACTATTCTCTATAATAGCTCATGATTTGCGCGGACCCATCGGTAATTTCTCACTGATTCTCGATTTGCTGAGCGACGACAAAAACCTGAAGGAAACTGAGCGGGAATTTCTGATGCAAGCGTTGAAAAAGGGAGCCACCAATGCATACCGGCTTCTGGAAAATCTGTTAAGCTGGGCTTCAAGCCAATCGAACAAGATCGATTTTAAGCCTTCCAGATTTTTTATTAATGACCTGATCAGCAATAATGTTGAGTTGCTCTCGCCAACTGCCAGTCAAAAGGATATTGACATAACGATCAAGCCCTTCGAACGATTATCTGTTTATGCTGATAAAGATTCAATCGATCTGGTACTTCGCAACTTACTCTCAAATGCAATTAAATTCACAAATTCTAATGGCTTAATTTCTGTATCGGGAAGACTTGTTGATGGTTTTGTGGAGATTCAAGTTGCTGATAACGGGATTGGTATGAATAAAGAATTGTCCGGAATCCTGTTTAACTCAACTTCTTTTTATTCGTCCTACGGTACAAACAACGAACGGGGATCCGGACTGGGTTTAGCCTTATGCAAGGATTTCGTTGAAAAAAATGGAGGACACATCAGAGTAGAGAGTGAAGTAGGAAGGGGAAGTAAGTTTTATTTCACTTTGCCGGCTCAATAGACAATTTACAATCATAAATTCTTTCCCATATGATCAAAATATTGACACTCTCGCCCATCTTTGAGGATCAAAAAAATCTTGAGGCTCTGATAAAGGAATCTTTCCCTGATGCCCTTCTGCTTTTAGCTTCTGATTGCATCATCGGAGCTGATCTGTCATCGGCGAATAACCCGGATGTCATTTTTTTGGATAGCATGCTCCCGGAAAAGGATTGGATTGGATTATGTTCCAGGCTTAAATCGGAGGTGAAAAGCAAGGACATCCCCATCGTCTTCATATCGCCTTCCGATAAAAATACAGATTCCCGAATGAAAGCGCTGAATTCCGGCGCGGATGCCTTTCTCAGTAAGCCATTTGACAAAGTGGAGCTGATTGCAGTGGTCAAAACGATGGCAAGACTCAAATTATCAACTCAAAATTCCCATCGGGATAGTAAGTTGAGTCCTGAAACACCGAATCCGTCGAATCGAATTGAAGATGAAGATCTCACAAAAAGCGAGGAGCGTTTCAAACAAGTCGCGAAGAGTTCAGGAATTTGGGTTTGGGAGGTAAATGCTGAGGGTTTATATACCTATAGCAGCGAATCAGAGGAGTCAATATTGGGGTACAAACAGGACGAGGTCATTGGGAAAAAGCACTTTTATGATTTCTTTGCTCCTTCGGTAAAAGACGATTTAAAAAAAGCAGCTTTTGAAGCCTTTGCGAATAAGAGTTCATTCCTCAATTTTGAAAATCCCAATATTCACAAGGACGGCCATGTTGTTATCCTGGAAACCAATGGTTCACCCCTACTCGATAAGGATGGAAATCTTATTGGTTACAGAGGCTCTGATAAAGATATCACTGCAAGTAAAAAGATCGAAGATGAATTAAGAGCGAGTGAAGAATTATTCAGATCCGTTGTTCAAAACAGTTCGGACCTGACAGCCCTAACGGATGAAAATGATTGTGTAGTTTTTATTAGTCCGCAATGGGAAAAGATGTTAGGGTTTAAAGGGGAAGATTATGTTGGAAAATTTATGCCTATCCATTTTCATCCGGAAGATGCAGAACAATGCAAGCAAACCTGGGACAATGTAAAAGCAAACTCAGAAGATGTAAAAAACTTCGAGTATCGTATTCTCGATATTTCCCGAAATGTCCGCTGGTTATCGCATACAACAAAACATGTGAAAATTGCCGGGAACAAAATGTGCATTCAAAGCACAATAAGTGACATCACGGAACGAAAATTAGCCGATGATAAGATTCGCGAAAAAGATATTCAGTTTAGGAAACTGTCTGCCAATGTGCCCGACCTGATTTTTCAATTTACCAGAAGACCTGACGGCAGCTACTACGTTCCAATAGCTTCGGAAGGAATTCGAAATATTTTTGGCTGTTCCCCGGAAGATGTCCTCGATAACTTTGAGCCGATTGGACGGGTTATCTATCCGGATGATGCTGTAAGAGTTATTGATGATATCGAATATTCTGCCAAAAATCTGAGCTATTTTACGTGCGAATTCAGGGTACAAGTCCCCGGAAGAGATATTCAGTGGATATATTCCAGATCCACACCGGAGAAACTTCCGGATGGAAGTATAACCTGGTATGGCTTTAACATAGATATTACTTCGCAAAAAAAGGTCGAAGAGGAATTAAGGGATAAGAACACATTTATCGAGACTGTTCTTGATAATCTGCCAATTGGAGTGGCGTTAAATAAAATTGATGAGGGTACCGCGTCTTATATGAACAAGAAATTTGTTGAAATATATGGATGGTCGGCAGCAGAATTAACAGATATCACAAACTTCCTGAAAAGGATTTATCCTGACGATGAGTACAGAAAGGAATTGACAACCCGGATCATGACAGATATCCAATCCGGCGATACGTCACGGATGCATTGGGAAGACTGCCTGGTTACGCATAAGGATGGTTCCCAACATATTGTCAATGCCGTAAACATTCCTTTATGGGAACAAAACATCATGGTATCCACAGCCTTCGATGTCACCGATCAGCGTAATGCGCTTGCCCGCGCCGAAGAAAGCGATCGCCTGAAATCTGCGTTACTGAACAATATGAGTCATGAGGTTCGTACTCCCATGAACGCGATCATGGGATTTTCCAATCTTTTGTCAGAAGCAGATGAAAAAGACAGAAAGACTTACGCAGAAATTATTCAGGTTAGTTCAAGCCATCTGCTTAAACTCCTCGATGACATAATTCTTCTTTCGCGCCTGCAAAGTGAAAAATTGCCTGTCACCCGTGCCATATGTAAGCCATCGGAATTGGTCAATTATGTATATCAGATGTTTCAGCTTGGCAATCTCAACAACGGATTGGAAATTAACATTCGTTTCCCTGAAACTTATGCAGGTTTGAACATCCAATCTGACGAGGATAAGATTCGTCAAATCCTGTTAAATTTGGTTTCAAATGCTGTTAAGTACACAACCAAAGGTTCAATTGATATCGGTTTTGATGTGATAGAGGATCAGGTTCAGTTCTTTGTCAAAGACACAGGAATCGGGATACCGGAGAAAGAACAGCATAAAATTTTTGAAACGTTTTACAGGGGAGAGAATGCCCTGTCATTAGCTATCCGTGGAAACGGACTTGGGTTAAACATTGCAAAAGAACTGGTTGATTTGTTAGGAGGTTCAATTTCGGTGACCTCGCAACTCTTAAAAGGTTCAAATTTCTTCTTTTCAATCCCAATTGGCCAGCCTGAGGATAGTGATTTGCTGAACTCTACAGTCAGAAAAGCGGGTAAATCCTCTGCTAGTTTGACTATATTGATTGCAGAAGATGAGGTCTACAACTTTGAATTCATCAGATTACTGCTTAAAGACAAAGTCAAAAGAATCGACCATGCCCTTAACGGAGAAAAAGCTGTTGAAATGGCTTCAAAAACCAACTATGATCTTATACTGATGGATTTAAAGATGCCGGTAATGGACGGATTTGAAGCCACCAGAATATTAAAAAAGCAATTTCCCGATCTTCCAATAATTGCCCAAACAGCCTATACCTTTAACGAAGCTAAGGATCTGGCTTTGCAGGCAGGTTGCGATAGCTTCATTGTTAAACCAATAAACAAGGAAAAACTACTGGAAGTTATAAATGACTTTATTTGATAATGGGAAGTAATCCTCGTTGTCTTGTCAAACTGTTGGAATGGAAAATGAGAAAGTGCTCCCTTTGCCAACTTCGCTATCCACCCAAATTTTACCCTTGTGCTTATCAATAAATTCTTTGCAGAGGATCAATCCCAGACCAGTTCCCTTTTCGTTTTGGGTACCGGAAGTCGATGTAGACTCATCAATCTTGAACAATTTCTCAATATCTTCCTTCCCGATACCTATACCATTATCACTGACTGACACCACCAACTCTGTACCTATCTGCCTTGCCGATACGACAATGCATCCTTCCGGGTACGTGAACTTAATTGCATTGGAAAGGAGATTTCGCATTATGCTTTTTATCATATCCCCATCCACATAAGCGAATAATGCCGGCATTATATCTACACGAATAGGTATTGATTTTTGCTTCGCAGAAACATTTAACAAATCTACCGTCTCCCGGATCAATGCACCAATATCTTTCGATTGGGGCTTGTAATAAATATGTCCGGTCTGTGTCCGCGACCATTCAAGAAGGTTACTCAATAAATCCATGACCCGCTGCGAAGACTGCTTAATAACCTCTGTATATTTCTCCAACCCTTCGAGATCATTAGTTCGAAGCTGATTCAAAATGAGGTCGCTAAAGCCTACGATGGCGCTGAATGGACTTCTTAAGTCGTGGGCTATGATGGAGAAGAATTTATCTTTCGTGGCATTTAGCCGTCGCAGACCCTCTTCGTTAGCCTTTAGAGCTTCCTCCGCAACAATCCGCTTGGTAATATCGAACACATATCCTTTGATTTCGATAATTTCACCCGTATCATCAAACCTCGCAATCTTATTCTCAACAAGATGAATCAATTCTCCATCCTTCCGCTTTCGGATCACCTCAATATTAGTGAGTTTACCATATGTTCTAAGCTGATTTAAGGTCTCTTCAAATCCGGATAAATCTTCATAAATGATCGAAATTTTCTGACCTATAATTTCTGGCTTTTCAACGAATCCGAATATTTCGAGAAAGGATTGATTGCATTCCAGGACAAAACCATGTCTATCAAGGACAAAATTCCCGGTCAGATCCTCTTCGAAAAATCGTTTGTATTTTTCCTGACTTTCAATAAGCGAAGCTTCCAAAAATTTGCGCTCACTTATATCCCTAATAATCATACTTGTATGAATATTTCCCTCCTTATCCGTAAAAACCGCGGATGACAGTTCGACGGGAAACTTTGTTCCGTCATTTCTTATTCCGGTAAGTTCTCCAAAAAACTTTCCGGTAGCCTGCCGGATTTTTATAGCTTCCAACAACCGGGGATCCGATGTATCCATTATACCGCTCCTGCCTGCTGTGCAAATTTCCTCCACAGTAAGACCAAACATTTTGCAGGCAGCCGGATTCGCATTAAGAATTGCGCCATCGGGGGAGGTAAATAAAACAGCATCAAGACTATTATTAAATAGTGTCCGATAGTGAAGCTTGTTCCTGTGAAGAATGTCCTCGTCCTGGTTTGGGCTCATGATAATTCGAAATTACATACGTGAATAGCTACTTCAATTCAAACGCAATATCATGGAACAAAATTTGGTAAAAGGCAGGAATTACTTTGATGGTAAGGGTTACACAAAATCTCATCTCCCCGAGACAGGACATTGATACACGAATATACAAATAAATTTACAATCCAAACAGTTCTCAAATACCGGGTAGATTGATGCCCGTAATTTTTCGATACAAATCCAGGGCATACAGATCGGTCATACCTGAAACAAAATCGACAATCGTCTGAAGCTTTTCATAGGTATCTTCACTATGAAGATGGTACTGCTGAGGAATTATTGAGAGGAGTTTCTCAGAGAGCGGGTCGCTGGGTTCCAGAATCGCTGGCGTAAACTCATCCAGTAAAGTTCCCAAAATTTTGTAGCCTGCAATCTCTATCTGAATGACCGAGGGGTCTTTGTATATTCGGGAGACCGAAATCCGTTTTACCTCATCCATGGCTTTCTTGGTAGTCCCTTCCAGCATTTTTAAGAGTGATGGGGTTTCGGCTCCATTCAGAATCTGTTCCGCCTTATCGAAGAAAACGGCGGCACACTCCCTGACAAGCTTTCCGATGACCATCGCACGGAGGTAGCTGATGCGCTCGTTTTTATCCAATACGATTAACAGGTTATCACGAATGATCGAAAGTGTCTCCGAATCCTTACCAGGATCAAAAAAATCCATGAGCAGATTCTCGGCATCGTTTGAAGAGATAATTTTTAGCTTGTGTGCATCTTCAACATCCATAATTTGGTAGCAAATATCATCGGCCGCTTCAACCAAATAAACAAAAGGATGGCGGGCATAACTCACCGGGACGTCGGATAGTTGTCTTTGCCCGAGCCTGTCTGCAATTTGCCGGAATAGTAGTTTCTCTGTCTGAAAGAAACCAAACTTCTGCTTATTCCCGGCCAGGCACGATTCGAAGGGATATTTGACCATAGCGGCCAATGTCGAATAGGTTAGTCCAAATCCGCCTTCTCGTCGCCCATTGAAGGTATGAGTTAAAAGTCTGAAGGCATTTGCATTACCATCAAAACGGGTAAAATCGGATTGCTGTTCAACGGGCAGTTTATCTATCAGGGACTTCCCATTCCCCTTTTTAAAGAAATTGGCAATCGCATTTTCGCCGGAATGGCCGAACGGAGGATTGCCCATATCATGAGCCAGACACGCTGTAGAAACAATTGTGCCAATCTCGGAGAGCATCATATAATCGGTCTGATCACCTTTTCGGGCAAGTCCGAGAGAAATCAGATTACCTAGCGACCGACCAACGCTCGCCACTTCCAGGGAATGTGTAAGCCGGTTATGTACGAAGATGCTTCCTGGTAAGGGAAAAACCTGCGTTTTATTTTGTAGTCTCCGGAAAGGCGAAGAGAAGATGATGCGGTCGTAATCGCGCTGAAAGGCCGTTCGGATCTCTTCGGGTTCGGTATACGTTCTGAATTCAAAACCCAATCGAACGGGCGAGATCAGTTCACTCCATTTTGTCATTGTGGTAGATAATGGTAACGTTTCAAAATTGGATCAATTTTCGAATATTTCAAAGGATTGTTGAAAATTTATAAATATCTTCGCATCACTAAATAGACGCCTTTTTCTTAGATGCTCAACGGTTTATTACTCCCGCTTCTGGTTGCCATGTTTTTGGGCTTGAATATGGGTGGAAGCGGTACGGCTCCCTCCTTCGCGACAGCCTATGGATCCGGAATCATTCGAAGATCCCTGATCCCCGGCCTCTTTGGCATGTTTGTCTTGCTGGGGGCGCTGCTTGCAGGAAAGAATACTGCCATTACCCTCGGAAAGGAAGTACTTCCGGCGGTAAGTCTGGACTATACCCTAACGACCATTATTCTGTTCTCCGTCGCGCTGTCATTACTATTTGCCAACCTGATAGGCGTACCGCAATCAACGGCTCAAACAACTGTTGTGGCTCTGATCGCTCCGGCTCATTACGTCGGTCAGCTAAATACGCACAAGATATTTTACGAGATTATCCCGACTTGGATCGTTATGCCAATCATCTCTTTCGGCCTGATGTATTTTATTACAAGGGTTGTGTCAAAGCGTTTCGACGTAAAATATCCGGGATACTTCTCCACTCTCAAAAGACAGAATTTTTTCAACTGGGTGGTAATAATCACCAGCTGTTATGTTGCGTTTTCCATCGGCTCAAACAATGTTGCCAACGCCGCCGGCCCCATTACATCTATGATTACCAATGAGCTGCACATCGCCCCTACGAGTCAGAATTTCGTTCTTATCATGATGCTGTGCACCTTGATTATAGCACCAATTTTTGCGATAGGCAGTTCTATTTTTGGGCATAAACTTATGGTAAAGACCGGAACTGCGATTATTCAAATTGGCAAAGTAGAAGCATCAATGATCTCTTTTATCACTGCCTCACTATTGCTCACGGCCTCCCTCACCAGGGGAATTCCCACCTCGCTTGTTCAATTAAACACATTTGCTATTCTGGCGCTGAGCGTTGCCAAAGTTGGATGGAAAGAGACCTTCTCCAAAAAGGTTGTGAAGCAATTTTGGCTGATCTGGTTTATTGCGCCGCTGATAGCCTTCATGTTTTCCTATTTTCTGACATCGCTTGCCGATCAGTTCGGTCTACTTTCTATTTGATCAGAAAAGCTCCGGCCTGAATTTTTTGATTGCCTTGTTGAGTTCATCGGCATCCCGGAAATGACCTTTTAATCTCTCTTTGAAGAATGGCCCATGGTTTGGAATCTGCGTGTGAACTAATTCATGAACTAAAATAAAATCAATCAACCTATCGGGAAGCCTCATCAGGTGAAGGTTCAGATTGATATTTTTCAGACTTGAACAGCTGCCCCAATTTGTTTTATTGTTTTTTATAGTCACAGCATTAAAGCTATATCCCAATTGATTTGCCAGCTCCCGGGCTCTGACCGGCAGATATCTTTTCGCCTCATACCGCAATACTCCTTCCAATGCCAACCTGATTTTATTCCGTATTTCAGCTTGTTGCAACGAGGCAGTCTCAGGATATCCAATGGTGACCAGCTGATTTTCCTGTTGCAGGAAAACCTTCACCTTATCAATTTTCTTGGGCAAAACCTGGTATTTTAGGTTTCTGGTAGAAAACAAATCACCCGACTGAAGCGGAATCCTGGTAAGGGCATGCTTTTCGAGCTTTTGTTTTGTTTTGATTATCCAACTCTTCTTTTCCTCCAGGAAAGATTCACCACGAGCAAAAGAGATTAGCCACGGAATGGTAACCAGAACTTCGCCGGAGGGCTTAACAGAAATCCGGAGACGTTTCGATCTGGCATTACGAACCAGTTGAACCTCTCCTATTTCTGGTACAAAAAGTGTTTTTATGCTCATACCGGCTCGAATTCTTGGCTGCCCGCAAAGGGGTAAACATTGTATTACGGAGGGTAAAACTATGGATTAATTTCTTAATTTTGATAAGCGCTTTTGCTGCAAACCAGTCAAAAGGCAAAATAAATTAGGTGCGAAATAAAATGTTTTGCGTCTGGAACTGTTGATTCTAAACAACATAAAATCAAAATCATGAGTGAAAATAACGGAACTAAAATCTTGCTTGCTTTTATAGCAGGAGCAGCCGTAGGTGCTGCGATCGGGTATTTTCTTAACTCCGACAAAAAAGAGGAGGTAATCAACGACCTCAAAGAAGGCGCTGCCAATCTTAAGAATGACATCCAGGAGAATCTTTCAAAGGCGAAAGAGGTTGTAGATAGTTTCCTGAAGAACAACACTGAATCTGCTACTGAAAATCCGTCATAGCCATGGAACGTGAGCCAATCGACTTTTTTCAGGAATTGAAGGTAATGATTACCGATTATGTTTCAGCCAGAATCAAATTGTTGAAATTTGAGATCTACGAGAAGGCGGCAAAGATATCCGCATCGCTTTTCTCTGCCTTTGTGATAGTTATGCTTGCCTTTCTGGTGCTTTTATTCCTGAGTATCTCACTGGGTTTTTATTTTGGAACACTATTCAACAGTAATGGAGCGGGATTTTTGCTGGTAACAGGGATTTATCTTCTGTTGCTTGTTCCACTTCTCCTGATCAAAAAAAATTGGATAGAGCGACTGATAATCAATCGGATTATTGAAAAACTCACAGAAAAAGAGGAGGAGCTATGAATCCGCCAACCAACCCCAAAATTGACAACCTGAGTAAGCTGAGACTGGAAAAATACAAGCTGTCGACCTATTGTGCTTATCAGGAAAAGTTGATTGGATTAAAATTTCGCTATTTGAAAGAGAATTTTCCTTCGGTAATAGGAGAATCATTTCTTCCGTATGACAAGGCACAAAACGTGCAGGTCAGCGACCTTCTCGATACAATCAATGATTTTATAATCAAGCTAATACCAGGAGTTTTCAAGGGAAAATCTTTGCCGGGAATAGTTCTGAAAATAGTACAAATTCTGCTAATCAGAGTTTTTCATAAAAGTCGGACGACTAAAGCAAGCCACGACTGAGTCCGATTCGGATAAGCCAGCGTACAATCAGATTTGATGATGAATGCGGAGTCCGGCTGGTGTCAATCGGGGAAATAGCCTTTGATAATTCCTCGTTTTGAATCTTTTATAAAGAGTAATATTTCATCCCTTTCTTTCGAAGCAGGCAATTCAGCCTCAACAACTTCAAGTGCCTGGGAGTTATTATAGCCTTTTTGATAGATTATCCGGTAGATATCCTGTATTTGGGTAATTATCTCATTTGAGAATTCCCTGCGACGTAACCCGATGGAGTTAACACCCGCATATGAAAGCGGTTCGCGACCTGCTTTGATGTATGGTGGCACATCCTTACGAACGAGCGAGCCGCCCGATAACATGACATGTTTACCAATATGGCAAAACTGATGAATAGCTGAATGACCGCCGATGATGGCAAAATCATCAACGATTACTTCACCGGCCAGCGAGGTTGCGTTAACCAGGATAACATTGTTTCCAACGACACAATCGTGTGCAACATGAACATACGCCATAATGAGACAATTACTTCCAATCACCGTCTTGCCTTTTGCAGCAGTTCCCCTGTTTACGGTAACGCATTCCCGGATCGTGGTATTATTGCCGATCTCTACAATGGAATATTCTCCCTTGAATTTTAAATCCTGTGGTTCCCCTCCTACAACGGCTCCAGGAAATATTTTACAGTTTTTCCCGATGCGGGTACCTGGAAGAATCGTTGCGTGAGAGCCAATATTTGTTCCTTCGCCAATGATTACATCGTCGCCGATTGAAGCAAATGGTTCAACGACAACTCCTTCTGCCAGTTTTGCATTGGGATGGATATGGGCAAGTACTTGTTCCATTAGAATATTATTTATTTTTTACGATCTGAGCCATAAATTCACCTTCACAAACCAACGTATCGCCAACAAAGGCAAGTCCTCGCATGTGAGCAATCCCTCTTCTTATCGGACTTGTCAGTTTGATCTTGTATACAAGGGTATCTCCCGGAACCACCTTTTTACGAAATTTGATGTTATCCATCGTCATGAAATAGGTAGAATAGTCTCCATCAGCATGCATCGAACTAATAACAAAAATTCCACCGCATTGTGCCATTGATTCAATGATCATTACGCCGGGCATCACTGGTTCAGCTGGAAAGTGTCCTATGAAAAATGGTTCATTCTGAGTGACATTTTTCACGCCTATGATATAATCCGATCCCTTTTCAATCACCTTATCAAGCAAAAGAAATGGATTTCGGTGTGGCAACATTCTCCGGATGGCGTTGATGTCATACAACGGTTCCTTATTGGGATTATAGTCGGGAGCAGATGACTCGGCCAGACTGCGCTGACACTCTTTCATCAGAAGTTTGGTGAATTCGGTATTCGCCAGATGCCCAGGGCGTTTGGCAATAATTCTTCCCTTAATCCTCTTTCCAAGTAAGGCAATGTCACCAATAAGATCGAGTAGTTTGTGCCGCGCACATTCGTTGTCGAAACGTAGCTTAAGATTGTTAAGTATTCCTATTTCATTTACCTGAATGTGCTCGTGATGGAACAAGTCAGCGATCCTGTTAAGCTCATCCTGGTGCATCTCCTGATCCATTATCACGATGGCGTTATCAAGATCTCCACCCTTTACCAGATTATTTTTCAGCAGTGCCTCCAGTTCCCTTACGAAAACAAAAGTTCTGCATGGGGCAATCTCGGTAGCATATTCCGAAGTATTGTCGAATGACGCAAACTGATTACCGAGTACAGACGAATTGTACGAAACCAATACATCGATAGAAAAATTTTCGTCCGGAAGAATAGTGATCTCTGTACCTGTCGACTGATTGCGGTAAGCAATCTTTTTCTTGACAACAAAATACTCTCTTTCCGCATTCTGTTCTGCTACTCCGGCTTCCTGAAGCGCCTCAACAAATGACAATGCGCTACCGTCCATAATTGGAACTTCGGATCCGTTGATTTCCATGAGGACATTGTCGATATCAGAGCTGATGAGCGCCGACATGGCATGCTCAATGGTGCTGATGCTAACATCGCCATCCTGAAGAACCGTACCACGTGCAGTCCCTCTAACTTTGGAGACATTGGCTTCAATTACAGGTTCTCCTTCCAAATCGATGCGTTTGAACCTGAAACCGAAATTTTCGGGTGCCGGTTTAAATGTCAATGAAACTTCAACTCCTGTATGAAGACCTTTCCCGGTAACGGTAACCGGATAAGCAATGGTATTTTGTTTTGAGATCATCCCTTACTGCTAAATATTATTTGATTATAATTTATATTGCTTTTAAGCTGTCGATTTATCTGCCACTTCCTCAGCACTTACTGCTGATCCATCTTTTTTATCCATTTTTTCAGATCAGACACATCTCCCGATAATTGGGGGAGTTTTCTGAAAATTGCCATAGAACGCATAAAATCTTTGTGGTTTTGCACGGGTGAACCAATTATAGTGGAGTTATCCTCGATGTTGGTCATGACTCCCGCCTGACCGCCGATTCTAACATTATCACCGATGACAATATGGCCGGATACTCCAACCTGTGCACCAACCATACAATTTTTGCCCACTTTGGAAGAACCGGCAATTCCGGACTGACCGGCAATAACAGTGTTCTCACCTACTTCGGCATTGTGGGCTACCTGAATCAGGTTATCCAATTTCACGCCACGACGGACAATTGTTGAACCCATGGTTGCACAATCCACACAAGTATTCGCTCCAATTTCAACTAAATCTTCCAGAATCACATTGCCAACCTGCGCAATTTTTGAGAATGGTCCCTCAGAGTTTGGCGCAAAACCAAATCCATCGGCACCTATGACTGACCCAGAATGCAGAATGCACTCAGCTCCGATCTTGCAATCAGCATAAACCTTTACACCTGAATAAAAAATTGTATTGTCCCCAACAACCACATTATCCCCAATATATACCTGAGGATATATCTTTACATTATTACCTATTACTGCATTATTACCAATATAGGCAAACGCACCAATGTAAACATCTGTACCTATTTTGGCACTGTTGCTGACAAATGAAGGTTGCTCTATCCCAACCTTCGCAGGCTTCATCTGCTCATACATCTTAAGCAGCTCAGCAAGTGAAGCGTATGGATCGTCGACACGAATCAGGCAGCAGCTAAGCGCCTCCTCCGGATGAAAGTCTCTGGAGACAAGAACCGCCGACGCCAATGTCGTATAAATGTATTTTGTATAAACCGGATTAGCCAGGAAAGTGAGTGTGCCAGGTTCTCCCTGATCGATTTTGGAGATATTGTGTAACTTAATTTCTCCGTCGCCCTCAACTGTTCCATGAAGCAGAGCTGCAATGTCTTTGGCCTTAAACTCCATCCAATTTTTTTTAAAATTTAGCTGCAAAAATAATCATTATTAGTTACCTCATGAGATTTTTGCCGGATAACAAACAAAATGTTTGCGAACGGTCTTGGTCAAACCCTCCAGATTTATATCAGATGCATCCCTGATATCCTTCAATTTACCGTTTTTATATAAGATTAAAATTGCCTCGTCGTCCGGCTGATATGCCATATTTGTCATTTCACCTACCGAAACGTAGTAACCAAGATGTTCTGCCGGGATTCCCAATCTGGCCACAACCTTTTCGTTCAGTTCGTTCACCTGGCTTTCCGAAAACGGATGGGGGGAGACCTTGACTTTCATCAGTTTCCTATTCACAATCCGATCAGAAAGATCGGCCAAAACAGGATCACTGTGCCCAATCCACTCCTTAATTGTACTCATGATATCCGAATCGTCCAGACTGGAGAAGCGTGTAAGAGCCATTTTTCTCCGTTGCACATCGGAAGAACGAAAATCTTCAGCCGTAATTTCATGGTTCAAAATGCATGCGAAGGCACTTGAAGTCCTCACGTCCAAACCATTGCCAACCAGATCAGAGGCCCGGCGCAACAGATTGACCAGCATTCGTTCGGCCGAAACCACCGTTTTGTGAAGATACACCTGCCAATACATCATTCTCCTGGCAATAAGAAATTTTTCAACAGAATAGATTCCTTTGGCCTCAACAACTAACTGATCGTTACGTACATCCAGCATCTTGATAATCCGGTCGGAGGATACAACTCCTTCCGATACACCGCAATAGAAACTGTCGCGCTTAAGGAAATCCAAACGATCCATATCAAGCTGGCTGCTCACCAGGTGATGCAGAAAATGCTTTGGGTATTGATTCAGAAAAATACGAATGGCCAGATCCAACTTACCATTAAACTGTAAGTTCAGATCCTGCATAAAGAGAATCGACAGCTCTTCGTGCGAAATGCCTTTAACAATACTCTCTTCCAGAGCATGAGAAAAAGGACCATGCCCCAGATCATGCAAGAGTACAGCAATCGTAACCCCTTCAACCTCGTCATCCGTGATCTCTATATCCTTTTCGCGTAACACACTCAAAGCCGATCTGACCAGATACATACTGCCTATGCTGTGTTCAAACCGCGTATGGTTAGCACCAGAAAAAACGAGTGAAGTTAATCCAAGCTGCCGAATTCGCCTGAGTCGCTGAAAATAAGGATGTTCTATTAAATCAAAAAGTATGCCTGATGTCAGATCAATGAAACCCCAAACCGGATCATTGACTATTTTGCTTTTATTCTGCTTCACTAGGAATTTATTATTCTTTTTTCACTATCAGCCATTTAAACCCCGACAGATCCTCAAAATTAGAAATAAATATTTGTTTAATTCAAACATTAATAGTAATTTCGCAGCGGAGAATAATCGCAGGATTAGGGGACACATAGTCCCCTATTTTATTAAAATTGAAAATGATATCGAAATTAGTTATTCAAAGGATGGTAGAAGAAAAGTTGTCGGACACGACGTTTATCGTTGATATTTCCGTCGGCTTGGGCAATGCCATTTCGGTAATAATTGACGACGACCATGGATTAGGCATTGACAAATGCATTGAGATGAGTCGCCACGTCGAGCATCAGTTTGATCGTGAGGTAGAAGATTTCTCTCTGGAAGTATCTTCTCCAGGCTTGACGCAACCATTTAAGGTTCTTCGTCAATATTTTAAAAACCTCGAAAAAGAGGTAGAGATAGTTACCGGTAAAGGCGAGAAATTTAGTGGTATCCTGAAATCTGCCAGTGAAAAGAATTTTATCGTTGAAACAACGAACAATATAAAAGTCGATGGGAAAAAGACAACAGTCGTAAAGATGGTTGAGTTTTCTATGGACGAGATAAAAACAGTTAAACCCGTTATTACTTTCAAATAAAATCCTGAAGATATGGACAGCCTCAATCTGATTGACACGTTTTCGGAATTTAAAGACCTGAAAAACATCGATCGTGCAACCATGATGAGCGTATTGGAAGATGCGTTCAGAAGTGTCATTCAAAAACAATTCGGTTCCGACGAAAATTTTGACGTCATTATAAATCCTGACAAAGGAGACTTCGAGATATACAGAAATCGTACAGTTGTCGAAGACGGAGAAATAACCGATTTAAATACTCAAATCACGATATCAGCTGCAAATGCGAACAATGGTGATTATGAACTGGGGGAAGAACTTACCGATACCATAAGATTTAGTGATTTCGGAAGAAGAGCTATCCTCAACCTCCGTCAAAATCTTGCTTCCAGAATTCTGGAATTAGAGAAAGACAACATTTATCAAAAATATAAATCCAGAATTGGTGAGATCGTCACAGGCGAAGTTTATCAGATCTGGAAAAAAGAACTTCTACTTCTTGACGATGAAGGCAATGAGTTGATTCTTCCTAAAAGCGAGCAAATACCATCCGATTTCTTCAGGAAAGGCGATAGCGTTCGTGCCGTTGTAATAAAAGTGGAGATGAGGAATAACAGTCCATATATCATTTTATCACGTACTTCACCGGTGTTCCTCGAGAGGCTCTTCGAGTTGGAAGTTCCTGAAATTTCTGACGGGCTAATCACTATCAAGAAGATTGTCAGAATACCTGGCGAACGGGCAAAAGTTGCCGTGGAATCGTATGATGACCGTATCGACCCTGTTGGCGCCTGTGTCGGAATGAAGGGTTCAAGGATACATGGAATAGTCAGGGAGTTGCGTAACGAAAACATTGACGTAATCAATTTCACCAACAACAATCAATTATATATACAGAGAGCGCTAAATCCGGCCAAAATCTCTTCCATAAAAATTTATGGCAATGAGAATAAGGTGGAGGTGTTCCTGAAGCCTGAGGAAGTTTCTCTTGCAATTGGGAAAGGTGGTTTGAATATCAAACTTGCCAGTCAACTTACCGGCTATGACATAGATGTCTACCGCGATCGTGAAATTGCTGACGAAGAAGATGTTTCTCTGGAAGAATTTGCTGATGAAATTGATGACTGGGTTCTTGACGGACTCAAATCAATTGGATGCGACACTGCCAGAAATGTGCTGAACCTCACACGTGAGGAACTGATTAAACGTACCGACTTCGAAGAGGAAACGATCGACGAAGTGTTACGCATACTGAAATCCGAATTTGAACAATAACGTCAGACGTTCAATCAACCGGAAGAGATAAAGCAAATTAAACTGTTTGGCAAACTATGGATACAGGGAACAAAGTATCAAGGTTAAGTAAAATAGCACGTGATCTGAACGTGGGGATAGCTACAATTGTAGAGTTTCTGAATAAACAGGGTATCAAAATGACTCCCGATCCCAATGCGAAGATTGATGCCGAGGCCCAGGTTCTTCTCGAAAAGCAGTTTCGAAAGGACCATGATGCCAAAGTTGAAGCTGACATGCATCGCCCCGGCCGTTTGAAAAGAGATACTGTAACCATCGAAGATGTTCACCCGCACGAACATAAGGTGATTGCCGAAGATTTCGAAGACGATTCATTCAGCATTACGGACAACAGCCTGCGCCACAAAGAGGTTAAACATCACGAGCCACAGATTGTAGCTCCAAAACCGGAGATCACACATACACCGCTTCCTGAGAGACCTGCGATAAAAGTAGTTGGATCCGTAGACCTTGAGCATTTATCTCCGAAACCAAAAGTTGCAGAGCCTGCTCCACAACCGGCAAAAGTTGAGAAACCTGCAGAGAAAGTTGCAGAGAAGCAGCCCGAGAAAATTGTTCCTCCCGTTGTAGAGGCCGTACCTCCTGTACCGGCTGCCCCTGAGCCAAAAGCTGAGGAACCTAAAGCTGCGCCGGCACCGATAGAGGAAAATGTACCTGAGATGATTTCGAATGTACCTCAACTCGAATCAAACATCAACATTATTGGCAAGATTGACCTCACAACTCCAAAATCTTCGGATAAGCAGAAAAAAGAGATTACCCTTACCAAGAAAAAGCATATATCACCGAAGGTTCAGGATGGGAAACCGGTAAAACCGAAACATCACATCGATCCGCTGGAGGAAATATTTCCGGATTTGGAGGAAGTTCCTGAAGAAATATTCAAACATGCCAGAGAAATTCTCTCCGGACCAAAAGTCGTTGGTAAAATTGAATTACCGAGCGATGCGCCGAAAAAAGGGATTATCCGCGACGAGGATCGGTTACTGCGCAAGAAGAAACGCAAGCGTGTCAGTAAAGATGCAAAAGAACGCGTTCCGCTGAATATCGAAAAGCGCACCGACGAGCCAAAGATCAAACTGGAAAAGGATAAAGAAAAGAGTACAATCAAGAAAAAGAGCTCGTTGGTTGTAAAGAAAAAACTACCGCTCAAAAAGGAGGTCAACGAAGAAGACGTACAAAAGCAAGTTAAAGAAACACTTGCCCGTCTGACAACCAAGAGCCAAAAGACACGTGGATCGAAGCACCGTCGCGATAAGAGGTTGGCATTTACGGAGAAGATGGCGGAAGAGAGCGCTCAGGCAGATATTGACCGCAACATCATTAAGGTTACCGAGTTTGTTTCAGTAAGTGAGCTGGCCAGCATGATGGATGTTAACCCGACTCAGGTCATCGCGACTTGTATGTCACTGGGACTCTTCGTATCCATCAATCAACGACTGGATGCCGAAACGATGTCGGTAGTTGCAGATGAATTTGGCTATAAAGTAGAATTCATTTCAGTCGAAGTTCAGGAAGCTATTCAGGAAGAGAAGGATTCTGAGAAGGATCTGGTATCCCGTCCTCCGATTGTCACAGTTATGGGACACGTCGACCACGGAAAGACCTCTCTCCTCGACTATATTCGTAAGGCAAACGTTATTGCCGGTGAAGCGGGTGGTATCACGCAGCACATCGGTGCATACAACGTGAAACTTGAAGATGGCAGGAAGATCACATTCCTGGATACCCCGGGTCACGAAGCATTTACCGCCATGCGTGCCCGTGGTGCGCAGGTCACAGATATTGCAATCATTATTGTTGCCGCAGACGATGACGTCATGCCTCAAACAGTTGAAGCGATCAACCATGCTTCCGCCGCAGGCGTACCGATTGTATTTGCGATAAACAAAGTCGATAAAAATACCGCCGATCCTGAGAAGATCAAACATCAGCTTGCTAACATGAACTACATGGTGGAAAGCTGGGGCGGAAAATACCAGTCGCATGATATTTCGGCTAAATCCGGAATGGGTGTCGCCGAATTGCTTGAAAAAGTATTGCTTGAGGCTGAAATGCTCGACTTGAAGGCGAATCCTAATAAACGTGCCAGCGGTTCCGTAATTGAGTCCACGCTCGACAAGGGTCGTGGGTATGTTGCAACCATCCTGGTAAGTTCAGGTACCCTGAAAGTTGGGGATGTACTATTGGCCGGACCTCATTTTGGTCACGTAAAAGCCATGTTTAACGAGCGGAATCAGCGTGTTGAGAGTGTTGGTCCGGCAGAACCTGTACTGATTCTCGGACTCAACGGTGCACCTCAGGCTGGCGATAAGTTCAATGTGATGGAAAGCGAACGTGAAGCCCGGCAGATTGCCAATAAGCGCGAACAATTGCAGCGTGAACAAGGCCTGCGTACGCAAAAACATATTACCCTCGATGAGATTGGCCGAAGAATTGCCATTGGCAACTTCCAGGAATTGAATATCATCGTCAAGGGAGACGTAGACGGATCGATCGAAGCTCTTTCCGACTCACTGATAAAGCTTTCGACTACCGAAATCCAGGTCAACGTGATTCACAAGGCTGTCGGACAAATTACCGAATCGGATGTCATGCTGGCATCAGCATCCAATGCCATTATCGTTGGATTCCAGGTGCGTCCTTCCATGAGTGCCAGAAAGCTGGCTGAGAAAGAAGAAATTGATATTCGCCTGTATTCGATCATCTACGACGCGATCAACGAAATCAAGTCTGCAATGGAAGGAATGTTGGCTCCGGAGATCAAAGAAGAGATCAAGGGAACCGCAGAAATCCTCACGGTATTCAAAATCACCAAAGTGGGAACTATTGCCGGTTGTATCGTCCGCGACGGAAAAATCATTCGCAATTCGAAAGTGCGCCTGATCCGGGATGGTATCGTCGTCTTCACAGGAGAACTCGAGTCTCTGAAACGTTTCAAAGATGATGTTAAAGAGGTTGCCAAAGGCTATGAATGTGGTCTGAATATCCAGGGGTATAACGACATACATGAAGGAGACTTCATCGAAGCATTCGAGCAGGTGGAAGTCGCGAAGACACTTTAAAAAAGGAGAACGGAACACGGAGAAAGGAGAACGGGAGAAGGAACTCCGAACATTCGATATATAAACGAGAACGCCTGGATGAAAATCCGGGCGTTTTTCGTTGTATCCCCATCCAGAATAGCTATGCTTTGATTGGGAGAGAATTCCCTGGAAAAAATTTCATTCCAATCATATAATCACTCATCTTCATTCATCTATATGTGTTGCAAAACATAAATATACTGAGGCAATAGACGCAAATGAAACTGCACAAATAGTCTAACTTAGCCTAGCCCTACCATACTCTAACCTTTCTCGTGTCTTATGGAACGTTCACCCCCTTTGGAATTTCTCCGCTGGTATTGCCCTCAAGAAAACTGAAATCAATATTTACTATAAAAAAATTAAAATGACCAATTTGAGAAAGTTATTTTTCACAACGGCCTATCTCATTGTTTGCATTGGATTAAGCCAAGCACAAGAACTCAGTATTCGGGGAAGTTTCAATTCGTCGGCAATCAATTATAAATCCGGGAATCAGATTGTGCATAAACAAGGAGCTGTGCCAAGTCCGGGGTTTAGTGTTGGCTCGATTCTTGATCTGCCATTAACAAACCTACTTTCTCTAGAAACCGGCATTATTTTCACAAAAAAAGGACCCAAAATCGTTTATGATAGATACAACTATCTGTACAAAATAGATATATATTATTTAGAGACCCCCTTCCAGCTAAAAGCCACTTATCAGAAAGGAAAAACAAAAATTTTCGGAATGGCTGGCGGATATATAGCGTCTGGATTATTTGGCTACTATATAGGAACTGGGGATAAGGATTCAATCAGAATTCATACAAAAGATAAAGTGGATTGGAGAAACCCCGATAATCCCATTAGGCGATTTGATTATGGAATAAAGTTTGGTGCCGGAATGAAAATAAGAAATTATCAATTCGGGGCTGCTTATAGTCTCGGACTTTTTAATTTTTGGCAAGGTGGTTCACTAGAATATAGAAACAGAGTCCTTGAATTCTATGTTGCCTACACCATCAAATGCTTTACAAATAAAATAAATAGATTGAAACAATTAACGCAAATCAACAAAAAGTCATGAAATATTACACTATTTAAAAAATAATTGGTGATTCTTAATTTCTAGCTTTATTTTTTATCAATTTCTCAAAATTCAAAGCAGCTGCAGCCATTAATGCATTGAAGATGAATACTTTAGTCTTTTGAATTCTAAAGTGTTATTTTATACTCGTAATTAGAATGCAATGGAACAAATACTATCAACTAAAGATTAATATTCCTGTGTCAGTTAGTTAGCCTGCTTTCATCGACTACACACTTATTAGCGCAAAGTAATCAAAGAAAGAATATTGGCAATAAAATTGAAGTAAAAGCTGAAAAAAGTGATTATATCATTTATGAACAGCAAAATACTTATTTATTGTACAACGTGCATAATACTCTAATGATCTGCGAATCAAATTCTGAAAGCAAGACAGAGATGTTGAATTATGATTCGGTCGCAAAATATAATTACAGATCGAAAATAGATCCCCTTATATACAAAAACTGATGGAAGAGTCTATGAGATGACTTTTTCGTTTGGGTAGTCCGCAAAAATTCCGATAAAAGCTATAGAGCAACTGGAGAATGAGATACTCGCTCTTACACTGAAACTCGAATTTGATCCGAGCGGCAATTTTGTAAAAGATGCCCTCTGGGTCTATTTCCCAATTAACAATAATGTATCAAAGTTGAAAAAAATTGGAATCTGGAGGCAAATAGGTTTTAACCTTTCTGATCCTGAGAAGTTGTACGCGAATCTCCTATCTCCAATCAGTTTGCAGATTCAAACTGCTGCAAAAACCTTACATCATTTTCAAAGTAGAGTCTCAGATCATTGATGCCGAATTTCAACATGGCGATCCGTTCGATTCCCATGCCAAAGGCAAAACCCGTATATTTCTTGCTGTCGATACCGGATGCCTCCAAAACATTCGGATCTACCATACCGCATCCAAGAATCTCCAACCAGCCGCTGTATTTACAGACATTACAGCCCTTGCCACCACAGATAGAGCACGAGACATCCACTTCCGCAGAAGGTTCAGTAAACGGGAAATATGAGGGGCGCATGCGAATCTCTGTTTTCTCGCCAAAAAGTTCCTTGGCAAAATAGAGCAGCGTCTGCTTGAGATCGGCAAATGAAACATTTTCGTCGATGTATAATCCTTCGATCTGATGAAACATACAGTGTGCCCGGTAAGAGATCGCCTCATTGCGGAATACCCTACCCGGGGTAACCGTACGAATCGGGGGCTGCATTGTCTCCATATCATGCACCTGCACAGAGGATGTGTGGGTCCGAAGCAAAATATCAGGATTCCGCTGGATGAAAAAAGTATCCTGCATATCCCTTGCCGGATGCTCCTCCGGGAAATTTAGCGCGGTAAAAACATGCCAATCGTCCTCAATCTCTGGGCCTTCAGAGACAACAAACCCCAAACGCTTGAAGATTTCCAGCATCTCATTCCTGATAATTGAGATAGGATGACGGGAACCGGTCTTCATCGGATCGCCCGGCAACGAAAGATCAACTCCTTTGCTTTCCGCCGTCTGTTCTTCCAGCCCTTCTTTCAATACCTTGATTTTGTCTAATGCAAAATTCTTGAGGGTATTAACAGCTTGCCCGATTTCCTTTTTTTGATCGGCAGATACATTTCTAAAATCATCTATCAATTTAGAAATCTCACCTTTCTTGCTGAGATACTTGATTCTTAGCTCCTCCAGCTCATCTGCCGATTTTACTGCTATCTCCTCTATCTCTCTTTGAAGCTCCCTGATCCTATCTAACATCTTTGTAGAATTTGTGTGGACAAAAATAGAAAATTATTTCTTCACCAGCCCCTCGCGTTCCAACAATGGTTGAATTGAAGGTTCTTGTCCCCTGAAAGCCTTGTATAACGTCATTGGATGAGCTGTCCCTCCCTTTTCGAGGATGTTTTTACGGAATGCATCCGCGGTAGCGCGATCAAAAATGCCATTTTTCTTGAAAACAGAGAAGGCATCAGCATCCAATACCTGAGCCCATTTGTACCCATAATAGCCTGCAGCATAGCCGCCTGCAAAAATATGAGAGAAGGATGTGCTCAGACAAAATCCTTCCATAGGAGGAAAAAGATCCGTGGGTTCAAGGGCCTTTTTCTCAAACTCAACCACACTGCCGGTTATCGGTTGGGTGATGGAATGCCATGCCATATCGTTCATACCAAGACTAAGTTGCCGTTCGCTCAGGCTTCCTGCAAGATAGTTCTTAGATTTAATCAGTTTCTGCACGAGTGCAGAAGGAATCTTCTCTCCAGTTTGATAGTGAATAGCAAAAAGATCCAGAAAGTCCTTTTCAATTGCAAAATTCTCCATAATCTGTGATGGTAATTCAACGAAATCGCGGTAGACAGCAGTTCCGGATAAGCCTTCATAGACAGTGTTTGCAAGCATTCCGTGAAGACCATGGCCAAACTCATGCAGGAAGGTAGTCACCTCATAAAAGGTAAGAAGCGATGGTTTGGTTTCGGTCGGCTTTGTAAAATTGGTTACGATAGAAACGATCGGTCGGATACTGTTGCCGTTCACATTGCTCTGCGGACGATAGTCTGTCATCCATGCCCCACCCCGTTTCCCTTCCCTCGGGAAAAAATCCAAATAAAGAACAGACAGGAAGGAACCGTCCTTATCAAAAACTTCATATGCCTTTACATCAGGATGATAGACCTGTATATCCTTGTTTTCCTTGAAAGTGAGTCCGTACAACCTGTTGGCCAACTCAAACACTCCTCCAATTACATTCTCCAATTTGAAATATGGCTTGACAGCTTGTTCGTCAAAACCATAGCGCTCATTCTTTAATTTCTCAGACCAATAGCTCCAATCCCAGCGCTGCAACTTTCCTTTGAAGCCATGCTGCCTGGCATATTCGGAAACATCTGCAAGATCCTGGAGGGCATATGGTCTGGAGGCCTCGTGCAATTGGGACAAAAATGCGTTTACCTTTGCCGGACTCTCAGCCATCCGCTCTTCCAGCACATAGGCCGCGTGATTTGGATAGCCAAGAAGCTTCGCCCGCTCCAGTCTTAAATTGACAATCTTCTTAATTGTCTCTTCATTGTTGTTGCTATTCTGATGAAAAGCCCTCGAATTGTAAGCCTTGTATATTTCTTCCCGCAACTTTCCGTTATCAGCAAATTTCAAGAACGCAATATATCCGGGTCCTTGCAGATTAAACATCCAACCGTCGGTCTTTTTGGACTTTGCCAATTGCGCGGCTGCCTCAATTTCACTTTCCGGCAGACCTGCCAAATCCTTTTTATCCGTAAGCACCAATTGGTAAGCATTTGTTTCAGCTAAAACATTCTCCCCAAATTGAAGCGACAGTTTAGACAATTCGGTATTGATCTCAGCAAAACGCTCTCTGGCAGCTCCTACCAGGTTAGCGCCACTCCTCACAAATCCTTTGTAGTTATCATCCAATAACTTCCGCTCTTCCGGGGTCAGATTTAGCTTATCCTTCTCCCCGTAGATTGCTTTAATGCGGATAAACAGCTTCTCGTTCAACGAGACATAATTTTGGAAGGCGGATAGCTTTGGCGAAACTTCCCTGGTAATTGCTTGAATTTCGTCGTTAGTTTCTGCCGAGTTCAGGTTAAAAAGAATAGTAGTTGCCCTGGATAGTTTCTTCCCTGACTCTTCCAACGCCACGATAGTATTCTTGAACGTTGGTGCGTCCGGATTATTAAGGACGGCCTCCGTTTCGGTTTTCGCCTGGGCGAGTAATTGATCAATGGCCGGAATAAAATCTGCCGGTTTAATTTCATTAAAAGGGGGAGTCTGATGCACGGTTTTCCAATCGGTCAACAGGGCATTACTCTTGCTTGTATCGTTTTTCATATCTATGGTAATTATTCCGGTCAGGACTAACATCCCGACAATTAGTAATTTCTTCATATTTAGGATTTTATATTTAATTTCTTCTTGGTTTTCTCTTTCATCACACTCCAGCCAAACTTCCCAATTTTCTTTCCCATCTCGTAATAATTTCCGTGCGAATAGGCTATGATTTCAGACATAGATAGGCTCATCGCACCTGTCTCCGGATCAATAAATCGATCGTCTGCCACGATATTTACGACATCAGCTATAAACATATCATGCGACCCCAACTTCTTAACCTCGATTACTTTACATTCAATGCTTATTGGCGATTCTGCCACAATCGGGCATTTCACTACCGTTGCCGGAAGCGGGGTCAAGCCGGATTCCTTAAATTTATCGTGATCTCTACCAGATTTTACACCGCACCAGTCGGTCACTTCGGCCATTGATTTGGTTGTAAGATTTATCACAAACTCACCATTCCTCTGGATGATCTCCGAGGAATGACGACCTGGCCTTACTGAGATATAGCACATTGGCGGATCGGAACAGATCGTTCCCAGCCAGGAGATGGTTATTAAATTATACTCGTCCGGTGTTGATCCACAGCTTATCAGGGCAGCAGGCAACGGGTAAATCATATTTCCGGGCTTCCAGTTTATTTTAGACATAAAATATGTTTTGGATTTTAGAATTTGGATTTTGGATTCTCGCGCTATTAGTTTTTTTTGTTTTGGAATCAGGGTTTATTCAAGATTGTTTGGAAGTTCAAAGTGTTGGACCAATTGAAACCAGCTAATCACCGGTGTACCTATTCCAAAATCGAAAATCCAAAATCCAAAATATTCTGATTATCTCTCATTACAATTCATTCTCAATTTTCCTGATCGTCACCCATTCTTCCGCTGTCAGTTTGGCTCCGGGTACCCGGATTACTCTGGAAGCGAGTAAAGCGCCTAGTTTGCTGCATTTCTCAAGACTATATCCTTTTGCCAAACCTGATAGAAATCCAGCGGCAAAGAAATCGCCAGCACCGGTTGTGTCAACAACAAGGTCACCCGCTGCTGGAATCAGATGCCTCTCCATTCCCTGCTGAACGTAAGCGCCCTCCTTCCCAATCTTTACAACGGCAATGTCGACACGGTTGGCTAAATTTACAACTGCCTCCTGGGGTTGTAATCCGGTAAAAGCCACAGCCTCCTCTTCGTTAGCAAAAACAATATCAACATAGTCGTCTACCAATTCCTCCAATAATTCACGATTTGCCTCAACGACATTATAGCTGGCAAGATCAAGGGCAATTGTGAGTCCGGCATTCTTTGCAGCAGAGGCTGCCGCCATTATCAGCGCATGGTTATATACAAGATATCCCTCGATAAAGAAGATATCAAATCCCTGCAACCTTTCGGCGGTGATGTCATCCGGGGTAAGATTGGATGCAGCTCCCAAATAGGTGGCAAAAGTCCTTTCTCCGTTAGGCTCAACCAAACCCACCGCCCGACCAGTAGGAAGGTCCGAATGAATCAGCAGCGGTTTAATTCCCTGATTTTTCTGTTCTTCTTCGAACAGTTTACCAAGATCATCCAAACCCACAGTGCCAAGAAAACCGCATGGAACTCCCAGATTGGCAACACCATTGATAGCATTAGCGACCGAACCACCAGTCACAAGCAATCTTTTTTCGTCTGCTATTTCATGCTGAATACGATCCGACATTTCTCTGTCAACAAGGGTCATACTCCCCTTTGGAAGATTTAACTTGTTGATAATCTGATCATCATTCAGCATCGTAATAATATCCACCAATGCATTTCCAATCCCCAAAATCTTTGAATATCCCATGACCGTAATTTATTTTACGCGTAAATAATTTGTTTTTTAATAGTCGCACAGAATACCCAGATTATCATTTCCGGTTGATAAAAAATTTTCTTTTGGGTATTTCAATGAATTTGTGCAAATATATTTCCATTTTATGAAAAAGGTGTTATTTTTGCAACGCTTTAGAAAATTTACTAGAGCAAATAAACTCCTTAGTAGCTCAGTTGGTTAGAGCGGCGGACTGTTAATCCGTAGGTCGTAGGTTCAAGTCCTACCTGAGGAGCCAGACAGGACAAGAGGTCATTTTCGACCTCTTTTTTTGTTTCCCCACTTTCGAAAACCTTGACGGCATTGGTCAAAACACGGATCGGCGTCGTGAACGAAAAGGTTGCAACTTTCCCCTTTTCTAAAACGATTTTTTCAGAAAAGGTGCAGCCTATCGCCCTGCACCTGATCAAACATCAGAAATTCGAATCCATCGAAACGGGTCAAACCACTACGCATACCAGACCACATGAAACCTTCATCTTCGTGAAGAATTGTAGTCACCTCGTTCTGCGACAACCGTTCTTATGTTCGAAGATATCTGAGAGAAATGTTGTTGGGTTGAACATTACCCCAAAATGCAGACAATACAGGCGTGGGCGCAATTAAGATTCTGATGAGAAAATGCTGCCTGATTTAATGTCCATTTAATACAAATACAATGGAATTGATATGTAAGCAGAGGGATATATGAGATACCGGCTTCTGAGGCTGAATCAATGAAATCTGTTGGTCTTTAATCAAATATAAAGTTTACATTTGACAGGAGTTAAAATGATACGACCGTTGATATTCAAACTAATAAATCACTAATAGTTCGTCATTCATGAAAAAAACATTTTCGTTTATTATACTAAGCATTCATGTTATGATTGCTTCTGCCCAAATAACGGAAATTCAATACTTGTCTGGTACCGACAAGGACCATACCGTGAAATGGGATTTCTTCTGCACAAAAGGGATGAGAAGCGGGGAATGGACCTCCATACAGGTGCCTTCCAACTGGGAATTCCAGGGTTTCGGCGCTTTCAACTATGGACAGAGAGAAAAAGTGTTCAATGATGAAAAAGGGCTTTACAAATACAATTTTTCTGTGCCAAAAAATTGGGAGAAGAAGAATGTATTCATTGTCTTTGAGGGATCAATGACCGATACCGAGGTGAAGGTAAATGGTAAATCCGCTGGCGCTATCCACCAGGGATCCTTCTACCGATTTAAATACAACATAACAGCCTTACTAAATTTTGGAAGTGTGAACCTGCTGGAAGTGACTGTCAGCAAGGAATCTACAGATCCTACCATCAACAAGGCCGAGCGCAGGGGCGATTTCTGGGTATTCGGTGGCATTTTCAGACCTGTTTACCTTGAAGCTACTCCTTCAGCATTTATCGACAGGGTTGCTGTTGATGCCAAAGCTGATGGTACGTTCAGACTGAACGCATTCCTTGGTGGCAATAAAAAAGGAATGACCCTGGAAGCAAGGATACAAACCGTTGAGGGGAAAAACTTTGGAAAACCCGTAACCGCTGTTGTGCCATCCACAAGTGATACTGTTAAACTGGAGGGAGCATTTTTGAACCCATTGCCCTGGAATCCAGAGACACCCAACCTGTATGATGTGATAATCCGTTTGAAAAATGGCAGGGAAATATTGCACCAGGTCAGGCAACGCTTCGGTTTTCGCACGGTAGAGGTCAGGGCCGGTGATGGAATTTATGTCAACAATCAAAAGGTTATTTTCCGGGGCGTATGCCGCCATACCGCCTGGCCGACATCGGGGCGATGCAGCAGCAAGGAACTGAGTATTGCTGATGTGAACCTGATGAAGGACATGAACATGAATGCGGTGAGGATGACCCATTATCCGCCCGACCAGCATTTCCTGGATGTCTGCGATTCGCTTGGTATGTTTGTTCTCGACGAATTGACCGGCTGGCAGGCATACTACAGTACGGAAGTTGGGAAGCGGCTCGTCAGGGAGTTGGTTGAACGCGATGTCAATCATCCTTCCATCCTGTTGTGGGACAATGGAAATGAAGGGGGATTCAACAAAGATCTGCGAGGAGAATATGCCAAGTATGATCCTCAAAACCGGCAGGTCATTGAGCCTTGGGCCAAACTCAACGGGATGGATACCAAGCACTACCCGGGATACAAATATGTCGACAATGCGCTGAATTCCGGAAATCTCATCTATTTCCCGACTGAATTCCTCCATGGCTTGTATGATGGTGGACTAGGAGCCGGTCTGGACGATTACTGGAATCTAATGAGTTCGAAACCATTGGGGGCCGGCGGATTTCTGTGGGTATTTGCAGATGAGGGAATCGTCCGCAACGATCTGAAGGATTCGTTGGATACCCACGGCAACAATGCCCCGGACGGAATTTTGGGATCCTACAGGGAAAAGGAGGGAAGTTTTTATACGATTAAAGAGATATGGTCCCCCGTATACATCGGGAATCTGAAGATTGACCACAGTTTCAGTGGGGAAATTCCTGTGACAAACCGCTTCCTTTACACCAACCTCCATCAATGCAAATTCTCCGCAGAGCTGGTTAAATTCACGGGGATATTCAGCCAGGTGAAAGAGCAAAAACAGCATTTGTCGGTACCATCCCCAAAGATTGCCGTTGGCGAAAACGGAAGTTTAAAACTGGATCTTCCCGGTAACTGGAACGAATTTGATGCCATTTACCTGACCGCAACAGATCCCAATGGAAGGCAGATCAACAGGTGGTCGTGGACAATAACTCAACCTTCGGAATTCTCAGGCCGGATAATACAGACTTCACAAGACGAAGTCAAAGTAATTGATAACGAAGACATTATCGTGCTGAATTCAGCAAAAACGAGTGTCCGGTTCAGCCGTAAAACCGGAATGCTGACGGAGGTAAAAGTGGGAGACCAAACGATCCCCTTTACCGATGGACCCCTGTTTGTTGGAGATACTCTGAAGTTTAAGGCATTGAGCCTGAAACAGGTAGATAACAATCAGGTGGTTGAGGTCAGTTACGATCAATCTCCTGGCCGCTTTGCAAGATGGACCATGTTCCCGGGAGGCTGGCTGGAACTGGAGTACAGCTATCATCCATCCGGAAAGAATGACTTTGCAGGAATTACCTTCAATTATCCAGAGAATCTGGTGACCGGAGCAAGACTCGTTTCCAACGGGCCGTACCATGTTTGGAAGAACAGACTGAAGGGCACTGAATTCGGCATTTTTGACAAGATGTACAACAACACAGTGACTGGTGAGACTATTGAATATCCCGAATTCAAGGGTTACTACGCTAATTTTTATGCTGTCCGTCTGGAAACCAAAGAGCTTCCACTGACCATTGTATCGGCAACCAGTGGATTGTTTCTCCATCTTTTTACACCGCAAAAGGCAAAATTTGCTGCGGGCGGAGTTGCTCCTTTTTTTCCTCCCGGCAATATTTCAATTTTGCATGGTATCAGTGCCATCGGCACCAAATTTACCAAACCTGAAGCGGAGGGTCCTCAAAGCCAGAAAAATGAGTATTTCCCAAATGATGAACCCTTGACAGGGAAGATCTATTTCCGTTTTGGAGAGTGATAAATAAATTGTTGCATGCTACAGTTACTAATTGACCTTGCCTAAATAAGGTTCCCGGATCTGATATTAATAGGCCCCATATTCCTCTGAACCTGAAACACTTATAACACAACCAGCTGCTACTTTGTGCTATCAGGGGAGCCAGACAAAAAAGAGGTCATTTCGGCCTCTTTTTTTGTTTCCCCACATTCAAAAATCTTGACGGCGTTGGTCAAAACACGGATCGGAGTCGTGAACGAAAAGATTGCAACTTTCCCTTTTTCTAAAACGATTTTTTCAGAAAAGATGCAACCAAATATCTTCTTTTTGGTCTCACACCCATCATTGTTTGTAAATTTGATTGCATTTATTTACTATTTTCGAGGGATAAGCGTAACTAATTTTTTATGAAAATACTGAATTTGCTGATGGTCGGATTAATTGTCGGTTCATTCAATGAACCGTTCATTTATGCTGCAACCTCTTATTCCAATCCATACCGTGATTCGATAATGGTTGATGATGGTGCCGGCAAATTGGTTTTTAAAACATTTTACGTTTATCGTCCGAAAGGACTGATCAACTCGCCTTCTAATAAGGTTCCCGCACTTGTTCACTTCGAACCGTATGGACCTGCTATATTGTCTGTTGCCGATTCAAATAAATTCATTGTCATTGAAGTGCCAAGAACCATGTCAACCGGTTATTTTATACGGACTATAGCCGTGGACCAATCGCTTCCTGTACTCAATACCTGCGGACCCAACGGCAACGGCCCATGTGATGATGCGCCGTTTATCAATAAGCTCCTGGATACCCTTATTATGCGTGAGAATATCGATCCGAACCTGATTTTCGCAACGGGTGGATCAAAGGGTGGAATGATGACTGAGGATTGCATGTGTGATACGACCTTGAATCCACGATTCAGAGGCTTCGTACCTGTAAGTGCTGTTATGCAGTCATTGGGCGGTTATTCTACTATTATGCCGCGATGCCCGGCGCTTGCGAAAAATCATAATTTCTGTGTTCAATGGCAGTATGACCCTACAGACAACACCTATCTTGGTAATTTGTCAACCGGATTTGTCGATGCCAAGGGACGGTGGACTTTCAGCCAACTCCAAAACCTGACTTTGGTGGTCAATCCGGAACTTGGATGCATGGATGGGCCGGTTGTAGAAACCCAGGGAAACTCTGGAAAAATCAGTATTACAACCTACACAAATTGCAAAAGCCCGGGGGGCGCAATAAGTGTACTGGCTGCAACAGGCGCTGGACATGGACTGGGTGGAATCCAGTGGTATGATGGAATAGATGTGATGACTTACACGTGGCATTTTCTGATGAAATATTCGGGACAGATAGCCACAAATATTAATCAAATTCCGATAAGAAAAACCGGTACTGATGCAGGATTCCGGTTCTTGAATGGAAATTTATTAACGCCTGGTAGCACGCTTAACATTGAATATCAAGGATTAAGTACTTCTGCAACATTCTCGCTTTATGACGTTCAAGGGAAATTAATCTTTATCCAGCCTTTGTATATTTCTTCCGGAAAATCAGAATTTTCCTGGGATGGGAAAGGTTTAAATGGTTCAACATTAAACAATGGATTATACCTTGTCAAATTGCAGGCGGGCAGAGACTGTTCGATGCAAAAAATTTTGGTGATTCATTAAGAGGGGTATTTTACCAATAGGGAATGCCAAAAAATAACTTTTCAGCAGTCCCCTCTTTTTAGTTTAAGCTTCCCTCATTATCCGGTCAGTCTCACTTAAAGCCACAATGATCTTCTGATAATGTAATATATCACACTACGCACTTGTTTGATAATATTCTAATGTCTTTTACTTCAAGCACTTTTTTCTCGTAACCATGTTGGCTCGCATAAATCATTGCTTGTCCTAATTCGGTGATAGTGCCTGCAAAATTGGGGAATAAGGTACGGACAAAAGGATATAATCCATTTATTATTTTATAAAAGGTAATAATTCTCTTTTGGCCATTAGTAAATTTCAGCAGTCCTGGACGAAAAGCGAAAACTTGTTTAAAGGGTAATTTCATCAGATCATTTTCTGTTTTGCCTTTTACTCTTGCCCACATTGATTTACCCTTTTCACTACTGTCCGTTCCAGCACCACTTATATAGTTAAAAGTCATCTCGGACATTGGACTAAGTGCCTTAGCGAAATTCAAAGTAGTGTCGTAGGTTATCTTTGTATACTCGGATTCTTTCATCCCAACGCTACTAATTCCCGCGCAGTAAAAACAAGCATCATACCCTTTCAATATATCGTCATTGTCCTTTAGTTGCAAAAAATCTTCTACAATATATTCCTTCAACTTTGGGTGTGAAATGTTGGTAGGTTTGCGGCTTACACTTAATATTTCAGTAACGAGAGGATTCGATAAACATTCTAGTAGAACACCCTCTCCTGCCATTCCTGTTGTACCTGTTATTATTATTTTCATTGTTGTTATTGTCTTTTATTTGTTAAGATACAAATTATTTTTAAAGTCTAGATACAACTATTTTATCAAGGAATCGGTCGCTAATAAATTTACGAATAAAAAGAACTGGTTTTGCCATATAACCAACAGCGTACCTAGGTTTTGGATTCTTCACAAAAGATGCTTTAACAATCGTCTTGGAAATTACTGCTTCGCCAGTCAAATACTTTCCATTAGTAAACATTTCAATCATGCTGTCAGCAACTCTGTTTGATCTTTCAGCATATGCGCCATTTCCTGATGTCTTTTTTAAGTTTTCGGCGGCAATAATGCCCCATGGAGTTTTAATTCCGCCCGGCTCAATAACTACTACATCAATCCCAAATGGTTTTGTTTCAATCCTTAAACAATCTGACCAACCTTCAAGGGCGTGTTTGGTAGCGTGATACCAAGCGCCGAAAGGGCTATATACTTTTCCGCCCATGGACGATATATTGATAATTCTTCCAGACTTATTTTTACGCATAATTGGTAACACTAGTTGAGTAATACGAGCCAATCCAAAAAGATTTACCTCAAACTGTCTGCGTGCTTCATCTATTGATACATCTTCAACAGCTCCGTAAGAACCATAACCAGCATTGTTTATAAGCACATCAATTTTCCCTTCCCTTTTAACAATAGTGTTCACTACTTTCTCTATATCGTCATTAATTGTAATGTCCATTTGTAGTGGATGTCCACCTAATGTTTTAAGGTCTTGCATTTGGTCAATTCTTAGTGCAACAGTGTAAACAGTATGACCTTGTTCGATAAGTTCCTTAGCAGTTACTTTACCCATTCCTGAACTTGCACCTGTAATTAAGATTACTTTTTTCATTTTTCTTTGTATTAATTTATAATGCAAAGTTGCATCAAAGAATAACCTCGAATTTTATACAAATTCATGGTATTTGTATACTTTTTAGGGATTTTGTAAGAAGGAATTATTGGAGAAAACAACTCTTTCGATGATTTATATAACTAATTTTCATGACTTTACGTCCATGTTATAACGCTGAATTGGTTGCGACTTTGTGCTATCAGGGGAGCTCAAGAGACTGAAATTCTGCGATTTCAACCTCTTTTTATTTCCGCACTTTCGAAAATCTTGACGGTACTGGTCAAAATACGGATCGGTGTTGTTAACGAAAAGGTTGCAACTTAAGACTCAAACGTTTTAGCACTTTAGATCGAAAAAAATGCCATTGTAAAAGTTTAATCTCCAACATGGAGAAAAATCAAATTTTATTACGAAATTTGATCTTAAGAATGAAAAATTCTATCTACAATCCGCATAAAACTCAATCATCCAACTATTTAAATCTAAAAACATGGAAGAAAAAAGTAAAGTAACAAGACGTGGCTTCATTGGAACAACCTCATCAGTCGCAGCAGGACTATTTATCGTTCCTTCAAACACAATCGCCGGATTGGGGCACAAGGCTCCAAGTGACAAGCTAAACATCGCCGGAATCGGTATTGGTGGAATGGGTAAAGGCAACCTTGACAGGATGGCAACAGAAAATATTGTCGCATTATGCGATGTCGACTGGGGAGTTGGCCGAAACAATGTACCCAAAGTTTTTAGTACCTACCCTAAAGCTGCCAAATATTATGACTGGCGCAAAATGTATGATGAGATGGGCAAATCCATTGATGCAGTAATGGTTGCAACTTCCGATCATAACCATGCCGGTCCGACAGCGCATGCCATCACAATGGGAAAGCATGCATATACACAAAAACCTCTGACCCACAGTGTATACGAATCCAGATTACTGACCAAGCTGGCGGCTAAATACAAAGTGGCGACTCAGATGGGAAACCAGGGATCCTCGGCTGAGGGAGTGAGACTAGCCTGCGAATGGATATGGAATGGAGAAATTGGTGAAGTGAAAAAAATTGAAGCATATACGAACCGTCCGATTTGGCCTCAAGGATTGGTAGCTCCATCTGAAGTCGTTCCTGTACCAGATACGCTGAAATGGGATCTTTTTATCGGTCCGGCTAAATTCCGGGCTTATAATCCAGCCTTTCACCCTTGGGTTTGGCGTGGCTGGTGGGATTATGGAACAGGTGCGCTTGGAGACATGGCCTGTCACGTCATGCACCCCATATTTACCGCAATGAAACTCCAGTATCCTATTAAAGTAATTGGCAGTTCTACACAGTTAATGCCTGATTGTGCGCCGACTGCAGAATTGGTACATCTCACATACCCCAAACGTGAAAAGCATAAGGGTATTAAAATCAAATTTCCTGAAGTTGAGGTGACATGGTCGGATGGAGGACTCAAACCCAGGTATCCTGAAAATTGGCCTGTTACAAGAGTTCAGAATTCGGGCGTCATTTTCCACGGGACAAAGGATTCGCTTATCTGCGGCGAATATGGCACAGATCCGATCCTCCTTTCGGGCAGGGTCCCCAATGTTCCCAAGACAATACGCCGTATTGAGGTTTCCCACGAGCAGGACTGGATCAGGGCTTGCAAGGAAAGTCCGGAAAGTCGTGTACTCAGTGCATCAGATTTCAGTGTTTCAGGTCCTTTTAATGAAATGGTGGTGATGGGCGTTCTTGCTGTCCGCTTACAGGCTCTCAACAAAGTCCTGAATTGGGATGGTCCAAATATGAATTTCACCAATATTTCCGATACTGATAAGCTACGGATAAACAAAAATGATACCATATCAGCGAAAGAATTTGCTTCTGAACTGATCAAGCATACTTATCACAACGGGTTTACTTTGCCCGATATGCCGGCTTAAATCAAACTAAGCGATTTAACTTTGTTGCAACTTTCGAATGAAAGGGGAGCTAAATTGAACATCAAAATTCGCAGAAACGCTTGAAATCAATGAATTTCAGGCGTTTTTCTTTTTTCCCATCCGGAGATTTACGGTTTTGCCTGAACAAAAGACGGTTAAAGTCCAATTTGCACATCCGCCTGATAAAGCAAATATCAACAAATTTTTCAAAAATTCACAATAAACAATAATTTTTTACCGATTATCGATAATTTTTATTTTATTTGCAATAAATAAAAATTCTAAAATCATTATGAAAAGAACTTCAACACTATTTCTCCAGGCAGTCATTGTGCTTATCAGCCTAATAGTACTTGCCATTTTGATTCGGCTTCCCCTGGCAGAGGGAAGAGCTGCTAACTTAAATTTGTTCGCAATTTACTCTGACCCCTTTATTTTGTATGGATACGCAGTATCTATCCCATTTTTTATTTTGTTGTATAAGGCGTTCAAATTACTTGGATACATCGGACAAAATAAAGTATTCTCATCAAACTCTGTTGGGGCTTTAAAGAGTATAAAGTATAGTGCAATCGTATTAAGTATTTTAATTGTGGGAGCAGGCCTTTACATCATGTTTAGCCATAATCAAGATGACGACCCTGCAGGTTTTCTCGCCATTTGCATCGTGACCACTTTTATTTCCATTGTAGTTGCTACTGCTGCCGCAGTATTTGAAAAAATCCTGCAGAATGCCTTGGATATGAAGTCTGAAAATGACTTAACAATCTAATCTATGCCAATCATAGTCAACTAGACGTGATGATGGCTAAACGAAAAATTTCTCTGAATGAACTTTCTGAAAGAGTTGATTTGACATTATCAAACCTTTCATTCTTAAAGACTGGGAAGGCAAAAGCAATCCGCTTTAGCACCCTGGAAGCTATTTGTAAAGCATTAGACTGCCAACCATGTGATATTTTGGAATATGCAGATGACAATAAAAGTACAACCAACCACTAAAAGACGGTTTAATAGGTTGTGCAGCTAGTATAGAAGAAGACATTATCAAAAAAAGAGGTTGAAGATGCTCCCCATTCCGGTCTATTGGTCCATTAAAAGCTTTTTCACAACCTCGTCATAGTAGGGCTTTTCTTTCAGGCTTGAATGAGAACCCGGGAAATAGAGAATATCCACTTCTATAAAGTTGGGAAAATCGAAATCACGCATCACTACCGCACAACGCATATCATTGGAAAGTCGGGTATTGTCAATCATCGGAAACTGAAAATAATCTATGGTGAACTCCTGGGTTACCATGTTAACAAACTTCGCGTTGAGCGAGGTCTCAATATCCAGCCTCACATTAACCCTTTTTTCATCCACGTTATATCCTGATGCCTTCAAAAATACAACCCTTTTATACACATTCGTCGTATTTCCAACTTTAACTGTATCGTAAAACACCTTTGAATCTTTCCAATCCATGGCAAACTCCTGAGAAAGTCCTGGCTTATATTTGACCGAATCGCCCTGGAAAGTAATAAACATGGTCTCCCTGGTAGCAGCTCCTTCGAGGCTGGAAATCTGTTTTGAAATAACATCTCCTGCCATTTTATACAACCGATTCCGGTATTCTTCCTTGAGCTTGATGTTTTTCTCGGAAGCGATTTGCCTGTCCAGGTAAACAAAAAGTGGCATCAAGTTGAGCGATTCATGGAAATTATAGGCCAGCAGTTCGAGTTGCAGGATATTTTCATCCAATGAGTGGGAATCTTTCAAAATGGTGCCCAGAATAGAATTGAACATATCTTTCCTTAGAGCGCTTTCAGATTGTTCCCGACTACTCATCAATTCAGTGTAGAGCCTGATTTTCGAATCATTGTTCTGTCTGCCGTTCAGATAGGCAGAACCGAAATAGCTGACCAATGCGATTGTCAGGGCTGTGAGCAGGCCACCAAGGGGATGCAAGATAATTTCTATCTTGTCCCATGTATCCCGTTTTTCCCTTTTGGGAACTAAAGGCTCTTCAGTATCCATTTGTCACCGGCTTTATTCATTAACAAATTGTAACGAGTTGATTTGTTGGATGAAAAAACCTCAAAACTAGCGTCCTTGTATCCAACGACTCCAAGATTGAATTTCCCCACTTCCTTTATTGTTACAGAGTAGTAGCCGTTTTCATCAGTTTTTGTGGTACCCAATATTTTGTCTTTTTGCAAAATTTGTACAACCTGATTGATCAGCGGCTTTCCGTCATCACCCTTAATTGTTCCATAAATCTCTCCCGAAAAAGATAGAATTGGGACGAACAATAAGAGTAAAATAAGCATTCCTGTTGTTTTCATTGGGCCTTAATTTTTTAAAATTTAGCTTTTGAGTTCTAATTGGACTATAAATATAAGTCAAAAAAAGAAGGAATCCTTTTGCCGGGCAAATTTAACGCTAATCCACCAATAATAAATTTAGCCTGTTTCAACTTTCAAATATCAGGGGGGCTAAAGAGTCTGAAATCTTGCTATTTCAGACTCTTTAGCCCCCCTCTTTCGAAAACTTTGGTGGCATAGGTCAAAACACGGATCGGTCGCTTATGTAACCAGTTTGGTTATTTTTTTGTCTCAAAGTCTACCTCATACGTTTTTAATGGAATGCCATCCGGCGTTTTGAAATCTTTACCGGTTAAAACAAATTGATATTCTTGATTTGGCATCAACTGAACCTCCATTACAAATGCCTTATTATCATTGGCAAAGTGAAAATTGTTAATCTTCGGAAAGGCTTGTTTCCCCTTTTTGCCATAGTTTACTGAATAACCTTTCGGGGATAATGCCCTATCGAAATTAATCGTTATGGTTTTTGTTTGAGTATTTACATTTATATCATTATTTGAAAACTCGGTTATCGACTCGACCTTAGGTCTTTGAGCATCAAATTGACTAATCTTAACTGCAAAAGCTTTATAGGCATTTGACAGGTTTGGCATATAACTTTCAATTGTTGGATAAATGTCTCGTTGACTTTCGTATTTTTTTAGCTCAGCAACAAGTCCTTTAATCCAAATAAAACCATTGTTCGACTCAGTATTTAGCATCATCTGCGTTTCCATTTCGCTAGCGCCATGGTCAATATAGTATTTAATTGCTGTTGCCCGTACCAAGGCTTCATTTAGCATAATTTGCCAATCCCCATAGGCTTGCTGCCGACTCATCTCGTACTCCACCGCCTTATAAATTTCTTTCCCGCTTTCTTTAAAAGCTTCAGCGCCATCTGCTGAAAGGGGATTTACAAATGAATGATTATACTCGTGAATTATAGAAGGCAAATATTCTTCTTGCTTACAAACAGGCATTCCAGATTCATCAACTTTCCAAATTCCCATTATTGCAAATACAGTATTTTCTGGGTTAGGAGGTGGGCAAGATAGTCCATAATTGTTACCGCCACAACCTGGGCTTATTATGATTGCGAATTTCTTGTCGGCCTTTCCGCCATAAAACGTGCGAAACCAATTCAAGTCCAGCTTTTCATAAGCCGAACTGAATCTGGTAGCAACTTCTTGAAACAACGCCTCATTCTCGTTGAAGAATTCCTCGCAGCTGGCATCTTTGTAAAATTTCTTCAATAACCTAACAAATCTGACTGCATCGTCCTTACTCCATCTTTCAGGAACAGCCGTTGAAAAATCAATTTTCGGATTCAGCTCTTTATCAAGAATAATTGCCATTCTCACCACTGCGTCATATGAGATCCCCTTTTTTTCTCTTAGTTCTCTGGCAAATTTTACTAATTCATGATCCGAATATTTTCCAAAATGGCTTTCAACCTTATCTGTGTATTTTTTGAAGTACATCGCATTGTACTCTTCATTTCCTGCTAATCGAAAAACAATACTCAGTAGTTCTATCCTATTATCGATTTTTGGAACTCCAACAAGACGATTTTCCTGAGCATAGTTTTGAAGACTCAAAACAACCAAGACAAAAACTATCAATTTTTTCATATTAGGAATTTATTTTAATTGCCTGTTAACGGGAGGAGGTCAGTAACTTTAGTTTTTAAGATTCCGATTTTTGGCGTATCGGATGAAATACAAAATCGAAAGAGTGACGATTATGACTACAATTCCAACGCCTAATCTGATTAGCCAATTTAACCAATCTTCGGGATGCCTTACCAACTGCACACAGATTATTGATATTCCAAATACCATCAATAGTCTGCTCAAAATAAAAGGACTAGAAAAGTGATCTTTCATTAGGAAATGTCTTTTACAGGGTTAGAATCGCAAGTGCAATTCAATATTACATAAAGACGATTTAAGCCACAAATAATTCAAAGAAATAATTGTCCCTGCTACCTTTTTTTATATCATGCATTTGAAACATGTACAATTTCCAGACATACACTTATTGGCTATTTAGTGTTAGGAAATTGCGTTTAGATGAATAAACAAAACCCGTTGCCGCTTTCCCTTTTCTTTACAATTTTCTTCGAAATGATATGTCCAAGGTTACTGATTATCTCACGATCCTATTGGGCAATTGAGTCCTGAGACGGCCAATCACCTGCCTGAATCACTTTCTTTAAGGCAGAGAAACGCATTTTAGATGCTGCTCTTTTATTAAGAGAATTCACCCATAGGATTCAGCAATCCAATTATTTACTAATTTTAAATTGCCAGAACTAAAATTAGAAAAATTACATTCTCTTTTGCTGAAGATTTATGAACTTATTAACGGATGAGTATTGAATACTAAAATAATAGGAGGGCATTCCAAATGTTTAAATCGTTAAAAAGAATAGTGTACTATGTCACAAATATTGAAGAGGCTAAAAAGTGGTATACGGCAATTCTTAATGTTCGGCCATTATTTGATGCTCCTTCTGTGGCAATATTTCAGGTTGGAAATTGCTCCTTATCGATTGTAACCGGAAATCCACCGACACCGGCAATAAAAGGATTAAGCGAAACTTATTGGGAAGTTGATGATGTTGAATATGCATTTAACCGTTTAATAGAATTGGGAGCGATAGTTCATACCCCAGTAAGAGAAGCGTTTAACATTAAGACAGCCAAGGTTCTGGATCCGTTTGGAAATATCATAGGGATAACAGGAAATGCGACTGACCCAAAGAAACAATCGGTTGAAAATCAACCGTCGCAAACCGCTATGACTGTAGCATTTTGCCGAGCTCTTGCATTTGTGGACGAAAGGGAAGAAATTAGAGGTGCTGATAGTTTGGCAGTGTTGTTTTTAAAGGATGAGGCAAAACAGTTATTAGCTAATTCAGAAAAAAGAAAATGGACAATTCAAAACTTGGTCACATCAAATTTGTATGGGTATCTTATTTCTCGTACAAAATATTTTGACGACATTTTTAACAAATATTTATCTGAAGGAATTGAACAAATAGTCTTTCTCGGAGCTGGATACGATACCCGTTCCTTTCGCTATAAAGCATCAATAAAAAACACAAAAATATTTGAATTGGATATAAATTCTACTCAAAATAGAAAGCTAGAAATCCTGAACAATGAAAGAATAGAAATTCCAGAACAATTATCTTTTGTAAGAATAAATTTTAAAACTGATAGTCTTGAAGATATATTAAAAGATGCAGGATTTAGTACGAAGAAGAGGACCTTATTTATTTGGGAGGGAGTGGTTTATTATCTTTCACAAGAAACCGTAATTGAAACTTTGAAAAACATTATTAAAATATCTACCGAAGGAAGTGTAATATGTTTTGACTACTTGAAAGAAAAACTCGATTCAGTTAATTCGGCAGAACCATTCATGTCTTGGATTAATGAAAAAGAAATTGACCTGCTTTTAAAAGATCTGGGAATAAAAGTTATAAGACAAGTTGACTCGACAATGATGGAAATAAACTATCTCACACTTAATAATGGTGAAACTGGAGAAAAGACATTATCACAATTCAATTTCCTTGAAGGGGAAATATCTTCCTTTTGCCGGAAGAAAAGGTTTAACTACCAGTAAATTAACCTGCATCAGCCCAGTCGAATGTAACATCACCCTCACCCTGGAATATTGCATGAAGACCGAAATACAAGTATTTAGAAAATCATTGAAATTACTGATGAGGCAAGCATTTATATTTAAATCACAACATCTTAACTGTAAATAAAGACATAAGTAAGATTGCAATAATGGCAATTTGGGAAGCATATGAAAACGGATAAATCACTGTCCTGTGTTTTGAAAAAACTTGCCTCTTTTCTCCCAGTCTCTACTCAAGAATTATTCCCCCATTTCTTTTAAAATTATCAGTGCCTTATCCCTTAATGGCTTTTGACGTTTTCTCCAGATGAAATAACCAACCAGCGCCGAACAACAAAGTATCAAAAAAATACTGCCAAAAGCGACAAGGATACGCATTTCCTGGCCAGCAAACGGGAACCCCCTTTGCGCTGTGAAACTGAAGCCGAGCGCACAAAAAAGCATGGGAATGATTGTCAGGTAGGTTTTGGGTTGCCATAATGAGTACCTGCTTACTGCTTTTCTGAGCATTTCCAGGGTCGAAACCCCATAGTCAACACATTTGTATTCTTTATGTAAACTATTGAACAATAGTGCAAATGATAAAAAACTCAGAGAAAAGAACAAAAATCCGATTTTATCGATCTCCGGGCGATCAACGATTACTCCAACCAGGAATATTAGGAAATATAATGGGGTCAGAATCCACATGATCCATTTAGAAGAATTGGTTAATGCCAGGTATCGGGAATCTTCTCTTTTCAATCCTTTTACTAATTCTGCCAAATCCAATTCTTGATTATTGTATTGATTTGCTTTCATAATTCATGAATATTGATTGATAAATTTTTGTTTAAGTTGTTCTTTTACTCTATGTATTTTGACCTTGACATTGGGTTCGGTAAGACCGACGACATCGGCTATCTCTCGCATGGAAAGCCCTTCAAATACAAGTGAAATCAGTATTCTATCTATAACTGACAACTGGTTAAGACATATTTCCAACTGTTCAAGCTGTTCTTCAATTTGAAATTTCTGTTCCTGGTCCCTATCATCGAGTAGAAGATTCAAGTTCTGAGGGACTTGATCGATGTAGAGTTTCTTATTTCTGTTGGCCATGCCAGAATGGCTTATCGAAGTATTGACGGCAATCCTGTAAATCCAGGTACTGATAGTGGAGTCACCTCTGAATTTATCGAGACTTTTCCAAATGTTTACGAGTACTTCCTGGTACATGTCTTTCTTGTCTTCCTCATTTGAACAGTAAAAGCGGCAGATTTTGCTTATCTTCCCGCTATTCTCTTCGAGGATTTCCTTAAACCGTTTCTCTTTTAAATCGTCCATGATGGATGCTTTTTATCTATTTAGTCTGGGTAGGTAGTAAATGGTTACAAATTGAAGGTAATACTTTAGTTTTGTCTAAATACAATATACAGACGAGTCACGCATTAGAGTGAACAGTGGGTTTGGAAATCAGATATTGATAATTACATTTGCAAATAACTACCGGACAATAAATTAATGCATACGGAACGTGAGCTGGTCGATGGTGTTAAAGATGGATTGGCGAGTGCATTCGACCAGCTGTATGAAAATTATGCCAACCGGCTCTATTGTTTCGCACTTTCAATTTTGAAGTCAAAACAGGATGCTGAAGAAGTTGTGCAGAATACCTTTTATAAAATCTGGGAAAAGCGCCATACTCTTGAAAGTGACCAGCCATTCAAATCATACATCTTTAAGATTTCATACAATGTAACTGTCGACCTGCTTAGGGAGAGGTTAAAAGAAAAAAAATACAAGGACAATATACTAGGGAAAGCAACCACCAATTTCAATTTGGAAGAATCTATCGAATTTGGCGATTTACTAAATAGTGTCAACGAGATTGTAAAAGATTTACCGCCCCGTAAGAGTGAGATTTACCAATTGAGCAGAGTCCATCAACTCTCATATAGCGAAATAGCCGAAAGATTGAATATTTCTGTCAAGACCGTTGAAAACTCTATTAATTTTTCTCTCAATTTCATCAAAAAAAGGCTTGGGAAAGATTCACTTTTGATCATTCTTTATGCAGCCCTTTTCCTGTAATTAACCGGAGAAATATTTATTTCTATTTAAGGAGGGGGTACCACACTCCATCTGCGTAATACTTACAAATGGGGAAAATGTCAAATACCGAAAAACATAGTCTTACTATTTCGATACTTATTCAAAAGTATCTGAATGGGACTTGCTCCAGCGAGGAGGCTAGGAAAATCACTGAATTTTTCGAAGATCCAGTCAATGAGGCACGCATGCAAGAAGAGTTCGGATCGCATTGGGATTCGATAAATGCGAAATTCAATCTCAAGGGTAGCAGTGTCGAAAATAAGGTGGTTCTGGATCAGATCTTAGATAAATTGCATCATCGCATAAGTCTGCATGAAGAACAAGCTGTCAGAAAGCGATTCAGCCAATCCAGGATTTTTTCAATATTCTCAAAGTGCGCTGCAGTTCTGGTTCTACCCCTCCTTGTTTATTCGTTATTTCTAACATCCAGAATATCAAAATCCAATTTAGCAGAGGCAAGACAGAGTGTCTGGAAAACAGTGAGATCCACTACTGGCATGCAAACAGATTTTGTATTACCCGACGGTTCGCATGTCTGGCTGAATTCGGGTTCCGAATTCAAATATCCAGTCCCATTTGCTGCAGATATAAGGCAGGTGGAGCTGAAAGGTGAAGCCTTTTTTGATGTAACCAAAGATCATGCACATCCTTTTTTGGTTCATGCTGGTAAGTTGAACATTGAAGTAAAGGGAACGCGATTTAATGTGATCAGTTACGAAGATGAAAAGTCAGGTGAATTGGCTCTTGAATCTGGCAGTGTAAGGTTGTTCTCCGGAAACTACGCGGACAACAATACTCTTGCGACTCTCATACCTGGAGAAAGAGCTTATCTGGATATTTCTCAAAATAAGCTGACAGTCAGCAAGGTAGATGTAAGCAAATATACTGCATGGAAAGATGGATTGCTTGTTTTCAAGAATGACCGAATGGATGAAGTCGTTCTGAGATTGAGCAGATGGTTTAATGTGGAAATAATCCTGCAAAGCCCGGAGCTTAAAAACTATGTCTATTCCGCCACCTACCGGGATGAAACCCTTTCCGAGATTTTAGAGTTGTTAAAAATATCCGCACCCATTAAATATACTATTTCAGACCGGATAAAGATGAAGGATAATTCGTTTTCAAAACGAAAAATATTTCTAACGAAGAGCAATTAGGATGCCTATGGAATAAAGAAAACTTACCAAAAAACTAAAAAAATGAACAAAGGGATGTTGGAACCATCCCCTTGCAAATTGAATTCTTTTCATCGGTGAAGACAGAAAAGCAAACAGTTAATTTATTGTTAAATCAACCATTACAAATTTATGAAATTAAAATTGTTTATCAACCGGCACCTCAAAAGTTTCCGGTCTTGTAAAAACTTCCTTGTTATGCGGATGACTCTTTACATAATGCTTTTAAGTGTAAGTCAGATTTTAGCAGTAGAAACCTTTTCCCAAACTGCAAAAATCAACCTTAATGTAACCAATCAATCGGTTCAAGAAGTACTGACACAAATTCAAAGTCAAACAGAATTCTTCTTCATGTTCAACAGTAAGATAGTGGATGTGGAAAGGAAAGTTGACATAAAAGCGGACAATCAAATGATCAGTCAGGTACTTCAGGAGCTATTTTCAGGTACTGATATTTCCTACACCATTGTCGACAGACAAATTGTGCTTTTTTCAACCTCTGCATTCACAGGACAGCAACAGAACCGAAAGGTTAGCGGGAAGGTCACAGATTCCTCAGGAGGATCATTACCCGGAGTTAGCGTCGTTGTTAAGGGGACTTCAAATGGAACGATTACAGATGCCAGCGGAAATTATTCACTTTCAAATGTATCCGAAAATAAGTCTCTGAATTTTTCGTTTGTCGGAATGAAAATGCAGGAGGTGTTGATTGGAAACAAATCGATCATTAATGTCAAGTTAGAGGAAGATGCGTTTGGAATTGAGGAAGTTGTGGCTATTGGGTATGGAACTGTAAAAAAGAGTGATTTAACCGGATCGGTTGTCTCTATTTCAAATGGTGATTTAAATGTATCGAACTCTTCTTCTGTCGACCAAATGTTGCTTGGACGGGCTGCCGGTGTACAGATTACGCAATCGAGTCATGCACCCGGCGGTGGAATATCCATGCGAATCAGAGGTACAGGATCTGTTAATGCAGGACAGGAACCGCTCTATGTAATTGATGGTTTACCAATTGAGAATATTTCAACTGCCACGGGTGCCGGGAGTACTGGTTTTGATGGCAACCTTCCTCCCACTAACCCACTAAATTCCCTGAATCCATCTGACATTCAATCTGTCGAAATATTAAAAGATGCTTCCGCTACTGCTATCTATGGATCCAGAGGAGCCAACGGAGTCGTGCTGATTACGACAAAAAAAGGGAAAACAGACAAAATCTCCATTGAAGCAAACAGCACCTTCAGTGTTTCGAGAGTGGCACACAAACTACACATGCTTGATACGAATGAGTATTTACAGGTTATGAACGAACTTGCGGTAGCAAGAGGTGGAGCCCAGATATTTTCTGAAAGTATGATTCAGACTATCGGTAATGGAACTAACTGGCAAGATGAAATACTCAGGATGGGGAAAACACAAAATCATAATTTATCGTTCTCCGGCAAATCAGGTAACACAGTATTCTACACATCTTTCAATTATTATAATCAGGATGGAGTTGTCATTAATTCCAATTATAACAGATACCAGGCAAGATTGAACCTCGAGCATAAAGTAGGTGATAAATTCTCGTTTGGCATTAACTTTAATACTTCCCAGGAGAATAACAAATCTTTGCCAATCAATGGTGGCGGTATCAACCAAGATGCTGATGCCTTGAACTCAGCCTTGAACACACCCCCCATTTTTAACGTTTTTGATGAAAATGGAAATTACACAAGGCCGGAAGCCGGGAAAATTGTTTCTGTCACGGTCGACAATGCCATTGCATTAGCTTATGGGCAGGTAGCAAAAGACAGGATTAACAGGACTATGGGAAATGTCTTCGCTGAGTATGTTATCATCCCAGGACTGAAGGCCAAATTGAATTTCGGCTCAGACAGGTACGACAAAAGAAGAGATGTAGTAGAAAGCACAATTACAACGAAGGGAAAGTTTGTTGGCGGAGATGCAGGAATTATTAGTGGTGAATTAAGTAACACCTTGATTGAAGGAACCCTGAACTACAATAAGTTATTCAAAGAAAAACACTCTTTTAATGTGATGATAGGAAACACGTTCCAGCAATTTGATCAACGGACATTTAGTGCTGGTACGCAAGGATTCGATTCGGATGTCATCGAAACTAATAATCTGGGATTGGGAACAGCAATCTACAATACAGTTGGAAGTAATACCACCAGAAGACGCCTGTTATCATATTTAGGAAGGATCAATTACAATTTCAATAACCGTTATTTGTTGACGGGTTCTATCCGCGCAGATGGGTCTTCGAATTTTGGGACCAACAATAAATACGGTATTTTCCCCTCCTTTTCAGGTGCGTGGAAAGTCAGCGAAGAAAGCTTTTTGAAAGGGAATAAAGTATTAAGTACACTAAAACTTCGTGTTGGATGGGGACAGATTGGAAATGACGATATTGGTATCGCTAAAGCAATTACAACTTATTCAGGCTCCGGCAAGAGCATTTTGGGAGGTACTCAGAATACTGCTATCGCTCCTTCCAGAATACCTAATCCAAACTTAAAATGGGAGACATCAGAACAAACCAACTTCGGTGCAGATTTTGCTTTATGGAATGGCAGGATCGATGGAACAATAGAATATTATCTAAAAACAACCAAAGATTTACTCCTTAATCTGCCAGTTCCTACAACCACAGGTTTTAACTCTTACACCAGTAATGTTGGACAGGTAAATAACAACGGTTTTGAATTCTCTCTTACATCCAAAAATGTTGTTGGTGATTTCAATTGGTCAACCACGTTTAATCTTGCTACCTTGAAGAATAAAGTGGCTAATCTGGGTCCGATTTCCGAAATAATTGTTTCAAATTCAGATCCGGGTGTAATTGTGCGGCCGGGAGAATCCCTGTTCTCATACTATGGATACAAGTCAGAAGGAATCTTCCAGACCACCCAGGAAGTTGCCGCATCCGCCCAGAAAGCTTTGGCTCAACCTGGTGTTCCAAAATGGAAAGACGTTAATAACGATGGGCAAATTACGGATAAGGACCGGGTTATACTGGGAAATCCATTCCCTGATTTTACTTTCGGCTTTACCAACGTTTTTAGTTACAAAAGTTTGGAGCTAAATATTTTTGTTGAAGGATCACAAGGAGCCGAAATGTTTAACTGGCAGGTCGTTGATGCTCTTTATGCAAATGATCCATACAGGAATAGAATGGCTGAGCCGCTTCTGAACCGTTGGACAACCAATAATCCAACCAACAAGTGGCCATCAGGAATCAATTCGTCAATTTATCAGGGTGATAAAACCAATAGCTTTACAATTCTTGATGCATCATACATTCGTCTGAAGACTATACAACTCACCTATAATTTGCCTTCGAAAATTATAAAGCCATTACAATCCGCGCAAATATATGTAGCAGGTGATAATCTTGCAATGCTTACCGATTATCCTGGATATGATCCGGATGTCAATTCTTCAGGTCAGGGAAATGTCCGTACTGACAGGAATTCATATCCTGCTTCGAGGTCAATTATATTTGGAATTAAATTAGGATTTTAACACGTAAAGACATGAAAAAGAATAATATAAGTGGCATTGCAATATTAATGATGGCAATAATGTTGTCTTCGGCAGGTTGCACTAAATTATTGAACGTTGAACCTGCGTCCCAATATGGCAGCAATTTTCTTTCCACGAAATCCGGAGTCAATGCTGTGCTAAATTCAGCCTATGCAAACGGGCAAATGATAAATGATGAAGGGGTTAACAGAATCTATGTCGAAGAATCCACAACGGATGTCTTTGTCAATTACAGGGGCTTTCTGAATGGAAATCTTCAGTATATTATGGATTACACTTGGGGAACTTCACATGCTTACCTTGTCAATTTTTGGAAAAATAATTATAGCGCGATCAGGGATGCAAATATCGTTCTCGAGGCAATACCTGGTCATCCCGAACTTACTGCAGCAGAGAAAAGTGAGTTCGAAGGGCAGGCACGATTTATTCGGGGTACAGCGTATGCATTTTTGTACGGTTGGTATGGCCCCATTCCAATTGTTCAAAGTCCACTCGACGATAAATTCCCGGCCAAGGCTACAGAAGAAGAGATAAAGGCATTCATTACTGCTGATTTAACTAAGGCTGCCGAATTATTGTCGACCAAAACAAGTCAATATGGCAGGGGTACAAAGGGTGCGGCCTTAGGCATTTTGGCCGAATTTTATAACAACACCAAACAATGGAGTTTGGCGGCATCAACAGCGAAACAAGTTATGGATTTGGGTCTGTATAAGTTATGGCCTGACTTTACGACGCTTTTTGCACTGGCGAACGAAAATAACAGTGAAATGATTTATGTTTTCCCCGCAATTGCTGTCGAACCTTATGGAAATGTGTGGGTTGCAAACGCATTACCCCCACTTTATAATACACCAATCCAGAATACCGCAACGCAAGTATGTGTGCCGGTTAATTTTTACAAAACATTTGCCGCGGGAGACCATCGCAGGGATTTAATAATTGCCAACTATATTGACAAAAACGGGAAGTTTGTGGATCTGACAACTGGAGTAGAGTATCAAAATCCAAGGAGTCTTAAATATCCTCTTGACCCCAATGCACAGAACAGGTCTGGAGGAGCGGATTTCCCCATTATGAGGTACGCTGATATCCTTTTAATACGAGCCGAAGGGCTTGTAATGTCGACGGGAACCGTTGCGCCTGAAGCTCTCAGCCTCTTAAACCAAATTCGAAACCGGGCAGGACTGGCAAGTCTGACTTCGATTGACCTACCCAATCAGGATAGCTTTATTACGCAGCTTTTAAAGGAAAGAAGCTGGGAATTCTACAGTGAAGGCAAAAGAAGACAGGATCTATTGCGGCATGATCTCCTAATAAACAATGCTTTGGCTCGAGGAAAATCAGCCAAACCTTACCATGTCAGGTTTCCTATTCCGCAAACCGACATCGATGCTAATATGAATCTGATTCAAAATGTAGGTTACTAATTGCGAATTGAATCATTTTAAGGGGTTGACAGAAATAGTGCGAACTAGAACTGTCAACTTCTTATATTTGGACTAATCCATGATATTATAGGAAAAATTTAAAATGAATACCAATAAGTTTATAATCCTCGCACCCGCATTTGTTTTGTCCCTTACCACTTTCGGACAGAGTAAAGTTAAACCTAATATTATTCTGATAATGTCTGACGACATGGGTTACTCCGATATTGGGTGTTATGGAGGGGAGATTCAAACCCCCAATCTTGATAAGCTAGCTTCGAAAGGAATTCGGTTTACTCAGTTTTATAATACAGCCAGATGTTGTCCAACCAGAGCATCTTTACTATCCGGACTATATCCTCACCAGGCAGGAATTGGCCTCATGACCAATCCCTCAGAAGATCCCAAGGGTTACGATTTCGAATTGCCTGGCTACCGCGGATTCTTAAACAAGAACTGCATGACTATCCCCGAAGTGCTGAAGCAAGCAGGCTATACGACAATGATGACAGGTAAGTGGCATCTGGGAATGAATGGAAAGGATCAGTGGCCATTGCAGCGTGGTTTCGATAAATATTACGGCATTCTTGATGGAGCATGCAATTATTTTGAGCCCAAGTATCCACGTGGGATAACATCAGGAAATGATACAGTTTCGATTCATGATCCCAATTTTTACTCTGCTGATGCCTTTACCGAAAATGCCATCAGATTTATTCATGAATCACACACAAGTAATCCTGATAAACCCTTCTTTCTTTATCTGGCATATAATTCTCCACATTGGCCCTTACAAGCACCAAAGGAAAGTATTGACAAGTACAGGGGAAAATATAATACGGGTTGGAATACAATCAGACTCGAGCGCTACAAACGCATGATAAAAATGGGAATTATTGACCCATCCTGGGAGCTTTCCAATCAGGATTCCAAAGATTGGGATTCCTTGTCTGCTGGAACGAAAAAGGAAATGGAGCTTAGAAGAGAAATATATGCAGCTCAGGTTGACAGAATGGATCAGAATATTGGTCGTCTTTATCACTATTTGGAGCAAAATAAACTTGTCGATAATACCATAATATTATTTATTGATGATAATGGAGCTTGTGCCGAAGGAGGGGAATTAGGCGGTGGCCCGTCCAGACAGCTGGAAACGAAAGAGGGATATTTCCTGACTTATGGTAAGTCATGGGCAAATGCTTCAAATACACCTTTTAGACTCTATAAACATTGGATACATGAAGGGGGTATTTCTTCGCCTCTAATTGTTCATTGGCCAAACGGCATCAAAAAGGAGGATGAAGGAACATTGGTGCATCAATACGGATTCCTACCTGATATTATGGCAACTTTTATTGAACTAGCGGAAGCTAACTATCCTGTTGAATACAAAGGTAATAAAATACAACCCTTCGAAGGGGTCAGTTTGTTACCACTCATTAAAGGTAATCGCCTGCCCGTCCATACTAAACCTATCTTTTGGGAGCATGAAGGGAACAAGGCTGTGCGGCTGGGCAAGTACAAGCTGGTTATGGCCTGGGACGAGAACAAGCCCGAAAAGTGGGAGCTCTATGATATAGAAAAAGACAGGACTGAAATGCATGACCTGGCTGTCCTACTACCTGAAATCGCATCCAAAATGAAGAAAATGTGGGAGGATTGGGCTAAACGTTCGATGGTGGAACCCTGGACAAAAATTAAGGCTCTCGAGCAAAAGAAGGGCAAAAAGTGACATCGCCGAATGAAAATCACTAACTTTGCTTAAAATATAGACAGATGGAATCCCATGCAAGTTTGACTCCTGCATTTCTCTATAGCTTAATAGGATTGCTATTTGTTTTATTGGCTCTGCTTGTTTACCTCTCAATCCGGTTGAAAAACTCTGTAATCAGCAATCGAAAGTTGGAAGTAAAATTACGAGATATCGAGGGCAAGTTTAATGAGATACAGCTTGAAAACCTGGATTCAAGACTCAATCCCCACTTGTTCAAGAATATACTAAATTCAGTACAATCGCACGCTTACCAAACTTACTTTGCTTTGGACAAATTGGCGAATGTCCTGGATTACATACTTTATGATAGCCGAAAGAAATTTGTTACGCCCAAACAGGAGATTGAATTTGCACTCAATCTGATCGAAATCAATAAAATCAAACTAAGTCCACTTTTTGAATTAAAGGTCAAACTAAAGGTTAATGAAAACGAGCCACTTTATCATCAAAACCTGCTTGCTCCGTTTATTTCCACCGATCTGATCGAGAACGCATTTAAGCACGCCGACATACAAAGCCCAGGGGCTTTTATTTCGATTATTTTTGATTTTAATGATAATATTTTCAATCTCACGGTAGCCAACAAAATTTCTGATAAAGCACCCATCAAAAAGCCAAACAGTGGATTTGGAGTAGATTCACTTAGACAGCGGTTAAAAATCATTTACTCAGATCAATTCAAATTTGACTCTTTTACAGAAGATAATGTCTATATAGCAAATTTAAAAATTGACTTACTTGAATACAAAGCTAAGATGCTTGCTGCTGGACGATGAATTACCCGGGCTTTCCTATCTGAAATTACTTTGTGAACAAATCGATGGAATAGAGGTGGTCAAGGCCTTTAACGATTCGGAAAAATTCCTGAATGAGTTGCCTGGCCTGGAATTTGATCTGTGCATACTTGATATTGAAATGCCGGGTACTAACGGAATTGCAATAGCTAAACTTATCCAGGGAAAACCTGTCATTTTTACCACCGCTTACAAAACTTTTGCAGCTGAAGCCTTCGACATCGACGCCATCGATTATATTGTTAAACCAATAGAACTGGAACGTCTTCAAAAAGCAGTCAACAAAGTAATTCAAAGGAACGATTCTGGAATTGCACCTGCCAAACAAATAAAAATCAATTCAGACAAAGGGATTGCACTGATTGATTCTGCAAAATTGGCGTACATCCGAACTTCAGAAATTGACAGCCGGGACAAAGCAGCGCACTTGGTAGACGGTACAACCATTCGCCTGAAAAATATTTCGTTCGAAAAACTTTCTTCCCTACTCCCAAATGAATCATTCTGCCGTATAAATAAAAAGGAAATAATCTCCTTATCATCTGTGCATTACTACTCACAAGATCAAATTACAACTAATATTTACTCAAATTCCAATAAACCCCTGGTGCTTCATTTAGGTGAAGCATACCGCCAAAGTTTCATGCTCAAGATGAAGGGGTAGTTTATTACAAAAAAATACCTTCTTGTTACAAATAGAGATCATTCAACTTTTGCGTTGAACATTGGCCTTTAACTTCCACTATTTTTAAGGCTTGTTAGTTTATGCGCCATTCAGTATTGGCCAATCTTTTAGACTAAAAGTCGATGAAGTCATTTAAATATGCAGTCCTGTATTTCGGAATTCTCGCTTTTTTCTTTGTATTGATCTATTGGATCATAAGGGAAGGGAAAATACTTGAAGTCGGAACAAATGTACTTGAGCCAAATTCGTCTGCTTCAAGTCTATCTCAGTTCTTTCAGTCCATTACTAATAGTTTTTCTCAACCTGTCGGACTGATCTTGGCTCAGATCGTCACCATAATTATTGTTTCCAGAATATTCACACTGTTTTTTACAAAAATACATCAACCAGCAGTTATCGGTGAAATCGTCGCAGGCATTGCACTGGGACCATCATTACTCGGTATCATTTCTCCCGCAATATCAACTGCCCTTTTCCCCGTGAGTTCACTCGGCAACCTAAGTCTTATAAGTCAGTTCGGATTAATTCTATTCATGTTTATGGTCGGGATGGAACTTGATTTCAACTTAATTAAGAACAAAGTTAAAGAGGCGACGGTTGTGAGTAATGCCGGGATCATCATACCATTTACGCTGGGAATTGGTCTTGCCTATTTTATTTATGATGGCTTTTCGCCGAAAGGGGTACCTTTTCTATCTTTTGGTTTATTCCTTGGAATGGCAATGAGTATCACGGCTTTCCCGGTTCTTGCCAGAATAGTTCAGGAACGGGGCCTGCACAAAACCCGACTCGGAACCCTTGTAATCACATGTGCAGCTGCCGATGATATTTCTGCATGGTGCATGCTTGCCGCAATTATAGCTATTGCAAAGGTGGGTTCATTTTTAAGTTCAGTTTATGTCATCCTTTTATCAATTGGGTATGTCTTGGTAATGATTAAAGTAGTGCGCCCTTTTCTAAAAAGGGTCGGCGATTTGCATGCCTCGAGGGAGGCAATGAGTAAACAAGTTGTGGCAATCTTCTTCCTTACCTTACTCATTTCATCATATATTACTGAGATTATAGGAATTCATGCCCTTTTTGGAGCCTTTTTGGCGGGAACAATTATGCCTGAGAATACTAAATTCAGGAATATTTTCATTCAGAAAATTGAAGATGTTTCTCTGGTATTACTGCTTCCCCTCTTTTTTGTCTTTACTGGATTACGTACACAGATCGGACTTCTGAATGACATTTATCTGTGGAAAATAACAGGGCTTATTATTTTGGTTGCTATAACAGGAAAATTTGTTGGAAGCACGATCGCATCAAGAATAACGGGACAAAACTGGAGAGATAGCCTTACCATTGGAGCCTTAATGAATACACGCGGACTCATGGAACTCGTAGTGTTGAACATTGGCTACGAACTTGGGATTTTGTCTCCGAAAATATTCTCTATGATGGTAATTATGGCTTTGGTTACAACTTTCATGACTGGTCCGGTTTTAGATCTGATTGAAAGAATGTTCAAGCCAAAGACCCTCATCATTCAGGAAAAAATCAGACAAATGAGCAAATTCAACATTATTATCTCTTTTGGAAATCCGGAAATGGGCGTCACATTATTAAGACTTGCCAATAATCTGGTTAAAAAGCACCAGGAAAACAGTTCGGTAACCGCCTTGCATTTGTGTCCCAATAATATGTTGCATCATTACAATCTGGATGAATATGAGAATGAAAGCTTTGCCCGGGTAGTTCATGAATCAAAGATGCTGGATCAGCAAATTATTACGATGTTTAAGGCATCGGATGACATTGATGATGACATCCTGGAAATAACCAATAAGGGAAACTTCGATTTGCTTTTAATCGGAATTGGACAATCAATTTTCGAGGGAAGTCTGTTAGGCAGAATCTTAGGTTATACTACTCGGATAGTAAATCCTGACCGATTGATGCAGAAGGTTTCTGGTAAAGATAAAACGGCTGGAAATTCATCGTTTGATGACAGAACCCAAAGTATCCTGTCCGGGAGTATGGTGCCGGTTGGAATTTTTATTAATAAAAACATAGTTGATTTTGAACGAATTGTGGTGCCGTTTTATTCAGAAAAAGACAGCTTTTTAATTGATTATATTCAGCGGCTGATTAAGAATTCTGAAGCGCAAATTACTGTTATCGACCCGGATGATCAGATAAGAAAACACACACGGTTCAAGGAATCCATCAGAGCAATTGAACAGGAAGCACCTAACTATATCACTTTTAGCAATAACGATTTAGATGCAACGTTTATTTCGCAATTTCAGTTGATGATAATCTCTACCGATGCATGGAATAAACTCATTGAGTCGCAACCGGTTTGGCTCGACCAAACGCCTTCAACTCTAATTATACAGTCCTAAAAAGACCTTAATATTGCGTAATCCAGAGGCGTTTAAATTTATTCGCATTTATTGGTAATAAGATAATTTTTGGAAAACGACACTAAAATATTACCGTGACCCTTTGAATGGATACATTAAATCCCTTTCACATAAAATCGATTGTTGTGGTGGTTCCATCCTCCCATACAAGCTGGATTTGAACCAATGAATATTTGTGATTTGCTTTGTAAAGAATTTTTTTAAGTCCTGGAATGCTGGAACTCTGTTCCACCGTCATGGTTTTGATAAGTAGCATGCCATAGGGAAAATCATCAACCGTCGACTTCGCGGTTACAGTCCTCGTAATAGTAGTACCATCATTTTTTTGCAGTACATACTGGTCGCCAACACTGCTGCTATAATTTACCAAAACGAACGGCTGACTATCTTTCACCGTATAATCGAGAATACCCTCGGAAGTATTCTTGTATTTAAGGGTTGCACTGAGTTTTCCTGTGGCATCTTTATATGTAGCCGGTATGAAGGCGGCAATATTTGCAGGCAGAGTTGCCTTAACCTGTACAGTTACGACACCATTGTCATTGCTCAAAACAGTTATCGTACTGTTTGCATTGTAATTGGTTGAACCAATCTTAACATAGGAATTGAACGTTGTACCTGCTTTGTTCATATCCAGGTTCCCATCTCCTCCAATTGAAGTTGAAGAAACCTTTGAATTATCGAGCAAATCGCAGGAAAACAACAAGGCACAAACTGGCAATAAGCGTAAAATTGATTTCATAACTGACAATTTTGAAATTTTTGTATGATCTAGATTAATAGTTTAAAATTAGATCACGCGCAAGTATCAAACAATAGCCCAAACAGGCTATCTTTTGGATTACTTTTTTGTCAAGGACAGATTTCTTAACTCCTTTTCTACCATTTGTAATTGATGCGGTTTATCCACATCCATGCCCAACTCTGCATATGGGGACACCACAACCCTGCCGTTCATTTCTAATCTGTTGCATATCAATTCAGCAACCCTCTCAAGGGTAGGCATTCTAAAAATTGCCCTGAAAAGAATTTCTAAACCAAATAAAAACATGAGTTTACGGATACTTTTCCTTGACTCAACGATATGTCTCCATTTTGAACCATCCCGGATGGTGCTTTGTGGGTTGAAAACATGCATATCTCCGCCACAAACGGTTATATCCCTCAGTTTAACATAGCTGCGCTTTGATCCCGGAAATCTTCTCTCCATCACCGACCGGGGTACAACATTATAATAAATCTCCACTCTAGGATCAGTTGCCGAATTGATAACCCAATCCACTATTTCGCAGTTAATAGAGGGGATATCACCCGATACCACCAAACATTTTTCTGTACTTGGATTCTGCTCCAGCAGTTTATACATTCCGATCAAAATACTATCCATCAAATTCCTGCCCCCTTCGAGGTAAAAAATGCTCTTCCCTGATACGAGATGAAAATCATTGGTTAACCCAGAAATGAAAACACGCTCAATATGATCAGATTGGTTCAAGGCATCGATAATCCACTGTATCATGGGCTTTCCGGCAATTTCAATCATCACTTTGATGCCACGTTCAGTCATTTTATAAAGAGGATCGCCTTGGGCAATTCTACCGCCTGCCAGGATTATAGCATCCATTAATTTAATTTTTGTATCTGAGGCATCAGCCCTATCCTAAAGATCAGTTGCTCAATTTCGTCGTTGGATAACGTTCTATTCTTTCCGGATAATGCAACAAGAACGGCTTCCATGACATTGGTTCCAAATGAGCGCTTGTCATAAACCGGTGTTGTGGTAATCAGGTATTCTGCGCCTGCCTGGCGAAAAATATCGACATCATTCTCAGTTGTAGTATTCGTCACAATTATCTTTCCAGGATTCAATTTTCGGGGTAAGTATTTCTTAAGGTAGATGCAATCGCCTGCGATTACAGTTGCCCATTGATAATACTTCTCAAATTTTGTCGTTCGGCCTGGATGCCCCATGGAATCATTGTAAAGCCATTTGAAAGGCAATCGTGTTATAAGAGGCGTGAAGATTCTTGTTACGGTCAAGAGTGATGCTAATGACCTCATCGGGATTGACAATCCCAGAACGAACATAAGATCTCCAAACACACAATCATAGCCACTCAAGGCAAAAGGTTGGCACAAGCCCCAACGATCAGTTCCTGTGGAAAAAAAGGCCTTACGACCATACTTTTTAAGATGTTCTTCAAACTTATCCCTTATTAATGGTTCCACTTTTCTCTCAAGGGTACTTTTTAAGCCCAGACCATCTACCACTGGAGTTTGTTTAACAAACCTAACCAACTTTTTAGCCGAATGAAAGGGGTAATAGGTATTGTCAACAACCATCCCAAGATCTGCGCCTCCAAGGCCAAACGCATCTACTTTACCATCAAGCTCGCGAAACAACAAAGCGGCTCTCTCCATATCACCATCGGTTCCAATCCGCTCAATGATAATTTTCTCTCCCACCAAGTCTATCTCAATACACTTATTCCGGGATGATGATCCAATGCTAATACTTACTACGTGTTTGATATTACTGTATATTGATGTAAATAAAAAAATGCATTGGAGTATGTCTCAGGCTAACTCCGCCAGGCACAGGCTTTCGGCTTATAAATTTAGAAAATTTCTAGTACCAACAATCGTCTCCATATTTCCTCTGGATTGCTGTGGAAGAACGTTTAATTATCTCATCCACAAAATCCCGGACCTCTTTTTCAGAGGGCTTATCAGACAAAAACTCAACAGCTTCAGATCCGTTACCAAGCAGTAACTTGTTGTTAAGTGGCGATAAATAGACAACAGCTGCGAACCAGGCCCAGATCATACTCAATAAAATCCAAACCCAGGTACTCACTGCCTTAGAATGGTCAGCGACATTTCCAATGACAAACAAGATTGAAAATAACCCGATGGAAATGTATAGTCCTTGTTTCATATAACTTGTATCCTTTTCTAACCTCGTTATATGACCAATGTCTTCTAACCTCACAGTCCACTCTTTATTCTCTGAGATTGTAAACTGTTTTATGCTTAAAGTGTTGTCTGTGAGAACAAATTCATTGCGTGTAAATCCCTGTTTTTGAGTAAATATCAAGGTATCCATTGCGATTCGCTGTTTTTCTTGAAACGATCAAAAGCTACTTTGGGGGATTGGCTATAAAGACGAAAACGACCTCAATAATCTTATAATAACCGTTGAGTTTTGTATGCGCTTTTTAGATCGTTATACTCGTCATTGGTAATCAAATCTCTATTTTTCAGCCAGTTGAATTGGTTGAACATCGTTTCCTCCGGTAGTTCAGGGTCAATTCTTGCGTACTTAATCAGCAGCAGTTGCTTTGACAATCTGATGATTTCATTAATGAAACCATCAACTTCTTCTCTTGACGGGCTATCCTGGAAAAAGGTCAAATTTACTCCGCCGCCAACCAGATGAATTTCCTTTTTTAGAGGTGAAAATAATGCCATGGCGATCATAAATCCAAAGAGGACATAAGAACCAATTACGACAGGAAGATTTCCCATAAAATCATCATTCATAAAAAGTGCGACAGTTATAAACACAAGAAAAGCCCCTAAAATCGATGACATGATGTATAATCGCCTTCTTGTTGCCGACTGGTAAACTAGACTGTACCCTATCAACTCAAGATTGACTGTCCACTCTTTTAATTCACCCGATTCTTTCTCCTTTACTCTAAGTGATGAATTGTTGAGAATCTCGAACTCCTTTCTTTTTCCCCCCTGTTTTTGCTTAAGTACCATGTGGTTTTCGGAATAGTATTGCATTAGGTACCAAAAGTAATTAAATAATATGGGTTTAAAATATAAAATACAGTCGTTAGTCAATCACAATTTCGACACAATGTATTAATTATTAGTTATTTATATTTTATTAAATCAAACAAACGGGTGCAACTATCAAGTGAATGGGGAAGATTCATTTTACCTGTCTTTTCATCGTCAGGTATCTTCTAACTGGAATATCATAAAGTACCATCACCAAATAGGCGAAGCCAACCAATAGAATTGTACCAGTCAAAATAATGATTCCCAACTCATATCCTGCAGGCTTGTGACTGGTAAAATAATTCCCAAATATCCATATTGCAGCATAATGAGTCATATACAAGGGATAAGATATCTTTCCTGAAAAAACACAAAGTGCTTTTGATCCCACAGATAGTTTTGAACCAGCACCCAATGAAACAAGCAAAGGAAAATAAACCAGTACAACCAATGATTCTGCAAACCAGTTCCATTTAAAAAAAGGCATAATAAATGCCAAAGACAATAAGATTGACAAGCCTATAAAACCAAGTTGATTTTTAACCATCCAATTGAAGCGATAAACGAGTAATCCCGCTAAAAAGGAGTAAGAGACACGAACTCCCCCATCCCAAAAATTACTTTTTGTCCAGCCGCCCATCAGATTGCCAGCATGGTTACTGACGAGGCAAAGAGCAACCGCCGCGACAATGGCTAACACAGCTATATAGCGGCGGTGCATCTTGCAAAGGATAAAACCATAAAAAATATTGGCTATATATTCCCAAAATAGAGACCAGGATGGCGCATTCAATCCAAATAAATTATATGCACGATCTCCCATTACGGGATAAGGAATAAGAAAGACAGTGCACAGAAATAGGGTAATAAGTTTTCCCGTATCATATAGTTCTGGACGACTAGAAAACGGGTCAAAGAGAAAACCTAGTATCCCTAAAACGGCACCAAAAATAACCAGGGGATGCAGTCGTATCAGTCTCAATTTAAAAAATTCCAAAACTCCCATCCCTCCAATACGGTTGTCGTATGCATAACCAATTACAAATCCGGATAAGCAGAAGAAAAAGTCGACGGCTAGAAAGCCATGCCCGATAAAATTTTTGGTATAGTCCGGATAAACCCATTCCATAAAATGGAAAACCACAACTGCTAAAGCTGCTACTCCTCTTAATCCATCAAGAATTTCAAAATGCTGTCTGGTATTTAGAATATCCGAACCTAACCTTTTCTTGTCCATTGTCAATCTTGTAGTGATGCGTGCAAAAGTGGCATATTTTTGCATTGCTGCCAACTTGATTTTAACATTGGCAAAAACCTTTGTATCGGTATCCTGACATCAGGAAGATATACCACGACCGAGTACAAAATGACCCCAATGGGCTATTTAGTCAAACTTATTAAACTTCTACTTTTAGACTGAGATAAAACCTTTCCTAAATCTGGTGTAGCAGTTTTACGAGCATGTTATAGCAGCCGATTGGCTTTTCCCTCACCTAACCTTAAACTTATGCTATGAAAAAAGCAATGATTTTTATGCTGATCATTCTAGGTATTGCCTGGTCTTGTAAAAAAACCGGAGATCCTGCTTCAAACACGGAAGAGACGCCACCGATAGAGCAGGTCATTGTCTCAAAAAATATTACAACAGGGACTTTTACAGAGGTATCAAACACTACAGTTGGACCATCAGGTGCAACAGTTAAAATTGCCAAACCCGGTACGCCTATTGATGGGACTGAAATTATCATTCCTGCCAATGCGTTTACCACCAATCCTGCGCTAAAAATCTCTTATGCTGAGATAAAGAACCACCAGTTTGGCGCTAACTTTAATCCAATCTCTCCCATCATTTCAATTTCCTGCGATGGTGGTTATTCTAGTGAACTGATGAGCATCACTATCCCTGTAAAAATACCTGCTGGTCACATTCCATTGGGTTTTTATATCGACGAAACAACCGGGAAACTGGAAGGCATCCCATTTAATAGCATCACCTCAAATTCTATCACACTTCTGACCAGACATTTTCTGCCATCAAGTAAATTGAAAAGCGGAGCTATCAACTTAAAAAGCGTCTTATCAACTGGGGCAAATATTGTAATTAGCTCAATAGCAGAAAGTTCACTGAATGCGCCTCCTTTGATTACAACTGGTTTTAAGCCAGGGGTGGATGATTGGGAATTCGTCAATTACGGTTCATACCTTGCCCCAGGCGGACATTGTGCAGGCCAGAACATGACCGCAATGTGGTACTATTTTGAGAAAAAGGCATCAAATGGAAGCCTTTTCAATAAATTCAGCGACAATGCAAAACTATGGCAGGATAATGCCCGTGGCTACAGGTTCTGTTCTGTTATTCACCGCGATTTGGATTGGGATGGCAAAGTAGCTACGCTTTTCTATAAGTATATAGATAAAAACCAGGATCTTGATAAACTCAAATTGCTTACTATAGCAGGGACAATGTTGGTTACCGCTGAACCTCAAGGAATTGGCGTTTACTATCAAAATGGTGTAAAAGCTGATGGTTCACCAAAGTATTCCGGACACGATTTAATTTGTTACCAGATTTCTGTCAGTGGTGGAAAACTATACATTTCTGATCCGAATACTCCTGGCACTGAACAAACAATTAGTTTTGCAAATAACAAATTTTCACCTTACATCGCAAAACTTAATGGGAATGAACCTGCAACTCCTTTCCCTTATGTAACTTATTATGCCAAGACTGCTTATATTGAATGGGATAAGATTGGAAAACGTTACGGTGAGATTTTTGATAATACCATCGGTACAATCGCTCCAAATACATTTCCTCCGTACACAATTTGGGTTAAAGATATAATCAAAGATCTCGAACTGAAAGATGGATTGAATGTAACAAATGATACATTGAAAACTTACGTTGACTGCCCTACTTCCATAAGCGGTGTCGTCCAGAATGGGAAAAGACTTATAAGTATGAACGTATTTGGCGAGGACGGGCTCATCAAAAGCAAGCAAATTGGCCCTGTAGTAACAAATTGGGGCCTAAGTATTGGCAATAATGTAAAATTGGCCCCAGGCTCCAACAAACTGGGATATGAAATTATTGGATGGAATCCCTCCGCTCATTATGCTAATAGTACAGAAAACATCCCCTTGTTTATTGATTTCAAATGGATAAATGTCTATTATACAAAATTGGAAATTAGTCCAAATCCCATTATCAGCATGCCTGGCAAAGAAATCGCACTTACTGCCAAGTCTTTTGGTTCAGCCCCGAAAAATGCAAAATATGTATGGAATTTTGGCGACGGGACTGCCGATGTCTCAGTCACCAATGATAGCATAGTCAAATACAAATATTCAAAAACGGGTAATTTTAATGTGGTTCTAAATCTTTACGACAATGCCACCAATAAGTTGATGGGCACTGCTACCACCGTAGCAAAAATTAATCAACTCATAACCAAATTTGCATTGTACTTTAGCGTAGATTGCCACCTTAAAATTACAAGTCCAAACGGCTCTATATCGACAGGTCCAGATGTTGCACAATCGTTGAATTTAAAGGAAATACCATGTGTCCAAAACGGCGATGTAATTAATGCCAGCTGGGATGGTAGTTACAGTGGCTATTATCACAAAGGGACAGCAACATTTACACTTAAAAGCAACAATACAGTTACATTTACTATCTCTGATATTTATACAAATCCTGGTGCATATACCCAAACCTGGAATGCCACCAGTAAAGATATCCCTTTCATAAGTGATAACACTGCTTTTAGATATTTAACTTATGGGGTTCCGTCAAGCTTTAGCGTGTTGCAAACGGCAAATTTCAAAACTGATTATACCATAAGCAAAAGCGGCATTTACGAAAGTACTGGAATATTCTATGATCCTAATAATCTTGTAAAAACATTGTTAGAAGTAAAATTCACATATTGACACTTCGTCCGTTCAATGCCTCTCCCCACAATCGATTGAATTTCAAATTATTATTGGACACAAAAAGAGAGATCAGAATTGACCTCTCTTTTTGTCCTGTTTTGTGGGATAGTTGATTATGTCAAGCAAAATCCTTGGCTATCCTTCCGAATACCATTTAACCTGCTGTGAGGCCCGCATTATAATTGTCAGAATTATGAAAAGCCCGATGCTTCCGGCCAGCATGGCATAATCCTGCAATTGCAAAATCGCGAAGAGGAACAGATAGAGACATGTTTGCAGAAGAGTAATCCAGGCCATTGATCGTACGTCACGCAGTATGGAAAATGCGTACCACGAGATCAACATTGTGACGGCCGTTGCGGAAATCAGATAAGCGCTATTGAACCCAATTTGCTCGCTTATGGAAGTAAGCAGTGCATAGAAAATAAGCAAGGCAAAAGCTACCAGGGAGTACTGGAATGGATGAATTCTGATCTTACTCCTAATTTCTATAAAGATAAAAATGATGAAATTTAAGGCAATAAACAGAATTGCATACTTGACTGATCGCATCGATTTTTGGTAATTATCAATAGGGATAAGCAGTTCAACACCAAATTTAGCCTCATGAGTGCTGTATTTCTGGTCGACCCACTGTTGCGGAAAATTGCGGTTCAAATGGGTTACAACCCAATCAGCCACAAACCCCTTTTCCGTAACCTGACGATTTGTCGGAAGAAATCCACCGGTAAAACTAGGCTGTGCCCATTCCGACTTCATGGTAACTTCTGATGTTTTTCCAAGTGCTTCAACGGATAAGTCCTCCGAACCATTCAGTGCCAGCTCAATCTCAAAATTCAACACCTGCTTGATATCGAGGGAGTTGGTCTTTATCGTAATTCCCGACTTAAATAAATCCGCATCGGCAACGCCCGGTTCGACAGTACATTTTCGACCGTTAACAACTAATTCCGGCAAATTCTTAATACCCCGCATATCCGAAATACCGATGGTGAAATAGGCAGCATCCCAATTATATTTGGCATTTGGAATTTCCAACTTTGACACATCAGGTTGTACAAAAGTGCCTTTCAGTTTCAGCGTTCCGTGGTAAACGACAACTTTATAAATACCGCGCTGACGGATCTCAGGAAAAAGTATTCCATCCGTCTTTACTGTTTCGGGAAGAAAATGCGCTACCCCATTTCTTTCTTTAGTTTGCTGATTATTCCCCACTTCTTCTGTTACTGAATATGGCACATTCAAAACAGGACCGGCAACGACTTGTTTACCTCCCCACTGGGCATAAAGCTCCTTTTTCACGCCATCGCTTAGGCTGATTCTTTCCTGAATTATTGCCATGATTAAAAATGATGGGATGAGCAACAAAATAGCCAATACCGAAACGATGACCATCTTAATGCTGTAACTGTTCATGAATTGTTGAATGCTCTTTGATTCCATGGTTTTTAATTTTAAAAGTACTTTGAATTACAAAGCCTGTGAATAAAAAAATTATTGATTGTTTATTAGTTCTTCGAGTGCCGACAAATGCTGGCGAAACAAATTCTTTCCGTGATCGGTTGCCTTGTAGGTTGTACTTGGTTTACGGCCTACAAACTGCTTAGAAACAACGATTATTTCAAGTTGCTCCAATGCTTTCAAATGACTGGCCAGATTACCGTCCGTCAATTCGAGCAGCTCCTTCAGCGCATTGAAATCAAGCACATCATTTACCATGAGCGCAGACATGAGCCCAAGCCTGATGCGGCTCTCAAAAACTTTCTGCAGATTTGATATCGGATTTTTCACCAGAATTTAGTTAACTTTTTATGATTCAAATTTATTGCTAAGAGTCAGCTACAATGCCTTATCTCTCATACTTATAATACATTACCGTCCCGTAAATGACATGCATCACTCCGAACCCGATTGTCCAAAGTAACAAACCCTGATTGATAAAAAACCCCGCCATCAGTCCCAGCACAATTTCTGTTAATCCCAGATAATGGATCTCGCCCAATGTGAATTTGCCTGCATTGACAAGCGATAATCCATAGAAAATAAGGGTGACCGAAGCAATAAGCTCAAAATTGCTCCGAAATATCAAGATCAGGGTGAAAATTCCGCCTGAAACCAGTGGAATCAATAAATGGATCAGTAAACGCCGGGTTGATGCCGTCCAAAACTTCTGTCCAACCAACCTGGCCTTTCTTTGTGAAAAGTATACTGCCCCTAAAACAGCAAACCCTAGAACCAGCAAGGCATCCAATGCAAGGTTAAACCCAATTCCAGAAAATGCCGAATCATTAGGACTCCGAAGGAATTCGTTCAACTGAATCTGACCAGAGTCCAAAACAAAAAGCCATGCTATGGCTGCACCCATCAAAGCACATACACCGGCAGAAACACCGGATAATCCGCTCAGCGATAAAAATTTGGACGACCTTTCCATGATTTCACGAATGGTCTGAAGATCTTCATTGGGATTTGTAGAATTTGTTTTCATTTAAAAGTACTTTGAATTACAAAGTTAAAAATCAAATTCAGAATTACAACTCTCTCCGGTAAAAAATTTTCAAAAAAATTCCGCAGTTGACAGGAACCAAAATCCGTGACTTTTTTTTGCTATTTTACCAGTTCTATTTAGATCAGAATTCCAGACAAAATCCGTGTATAAAAACTATGAATTCATTGTATTATGCGCTTTAAAATTTTGACATGAAGACATATTGCTTTTCGATGATCCTCCTGATCCTTATTTCACTAAATCCGGTATTTGCCAAAGATGGATCTCAACTGTGGCTTAATTATTCAAAGCTACCAGCCTCTCTGCAAATGGAATATCGAAAGAATATAGCAGGATTCATCGTTTATGGGGAATCACCAACTTTAAACATTGTAAAAAGGGAATTGCAAACAGGACTGAGCTCCTTGTTAGGGCGCTCGATACCTGAAATCTCAGGGAGAATAAAGGGAAATATCATAGTGGTCGGTAAACCGGGAACGACTCCGGAGTTGAAAAACTATATCTCCGAAATTGATATAAAAGCGGTCGGGGATGAGGGATATAGTATTAAGTCATTAAATATCAACGGGGAAAAAACAATCGCTATCCTGGCAAATACCGATTGTGGCATTTTATACGCAACGTACCATTTGTTACGTTTGGTAAAAACGGGGGCAAATCTTTCCAATCTGTCCATAATTAGCGCCCCAAAATTAAAAATCAGGATAATTGACCACTGGGATAATCTAAATGGTTCGATTGAAAGGGGATACGCTGGTAAGTCGCTCTGGAAATGGGAAGAGCTTCCCGACAAAATCGATGCACGTTACGAAGAATATGCGCGTGCCAACGCATCTATCGGTATTAACTCAACGGTGTTGAACAATGTGAACGCAAATCCGGATATCCTGACTCCCACCTATTTGAAAAAGGTAGCTGCCCTCGCCGGGATTTTCAGACCCTACGGACTGAAGGTCTATTTATCAGTTAAATTTAGTTCGCCGATCAATATTGGAGCTATGACTACTGCGGATCCACTTAATCCTTCAGTTATTGAATGGTGGAAAAAGAAGGTTGATGAAGTCTATGCGTACATCCCGGATTTCGGAGGTTTTCTTGTTAAAGCTAATTCCGAAGGACAACCCGGCCCACAAAATTATAACCGTACCCACGCGGATGGGGCAAATATGCTGGCAGATGCGTTGAAACCGCACAATGGGATCGTGATGTGGAGAGCCTTTGTTTACGACAACAATGTGCCAGATGACCGCGCCAAGCAGGCTTTGAATGAATTTAAACCACTCGACGGTCAGTTTCGGGATAATGTATTGATCCAGGTTAAAAACGGAGCGATCGACTTTCAGCCAAGAGAACCATTTCACCCATTGTTTGGTTCCATGCCGAAGACTCCGCTTATGATGGAATTTCAGATAACCCAAGAGTATCTGGGGCAGTCGACCGACCTTTGCTATTTAGCCCCGCTTTTCAAAGAATGCCTCAATTCGGATACATACGCCGAAGGCGAAGGTTCAACAGTCGCCCGAGTAATAGATGGCACCCTTGAAAATCACAAATTAACCGGTATGGCTGGGGTTGCAAATACCGGGAATGATCCAAATTGGACAGGCCATTTGTTTGGTCAATCGAATTGGTATTCCTTTGGTCGGTTAGCCTGGGATCCCTATCTCCAAGCCGGGGATATTGCCAGTGAGTGGATAAAACTCACTTTTTCGTTGGATCCGAAAATTGTAACGACTGTGAAAAAGATAATGATGGATTCAAGGGAGAATTCGGTTAATTATATGACTCCGCTTGGGCTTCATCATATTATGGGTAATGGGCATCATTTCGGTCCGGGACCTTGGGTCAACCGGGGACGGGCAGACTGGACATCTATCTATTACCATAAAGCAGATAGTATTGGATTAGGATTTGACAGATCTCCAGCCGGAAGTAATGCCACCGGGCAATACGCCAAACCGGTTGCCGATAAATTTGCTAACCTTACGACTTGTCCGGAAGAGTGTCTGTTATGGTTCCATCACGTACCCTGGACGTATAAAATGAAGTCAGGTAAGACGTTGTGGGATGAACTATGCCTTCACTATGCCACCGGAATATCAGGAGTCAAAAAAATGAGTTCAGCCTGGCAATCCCTGGAGGGGAAAATTGATTCCGAGGAATTTACCCATGTCGCCGACAAAATAAAGAAACAGGAGCAATTAGCCGACTGGTGGCGAAATTCGTGTCTGACATATTTCCAGCAATTTTCAAAGATGCCTTACCCTGTTGGAGTTGAAAAACCTATTGAAAGTCTGGACTACTACAAACAGTTTGATTTCAACGGGTTAAAATAGACAGTAGCTACCCGCCAATCCAAACAAAGAACAACGGGCTGAAATCGAAAGATTCCAGCCCGTTGTAAAATTATTCAAAGAGACCTAAGTGGTCGCTTAATACTACTTTAAAATTTTTGTGGTAACATTCTTGATGCTGATTTCCAGAGCCTCGAATGGTTTTCCCATACCTTGGTTATCATCTTCAACAAATGTGTATTTTGTTCCGGCGATAGCCTTGGATGCATAAATCTTCTTGAAATCTATAACACCTGCACCAACAGGACAAATGTCATCCTTAATCACGTCGAAGAATGGCGCCTGTTTGGTTTTCATATCTTTAAAGTGCAAAAGCTGGAATCTGCCTGGATATTTCTTGAACATTTCAATTGGATCCTGACCGGCTTTTGAGGCCCAGAACAAATCCAATTCCATGGTAATAAGATCCTTATCCATTTCTTTCATGAAAATATCATAGTAAGGAACAACTCCATTTGTATTCTTGAACTCAAAGTTGTGGTTATGATAGCCGAACTGAACGCCAACGCCCTTCATAACTTTACCAACTTTATTCCAGTCTCCAATCATTCTTTTGTAGGTTTCCGCATTGCGGTCTACCTCCTCAATCCATGGCTGGATACAATATTTTGCACCAAGGGCGGCATGCGAATCAGCCATAAGTTTGGCGGTATCCATGGTAATTCCTTTTGATTCCACAGCGGAGTGACTGCTTATCACTTCCATTCCGAGTCCGCTTACAATCTTCTTAAATTCCGCAGGAGTATAGCCATAAAATTTACCGTTCGAATACCCTGCAAGCTCCAGATTTTTATACCCAAGGTCTGAAAGCTTTTTCAGTGATCCAAGAAGGTCCGCAGCCATGGCATCTCTAATCGTATATAGCTGTAATCCAACACCAAATTTTTTACGATCTTCTGATACACCAGCAAAAGCCTCACCGGCTCCAGCCAAAAGTAAGCCAGCCGAACCAACGGCCGAAATTTTTAAGAAATCTCTTCTGTTTTGCATAATTTCAATTATTTGTTTGAGATGAACGATTTACACTTGAAAACATAAAAGTAATACTCTCGTTTTAAGCTCCAACACAAAAGGACTAAAAAAAATCCAATTTAGATTGAGACAATTGAAAGAATTCAATTTCTACCTTACGTAAATAGTGTAAAATCAGAATTTTTGCCTTTTCATCCGAACATAATTCGTCTTTTAATTGCCGGATGGAACTCGCATGTGAGATATTCATCCGTGTTTGTTTTATGAACGTGCTCGTTTCGTGAGTCGAAAAAGCTGATCAAACTGGCTTACCAGCAAGACGACAAAAACGGATTCAGCAAATAACAAAAGTCGCTGAAGCGGAAGTCCAAATATTGTTTCATTCATTTGGCCAACCACCAGACAAAGGGATATTCCAAACAAAGTTCCAACGATAAAGAAAAACCAGGATAACTTAATATTTTTCAGGAATGATCTGGAAGCACTCTCCTCTTTGTAAATTTTTGACATAAGCTTCTCCTCAAAATCAGAAAATGGCATTTGCCCTACCGATTTCCCCATCAACTCACGAAACAATTTATCTTCTCTTTCCTGATTCATTTTTCTTCTGGTATAAATTCTTCCTCCATCATCGAACTAATTACTTTCAACAGGTGCTTACGTGCCCTGTGCAATATCACCTTTACATTCGGTTCAGACCATCCTGTCAGATTTGTCATTTCCGCAATACTGACTCCTTCCAAATAGAATAGCTGTAATGAAAGACTTTCCCTGGCGGGAATTTTCTTCAACGATTCTGTAACAAGCATTTTCTGTTCTTCTGCGTTCAACCCTCTGAAAGTATCTTCAATGTCCTCGATTTCTGGCAACGTTTCAGTTATTGGCAGCACGATCCCCCTTTTTGACTTCTGAATCAGTTTAAATGCCTCATTGATAAGTATCCTATAAAACCAAGTTTTGAAACTGGATGTTTCTCTGAAAGATTTAAGATTCTGATAAGCCTTTATGAACGCTTTCTGGACAACCTCTTCGGCATCAAATTCGTTTTTAACGACCGCAACAGCAATAGAAAACCCCATGTCTTTATACTTTCGTATAAAATACCTGAAATCTTCACTACTGCCGTTTAAAACTTTTTTGATGTAGACTGAATCCATCAATAGCCTATCGTTCCTTGGGTTTCTCTATGAAGTAGGTAATAACTGCGCCAAGTCCACCGAAGAACAGCATAAAGCCAATGATCATTAGTTCCTTGGCCCCTTGCACATAATGTATATCTGTTGAAAGGCTCAAAATTAACGCCATGCAGAATCCAAATCCTACACCTGTAATAATTCCCCCCAATTTCAACCACGGAAAATGGAGTTTTGCTTGCCGCACCTTGAAAATCTCAGATACATCAGCATTTTTCTCAATCAATGCCAATCGTTCTTTGTTCCGAGCCTGAAGGAAGAAATACCATCCAAAGAAAATGCTGGCAAAAAAGCCAAGCCAGATAAGTGTAATATCAAAATGATCCATATTAATGAAATTAAATTTGCCCCTTTGATCCGCGATTATAGAAAAGGTTACAATTTCATTAAGGAAATTCGACAAATTGATAATTAATCAACTACCTCTACTTTCTTTGGTACCTTGGCATTAAGAAGGGCAATTAACGATTTTATTCTGCCTGGCTTTTCAAACTCCTTAATACGGATGTCGTAATGGCCTGACTCCGTAGAGATTGACAAAATTTTTGATCGCTTCATGGAGAGAACAATTACATAGATACCAGAAGAGATTAATAGTAATGGAATAAACAATTTCATAGCAACTGCTTCGCCGTTAAAACTGGCTAACGAAGTGGAAAAGTCGCCCAACATTGTTGCTCCCGGTACCAAAATTGTCAATGAAAAAAGCACAAATGCAACCCCGACAACAAGGATAAGCCATCTATTCTGCAGCAAATAACCATTCCAGATTCTTATGGCTCGCATATCCAAATAGTCAATATGCTGGTATGCAAAATGATATCTTAATAAATCAACGCCGTTTTCACTAATATGCACGTCGTTATTGTAAAATTCAGTCATAACAAAACGTATTATTTGAGATGAACAAAACTAAAAGCCCCAACAAAGAGCACTATGGACATACTCTCTCTTGCGCTTATCATTGCTTAATGAACGTAACGCATCCACTTACATAGTAGGATGCTGCTCGACCAGTCGCCAAAGCTGAGAAGTCGATTGTGGCTGCTTTGGCTGTAGAATTATCGCCGAATTTGTTGCATCAGAGGATGTTGTAATGTACAGATCAGTGTCTTTCAGGCGAATGAAATACGAATTTTCACCCTGTCCGATAAATTCCCAACATTGGTCTTTTTCGTCCTTTAAAGGCGTCTGTTCCAACGATACACCAGGAACAATTTTTGATGCAGGATGGAGTGTCTTAGATGTAAACAAGTTTTTCAATTGGTATGTATCGCCCTCTTTCTTAATGAATTGCCAAGTCATGCATTTCCAGTCAACATGCGAATATAGCACGATCCGGTTACCATCCTGAGACCCGGCATCGTATGGTCTTATATTTTTACCGGATTGAATATTTTGAATTGCGTAGGTACTTTTAAAAGTTTGCGCCATTGAATTTAGTGCAGTCGCCAATATCACGACTACCACTATCAGTGATTTTCTCATTTTTGAATCTTTAAATTACTAATCTAAAACCATATAATGATAGTAAAAATATTGAGAAAATGTTCCACTCTTTGTACTTTTTGATTTTGGGTTCAATCTTAAATTCGAAAGAGTTTCAGAATATTATCCCAAATTGGAAACAATTGGCATAACAATTTTCAATAATACTTATGGACTACGTTTTGTGTAACGGTCTTTGGCACAACACATAAGTCAAATTCTATATTTTATTTAGGTTGATTGAAGATACCAATTTTAAATGTTTCCTTTGCAAAACAACAAAACTCAAGTGGTGACAAGGTTCAAATTAATTTTCACTTTCAGCGTCCTTCTATTTTTTACATCGACCAGAGTACATGCCCAATTTCTGATGGACATGGTCGATACAACAAAAAATGTTGGTAAAGGGTTGTTTGGGGTTTATAAAAAATATGACCACATCAGAATTAGCGGATATATTCAGCCCCAGCTTCAGATTGCATCTGACAAAGGAATCAAAAGCTTTGAAGGAGGCGATTTCGGAACGCAGGTAAGCAATCGATTAATGTTGAAGCGAAGCCGGATCCGGTTCGACTACGTAAATTTTGGAGCGGTGAAAGGCCCCGGTATCCAAATTGCATTTCAGTTTGATGCAAATGAACGAGGATTCACAGTAAGAGACGTCTGGGGTCGGATTTTCGAAAACAGATACAAATTATTTGCCTTTACAACCGGAATGTTTGCCCGTCCGTTTGGTTTTGAGATTAATTACAGCAGTAGTGACAGAGAATCACCCGAAAGGGGAAGAATGTCACAGACCTTGATGAAGAGTGAGCGGGATTTAGGTGCTATGTTCAGTTTCGAGCCAAGAAAAAATATTGGTGCGTTGAATAAACTGAAAGTCGACATCGGCCTGTTTAATGGTCAGGGAATTGTTGCAACGGGAGAATTTGATAATGTAAAGGATATGATCGGTCGAATTTCTATGAAACCGACGCGCATTACGAAGGACATTACACTGGCATTGGGAGCCTCAACGTTGCAGGGGGGATTGATGCAAAATACGAAGTTTAGCTATTTCACCGGCACGGCGAATGGTGTCAAAACGATATTGGTCGATTCTGCTGCTTCAAATTTATACGGGGTTGCACCCAGAATATACTATGGCGTTGACGCTCAACTGAAAATAAAAAATAGAATCGGATTTTCTGAATTTCGTGCAGAATTGGTAAAAGGGCAGCAAACAGGCACACTTTCGAGTAGCGAGACTCCGGTTTTGTTGCTGACGGGGAAAGATGGGTTTGTTGTTCGTCGGTTTAATGGAGCCTATTTCTATTATGTACAGAGTTTATTCTCCACCAATCATCAAATCGTTATAAAATATGATTGGTATGACCCCAATTCCCAGGTGCAAGGTTCCGAAATTGGCGCGAATGGCTCCAAGTTATCAGGTGCAGACATTAAGTACAGCACTTTAGGCCTGGGATACGTCAATTACCTGACCGAGAACATTAAGCTGGTTGTATATTATGCCAGAGTTTGGAATGAGCGTACCCAATTGAAAGGATATACCACGGATATCAAGGATGATGTCATGACATTCCGGATACAATACAGATTCTAATTTTTTGATTTCTGTTACGCCTTTACTGGTTCACTTTCCCAGTCTGAGCTTCCCAATCTTGTATTTTCTTCTCTAAAGAATGCTAACATCCGGGAAATGGATGTTTTTCCCTAACTCTATTTATCATAGGATTATATATCGCTGAAAATGATAAAATTTAACCCTTTTAATTAGGTTTTTACAAAACACTTTAATAAATTTGAAATTTAGAATGGTTCCGTAGAATAATTGCAAGCCTGATACTGCCTCATTTAAAAACTTCATATTTACATTACTCAATTAATCTAGGAGATTTGCTATGGAAAAAGACGTTGTTTCTGAAAGTGTCGAATTGACAAAAATTGATCAATCAAATGATCTTGTTAAAAAGTACATGTGGTGGACAATGGGAGCTGGATTGATTCCAATTCCTTTTGTTGATCTTGCTGCTATTTCAGGGATTCAGATAAAGATGCTGAAAGATATGTCCGTCCTGTATGATGTAAAATTTAGTGAAAATAAGGGAAAGTCAATTGTTAGCGCCCTTTTAGGCTCCATTATACCTAATTCTTTGGCTTATGGAGGTGTTGGAAGTGTCTTGAAATTTATTCCTATTCTTGGATCCGTAATGGGAGGTCTCTCAATGTCTCTCTTTTCCGGAGCTGCTACGTATGCCATAGGGAAGGCGTTTATTCAACATTTCGAAGCAGGCGGTACATTCCTGGATTTTGATCCTGTTAAGGTGAAAGAGTATTTCCAAAAGAAATTTGAAGAGGGAAAAGAAATCGCCAAAGAAATGGATGAAAAAATAGGTAAAAAAGAAGCCAAAGTATAGTTGTTTCTGGCTTACGCCACTGGATTTTCTGCATTTAATTTGATTTAAAACTTAAAAATCACCGGTCATTGTTACCGGTGATTTTTGTCAATTCTAAATTGATCAAAAAATTAGCTGCGAATATTACGAATACGGTAAATTTTTCGATTGAAGAGAGTTCCAGGATCGCTCTTCTGTTCCCGGGACAAGGTTCTCAGTTCATTGGAATGTGCGGTTCTTTACTAAATGACTTTCCGTATGTTAAAGAATACTACCATGAAGCCAGTGACCTGCTTGGGTTTGATATAGCAGATTTATGCCAAAATGGGACAGAAGAAAAGCTAAATCTTACCGCCAACACCCAGCCTTCAATTTTACTTTTAAGCTTCTGTGCTTTTCAGGTTTTGCGCAGGGAATTTTCCATTAATCCAATTTTGCTCGCAGGACATAGCTTGGGTGAAATATCCGCCTTGTGTTGTAGCGGAGCGATCAGCCTAAATGATGCCTTAAAGATTGTGAGAAGGAGAGGTGAAATTATGCAGTCTGCTGTTGGTGACGGTATGGGTTCTATGGCAGCAATTAACAGGTTATCTTCTACTCAAGTCACCAATTTATTGCATTCTTCCGGGTTTGGTAAAGAGGTTGTTATTTCGAATATCAACTCTGAAACACAAACTGTGATCTCGGGAGAAAAGGAAGCAGTTAATAAGGTGAGTTCCATGGCAAAACTGGAAGGTGCAATTTGTATCCCTTTAAAAGTCAGTGCCCCATTTCACAGTCCACTGATGAAGGCCGCTGCCAAAGAATTTGGTAAAGAATTGAGTAATTACCACTTCTCAAAAATGAACTACCCTGTAGTTTCAAATGTAAGGAGTAAACCGTATCAGCACGAAAATGAAATTCGACCATTATTGGTGGAGCAGATGACAGAGCCGGTGAACTGGCTCAAGATTTCTGCCTACATTGAGAAATCAGCCGCTGATTTAACATTGGAACTCCCTCCTGGGAATACATTAACCAAACTATTCAAAAGGAAGGATGATAGAATTCAACATTACACCTTCGACCAAATCGTACGACCAGCTATTTAGTGATTTTTTACCCGACTCAACCAACTAATTGATGATTTACAAAGAACTATATCCCCTTACTTTACCTCAGCGTTCATTTTATTACGACTATCTTATCAGTCAAAATGACTGCAAGTACAATATGGGTGGAGCAATGATCATTGATGGGGACTTAGACATTGACTTATTTAAGAAGGCCTTTGACTCGGCGATAAAAATTTTCGATTCCCTAAGGATCCGGTTTGTGCTACTTGATGGTGAATTATTTCAAACTTTTTTACCAGAATATCAATGCGAAATAAACTACCTTGATTTCAGAAATCACATTAAACCATTCGAAGAAGCACTGCAGTATATTGAAAAGGAACATAGAAGGCCATTTGACTTTGTTGATGTCAACTTATCAAAGGACTCTATCCTGCAAACCGGCGATAAACAATTCATTTGGTTCCCTTTTTTTCATCACTTTTCGGATGACGCCTTTGGAAAGGCCGTTATCCATAAAACTATTGCAGAAATATATAATAGTCTTCTGTCGAATAGCGTTTGCCCTGATGTACAACCGTTTTCCTATCGTGATTTTATTGCAGATGATATAGCATATCAGTCGTCTGACTCGTTCAAAGCTTCTTCCGAATTCTGGAAGTCTAAACTGACACCTCTGGCTGAACCGCTCGATTTTACCTCCAAAAAATATAACATAAAGAAATTTACTCCACACAATGAAAGGATAACATTGACCCTTCACCGGATGTGTTATGCTTCCATTTTGAAGGTGGCGGATCAAATAGAAGTTACGACTCTGCACGCGTTGTTAGGAGTCTTATTCACAACTCTGTATAAACTATTCAACAAAAAAGACATTGTCATAGGGATGCCGGTTTTGAACCGGAGTAATCATAAATTCAGAAATACGCCTGGCCTATTTATGAATATGATCCCATTCAGACTTCACTTAAATGAAAATTGGACGCTAACTGAAATTCTTAAGGCGATTAAGAGCGAAGTCAAAGAATGTTACAGGCATCAAAGACTTCCATTGAGTGAAACATTCAGTCATTTTAGAAATAATCCGGAATTTAAAAATGAGCTGTTTGATGTAACTATCGTCTATAGAAAGTTAGATTTTCACAGTAAACTTGGTAATTCAAAAATTCAGGCTATCACGCTGGACACACAAATCAGGAATGAAAGTTTTGGACTGGAAATTGATGAGTATGATGATGAAGAGAATGTAAATATTTTCTTCAATTACAATCCACTCATCTTCTCGGAATTAGAGATCACCCAGTTTGCCAGATGCTTTGAAACAATTCTCTTTGAACTGATCTATTTCCCTGAGAAAAGCATTAGAGAAGTAAAACTTCTGAATGATTTTGAACACCACAAATTAATCAGGACTTTCAATACAGCAGACTCGGTAAAGCATACAAAAAAAACGATTGCATCAAAGTTTGAAGACTGTGTTCGGGCATATCCAAATAATACGGCTGTCAGCAGAAACGAAGAATCAATAACGTATTTCGAACTGAATAAGAAAGCCAACGAGACAGCTCATTACCTACAGCAAAAGTGTGGTGTCTTGAAAGGTGATATTGTCTGCATGGCCGCCGATAGGACGATCTCAGCCATTGCAATTATGATGGGTGTGATGAAGGCTGGTGCGGTGTATCTCCCTGTTGACAGCCATCATCCGATTGAGCGGATAGACTTCATACTAAAAGACAGCGGTGCCAAAATTTTCATTACCGACAATCCTGAACTAACGAGGCTAACCAATAATGTTGTCCTGTTGAGTACAATAGAATCTTCACAGACAGGAAATTGCGGATTGGAAATTTTCCAGGAGGATTTGGCTTACATCATTTATACCTCGGGGTCAACAGGCGTTCCAAAGGGAGTAATGATCGAGCATGGGAATTTTATGTCTATGTTCGTCAATATGATCGGGATTTTTGGAGTCACCCCGACAGATCGGGTACTCCAATTTGCCTCACTGGGATTTGATGCAGCTGTTTTTGAGATATTACAAGCTCTTCTAACCGGATCATCCCTTATCATTGCAGACAACGAAACTATCCGCAATCCAGCTTCTTTCATCCAATATATGGATACGAAAAGAGTCTCGATCGCAACGCTTCCTCCAGCCTACCTGGGTATTCTGGACAAACCGGAATTGCCCTTTTTGCACACTCTGATTACCGCTGGTGAACAGGCAAATGTCTCTGATGTAAATCATTATAAGAAGAATAAAAAAATAATAAATGGGTATGGGCCTACTGAAACATCCGTGTGTGCCACCTATCATATAGCAGAACGAGACACCGATTATTCTGGTGTCGTTCCAATAGGCAAACCTGTTCCTGGTTCATTTATATACATCCTAAATGAGAATTTTGAACAAATGCCTATCGGGTTTCCGGGTGAGCTGTGCATCTCCGGGCCGACTCTTGCCCGAGGTTACCTGAATAACAAGGAATTGACGGAAAAGAAATTTGTTCCGAATCCTTTCGAACACAATCTTCGCATGTACCGTTCGGGCGATAAAGCCAGATTACTTTCGGATGGTACATTGGAGTTTTTGGGAAGGATTGATGAACAGGTTAAAATAAAAGGAAATCGCATCGAACTGGGTGAAATTGAAAGCCGGCTGCGAAATTATACCGGCGTCAGGGAGGCGGTCGTTCTTGATGTGGAAATAAATGATTTCAAGGACCTTGCTGCCTTTATAATTTGCGACGAGGAGATAAATCCCAGGACACTTAGAAAGTATTTGGTGGAATTTCTTCCTGACTATATGGTGCCTTCTTACCTCTGTTTTATTGACAAAATTCCTTTAACACAAAACGGGAAAATAAATAAAACGGAGCTAAGGAAGTTGGTGCCCGTAAATCCCGAAAGAGGAAATCCTGATTCAGCCGAAACAACATTATTAGAACAGAAGCTTACCCCGATTATCGAACGCGTTCTCAATCGTGCACCAATCGGCGTTGATGATAATTTCTTTGAATTAGGGATTGACAGTCTCAAAATAGCGCGTCTGATAACCTACATAAAAAAGGAGCTTCAGTTTGAAATTGTATTTAAAACGATTTTTGATAAACCAACTATCAGAGGCGTGGCCGGTGAACTTGCGCTTATAAATACAAACCTATCTGAGGATATTATTCCAGTATCAATAAAGGAGTTTTATCCGCTTTCACATGCGCAAAAAAGATTATGGATTCTGGCCCAGGATAAGGCGAATGCCGCCGTTTATAATATGCCTGTTCCGCTCTTGCTCAAAGGCAATCTCCGGGTACAAGACCTCAAACACGCTATTCAAACTGTCGTTGACAGACACGAAGCCCTTAGAACAATTTTTGTTGAAATTGAGGGAACTCCATTTCAGCAAGTTTTGCCATCATGCGATGATTTTGTAAAGGAGTACGATTTTAGTCAGGAAAATAATTCTGAGGAAAAGGCTGAAAATCTGATCAATAAGCTGGTAATGACTTCTTTCGATTTATCCAGGGAGATACCCACACGAGTTCATTTGGTCAAAATCGGCCAGGAGCGGCATATCATTCTTTTTGTGATTCATCATATTGCAGGAGACGGCGTCTCTATCGGGATTATAATGGATGAATTAGCGCGACTATATAATTCGTCCGACAATTTGAATCGAGGAAATATATTAAATCGCTTAAGAATTCAGTACAAAGATTACTGTGCTTATGAGCATGAGATCTTGCAAAGTATCAATTACCAGACAGAGAAGGAATTTTGGCTTAAGAAATTGCAGAATCCCGTTCCTGTTCTCCACTTGCCAACTGATAAAATACGTCCTGCATTAAAGACATATCGCGGAAGTTATGTACTTGCCAAAATAGAGAACCAGCTCAAGGAAGACTTACTTGGATTTTGCAAAGAAAATAATGCAAGTCCCTTCATGGTAATACTCGCCTCGGTAAATATTCTGCTGAATAAATACACTTCCCAGGAGGATATTATACTAGGTTCGCCGGTATCAGGGAGGAATCACCAAAATCTGGAAGACCAGGTGGGGGTTTACATAAACACGATTGCCCTGCGAAATACCATTGACTGCGACAAAGAATTTATCAAATTCCTTGAAGAAGTAAAAAGGAATTCTTCTGAAGCATTTTCGAACAGTAATTACCCTTTCGATAGTCTCATTCAGAATTTGGATCTGGAAAGGGATACCTCGCGCTCGCCAGTATTTGATGTATTAATTCAGTATCAAAACAGGAATGTTACGACATTGAACCTGAGTAATATTGAGTCATCATTTTATGGCATCGATTTTAATGCTGCGAAATTCGATCTGACCTTCACATTTACTGAAGAAGAGGACAATATTGAATTCAGTATTGGTTACAACACAGATCTCTTTTTTCGGCAAAGAATTGAACGGATCGTCAGACATTTGATCAATATTCTATCGGAGGTTATAGCCAATCCGAATTGCCTCATCAGGAACATTGATTTACTTGATCAAGATGAAGTGAGGATGCTAAACAAAATGGCTCAAGGAATCGATTTACATGTGAGCGGACGAACTGTTGTGGAGCAATTTGAATTTCAGGCCCAAAAAACACCCGACAATGCGGCTTTAGTCTATAATGAAGTGCGATTGTCCTATAGAGAGTTGGATGAACAATCCAACAGGATCGCCAATGAGATTATGGCAAAAACTCCAGTGATTTCTGACGAAATAATTGCAGTAATGGTGCCACGTTCTGAATTATTTGTGATTGGTTTAATGGGAGTTTTAAAAACTGGCGCAGCCTATTTGCCAATAAGTACGGAGCTTCCAATCGAGCGTGTAAAATTTATGCTGCGACAAAGCGGCTGTAAGGTTTTGCTAACTGACAGCGGACTCCAAACAACGATGACTTGCAGTTTTGATGCTGAAGATGGCGGAAATATTCTAGTGCTGGACATTAGCAAAATAAGCAATCAGACTACTAGTAAACCAATCGCCAGAAGTCTGACACCAGCCAACCTCGCATACGTTATTTATACTTCCGGTTCAACCGGCACACCAAAAGGTGTCATGATTGAACACGGGAGTCTCTTAAACCTTGTTATGGGTTTATCGAAGGAAGTATATCATGATGAAACAAACTTCCTGAATATTGCACTTCTATCCCCTTTTGCTTTTGATGCCTCCGTAAAGCAACTATTTTATGCTCTATCATTTGGGCACTGTCTGGATATTGTTCCGGATGAAACAAAAATGAATGGCAGAAAATTGCTGGAATATTACGAGTCCCATCATATCAATGTCTCGGATGGCACACCTGTCCATCTTGAAATAATCCTGGACGAATTAAATTTGGGAACAGGGAAATATATGCCAGGGTTATTTGTTATCGGAGGACAACAATTGCCCGTTCATACTGTCAGGCAACTACTGCAGGTATGTGATCGCAATTCCCCTTCGATTGTGAACGTTTATGGGCCAACTGAATGCTGCGATGTATCGACCTGTTACACTATCGATCCCGACTTCATTCACAGTTCTGAGGCTGCAATAAACGGCGTCCCGATTGGAAAACCATTGCCAAATATTCAAGTTTTTATACTGGATTCAAATCTCAATCAAGTTCCTGTCGGAGTATTCGGTGAACTATGCATTGGAGGCAATGGATTGGCTAGAGGCTATATAAACAGACCAGATTTGACGGATGAAAAATTTATTCAAATCAATCTGGACAACTGTAACAAAATATATAAAACCGGTGATATTGGTTGCTTCCTGGACGATGGTCAGATTCTTCTGTCTGGACGAACCGACGATCAGATTAAGCTGCGCGGGTTCAGAATTGAGTTAAACGAAATAGAAAATTGCATTCGGAGCTTCGACCATGTTAACTTAGTGGCGGTCAAGGCTATCGGCGAAGGGAATTATCAAAAAATTGCAGCTTTCTATTCTTCAACAGGCAAGATTGAGAAGGAAGATTTAAGGCAATATTTATCTCTGCATTTGCCCGATTATATGATTCCGGCTTATCTGATTGAAATAGAGAATTTCCCTGTAACTCGCAACGGCAAAATCGACAAAAAGCTCCTGGCTGTTGCTGAAAATGAAGTTTCCAATGTTCAGGCAAGCCTGCTTCCGGAGGATCCACTTGAAGAAAAACTGACCATACTATGGAAAGAATTTTTGCAATTGGAGCATATTAGTCCGGCGGATAATTTTTTTAATCTCGGAGGACATAGTCTGATCGCAATCAGACTCGCGTCGAGGATTCACAAAGAATTCAGTCTTGAAGTTAGTATTTGGGAGATTTTTAAATATCCGACGATCTCACTACTTGCACAGCTATTGAGGAGTAAAAACCCATCCCGGTTCAATCCGATAGAGAAGATGGAAAGGAGAGAGTATTATCCCCTTTCCCACTCACAAAGGAGATTGTGGATGCTGACCAAATTGGAAGGGCAGAATTCTATTTACAATATTCCTGCAGCGATATTATTGAAGGGGAAACTGAATTTGAAAGCATTTGAAGCTGCATTCCAATCAATTGTATTACGTCACGAATCCTTGAGAACCTCCTTTATCGAGATTGATGGTGAGCCTTTTCAGAAAATTTCGGATTACCTTCCATTCACTATTGAAGCGCTTTCGTTCCCTGAATTAAATTGGGATAAAAGCGTTCTGAAAGAATTTGCCAATGAGTATTTTGAGAAAGAATTTGATCTGACAGAGGCACCACTCATGGTAATCAGATTGATTTCGTTGTCCTGTGATAACCATCTCTTCCTATTCAACATGCACCATATCATCAGCGATGGGTGGTCTTTAGACATCATTTTAAATGAATTCAAGTTTTATTATAATGAATATCTTACTCCGTCAGGTACCTCGCTTTTACCGTTAAGAATTCAGTACAAAGATTACGCCAGCTGGCAGAAAAAAATCCTTGGCGACCAATCGATGGTGGCCGTTAAAGATTATTGGCACAAGAAATTAAGAAAGCCACATCCGCAGTTGAATTTGCCGGCTGATTTCAGCCGAACAGAATCCTTTTCCCTTGATGGAGAATTGCTTTTATATTCGCTGGAAAGTCAGGCTGTAAAATCTCTATCGGATATCAGCAACAATCAGAATGCCAGTATTTTCATGACTCTTCTCTCAGCAGTATATATTCTTCTGTACAGATATACCGGAGAGGAAGATATCATGGTGGGCTCTCCTGTAGCGGGAAGACAGCACTACGATCTTGAGAATCAAGTTGGGTTCTTCATTAATACGTTGGTTCTTCGCACAGAAATAAATCCCGAAAATTCATTTCTGGAAGTTCTGAAAAAAGTCAATTCGACATTGGCGGAAGCCTTAGATAACCAAGCTTATCCTTTCGACAGGCTTGTCGACGAGTTGGATACTGAACGAATTCTGAATAGAAATCCTCTCTTTGATGTAATGGTCGCCTGGATGATAAAGGACGGGATGAACATGAAGATGAATTTTGACGGAATTGAAGCGAACGGTCTGGACTTTCGTATCACAAAGAGCATGTTCGACCTCTCCTTTCTCTTTGCTGAAAATGAGGGAAGAATTTCGTGGGCAATTGAATATAATTCCTCCTTGTTCCGTAAAGAAAGTATCCAAAGAATGTCTGATCATTTCAACGTTTTGATCAACAGCATTATTTCAAATCCCAAAGAAAAAATTAAAAATCTGGAGATTATCCCGGTTTCCGAAAAAGAAAAACTTCTATCCGCATTTCTAGAGACATCCCGGCAAGTGGATATTTCAAACAACGTAATACTTCAATTTAGAAATCGTGCCGCAAAAAAAGGATGCGATGTAGCGATAGTTAATGAAGAGAAAAGTATTTCGTATGAAGAACTGGAAGGATTATCAAACCGAATAGCGAACCAACTAATTGAAAGCTGCGCGCTTGCGAAAGATGATATAATTGCCGTTATACTTGATGATGCAATTCTGGCTGCAGCATCCATATTGGCAATAATGAAAACTGGTGCTGCATATCTGCCAATCCTATCCGACAATCCTGAAGAAAGGATATCATTCATTCTGAAAGATAGTAGGGCAAAAGCTGCAGTTGTAGATAATAAAGTTGCTAAAGAACTATCCGTATTAAAAAACGAGTATTTTGAAAGTCTGCCGATTATTGATGTGAGTCTGAATTTATCAGAAAATTCAACTATACCAGAAATTAATATAGATCCTGACTCCCTCGCTTATGTAATTTACACCTCTGGTTCGACAGGAATACCAAAAGGGGTGATGATTGAACACGAATCGCTCACTCAACTTATTTTCTCTTTGAATGAGCGGACCTATTCGCGTTACGGGAATGGCCTCCATGAACTAATGATTGGTTCATTTGCTTTTGACGTCTCGATTAAACAACTGTTTGCCACACTGTGTCATGGAAATACGCTGCACATTATCGGAAAGGAACGACGGTTTGATCCGCGAGAAATAATAAAATACATCAGCAGCAAAAAAATAAACATAGTAGACTTGACCCCGTCCCTTTTCTCGGTCATGCTGGATGAGGGTTTTGGGGAAATTAGAAACCCGGATTTAAAGGAGATCTTTCTTGGGTCTGAAGCGCTTCCATTCAAATTGGTGAAGAATTTTTACGAACACAGGCACAATGAGTGCATAAAAACGACAAACTTCTATGGCCCAACTGAATGTTGTGTAGAATCTTCCTTCTTCGAATTTCTGCCAGCGACCATGCAAGAAGAATATGATATTGCACCTATAGGCAAACCAGTACTTAACGAACAGATTTTTATCCTTGATAACAATTTGAATCTATGTCCGGTAGGAATTCCCGGCGAAATATGTATCGCAGGGAAAGGACTAGCCAGGCAATATCTGAATGACCCGAAGAAGACGGCCGAGAAATTTGTCAAATGTAAAACACTTAATAACGTCAGAATATACAGAACGGGAGATTTAGGAAAGATGCTACCAGATGAGAACATTGAATTTTTGGGCAGATTAGATGAACAAGTAAAAATCCGAGGCTACAGAGTTGAATTACAGGAAATAGAAAACCAGTTGCGTGAAATTAAGGAGATCAAGGAATGTGCAGTTATTCTGTTCGAATGCAATGGAACTGCTGAATTAGCCGGCTACTATACAGCAGACGAAACAATTGATCAAGCTAAGATTAAAACTCAGCTTGTGCGATTTCTTCCAACGTATATGATCCCGGTTCATCTCATCCAGCTTGAAAAAATTCCGATTTCGGGTAACGGGAAAGTGGACAAAAAGTCGTTGCCAAATCCTTCTGTATTAAACAAAAAAGATAAATTCAGGGAACCAACGGATGAAATTGAATCAGCTATTCTCCGCATTTATTCGGATGTGCTGAAAAAAGATACAATCTTTCTGGAAGATAATTTTTTTGAAATTGGCGGAAATAGTTTGAATGCAGTTAGGGTCATTTCCCGAATTCAAAAAGAATTCAATGTTGACATTGCGCTGAAAGAAATATTTTACAGTCCGGTATTGCTGGATATTTCTGATAAAGTGAGGAATATTATTCCTGAGAAGGGTCTTTTAGTAGAAAATGAGGCCGAGAATATCATTGTTCCTATTTCTGACGATGAACTAGAACTACTATCCAATTTGCAGTTTGATGATGAAGAATAATATAAAAGAGCTAAAACAAAGAGCATTAAACGGCGATCTTTCTGCTTTGGAAGAATTGAGACAACTTGGCGTTTTATCGGGCAACAAATCCAAATACAGTATGTTTCCGGTATCCTATTCGCAGAGACGCCTATGGTTCATTGATAAAATGGATCACTCCCCTGCTTATAATCTTCCGGCGGCAATACTATTTGAAGGGAATTTGAATGTCGAAGCGCTGGAAAATGCATTTAAAGAAATAGTCAAGCGTCATGAAATTCTACGGACGGTTTTCATAGAAACGGATGGCACTCCTTACCAGAAAATATATGCTGAAATTGATTTCAAATTAGACTACAGCGATCTAAGTAATTCTGCCAATATAGAAGAAAAAACTGCTGCGTTAATAGAAGAAGAATCCAATCGTCAATTCGATCTTGCGAAAGGGCCATTGCTTGTCAGCAGGCTCTTCAAAACGGAGAATGAAAAGCATCTTCTGCTTTTCAACATGCACCATATAATCAGCGATGGCTGGTCAATTGGAGTTTTGATTTCGGAGCTTACGCTCTTTTACAATTCTTTCTGCCAAGGAGAGACAAATCCTTTGGAACCGTTGAAGATTCAGTACAGAGACTATGTGCAGCGCCATAATCAAATCCTGAAGGAAGAAAATCCAGCTATTCATAGAAATTACTGGCTACAGAGGTTCTCGGGAGAACTGCCTGTTTCTGAGCTGACTCCCGATTTAAGACGCCCCCTTCATAAAACATTTAGTGGAAAACTGCATGAAATTTGTCTTGAGAAGGATCATTTGGACAAAATCGAGAAGCTGTGCAGGCAGAATGGTACGAGTCATTTTATGTTTCTTCTTTCTGTGGTGAACATTCTGATATACAAATACACAGGGAAATCGGACATCATAGTTGGGTCTGCAATTTCAGGCAGAGAACAAAGAGATCTTGAGAATCAAATCGGCTTTTATGTGAACACAATTCCGTTGAGAAATGAAGTTGAATCCGACTCCAGCTTTAACTACTTTCTCGGTAGAGTTAAAAGCAACTGCATTGAAGCATATGACCACCAGATATATCCATTCGATCTACTCATTGAAGATTTAAATTTAAAAAGGGATACCAGCCGCAATCCGTTGTTCGAAATTACTGTATCACTTCAGGAATCGGATTCCGGAATATTTCGTTTTGAAGGCATCAGAACGTCTGTCCTTAATTCCGAAATTTCATTCAGCAAATTTGATCTGCATTTCAATTTTGAAGAATCCCCGGATGCATTAAAATTGGGAATCATCTATAATTCAGATTTGTATACCGAGGGGAAGATTCAACGGATTTCTCTCCATTTTAGGGAGTTGCTTCAGAATTTAATAGACTCTCCGGAAGATTCCATTTCCTCAATTGAGATTATCTCGGAAAGGGAGAAGGAGCAGATATTAATGGAATTTAATAGCACTTCCTGTCCTTATCCGAAAGAGAAAACAATAGCCGAATTATTTCAGGAAATCGTGGAAACTTATCCTGACAAACCTGCCGTAGTTTATCAAGGCAGGCCAATGACTTACAGCCAGTTAGATAAAAAAACAGATTACCTGGCCTTTCGGCTAAAGAATGAGCATGGACTAAAAATTGAGGAACCGGTCGTCATTTTGATGGATCGATCTGATGAGTTGGTTGTGACAATTCTGGGCGTTTTAAAAGCGGGAGGCGCCTATCTGCCGCTGGACACCAATATGCCAGATGAGCGCATTGCCATGATCCTCAAAGATGTTAACTCGAGGCTAATAATTGTATCTGACAAAAAAATTGAAATCGGCTCCTTACCTTCGTCAGAAATTATCACAATAACGGATGAATATTATTTGTCAGATTCCGGATTCGATCGTGTAAAAGTTGAAAAATCATCCTCAAACCTGGCTTATATTCTTTATACTTCAGGATCTACGGGCATTCCGAAAGGGAGTATGATCGAGGAAAAATCCATCCTCAAATTAGTACGAAATTCCACTTGCTGCAATGTCACTGAGAATAGCAGAATTCTGTCGACCTCTTCCTTCTCATTTGATGCCACCACATTTGATTTATGGGCGAGTCTATTAAATGGCGCTACACTTTTCATTGAGAATTCAGACGATTATCTGGATCCGGATAAGCTAAAAAGCTACATTTCCACCTATGGGATTACTAATATTGTCTTGTCTACAGGGCTTTTTCTTAGAATCGCAGAGTCTGATCAGCAACTAGATATAAACATTTTTGAAGGTGTTGACGAAATTATTGTCGGAGGAGACAGGCTACCATTCATTGCTTCAAACAAGTTTATAAAAAAATATCCGGAAACGATTCTCGTAAATGGCTATGGACCAACGGAAAACACAACTTTCACCACATTTTTTTTCGTGGACAGAGAGTATCAAACTGATATTCCAATCGGTAGACCTATATCAAACACGACCGTATATATTTTTGATGAGTATTGCAATTTATGCCCTATTGGGGTTCCCGGGGAAATCTATATCGGAGGCGAGGGGTTGTCGCGCGGATATGTAAACAGGCCTGATCTCAACGAAAGATACTTTTTGAGAAATCCATTGAATGACAAGGAGGCTTTGTACCGTTCCGGAGATATGGCGCAGTGGCGGGAGGACGGAACTATACTATTTCTTGGAAGAAATGATGATCAGATCAAAATTAGAGGCTATCGGATAGAGACGGGTGAGATTGAAAACATTGCGGCTCAATTTCCCGAAGTAACTAGTGTAAAAATTGTAGTAATTCAGGAAGAAGATCAGAAAGAGTTGGCGTTATATTATACCGCATTAAAAGAAATCGGAAGAGACGAGCTTAGGAACGGGCTTATCAGGAAGTTACCCGAATACATGATTCCTAAATATTTTATTCAACTCGATAAGTTTCCGCTAAATCAGAATGGAAAAGTTGAATGGAAGGCATTTCCAAAACCTGAAATCACTATTTCACAGGCAGAAAAAAACGTTGCATCAAAGACGCAAACGGCCAAAATCTTATTGAAAATTTTTGAGAATATACTTAACGTTAATAACATTTCGGGTGACGACAATTTTTTCAGTCTGGGAGGACACAGTTTAAAGGCAATCAAGGCCGTAAGTGCTATCCATAAGGAATTGTCAGTAAAGATAAGTCTGAAGGAATTCTTTACTTATCCAAGTATCTCATCCCTGGAAGAGATTATTCAAGGAAAGAAAAGGGAGACACTCGGCATTATTCCGGCAATCAAAGAAGCTGAACTGTACGCACTATCCCATGCTCAGAAGAGATTGTGGGTTTTGGACAAGATTGAAAAATCAAAATCGACCTACAATATACCCCTGGCCATCTCTTTTGAAGACCAAATTGATTATGATGCGCTCCAATTCGCATTTACCGAGCTCATTCAAAAGCACGAAGCTCTACGGACCGTATTTGTCGAGCACGACGGAGAACCCTATCAAAAAATACTATCTGATCTTTTTGTACCTATTGAAATAAAGGATTTCAGCTTTGACGGCGATCCGGATAAATCAGCCTTCGATTATGTGGTTACCGAGGCACATAAGTCTTTTGCGCTTTCAGAGAGCCCTTTGATCAGGATGTATATCATAAAGACGGCCGCGAATAAGTTTATTTTGATGATCAACATTCACCATATAATTTGTGACGGTTGGTCGCTCAATTTGATTATTGATGAGCTCTTTGGCGGTTATAAATACCATCTTACCCACCAGGAGAAATTGCAGGTTATTCCCAAAATTCAGTACAAAGAATATGCTTATTGGTTAAATGACAGAATAAATTCGCATGCGGATGATTCCGACCGTTCGTACTGGATTAATAAACTTAGCGGAGAGATCCCCTCTCTGGATATCCCGACTGATTATCGCAGGCCGGTTGTTAAATCATATCAAGGTAAATCTGTCTATTTTACTTTCCCAAATGACCTAAAGAAAAACCTTGACGCATTCAACATTGAAAAGCGTTGCAGTCTATTTATGACGCTTGTTGCTGCCATTAAAGTTCTGATATATAAATACTCCGGACAAGAAGACATCATAATCGGCACGCCAGTTGCAGGCAGGGATCACCCTGACCTTGAAGATCAAATTGGCTACTATGTTAATACACTTGCCTTAAGAGATCGGCTAAATCCGGAAAGAACTTTTGCGGAATTTTTGGAGGAGGTCAAAAAAACAGCAACGGATGCGTACTCACATCAGATGTATCCCTTTGACAAACTGGTAGAGGACATTAAACTCCCTAGAGATACCAGTCGGTCTCCCTTGTTTGACGTTATGCTGGTTTTGCAGAATTTTGATATCGCCTTCAGGGAGGTTTTTAAGAAGACGGAGTCCTTCACAATTCCGATGGATATCAGCAAATTTGATCTGACATTCAACTTCAATGATACCGGCACTAATTTAGAGATGTTGATTGAGTACAATACTCAATTATTCAGACAGGAAAGGATTGAACAGATAGCTTCACATTTAATAGAACTACTAAATACTATAATTTCTAATCCTGTTCAGAAAGTTAGATCAATTAATATAATTAGCAAGGAAGAAAGGAACAACCTTCTTCATAAATTCAACGATACAGCGGCCGGGTATCCTACTGAGAAGACTATTGTTCAATTATTTGAGGAAGCCGCATCAAAATATTCTTCAAACACGGCTGTGGTTTACAAGGACAAGAGTTTGACTTATTCAGAATTGAATAATAGGTCGAATAGAATTGCAGCATGTCTGAAAGAAAAATATGAGCTCTCAATTGGCGAACCTGTTGGGGTGTTAATAGCTCCGACCGAAGAAACAGCTGCAGTACTGTTGGCAATATTGAAGGCTGGCGGAGCCTATGTTCCTATTGATCCGGAATATCCGGATGAAAGAATTAGCCATATCCTATCCGAAAGCAAAATCCAAATCATCATTGCGAATGAGGAGAATGCTATCCGTTTACAAAAAATTATAGCTGTTGTTAATCCGGATTGCCAGGTATTCAATTTAATTGATGCCCATGAAACTAATGAAAAAAGCTATCCAAATCCGATCGAAGTCAATTGCTCTATCGATACAACTGCCTATATCATATTCACATCAGGATCGACCGGTAAACCCAAAGGCTGCCCGATAAGTCACAGAAATCTGATCCGATTGTTTCTAAATGATAGATCGCATTTTGATTTCGGTTCATCCGATGTTTGGATAATGGCGCATTCCTATTGTTTTGATTTTTCCGTCTGGGAAATGTACGGAGCTTTATTGTTCGGAGGAAAATTGATAATTCCTGACAGAAAGGATGTCAGAGATATTTCCGCTTTTGTCCGATTGGTAAGCCAAAACAAGGTGACTGTTTTGAACCAAACTCCTGGGGCATTTTACAAATTTATTGATACTGTTCATGAGAGCCGAAACGGCATTGCGCTAAATCTTCGTTATGTAATTTTTGGAGGAGATAAATTAAATCCGTCGAAACTTGGCAGATGGATTAGCAAATATCCTGCGGCCAAAGTGAAGCTTATCAATATGTATGGGATTACTGAAACCACCATTCATGTAACCTATCATCAAATTACCGATCAGGAAATACAATTATCCGATGGAAGCAGCAACGTTGGAAATCCACTTCCGGAGACCAAGGTTTATATTCTGGATCCGAATATGGAGATTACCCCAACTGGCGTTTTCGGTGAAATATATGTTGCCGGATCGGGTCTAAGCAGGGGCTATTTGAACAGACCAGACTTGACCGCCGAAAGATTCCTTGAAAACCCCTATGTCTGCAGTGAGATAATTTACAGGAGTGGGGATATTGGTCGTTGGCTTTATGACGGGACCCTTGAATATCTCGACCGGAGCGACAGCCAGGTCCAGATTCGCGGATACCGCGTTGAAATGAATGAGATTGAACTTAGGCTTCGTCAGTACCAAGGAATTAAAGATACAGTTGTTGTCGCTGTCGAAAAGGAGGGAACAAAAGAACTTGCTGCCTATTTGGTATCGGATGATGAACTAAAGATCGAAAGATTAAAAAGTCATCTTGCTTCGTGGCTTCCCGACTACATGATCCCCTCCTTCTATATTCAGATAGAAAAGATACCATTAACTCCTAATGGGAAAGTAGATAGGAAGTCATTGCCTGCCGCAATTCAGAACATATCGACCGGAGCCCTATTTGAAAATCCGGCCAATGATATCGAAGAAAAATTATTGGTTCTGTGGCAAGAGGTCTTATCGACAGAAAGCATTAGTATTCACGACAATTTTTTTGATCTGGGAGGAAATTCGATCCTTTTAGTGAAACTTCACAGCAGAATAAATGGGATATACCCCGATATATTGGAACTAACTGATCTGTTTTCAAAGAGTAGAATTACAGAGCAGGCAGAATTTATAGCTCAAAGAATATCCGGCAAACCGGAGGAGGTATCTCTGTTTAATGATAAGGCGCGTACAATTTCAGACTATCATGATATAGCTATTATCGGGATGGCAGCCCGAATTGGGGATTGTGAAACTCCGGAAGAATTTTGGCAGGATTTATGTCTGGGGATTGACTTTATCGGAGAAATACCAGAGTCCAGAATTCCAGATATAAAGGAACTTTGCAAGCGACACAATTTTGATCCAGACTCGGTCAAATTCAGGGAGTTGTGCTATATACCAGAGGTTGATAAATTTGATCATGGCTTCTTCAAGCTTTCGCCTAGCGAAGCTGCTTTAATTGATCCCGGACAACGGCTATTCATGGAAACCGCCTATCATGCACTGGAAGACGCGGGATACGGAGGAAAAAAATTATGGGGGAGCAAGACCGGTGTTTTTCTGGGTGCCAGCGATAACATTAGTGAGTACGCAAAATACATAGATGCCTCAGATGCCAAGGATTTAAACCAGCTTCTGGTAGCGCAAACGCCGTCCATATTGGCCAGCAGATTATCCTATCATCTGAATCTCAAAGGACCGGCACTGCTTGTTGATACAGCCTGTTCTTCTTCATTAGTGGCGGTTCATTTAGCCATTCAGTCGTTGAGGGATGGAAAAATCGATACTGCCATCGTAGGTAGCGTGAAGCTTCATCTCCTTCCAGTTGATTCAGGTTCACGATTGGAGATTGATTCTTCAGATGCCCGCGGACATTCATTTGACGATTCGGCGAATGGAACCGGAGGCGGTGAAGGTGCAATAGCTATCCTGATCAAGCCGCTTACGACAGCCTTGAGGGATAAAGATTCAATCTATGCCGTTATTAAGGGAAGTGAAATAAATCAGGATGGAAGTTCTATCGGAATTACCGCTCCTGATGCAGACGCACAGGCTGATGCCATTGAAAAAGCGTGGCTGGATAGCGGTGTTGATCCACAATCCGTAAGCTTTATCGAGACACATGGTACTGCAACTAAACTTGGAGATCCGATTGAAATAGACGGGATAACAAAAGCCTATAAAAGATATACTTCCGACACTGGAATTTGTGCTATTGGCGCGGTTAAGGCCAATATTGGACATTTAGATACTGCCGCAGGTTTAGCAGGATTAGTAAAAGCTGTTTTAAGCCTCAAACACAGGAAACTTACTCCATTGGCTCATTTCAAGACACCAAACAGGAATATTAAATTTGAAGATAGTGCAGCCTATATAAACAGAGACCTGGCGGACTGGCAACACGATGGGACACCCTTAAGATGCGGCGTAAGCTCGTTTGGATTAAGTGGGACGAACTGTCATATAGTTCTTGAGGAGGCTCCTGAACCAGAAGTCAAATCTGTTGACGGAAAGAAACGGAATATCCTGGTGCTCTCTTCACGAAGCAAGGATGGTCTCCTGAATTATGCAAAGAAAATCAGGCATTCCATCTATCTGAATACTGCGGCTGACCCGCAAAACATATGTTACACGCTTGCAACAGGTAGGAGTCACCATTCATTCAGGTTGGCTATTATTTTTGAAGCACCTGAAGAACTTATCCAAAAGCTATCTTTATTTATAGACAATGATCCATATACTCCGGCAACCGAGGCTATATATTGTCAGTATTCCAAAGCTGTCGCCTCAAACAAAAAAAATCTAGCTTTTGGAGAAATAACAGAAGCCGAACTCAGGGATCTGAGCAATCAAATAAATGAGGATTTGTATAAGAGTGAACGTTCGTCTGAAAAAATAATTCAGTTGGCAGAAGCTTATATCAAAGGTGCTGATATTGAGTGGAGCGACTACTATTCTAACTCTTCCCCATCGAAAATTTCATTACCAGGATATCCTTTTGAAAGGAAGAGATGCTGGGTCAATCTGGTTGCTAAAGAGACTATTCATGAATCAATAAATTCGGCCTACGGGAAAAAATTTGAAAACGTCTTCTTAGGTAATTGCATTGTAGATACTCCAAATCTGGCGGTGTATGTGAATAAATTTGACAAATCCACCTGGTTGCTGAATGAACACCGCATTTTGAACCAGCCTACTCTGGTTGGTGTAGCCTATCTGCAAATGGCCTATGAAGCAGGAAGAAATCATCTTGGAAATGACCACCTCATTTTTGATAACTTCTATCTTCTTCAACCACTTGCGCTGGAAGAAGAGGCGGTACTGGAAGTCCTGAGCTCAATAAACAAATCGGGCGATAATCACCTCTCGGTCGAAATTCAATCAAAAAGCAAGGAGGATAGCTGGAATACCTACGCAAAATTCCAAATTGCTTTATCGAATAAAAGCATTCCTGATAGAATTGACCTGGAAGAAATTAAAAAGAGATTGCCTAATTCCCGGGATGTAGTTTACAACGGTGATCGGGTCACTAATCAGGAGATCGTGCAGGTTAGCAACAAATGGAATTGTCTGAATAAAATCTATTGGAATGAGACTGATTATCTGGCTGAATTGAGCGTTCCGCCGGATGATTCTGCTTTGGCGGATACCTACCATTTATATCCTCCAATGATAGATGCTGCTTTAAGTTATGCGATAGATGAGGCAGGATTCCTTCCCTATTCCTTTGGGACGGTAACAGTAAGAAGAAAAGCATCCGGAAAAATCTTTAGCTATATAAGAAGAGGTAAAAGCGACTCCTCCGAAACCCGATCATTCGACATAACCCTTACCGACGATTCAGGGTATTTGATAGCCTCTTTTCAAGATTTCACGTTGAAAAGGATAGCATTTCAAAGACCTGCCAACAATTTCCATGAGTTAATATGGAAGCCGTTCCCGCTAAAAAAGGAGGTGCAGTCGGCAAAATCAGACTGCATCCTATTATATAATTCAGCTTGTAATCAGCAGCTGGTTAATTCAATTATTTCGAAAACAGGAATTGTCGGGTATGAGGTAATCCACAATAATTTCGAAGAATTATTCAGCGGCACTAATTTCAATAATCCATTCAAAATAATTTTTGTACTTCCTTCGGTGAGTTTGCTTGCTGTAAAAGATGAAATCGATCTTGAAACCGCTCTTGACAGGACTCTTTATAGTGCATTTCATCTTGCTAAATTTTTGTCACTCAAAGCATCTCCTAAAATTGATCTGCTTTTTGTGGGAGAAAATGTTTCCGAAGTCAATGGCGGAAAAACTGCATTAAATTCTTTGAATTATTCGGTTTCCGGGATAGGCCAAGTCTTACAAAGGGAGAACCCGACTATAAATTGCAGATTCCTGGATATTGATGAATTTACCTCTGAAGACGACGTACTTGATGAGCTAAATTACGGATTTACTGATTCTTATTACTATAGATCCTATAGAAACGCCCAACGATTTATACGGGAAATAAAACCGGTAAAGCTGGAAGACAGGGCTGCCACTAACATCACCTATCAGGATGGTGGAGTGTACGTCATTACAGGAGGCACTGGAGGAATTGGACTAGAATTGGGATATTATTTTTCGAAGCAGGCGAAAATAAAACTGGTTCTGATTAACCGTACAGAGTTACCGCCCCGAGAAAAATGGGATGAAATAGTGCAGGGGAGAAAAGATCCAAAACTATGCAGGAAACTTGAAAAATTGGCTGAAATAGAGAAGGAGGCGGTCGAAGTTTATCTTATTACAGCCGATTTAACCGAATTTTCTATTGTAAAGTCGACGATTGAGAAGATTGAAAATGAAATTGGCAGAATTTGTGGAGTCGTGCACGCTGCTGGGGTACCGGGAGGCGGATTTATTTTCAACAAAGAATTTGCAGATTTTCAAAATGTTGTCAAAGCGAAAATACACAGCACAATCTATTTGAGCCAAATCCTCAAAAATAGAAAGCCTGATTTCTTTGTCATGACATCGGCTCTTACGGCAATTTTACCGACTTCAGGGCAAAGTGATTACACCGCGGCAAACCTCTTCATGGATGGATTTTCTGCTGAACTAAATCATTTGGGCTTTAACGCCCAAAGCATCAACCTCACCTCGTGGAAAGAAACCGGGATGGCATATGATTTTGGAGTTACTGAAGATGGAATATTTAAATCAATCACGACGGAGCAAGGAATATCAGCTATTGGGCAGATTATCCAAAAAAGAATTGGCTCGGTTATTCTGGGGGAACCTGATTTGACCTTTCTTGATTCGCCTGATAACCTGCCATTTTATCTGGATGAGAAACTGCATTCGCCCAAAAAACAAATGCAAAAAAAGGCAGAGAGTCATGAAGTTTTTCAAGAGGTTCTGCTCAAAGGGAAAGATGATGAGACGTATTCTGAATTCGAAATTGCTGTGGCGCAGGTATGGGGAAACGTACTGGGTTATGAGGAAATCAGCATTGCAGATAATTATTATGACTTGGGCGGGGACTCTATTCATGCTATAAAAATTAATAGTCTGCTGGAAAAGAAATTAAAAATCCAGGTTACTATTAGCGAATTGTTTAATCATTTGACGATTGCCGAGCTATCGGAATATCTCGAATCGAAAAACAGATCACTGGATAATGATCAGGAGAAAGAGTCAGATTCATATGAAATAGTGCCTGCTGCAAAGAGTAATTATTATCCCGTCTCTTCCGCGCAACGCAGACTATTTATCCTGGATCAGCTCACCAAAGACAAATTAAGCTATCATATTCCTGAGATATGGAATATTAAAGGGACGTTACGAGTGGATGATTTTATTGCTGCATTTGGCAAAATGATCAACCATCAGGAAATACTTCGTACATCTTTTGAATTGGTGGAGGATATGCCTGTCCAAATTGTCCATGAAACGGTCGATTTTGACATTCCGGTCTTCGCAATGAATGAACAGGATGCGAGAAATCATATACTTGGGTTTATTCAACCCTTTGACCTAAAAAAGGCTCCATTGTTCAGAGCCGAAATTATCGAACTTTCACCCGACAACCATCTGATACTGTTTGATGCGCACCACATCATAATTGATGCCTTCTCAATGGAGATCCTTAAGAAGGAACTGTTCAGTTATTATGAAGGGAAGGAGCTGGATCCATTAACCATTCAGTACAAAGATTATGCGATATGGCAGAATACCTATTTTAAAAGCGAAGTCGCAAATGATAAAAAAAGCTATTGGATAGACCAATTTTCCGGAGCGATTCCCGTGATAAATTTGCCTACTGATTTCCCTCGTGCTAACAATCAATCGGCAGAAGCAGGAACTTTCACCTTGTGTATTGACGAAAGGCTGACTGCTGAAATCAAGAAGATGTCTGCCAATCAGGGGATATCGACTTTCATGATTTTGCTCGCCACTTATAATATTGTCCTGAATAAATATACCGGTCAGGATGATATAATAATCGGGGTTACAACTATTGGCCGCAACAATGAAAATTTATCCGGATTACTCGGAATGTTTGTCAACAATCTACCAATCAGAACCTTCCCTTCCGGCGATATCACTGTTGCGGCGTTTTTAAACGAGGTAAAAGAAACCGCCATTAAAGCCTTTGCGAATCAGGATTATCCATTCGATGAGCTAATTGAAAATCTGAATATCAGTCGGGATTTAAATCGCTCACCCCTGTTTGATGTTGTTTTTTCCTACATGAATTTTGAGCTATCCGAATTTAAAAACGGAGAGTTGCGGGTTTCCGATTATAGGGCGGAAACCATTTTCTCATCGGAGTATGATTTAATGCTTTATGGACTAGAGGCAGAAGACAAAATTTATATAACCATAAAATATAAAAAATCTCTCTTTAGAAAGGAAAGCATTGAGCGATTTGCCTGTCATTTTTCGAAAACGGTAGAGACCATTCTGGGTAATAGCGAATTGAAGATCGGGGATCTGGATATCCTGTTGCCCGATGAGCTTACGCGTCTGGAAAGCTATAACAGTTATTATCCTAAAATTACAGGACAAACAGACAGCATCGAATTTATTAGGAGAGGACTTACCGAAAATCAGGATAAAACTGCGCTGTTGTTTAAAGATAAAAAGACAACATACAGAGAACTGAACGAAAAAGCGAATAAGCTGGCAAACTATCTGCAACAAGATTGCGCTGTTAAACCGAATGATCTGATCGCCATAATGGTTGAACGGACAGAAGCAATGGTTGTAGCAATGCTGGGTGTACTAAAGAGTGGAGCCGCTTATGTTGGAATCGATACGTCGTATCCTCAAAAAAGAATTGAATACATATGGAATGACAGCAAAGCCAAACTGCTAATCACCGAAAAGGGGGATATTCAAAACGAGGTACTCTCACAAATTCCAGATTCAAAAATTGTAGATATTCATGACGAATTAATTGAATTACATAGTGCGGATGAGCCGGTCAGGCAACACACTCTTGAAGATTTGGCCTATATAATCTACACCTCCGGATCAACCGGTCTGCCTAAAGGTGTGGAAATTACCCATAAGAATCTAGCCGTATTCTTACAATGGTGTGCCATTGAATTTAAGAATTCCGCCTTTGATATTATCTATGCCTCTACTTCTTACTGCTTTGATATTTCAATATTTGAGACTTTCTACGCACTGTCAGCTGGGAAAACCATCCGAATATTGAAATCGGCCCTTGAGATTCCGGCGTATCTCGCGAAGGATAAAAATATATTGATCAACACCGTGCCCTCCCTGGTCCTGGCAATTGCAGATGATTTACATGATAGCGCATTCAGAAATATTACAGCTATAAATCTGGCAGGGGAGCAAATTCCACAATCACTCATAGACAGTTTTGACTGTGATAGACTCGAGGTAAGGAATTTGTATGGTCCTTCAGAAGATACAACCTATTCCACGATCTATCGATTTAGCAATACAAATAAAAATGTTCTGATCGGACGTCCGATTTCCAACACGCAAATCTATCTTGTTGACAAAAACTTCAAACTTGTTTCTCCGGGTCATGTTGGAGAGATCTGTATCGCTGGTGACGGTCTGGCAAGAGGATATTTCAACAAGGAGAACCTTACTAAGGAAAAATTTCTTCCCAACCCATTCGGAGAAGGAAGAATTTACAGAACAGGTGATTTAGGGAAATGGACAGATACGGGTGATTTGGAGTGCCTTGGAAGAATCGACAGCCAGGTAAAAATCAGAGGTTACAGAATTGAGCTGGGAGAGATTGAGGCCAATATCAAGAGCTATCCGGGTATTGAAAATGCATTAGTTGTGGCTGTTGAGAAAGGAGCATCAAAAGATATTGCAGCCTATTTCGTGGCTCATGAAGAAATTGATCTAACTGATCTGAAGAATCATTTGGGCAGGATCATGCCTGCATTCATGATTCCGATGTACTTTGTGAGAATAGAAAAAATTCCTTTAACTCCTAACGGGAAGGTCGACAGGAAGGCCCTCCCCGATCCGGAACCGGATACCAGACAGTCGGGATCAGTAGAATCGGAAGAGTTAAATCCAGTTGAAATGTCCTTGTCAGGAATCTGGAGACGGGTACTGGAAATTGAAAATCTGAGCAAACATGATAATTTCTTCAATGTAGGCGGGCACAGTTTGAAGGCATTGAGGCTGCTATCGCAGATTAACAGGGAGTTCAACCGCACATTCCAGTTGTCTGACATTTTCGAATTCCCCACAATTGCTCAGTTTGCGATTATACTAGGCAAGACAAGCGAGTCGAATTTTACTGAGCTGACCCAACTCAACAAAGCTGATTACTATGATGTGTCGCATGCCCAGCGTAGGTTGTGGATTTTGAACCGGATGGAGAAAGTATCTATCGCATACAATATCCCGATGGTATACCAGGTAAAATCTGACCTGAATATAGAGGCACTTCAGAACGCATTTCATGCAATCATTTGCAAATATGAATCATTGAGAACCTGTTTCGTCGAAATTGATGGCGAGCCAAAACAGCGGATACAAGATCAGTTTGAATTTGAAATAGCTGTTTTTGAAATCACTGGCAGCCAGAACCTTATTGAAAATTCAAAGGAATTGGTTAAGAAGGCAATCACGACTCCTTTTGATCTGGAGAAGGCTCCTCTGATAAAGGTTTCCCTCCTGAGGCAATCTGCAACGGAGGAATGTCTCTTGCTAATCAATGTGCATCATATTATTATGGATGAATGGTCTATTGACATAATGATCAATGACCTGGCTCTATTTTATGATCACTTTGCAGGCAGAAGTATTATCCGTGATCAGCGAATTTTCCTGCCTTCTCCTATACAGTACAAGGAGTATGCGCACTGGCATAACCACATGCTTTCAACTGATGAAAAGGGAACGAATCAGCATAAAAATTTCTGGTTTGAACTGTTTAAAGAACCGGTACAGTGCTTGAATTTGCCATTGGATTTCCCCAGGCCAAAAACTCAAACTTTTGAAGGGGAAACTGTCTCTTTCCAACTTCCGGAACTGCTGACCAGCGGACTAAAAAGAATCTGTGCAGAGAACGACTCGACACTTTTCATAACAACGCTTGCCCTTTTACATATCCTGTTTTCGAAATATACAAAACAAGAAGACATCGTTATTGGAACGCCAATTGCGAACCGCGATCACCAGAATATTCAGGATCAGATTGGCTTTTTTCTGAATACACTCGCATTGAGGAACAAATCAGAAAGTACTGAAAGCTTCAAGTCATTTCTTACAAGGGTCAAAAAAAATACGGTCACCGCTTTTAGTCATCAGGTATATCCATTTGATTTACTTGTGGATGAATTACAACTACCGCGAGATCTGTCCCGCACACCTTTATTCGATGTGATGCTGATATCGCAGACGGCGGCAGAGAAAAAATCCAATGGATTTTCCAGCCTGGACATGAGTTCTGTGGAATTTGACTATCCTGTAAGCAAATTTGACCTGTCCATAAGCTATTTTGAGGAGCAAGATTCGGTAAATTACTTCTTTGAATACAATACTGCCCTCTTCCGAAAAGAAAGGATAGAGAATATGTTCAATCATTTTGCGACCCTGCTTGCGAGCATTATCGCAAATGATGAGAAACCAATTTCTCAGCTAACTATGATTTCGGGACAGGAGCGAGCAGAGCTTTTGAATTTATCCACAGGAAATATCCGGACTTTAAATCACCAATCAATTGTAGGCCTTATTGAGAAGCAGGCGAATGAATTTCCCGATCATACTGCGGTTATATTTAAACGTGAGACGATATCCTATTTGAGGCTTAACTCGAGGGCAAATCAATTTTCCAGGTTACTAACCGACAGCGAGAAAGTTAAACCGGGCGACTTTATCTGCGTTATGCTGGATCGTACGGAATGGTCTGTAATTACTATGCTTGCAGTATTGAAAGCAGGGGCAGTTTTTGTCCCTGTGGATCCCAATTATCCCCCAAAAAGGATTGAATATATACTGAAGGATAGCGGCGGAAAAATTCTTATTACGACTGATAACTATGGAAAGCTGTATCAGTCAGCAGGTATGAATATCGTTACGATCGATCGCTTAGAGGAATGCCTAGACGGGTACAGCGTAGCAAATCCAGACATTTGCGCAACCGCTGCCGATAATTCGACAGCTTACGTCATCTATACTTCCGGGTCCACCGGGGAACCAAAGGGAGTTTTAGGAACGCACAGATGTCTTATAAATCTTGTGGAATGGCAATCAGAGTTGGTAGAAGGAGGCTTGAAGACGCTGCAATTTGCACCTCATAGTTTTGATGTTTCCATTCAGGAAATTTTGTTTTCCCTTGCCACTGCGGGTACGTTGTTCATGATTGAAAATGATACCCGCTACAAGATGACCCTGATTTCCGAAATGATTGAAAAGGAAGAGATTGAACTCCTGACAATGCCCTATAGCGCTTTAAACTTGTTCTTAGGAGAAGTTGAGAATATTGGTCAGTTGAAATCTCTCAAACACGTAATTACCTCCGGAGAGCAGCCATATATCAACACGTACTTAGAAAAACTGCTAAAAACCTTTCCTGCCATTAAGTTCCACAACCAATACGGGCCATCGGAAACTCACGTTGTTTCTTCATTTACTGTATCAGGAAAAGACGATCCGCTTCCGGGTAAAATACCGATTGGAAAGCCTATCAATAACACTCAGCTCTATATTCTGGATAAAGATAAAGAGTTGGTTCCAAGGGGAATTGCGGGTGATTTGTATATTGGAGGATATAATGTTGCCAACGGTTATATTAACAAACCGGATCTTACTGACAAACGATTTATTCAGAATCCTTTTTCTGAAGGTCTCATCTACGAAAGCGGAGACATGGCACTTTGGAACAGCGCTGGTGATCTCGAATTTCTTGGCAGAGATGACGGTCAGGTGAAGGTCAGGGGATACCGAATTGAACTTGGGGAGATTGAATCTTGTCTTTTGAGTCATCCGGATATCCGGGAAGCTGTTGTTAAAATAATTGATGATCAAGGAGACAAGGAAATTGCTGCCTATTTCACCACGGTGCCCGAAAAGGAAATTCCGGATCTTGCGGAATTTATGGCTGCTACCCTTCCCGGATATATGATTCCAGGGTACTTTGTAAAACTTACAACTTTCCCATATACTCCAAGCGGAAAGATTGATGTCAGAAATCTGCCGAATCCGGATCAGAATGACAAAACAACCTCGGAAGTTTACGTGGAGCCTTCGGGAGAGACAGAAATTATTATTGCCGATGTGTGGAAGCAGGTTCTGAACAGGGAGTTAATTGGAGCTAATGATGATTTCTTTGCCATCGGCGGGAATTCGATCAAGGCCATCCAGGTAATGTCGAAAGTCCAGAAACGACTTGGGAAGAAGACTTACCTCAACCTGATATTTAAGCAGCCGACGATAGCAAAAATGGCGGCTATAATCTTGAATACGGATCTCCAATTAAAGAATATGGAGACAGATATTCTTCTTTTAAACCAGGAACATGAAAAGAAGATATTCTTCTTACCTCCAGGCATTGGCTATTCATTCGCCTATATGGCCTATTCAAAATTCTTTGACGACTGGTCTGTATATGGAATAAACTTTATCGAGTCGGACGATCCGGCGGAGTCCGTTGCAGACTTGATATGTGATACCCAAAAAGAAGGAGATTTCTATCTTTTTGGTCATTCGGCCGGAGGAAATATGGCATTCGACGTGGCCCTGACCTTGCAAAAGAGAGGCAGGCGCATGGGTGGGATAATCTTACTGGACAGTTACAGACAACTTGAAATAATTGATTGGAGTCCGGATGAATATCTAAATGATGCTATTCTCTACATTGAACAAAATCATGCTGAATTTTTGGATGAGGAGATCAAGGATGCTGCGCTAAGAAAAATTGTTTCTTATCGCAAGTACCTAAATGCCAGAACCGAAAGCGAACTATTGGATTGTCCAATAATTCAAATTGAGGCAACGGATCTGATTACTGATTTCAAGCATAATATCAGCAGGAGTGAATGGAGCAAATTGACCAGGCATTTCGAAACCTATACGGGTTGGGGAGGACATATGGATATGTTGAAACAGCCGAACATGGAAAAGAATGCTTTATTGACCAAGGAATTGCTGGATAAATTAAATCAGCTCAATTCATGAGGAGATAACATTTTCGACTTTTTGTAAATAAGCTTTACCCGTAAATGTGGTGCAGTTCAATAATTTCTTTGTAATTTTCATGCAGAAACAGATTCTTTCGTTCAAAGCAAGGTAACCAACTAAAAAAAACAGCCCTTTACAGGATTTTAGCCGAATTGTTGGATATAATATTAAAAGTAAGTACAGAAAATAGATGACAATATTTCATTTTCTCAAAAAAGAATCGGATAGACCTCTGCGGAAGCTGATTTTGCTAACGGCGCTTTCCGGGATGTCCAGCGCGGGAGTTTTAGCTGTAATCAATTTGGCTGCTCAGAGTAAGACACCGAATACCATCAACATCAGTTACATCCTAATGTTCGTGGCAGTTGTTGGTATTTTTATTACCTCGCAGAAGTTCATTTTGGTCGAAGGGGTCACTATTGTTGAAGACATCCTGAATAATGTCCGGATCAGGTTATCTGACAAAATACGTCGCACAGACCTTTTGAATGTAGAGCAGATAGGTAAAACCAAAATTTATAACCGCCTAACGCAGGAGTCTACCTTGATTTCACAGATGTCGGTGTATTTGATTACGGCGATTCAATCAGCTATTATGCTCATTTTCATCTTTGCTTATATTGCTTATTTGTCCTTCATGGCGGCAGCACTTTTATTGATCTTATTATCTTTAGGAGTCCTGCTATTCAACAAGAACAACAAAAAAGTATATGCAGAGCTGGATGAGACAAATAAAGCAGAACTGGATTATTTCAATTCGCTTACGGATATTCTCGACGGATTAAAAGAGATCAAGTTAAACAGGAAAAAGAGCAATGATTTGTTTTCAGATTATGGAAGAATCTCATCTGTTGTTCACAGACTTAAAATCAGTACCGGACATCTATTTTCCATCAACACAGTTTTCTCTCAGGCATTTATCTATATTGTTCTTGGCTCAATTGTATTCGTACTGCCGCAATTGAACGCCGCATTCTCGAAAGATATAATCAGCACTACGACTGCGATGCTATTCGCAATCGGTCCTTTAAGTTCGTTGGTTTCGATGATTCCGCCTTATGAAAAAGTCAATTTAGCTGTCAGAAATATTTATGAATTGGAAGACGAACTGAACCAGCAGTTAAATCCGGATGAAGAGCAACTGGTTGAGGGAGAGAACAGATTTATTGATTTCAAAAAAATAGAGCTTAAGGATCTCTATTTTGAATATCGTAAAACGGAAGTTAATGATTCATTTTCTGTTGGCCCGATTGACCTGACGCTAAACAGAGGAGAAACAATTTTCTTTATCGGAGGCAACGGATGTGGTAAAACGACCTTGCTGAAAGCACTTACCATGCTATACAACCGATTACAATCCGGGAGTATTTATGTGGACGACAAGCTAGTCGACAACACGAATTACCTTGAATACCGGGAATTATATTCGGCAATATTTTATGATTTTCATCTGTTTCATAAGCTATACGGATTGGAGAAAATTGATCCCAGGCGTGTAAATGATCTGCTCAAGCTTATGCAATTAGATAAAAAGACTGAATTTAAAGTCGATAAGTTTACGAAACAAAATCTATCTACCGGACAACGGAAACGGCTTGCTTTGATTGTGACATTTTTGGAAGATAAGCCAATTTACATTTTCGACGAATGGGCTGCTGATCAAGATCCTCAGTTTAAAAATTATTTCTATGAAGATTTATTGAAAAAATTAAAAAGCGAAGGGAAAACCGTTATTGCTGTAAGTCACGACGACCGTTATTTCCATTTAGCTGATAGGCTTATCAAGATGGATTACGGAAAGATTCTGGTCACGTGAATTCGTTGCTAAAAGAAGGAATATATTTAAAAGAGTCATCATATGATTTCAAAAATGAAAATATTACTCGGGAAAATCATTCTGTACTTAAAAATTTTTAAGCAGAAGATTATTAATTATTGGAACAAGCACACCTTAGGGATTACCTTAACCCTGTTGATACTTCTTTTCTTTGTCGCGCTATTCTGGAAAAGCATGTTCATTTCGTTAGACTCCGGACAGCAGGGAATCAGATGGTCAAGGTTTGATGGAACCAAGCTGGATGAATATTATGGAGAAGGGCTAACCGTAATCTGGCCCTGGGACAAGATGTACATCTATAATACCAGAATTCAGACCAAAACCGATACAATGCAAATTCTGACAGCTGAAGGACTTTTAATTGAAGTTCAGTTCAACTATCGATTTTATGCAATAACGGACTCAATTCCTTTGATTCACAAGGTACTGGGGGTTAATTATGCGGACACTTATGTTGCGCCCGAGGTTGAGGCCGCCTCCCTGTCTATCATAGGCAACTATACGCCAGAGCAATTGTACAAAATTTCGACACTCGTCGTACAATCGACCATAAAGCATTACCTGAACAAGCAACTGATATCCAGAAACATCGTTTTGGAGGATTATCTGATAAAGCGAATTAGCCTGCCGGCAGAGGTTGCCAAATCTATCGAAAAGAAAATGATCGCAGCGCAGTTATCGTATGAATTTGATTATAAAATTGAAGTAGAAGAAAAAGAAAAAAGAAGAAAATCGATTGAAGCTGAGGGAGTTAAAAATTTTGAGAGCATCTCTAAAATTTCTATTCTGAAATGGAAAGGGTTGGAAGTTACCTCTGAATTTGCAAAATCACCGAACTCTAAGATCATTTTGATGGGAACCAGTGAAAAAGGGTTGCCTTTATTGTTGAATACTGACGACAAAAAATAGAACTCGAGGATCTTTCGCCAGAGTGGTGATTAGTTTTAGTCTTGACTTTTGCAAATCTTAAATGGGCAGCAGATAAAATGGATAAGGGTAAAATTGTAAAACGGGTTATTCTAAAAATAGTTGGGATTGTTATAGGTATTCTTTTCTGCGTTTTTCTGTTGTTTATAGGAAAATCAGGATACGATGATGTATTCAAAAAGAAATCAAATATTACCCATTATCAAAATCGAATTTCTGCTGAAATTAGAAGGCTAACCAGTATGATTGAGTCTGTGCAGCGGACACCGCAGGATCTTGCTTACATTTTAGCCGTTCAGGATGTCGACCTTGCTGAAATTAAAATTCTGCTAAAATCTGTTCTTTTTAATAATGAAGAATTGTTTGGAAGTGCGGTGGCATTTGAACCCTACCAGTTCCAAAAGGATTCAGTTTACTTCGCTCCTTACCTATACAGATCTGGCGATACAACCACTTTTACCTTTCTGGATGATAGGACCTACGATTATTTTCACAAAGATTGGTACTTAAGACCCAAAGCGATCTTGAAACCGATCTGGAGTGAACCGTACTACGATGAGGGTGGAGGTAATAAATTAATGTCGACCTATTCAGTTCCATTTTTTAAGTTCGATGGGTACAAAGAAAAATATAGTGGCATAGTTACTGTTGACGTCGCAATTGAATGGTTGACAAAAGCGGTTGAGTACATAGGTATGGAATTACATGGCTCCGTCGTTCTTGTCTCGGAAAATGGAACTATACTGACGGCTCCAAAAGAGAGCTGGATTAGCAAAGAGACGATCTACACCCTGGCCACTAAACTCAATATTCCAGTACTTAATGATATTGGAAGGGATTTACAGATGGGGAAATCAGGAATTAAGCTGTTAGAAGAATTGCCGAAAGAAAAAAGTTCTGCAATTTTTTACGAAACAATTAAGATTAACAAATGGGGATTTATCTTAATTTTACCAATGGACGAACTCTATAAGTCTAATCCGATTTCGAAAAAATAATGTGGAAATAAACTAAATTTTCAATGGGCAATTATTCAATTGAAGTGGTTCATTCAGTTTCATAATAACTAAATACAATTCATTATGATATTACTGCTTTTCTATCTATTTCTCTGTTTCGTCGTAGCGATGCTTGGCAGAAAAACAATTATTGGTTTCTGGGCTAATTTTCTCTTTTCTATTTTTCTAACGCCCTTAATTCCTCTTATTTACGTCCTGATAATCGGTGATAAACCCAAAAAGACACAGGTTCCGGCAGCTAAATAAGTTGGGCGCATTTTTCAGAGATTAGCTTGCACACTTCATCGGGCACTTTATTGATAAAGAAATGTCCACCTTCAAACCTGTGAATGGAAACATTTCCAATCGTTTCCTGTTGCCAGGCATTAGCATCGTTGTCACTAATTGCCTCCTGCTCCCCAAGTAGAATAACCATAGGAACCTCGATCGTATCATTTGGAGGAGAATATCTGTAATCCACGATCGCTTGAAAATCTGCACGTAAAACGGGTAAGAAATAGTCAAGGAAGCTTTTATCGGCAAGCAATTCTTCGGGAGTTCCGGCCATATCGCTAATAATCTTTGTGAACTGGCTATCGGAAAGGCCTGACAAATTGCGATAACTAATAGCCGAAGCACCTTTAAGTCCTGAGAGGAAAAGGATTGCCGGAGGTTTATGACCCTTAGCCAAAATGCATTTGCACAAAGTATAGCCCAGCAGAGCTCCAAGGCTGTGTCCGAAAATCACATAATTGCCGGTCAATTTATTCTCGACTTGCCTGAAAAGATCCACCGTCATTTCATCGATTGTATGCAGCAGGGCTTCGGCGATTCTCTTTCCCCGACCAGGCAATTCCAGTGTTTCCAGTTCGATATTTTCTGGAAGATGCTTTCTAAACACATTATAGGAGTATGCATTTCCCCCCGAAAAAGGGATGCAAAAAAGCTTCGTCTTATCCAAACCCATTTTACCGATCAGCTTTCTATTTGTTAACGATATTGATAGGTTCTCCGCTCAAAAATGCGGACAAGTTACCCACTGCAATATCCATCAATCGTGTTCTTGCTTCCAGAGTTGCCCAGGCAATATGCGGTGTAATCATGCAATTTTTGGCCTTAAAGAGGGGATTGTTATTGGCTGGTGGCTCCATTGACAGAACATCGATTCCGGCCCCGGCAATTACATCGTTGTTTAAAGCATCCGCCAGATCTTCGTCAACCACAATCGGTCCGCGGGATGTATTTATCAGGAAAGCCGAGCGCTTCATCATCTTAAGACTTTCCTTGTTGATAAGACCTTTTGTTTCAGGGAACAGCGGGCAATGGACAGTTACCACATCCGACTGTTGTAAAAGCTCCGGAACCTCGGCCCATCTAAAATTCTTTCGGTGCGACTGATCTGTTTTGCTCCTGCTATTTGCAATTACTTTCATGCCAAACGCAGATGCCACATCAGCCACCCGTTGCCCAATATTTCCAAATCCGATAATGCCGATACTCTTTCCTGCGAGTTCCACCAACGGGAAATCCCAGAAGCAAAAATCGACTGAACCGGCCCACTTTCCTTCCATCACGGAATCGGTATGCCGCTGCACGTGGTGGCAAAGCTCCAGCAACAAGGCGAAGGTGAGTTGTACGACAGACGCCGTACTATACCCCGGAATATTCGTAACAATCACCCCGCATTTTTTGGCTGCTTCCGTATTTACAATATTGTATCCGGTGGCCAACACACCAATGAATTTCAGCGAAGGGAGCTGTTTCAAAACTGCCTCATCCAGTGGAGTCTTATTGGTGAAAACCACCTCTGCGTCTCCGATCCGTTCGACAATTTTCTCAACTGGGGTACGGTCATAGACCACTAAATCGCCCAATTTCTTTAACCCTTCCCATGAAAGATCCCCGGGATTTAAGGTAAAGCCGTCCAGAATTACAATTTTCATTTTTATGCTATTTTTTTAGGTTGTATTACTTTTTGAGTCATACTTAAACGCGTGCCCAGGCTTCGTTCAAGGTTCGTTTTGCGTTTGCAATGACAATGTCCGGATCCTCATCCCCGAAAGGTTTGACTTCGAAACTAACGATGGGAGGCTTTCTGTCATTAATAAATCCTATTGAAAGCAGAACTCTCAGATAATCCACGACCTGGTCGACATCGTTCTCCCCTCCCGGAAAACCAAATCTGGGATGCGCATCGCCGTAGCCCGGCAGATCTGCACTTTTAACAACACAATTTCCGATATGGGCATGGATTATATAATCCTTCACGGGTAGCAGCGATTCTTCTATTGTCTCATGAAGCAACGGAATATGGCTCAGATCGACCATCAGTCCGAAGTGGGAATGCTTTTCCCTTATCTCTTTTGCAAAGCGCAATGCGAGCGGAGCCGGACCTATCAGGCTCTTTTTATCCACGTCAAAATCGAATACTTCAAGCGCAATTTTCAATTCTCCCCTCCTCTTCGCATAATCACAAAGCTCGTTGGTGGAGCTAACAAGCGCCCTGTATGCCTCCTCCTTTTTAGCCTCCTCGTATTTACCGCTCAAAAAGGCAAATCCGGAAGCACCGATTTCGTAAGCCTCATCAATACCCTCCTTTAACCTCTTTAAGGCCCTTTGCCTGCCCTCTTCATCCAGATCGTTAATGTTTAGTCCGGTGGTCAGGAGAAGTGGCTGAGCGCCATAGGCAATCCGCACGTGCGAGGTTTCAAGCATACTTTTCACTTTCTTCCTTGCTTCCGGATCGTTGATTGTTGTCAATTCTATTGCAGTGAAATAGTCGTCGACTGCAATCTTTTTAATTGTCTCGACAATAGGACCATCCCCTTTTATGGTGCCTGGAAAAGCCATAAAATGGATTAGTCCGACCTTCATGTATTTGTGTAAAGATTCATTCATTGGTAAATCTCCTTTCTGACATTCGTATTAAAGTAGCAATTCTCATTCAACTCAGTAAATATCCGCGATTTAACGTCAACCGATTAGTACAACCATTAAATCCATCACGTTTGTTTGGGTAGGACCAGTAATCAATAATCCGCCTTCCGTTTTAAAAAAGTGATAGGCATCGTTTGCCCGGATAAAACGCTGCATATCCAAATTATGTGCAATTGCATTCAAGGAGGTGGACGAGTCGGCGACCGCACCGGCGGCGTCAGTCGGACCATCAGAGCCATCCGTTCCTCCGGATAACAGTGTAATTCCGGGAACATCCCGAAGCAATGCTGCACAGATAAGTGCAAGATGTTGATTCCTCCCACCCAATCCATTACCGGTGACCTTGACGGTTGGCTCACCCGAAAACAACAAACAGGTCTTTTTACCCCGGTTCCTGATTTGCGTATTTTTCGCCATTTGAACCAAATAGTGCGCAACATCTTCTACGTCGCCCTCGAGTGTATTGGTAATAATACTGGTCTCATAACCGAACGATTCGGCCTTCTCTTTCGCCGTTGAAAGTGCCAGCTTGTTTGTTCCGATAATCAGATTAGATGTTTGCCTCAGCACCTGATCCGATTCTTTCAGCGTTTCAGGACGCTTATTCTCAAGACCTTCAATTAGTATCCTGATGATCTGCTCCGGTATTTCCTCCCTGATATTGTATTTGTCGATAATCGCCAATGCCTCAGCAAAGGTGCCCGGATCCGGCGCCGTAGGACCCGAGGCGATCACATCCAAAGGATCGCCAATAACATCTGAGAGGATTAAGCTCACCACTCTGGCCGGGGAAGCGGCCTTAGCCAGCTGTCCGCCTTTCACGTTAGAGAGATGCTTACGGATACAGTTCATTTCGTTGATTGTTGCGCCCGACTTCAGCAGGATGCTATTCAATGATTTTAAATCTGCAAGGGTACAGCCATCCGGAACATCCGCCAAAAGTGCAGAACCACCGCCGGAAATAAGGCAAATCACGAGATCATCCTTCCCCGCATTTTGAACGATAGACAAAATTTGTTCAGTGCCGAATATTCCATTTTCATCGGGAACCGGATGACCGGCCTCGGTGATTTTAATGTACTTTAAGGGTACAGAATGGTGATATTTTGTGACAATATGGCCTGCAGTGATTTTGGATTTCAGGATTGATTCAGTGGCCTGAGCCATCAGGGCACTGGCTTTGCCTGCACCCACCACATAGATATTCTTTAACTCAGATAGTTCAAATAGTAGATTTTCAATTCGCAGTATATCGTCCGATACTGAAACAAAGCGATTAATCAGGTTATCTGGTTTAACACTTTCGACGCCAGACAAGAATATATCAACAGCAATTTGTCGCGAATCCATTTTTACTATTCAATTTACGGATGAACCAATCAGCAAGACAAGATTAAGCATTTTTCACACTTTGTGGAAAATCATTTAAGCTTATCGATGTTTGCCAATTTCCAGGTATTTAGGAAACCAATCCGGATTACATTGGTCATTTTGGTGAGATTCACTTTGTAAGGCTTATCGCCCGGGCGGTGATAATCTTTATGCATGGCAGCCATATAGGCTATCACTGGAATATTCTTTTCGGCAAAGTAGTTGTAATCAGAGCCTCCGCTTGGTTTTTCTTCAGGAGAATAACTCATTTTTATACCGATTTTGTAATCAGCCAAATCCTTTTCAGTCGCAGTTTTGAGGATATCGTAAGCTTTGGTATAGGTAATATCGCACATGACGCCAAGCGTATCCCTTTCTGAATCCCTTGAGATCATATCAAAATTAATATTTGCAAAGATGTCATTTCGGATGGGGTTTCTAACAAAAAAACGTGATCCAAGCAAGCCTTCCTCTTCCGCATCCCAGGCGGCGAAAACAATTGTGCGCTTTGGCTTTACGCCGGTAGCAATACATGCCTTAGCAATCGTCATTACGGCCACGGTACCAGATGCATTATCATCGGCGCCATTCCAAACAAAACCCTTGTACTTCCCCATATGATCATAATGTGCACCGATAACAACAATCTGATCACGGTTTTCGCCCTCAATTACGCCAAGGACATTACGACCCTGGTATATCTCAGGGGTTTGATTTTTGATATTAAACCGAATTACTACCGATGGAATCTCCTGCGATGCAGGTTTCATTTTTGCGATAGCGTTCTTCTCATAAGCAGCAATATTAATGCCCGATTTTTTGGCTATTTCGTAGGATAACCGTTTGGATACCCCAAAGTAGGGAATCACGTTTTCCAAACTGTCATTTACCAGGGAAAAACTGTTGTTGTATAATTCGGTTGGATACTCATCAAATTCCAAATCGCCATTGAAAAAGCGGAATGTATTTTTTGGACTGCCGTAGATTACCGGATCTGTTGATGTATTTAATTCTATTACAGCCAACGCACCTTTATCCAGGGCTATTTTATTCTTGTTGGATTCATATGAATAGAAAAAGAAGCGATCGGTGGATTGAGGTTTGAATTTTTTATAGGCGACTGTGTTGGTGTCTTTTTGTCCGGGGAAACCACGTAGTCTCAAGATGATTTTACCCTTGACATCCAATCCTTTGTAATCGTCGTAGAGATTTTTCTCATCCACTATCCCGTACCCGACAAATACCAGATTTGCCTCGCCGGACAGAGCACCGAAGGTCGTTCTGTAGCGACTGGCGAATGTAAAATCTGTTTCATAATTAAACGTCTGAACGGAAATACTCTTGTCTTTCCCCGTTATAAGCGACAACTGATGCTCCTTTGATGGTATAATTTTGTACATCGGGAAATCCTGAAAATATCCCTGATCCCCTATCTGTAACGGTATACGATTGTAGCTGTTACCTTGGGATTGTGGCGTTTTAAATGGCTTTATCCCATAGACCTGAAACATGCTGGAAATATAATCCGCTGCCATGGCGATGCCCTTTGTCCCGGTATTCCTACCCTCCATCCAATCGGAAGCAAGGAAATTCAACTGACCTTTAACACTTTGATTCGTTATGGCATCAAGACCTTTTTGGATAGGATCTGATTGGGCAAAAAGAGTGTTAGGCTGTCCAGCCAAACAGCTAAGGATTAGAATGACCAGTAATTTTTTCATGGGTCTTGCGTTGCTTTATTTACTTCGAATAGAATCAGCGAACAGCGAAGCTAGTAAAAGTAACGTCTTATAAGAAATTTTTATCCAGATATTCCTGAAATTTATCTTTGTACTGGTCGCTTACCGGAATATAGGTTTTACCGAAGATAATACGGCTCCGCTCGATCGTTTCGATCTTTTCGAGGTTGACGATGAACGACCGATGTACTCGCATAAATTTATCCTCTGGCAGCTTTTGCTCGAGCGATTTAATCGAATTGAGTGATAAAACGGGTTTATCCTCGCCCGTGGTAAAAACTTTGATATAGTCTTTTAACCCTTCGATATACAGTATATCATTGAAGTTGATGCGCCTTATCTTGTATTCGGATTTCAGGAACAGAAACTGGTTATTGGCCTCTATAGTCGGAGCTGAATTAGCCTCCAGTTCGGACAATTTATGAGCCTTTCCGGCTGCTTTCAGGAACTCTTCGTAGCTAAAAGGTTTCAGCAGATAATCAACCGCGTTAAGTTTGAACCCTTCGAGGGCATATTTTTCGTAGGCTGTTGTGAAAATGATTTTATGTTCGTCCTCCAGAGTCCGGGTAAATTCAATTCCTGTTAAGTCGGGCATTTGAATATCAACAAAGATGAGTTCAGCCTCATGCCCCGAGAGAAAATCGATAGCATCCAACGGATTATCAAAAGCGCCAACCAGTTCCAGGTAAGGAGTTTTCCGAATATATTCACTTACCAGTTTAAGCGCAAGAGGTTCATCATCGATGGCTATCGTTTTGATTTTCATGCTAATTACTTTTCTTTTCGTATGGAAAGTTCAATTCTAAATGTTGTTTCTCCCTGAGCAATATTAAGCTCATATTTATCCGGGAACAACAGTGCGAGTCGCTTCTTTACGTTATCGAGTCCGATACCTGAATGCTGCATGTCGCTGGTATGAGAACTTTTGCCCAGACTATTTTCAGAAATAAAGCGAATCTCTTCCTTGTCGATTTTCATGGTAATTTTGATAAACGACGGATCGCGGTGGCTTATCCCGTGCTTGAATGAGTTTTCAATAAATGGAATAAACAGGAGCGGTGGAATCTCAAAATCGGCAAAATCGCCCGGGAAATCAATCTGCAAATCAACTTTGGAACTCAACCTCAGTTTCATCAGGTCGATATAATTATTCATGAAATCAATTTCATGGCTCATTAATGTTGCCCCATTCTCTGATTCGTACAGCAGGTATCGCATCATCTTTGACAGTTTTAGAACAGATTCCTGTGCTGTCGGTCCGTCGATCCCGATCAGTGAATAGATATTATTGAGGGTATTAAAGAAAAAGTGCGGACTGACCTGATTCTTCAGGAACGCCAGTTCGGAGTGAAGTTTTTCCTTTTCCATCTCCTTTTGCTTTTTCTCGTTCTGTTTCAATTTTTCCATGAGCCCTAAACCCATGGCAAAACCAGAGATCAGCAATGATGCCATTACGTGACTGACGAAGCGAAAAGCTTCCATGGGAGGCCTCACTCTTTCACTGTTTTCAAGCTTCTTGAATGCTTCATGAAATTTCGCCTCCTGGATAGGATCGTACAGGACGGTATCGTTCATGAATGTAACGAATAGGTAAGTCGCCAGGATTAATCCTACCAGACTGAAAAAATAGGCTACCCTTTTATCCTGAAGGAGCAATCGGGGTACCAGCAACAAATATCCGATATAGAAAACGATCGCAGAAGAGACGAGATGCACGTATGACTGGTACAGGCGATGAAGGTTTCCACCCTCAAAAGCGCTGTTCCAGTAGTATGGTACGCTAAAAAATATGACCCAGACAATCACGTGTAGTGCGATTGAAATCTTTTTGTCAGATACGGTTTGAGATTTAGCCATCGAGTTTATTTTTATCAAAGATAATTATTGGATACTCAAAATAAAGAGTGAAGATCTGATTTATGAAAAGAGAGAAGCCCGGATTCAGGTTGGAAGAACAACGCCATTCACTCTTAGCCTTTTTACTCGTAACGCAGTGCATCGATAGGATTCAGGTTTGACGCCTTTTTTGCGGGATACCATCCGAAGAAGATACCGATTGCCGTACAAACCAGGAATGAAACCACAACTGATTGCGTCATGATCACGACAGGCCAACCCATCAGAGAGCCAATCACGGCGCTGATCAGGTAGCCCAATCCAATTCCGATCACTCCACCGACGACGCTCAGCATGGTAGATTCAATCAGAAATTGCATCAGAATATCCAGTCCTTTGCCACCGATAGACATGCGAAGTCCAATTTCACGGGTACGTTCCGTTACAGAAACATACATGATATTCATGATTCCTATGCCACCAACGAGGAGTGAAATTCCGGCTATTGCGCCCAACAATGTGGTTAAAATATCGCTGATTGAGGTGAACGTTTTCACCAATTCAGACTGAGACATCACCCGAAAATCATCGTCCTCTGGCTTGGAAATCTTGTGCTGTTTGCGCATAATTGTTTGCAGGTCGGATATTGCAGCAGCAGTTTGCTCCTCGCTGATTGCAGAGGTATAAATTCCCTGAATGTAGTCGATAGCCAGAAAGCGACGTTGAACAGTCGTATAGGGAGCAATCATCAAGTCGTCCTGATCCTGACCGAAGGAATTCTCACCTTTTTCACCAAGAACACCGATTACCTTCATGGGGATATTTTTGAACCGGATCGTTTGTCCGATCGGATCAGTCCCCTTGGGGAAAATTTTCTCCACGATGGTCTTTCCAATCAGGCAAACTTTGGCCAGACTGGTTATTTCCTTGTCCGTAAAAATCCGTCCACTCTCTACCGTGAATTTCTTGATATCCAGATATTCGGTGTTGGCACCGTAGATGGAAGTCGGCCAGTTTTCATTGCCAAAAACGACCTGTCCGCTGGTACGTACCTCCGGAGATATGGCGGAGATATTCATGCTTTGTTGCCGGATTGCCTCAAGGTCCGCCAACTTCAACGACTGACTGCTGGAATTCCCCATCATGACGCCTCCACGTTGCTGAGACCCGGGCATGATGAATACCAGATTGGATCCCATACTTGACATTTGATCCTGTATACTCTTCTTGGAACCCTGGCCGATGGCTAACATGGCGATGACAGATGCAACACCGATGATGATTCCAAGCATGGTAAGAAATGCCCTGAACTTATTACGCATCAGCGCATTCTTCGCAATTTTTGTCAGATTTGTATAGTTCATTTGAGTGCTGTTATTAGTTCGTGATTGTCGACTGGCAGAGACCTCAGAATTTCTGAAGCGAAGATTTTCTCGCCGACCAGCTGTTCTTTGACGATCCACCCGTCACGAAATACGATGTTACGTGAGGTCAGACGGGCAATATCGGGTTCATGTGTAACGAAGACAATGGTTTTTCCCTGGTCTGCGTTTAGCCGTTGGAATAGTTCCATTATTTCGTAGGAAGTTCTGGTGTCCAGGTTTCCGGTAGCTTCATCGGCAAGGATTACAACCGGATCGTTGACCAGTGACCGGGCAATTGCCACCCGTTGCTGCTGTCCGCCCGAGAGCTGGTTAGGCATGTGGTGCATCCTGTCGGACAGTCCGACAGATTCCAGCGCGGCGATGGCTCTTTCCCGACGTTCTTTCGATTTTATGCGATCGTTGTAGAAGAGCGGCAGTTCAACATTTTCAAGTGCCGAGGTCCGGGACAGAAGATTGTATGATTGAAAGACAAATCCCAGTTTTTCGTTTCGCAGCTCTGCCAATTCGTTGCGATTCAGTCCGGAGACACTGACACCATCCAGCTTGTATTCGCCCATCGTGGGTTTATCCAGGCATCCCAGGATGTTCAGCATGGTTGATTTCCCTGATCCGCTTGTACCCATGATTGCAACGAATTCGCCTTTATTGATGAGCATATCGACTCCCTTTAATGCACGGACCGTAACATCACCAACCTGAAAATCCTTCTTAAGGCTTATCACCTCAATAATTGTGTTTTCCATTTTTTTAATGTATTACTTTCTTTGTCCGGGGCGGGTTGGCATAAACGGACTCTTAGCGGCTGTTTTTGTAGTTGCCGTAGCTTTTACCGCTGTCATAGAGAGAACGATTTCGTCGCCCTGATTCAGGCCTGAAATCAATTCGTAGTTGATACCGTCATTCTCTCCGATTTTTATCTCCTTACGTGAAATCTCAGGACCATTTTTCACCCAGATATGGGTATTCCCTTTTTCGTTCGGATTGATTGCCGGCAATTTGGAGCTCATGGTTGCCCTGGCGCCTTCCGGTAGCGATTTATAGTAGGCGTCATATGTTTCCTCGACGGGAGTAAAACGCAATGCCTTACCGGGAACCACAGGTATATCCGCCTTTTCATTTACAAAAATGGTTGTGCTGGCCGTCATGCCCGGCATCAGTTTTGTTTCCGGATTGGGAGCCTGAATGATAACAGTGTAGGTTACAACATTCGAGGTAACGACAGGCTGTTTTCTGATTTCAGATACAGAACCATCAAATTTCAAATCCGGATAAGCGTCTACTGTAAACTTGACACGTTGGTTCATCTGAATCTGGCCTATATCGGCTTCATCGACCTTTGCTTCGACGCGCATCTGGGTTAAGTCGTTCGCGATGGTGAACAACGTCGGAGTGTTAAAACTAGCCGCCACAGTCTGACCTTCGTCGACAGCCCGATTGAGGATCACACCGTCAATAGGTGAATAAATTCGGGCATACGCCAGATTTATTCTATTTTTTTCATAGACAGACTTCGCATTTTTCAGGGAAGCGACAGAGTTGTTGTAATTATACTCGGCAAGATCAAAATCGGACTGAGCAATCAATTTCTTTTCGGCCAAGGCTTTGTAACGCTCGTACGTAGATTTCTGGTATTTAACCTGAGCCTCCGCCTGATCAACAGTTGACTTAGATTGTTCGAGCTGCGCCAATAGCGGCGTCTCATCCAATTGGGCAAGTAATTGTCCCTTCTTCACTACTGAATTAAAATCGACTGTAATTTTTTCAATTACGCCGGAGACCTGTGTGCCGACGGATACCGTCTTGATTGCTTCAAGGGTCCCCGTGGCGGTAATGGTATTGCTGATAGTTCCCTTACCTACTTTCGCTGTTTCGAACGAATAGGTTTGTTCGGCCGTTCTGAACATGCTGAAGATTATGAATCCAACGGCAAGCAGAGCCAAGGCTGATCCGATATACAAATACTTCTTTTTCATGATATTGCTATTTTAAAAATTTAAATTTTTTAGATTTATGAGGGTTACCGGTTAAAGTACCAGCGGTACTCCTTTGTAAAAATCGAGGACTTTGTAGCTAAAAATCAGGTTGAATTTGGATTGCAGCAATTTGCTTTCCGATGTTATCAGATTGTTTTTCTGAACCAGAAAATCGACTGAATTGAGCAATCCAACTTTGTATTTTTCGTCTGTAACATCGTACGACTCCTTGGTGGATTGCAACTGATCGAGTCCGGCAGCGAACTGCTTTTTAGCCGTTTCAACATCCACACAAGCCTGTTCAATCTCTTTACGAAGCGTATTTTTGGTATTTATCTCGTCAAGTTCAGCATTGGAAACGGCAATATTCGCGATGCCGACATTCGTTTTGACCTGCTTTTTCTGGAAGATTGGTATTGAGAGGGAGAACCCGATTGATGGATTGACCTTATCTTTCAATTGAGCAGAATAGGCAGTGCCGGTATTCAGGCTTGAATAACCTGTTGACAGACCAGCGCCCATAGACAGGCTTGGCAAATAATCGGCTTTCGCAATGTTTACGTTGAGAGCGGCAGTTTCTTTGCTCAGTTCGGCATTTTTTATCTGCGGCTTAATTCCCAATGCGATACGGTAGATTTCCTGCGGGTCGGGCTGATCAGATTTAAGAAGCAGGCTATCTAAATTTGGTGTACTGATGTCAAAATTTGGTTCAACAGGCAATTCCATGATTTGCATCAGGGTCACTTTGTTGATAGCCAACTGGCTTTGGTTTGTTGCCAGCGTGGATTTTTCCGTTGCCAGTTCTGATTTGATCTGCAAATAATCGGCCATTGAGATGGCGCCTAAATCCAGTCTCTCTTTGGCCAGTGTCAGTTGCTCGGTAGTTGATTCAATCTGCCTGGTCGCATTTTTGACACTTTCATAACTGTATAATACCTGCAGGTAAGCGTTCAGGATATTGAGACCGACGGATTCTTTCACCGTTTCAGAATAGAGATTTCCGCTCTTCATCGCTATATCGGCCAATTTTATTTTGTTACCCAGTTTATCACCGTTAAAAAGCAGGACGCTTGAGTTCACGGAATAATTGGTACTGTTGGAGCCATTGCTGCTCCCATACTGCCCGGTTGATGAATCAAAACCTTTATACCAATTAAAATTTTGGCTGACTGAAGCACTCATGGAAGGAAGGCGATTTGCTTTTGCCTGTTCAGCGCTAAGCTGATTTTGGTTTATTGTCAGATCCGCTTTCTGCACTTGAATGTTTTTGCTAAGCGCATAGTTGATGCAGTCTTCCAGCTTCCATGCTTTGGTCTGCGCTTCACCGGCAAACCCTGAAATGAGAATCAGAATTCCGGTCATCATTAAATTTTTCAAACTTGTCTTCATGTGTTTAGTATTTATCTTACCCTTATCTATTTGAGGCAAAAAAACACGTTCTCTGAAAGGATTGAAAATGAAATAGACAATCGGGTCAATTTCACCGACGTTTGGGTTGTTTTTATCGTACTTTACATAAGCACGAATCTATCTGAAAAAGGATTCTTCTCTTTGGATTTAAAAAAATTAGCCGTACTTTTAAGCCTTGTTCTGTTCCCTAATATTTATCTGAAATCCGCAGATGAATAACGCAGGCAAAGATTTTAACCTTCTGATTTGATACCCCGCAAATAGATTTATTGTTGGTTTGTTGTATTTAGTTACACTTTGATTTCTATGAAGATTAGAACCATACATGCGCGTATCAATTTGATGCTCATCATCATAGGTGTCATTTTTGTGGGATTGCTGAGCACACTCTTTCTGACAATCTACAAACAGGAAAAACTCATTTTGAAAGAGTCCAAATTACAATTTCAAAACGAGGTCAATTCTCTGATAACCAACAAGACAGAAATCCTAAAACAGGTTGCGTACGACTACACGTTTTGGAATGATTTCGCGAATCGCCTTGGAAAGGCCGATACTGTCTGGTTTGAAAATAATATTACTACAATTCTCCGGTCATTTCGTGCTGACTATGTCTGTGTGTATGACACCACATTTAAGATGGTTCATGAGGCGGCGGCCCCCTCCGTTAAGTTACATAACATCATCACAAATGAGGTTCTGGTTCGGTTGAAAGAGAAGAGGTTTCTGAATTTCTTTCAAAATACTTCCGAGGGTTTGGCAGAGGTGTCTGCAGCTTCGGTACATACAGAAGATGACCCGACTCATCAATTGACCCGGCCAAAAGGATATCTTTTTATCGTCAGAATTTGGGATCAGGAGTTTTTATCCCGAATATCCGTTCAGAGTGGATCGGAAGCCAGTCTCCCCAAGGCTCCTGATACAAAAGCTACCACAGATGAGTTCGTGACTACCGCAGAGATCCCGCTCTACGATGTGAACAAAGAGGAAATTTCCAGGATTGTTTTTCATCGCTCCTCCAATTTGATTAACATGTACAGGAGGATGTCTGTTTATATGATATTAACCATGCTGTTAGCAATATCGGCAACCTGGATAATAATAAGCAGAACAACCAGAAAATGGTTGACGAAACCGCTCAAATTAGTGACTAAGATCTTAGAGACTGAAGACAACTCCCTGATCAGTGACCTGAAGCAGTGCCCCGGCGAATTCAAACAGATTGGTAGCCTTTTCAGTGATTTTGTCGAACAGAAAAAGGAACTTCGGGTTGCAAAAGAAAAAGCAGAAGAGAGTGACATTCTTAAATCGACCTTTCTCGCCAACATCAGTCATGAAATACGCACCCCAATGAACGGCATACTTGGATTTGTGGAACTCTTGAAAGAGCCTATTTTGTCTGGCGAAGAGCACCAACAATACATCAATATCATTGAGCACAGCGGCAAAAGGATGTTGAATATTATCAACGATTTGATAAGTATCTCAAAAGTGGAGGCCAAGCAGTTGGAGGTCGTCATGTCTGAGACCAACATCAATGATCAGATCAGGTATATTTACTCATTCTTCAAACCGGAGGCTGATCAGTTGGGATTAGGACTGATTTTCAATACCGGGCTCGATGATCATGAATCCTATGTTTGGACTGACAGGGAAAAAATATATGCGCTGTTTACCAACCTGGTGAAGAATGCCTTAAAATTTACTTCCAAAGGTTTTGTAGAGTTCGGTTATAAGAAGAGGGGCGATTTCCTTGAGTTTTACGTGAAAGACACAGGAGTGGGGATCGAGGAAAGTCAGCAGGAGATAATTTTCGAACGGTTTAGGCAGGTTAGTGAGACTTTGGCGAGAAGCCATGAAGGAGCCGGCCTTGGCTTGGCGATCTCGAAGGCATATGTGGAAATGCTTGGAGGCAGAATCTGGGTTGAAAGTGAATTTGGAAAAGGATCTACCTTTTACTTTACCATTCCGATGAGCAAACAGAAGCATGATTTGATAGATTAGCGAATTTTTGTTTGGACGCGTTTTAGACAGGATTGAAAATTACCGGGCAGTTTGTCCGCGAGTAATAATCTAAACTAACAGGAGAACCCAAGATGGCATTTGAAATAAATTCAAAAGAATTTCATGGCCTGAGCCTTTCGGAAGTTGCTGAAAAACAGAAGAAAGAGGGTCTTAATGAACTTCCCTCTTCAAAACCCAAAAACCTTTTTTCGTTGGCCTGGGGAGTGGTAAAGGAGCCTATGTTTCTGCTACTCGTTGCCTGCGGAACCTTATACCTAATTTTAGGGGATGTACAAGAAGGAATCATGTTACTGGGATTCGTTTTTGTCATAATGGGGATCGAATTTTACCAGGAAAAGAAAACTGAAAGGGCGCTGGATGCCTTAAAGGATCTTGCCAGTCCGCGTGCATTGGTGATTCGGGAAGGTGTTGAAAAGCGAATTGCCGGTCGGGATGTTGTCACTGACGATCTGGTTATACTTCAGGAGGGCGACAGAGTGCCTGCAGACGCAACCGTATTGTATTCAGTAAATCTTCAGGCCGACGAATCGCTACTGACCGGAGAATCGGTACCTGTCAGCAAATCGGAGTGGAATGGAACGGATCAAAATGTTCAGCCGGGAGGCGATGAATTACCGTTTGTCTACTCTGGATCGATGATTGTACAGGGAAATGGGATTGTAAAAGTACATTCCATTGGATCAAATACCGAAATTGGGAAAATCGGGAAAGCGCTGGATTCGGTTGTGGAAGAACCCACCAAGCTAAAAACTGAAATGGGCATTTTAGTGAGGCGCCTGGCAATATTGGGGGTTTCCCTGTGTGTGTTGGTTATTATCGTTTATGCTTTAACCCGGGGAGATTTATTGAATGGTTTCCTGGCAGGCATTACGTTGGCAATGGCCATGTTACCTGAAGAATTTCCAGTGGTGCTCACCATTTTTATGGCGTTGGGAGCGTGGAGAATGTCCAGGAAGAATGTGCTGACCAGAAAACCATCCGCCATAGAAACCCTTGGTTCGGCAACGGTGTTGTGCACGGATAAGACCGGTACCCTTACCCAAAACAGGATGACCGTGACACGACTATACAACGGAAAGAGTTTTCATACGGTCAGTAAGCTGGATACTTTTCCGGAAGAATTTCATGAAATTATCGAATACGGCATCTTATCGAGTCAGACCAATCCGTTCGACCCGATGGAAAAAGCCATTACCAGCATGGGTGAATCCTATCTGAAAAACACAGAGCACATCCATACTGATTGGCAAATGGTGAAAGAATATCCGCTTTCCAGAGAACTTTTGGCGATGTCTCGTGTTTTTACCAATTCAGGGAATTTTCAGCAATCCATTGCTGCCAAGGGCGCTCCCGAAGCGATCTTCGATCTTTGTCATCTTTCCAGTGAAGATGCATCCGCCTATGCGGAAGCGATAGCAGAAATGGCCTCCGAAGGATTGCGTGTTTTGGGGGTGGCGAAGAGCATGATGGGGAGTTCGCACCTTCCGGAAATACAACACGACTTTGAATTTGAATTTGTGGGCTTAATCGCCTTGTCGGATCCGATTCGTGAGACAGTGCCGGAGGCGGTTAGCGAATGTTACAAAGCAGGGATACGGGTGATCATGATTACGGGTGATTACCCGGTCACCGCCATGAATATTGCCAGAGAAATCGGATTGAAAAATCATACCGTCACCATTAGCGGAGCCGAACTCAATGCGATGACCGACGATGAACTTTGTGAGCGAATCAAGGAGGTAAATGTTTTTGCCCGAGTTATCCCGGAACAAAAATTAAAAATAGTGAATGCCCTGAAGCGAAACCGGGAAATTGTTGCCATGACTGGCGACGGGGTAAATGATGCACCGGCGCTGAAGGCGGCGCACATAGGAATTGCAATGGGTGAAAAGGGTACGGATGTTGCCAGGGAAGCCTCTTCGCTGGTGCTAATGGACGATAATTTCGCCTCAATTGTCGGGGCAATCAAAATGGGCAGGCGCATCTTCGATAACCTGCAAAAAGCGCTGGCTTATATCTTTGCCATTCATGTGCCGATTGCCGGATTATCGCTGATCCCGGTTTTTTTCTCGAATCTCCCCTTGCTGCTTTGGCCTGTTCATATCGTATTTCTTGAATTGATCATCGACCCGGCATGTTCGATAATTTTTGAAGCCGAGAAGGCAGAGAGAAATGTAATGAGCCGTCCTCCGAAAGATATAAACGAACCGTTTTTTGGAGCAAAAAAAATCTGGTTAAGTTGCTCGCAAGGTATTGGTATATTGATTGTTGTGTTTGCAGTCTATTTGATTGGTCTGAAAATGAACTACTCGGATAAGGAGGTCAGGGCTTTGGCGTTTACAACACTCATTGTCGCGAATATTGCCATAATACTGTCCAACCGATCCTGGTCCCGTTCCATCTTTCAGATTCTGGCAACCACGAATAAAACCGTCAAATGGGTAGTTGGAGGCGCAGCATTATTCCTGCTTCTGAGTCTGAATGTTCCATTTCTCCTGAACCTGTTTCTGTTCGAGCGGATAAGTTTCACAGAAGCAATGGTATGCATTGCAGCGGGAACCTCAACCATTATTTGGTTCGAAGTGTATAAGTTGCTTAATTCCGGGAAGAGCAGCAATCTTCAACCGCGCTAATCTTTCGTGTCCTCTTCTCTGATCTGCACCCTTCTGATTTTACCGCTGATTGTTTTAGGCAGCTCTGTTACAAACTCGACGATTCGGGGATATTTGTACGGGGCCGTCACTTTTTTCACGTGCTCCTGCAGCTCTTTGGCCAATTCATCACTCGCCTGGTAGTTTTTCGAAAGAATGACGGTGGCTTTGACCACTTGTCCGCGATCCTCATCGGGTACGGCCGTGATAGCACATTCCAATACGGCAGGGTGTTCCATCAGGGCGCTTTCAACTTCAAACGGACCAATCCGGTAACCGGAACTTTTTATAACATCATCCGCCCGGCCTACAAACCAATAGTAGCCATCCTCATCACGCCAGGCCATGTCGCCAGTGTAATAAATGTCGTCGTGCCAGACCTTCCGGGTCAGCTGATCGTCGCGGTAGTAGCCGCTAAACATCCCAACCGGGCGCTTTTTGTCCGTGTAGATGACAATTTGCCCTTCCTCACCCACTTCACAGGAAGCTCCAGATTCATCCAGGACATCAATATAATAGCCCGGAGAAGGTTTTCCCATTGATCCCGGCTTGGGTTCCATCCACGGATATGTTGCCAGGGCGACGGTGCATTCGGTTTGGCCGTATCCTTCCATCAGCCTGATGCCAGTCTCCTCAAAAAATTGTTTGTACACCTCAGGATTTAGCGGTTCGCCAGCAACGACGCAATATTTTAATGCTTTCAAATTGAATCTTGACAACTCTTCTTTGATTAGAAAGCGGTAAATTGTCGGAGGGGCGCAAAACGTGGTAACCTTATATTTTTCAATTATTCCGATCAGATTTTTAGGAACGAATTTGTCGTAATCGTAGGTCATGACGGCGCTGCCAGAGATCCACTGACCATACAATTTCCCCCATGCGGATTTTGCCCAGCCGGTATCGGCTACCGTGAAATGCAATCCGTTGTCCTGAACATTTTGCCAGTATTTAGCAGTCAGGATATGCCCAAGCGGGTAGATGTAGTTGTGATTCACCATCTTCGGCATGCCGGTGGTTCCGGATGTGAAATAGAGCAGCATGATGTCGTCATTCGCTGAAGCCTCCGCTCCGACGGGACGCTGAAATTCGGGTGAGCAATTTTCCATCTCCGACGAAAAATTATGCCAGCCAGCCCGATTTTCGCCGATCAATGCCTTTGCAAGCAATGTTGGCGATTTTTCCTCCGACGCCTCAACATGCTGAATCACCTCAATTTCAGGCACACAAACGATCATTTTAATATCAGCAGCATTGTTGCGATAAACCAAGTCTTTCGTGCTGAGCAAATGTGTTGCTGGAATGGCAATCGCACCAATTTTATGAAGAGCCAGAATGCAAAACCAAAATTCATACCTGCGTTTCATGATCAGCATGACGGGATCACCCTTTCGGATACCTGCTGAACGGAAAAAATTAGCGGCTTTATCGCTTTGTATTTTCATCTGGCCAAAAGTGAAGATCGCCTCTTCACCCTGATCGTTGCACCAGACCATCGCAATCTTATCGGGAGTCTTCAGGGCAATTTCATCCACGACATCGTAGGCAAAATTGAAATTTTCAGGAATTTGAATAGAAAGATTCTGAGCAAAATCGGAATAAGATTGAAAATCTGTCTGGGAGAGGTATTTATCGAGGAGCATGAGAGAAAGTGAATAGTGATAAGTGAAAAATGAAAAGTGAATAGTGAAAAATTATGGATCAGATGATTAGGGCAAGGAATCGGGAAGGTTTGTCGTTCAGAGCCTTCATGGCATGTTGGTACCCCGAATCGAAATAGATCGAATCGCCTTCATTCAGGATAATTTCGTGACCATCCACGATGACCATCAACGTACCTTCCAATACAAAATTGAACTCTTGTCCGGGATGAGAATTGACCTCCAGAGTCTTGATTTCCTGCGAAGGCGTAACCGTCACGATAAATGGTTCCACCTTTTTATGAATGAAGTTGTAGGCCAGATTCTCGTATGTGTATTGTTTGCTGCGATTTACATTTAGGCCTTTCCCCTTTCTAACGACAGCATATATGTGCAGTTTTGGTTGGTCTCCGCGCAAAAGGGCAGATAGTTCCATGTTAAAACGATGGGCAATTTTGAACAAAAATCCAACCGGAATATCTGTGACACCACTTTCGTAGCTCAGCAACAACTCCTTATCAACATTCAACTCACGGGCAAAACTTTCAACAGAAATGGCTGAAATCTCACGCAGTTCTTTGATGCGTGAGGCGATTAATTGAATTTGATCCGTCATGGGGAATAGGGATTATTAAGATATCTACAAAAAAAACAAATTTATTTCAACTTATACCACCTGATTGCATTCAGAAGGTAAATCTTGTCCACAATCTCCCTTGGCAGATGTAACCCCGGAAATGGTGTGGTGACGATACGCGATTTCATCTCCTGACTGCCTGTAAAATAATTCCAGTCGTTCAGCCTGGTTGCCAGCGCATTTGCATAAAAGCTGCTATCGGGATGGGCTCCTGAATATTGCATATCTGTACCGTAAAGAATCCGGTCCTGGTATTTCAGGATAAAATTGCGCACTTTCTCCGGATTCCTGACGCTTTGATACTGAAGGTGGCATATGCGGGCGGCCAAATCAACCGCCATATTTGGAAAGCGATCGAGCGTTTTAGCTAACGTATCGACATTCCATTCTATACTTCCCAGGTGACAACCGATGAATTTTAGGTTAGGATGTTTCTCCAGCATGCGGTCGCGCGCTGCCAATTGGTCCTGATAACTCGGAAATTCAGGGTGTAGAAACATGTGATATTCGGGATGGCGCGAAAAATAACTTTTATCGCTACTGACAGTCATGGAATCGACCGGAAGCCAGCAATTTCTCGGCTCACCCAAATGCCCGGTCACAGGCAGCCCCTTTTCTTCGACATAGGCGATTACGGGATCGAATCTGTTGTTGCTGACCATAATAAATTTCCCTTGCCGATCTCGTTCTGTCATGCCGATATTCTTCCAAAGTTTCACACCAACGGCTCCGCCTGCGATATTTTGCTCCAGCTCACCGATTGTTTTTTCTGCCCAGTCGTCTCTGCCCCATTTTGCGGTGTCGAAAGTGAAAGAAGCGAGATAATAGAATGTCCCCGGGAATTTCTTCAGAAGCACGATAGCCGAATCCCTCTGCCTGTTAACATCTTCACCGGCGTTTACATTGATCGTGATAAACCGTAGATTCTCCCTTATCGCATTTTTTTGCAGAGATGAATCGGTTGTAAGAATGTGGACGTGGACATCTATTTTGGCGACTTTAAAATAGTCTTCCTGCGTATAGTACACTGAATTGCAGGATTGCAAAATCGAAAGACAAAGCAGGCAAAGCATAATTGCCGATAAAGAGCGGAGTTGGCAGGTGTGTATCATGAGTAGTGCTTAATTAGTCGAAATCTAACCGAACCACTGACGTGTCCGCGTTGTGGTTTTCAGGCAGTCGATGGCTGTATTCACATTGCTTACTACCTGGAAGTCGAACATTCCGACACAGATAAAATCTGCACCGTTGTTGTAGGCCCATTTGAAGCCGTCTTTCGGTTCGATAGCTCCTGCGGCCAGAATCTTAAATCCCATAACCGGAACCGTGGCTTTGCTAACAAAATCGACCGTTCGTTCCGGAAACAGACAAAACATATTGTTGTGAAAACGATTATGATCCAGATATTCCTTGCCATCGACCTCAAACGGGAAACGATTTTCGCGCGGGTGTGCAGACCAATATTGGTCGTGGTGCATGGTCTTCATATAATAATCGGGAATGATGCCCTGATCGGCGCAGGCAATCAGTGATTCTACGGAGTGAGCGGCCAGACCGGCTGTATAGCCCTGTTTGCGGATATGTTCCAACATTTTTTGGATGACTTCAATCTTGTTATCCCGAACCAGCCAATCGCACCAGTTGCCCTGAATCTGGACAATGTCAACACCATAATCGATTGCTTTATCGATGTATTCGTAATAGAATCCAGGGTCCGTATTTGGACCTACTGATGCCAGTTTTTTATTGTCGAGGTGAGGTGCAACCTGAGAGATTACCTTGATTTTGCTTCCTGTTATCTTTTTATATTTGGCCAGCAGCGGATTGGAAGCATATCCGATATTGATCGTATTTATCCCGGCCTGCTCAGCCAGCATCAGCGTTTCATAGACCTTCTGTTCCGTGTTGTAGGCCTTGAAAAGCGTGGAGACATAAATCAGATCCCGCGAGTGAGCCCATCCTCCTATCAGGTTTCCACCGGCAATTAATCTGCTGATCTCGTGTTTCCCTATTCGTCCGGTAGGAAGCACGCCTTTCAGCTCACTCAAAGCCGTCTGCTTTACCTGGATGGTGGCACCCGACATTACGTCAACCCCATAGGTATTAAAATTATGGGCAGCACCCCATCCCATGACACCAAGCGCAGGAAGTGTGGCCAGATTTTTTATTGCCTCGCGGCGCGAACTATCTCCTTCAGATGCCACAGCCGTTGATTTGCGTTTTCCGCGGTAGCTTTTCAGGAATATTTCCAATCCGAATCCCTTTTCACGATAGAAGAAAAGGAATAGCAAGGCTGCCGTTTCAATAAAAAGCTTGTCGACGATGAATAAATGCCCGTCGGCGGGATTTAGCATCGGATTACCAAAGGGCGGATAGGCAAAGTAATACAGCGTAAGTAACAAAGCTCCGCAGAGCGATGCAATCCGGCTGAACAGACCGACAAATAGGGCCAAACCAATAAGCACCAGTCCCCACATATTGAGAAAATCCGAAATTTGCAAAACCATCGGGGAAGCCGCAATTGAATGGTAGAAGCCGGATAAGAAGCCTGAAGTATTCCGAAGAAAACCAGCAGCCGTCCAGTTACCTTGCACAATTTTGGAAATTCCTTCATACAGAAAGTGCCAGCCAATAGCAATTCGCAGAATAGTAATTAATAATCTTTGGTAATTTTCGGCGCTGTATTTTTTCATAATTAACTAGTTAGACTACTTGACTAACAAAAATAAAGAATTAATTTGCATTTGATTTTTCATTCCTTTTTTAAAATCTAATATTTTATCCAAACGGTATTACAATCGATTGCGCAACTTAATATATTTGTTCACCAATAAAATTAAACCCTTGACTGATGAAGAAAATCATTGCTCTGTTGGTTTTAGCTCTTTTCGTAACGACAAGTTTTGCTAAACCAGATCCCAACAAAAAACTGTTTGCCGCCGGGAACATCAAAAAAACGATGAAAAAAGTGACGGAATGGCAATTGAAAAATCCTAATCATGAACCGACCGACTGGACAAACGGTGCCTTTTATGCGGGTGTAACTGCTGCGTGGAAAACGACTAAATCAAAAACGATTTATCAGGCGATGCTCGACATGGGGAATAAGACAGGCTGGAAACCAGGCAAACGCTGGTATCACGCTGATGATATCGCCATCTGCCAGACCTATGTGGATGTTTACAAGGTAGAGAAAAAGCAGCAGATGATCCAGCCGTTTATTGACACGCTGGCAATTTTCATGAAAAAACCATATCCTACCAGAGGAAACGAAGTTATCAAATGGTGGTGGTGCGATGCACTTTTCATGGGACCACCGGCCATGGTTAAGTTGGGAAGTGTGACCGGAAATACAAGTTACATTACCTACAGCGACCAACTTTTCAAAGAGTGCTACAACTTGTTATACGATAAAGAAGAACATCTTTTTGCCCGTGACCTCAAGTATGTGATCAAAAATGATGGCAAAGATGTGAGAGAAGCCAATGGCAAGAAAATATTCTGGTCCCGCGGAAACGGATGGGTTATGGGTGGTATCGTGCGGGTTTTGCAGGAATTGCCGGCCAATTATGAGGGAAGAGATTTCTACATTACCCTTTTAAAGGAGATGTCGGCAAGATTAAAAGAATTGCAACAGGCAGACGGATTGTGGCGTGCCAGCCTACTTGATCCGGAGTCCTATCCTGGCGGAGAAGTCAGTGGATCCGGCTTTGATTGCTATGCAATGGCCTGGGGCATTAACAACGGTATTCTTGACAAAGAGACTTACTTGCCTGTCGTGAAGAAAGCTTGGATTGCGCTGAACAAATGTGTGAAAAGCGACGGTCATGTTGGATGGGTTCAGCCTATCGGCGCCGATCCAAGAAAAAATTTCAATGAAGAAAGTTGGGAAGTCTATGGCTCCGGAGCATTTTTGCTTGCCGGAAGCGAAGTGATAAAGCTGAAAAAATAAGCGACGGCGATTAGAGGCCGGAGAAGAAGAAATTTTATTCCAAAATAATTTTTAGTCTTTATTATGAACAAATTAAGGATTGTTATTATTTTTTTCCTGCTGCTGGGAAGCTCCATTTTGTTTGCTCAGCCGGTAGAAAAACTGGTAAAAATTGTGGTTACTCCAGATCACCAGAATTGGATCTATAAAACAGGTGAGCCTGCTAAATTCCAGATTAGCGTGATGAAAAACAGCGAATTGATCCCTAATGTCAAAATTAAATTTGAGGTTGGACCGGAGCAGATGACTCCGACCAGGAGGGATTCGGCTATACTGAAGGATGGAAAACTATTGGTTGATGGCGGTTCGATGAAAGAGGCTGGGTTCCTGCGTTGCAAAGTGTCGGCAGTGGTAGATGGAATCCGGTATGAAAATTTAGCCACCGCCGCTTACTCGCCCGATCAGATAAAGCCAACGACTGAATCGCCGGCAGATTTCGATCAATTTTGGAACAACGCTAAAATCGAATCCTCCAAGGTTCCGATGGATGTGAAATTGACTCTATTGCCAGATCGCTGCACCGAAAAGGCGAACGTTTATGTGGCCAATATTCAAAATTACAGGGTAGGAATGCGGCTTTACGGAATTTTGAGCGTGCCAAAGAAGGCCGGGAAGTACCCCGCATTGCTCAGAGTACCGGGAGCAGGTGTTCGCCCATATGCCGGAGATGTTGCGATGGCCGAGCTTGGAATTATTACCTTCGAAATTGGCATCCATGGCATTCCGGTTACGATGGACTTAGGCGTTTATCAGGATCTTGCAAAAACTACTTTGGACGGATATCCGTTTTTTAATCTGGACGACCGCGACCGATATTATTACAAGCGGGTATACCTGGGATGTGTTCGGGCGATTGATTTTCTTTATTCGTTGCCGGAATTCGATGGCTCAACATTGGCAGTTACCGGCGGAAGTCAGGGAGGAGCCCTCTCAATTGTGACAGCAGGATTGGATTCCCGGGTTAAATTTCTTGCCGCGTTCTATCCGGCGCTATGCGACGTGACGGGATATTTGTACGGCAGAGCCGGAGGATGGCCGCATATGTTTAACGAATCAAACAAGGCCTTCAACAATAAAAAGGATAAGATTGAGACGTCCAAATATTATGATGTCGTGAATTTCGCCCGAAAAGTTACAGCTCCCGGCTTCTATTCGTGGGGGTATAATGATTTGACTTGTCCACCGACTTCCATGTTCTCAGCTTACAATGTTATTAAGGCTCCCAAAAGCTTGTACATTTTCGAAGAAACCGGCCATTGGGCCTATCCCGAGCAAAATGAACTGGTCAAAAAATGGCTGCTCGAAAAGTTGACAAGAAATTGAAGAACGGAGTTTGGTGAATGAAAATTTTGTAATTATTGAATGATGAATTTGAAAATCGTAGCGTTTGTGGGAGTGGTGTTGGCATTATCTTCCGGATTTACAACTGTTTCGGCGCAGTCGCAATGGCGTGGACCGAATCGTGACGGCATCTATCCCGATACCAATTTATTGAAGGAATGGCCGGCTGAAGGGCCGAAGATGCTCTGGTCTTTCGATGGACTCGGGACTGGCATGGGTAGCGTGGTTGTTTCGAAAGAACGGGTCTATGTTACCGGTATCCCGGATACCCTGAAAGCAGATGGATTTCTGTTTGCCTTCGATACGAAGGGTAAGTTGGTCTGGAAAAAAAACTATGGAAAAGACTGGGTCGGCATTTTCCCTGGAGCCCGTTCAACGCCGACGATTGTTGATGACCTTATTTATTTGGAAAATGGGGCAGGAAGTGTTCAATGCCTGAAGGCCCAAAATGGAGAAAGTGTTTGGAGCGTGGATTTCTTCAAAGACTTTCAGTGCGACTCTGTTCAGTTTGGTTTTTCAGAGTCATTATTGATTGATGGAGACCGGCTATACTGCACTCCGGGAGGAAAAACACACAATATGGTTGCCCTGAACCGGTTTACGGGAAAGAAAATCTGGGCAAGTCCGGCATATGGCGAGCCGGCCACCTATACCTCCCCTATTCTGGTAAACCACAACAATCACCGGTTGCTGGTAAACCTTACTGCCTCATCGATTATCGGTCTTGATGCGGATACCGGAGAAATGTACTGGCGGATTCATCAGTTTCAGGATAATAAAATCCATGCTAATACACCAGCCTATTTTGACGGAAAGATACTGGTTTCGAGCGCTTCCAGAAAAGACAGTTCCGGATTGGTATTGCTGCAGCTTTCGCCGGATGGAAGAAAAGCTGAGATCGTTTGGCGCAACAAGGAGTACACCAACCTGATGGAAGGTTTCATTATAAAAGATGGATACATGTATGGTTCTGCTTACCTGCAACCCAAATGGTTCTGCGTCGACCTGAAAACCGGACTGACGAAATACATTGCCAAAGGGTTAGGTGGCGGTCCGATGATATATGCTAATGGCGATTATTATTGTTATGCCGAAAAAGATGGTGAGATGGCTCTTGCTGAAGCGACGCCCGAGCAATTTGTCATCATCAGCAGATTTAAAGTTCCGCTTGGCACTGCCCAGCATTGGGCGCATCCTGTGATTGCCGATGGGAAACTTTATCTTCGGCACAATGACGCCCTGATGGTTTATGACCTGAGAAAATAATTTGAATTGTTATAAAAAACAGAAGAGGTGACGTAAAGTCGCCTCTTTGTTTTAGAAATAATGGCTAATTTTATGATCTCCATTATTTTGAGTCTTCATTTTGAAAAACGACCCTACTCTGACAGAAAAAGAACTGATAGTCTCCCTGAAAAGAGGCTCAATCAATGCTTTTGAGAATTTGTTTGAAGCCTACAGTCAGAAGTTGTTTTACTTTTCTTTATCCTACCTGAAATCGGAGACAGAGGCGGAAGATGTTGTTCAGGAAACATTCCTGAAAATATGGAAAAACAGGGATGCGCTCAAAACGGAGACTTCCTTTCAATCCTATCTTTTCACGATTGCATTTAATGCTATTCAGAAGAATTTCAACAAGAAAGCACAGGAACAAAAATTTCAATTGGAGTTGTTTGAGACTTTGGCTGTCGAAAACAAATCGCTCGAAGAGCAACAGAATTTTGAGGCGCTGCTAGCAAAGCTGGAATTGTTAATCGAGGGGTTGCCAACCCGCCGCCGCGAAATATTCCTGAAAAGGAAAAAAGAGGGAAAATCCATTCAGTCTATCGCCGCTGAGATGGGAATTTCAGAAAAAACCGTTGAAAATCAAATCACTGAAGCAATGCATTCGCTTCGCAAATCATTTTGTGAAGACAGCGTAGCACGAAATCTTTTCTTTTTATTGTTTATCGCCTGAAAAAAAAATCATTTTGGATGGGGGTTTTTTAAAGTTTGGGATATAACTGCCAAACCACACTCTAAATTGGTTCTGAACCATCAATTCAGGAATGAAACGAGCATGGACTAATTCCGCAAAAGGTACTGTAAAACCGTTTGCGAGTTCCATACGGCAATTAAAAAACAAAATATTTACGTGTGAAAGAAAAGATAGACCATCAATTACTTAGAAATTTCACTGAGGGCAAGTATTCCTTTCATGATTTCAAACGCATCACTGCCTGGTTTGAGGATCCCGGAATGCGAAATGAGATAGAATCCTCTATTCAGCTCCATTGGGGGGAATTTTCACTTAGTTCTGATGCACCGAACAAGGATCTGAGTATTATTTACGACCGCCTTCACACGCAGATTCTGCACGAACAACCCAAACCGGTCAGTTTTCAGAAACGGATGATCGGCATGTATTCAAAAGTTGCGGCAGTACTATTGTTGCCTTTGCTGGTCTATACTGCTGTTAGTCTGGTTAGTAAAGACAATAAACAGGAGACTGCCTGGGCCGAAATTTATGCTCCGCCCGGCTCCCGAACCCATTTTTCATTACCTGATGGCTCCAAAGGATGGCTCAATAGCAACACCAAATTGAAATATCCACTGGATTTTAAGCACAACCGTCACCTGAACCTTACCGGGGAGGCATACTTTGAGGTGGTCAAGAACAAGGATCTACCTTTCACGGTTACGACACCGAATCTGGATGTCAAAGTGCTTGGAACAATTTTCAGTGTTTCGGCTCTCGAAGAAGAGTGCTGTACGGAAGTAATTCTTGAGCAGGGTTCTGTCGAAATAGACAATCCTGCCATCGGGTTAAAATCCGTTATCGCACCGGACCAAAAATTTGTTCTGAACAATCAGGATAAAAAATTCCAGATCACAACGCTCAATGCTCAGCAATACAATGCATGGAAGGATGGAATGCTCATTTTCCGCAACGAACCATTGTCTGATGTTTTTAAAAGGCTGAGCAGATGGTACAATGTGAATATTCTGGTCACCGACGAACAGATCAAACGATATAAATACAGAGCCACATTCCAAAACGAACCAATCGAAGAGGTCATACGTCTGATTGCGTTGACCCTGCCAATAGAGTACAAAATTCAGAAGAGAGCCTATAATGAAGATGGGATTTACGCGGTGCGGGAGATCCTGATCATGAAAAAATAAAAAATCAGGGAAGTGTGCGACCACCTCCCTGAAACACGTAGCGATAACAGTCAATTTAGTATTAACCCTACAACGGTGAATTTATGAAAAAAAATCGTGAATGGTGGGCATTCGACACCTATGCCCTAAAAAAAAGCTTAACTATTATGAGATGGACATTACTCTTCTTCTTCCTGGGAATCATCCAGACTTTTGCAGTTGAGGAATCTTATGCTCAGAAAACCAAATTGGAACTGAATTTCAATCAGGCAAAACTTGAGCAGGTACTTAATGAGATTGAACAACAAAGTGAGTTCAATTTTCTTTATAACCAGGATCTTATCAATACAGATCGGAAAGTCGACATACAGGCTAAAGGAGCAAAAATTGAGGAGGTTCTCATCGATCTTTTCAATGGCACAGACATCCTCTATACCATAATTGACCGGCAGATTGTACTGACCAACAGCAAAAGCCAAAACGGCACTGTTGCTCAGGGTGCACAGCAGGCCCGGAAGGTCACGGGTAAAGTATCCGATCAGACAGGCACTTCGCTCCCCGGTGTTTCGGTGGTGGTAAAAGGAACCACGATTGGAAGTATCACCGGCGCTGATGGCACATTCTCGCTACAAATTCCGGCTGACGCGAAATCGCTGACATTTATGTTTGTCGGTTTGAAGTCGCAGGAAGTCGACATAACCGGGAAAAATTCAATCAACATCACGATGGCCGAAGAGACTTTTGGCGTTGATGAGGTTGTTGTCGTAGGTTATGGGTCGCAAAAGAAGGTAAATATGACGGGAGCTGTTTCTCAGGTAAAAATGAATGAAGTTTTGGGCGACAGACCTGTCATCAGTACCGCATCTGCGTTGCAGGGAACCATCCCCGGACTGGTAGTTACCGGTGGCGCCTCTCCCGGACAAAGTAAAACTTTCAATATTCGCGGTACTACTTCCCTGAATGGTGGAAGTCCGCTGGTGTTAATTGATAACGTACCCGGAGACCTCGACATGATCAATCCCGAAGATATCGAATCAGTTTCCGTTTTAAAAGACGCGGCTTCTTCAGCCATCTACGGTGCAAGAGCTGCTTACGGAGTTATCCTGGTAACAACGAAAAAGGGTGTCAAGAATGAAAAATTCCAATTGAATTACAACAATAATTTTGGTTTTGAGAATTCGATCAATCGCCCGAAACAAGCTTCGGCCCTGGATTTCTTAAGGGGATACAAAGATGCGGGATTCTTATCCGGAAACTATTTTGCAGGGCAGAATGTGGATAAATGGATTCAATATCTAACCGATTATCAAAAAGATCCTACACAGTTTGTGACCACCGGCGATGGCATTTATATTCCTACTGTTGGCAATCCGACTAATACCAGATACTACCTCAACGAGAAGGATCTTTATGGCAATATGCTTGATAATTATGGATTCATGCAATCTCATAATGTATCCATCAGTGGTGGCACGGCAAATCTCTCCTATCGTTTGTCTTTGGGATACAACGACGAGCAGGGCCCGTTGCTAACCAACAAAGACAACTACACCCGTATTACAACGGATGCCTATATCTCGGCCGATGTAACCAAATGGCTGAATCAATCGGTCGATGTACGCTTTGCAAACAGCGATAAATCGATTCCGTACGATGTATCCGGAGGGCTCTATGGAATGAGACTCTGCATGCTTACCCCGGAAGGTGAGATGGCCGCAAGTAACGGTAAAATATTGCCTGTCAACACGCCAAAAAATATGTTGATGAAATCAGCTGCCGCCACAACACTAAACAAAAATCCAAGGATCCTATCCAAGACAACCATCAAACCATTCAAGGGGCTGGAGGCAGTACTGGAATACACCTTTAACAACCAAAGTTCAGATTACAAGCAGTATAATGCCCCATATGAGTACACATCCATACAGCTCGACGATTCTTTCACTGCAAACAATGTATCTCAATACTGGGACACAAAGTCGTCGACCGATTACAACGCCATTAACGCATATGCTACATACACGCTGGATTTGAACAGAGATCATCACATCAAGGCAATGGCCGGTTACAACCAGGAAAAAAGCCGTTACGAAGAATTGGCTGCAAATCGCAAATACATGATTAACAACGACCTGCCATCATTCAGTAGTGCAACCGGCGAAACCAAGGTTACGGATGCCTATTCGGAATATTCCGTCAGAGGTGGATTCTACAGGCTCAACTACGACTACAAAGGGAAATATCTTTTCGAAGCCAACGGTCGTTACGACGGCTCTTCAAAATTTCCTACCAACAGCCGGTTTGGATTCTTTCCATCATTTTCTCTTGGCTGGAACGTTGCCAATGAAAACTTCATGAAATGGTCGGCAAAATATCTGAATGTCTTAAAATTAAGAGGATCGTGGGGCCAGATCGGTAACCAGGCAATTAGTCCTTATGCCTATATGCCCTCTATGGCGTCTTACCTGGCAAACTGGATTCAAAACAGCGTTCAGCCGACTACACTTTATGCCCCCGGACTCGTCAGCAGTAATTTCACCTGGGAAGCTGTTCAGACCCTCGATTTTGGATTGGATCTGAATATGTTGAATAACCGCCTTCAAACTACCTTCGACTGGTATCAGCGCGACACAAAGAATATGCTTGCCCCCGGAATGGAGTTGCCAGCCGTTGTCGGTGCAGCCGCTCCACTTCAAAATGTCGCCAACCTCGGCACAAAAGGGTGGGAATTGAATGCCTCCTGGCACGACAAAATTGGATCGGTTGGGTACAGCATCGGTTTTAACGTGTACGACTCCCGTTCACATGTCACCAAATATGCCAACGTATCCGGATTGCTCAACAGCTATTACGAGGGTCAGGAAATTGGGGAAATATGGGGATATGTTTCTGATGGTTTTTATGCTGTAGAAGATTTTTCGAGCACTACTACCTGGAAACTGAATACCGGTGTTCCGACCATTCAGGGTTATAATGTTAAGCCCGGCGACGTCAAATTCAAAAATCTGAACGACGGGACCAATAGTACAAACCAAATCGATGCAGGTAGCAACACCCTTGCCGATCCGGGCGACCGAAAAGTAATCGGAAATTCTACACCTCGTTATCAATTTGGTATCAACGGTGGATTAAACTGGAAGGGACTAAGTCTGAACATTTTCTTGCAAGGAGTTGGAAAACGCGATTTCTGGACGAGCGACGATCGCAGGTGGCCATTTAATTCAAACGAATTTGGAACCCTCTTTGCAGACCAGCTGGACTATTGGAAACCAACAGATCCTTCCACAGGCAACTACCAACCGGTGAACAAAAATCCAGAGTACTTCCGTATCTATAACCAAATGGAAAATTCAGGATCAAACAGAAGAGTACAATCCAAATATTTGTTGGACGCCTCTTATATCCGTCTGAAAAACATCAGTCTCAGCTACAATTTGCCTGTCAAACTTGTTCAAAAGATTGGATTTTCAGGAGTAAAAGTTTTTTCGAGCATCGAAAATCCTTTTACCTGGACAAAATTGCCTAACGGATATGACCCGGAACGGTTGTCGTGGGGTTACCCATTCTACCGTACCTCTTCCTTCGGGGTTAATATTACTCTTTAATACTAAAAACCAGCAAAATGAAAAAATATATTTTAATCCTGATATTTGCAGTGGCTACATTGGTTGCCTGCAACAACAGTTTTCTGGAAAAATTACCCGTTGAAACATTAACAGAAAGTACAGCTTTCAGCTCATATAGCAACTTCCAAACATACGCCTGGTCTTTGTACGGCGTTTTCGATAACGCAAATATCCTCAGAAAGATCGGCACCTATGGTGACGCCGGACTAAACGTCAGCGACTATTACGCCGGATACCTTGCCTGGAAAGGTACCAGTCAATACAACCCATATGCATTCCAAACCATCGCTAACTCATCTTCCGGTAATGGATGGGACTTCACATATGTTCGCTCTGTCAACATCATGCTGGGCAACATTGATAAGGCAAATATGACTGTTACTGAAAAAGCACACTGGCGCTCGGTAGGATATTTCTTCCGTGCCTTCTACTATGCTGAATTAATCGCCCGTTTTGGAGACGTGCCATGGATTAACAAAGTGCTGTCCGACAAAGATCCGGAAGTATACGGCGAGCGTACACCACGAAAAGCTGTTGCCGACAGTGTACTTGCCAATCTGCAATATGCTGAACAAAATATCAAGACAGCAGGAGACGGGAAGAATACCATTAACCAGAATGTTGTGAGAGCGCTGATCTCACGCTTTTCGCTGTTCGAAGGAACATGGCGCAAATACCACGGACTGGGCGATCACGCTAAATACCTTTCCGAGTGCGTGAGAGCCTCTGAACTTTTGATGACAGCCTTCCCGAACGTCCACAACGATTTCGGTGCAATGTTTACAAGTCCGGATTTGGGTGTTATCCCCGGAGTAATTCTCTACAAGGAATATGTTGCCAATGTCATTATGAATCAGTATTCCCATTATGAGCGTACCTCATCCGCCATTTCTGAACTTCCTCAGAGCACAGTGGATATGTATCTGTGTCAGGATGGAAAGACGATTACATCGAGTACTCAATATGCGGGATACAAGACCCCATATATGACCTTCCGCAACCGCGATATGAGAATGTTGCAAACGATCGTTCCCCCGTATCAGCTTTCGGCAAATAGCACGACTGGCAGCTGGGATTACCCTGCCGACCCTGCTTACAGGGAATATCTCGACCTGATGGGGACGACCAAAGTAATTGCCAATCCGGGCGAGGCAGGCAAAAACAAAGTGTTTCCGCTGATGAACTGGTCGGCAAGTATAGTCTTGTCGTTCCCTAACCTCACGACGAAATCCAGTCAGCAGTTCCTATCCTGCAGAGGAGGATACTATTTCTACAAGAATTACAATGCATGGGATTTAAATTCAAACCTGGGGTCGACAAATACGGCGGACAAACCCATTTTCAAAATCGAGGAGATATTGCTAAACGAAGCAGAAGCACAGTTTGAGCTAGGACAATTCAGCCAGGGTGTTGCCGATAAGACCATCAACAAACTTCGTCCACGCGCCAAAGTTGCCAATATGGTCGTTGCCAATATCGATGCCAACTTTGATCCAAACCGCGATCCTTCTGTTAGTCCGGTTCTATGGGAAATCCGCCGTGAGCGTATTGTCGAGTTATTGGGTGAAGGATTTGGATTCTACGATATCCGTCGTTGGAAAGTGGCTCCCTGGTTCGTCAACAAACAGCAATTTGGAATGTGGGCAACCAAAGCCCAAATTGGAACCGGAACGATTCTCAACCAAACGACAAAATTATCGGATCCGACACTCACCGAGGGAAACATCTACCTGTTCAATGATCCTGTTAAGGACGGAAAAGGATGGATGGATAAATATTACCTCTATCAGGTGCCAACAAATGCGATACAGTTAAATCCAAAATTGACACAAAATCCGGGTTGGTAGACATTTCACCAGGATGAGGCAGTCCCGATAAAAAAATGACCGCAAAGGGCGAAGAGCATAGCGCATGGAGTAAAGTAGCTATAAATCAAAATCCTGTGCCCTTTACAGCAAATTTTTTCTGTCGAGACTGCCTCTTTTCATTTACAAACGCCTCATTTGCTTATCCGTATTATCACACATCTGCGAAAAAAAATGAAAAGTGCATATTTGTTTCCCGTCCTCTGTCTGGCGATATCCGCTCCACAAAAAGGGAGTACGCAAAATTCTGCCGGACGAAAAAGTGCAAGACCCAACATCATCTATATCCTGGCCGATGACTTGGGATATGGCGATTTAGGTTGCTACGGACAAAAAAAAATTGAGACACCAAATATCGACAAACTCGCCTCCAACGGAATCCGCTTTACGCAACATTATTCCGGGGCGCCTGTCAGTGCACCTTCGAGGTGTGTGTTGCTGACAGGCAAGCACATGGGGCATGCTTATATTCGTGGCAACGACGAATGGGCAGAACGTGGCAAAGTGTGGGATTACCTGGCCATGTTTGCCGATTCCACGCTGGAAGGACAACGTCCGTTGCCAGAAGAAGTGACCACCTTTCCTCAACTGCTTCAAAAGGCTGGCTACAAGACTGGTCTGGTCGGGAAATGGGGACTGGGGGCTCCCAACACAAACAGCACGCCGCTGCACAAAGGATTCGATTTTTTTTATGGCTACAATTGTCAGCGACAGGCACATACCTATTATCCGCTCCATCTGTATAAAAACGATCACAGAGTCTATCTGAAAAATGATACTGTGCCTATCGATATTGCCAGGCTGGACAAAGGTGCAGATCCGTATGATCTGAAAAGCTATGCAAAATTTTCGCTGAATGAATATTCTCCTGATCTGATATTCAAGGAAATGAGTGGATTTATCGAATCCAATAAAGATTATCCGTTTTTTATGGAATGGGCCACTACCATCCCGCATGCGGCGCTTCAGGCTCCCAAGCGTTGGGTCGATTACTATGTTAAGAAGTTTGGAGATGAAAAACCGTATCTGGCAGACAAGGGATATTTCCCTGTCAGATTTCCCCATGCCACCTATGCGGCAATGATTTCTTACCTGGATGAGCAGGTCGGATTAATGGTAAAGCAGCTCAAAGAGCTTGGACTCTACGAAAACACGCTGATAATTTTCACTTCTGACAATGGACCGACCTACAACGGCGGCACCGACTCTCCCTGGTTCGAAAGTGCAGGCCCGTTCAAGAGCGAATTTGGCTGGGGCAAAGGCTTTACCCATGAAGGAGGCTTCAGGGTACCGATGATTGCCGCCTGGCCAGGGAAAATCAAGGGTGGATCCGTTAGCCAACACATTTCCGCATTCTGGGATGTCATGCCCACTATCTGCGAAATTGCCGGAATTAAAACACCAGCGAATTTGGATGGGATTAGTTTCCTGCCGGAGTTGAGAGGCCAGAAACAGGCAGAACATCAGTATCTGTACTGGGAATTTCCTGAAACCGGCGGACAGCAGGCCGTGCGAATGGGAAAATGGAAAGGAATCCGGCAAAATATCCGGAAGGGAAACCTGAAGATCGAACTCTATAATCTGGAAACCGATTTGCAGGAACAAAATGATATTTCGGCAACCCACCCCGACATTGTAAAGCAGATGGAACAGATCATGGTAAAAGAACATGTGCCGGCAGTGCAGAATATATTTAGGATGAAGGCTATCGGGGACCAATAGCACCCAAAGATGAAGCCCTGATGGTTGGGGAATTATAAGACAATGTCCTTGATCTTTTCCGAAAAAAACGAATACATTTGTTTGCTACCAAACAAACGCATGAAGATGTTACGTGATTGCCACCAGACGGTTGGGATGGTTTGTGTCCGCTTTGCCGAAACTAACAGTAGTGTCCACAATCTTCCTAATTCCGCCAAATAAAATTAAGCAAATCCAATGTTTGTCCAGAATAAAGGATACTAAAATTCGGAAAATATATTCCATATATCTATCCAATTATGTTAAGGAACATACTGCTTTCAGCCGCTGGACTGATGCCGGCCATTTGTTACAGCACAGACGCCAACCAACGGGGGACAGATAAACCCAACGTTGTTTTAATTTTGATTGACGACTTAGGTTGGAAAGATCTTGGCTATATGGGTAGTAAATTCTATGAAACACCAAATATTGACAAGCTTTCCGGACAAGGAATTATTTTCACCAACGCCTACGCAGCCTGTGCCGTTTGCTCTCCAACACGGGCATCCATCCAAACCGGACGGTATCCTGCCAGATTAGGCGTGACAGATTGGATCCGCGCACGATTTCAGATCACTGGTACAAACGTTGTAGCTCCACCTCCTTTCGAAGAGAATGGTGCCAATAAGCTAAGGACCCCATCCAATCCCTTCTGGATGGAGCTGAGCGAAGTCACCATCGCCGAAGTACTCAAAAAATCCGGCTATTTTACATGCCATATAGGGAAATGGCACCTGGGAACAGCTGATTATTATCCTGAGAAACAAGGTTATGATGTGAATATTGCCGGTTGCGACATGGGACAGCCTGTAAATTATTTTGACCCATACACCGATAAAAATGGAGTTGGCTTTCCAAATCTGAAATCCAGGCTCCGGGGTGAATACCTAGAGGACCGACTCTCCTCTGAGCTAACAACTATAATTCAGACACATAAAGACAAGCCATTCTTTATCAACATGTGCAACTATGCGGTGCACACTCCCTTGATGGCAAAACCTGAATTGATTAAGAAATATGAATCTAAAAAAGCTGTCGATGGTCAGAAAAATGTCGTATATGCGGCAATGATTGAGAGTATGGATCAAGCAGTTGGAAATTTAATGAGCACACTAAAAGACAACAACTTACTGGAAAATACAATTGTCTTTTTTCTGTCAGACAATGGAGGACTGATTGGTCCCACAGACAATTCTCCCTTAAGATCCGGAAAGGGATATCCCTATGAAGGAGGAATCCGGATACCGATGATTGTCAGCTGGCCGGGGAAAATCAAATCCGGATTGGTAAATGACCTCCCCATAACAACGGTCGACCTACTCCCCACGATCTGTGCGCTAACAAAATCGCCATTGCCAAAAACAGAATTAGATGGCCGCGATATAAGTCCTTCTTTCGCGGGTAAAGAACTGGATCATGTGCCATTGTACTGGCATTTTCCCCACTATAGAGGCGGAGATGTCGTTCCCTATAGTATTATCAGGGATGGCGACTGGAAGCTGATAAAAAGATATGAGGGGAAGGCTTTTGAATTGTTCAATCTTTCGAATGACTTTGAAGAGAAGGAAGAGCTTTCCGGAAAATTTCCCGAAAAAGTAAAGGAACTGGACTTAAAACTCCAGCGTTGGCTGAAAAAGACAAATGCCAAAATGCCGATTGAAAAATAGTTTTGAAAAATTATCCGGTGACATAAAACATCTGTCAAAATGATTAAAAATGAAATCCAGTAGGATTAACCAGACCACGATTGCGGCCATTTCGCTGTTGTTGGCGGGAAATGCAGCGGCGAAGCCAACGTTAAAACCAAATATCATCCTAATCAATGTCGATGATATGGGCTGGCGCGATGTGGGATTCATGGGTAGTAAATTCTATGAAACGCCAAATATTGACAAGCTTGCCGCACAAGGTATGATCTTCACCAATGCATATGCATCCGCAGCAAATTGCGCTCCAAGCCGTGCCTGCTTAATGAGCGGACAATGGACACCCCGCCATGGCATTTATACCGTCGACAATTCAGATCGTGGCAAAAGCACTTACCGGAAACTTATCCCCACGCCCAACAACATTACGCTGCCTGAAAATAATATCACCTTTGCTGAAGTCCTAAAATCGGCAGGATATAAAACCTGTATTGCAGGGAAATGGCATCTATCCGAAGATCCTGCCAAACGGGGATTTGATGTTAATATTGGTGGGAGCCATGCCGGAAGTACCAAAAGTTACTACCCTCCCTATTCAAATGCAAAACAGAATTCACCAGCCGGGTACAATGGGGTTCCGCTGAATCCACCATCAGACGATTACAATCTAACCAATTTAATCACTGACAAAACCATCGATTTCATCGGAAACGTCAATGAAAAGCCATTTTTTCTCTATTATGCTTCATACGCTGTTCATACCCCAATTCAGGCTATTAAAAAGCTGTTGCCAAAATATGCTGGCACAACCGGAATGGAATGGGCAGAACAATGCCGCTTATGCAACGATGATTGAAAATTTGGATGTTCAGATTGGCAGAATACTCGAACTTCTGACCGCTCTTAATAAACTTGATAACACCTTCATCCTGTTTACTTCTGATAATGGCGGAGTTTACAACATCACAAAACAATGGCCCCTTCGTGCAGGAAAGGGTTCGGCCTATGAGGGCGGTATCCGTGAGCCGATGTTTGCATTCTGGAAGGGAAAAATTGCGCCGGGAACTAAATCTGATATTCCTGTAACTAATCTCGATTTTTACCCAACGATACTCGAAGTAGCGGGGATAGACAAGCCTGCAGATAAAACTCTCGATGGCCAGAGTATTTTGCCTGTTCTGACTCGAAAGGGAACAATCAAAGAGAGACCTCTCTTTTGGCATTTCCCAATCTACCTGGAAGGCGGAAACAACGAAACGCAGGATACGATTTTCAGGACACGACCCGGCTCATCAATTCGTTTAGGAGACTGGAAGCTGATTCAGTATTTTGAAAATAACGACCTTGAGTTGTACAACCTGAATGAGGATATTGGTGAAAAGAATAACCTTTCCCGGGTTCGACCAGAGAAAACAATGGAATTGTTAAATATACTCGAAAATTGGAGGAAGGAGACGAATGCACCTCTCCCATTTGAATTAAATCCGGAATATAAAAAATAATAGGTATGATCCAGTACAAAACGCTTCTGTCGCTGGCCTTTCTTTCAGGTTTTCAGACCTTATCCATAGGTCAGGCGGACAAACAAGTGGAAGCACAAAAGGAGAAAGGGCATCCTGAAAAACCGAACGTTCTTCTGATTATCATGGAAGATTGGGGTCCGTATCTTGGATGTTACGGAGAAAAAGAGATGTACACGCCACAACTTGACCAGTTGGCAAAAGAGGGATGTTTGTTTACCAACTGTTTCAGCAGTGCTCCGGTCTGCTCTGTTGGCCGGTCCACTTTGATGGTTGGCCTGAGCCAGTACTCTACCCATACCAGTCAGCACCGCACACCTAATCCCAAACCGGAACTACCTGCGAGTGTTCAATCACTCCCTGATCTCTTTCGCAATGCCGGCTATTATACCGTACTCGGTTGTGGTTATTCCAGGAAGACTGACCTGAATTTCCGGTTTGATGAAAATGTTTCCTTCAATGGCAAGGATTGGAATGAACGAAAATCAGGTCAACCTTTCTATGCCCACCTGACATTGAACCAGACCCACCGTGTGTGGAAGGGAGATCCGCTGAGACCTATTGATCCCAAACTGGTAACTCTGCCATCGTGGTATCCGGACACACCTATGACCCGAAAGGATTGGGCAATGGGACTGGAAAGCGCACAAACCTCCGATCGCGATATTGGCGATATACTTGCGCGCTTAAAGAAAGAGGGTCTTTACGACAATACAATTATCGTGGTAACTGCCGACCATGGCGTGGCACTCCCCCGAAGCAAACAATTCCTATACGATGAAGGTCTGCACATACCACTCATCATCCGCTGGCCTGCCCGGCTTGCTCCGGGAAATATTTCCCGGGAATTGGTTTGTAACCTTGATGTAGTGCCAACCATACTTGATCTGGCCGGCGTTAAAAGACCTTCATATCTGCAGGGGCGTTCCCTTGCGGATCCTAACCAGAAAGAACCAAAATGGATCTTCGCCGGCAGGGATAAAATGGATGATACCCACGATGCAATGCGCACCGTGCGCTCACGCGATTTCAGATACATCCTCAATCTTATGCCGGAAAGACCCTATTGCCAGTTCAACAGGTACAAAGAAGACAACTATCCGGGATTAGCCTTGCTGAATGTACTACATCTTCAGGGCAAGCTTTCACCCGAACAGGATGCATTTATGCAGGATCGCAAACCAGAAGAAGAGTTATACGATCTCAGGAACGATCCTGGCGAGATTCACAATCTGGCGGCAAATCCAAAATATGCAGATACTTTGAAGGAACTCCGCAACCGGCTTGCGAAATGGCGCACAACCGTTGGCGATGAAGGAGTGACAGCAGAGTTTCGCTCAGGAGGATGGGCTGCCACTTATCCAACCAGATCTCTGACAGAATGGATTGACATTGAGGCCTCATGGGAAAATTATGTTTTAAGAGGCGGGAAAAAACCAGCGATCGTTCAGCCATCACAGTTTTTTCCTGAGACCAAATAATATTGCGCAATCTGAATCTGAGGTTTTATTTAATTTTAGATAATTTTCTCCTATGGCGATTGAATGATAACCATAAACTATTTAACATGTTCTACCGACTTATCTTCTGCTTCTTCTTTATTTGCTCGATTTCCCAGGCTCAGACCATTATTCCGCTGCCAAACAGCTATAAGCCGGACAATGGTTTTTTTAAGATACCTGAGTCAATTACCATTTCTGGAATTGAGAAAGAATTCACCAAACTGATTCCTGCGTTCTCGACGTCGGTTCAAAAACTGTCATCCCTCAGAATAACCGAAACAACTAAGAACGGAACCATCCGGCTTATCCGCAATCCCAAAATAACAGGAAGGGAGGCCTATCGGCTGAAGGTTAATCCCCAACAGATTACCGTTGAGGCTGGTTTCCCGGATGGTTGTTTTTACGGACTTCAATCGTTGACTCAGCTCATCCACGGTGCCAAAACTGGGCAGATAGTTTGCTGCGAGATGGTCGACCAGCCACGTTTCGAATGGCGTGGAATGATGCTCGACGAATCCCGGCATTTTTTTGGCATGGAAGAAGTGAAGAAGATTTTGAATTTGATGTCGCTTCACAAGCTTAATAAATTCCATTGGCACCTCACGGATTCGCCTGGCTGGCGCATCGAAATCAAGCAGTACCCATTGCTGACAACCTTGGGGGCAAAAGGAAACTACTCTAACCCGGAGGCTGACGCCAAATTCTACACACAGAATGAAATTGCGGAAATCGTCAGGTATGCTGCCGATCGTTTCATTGAGATAATTCCCGAAATTGATATGCCCGGACATGCCACTGCGGCGGCAAAGGCATATCCCGAATTTAGCGGAGGTGGCTCAAAAAAATTCCCCGATTTCACCTTCAATCCGGGGAAAGAGGGTACCTATCAATTTCTTACGAATATTCTGAAGGAAGTAACAACGCTCTTCCCGTCAAAATTTATCCATATCGGCGGCGACGAAGTTTCATACGGAAATCAGCAATGGGTCGATTTTCCGGAGATTCAGTCGTTGATGAAGCGTGAAAATGCAAAGGATCTGATTGGGGTAGAGCATTATTTTCTCAAGAGGATGGCCGATTCGATCCAAAAATTGGGAAAAACGATGATTGGTTGGGACGAGGTCGTCTCTGCCGGACTCACCACCCATCCTCGCGTGATGTGGTGGCGGCAGGATCAGCCCAAAATGCTGGATCTCGCGCTGAAAAGCGGTTATGAGGTAATTCTCTGTCCGCGAATCCCGCTATATTTTGATTTTGTACAAGCTGAATCGCACAAGGCGGGTCGGAAATGGGCCGGAAAATTCGCACCGATAGAATCCGTATATGCCTTCCCCTCTGAAGAGTTTACGGGTGGAATCTCTATCTCCAATCCGCTCATCAAAGGGCTGCAGGCTAATCTGTGGACTGAGACCATGCAAACAGCTGAGAACCTGGAATTCATGATTTTCCCAAGGTTATCAGCTTTGGCCGAATCCGGCTGGACCAATCAGGAAGTTAAGAGTTTTCCGAATTTTAGGGATCGGATGGCCACTATGACAGATATCTATCAAAAATCTGCCGTGCATTTTTTTGATTTCAGGAATTCGGAAAAGGAATCGGAAATCACCGAATTATAAACAACTTAAACATTTGATAATGAACACGAGGTTGATATTATTATTATTCTCGTTGCTTTTGCTATGCCTCACAGGTAGAAGCGACGAAAAAAACAATGGCGATCTGGTATTGTGGTACGACAAACCGGCAACCGACTGGTACGAGGCATTGCCCATCGGCAATGGCACATTAGGAGCAATGGTGTATGGGGGAATCCTCAAAGAGCACCTGCAGTTGAACGAAAACACACTCTATTCCGGAGAGCCCGGCAAAAGAGTAAATCTCGATTTCCAAAAAGATCTTCCCAAATTAAGACAACTCATCAAAACAGGGGATCTGAAATCTGTTAACGACATTATTGCTAAGGAATATCTGGGTCGGGCCCAAGACTGTTACCAACCCTTCGGGGATCTTGAAATGGAATTTACTCATTCAGATAAAGTTTTGAATTATAGGAGGGAACTGGATCTTGCCACTGCCATTTGCCGGACTTCCTATATAGCCGATCAGGTTAGTTACCAGCGTGAAGTCTTTGCAAGCTTTCCTGATAAGATCATCGTTTTGAAAATCAAAGCCGACAAGAAAGGATCCATCTCCTTCAAAATGGGATTGGCAGGAGCACATCCAACTGCAAAAACTACAGCCAGCGATGGTGTACTGGTGATGAAGGGTCATGCTCCCGGACTGGCACTCAGAAGAACAGTTAAAAATGTTCAAGAGTGGAAACAAGAGTGGATGTACCCCGAATTATTCGACGCAAAAGGACAGCAGATTCCTGGCAAGACAGAAACCATGTACGGAGATGCAATAAACGGTCAGGGTACTTTCTATGAAGGCCGGGTTGGTGTTGAACTTAAAGGAGGAAAGCTCTCCACAGATGGCGATAAACTGGTAATTACTGGCGCCGATGAGGTGAAAATCATCCTTTCTGGCGATACAAGCTTCAATGGCTTCGAGAAAAGCCCGAGCAGAGAAGGTGTGGATCCTTCAATTGAGGCGTCAGCAAATCTCAGAAACGGTCTTGCAAAGAGTTACACTACTTTGCTGACCAACCACTTAAAGGATTACCAGGGATTGTTTAACAGGGTACATATCAGCCTTAGCGAGATGACAGCGCAGGGTAAACTCCCCACAGATAAACGACTGGAGGCTTACAACAACGGCGCAGATCCTTCCATGGCAGCTCTTGCCATGCAATATGCACGATATCTGACAATAGCAGCCTCCCGTCCTGGCGGTCAGCCAATTAACCTGCAGGGTATCTGGAACAATGAGATCATTCCACCCTGGGCCTGTGGCTATACCATGAACATAAATTCTGAAATCTATTACTGGATGACCGAGGCGGCAAATTTAAGCGAATGTACAGAGCCGGTACTGAGATTTGTAAAGGAAATGGCCGTAAATGGAGCAAAGGAGGTGAAACAAAGCTTTGGATATCCGGGCTGGACTGCCCACCACAATACGTCGATATGGAGGACTGCCCAACCTGTCGATAACGCCAATTGTTCTTTCTGGCCTATGGCCGGTGGCTGGACATGTCAGCAGGTCTGGACACATTACCAGTACACAAAAGACAACAAATTTCTGAAAGAATATTGGCCCGAACTAAAGGGTGCTGCTGAATTTTTGAGCCATTGGCTGGTTATCAACGATTCGGGTCATTATACAACTCCGATCGGTTCCTCCCCTGAAAACAATTACAGACCAGCTGGGCAAAATTATGCCACGCCCTTTTGTGAAGGCGCCGTAATGGACCTAATGATTACCAAGGAATTATTTACCAACTGCATAGCTGCATCTAAGATTCTCGGTATCCGGGATAAATTCATCGCCAGAATCAAAAATCAGCTTGATAGTCTGCAACCTTACAAAATCGGCAGTAAGGGTCAGCTGCTGGAATGGGACAAAGAATACACCGAAACAGATCCAAAACACCGTCACATTTCCCATCTCTATGCCTTGTGCCCCGGATTCGAAATTACCAAAGAAAAAACTCCTGCACTCTTTGATGCAACAAAACGCACACTCGAAATCAGAGGAGACGAAGCTACCGGCTGGTCGATGTCCTGGAAAGCCTGTTGCTGGGCAAGGTTGAAAGACGGTAATCACGCCTATAAGATTTTCAACAACCTGTTTGTTACAGGTGGTCGTCGCAAACCCGGACTACTTCCAAACCTCCTCTCATCTTGTCCTCCCTTTAACATCGATGGTAATTTTGGTGCGGGTGCCGCCGTAATAGAAATGTTACTGCAGAGCCAGGAGACCAAAACCATTAATGGAGAAGAACTGCATGTGATAGAAATTCTGCCGGCACTGCCGGATGTCTGGAAGAATGGAAGTTTCGGCGGACTGAAAGCAAGAGGCGGTTATACATTGAATGTGAAATGGTCTGGTGGCAAAATCATCGAAGCCGACATAACCAGCCAGTTTCCCGGAAAATGTCTGGTGAAATTTGGAGGTGAAGAGAAAATCCTCAATTTTGTAAGAAGTGGAGAAATTGTATTTTTGAAAGTAACTCCTGCGTCAGGGAAAAAGACGTAATGACATCTGACTTTAACTGGCAAAACATGAGATTTCTGAAAATTAAATTACTATGCCTGCTGGTAGCCGCGGGTTTGGGCAATGTTATCTCCGCACAATCGACTCATCCTGCATCAATAGCCGCCTCCCGGCACGGTTTACAGTTTCCCAAACTTGCATCCACCTGGGATGAGGCAATTCCCCTTGGCAATGGCATGCTGGGCGCACTGATCTGGCAAAAAGAGGGCAATCTGCGTTTTTCGTTGGATCGCGCCGACCTCTGGGATCTTCGCCCAATGGAGAATCTCAGCAAACCGGAATTCAGCTGGAAATGGGTACAGGATCACGTCGCAAAGAAAGACTATAAACCGGTGCAGGCGATGTTCGATGTTCCATACGATGCCTCACCCGCTCCGTCCAAAATACCTGGTGCGGCTCTCGAATTCGCTGCCGGAAGCCTGGGCGAAGTCGGACAGGTGAAACTGACCATTCAAAATGCTCTTTGTGAGGTTAGCTGGAAGAACGGAGCAAAGCTGAATACTTTCGTGGATGCTGCAGGATCAACTGGGTGGTTCCGGTTTGAAAATGTAGGAGCCGATTTTATTCCGGTGCTGATCCCGCCGCAATACCGGAAAGCCGGTGTGTCGGCAAATGATAATTCAGTCACCGGCCTGGACTTACAACGTTTGGGTTACGAACAGGGAGTCGTGAAAAAGGAGCCGACGAGGCTGATCTATCGTCAAAAAGGATGGAACGGTTTTGAGTATGAGGTTGCAGTAACCTGGAAATATTCAAATCGCTCGCTCATCGGTGTCTGGACCATCTCCTCTTCCATCGCGGAGAGAAACGGAAAGAAACCAGCCAGGGAACAACTTCCAGAACAGCCGGACAATTCAGGATACGAAAAAGCATTTCAGCTGCATTCGGAATGGTGGAAAACCTATTGGGAAAAGTCTTCCATAACTATCCCCGACCCGACGCTGGAAAAACAATATTACCTGGAGCAATACAAATTTGGTGCGGCTGCCCGTGCTGATGCTCCACCGATCTCCCTGCAGGCTGTCTGGACGGCAGACAACGGCAAACTGCCACCCTGGAAAGGCGATTTTCACCACGACCTGAACACGCAGCTGAGTTACTGGCCTTCCTATTCGGCTAACCATCTTGATCTGGAAGCAGGCTTCTTAAATTGGCTCTGGACATACCGCGAAACGTTTAAAAAATATACGAAAACCTACTTCGGAACTTCCGGCATGAATGTGCCCGGCGTCACAACCCTAACAGGCGAACCGATGGGAGGATGGATTCAATATTCTTTCGGTCCAACGGTGGGATGCTGGCTCGCGCAGCACTTTTACCTGCATTGGCTATACTCGCAGGATGAACAATTTTTGCGCGAGAGAGCCTGGCCATGGATCAACGACGTAGCCACCTATCTGGACGAGATTTCCGTTAAACAAAGCAACGGAATGAGAAAACTACCGATTAGCTCCAGTCCGGAAATTCACGATAATTCCATCAATGCATGGTTTGCCGAAACGACCAATTATGATCTTTCGTTCATCCGCTGGACGTTCGAAAAAGCCAGCGAACTCGCTGCGAGGTTGGGCAAAAAGGAGGAAGCTGCAAAATGGAGCGCTATATCTAAAGAGTGGCCCGCATTCGCGCTTGACGAAAAAGGCGGATTTGCATTTGCCCCCGGCAACCCGTATGTTGAATCACATCGCCATTTTTCACATCTGGTAGGATGGCATCCGCTAGGCATTGTCGACTGGTCGAACGGTGAAAAGGAGCAGAAAATTATCCGTGAGACATTGAAAAATCTGGAAACTGTCGGCCCTGACTTCTGGTGCGGATATTCCTACAGCTGGGAGGCTAATCTCTACGCCCGGGCATTTATGGGCGACAAGGCAGCAAATGCCCTGCATATCTTCTCCGAAAATTTCTGTTTGCCAAACAGCTTTCATGTTAATGGGGAGCAGTTCAACAAAGGTTATTCGAAATTAAAGTACAGACCCTTTACGTTGGAAGGAAATTTTGCCTTTGCCGCTGCAGTACAGGAGATGCTCATTCAAAGTCATACCGGAATCATCCGGCTTTTCCCTGCCGTTCCGTCCGCTTGGAAGGATATTTCTTTCACCACACTGAGGTGCCAGGGGGCATTCCTTGTCTCGGCAAAACAGGAAAACGGAAAAGTTAGGAGCATCGAGATTGCATCCGAAAAAGGTGGACTCTGCCGGCTTAAAAATCCATTTGGAACCAACGCTTTCCAGGTTAAATATTCCTGGTCGGGAGAAATGCAGCGGGAAGGTGATACCATCGCCATCCAATTTCCCCCGAACGGGAAAATCGTTTTGTCGACCAAATAACAATTTACAAACAGATTGAAATACCCATAAGAATATGTTCAAACCAACCGAAAATGAATATGTGGGTATTCCATGTGACCTTTAGAAACAAAATTATACACATGAAACATTAACTTATGACTCGCAAATTATTGACGGCCACACTGCTACTTTTTATTTCTTGTCTGGCATGGTCGCAGGCTAAGCCGCACATCTTCGCCTTGGACAAACAAAATTTTTTACTCGATGGAAAACCGATGCAACTCATTTCAGGCGAGATGCATCCTGCCAGAATTCCTGCAGAATACTGGAAACAACGAATTCAAATGGCCAAGGCGATGGGATGCAACACAATTGCCGCCTACGTTTTTTGGAATTACCATGAAACAGAGCCAGGTGTATTTGATTTCCAAACGGAGAACCATAATATCGCAAAATTCGTGAAAATGGTTCAGGATGAAGGCCTCTGGCTCATCCTGCGTCCCGGACCTTATGTCTGCGCGGAATGGGATTTCGGCGGACTGCCTGCCTATCTGCTGGCTATTCCCGATATAAAAGTTCGTTGCATGGATCCGCGGTACACGCAGGCTGCCGAGCGATATATCAAAAATCTGGCGGTGCAGGTTAAAGAGCTTCAGTGTACAAAGGGTGGCCCGATTCTGATGGTTCAGATCGAAAATGAATATGGCAGTTACGGCAACGATCGCGTGTACATGAACTGGCTGAAAACGGTGTGGCAAAAATGTGGCATCGAAGTGCCATTCTATACCGCAGACGGTGCCACTCCATACATGTTGGAAGCAGGTTCACTCCCGGAGGCTGCGATAGGCCTGGATCCCGGCGCCAACGAAGCGAACTTCGCTCAGGCAACAAAAGTTAATCCCAACGTGCCTTCCTTCTGTAGTGAACTGTACCCCGGATGGCTTACCCATTGGGGTGAAAAATGGCAGCGCCCGGACACTACCAGCTTGCTGAAAGAGGTCAAATGGCTGATGGATAACAAAAAATCGTTCAATTTTTATGTGATACACGGAGGTACCAATTTCGGTTATTGGGCCGGCGCCAATTCGTTTAGTCCGACGCAATATCAGCCCGATGTGACAAGCTACGACTACGATGCACCGATCAATGAAAATGGTCAGGCAACTCCAAAATATAATGCTTTACGAAAATTGCTGGCAAGCTATTTGCCGCCGAAACAGAAGCTTCCGGCTATTCCGGCATCCATTCCGGTCATAACAATTCCGGAAATTAACTTTACGGCTTTCGCTCCGGTCTGGAACAATCTTCATGACTCCTTCCATTCACCTCAACCAAAGCCGATGGAAATGCTTGGTCAGAATGCAGGGTTCATCTTGTACCGTACTAACCTGATCGGGCACAAGAAAGGCAAACTTCGTATCACCGAATTGCACGATTATGCCACCATTTTTGTGGATGGCAAATACATTGGAAAACTCGATCGCTGCAAAGCAGAAAATATCATCGAACTGCCGGCGTCGACAACTGCAAATCCCCAACTGGAAATTCTGGTAGAAGGAATGGGACACATCAATTTTGCGGAATACATGATCGACCGCAAAGGAATCACCGACCGTGTGTCATTGAACGGAATGACGTTAATGAACTGGGAGATATTTACCCTCCCCTTCGACGAAAACTATCTGTCGAATCTCAAATTTTCGGCCGGTGAGGCCACCCGACCGGGAAATTTCTTCAAGGGAGAATTTCAGCTTGCTCAAACCGGTGATACATTTTTGGATGTAACTCAATGGGAAAAGGGTATCGTCTGGGTAAATGGTCATAACCTCGGAAGATATTGGAACATTGGTCCTCAAAAAAGATTGTATTGTCCGGCGCCATGGCTGAAGAAAGGGAAAAACGAGATCATCATTTTCGACCTGCACCAGCTTAGTCCGAAACCGGTTAAAGGGGAAAGCTCGCTGGAGCCATTGGGTTAATCCATTCCGGAATAAAGGATAATTATTTTTTCTTTTACTTTTACCAGACAAAAAAACAGAGCAAATGGAAGAACTTGCAGTAGGGACCCGCGTTGAACATCCCCGGTATGGGGAGGGATTTGTAAGCAAAAATAAAATCACTTCGTACGAAATATTTTTTGAACACGGCGGAAAAATTGAAATTACCAAACGGAATGAAGATCTGGAGGTCAAAGAGGTGCCGGCCGAGAAGCCCAGAAATTCTCTGACCCTGGCGGAAGTCGAAAAGGTGATCCGTTACGTGCTGGACGAACAGGGCGCAATACAAGAAAACGTTCCGCTGGGCGATAAATGGATTGGTGGCAACATGTTGCTGCAACCGGCAAACCTCTCCCTGAAACCCAAAGAGATCCCGATCGAAAGTTTCTTCCACAAAATTGTGATGCTGCGAGACAGGCTGCGGGTGCTGGAACAAAATATCAACAGTCATCCCGGATTGTCGGATGAAGAAAAAGTCAATATGCAACAGTACATAACCCGAATCTATGGGTCTCTGACCACTTTTAATGTTCTTTTTGCTGAAAACAAGCATTACTTTGTCGGAGCAAAGTCGTGATAAATAGCTGGAACCATTGACTAACCATTATCATGAATTGCGTTTTTGGGCCAGAGTGCTAAAGTGCATAAAAACGGCCCTGCCGCAAGGAACCAAAACAGCCATCTGGTTACTGAAGATCACCATTCCGGTCTCTTTCGCCGTTTTCCTGCTGGATTATTCTGGTTGGATCAACATTTTCGCCGGCTTCGTTGCTCCGGCACTGAAAATTATCGGCTTATCGGGTGAGGCCACGGTTATCCTACTGACCAGCTTCTTCACAAACGTGTATTCCGCGATAGCTGTTATGACCACGCTCGGTACCGGATACCGCGAAGGAACCATTGTGGCAGTGATGTGCCTGATTTCGCATTCCTTCATTGTGGAGACGGTTATTCAGCGAAAAACGGGATCTAATGCCGTACGAATGGTAATGACCCGGATCACTGCTTCCATCCTGGCTGCCATTTTCCTCAACCTTATCCTGCCGGGGAAAATGGAGGAAAGCCATGGCGTTTTAATCCGAAATGCCGTACCCTTTTTCCCGGCGCTGAAGGCATGGTTTTTTACGATTGGATACACTACCGTCAAGATAGTCGTGCTGGTTAATTTACTGCTGATCCTGCAAAAGATTCTCAGTGAATTTGGCCTGATTAAATGGATGTTGATACCCTTTAAGCCTTTACTCAAGCTCATGGGACTTCCGCCAAACACAGGATTTCTGTGGATGGTGGCCTATACCATAGGACTAGGTTACGGAGGAGCCATCATGATCAGTCAGGCAGAGGAGGGCACGCTGAGCCGGGAGGAGGCCGACCTGTTGAACCATCATATCGCTATTTCACACTCCCTGCTGGAAGATACCCTCTTGTTTGCTGCCATGGGCTATACTATCTGGATACTGATTTTCCCAAGAATCCTGATATCGATTATATATGTTTGGGGAAGGAGGCTGGAAAATTTTCTCAGAAAAAAGGCGCCTACGGCGGAAATAAAAATAAGTGGAAATTTAGACAGCATCTGAAACCTGATATAAAATGAGCAAAACCCAGCAAATCAGGGAGAAAAGACGGGTATTTTACTATCCTCATTGACAACTCAGCACACAGAGGGGGGTAAATTATCGGATATTTTGCCCTATGCAGGGGGTAAAATATCCGATAATTTACCCCCTGCATAGGCAATAATATCAAAAATTTGTATATTTGTCTAAAAATAAGGCAAATGATACGCAGAAAATTATTCAACCAACTACTCGAACATCTGCCAAAAAAGGAGTTCAGTATTCTTACCGGAGCAAGGCAAACAGGTAAATCTACACTTCTTCACCAGCTGGATGATCATTGTAAAAAAGGGGAAATACCAACTGCTTTTCTGAACCTCGAGAATAAGATAATTCTCTCGGAGTTAAATGAAAATCCGTTAAATATCTTAAAATTCCTGCCTCAGATAAATCAGCGAATTGTTGTATTCGTCGACGAGATCCAATATTTAAACGATCCTTCCAATTTCATGAAACTCCTGTACGACGAACATGCCACCCAAATAAAAATCATCGCCACAGGAAGTAGTGCTTTTTATATCGATGACCGCTTCAAGGATTCACTGGCAGGCAGGAAACGGATTTTTCACCTGTTCACTTGTTCATTTGAAGAATACCTTGAGCTAATTGGGAAGCCCGAATTAACCATAGAATTGGATCGGTTGGTTCACCAGCCAGACGCAAAAAGTATCTATCTTGATTACCTGCAGGTAGAATGGGAAAATTATCTGATTTACGGAGGCTATCCGGCGGTGATAACAGAACCTGATAAGCAAGAGAAGATCAGCCGGTTAAGAGAAATCCAGGACTCGTTTGTTAAGCGGGATATTCTCGAGTCGGGAGTCGTTAATGAGCTGGCATTTTACCAGCTTTTCAGGATTCTGGCAGAACAAACAGGCAGCCTGATCAATGTGAATGAACTATCTGCCACGCTACGCATCAAAAATGAAACTGTGACCAATTACCTGACAGTCATGCAGAAATGCTTCCACATTGTTCTGACAAGACCCTTCTCCCGCAACCTTCGTAAAGAGCTGGTTAAGATGCCGAAGGTTTTTCTGCTTGATACCGGACTGCGCAACAGTCTGCTAAATAATTTTCAACCCTTATCAGCCAGAACCGACAAAGGAGAATTATGGGAAAATACAGTTTTCAGGGTACTGGTAGAAAAATATGGTATGGATGCAATCCACTTTTGGCGAACCACGTCAGGTAATGAAATCGATTTTGTGATTCCAGACCTTAATGAGCCCAAAGCTATCGAGGCCAAATATGATATCGCATCTGTCAATCCTCAAAAATATAAGATTTTCCAGGAAGCCTATCCGAATATAGAACTACAATTTGCCTGGATGAATCCTATTAACGAAGAGTTCTTCCGGCGTAATAATGGGTTTTAAATTTAATTGCAAAATAAATTGACATTTGAGCATTTAATGTTCATGTTTTTGGACGAACAACTATTTTTATGAAATTATAACTAATCATTATGACTAAATCATTTTTACTTCTCTTATTCCTGGCATTTACATGCCTGATTCCATCCAAATCTCTTCAGGCTCAAAAGCAAAGCAACCAACCCTTTTGGTTGGACGAGACAAAAAATGAAGAGAATCGGCTTCCAATGCATGCTAGTTATCAGGTCTATCCGACCGAAAAAGACGCACTGGTAAACAGTTGGGAAAAGTCCGAAAACAACTTTAATCTTAACGGATTGTGGAAATTCAAATGGTTCGAAAAACCGGCTGATGTTCCTGAGAATGTTGCTTCCCCATCCTTTAAAGATGCGGATTGGATTAATTTCAACGTGCCATCCAATTGGGAGGTCAACAACTTCGGATATCCAATTTACGTAAATATTGGATATGAATTCTCCTACCTGCAAAAGCCTAATCCGCCAATCGTCCCCTTAAATTACGATCCTACCGGTATCTATCGCCGCGAAATATCTCTGCCGCAAAATTGGTCCGGAAAGAATGTCGTCCTGCATATTGGCGCGGCAAAATCCAACCTGATGGTGTGGGTTAACGGTAAATATATCGGGTACAGCGAGGACGGAAAACTCCCTGCCGAGTTTGATCTTTCGACGACTCTGGCTCCGGGAAAAAATCTGATCGTTCTGAAAGTCATGCGCTGGTGCGACGGAACCTACCTCGAAGGACAGGATTTCTGGCGTATGAGCGGTATCACCCGGGATTGCTACCTTGTTAAACGCGAAATTTCGCACATCAATGATTTCGCGTTAAATACAAAACTTGACGAAAACTATGTGAATGCAAATCTTGATTTGAACATCAAATTAAGCGCTAAATCAACAGCTAGCGTAAGTGCGAAGCTTTTGGATGGCGAAAAAGTGGTTGCCACCTCCGTGATTCCCTTCAAAGACGAACTCGAAAAATCCGTTTCTATTCCGGTTGCTGCACCTAAATTATGGTCGGCCGAAGAACCAAATCTGTATAAATTACTCCTTACCTTGACAGACAATACTGGCAAAGTAACCGAGGTAATCCCCCAAATGGTGGGCTTCAGAGAGGTGAAAATTGCTAACGGAATGCTTCTTTTAAATGGCAAACCTGTTCTAATAAAGGGTGCAAACCGTCATGAGACGGATCCTGTTACCGGACAAACGCTCTCCAAAGAATCAATGCTGAAGGATATTAAATTGATGAAACTGTTTAATATCAACGCTGTGCGCACCTGCCACTATCCAAATGACGAATATTGGTATCAATTGTGCGACCAGTATGGCATCTATGTTGTCGATGAAGCCAACAACGAATCGCATGGTATCGGCTATGATATTACCGTTACCCTGGCAAACAGACCTTCCTGGAAAGAAGCCCATATGGCTCGGGTTCAGCGTATGTACGAACGGGATAAAAATCATGCTTCTGTAATCACCTGGAGTTTGGGTAATGAAGCCGGAAACGGGTATAATTTTTACGAGTGCTACTTGTGGCTGAAGAATGCAGATTCCTCACGTCCAGTTCAATACGAACGTGCCGTCGCCAAATATTCAAGCTATGTAACCGAGTTTAACACGGATGTTATCAATCCGATGTACCCTACTCCATCAAGTATGGTTGATTATGTTGCCAAAAATCCTCATCCCGCAAAGCCCTTTATCATGTGTGAATATGCCCATGCCATGGGAAATTCGATGGGTAATTTTAGGGATTACTGGGATATCATCAGAGGCAATCCACACCATTTTCAAGGTGGATTTATCTGGGATTTTGTTGACCAGGGTTTACAAAAAATCACGGCCAAAGGGGATACCATTTTTGCCTATGGCGGCGACTACGGAAAGGATCTTCCATCGGACAATAATTTCATGTGTAACGGGATTTTCTATCCAAACCGCAATCCGAATCCGCATGCATGGGAAATGAAAAAGGTGTACCAGAATATTCATACAACGTTGGTAAACACGAATACCATTTCTATCTACAATGAAAATTTCTTTACGGATTTGTCAGGCATAGCACTGGAATGGAATGTGACCGTAAACGGCCAGGTAAAGCAATCCGGCAGAATAGACAAACTGGATGTTAAGGCCCATGCTACCGCGGAAGTTAACCTTCCGGTGAAAGCGCAACCAACAGGTGAAGCCTTTTTGAACATCGTTTACAAACAAAAAGCTGAACGGTTACTTGTATCAGCCGGTCACGCCGTTGCAGACGAACAACTTCCACTGTCCGGTAAATACCTCTCTGACAGCAAAATCAAGGCCGACGGAAAAATTTCGATCGCAGAATCAGGAAATACATGGTCGATAAACTCGCCCGCTGTATCCGTAGAATTCAGCAAAAGTACCGGCTTGATCTCAAAATATGAGGTAAATAAACACAGCTATCTCGATTCTGAATTCGGTGCCAGACCGGCTTTCTGGCGTGCCCCCAGCGATAATGACATGGGTGCCGGACTGAATAGAAGACTTAAAGACTGGAAAACTGCGCAGTCTGAACTCAAGTTGGAAAATATCTCCGTTACCGAGTCGGAAGGAATGGCAAAAGTAATCTCCACATATACGCTGCCCGGCGTCTTTGCCAAACTTACACTGCAATATACGATTCAGGCAAAAGGTGAAATGATAGTCGACCAGCAAATGGCAATCGACGAATCCAAAAAAACTCCGATGATGCCTCGTTTCGGCGTAAACTGGATCCTTCCGGAGGGATTTGAAACAATAGAATATTATGGCCGTGGACCTGTCGAAAATTACCAGGACCGGAATTACGCATCTAATGTCGGGAACTTCCGCCAGAGCGTGAAGAGTCAGTTTTATCCGTATGTTCGTCCTCAGGAGAACGGAAATCATACGGATATCAGATGGTTCAAGGTATACAACACCAAAGGGTATGGGTTGAAAATCGAATCCGAATCCTTCCTGAGCATGAGCGCATTGCACTTTTTTGATGCCGACCTGGATGACGGAGACCAAAAACACCAGCAACATTCTGGCGAATTGGTGCCGCGCAAGCAAACGCAGCTGCATATCGACTACAAACAAATGGGCGTCGGTGGTATCGACAGTTGGGGACAGTGGCCATTAGAAAAGTATCGCCTGACCGACAACAAATATCACTTCTCGTTCAAAGTCAGTCCGCTGAAAAAATAACGGAAAATTAGAATAAAACAGACCCTGCCAAGAAAATGGCGGGGTCTGCTTTTTTAATAATAAATTTTCATCCCCGGAACAAGATTACAGTCAATTGATTAGTTTTAAAGAAAAAAATATGGCAACGCAAACTAACTCCAGCGTAGAAGTAAACTCCGTCTTCACACAAAAGAATTCACCAGCAATTCGTGTGTGGCACTGGCTTACTTTTATCCTCGTAATTTCTTTAATCGTAACCGTTTTGTTGGAATCGACAACCCTGAACCAAAGGGATAATATTCCGGTAATTCAGAATACACTGAAAAGCAAGGGAATAACCGTCGACAATAACCAGGCCTTGGCCGTTTCGCATATTTATGGGGAGAAAATGTGGGATATCCACAAACTGCTTGGATATGCACTTTCATTCCTTTTCCTTTCCAGGATAGTCATTGAGTTCACGCAATCGAAAGAGGAGCGAAATCAAACCCGGATTAAAAAGGCTCTCTTTGCATTTCTGCAGTCAAAAGATGAACTTACCAGGAAAGAACTCAAGCACTATCTGATCGTAAAATACAGCTATATGCTCTTTTACGGATTATTATTGGCCATGGTGGCCAGCGGACTGCTGATTGCATTTGGGGCAGACTTTGGAATTAGCGGACCAACCCGGCACAACATAAAAGAAGTTCATGCCTTTGTTCAATATCTCATTTATGCATTTATTGCGTTTCATCTCATTGGCGTAATCATGGCCGACATGGGCAAATACAGAGGAATGGTCTCTGGTATGATACACGGCAACAAATAATATTCAACTTTTCATTCTCAACTCATGACCTCAAGACGTGATTTTCTAAAAAACGGCGGAACCGCCTCCATCGGAATCGGACTAGCAACCTCAATCTCGGGAACCATGGCTTCCTGCGCTCCAAGCGACAAAATTAAAGTCGGACTGGTAGGCTGCAACGGAATGGGATTCAGCGATCTTTCCGCCTTTCTCAAAAACCCGGAAGTCGAATGCATCGCATTGTGCGATATCGATGAATCCGTCCTGAACAAACGTGCTGCCGATGTTGAGAAAATCCGTGGTAAGAAACCGGCAAACCTCTACAAAGATTGGCGCAAGCTGATCGAAAACAAAGACATTGATGTCGTTATTGTTGGCACCCCCGACCATTGGCATTGTTTGATAATGACCGCAGCCTGCGAAGCCGGCAAAGATGTTTACTGCGAAAAACCGCTTGGCAACAGTATTGAAGAATGCAACCTGATGGTAAAGGCGGCGAAGAAATATAAGAGAGTTGTGCAGGTCGGACAATGGCAACGCAGCGATCCGCACTGGCTAAGCGCCGTCGATTTTATCCGTTCCGGAAAGCTGGGCAAAATCCGGTTAGTGCGCGTCTTTTCCTACCAGGGATGGTGCCCTTCAATACCGGTCCTGGCCGACGAACCAATACCGGCGGGAGTCGATTACGACATGTGGCTCGGACCAGCTACCAATCGCCCGTTTAACAGGAATAGGTTTCACTTTACCTTCCGCTGGTTCTGGGATTATGCCGGCGGACTGATGACCGACTGGGGAGTTCACCTGCTGGATTATGCTTTGTATGGGATGGATGTTACCACGCCCAAATCCATCATGGCCATGGGCGGGAAGTACGGATACCCCACCGATGCCTGTGAAACACCTGACAGCCTGCAAACCATTTACGAATTTGATGGATTCAATGTGATGTGGGATCACGCAATTGGAATCGACGATGGTGCGTACGGACGAAATCACGGATTGGGTTTTGTCGGTGAAAACGGAACGCTGGTCGTCGACCGGAATGGTTGGGAAGTCATCCCGGAAGTTGTAAACAAACAAAAAAGAATGGAACCGGTGGCGCTGCAAAAAGGCACCGGCGAAGGACTGACCAACCACGTCAGAAATTTCCTGGATGGGGTAAAAAGCCGGAATCCCAACTTAAATGCCAGTGTTGAAATTGGTGCGCACATCGCCAAATTCTCACACCTCGGCAATATTGCCTACCGCACCGGGAAAAAACTGGTCTGGGACGGCACAAGGTTTACTAACGATGAGGAATCAAACAAATACCTGATACCCAGTTATCGCGAACCTTGGAAACTTCCAACAATTTAGAAGTCTTGCGGTTATAAATCCAGCTTAAAATGAGAAAATTTTTTCAAGGCATTTTGTTGGCACTACTCTTTTTGCCGCTAAACTCAATATCGCAACAGAAAAATTTTCCGGATAACATCTACAGTTTTATCGAAGATCCTGGGATATTTGCCATCAACCAGGAACCGGGTCATGTTCCGCTGGTGCCATTTGCATCGATTAGCGATGCATTAGAGAACAATTGGAGCAAATCCACGGGCTACCAATCCCTCAATGGCACCTGGAAATTTAACTGGTCAGAAACGCCCGATTTGGCGCCAAAAGATTTTTATCAGGAAAAATTCAAGGATCAGTCGTGGGCAAACATCAAAGTACCCGGAAACTGGGAGATGCAAGGTTTCGGTGATCCGATGTTCCGGAATGTTTCTCAGCCATTCCGCTCAAACCCTCCATTCGTACCACACGATTACAATCCAACAGGATGCTATCGCCGAACTTTTTCCATCCCCGATACCTGGAAAACCCGCCAGATATTCTTGCGGCTTGAAGCAGTTACTTCAGCCTCTTTCATCTGGATCAATGGCAAGCAGCTAGGGTTCAACGAAGGTGCAAACGAACCCGCCGAGTACAATATCACGGACTATTTGAAAAAGGGAACGAACACCCTCGCCATTTGCGTAACCAAATATTCGGCAGGGACCTATCTCGAAGATCAGGATTTTTGGCGTCTGTCTGGTATATTTCGGGATGCCAGTTTGTTCGCGGTACCAACAGTTCATATCCGCGATTATTTTATCACAACGGAATTGGATAAGGATTACAAAGATGCTCAGCTTGCCATTTCGGCAGAACTGAAAAATTACAGCACACTTGCCGAAAGCGGCTATTCCGTGCGGGCAACGCTGTTCGACAGCCACAAGAAGCAAATCGGAACGATACTGCAATTGGAAAAAATCCGGCTACCGGATAAGGCAAGCCAGAGTATAAAGCTGTCTGCCACGGTTGTTAATCCTGCAAAATGGTCGTCGGAATATCCAAATCTATATTCCATTGTCCTTGAGCTAATAGATCCTGCCGGAAAGGTAACCGAGGTGCTTAGTAACAAAATAGGATTTAAAAAAGTTGAAGTGAAGCACCAGGTCTTGCTGGTGAATGGCGTTCCTGTAAAATTAAATGGTACAAATTCCCATATGCAACACCCCGATCTGGGGCATACGATGGATATTGAAACCCTGCGCAAAGACCTGATCCTGATGAAGCAGTTCAACATTAACTGCGTTCGGACGAGTCATTATCCGCCGAATATTGAGTACCTTAATCTGGCCGACGAATTGGGTATCTACATCGTCGACGAGACTGGCGACGAATCTCATGCCACAGAATTTATATCCAGGCTTCCCGAATGGAAAAATGCATACGTCGATCGTGTTACCGGAATGGTACTTCGCGACCGCAACCATCCTTCCATAATCTTTTGGAGCGCAGGCAACGAAAGTGGGTTTGGAAACAATATCTGTGAGGTAATCAAAGCGGGCAAAACCCTGGATCCGACGCGAATTTTCATGTACGGCGGTAACTCGGATGATGTAGCCTGGAAGAACGAAGTGCCTTGCGAAGATATTATCGGTCCGCGCTATGCAACACCGTACGAATTACGTACCCGGATAGCCCAGGTTCCTGAATCACAGGATCCAAGACCTTCTTTTATGGATGAATATATCTCGGTGGAGGGTAACGGAGGTGGCGGTTTCGACGAATACTGGGACGTTATCTGGAACTATCCGCGCATTTCAGGGGGAGCGATCTGGGACTGGGTAAGTCCGGGAATCCGTGAAAAAATCATGCTGCTAAAAGATAAAGCCAAGCATCACATCTCCACTGCCATCAAAGGACGAGGCACACTGGTCGAAGGCAAATTCGGCAAAGCCATAGCCTTATCAGGACACGACCAATGGATCGATGTCTACCGCGATCCTGCACTGGATATCACCGGAAACCAGCTGACACTTTCGCTGTGGATCTATCCACGAAAGTGGAATGGTAACGGACAAATGATCACAAAAGGGAGCTATCAGTTTGGATTGAACCAGTTTAAGAAAGACTCCGTGGAATTCTTCGTCATGGATACCAACAAAAGGACGCTGAAAGTCTCTCTTCCGGAAAACTGGGAAAACAACTGGCACCATGTTGCCGGAATTGCAGACGGATCGACACTTTCACTCTACATCGACGGGGTAAAATCAGGTAGTAAACCCTTCTCAGGATTGATCGCCAATAAACCATTCCCCGTTAATATCGGCAGATTCTCAGATATTGAAGGGCAGGAATATCCGGACAAATTCAGCAATGCAATTTTTGACAGGGTTGCGATTTTTAACAAAGCGGTATCTATCAGCCAATTAATGAGTTCTGACCCCCAGCTGAAAGATGCAGCGCTGCTGTGGCTCGACTTTGACGAATGTGAGGAAAAAGGCGAGTTTTTCAGCATGGGAATTGGCGGTCGGACCTATGGATTAATCTGGCCCGATCGTACACCTCAACCTGAGTTATACCAGGTAAAAAAATCGGCGCAACCGGTTAAAATAAGCTGGATAAATCCGGCCGATGGGACTGTTGAAATCACAAACAGATATCAATTTACGAATCTTGGCGAGCTAAAAGCCACCTGGCAATTGCAGGCTGATGGAGCTATTTTGCAACAGGGGGTTTTGAACCTATCGGTCGCGCCGCTGGAAAAGATTCGTGTAAAAATCCCATTTCAGAAACCTGTGATTCAAGCGAACACAGAATACCGTCTGCTTATCTCCTTTACCCAAAAAACTACCAAATCCTATGCGCCCGCAGGCCATGAAGTAGCCTGGGAGCAGCTGGAGCTGCCGTGGAAAAAATCGGTCGAACCGATGGGAAACCCAACAATTCACGCAATAAATATCAAGGAAACGAGCCAATGGCTATCACTTTCCGGCAAAGATTTCGACTATGTTTTCAATAAACTAACCGGAGAACTGGCGGAGATGAAATATAAAGGGAAAGCGCTGATTCGGAGCGGTGCGAAGCTGAGCGTGTGGCGCGCTCCTCTTGCCAATGATCTGGATAACTGGGCTACCTATGCAGCAAATCTGCAACCCCGAAAACCCGATATGGGGACTTTCCCTGCCGGCAGTTGGTACACTTACGGGCTCAATAACTTGCAACACAGACTGGACGAATTTACGGTTCTGAGCAGGGATACGGGCAAAGTAGTAATTGAAGTGAAAGAGCATGCTGAAGGAGTAAACTACGCCACCGCATTTGACAATCACTTTATTTACACCATTACCGGTACAGGCGAGATATCTATCGACCATACCGTTACGCCACAAGGACTTATGCCTCAATGGTTGCCAAAAATCGGACTTCAGTGGGTGATGGACAAATCCCTGAACGCAGTTTCATGGTATGGAAGAGGACCCTTCGAAACCTACCCCGACCGCAAAACCGGAGCCAAAATAGGCGTTTATAAGACTACTGTATCACAAATGGCAGAACCTTATCTGGTGCCGCAGGATTATGGTCTCAGAACCGATAATCGCTGGGTTCGACTGGAAAACAGCGATGGCACCGGACTGGAGTTTTCGGGCAGCGCTCTTTTCAATTTTAGCGCGCAACGATACAGTAGCGATAACATGACGCGTGCCCGCTACCCATACCAGCTTCAACCAATGGAGGGCTATACATTCAATTTTGATTATGCTACCAGTGGCGTTGGCTGTACTGCCATTTCAGTGCTAGACAAATACCGGGTTTTGCCTCAGGAATACCACTACATTTTGCACGTGAAACCTTATATGAAGTAACGGTTCAATTTCTATTTCCGTATCGTTCTAACCCCAAAAATTCTTCCGGCGGTCTTGTTATAATTGGCTTCAATGCGTAGAGTTATAGTGGACTTTCCGGTGATCAGGTTAGCCGGGATTTGGTATTCGATCGGGTAAAATTTTCCCGCTATTCCGCCATTCCAATCAACTGTTGCGATCAAAACACCATCCGCTTTCACATCAAATTTCCTGTTCTTGTCATCCCCGATATAAGTAAGCAGTATACTGTTGGCTGTTTCGGCATTGACCTTCATGGTAAATTCGAAATAATTGCCTGCTCTGGCTTCCCGACCTGCGATACCTAATGCTTCATCGACATACGATTTTTCGCTGGCCTTCAGATTATGGTCACGCTCCGGCTGCATCTCTCCAATCCTGAAATTGTCGATGGTGCTCTCTTCAATTTGCTGCTGGCGTCTTTTTTCAGCCACATAATCAGCCTGGCGTGTCTGCCAATCAGCCTGCGTAAAAAAATCAAAATAGACGCTGTAATAGTCATCAACAGTCTTATAAAATGGTTTCAATGTCGGATCAAAAGGTTTACCGACGTTCTTCAAAACATATTCCAACTGTTTATTTTCCAGCGGACTAATCCATTTCGTAATATCACGATCGTCCGTCAGCAACACAGGCACTCCGACAACCGGATCGGGTGCAACTTTGCCAAGCTGTGCGGCAAGAACAATCGGCCCGGCCAAAAAAGCCACCCGATTTTTGTTATCCGGCATACTTTCAGTGTAAAGCTTCATTGGCAAAACCACCTCCACCACGTCTTTGTTTTCCCATTTGCGACTAATAACCAAAAATCCATCCTCATTGATGGCCGGAATCACCAAAGTGCCGTTTACCAGCACCTTCACCGCATTGAAAGCCCATTTCGGATTGCGGAGGTACAGTGGAAACGTAACCGGCGATTTAGCAGCAATACTTAATTTAGTTTTATCACCTTCCGGGAAGGTTGTTTCCTGCCTTATTTCAATTTGTTTTTCTTTCCAGTTGAGTACAGACGGGATAAATAAGTTCACGTACAATCCGCCATCCTTTGCCCGATAATAGATACTCTCGGCATATTTGCTGTGATTTTCCATACCGGTACCCACGCAACAGGTGAATGTGTTGAACTTATCACTGAATTTTTTCTTTGTACCCATCCGCAACGGTACGAAGTAACACATCATCCCGTCATCCGGGTTTTGCGAGGCAAGAATATGGTTATACAATGCCCGTTCGTAAAAATCCACCAATTCCTGATTTGGATTCCAACAAAACAGATGCCTGGTCAATTTCAGCATGTTGTATGTGTTGCAGGTCTCACAGGTATTGTCGCTCAGTCGATCGTTCAGCTTATCCTCCTCACCGCAATATTCGTAGCTACTGTTCCCCCCGATTACATAGGAATGGTGGTGCACCATCGTTTTCCAAAAGAATTCTGCAATCGTCCGATCGCTGGCCAAACCGGTGAGTTCATAGCAGCGAGCCGCTCCGATTGCCTTCGGAACATTGGTATTTGAGTGTTTACCTGGCATCGGGTCTATTCCCTTTGCCAACTGCCCCATCACGAACTCATCATTAAATTTGCGCGACAAATCCAGATATTTCTTCTTCCCCGTCAGGGCATAAATATTTGCAAGAACCTCATTCATACCGCCATATTCGCAATTCAGCATTTTCAGACGCTGTTCCTCTGAAAGACCATTCACCGTATTTCCAACCCAATCGGCCATTTTTACAACTACCTGAAGAGCCTTTTTATTGCCGCAATACAGATGTGCATCCAGGAGTCCGGCCATCACTTTGTGCACCGTATACCACGGCGACCAGCCCCCGTTCAGATCGAATCCTCCTGATTTGATAATCCCCTTTGCCACGTCGCCGAAAAGCTTGTCCTCATTTGGGATCGCCCCAACATACCCCGTCTTCCGTGCATTTTGGCAACGAGCCAGCTCATCCACAATATAGGCCGACCGATCCTTAAACTCCCGGTTGCCGGAAGTCACATAAAACATGGAAACAGCCGACAAATAATGACCAAGACTATGGCCCGAAACCCCTTCGCTCTCCCATCCTCCGTAGACTTCGCCCTTGACAGGAAGTCCTGCATTTTTATGAAACCGGTGCAACAGCCGGTCTGGTTCTAGTTCAAGAAGGTAAGCGGCATCTTTGTCCATGGCGTGTTTGAACGCACTGCCATCAAGCAGTTTAACGTCACGCAGGTCGAATGCCCAGGCCTTCATTTCGGCTACAGGTGAAGTTTTTACTCTGGAATCGTTTCTTACTGGCACGTATGATTGAGCCTGGGCAGTGCAAGCTGCCAGTAAACAGAGGGAGATCAGGAGGTTTTTTCGCATCGGAGGGTCAGTTTGAATGCGTTCTAAATTATTCTATCTTTTTGATAATAAATTGAAAAGCGGTTCATTGATATAATAGTTTCCAGTTCCTAATTGTGCCTTTTTCAGCAAACCGTCTTCTGCCAATCTATTCAGGTAATTAGCTGCAGTAAGCCTTGAAACCTTCAAATCGTTCCTGACAAATTCGATTTTTGTATATGGATGTTTGAATAGATTATTCACCAATTCCGGACTATAGAATTTATAATTTTGCTGCAATTTGTGTGTGAAATCCTGCATCAACTCCCGAATTTCGATGATCAGCTCAATCGTCTCTCGGGCAGTCACTTCAACACCCTCAATCATAAACATGATCCATTCTTCCCACGATTTTTTTTCACGAACCCCATGCAAAAGCCTGTAATAGTCGGCTTTGTGGTTGATAATATACTTGCTCAGATAGAGTATTGGGAGCTTTTGCAATTTTACCAGTATTAAATACAGCATATTGATGATCCTGCCAGTCCGGCCATTTCCGTCGTAAAAAGGATGGATGCTTTCAAACTGGAAATGGATCACAGCCATTTTTGTCAAGGGATCGTATCCACAAAACCCGGGGTCATTGATGTATCTCTCAAGGTTAGTCATCAGACGACTGATCTCCAAGTACTCTTGCGGAGGAGTATAGATAATCTGACCCGTGGCTGCATTCTTCAATTCGGTCCCTGGCAATTTTCGGAACCCGGCGCTATTTTCTTCAAGTACTTCCTGAATTCCCAGAATGATCCGGTTTGTTAGTAATTCATTTTCGGAAATCAGTTTGAACCCTTTCCTAAGAGCCAGAATATAGTTTTGAACCTCCTTCGCATTCAGGGTTTTAAAGGAAACCGGAGATATTTCAGTTCTATATAAATCATCATGTGTCGTAATAATGTTTTCGATGGCCGAACTGTCTTTTGCCTCCTGCAAACCCAAGGTGTTGATCAATATGTTCTGATCCGGAATTGTCTCGGCAATGACTCTCAATTCCGCCAGCGCAGCGTGGGCCGCCGGCAATCTCTTTAAAACCTGCCTGGGTTCAACATCGAACGCTAATGGCAATTCGGCCAACTCCCACTTTAACTGACTTTCCATTGATGAATTTTTGGGATTCTCTTTACAAAGATACCATATTATGTATAGATTTTCGAATTTTCTTTACATATATCTATTCTTATGTATAGATTTTGAGATTTATTTTACATTTATCAACACAAAGGAAAGCTTCATACCCAGACTTGAACATTGGGTAAGCCGACATTCAACTATCATTTTTCATTCACATAAAAATACCTCACCCGACACGCATTCCCCTTGCTTTGAGGATTTTTTTCGGAAAGCATTCTGATTTGAAGCCGGTGCTTCCCATTTTTCAGGTTATATCCCAGGGTATAAAACCAGGGCAGATGTAGGCTGGCGCTCCAGTCCGTAAAGAGATCCTGCTTTTGCCATGGATTATTGTCTATCCGGTATTCGATCGTTCCTGCATCGAGACCTGCTGCAACCGCGATTCCGACGGCATTGCCTTCGAATTTAAAGTTCAGTGTCCCGGCAGCCTTTTCGGCAACCAACATTGGCACGTTGGTAAAGTCCGCCCGCGTTCCGGTTTTATCAGCAGGCTTCCATTCGGGCACTATTTTCCATCCTTTTGCCGGTTTTACCAGCACGGCAGTAATCAATTTTCCTTTGTTGTAACAGCCTTCAGCAAGCTTACCAGGAAGCGGGTAGGCTACAGTTTTATCATTATCAGCCACATTTCCGCTCCAACAGAAGGCCAAAAATCGCTTCATCGACTGAAAATAAATGTGATGCCCAAAGGGTGAAGGATGCAAATTCTTGAAATCTTTATCCCAGGAAAATTCGCCATTGTCGATGCGCTCGGTCACCTCTTTTGCCAGATTAATCGTGGAGAGACCATAATGCTCCGCCACCTTCTCGTGATTTTTAATCTCCGCCGGCACGATGCCCTTCCGATAGTCGGCCATCTTATCAGGGTCGACAAAATGCATCAGCACAACATCCATTTCGGGGTTTGATTCGCGGGCATGCCGCACAATACCTTCCATCCCCAACACCTGCGTCTCAGCTGAGAAATTGTTCGTCCGGTCATTTACGGCCGCTTCTTCAAACAGTAAGTCTACTTTGCCATTTTTAAGAACGTCTCGTTCAAAACGGAATGCCCCGGGTGTACTGCCCATTGATCCGATGCCCGCAGCAATAAAATCGAACCGGGTATCAGGAAATCTCTTCTCCAGATAAGCGCAAATACTATCACGCCAGCCCGAACCTTGCGTAATGGATCCTCCCAGGAATGCCACCCGGCCTTTTTTCTCTCTTTCAAAAATTAGCTGCGAATTATGCAACTTATTCCGATAGGTGTGGTAGTTTTTACTATCGAGCGGTACGGCTGTCCCTGAGTTGACTGATATTCCCTTGATGCCGGTCATCGTTAGCAGCGCAAACAGCAAAAAAAATTGTCTCATCATGAGGTGTAAAAAAATGGAAGCTTAAATATAAACGTTTTTAAGACACGTCGGGAATGTTCTGTTCGGTTTAATGTGCCGGCTTGGGTCATTCCTGAAAAGCATTCGGGGAGGGTGGCGAATCGAAAAAACAGGCATCATTTTCATTGTAAGACACTGTGATCATGTGGTATAGAAAAAATCAGGTCATAATGGAAATTATTACGAAAAAAAATCGAAATTCATACCTGAAAATTACCTTGGACTGAACCTCTCAAACATGTAATCTAAGGATCATCTGCCTCGAAAACTGACAGAATATTAAAAATAGAAATTATGAGCTCCTTCAAACACTTCTTACCTCTTTTGGCGACCATTCCCGTTGGATTTCTGTCCCAAAACAGTAGCGCCCAAAATCCGAATGCCAAGCCAAACGTGGTTTTCATCTACGCCGACGACATCGGTTATGGCGATTTAAGCTGCAACGGAGCCAAAACCATCAAAACGCCCAATCTGGAGATTCTCGCCAGCCAGGGCGTCCGCTTTACCAATATGCACAGCGCTGCAGCAACTTGCACCCCGTCGAGGTATGCACTGTTGACAGGCGAATATGCATGGCGCAAACAGGGCACTGGTATTGCAGCTGGAAATGCCGGGTCGATTATCCGCCCAGAGCGCTATACGCTGGCCGATGTGTTCCAAAGCGCAGGTTACCGCACCGGGGTAGTCGGGAAATGGCACCTGGGACTGGGTGACAAAACGGGCACACAAAATTGGAACGGGCACATCACCCCCGGACCATCCGACATCGGATTCAATTACTCGTTTATCCTTGCAGCCACCGGCGACAGGGTTCCATGCGTTTATGTTGAAGATGAGCACATCGTAAACCTCGATCCGAAAGATCCTGTTTTTGTGGACTATGAAAAGAATTTTGAAGGAGAGCCTACCGGAAAACTCAATCCGGAACTTCTCAAAATGCACCCGAGTCACGGACACGACAATTCGATTGTTAACGGAATCTCACGAATCGGATTCATGAAAGGCGGAAAATCAGCGCTTTGGAAAGACGAGGAGATCGCAGAAAGGATAACAGCCAAAGCGCTGTCGTTCATCGAAGCGAACAAGGACAAGCCGTTTTTCCTCTACTTTGCCACGCAGGATGCGCACGTTCCGCGTGTGCCGGGTCCTAAATTTGTTGGGAAAAGTGGTATGGGGCCACGCGGCGATGCCGTCCTCGAATTCGACTGGTCGGTTGGTGAGGTAATGAAAACACTCAAAAAATTGGGGCTTGAGAATAATACCATCGTAATTGTTACAAGCGACAACGGTCCGGTAGTAGACGACGGTTACAAAGATCAGGCGGTCGAACTACTCGGAAACCATAAACCTGCCGGAGAGTACAGAGGCGGAAAATATAGCAGCTTCGAAGGTGGTACCCGGATTCCTGGCTTGTTGAGCTGGCCGGGAACCGTAAAGCCCGGAGTCTCTGACGCCTTGCTATGCCAGATTGATATGTTAGCCACTTTTGCTGAACTGCTGAAGGTGAAAATCCCGGCTATGGCTGCCCCGGATAGCCAAAACCATCTGAGCGCATGGTTGAACAAGGGAGGGAAGGGTCGCGATTATCTGGTTCTCCAGAATGTTCAGAATAATCTTTCAATCGAAAACGGAAAGTGGAAATACATTGCTCCCGGTCCAGGACCAGCCTATGCCAAGGAAACTAATACCGAATTTGGCAACCTGGACAAAGACCAGTTGTACGATTTGTCTACCGACCGCGGCGAAAAGAATAATGTTGCAGCCCAAAATCCGAAAATCACATCTGAGCTAAAGGAAAGACTGGAAAAAATCAAGGCTGCCAAATAGAACAACGGCTATTTTGATCCATCCGAAGGCTTTTCAGTACGTTCCAATATTTTTGTTTTGCAAAAACTCAAACGTATTGGAAAATCAAGCTTAATTTGCATTTTTACATACTGGTTCCACTGAATTAACAACGTATAATGAATTCCTCCCCAGGAACGTTTCGCTCCTGGCAATGAATTGAAACGTGGGGTTCATTTGACATTAAAAAACAAATTGTACGCTTATGAGAAACAACAACTTTCAAATGATCGCCAGAAATCTGGTTGTTCTGTTCTGCCTTTCTATCGTAATGACTCAAACGCAGGCACAGGAAAAATCCGCTTTCACTGCTAATTGGCCCGAATGGAGAGGTTTATACAATACGGGCGCAGTTGCAGGAGGTAATACTCCGATCGAATTCAGCGAAACCAAGAATGTAAAATGGAAAACCGAGATACCAGGGAAAGGCCATGCCACTCCGATAATCTGGGGCAATCAGATCATTGTTCAGACTGCCGTTGCCACTGATAAAAAGGCAGCCGCCGCCGACCCTTCAAAACCAGCCAGTCCGATGGCACCAAATCAAACCGATTTGGTTCATCAGTTTAAGGTGATTTCTGTAGATAAGACTTCCGGTAAAATACTTTGGCAAACGACCGTGAAAGAAATCCAGCCTATTGAAAGGACACATGAACTCGGTAGCTGGGCTTCCAATTCACCTGTCACAGATGGCGTAAATATTTTTGCAAATTTCGGCTCGCGCGGTCTCTATTGCCTGGACATGAAAGGCAATGTGAAATGGGAACGCAATTTTGGTCAGATGGATATTGTGGCCAGCTTCGGCGAAGGCAGCTCCCCGGCGATATATAAGGATAAAATTTACCTCCCATGGGATCATCAGGGTAAATCATTTTTGTATGCCCTGGACAAGAAAACGGGCAAAGAAGCCTGGACTGCCGAGCGTGAGGAAATCACCTCCTGGGCAACTCCTGTCATTGTTGAAGTAAACGGAAAAGCTCAGGTAATCACGAGTGCTACAAATAAAGTCAGGAGTTACGATGCCGAAACCGGACAAATAATTTGGGAGTGCACGGGCATGACCAAAAATGTTATTCCAAATCCGACCTATGCCGACGGTATACTTTATCTGTTAAGTGGATTCCGCGGCAACGCGATAAAAGCGATCGACCTAGCCAAAGCCAAAGGCGACATTACGGGCACCGCCGCCATCATCTGGGAATATAATCAGGATGCTCCTTACACGCCAAGCGGTGTTTTGATGGACGGAAAACTCTATTTTCTGAAGGGTAACAATGGCATCATGACATGCCTTAATGCCAAAGATGGTAAAGTCATTTACAGCAACCAGAAACTGGACGGAATTACCAATATTTTTTCCTCTCCTACCGGGAATAAGGATAAAATCTACATTGCCGCAACCGGAACCGTGGATGTGGTAAAGGCTGGCAACGAATACTCCCTGTTAGCCAAAAACACGTTGGATGACACATTCCATGCATCGCCGGTCATCGTTGGCAACGACTTATTCCTGAGGGGTTTCAAATATTTATACTGCATTTCCGAGAAGTAGCCGTCCGAAAAGTCGATACGGGTGTCTTACGATAGGATGTTAACTTAATCCTGTTTTGGGAACGGTAAGGGTGAGCCCAAACTCCTTGTTCAATCTGTCGATGAAATACGCCGACAAGAGTGGCGATTCCATCTCAATATTCTGATGGACAAAGAAGTATATCTCACGAAGGCCTTCGGCAACCCAAATCTTGAGACGCTCAATCCAGCAGTCCAAACGTTGGCGATCAGATTCCGGGTCGTTTGCCCCGACGTATCGGATAAATGCGACAGGAGAGGTTAGCCGCATATGCAAAAGGTCGCGCCTCCCTGCTGTATCAACAAGGACATTTGCAGTTTGGCATTCTTCGAAAAGTTGAAATACTTTGGCGGAAACCAATTCGTTGTTGAACCATTCTGTATTGCGCATTTCGACCGCCAATGGAATGACTTTAGGGAAATTCCTGACAAACTTTTCCAATAGGTCAAAATTCTTGTGCCCAAAATTGTCATGCAATTGCAGGAATACCATTCCTAGCTTTTCTTCGAAATTACTAACGTTGTCGCAATACTCTTCCACCAATTGCTGCACATTATTCAATCGCTGAAAGTGGCTGATGGCCTGATTCACCTTAGGAAAAAACTTAAATCCATCGGGCGTCTTCTCTTTCCACTTGAGTACCTGATCCTTACTGGGCACCCGGTAAAATGTGGCATTTAGCTCAATTGAATTAAATTGAGTCGAATAATAGGCAAGTTCGTCTTTAGTGCCTCGTGGATAGAAATTTTTGAGATCAGTCTTATTCCACTTAGCACAACCAACATACACATTGAGTGATCCGACAGCAGCATTTTGCCGAAGGATTTTAGCTGTATTCGGGTTATCTACCGGTAAGGTGAAATCTATATCCCCGAGATTATCTTTTTGTCCGAATTTCATTCGATCACCTCCCTCCCGGAGGACAGTTTTCTAAAAGAAATTTTTTGCATATGGTCGTCAAATGTTGTGACGTACCCTCACCTTCGTAAATTCCATGCGAACGCATGGGATAGGCCATCATCTGAAAAGGCTTGTTATACCGAATTAACTCGTTAATGAGTTTCTCGGCATTGGCATAATGCACATTATCGTCACCGGTGCCATGAATGTAGAGCAGGTTTCCCTTCAGATTTTTAGCATAGGAATATGGCGATCCCGCAATAAAATCCTCCCTCGTTTCTGACGGAATGCCCATATAGCGTTCCTGATAAGCGTTGTCGTAGGCAAGCTGATTGGCTACAGCCGCGACCGAAATGCCCGATTTAAAGATTTCAGGATACTGAAAAAGAAGGTTTAGCGTTGAAGAGCCTCCACCACTCCATCCATGAACGGCAACCCGGCTGGTATCGCAGAAATTCCATTTCAGCACCTCCTTGGCAGCCATCGCCAGGTCGCGAATATTGAGTCTTCCAATTTGACGGTAAACGGATTTGCGCCATTCGCGCCCTCTGGGAGCCATGCTTCCGCGGCAATCCACCGAAACATAAAGATAGCCCATGTCGGCGATATTGCCGCCAAACTGACCCGTACGACCAACCCTGGAATTATCAAATACGGTGCAAAGCCACGGCTCACCGTAAACATAAAAGAACACCGGATATTTTTTTGCCAGATCAAAATCTTTGGGCTTTGCTATCCAGCCATCAAGTGTAATTCCATCTTCTGTGGTAACCTTAAAAAAGGATACCTGCTTGCCAAATGGATCCTCCTTCAAATTGCTGACGATGCTTTTGGCCGCATCCACGGGAGTATGCGATGGCAGTGTTACCCATTCGGAAGCTGGCTGGTACAGATGAGCGGAAAAACTATGTCGGCTCCATTTCCCATTGGGTGAAATCAGATAATCGTTCGTCCCGGTAAAGTTTTCGGGTGTAATCCGGCGTGGAGCTTCAGAGCCGTCCAGTTTAGTACAATACAGATACCGTTGGGTTGCATTTTCGGGCGAAGCCGCAAAATAGAGCATATTATTGGGCTCATCAATCTGAAGAAGTTTAATAACATCAAAATCGCCCTTGGTGATGAGCCGTTCTTTGCCATCCATCCCGATACGATAAAGATGCCGCCAACCATCCTTTTCACTGGCCCAAAGAAATGCATTTCCACCTTCAATCCAGTTCCAACCAGCGCTGGTATTCGAATTCCAGGTGGCCTCAAGATCGACCCATGCTTTATCCGTTTCGCTCCAAAGTACCCTGGATACACCAGAAACGGCGTTTGCAAGCCAGATCCTGGACTCATTCTGTTTGCGGTTAAGCTGCTGAATGATCAGCTCATTCTTGCCCGACCACTCCATTTTAGTAAGATAATGCTGGCGCGGATCGCCTTCAATCGTCATCCATTTCGTTTTAGCTGAGGCCACATCAACGACACCAATCCTGACCGGCGAAGGATCCTCACCCGCTTTGGGATATTCGACCGAAACAGTGTATGGGTAAATGGAATCTGTGGTATTAAGCATGAGGTAGTTTCGAACTTTGGACGCGTCGACATTCCAGTAGGCAATCTGTTTTCCGTCGCTACTCCAGCGAAACCCGTCGGTACAGAAGAGCTCTTCCGAATAAACCCAGTCGAAGGTTCCGTTAATGCTGCGATCCTTTACGTCGAAAGTCAGCTGACTGATTTTCCCGGTTTTCAGATCTTCGCAAAAGATATTGTAAACGACTCTTTGGTTGGAATTATCCTGATAAACATATGCAACTTTGCTCCCGTCCGGGGAAAACTTTGGATACATCAGACAGTCGCCATTCAATCCTTTGCCCAGCTGAACAATTTTTCGATCAGCAGAATTATAAACCCAGACTTCTCCGGTGGTTTTATGGTATTTGGTCTTCGTATTAATTTTAAGTAAGACCAGCTTCAAATCATTCGAAAGCGAAAATGAGGAAATAGAACGTGGATGTGCCTCCTCTTTGGGAATAAATTGTTCCAGATCAAAGAGAATTGTTTTAGTCAGTGAGGGTAATTCCGTCTTAACGATCGAATATCTTTCAACGGAAGTAAAACTATTGCCATCCGGCATCCAGTTCGGGGCACCGGCTCCGAAAGGCTGGGAGAAGGAGTTAAAACAAAGTAAGAATAGGGCAACAAATGCCAGACATTTTTTCATCAGGTAATTATTTTGGTGTTATTTCAGTTTTGCTCTGGAGTACTGATTTGGCCACCTAATTTCATCACCCAGCTCAGCGGCGGCCTTCAAAGGGAAATAGGGTTCTCTGAGCGATTCGCGGCCGATCATTATAAAGTCGGCAGAACCCTGCTGCAAAATCGCCTCAGCTTGTTGCGCCTCCGTAATCATACCGACAGCACTGGTAAGCATCCCGGCGCCTTTCTTTACCGAATCAGCAAAGGCTACCTGGTATCCGGGTCCAATCTTAATATTTTGATAAGGGACTAATCCACCGGAGGAACAGTCAATCAGATCGACTCCTTTCATTTTCAATATAGTCGCCAGTTGGACGGCCTCTGCAGTGTCCCATCCGCCATCGGCCCAATCTGTAACAGAAATTCGAACGAACAAAGGGAGATTTTGTGGCCATACATTTTGAACAGCATCAACAATTTCGAGAAGGAGCCTGATCCTATTCTCGAAACTTCCACCATACTGATCAGTTCGAAGGTTACTCAATGGAGATAAGAATTGGTGTACCAGGTATCCATGTGCGGCATGAATTTCCAACACCTGATATCCTGCCTCCAAAGCCCTGGCAGTGGCGATTTCAAAATCCGATACCACTTTGCGAATTCCAGCCATATCCAATGCAATCGGAGCATTGTCTCCAGGAGAATAAGCAATCCCCGAAGGAGCTACCGTGTTCCATCCGCCCTCCTCAATCTTAAGCTGCTTTCCACCATTCCAGGGGGATGCACAACCAGCTTTTCTGCCAGCGTGTGCAAGTTGAATACCAGCCACCGCACCTTGCTGGGCAATAAAAGCGGTGATTGACTTTAGCTTTTCCACCTGTTCCGCCTTGTACAAGCCTAAATCAGCGGGAGAAATACGCCCTTCCGGGGAAACGGCAGTCGCCTCCTGTATGATTAATGCAGCTCCTCCGGCCGCCCTGCTGCCCAGATGAACAAAGTGCCAGTCGTTGGCAAATCCGTCAACAGCCGTATATTGACACATCGGCGAAATAGCGATCCTGTTTCTAAAAACAATATCCTTAATTCTTATTGGGGAAAACAATAGCGACATAGTACAAGTTGTAAATTGGTATATCCTTCCCCGCCAAATTTACAAAACTTATGAAACGAACATGTTGCTTGCGAACACAAACACAGCTGAAGATAATCTTCATCAACATGTGAGTTCCATCAGGCAATAAAACAATAAATTATCTTCTGATGAAATTACCTCTCTATTTCCGCAGGTTTATAAATTTTGTCACCTGTGAAGTCTGGGTTGCAGAGAGTCCAGACCTGGAAGCCATATTGGGAATAACGGACGCGGGCACATTAGCGGTCGCATACATCATATGACATTTTCCGCAATAATTGATATAAATGCTCCTGCCAGCCTCTAAGTCGGCTAAAGTTGCTGTTGCGGTCGCATCGGCTGCAGTTGGAACATAAACAGAATCTGTAGTCGTTGTTAAATTTTTATTGCAGCCAACAAATAAAAGCACCACAAACGCGAGTGCCATCGAAGAAACAATAGGTCTACCCATAACATTAACTCTTTTCATTCGGAAATATATTAATTATACAATTGATTATTAATGCTTTTATTTTGAATTGTCAAAATAAATTGTTGTCGACTTCTGCGAGCATTGGTACAAGTTCGTTTCATTTGTCAAAAAAATATATTTTGTACTAATTACAGATTACAAATAAAATAGAATATTTAACCCATAATCAATAACAGTAGTTAAAAAATCCTAACTCAACGATAAAACCACGATTAGCTACGTTAAAAAACTGAATTACGCCACGCTACACATATAATTTATATTTGATCCAGGTATCAAGCAGTAATTAAAGACTCCTAAGAGTTTTTGTGTTGGGGCCGGTGGTGAGATGATCATGAGTATCTTTTCAGTAAGGGAGGGAAGATATTTTTGAGACGACTCGATCTACCGGCCTTACGTTTTTTAGCGAGCCCGGTGCAGAAGGATCAACTTGAAGATTTAGGAATAGATTAGAAATGAGAAAAACGGTTTTAATTACAACGCTCTGCTCAATCGCATCCCTGATTATAGCACAAAATCCAATCCCAGTAAAACCAAGAATTTTAATCAGTACCGATATTGGAGGTACTGATCCTGATGATAATCAATCAATGACACATTTATTAATGTATAGTGATTTGTTTGCGATTGAAGGGCTTGTTTCTTCTCCATCATACGGCAAAGGTAGCAAACAGGAGATTCTACGAATGATTACCTTGTATGAAAAAGACCTCCCAAAACTTGAAAGACATAATAAGAACTTAGCAAAACCAAATTATTTGCGCTCAGTTGTAAAACAAGGTCACTATGGTAATGCTTCTTTTGTTGGTTATTCAAATTCGACAGAAGGTTCCGACTGGATTATAAAATGCGCAAAAAAGGAAAGTACTCAACCTCTTTGGATTTTAGGTTGGGGCGGATTGGAAGATTTAGCACAAGCGCTACATGATGCGCCAGAAATTCAAAAAAATATTCGAGTTTATTGGATTGGCGGGCCGAATAAAAAATGGAGTGCCAATAGTTATGCATTTATCGTTGAGAATTTTCCAAATCTGTGGTTTATCGAAGTCAACTCCAGTTACTACGGCTTCTTTTCAAACAACAATGAACTTGATAGTATAAACAGCTCAGACTATTACAATAAAATAATTTGTGGAGCTGGTAATTTAGGCAAGGATTTTAAGAATTATTACAATGGCGAAATAAAAATGGGAGACTCCCCGTCTCTATTTTATATGATGGACGGAAATCCTGAGAATCCAATGCGTGAAAGTTGGGGCGGTAGTTTTGAAAAGCTTAACCAGAGTCCACGAGTTGTATTTAACGGAATAACATCCTTGAAAGATACAGTTGCATTTTGCTCAATACTTGAATTTCATTTAAAAGGCGAAAAAATAGATATTCCACCTGACTCTATTTGCTTCCGGATGGAAGTTCCGTATGGAAACACTGTTCAAAAATGGCCAGGTTATTATTTAGGTAACGGAGACTACGCCATAAGATATATTCCTAAAAAGGCTGAAACTGTAAAATACCATTTTTCATCATCAATTAGCGAAATTAATGGACTTGAAGGGAGTTTGGTAGTTGAAAATATATGGCCAGGAATGAAAAATGCAACCGACTACAAGTTGGGTGAGAATTGGTTCACTGACAAATCTGACAAAGACCTCTACGACAAAAAAATACAAGGCGGAAAGACCTTATCAAAATGGAGAGGCAAAATTTTGGATGATTGGTCTAAACGATGGAATTGGCTAAAATAATACCCTTATGTTAGTCTACCTCGTAAAAGTAACCAGCAATATGCTTACTCTTTACTTGAGTTCGTTGGGGGCTGCAATAATGTTCCACCCTAGTTGTAGTTCTGAATCTTGGGTAGTTCAGCATTCCCCGTTCCCTTTGTCATAAGTTTTTTCAGCTCCTCGAAATAGGTCGGGTAAACTTTGCGGGGCTCACAATTGTACCTTTTGCAAACAGAGGCTGCCATGCCAATTACTTCGCCCATCATCCCGGTTGTTCTCATTACCCTCACGGTTCCAAGCGCAACGTGTGAAACGCTTATATTCCGGCCTGCCATCAACAAATTAGTTACATTTTGCGAGTATAAACAACGGAAAGGTATTGGATACGGGTAGATGGCTGTGTGTTTTGCTATTGATTTAAATTCTTTCCCAGGGAAGAGTGCCGAATTTTTCGGATCCGGGTAATGTAAATCTATCGTCCAAGAAGTGGGAACGGTCCCATCAGAATAGACCTTATGATTGACTAAACCAGATTCTCTCAGAATATAATCGCCAACCAACCTTCGCGATTCTCTTTTCCCGGCAATATAGGCAACCCATTTTAGTTCACGTTTGTTGAATTTTCCTTTTTCAACCGAATGATTCTTTAGGAATGACCAGTTTGAATAAACAACCATCAGACCATAATCCCGAATCCGTTCAAATTCATTGACCTGATCAATGCCCATTCCTGTTTCCCAATTCCAATCTCCCCTGGTCAACTTTTCAGATTTACTTTCGTCCCACGACAAGCCCCATTTAATATCAGGAAAAGGTGAATCAGCTGCTATATCATCTGCATACCACTGAACTGAAGACCCCATCGTGAGTTGATCGCTTTCCTTCGGGGCCGTCTTTTCACCAAACTCACTGGCACTTTCCCGACCTGTTAAATAGTTAGCACCCGCCAAAACGCCGATTGTGGCGTCACCGGTGCAATCAGCAAACACCGGCGCTTTGAAAGAAAGCTTTTCTCCACTCTCCTTATTTATGGCTGCAATGCTTTCAATGCGATCACCTGCCATCTCTACTTTATTGGCATGGAAATTTAAAAACAGGGTAATATTCTTTTCGCTTTTTACTGCTGTGAGCTTTTTATCATCTTCATAATTGGCGTAAGGGCGAGCATTTCCCTCCGTTGAAGGACCAATTTCGTTGACCAGATTTCCCAGATTTGGATAAGGCTCCAGATTTATTCTGCCACCCAGATGAACTCTCACATCAGAACTATTGTTGCCCCCTAATATTGGCCGGACTTGAATCAATGCCACACGAAGTCCAAGTCTGGCTGCAGAGATCGCGGCACAGGTTCCCGCCATTCCACCCCCGACTACCACAAAATCAAATTGGCCAGCCTGTTTTATTTTTGCATTCTCAGGGTTAAGCTGTTCTCTGAGCTTCGAAATTTCCTTCATTTCAACGGGAGGGAGATAATTCAGGTCACCGGTAAACAAAATGGCATCACAATGTCCATTAAAGCCGGTCAAATCCTTTAATTCGATTGTAGCTTTTGTCGCATTGACTTCAACTAATCCGCCATCTTGCCACGACCAATTCGTTGATTCATTTCCAAAGACCGGAGATACCAGATTCCCGTTAATGCTAATCTGAAATATTCCGGCAGCGTCCTTATCATTCCACCGTCCCGTCCAGTTTCTGGTTCTGACAAATAATCTGTACTGCCCCTTTTGACGAAATTCAATAGTGGTTACAGCGTCTTTCACCGGCTTTCCCATACCATGTGCCATCAGAAACGGGGATCCCATTTGATCCATGAATTGTTGATCGATGACCCAACCACCCTTTTCGGCAAAGCTTTCAGCCTCCACCAGGATTGTTTGCTTTTGTCCAAAACAGTGTCCGGCTAAACTAATCAGCCACAGAACCAAAAAAGCTCTCATTGTCTTAGAATTCATTTTTGTATTTATTCGTTGTTTTTCAGATAGTCCGCCATCCTTCTCTCATCTGCCTTAAAAATAGTTACAATACTAAGTATACCAGCGTCAGAAAAACAAAAAATCCAGAAAATCTGAGACTTTCTGGATTTTGATTCATTTCGAACCACTCGTTTCGTGGGTTGTACTGGAATCGAACCAGTGACCCCTACCCTGTCAAGGTAATGCTCTAAACCAACTGAGCTAACAACCCGATGAAGAGTTGCAAAAATACACTTTTTTCTGAAAAATGCTATTCACTTAGAAAAATGTACCTGATCACTACCAAAACAAATAGAAGATACATCATCCAATGCACCTGTTTTGCCTTACCGGAAGCGACCTTCAGCAGGGTATAAAAGAAGATTCCTCCTGCAATACCGTTTGCAATGCTATATGTAAATGGCATCAAAACAAAGGTCATAAATGCGGGAAACCCTTCGGTGAAATCGCTGAAATCAATATCCAATACTGACGATGCCATCAGAACGCCAACGATAATTAACGCCGGTGCCGTAGCAGCGCTTGGAATCATTGTTGCCAGCGGTGCAATCAGCAACGCAAGAAGGAATAGCAGTCCGGTAGTAATCGCCGTTAATCCTGTTCTTCCTCCTTCGCCGATACCTGCCGCGCTCTCCACGTAGGAAGTGACTGTAGAAGTTCCCATCAGGGCACCGAATGATACGCCGACTGCGTCAACCAGCATGGCTTTGCCAATCTTGGGTGAATTGCCGTCCTTATCTATGAGTCCTGCCTTATTCGCAGTACCAACCAGAGTTCCGAACGTATCGAACAGTTCCACAAATGTGAAGGTAAATACAACGGTCCAGATTCCCATGTTGAGCGCTCCTCTGATATCGAGTTCGCCGACAGCCAGATTATGAAAATCAGGTAACGCAATAAATGCGAAATCTTTAGGTATCATGGTAACCCCCATTGGGATTCCAATTAACGTTGTAACAACGATACCGATCAGCAGAGATCCCTTGATATTTCTGGCCATCAACACTGCGGTAATTGTTAGTCCGATGATGCACAACAACATGGATGGATTATGGAAATTTCCCAATCCGATATTCCATTCGAAGAATTTCAATGTCGCCATCCCGCCTGATTTCCCAACAGCTTCTATCGTTGGAGGAATCAGGTTAGTACCAACCACCATAATCTCCGACAGCTTCAATCCGATAATCGTAATAAAAAATCCTATACCTACCGTGATTGCCCTTTTCAGGGAATTGGGCACGGCTATCACCAAAATCTGCCGAATTTTAGTGACAGTGAGGATAATGAAGATAATACCCGAAATAAAAACGGCACCCAGAGCCACCCGCCAGGGCATACCGACACCCGCCAAAGCAACTGTCGCAAAAAGGGCATTAAGTCCCATTCCGGGCGCAAGGGCGATCGGGAAATTGGCCACCAATCCCATGGCAATGGTAACGAAGCCTGCAGAAATCGCGGTAGCGAAAAAAACCGCGTTTTTATCCATACCGGTCGAGGCCAGTATATTCGGATTAAGAAACAGAATGTAGGCCATCGTCATAAAGGTGGTAATCCCAGCTATGATCTCGGTTTTTACATTCGTCTTGTTTTCAGCTAGTTTGAATAGTTTTTCCAGCATTACAGGTAGTTATTAATTAGAAATTCCATTTTACTGCCACCGTCGGACAAGCCTTGAAACCCTTATGTAGCGAGAAGTTGGAGGCTACCTCTACCTCTCCACCCAATGACAAATGCTTGTCTACATTGTACCAGAACTGGGGTTCAGACAAGAAAACAAAATCTGATGTGGTGCCCAGCAGCGCATTTACAAAGTAATTATTATCCTCTCTCCAGAAGTCGGCGAAACCCGATAATGTCACTTTGTTCTTGAAAAACCTCAAATCCCAAACTCCGGTAACCTGGAATGACTGCTTATTTTTGCCCCGGATCGTTTTGTACAATAATTCAAGTGTAAATACCTTAGAATAATCGGCCGTGTTCCAGTGGTAATTTCCTCCAAACAGCCAGGCATCGTTGATCCGGAAAGAGCTGTTGTCCTTGTTGCGGCCAAACCCACCGTCATGCTCAATCTGAATTTCAAATGGACTATCCCAGAATTTTATTCCTCTGGCAATTTCCATGTAAGCCAGGCTCACACCCTGGACGCCTCTGGCATTATAATCCATATCGATGAAGAAAAAATTGCTACCATATTTGTCGGCCTTGAACATCTCTACTGTGGAGGTAACATAGCTCCGACCTTTCCCCATATCGTAATGAAGCTGAACATTTTGCGCCTTCAGCGCTGAAAAAGAAACGAAAATTAGTAATAGTAAGAGTACTTTCTTCATGCGTTTTTAATTTTAATTGAACTTTTCAAGCGCGCAAAATTAAGGATTATTTTCATCAATAGCCCGATTAAAATAGGCGTTCAAAGGCTGAATGATTTTGAAGATTTCAGCGCATTTCTGCGGAAAATCAGGCTCCGTCAATTCGTTTTCTTTCAAAGGATGGCCGAATCCGTATGAGCGGTTTTTGATCAGATCCAGATGTTCCCAGTCCTTTGGATAACCCTTCGGAGCCGTTTTCAGCGGATCAAAATAATGCTGACTGTAGGTCGAATCGAACTGTTTGTCCGATACCAGGTCTATGTAACCTTGCGGATGATAATATATTTCCTGCCTGATGGCCTGAAGAAATTCCGGTGGCGGCATATAAACACCTCCGGAAAGAAAATATTCTCCCGGCTGGATGTGAAGGTAGTAACCCGCAAAGCCCGACTTTCGTCCACCCCTTGCAATAAAACTACCGTAATTGGTTTTGAACGGACTCTTGTCGTTGGAAAAACGAACGTCCCTGAAAATCCGGAACATACAGTCTTTCGGCTGAAGCAGGGGAACTTCCGGATCAAATTTCCGTATTTCATCGATCAGATAAGCGGTTAAGGCTAAAAAATCAGTGCGCGTTTTTTCGTACCGACTACGGTTAGCATCGAACCAATCCCGTTGATTATTGGCGTCGAGATCTTTAAGAAATTGAAGAATTGCTTTCATACGTATATATTTTGTTTTTTAACGGCCGAATGAATTATGTGATCTTCAAAAATAATTAAGGTAACTATATATTAGTTTACACAAGGGTATACAATCATATTATATTGTGTAATATTTTATTCATATTAATTACAAATAATGTAAAAATATGAAACTTTTTAGTGCTATTAGAAGTTTAATAATTTGAAATAACATAGATTTGCATATCAGAACGTGCGTGCACCCTTCTTCAGACCTGCAAAAGCTGAAGAAAAAAACGAAAGAGGAACACGAACAAAAAATTAACCCGGATGTCCCAAGTCATTCGGGTTTTTTTTCGACCAACTTGGGGTTACCGTCCAAACTTGGGGGCGGAGAAAGGGTCGCATATGCGTAGTTCTGATGCAAATCAGGATGGGCACTGGGTATATTGCAGGTATATCAAGCGCAACGGAAAAATTATTTATCCGAAAACTGGTAAAGTTTTCAAATTTTGGGTGAATAACAAGTAAGTAGTCCTGACTTAAAAAAGGGAAGGGAGGCATCTTGCCTCCCTTTCTGATAAATGTCCCTAATTGGGCTTTTCGTCTTTAGGATTAAACTTGAGTGCAGTTTTTAATTTTTCGTCAAAGTCTGATAAATTTTCCACCCCCAATGCTTCTTTAATACTTATTGTTCGGTTCGGTCTCGGTAACCTTCCGGTAATTTTTATATCCTCAAAAACTTTATCAAAGTCTGATTTATATTCAACATCTTGAATTACTCTAAATTTTTGATATTCACGTTCTGCAAACTGTGCAGCTACATCCGATTTTATTTTGCCAGCATCTTTTAATAGATCATATTCATTGAATTTTAAAAATGTATCCAATTTAATAACCCAATCTCCCATATTCATTATTTTGTTCCTTTTAGCCTGTAATTCTGCATAATCCAAATACATATTTACGATTTGATTGAGTTCCCCAATTTCATCATGACTCAAGTAATTTTTTGCCACAGAAACATCAGACTTTAAAATCTTGCCCCCCATCTTTTCGTTTTTCCAACTCGTAAGTCCCATATTTGGCTTTTGGTGACTTGCTCTCAGTTTAATAATCTCAGATGCGGTATGATGAGTTATTGCAAATTCTAATTTGTTTTGTACAGTAGCAAAAAATTTCTGTGTAATTGGAGATTTTGGATTATAATCAACACTACATTGAGCATATATGTCAGTAATTTTTTGGTAAAATCTTCTTTCAGATGCTCTGATCTCCCTTATTCGTTCAATTAATTCATTAAAATAATCTTTTCCGAAAAGTGTTTTACCCTGTTTTAATCTATCGTCATCTAAAGCAAACCCCTTAACTAAATATTCTTTCAAGACATTTGTGGCCCAAATTCTAAATTGAGTCGCCTGGGATGAATTTATTCTATATCCAACGGAGATAATGGCATCCAGATTATAAAATTCCACAACATAAATTTTTCCATCGGTTCCAGTTGTTGCATTTTTTGCAACAACTGAATTTTTGTCAAGTTCACCTTCTTCGAAAATGTTTTTTAGGTGTCTTGAAATACCAGACTTATCTAATCCAAAAATTTCAGACATCGATCCCTGTGTGGCCCAAACCGTATCATTCTTGTCATCGATAATTACCTGTACATTTATATTTCCATCCCCCGATGTATAAAACAAAAAGTTAGATGTATTTTCCAAATTATTATCCATTGATTAAGGTTTTATAGGTTAAACGAAATTCAGTATTTGCAAGAAGTAAGTTAAATCTATGGGATTCAGCTAATCTACGAGTATTGTATCTAAAAACAAACTCGTCAACAAATTTTTGTAAATGTTTGCTTGATGTTGAATGATATATTCCGAAAATACCCCTTTTCAATAGACTCCAAAAACCTTCAATGGTATTGGGGTGAATCCGACCATTGACATATTGACTTTCATTGTGTTTTACGACGCTATGATCATAGATTTTGCTTACACCCTTATAACCCAACCATTCATCAGTATAAATCCTTGCAGATTCCTTTATAGCCTTAATTGCTTCGTTTGTCAATGTTTCAGAAGCGGTGTTCGCAACCTTTTTAGCAATCAATTTACCGTCTCTCTCAACCATCCCAAAAACTGGAGTCTTATCTTTTACACTGCTACCTTGTGATTCTGCTATTTTCTTATTGGAATGTCTGTTTTTATTTTTGCCTCCTACAAATGTTTCATCTAATTCAACCTCATTATCTAACTGAACATCTGAATCAATACCAAAACAATTTCTGATTCTCTGAAGCATGAACCAAGCCGTTTTCTGAGTTACATCAATATCCTTTGAAAGCTGAATAGAACTAATGCCTTTTTTGTGCGAGGTAGCAACATAAATAGCCAAGAACCATTTCCTTAACTCAATTTTTGTGTTATCAAATAATGTACTGGTTCTTACATTGAAGTATTTACCAGTGTTTTTACAGCGGTATTTATTACCTTTACATTTATAAACCTTAGAGGTAGAATCAAACGGAGAAATAACATTTCCGTTCCACCTTAGTTCTTCTAAGTGATTGATACAAGTCTGTTCGTCTGGAAACGAATTGAGGAGGTCGATTATTGATTTAAATTCCGTGTTAATCATATTCTTATCTATTTGTCGAATCAAAGATAAGTATTTAATTACACAAAACAAAATTTTATTGGTGTAATTTTATATATAGTTACCATAATTAAAATCGGAGATGCATTCTTGGAATGGATCGTTAATTTTGGACTGGCAGAATGATGCCTTATAGCAATCCGGTGTGGTTGTCGGGCAAAATAGTAAAGATCATTCAAAAATTTGACCTAAAAATGAAGAAAAGTGTCATCATAGTTGCCGGGGGCAGTGGAACAAGAATGGGGATCGATCTTCCCAAGCAATTCATTTTGCTCGAAAACCTACCCGTTTTGATGTGGTCGATTCTGTGCTTCGTCCGTTATGATCCTGCTATCCGGATTGTTGTCGTCCTTCCGGAATCACAGATCAGCTATTGGAAGGAATTATGCATCAAACATTCGTTCAACTATCCGCACGATGTTGTGAAAGGTGGTGAGACACGTTTCCATTCTGTAAAAAACGGACTGGAGGCTTTGGAAACGTGCGATCTGGTGGCTGTTCACGATGGTGTGCGTCCACTGGTATCCACGACTACCATCCAAAATTGCTTTGACCGGGCTGCACAATCCGGCGCTGCAATTCCGGTACTACCGGTCAACGAAACGGTGCGAACAGGAAACATGGAAGATTCCGAAACCGTTGACCGATCCTGTTTCTATTTCGTACAGACGCCGCAGATTTTTAAGGATTTCCTGCTAAGAGAAGCATATAGACAAAATTGGAATGCCGGTTTCACCGATGATGCCTCCGTGGTTGAAACAATGGGAATTCAGGTTAAGATGGTACCGGGAAACCTGGAAAACATTAAAATAACCCATCCGGGAGATTTAGTACTGGCTAAAGAATACCTCAAAAAAATGAGAGGCACCGTTTGATGCCTCTCATTTTGACTATATATTGGAAGCGGTCCAGCCGCCGGAATTCGGTTTGAACTAGTTATGAAACTACTTCAGGAAATAATTCGGGGAAGTAGGCTGCAATCAGATTCAGATGATCCATCGTTTTTCTGGTCTCGGTGGTTAAAATCCGTTGGTGATAAAATTCTTCACGGTCCAGGTTCTCCAGTGAGGTAGCGAAACTCTTTGCCAGAGATTTGTTATCCAATTTCTTGATGCCGAAATAGGTACCATTACATTCATACTGGACTGCAAATTCACTTCCCAAAACATAATACTTCTTGCAGTTTGCTTGCTTATCGACAGCAACAATCACCTTCAAATCAGGTCTTTCATAGGAAATCAGGTACTTGTCAAGCTCTTTCCCGTCGACAACAAGATGGTCGTCCAATGCAACGATGGAGTAATCTCCAAATTTTGTGTTAGTCTGCCCCTGGGCAACGATTGTACTTCCCATTGTAGTGATACAAGCTATCAGGAGTAGTGCGGATGCTAATAAGATCTTTTTCATGGCTTAAAAATTTTTATTGTTATGAATTGGTTTAACCCAAAACTCAACTATAAGACGTCCCGACTTTTGTATCGTTACACCCTGACCATCACAGCGTGACGACTTTAACATAATTTTAACTTTTGCTTTACGCTACAATAAGGAATGATCCATATTGTACAACAACTGATCAATTATTCTTTAAATTTGTGATCAATAGATGCTGACCATTATAGAGAGCGAAATCATAACGTTAAACTTATCAATGCAAAAAATGAAAAAAAATTCAGAGGAGAGCAGAAGAGATTTTCTAAGAAACCTGAGTCTGGTAACCGGAGCGATGGTATTACCTACCGGACAGCTTGTCTTCGGAAAAAGTAAGAAAAAGGGGATGAAACTTGGGTTCGTCACTTACTTATGGGGAAAAGACTGGAACCAGGATACGTTAATCAAAAATCTGACCGAATCACAAATCCTTGGTGTGGAATTGAGGGTAGAACATGCCCACGGTGTTAGTCCGGCACTGACGAAAGAAGAGCGTCTGCTGGTTAAGAAGAAATTTCAGGATAGTCCGGTCGAAATCGTCGGCATGGGAACCAACCAACAATATGACTATGTAGAGCCCGAAAAACTGAGGAAATCCATCGAAGAAACCAAGGCGTTTATGCTCCTTAGCCGTGATATCGGAGGCTCCGGTGTTAAGGTGAAACCAAATGGATTTAGAAAGGGTGTTCCTCACGAACAAACGATTGAACAGATCGGCAAGGCCTTGAACGAATTGGCCATTTTTGGCGCTGATTTAGGCCAGCAACTGCGGCTGGAAGTGCATGGCGAAGAGACACAGGAGGTATACAATATCAAAGCAATTATGGATGTTGCCACTCATCCGAATGCCACTGTTTGCTGGAACTGCAATTCACAGGATTTGAATGGCGGTGGACTCGAAGCCAATTTCAACATGGTGAAAGGCAGGTTTGGAGATATTTGCCACGTCAGGGAATTGAACGACACCACCTATCCGTATCAGGATTTGATGACTCTCTTTGTGAAAAACAATTATCAGGGATGGGTTTTACTCGAATGCAGAACCGATCCGGCCGACAAAGTCAAAGCGCTGATCGAACAGAAGCAGATCTTTGAGAAGATGATTGCAAAGGGCTAGAGTAATTTTGGATTTTGGATTTTCGATTTTGGAATACTGGACTCCCAACAGATGTTGCGTTCTGTAATTCGGAAATCCAAAATCCAAAATCGAAAATAGATAGATAGTTAAATTTATTTCTACCTTTATTGCTGGAACCAATTAAATAGACTTAGTATGAAAAGAATCTCTTTTATTGCTGGTTTGCTTTGCTGTATTTATCTGCTGCCAGTGAGCGCACAGGCTCAGGCTGGAGTGACAGGCAAGACAATGTCGGCTCTTATGATTTCTGACGCGAACAACCAGCCGAAACAAATTCCGTTTGTGGGTGAAAAAGTTCTGTTGATACAGTACACAGATCCCGATGTGAAAGATGTTAACGACAAGCTGTCGGATGCTGTTAAAGCGAAAAAATTCGATCCGGCAAAATATCAGGGAATCGGGATAGCCAACTGCAAGGATACTTGGATCCCGAATGCCGGAATCCGTATGAAAGCCAGACAGAAAGAGAAACAATTCGCTGGTTCCGTTATCATGCTGGATGAAAATCTCGTTTTACCGAAAGCACTGGAACTGGGCGACTGCAATGGGATGGGCGTTCTTCTTGTTGTTGGTAAAGACAAGGTCGTCAAGTACATGAAAAAAATCGCTTCTGAAGAGGAGAGCGTCAAAGCAACCGACGAAGTGATAAAGCTACTCGAAGAAGAAATAAATAAATAATAAAATGAAAAAACCGGCCTTCCAGCCGGTTTTTTCATTTTATTTCAGTTTCTCGAATAACAGTTTGAGGTTGACCTGTGCGGAGATGATTTGTTTTACCTGGTCAATCGCCACCCGCTCCTGTTCCATGGTATCGCGGTAGCGAATCGTAACGGTGTTGTCTTCCAGTGTCTGATGGTCGACTGTCACACAAAATGGCGTGCCGATTGCATCCTGGCGTCTGTACCGTTTGCCGATCGAATCTTTTTCGTCGTACTGACAATAGAATTCAAATTTCAGGTCATCAATAATTTCGCGTGCCTTCTCCGGAAGTCCGTCTTTTTTGATCAACGGCATAACAGCCAGTTTTACCGGGGCAAGCGGTGCAGGCAACCTAAGTACGACGCGGGTATCCTTTTTGCCGTCAGCGCCAACAAGCTCTTCTTCGTGGTATGAGGCGGAAAGTACCTGCAGGAACATCCGGTCGACCCCAATTGAGGTTTCCACAACGAAAGGAACATATGATTCGTTTAACTCCGGATCAAAATATTGAATCTTTTTGCCCGAAAATTTCTGATGCTGCGAAAGGTCAAAGTCTGTTCTTGAATGGATTCCCTCCACTTCTTTAAAGCCAAACGGAAATTTGAATTCGATATCAACGGCAGCATTGGCATAATGCGCCAGCTTCTCGTGAACATGGAAGCGATAGTTATTCTCGCCGAATCCAAGGGCTTTGTGCCATTTAATTCGTGTCTCTTTCCATTTTTCGAACCAGTCAAGTTCAGTGCCGGGACGTACAAAAAACTGCATCTCCATCTGCTCAAATTCCCGCATACGGAAAATGAACTGTCGGGCAACTATCTCGTTCCGGAATGCTTTCCCAATCTGGGCAATGCCAAAAGGAATCTTCATCCGTCCGGTCTTTTGAACATTCAGGTAGTTAACGAAAATCCCCTGAGCCGTCTCCGGACGGAGATAAATTTTCATGGAGCTGTCGGCCGTGGAACCCATATCGGTCGAAAACATCAGATTGAACTGCCGGACTTCGGTCCAGTTTTTGGTGCCCGACACCGGACAAACGATTTCATTGTCTTCGATGATCTGCTTCAACTCTACCAAATCAGAATTATTCAGAGCCTCGGCAAAACGATTGTGAAGTGCATCCCATTTCAACTGATTTTCCAGAACCCGTGAATTGGTCTCCCTGAAAATTTTCTCATCAAAGGAATCTCCAAAGCGACCGCGCGCTTTTTCCACCTCTTTTTCGATCTTGGCTTCAATCTTTGCCAATTCTTCTTCAATCAACACATCTGCGCGATATCTTTTCTTCGAATCTTTGTTGTCAATCAATGGATCATTGAATGCATCGACGTGACCGGAAGCCTTCCAAATGGTAGGATGCATGAAAATAGCGGAGTCAATACCGACAACATTTTCGTTGAGCAGGATCATAGAATCCCACCAATATTTCTTAATGTTATTTTTTAACTCGACACCATTTTGGCCATAATCGTAGACAGCGCCGAGCCCATCGTAAATTTCGCTGGACGGGAAAATGTATCCGTATTCTTTGCTGTGTGCGATCAGCTTTTTAAAAAGATCTTCCTGGTTCATATTGAAAATTGTTGTGAAATATTTACTATTTGGATTTTGCATGCATCACATGCGAATGGAAATTATTTTTTTACCTCCTCGAAATCAACATATTCCCCTTCATTCCTTCGAAAAATTTTCTCTTTTCGATCAGTGCGTTCAACTTTGATGTTTCCGGGTGAAGAGGAAGGTTCCGGACCTCTCCTCGCTTCTTCCTGAGCCTTGAGATCGCGGTAAATTTTATCGGCAGCTTTCTCCACAACTTTGGGTCCAAAATATCGCAGAAAAAACCTGAACCCGTAATAAACCAGAAGCAGGATAAAAATGGTGTCGAATAAGGTACCAATATTTAAAATTACAAAGAGAGTCATGACTTTACGAATTGCAACAGCGCACAAAAATAGTAATTTTTATTTGCGGTATCCACCAAAATATTCTATCCTCACTTTAGAAGCATTTGAAAATTTGATAAATATCCGTCTGCCGAGTATCCCAGAACATCCGAAACAATCGTGTTACCGTTGAAGGCTCCAACTGCCAACACACTATATCGTGCAGGTAGATTCACACTCAATTTCGAACCATCCGACCTTACCAGGAAGGTCCCATTTCCGGCGTCACTGCCCAACCCAGACAATTTCTCACTTCCCAAAGCAAATTGAACCGGAGCATTTTCCTCCGGAACAGGTAAAATATCAGCGAAGAGCACGTTGCCGGATGCGCCATACATCGAACGAACCGGTTTAATTTCTTTCCCTTGCCTGTCAACAATATAGGTTCGCTTACGATCCGAAAAGACCAGATAATCCTTTCCTTTGACTCTGAAATATCTCACAGGGTTCTCAACGCTGCTATCCGTGGCCTTTGCCTGCCACCCCGTAATCAATTTGGCATATTTGTCAAAATTGTACACTTTGTGATCCCGGCAGGCAATCAGGTACCGGTACTCTTTCTTGCCTTCGTAGTCGAAGACCGCCATTTCGTTTGTGGCATTAGATTTCAGCCTGATTGGATAATTTTTCAGCTCGTACCCATTCCTATCTATTAAATGAATGGCTGATGCGGTGTTGAAAAGCAACTGAAATTCGCCACTTTTTCGAAAGTCTATCATTTTTGGATCGCCCAAAATTGGACCTTCCAACCGGATTTTCCATCGTTCAACTCCATCTTTGTCAAGGTCGACGAGATGATTTTCAACATCCTGAAATACCAAATCTTTTCCAGTCCGTTTGGGTGAATAAACCACAAAGACGGGCTTGTTCAGAATGGCTGCCTTCAGCGGATACCGCCAGAAAGGAGCCAATTTTATATCCTCCAGGGGATTTACGGTCAGGCTTGCTGTGTTAAAGATCATCCCATTTTCAAAGCTCCACTGCCAGGCAAAATTTTGAATCTTCAAAAGATTAGCAATATCGCTGCTATTTGTCGGATAAAATTCTGGATTGAGAATCTGCTGAAAGAACGGAATCGCGCGACCCGGTGAACTCCACAAATAAAAATTGGAGGTAGTCGCCAGTCCGGCATTAAACTGAGCGAACGAAGGACTTTTCGTCAATAGCTCATCCCGCTGCAGAAGGGCAAGGTACCGCTTTATCGAACCAGGCGATGCTCCCATCAAGATAAAACCATCTCCGGCAGTCAGCCAATTGGTCGGGGTTGAGCCAAAATAAAGTGCGCCCAGCAATTTTCCGAAATTCCCGGAAGGCATTTTCAATATTCCGCTTTTGCCCGCTTCCGCTACTTCGCTATCAGTAAGAATATTCCGATTTGAAGCCATCCATTTCCTGACAGCAGCCACAAACGGCTCTGTCGTTCCGGGTTTCACGCCAAAAAGGATAAAGCGATCGTCGTTCGGATCCTCCAAATTTTGATTCGTAAACACAGCCGCCGCCTCGCCCGTCCAGCTTTCCTGCAAATATTGCCGGATGTCAAAATCCAACTCCTTCGAGAGTGTCTCATTTTGAAGATCATAGGCAGCTGAGAGATTTCGGTTTTTGAGGTAAACATGAAGATCCTCAAAAAAGCTATTTGTTTGGGTGACGCTTTGAGACGCAAAAAAGGAGGTATTGGAAGGCATGAAACGGACCAAAGAACCGGCGATCGGATTTTGGCGTTTAAAAATATTCAGGTAGCATGTAAACGTGCTATCCGGAACTGTATATCCATTGATAAGCAGTTGGTTTTCCTTTTGAATCACGTCGACTTCCGTCCATTTTGCATAGTCCGGCTGAAAGATGCCTGCCGCTATTGAATCCGGATAGAGCTGCGGGAAATTGCCTGGAAAAGTCTTGTGATTGATCAGCACATTCAGGTCGATATTTTCGCTGGTATTTTTGTTGATCCGAAGATAATCGGCATCATCTAAAACGGAGGGCTGATCCACCTGATCAATTGATCTTCTCAGAAGAGCATTATCATTACTGACTATCAGCATCCCGCGATAAAAGGACATCGCAAAGCGGTTCTTTTCGGCCAAGTCACCCCATTCATATCGCTGAATTTGAGCATCTTTATATATTTCTTCGGTCGGACTGACTTTTTTAGACTGAAAGTATTTCCGGATCAAAAGACCTATGCTGTTTTTCTCAAGGATGCTGGTCATCTCCAGCAAAAAAAGTTTCGAGCTGTCGCCTGGTACAACAATAAGCTCTTTATGGCGCAGAAAACTCGCCTGCTCTTTCTCCCCGAGGACCAAGGAATCGATGAATACCAAATCGCTGTAGATAGCGGAAAGTCCCCTAAAATTTTGCAGCGACTTCCAACCCGGATTTTTAGTGGTTTTAGCGGCAAAATCACCCAGATTCCGGATACGGATAAAATAGGGGGCTTCAATGGGAACAGCCTTTAGCGGGGATGTACCGAAATATTTCGATTCGTTGAAAAAGAAATACCATCCGGCAAAGATTCCGGCAATCAGAAGTATGGTGAAGGAAATAAACAGTCGTCTGCCCATAGTCGGTTTCTATTCACACGTAAATAATTTACTTTTCATTTGCCGTATGGAACCCTCAATGCAATATGCATCTTCTTTGGCTAGCTTTTGCTCATGAGGGTTTCACACGTAAAAATAGCATTTTAACGGGGACTACCGGGGTGCCCGACAAATAATCCGAAAATTCGGACAGGAAAATTTACTGCGATTTTACCTGGGAAGCGTCTACAATTTTGTACACTTTATCCGATCTTCTGACTTTTGCTGGAACAGCAACGGAGCAATATGAACCTTTAGTTGCTTCTTCAACAGGTTGTAATTCAACCCTTACTTCCTCGACGAGTGTCTGTAAAACACCGGTACTCGGTCCGGTAATCTGAATTTCGTCCCCAGGCTTTAAGGAGCCGGTTTCCAGTTTGATCTCGCCGATGCTTATGTTGGTGAAGAAGTTGGTAACCTTGCCGAGATAGACTCTTCTCTTGGTTGCCAAAGATCCATAATTTCCACTCCATTCGCCCAAACGCTGACCGAGATAATAGCCATCCCAGAAACCGCGGTTAAAAACGGTAGATAATCTGCTATCCCAATCCGCAATTTTTTCAGCGCCAAAAGTACCGTCAAGGCAGGCATTAGCGGCTTCGCGGTAGCATTCAACCACAGTTTTGACATAATCGGCACTCCTGGCACGGCCTTCAATTTTTAAGACAGAAACCCCTGCATCCAGAATCTTATTAAGGAAATGAATGGTTTTCAAATCCTTGGGTGACATGATGTATTCATTATCGATGTCAAGCTCGGCCCCTGTTTCTTTGTCGGTGACGGTATAAGCACGACGGCAGCTTTGCATGCATGATCCCCTGTTTGCAGAGGAACTCATCTCGTGAAGAGAAAGATAGCATTTGCCGGAAGTTGCCATGCAGAGCGCTCCATGAACAAACATCTCGAGTCGTATAAGCTCCCCGTTTGGTCCGCGGAGATTATCCGCCTTAATCTTGTTGGAAATCTCCCATACTCTGCCAATGTTCATTTCCCTTGCCAATACCATGACATCGGCAAACTGGGCATAAAATTTCACTGTTTCGTAATTGGTGATATTCAATTGCGTGGAGATGTGCACTTCCATGCCAACTGCCCTGCATGCCTGGATCACGGCCAAATCTGAGGCTATCACAGCAGAAACTCCGGCCTCTTTGGCCGCCACAACAATTCGCTTCAGGGTTTCCGCTTCTTCGTCAAAGACGACGGTGTTAACGGTGAGATACGTCTTAACTCCGGCATTTCCTGCCCTTCTGGCGATCTCCTTCAGGTCGTCCAGTGTAAAATTATTGGCAGACCGGGCTCTCATATTCAAGTGCTCAACTCCAAAGTAGACAGATCCGGCGCCAGCCTGAATTGCAGCCATCAGTGATTCGTACGAACCAACCGGGGCCATTATTTCGATATTATTGGTCATTTATTCAATTTATTCTGCGTTTTGCGTGTCAGGAGTTTATAAACTTCAGGTATTCCAACCTTTACCTTCTCCAGACTTTCACCTACCTGGCGGCAAATTTACTATTTAATTTAGTTGAGAGAATTATAATTTGCCCGGGCAGAATGTTTTCGATTAAGCAGTATATTTGAAAAATTCCTTAAGGAATGTTCAAAAATCTTAACTTCCTGAATTATGAAGTACTTACTATATTTACCTCTCGTGCTGTTTTTTCTTGTTGCCGCAAAAACAGATACGAAGTACTACAATGAAAAGTATAGGCCGCAGGTGCATTTTTCGCCCGAAAAGAACTGGCTTTTTGAACCGAATGGATTTGTTTTTTACCACGGTGAATACCACCTTTTCTACCAGAATGTTTCGATCAATAAAAAGGTGTTCAGCAATAATCTGGGGCATGCCGTCAGTAAGGATTTGATTAATTGGCAGCATCAGCCCTTTGCCTTCGTCCCGGATGAAAAGGCAAATACGGCCTCGACCTGCAGGCCGTTGGCAGGCAGTGCGGTGATAGATTCAATGAATGTGACTGGTTTGCAGCAAAAGGAAGAAAAAACGATGTTGCTGTTTTACACGGATACCGATGGAAATCAAAATTTGGCGTACAGCAATGATAAAGGGGTAAAATGGACGAAATATGCCAAAAATCCGATCCTGAAAAATCCAGGAGAGGATGCCCACGATCCCAAAATATTTTACCACTCGCCTTCCGGAAAATGGATAATGGTCTTATACCGCGCAAAACCTGATGGAACAAAAGGTGAAGGCATTTCAATTTATAACTCAACCGATTTGATTCATTGGGAGTATCGCAGTCATCTGGAAGGCTTTGGCGAGTGTCCCGATTTGTTTGAAGTTGCATTTGAAGGAAAGCCGGCAGAAAAGAAGTGGGTTGTTTTAAGCGGCGAAGGCGATTACAGAGTCGGGACTTTTGATGGAATATCCTTCAAGCCCGAGACAGAATTACAAAAGCTTGATTACGGAAAAAATTTCTTCGCAGCTCAGACCCTTTCAAATTCTCCTGGCGGGAAAGTAATTCAGATTGCCTATATGCGAGGTGGCGAATTTCCTGAGATGCCATTCAATGGGCAGATGAGTTTCCCAACTGAACTTTCGTTGAGATCGGCAAAGAAAGGCACAGTCCTATGCCGGAAACCGATTGCCGCAATCTCCTCATTATACGATCATGATGTTCTAAAAAAAGATAAGAACCTCATTCCTGGTATTAAAGGAAATCTTTTGAGCGGAATCAAAGGAGACGCCGTTTTCATCAAAGCCGTTTTGCATCCAAAGAGTTCAGACAGCTTTGGTTTCGTTGTCCGTAACGGGAAACAATCCAATGGAACGGATATTCGCTACGAGACTGCCAAAAAAATATTGGATATCAACGGCACCCGGATGAGTCTGGAACCGGTCGATGGCAAAATCGAATTTCAAATACTTATAGACAGGTCTTCGATTGAACTTTTCGCCAATCAGGGAGAGCAGGGAATCAGCACCTGTTTCTCGCCAACAGCGGGAGAAGATGAGTTTGTTTTATACACGCAGGGAGGGGAACTTTTTGTTGAGTCATTGGAGGCATACACCTTGAAAACTGCCTGGTCCAAAAAATGAACGAATAAGTCTATATTTGTAACGAATATAGATTTTGAAAATCCGGTTTTATATAAAGTGTGGTTTTAATGGCAAATTTGCTTGAAAATATTGAGTACCCGTCTGATCTTAAGAAAGTTAAAGAGAAAGATTTGCCACAGGTCTGCGCGGAACTCCGGGAGTTGATCATACGCGAAGCATCCTGCAATCCGGGTCATTTTGGCGCAAGTATGGGGGTTGTCGACCTCACTGTTGCGCTTCACTATGTTTACAATACCCCCTATGACAAGCTTATCTGGGATGTCGGCCATCAGGCATACGGGCACAAAATATTGACGGGGAGAAGGAAACAATTTCACACCAACAGAAGATATAAGGGGTTAAGCGGCTTCCCTAACAGGTCAGAGAGTGAGTACGATGCTTTCGGGGTCGGCCATTCCTCAACTTCCATTTCTGCAGCTCTTGGCATCGCCACTGCCGCTGAGTTAAACAATGACAAAAAACGGAAAGTGGTCGCCATTATTGGAGATGGATCGATGACAGGTGGGATGGCTTTCGAAGGACTGAATAATGCGGGAGGCACCGACGCGGATGTTTTGGTGATTTTGAACGACAATAACATGTCGATCGATCCGAATGTCGGAGGTCTTAGTCGCTATTTGGTGCGGATGCAGACATCAAAGACCTACAACCGCTTGAGATCGGGAGTCTGGAAGGTGTTGACGCGTTTCAGGAGTCCGGGTAAAAATTTGATATGGTTCCTGCGGAAACATCAGCATGCCATGAAATCCATGGTTTTCGACGACAGCAATCTGTTTGAAACCCTTGGCTTTCGCTATTTCGGTCCGGTAGATGGCCATGATGTGATCACCCTTACCAGGATTTTCAGTCACATGAAAGAGATTCCGGGTCCGAAGCTGCTGCACGTGCTGACAAAAAAAGGGAAAGGCTTCATTCCTGCGGAGAATGACGCCACCAAATGGCATGCCCCCGGAAAATTTGATGCTGTAACCGGCGAAATATTTGTGGATGCCGATGCTCAGTCGAAAGTTCCCAAATATCAGGTTGTATTCGGTCAGACGCTGCTTGAGCTTGCCAGGTTAAACGAGAATATTGTGGGAATCACCCCTGCCATGCCTACAGGCTGTTCGATGAATATCATGATGGATGAAATGCCGGAAAGGGCTTTTGATGTTGGTATTGCCGAGCCGCATGCGGTGACTTTTGCCGCCGGACTGGCAGTGTCCGGGAAGATACCTTTCGTGAATATTTATTCTTCTTTTATGCAACGGTCTTATGATCAAATCATCCACGATGTTGCACTGCAAAAATTAAACGTAATATTCTGCATGGACCGCGGCGGACTTGTCGGGGCGGATGGAGCTACCCATCACGGAGTATTCGATTTAGCCTTTATGCGGAGTATTCCAAACATGACCGTCTCGGCGCCTATGGACGAGATTGAGCTTCGGAATTTAATGTACACTGCGCAACTTCCTGATAAAGGACCATTTGCTATCCGTTATCCGCGAGGCGTTGGCAGGCACAAAGAGTGGAAAGTTGATTTTACGGAAATCCCGGTAGGCAAAGGTCGTAAAATGACTGATGGTACAGATGTTGCGGTGTTATCGATCGGTCAGACCGGCAATTTCGTGGCAAAGGCTGTAAAAATTTTATCTGCTGAAAACATCTCGGTGGCTCATTACGATATGCGCTTTGTTAAGCCAATCGATCAGGATATTCTCGATGAAGTGGCTTCCCGCTTTGATGCCATCCTTACGCTTGAAGACGGGGTGATTGCAGGCGGCTTCGGCAGTGCTGTACTAGAATATTTTGCATCAAAAGGATATAAAAAATCCGTCGAAAGACTTGGTGTACCTGATCGTTTCATCGAACACGGAACTCAACCGGAACTCTACAAAGAGTGTGGATTCGATGTAGAAGGAATTTGCATGACAATAAGGAAGATGAAAAATTGAAAATATTTTATCTTCCTTATTGTTTCACTTTTTTTTATACCTTTGCCAAGCTTTTTAAGTGGGATAATTATGAATTACCTTTCGCAATACACCCTTCCCTTTTCAGGATTGAGTGAAGGCAAGCATCAGTTTGATTTTAAAGTCGATGATCGCTTTTTTGCTGAATTCGAAGGTTCGGAAGTGGAGAAAGGAGAATTGGATATCCAGGTAGAGCTTGAAAAACGTTCGACTTATTTACGGTTGACTTTTTCAATAAGCGGTGATGTAGAGTTGATATGTGACCGTTGTCTGGAAAATTTTTATTATCACATAGAAAGTGATAGAGTGCTGTTGGTCAAGTTCAGTGAAAAGCCGGTTGAAGATGAAGCAGAATTAATTTACCTTCATCCTACTGATTTTCAGGTAGAAGCAGCTCAGTATATCTATGAGTTCGTGATTTTAAGTTTGCCCATCCGAAGAATTCATCCGGATGGAGAAGATGGAAACAGTATGTGTGACCCGTTAATGTTAAAAAAACTGGAAGAGCACAGGCACCACAGCAATACGTTAGATGAACCGGATGACCCGAGATGGAATGAATTAAAAAAATTTAGTGGTAATTAAAGTAAAGATTATTAAAAATGGCACATCCAAAGCACAAACACTCTTCAACGAGAAGGGATAAGCGCAGAACGCACGACAAAGCAATTCCTGCACAGATTTCAAACTGTTCTAATTGTGGCGCAGCGGTTAAATATCATACTGTTTGCGGAGAATGCGGTTATTACAGGGGTAAATTAGCGATTGAAAAAACCGCTGCTGTCTGATCGTCCGACTTAAAACAATATTTTGTCCCGGACAAATCGTCTAAAGAATCCCGAAAGGGATTTTTTTGTTTCTAATAGATGGATTTTTCATCATATTTAGTACCTTCATCGTCGTTTTAAAAATATTAATGCTCAAAACCATGTCAAAACCAATTATCAGCGAAGTTAAGGCTCTGAATACAATAGCATATGACACTTCAATAAAAGGCGATATTGAGTCAAACGGAGATCTTCGTTTTGATGGAATTCTGGAAGGAGATCTGGATTGCAAGGGCAGAGTTGTCGTTGGTCCGGATTCGAGAATAAAAGGAACCATTCGTTGCACGAGCGCGGAAATCATGGGACATGTTGTTGGTGAAATCATTGTAAAGGAGTTGCTTTCACTTAAAAGCAGCGCTTCCATTGCAGGCAACATTACAATGGGAAAGCTTTCTGTCGAACCAGGGGCAAATTTTGCAGGGCATTGCAAAATGATCAGCGAAGAAGAATCCCCGAACGAATAGATTTCCAGGGTACGATGCACATGTAGAAAAGCTCCCAGCTTTTCAATTTCAGTTTTTAGCAGGCTCCGTAAACTTAGCATATTCCATGCCGCCATAAACGGAGTGCTCTGACCAATAGTCAAAATCACACTAATTACATTTCGCCGACGAAATATCTGACATATTTCCGCTAAAGTATTAACAAATAAGCTTATATTAGTATCCGTAAATAAATAACCATTACAGATTTATTTTCAAGAATATTTTTGGAACTTTAGAAATAGAATTGCCCTTTTTTGTTTGAAGACTAATCAAAAAATTGCCTTCTTTTTTTCAACATATTAGCTAACTTTCTGTTATATACATATCGCCGGGAAATTGTGTCCTTCTCATTTTGCACCGAATAGCAAGATGGGTTCCGTGTGTTCCGAAATTATGATAAAAAATAAATTGAACCTACTACTATAAACTTATGGAAATCTTCAAAAGGAGTTACGGAAAGCTTTTGTTTGTGGTAATGTTATTGATTACCGCAAGTTTTGTACAAGGTGCCACAATAACCAGTACCGCAACGGGAGGAGACTGGGCGACAGGAAGTACATGGGTCGGAGGTGTTGTACCAGCTGCAACGGACGTAGTTGTCATTGCAACCACCGGCGTCAATTCCGTGACCACAAGCGCAGGAACGATAACCTGCGCGGGATTAACCATCAACAGCGGGGCAATCCTGACCATGTATCGTCCATTTATTGTAAATGGTGCGACATCAATATCGGGGACAATAAATTTTGGATCCACATCCGGGACTGTCCGCGCAATGGCTTTTAACGGAGATGTTACCTTAAACAGTAGTGCTGTATGGAATGAAACAACAACCGGAGCAGCTGCAACATTTACTTTCTCAGGAAATTTCACAAACAACGCTACCTCATTTACTTCACAAAATACCGCTCACACTTTTTCCGGCACCACTAAAACTATTAGCGGAACCACAGTCACAAATCTTTCTACAATCTCATTCACAGGAACATACACCAATTCGGGTGTAATTACCACTTCAACCACCCTGTCGGGTACCGGTACTTTAACCAATGGAACCACCGGTACGATAAATGTTGGGGGAACAACTACAATTACGACGCTGACTGCTTCAGCTGCCGGCAATACCGTAAATTATTATGGAGCTGCTCAGACTGCCAAGGTTACAACATACAGTAATCTTACCTTATCCGGCTCCGGAGCCAAAACATTTGCCACAACCCCTACAGTAAATGGCGTTCTTTCCATGGAAGGCACCGCTACCATAACTGTGACCACGGGTGCAGTTACCTATGGCTCTTCGGCAACTCTTCAGTACAATACAGCAACTTCGAGAACAGAAGGTGCAGAATGGATATCTCCGTTTGCGGCAACCGGTGGCGTCGTTATTGCGAACACGGGAACGATAACAATGGCCGGAGCTAATGTCTTAAACGCCTCTGTACCATTGACTATAAACAGTGGAGCAACTTTAAATACGGGTAATTTTCAATTGACTTTTGGTGGTAATTTCGTCAAAGGTGGCACCTTTACGGCGGGTTCTTCGCCGATTGTCATAGCAAATACGATGGTTGCTCAAAGCATAGACGGATTTACCACAACTGGTCTTGTCTCGATGACAAAAACGGCTGGAACTGCGACCTTCCAGGGGAATGTCTCCGGTGCAGGATTAACAATTAATGGAACAGGCGGTACTCTGAATCTTGGCACAGGCTTAACGCACTCTTTTTCAGGTACATGGACCCGAACAAACGGAACACTGGACGGTGGCTCCAGTACCCTGATACTTGGAAGCGGGTATAGCGGAACCGGCGGCACTTTCACCGCCAGTACAGGAAATGTGATCTATAATGCATCCGCAGCTCAATCCATTGCACCCGTCACCTACAACAATTTAACGCTCTCCGGTACATCGGCAAAGACTTTCCCGGCAGGAACGACAACTGTTAACGGTATTCTTTCGATGGAAGGAACTGCAACCACCACGGTTACCGGCACCCTGACATTTGGCGCTTCATCAACCCTTCACTATAAAGGAAGTGCTGCACAAACAACCGGGAATGAGTTTATTACCCCCTTCCCGGGAAGCGGAGGTGTGAAAATTAACAACGCAAATGGTGTGACGTTAGGCAGCGCCCGCAGTCTTGGCGCGAATCCGCTTACCATCGGCGATGTCGTCTCCAACTCAGTATTCAACGATGGCGGCAACCAACTCACGGCTACCGGAACTCTCAACCTGACTTCCGGGCTGATGAAATTAGGCTCAGCTACTGCCACAACATTCCCGGCTTTTGGAACAAGGAATATTTCGGCCGGTACCACTGTTGAATATGCCGCAACGGCAACGCAAACAATAAAAGGAATTTCCTACAGCAATTTGACAATCAGTGGCTCAGGAAACAATTCCAAAGTTTCCGATGCAGACATTACGGTTGATGGAATTCTGAATTTAAACAGCAGCAATGCATCTTCAACGAAAGGCTGTCTGGACATGAGTTCATTCACCCTGAATATGGGCATTTCATCCACGACAACGGGGACAGGCGATGTGACAGGCATTGTGAAACGCACGAATGCCTCATTTGCCAATAATATCGCATATAGTTTTGGTAATCAATATACTACTGTAACTTTTAGCGGCATCAGCGGAGGAACAAAACCGGGTTGGTTAAGCTGTAAAATTTCGCTGGGTGCGGCGCCGTCCTGGAAAACAGGTGCGATTCAGCGTGTTTATACCTTTGCCGAAGACGTTGCATCAACTGATAAAGTTGATGCAAGACTGCATTATCTGGACAGCGAAATAAATTCAAATCTTGACGCTAATCTGGTCTTTTACGATGCCCATAACGGCCCAACGTTTGCCACTGTGCACGAACATGGCAAAACAAACAATGATGCAACTCTAAATTTTGTCGATCTATCCGGTATCACCTCCTCCTATCTTGCGCCATCCTCTTCCCTGGACAACAAACAATGGAGCCTTGCAAATTATTCATCCGCAAAAAACAGCTGGAATGGGTTATCGACAGATTGGACTCAAAATACAAACTGGACAGCGGGTCATGCTCCGCTAACAACAGAAGACGTTTTAATCCCGGCTGGCAAATTAAATTATCCTGCCCTGACGCTCAATGTGGAGGTAAAAACCCTCGAGATTGAGGCCGAAGCATCCGTAACAGCAGGTGCTTTCAACGTCACTATTAATGGCTCCACAGGAGCCTGGATCAATAACGGTACATTTAACAGTTCCGGTGCAAGTACCCTGATTTTCTCTAATGGAAATATTTCCAATGTGGTGTCAATCAGCGGCTCCGGAACAAATAATTTCACCAATGTAACCGTAAATGCCAACACATTCTTACAACCGGCGGCAAACAGTTATATCAAAATTGCGGGAACGCTCACTGCCGGTTCCGGTAGCATCATCGATTTAAAAACTACTTCGAATACGGTAGAATACAACGGCTCCGGACAGACGATTATCAATCCGGTCGGTCCGGGTGCGGATATCGGCTATTCATATCTGGTTATCAACAACTCAGGAACAACCACGCTACCCGCAGCACTAAACGTAATGCACGATTTCACCCAAAATGGGGGAACAACAGTCGCGGCAGCATCTTCTACCATTGATATTCTGGAGAACGTGATATTAAATTCTGGCACATTTAATGCATCGAGCGCCGCTATAAATATCTCCGGAAATTGGTCGAACAACGGAGCTACGCTTACACCGGGCACAAGTACCGTTACATTCAACAACACCGCATCCGCCCAATCAATTAACGGAACCGCCACCAGTCAGACATTCTACAATTTAGTGGTGGCGAAGACCGCCCAGACTCTTAGCGTTTCCGGAAGCACAAACGCCCTAACTATCAACAATTTCACCGAAACAAGTGGAAATTTTACTGCACCTGCGACATTAACAATTAATGGAAATGCCACCCTGACTGCAGGAACGTTAACTGCAGGTTCGAGTACTACCACGATTACAGGGAATACAACGCTCACATCCGGTACATTTATCCCCGGCTCAACAACCAACTTTTCGGGGAATATTACAAACAACGGAGCTACTTTTACTGATGCAACCGGAACTGTTAACCTGAATGGTTCAGTTGCCCGCACCATCGGAGGTACCACTTCCAATACCTTTAACAATCTGACCATCAATAATACAGCCGGGATTAGCGCAGGCATTGACCAGACTGTCAATGGAATTCTTAATCTTCAGAGTGCAAACCCATCATCGATCAAAGGAAGTCTCGATATGGGAGCAAACACGCTGTCGATGGGCATTGCGGCCACTACAACCGGTGCCGGTGATGTGACAGGTATTGTGAAAAGAAATCACGTTTTTTCAGGCAATACTGCCTACTCATTTGGTAACCCAAATACCACTATCACTTTCGTTAATGTTACGGGAGCTATAAAACCGGCATGGGTAAGCTGTAAAATTGCGATCGGAACAGCACCAGGCTGGAGAAGTCAGGCTATAAACAGGATTTATAGTTTTGCACAGGATGGAACCGGAACAGACAGAACCGTTACCAAGCTTCATTATCTCGACTCTGAATTACACGGAACCGAGACCGATGAAACTAAACTCGTTTTTTGGGATGCTTACACCAGTCCTGATTATACCAGCAAGTTCCCTCGCAGCAAATCCAACAATGATGCCACAAACAATTGGGTAGAATTGAGTGGTATGGCAATTAATTTTATTGCCACATCTGCTACACTTGACGTAAAACAGTGGGGACTAAGCTATACGAACGTCACTAAAATTACCTGGACAGGAAATGGATCACCAACTTACGCCGGCGATTGGAGCTTACCAGGAAACTGGAACGGCGGCGTTCCGCTTTCTACCGATGATGTTCTTATTCCGGCTTCACTTCCCTCTAATACAAATGGTTATCCAACCAGAAATCTGAATAGCGGTACAACTCCTGCCGTTGCAAAAACTATTGAAATAGAGGCTGGTGCTTCAGTCAGCGTTGATTCGTATGACATCACTGTTTTCGGCTCAACCGGAGCATGGGTCAATAACGGCACCTTCAATGCAGGAACCGGAAGAGTGACTTTCAATCATAATACCCCATCCGAAAATGTCACGATTGCCGGAAGTACCAATTTCAACAATGTAACCGTTTCAGATGGAACTACGTTGGTGCCCGGGAGCGACAATATCATGAGAATTGCCGGATCATTGTCACTTTCAGCCACGGGAATTCTGAGTGCTTCAACAAACAATAATACAATTGAATACAACGGTGCTTCTCAAACTGTTATATTACCAAATGGCACCTCAACCGGATATTACAATCTAATTCTGAGTGGCAGTGGTACTAAGACCATGCCTTCCCAAAAACTGGATATCCATAAGGATTTCACATTAAGTGGCACTTCGCAGGTTAATGCAAATCAGGATATTGCCGCTACTGGAAATATCACAATTGGATCGGGGACTTCCCTGAACGCCTCCACTTACGGAATTAGCCTGGGGGGTAACTGGAGTAATAGCGGAAGCTTTTCTGCAGGTTCAGGCACAGTAACTTTCAACGGATCCTCTGCCCAGACTATCAGCGGAAGCAGTACGTTCAATAACCTGACGGTCAATAATACATCGGGCGTCACAGCCGGAGCGAACCAGGTCGTAAATGGTATTCTTAATTTACAGAGCGCAAATGCATCTTCTGTCAAAGGAAGTTTGGATTTGGGTGCAAGTACCCTCCTCATGGGCGGGTCGGCAACGAATACGGGAATTGGAGACGTGACCGGTATTGTGAGAAGAACGGCTATTCTTAACAGCGTCGTCTACACGCTCGGAAATCCAAATACCTCCATCTCATTTACAGCTTCCGGAACATTGCCGTCAGAAATGAGTCTGCGAACCACTATCGGCAACGCACCTGCCTGGAAGACCGGGGCAATTCAAAGAACCTACGAATTTATTCAGACTGGCGCATCCGGCGTAAAGGCGACAATAACAGGCCACTACCTTGATTCAGAATTGAATGGAAACGTCGAGAGCACATTATCCTTCTTCAAGTATGAAGGATCGGTAGTCAGCGAGATAGGGCGTTCAGATTATGATATCACCAACAACGCTATAACCTTGTCGGGTCTTGATGTATCTGCTTTTCCGGCCTCTTTCGGAACCTCCGTTCAGACTATCGGCAGCACCAATGTAGTTTCGTCTACCTGGACAGGGACGACCAGCACAAATTGGTCGACGCCATCCAACTGGTATAATGCAAATGTTCCCGGTCCTGGTTCAAACGTAATCATACCGGATGCCGGTACAACCAATTGGGATCCGACCATTCCAAATGGTACTTCAATTGCCTCCATAAACCTGCAAAATGCGGCAATTTTAAATGCGGCCTCAGGTGCACAACTAACACTGACTGGAACCGGATTAACATGGAATAACGATGGCGGAATCTTCAATGCAAACGGAAGCAACGTAACCTTTACCAATGCCAGCGGCGCATCTGTCTCAGGTTCCACGAATTTTTACAATCTGACAATTAACACCGGTGTTGTGGTTGCCCTGGAATCGGGCTCAATAACCGGAATTTCCGGAGGTATAACCAATAATGGAGTATTGAGCACCACCGCTCAGGGACCAACAACGGTGAATTACAACGGAGGCGACCAAACGATTGCAGTTCCTAATTCGGCAACAAACAGGTACAGCACCCTGATTTTGAGCGGAAGTGGAACTAAAACGATGCCTCTCTCTGCATTGACAATTGGAGTTGATTTTACCATGGAAGGTACAGCCTCTGCCACTGCCAGAAATTCGCTGACCATTACGGGCAATTTATCTCTTGCTGCCGGAACAACTTTTACATCAGGTAATTTTTCTCACTCAATTGCCGGTAATTTTATCGACAATGGTTCATTGGTAGCCACAGGAAGTACTATTACATTAAATGGTACTTCTAATCAAACAATTAGCGGAACAGAGAATCCGGTATTTACGAACCTGAGTATCACCAATTCCACGGCGACTGTCACCACCGAAGTAAATCTACGATGCCTCGGAGATTTTGCCAATTCCGGAATCCTGGATATGAGTACCAATACCCTTGCCGTAACCGGAAGCCTTACTAATACCGGAACGTTGAAGACTCAGAACAGCAGTACAATACCGATCCCATCCGGTAAAACCTGGGCCGGACTTGTTGAGTACAACGGTTCTACTGCCCAAACTGCCGTTACCGGAACATACAACAATTTGACTATCAACAATATTGCAGGCGCTACTGCAAGCGGAGATATTACGGTAAATGGAACACTTAGCATGCCGAAGGCTAATCCTACTGCCACAAACGGCTCCCTCGAGATGGCAACTAACTGGGGAAGTTATCCTTCCGCCGGTAATGCGGTTTTAGGGACCTTTTCATCCTATACACTTTTCATGGGTGCCTCTTCCATCACATCCGGTATCGGCGACGTAACCGGAATCGTTGCCCGCAACTATCAACTGGCAGCTGGAAACTCTTATTCTTTTGGAAATCAGTACACCACGATTTCCTTTACATCGGGAGCTTCTCCGACAATTCCGAGCGGAGCAACAGTAATTATCAAAATAGGCGCCGCACCGGCGGGAAAACCTGAAGCCGTTCAACGAAACTATCAGATACTTCCATCGGGAGGTTCCAATTGCTTCGTAAACGCAAATTTCCACTACCTGGATTCCGAATTACAGGCAAATACTGAGTCAAATCTGGTAACATGGGATTACGATCTGGATGGAGGCTTCAGCACGCCGGATGAGCACGGACGGGCGGCCTACGATTTCACAAATAATTATATCGGATTTTCCAATGTACCTATAAGCTATTTCCTCTACGTTGACCCAACGCACAAATGGCGTACGATTTTTGAAATGGGAGACCATGCTTCAACGCAATATTTAACCTGGAGAGGCACCTACAACACCGACTGGACAGATGGCAGTAACTGGTTCCCGACCGGAAACGTGCCGGATGCCACGAGTTTTGTCACCATTCCGGATGCCGCCAAGACTAACTTCTCACCGACTCTGCCAGCCACGGCAATTGTGAATACGCTACTTATCGAAAATGGGGGAATTTTGACGATGGGCAATAGCACGCTTACAATCGCCAACAGCCTGAGCGGCGGATGGGAAGATCAGAATGCTTCAGGCAATGATCCTGGAACCAGCACGGTGATTTTTGCTAATTCGGGTGCTTCAGTTTCCGGAACGGCAAGATTTTACAACCTGACCATCAATTCGGGCGCTAACCTCACGAATTCTATTAACGCCACAGTAAAGATTGCGGGTACCTTCACTAAAACAGGAGCTTGGTATACCGATGTGACAAGCGGCATGTGTACTGTCGAATACAACGGTGATAACCAGACTGTTGTTCTATCCGACGGTTCTCCGACCTATCATAATCTTATCTTAAGCGGAAGCGGTACAAAGACTCTGCCATCCGCTGCGATGACCCTGGATGGTGATTTTACAATTGGAACCGGTGTTACGACGACATTGTCAAATGATCTGGCAATTAGAGGCAATTTTAACAATAGTGCGACCTCTTTCACCAATGATGCCGGCACTGTTTCCTTCAATGGATCGTCTGCTCAATCTATTGGCGGTAGCACTGCTACCACGTTCAACAACCTGACCCTGAATAATGCTTCCGGTGTTACACTCAGTAACGTGGATGCTTCGGTTAACGGAGTCCTGACCTTCAGCAACGGAATACTGAACACCGGAACAAACCTGCTTACGGTGGGGGTATCTGGCTCTATCACCGGTGCCGGTTCAACAAAGTATGTAAATGGAAAACTTGCGCGTGTATTTGGCTCTGCCTCATCCAAGAGTTTCCCAATTGCCAAAGGCGGGAACTACAGGCCTATTACACTTAATTATTCGGCATTAACCGGAACCAGCACAGTAATCGCGGAGCAGTTCGAAGGTACTTTGCCTGGGACATTACCGTCCAATACGACTGTTTTTGCCGATAGATACTGGACTGTTACAGAGTCCGGAGGCAGCAATTATTCCTATAATTTAACAGTAGACCCGACCGGATTTTCACCTACCCATTCGGTCGTGCTATTGAAGAATGACGGCACCACAACGGCAAATGCGACGACTTCTCCAAACTATACGAACACCACCGGATTTACAACTTTTGGGAGTTTTGGCCTTGGAGAATCAGAAATAACGACCTTAACAACTGTAGACGCCAAGACAATAACCTATGGGAATTCCACTGTAAACCTGACAGCAACTGTTGCTCCGGTACCTTCTGGTGGAACCATTCAGTTTTATATCGATGGTGCAGCAGTTGGTAGTCCGGTGAACGTCAATATCTCTACCGGCGCGGCCAGTTATACCTACAATCCAGCTACGCTAACCGCCGGAAGCCACACAATTTCCGGACAATTTTCAGGGTACGGCGACTTCCTGGTAAGTAGTAAAACGAATGCAACATTGACAGTTGGTACGAAGAATTTGACCATCACTGCAAGCAACCAGGTCAAATGTTTCGGATCTGAATTTACCTTCGCCGGAAATGAATTTACTTCCCTGGGATTGATAAATTCAGACGCAATCTCATCTGTGACACTGGCAAGCTCAGGTGCATCAGCCGGAGCTGTTGCGGGAACCTATTCTATTGTTCCCTCCGCTGCTACAGGCACTGGACTAACAAATTATACTATCGGCTATACAAGCGGAACGTTGACCGTGGATGCTTCCTCAGTTGGTGGCTTACTGGCAGGTGGTACAACCATCTGTTCCGGAAACACGAGTGGCACACTGACACTATCGAATTATGTGGGTACCATACTGAAATGGCAAAGTTCGGTATCACCTTTCAGCTCATGGACAGACATATCCAACACCTCAACAACTTATACATCTGGGGCACTGACTCAAACCACCCAATTCCGGGCCATAGTACAAAACGGAAGTTGTTCGGTTTCCAATTCAACTTCTACCACTGTGACAGTTGATCCTGTTTCAATTGGTGGATCAGTATCTGGGGGCGTTACGCAAATCTACATGGGTCAGTCGACCGGCGATCTCATCTTGTCTGGCTACACCGGAGCGGTCACAAAATGGCAGCACCGTCTGGGAACCGGATCATGGGTGAATGTAACAAACACGACAAATACCTTCAACGACTCTCCCAATGCCGTTGGCACATGGGAATACCGTGCCGTCGTTCAAAGCGGAACATGCCCCGAGACTACTTCGGCTTCCTATTTCGTTGAAGTAATAGCCTCAAATGCGGGTGCCGTTACCGGAGGAAGCACGCCGATCTGTTTGGGCGGTGCAACTGGAACCATGACGCTCGCCGGGTATACCGGAACTATTTCCAGATGGCAGAAACATCTGGATAGCGGTTCGTGGGTTGATATTGCAAACACATCCACGACTTATTCTGAAACTCCTGCCTCCGCCGGAACATGGGAGTACCGTGCCGTGGTACTCAATGCTCAGGAGATGAACTCTGCTCCCACCACTATCGTCGTTGATCCGCCAACAGTAGCCGGAGCAGTCACCGGTGGAACCAATGTTTGCACTGGCAGCACCAGTGGCGTATTAACACTATCCGGCCAGACAGGTTCTGTTGTAAGATGGGAAAGTTCAGTTTCTCCATTCTCCAGCTGGACTCCAATAACGAATAGCTCAACAACTTATACATCTGGCTCATTAACCGAAACGACCAAATTCAGAGCAGTTGTCCAAAGCGGTGCATGCTCCGCGGCTAATGCAACTGCCACGACTGTCACCATCGATCCGGTTTCTGTGGGAGGATCGCTCTCCGGCGGAACCAGCCCTATCTATCTTGGCCAGTCGACCGGAGATATCACACTTTCCGGTCAAACCGGAACGGTCGTAAAATGGCAGGAACGCATCGGAAACGGAACCTGGGAAGATGTTGTCAACACTACGACCACATACAACGATACGGAAGTCACCACCGGCACATGGGAATACCGTGCAGTGGTTCAAAGCGGCAGCTGTCCGGCAACCAATTCATCCACAAAAACAATCGATCTTCAGCCAAACAATTCCGGAGCGGTAACGGGAGGAAATACCCCAATTTGTTTGGGGACTTCAACCGGTACATTGACGCTGTCCGGTTATACAGGCACTATCTCAAAATGGCAGAAATTGCTGGTGGGTGGTTCCTGGAGCGACATTTCCAATACCACCACTACCTTCTCGGAAATACCGTCTTCGGCCGGTACATGGCAATATCGCGCCGTCGTTCACAACGCTTCAGACATGAATTCAACAGCCGTCACAATCGTTGTGGATCCAACCACCGTGGAAGGCTCTGTCTCAGGCGGAACAACAATCTGCTCAGGTAACACTAGCGGATTACTTACGTTATCCGGACATACCGGTTCAGTAGTAAAATGGCAGAAATCTGTCGCACCATTTTCTTCCTGGTCGGATATATCCAATACCTCAACAACATACACCTCAGGTGCACTAACGGAAACCACCTATTTCAGGGCTGTTGTTCAAAGCGGAAGCTGCCTGGCAGTCGCTTCATCTTCAACTACGGTTACTGTGGATCCGGTTTCTGTCGGTGGATCATTATCGGGCGGTACAACCCCAATTTTCCTGGGCCAGTCGACCGGCACAATCACGCTCTCAGGAAATACCGGAAATGTGATACAATGGCAGGAAAGGCTGGACGGAGGATCATGGAATTCGATTACCAACACGACAGCAACCTACTCTGAAACGCCCGCCTCTGCAGGGACATGGGAATACCGCGCCGTTGTTCAGAGCGGAGTTTGCTCAATAGCCTATTCATCAGTTGCCACTATCGTTGTTCAACCGAATAATGCCGGATCAGTAACGGGCGGAACTACCCCACTTTGTGTAGGCTCATCCACCGGAACGATGACATTATCCGGATATACCGGAACCATTGTGAAATGGCAGAAATTGCTGTTAGGAGGTTCCTGGGCCGATATAAACATCACCGCAACAACATACTTCGAAACACCATCTTCTGCCGGTACATGGCAGTATCGTGCTGTGGTTCACAATGCCACTGACATGAATTCTGCGGCAGTTACAATTGTAGTGGATCCCACTACCGTGCACGGCGCCGTTTCGGGTGGAACGACCATCTGTTCAGGCAGTACCAGCGGCATTCTTACCCTGTCCGGACAAACCGGAACAGTCGTGAAATGGCAGCGTATGGTTTCTCCTTTTACAACCTGGACGGACATCGCCAATACTGCTACGACCTACAGTCCCGGCGCATTGACTGAAACCTCTTTATTCAGGGCAGTCGTTAAGAGCGGAAGCTGTTCAACGGCTAACGCTGATTCTACCGCCGTCATGGTTGATCCGCTTACCGTGGGTGGCACACTTACTGACGGAACAACCGGAACAGTTTATTTAGGACTATCAGTAGGACCCATCACCTTAGCCGGCGAAATAGGATCCATTCTGAAATGGCAAAAACGACTGGGAAGTGGCGGTTCATGGGTAGATGTGACCAACACAACCAATACCTTCAGTGACTCTCCAAATTCGGTCGGAACCTGGTATTATAGAGCCGTAGTACAAAGCGGAACCTGCGATATTGCTTACTCTGATATAAAATCTGTTGTAGTCGAATCGTCAGACGCCGGCGCAGTCACGGGAGGAAACACCCCAATCTGTTTGGGTAGTCCGACCGGAACAATGACTCTTGCAGGATATACCGGAACGATTGTCAAATGGCAAAAAAGAGTTGACGGCGGTTCATGGGCCAATATTGTAAACACAGCTATAACCTATTCCGAAACTCCAGGCTCTGCCGGAACATGGGAATACCGCGCCGTTGTTCACAACGCCACTGACATGAATTCTGCTCCCACCTCAATTGTGGTGGATCCAATTTCCGTCGGTGGAACAGTATCGGGCGGAACAACTGTCTGCTACGGCAGTACCAGCGGTGTGCTCACCTTGGCCGGAGAGACAGGCGCTGTTGTGAGATGGGAAAGTTCAGTCTCACCTTTCAGCTCTTGGTCTTCAATAACAAATACATCAACGACATACACCTCAGGCACTTTAACCGAAACCACAAAATTCAGGGCAGTGGTTCAAAGTGGCAGCTGCGCAGAAGCCCCTTCATCCCAAACAACGGTCACTGTGAATCCTACATCAGTGGGAGGATCACTCGCCGCAGGAGTTTCTGAGATTTTCCTCACGCAATCCACTGGTGCTATTTCGCTTTCCGGAAATACTGGTTCTGTCGTCAAATGGCAGGAGCGCCTGGGTAGTGGAGGCAGTTGGGTGGATGTGAATAATACCACCACCTCCTACACGGATACCGAACCAATAGTCGGCACCTGGTATTATCGGGCAGTAGTTCAAAGTGGTGTCTGTTCTGTGGCAAATTCTTCCGAAATATCCGTAGTGGTTAAACCGAACAATGCCGGAACTGTCTCAGGTGGCAGCTCACCTGTTTGTTATGGTACCTCTACCGGAACCTTGACATTATCAGGTTACACCGGAACCATTGTGAAGTGGCAGAAATTGTTGGTCGGTGGCTCCTGGAGCGACATTGACAATACAGTGGCAACTTTGTCCGAAGTACCCACCTCGGCCGGAACCTGGGAATATCGTGCAGTGGTTCGAAACGCCTCTGACATGAATTCCGGAACAGTTACAATCGTTGTGGATGCAACAACAGCCGGCGGCACTGTTGCTGGCGGTTCGACTATCTGCTCCGGCAGCACCAGCGGTTTGCTCACGTTATCCGGACATAACGGTTCTGTCGTGAAGTGGCAAAGTTCAGTATCACCTTTTGATACCTGGGCGGATATAACCAACACTTCCACTACTTATACATCAGGTGCATTGACCCAAACCACACAATTCAGAGCAGTTGTCCTGAATGGAAGTTGTGTAAACGAAAATTCAGCTCCAACAACGGTTACCGTGGATCCAATTTCGGTTGGCGGAACCCTCACTACGGGATTCAACACAATCTACGCCGGACAATCGACCGGTGCGATTACCCTTTCCGGGAAAACCGGAGTCATCCTAAAATGGCAGCAGCGTGTTGATGGTGGAACCTGGGTAGATGTAAACAATACTACTTCAAGCTATACCGACAACGCACCGACCGTCGGAACCTGGGATTATCGGGCTGTTGTTCAGAGCGGAACTTGTTCTGTGGCATATTCTTCAGTAGCAACAATCACAGTAACGGCTTCCAATGCAGGTGCCGTAACGGGTGGTTCCTCTCCGATTTGCCTGTCCGGTTCAACAGGAACTCTGACATTATCCGGATACACAGGAACAATCGTGAAATGGCAGAAATTGCTTGACGGTGGTTCATGGACCGACATAAACAACACTTCTGCAACCTACTCAGAAATTCCATCATCGGCCGGCACGTGGCAGTATCGTGCAATGGTTCACAATGCATCTGACATGTATTCAGTGCAAGCAATAATTGATGTTGATCCCACAACCGTGGGTGGCTCCGTCACTGGCGGCTCGACCATCTGCTCAGGGAATAGCAGTGGACAACTTACGCTATCCGGTCATTTAGGCTCGATCTTAAAGTGGCAGAGTGCTGTTGCACCGTTTACGAGCTGGACTGATATAGCGAATTATATAACCACATACTCTCCTGGAGTACTGACGCAGACCACCAAATTCAGGGCTGTGATACAAAGTGGAAGTTGCCTCGTAGAGAATTCTGCGGCGACTACCGTCTCTGTGGATCCGGTTTCAGTCGGTGGAAATATCTCTGGCGCTGTTTCACAAATCTTTCTGGGACAGTCAACCGGCACACTCAACTTGTCCGGGCACGTCGGGACTGTCACCAAATGGCAGCAACGTTTGGGAACCGGAACATGGGCTGACGTTGCCAACACAACAATTTCATTCTCTGCCACTCCCGACGCGGTTGGTTTCTGGGAATACCGTGCAGTGGTGCAAAGCGGACTTTGTTCTGTTACAAATTCTTCTTCTTATTACCTGGAAGTACTTCCTGCAAGCGAGGGCACGGTATCAGGAGGCACGTCTCCACTCTGTTTGGGTGGTGCAACGGGAACTTTAACACTTTCTGGTTATACCGGAACCGTTGTAAAATGGCAGAAACATCTGAATGGAGGTTCCTGGATCGACATTTCAAACACATCCGACACTTACAGCGAAACTCCAGCCTCAGCCGGAACTTGGGAATATCGTGCAATTGTTCACAATGTCTCTGATATGATCGCTGCTCCGGCATCTATCGTTGTCAACCCAACTACAATCGGAGGCTCCGTCACTGGCGGTTCTACGATTTGTTCAGGTTCTGCCGACGGAATGCTCACATTATCCGGTCAGACTGGCTCGGTTGTCAAATGGCAAAGCGCTGTCTATCCTTTCACTTCCTGGACTGACATATCCAATACTTCAACAACCTATACCCCTGGAGCGTTGACTCAGACCACCCAATTCCGGGCTGTTGTTCAAAGCGGAGCATGTGCTGTCGAAAATTCAGCGGTAGCAACAATTAACGTAGATCCTGTTTCCGTTGGAGGTACTGTATCGGGCGGAAATGGCACAGTCTATTTAGGGCAGTCGATCGGAACTATTTCACTAACCGGACAAACAGGCACCGTCGTCAAATGGCAGGAACGTCTGGGAACCGGTTCCTGGATTGACGAGGCTGTGACAGATGATTCATACTCCGATGTGCCGAATGCTGTCGGAACCTGGGAATTCAGGGCTGTAGTACAGAGTGGAACCTGTTCAACTGCCTACTCATCATCCGTTTTCATCGAGGTTCTGACATCAGCAGCAGGAGCTGTCACAGGCGGTACTTCGCCAATCTGTTTTGGCAGCTCTACCGGAACCATGACTCTTGCCGGATATACCGGATCCGTCCAAAAGTGGCAAAAACAATTGGATGGCGGGGTATGGAGCGACATATTAAATAGCTCAGAAACCTATTCTGAAACTCCGTCATCGGCTGGTACCTGGGAGTATCGTGCAGTAGTTCACAATATCGCCGACATGACCTCAGCGCCTACCAGAGTTGTTGTAGATCCGGTTACCACCGGTGGCTCAGTCATGGGGGGCACAACTATTTGCTCAGGCAACACAAGTGGTCTTCTTACGCTATCCGGGAATACGGGTCTGGTAATTAAGTGGCAGAGTTCAGTTTCTCCATTTACTACCTGGACAGACATTGCCTCAACTTCAACAACATACACCTCGGGTGCATTGACGCAGACAACGCAATTCAGAGCCGTGGTGCAAAGCGGTAGTTGTTCTGTATCAAATGCTGCACCTACAATTGTCACGGTGGATCCTGTTTCTGTGGGAGGTTCACTGACAGGCGGAACAACCCCGATTTACCTGGGTCAGTCTACCGGCACCTTCACATTAGCCGGCTACACCGGAACTATCATTAAATGGCAGGAACGCCTCGGCAGTGGATCATGGGTAGACGTGAACAATACCACAACAACGTTCTCAGATATACCGAACGCTGTTGGTGTGTGGGAATACCGCGCAGTAGTCCAAAGCGGAACCTGTTCTGTATCGAACTCATCCTCCGTATTCATCCAGGTTTTGGCATCAGCTGCCGGGACAGTTACGGGTGGTTCAACTCCTGTGTGTTCGGGAACATCAACCGGAACCATGACTTTATCCGGCTACAGCGGAACCATCGTAAAATGGCAAAAGAGACTCAATAACGGCACATGGAATGACATCAACAACATTGCAACTACCTATTCCGAGATTCCCGTATCGGCAGGTACCTGGGAATATAGAGCCGTTGTTCATGCAGTGTCGGACATGTTCTCCGCCCTAACAACGATCGTGGTTGATGCAACTACCGTCGGCGGCACCGTAACAGGTGGTTCAGCAATTTGCTCGGGCAATTCGAGCGGACAACTTACGCTATCCGGTCAAACCGGAGCGGTGATAAAATGGCAAAAATCAACATCACCCTTCGACACCTGGACAGACATAGCAAATACCTCAACGACATATACTTCCGGAATTTTAACCGAAACAACAAAATTCAGAGCCGTTGTGCAAAACGGAAGCTGTTCGGTGCAAAATTCTTCGGAGACAACGGTAACCGTCGATCCGGTTACTGCTGGAGGCATTGTATCAGGCGGTTCAACCATTTGTTCAGGTAGTACGAGCGGTCTGCTTACCCTGTCAGGACATACCGGAACAGTGATGAAATGGCAAAGTGCTGTTTCTCCATTCATTGTGTGGAGTGACGTCACTAATACCGGTACCACTTATACCTCAGGGACTCTAACGCAAACGACACAATTCAGAGCCGTTCTTCAAAGCGGAAGCTGCTCTATTGCCAATTCCGCACCAACCACTGTAACGGTCGACCCAGTTTCTGTGGGTGGCGCATTGTCTGGCGGTGATAGTCCGATCTATTTAGGACAAACCATCGGCACAATTAGCTTATCCGGACAAACCGGGACTATCGTAAAATGGCAGGAGCGACTTGGTAATAACGCATGGCTAGATGAGACCGAAACTTCTTCTTCCTATTCCGACATACCGAATGCAGTGGGTACGTGGGAGTATCGTGTTGTAGTTCAAAGCGGTACATGTTCTGTTACCAATTCATCTTCGATTTATATCGACGTTCTTCCGTCTGACGCTGGCGCCGTCACAGGTGCTACAGCGCCTGTCTGTCTGGGTAGTTCAACCGGAACAATGACTCTTGCCGGATATAGTGGCTCAATTGTGAAATGGCAAAAGATGGTTAATGATGGAACATGGACTGATATAAGCAATACCGGTACAACTTATTCCGAAATACCTTCTTCGTCAGGTACGTGGGAATATCGTGCCGTAATTCACAATCTGACTGATATGACCTCGGCGCCTGCCAGGATTGTCGTTGATCCAACCTCTGTGGGCGGATCCGTTACAGGCGGCACAACCATTTGTTCTGGTAGTACCAGCGGACTTCTCTCGCTTTCTGGTCAAACGGGTTCGGTTATCAAATGGCAAAGCGCTGTTTATCCATTCAGTAGCTGGACAGATGTGACAAATATTGCATCTTCTTATACGTCCGGTGCATTAACGCAAACGACGCAATTCAGGGCAGTTGTGCAAAACGGAAGCTGCTCAACGGCGGTTTCTTCCCCAACAACGGTTGTCGTTGATCCTGTTTCTGTGGGTGGAGTCATTTCCGGTGGTAACAGTCCGATCTATTTAGGTCAGTCGATAGGAACAATTTCGCTTTCCGGACAAACCGGTTCCATCCTAAAATGGCAGGAGCGATTGGGCTCCGGAGCGTGGATTGATGAGGCTGAAACTTCATTCTCCTATTCCGATATCCCTAATGCAGCTGGCACTTGGGAGTATCGTGTTGCAGTTCAAAGTGGTACCTGCCCGGCTAGCAATTCATCCTCCATTTTCATAAATGTCCTCACCTCTTCAGCGGGTGCCGTCACAGGCAATAACGGACAAATATGTTTTGGTGGTTCAACAGGAACACTTACACTGGCGGGTTATACCGGAACCATTCGAAAATGGCAAAAGATGGTGGATGAAGGTACCTGGAGTGATATCTCCAATACCACTGCAACCTATTCTGAGATACCTGCTTCGGCCGGCACTTGGGAGTACAGGGCAGTAATTCAAGGGGCTACCGATCTAACCTCCGCCCCCGTTAAAATAGTGGTAAATCCGACCTCTTTAGGGGGAACCGTCGCGGGAGGAACAACCATCTGTTCAGGAAATACAAGCGGCTTACTCACACTGTCCGGACACACAGGAGCCGTGCAGAAATGGCAAAGCGCTGTTTCACCGTTCACAACCTGGACGGATATTGCCAATAACACCACTTCATTCACTTCAGGCGACCTGACTCAGACTACTCATTTCAGGGCAGTGATCCAAAGCGGAAACTGTGATGTCGTAAATTCCGGAGAAGCAGTTGTGACAGTCAATCCTCTCTCAGTTGGCGGAACAATATCTGCAGGAGTTACCCAAATTAATCTTGGCCAAAATACCGGATCCATGATTTTATCCGGGTATACCGGAACTATCGTTAAATGGCAGGAACGCCAGGGAACCGGATCTTGGGTAGATGTATTGAACGTCACAAACACCTTTACAGACACGCCTAATATTATCGGCATGTGGGAATTCAGAGCCGTCGTTCAAAGCGGAAGCTGCTCAGTATCAAACTCAGCTTCTTGCTTCATTGAGGTGCTCTCTTCAAATGCCGGAGCTGTAACCGGTGGAGCCACGCCAATCTGTCTCGGGTCTTCAACGGGTACTATGTCTCTATCTGGTTACACTGGATCCATCGTTAAATGGCAAAAGCATTTGGATGGAGGCAGCTGGTCAGATATAAACAACACCACTTCGACCTTCTCAGACACACCTTTAACATCCGGTACCTGGGAGTATCGCGCGGTAATCAGTAACGGAGGTACCTTGATTTCGGCTCCAACCACCATAGTTGTCAGTCCGGCAACAGTTGGCGGCTCCGTCACCGGCGGAACAAGCATCTGCTTCGGCAGTACTAGCGGTCTGCTCACGTTGTCCGGATATTCCGGATCAATAGTGAGATGGCAAAGTTCTGTAGCTCCTTATGCAACCTGGACCAACATTGCCAACACCTCCGCAACTTACACCTCCGGATCATTGATTCAGACGACCAAATTCAGGGCTGTAATCCAAAGCGGAAACTGTTCACAGGTAAATTCTGCCGAGATTACTGTTAACGTCTTGCCTCTTCCGGTTCCTGTTATCAACGGATCTGCCAACTCCATGGTTGGCGCTTCGGGCAAAGTGTATACAACAGAATTAGGGATGTCAGGATATAGCTGGACAATATCATCCGGTGGAACCATAACCTCAGGCGGTGGTTCAGGCGATAATACGATAACAGTTACCTGGAACTCGGTTGGAACACAAACTGTGAAGGTGAACTATCTGAATACAAACGGATGCTCCGCTTCCACCGCTTCGATTAAAAATGTCAATGTCAGACCTGCAACTAAAACGGCTCTGACTATCAGTGGATTATCCGCGAATAATAAAGTCTATAATGGGAATACGGATGCTACATTAACCGGCTCCCCTACGCTTTCCGGAATTTTATCTCCTGATAATGTGACACTTGAAGGTTCTCCGACTGCGACCTTTGTTTCTCCTAATGCTGGCAACAATATCACAGTTTCGGTTACCGGTTATACCCTTGGAGGGACTGAAGCAGAATTTTATACATTGACCCTGCCAGAACTTTCAGCCAACATAACCAAGGCTGCCCTGGTTATTACCCCAAACAACGCGAACAAAAGCTATAGAAGTCTCAAGACCTATTTGGGAACCGAATTCTCCGTAGCCGGAAAGCTGTTTGGAACAGATGTTCTTAAAACTGTAACACTCTCTAGTGCAGGCGACGCTATCTCATCTTTTGCAGGCAGTTACGAGATTTCAGCCGCAGCCGCCGTCGGATCCGGTTTGACGAACTATGCTATCAGCTATGCGAAAGGCACTTTAACCGTCAACAAAGCACCTGTTATCGTTACTGCCAAGGCCGATAAAAAGGTTTACGACAGGACATCGAACTCTGCTGTAGTCCCTGACGTTACAGGAATTCTGTCACCTGATGTCCCGGAAAAGATGCCAGTCCAAAGTTTTGACAACCAAAAAGTAGGCAAGGCGAAAACGCTCACAGCCTCAGGATTGGTTATCAACGATGGCAATGGCGGCAACAATTATGCTGTCACATATGTGGCAAATACCAATGGAGAGATCACTCCTGTAATGGTCACTCCTTCAATTAAAGCCAACAGTAAATGCTATGATGGAACTACAGTTGCCATTCTTAATACACAGTCATTAAGCGGAGTACTGGCTCCTGAAGTAGTTTCGCTTCAGGTTGCATCATCCAACTTCGACAATGCAAATCCGGGAATTGGTAAAACTGTCACGGCTTCGGGATTAACCCTAAGTGGGGCGGATGCAGGGAACTATTTCCTTACTGCAACCTCTGCAGCTACAACCGCTGATATCAATCCGCTGCCAGGAAACGCAGGAAATATCTCTGGCCAAACCGCGCTTTGCGGAGGATCTCAGGGTATATCCTACTCCATCACTTCAATTGCCAATGCAACCGGCTATGTATGGAGTGTCCCAGCAGGTGCTACTATCGTCTCCGGATCGGGTACTTCTTCCGTTAAGGTTAATTTCGGCCCATTTGCCTCCTCCGGAAATATTTCCGTCTATGGCACAAATGATTGTGGTAAAGGGTTGTCTGCTAATCTGGCAATAAGTGTAACGCCGCTACCTGCCGCCGCAAGTGCCATTGTTGGAGGCAATTCGGTATGTCAGGGCTCATCCGGTTTGGTTTTCTCGGTAGCTCCGATCGCAAATGCAACCACTTATTATTGGACCCTTCCCGCTGGTGCAACAATTATCTCTGGTGATAACACCAACAGGATAACGGTCGATTTGGCCATGACCACCCTTTCGGGAATCATTACTGTAACTGGTTCTAATGATTGTGGAAAAGGAACAGTATCTCCAAATTTCAATCTGACCATAAACCCGATCCCACCAAAACCGGTGATCAGTGCCGTTGGAGTATCTCTCATGAGTAATGCTCCTGCTGGCAATCAGTGGTTCTTCTCACCGACAAAGGAGGGTTCCGGTTCATCGATTAGTGGTGCCACAAATCAGAGCTATACACCTTCACAAAATGGCTATTACTGGAGTGTGGTCACGCTGAATAGTTGCATCTCTGCAGCATCCAATGAGCTTTACCGGATTATGGAAGGAGTGGCGACCATTTACAACGCATATCCTGTGCCAAACAACGGACAATTCACGATTTCGATCATTACTTCAAACGAGGTGACGTATGCTATTGATATAATAGATTCTAATGGCGCAAAAATATTCGAAATGACAGGTATTTCGATAAACGGGGAATACCTATTGCCCGTGAATCTCCAGCCCGTCTCATCCGGCACTTACACCATTGTTTTCAGGAGTAATTCTGGAACCGTGACAAGGAAGATTTTAATCTTAAAATAAAGTACATTTGGAAAAAATTTGAAGGCTGGCTTAAATATTTAACCGCAGAGTTCATAGAGAAAAACGCAACGATCACAAGGTTTACCATTCTGGTATCCGCCTCTGAGTTCTCTGCGCCTGCTCTGCGTTCTTTGCGGTTAAATACTTTTCTCGAGACAACCTCCTCAAAAACAATCGATTCTTAAAGATAATGCGTCCATTCAGGGAACTATTAACATCATTTGAAACAGGGTTTACAAAAGAACTTCAAACGATTCAATTCACCGAGCCCTTTCAGCTTTATGAACCAGTCGCCTATTCACTGCAGGGAGGCGGAAAAAGGATCCGTCCTGTACTTCTTTTGCATGCCGCTTCTCTTTTTACCGATGATCTGGAGAAATTCCATCCGGCAGCGAATGCCATTGAACTGTTTCATAACTTTACTTTGTTGCATGATGACATTATGGATCATGCCCGGATTCGTCGTGGACTCCCAACTGTTCATATAAAATACAGCGAAAATAGCGCCATTCTTTCCGGAGATGCAATGTCAATTATGGCATTCAGGTACCTGTCCAAATGTGTCGGTAATGATTTGCCGTCAATTCTTCACCTATTTTCAACAACGGCGCTGGAAGTGTGTGAAGGACAGCAGTATGATATGGAGTTCGAGCAGCGCAGCTCCGTGACTATTCCGGAGTACCTGGAAATGATCCGGCTGAAAACAGCTGTCTTACTTGCATGTAGCCTTAAAATCGGAGCTATCCTTGCCTCTGCAGGGAAATCGGACTGCGATTTATTATATCAATTTGGAATCTGTATCGGACTGGCATTCCAGCTTCAGGATGACTGGCTGGATGTATATGGCGATGAAAAAACCTTTGGCAAGAAAATAGGTGGGGATATCTGTGAAAACAAAAAGACCTTTTTACTGCTGAAGTCACTGGAATTAAGCAACGACACAAATCGTGCAGATTTACTGCGTTGGATGGATCTAAAAGAGTTCGACCCAACTCAAAAAATTGAAGCCGTTCGGAATATTTTCACCGAATCAGGTGCCGAAAGTGCCACCAGAGAATTGATGCAATACTACCATGATCAGGCTATACAGGCATTAGATCAGCTTTCTATACCCGATGACGATAAGGTTGAACTGCGAAACTTTGCCGCAACCGTGGTCGATCGAAAAAAATAAATTGTACTACCCCAGCACTCCCTCGATTTTACATAGCGCCTCTTCGAGAACTTGCCTTGGACAAGCAAAATTCAACCTAAAGAAGCCGACGCCTTGTTCCCCGTATATCGATCCTTTGTTCAGAACGACACCGGCCTGATCAATCAGAATCCTGTTAAGTTCAGTCTCATCAATGCAGTATTCGCGAAAATCAATCCAGGCAAGATAAGTAGCCTCGGTAAGAATCATCTTAATCTTTGGCATCCTGGTTTTGAAAAAATCCAAAAGATAGTCCCTATTGCCCTCTAAATAGCTATTTTGCTGATTAACCCAATCGCTTCCATAATGATAGGCCGCCTCAAGTGCCACATTCCCAAAGATATTCCCGTTCATCAAATGCAGCTTATGCAAAAATCGTTCGAACTGATGCCTAATAATTTTATCCGGTATTATGACGAAAGAGGTGGCAAGTCCGGCAATGTTAAAGGTCTTACTTGGCGCCATGCAAACAATGCAATTTTTGGCAAGTTCATCCGATATTTTAGGCAGCGGTTGATGCTTGTATCCGGTAAAAACCAGGTCAGAATGAATTTCATCTGAGACAATCAAAATATTGTTTTTCAGACAAATATCACCTAATTGCAAAAGTTCTTCTTTAGTCCATACTCTGCCTACAGGATTGTGCGGATTGCATAGGATAAGCAGCTTGGTATCCTGATCAATCTTGGAAACCAAATCGTCAAAATCGAATACATACCTGCCATCTTCAATCCGCAACGGATTTTCTACTACCCTGCGTCCACACATTTTCACACAGCTGAAGAAGGGAGTATAAACGGGGGGCTGAATGATGATTTTATCTCCGGCTTCGGTAAACGCCATTATTATTGAAGAAAGGGTAGAAACCACTCCTTGCGTGGGCAAAATCATCTCACGCTCAATTTGCCAGTCGTGTTTCGTTTGTTGCCACCTGATAATCGAATTGTAGTACCCATCTGGTCGAAAGGAATAGGCATATATCTCGTGGTCGGCTCTATACCTTATCGCTGCGGTTATAAAATCGGGTACCCTGAAATCACCATCAGCAACCCACATAGGGATAGCATCTCCATTCCCAAAATGGCTTTCAAGATGGTCGTATTTTTCGCAATCGGTTCCCCGGCGGGGAATTATTTCGTCAAAATCATATTTTTTCATGATGTTGTATTTTACTCGTAAATAGATTTTTTAACCTATTGAATATTAGTAAGTACTCATAGAACTCGCGAATATGTTTTCATCGCCTTTTTAGGGCCTAGCCCATGCTCGTTTGGGGTATTCAAAGTTCTGACTCGTGTAAATTAAGTCCAGTCAAAATTAGCTCTTTTAAGTTTCAGAATGTGCTTAGCGAACAACTTTCAAAACTTGAAGTTCGCCAATGGTTGGAATTTCTTCCTTTTCAAGCCTCAACACAAAATCAAACCGATCCAAATCCAGGCACAAATTAAAGTCACTCGCTGGCGACCATTCATTATTCGCCGGATCCAGCAAGCGAGCTCCGTCACCGAAACGCAGGACATCCTTCATCCCGTCAAAATCGGTCGATTCATGCTTCAATTTAGCGCGAACATATTCTGCCAAAAACGTATCTTCCTGCGTTGGGGTATGCCCTTCATACCCCATACAAACCAGACTAACATTATCCGGATGCCTAGCTTCCAGGTATTTGACAATCGCTCCGGCATTAACGAAACTCCCTGTCAGAATTTCCTCCGCATTGGTTGCATTCATCAATCCTTTAGTTCCGGAACTGGTAGTCATGACGATCGTCTTCCCCGTGAAATTCTGATTCTGAATGTGGGTTGGCGAGTTTCCAAAATCGAAACCGGGAACTTTACGCTCACTTCTTTCGCCCAGTAATATGGCATCCGGCAGTAGCGTTTTCAACCTTAGTGCTTCTTCTACCTGCTCAACCGGAATAATTTTCTCCGCCCCGGCCGCCATTAGGTAACACGCCGTCGAAAATGCCCGAAACACATCGATAACGATCGTCGTTCCCTTTGCCCTTTTGGCTCCTTCCGTTAACTGTAAGATTTCAATTTTCACTTTGTACCATTTTCGATTTTAATTTCTTTTTACTCCTCCCCTTCGACAAGCTCAGGGACCAGATTCCCGCAGTCCCATAGTCTCTCAGTCTCCCAGTCCAATAGTCATCCGCTCACCTGCACCCTTATCGCTGTCTCCCGCTCAACGCGCTCCGCAATCTCCTCCAATTTTCGGAGTGGTACCTCTATCAAATTTTCGGCAGGAGTATCACGTGCAATGGAGTAGATAGTTACCGCTTTAGGATTGATCTCCTTCACTAATTCAATCCAGCTTTGTACTTCGAAATCAGTGGTATTATCAAATTGAATTCCATTAAAAGAGCCTTTCAGGAACATGGTCTGAATGATCAATTCTCCTTCAAAGCGCTTCAAATATTGAACCAATTTGGGCAAATCCAGTCTCCTTACCGGCTTATTCAGCAATAATATTGTCTCCAGTACACCAGAATCAAGTTTGAGAATATTGTCATCAACTTTTTTCAATGCCGCAACGACACTCGCTTTGTGAAGCATCGTTGAATTGGAAAGCACAGCAATCTTTGATTTTGGAGATAGCTCATCCCTTAAGCGGATTGTATCATCAATAATGGAATCAAAATCGGGATGCATCGTTGGCTCGCCATTCCCCGCAAAAGTTATTACATCGGGCAGGTTAGCTTGCTGTCCCATCTCCAGCAATTTTTGTCTGAGCTGCGATTTTACCTCCTCACGCTTCGGAAGAATCACCTTTGATTCCCGCTTGTCAGGATTCCATCCGCACTCGCAGTAAATACAATCAAAGGAACATAATTTACTATCCGTTGGAAGGAGATTTATTCCCAAAGAAACACCCAGCCGTCTGCTGATAATCGGACCAAATATTGTTTGATCAAAAAGAAATGTAGCCATATTTCAAGATGCAGTGAAATTATTTCAGCATAGTTTTCGTACCCCCGAACCTGGAAGCAGCTTTTTCGCCGCTAAATCCATCCCGGTAATCAAATTTAATCCTGGTCGTTTTCCTACTTCAATTGAACCAGCCCAACTACTTATTTTTAAGGCATCTGATCCGTTAAAAGAAACCCATTTTATGAGTTCCGATATCGTAATATCTGGCTGCGCAGACTGTATCAGCTTCATCTCTTCCAGAACAGAGAGCTGGTGATTTGAGACAAGGCTGTCAGTACCCAGACAAATTTGAAGACCGTTGTCACGGAACAAATTGATATCAGGAAGTCTGTTCTGAATATACAAATTCGACCCTGGACAAAGCACAAACCAGGTATTTCCCAACTCCCGGACACTTTGTATATAATCAATATCTGCTTGTTTTGTGAACAGATTGTGTACGAGCAACAGGTTGTTTTGCGCCGGCAACCTCTTCAGCGTACTTCTTAATGCACTTTCGCCGGTAGGGATAAAGAAGGAGGTATCGATTGCAAGGTTCTCCTGAAAATGACTGATCATTTTCCCGGATCCGGTTCGATAAAGTTCGTCCTCTTCTTCACTTTCCTGACTATGGAAAGTCAGGATCGAGTCTGCACGAACCGCCTCGTTTGCTATCGCATCGAAGAGCGGCTTCGAAACAGAATAGGGGGAATGTGGGGAAATGCCTGCTTTTAGACCGAGCAATTCAGCTTCAGAAAGACATGTTTTAGCCCATCCAAATGCTTTTTCGGCGCGGGACGGTGAAATGCCTAACGTTTCGATGAAGGTATAATAATCAATCCTGGATGACTTCTTTACACTGAAAACACTGTTGCCATTGGAAATATCGCCCACAGCAATAATCCCCTCTTTATACATCAGCAAGTCTGCTATCTCAGCTGCGTTAATAATACGCTCAGGTTCATTATCCCTGCTTTTAACAACCTGACTGAGAAATGGCATAAATCCGGCACCCTCTTTGAAGATATTTTGCAGATGTGACAGCTCCAGATGACAATGGGCATTGACAAACCCCGGCACGATCATGCCGCTATAGAACTCTATCCCCGCTGCCTCGTCCAGATTACCATCTGTATCCCGGATATCAAGTATCTTCCCCTCGGCATCAATTGTCAAAATCCCTTTTGAGTAGCATCGGCCAAGGCCATCCAGTATATAGTGTGCTGAAATTTTTCGCATTTATCGGCTTTTCAAGAAATTCTCATTTGACCGAAGTGTGTTATTTTGCAGGTAATGGAGTGGTCTTCTTCGTTTTTGACGTGTCTAAATCAAATCCTCCAATACGGGCGGGTCTTATCGTATCACTCTTGGCCTTGACCTCCATTTCGGTCAGAACATCCAGAACTGCATCATAAATTGGAATATATTCCTTTGTATGTTTGCCATAATAGAGTAGCGACGCCTCAACTTCAGCCCGTTCTACCTTAAATTTTTTGCATATCGACATGTACAAATCTTCCGGCAGACTATCATTCACAAAGGAGAGATTGTATTTCTGATTGTTTATTGCTTCCGCAAGATGAATATCAACCAGTATTGGTACTATTTTTTTTGCCGGTAAGATGCCTTTCGGCGGATTCCCGGTGCATGAAAAGATTGCCAGTAATACAAGCACGTATAATATCAGATGATTCCTCATTCGTCGTCCTCCCTTTGTTTCAAATCCCGAATTCGCTTTGATAGTGGCGATGCAAAAACGAATTCATTGAGTTTCTTATTTCGTGTGAATAAAACCTGTGTGTTGTTTCCTTCCCATCCCTTTTCGCCCCCGGAAATAAAGAGAATATTGTCGCCAATTTCCATGACAGAGTTCATATCATGCGTATTAATCAGCGTGGTAATATCAAAATCCACAGTTATCTCTTTGATCAGATTATCGATAAGAATGGATGTAACCGGATCAAGCCCAGAATTTGGTTCGTCGCAGAAAAGATATTTCGGATTAAGCGCAATAGCCCGGGCAATTGCGACCCTCTTTCGCATTCCACCCGATATTTCGGACGGATACAGGTGGTGAGATCCCTTGATATTAACCCGGTCAAGACAAAAATCTACATGCTTGTTTTTTTCGCCTGTAGTTTTGTTGGTAAACATGTCCATTGGGAACCTAACGTTCTCTGCCACATTTAGCGAGTCAAACAAAGCCCCTCCCTGGAATACCATCCCCATCTCCTGCCTGAGTTTTTTGAGATCGAGGAAATTCATTTGGCGGATATCTCTTCCATCGAATAATATCTCACCCTCCTCGACTTCAAGCAGCCTTACTATCGATTTTAGCAGAACGGTTTTCCCGGATCCGCTTTGGCCGATAATAAGATTGGTCTTCCCCTTTTCGAAAACAGTAGAAATATCTTTCAGAATATCCCTGTTCTCAAAGGACTTTTTTATATTTTTTATCTCGATCATTTAAATAACAATTGAGTCAAAATCAGGTCAAAAAGCAGGATGAGGATGCTCGTGCTTACCACCGAACGCGTGCTTGCCCGGCCTACTTCCAAGGCTCCTCCCTGCACATAATATCCCCAAAATGCCGGAACAGTTGCAATCAAAAATCCGAATACCAACGTCTTAATGATTGAAAAGGAAATATAGGAAGGGACAAACATCGTTCTGATACCTCCCATGTATTCGGCGATTGTCACAACACCCACGGAAGGTCCAGCTATTAATCCGCCAATAATCCCGCAGAAAACACTCAATATGAAGAGTATCGGACTAATAAAAACGACAGCAACAACCTTTGGTAAAATCAGAAATGAGGCAGAATTTACGCCCATAAGCTCCAACGAATCGATCTGCTCCGTCACTCTCATGCTGCCGATTTCCGAAGCAATGTTTGATCCGACTTTTCCGGCCAGCATCAGGCTGAGAATTGTACAGGAGAACTCAAGGATCAGGGTATCGCGGTTTCCAAGTCCGATGAGATAGGATGGCATCAATGGATTGGACATATTGTACGTAAGCTGAAGCGTGATAATCCCCCCCATGAAAATGGAGATGATTGCAACAATTCCCATTGATTGAATCCCTAGTTTTTCAATCTCCTGCAATAATTGATGCCAGTAAATCCGACTCTTTTCCGGCCTGCTGAAGACCCGCTGCATCAACAAAAAATAACTTCCGATTTCGTTGAAGATCTTCATGAAATTTTTTGATAAAAGTACGAATTATTTAAATATTGGCCGGAAACTAATTGAAGTTCCCTTTTACCCTTATTGTTAACTTCTTTCCAAAAAATATTCTAATTTTGATCCAAACAACCTGAACATGGGAAATTGTAAAAATTTTTGCGTAATAATGGCCGGTGGCATCGGAAGCCGTTTCTGGCCATTGAGCACAGCCGATCGGCCAAAACAGTTTATTGACATTCTGGGTATTGGAAAAACGTTGCTGCAGCTCACTTTCGAACGCTTTACCCGCATCATGCCTGCTGAGAACGTATACGTCGTTACCAGCGAAAACTATAAAGACCTGGTGTTGGGACAATTACCTCAACTCAAAGAATCTCAGGTATTGCTTGAACCGCTCAGAAGGAACACTGCTCCCTGCGTTGCTTACGCCACTTACAAAATCCTGAGCATTTGTCCGACGGCAAAAATCGTAGTCTCTCCTTCCGATCACCTGATTCTCAAAGAAGACCTTTTCCTGAATGAAATTGAAAAAGGGCTGCAGTTTGCCGGAGAAAAAGAGATACTTCTTACCTTGGGCATTCAACCTTCCCGTCCGGAAACGGGCTACGGCTACATTCAAGCCAACCACAAAGTTGATTTCAATCAGTTCGATAACCTGTATAAAGTAAAAACCTTCACCGAAAAACCAGACCTTGCAATGGCAAAGGTTTTTGTCGAAACAGGTGAATTTTATTGGAATTCCGGCATTTTTGTATGGTCCGCCTCTGCCATTCAAAAGGCATTTGAAAAATATTTGCCCGATGTAAATTCTCTTTTCGAAAATGGCAAGAAACTGATTAACACCCCGGATGAGTGCTTCTACATAAATAAAACTTACTCCGAATGCCCAAATATCTCAATCGATTATGGCATCATGGAAAAGGCGGATAATGTTTATGTCCTTACAGCCGATTTTGGCTGGTCTGACCTTGGAACCTGGGGCTCTCTCTATGAAAACCATCCGCTCGATAAAAAAGGCAACGCGGTGTCGGGTAATAAAATTTTCCTCTACGAAACAGAAGGGTGTATCGTGAACCTTCCGCCCGAAAAAATTGCTGTGATCCAGGGATTAAATGATTATATCGTTGTCGAGTCACAAAAAACGCTGCTTATTTGTAAGAAGTCAGACGAGCAGCAAATCAGGCAGTTCGTTGCCGATGTGATGCTATCCGAGGAAAAGAAGAATTAACCTAATCGGTCTCATTTTCGTTTAGAAGATCCGGATTTTGCTCCTTTCAGCTCTTTCAGGAGCCTGTCGCGTATAGTCTGGAAATTTGCCATATTACCCGGAGTAACCGGGTTGGCCGGCTCCGATTTCATTTTCAGCGGATCAACAGGAAATCCGTTCATAAAAACGCGAAAATCGAGGTGAGGACCGGAGGCTAGACCCGTAGCGCCTACATACCCGATCACCTGTCCCTGCTTCACCCTTGAACCAGCCTGAATCCCCTTTTCAAATTTTGAGAGGTGCATATAGGTCGTCGCATAAACGGAATTATGCTTAATCTTGATGAAGTTTCCTCCGCCTCCACCCTGATAGGCCTTCGTCTGAATTACACCATCACCTATCGAATAGACAGGCGTCCCGGTAGGAGCAGCATAATCCACGCCAAAGTGAGGCCTGACTATCCGCAAAACCGGATGCATCCGAGCCGCTGAAAATCTGGAACTTATCCTGGAAAATTTCAAGGGCGCCTTCAGAAATTCTTTTCGAATGCTTCTTCCCTTGTCATCAAAATAGCTTTGCCCATCTTCCTGCTCAAAATGAATAGCGTAGAAATCCTGTCCGGAAGAATTAAAAAGCGCCGCGTGTATCTTTCCGATTCCAATCTTTTCCCCCTTTACAAAATCCTGATCGTACACTACCGAAAAATAATCTCCCTTCTGGATGGCAAAGAAATCGATCGTCCAGGCAAAAAGTTCTGACAATTGAATTGCAAGCATCGGATCGAGATTGTTCTCCTTCATGGAATTCCAAAGAGAGGAATTGATCACGCCGGTAGCAATTTTCCGTTCGGTGACGACTTCGTTTTTCCCTGCAATTACCTTGCAGGAGTCAAAATTTAAATTGTACAAATAGTAATTGACGGGATTTTCAGCATATGCGAAATAGCGTGGCGTCCGCAATGAATCACGTGAATAAAATACGGCATAGTCATTTCCAACTTTCATTTTCCGAAGATCAAAAACCGAAGTCGGCAAGTGAGCCAGCCGGTCGATAACAAGAGGAGATACTCCCCTGTCTGATAAAACATCGGAAAGGCTTTCATTCATCCGCAGGTTGTTCTCCTCAACATGGAAAGAATCTACAGGAAGGCCAAATAGTAGTTTCGGCTCAGTAAGAAGAATGTCCTCTTTTTGATCAACCGTGGGAATCATGTAATTGTACCACATGATTCGGGAGAAAGTAAAAATCAGAAGCAGAAAAAGAGAAATACCAAATATCCATTCCGGTAAATATTTCCTTCTGGTGGATCGCTCTCCGGCTCTAATTAGCCGGTCGAGGATCTTCAATTTATTGTCTGATTTCATCAAACCCCTTTCCATAAACACCCATGACAGAACCTTGCGAGATAAATGCCTCAGGATCAATTTGTTTTATTTTCTGAAAAATCATGGGTGATTCTCTTTTTCTTACTACTGTCATAATCATCTTCACCTGCTTCTTGGTATACCAGCCTGTTCCTTCAATGATTGTCAATCCCCGGCGGGATTCCGTGTTAATGAAATCAGCAATCTCTTCATACCGCTCCGAAAAGATGAAAAGCTGAACGGATTGCTGCGCCCCGGTCAGGAATGCATCAATGGAGTATGCAACTATCCACATCGTGACATAGCCATAAACCAAAATTTCGACCGATTTCAGAACAAAAAAGGAAGAGGTAATGATGATCACGTCACAGTACATAATGATCCGACCCGGACTAATATTTCTGTATTTATTGATGATCATCGCAATGATATCCGTACCGCCGGTACTTCCTCCCTGGTTAAAAGTAATGCCCAACCCGACCCCGCAAAGTATCCCTCCCAAAACGGACGACAGGAAAAGATCATTTACAAGTGGTTCTTTAATAAAAAGCGGCATGATGTTGAGAAGCATGGAGATGACCACCATGCTAAAAAGTGTCTTTAACCCAAAACTGGTTCCAAGAACTCGAATGGCAAGGATAATCAGAAAGCTGTTTATGGCAAAATAGGGATAGCCGGCCGGGATACCTGTTGCATAAAATATCAACATAGAAATACCGGTCACTCCACCTGCCGTGATCTTCACCGGGATAAGAAATGCAGTTACCCCAAAAGCATACAATGCCAGTCCTATGACAATTACTGTATATTTCTGAATTGTCGAAAATATTTTCTTGCCCATGAAGATTAATTAGGAGCGCTAATTTAAATCTTTTTTAAAAATTTATTTAATTTCACAACGAATTAACAAACTAAACTTTTCAAGCAAACTATTCAAATTAACTAAAAATCAATTTATTTACTCTGTAAACTTATTTTAATTAAATTATTTAGATATGAAGATTCACGAATATCAAGCAAAGGAAATTTTTTCCCGCTACCTGATACCTGTAACAAATGAAATAGTTTGCTATACAGTTGAGGAGGCAGTAGCTGCTGCCGAGAAATTGGGACTTCCTGTCGTGGTAAAAGCGCAGGTGCTGGCAGGCGGAAGAGGCAAGGCCGGTGGCGTAAAATTGGCCCGCACAAAAGAGGATGTTCCGGAGTATGCCGGTAAGATTTTGGGAATGGATATCAAAGGCTACACCGTTGAGAAGATTTTGATCGCGCAGGGAGTAAAATTCTCTTCTGAGTTTTATGTCGGTCTGACAATTGACCGGAACTCAAAATCTGTTATTTTCATGGCCAGCAGCGAAGGTGGCGTTGAAATTGAAGAGGTTGCCAAAGACAACCCCGATGCGATTCACAAGTTTATTATCGATCCCGATTTGGGCATGACACCTTTCCTCGCGAGGAAAATAGCCTTTGCACTCTTTAACGATTTTAATTTAGTGAAGCAGGGTACTGATCTATTCCAAAAGCTTTACCGCATTTTTATGGATACAGACTCTTCGTTGGTTGAAATAAATCCGTTGGTCATCACTGAGGAGGGAAAACTTTTGGCACTGGATGGTAAAATGAATTTTGATGATAACGCTCTATACCGTCAAAGTGCGATTGAGGCGCTGAACGAACCCACAGAAGATGAACTCAAGGAAATTGACGCCAAAGAGAAGGGGTTGACTTACATCAGGCTGGATGGTTCCATCGGTTGTATGGTGAATGGTGCAGGTCTTGCAATGGCAACACTCGACCTTATCAAATATTATGGAGGTGAGCCTGCCAATTTTTTGGATATTGGCGGAAGTTCAAATCCACAAAAAGTAATTGATGCGATGAACCTCATTCTTTCAGACAAAAACGTGAAAGTGGTAATGATCAATATTTTTGGAGGTATTACACGTTGTGATGATGTTGCTCGTGGTCTGATAATTGCCCTCGATAAAATTAAGGTAGAGGTTCCGATTGTTGTTCGTCTATCCGGAACTAATTCAAAAGAGGGACTAGAGATCCTTAAGCAGGCAAATTTGCCGATTGTCGAGACGATGAGTCAGGCTGCTCAAAAAGCCATTGAATTATGCAATAAAAATTAGGAATCTACTTATTTATTAAGCTATGAGCATTTTAGTCAATCAAAATACAAAATTGTTAGTTCAGGGTATCACCGGTAGGGACGGAAGCTTCCACGCAGGCAAAATGAAAGCGTACGGAACCAATGTTGTGGCGGGTGTCTCTCCAGGCAAAGGCGGATCTTTTGTCGACGGAATTCCCGTTTTCAATACGGTCGAAGCTGCAATGAAAGCTACAGGTGCAAATACATCCATCATCTTTGTTCCCGCTCACCTGGCTGCTGATGCTGTACTCGAAGCATCCGAAGCAGGCATTGAACTGGTGATCGCAATCTCTGAAGGCGTCCCAACACTTGATATGGTGAAAGTAATGCCATACCTCGCTAAGAAAGGCACCAAATTGATCGGTCCAAACTGTCCGGGTTTGATTTCTCCGGGAGAAGCGCTGGTGGGTATCCTGCCGGGAAATATTTTCCTCAAAGGGAATGTCGGACTCATGAGCCGAAGCGGAACATTGACATACGAGATGGTCTACCAGTTAACCAGCAATAATATTGGCCAGAGTACCTGCGTGGGTATCGGCGGTGATCCGGTTGCCGGGCTATATTATCTTGAGCTATTACAAATGTTCCAGGATGACCCTGCAACAGAGGCCATTGTGTTGATCGGAGAGATCGGCGGTGATGCCGAAGAGCGTGCTGCACAATATATTTCGGAGCATATCACCAAGCCAGTTGTAGCGTTTATAGCCGGACAATCTGCTCCCCCCGGGAAAAGAATGGGGCACGCGGGTGCGATTATCTCCAGTGGAAGTGGAACCGCCGAAGAGAAAATCAAAGCATTTGAGAAAGTCGGGGTTAAAGTAGCTAAAATACCTAGTGAAATACCTGAATTACTGAAACTTATATTCAAGTAAGAAGTGAAAAGCGGAAAGTGAATAGTGAAAAATGCAGGAATCAACGCCTCAACTTTTCACTATTCACTTTTCGCTTTTCATTATTCATTATTCGCTTTTTACTTCTCGTTTCTAGCCGCATTAAGTACTTCATTTACAGATCCGTGTAGCAAAAGCAATCGCTTGGCTTTGTCTTCGCTATAACCCAACTCACTAACAATCATGCGGGTGCCCCTGTGAACCAATTTCTGATTGGTTAGTTGCATGTTGACCATCTTATTCCCTTTGACCCGTCCAAGCTTAATCATGACAGATGTGGTAATCATGTTAAGAATTAGTTTCTGCGAAGTGCCGGATTTCATTCTTGTGCTTCCGGTTACGAATTCCGGTCCCACCACTGCCTCAATGGCTATATCAACATTCGCAGCCAGGACACTTCCCGGATTATTGACGATACAGGCCGTAAGAATATTGTGCTTCCTGGCCTTTTTTACGGCGCCGACAACATAAGGAGTTCTACCGGAAGCCGCAATACCAACAACCGTATCTAATTCGTTGACTTCCATTCGTTCAAGATCTTTCCATCCCATCTCCTCGTCATCTTCGGCCGCTTCAACTGCCTTTCGGATAGCTTTGTCTCCCCCTGCAATCATGCCAATGACCAACCCGTGACCGACGCCAAAGGTTGGAGGAATCTCTGACGCGTCCAGGATGCCCAAACGGCCGCTGGTGCCTGCTCCCATATAGAAAAGCCGTCCACCCTTTTTCATTCTAAGGTAAACCTGTTCAACGAGCTTTTCGATTTGAGGTAACACCAAACTAATCGCTGGCAGTACCTTCTTATCTTCCTCATGAATATTGAGCAACAACTCCTTAACCGACATTTTATCCAAATCGTCGTATAATGAGTCTTGCTCGGTGATGCTAACAGTATTCATCTCTTTCTGCTTAATTGGATTTCTTCAAATGATATTTAACCAGTCCGTCCATCGGATCACGATGAATGGCAATACAAGTCATCTTATATTTTTCACACACTTCATAAACAATCTCCTTCAAATAGAAAGCAACGGATCCCACGAAGCCAATGGGGAAAGAAGCATAATCAGGTATCTTGGTCACATTGCGGTCGAAAAATTCGATGAGACTGTCTCTGAAAAGATTATGTGCATATTTATCGGCAATTTCGTCAGACAGGAACGGCGCAAACGAGGCTAAAAAGTGATTTGGCCTCTCCGTTTTATAAACTCTTTGAAGCGCCTCATCCCTGGTAAGGTGGTATTTCTGTTCAAATTTGAACCTTAGGTGGGTCGGCATAACTTCCTTGAAATAGTCTCCAAGCAGCTTTCTGCCTAAAACGGCACCACTGCATTCATCTCCCAAAATGAAGCCAAGCGGAGAAACCCCGGCAACAACTATACTCCCATCATAAAGACAGGCATTCGAACCTGTTCCTAAAATACAGGCAATGCCTGAAGATGTGCCAAATAGTGAATGGGATGCGGCTAAAACATCGCTGAAAAGTCCAATTTCAGCTTCAGGATACAATTTCAGGAGCGCGCCCCGGATAATTTCCGCCTTGGATTCATTAATAATCCCGGATCCGTAGAAAAAGATCTCCTTAACGCCAGGGCCTGTAAAGGGAAACAAAGCTGTCTTTAGCTCCTCGTAAATGGATTCGGTTGTGCGAAAGAACGGGTTTATTCCAGCTGTAATGAAGTCACTGAATTCTCCGTCTGGGGAAATTAGCTTCCATGCACATTTAGTAGATCCACTGTCTGCTATTAATATCAAAACGGTAGTTTTATGTTTATTTTCAAATAATTGTACAATTTTGCCTGTATATAACCCGACGAATTAAGTTGTTCGCTACCAATTCGTTTTATACTGACCATATGAAATAGCCAGGAAAAGCATGACCTCAGCTAGCGTGACAGACAATTCATGGCGTTTCTAATGTAAAGATAACAATTTTATTAACTTATTACAGGTATTATATAACATGTATTACCAATATTGTAATTTTCGATTTTTAGGCTACTTTTGGTGTTCGCTTGCGCCGGATTTCACTTTTAAAAACTCTTGAATATGGGAAGATTGTGCGGGATATGTATGTGCTTAATTTGCTTCATTTTTCAATCTTTCGGGAGCGAAGTGATCCGGATAAATCAGATGGGTTATCTTCCTGATGGATTAAAAATAGCCGTATTTCTTAGTGATCAGCAATGCAATCCAAAAAAATTTAAGCTAGTCGAAAATCTGTCAGGGAAAACGGTTTTCGAAGGAATTCCGCAGTCCGCTGATGGCACACTGTGGGGACAAAAGAGTGCCTTTAGACTTGATTTCTCATCGGTAGTACAACCGGGCGGATACCATCTTGAAGCAGGCAATACCATTTCTCCCTCTTTTACTGTCTCATCCCTTATATACAAAGGAACTGCAGATTTTGTGCTCCAATATATGCGCCAACAGCGATGTGGCTTCAATCCCTTCCTGAATGACTCTTGTCATACCGCCGACGGAATAATTGTTGATCACCCGGACAAGTCTGGAAAATGGCTTGATGTTACCGGCGGGTGGCACGATGCATCAGATTATCTGCAATATACGCTTACGTCCGCAAATGCTGTATATCAGATGCTGTTTGCCTATCGTGAAAACCCTTCCGTGTACAAAGATAATTTCAATGCAAAAGGGTTACCGGGAGCAAACGGAATTCCGGATATATTGGACGAGGCTCGCTGGGGAATCGATTGGCTTCTTAAGATGAACCCCGGAAAAAACGAAATGTATTACCAAATTGCTGACGACCGTGATCACCGGGGCTACAGATTACCAAATAAAGACACCACCTCATACGGTTTTGGGAAGAAATACAGACCGGTCTATTTCGTCACAGGAAAACCTCAGGGTACTGGAACGCATCGTAACAGGACGACGGGTGTAGCCTCCGTTGCGGCCAAGTTTAGTTCTTCATTTGCCCTTGGGGCGGAAATATTCAACAGCATTGACCCAAAATTCTCTGAAAAATTAAAAAATAAGGCTACTGAGGCGTGGGAGTTTGCGCAGACTGATCCGGGAGTGTGTCAAACAGCCTGCGTTGTCTCCCCATATTTCTACGAAGAAGAAAACTATGCCGACGACCTGGAACTGGCAGCCGCCACGCTATTTCAACTCACAAAATCCGATTTAGATCAAAAATCAGCGAGCAAATGGGGCGAACTCGAACAGGTAACACCCTGGATGGAGCTTCATCGGGCACGACACTATCAATATTATCCGTTCGTCAACCTGGGGCATGCGCTTCTGGCAAAATCACAGGACAGTCTGATTTCGAAAAAATTCGTCGGATTCATGAAACAGGGATTAACCTCGCTGCAGGGATATTCCAAAAACGATCCTTTCCCCATTGGCATTCCATTTATCTGGTGCTCAAATAACCTGGTTGTAGCAGCCGCCACTCAGGCAAAGCTATACAGACAGATTACCGGTGACACGCAATTTGAACAACTCGAGACAGCGCTGACCGACTGGCTTTTTGGATGCAATCCGTGGGGAACTTCTATGATTTGCGGACTGCCATCCACAGGCGATAGTCCGGTGGATCCCCATTCTGCCATTACCTACTGGCTAAAGCAAAACACTTTAGGGGGCTTGGTAGACGGGCCGGTATACCAGTCGATCTACAAATCTTTGCTTGGAATCAAGTTACTTCATGCCGATTCATATGCTCCCTTTCAAGGCGGACAAGCCGTTTATCACGACGACAACGGTGACTATTCGACCAATGAACCGACAATGGACGGAACGGCAAGTCTGAGCTTCCTGCTCTCCTCCCTTGAGGCAAAAGGCTCCGCAAGTCTTCACTCCGGAATTTTAGAAGACAAACAAGGAGCCATCGTGCGGATGAATTCAGCAACCAAGAATATTTATCTTGTCTTTTCTGCGCATGAATATGGAGAAGGTGGAAATGTAATTGAACAATCTCTCCATAAATTCAATGCGAAGGGCTCCTTCTTCTTTACCGGAGATTTCTACCGGGACAAGCACAATAATCAGTTAATTAAAAAATTGATTTCTGAAGGGCATTATTTAGGGGCGCATTCAGACCGCCATCTTCTTTATGCCGACTGGACCAAAAGAGATTCGCTGCTGGTAAAACAAGCGGACTTTGAAAAGGATCTGGAGGCAAACTACAAGGAAATGAAGTCTTTTGGGATAGAGCCATCCAAAGCCAAATTCTTCCTTCCGCCCTATGAATGGTACAATCAGGCAGTTGTGACCTGGGGAAAGCAAATTGGATTAACCACCATTAACTTTACTCCCGGAATCCGATCAAATGCAGACTATACAACGCCGGACATGCAAAATTATCGTTCATCAGATCAAATCATGAATGACCTTGCCAAGTTTGAATCGACCGATCCCAACGGATTTAACGGAGCAATAATTCTGGTACATCTGGGTACTTCACCACTACGAACGGACAAATTCTACAACAAGCTGGATGAATTACTCAAACTCCTTTCTGACAAAGGTTACAAATTTTGCAAAATAGACAAGTAGTGATGGGAAACTTCTTAGCAATGAGCAACAATAACATCTAAAATATCTCTAATTTTAGCCTATGCGGAGCATATTCAACTTTATTCTTTTGTCGGCATTTCTCATCCTTATTTTGTCGGGGTGTAACTTCAAGCCCGGGCACAAAGTCTATACCTATGCTGAGGAATTACTTGCAAGTGGCGAATTGACAGAAGCGGTTCAGGTTTCAGAAGAGATTTTAAAATCGTACGATCTAAGTCCTCAGGAAAAACAAAAAATTGATTCTATACTGGAGATGAGCTATCGGATAAGAAAAGATTTTACGCTATCCGATAGCGAAGTTGTAACCAAACTTAGCAGATATCACCCTTATATGGACGATGATGATCTACTCAAACTGGAAAAAGCGAATAAAATTGATGTCAAAGTCATAGATGGCGAAAAGAAATATTTCAAAAACTGTGTGAATAATCTATTTAGACTGGACACTGTCTATGCGAGGTTGAGAGCTCAAATTGATTGCGCAAAAATTGATTCGCTATCCCCGTTCCGAGTTACTAATACATCCGCAGTTCTGGCAAATGACGAGAATTTTGGCATGCCCGTCAATCCTGTTAAAATGAAACTTTCGTATTCAATCAGTGTTCATGCAGATGCAGTGCCACCCGGAGATACCGTCCGGTGCTGGATGCCATACCCAAGGGAAAATAATCCAAGACAGCGAGATATCCGATTACTAAGAACCAATCCGGTTAATCACAGTCTATCGCCGCCAACAGACTTACAAAGATCGCTCTACATGGAACAGATTTCGGTTTCAGGAAAGCCAACAGTTTTTCACACAGAACTGGAATACAATTCGTTCGCACAATCATTTCAACTATTACCTGAGATGATAAAGCCATATCAGAAAGAAAGCCAGCTTTACAAGGAATATACTGCAGAAAAACCGCCTCAGATCGTCTTCAATACTAGAATTAAATCATTAGCTAAAAATATTTTACGGAATGAAACTAATCCTTTACTTCAGGTAAAAATGATTTACCACTGGATCAATGATTCCGTGACCTGGGCAAGTGCATTGGAGTATTGCATCATGCCGGATATCCCTGGATTTGTGATGGAACACCGGCATGGCGATTGCGGGATGCAGACATTATTATTCATGACACTCGCCAGATCGGTCGGTATTCCGGTAAAGTGGCAAAGCGGTTGGATGCTTCATCCCCCGGAGGTAAATCTGCACGATTGGGCTGAGGTCTGGTATGAAGGAATAGGATGGGTGCCTGTAGATCAATCATTTGGATTACAAAAAAGTTCAGACGCAAAGGTTCGGGAATTTTATATGTCCGGCATTGATGCCTATCGATTGATCGTAAATGATGATTTCAGCAGACCGCTCACCCCGGCGAAAAAATTCTTCAGAAGTGAGCCATACGATTTCCAACGAGGAGAGGTAGAATGGAAAGGTGGAAATCTCTATTTTGATAAATGGTCATGGCATATGGATGTCTCTTATCAATAAAGACAAGGGCAGGATTACAAATAGGAGACAACAGCATTGAAATAAGGATAATGAAATATTAAATATACGTTTTATAAAATATTATATATAAAATAATTAACCAACATTAACTCGTGAAAAAGATTAATTTCCTATTTATGCTTTGCCTGATGCTTGGCATATCTGTCTCCTTAAAAGCGAAAGAGTATCCCAAGCGTGAGATGAGAGCCATCTGGATCGCAACGGTAGAAAACATAGACTGGCCATCGAACACTAAACTGACAACCGATGAGCAAAAGGCGGAAATGATCACTTTGCTGGATTCAGTCAAGGCTTACAACATGAACACGGTCGTATTTCAGATAAGGCCGGATGCAGATGCCTTATATTCTTCCAAGTTGGAGCCTTGGTCTGAATGGCTTACAGGCAAACAAGGACAGGCGCCGGATCCATTTTATGACCCGCTGCAATTTACCATCGATGAGTGCAGAAAACGTGGACTCGATATTCACGTCTGGCTGAACCCTTATCGGGCAATTCAAAATATTGACAAGACGAAAGCGGCCCCGAATCATGTTTCCAACACCCATCCCGAATGGATGTTGACGTATGGCAATAAGAAATATTTTGATCCGGGAATCCCGGCTGTACGCAATCATGTTTCCAGCGTAGTGAGCGATATTGTGAGAAGATATGATATCGATGCCATTCATTTTGACGATTATTTCTATCCCTATAAAATCGCCGGATCAGAATTTCCTGATGACAATTCATTCAAAAAATTTCCAGGGAAATTTGGTTCTCAGGAAAAGGATGACTGGCGAAGAAATAACGTAAATCTGATCATAAAACAGCTTCACGACAGTATCAAATCGATTAAGCCGACAGTCGAGTTCGGCATTTCGCCCTTTGGTGTTTGGAGGAATAAAAAGAGCGATCCTGAAGGGTCAGATACCAGGGCCACAACAAATTATGACGATTTATACGCGGATATTCTCAAGTGGCAGAAAGAGAAATGGATTGACTATGTGACGCCTCAATTGTATTGGTACATTGGAAAAGAGGTTGCCGACTATGCGATTTTAGCTAAGTGGTGGGCCAAACACAATTATGGATGTAATATCTATATTGGGCAGGCTCTTTACCTGCTGGATCCCGCATCAAAGGATCAGTCATGGAGAACTTCATCTGAAATTATAAAACAACTTGCCTTGAACCGCACTATTCCCGAAATTAAAGGCAGCATGTATTTCAGCGCTAAATTCCTCGGGAAGAATCCGTTGTCCATTCAGGAAAACCTCCTGAAGGAACATTACAAATACCCTTCGCTAACGCCTGTTAATCCGCTGGTTTCGCCGGTTATTCCGAGCCAGCCAGTCGATGCCGTATTGAAAAAAGAAGGAAGTAACGTGATTCTTTCGTGGCAAAAACAGAATAACAACAGCTTGTTTGTTATTTATCGATTCAAAAAACTACAGAGAACCAGGACTGACCGACCAGACAAGATAATTTCTGTCACCTCGTACGAAAAACTATTGTTGAACGGGGTTAAGGGTTACAAACCATCCCGTTATAAATATGCGGTTACGGCATTGAGTCCTTCGCATGCAGAAAGTGATCCAGTAAAATTCAAAAAGAACTAACACATGCCAAACCAGACAATTGCAAACCAACGATTCCTTGCGCTGGATGTCCTTCGGGGAATGACAGTGGCATTGATGATTTTGGTCAACAATCCCGGTAGTTGGTCGCATATTTATGCTCCATTGGAACATGCCGCCTGGGTGGGATGTACTCCAACCGACCTGGTTTTTCCTTTCTTTCTGTTCGTCGTCGGTGCCTCCATGTTTTTCTCCTTTTCTAAATACGGTAATCAGCTCAACAAGGAAACTGTGCTGAAAATTGGGAAACGCACGCTGTTGATCTTTGCTATCGGGCTCTTCCTTAGTTCATTTCCACAGTGGAGTCAGGATTTTTCGAAACTGAGAATTATGGGTGTTTTGCAGCGTATTGCACTGGCATATGGTATTGCGGCTTTGATTGTCCTATCCGTAAATAAAAAATTCCTGCCTTATCTCGGCGGATTAATCCTGCTTGCCTATTGGGGATTGGTGATATTATCCGGAGGCCCGGATCCATATTCGCTGGCGGGCAATCCTGCAAGTCCGTTTGATACAGCGGTTCTGGGGGTGAACCATCTTTACAAAGGATTCGGAATACCGTTTGATCCCGAAGGGCTTTTCAGCACGCTCCCTTCGATTGTAACAGTGATTTTTGGATATCTGGCAGGAGCACTCATTAAAGAAACTCCCCGATTAAAAGTTCCGACTAAATTAGCAGTGCTTGGACTGATTGCAGTGGTAGTCGGTTGGATATGGGGAATTTACTTCCCGATTTCGAAGCCAATCTGGACCAGTTCTTACGTCCTGTACACTGCAGGATGGGCCTCTTTGCTCTTAGCCCTGCTAATTTGGCTGATAGATATAAAAGGCTACTCAGGCTGGACGTCATTCTTTGTTGTGTTTGGCGTGAATCCGCTCTTCATTTTTGCCTTTTCAGGTTTATGGGGCAGGATAATAGGCAGATTAATTCACGTAACAACGATTGATGGGAAAGTAATTACAGGCTCAACCTGGCTTTACAATACAATTTTTGTTCCTGTGGCGGGCGACCTGAACGGCTCGCTTCTTTATGCCATTTCACATGTTATCCTATTCTGGTTAATGGGATACGTTCTGTATAAAAAGAAGATATTTATTAAAGTGTGAGCATTATCATGAGAAATAAAATTTTCCCTCTGGTCATCATCTTCCTGTTTTTAGCTGAGATTTCTCTGGCCGGTAAGACTGACAGACTTTACAAAAAGGCCACGATAGCCTCTAAGAAATTTGCACTAAAGGCTTCTGAAGGGAGAGCTTACAAGTTCAAATTCGACACCCTTAAAATCTATGATAACGGTTCCCGACTTGATTTGGAGATGTCGACAACTTTCTCTGATCTGCCTTTTCGGCCAGAAAATGTCCACGAGTTTTACGCTGATTATAAACAGCTTCTAGGTAGAAAATTCAGGAAAAGTACTGTTACTATCAATTCGACCGGAAAAGAGATCAGTGAGCTGATTCCCAATTTCTATCGCGATAAGTCCGTAAAGACTGATGTTTCGAGACTTGCGGTTCCAAAGTCCAGGACGGCGCAAATTGTCAGGAATCAATCCAGGAATGTTCAATTTCCAAATGGTTTGGACAACCGTAACATTGCGATGTGGCAGAGTCACGGCTGGTACTACGAGAATACGCTTGATCGGTGGGAGTGGCAAAGAGCGCGCGACTTTCTGACGGCGGAGGATATTTGGACATTCAGCTTTGTCGTCCCATATCTTACCCCAATGCTTGAGAATGCCGGCGCCACCATCTGGCTGCCTCGTGAGCGTGATTTGGGAAAGAAGGAGGTGATCGTTGATGCTGAGAAATCATCACAAGGATCCGAATACCGTGAAGCAGGAAGCAATTGGCAAACCTCACAGCAGGCCGGATTTGCCTTGAAATATCCCTTTCTGATGGATGGAGAAAATCCGTTCCAGTTTGGACATGCAAAAACGACAGTTGCCAAAGCCAGTGCAGACGCTACTGCCAATTATATACCAGACATCCCTGAAACAGGAAATTATTCGGTTTATGTCTCCTATTCTCCTGATGATAAAAATGTTACAGATGCACAATATACTGTCTCCCACTTGGGTGGAAAGACTCTATTTAAGGTAAATCAGTCGATCGGAGGCGGAACCTGGATCTATTTGGGGAATTTCAAATTTGAAAAAGGGAAAAATCCAAGCTCAGGAAAGGTCGAGCTGAGCAACTTTTCTTCCGAACCTGGAAAGATTGTATCCGCTGATGCTGTCCGCTTCGGAGGAGGAATGGGAAATATAGTCCGTGGTAAAGAGGAGCAGCTGAAAAAATTATTTGCTCTAAGAGAAAAAGATGGTTGGAATATTGACTCAACTCAATGGGTTCCTTTTGCAAGTCAACGACCAAGATATCAGGAGGGTGCGCGCTATTTCCTTCAGTATTCCGGTTTTCCTGATTCGCTGGTCTATAGCCTGAACCGCACGAAGGTTGATTATTCGAATCGCGGAACAGACGCCGCATTATACGCTAACCGTGAAAGCGGCAAAGAGGATTACAAGGATGATTATATGTCGCGCGGCGAATGGGTCAACTACTTGATGGGTGCCCCAAATGGTCCGACCAAGTCCCCGAATGCAAAAGGAATGGGTGTTCCGATGGATATGTCGCTGGCTTTTCACACAGATGCCGGGACGACAAAAGATAGTTCAATCATCGGCACTTTGGTGATTTATGAAACAACTTTTGAGAAAGAGGTGTTCCCAAATGGGCAGTCAAAATGGGCGAGCCGCGATCTCGCCGACATTGTTCAAACGCAGGTGGTAAATGATTTGAGGGTTTTACACAAAGCAGACTGGACCAGGCGCGGGATGTGGAATAAGAAATACTTCGAGGCCTCACGACCGAAAGTTCCGGCTCTCTTGTCGGAGTTGTTATCGCACCAGAATTTTGCCGATATGTACCTGGCTCAGGATCCAAGATTCAAGTTTGATGTTTGTCGTGCTTATTACAAAGGGATATTAAAGTTCCTCTCTTATCAGAACGGCTATAAATATGTAGTTCAGCCACTTCCAGTAAATAATTTCGCCATGAAGCTCGAGGGCGGCAAACTAATTCTTACCTGGAAACCTGTAAACGACCCGCTGGAGCCAACAGCAAAGCCAACTGGCTACCGGGTTTATAAGAGAATTGGTGATGGTGGCTTCGATGAGGGTGTTGCGGTAAAGGACAGCACCATTTCCTTGTCGGATCTTACCCCCGGAACAATTTACAGTTTTAAAATAACAGCGACTAACGATGGCGGAGAGAGTTTCCCGTCGGAAATTCTTGCCTGTTCACTTCCGGGCAATTCGACAAAACCTGCGTTAATAGTTAACGGATTCGATCGAATTTGCGCTCCCGCTGCCTTCGATAATGGCAAGGAAGCCGGATTCTTAATGTCTGAGGACGAGGGCGTTCCGTATATCAATGACATGTCGTATATCGGTGAACAGTACGATTTTAACCGGAAATCACCGGAGCTTGATGATGACGCCTGTGGTTTCGGCTCAAGCCATGCAGACCAGGAGACATGCGTAGTACCCGGAAACAGTTTCGATTACCCCTATGTTCATGGTAAAGCTTTACTGAGCAACGGCTTAGGATTCATCTCCATAAGCGACGAAGCATTTGAAGATCAAGTCATTGATCCCAAGTCATTTTCGGTTTTCGATTTCATATTTGGTGAAGAAAAGACCACGAAGAGGCTAATAGGCATTCCCGGTAGGGATTATACGATATTTACGCCCAAAATGAGGGATGCCATTTTTAAAATAGCTCAGAGCGGAGGATCCAAAATAATAATATCCGGTGCTTATATCGGTACCGATCTGGCTCTATGCGGTGATACGTTATCCAAAAAATTTGCGGCCGAGGTGCTGCATTATTCTCCACGGACAAATCACGCCAGTAAATCCGGCTTGATTTATACGGTTAATAGCCTGAAGATGAATAGTTCTGAACAATATCCATATATCAATGCCTGGCATCCTTCCATTTACAAAGTTGAATCGCCCGATGCCATCGAGCCGGCCGGCAAGGGTTCCACCTTCCTGTTTCGTTATTTTGGTGATAACAAAAGTGCTGGAATCTGGTACCAGGGCAATTATCAAACTGTCGTAATGGGTATTCCGATAGAAACCATCGCCACAGACAGCGCGAGAAGTTCACTTTTCGGTCAGCTATTAAGGATTATGGGAATGAATAAATAACAATTAGAATAACAAATGAAAATTACCTGTTTTATCCCGTTTGGGAGTGAGAAAGAGACGAAGGCAACAGTTCTGGAGCTTAGAAATTCGAACTTGGTGGCTAAGATATTCGTCGTTGGTTCTGAAAAGGAACTTTATACGATTGAAGGGGCAGAATGGATAAACTCCGGAAATTTGACTGCCGGTGCAACCATCAAGACCATTTCAGCAAATAGTCAGACAGAATATACCCTGATTTATACCAGACATAGTTCGTTAAGGCTGAGCCAGTATGCGCTCGAAAGATTTATCCGCATCGCGGAAGATACTTCAAGCGGAATGGTCTATTCCAACTATTTGGCTGTAAAAGCAGGAAAGCTGGAGAATCATCCGGTAATCGATTACCAGGAAGGGAGTCTGAGAGACGACTTCAACTTTGGCTCTCTCCTTTTCTACCGCACCGATTTATTGAAGGCGGCCGCCAAAAATGTCGGAGAATCACTGAATCATGCCGGATTGTATGCTCTACGCCTGAATATATCGCTTATCGCTCCGATATTTCGTATTCCGGAGTATCTGTACACCGAAGAGGAATCTGACCTCAGACTTTCGGGTGAGAAAATTTTCGATTATGTGGATCCAAAAAACAGAGGTGTCCAGATCGAGATGGAAGCGGTTTGCACCGACTTCTTAAAAAAGGCAGGGGCATTTTTGGAACCCAATTTTAAAGAGGTTGATTTCGACAACGAAACATTCCCGGTTGAAGCATCTGTCATAATTCCTGTAAGAAACCGAGTACGAACCATCGAAGATGCGATTAAATCGGTCTTGTCACAACAAACCAATTTTAGCTTCAATCTTATTATTGCAGACAACTATTCGACGGACGGCACGACTGAAGTTATCGAGAAGTACGCAGAAAAAGATGCTCGTCTGATCCATCTTATCCCCGACCGCAAAGATTTAGGTATTGGAGGATGCTGGAATGCAGCTGCAGCCCATCCATCTTGCGGAAAATTCGCCGTTCAGCTCGACAGCGATGATATTTATCTGGACAACACCACTCTGCAACAAGTTGTGGATGCCTTTTACAGAGAAAAATGCGCAATGGTTGTCGGTTCGTACAGGATGGTCAACTTCGCCCTGGAAGAAATTCCTCCGGGTGTCATCGATCACAAAGAATGGACTCCGGAGAATGGAAGAAATAATGCATTGCGTATCAATGGACTGGGAGCCCCTCGAGCTTTCTATACCCCTGTTCTTCGTTGTATTAAAGTACCAAACGTCAACTATGGAGAAGATTATGCCCTGGGATTGGCGATCTCGCGCTACTATCAGATTGGCAGAATTTACAACCCGATTTATCTTTGCCGGCGGTGGGACGATAACTCAGATGCCTCGCTAAGTGTTGAAGTGATGAATGGTCATAACCTCTACAAGGATAGAATCAGGACGATAGAGTTTCTGGCGCGGAAGAAAATGGGGAGAAAATGAATGGGGAAATATGCAAATGTGAAAATGGGGAAATGATTGAGAAAAAGAATATTATGGGGGGGGAAGTTGATCAGTTCAGGGAGTTTTTGCTAAAGCAGAACCTAACGTGGAAAATGTCGGCGGACAATTACCTTGGATTGGAGAAAGTTGTGGAAAAGGAATTTCAATTTGATAATTGCAAAGTCAAAGTGCAGTTCAATCCTGAAAGAATCCGGTCGTCAGCGGCAAAAGTGGATCATACCTCCATTGCCGCCAGGAAATGCTTCCTGTGCCACGAAAATCGTCCGGGTGAGCAGATTAGTTACGATTTAGACAACGGTTTTCTATTGCTTGTAAACCCTTTTCCAATCTTCAAAACCCACTTTACCATTCCTTCCATTTTCCATACAGACCAGCGTTTACTGCCTAATTTGGAGGTGATGCTGGCAATTGCAAAGAAGATTCAAGGCTATACCCTATTCTACAATGGTCCGGAGAGCGGAGCCTCTGCCCCGGATCACCTCCACTTTCAGGCTGGAGAAAATGGCTTTATGCCGGTTGAATCAGAATTTGAGGGACTCAGATCCATTGAAAATTCCTGCATTGTAAATTCGGCTCATCTGAAGATCTGGTCATTCGATAATTATCTCAGGAAAATGATCTCGATCGTGACTGATGATTTATCGCTGGGGGTCAAATCGATAGAATCTGTTTACAACATTTTCAGTCAGATGCAACCAGAAAAAAAGGAGCCGATGATTAACTTACTTTGCTATTTCAGTGACGGGAATTGGACTATCCATTTTTTCCCGCGAGAGTTGCATCGGCCAAGACAATATTTTGCAGAAGGCGCCAATCAGTTGCTGATTAGTCCGGCATCCGTAGATTTTGGAGGAGTATTTATCACCCCCCGCCTCGAGGATTTCGAAAAGATAACCGCCTCAGATATAAGCGATATTTTCTCTCAGGTCTCCCTGGACAACGAGTCGTTCCGGAAATTGACCCAAGCAATTAAAAATAGTATTTAACGCATATTTCATTGAGTACCGGAAGATTATGGAACAGCCAAAATTGAAAATCGGGATAATGTCGGAAAGGGAGATACATTTCTGCTTTCCGCAAGAATATAAATTGCTGGCGAATGGGGTTAGCTACGTTGGGAAACATCTCATCAGCATTGAGAATGGAACTATACTTCTGGATGGAATCTCATTCGACGGACAGGATCTTTGCTTCGAACCAGTTAACGCCAATACTGGCTCTTTCGAGTTAATTGATGTCACAATTGGAGTCCAATTTCATTGGGAACGAAAAGAAAATCAGCATTTCAAAGGCTCCCTGCAATTTTTGTGTGAAGAAGGGAAATTACTCGCGATCAATATTCTGCCTCTGGAAGACTACCTGATAAGTGTAATTTCCTCAGAGATGAGCGCCACCAGCAGTCTTGAATTACTAAAGGCCCATGCCGTTATTTCCAGATCCTGGCTCATTGCACAGGTGGTTAAGGGCAAGGAATTAAGACAGGCGGGAGAAAAATACCAAACTATTTTTCAATCTGACGAAGAATATATCAGATGGTACGACCGCGAAGACCATGCCCTTTTTGATGTTTGTGCTGATGATCATTGTCAACGTTATCAAGGCATTACGCGTCAAACCAGTAGTATGGTCGAAAAGGCTGTGACCGAAACATTCGGGGTGGTGCTACTCTTCAACGGTCAGGTGTGCGATGCCAGATTTTCAAAAAGCTGTAGTGGCGTTACGGAGACCTTTGAAAAAGTGTGGGAACCAGTCGTTCATCCTTATTTAAAAACATTGTATGACAACCACGACGAAACCCACTTTTCGGTGCCAGATTTAACGAACGAATCTGAAGCCGAAAAATGGATTAGAACTTCCCCGGCGGCATTTTGTAATACCATGGATCACAAGGTTCTGTCGCAGGTTTTAAATGATTATGATCAGGAGACCCAAGACTTTTACAGATGGAAGGTAACTTACTCACAGGAAGAAATTGCCAGCCTGATCAGGCAAAAAACCGGATTTGACTTCGGCGATATTTTGGAAATTACCCCCATTGAGAGAGGATACTCCGGTAGAATCGTGAAGATGATGATAAAGGGCACCAAAAAACAGCTAGTGGTTGGCAAGGAGCTGGAAATCAGAAAAATTCTATCTAAAACTCACCTCTATAGTTCTGCATTTGTTGTCGACCGATACGACTTCACGGACGAAATTCCTGGTAAGTTTGTATTGACCGGCGCGGGCTGGGGACATGGCGTCGGACTCTGCCAGATTGGTGCAGCCATGATGGGTGAAAAAGGGTATTCGTATGAAGCAATACTTGAGCACTATTTTGTGGGTGCAGAGCTGGTTAGAAGATATGAGAGATGAGACATGAGATATGGCTGAAATAGAGAAGAAACGAGAAGCAGCTAGGAAAAAGTCTCTGGGAGAACTAGGTGAACTATTTGCATTAAAGGCATTGGTAGATAAAAGATTTGACAAAATTAGAAATCTGAATGATGAAATAATGAACGAAACATTCGCTGATATCGAATGTGAAAAGGATGGTTTAAGTTATATTATCAGCGTAAAAGCAAGAAACAAATATCAGAAAAACGGCAAGTTAAATACTAGATACAATCTAGGAGCTGATGTTTATAAAAAGGCATTATCTGCCGAGAAAAAATATAATGCTTCTGCCTTTTGGATGGCAATACAATTTGATCAAAGAACATTTTCAATATATTTTGGCTCACTTGTTGCCTTGAATGGTAGTAGAGCAATTCCGGTTGATAAATGTGAAAAAGGCTTAATTGGAGAAATTTGGGAATTGAATAAACGACACTATTTTGATTTCGGATACTATACTAATCAAGAGAAATAATAACCAGCTGCTTTAATCTTAACTAGGAAAGAAAAAAATACATGAAAAAAACCTCCCGTAATCCATGGGCCTGGATCCCGACACTCTATTTTGCCGAAGGCATTCCCTATGTCGTTGCAATGACAGTTGCTGTCATTATGTTCAAAAGACTGGGGATTTCCAATACTGATATTGCATTATATACCAGTTGGTTGTACCTGCCGTGGGTCATTAAACCTCTTTGGAGCCCAATCGTGGATCTCTTCAAGACCAAGCGATGGTGGATCATAATTATGCAATTGCTTATTGGCGCAGGTTTGGGAGGTGTCGCATTAGCAATCCCGATGCCCGGTTTTTTCAAGATAACGCTGATCTTTCTTTGGCTCCTTGCCTTCAGCTCTGCCACTCATGATATATCTGCTGACGGGTTTTACATGCTTGGCCTCAACGAACACCAGCAAGCGTATTTCGTTGGTATTCGAAGCACCTTTTACCGGATAGCGATGATTACCGGTCAGGGACTGCTGATTATTCTCGCCGGATATTTCGAAACCGCAACCGGACTGCCGCCTATTGAACTAAATGTAAAAGCAAATCCGGCATATTCCAAGACGATCTCGTTGCCAGAAATCAATAAGGATGCCTTATCGCAATCGGGAACCGCCTACTTCTCAACTTTCCCTCAGGAGGTGGCAATTTCGACCGAGACCATTCCCTTCCGCCAAATGGACTCCATCCGTAAAGTTGTATCAAGCCATAATCTCGAATTGGGTTTTGTCGGTAATGGACGTCAGTCGGCTGCTTCCAAAAATGATGAACCTGCCTCCTTGTGGACCACCTACATCTCTTCGCCATTGAAGAATTTTCTGAAGGCCCATTTTCAGAAAGCGGAAATCGTAAAAACCGGCGAGCAGCTTACTGGTAATATTGCAGTCGTTGCCATCAAACTCAACGGCAAACCGGAGGCAGAAAAGGAAATGATTCTAAATTTTAAATTGAAGAGCGGAGACAATAGTTTGAAGTTACTGGAAGGTGAGCGTCTGGCGTTTAATCTCCAAAACTGGGAGCATCCAGCCTATCTTTTGTTTCAGGCAGATCCTAAATTGACCACCGCTTCAGATGCCCAATTCAAGGGTACTTCCGGAAATATACACCTTGCCTGGAGTATCACTTTTGTAATTCTGGCATTCATGTTTGTGATATTCTCATTCTATCATCGTTTTATTCTCCCCTACCCACCAACAGACCAACGAGTTATCAAAGGTGGAGAGAATCTCTTTGCGGCATTTTTCAACGCGTTCACCTCCTTCTTTAAACGGAAAGAAATTTGGGTGATCCTTTCGTTCCTCATGTTTTACAGATTGGGTGAAGCGCAACTAATTAAAATGGCCTCTCCGTTTATGCTCGATTCGAGAATGTCGGGGGGCTTAGGCCTCACTACCGGTGAAGTTGGCTTGATCTACGGCACCTTTGGAATTCTGGCTCTTACTGCCGGAGGAATACTTGGCGGACTTGCGGCATCCCGGAAGGGCTTTAAATACTGGCTCTGGTGGATGGTTCTTGCTATCAATATCCCACACTTGGCGTATGTTTATCTTGCATTTGCTCAACCAACCAACTATTTAATAATCAGTTTATGCGCAGCCATAGAACAATTTAGCTATGGATTTGGATTCACCGCCTACATGCTTTATATGATTTATATCTCAGAGGGGGCAAATAAAACGGCTCATTTCGCAATCGCCACCGGATTTATGGCTCTGGGAATGATGCTGCCCGGTATGTTTTCTGGCTGGCTCCAGGAAATTATCGGCTATCAAAATTTCTTTGTCTGGGTGATGCTTTGTATGATTCCAGGTATGATTCCTGTATTTTTCCTGAACGTAAAGCCGGAGTTTGGGAAGAAAGAGAAAAGTTGAGAGTGGAGAACTGAGAGTGGGAAGATGAGAGAGTGAGAGGTAGGGGCGGCCCTATGTGGCCGTCCATTGTCAATTGAGTGTTAATGAATCAGAGATGAGAAAAATATTGGCATTGATATTCGTGTTGGTGTTTGGTCTGAAGTTACATGCCCAGATAGATTTAGAAAAATTGATGTATCATCCTTGGGTCGATTCGGTATTTCAGTCATTGACACCTGAAAAGCGGATCGGACAGCTGATCTGGATCAATGTTTCCGCAAAAAATGACTTGAACAAGCAATTTAAAGATGCCGAACTAATCAAAAAATATGGCTTCGGCGGGATCATGTTTTTCGTGGGAGAACCAATAACACAGGCAAATCTCACAAATTTTTACCAATCGATTTCTTCAACTCCACTGCTCGTCGCTATGGATGCCGAGTGGGGCATCGGCATGCGTTTACCTGGCGTTGCGCCATTTCCATACAATATGGCCATGGGGGCAGCGAATGATACTGCGCTGACAAAAATGGCCGCAAAAGAGATTGCCAGACAAATGAAATTAATGGGCTTGCATATAGCCTTCGGGCCGGTATGTGATATTAACACAGAACCGATGAATCCCATTATTGGTATGCGATCTTTTGGCGAATCGCGAGAACTCGTCACCAATCTCAGTCTGGCCTTTATGCGTGGACTGCAGGAAAATGGAATAATGGCTACAGCCAAGCATTTCCCGGGACATGGAGATACCAGAAGCGATTCCCACCTGTCACTTCCGTTACTGCCCTACTCCAGGTCACGACTCGATTCGCTGGAACTGTTCCCGTTCAGAAAGCTGTCTGATCAGGGAATAGGTTGTATTATGACTGCTCATCTTCAAGTTCCGGCCATCGATTCCACAACAGCTATTCCTTCCAGCTTATCGCCAAAAATAATTGATCAGATTCTGCGCAAAGAATGGAAATACAAAGGATTGATTATGAGTGACGCCCTTAACATGAGAGGTGCCAGAGGATATGAAGCCGCCGGAAAACTCGATGTACTCGTGCTAAAAGCCGGGAACGACATTGTCGATTACCCTGCCAATCCGGAACTTTCCATGAAAGCAATTTTGGAAGCCGTCAAAAACAAAGAAATATCCCAGGCGGAAATTGATCTGAAATGTCGAAGAGTATTAGCTGCGAAACTCTGGAGCGGTTTAAATCGTCCGGTTAAAGTGGATACCGCTACCCTGTTACAAAGGATCAACTCTCCAAATGCTGAGCTGATAAAAAGAAAAATCATTGAGTCTTCTCTGACGCTGATAGCAAACAAGAAAGAAATCATCCCAGTTCAGCACCTGGAAAGTACTCGCATTGCCGTAGTTTCGGTTGGGAGTGATCACGAGACTCCCTTCCAAAAAATGCTTTCGAAATACACGAAGATTGACTGCTATCAGTTAAAAGATAATTTCACAGAGACCGAAAGATTGGTGCTTCAGAAAAAACTGCTGGCGTACGACATGGTTATTGCCGGCATTCATTCCATGTTTGAAGGGAAATTACGCCACTCGCTGCAGGTTGGTATTGGTCAGAAAGAGGCTCCATCAAGGTCATACGGAGTCTCCGACGGGTTAGATTCTCTCCTAAATTTTCTATCCAAAAAGGAAAAATCAATAACCGTGCTCTTCGCAAGTCCATATGGATTAAGCGAAATTCAACCATCAATTGAAACGGATGGACTGCTTGTTGCCTACCAGAATGACTCGCTGGCGCAGGAACTTTCAGCTCAATTAATCTTTGGCGGTGTAGGTGCCAGAGGAAAACTTCCCGTATCCATTACCAGAAAGTACAAAATTGGAACAGGCTTGGCAATTGATAACCCAATCCGACTGAAATATACAATTCCGGAAGAGGTAGGAATCTGTTCCGAACGTCTGAACCGGGGTATCGACTCAATTGTCTCGAATGCCCTGAGCCAGGAGGCATTTCCCGGTTGCAATGTACTTGTAGCTAAGGAAGGCAGGGTCATTTTTCATAAGGCATATGGATTTCATTCCTATGACAAGATTATTCCCGAGAAGGAAAATGATTTATATGATCTCGCTTCTGTTACCAAGATCACTGGCGGACTTCCAGCCTGGCTGAAGCTCTATGACGAAGGGAAAATAAATCCGGACGAAATGGTCGCCACCTACTATCCGGAGTGGCGAAACCGGCTCTTTCACCGCTCAAACAAGGCAGATATCTCCGTGAGGGAATTGCTAGCTCATCAATCGGGTCTGACTCCTTTCATGCCATTCTGGAAAAAATCACTGGAAAAAGGAAAGATCACCGACGACTGGTACACCTACGAGCCTGATCCGAAACACAAATTGCAGGTTGCCAGAGGTCTCTATTTGGACAACCGATTTCCTGATCAGGTTTATAAGGCCATTCGAAAATCTGCATTGAAATCCAGAGGGACATATGTTTACAGCGATTTACCATTTGTTCTAACGCCCGTGATTACTTCTGGAATTTCCGGACAACCATTTATCGAAAGTCTGGATGACAATTTCTATAAGCCACTGGGTGCGTACAGAATCACCTATAATCCGCTTTCGAAATTTTCGGACGACGAAATTATTCCTACCGAAAAAGATGACTACTACCGCAAACAACAGCTGCTTGGAACTGTGCACGATGAATCGTCCGCTGTCCTGGGAGGAATCTCGGGCAATGCCGGTTTATTTGGATCGGCAAACGACTTGGCAAAGTTGTACCAGATGTATTTACAGATGGGGACATATGGCGGGAAAGTCTACCTGAAAGAATCCACCATGAAAGAATTTTCCAGAGTCCAGTTTCCGCAAAATAAAAACCGGCGAGGGTTGGGATTTGACAAGCCCTCCCTGAACAATTCCGAACTTAGCGAGAAAGCAGCCTATCCTATCAAGGCAGCCTCACCCGAAAGTTTTGGCCATTCCGGGTATACGGGAACCTTCGTATGGATCGATCCAAAATATCAGCTTGTTTACATATTTCTATCCAACAGGGTATTCCCGACGCGAGACAACAATAAGATTAGCGATCTGAGTGTGCGAACTGAAATACAGCGCGTTATATATGGAAATTTTCCTGGCAACTAATAAGGAGCTGTCACCAGAAAAAAGATTTATTTCAAAATTTAGTATATTGTACCAATTAAGAAGGAAAAGAATCGTGAAAAATTACTGTCATAAAATTCTGAGATTAAGTACGTGCGTGGTAATCACCTTGTTTTACGTGGCTTGCCAGACAAACAATTCAGAAATCAAAAAAGCGGAGCAGATTGTCAAAGATGTTACTGCAAGATACATTCCTGATTCCAGGGAGGATTTATTTCAGGTAAAATTCAAAACAGGGTCGGCAAACCCTATCATCGCTGGTGAGACTACGAAGCCAGAAGCCAAACAAGCGCTCCTTTCCGAGTTGTCCACTTCCAAGATTGCGGTAATCGACAGCATTCGGATATTGCCGGATAGTTCGTTGGGCAAGGTCAACTGGGGATTGGTAAATATCAGCGTTTGCAATATTCGCTCTGGCCCGGGTCATAGTGCAGAAATGGTAACACAAGCAATTCTTGGGACGCCGGTTCGATTGCTGAAAAAATCGGGAGGCTGGGTACTGATCCAGACACCTGATCGTTATATCGGCTGGGTCGACGATGACGCATTATGCAAAAAAGACTCGCTCGGAATGGCTTCATGGAGGAAAAATAAAAGGATTGTCTATCTTCCGCTGATTGGTTCCGGAATAAACCCGGTTACCAAAGAATCAGTTACCGATATCGTAGCCGGAAGCATTCTACAAGTATCCGGGGAATCCAAAACAGAATTAAATTTGGAGATGCCTGACGGCCGGAAGCTGGTTATTCCGGTAGCAGATGCGATGGATTTTGATCAATGGAAAAACAGGACTGCGCCAATGCCATCGGATCTGAGCAGTTGCTCAAAGAAACTAATGGGTCGGCCGTACTTATGGGGAGGAACTTCCTCCAAAGGTGTCGACTGCAGTGGATTCGTCAAAACCGTCTATTTTCTGAATGGCATTATACTGGCGCGCGATGCATCCTTGCAGTTTCGTCACGGCGTAAAAATTGAACCTCAAAGCGGTTTTGAAAAGCTCCATGAAGGCGATCTGGTTTTCTTCGGTAGGAAGGCTGAAGGAGACCGTCCGGCAAGAGCTACCCACGTAGGATTATATTTGGGAAATGGAGACTATATCAACTCCTCCGGATTTGTGAAGGTGGATAGTTTCGACCCTACTCATCCCAATTATTCCAAAGTCAGAGCCGACAACTGGCTCGGTGGCAGAACAATACTTGGCTCGGAGGGAACTCCTGGAATAGTAAGAGTGAAAGACCATCCATGGTATTAGTGGGAAGCCTTTGACAACACACTTTCCGTTAAATACCGAAGGAACACACTGGTAATGATATAACTACAATTAAAATGGCAGCCACATCCGGGCAACAATATTCACTAGTATCGCTCAAATGAAAACAAACCGTAGACATTTTTTAGGTGCAACATCCATGATAGCAGGAGCCGGATTATTCTCTTCTTTCGAGAAAAAAGAGAAATCACTTCCCGGATATCGTCCAACAGGTACTGGGCTGAAATTATCCTTCAGACCCTACGAATTACAACTTAAACATGTCTTTACAATAGCATCCAACTCCAGAAAAACAACTGCCGTGATGCTCACAGAAATAGAATGGGAAGGAATGGTTGGATATGGAGAAGCCTCAATGCCGCCATACCTGGGAGAATCGCACCAGACTGCCACGAAATTTCTCTCTTCTTTAAACCTGGCACAATTCAAGGATCCATTTCGAATGGAAGAGATTTTGGACTATGTGGATAACATCTTACCAGGAAATTGTGCAGCGAAAGCATCTGTTGATATTGCCCTGCACGACCTGGTCGGTAAGCTCCTGAATCAGCCGTGGCACCGCATTTGGGGATATTCGAAAGAGAAGACCCCGCTTACTACCTTTACCATTGGGATTGACAAAAAGGAAGAGGTAATTGCGAAAACCAAGGAGGCCGCACCCTTTAAGATACTTAAAATCAAATTAGGTGGAGGGAATGACGAAGAGATGATCAACAGCGTTCGCTCTGTTACGAATGTTCCGCTTTGCGTGGATGCAAATCAAGGATGGAAAGAGCGGCGCGAAGCATTGGACAAAGTTCAGTGGTTGAAAGAGCAAGGAGTAGTATTTATTGAGCAGCCCTTCGAGAAACACAATATCGATGATACTGCCTGGCTAACGCAAAATAGTCCGCTGCCAATTTTGGCAGATGAAGCGATGCAAAGAATTGGCGATTTGGAGAAGTTGCATGGCGTATATTCGGGAATCAACTGTAAGCTAATGAAATGTACGGGGATGCGCGAGGCGCACAAAATCATTGAATTGGCCAGGGCATTAAAGATGAAGACATTGATAGGCTGCATGACTGAGACATCATGCGGAACCAGTGCTGCAGCTCAACTTTCTCCCATCGTTGACTGGGCCGACCTTGATGGTAATCTTTTGATTTCCAATGATGTCTTTGAAGGCATGAAAGTCGTGGACGGTAAAATTGTTTTGAGCGACTTACCTGGCATTGGTGTAAAGAAAATTAATTGATAGTTAATTAATCATAAAAGAGAATGGGGGCCTTTTGGAGCCCCCATTCTCTTTTATGAAAATCACCGAATTACCATCCGGGAGTTTGTGTCAGCTTATACCCCTTGCCTAAATACTCGCTAATCTGAGTATTACCAACTGGCGCAAGATAAACTCTATCAAGGAATGCGTCCCTGTTTGTAATATTCTCAGGCACATAATAACCGACCATATCGGTAGCATTCGTTCCTGTATAGGTAACAACAGTTCCGTCTTCCTTTCTTACCTTTAACTTATTTACTTTAGAAGCAACCAGGAATTCAGGATATTCAGTCTGGAAGTTGATCCATAATCCAAGCATATTGTCAGGATCGGTATTTGCCATATAGTTTATTTTCTTCCAGCGTTTGAGATCGAGCAAACGAGTATGTTCGAAAACAAATTCCATTCTTCGTTCACGACGAATTTCCCAAATCAGGGCAGGGACATCAGAATCGCGATCAGGATCGTTTGGCAAGGATGCCAATTGCAGCGGAGCAGTCTTCTTGATACCCTTGGCAGTAGCTACCGCATCCAGTGGGCGAAGGCGAATGGCATTGATAGAAGCATCAATATCCGCCTGGACAACTGCTGCACCACCCATGGTTGCCAATTCTGCCTTGGCTTCGATCCAGTTAAGTACGACTTCTGCAAGACGCATAACCGGAGCATCATTGGTGTTTGTGCTTGATCCGTAAATTGCCGGATAAGGACCTGGATAATAGGTTACACCAACCCTGTCAATGAATTTACATGCATATAGTAAGGTTCCGGATTCCTTTTTTGGAGAGTTCCAGAATGTAGCTTCGAAACGTGGATCTCTGGTCGCAACCATGTTCTTGATATCCAGTTTATCTGCATTCGTAACAGTCGACAATTTGTAAGGTTTACCATCATTGCAAATAAATGATTTGGCCAATTTTAGGTTTGGCCCTTGGCTTTGAGACTCATAACCATTAGAATACGAAGCAACTGAATGCGTAACTCCGATAGCGGCATCATATGTTCTGTACAAGATAACCTCCTTGTTGGATGTTAAACTTTCTGAGCCAAACAATGAGCGGAAGTCACTGGTAAAAGCATATCTGCCTGAGGCCATCACGATATTGGCAGCCTTAACAGCTAAATCAAGGTATTTCTTGGCCTTTTCAGTATTATTCAACTGATACTTCTGCCAGGTGCCTTCGAACAACATAAACCTGGAAATAAACCCTGCAGCAATATAGCGGTTCAAATATTGAGCATCACCATCGGTGAGACGCATATTGTCAAGTACATAAACAAAATCGTCGTACACTTTGTCCATGACAACTGTTCTGTCATCACGATCTTTGTAAAGCAAATCCAATTCTGTATCACTAACAACCTTGTCGAAATAAGGAACATTTCCAAAAACACTAACCAGGCGACTGTATTCATATCCTCTGAAGAAACGAGCCACAGCGCTCCAGTGCTGATAAACAGGAGTCGTGATAATGGAACCGGATTTCATCGTCTCGATTCTATCCAGGAACAGATTGGATTTCCGTACCCAGGCAAAATCCCAGGTTGGACCGGAATATGTTTGTAGCCACGTAGCAGGTGCAAGTGCTGTAGATTGCTCAACAGTGGATCCTCTTGATGCAGGAGCCTGAGTTTCGAAACCACTCTGTTTTCCAGCGGAAGCGAGGTCGTCAGAGAAATAATAGCCACGAAGGGACGCATAATCTTCAGTAAAACTGGATGCATAACCATTAAAGTAATTGGCGTAGTATCCGTTTGCAAAAAGACGAAGATTGTTTTCCGAGGTCCAGTAGTTACCGTCGTTCATCGTTGTCAGTGACGGTCTGTCCAGGAAATCGCTACAGCCGGCAATTCCGAGTGTAACAACTGAAACTAAAATTAGTATATATTTTTTCATCATTCTTAGATTTTAGAAGTTCAACTGAATACCGACTGACGAACTCTTGTACGTTGGAACGCTGGTTCCTGTACGGCTGGCATTGTAATTGCTGGTATTCCACATAGAATATCCATCAATTTCTTCCGGATCCACAGGTAGAGTTCCAAGGTGATCGAAGGTAAAGAAATTCTCCAATGCAACATAAACCCTTAATTTGGTAACATGCAATTTCCTGGTAATGTCGGAAGGCAATGAGTAACCAACGGTAATATTCTTGATTCTCAGGTAAGACATATCCAATAAATATCTGGACTGGATCTGCATATTCAGCGTTGTACCGCTACCTGCCTGATTGTAAGGAGCTGGATAGAAAGCATCTGTACGGTCTGATCTCCAGAAATTTCCAGCGATTGCTTCCGGCATTGCACCATCAGAGGAGTTGAAACCTGGGATTACCAGGAATCCGTCTCCCCAAATATCCCGTTTTCCTACACCCTGAACAAAAACAGAAGCATCGAACCCTTTATAGTCTGCTCCCACACGGAAACTATACTGATAGCGTGGTGTAGAGTTACCAATAATTTTCAAGTCACCATAATCAGCATTGCCATTCGCATCTTTGAGCAATCTGTTTCCAGGAGTGATTACGCCGTCACCATTTAAATCCCTGAATTTAACATCACCAGGACCAAACTTAAAGTTTCCAGCCTGGAATTTACCTTGTGTAGGTGCATTAGGATCTGATAACTGGTTAACCGTGAAACCATCTTTTGTTACAAATGGAACAAATTTTCCAGCTGCATCATAGACGAAATCAGCTTTTTGATACAATCTGTCAGTTTCATAACCCCAAATTTCGCCATAAGTTTTACCAACATACCAGTTGTCAATACTTTGTGTTGAACCATACTTGGTTATGTTCGTTTTGGAATCAGCGAATGTTGCTACGAAATTAACTCCCACTCCGTTTTTGAAGCGATGGTTATAATCAAGCTGCAATTCCACTCCATTCGTTCTCAACGATCCATAATTACTTTGAGGGGCGCCTGTTCCGTATGTCATTGGAATACCTTCTTCAGGAACGATCATGTTTTTCGTATCGCGTCTGAACCAGTCGAAAGCAAAACCAAGATCACCTTTTAAGAAACGGAGGTCTGCACCAAAATCGAGGGTTTCAATGTCCTGCCATGTAACATTGGCAGAAACGGCGCCCGGAGTACCGAATTGGTACAATTTTGCACCACCGATCAAGAAGTTATTGAATGCACCGCTCATGGTAGGCACATAAAGTGAGTTACTTACAGTCTGGTCACCAATGACACCCCAAGAACCGCGAAGTTTTAATGCGCTCAGGTAAGATTTCGACCATTTCATCCATGATTCCTCGTTAACACGCCATCCAGCAGAGAAGGATGGGAAATAACGCCATTGAAGATCTGTTGGGAATTTTGAAGTTCCATCATAGCGAAGGTTAGCTTCAAGCAGGTATTTATCTTTGAAGTCATAGTTTAAACGACCGAAGAAACCTAACTGAGATTCCCAATATGCACCACCACTTGTTGTTTGAACGCCGGTAGCAAGGTCAAACTGCGGATTGGAATAATCAATTAATTGAGTAGTCTGTGACCAGTTATAGGCATATTTATAACTTACTCTGTTCATACCAAGCATGAACTTGAACTTATGAACGTCGTCAAGGGTATAGTCGTAGGTTGTATTAAGGTTGATCGTATTCCACTGATCATTTTTGGAATAGCGGTAAACATGGTCCGGATTGGCACCTACTGCAGTATATTGAGAGTTTACCAATTGATACGCCGGCATGGCACCTGTCGTTGTTGAAGAAACTACCTCACCTGCATCATTTACATAAATTCTGTTTCCGCTTGCATCGTTTTTGGCAACGGCTGCAGACCATGTATCACGTGCTGTGTAGCGGGTTCCGGGTCTGTCAGTAATATACTCCTGATTAGCGTGCGTATAGTCAAAATTGATTTTCCAGTCTTTCAATGGAGTTATTGTAAATCCTCCATTCATGCTGGTATAATTTGTTTCCTGGTCGGCGGTATTAGCCTGAGCAACTTCGGCTGCCGGACTTCTGAGCGGATCTCCGTCTTCAGTACCCATCGGCATATTAGGACCCCAACGATAAAGATACAACCATGGATCTGCTGTTGTGGAGTTGGTAGCATAGGCATATCTTTTCAGACGTTTGGAATACATCATTCCGGCATTCACCTTTAACCAGTCAGTAATTTCAGTACCGATACGAACTGCTCCGTTATAACGTTGGAAATCATCTTTCTTAGCTGGCTTAATCATACCGGACTGACCCAGGTAACCCATGCTGATGTTATAATCGGTCTTGCCGCTTTTGCCGTTGACAGATAGATTGTGTGTTTGGGTAGGAGTCCATTCTTTGATCATGTAATCATAAGGATCATAGGTTCTAATTCCAATCTTACGACCATTTGCATCAACAAACCAGTCACGACCGTAAACCATTGGGTCATTTACTCCCAGGACACCACCGTATTTTGTATCCCATACTTTTGCCCTTTCATAGCCTTCCCTGGTAATCTGGTAGAAAGCTCCGGCAACTGTACCTCCAACACGTTCGAATGCGCTGACTGAATACTCAAGTGCATCCAGCCTGGCCATCTCCATTTTCTTTGACATGTTCTGAAATGAAAGGTTGCCTGAGTAGGTAACATTAACACTTTCAGTTTTTGCACCTTTCTTGGTAACGATCAAAATAACACCGAAAGCAGCCTTAGCTCCATAAATTGAGGCCGAAGCGGCATCCTTCAATACAGAAATTGATTCGATATCATCAGGATTTACCATTTGAATAGATGGTATTTCAACGTTATCCATCAAAATTAAAGGGGATGATCCACCCTGCAACGAACCTAGCTGTCCGCGAATTTTCATAATCGGATCGGAACCTACTTCACCACTAGGGATCACAACGCTCAAACCGGGAGTCGTACCCTGAAGTCCTCTACCAACGTCGGCAATTGGCCTGGCTTCCAAAACCTTTGTGTCTACCGAGGCAACAGCACCGGTCAGGTTGGCCTTCTTTTGCTGTCCGTAACCCACAACAACAACCTCATCGATCTGTTCTGTGGATGATTCAAGAACGAAGTTTAAGGTTGAGGATGTTCCAACTTTTAACTCCTGTGGTTTCATACCAATATAGCTGGCTACAATTGTTGCACCCGGATTAACCGATAGTTCAAACTTGCCTTCCATATTGGTCGTAATTCCATTTTTGGTCCCTTTCTCAATTACTGAAACACCGGGAAGTGTCTCATTGGTAGATTTATCTCGGACTACTCCGGATATCGACCTTTTTTGTGCCATCGTCAGCTGAACAATCATGCACAAAATGAAAATTAATGCTACCGTTTTTTTCATAACAAACAGGTTAAAATAACATTTTGAAATAGATTTAATATTAACAAAGCATTACAAAATTTTACTAAAATTAGATATTTAATTTGTATGTTGTATTACATCTTTTAGAAAAATTTTTAAAACGGCCATATTTAACTTTTCTGAAAGACATTCAGGTGCAAAAAGTAGAAATTGAGTCCCAGCATTTCACTACAAAAAGGATGCACCCACATTTCAGAACAGAATTGGTATTCGCCGAATTAACAAATTTTCACTAAAATTAGACATTTATTTGTATGTTGTATTACATCTTCTGTGAAACATCATTTTATTACCGATGTGAATTGATATCTTTACGAAGAGATTTCACAGTATTAGTTGCTTATTGGTTGATGATTAATGGCACTTTCCGAAATAGGTTATAACTTTCATTAGCAATTTATGAAAAATTTATGGATTTTCATCATACTGATTCTGTTTCAACCAGACTTATCCGCGCAGGTTATTCACTTTGCCCATGTAACGGACACCCATTTTGGCGGTCAGACGGGGGCTTCAGATCTTGCAAAAACAATTACAGATATTAATCAGCAACCTGATATTGACTTTGTTCTCTTTACCGGCGACGTCACTGAATTTGGTTCTGACGAAGAGTTGCAAGGGGCAAAGAATAGTATTACACAGTTAAAAAAACCCTGGTATATCCTACCTGGAAATCACGATTCCAAGTGGTCAGAAAGCGGCAACAACAGTTTTGTAAAGATCTTTGGGAAAGAACAGTTTTCATTTGAAAAAGGCGGATTTCTGTTTGTTGGAACAGCTTCCGGTCCGAATATGCGAATGGCTCCCGGCTTGGTACCCCACGAACAGATTGTCTTCCTTGACTCGGTATTGTCACATCGGCGATCTGAAGATCAACCGGTTATTTTTGTCAATCACTACCCCCTTGATGAGTCGCTTGCCAATTGGTACAAGGTAATTGACCTGTTGAAATCATGCAATATCAAGGCGACCCTGCTGGGCCATGGGCACTCAAATCGTTTGTTCAACTTCGAAGGAATTCCCGGTGTGATGGGCAGGGCAAACTTGCAGACTCCAAAGAGTGAAGTTGGATATAACCTTGTGACGATTGAAAAAGATACAATGTATTATAATGAGCGGTTATCCTCCGGAAAGACTCTGCCAACATGGTGCAAAGTCCCGGTAGGGAAAAAACGACTCAGTCTGGACAAAACAAATTTCCCAAGACCCGATTATAGCATTAAAGACAAATACCCGGAAATCAGGAAGATATGGTCAATACAGGAAAACAGTGATATTGGAACGGCTATCAGCTATCACAAAAAACGCGCGGTCTATGCTACTACTTCCGGTAATATTGTGGCAGTTAATACCCTAACAGGGAAGCTTTTATGGAGCTTTAAAACCGCAGGAAAAATCTATTCCACTCCAGCTATCAGCGACGATAAAGTAGTTTGCGCCTCAACCGATCAAAATATCTATTGTTTGGATCTGAAATCCGGCAAACTGTTGTGGTTGCACCCGACAATCAAACCAATTGTAGCCTCGCCTGCCATTGAAAAGGAGCGGGTTTATATTGGGTCGTCGGAAGGGGTTTTCAGATGTATCGACCTGATAACGGGAAATCTGATCTGGCAATTTGACAGTGTGCGTAACTTTGTGGAGTGCAAGCCCTTGGTTCTGAATAACAGCGTCTGCTTCGGATCATGGGGAAATACCTTCTATGCTCTGGATAAAAGCAATGGAAAGCTGCTCTGGAAGAGAGAAAAATACACAAACAGAATGTTTTCGCCGGGCGCTGTCTGGCCGGTCGCAGCAGGTGGTAAAATATTTATCGTTGCCCCGGATCGGCATATGACCGCGTTGGACGAACAAACTGGTACCGAAATATGGGATTCAGGCACCTATTCCTGCAGGGAATCCATTGGAATATCCGGCGACGGGAATTTAGTTTACATCAAAAATATGATGGAAGGAAATGTTGATGCATTCTATACGAAGCCTTCAGAACAAAAAATGGCCTGGGAATGCAAAGCTGAGTTAGGATATGAAATCGGACCTTCCCCGATTACGGAATCCGCTAAATATATATTCATACCGACCGGTGCGGGCGTCGTCGTTGCTGTTGACAAAAAGACACATTCCATCGCCTGGAAGTACAAAGTGTCGAATGCCTTAATAAACTCCGTGCTTGCTGTAGGTAAGAACCGACTCCTGGTAAGCGTGCTGGATGGTCAGATAGTTTGTCTAAAGATTCCATAAAACAGGCAGGATTATTAGCTTTGTACAAACTCCGTACAAATGAGACTTTCGAAAATCAGGGCATTTATATTCGACATGGACGGGGTACTCATTGATAGTGAGAACCTTTATAAAGTAATTGAAGCTGAACTATTCGCCTCTGTCGGAGTCAATATAAGCCTTGAGGAACATATTTCATATCAGGGAAGTTCAAATCCGGTTATGTGGGGACTCATCAAGGAAAGACATGCTATCCCCCACAGCATTGAAGAATTGGTCAGAATGACCGAAGAGAAGGTGATCAAACACTTTAGTTCGTTACCCGAAATAAAACCAATGCCGGGTGTATTGGATTTGCTTCAGTTCCTAAAAGCAAACGGGATCAAACTGGCTTTGGCATCGTCCTCTTCAATTGAAGTAATCCAAATCATCCTGTCAAAAACCGGACTCGAATGCTTTTTCGAAATAATAGCCGACTGCACGGAGGCCGGTGCCGGGAAACCTGATCCTGCCATTTTTTTGTTAGCGCAGAAGAAACTGAGAGTTCCGAAGGAAAATTGCGTGATCGTCGAGGATTCAACAAATGGAATAAAAGCGGCTAAGGCTGCCGGCATATATTGCATTGCTTTTGACGGTCCGGGTGCGGAACACCAGGATCAGTCGGCCGCAGATTGGCGCATTCGGCAGTTTTCAGAAATAACCGAGGAATTACAGAATCGGCATTTTATTGAACCGGAGAATCGCATGAACTCTTACCAGTAACAACTATTGCTTCTGCTCACGCCTAATATTTCTTGATTAGATAAACAAAAGTCAACTTAAATTGGAAAAATTTTATTCAAAAGAAGAGGAAAAATGGAATATCCAGACCCATCTTATTGGGTTAATCCTTTCGCTGACAGGTTCTGTGGTCTTATTGGGAAAAGCATTCCAGCTTCATTCCACCAAGGTTCTGATTGCATATCTTATTTATGGGATCGGAGTAACCACGATGTTTCTTGCCTCCACGCTTTATCATTCAGCCACGGATCCGAAGAAGCGGAAAAAATTAAAGGTCTTTGATCATATCGCGATATTTCTTACCATAGCCGGAAGTTACACCCCTATCACACTTCTGGTTATGCCACCGAATTGGGGAATACCCATTTTGGTAGCTGTTTGGTCAATAGCGGTTTTCGGAATAGTTTTAAAATTCTTCTTCACCGGAAAATATTCCAAGCTGTCTACCCTGATGTATGTTCTTATGGGATGGGTGATCGTTGTCGCCTTCAAACCGCTGATGGACAGCATGCCAACGATGGGATTAGTTTGGCTGATTGGAGGTGGCTTGGCTTATACCATCGGGGCATTGCTATATCAGATCAAAGGATTAAAATTCAATCATGCGATATTTCACATTTTCGTTTTAATCGGAGCCGCATTTCACTATGTTGTAGTATTCTGGTACTGCCTAAAATAATCGTCAATTCTCTCCCTGGCAAATTTCAGAACTGCTTGAGAAACTTATTAAATACCTGCATATTGCGATCTATATGCGCCTCCATCTTTTCGTAGGAGCGACCGGCATCTTTTTCACGGATCGCATTCACGATCTCCTTGTGGTAACCCAGCGTTATCTCTTTTTCCCCTTCAATGTTCGCATAGATGAAATTCCTCATCCTGGGAAGCAGATTGTAAACAGGCTCCATGGTAACAATAACAAAAGGATTGGTAGTGGCCCGAGCCAGGCAGAGATGAAACTTGTTATCAATGTCCGATTCAAGTTGGGTGTTATCCGGGTTACATTTTGAGAACTCAAGGAGATTAGCCTCCAAATTCCTAAGGTCTTCGTCTGTTCGGTTAATCGCAGCCATCTTCGCAATTTCGGGCTCAAACGCCAGACGAAGTTCGATGATTTGCCTGATTAGCTGGTCGTCGAATTTCAAATCATAATAGAGATTTAGTGAGCTGATTGCATCTTTAATATCAATTTTCGTTACGACCATTCCACTACCCTTTTTTATCTCTATCAAACCCCTGGCGCTTAGTCGCCTAAGGGCCTCTCGCAAAGCAGTCCTGCTCACGGCAAACATTTCACAGAGTTCTCTCTCCGGTGGTAATTTGGCACCGATAGGCAGCTTTTTCTCGCGAATCGCACGTTCGATATTCCGCTCAATCTTTTGGCTAAGCGTTTGTGTAGTGCCTATTTTTTGGAAAATATCATCCATATCCATGTTGTAGCTCTAATTATTAAACGAAGATAAGACTAGAAAAGTGAAATGCTAATTAGCAAATTTTTTTAATAGTTCGCCAAGGCCTTCCGGATGGTCTAAAACAAAGGCATATGATGCGGGCGAAGTTTTGGAATCTGTAACCATCGAGAATGTCGTTTTCTTTCCTTTATTCAGCAGCTCTACAATTGTTTTAGCTTCCACCTCATTGATAAATATCCTGTCTGAAACATTTTTAGCATTTATTTGAAGGGGATCAATCCCTTCGGCTTTGATGGTAATTTTGTAAACGGTCTCATCCCCTTTCGTAACTACCTTTTTGCCATATTCATAGAGTTTAAAGCAAAAGGATACCCGATCGATAAGAAATTTCACTTTAAGGTCTGTATTGTCGGAGGTAGTGCTTTTATAAGTCCCCCAGATCGCATAGGTATTGGTGATGTAATATGAATTTTTATTATCTCCCAGACTGCCGGCATAAGAAGCCATTTTCCACATGTTTACCTCATGATCCAACTTTGCAGGGAGCGAATCCGGTCTGTCAGATCCGGCTTTACTAAGGTCATTTTTCGTTGGAACGAGTTTGGTACTACTTTGCTGGTTTGTTCCGCAACCTGAAATGAACGCACAAAGAACAAATATGACTATCAATTGTTGCATAAGTGAATATTTTGTTTTTGATCACAAATCGAAATCCCGCACATGCCGAACAAGGTTAAAGGATATTTCCAATTGATGATCGGTAAATTTATGGATATATCATTAATATCCACTTTGTTTAGTTAGCATTAACGAACACTCACAGTCAAAATTCCGAATTGATGAACGAAATTTATGACGTCCAACAACAGTTTTGGAATTGGTTGTATGCAATTGTAAATATAGAACAATCAAATCATAAATGAAATACTTATGCTCACCTTTCGCACCAAACAAAAATGAACAGGCCGAAATTAGTTTCGCGCCTATTCGACTCCTTGTGGCAATTGTAAAAGGCATGGGTGGAAAATTGGCAATTGATCAGCCTTAAAATAAGAACGAATTGAATCTTTCTTCACAATCTGGTCGTAGAACAATTCTATTACCAACTTTGAAATTGAGAGAAGAGCGAAACGAAATAGGACAAATTCCAGGATGAATCAAAAAAAAATAATTTTTCTCATACTCCTTTTGATCTCATTCGTTCTGGCGCTGAAAAGTCAGAACAAAGGGTATGTAATTCCAAACACCGTTTTTTACTTAGATGCCAGCTCGGCGCCATACAATCAAGTTGTTGGTGGAGACACACTCTATCTGCAATCCGGTAATCGCGATTATCTTCAATTCAAAAATTTTCAAGGTAAACCCGGATTGCCCATTGTCATTATTAATCAGGGGGGAGACGTAATCATTGACACAAATAACTACTACGGCATATCCGTTCAGAACTGCAGATATATCAAATTGACAGGGACTGGGATGACTGGGATGCAATATGGCTTTAAAATAAAAAGAGTCGCCAATGGTGCCGGTTTGAGTCTTGGATATTTAAGTTCTGATTGCGAAATTGACCACGTATCGATTGAAAACACGCTTCTCGGAGGGTTGTATGCGAAGACAGATCCTGACTGTTCTATACCTTCAACCAGGGAAAAATTTACCCAGTACAATACCATAATTCATGACAATTACATTGCTACTACCGGCGACGAAGGAATGTATATCGGAAGCACCAAATTCTCTGGTCAGACGGTAACTTGTAATGGAAGGGATACATTGCTTCTTCCAAGTCTCCTGGATGGCGTTCAGGTGTACAACAACATCGTAAAATATTCCGGATGGGATGGGATACAAGTCAGTTCCGCATCAAAGAATTGTCAGATATACAATAACACGGTGCTTTTCGACAGCCAGGATGGTTTTGATACCCAAATGTCGGGGATTATCATTGGAGGAGGAACAAAATGTGATTGTTTCAATAACTATATAGCTGACGGCAAGGGCGTTGGCATAGAATGCCACGGACTAGGAGGTACCAGAATTTTTAATAACATTATTGTAAATCCCGGATTGACCTACTTCCCGGGCGATTTTACAAAACCAAAGCATGGAATTTTCGTTTCGGATAATTCCGTCCAAAAGGATTCCACTTTTTACATTTTCAACAATACGATTATTAACCCAAAGGACGATGGAATACGATTTTCCAGCGTACTTAGCAAGGGAAATCTGATCTCATCGAACGTAATAATAAACCCTGGCGCTTACGATTACTACCAAAATGGGAATACCAGCTTCAAGGGTATCGATTCGTACGTCATGATTCAGCAGACAGGTACGGATGTCACGTTGAAAAACAATTTTTTCGATAGAACCGGCACCGCAGCAAAATTCTTCTCACAAACTATGCACGCTGCCACCGACTTTGTGCCTCTTGCAGGTTCTCCGCTTATTGATGCTGCCGATACAAACCCCAAGGTATCCACCACCTTTGATTACGCGAACAACCCAAGACCTTTTGGTATTAGGTCAGATATAGGCGCTTTTGAATTTATCATTTGTACAAATCCTATTTCAGGGGGTTCAGTTGCCACCCCCCAGTCGATTTGCTCGGGCAGTATTCCCGCTGCGTTTACAAGCCTTTCGTTGCCTTTAGGATTTTCCGGTAAGCTGGAGTACAAATGGCAGTTTTCTACTTCAGGCTCTAATGGTACGTTCACAGATATTGCCAATAGCAATCTACCAACTTATGCATCAGGTGCGTTGACTACCACAACCTGGTTCAGGCGTTTGGCACGGGTAACCTGCATGAGCGACTGGACGGGTGCTGTTACATCCAATGTGGTCGCCGTTGCTGTCAATCCGCTACCAGCGGCCGATGCTAGTGCCAGCAGGGCAATCTGCTTGAATTCCGGAGCTCAGTTAGGTGCATTGTCTGTGCCAGGTAATACCTACAGCTGGAGTTCGGTGCCTGTCGGATTCGCTTCCACAACTGCCAATCCGACGGTAAATCCATCGGTTTCCACGACATACTCTTTAGTTGAGACAGTCATTGCTACCGGATGCTCCAACAGACACAGTGTGATTTTGACTGTTAACCCGTTACCATTAGCTTCCGCGGGAGCGAACAGAACCATTTGCCAAAATTCGACCACTCAGATTGGGGCAGCTGCAGTTACTGGCAATACGTACAGTTGGAGTTCATCTCCGGCCGGATTTTCATCAACCATTGCCAATCCGACTGTCGCACCACTGGTTACAACTACTTACACGCTTGTCGAAACAATTACAGCCACGGGATGTACGAACACCCACAGCATGATCGTCACAGTCAATCCGTTACCGGCCGCGCTTACCGGAGCAAACCGAACCATCTGCCAAAGCTCAGGCACACAAATCGGCGCAGCTCCTGTAACAGGGAACAGTTATAGCTGGACATCATCGCCGGCAGGATTCACTTCCACCTTGGCCAATCCGACGGTTACACCTTCGGCGACAACGACTTACACGCTTATTGAAACGATAACGGCCACTGGTTGCACGAATACACACAGTGTCATTGTCACCGTTAATCCTTTACCGGGTGCGATCGCCGGAGCAGACAGGGCTATTTGTCTAAATGCAAATACCCAAATTGGCGCTGCGGCTGTATCCGGAAATACCTATTCCTGGACATCATCCCCGGCAGGATTTTCGTCAAGCCAGGCCAATCCAACTGTAACTCCGCTTGTAAACACAACTTATACACTCATAGAAACAGTTTCGGCCACCGGATGTACAAATACGCACAGTGTGAATGTCAACGTCAATCTTTTTCAGTTGCCAACTATTACCGGATCTGCTTCTGCCTGTGAAGGAACCACAGACGTGAAATATTCCACGGAAGTATCGATGACAAATTATGCATGGACAGTTTCACCGGGTGGATCAATCACTTCAGGGGCAGGAAGCAACACAATAACAGTCGCATGGAATACCTCAGGTTCACAATCTTTAAGTGTGAACTACTCAAATCCGACCGGCTGTGCTACAGTTGCACCGACAGTAAAAAATGTGGTAGTCAATCCGCTGCCCATTCCCACTATTACGGGCAATTCGAGTCTTTGTGCAGGCAGTACAGGAGTACTTTATACGACAGAACCCTCGATGACTGGTTATTCCTGGAAAGTATCGCCGGACGGCATTATAACCGCCGGCTCGGGTACAAATACAGCTACCGTGACCTGGAACTCTTCCGGAACGAAAACGATTAGCGTAAACTACATAAATTCCAACGGATGTACGTTAAATACGCCTATTGACAAGAGCATAACCATCCTTCCGCTTCCGGGTATTCCTGGCAGTATTGCAGGGAACGCAACCATATGCAGCAGCGCGCAAGGTGAGACCTATTCGATAACGCCAATAGCGAATGCAACAAGCTACGTCTGGAGCCTTCCATCGGGGGCAACTTTAGTCTCCGGAACCGGGAGTTCGAGTATTAAGGTGAATTTTGATTCCAATTTCATTTCGGGAACAATATCTGTCTACGGCACGAATAGTTGTGGAAAGAGCAGCAATGCAAATATGGCGATAAGCCTGGCACCGCAACCTGCGGCGGCTGGAGTCATTACCGGACCAACCGCCGCTTGTCAGGGCTCGACAGGTTTAATTTTTACGATCGATCCAATTCTAAATGCGACCGGCTATACCTGGAATCTCCCGGCCGGAGCAACAATTGTCTCAGGCGCAAACACAAACAGAATCGTTGTGGATCTCTCCACAAATGCCGCCACTGGATCCATAACTGTCTACGGAAAAGACAGATGCCTCAACGGCATCATCTCCCCGACTTTCAGCCTGATTGTAAATCCGATTCCTGCAGTCCCGGTCATTGCTGTTGCCGGGGTCACGCTATCCAGTTCTGCCTCTTTAGGAAACCAGTGGTACTACTCTGCTACAAAAACGGGCACGGGTAGTGCAATTTCTGGTGCCACCACCCCGACGTTTTCGCCTGCTCAGGATGGTTATTACTGGAGCGTTGTGACGCTCAATGGTTGCATCTCACCAGTTTCAAATCAGGTATTCCGGCTAAAGGCAGGTGAGGCTAACCGTTACAATGTTTATCCTGTGCCGAATCAAGGACAGTTTTCGGTGGCAATTACTACCTCAGATCAGGAAATATTCACAATTCAGGTTTTTGATCAACTGGGCCAAAAGGTTTACGAGCTTCCAAACCTGTCGGTTAATGGCGAATTTCTGAAAACAGTCAACCTGAATAATCCCGCATCGGGTGTCTACTTTGTGGTTTTAAGAAGTAACACGGGCGATGAAGTGATCAGGAAGATTAGCATTTTTAAGTAGCAAGCAGGAAAATACCTCCAGTGCTTACCTCACTTTTGGATGGCGAATTGGCATGGCGGCAGCGTGATGGCGGGCATACCGATGCTCCTAACTTTCAATTTTTTATTCCATGGGCGAGTAAAAAGCTAGGTTGTAACCGTGAATAATTTTAGTAAATTTAGTCTGGCAATTTTTCGAATTCAAGGCGTTGTTTAAATCCTAACTTTTATGGCGCATCACAATACCATTAAAGTCAACAGCTATAGCAGCCTTCAGCAGAGGTTAAACAGATATCCTCAAGGTGCCCCTCCGACGGAATTACTGTTTCAAATTCTTAAAATTCTCTTTTCAGAAAGAGAGGCAAAGCTGGTTTCTCTTCTTCCAATCAAGCCGTTTACAGGTAGGAAAGCTGCTGAGATTTGGAAAATGAAATCCGAAGATGCCCGCATCGTGCTTAATGATCTTGCCGACAAGGGAATCTTACTGGATTACGAGTATAATGGAGAATCAACCTATACGCTACCTCCACCGATGGCAGGGTTTTTTGAGTTTTCGCTGATGCGTTACCGGAACGATTTTGATCAAAAAACACTCTCTGAACTTTACTACCAATATCTCAACGTGGAGGAGGATTTTATCAAAGATCTCTTCCTGACCGGGGAGACGCAGCTTGGTCGGGTCTTCGTAAACGAGGGGGTACTTTCCAACGCCAACGCGCTTCACGTCCTTGATTATGAAAGAGCATCCGAGGTAATAAAATCAGCTTCGACCATTGGCGTTGGAATCTGTTACTGCAGGCATAAAATGGAGCATTTAGGAAAAAACTGTAAAGCTCCAATGGAAATTTGCCTGACTTTTAGCAAACCCGCTGAGTCGTTGATTCACCACAATATTGCCAGAAAAATTGACGTAGCAGAGGGTCTCGACTTGCTCCAACTTGCACAGAGCCATAATCTTGTCCAATTTGGTGAAAATGTGCAGGAAAAAGTTGGGTTTATTTGCAATTGCTGTGGTTGCTGCTGTGAAGCATTGATTGCCGCAAGGAAATTTGGATTTTTGAATCCGGTTCATACAACCAATTTCATCCCTGAAATTGATGAAGGAAAATGTACCGGCTGTTGGAAATGCGTTACCCTTTGTCCGGTCGAAGCAATGACGCTGGTAACTGCCAGTGATCCTCATAATCCAACAAAAAAGAAGGCAAAACTCGATAAACAACAATGTCTGGGCTGCGGTGTTTGTTTGAAAGGATGCAAGGTTGATGCCCTAAAACTAAAGCAGAGGGAACACAGGGTAATCACACCTGTAAACTCTGTACATAGAGTCGTCCTGATGGCCATTGAGAGGGGTAAATTACACAATCTCTTGTTTGATAATCAGATTCTTTGGAGTCATCGCGCGATGGCTGCAGTTCTTGGCGTAATCCTTAAACTACCTCCAGCGAAACAGTTTTTAGCGAGTGACCAGTTTCGATCTCGGTATCTTGTATCGCTGATAAGAAGATCAGGAATGTGATTATTAATATCGCGTGAGTTCGATCTATGACACTAAACTGTCACCATTTCAAATGCATAATGGAATGGAATAATTCTCTTTCCATCAATATTATCTTCCCAGGCAGGTTCCTGGTGGCTGACTGCTGCAATATCCGAGGCTGACATTTCTTTAAATTTTTCAGCGATGTACTTAATGGACTCAAGTTCAGGCGGTGAAAATAAGGAAGCATCAAAATGAATATTGCCTGTAGGAAGAATTTGTTCAACCTCCCCATAACCTATTACACCATATTCTTTCCTAATAATTCCTTCCTCTACCAAGGCCTCAAACAAGAATTCATACTGATTGGGAACCGGACCGTGAGGAATTGCTGCATACTTTAAACCTGTTATACTTTGAGCACAGGCTCGAAAATGATCAAAATCGGAATAGAACAATAACTTGTTCAGCTTGGTTTTAAAGGGATGTGAGCATTCGGCAAAGTAAAGAAAGTTGCAGATTTTGAGAAAACCTCGGGAACCACAACAAAAACCGTTTTCCTGAAAAATATCCAAGTTAACAACTCCGGTTTGTTCTTCGCTCAATTGTCAAAATGATTCCGTTTCGATTAATTCGTTGCCGGAGTTGACATAGATGGCGCTGCTGCATCGGGGGAACTTCCCCAGTTTTTATTTGGACGCGAACCCATCACTAACACAAGTTTCCCACCTTTCACAACATCTGCATTGTTTATCCAGGGGTTGTTAAGTGGGATTCCATTGATATTGGCCGATTGGATGTATTTGTTCTGCACCGATACATTTTTGGCTTCAATAATGAATGATTTTCCGTTTCCCACGTTGATGGCAGTCTCCTCAAATACCGGACTTCCTATATCAAAGATTGGACGGCCGGGACACTGAGGATAGAGGCCCATCGCATTGAAAACATACCAACTCGACATGGCGCCACCATCTTCATCTCCACTCAATCCCTGGGGTGTAATATCGTACCACAATTCCATGATCTGCCGGACCTTACTCTGGGTCTTCCAGGGCTGTCCTGCATAGTTGTAGAGGTATGGAATATGAAAGGCTGGTTCATTTCCCTGCGTGTACATCCCCATCAAACCGGTCATATCAGGAAACTGGCCCTGGAAGGCTAGCTTGTCCATGGTGTGACCGGTAGTAAAGAGGGCATCCAGCTTTGCAATAAAATTATCCTTCCCACCCATCAGGTTGATCAACCCCTGTACATCGTGTTGAACATGCCAGGTATAGGTCCACGAATTGGCTTCTGCGAAATAACCTTCCCCGGCAAATCCTCCTGAGAACCTTGGATCAAAGGGTTCGACCCATTTCCCATCTGCCGATTTTGGAGCCATTAATCCGATGGCGGGATTAAAAAGGTTCTGGTAGTTGTGCGCACGTTTCATGAAAAGCGTATAATCTTCCTCTTTGCCCAACGCTTTGGCCATTTGGGCAAGGCACCAATCGTCGTAGCAATGTTCCAGAGTCACCGATACGGATTGCCTCCTGTGCCAGGAGTCTACCTCCTTAACCCATTCTTTGACACCTATTTCAGGCAGCCACTTTACCTGATAGGGCAACTTTGACAACGGGTCGTTATTGCCTGAGGGATCATTATTTTTAGCTTCTTCCCTCGCGGGCAATGCAGGGTAAAATCCTTTGTCGAAGTAGCATTGCTCTAATTCGGTAAGGTGACCGGCATCTTTCCAGGGAATCATGGTGGCTTCCAGCGCATTTTTTCGCATGCCAGCATATGCCTTGTCTACATCAAAATCGCGCAACCCCTTCAAATAGGCGTCTGCAATAACAGCAGTAGAGTGATTGCCTATCATTGCTCCAGAGCTGGGTAGCCAGCCAGTCTCTTCATAGGTTTTGATAAAGCTCCGGATTGCTTCCAGTGTCTCCTCCGGTTTAATCATGGATTGAAGGGGGTAGGCACACCTGTAGGTATCCCAAACATTGCCCATCCGGAGGGCTCGTGTACGATAAAGTGTGCTGTAAAAAATGGCACGTTGTTTTTCGGTGCCCCCTTTAATTTTTATCAAACCCAGTTCATTGTTCCACAGATTCCTGGCTTTTTCTTTCACCTGATCAAAAGAATTGGAGCCGATTTCGGTTCTTACAAAACCGCGTGCCTCTTCCTGGCTCTTTGTGGAGAAGCCAAATTTTACCTCTACTGTTTTACTTCGGGTACTGTTAGCATAACAAACATAAGCGCCGATCCCTCTGCCTGATTTTGATTTAGTTCCCGATGCAATCGTGTCATTCTGCCAAGCGCCTACCGAAGTAAAAGGATTACTAAATTCCGCATGGAAATAATTCTTAGTTTCAACATCCTTCATATCAAAATTGACCGATCTCACCCTGCGATTGTTCGTGATTTCTCCTTCCATGATATTGTCTCCTATTATTGAGACCGAAGCGTTTCCAGCCAAATTCAGCAGCAAATTGGATGTTTCATTGGCAGGCAGCGTAATCCTGAATATTGCGGTGTTATCGGTTAAGGAATATTCCACATTCACATTCGGATCCTCCAGAAGAACCTGATAATAATAGGGGGTTGCAGTTTCAAGGTCATGATCGAAATGTGATGCATTCTCTTTCGAATTTGTTCTCACTTTGCCTGTGGAGATCATCAAATTGGCGACTCCCAATGGAAACCCATAGATTTTATCGGCCAGATAAAGGTCTTCCATTTCGGGCGTGAAGGAGGGGAACAAACTCACGTGTCCTCCGGGTACCTTAATGACAGGAGTTGTACCCCTGGTTTTAGGGTTTATGGTACCCATATAAAGATTGACATAATCAACAGGACTTTTATTACTGTTTGCCAGAGATTTGGCAGCATGAGTTCCAAGATCTTTCTCCTGGGCAAATGAAGAAGCTCCGAACAAACAAAATACAATTACAGTTATTAAGATTCTCATTATAGGTTAGTTGTAGATAAATATTTATCAAATTGTTTGATTAAGACACTGCTCATTTTTAACAATTGAATACTATTTGTAATTCCATTTGGGAAATTTTTCTGCTTTGGTGACATAGCTGCAGAAATTAAATAGTCTCAAAGATACCAAGGTTTTATGAAGAATTCTTTAGGGGTGATTATCACTTTTTGAGTCCGACGTATTTTATTTCCCAGATAATGGATTGAGTATACACATCGCCTCCATCAACATGCAACCGGACAGCTGCGGTGTGAGTGACACTGCTACTCCTTTTGCAGGTGCATTGTGCCAGTCGCCGCCGTAAAGCATAGTTTCCTGATTGACACCCTGTTCTGCCATCACTGTGGCGCAATTGGTCAAATACTGGTGAAACTTTTCCCGGTTCGTTGCATCCAGACGAGGTTCGTTAATGAGTTTGACGAAATAGCGAAAGAATATCCCGTTGAAGAGACCCCCGTCGCCGCTGGTTGCATTGCCAAGCACGCCCTCGTTGTTGGACATTTTTTCGATGACATAATTTGATGCTTTCACAGCATCGTCAAGGTATTGCTTTTTGCCGGTAATTTTGTAAAGTTCATGAGCGGCGCCGATAAACGTCCCCTGATTATAGGTATAGACGGCCCTACCAATGTTGCCGCCTGCACTCATGTTATCGAAAACTTTCCCTTCGGCAGGGTCGTAGAGATTGTCTCTCAGCCAGGAATAAATTTTGATTGCTTCGTCAAGATAGGCCTGTCTGGGCTTTTTCCCTGGGTCGGAGATCTTATCATAAAACGTATAGATTCTGGCTGCAATAATGGCTGCCGGCCCATTGGAACAAGCATTCTTAGATTTACGGGCATCCGTTTTCCATGTGATGCCACCATGCCAGGGAGCTTCATCCTCTGGCCCCCAGGTCGGGAAGATCCAGTCGTTGTACATTTGCATGGCCTTGTTAATATAGGCCTCCTTTTTTGTAGACTCAAACATGCGCAGTTGAGCAAGAACAATCCATTCCATATCATCTACGAATACGTTCCACCAGCGGTCATCAGGTTTTCCGGAGAAATTGAATTTGGGCGCTCCCACCCACCATAACGGGTAAAAATCAAGATAGTATTGATCCGAAGTGCGCAGGTAGGCATCGACTACCACATCCATGGCATGTGCCTGAGGCCAGTAATGATTCGTAGTCATATTGGACAAGTCACTCCCGTAATTAAAATAATACCTTTCGGCATAACCTTCAAAATTTGCTCCCCAGAAATGTTTGGTCAATGCCCGGCTCATGCCTTCAGCCATTTTTTTCCAAAAGGCTGCATCTTTTTGACTATTTGTGATCCCTGAAACTTGTTCGACAGGTTTAAAAACTCCTTTATTGGGAGTTGAGACATTTCCTTCGCCACATAGGGAATTGGATAATATTGCGAAGGATACAATTAAGAGTAGTTTATTCATAATATTTCTGTTCAATTATTTTTAAAGTAGTTTAATTTTAGCACAGCGTGATCATTTTCAAATTGAATCGGCAAGTAGCACAGGGTTATGGGGGCAGAAAATTTGATACGAATGGAACCGGTAACGTTATCACTCAAAGCCACACCGTCATGGACAGCACTGTTGTAAGGCCAGATGAAAATATTTACATTCCTGTTAGGGAAATAAAAGCAATCCATGCCCGATCTCTTAGATTAAATGATTATAAGTCCAATTCACAATGCAATTTAAATTTAAATCGGGAAAAAACAATGTTTCTGTAGGGCTACAGCTGTAATTAAAAAGACTTCGATAAATAACTGTAAAATCAGTGTATTTTCGAAGTCTTTTTGTACCCGGGGCGGGAATCGAACCCGCACGATATTGCTATCACTGGATTTTGAGTCCAGCGCGTCTACCAATTCCGCCACCCGGGCGTTGGTTGCTTTTTCTGTGAGGTGCAAAGATAAACCAAAAATCTAAACCCGAAAATATTTTTTTAAAAAACGACATCCTAAATAAATTGTTTGTCGTAATTTCAGAAATTATTTTGAATCAATGAATTCTTCTGAGGATCTAACTGTTTTCCAAGCTATCCAAAACAACAACAGGCAAGCATTTGAATCGCTGTTCAAAAAGTTTTACAGACCACTGGCAGCCTATTCATTTCGTTTTGTTCGCGATTTATCAATTGCAGAGAATATTGTTCAGGACGTTTTTCTGAAATTATGGCAAAACCGCAATGTGTTGACTATTACCACTTCTTTGGAACACTACCTCTTTAAATCAGTTAGAAACCACAGCCTGAACCATCTCGATAAGATTAAGGTGCGAACCGAATATCTCAGAATGCAGACTGAACAGGAGAATGCCAATGAAGATTACACCTCCTTTTTCCCTGAAATAGGTCTATTAGACAAAATCGAATCTGCTATCAATGCACTTCCGGAAAAAAGGCAGATTATCTTTCGGATGGCTCGGGAAGATGGACTAAAATATCGTGAAATAGCCGACAAACTGGATCTTTCAATAAAGACGGTAGAAGCGCAGATGACTTTGGCATTGAAACAACTTCGTGAATCACTGAAGGAATTTCATCATCTCGTGACTTTTTTTATGCTTTCAGGTAAGGGTATTTCGGCGCTTAGGTGTCAATGTACTGGAGAAGGAATGACCAATAGAAGGAGTAAGAAATCGATTACATAAATTTATCTTCATCCGGACTGGTATCCTCTGTGAAAATTGAGGCCCAATCCGGTATTGAACGAGTTGTGAGAAATGGAAGAAAAGAGAGAAATTAATGATTCATGGGTTGCTTATCTGACCGGAGAGTCGGTTGAAAAACCTGAGCAGGAAGTACTGGATAGTGAGACATTCCGGGAACTTGACAAGGCCTGGGATCTTGCCGGCACTGCCTATTGCTATAAAAACAGTGATCCCGACAAGGCATGGACTAAACTTTCCGGGCAAATCAATACGGATGCCAAAGTCATCAACCTTAAACGGTTTACCCCTCTGAAATACGCGGCTATTTTCATCGCTTTGTTCGCCCTGGGTTCACTAACATTCATGCTTATGCGCACCACCCCGGTTGCCCATGAACAATTTGCTTCCGTTGGGGAAAAATTGAAAACTGTTCAAACAGATTTGAAACCTGCCACATTTACAACTATTATACTACCGGATGGCTCTACTGTTAAGATCAATGCCAATTCCAAGCTGGAATATCCCGAAAAATTTACTGGAACCGACAGAAGAGTGAAGCTTTCGGGTGAGGCATTCTTCGATGTGATTCATGATGCTTCTCATCCTTTCCTGGTGGAGATAAATAATGTAGAAGTCGAGGATATTGGCACTTCTTTCAATATTTCTGCCTATCCCGGGAAGGCACAGTACGTTGTAAATGTTGTTTCCGGGAGTGTCCGGTTAAGCGATAAAAATCAGAACGAGACAACCATTCTCACGGCTGGTACCAGTGGGAAATTCGTCACCGAAACACGCAAAATAAGTGTTTCCAATGAGCTTACGCCCAATTTTCTCTCGTGGATTACGAAAGAGCTGTCGTTTCGCCATACCCCTCTCTCGCTTGTTTTCGAAGAATTGCAAAACATCTATCATATTCCGATCGTCATTGCTGATCCCGAGATCGCAACTATTTCGTATACAGCCAATTTTGAGAAATTTCAAATAGAAGACATTGTAAACGTAATTGCCACAACTCATCATCTTTCTGTAAAAAAGCAGGCTGATGGATTTGTCTTTTCGCTGAAATAATTCTCGGTTTCCACAACTAATTTCTCAAAAGAGATCGCCCTATGCGAACAAGATCAAAGGTTTTATTTTTGATCATTCTGATGACCTCTTTGGCGCGCCTTTCGGCACAAGAGAAAATTGATCCGTTGAGTCGGCTCGTCTCAATAAAGTTGGACTCCACTACCGTGGAATCATTGCTCGAAAAACTGGTGGCCGATAATGAGCTGTACTTCTCCTATAACCCGGATCTCTTACCTGCCGCAAAATCAAATTTTTCGATTTTTGACCGGCCGCTTGGAGAGGTGCTTAAAGAACTGCTGCCTGATTCGGTCTATAACGTAACCTTGATCGATCGTCAATTGATCATCACCCGGGTCGAACCTAAGCCGGTAAAAGTATCGGGTCGGGTCGTAGAGGGAGATGGCAAGACTCCGGTACCCTATGCTGCCGTGACAATTGAAGGCGAATTCATCGGAACCATGACAAATGTTGACGGAAATTTTGATCTGAAAATCCCTTTTAGCTTCGCTAGTAAAAATATAATTATCAGCTCTCTGGGATACAGACAGAGAATAATAACCGTGAAAGAACTGGAGAAAGAGCCCGTACTAAAACTCCATAGTGAATCGATTAATCTGCGGGAGATCCAGGTGAAACCGGTAGATCCCAGAGACGTGATTCAAAAATTCAGAGACAATATTCTGTACAATTATATCGATGAACCTCAACTGATGATGACTTTCTATCGTGAAACCGCCCGTCAGGATGAAAATTATGTCGGCGTTTGGGAAGCAGCGATGGAGATTCTGAAAGCTCCTTATAAGTACGGTGAGCCAGATCGTGTCCGATTTATAAAAGGCAGGAGAGCCGATATGAACAGAAAACCAAAAGAGGTTAATGTAAAAGTTCAGGGTGGCCCTTTAATAATCAATTCACTGGATATCGTGAAGAATTTAGAGACTTTCATAAGTCCTGAATATGAATACCTGTACCAATACAGGTTTGAGCATCCTGAAATGATTAATGGAAGATTAACCTGGATCATCCGTTTTAATAGACTCGAGGAGACTGACTTCCCATGCTTCAACGGTAAAATTTTTATTGACTCCGAGAGTTACGCCCTGGTGGGAGCAGAATATTCGTACGACAAAAAAAGCTTGAAAATCAACGGGGATACATTTATTCAGAGAGAACCTGTCGGATTCGATACTCGTCCTGAGAATGTCGAATATTCCGTTCAATACAGGTTGTTAAACGGTAAATGGCAATTTTTCTCAGCGCATAGTGATATCATCTTTCGGGTAAAACAGAAAAAGAAATTCAAGACTGAGTACCGTAATGTAACAGATTTGCTGGTGACGCAGCAATATCCCTTCCCCCGCAAAGCCAGGTTCGGACCGGAGGGTTTATTCCATGAGAAAGATATCTTCTCCGAGAAAATTGGCACGTACGATAAAGAATTCTGGGGAAATTATAATGTCATAAAACCAGACGAAGACCTGAGTAAAGCGATAAAAGAGGCAATCTCAAATGAGAACGTTACTGAGCCGAATTAATCGTAATCAGAAAAAATCCTTTTCAGCAGACTCATCCTCCTTCTCTTCCTTCATAACTTTGCTGCAGTCCATGTCAACATTGAAGCCGGGAGGAACTTCAAATACGGAAGATTGCGTATATCCTAATGTCCGATCCCTAAACAGACTATTCATGAAATAGCCATAGATCGGCAGAGCCATGCTTGCACCCTGACCAGCCGACAATCCTTCGAAATGGATGCTTCGAAGATCACCTCCTGTCCAGACGCCGGTAACGAGTTCGGGCGTAATTCCCATAAACCAACCATCGGATTGATTTTGCGTTGTACCTGTTTTCCCAGCAACGTCTGCGGTAATATTGCCATAATCAACGTTCCGCCGCAACCGCGCACTGGTTCCCTCGTTGACGACTGCCTCCATAAGATTTATCATCAAATAGGCGGTTTTGGCATCAATAGCATCGTGTGATTCAGGAGCGAAACGCGCAAGAACATTCCCATTTCGATCTTCAATCCTTGTGACACAATAAGGCTTTGTATAGACTCCATGATTTCCGTAGGTGCCGTATGCTCCAACCATCTCATATAGTGACACATCCGAAGTTCCCAAAAACATGGAAGGGACGGCATCTATCGGACTTGTAATCCCCAGTTTGTGCATCATGTCGGCCATTGCCTGCGGATTAAATTGCTTCATAACCCAGGCAGAAATTTGGTTCACGGAGTTAGCCAAGCCCCACTTAAGTGTCACCATTTTCCCGTCCATTTTGGTCTCGCCGGAATTTTTTGCGGTCCAGGTGGTGCCATCAAACAAGGTGAATGAATGTTCGGTATTTGGAACAAGGGTGCATGGCGAGAAGCCATTTTGCATTGCCAACGTATAGAGGAATGGTTTCACGGTAGAACCTACCTGGCGTTTTCCGTTCTTCACCATATCGTACATGAAATGTTTATAGTTCGGACCACCAACCCAAGCCTTAATCTTTCCCGTTTTAACTTCCATCGTCATCATCGCGGAACGCAAAAATCCGAGGTGGTATTTTATTGAATCCAGCGGTGACATGATGGTATCAGTCTCGCCTCTCCATGAAAAGACCATCATCTCCGTCGGGTATTGAATATCTTTTTTATCTCGTCGGGCTGCATTCCCTGCGTACGAAGCGAATGGTACCGGTCGCTGTTTTTCATCATCCGATCATACTCCTGCTGCGCCTGTTCGTTGGTCAAATCGTTAGAGAAAGGCCTGTTCCGTTGACTTTTAATACGCTCATTGAACAACGGCTGCACATTTTTCCCCAAATGGGTTTTTAATGCCTTTTCGGCATAAGTCTGCATCCGCATGTCAATGGTGGAATATATCTTCAATCCGTCCGTATAGATATCATAGAGTTTTCCGTCAGGCTTAGGGTTCTTGGCACACCAGCCATACAATGGATTCGTTGCCCATTCGACAGAGTCTTCATTGAACTGCTGAATCTGCCAGGCTCTGTATCGCTCTCTATCCGGTTTGGGCGCATTAAGAAGCGTACGCAAATACTCTGTGAAATAGGTTCCGGGGGTCGATTTATAATCCTCTTTGTGAAAATTCAGATTCAGCGGAAGGCTTTTATAGTGATTAAGTTCTGCTTCAGTGATGTATCCGCTTTTTTCCATTTGAGCAAGTACTACATTCCGACGGTTGCGAACCAGCTCAGGTCTTCGTATAGGATTGTACAGCGAGGAATTCTTTGCCATACCGACCAGCATGGCAGCCTGTTCAAGCTTCAACTGATCGGGTGTCGTTCCGAAATATATTTCTGATGCTGATTTGATGCCAACTGCCAGATTGAGGAAGTCGTACTTGTTTAGGTACATCGAGATGATCTCCTCCTTCGTGAAACTCCTTTCCAGTTTAACAGCGATAACCCATTCCCTTAATTTCCGCACGGCTAACTGAACTTTGTTGCCAATATCCTCGCGGGGAAAAAGCATTTTGGCCAGCTGCTGCGAAAGTGTACTACCACCACCTGCACTCTGATCTCCCGTTACAATGCCTTTGAAAACTCTGAAAAGTCCACGAAGATCGATCCCCGGATGGTTGTAAAAACGAACATCCTCGGTAGCTACCAACGCTTTGATAACATTTGGGCTAATGGCGTCAAAACCAATAAATGTGCGATTTTCCTTGAAGTAATATCTCCGCATCACGAGGCTGTCTGCCGTATAGACTTCAGATGCTAAAGACGATTCTATGTTTTCGAGTTCAGTGAGAGTTGGCATGTAACCCAGCTTACCATTACCGATAAGCGTGAAAAGAATCACTACAGCAAGAATTCCGATAGCAAAAACAGACCAGAATATGATCAGGTATTTTTTGAAAGGGTTATTCAACAGTCGCATCCGAATAGTATTTGTCTTTTTAACGGCAATTCTAAGGTCGCAAAGTTAAGATTTAGAATTGATCTTTTTGAGAACCAGTTTCTGAATTTGCTCACATCTCCTATTCGTTTGTTTCTCTAAACGATCCGCCTCCAGAATTTTTTCATGAACCAAAGATTGATCAGACAACTCTACTGCATTAATCTTGACATTCAAGTTAGCACCCGACACGGCGGTTCGCAGACAAAGAGCTCCAACCGCAACATCACTGGCAGAGTTTGGATTTCCGATTTTGGCCATTTTTTCGAGTAACCCCATCGCATCTGAGGCAATATTCATTACCCTAAAAGGAACCTCGATGGCTTGAAGGGTTGCATTCTGAATTGCTGTTTTGCGAATCTCTTTCTGATCAGGACTCTCTTTAGGGAGACCAAATGCATCCATTACACCATTGAATGCCTGAGTGTCAGCATCCACCATCTTCAGCAACTGCTCATATGCATCCTTTCCTGTCTCAGCGAACGAAGAGAACTCCTCCCAGCGATCGTCCCAACCGCGCTTGTGGGCGGAAAGATTGGCAACCATCGAACCGAGTGCTGCGCCCAATGCCCCAACTGCCGCCGAAATGGATCCACCGCCGGGTGCTGGTGATTCTGAGGCTGTCTCATAGGTAAACTGACGTATTGTCATATCAACCAACTGATCCTTTTCCTCCTCCTTCAATAAATATTCGATGATTCTTTTCTTCGGTTCGAACGGAGCTAATTCATTTAGTCCCAGCGAACGAACAGCAATCTCTATGATTTCTTCATCCGGAATCCCCGATGAGCGCTTCTGTTTGTGGAGAAAATACCTCCCGGCATCGAGCATGCATGATAAGGGCACGACTCCGATCAATTCGGAACCGGTGACCCGTATTCCGCGCTCGCCGGCTTTATTACAGACCTCATCGAAAGCAACGTGAATAGGCGTTACCGTGATATCGGTAAGGTTCATAGAGATTTGTGTCATTCTGTACTCCTTTATGTACCAGCCAATCGCACGTACATTTTTGAGAGACCCCGGAATCCGAACCGGTTCTCCCATTTTATCCTTGATAATTTTTCCAGTCACAGGATCGCCGTCCCGCTGAATTCTTCCGGCTTCCCTCACATCGAATGCGATGGAGTTGGCACGTCGCACCGACGAGGTATTCAGGTTGACATTGTAAGCAATTAGAAAATTTCGGGCGCCGATAGCTATGGCGCCGGATTTAGCGTTAAACTGAGCTGGACCAAAGTCGGGCTTCCATTGTGAAGAGACTACCTTCTCCGGTAAGCCTTCATATTCGCCGGAACGACAATTTGCGAGACTCTGCCGTTTTGGTTCAAAAGCCGCCTGTTCATAACAATAAACCGGAATCTGCAGTTCTTCCCCTACACGTTTGGCTAAGGCATGGGCATATTCGATGGTTTCTTCCATGGTAACATCAGAAATGGGCACCAGAGGACAAACATCTGTTGCGCCAAACCGCGGATGCTCTCCCGTATGATGCCTCATATCAATCAGTTCGGAAGCCTTTTTAATTGATTGAAAGGCCGCTTCTATAACCGCTTCCGGCTCACCGGCAAAAGTGACGACAGTTCGGTTCGTAGCGTACCCTGGATCCACATTCAGCAATTTGATTCCGGGCACTTTTTCGATGACTTCGGTGATAAGACGGATGACTTCCATCTCCCTCCCCTCCGAAAAATTGGGCACACACTCGATAATACGCTTCATTTTTATCAATTTCAAAGATTTGAATATCAGAAAATTTATTTCCCTTATCAAAAAGTGTAGAGTTTGGAGTTTAGCGTGTGGAGTTCCTCGTCTCCTTAACTCCATACTTCAAACTCCAAACTCCACACTTCCATACATGGGTGGGTTTCAGCATTCCTTGCTGATACACTATTCCCTTGTAATTCCTTCCGGGGAAACCGGTGAAATCAGCCATATTCCCGCTTTTCAGGATTCCTCTGTCAGCGAGATTCAGCGCGTGGGCAGCCCGGAAAGTGATAGCCGACAACTGTTCCGCCACAGTAAGTTTTTCAAATGTACCCAGGATAGCCGTTTGTATCAATAGATCCCCCATTGGAGCCGAACCCGGATTCCAGTCCGATCCGATTGCCAGACAACAACCCGCATCCAACAATTTGCGAGCCGGAGCAAATTGACAACCCAATCCAATTGAAGCGCCCGGTAATGCCATCGCAACAACATTTGAACCTGCTAACAGGTTTATCGATTCTGAACCAATCACTTCAAGATGATCCACACTCCTGGCACCAACTTTTACTGCCATTGCCGCACCACCGGAAGAAAATTGTTCTCCGTGGACGACAAGATCAAATCCCAATTTAGTTGCTTCAAGCAGATAATTTTCGGCCTCTTCAACCCCAAACGCACCCTCATCAACAAAAATATCGATTCGATTAGCGAGGTTTTTGCGGCGTACCTCCGGCAGCAATTTATTTACAAGAAAAGATAAGTACTCCCCAGAATTTCCTTCAAAATCCTTCGGTTTAATATGTGCCGCAAGGCAAGTAGGGATCAAATCGATCGGGTGCTCACCATTTACCGATTTGATAATTTCAAGTAACCGCAACTCCCCGTCAGGATTTAACGCATATCCGCTTTTAACTTCACAGGTGGTAATTCCGGCATTCAATTGACGGGTCGCCCTGATAGTCATAGCACTTTTTAATTCATCAATTGTGGCATTTCGGGTCTTCATAACAGAATCCCAGATGCCACCGCCACTTTGTGCAATTTCAGAATAACTCTTTCCTTCAAGACGCAGGGCGTAGTCATTTTCCCGACTTCCTGCCCAAATAAGGTGAGTGTGGGGATCAACAAATCCGGGTAATGCGATTAGATCAGAATCGATGGTTTGAATTTCAGGATTTGACGAATTGTATCTGGCACAGAGATCTTTGAATATACCAATCTCCAGGATTACTCCATCCTGATGAACGATCCCTGCCTCTTCAATTACCTCCAATTGCGAATCCTTTAAGCTTCCTTTCAATGGCAGATGATCCATGGTCAGCAATTGGCGGAATGGACCGGTGATAGTAATCGCTCGTTTACCTAAATCATTTGCATCCTGCATTTTTCACTATTCATTATTCACTATTCGCTCTTTACTTGAATCCCATTCCAAATTTCTCCAACGTCGCTGTCGCTTCCTCATACCCTGCATCATGGTGCCTGAAAATTCCCATTGCCGGATCATTGTAAAGAACACGACGAATGCAGGCGGCCGCCCTCTCGGTGCCATCAGCCAGAACCACCATGCCGGCGTGCTGCGAATAACCCATGCCAACGCCTCCTCCATGATGAAAGGAAACCCAGGTGGCTCCTCCCGCAGTGTTGGACATTAAATTGAGAAGCGGCCAATCGGAAACGGCGTCACTGCCGTCTTTCATTTTTTCAGTCTCGCGGTTTGGTGAGGCCACGGATCCACAATCCAGATGATCCCGGCCAATTACCAGCGGAGCCTTCACTCTGCCTGATTTTACCAAATTATTGAAAAGAAGTCCGGCCTTCTCGCGTTCGCCCATCCCAAGCCAGCAGATTCTGGCTGGTAATCCTTGAAACGAAATTCGTTCCCTGGCTTTTTTCAGCCAGTTAATCATGTGGTAATTATCCGGAAACGCTTCTATCAGCGCCTGGTCGGTGGCATAAATATCTTCCGGATCTCCGGATAAAGCCGCCCATCTGAATGGACCTTTCCCCTCACAGAAAAGCGGTCTTATAAATTTGGGAGTGAATCCATCGTAATCGTAAGCATTCTGCTCGCCACCCTGTTTTGCCATTTCGCGCAAATTATTGCCATAATCAAAGGTAATACTGCCCCGATTCTGCAATTGCAGCATCAACCCGACATGCCTGGCCATGCTTCTCAGAGAAAGCGTTTTATATCGCTCAGGATCAGTCCGACGAAGTTGTAAGGCCTCATCCAGGGAGACTCCGTTCGGGATATACCCGTGCAGCGGATCGTGCGCCGAGGTCTGATCTGTAAGAATATCCGGAATGATCCCGTCTTCCAGCAGGTTTTGTAGGGTATCGCCAATGTCGGCCACCAATCCGACCGAGACAGCCTCGCCCTTTTCCTTCGCCTGCAAAACAATCGCAACAGCCTCCTTGTAGGAATAAGCAATTCTATCAATATAACCCGTTTGTAGTCTCTTTTTGATCCGCTCAGGGTCGATATCGACACCTAAGAATGTTGCACCGGCCATTGTCGCTGCCAGTGGCTGTGCTCCACCCATACCTCCCAGTCCGCCGGAAACCAATAATTTATGCTTCAGACTATTATTGAAATATTTTTCTCCGCAGGCAACAAAGGTCTCATAAGTACCTTGCAAAATACCCTGACTGCCAATATAAATCCAGCTGCCGGCAGTCATCTGACCATACATCATTAAACCATCCTGTTTCAACCGCTCAAAATGATCCCATGTAGCCCATGCCGGAACCAGGTTGCTGTTGGCAATCAATACCCGCGGCGCCTCTGGGTGAGTCCGCACTACACCGACAGCTTTGCCCGACTGCACCAAAAGAGATTGGTCTTCATCGAGCGAAAGCAGCGCTTGGATAATATCTCTCAACGCCTCTTTGTTCCGCGCAGCCTGACCGGTTCCCCCATAAACCACCAGCTCCTCAGGATTCTCTGCAACTTCCCGATCGAGGTTATTGAGAAGCATTCTGAGTGGAGCCTCCGTCTGCCATGATCTGGCATTCAGCTGGCTTCCCCGTGGAGCCTTGTAGTCGGGATGAGCGGCATATTTGTCAATAAATTCCGAAAAATTCATCGTGTTCGTTTTTAAGATTAATTCCGTACCTGGAAGCTACTTCACCGGAATGTCTTACCAGGGATTTGCTTTTGACCATCGTAATGGCCTTGTTCATCTCCTCCGACATCACATGGTCTGACTCGGCAAATGGAATACTCTCCCGCACCAAATCGTGACATGCTTCCAGTATTACCCCGGATTTCAAAGGTTTCCTAAAATCAAAACCCTGCGCAGCACAAAACAGTTCGATGCCCTGAATTTTTTCCAGGTTATCGATTATCATCAGGCATTTTCGCGCACTGATCGATCCCATGCTGACGTGGTCTTCCTGACCCAAAGAGGTAGGAATGCTATCCGCGGATGCGGGAAAGCAGAACGATTTGTTTTCGCTAACCAAGGCAGCGGTTGTGTACTGAGGAATCATAAATCCGGAATTGAGTCCGGTTTCGCGCATCAGCAATTTTGGCAATCCCGGGATGGTATCTTTCAGGGAAAGGTATATCCGCCGATCGGCAATGTTTCCGAGCTCAGCAGCAGCAACGGCGGCGTAATCGAGCGGCATGGCCAGTGGCTGACCGTGAAAATTTCCACCCGAAACAGTGCTGCCATCTCTTAGTAGGATGGGATTATCGGTCACAGAATTAAGCTCAATATGCAGCATATCTTTCAGATGGAGAAAGCTGTTTCGTGAGGCACCGTGCACCTGCGGAATACATCGCAGGGAATATGGGTCCTGGACTCTGGTACAATTTTTATGCGACTGAACCATCTCTGAACCATCCAGCAATAACCGCATCCGCTCGGCTACATAAATCGTTCCCCGGTAGGGACGAAGAAGATGTAACTCTTCGGTGAAAGTCCGGACAGAACCCAGCATCGCCTCGAGGTTCATAGCCGCTATCAGGTCAGCATTATCGAGGCAGTTCTGCAATCGCTCAATTACTTTGATGGCGTGAGCTGCAATGAACTGGGTTCCATTGATCAATGCCAGTCCCTCCTTTGCACCCAGCTCAACAGGCGATAATCCTGTCATTTGCAGCACTTTTCCCATCTCCGTGCGCTGCCCCTTGAAATAAACCTCACCTAAGCCGATTAAAGGTAGAAAAAGATGGGAAAGCGGCGCAAGATCACCGGAGGCTCCGACAGATCCCTGCGAGGGAACTACCGGAATTACATTTTCGTTGATATGCCAGATAATTCGTTCCAGGGTACTCATTGCTATACCCGAATAGCCCATCGATAGCGCGTGTACCTTAAGAATCATCATCAGCTTGGCAATATCAGGTGAAATAGGGTCGCCAACGCCGACGCTGTGGCTTTTCAGAATATTATACTGGAGTTTCTTCGTGTCCTTTTCGGAAATGATCGTGGTACACAGGGGGCCGAACCCGGTATTGATGCCGTAAACATTTTGGTGATCGGCCACGATCTCCTCAACACGCCTACGGCTATTTTCGATCATGCCGGCGGCGGCATGACTGATTTTGCCACATACCTCACCGGATACAATCCGAAGGGCTATTCCGGTGGTCAGCTTATCTTCGCCATATTTAAAATAGTCCATGGATTTGGGCATTGATCCTATCAATGATCTTACTTAAATCTTCCTGATTTTCTTCGAAATTAAGATTATCGACATTAACAATCAACATCTTACCCAAAGTATAGTGCGAAGCCCAGGCTTCATATCGTTGATTAAGTTGCCCGAGATAATCCAACCTGATACTGTTTTCATAATCGCGGCCTCTCTTTTGAATGTTGTTAACAAGCGTCGGCACCGTTGCCCGAAGATAGATCATCAGTGTTGGCGCCTTGATAAGCCTGCTCATCAGCGTGAACAGCGTATGGTAATTAGAAAAATCCCGGGTACTCATCAATCCCATCTCGTGCAAATTGGGCGCGAATATCTCGGCATCTTCATAAATGGTCCGATCCTGAATCACGGTCTTACCACTGTCTCTGAAATCGAGCACCTGACTAAATCTGGAGTTAAGGAAATAGACCTGAAGGTTAAACGACCAACGAAGCATATCGTGGTAAAAGTCATCGAGATACGGATTGTTATCGGCATCCTCGTAATGGGCTTCCCAGGAATAATGTTTGGCCAGCAGACGGGTAAGTGTTGTTTTGCCGGCGCCGATGTTTCCAGCTATTGCGATGTGCATATTTCCAGGCTCTTTTTTCATATTTCGAATATATTTTATCTTTTTAATACTTTTTATAAAAATGGTAAAAGGCAGAATGATGAATTTGAGGGAGTTACATCATTTGCACATCGATTTATTAATATGCAGAAGTTCATCCAGGTAATCCCTGTTGTTGGAAAGTCTGGGAACTTTATTCTGTCCTCCAACTTTTCCCTTATCGCGCATCCATTGCAGGAAAGTGCCTTTAGACGCGATCACTACTTTTGGCTTCTCCAGCGTGGAACTTTTGAACCTTTTTGCCTCATAATCAGAGTTTAGAGCCTGAAGTTTAAGATCCAGATGATTGGTAAAACTCTCCAGATTGTCGGGTTCCTTCTCAAATTCTATCAACCATTCGTGAGAACCCTTTTTTTCACTGTCACTCATAAAGATTGGGCCGGCGCTGTATTCACTAATGATAGCACCCGTTTCGTTGGACGCTGCCAGGAGGGCTTTTTCGGCATTATCAACAATCAACTCCTCACCAAAGGCGTTGATAAATTGCTTGGTTCGGCCGGTAATCCGAAGTTTATAGGGATTTTTCGTGGTAAACATTACAGTGTCGCCGATAAGATATCGCCATAATCCGCCGTTGGTTGAAATGACTATGGCATAATTTACACCGGTCTCGACTTCCCACAAAGGTAAAGCCTTCGGTTTCTCGTTATCGATTTCGTTCATCGGAATGAACTCGTAAAAAATACCATAATCCAGCATTAACAGCATATCAGTCGATTCCGGATCATCCTGAATAGCAAAAAATCCTTCCGAAGCATTGTACGTTTCCATGTAATGCATCTTGTCAGAAGGAATTAACTTTTTGAACTGCTCACGATAGGGTTCAAAGGCAATACCACCATGGATAAAGGCTTCAAGATTGGGCCAAACTTCCAGGAGATTTGATTTACCTGCATATTCCAGAATATATTTCATTAAAACCAGATTCCAGGAAGGCACTCCGGCAAATGAGGTAACATTCTCATGAATAGAGGTTTTTGCAATCTCCGCAATTTTCTTCTCAAATTGTTCTATGAGTGCTATCTCGGTAGGTGGTGTGCGGTGAAAATCTGTCCAAAACGGAAGATTTTCGATCATAATCGCCGAAAGATCACCGTAGTACGAATTGTTATTCATACTATTGACCCGGTGGCTCCCGCCGAGGGTAAGACTCTTTCCCGAAAGAAGCCTCGTCTCAGGGAAATTCTTGTAGTAGATGGCTATCACGTCCTTTCCTCCCTGAAAATGACACTCATCCAACGACTCCTTCGACACCGGGATGAATTTACTCTTGGCATTAGTCGTTCCGGAAGATTTAGCAAACCACTTGATCTCACCCGGCCAAAGCACATTCTTTTTACCTTCAATCATTTGAGTTATGAAGGGCTCAATTTTTTCGTAGGTCGATATCGGCACTCTCTGCTGAAAATCTCTGAGAGAAGCCATCGATTCATAGTCATATTTTTTTCCCCATTCACAGTTTCTGGCAGAGCCGATTAAATCAAAAAGAAGCTCCTCCTGAATATCCCGGGCGTGTTCCCGATAGAGCTCGATCTGGTAAATCCGCTTGTAATTGATCCAGTTTATGATGGAATTAACAATGTCCATGAAGTCCGGTTGATGGTTTACTTAGTTTATTTGCCGTGGTTAAAACTACGAATTTTCGTGCAATCAGAAGATGACAACATTTAATTTTTTAACTTTATTCCCTACTTTATTAATGCCCCTGAAGTTATGAATACCGTCGACCTGATCCTAATCATAATCCTTATAGCCGGCGCTATCCGCGGATTTGTCAAAGGCTTCTTTGTGGAGTTTGCATCCGTAGCCTCAATAGTCCTCGGGGTTCTTTGCGCCATGTTATTCTCCGTCTATCTCCAAAGCTGGCTCTCTCATGTTGTATCCTGGCGACCTGGCACGATTAAGACAGTCGCATTCATTATTATATTTATCAGCGTTGTCATTGTCGTGAACCTTGTTGCCAGTGCCCTGGAAAAGTTTGTACGTGCCATTGCTCTGGGAATTTTAAGCCGTATCGGAGGAGCAATTTTTGGCTTTATAAAGACCGCCTTTATTCTGAGCTTTTTAATGTACCTGATCAATCTCGTGGAGGCCTATGACGTCACAATCATTCCTAAAGCACCCAAAAGCCAGTCGAAGTACTACGCGCCAATCGAGAAGCTGCTGCCAAATATCCTGCCATTCCTGAAGGAAGAGAAGGAGGATGTAGAGAAAAAGGTTCTGTCCTGACGAGTGCCTCCCCAAATTCAGCCCGCGATTGTTTTAGGATCGCGATTTTAGCCTCAATTCGATTTTTCTCTGCCGGAATAATGCGCTATTTTTGCAAAAAATTATAAAAATGAACTTTGTAGAAGAACTTTCCTGGAGAGGCATGATCCACGATAAGATGCCCGGTCTGGACGAACAATTGGCTAAAGAGTTGACAACTGCCTATGTTGGTATTGACCCCACCGCCGATTCACTGCACATTGGACATCTTGTAGGTGTTATGATGCTAAAACATTTTCAGGTTACCGGTCATAAGCCTATCGTTTTGGTGGGTGGCGCAACCGGTATGATCGGGGATCCTTCCGGGAAGTCTCAGGAGAGAAATCTACTCGACGAATCTACGCTGCGTCATAATCAGGAGTGCCTGAAAAAACAGCTTGCCAAATTCCTTGACTTCGAATCCGACACGGCAAACAAAGCCGAGATGGTGAACAACTACGACTGGATGAGTAATTTCTCCTTTTTGGATTTCATTCGGGACATCGGCAAACACATAACCGTCAATTACATGATGGCCAAAGATTCTGTAAAAAAACGGCTGGATTCGGATGGCGGTTCCGGTATGTCATTTACGGAATTTACATATCAGCTGGTTCAGGGTGCAGATTTCCTTCATTTATACCAGAACAATAATTGCAAATTGCAGATGGGTGGCTCCGACCAATGGGGCAACATTACTACCGGTACAGAATTAATCAGACGAAAAACCGGAGGTGAAGCCTTTGCTCTGACCTGTCCGTTGATCAAGAAAGCCGACGGCACCAAGTTTGGGAAGACCGAATCGGGGAACGTGTGGCTTGACCCGGTGCGTACTTCTCCCTACAAATTTTATCAATTCTGGCTCAATGCATCCGACGAAGATGCACAGAGGTATATCAAAATATTCACATTACTCTCTAAAGACGCGGTCGAAGAACTCGTAGCTCAACACCTTGAGGCTCCCCATCTGCGCCTCTTACAAAAATGTCTGGCCAAAGAGGTAACCTGCATGGTTCATTCCGAAGAAGCCTATAACACTGCCGTGGAAGCCTCCGAAATCTTGTTTGGAAAAGGCACTGAAGATACCTTGCGAAAACTCGATGAAGAAACACTTCTCTCAATTTTTGAAGGAGTGCCACAATTCAATGTGTCGATAGCTGAACTTCAGAATGGCGTGAATGTTATTGACTTGCTTGCTGAGAAGAGTGAAGTTTTTCCATCCAAAGGAGAGGCTCGCCGAACAATCGCCGGTGGTGGCGTTTCCGTTAATAAAGTAAAACTGGAATCCGCTGATGTGGTAATCACCGCCAATCAATTGATTAGCAACAAATACGTGCTCATACAAAAAGGGAAAAAGAATTACTATTTGCTGATCGCTGGATAAGTTTATCAATACTTCGCAACCACTGAGAATATACTTAGTGTCGTCACCAGCTGCGAATAGTAATTTAATTTATTGAACGATGAAACGAGCATGTAATATCCTTGCATCCAAGAATATGAAAATTTCCACATGCGGGTTCCATACGCCCTTTAAAAGACAAATTATTTACGTATGAATGAAAATTTAGTCGGACAACCTTATGAACTTGAATTTTCGGTTCGGGATTATGAATGTGATCTGCAGGGAATTGTAAATAATTCGGTCTATCAGAACTATTACGAACATGCTCGTCACCAATTCCTGCTGGGAAAAAAGATTGATTTTGCAAAATTACACAAGGAGGGCATCGATCTGATAGTCTCCAGAGTTGAAATTGATTACAAATTTTCACTCCGAAGCGGTGACATCTTTAAGGTTACTGTATCCACCCGAAGAGAAGGGCATTTGCGATTGATCTTTGAGCAGGACATATATATATTGCCCGATTATAAACTGGCCTCTCACGCAAAAGTTACCGGCGTCGGACTAAACCACGGTCGGCCAATGAAGTTGGAAACAATTCCGGGTTTTGAGTCTTTGCTTTAAATCCGTTTTTAGGCAGTAATACTTTTGCTACCTTTGAGTAGCACATCAGTGCACACTATTATTATCAACTTTTAAATTTGATCGCATGCTAAGAAAAATCAGTCTGATCGGGTCGTTGATTCTATTGTTGTCAATTCCGAATGTTTCCGGTGCCGTAGATTCTGCCAAACCATTTCTTGGGCGCTGGGCCCTTTTCCTTCCCGGAGGAGCGGGCTGGCTAGAACTCAAACAGATGGACACCTACCTGGATGCTAGTCTCCTGTGGTACGGAGGAAGCGTCGAGCCAGTCTCAAGCGCTTACATGGAAGGCCAAACGCTTGTTGTTACACGTACCCGCAACATCGTGCGGACAAAAGATGCATCCGGCGCTGCTACGCGTACACACATTGTGAACACCCAATACCGTTTCTCTCTCTATGGCGATCAAATGGTTGGGGAAGTGATCTCACCCGAACGAGACGGCAGCAGTACTACCTTGCGCTTTACAGGTAAAAAAATTCCTGATCTTCCCGCTGCCCCCGATCTTTCTAAAGTCGTTTACGGCAAACCGATCAAATTATTGAACGGGAAGGATCTTACGGGATGGAAACTGCTTGAAGAAAATAAGGTAAATGGCTGGTCAATAGTCAACGGGGAGCTCATAAATGATCCTGTTCAAAAAGAAGGACAACCCCATGTTGCCTACGGTAACATTTGTACAGTTGATAAATTCGAAGATTTTAACTTAAAAATCCAGGTGAATGTCCCAACTGGCAGCAACAGTGGCATATACCTGCGTGGAATCTACGAAATTCAGGTGTTCGACAGCTATGGGAAACCGCTCGATCCTCACAATATGGGTGCTCTTTATAGCAGAATAACACCATCTGAAGCGGCTGAGAAACCTGCCGGCACATGGCAAGATCTTGATATCACGTTGTGCGACAGGCATCTGACGGTTATATTGAATGGGAAAAATATCATCGATAATCAACCCGTTCTGGGCTGTACCGGCGGAGCCATTACCGCGTGTGAATTTATCCCCGGACCTCTTTACCTCCAGGGCGATCATGGTAAAGTGTCGTACCGGAATATTGAGCTTAAACCAATCATCAAAAAATAAGCTGGAAACTCTTGAGAAAAGCCCCGTTATCGCCCGATAGCGGGGCTTTTTTGTTTCATTTTATACAAATTTTAACTTCTGTAACATTTTTGTAACATTTTTGTAATATTTATGATTTTTGCTATTTGTTATACCAATATTTCTTCCGAAATTTAGAGGTGCTTTGTCTCATACAACTATTACCAATAACTGAATATACATTACTAGACTAGCACTCCAGATTAATTTGCTTGACAATTTTAGACAGCTCAAAATTCAAATTGCACTCATTTGTATGATGTTTATGGCTTATAAATAGGTCGAAATACAAATACTTCAATGCTAAGGCAAAATTCGTTCTTATATAATTAATCAATCCTAAAGTTATGAATCTATGAAAAAAAGAAAACTACTTTTTCTGCCAAACGAGAAATTGTTCAGACAACTACTCTCAACATTTCTTTTGATTTTGGTGATGTCTTCAATGACTTTTGCCCAGCAGAGGTCTGTAAGCGGAGTCGTAAAAGATGAGAACAACGCGCCCGTACCCGGAGTCACCGTTGTGGCTAAGGGAACTACCGTTGGTACCGTTACTGACAATAACGGTAAGTATACCCTCTCCGGGATTCCCTCAAGTGCCAAAATTTTGTCGTTCACATTTATTGGCATGGATATGCAGGAAGTTACATTGGGAGACAAAAGCACCTATAATATTACCATGAAAACCAGCACCGTCGGTGTTGAAGAGGTAATCGTTGTAGGATATGGTACACAGAAGAAAGCCAACTTAACAGGCGCTGTGGATCAGGTAACAGGCGATGTTTTTGATAATCGCCCTCTGGCAAACATATCTCAGGGATTAAAGGGTGTAATACCAAACCTTAATATCAAGTTACAGGACGGAAAACCAAATCAGGCACCCAGCTACAACATCCGGGGAACCACCTCCATCGGTCAGGGCGGAAGTGCTTTGGTATTAATTGACGGCGTTGAAGGTGATCCTAGTTTATTGAATCCGAACGATATTGCCAGTGTATCAATCCTGAAAGATGCTGCTTCAGCTTCCATCTACGGAGCGCGGGGTGCGTTTGGTGTTGTCTTGCTGACCACAAAGAATCCTGAAAAAGGGAAAACCAGCGTAACTTTCTCTTCGAGCCTGGCAATAAAGAGTCCGGTTCAAAGACCAGATTTCTTGACTGATGGATATACCTGGGTTAAAATGTTCTCGGAAGCGTTTGTCAATGGTGACGGCTCTTTCCCTCAGAACATCAATAAAACCATGAAATTCTCGCAGGCATATCTGGACGAGTTCAAAAGAAGAGTGGACTCTGGTCAGCCATATAAGACTGTGGATATTGACCCGGTTACCGGCGAATACGTTTATTATGGAAGTACCGATTTTTATGGCGAACTGTACAAGAAAAATTTAACTTCTACCGACAATAATCTTACAGTTACCGGTAGTAGTGAAAAAGTATCCTACCTGGTATCCGGTCGTTACATGAAGCAGGACGGACTGTTCCGTTATAATTCTGACGATTATAACATGAAAAACTTCCGGGCAAAAGGAACAGTAAAAGTGTTCCCATGGTTACAGATCGAGAATAATACAGAATACTCCGATATGTTCTATCACAACCCAATGAACGTTGGAGAAGGTGCGGGTATTTGGAGAAATATTGCTGACGAAGGCCACCCCGCAGGAACCATGTTCAATCCGGATGGTTCATTAACCATGGTTGCTGTATATAATGTAGGCGATCTTTGGTACGGCAAGAGTGGCATCGACAATACCAAAAGAGTATTCAAAAACACCAGTGGATTTACTTCTACATTTTTTAATAATAAATTGAGAGTCAAAGGTGATTTCACTTTCAGAAACACCAATAACAACACAAAACAAAAACGTGTTCAGGTTCCATACAGCAACAAACCCGGTGTCATCGCCTATGTTGGAACAACAACGAATGACCTGTCATTCGATAACAGAGAGACTCAATATCTCGCTACCAACCTTTATTCAGAATATGAAAACACTTTTAAAGGTGTTCATTATGTGAAATTTATGGCAGGTTACAACTATGAACAGTCTACTTATAACAGACTTGCCGCTCAAAGGAATGGTATTATCTACGAAGGTGCTACTGATATGAACCTGGCTCTTGGCCAGTCAATTACAACCGGTGGAGGTTACGAAAAATGGGATATTCTGGGTGGCTTCTCCCGGTTAAATTACTCCTACAAAGACAAGTACCTTGCCGAAGTAAACGGACGCTATGACGGTTCTTCCAAATTTCCTTCCACACAACGGTATGCCTTCTTCCCTTCTGTTTCAGGTGGATGGCGTCTTTCTAAAGAATCCTTCTGGCATGTATCACCTACCTTGTTCTCTGACGTAAAACTTAGAGCATCCTATGGTTCGCTTGGAAATGGAAATATCAACTCATACGTGTATCAGGAGCAATTTTCCATCTCACAATCAGGCAATATTCTTAATGGGGTGAAACCTCAACAAACCAGCAGGCCTTCTGTTTTACCAGACGGAATAACTTGGGAAACATCCACTACAAGCGACTTCGGACTCGACTTTTCAATGCTTTCTGACCGATTAAGATTCGTTGGAGATTTGTACCAAAGAAATACCACCAACATGTTTACGATCGGTTTGACCTTGCCCGCTACATTTGGGGCAACAGCGCCGAAAGGAAACTATGCTGACTTAAAAACGAATGGTTGGGAAATCTCTTTATCCTGGAGAGACAATTTCAAACTCGCCGGCAAAGCTTTCAATTATGATGCCAAGTTTACGTTGGCAGACAGTAAATCAGAGATTACCAGATATAATAACCCGGATAAACTGTTGTCCGATTATTATGTAGGTCAGGTAATTGGAGAAATGTGGGGCTATACCACCGAAGGATTTTTCGTTGATGCAGCAGATATCGCCGCCCACGCGAAACAAAGTCCGCAGATGAGAGCCTCTCCAACCAATATCTGGTATCCTGGAGACATCAAGCTGAAAGACTTAAACAACGATGGATTTATAAATATTGGCACCAACAGGGTGTCTGATCCGGGCGACAGAAAAATTATCGGTAATACCGCTGCTCACTACACGTTTGGTATTAACCTGGGCGCCGACTGGAATAACTTCTTTGTTTCATCCTATTTTAATGGCGTAATGAAACAGGATTGGTATCCAAGCGTCGAGGCAGAGTTTTTCTGGGGACAATACAACAGGCCATATAATAATGTTCCAATGTGGCATCTCGGTAATATGTGGACACCGGAAAATACCAATGCTTATTTCCCAAGAACGATGTCCCGCGCTGCATCCAGCAATACTGCCCGGGAACTTGGAGTGGTTCAAACCAAGTACAAACAAAACGTTGCCTTCATAAGGATGGCAAATATCCAAGTCGGATATAATCTTCCCAAGAGCCTGATTTCTAAAATCGGTGCCAATGATGTGAAAGTATTCTTCTCCGGTGAAAACCTCTGGGCATACTCACCGCTCTATAAACTGGTGAAAGGAATTGATGTTGAAAATACCGTGCCTTCTGACCAGGTGTTCAACCCGGGCGGAAATTCAGGAGACGGCTACAACTATCCTATGCTGAAAAGTGTCTCTTTCGGATTAAGCGTTACATTTTAACATCATCCCCTAAAAAATTACAGTTATGAAAAAACAATATTTGTGGTTCCTGCTTTTAAGCTTACTTTTTGTTCGCTGCAGTATAGAGGAAACTCCCGTGTCTACGGCATCTAAATCTTCTGTATTCGGCAGTCAGCAAGGTTTAGACTTATATGCCAATTCATTTTATTCAATCTTGCCCGGTCGAAGCACCAGTTTGGATGCTATGTCCGACTATATGGCCGTTAAATCTGTATTTCCCTTTATTCAGGAAGGCGCGTTTGCTCCTACACTGAGCTCCGGATGGAGTTGGGGTGACCTGAGAAATATCAATTATTTTATTGCCAACTGCAACGATCCTCTTGTCCCTCTTGATGTTAGGAAAAACTATCTGGGAATTGCCAAATTTTTCCGTGCATACTTCTATTACGAAAAAGTTAAACGCTTCGGGGATGTGCCGTGGATATCAAAACCACTCGATGTTACCGATCCAATTTTGTATGGTGGGCGCGATTCCCGAACGCTCGTAATGGATTCGATAATGGTTGACATCGATTACGCATGCAACAACATTAAATCCACCAGCGATGCAACTCGGAGCTTGGTTACGAAGTATGTTGCCTATGCCTTAAAGTCAAGAATCTGCCTTTTTGAGGGAACATTCAGGAAATATCATACTGAACTAAACCTGCAAAATACCGCATCCACATGGTTGACAAATGCATCAGTTGCTGCAAAAAAAGTAATGGATGAAGGCGGATATTCAATATATACCACAGGAGGTGCAGGCAAATCATACCGAACCGTATTTACCAATCCATTACCTGTCGGGGAAGTTATGCTGGCTTCAATCTGCGACCTTACTCTATCTGTTTTAAATGATGCTAACTGGTACTGGACGAGCGGCACATATGGTGATAAGGCTAGTTTTACCAGAACCTTCATTAATACATATCTGAATCTTGATGGTACCCCATTTACGAACAATCCTGCTTATCCGACTATGTTGTTTAAAGACGAGGTAAAAAACAGGGATTTAAGACTAAAACAAACCATCAGACTTGGAGATTACAAGAGGATTAGCGGCGGACTATTAGTTCCGGCTCCACCACTCTTTTCCTATACCTTCACTGGTTACCAGCCTATCAAATGGACGCTTGATGACATGTATTATGACACAAGAGACCTGAATATCAACTCTATTTCTGAATTCCGCTATGGCGAGGTTCTTCTAAACTACGCCGAAGCAATGGCAGAATTGGGAACTTTGACCGATGCCGACTGGGCCAAAACGATCGGAGTACTTCGCACCAGAGGTGGTATAACTGGCGGGATAAATACGAAACCCACAGTTGCCGACCCTTACCTGGTTGCTAACTATTTCCCAGGCATTACGGATCCAACTATTTTGGAGGTTAGAAGAGAACGTGGAATTGAATTGTGCCTTGAAGGCTTCCGCTTCGCTGATTTGCTTAGATGGAAAAGAGGTCCTCTAATGAACCAGGAATGGAACGGCTTCTATGTACCGGAACTCGTTACTCCAATGGATCTTAACGAAGATGGAATACTGGATGTCGCTTTCTATCAGGGGACAAAACCCTCACCGGCTGTTTCGGGAGTGACCTATGTGGATGTATCAGCCCAGGTAAGCGGAAAAGCAAATACGCAGCTGCTTAAAAACGGCACAAAAGGCGAATTGACCTGGATGAACAATATCTCCAGAAAATGGGAAGACAAAATGTACTACTATCCCATTCCACAGACAGATTTGATTACAAATCCAAATTTGAAACAAAATCCAGGTTGGTAATTTTATTACTCGATTTTTGAATCCAGAAATAAAACTATATGCTAATTTCGCAATCCTGTCGAGAAATCGACAGGATTGTTTCTGTTTACCAATTTAATTATTCACCCATAATCCTCCACTTCATGAAGACTCTTTCACTTTTAGTTATTTGGTCGATTTTCACGATTACTCTGACAAGTCAGGCATTCGGAAAATCTGATAAAAAAGCCTCATTCAATATCATGACTTACAATATTAGGATGAACACTCCGGACGACGGAGTCAACGCCTGGCCATTGCGTAAGGATAAAGTCATGGGATTGATAAAATTTCATCAGGCAGACATTTTCGGCATTCAGGAAGCACTTATTGTGCAGATGAATGATCTGAAGGCTGGCTTGCCCGAATTTGACAGCTACGGCCTTGGACGTGACGATGGAAAAGATGCTGGCGAACACATGACCATTTTCTTTAAGAAATCACGCTTCGAAAAACTGGACTGTGGCACTTTGTGGTTAAATGAAAGTACAGATAAACCTGGACTGGGTTGGGACGCGGTATGTAACAGGACATGCACCTGGATTAAATTTAAAGACAAAGCGACAAAAAAAGTATTCTTCCATTTTAATACCCATTTCGATCATAGAGGCAAAGTTGCAAGAGAAGAATCGGCTAAATTGATCTTAAAATTCATGAGCACTATCAACAAGGAAAACTTGCCAATGATACTAACCGGTGATTTCAATTCTACCAAAGAAGCCCCTGCAATCCAGAAAATTCTGACAGTACTGTTTGATTCACGGGATAAATGCCTGACAGCCCCATACGGTCCAATAGGTACTTGCGGTGGATTCGAAGTAAAAGATTCCAAGTATGTTATCGATTATCTTTTTATAAACGATAAAGTGAAAGTCCTCCGCCACGGCGTACTTTCTGATACTTTCGGCATGTTCTATCCTTCAGACCATTTACCTGTAATGGCTGAAGTGGAAGTGCTCTAGGAACCAAATAAAATGAAGAAATCAATTCCCAGCGCAATCGACCTGGTGAATTAATCAAAATAACATGAGACAGCCTGGGCAGATTACGAATCTGCCCAGGCTGTTCTTTTCACTGCTTTTAATTGACTACAATCATTTGCCATCAGTCCAACCATCTTTACTTCCTGCTTTCAATTCGTCCCAATGTTTTGCCAGGAAAAAAGTAATAACAAGGGTAATTACGAGTGCAAGAATGGCGTTATTCCAATTTATCTTTCCATTGAATAATCGGGATCGACTTTTATTTCTCTCTTCCATAAGGTGATTAAATTTAATTTATTATATGAAATATAAATTCGCCAACTTTCACGCCTAGCTTGATGATTGAATATACTGCCAAGATAAGTAATACAATTTCGAATGCACTTTTGTTCTCTTTCAAGAGATCGCCTCGTCCCATTCCACCCAGAATTTTGCGGTTAAAATTTCCGACTTTCTCAAAAAAAGTGATGTGTAGTAAAATATATCATAAACAAACCCGGATGATCCATTTGGTTTTCCACCATCAATTAACTTTGCTTCTTCGGGTGTAAGTACATGAAAAATTGATGTGTTATAATTAAGGTAATTCATTTTGCTATGTTTACTAGTAAGTTCGTATTAAAAAATAATTACTCTTTACCTCCGTCAGTCCAGCCGTCATAGGCACCTGATTTTATATCCACCCAATTGTCTTTGACAAAATTAAACACCATTCCCCAGAAACCTGCTTTTAACCAGGGTGATATACTGGCAACCCCTCCATCAAGTCTCATCAACTCACTTCTTTCTAACTCTTTCATAACAATTGCATTAAAATATTTCCTACTCTATTTGTCCGGCTTTTCGGAAACTGCCTGAGCAATGTGCACTTCTGCTATTTACAAGTTACGGTAGTTTGAGGCCAATAAAGAATAATCAGGCAATTTTTTGAGAGCTTTCAGATAAATTATACTAGGTCTAACCTGATGGAGACAAAGCGGGAAAACTAGAAACAAAGTGAACCGGCCGGACAAAAAATTACCTGGCAAATCAAAAAATCTGCCAGGTAGTTTCAGTAAATTGAAGAAAAATTATTGTGGAAAAGACCCGCCTATCTTGCAACCGATCTGACGATCTCATCAATTTCGGCACCGGCAGTGGTCATGGCTTCCAGAATACTATCCGGCATAGAGGATGCCATTGATTTAACATTTAAAGTGGCAATATAAATTTTGCCATCCGCTTTTTCATAGACCGATATTCGGCAAGGCATCATTACCGACACAATGCGCTCATCGCTTTTCTCAAGCATCACCCCGGAATAGGCGGGTTTGCAAATTTCAATCACTTTGACTGGCCTGACAGACCTGCCGGATTTTGCCAATGACTGCTGCAAATCATGTACGGCAGGATTATTCCACTCCCGATCAGTCGCTGCTGCAACAAGTATTTCAACGGTTTCGTTGAAACCAAACAAACTCTCTTTTTCGAAAATTGGCTGAATTTCTTGCATGGCTAAGATTATTAATTACGGTAAATTTTTCAGTTGAATTGAAACAGAAGCAATCAAAGTTACCAAAAACGATTAGAATAAGTCGACAAAATCGAAAATTAAGTATCAAATCGATAGATCATTTTTGAAGTAAGCCTTGAAACCTATTTCCAACAGCTCCTTTACCGGACGGCAATCCGGAGACAAAACCGTTCCGGTCTTATTCTTGGCAACAGACCCACAACCACCCCCACATGCCAGTTGAACGGAACAGCTCTTGCATGCATCGATCGAGGTGACATCCCTGGACACCCATTGGCGTATAAGCTGTGCGTTTTTTGATACCTCAGGATAAAAAGTTCCCAAAGCTTCTTCCTCCTTACCCACCGTTGCCGTGCAGGAATATATCCGACCAGTATAATCGAATGCCCATTCAGACTTGCAGGCAGGACAGGCATCAAACAACGGATCAGGCAATGAACCGTGCTCGGAAAGATATTTTGCGACAGAAAAAGAGGGTTTATAGAATTCCAGGATATGCGGATTATCCTCCGATAATTCGAAAATTTTCCGAAAGAGTGACAATCGGGTAAACAATTGATCGGGAGTAGATTGGCAATGATGCAATTCGTAATTCCGTCCGATCTGAGTCTTGAAAAGAGGATTGGAGGTCCAGCCTTTTTCGATAGCAAAAGCAGCCAGTTCGGGCAGATTTTCAATATTCTGTTTATCGATCACCATCCTCATGTTGACTGGAAATCCGGCAGCCAAAGCGGCATCAATACCTCGTACGATCGGATCAAATGTTGGCGATCCACCTTTGAGAAATCGCCTCTGATCGTGAATTTTTTTGGTGCCGTCAAGCGTAATCTGGATCTCCCGGATTTTCCCTTTTGAAAGCAGGTCTATATAGTTTTCAAGATAATAGCCATTGGTAACGACACAGATGTCGAGGTTTATTTCGTTGGATTTCTCCACCAAAAGTGCGATCAGGTTGCGCTGATTCGGCGTATTCAAGAGTGGTTCACCACCAAAAATCGTAAGATATTTGCGCCTGCTGGAAAACTCCTTCCGTATATACTCAAAGAACGCATCAATCAGCTCAGGCGTTGCACTTTGGTTCGGATTTGTGTACTCATCCTGGTAGCAATAACTACAGCTGAAATTGCAGCTGTAATTGGGTACGAAAAAAAGCTGCACCTCCTCCTCATCCCGCTGATCAAGAAAGTCAAAATAACGGTTGCGAAACAAACCAGCCTCCTCTTCGGAAGGTGACAAATAACCTTTCTCAGTCATATCTTTCACCAGATCAGGATTGTCACTCAATCCGGCATCTTCAATCAGCAAAAATTGAGCTTCATCACTGGTCAGAATATCCGCATTACCACTTAATAGATTTACGGCGAAAAAATGATCCGAGTCGATTACTTTCGATACAATATTGTGCTTTGATCTGATCATAATGGCTTTTCCCCAGCTACCGTGAAACTTGAAACTTCAACTTTCCCTTTCTGATAAGGCTTCGACTCCTCCAAAATAGTTATTGATTGAAACCCTGTGGCTACAAGTGTTTCCAGATACTCATCTCTCGTCACAGAGCCGGCCCAACATTCAGATACTGCTACCGGATCATTCCTATATTCGTCTGGCACCGGTGAGGTAGCATAAATATCGCTGACAACAAACCGACCCCCATTTTTGAGAATACGGTGAATTTCTTTCCAAACAGATGTTTTATCGGCAGCATGATTTATCGTGCAATTGGAAATGACCAAATCGGCAGTTTGATCAGGTAAATCCAGCTTTTCGAGCTCGCTTCTGATAAAACGGACATTGCTCACCCCAAATTTTGTTGCATTCTCCCTTGCCGTCTCTAACATCCCATCCGAAATATCAAGTCCGTAAGCAAAACCGTCTGCACCTGCCTTTTCTGCCATCCGCAAGACATCGGTACCACGACCGCTGCCCAAATCGACACAAATTTCTCCGGCCTTGATCTTGGAATAATTGAGAGCCCCGCCACATGACAAACAACATTCTGTCTTTGCCAATTGACTGTATCTCAGATTTATAGTTGAATAATCCATTAAAAAAAGATTTTCTAGTTGTTACATCAATGTCTGACCAGGTTAGTCAGGCTCAAATTTGATTTGGCAAAATTAAAAATAAAAAACTAAATCGCATTAATATCACCAAATTCTTTTTATTATCATTATTTTTGTTCCATGAAGAATTTCTTTCCCGATGATCTTGCACCTGATGAGCTCATTACGCTTTTTGAAAACGATGAGAAATGTCTGGAATTTATTGCCGGCCTCAAATGGGGTGAGGGATTTGAGTGCAGAAAATGTGGAAATTCCAATTACTGCCTGGGGAAAACTCCTTTCTCCAGAAGATGCACGAAATGCAAAAGTGAGGAATCTGTGACGGCAGGGACAATCTTTCACCATTGCAAGTTCCCTATAAGCAAAGCATTTTACATCGCATACCAGGTTTGCAAAGGAAATGAATCAATTTCCACCTATGAATTTGCGCGAAGACTCTCACTGAGACAAATGACCTGCTGGAACTTCAAGACCAAAATCAGCAACGCCCTTGAAAGCCTGACTACCCTTTCAGATGAAGAAAAGAAAGATGTCAGAAAGCTTTTCACCTATTGAGCGGCTCCTGACTTAAACCAAGCTATTCAGCGACATATATAGCTATTTTCATTTTTTCGATTATTTGGATATTTTCTTAAAAAAATCGAAAATTTAACAAATTCCTAACATTTGTCATTTAAACTTAACCTAAAGTTTCTATAGATTTGAAGGGTAAAGCTTATGCAAAGAGAATTTCTTTCCTTGAATTTGCGTCCGCAAGCATAAGTTCTACCCAACTAAAACCCTGGAATTTTATGATTACACATGAAGAAGTTTGCAGTGTTCATTCGATGACTGAGACTGAAAAGTACCGTTTACTGGAGCAGGTTATCGAAGATTATGATCGCAAAGAGAATAATCTGATTCAGATCCTTCATATGGCGCAAGCTATATTCGGATACCTGCCCGCCGATGTTCAATGTTTTATTGCGGAAAAACTGGATATTCCCAATTCCAAAGTTAATAGTGTACTAACTTTCTATTCGTTTTTTTCAACCAAGCCCAAAGGAAAATATACAGTTGGAATATGCCTCGGAACCGCTTGCTACGTGCGGGGAGGGAAAGAAATTGTGAACAAATTAAAGGAGATACTATCCATTGACGTGGGTGAGACAACTGAAGATAAAATATTCTCGCTACAGGTTATGCGCTGTATTGGCGCCTGTGGTTTAGCGCCTGCGATGACCATAAATGACAAAGTTTACAAGCAGGTGAATCCAAATAAATTGCATCGAATCCTGGGAATGCTGAAATAGACGGCTCCGCATAAGTGGAACCCTCATGAGCAAAAGCTCGCCAAAGAAGACGTATTTGCAGGGAGGGTTCCATACGGCAAATGAAAAACAAGTTATACGTAAAAATAACAATCAGTAAAAAATTCAATTAAGCCATGGATATCAAATCTTTGAAAGATCTGAATGATATAAAAATATCTTTCCAGAAGCAGGAGGCTCAATACCAATATATTGCACATGTTTGTTATGCCGCAGGATGTCTATCGTCAGACTGTCGTGATGTAAAGGATGCCTTCGTTAAGGCACTGGACCATGAGAAACTAACTGAAAAAGTTAAGATCAACCTTACCGGTTGCATGGGATCGTGTACCTTGGGTCCAACCCTGATAATCAATCCTGGTCAGATTTTGTACTGCAATCTGAAACCGTCCGACATGCCGCACATTGTGAAAGAGCACATTAAAAAAGGGAAAATTGCTACTAAACATTGTTACGTCGATCCGGAAACCGGGAAAGAGATTCCCTGCATGCAGGATATAAATTTCTTCAAACATCAGAAAAAGATAGTTCTTCGCAATTGTGGCACCATAGACTTTGCCTCACTTGAAGAGTATATTGCCAAAGACGGATATTTTGCGTTATGCAAAGCCGTAACCGAAATGACTCCCGCTGCTGTTACGGATGAAGTGAAGAAATCCGGAATGCGTGGCAGAGGCGGCGGTGGCTTCCCAACAGGGCTAAAATGGGAGATGGCTTCCAAAGTTGAGAGCGATCAGAAATACATCATTTGCAATGCTGATGAAGGTGATCCGGGTGCATTCATGGACCGGAGTCTGCTGGAAGGCGATGCCCACGCTGTGATCGAAGGCATGCTTATCGGCGGCTATGCAATAGGAGCCACCAAGGGTGTGGTCTACATTCGCGCTGAATATCCGATCGCTATTGAGCGTCTGACTATTGCGATCAAAGCTGCTCAGGCAAGTGGATTACTTGGTAAAAACATCTTTTCGACAGGTTTCGATTTTGATATAGAAATTCGCATCGGAGCCGGAGCATTCGTATGCGGAGAAGAAACCGCTCTCATGGCTTCTGTCGAAGGAAGAAGGGGTGAGCCAACACAAAAACCCCCCTTCCCGGTTCAGTGTGGATTATATGGGAAGCCAACAGTTATCAATAATGTCGAGACTTTCGGAAGCATCGCACCAATACTATTGAAGGGTGCGGAATGGTTTGCATCCATTGGTACTGAAAAAAGCAAGGGAACTAAAGTCTTTGCCCTTGCCGGGGATATCAGGATGAAAGGATTGATTGAAGTCCCGATGGGAATATCTCTCGGAAAAATTCTTTTCGATATCGGTGGCGGCATCCCGAAAAATAAAAATTTCAAAGTGGCTCAAACGGGTGGTCCGTCAGGTGGATGTCTCACCGCCGCGCACCTGAACACGCCAATCGATTATGACTCCCTCATCAAACATGGAGCCATCATGGGATCTGGCGGATTAATCAGTGCAGACGAGGATACCTGTATGGTCGATATGGCCCGCTTCTTCATGGATTTTGTACAGGAAGAATCCTGTGGGAAATGCACTCCCTGCCGCCTGGGCACCAAGCGTATGTTGGAAATTCTTGAGCGTATCACGGTAGGACAAGGGGAAGAAGGCGATGTTGAGAAATTGATCGAACTAGGGACATCAATAAAAGAATCAGCAATCTGCGGACTCGGACAAACAGCCGCCAATCCGGTTCTTAGTACGATTAAATATTTCAGGCATGAATATGATGAGCACATCCAGAAGAAATACTGCCGTTCAGGGGTATGCAGCGAATTGTTCATTTCTCCCTGTCAGAATGCTTGTCCGGCCGGAGTCAACGTACCAGGATACATCGCTTTAATTGCTGCAGGCCGGGTAAAAGATGCTTACAATCTGATCAGGCAGGATAACCCGTTCCCATCCATCTGCGGGAGGGTCTGTACGCACCCATGCGAAAGCAAATGCCGTCGTGCTTCTCTCGATGAGGCTATAGCAATTGCCGATCTCAAAAGGTATGCTGCCGATTATGTGCTAAACTCAGATGAGCCATATATGAATCTGATGTTCCAGAAAAATGGCAAATCTGTTGGAATTATTGGCGCCGGTCCTTCCGGACTTACTTGCGGGTATTACCTTTCCAGACTAGGATATACAGTCGATATTTATGAGGAAAAGAGCGTTGCCGGAGGAATTTTGGCATACGGAATCCCCGAATACAGGCAGCCAAAGGATGTCCTGAAAAAAGAAATTGATTCAATTATCCAGTCAGGCATAAATATTATCTACAACACTAAAGTTGGCGCCGATATCTCATTCGCTGAATTAAAGGCCAAATATGGTGCCATTTATATTGCAACCGGCACGCAGCTTTCTAGGAAGATAGGAATTGAAGGAGAGGAAAAAGAGGGAATTTACCATGGTTTAGATTTCCTCAAAGATATAAACCTCAACAAAAAAGTCGTTGTCAAGGGAGTAGTTGCAGTTATTGGCGGCGGAAATACGGCTCTGGATGCTGCAAGATCTGCCCTCAGACTCGGAGCAGATAAGGTCCATATTTTGTACCGCAGAACGCGGGATGAAATGCCTGCCGACCGACGTGAAGTTCAGGACGCCCTGGATGAGGGAATTATTTTACATGAGCTGGTAGCTCCAGTAAGATTTCTCGGCAATGGTGCCGTTCGTCATATTGAATGTTTAAAAATGGAGCCCGGAGAATTTGGGAAAGATGGAAGAAGGATACCAGTTAAACTTGAAGATTCGCTATTCACATTAAACATTGACATGGCCATCCCGGCTGTAAGCCAATATTCTGATCTTCCTTTCGTTACCCGCCAGGATGTAGAATTGACAGACTGGGGAACTTTTGTAGTTGACAGCACGACGCAGATGACGACTCAAAAAGGAGTTTTTGCAGGCGGTGATGTTGCCAGAGGTTCTGATGTGGTAATTACCGCCATTGCAGATGGGAAAGTAGCTGCCAAATCCATCGATAAATACCTCGGTGGAAAGGGTATACTCAACTCAGGAGAGCCAATCGAAATTCCGCACATGCGTCCGGACGAGGCAAATACGGTAGAGCATGAGCGCTTTCAGATGAGATACCTCGACGATGACAAGCGTCGCTCCAGCTTTGATGAAGTTGCCCAGGGATTTCACAAACTCAATGCAATCGCTGAGGCAATGCGTTGTCTGCAATGTTCAAAACACTAACATCAAATTTTCAAATCATGGCACTCGTAACACTCACGATCAACGATAAGACAATCCAGGCTGAAGAGGGAACAACCATTTTTGAAGCGGCTAAACAGAATAACATCCTCATACCCCACTTCTGCTATCTCGAAAATGTTCACCAAATTGGATCCTGCCGCATCTGTGTTGTAGAGGTGGATGGAGCAAGGAACCTGATGGCTTCTTGCGTAACCGAAGTAAAAGAAGGGATGGTGGTTCACACAAATACCTCGAAAGTGCGCAAAGTAAGGAAAGTACTTTACGAACTAATTCTGTCTGATCATCCCAAGAACTGCCTGGGATGTCATCGAAATCAAAATTGTGAACTCCAGGACTTAGGGGAACAAATCCAAATTGACACTTTCAGGTTCGAAGGGGTAAAATCAAAAGACATCGTAGACAGCACAAGTGCATCCATTGTCCGCGACAGTTCCAAATGTATCTTATGCAGGCGCTGCGTAACTGTATGCAATGAAATTCAGGGAATTGGAGTGATGAATGCCCACCACCGTGGTTTCGCAACATTTATTGGTCCATCCGAAGACGAAAGCCTTGGGCATTCAATATGCACAAACTGCGGACAGTGTATCGTTGTTTGTCCGGTCGGCGCTTTAAAGGAAAAGGATTCTACACAGCTGGTCTGGGACGCACTGCTCGATCCCACCAAGACAGTGGTTGTACAAACAGCGCCAGCCGTCCGGGTAGCTTTGGGGGAAAAATTTGGCTTCGCTCCGGGGACGCTTGTGACAGGCAAGATGGCGGCCTCACTTCGGGAATTAGGCTTCGATTATATTTTTGACACTAACTTCGCTGCCGACCTCACAATTCTTGAAGAGGGATCAGAATTTCTTAAAAGGGTGAAAGAACAGTTGACCACTTCCGAAGGCGCCGTCTTACCTATGATAACTAGCTGCAGTCCGGGCTGGATAAAATATGTTGAGCACCAATATTCAGATCAGCTGGATCACTTATCCAGCTGTAAATCTCCTCACATGATGCTAGGTGCGCTCATAAAAACATACTTTTCAGAGAAGATAAAAGTCCAGCCGAAAGATATATTCGTGGTATCCGTGATGCCCTGCACTGCCAAAAAATTTGAAATAACACGGCCGGAAATGGAATCTAACGGCATTCGGGATGTGGATGCGGTTCTGACAACCCGTGAATTGGCCAGGATGATTAAGGATGCCGGGATTGACTTCGTTCAATTACCCGATGCCGAATTTGATTCACCGCTCGGACTTTCATCCGGAGCGGCAGATATTTTCGGCACTACAGGAGGCGTGATGGAGGCTGCAATACGCACTGTTTATGAGCTTGTTACAGGGCGCGAATTACCGATGGAGGAATTGCACGTTAAACCATTGGTTGGACTGAAGCAAATAAAGACGGCCGATCTGAAGATCGAAAATCCGTTGGAATCATATGCCTTCCTGGATGGAGTTACCGTAAAAGTAGCTGTCACCAGCGGATTAAAGGGTGCTTCCAAGTTGATGGAAGAGATCCGTCTGGGAAAAAGTCCATATCATTTCATAGAAGTGATGGGCTGTCCGGGAGGTTGCATCAGCGGAGGCGGACAACCGCGCCCTGTTGACAACTTGGTGAGAATGAAAAGGCTTGAGGCTATTTATCGGGAGGACGAAGGCAAAGCCCTGCGAAAATCGCACCAGAATGCGGATTTAATGACCCTCTACAACGATTTTTTGGGGCATCCCCTTGGACATCTGTCGCACGAATTGCTACACACAACCTATGTTAAAAGGGGAAAGAACTAAGCAACTGCCTGATTTGTTCTTAACTTTTTAATTTCCAGTCGGCTCCTTCTTTGGTGTCTTTGATTTCAAAACCCAAGGAAGTGAGACGATCGCGGATTTGATCCGAGGTGGCCCAGTCTTTCTTCATCTTCGCTTCCTGTCTCAGTGTAAGCAGGAGCCCGACTACCTGACCGAATAGCTCATTGTTGCTATTCTCGTTACTGTTTTGCTGTTGCTGAATGCCCAGCACGTCATTAACCAGTCCGGAATAAAGATTCTGAAGTTTCGACAGATCCTCTGCCGTGATTGTTGCGTTGCCGTCGTTGATTGAATTGATCATCTTCGCACCATCGAAAAGATGGGCAATTAAAATCGGACTATTTAAATCGTCATTCAGAGCTTCGTAACAGTCGCTCTTCAATTTCTCAACGTCAATAGATGAATTGGTAGAGGTCTTTAGTCCGGCCAGGAGCTTCATCGCATTTAAAAGCCGCTCCAAACCCTTTTCAGCCGCCTGCAGAGCCTCGTTGGAGAAATCCAGCGGACTGCGGTAATGCGCCTGCAGCATGAAGAAACGAATGGTCATCGGTGCGTACGCCTTTTCAAGCAATTGATGAGAACCCGTAAAAAACTCATCCAACTGAATGAAATTTCCCAACGATTTTCCCATCTTCTGACCGTTGATGGTAATCATGTTGTTATGAATCCAATAATTGACAGTTGCATGTCCAAAGCAGGCCATGCCCTGAGCGACCTCTGCTTCATGATGCGGGAAAAGCAGATCGAGTCCGCCTCCATGAATATCAAATTTTTCTCCCAGATATTTGGTACTCATCGCCGTACACTCAGTATGCCATCCGGGGAATCCGTCTCCCCAGGGTGAAGGCCACCGCATAATATGTTCAGGTAAAGCATTTTTCCAGAGGGCAAAATCAAGTCCTGACTTCTTTTCGCTCTGTCCATCCAAATCCCGGGTATTCGTATAAAGATCTTCAATTTTTCTGCCGGATAAGATACCATATGGATAAGTCCGGGCATAAGCCTCTACATCAAAATAGACTGATCCGTTGGTTTCATAGGCAAAGCCGGCATCAATCATTTTCTTCACAGCATCAATCTGTTCAATGATATGTCCTGAGGCTGTTGGCTCAATGCTTGGCGGAAGAACATTCAGCTGACCCATATTCTTCCGGTAACTGTTCGTATAAATTTGAACAATTTCCATGGGTTCCAGCTCCTCGACCTTCGCTCGCTTCGCCACCTTGTCTTCACCTTCATCGGCATCGTTGACCAGGTGCCCAACATCGGTGATGTTTCGGACGTAGCGAACCTTGTAACCAATGTGCAGCAAATAGCGAAAAAGGAGGTCGAAAGTAATGGCCGGGCGGGCATGACCGAGATGCGCATTCCCATATACCGTTGGTCCGCAAACATACATCCCGACGTGATCCTTGTGGATCGGAATAAACAGTTCTTTCTTGCGGGTCAGCGTATTGTATAGAATTAACTTTTCCATGGCCATTTTTTGAGAAATCAATCCGCAAAATTAAAAAAAAAAGGGATGAACCCCTTATTTATTGATCTCAGCTTTCTTATCTTTGAATTTCGCAACCCGCAAAAGAGACTATGAAAAACTTATTCATAAAATCGCTTCTGATTCTGGCCATAGCCACTACAACTTCCTGTTCCTTTTCCCAAAGCAAACCTGTTCCTGAGGGACCTCAGGTTCTGATAAAAACAAGATTTGGCAACATGAAGGTGGTGCTCTATAACGAAACTCCTTTACACCGGGATAATTTCATGAAACTGACTAAAGAGGGTATTTTTGATAGCCTGCTTTTTCACCGGGTCATAAAAGGATTTATGGTACAGGGAGGGGATCCTAAATCCAAACATGCTTCCGGCGACCAAATGCTTGGTGATGGTGATCTGAATTATACAATCCCGGCTGAGTTCCGCCCGGGAATCATTCATAAAAAGGGCGTTATAGCCGCTGCCAGAAACGGGGATGAGGAAAATCCGGAACAGCGCTCTTCTGCCACACAATTTTATCTGGCGCAGGGCAAAGTCTATAAATTGGATGATATCCCGTCTGTCGAATTAAAACTTAGCAGCAGAGCAATTGAAGCACTTTTTCTAAAGTTGAAAGCCGATAAGATTGACACGCTGATGCTTTTTCAAATGGCCAGAAATCAGGAGGGCTACGACAAGCTGTTGGCAAAACTCAGGCATAAAGCCACGGTACAGGTTGAACAGAATCCGCCCAGATTGACAAAACAACAAATTGAAACCTATACAACTTTAGGAGGAATTCCTCATCTCGACGGCGCGTATACTGTTTTTGGTGAAGTTTTCGAGGGTCTGGCAGTAATAGATTCAATTGCTGCACAGCCAACAGGCGTCGCAGACCGCCCCCTGGAGAACCTCCGCATGAAAATTGAAGTAATTAAGGAGTAACTGTTTCCACTTCAAAACCGACTTTACGAAGATCTTCGTAAAATGTGGGGTACGATTTCGTAACAACCATGGGATCATCAATCCGAACTGTGCCTTTAAACATCGCAACAGGGGCAAATGCCATCGCCATCCGGTGATCATGGTAAGTTGCTATGATTGGTTCTTCTTCGGCGGGCAAATCGGAAATTTCGCCATCCCACGACAATTCGCCATCGGACGGCTCAACCAGAACGGCACCCAGCTTCGCACACTCAGCAAGCAAAGCTGCAATACGGTCAGTTTCCTTAATTTTTAAGGTTTTTAGTCCGGTGAAATGAAATGGAAGTCTTTTCCCGATTGCCAAAACAACGAATGTCTGGGCAATATCCGGATTCTCAATGAAATCGAGGTATAACCGGGACAAATGCACCTCTTTGTCTTTCGTTAATCTCACCGAATCACCCTCCTGCCTTGATCTGATTCCGAAATATTTTTCAAACCACCCGGATTGTACTGCATCTCCCTGCGTACTATTCAGATACAGACCTATTAGATAAATATCACACCGATCAGATAGTGCGGCCATTGCATACCAGTAGGAAGCGCCGGACCAATCGGCCTCAACAGAATAAGGTACAGGCTTGTAAGACTGGGCCTCGATACGAATTTCATTTCCGTTCCAATGGTGCCTGATGCCAAATTTCTTCATCAGGGAGAGGGTCATCGCGATGTAAGAGCTGGAGGTGACTTTGTTTTTGAGCCTCAACGTCAATCCACCCTGTACTGTAGGAGCTATCATTAGCAGGGCTGAAATATACTGACTACTTACACTTCCGTCCAGTTCGATCACATCACCCTTGAGTGCAGTCCCGGTTATTTTCAATGGAGGGAATCCTTCATTTCCGGTGTATTCAATCTGCGCACCCATTTTCCTCAAGGCATCAACGAGTATCGAGATAGGGCGTTGCTGCATCCTCTCCGAGCCTGTTATGTGCCATTCTCCTACAATTTTGGAAAGATAGGCCGTCAGAAATCGCATCGCTGTCCCGGCATGACCAATATCAAAATGGTTGGTGTTCGACTGAAGCACCTCATTCATTACCCTGGAGTCGTCGCAATCGGATAAATTTTTGACAGGATACGGGGAATAGCTCAATGCATTAATAATCAGCATCCTGTTACTTATACTCTTGGATGTTGGTAATGCAATTTCTCCCGATAGGTTTAAATCGGATTTGGTCAAAAGCGTGTACATTAGTTCAATCTTTGTTTAACTCTCTGAAATAATCTAAAGCGTCAAAAATCTGTTCTTTAGAGCAGTTTTGGTTAATCTCCACCTCGCCTACCGATGTGAGCAACGTGAAATTTATCCTCTTTCCCTCATTTTTCTTGTCGTGTCCCATCAATTCGTACAGTGTTTCGTACTCATCCTTCTCAATGTGGAAGTTTCCATAAATAGACAGGATCCACGCAGAAAGATTGCGCATGACATCATCAGCGAAGCCACACTTCAGATGGGAAAGAAAAAGCTCTACCACCATCCCAAAAGCAACTGCATGCCCGTGCAACAAAAGGCTTTGGTGTTTAAGTGACAGACTCTCAAATGCGTGGGCAATCGTATGACCAAAGTTCAAAGCCTTGCGGATATTTTTTTCGTTTGGATCTTTTTCGACAAAATATTCTTTTATCATGACAGATCTTGCAATCATACCCTGAAGTACCGAATAATCGGGATATTTCAGATCAAACTTCTGGAGTTCAGCAAGATGATCCTGCGAATGTATCAGTCCGTGTTTGATCATCTCGGCAAAGCCGGAAATGAAATTGGCATGATCCATCGTCACAAGAAAGCGGGTATCGATGAAAACCTGAAGCGGCTGATTGATGACGCCGATCTCATTTTTCAGTCCGTTGAAATTAAAGCCGGTTTTGCCACCCACAGAAGCATCGACCTGTGAAAGCAGCGTGGTTGGGATATTGACGAACTCAACGCCACGCTTGAAGGTAGAGGCAGCAAAACTCCCCAAATCGGTGACCATTCCTCCACCCAGATTCACTACCAAAGATTTGCGATCGGCTCCGTTTTGACTCAAAAAAAGCCAGATCTTCTCCACAGAAGAAAGCGATTTATGATCTTCCCCGGCAGGGATTACAACCTTTTTAAATTTTTCAATACATAGAATATCGCAGAGGAGCGGCAAACAAAAACGTTCGCTGTTCTGATCCATTACCAGGAACAGTTTATCTGTGGGAAAAGTGGCAATCAAGGAATTAAGCGCACTTTCAAGCTGTTCTGTAACCACCACTGTATTATTTATAGCCATCCACTTAGAAATGAATAATTAATATGCAAAGGTAAAAGAAAATCAATTTGCAGCAGGGCACTGAAAAACGGATGACACTTGCTAACTCTGTAATGCCTTGACCCTTGATACCAAAAGAGTAATACCTAAGCCAAAAATCCCAATAACGGCGAAGGAATATCTTAGATTAAGCGCCTCAGAAATGTATCCGATTAAAGGAGGCCCCATCAGGAAGCCAAGAAAGCTAACGCTGGATACCGTTGCCAAAGCGATTCCGGGAGGAACTTTTGAATGTCTTCCAGCGGCGCTATAAACACTCGGAACCATACTCGAGACTCCTAATCCAACGAGCATGAAAGCTAAGGTGCAAGGCACGAGATAAGGGAAAAGGACTGCCGTGAATAATCCTGTGGAAATCATGACACCGCAAATTTGCATTAGTCTTTTCCTGCCGATTTTGCTGACAAGTCTATCCGCGACAAACCGGCCAGACGCCATCATGATCATGAAGGAGGTATATCCCAGAACCACTAACGAAGCTGGCGCATGCACCACATCTTTGAAGTAAATACCACTCCAGTCGAACATCGCTCCCTCACTGGCCATGCTACAAAAACCAATGATTCCGAGCTGAAGCAGGGCGCTGTCCGGACGACTGAAAAACTTGCGTTTGGGTTCATCCGGATTAACCCGATGCTTACTGCGCACCAAAAAAGGATAATTGATTCGGACTATGGTCCAGACAATAAGGATGATCGTGACAAAATGCCAATACGGTGGAATGCGAAGGTTAATCATGCCGATTCCGATCAGCGCTCCGATAAACCCGGCAAGACTCCATCCACCATGAAAAGAGGACATGATATGTCTGCGATACAATTTTTCGGCGGCTACACCCTGCGTATTGATGGAGATATTGCACATATTGCCAAAGAGACCGAAGAGAAAAAGTACCAATGCCAATTGCCAACCCGATTTTACCAATCCTAAAAAGCTTAAGACAATCGTGTAGGCAGGAAGCGCATACCGCAAAACATTGTGACTGCCAAATCGGGTGACCAGCTTACCGGAAAAAGGCATCATCATGAATTGGCCGACCGGCAATGCAAATAAAATACTTCCAAACATGGCGTCATTCAATAGCAATGCCGTCTTAATGTCAGGTATGCGGCTTGCCCAGGATGAGAAACAGAGGCCCATGCTAAAATAAACCAGCGCTACCGCAATGCGAATACGATTTTTATTTACAACAGGTTCTGTATGAAGAGTATCCGGCAAAGAGTCATTCATTATTCAACACATTAAAACGGAAGAGCCCGTCAAACAATCTATAAGATCGACTCTTCTCTAATCACGAGACAAAAGTATTTAATTAATCCTTGCCGGAGGATAATTGCAAAAAAGTAACAATTGATTAACGCAACTCCCCAAAAATTTAAAGATCGTCTATGCCCTTTCCGGCAAGAATATGCTGCAGATATTTTTCCACTCTGGACTCCCTGGTTTGGGACTGTTTGGCTTGTGAAAAATAAAAATTGTAGGCTCTTTGACGACCAGGAGTCAGGGCATCAAAAGCCGTTTTGAGGGCGGGAATTTCATCTAATTTTTTTTGAAATTCATCAGGAAACTGAAGCTCAACATTCTTTTCCCTGAGTCCCGGCACTTTTAACCCTGCCTTTTCTACTTCAATTGCTTCGAAAATATAGGCTTTGACAATCGATTCGATCGCTGCAATTTGCTGAACATTGGTGAAGCGAATCTGGCGCTGTGCCTGCACATTCTCTGTTTGCCGAATCAAAATCCCCTTCGTATCCTTTAGCAAAGCCCCCTTAAAAAACAAGATCGCGCAATATTCTTTAAACCCATGAATCAGAACGATATTATTCTTCTCATGCGTGTAACAGGGCTGTCCCCATTTCACCTCCTCGTTCAGCTGACAGTCAAGAATGATCGTCCTCAATTTTTCCAATTCTTCCTGCCACTTTGGGACTTTCCTTATAAATTCATCGACCTTTGGATTCATACTATTTCTTTCTTAATATGATGTAACTATGTAATAGATAGACTAAATATCGGCTTATACGTGTCTTCTCAACATTGGGTTACTATGCGTTCAAGCAACCGTCCGACATCGAATGTTGCGAATTCCGAAGCTTCCGGTTAAACCCTGATTTTAAGACAGGCGGTAATTACGGGGGCAAACATGGCAGAAATCGCGGTCTACTTCAACAACTTCAATCTCGACAAAAAATAGATATTTGTTGAAAAAAAGTACATTTTTATTGTATATCAATAAATTTTTATTATTCTTGTGGAATAATTTCTTAAAATCGAAGATCATGGAAATCAAAATTAGCACGAATCAGATGCTCAAAATATTGTATGTCGTTTCCTGGATACTCTTTGTCGGCGTGAGTGTTGAAGCAGGCAGTTTCATATTCAATATCATTTTTACAATGGCGGTAAATCCAATTAATGCAAACCATTTTGGCTTAGCGGGTCTTTATGAATACGATCATGGATATTTTGTTGTAATACTATCACTGATGAGCATTGCGGCGATGTTGAGAGCCACGATGTTTTATTCGATCGTGAAAATTTTGCACGACAAGAAACTGGATATGTCTCAACCCTTCAATAATGAGGTGAAACGTTTTATACTTAATGTTTCTTATTTGGCATTAGGTATTGGATTGTTTTCCAATTGGGGGGTGAACTATACCGCATGGCTGGTGGATAAGGGGGTGAAAATGCCTGATATTACAAGCTTACGGCTGGGAGGAGCGGATGTGTGGCTCTTTATGGGTATTACGCTTTTGGTAATTGCTCAAATTTTTAAGCGGGGAATAGAAATTCAGGAAGAAAACGATTTAACCATTTAAGCTATGCCGATCATTGTAAATTTGGATGTAATGATGGCAAGGCGGAAAATGTCGTTAAATGAACTTTCAGAAAAAGTGGATTTGACACTTTCCAATCTTTCCATATTGAAAACCGGGAAAGCAAAGGCAATTCGTTTCACGACGCTGGATGCCATTTGTAAAGCGCTTGACTGTCAGCCAGGCGATATTCTGGAATATATTGATGAAAAGAATTCAACGAACCGCTGACATCAGGCCTGTTATGCCTGAAAAGGCTTTGCACCTTCGGTGGATCAACGTCAGCGTGCCCGGATAAGTTTCCCCAGAAAGGAGGTCACCGATTATTCAGCGGCAATTTTTACCGATGTCATCGAAAGTGATCCGGCAACCGGCTTGTCATTGAATAGACTCACGGTTTCATGTTCATTTTTAAGGGCGAGAATGTACAGCAATGGGAGGAAATGTTCTGGAGTTGGTATAGCCAGATCGAACGCTCTCCCTTCTGATTTGTAGTCGATTAATTTCTGATGATCGCCGTTCAAAATGTATTTCTTCATTTTTTCATTTGCCTCAATAGCCCAGTCAAAACCAAATCCGGCTTCATTCATTTTGTCCCAAGCTACCCTGCCCAGATTGTGAACCAGGTTTCCGCTTCCGATTATTAATACTCCCTTCTTGCGCAAGGAGGCCAGCTCTTTGGCCAGATCATAATGATACCGTGGAGTCTGGTAATAATCCAGGCTCATCTGAATAATAGGAACATCTGCCTTGGGATAAAGGTGTTTAACCACGCTCCAGCAACAATGGTCGAGACCCCATTTTTGATCGAGTCCAACCTCCGTTTTAGTCACCATTTTTTGAGTTTCACTGGCGAGCTCCGGACTTCCTGGTGCAGGATACTGGACATCGAATAATTGCTGTGGAAAACCTCCAAAATCATGAATTGTCATGGGCTTCTCCATAGCGGTAACAAAAGTACCGCGAGTTTCCCAATGAGCAGAAACGCACAAGATTGCTTTTGGCTTAGGCAATGTAGCTCCGACATGCCTGAAACCGGCAACAAACTCATTTTCTTCGATTGCGTTCATTGGGGAGCCGTGCCCTAAAAACAGCACAGGCATCAGCTCTGTGCTGCTCAGGGATCCGGATAAACTATTTAGTGCATTACTTTTCATGATTGATCCTACTAAAGGTGTAATTGCTATACTTTGAATAAATTTCTTTCTGTTCATCACTTGAAAAATCATTCCGCATAAATTGTACGGGATATTTCAGGATTGTTTCACCAGTTGTACTTCACAGCTGATCTTCACCTCTTCGCCGACCAAAACGCCACCTGCTTCGAGCGCTGCATTCCATGATAAATCCCAGTCTTTGCGGTTGATTTTACCATTAATAGTGAATCCCGCCTTTTCATTTCCCCACGGATCTTTCATCACGCCGCCAAATTCGACGTCAAGCTTAATTTGTTTGGTGATACCTTTAATCGTAAGCTCTCCATACAATTCGTAGCTTCCGTCGTCATCCACTTTCTCATAGGTATTACCCGTAAAATGGATCTGTTTGTGATTCTCGACGTCGAAAAAATCGGCGCTTTTTAGGTGCGCGTCCCGATCGGCAACGCCAGTATCCACCGAAGCCGGATTCATCCAGAAATCGATTTCGGAGGTCATGAAATCTCCGTTTGTTGTGTAAATACTTGCATCGAATTCTTTGAACACACCCTTGACGTTTGTGATCATAAGGTGCTTTACTTTGAATGCTATTTCACTGTGTACAGGGTCTATTCCCCATTTTGTTTTAACCGTTTCCATACTCTTATTTTTTAATGAATTTGTATGGTACAAAGATGCAGCTCCCCGCACCCTCAACGGTAATACTTTTAGGAAATAGAATTGTAAATTCAGGAAGAAATCGATTTCATCTCCTCGCGAAATTCGGTTGGGGTCTGCCCAGATTTTCGTTTAAATACGGTCGTGAAGTAGGCTTTCTCATTGTATCCCAGTTCATAACCAATTTCAGAAATCGTTTTATCGGTAGAGGTCAGGAGATTTTTTGCCTCTATCAATTTTCGGGTCTCGATGATTTCTGATACACTTTGCTGGAGAATATTCTGGCATATCAGGTTAAGGTTTCGCGAGGACATAAATAGCTTCTCCGCATAAAATTCCACTCCTTCCGGGCGGTGAAAATTTTCCTCCAATATTTTCAGGAAATTCTTGAAGGTGATATTTTGTGTTTTGGGATTGAACTGTTGGGGATCAATTCTCTTGCGTTGAGATTCAATCATCGTGAAAAGAGCACTCAACAAATGCCTGATAACGGCATAATCAGGCGTTGCCTGAAGATTTTCTTCGTACATCATGTTGCACAACTGATCCATCCGGTTGAAACAAGCACCATTTTCAAATTCAAGTGTAGCATGATCATGGTAATAGGAATACAATTGAAATGTCGTTTCAGGAATAAATTCGGAACTGAAAAGGATTAGCCACAAGTTCAACTGGCCATCTTTCACGGTAGGTTTGGCCCGATGCATTTTGCCTTTCGTTATAAAACTGATGTAAGGAGCCTTGAAAACAGAGGTCTTAAAATCAATAAAATGGTCCAGTTCACCGGAAATTCCAACCAGTAGTTCTTCGCAGTCATGAATATGCGGATCAGTAGGTTTTGCCGCAAGAATTTCCATTTCTGCGATCGTAAATTTTTGTATGTCAAACAGTTGATCCATCTTAGATAACTTACCATGAAACAGCCAATCTAATCATGTTACCAGGTCTATTTGTTTGGCGGCGTTGTACGCTGATTTCCAGTTGGAACAACTGCCCGAATTATGATAACTGAATTCAAATCTGCTGCCTACAACAAAAATAGCACAATTTTCGAGGAGTTGCAGCAGAGAAAAAAAGAGGCTGCCCCGATGAGACAGCCTCTTTTAGTGCTTCTATTTTTACTGCAAAACGAATTCTATCGGGACAGTAAACGCAACGCTGACACCTTGTCCCCGTTGCTTGCCTGGTTTCCAATCCGGAAGTGAACTCACTACCCTGATTGCCTCCGCGTCCAGAGCTGGATGAACACCCCTAGCGATGGTTGCATTTTCAACCTTTCCTTCTGCGTTGACGACAAAATTAACAAATACCTTACCCTGAATTTTCTTTTCCTGAGCCGCCACCGGATAGCTTACAGAACGTGCCAGAGCCTCTCTCAAAGCTTGTGATCCTCCTGGGAATTCAGGCATCTGTTCAACAACGATAAATACCTCTTTACCGCTATTTTGAGGGGTTTTGTTTTCTGCAGCTGCATTCTCCTTTTTCTCTGATAGCGCGAACGCGACAGGAACTGTATATTGCACATTTACTGCCTGTCCTCTCTGTTTTCCGGGGATCCATCCAGATAACCCACTCACAACTCTCAGCGCTTCAGCATCCAGCAAAGGATCGACGCCCCTCGCAACTTTTGCTTTTTCGACTTTCCCGGTGGTGCTGACAACGAACGTTATGAATACTTTTCCCTGAATTCCCTTTTCTATGGCAGCAATTGGATATTTGACGGCCTCTGAAATTACTTTTCTTAAGGCCATTTCACCTCCTGGAAATTGTGGCATCTCTTCGACGACAAGAAAAACGTCCTCTTCCCCTGCTTGTTTAGCAACCAGATTGGATTTCGCACCCGCTTTATCACTAGCTGATTTCGCTTTGGAGGTAATCAGAATAACCCCGTTTTTACCCCTGTCACCATAAACGGCGACTGCATCATTCCCTTTGAGAACAGACATGTGGTGGATACTTGAAGGATCAATTTTTGCCAGCTCTGCCTTGTCGATAGGTTTTCCATCAAAAAACACCAAAGGTGCATTTGCATCGTCCATGTTTTTAACTATACTGGAAAGGAGCGGAGGTGGTGGTGGAGGCGGCGGCGGTGTTCCGTAGGCAACTACGGTAATCTTATCGAGGCCGACTTTCGAAATTTCCATTGTGATTTTCATCGGTTCGGAGGACACCTTTCGAGATTGGCCCTGAAATCCGACAAAGGAAAAGAACAATTCGCCATCCGAAGGAATCCCCTTTAGTTCAAAATTTCCATCCTTATCGGTAATAGTTCCGGTAGTGGATCCTTTAAGGATAACGGAAGTACCATACAATGGCTGACCATCACTTTTAACAACCTGTCCTTTGACGGTAATGGGTCCTTCGACAGAAGGGACCGGATTAGGATCATTGCCATATTTGTAATCCGGAACTGCAAAGGCATAAAATAGAAGTGCCATCAGTGGAAGAACCACAAGCAGCTTCAATTTTCTTAGCGGAGAATCTATTTGCTTTTTCATCATTGTAAATCTTTTTTTGTTTAGTGAATAACTAAAGGAATTGGTAAGGCTGAACACAGGAACTCCCAATAACTGATTCAATAATGCTGCCTGATATACGGCTGGATCTGATGAACGTTCAAGTGCACTTTCATCGGCCAGAAATTCATGGTTCTGGCGGATCAGATGGGCATAAATCCACGAAAATGGATTGAACCACTGCACAATACACGTCAATTCGACAAGCAATAAATCAAACCAGTGATACTGCTGAATGTGTTCCCGCTCGTGATTCATAATCTCTTCCATTTCAATGTTTGCAATTGAAGGATTGACAAAAACGAAAGAGAAAAATGAAAAGGAGGAGACATATTCAGCGGTTCGCACCAATTTCACCGAGCCTGATTTTTCGTATCCGGAAATGCGCAGTTTCCGTACGATCTTCCACGTCTGGAAGAGCAGGCGAAGCAAAAATGCCGTGATTCCGATTAAGTAAATCCAGAAAAACAATGGTGCCGGAGTTGGTTCGTCCGGAACTATCGCGCCAGCAGATAACTCGCCAACTGAAGAAATTCCGGAAGCAATTGAAGGAACGATCACCTGATAGTGAAAGGAATAAAATGGGAAAAGCAAAGAAGCTACTATCCCTAACAGCAGATAAATACGATTCAACCTGAAATAGCGCTCATTGCGCAACACAAGCAGATAAACAAGCGTAAAACCGGTTAGCCAGGCAGCCGATTTCAATAGAACCAGGCCTAAAGTTTCCATCTTATTCGGATTTGTTACGTTTAGCTAATTCCCTTTTAGTTTCTTCAAGCAATTGCTCAAGATCTTTGATAGACAGATCATTCTCCTTGGCAAAGAAAGAGGCCATCGCCGGGAAGGAATTGTTAAAATAGTTATTCATCAAACCAAAAAGCTGCTTGCCTGAATATTCCTTTTTTAGAATCAAGGGATAATAGACAAAGACTTTGCCATAATCTTTGTGGCCGACAAATCCTTTTTTTTCAAGAATCCGAACTACCGTTGAAACGGTGTTACGCGCAGGTTTTGGTTCATCGAAACGGTCGAGGATGTCTTTAACCAACCCTTCTCCCAACTCCCACAAAATCTGCATTACCTGTTCTTCTGCTTTTGTTAATTGCATGACTTTACCATTTTATTATCAATCCTTCGAAACAAATATACAACTATTTTTATAGTCGTACAATAGAGTTAACATTCTTTAACTAGAAATATAGTTGAACATGAAAAACGGAACACGGAGAAAGGAGATCGTGTGGGGGGCGGTCGCGACCTCCCTTTTTTATCAGAGTCGTTGGGTGGTCATTCCGCCATCCACCAAAACGACCTGACCGGTAGAGTATGGCATATATCCACCAGCCATGGCGGCAGCAACCTTGCCAACATCTTCGGGAAGTCCCCACCGCTGTTGAATTGCCAGTCCATTTTTAAACAGCAGATCGTATTTCTCTTTGACGCCTGAGGTCATGTCAGACCTGATAACTCCGGGTTGAATCTCATAAACAGGAATATCAAACTCTCCAAGCCGGCTTGCCCACAATTTCGTGGCCATTGCAATCCCGGCCTTTGAAATGCAATATTCTCCCCGGTTAACCGACGCAATAGTTGCCGAAACAGAGGATACATTTATGATACAGTAAAACTCATCCGGACGTTGAATTTTCGTCTCGATCATTTTATTGGCAATCAGTTGAGTCAGGAAATAAGGTCCCTGAAGGTTCACATTCAGGACCTTCTCAAAGCTTTCTTCTGTTGCCTCGAGAATATCACGTCTTTCGGCTGGGGCTATCCCGGCATTATTAACCAGTACATTTACCCGGTCATATTGTTTTAAAACGGAGGCCAACAGTATCTGCCTATCTTCTTTAATTGATACGTCTCCAGGGAAATATGCAACTTTAGCCCCTAGATTTCTGAGATTATCCAGGACAGTCGAAACGACCTCTGCTTCGCGGATTCCATTCAATGCCAGATCAAAACCGGCTTTTGCCAGTTCGGTAGCAATTCCGAGACCGATACCACGGGTTCCTCCGGTAATCAACGCCACTTTTCTCATATTCTTTTATTTGATCCGGACGATCACGACGGGTCGTCCTTACCCATTATTTTCAAATTCCTTTCTCTTTCAGCTTCTTACGCTATAGAAGGCAGCTCAACCCAACACTTTTTGGCCCAGCTTTCGAGTCCCTTTTCGGCCAATTGAACTCCATTTGCACCTTCCAGAAGGGTCCAACGGAAGGGTTCATTTTTCACGACATGTTTGAGAAAAAGTTCCCATTCTACCTTGAAGGCATTGCCGAAGGTTTCTTGTTCCGGTACTTTAGACCACCCTTCTAAAAAATTGATGGGACTTGGAATATCCGGATTCCAAACAGGTTTTGGTGTATTGCCATAATGTTGCGTCCAGCATTCGCGCAAACCCGCAACGGCAGAACCTTTTGTGCCGTCCACCTGCAGTGTCAGCAAGTCGTCGCGCCTAACCCGGGTGACCCACGAAGAATTGAAATGCGCAATGATTCCTCCTTCGAGTTCAAAAGTTGCATACGCAGCATCGTCGGCTGTACATTTATAAATCTTTCCATTCTCATCGACTCTTTCCGGAATATGGGTGGCACCAAGGCAGAATACCCCTTTCACATTTCCAAACAAATTATCGAGCACATATCTCCAGTGGCACAACATATCGATAATAATGCCACCATCATCTTCCTTGCGGTAATTCCAGCTTGGGCGTTGAGCAGGAACGTTAAATCCCTCAAAGACCCAATATCCAAATTCTCCCCTGACGGAAAGGATCTTTCCAAAAAAATCATTTTCCATCAGCCGTTTTAACTTCAGCATTCCAGGTAAAAAGAGTTTGTCCTGAACAACGCCGTGCTTTACTCCGGCCTTTTCGCACACGTCATACAGTTCCAGCGCAGTAGCAACATCGCTGGCAATAGGTTTTTCGCAATACACATGCTTACCTGCCTTTGCTGCCATTTTTACAGCATCGGCTCTGCGTCCGGTGGTTTGTGCATCAAAATATATCTGGTATGAAGGATCATTCATCACCTCTTCCAGATTAGTTGTCCATTTCGTTAACACCCGACATTTCGGCAAGCTTCCGTAGTTTCGTCTCATCGCGGCCAACAAGAACCGGATCCGGAATAATGAATTCACCCGGGCCGCATTGAACTCCTCCTTGTTTAATGATTTCGACAATTGACCTCATCAGGTGCTGGTTAGTACCCATACGCCCTGTAACACCGTTCATTATAATGCCAACTCTGTGAATAATGGCCTTTTCGTTCATCGTTATTATTTTAATATTTCACCTAATTTTTGTTCTCCGTGTTCACTGTTCCGTTCTAAGTCTTCCCCAAATAAGCTTTCTTAATTTTTTCAAGATATTCATGCTGATCGGTGCCCCAATATTTGGTAGAAAAAATCTCCACCTCATTGTATCCCCGGAATCCAGTCGCCTCAACCCATGATCTGATTTGGGGGATATTGATACAACCATCTCCCATCAATCCACGATCGTTCAGAAAATCAGTAGTCGGAACATTCCAGTCGCACACGTGGAAAGCAAAAAGCTTGTTATTCCTTCCGCATCGCATGATTTCCATTTGTAAATCCGGATCCCACCAGAGGTGATAGACATCGACGGCTACACCTACCCAATTTGAGTTGATCATATCGGTCATGTCGTTGGCCTGCTTAAGCGTATTAATGGCGGAACGGTCGCCGGCGTACATCGGGTGCAACGGTTCGATAGACAATTTTACGCCGGCAGCCTGTGCTGAAGGAAGTATTCTGAGAATTCCTTCGGCTATTTGCTCCCTCGATTTTTCGAGCGATTGGCCTCCGTCGGCTCCGCATACTAAAACGATGGAGGGAGCGCCCACGGAAGCTGCCTGCTCAATGGCAAGAAAATTATCGTCGATAGCCAACTCCCGTTTTCTGATATCAGTGGATGGAAAAAATCCACCCCGAGCCAGTGAAACTACTTCCATTCCATACTCATCCAGCAGTTGCTTAACCGCCGTCAGATTTTTATTTTCAAGTACATTCCGCCAAATGGTTATTCCTTTTATTCCGGATGCCGCATAGTTTCTCACGCACTCTTCAATACTCCAGGGTTTTGTCGTAAAAGTGTGAACACAAAGTCTTGAGAAATCCTTAATTTCTGAGGCCATATCTTACTTAATTCCATTAAAGAAAGTGTAATACTGTTCACCTGAAATCAGTCTTGAAATGTACAAGGCAGATTCACGCATGTGGTAGTCACCCCACATACTTGATTCACTACAAGGGATTTTATATCCATCCGGAATATGATCCCACCCGTGCGGCCGATGGTAAACCGAGTGAAGTAAAATTCCCTGATGTTCTGCATTTTCAGATAAATACGGCGGCTCGAGTAATCTGGAGGCAACCGTGAGCCCGGCCTGCAGGTAGTGACGACCTTCCTCAATTAAACCCTGAGAACCCAAATAATGACCCAGTCGAAGCAGGCCTTGTGCTCCAATTGCAGCTGCTGAGCTATCTACCGGCTCGAAGTCATTGAAGGGATCAGCGGGTTTGTTGAGATAATCTTCAAGATGCACCAGCCCAGGAGCTCCGGAATCCCAATAGGGTATCCCGTCAATCGGTGTGTTTTTTATGTAGAAATCGCAGGTGGCTCTGGCTCCTTTTAACAACTGACTAAATACCTTATCCTTATGATTGGATTGATCAAATGCACTTTCTGGCATTGTACTTAAAAACTCCAGCTCTTCGGCAAGCCCCAGCATAGCCCATGCCAAACCTCTTGTCCAGGTAGTAAAACCCGAAAATCCCTGTTGAGAATTAGGGCACCTGTAGTTCCCATCGTTAGGATTGAAGACTGCTTCGTGAGCCGTGCGGCCCCAAACATCGTAACTATCGCGGCCTTCGCCATAATAAACTGAATATTTAGCCGTTGCCATCAGGTGTTCGATGCCTCTTTGAAAAAGGGAAATATGCCGGTCATTTTCTCCCGGAAGGTAATGACCCAATTGGTGCGCTACCATTAAAATCCGGCACGACCGGATGGTATCGACAAAAAGCGATTGAGGACCGTTGAAAGAATAGATGAACCCTCCGTCCGTTGTTTTGCTCCACCTGTTTGCCTGCACAGCGCCTGATGCCTTGAGAGCCAATTCATAGAAATTTTTCTCCCAATCGTTGTGTGGAATCTTTCCCTCCGTCATCAGACGATGAAGATTGCCGTAGGTACTGATATTATTGAATCCGTGATCGTGAACTCCGACATGACTCACATGCGGCGACATGAAATTGACAGTATTTTTTCGCGCATTCTCTAAAAAGAATTCGTCCCCGGTTGCATCGAACTGCAGAATTGCGGATCCAAACTGAAACCCCTGAGTCCATTCTGTCCAGCCACGGGAAGTATACTTCCCCCCGATGGTAAATACGGGAGCACCCAATTTCTGATCGTATTCCTTTTCGATTGAAGATATCTTTTCTCCGGATAATTTCCAGAATCGATCGAGTTTGCCTGCTAAATCTATCGGTTTGATATTCGAATCAATGATCATAATGCAATAAAATAATTAATTCAACGAGGACTCTTCCCTCAGTTTGCCTATTTCCCTACACTCTTCTCGACCTCGCCGGTCTTCGGCAGAAAGGCAATAATTACAGCCCCAAGCGTCGCCAGACCAATCAGCACACTAAATCCAGTCGTATAATTTTTTGTTAGCTCGTACAAATTTCCGACCAACCACGGGAAAATCGACTCTGCAATTCCGTCGGCGACTAAAATTATTCCCATGGTTCGTCCAAGTGCCCGGACACCAAATAGATCAGCAGCCATTAAAGGAATGATCATATAATCTCCGCCAAGTCCAATGCCGAAAATTACGGCGAAAAGATAAATCTTTCCGGGGAAGTCCGGGATTAATAGAAGCGGAATGGTGCAAGCTACGATCAAATAAATCAGGATCATCACGTATTTCCGATTGATCAGGTCTGCCAGAAAGCCCATCAATACTCGTCCGGCCAGACTGGATAGCATGACGAAAGACATAATCTGCGCAGCATTTGTCTGGGAATAATCCAGATCGCGCAGATATAGCTTTAAGTGCTGAACAATGCCTCCAACAGCTCCTATCGAACACATACTCCCGAAAGCCAGCAGATAAAAATTTGGATTTTGAAGTATCATTTTGACGGGCACAACAGGAACCGTATGTTTCTTTTCCTCTCTGCTCCCCGCAGTGTCTTTGATAAAAAAGGCAAATGGGAACGCAATCAGGACAACCAATATTCCCAATGTTGTTAGAGCCATATGCCAACCAAGATTTTTGGCTAACGCGGATGAAATCAGCGGAGCCACCGCACCTCCCGTACCGATTCCCAGGTAGGCAATTCCCATGGCTTTACCTCTATTCTTTTCGAACCACCTTGATATCAATACCTGGCAAGGCAGAGGACCGCCAAAAACGTAGCCCAGAGCATTGAAGATGTAGAAAAGATAAAACATGCCCAGTGAAGACGACAGGCTCAATCCAATCAATGCAATTCCAGCGAATAAGGATCCTGTAAGCATTAAACTCCGGGGGCCGTACTTGTCAATCAGCCAGCCGGCGATAAAGCCAAACAATGGAGCAACAACCAATTTGCCTAGAGCATTTCCTGAAGTAACATCTGCTCTCGACCAGCCAAACTCTTTCGTCATGAAATCAAAAAAGAATGGCAATCCGTAATAGGCAAATCCAACGATAGCAAATAGAGCAAGAAAAGCAGTGATTAAGATATAGGTTTGTGAGCTGCGTTTTTCTGTATTAAGCCTAACCTCCTGTTTCCCAGTCATCCAAATTTTAGTTTAGTAAGTTACCAATGGTCTAAGACTACAATAACCATTTATAGCTACTAAGATAAAGGATTTGAAGATAAGAACTACCTTCGGCTTTTCTATTTTTCTACCTTATCGCCTGCAACTAGGCTCCTGCCCTTGAATGCAGCATAATCCAGCGGGTACTTGTAAACCCTGAAAACCGAATTCATCAGCTCTCCCGTACGGGCAGCATCTTCGGGGATTGCTGCGCCTTGTGTAAGCGGACCGTTTGCAGCCACCGGACAAATATATTTCCACACAATTTCGCCGGCAGTGGTAACTTCGCGAAACTCGCCAACGGTTCCTGAACAGATAATTGTATTCCCGTTTTGCAGACGATGTGCTCCTGAAATATTCTCCGAATACATGGGATCCGCGGTTGTACCCTTATAAACCCAGGTATAATTTGCTGGTGCAATAACAGATCCGGCTACCATGGTATATTTTCCACTGGCATCAATGGCCGGAGTAAACTCTTCAACTGTAGAATAGACCCCTCTACCCAGTCCGTTGTCGAAACATGTCAGATTTCCGGCGCCTGGACAATCAGACTTTATCCATTCCACATCATGTTGCTGAAAATATCTTTGATCGCTGACAGTACCTGATCGATAACAAGCCGGATTTCCCCAGCGATATAATAGGTCTCCTCCTTTGCCCCATTTACCCCCAGAATGTGATTTGGCTTCAGCTGTTGTTGTACTGTGGTCGATGATCCATACTTCGCTATTACCCCTGACACTAAGAGCAATCTGATCGAGAGAGGCATTATAATCTATTGAATTCATATGGTTCCAAAAAGCCGGTAGCTGTTTTTGATCCCCGGCACAATCAATCAGCTCCGGATGTGATTTGACAACCCCATAATTTAGTTTTGTTGCGTCAAAATCCTGAATCAGATGATCCCAAGTGTGCCATTCCCACACAACTGTCCCACCAACAGGTTTAGTTGGCTGAATTTCGACCACATAGTCTGGCAGCATCATTCCCTTCTGTGCGATCTCCGGCTGAAACTTTGCAGGATTAAATCCGGCAGCAACACATTCAGCATAAGTCTTTTTTTCAATAACCAGCATCAGGATATTCCCATTTGGAAGTCGCCTGATATCATGATGTTGCATATAAGTGGCAGTAGAAAAATCCAGTTCCCAAACCAGGTTTCCATTCCAATCATACTCTTCAACCCTGCCTCCTTCACCTCCACCACTGCTTAGTTGGCCCTTAGTCATGCAAGATCTGAGAATATTACCACTTTCAAGCAGATAGACCGATTGTCCGGGTGGATATTTACTGGCGGTCCACTTGTTAATGATCCGTCCGTTGTTGTTAATCAGGTAAGTCATGGTATTCTGCTTGGGAGCAAAAAGAAGGTATCCCGGAAACGCCTTGGTAGTATTAAGGATCAAACCCATGTTGTTTTTTAAACTCCCCGGATCGAAAGTCGTATCCACAACTGTCTCATCTGCAGCATCAGAAGATTTCGTACATCCTGTACCCAAGAAAACTGTCAATAATAATAGCATTAAGATTGACGGATAAATGAAAATTTTTGATTTAGGTTTCATAGCTATTGTTATAAAATTAGATTCTTACGACTCTGAATCCAATGTGATACCACGGATGATTAGGATCCTGAGGACCACGATAATAAGAAGGATTTCTATTTGAAACCCTGGAATGTCCATCGTTAATAGGCAACTGTGCCGTTGTATAACCATTGTACCAGTTGCCACCGCGCATTCCCCGGTAGGCCTTGCCATCCGGCATGATGAAACCGATATCCGGACCCTTTGGATTGTCCGATGGGCTTATACTGTAATAATTTTGTCCGTACCAATCGTTGATCAGCTGCCAGACGTTTCCTGCCATATCATATAATCCGAATCCATTGGCACCGTTGGAAGTCTGGTATGACACTGCTGCGCCTGGCCAATTGTATTCCGATTTCAGGTGAAGTTTTCCATCGTAAAATCCAACTGGGGTGGTAAATGGAAATCCCGCATCACCCCCAACCTCATAAGGATCTTTCGAATCCGGCCAGTTGGCTTTGGTAACATCCTGCTCATTACCCCAGGGATAATTGTAATAAAGATTCGTCTTCCCCCCTCTTGCGGCATATTCCCATTCAGCTTCGGTTGGTAACCTGTAGCCATTCTTTGTAAAATCGCAAACCCAAGTCTTGAGATTGTAACATTCGTTCAAGTTATTCTGCAAACTCAGCCAGTTGCAATATGCAGCTGCTCCAAACCACATGATTCCTACCATCGGATGATTTGCCCGAAAATCCTTTATGGTGAAAGTATTACCATCATAACCAATACTATAATAAGAAGCAAACTGATTGGTATAACAATAGATATCTGATCCTCCAACTGCATAAACTGTATTGTTTCTGACCTCTATCTGCCCTTTGGCTAATGCAGAAATAAGATAGGCCAGGTATTGCTTGTTGGTGACTACGGTAGTTGCCATTTTGAAAGTACTTACCTTGACTTTGTGTATCGGTAGCTCATCACTGGGATGGGATGGATCTATGAACCCAAAATGATCACCCATATCAAATTCTCCTGCAGGAATTTGGACTTCAGTCATATCTGAATTCTGAGTGATTACCGGATCCTGAGTAACCGCTGTTTCCGATTTACTGCAAGAGGCACTCATCAAGTAAAACCCGACTATTAGAAGGAGCATCAAATTCTTCATAACTTATTTAATTTATGGTATAGGAAGTCGCTACATCCCCGTTTTTACCATTAGCAACTTCTTCAGCAGGTAATAACGTCTTGACATATTCCACCTTGACACTCGAGCCAGTGACGGTAACCAGCAAAAATCCCCGACCGGGTAAAATTGTCCCGCTGACATAACCGTAATCCTTAGCCGATGAATTACTTATGTTTCTGTTGGAAGGCTGAGGCACTTCCTGGTACACGATCCCATCTTTGTCTTGTTTGCCGTAGAAATGATCATGGCCATGGAAAAATATGGTGGCTTTGTTTTCCTTCATCAGGGTATGAATCGATTTACCACCCCATCCCTGCCGGTAATTGTCAAAACCAATGGTTCCATCCGTATTTTTCCCTCCCCATTCGTAAAAATCTGCAAACTCAACACCTCCACGTGCATCAGTAGTGCTTCCTCCAACCAGATTGTGACAGAAAATAAATTTATATTTCGCTTTACTGGTAGTAATGGCATTTTTAAACCAGTTAAACTGATCTGTTCCCAGGGTCCATCCCCATCCGGTTTTGTTGGTGGTATACCAATATGGATCCAAGACAATGATCTGGGCATTCCCCCACTCAAACGAATAAAAGCCGTTTCTCTGACCGACAAATGATTCCGTTTTCGTTACACCAGTGTAAAAACTATTTGGCGCCGGATTTGGATAATACAGATTTCTTGTATTGGATGCCATAACCGGAAGACTGTTAGCGGTACCGTCCATCGCCCACCCTGTTTCACCTTCGTGGTTTCCAAGTACCAGATAAAGTGGAATTGTATGACAGATATCATCGAAATACCGTCTTAAAAGCAAATGGCGGGCTGTAATCACAGCTTGAGTTTTTGAAGGCTGCTTCTCTGAAAAGAAGGTATCTCCTAAATCCACCAAAAAATCAGGACTTTTAGAAAGAATGTTTTTTAGCGTGAGTCTATAAGAAGTGGTGTCAGAATTTTCATCCAGATGCGGATCGGCTTCAATCGCGAAAGTAAAAGAAGTGCCCGTGGGTCTTGGAGTGTGAAAACTATATTCTGGTCCGGAGAGAAAAGTTGTAGTTCCGGTTGGGCGGTACCTGACCCGATAAAAATATTTTGTATCGGGCGTCAGACTTGTCAGTTCGACCTCAAGCGGAACATCTCCGGAGGCTTTACTGGTAGCGCTTTTGCCAGTGTAATTTCCGGTTGTAGTTCCGTATTCCCAGTAAACTTCCGACTGTTTGCTGAAAAGGATATTTGCCGTGATGGAAGAATTTGTTGGCCTTCCGAGTATCTCGGAATAGGCAAGTCCATCTGTTGTTGTAACTACTTCAGATTCCGCAGTAACAGTTTCTTTACCGTGACAAGCGACCAAAAAAGCATAAGGAATTAACCAAGATAAGAGGAATAGTCTGTTTCTCATAACTATTTAATTGTATAGGTAAATGCTACTTGTCGGTTCTTTCGTGATCCATTTTCATCCCTTGGGAGATATGCCTGTACAAAATCGACCTTTACCCCAGCCGGGGAAACGTTTACACGCAAATGCCCTGTTCCATCCACCACATCTGATACATACGCATCTGCATTCGCCAGTTTTCCGATCTGATAGGTGGAATCGCTGGGCATGGGGACTTCCTGGTAAGTTACGCCATTTAGTTGCTCTCGGGCAAATAGATGGTCATGCCCCTGAAAGAAAATATTCACCTTGTTGTCCACAAAAAGCTGATGAATCGGCTTCGCCCAGCCTGCCCTCTTTGAAGTAAAGCCAAAAGTCGTTCCGTTGGATTCGTATCCTCCCCATTCATAGTACTTTGCAAGGCTGAGGGCGCCTCTCCCTTCCCCGCAAACATGATGTGCAAAAACAAATTTGTATTTCGATTTGCTTGTCTCCAGAGTTGCTTTCAGCCAGTTATATTGGTTCTGACCCAGCGACCAGTCCCAGCCATCTGGCTTGGGATTTGTCTTGTTCTGGTAACGGTACACATCCAGGACCACAAAAAGTGCATCCCCCCAAGTCCAGGCGTAATAATTTTGCGGCAATGATATGCCCCACGGTTCATTTTCCGTATTCCCCGAGTAAAACGCACTGGGAAACGGGTTTGGATAGTAATATTTACGCCAAAGCGTTCCGTTGATAGCCAGATTATTAGGAGGAGTAAGCCCCATATAATAATCGTTTTCGCCTTCATGGTTTCCCAGGCATATAAAAAGAGGCACCGAGTGGCATACACCGCCAAAAAATGATCTGTAATACTTGTGCAAAGCATTAAGTTGGGCAGAGGTGATGGTCATTGCCTGATGATCATCACCAAAGGTATCACCAAGAGTGACCATGAAATCCGGATTATCAAGTGCCTGATTATTAAGCGTAATTTGATAAATGCTTGCAACACCCTTCTTATCATACATATGCTCATCAGATTCGATAGTAAAGGTGAAAGTGCTGCCGCTTGCTCTCTGTGTCTGGAAAAAGCGTTCTGGCCCGCCAAGAAAGGATGATGACTCTCCGCTTGCCTTGTAACAAGTTCGATAATAGTATTTTGTATTAGCAGATAGATTGGTGAAATCTGTTTCAAGCGGCTTATCTTTCAAAGTAGCAAAGGTTGCGGTTTTGAAGGGATAGGAACCGGAGACCGTGCCATATTCCCAATATACATCAGATGGTTGGTCGAAAAGAATGCTCATGGCAACTGAGGTGTTTGTCGGTCGACCCAGAATCTCAGTGAACCCTTTCCCTTCAGATGGCAAAAGTATCTCCACATCCTTTTTGGTATGATCACTGTTTTTAGAGCATGCAGTCAGAAAAATGACTACCAGAATTGTGTATTTCGTTAGCATTCGGGACATTATTTATTTCCTCCCCTCACGCAAATAACATTTTCTTTGATCGTCTTATCGTTGTATGAGACGATTCCATAATCAATATTGATGTCCCAGGCACGGTAAGTCGCATTAACCTGAGTGGTCGAGCTCCAGTAATTTCCGGAAAGAACATTGGTAAAAAAATTCTTGTTTAATGAGGGTTTATATAATTTTTCATCATTAAGCGATTGTAACTCTTTCACGTTGGGAACCCTCCAGTCATTCTTTCCCGTTAGGCTGAGACTATTTGCATAACTGAGCGCCTCCTCCCAGGTTAATGTATTGGGAGATGGTGTTTTCTGCCAAATCAGATCCGTATAATTATCTGTAACTGTATTATCACCGTTGTCTTTGAAATGGATGAGAGGTAACGGAACTGCCTCAGGTACCCTGACGGCCCTAGTATGAAACCTCTTGCTACCGCCTGCACTTAGTGTTTCAGATTTTGGATGGGCTCCGACACCTCCACCTGCGTTTACAACCCACACCGAATTTGCTTCATCGACACGAACATCGCTGGTCCACCAATATTCGGCTGTTGTTTTGGCAAAAATGGTGGTATTCAATGCCGGATTAACGTTATCATAACAGTTCAGACCGAAAAGTTCATGTGAAGTGGGAAGTCGCCAGTCGCTGAATCCACCTAACGAAAGGGATTTGCAGTAAGGGGAGGCATTGGCATAAATCATTTCGCCGCCATCACTCTTCTGCCACATCAGACCAGTGACAACATCGGTAATGGTACCGTCACCATTGTCCTTGTAGGACGGGGCATGAAAATCAAAATCGGAGTCTTCGCCTTTGGTGGCGGTGTAGCTTATGGTCTGACCTGTATCAGGCAAATAAAATGTTGTTACTGCCAGTACATCAGATGTAATAGTTTCCTGCTTCTTGCATGAAAAACTAAAAACAGGTGTTAATAAAAGTAAATAGATAATTCTCTTAAAAATCTTCCAAACATTTTCTCTGATCATAGTATGACAATTTCAGTTTGCTTGCATACTTAGAAGATGAAATAGAGAAAATCTGGCACCCAATTATTCTTTTTTCTTCCGGGGGGGATTTTGGGGTTGAAAAAAATCACGGATATTGATCACAAAATACTGAAATTCTTTTAGTTGCTCTTCGGTACAGATATTTTTTAATTTTTGCGCCTGGTCAATTCTTAATAGTTCGAGCTGGTATTCATTATCAGCAACCCTCCTTGCTATTCTTTTCAGCATTGAGGTGTCATCGTCAGCACGAAACATAACCACATTCATGGAATCCCTCTGCGCCTTGATCATTTCTGTAACCGTTTCTTCCCTTTTTGCATAATCCAGCCTAAGACTGATGATCGCGTTTTCCTGCTCTCTTGTCAGATGCAATTTTTCTTTTAGTACCCGTAAAGAATTCTCTCTTTCTTTTTTTGGCTGACGATCATCAGGTTTCTCTTTTTTTTGGAACCATAAATATCCGGTAGAAATAATGTTCAGAAAAAGCAGCACAAAAATGATGCGTACTAAAAATTTGTTCCTTGAAAATATGTCCATCTGGCTAGAATTTACAAGAGTTGGTAGAAATCAAATACTCGGATGCAATGATCCTAAGATTGGTGTGGTTCTGCTGCGATCTTTCATTTAGCAAGCTTTTGGTTACTGAGAAAACATTGATAGCAAAAAGAAGAAAAATCACAAACATTACCAGCTGGCTGCCAGTATTACTATCCTTATTAGCATCTGGCTGATTGATCCGAAGCATTACTTTCTCATTCCATTCAGCAGTAGGCTCAATAGACTTCAAGTGTTCAAATCGTTCAAGCAGGTCAATTCTGTTTTTCATGGTTTTTATCTTAGACGATATTCTATTTAGATTCTGGCGATTAATGTTTTAAAAATAATTTCAAATTCTGCTTGGCACGGTAAATTAAAGATTCTACAGCGCTCAGGCTAGTCTGCATGATCTCGGCAATCTCCGTATTGCTATATCCTTCAATCCTACTTAAGGTTAAAGCAATCCGTTGACTCTCGTGAAGACGATTTAATGCCAGCAAGAGTAAGTCAAGGTCTTCTCTGTCCTCAAGAGTCTTGTCGGGTCTCTCAGTGCCTGTGACCCAATGCGTAATCTTTTCTAACCCCAGTGTCTTACCAATGGAAGTAATTCTTTTTTTCCTGGATTTCCTCTTGATTTCGTCGAGTGATTTTGTCACTGCAATCCGGTAAATCCAGGTACTCAATTTCGAGTCTTCCCTGAAACTTCCAATTGAATGATACACCTCAATAAAAACCTCCTGAGAAATATCCTCGGCATCCTCTTTGCTTAGCAAAAAACGATAACAAGTATTCAGTACCGTTCTCTGATAAACAGACACCAATTCCGCAAAAGCATCCCGGTTGCCTAATTTAATTCGCCTCAGAAGATCTGTTTCACTGGCCATAAACGAAAATATCGAAAATTATGCGGTAGCCAAAATAATTATTTGGTCCACAAGATTGGTGCCATAGATACTTCAATTTCAGTTAAATTTGTAACTCAAAATATTTTTTCGGAAAGATGCTATACAACAACAAGAAATACCTTTCTGCACTAAAAAGATTCCATATGATTTCAGGGGTCTTGTTTCTGCTTGCGATAACAGCCGCAATCCTGCTTGAACAGTTTATCCTGGTCCTGGTTCTCAGTGGCATTTTTATATTTTCGCTGGTACTGATCCGGGTGTTGAATTTTAATTTCGTGCGATTTCAACTGGAGAATGGCAGAATTATTATCCGGTACTATTCGTTGTATGCAGTTGAAAGGAACTATGAATCAATCGAATTTCCGGTTGCCAGCCTGAGATACGTCAAGGTAAAAAAGTACCTCTTTGGATTGAAATGGGATCTTCACCTTACCGTGAAACTAAAACAGGGAATTGCCACATATCCGGCGGTGTGCCTCTCTGCCATTCCGAAAGGTGAACGCAAGAAAATCCTCGACGCGATCTACATTCTTTCGCCGCTCCCTTAACGAACTTTCGTGTACGCCTGCTGTTGCAACACAATTGCGGTCCTTGCAGGCAGATATAATTTCAGGTGGTGCGGTGAACCTAGTCCATTTTCAGGCAGTGAATAATAGGTCATCCGTTCATCAATCCGGTTAAAACCTCCAAAATTATGCGCATCAGTGTGCAATATAACTTTGAATTTCGCTGCATCACACTGGATGCCATAATCCTCAAATGACTTATTGGGATTGAAATTGAAGACGAAGAGAAAATCTTTCCGTTTCAATGCAAGTACCTGGTCGGGCATATTATCATGGACGCGCCATATTTCGGGAACTTCTAAAAGCCGCTCTTTTCTGAAAAGGTGGATCATCTCCCTGTCAAAATCGAGAAGCCAGTGAAACTTCAGTTCCGGATCCTCGGAGACACTCCATATTCTGCGAGCATGCTGATAAGACCAGTCGTTTCCCTCTCTTGGAAAATCGATCCATTCAGGGTGACCAAATTCATTCCCCATAAAATTCAGGTAAGCGCCACCTGCACAACCTATCGTGACCAGACGGATCATCTTGTGCAAGGCAATTCCTCTGTCAACCGTCAGGTTAGGCTGATCCTTTCGCATACTGTAATACATCTCCTTATCAATCAGCCTGAAGATAACCGTTTTGTCACCTACCATCGCCTGATCATGGCTTTCAACATAACTTACCACCTTCTCCTCCGGACGATGTGTCGTTAGTTCGTGAAAAAGATGACCAACATTCCATTCCTGATCCTGCTGTTCTTTGATCAGTTTTATCCAGAGATCGGGAACCCCCATAGACATTCTGTAATCGAAGCCCAGTCCACCGCTGCTTAATGTCCCCGCCAATCCCGGCAATCCACTCATCTCCTCAGCAATAGAGAGTACGCGCGGATTAATCTCGTGTGCCAATTTGTTGGCAAGCATAAAATAGATAACCGCCTCATCATCCAGATTTGGCGTAAAATAATCTGCATAACAGGTAAAGGCTTTCCCGAGGCCGTGATCGAAGTAGAGCATGCTGGTTACCCCGTCGAAGCGGAAACCATCAAACTTGAATTCGGTTAACCAATATTTGATGTTGGATAATAGAAAATGAATTACCTCATTTTTGGAATAATTGAAACAGAAGGAATCCCACGCAGGATGTTCTCCTCTTGCCCCTTCATGAAAAAACTGAGTGCGCGTCCCGTCATACAATCCAAGACCTTCGTTTACATTTTTTACAGCATGGGAATGCACCAAATCCATGATGACAGCCATTCCCATCCCGTGAGCCTCATCAATCAGATGCTTTAACTCCTCCGGGGTGCCAAACCGGGAGGAAGGCGCAAAAAAGCTTGAAACATGGTACCCGAAACTTCCATAATACGGGTGCTCCGGTATAGCCATTAACTGGATCGTATTGTAACCAGCTGCTTTTATCCTCGGCAACATCTCGAAACGAAACTCGTTGTATGTGTGAACTCTGGGCTCCTCTCCTGCCATTCCGACGTGCGACTCATAAATAAGCGGCGCTTCATGCAGAGGAATAAATGGATGCGAAAATTTGTATTTTTCTTTTGGTGCCCAGACTTGCGCATTGAAAATATGCGTTGAAGGATCCTGAACAACTCTTTTAGCCCATGCCGGAACTCTTTTCCCGCTGCCGCCCTGCCAGTGAAGGGAGAGCGCATAAAGGTCTCCGTGATGAATTACCGAAAGCGGAATTTCAAGCTCCCATGCCCCATTTCCAATGCTTTTGAGCTCAAAATCAGAATGATCAAGCCAATCATTGAAATTTCCGACCAGAAAAATCCTGGTAGCATTCGGTGCCCAATCGCGGAAAATCCAGTGATCCTCAGCTTTGAACAGGCCAAAATAGTCATGGCCGGAAGCGAATTCCTGCAAAGAGATATTCCCAAGCAATTCTTTTTCTTTTGATTGGTACTTCTCTGCCCACCTTGCAAAATCCTTGGAGTACGGTTGAAGATAAGGATCCTGCTCAAATAACCGGGAAATCGCCATGTTATAAACCTTTAGTTTGGTTAAAGTTACGATAATAAACGATGACTAGCGTTTGGCATAGTATTTTTCAATTCCATCAGCAACTATTTTTCTGAGCTCTTCGGGGGTATCGATGCCTACAGTGGCATGATCCGTGAGTTCAGTTTTAATCTTGTAGCCATTCTCCAACCAACGAAGTTGCTCAAGTGATTCTGCCTTTTCGAGGACTCCTTCAGGCAATTTACTGAGCTTCATCAGAATATCTGTACGATACGCATAAATCCCTACATGACAAAAATAGTTGAACTTCTTCATCCAGTCAGACTGTTCTGATTTAAAGATCATTGGAATTGGCAATCTGCTAAAAAATATGGCATTACCATGAATGTCGAGGGCAACTTTTGCCTCTGCCGGATTAAGCAGTACTTCCATTTCATGAATCTGCTGAATCAAAGTTGCGATCTCCGTCCCAGGATTTTCCACAAATGGTTTTTGAAGAATCGTTATCTGTTCGGGCTGTATAAACGGTTCGTCACCCTGTACATTTAGAACTACATCAAATTGAATTCCAGTCGAAGCACTGATCTTCATAACCGCTTCGGCACACCGGTCTGTTCCGCTTCTATGGTCCACGGAGGTCATTACAACATTGCCACCGAAAGCCCGGACAGCATCAGCAATGCGCTCATCGTCCGTCGCAACCCAGGCGTTATCCACAGCTTGAGTAACCTGCTCATACACTCTCTGAATCATTGGTTTGCCGGCAATATCAGCAAGCGGTTTCCCGGGAAACCTGGAAGAACCATATCGGGATGGAATAATTGCAATAAACTTTGGTGTCATAGTATTGAATTTTGTGCTTTCTATCTACAAAAATAGCATTTGAAACGAGCATTGGCAAAGCCCACAAAAGGCGATGAAAATATATCTGCGAGTTCCATGAGTACTTGCTAATATTCAATAGTTTAACAAATATATTTACGAGTGAAAGGAAAACCATCAGAATTGGGAAATGTGAAAATATGAAAATGTGAAAATTGGCCCAAATCTTCCCTGCCGATTAATCTAAAATCTAAAAACCAAAATCCAAAATTTAGTACTGTTTCCAACATAAGCTCCGACCCTTCAATCGTCATCATTCAGCTTCCGTTGTCGAATATTCGTAGATTAATACTAAATTTGTAACTTCAAAAGTGAGAGTGAGTGCATGGATATACAAGAGATTAAACAACGTTTCAGCATCATTGGGAATGCTCCCGGATTGAACCGGGCCATTGAAGTAGCTCTTCAGGTGGCGCCGACTGATCTCTCCGTACTGATAAGCGGTGAGAGTGGCGTGGGCAAAGAGTCGTTCCCGCAAATTATCCATCATTATTCTCATCGCAAGCACGGCAAATATATTGCCATCAACTGCGGTGCAATTCCCGAAGGTACGATTGACTCAGAACTTTTTGGTCACGAAAAAGGCTCATTCACAGGAGCACTCAATGATAGGAAAGGCTATTTTGAGGTAACCGACGGAGGCACTCTGTTCCTGGATGAAATCGGCGAACTTCCTGTTTCCACGCAGGTCAGACTTTTGAGGGTGCTCGAGACAGGCGAATTTATTCGTGTTGGCTCTTCATTGGTTCAAAAAACAAACGTTCGGGTAATCGCAGCAACAAATTTCGATCTTACACATGCCATCCGGGAGGGAAAATTCAGAGAAGATCTGTATTACAGACTTAATACGGTTCCAATCAAGGTATTGCCTTTGCGGGAAAGAGGTACGGACGTACTGCTGCTCTTTCGCAAGTTCGCCACCGATTTTGCCGAAAAATACAAAATGCCTTCCATCCGCCTGAACGAGGATGCCCAGAAAATATTTATCGGATATCGCTGGCCCGGAAATGTCAGGCAGCTGAAAAATATAACGGAACAAATATCAATCATCGAAACCGACAGAGACATAACAGCGGAAAAGCTGGTTCACTATATTCCTACAGAGGAGTTTGGCCTGCTGCCCGCCCTCTACAGCAAGGAGTCAGATGCCCGGGCATTTGAAAATGAACGCACGATGATGCTCAATGCATTGATCGGACTGAAAAAAGAATTGGATGACCTGAAAGAAAAGTTCAATCAGTTGGGTAAAATTGCTCCCGCTGCTGTTCACGGTGATGACTCCGGAGAGGGATTTATGCAACTATACCAGGATGGCAAAAATACGATCGATCAGGAAGAGACTCTTTTTAGTCAAGGCTACATAAAACCCAATGGAAGAGCGCATATCCAGGATACTGAAGAGTTTGTGGAAGAGTCTCTGTCCATCGAAGAAAAAGAGATGGAACTTATCCTGAAAGCGCTGGAAAGACATAGCGGAAAACGCAAACTGGCTGCCGAAGAGTTGGGAATTTCAGAGCGGACTCTTTACCGGAAAATAAAAGAATACAACATTACTCACAAATGAAAAATCGTTGGCCCTTCGTACAAATTCAGATTTTGCTGATGATATTTATCCTGACCTTCACAGCGGGATGTAAAGTCACGTATAAACTGAGCGGAGCCTCAATCTCGCCAGATGTCAAAACTGTATTTATCGAATATTTCAGGAATCGGTCTAAAGTGATCAATCCAACTTTAAGTCAGTTTTTCTCTGAGGCCATGAAAGACAAGTTCGTCAATGAAACCGGACTTAGCCTTCGAACCGACCAGGGAGATCTCGAATTTTCCGGCGAAATAACCGGCTACGATGTTCGTCCGCTTTCTGTTCAAAAGAGTGAGACAGGACGCGATTATGCTTCGATGAACAGATTGACAATTACAGTGAAAGTAATTTTTGTGAATAACAAAGACCACGATCAGGACTTCAACACTTCGTTCTCCGCCTATTTCGACTGGGATAGTTCCAAGACGATAAATCAGGTAGAAAATGAAGCGGTCAAAGTCATTACAGAACAGTTGGTTGAAGATATTTTTAACAAATCTGTTGCCAATTGGTAGAGATAAACAACAAATCATTTGAAAAGTCTTTTATGTCAATAACAAGAGATCAATTGATTCAGTATATCGAAAAGCCTGGTCTGCTTAAAGAACAGACTATTGGTGAGCTAAAGGAGATCGTTGAGGAGTTCCCCTATTTTCAGTCAGCCCAGCTTCTTTATACCTATAATTTGTTTTCTCAGGCGAACTTTCGTTACGCCGGGTACCTCAAAACCTGCTCAATCTACGCGACGGACCGATCAGTACTTTACCAACTTTTTCAACCGGCGCCGCTGGTAGCAAAGAGCGTTGATCAGTCTGCTCCGAGTGATCAAATTGATCCAGGCACGTCGATGCTTTTTGAATTAGCTGAAGAAAACCAGGTTACGGAAGCAGAATTTCCTCAAATCGCAACCTCACTGCCATCCGAATCGGCATCAGATAGCTTCGATCTTTTAAGTTTCGATCAAACGGAGCCTTACTATCAGTTGGAAGAGATGTCACTAATTACAGATGATGCTGATTCCCAAGTTCAACAAGTTGCAGATGGTTCTAAAACAGCAGAAAAAATTGATTTGATTGAACAATTCATCAAAATAAATCCCTCGATTCAACCGAGGAAGGAAATTATTCCCTCAAAAGAAGAGCTATCCGCATTGAAAGATGATCTTGAAAATGAAAATGACGAATTTATAACGGAAACATTATCAAGAATTTACCTTAAACAAGGCCATTATCAAAAAGCTATTGACTCTTTTAATCGGTTAAGTTTGAAATTTCCGGAAAAAAGTGTTTATTTTGCCCAGCAAATTAAAGAGATAAAAAAATTACTTAATTAATACAAGATGTACGCATTTATAAGTATCCTGATTTTCATCGTTTGTTTTTTGATCGTCCTGCTTGTTTTAGTGCAAAACTCAAAAGGCGGCGGATTAGCGTCCTCATTTTCAAGCTCTAACCAAGTTATGGGTGTACGTAAAACTACCGATTTCCTCGAAAAAGGGACTTGGATTCTGGCTACTGCGTTAGTTGTTCTTTGCATTAGTTCAACAGCCTTCTTACCACGTCAGGGTGTTCAGGCAAAGTCAGCTATCGAACAACAGATTCAAGGTGTTCAGGATCCATCAGCTCTGCCTACATTTCCTCAGTCGGTTCCACAAAAAAGCACCGATACTTCAAAAACGAAATAATCGTTCCGGTTACGAAATACATACAAGCCACTGTCTTCAAAGCAGTGGCTTTTTTTTGATTAAAAAAGAATTTGGATTGCCGATTTTGGATGCCCTTCCAGCCTAATCAGGAGTTGACGATATCAGTCATAGAACGAAGTCTTGTACGGCTTTATGACTACTGACAGGGCATAGAAACAAAGGCTCAGATCAGTATTCTAAAATCAAAAATTGATTCAATGTCATCTTGACAGTAAAAACTGACAAATTCATTTTTTTGCATTCTATTGTAAATCTGATATTTATAAAACACAATAATACTCAACTCTGTCTTTGGTTGCTATTTTGTCCGAAAAAGCATTCCCAAATGCTGGCTCAACAATTTGGCACAAATTCTGATAGGGTGAAGTATAAAAATTATCATTCATTTCTAATTATTAAATAAATTTTTAAAAAATGGCAGAACTTAAAGGTAAAATCCTTGCTGGCAAAGTGTTGATTGAGCCGCAGGAAGCAGAGAAAAAAACAGCTGGTGGTATCATTATTCCGGATTCAGCAAAGGAAAAACCACTATCCGGTAAAGTGGTTCTTGTTGGAAGCGCAAAAAAAGATGAAGTCATGGAAGTTAAAGTTGGTGATTTGGTTTTCTTTGGAAAATACGCCGGTACCGAGCTTGCCATCGATGGAAAAGATTACTTGCTTGTGAATCAGACCGATGTTCTTTTCATCGCTTAATTAACTTATTGTCAATTAATAAAATTTATTCAAAATGGCTAAAGAAATAAAATTTAATATTGAGGCTCGCGAGCTTCTGAAAAAAGGTGTCGATCAACTGGCCGACGCAGTAAAAGTAACTTTGGGTCCTAAAGGTCGCAATGTAATTATCGAGAAGAAATTTGGCGCGCCATTGGTAACAAAAGACGGTGTAACTGTCGCAAAAGAGATTGATCTTGCTGATCCTTATGCAAATATCGGTGCTCATCTGGTTAAAGAAGTTGCTTCAAAAACTGGCGACGATGCAGGAGACGGAACAACCACCGCAACTGTATTAGCTCAGTCAATTATCACAGTAGGCTTGAAGAACGTAACTGCCGGAGCCAACCCAATGGATCTGAAGCGCGGTATCGACAAAGCAGTGCTCAAAGTGGTTGCTCACATCAAATCACAGGCTATTAATGTAGGTAGTGATTATGATAAAATTGAGCAGGTTGCCCGTGTTTCAGCCAACAACGACGCTGAAATCGGCAAATTGATTGCTGAAGCCATGCAAAAAGTTAACAAAGAAGGCGTTATCACAGTTGAAGAAGCCAAAGGAACCGACACTTACGTGGAAGTTGTTGAAGGTATGCAATTCGACCGTGGATATATTTCTCCCTATTTTGTGACTGACACAGAAAAGATGTCTACAGAAATGGATCATCCATTCGTTCTGATCCACGACAAGAAAATCGGTTCAATGAAAGAATTGGTTCCTGTTTTGGAAGCTACTCACCAGGCTGGTCGCCCATTAATGATCATTGCCGAAGACATCGAAGGTGAAGCATTGGCAACTTTGGTTGTTAACCGCCTACGTGCCGGACTGAAAGTTTGTGCTGTTAAGGCTCCTGGATTCGGCGATCGTCGCAAAGAAATGCTGGAAGACCTTGCTATCCTGACAGGTGGTACTGTTATTACAGAAGAAAAGGGAATGAAACTGGAAGATACTACCCTCGAAATGCTCGGTCGTGCAGAAAAAGTAACTGTCGACAAAGAGAAAACTACAATTGTAAACGGATCAGGTGATTCAGCACTTATCGCAGCACGTGTAGGTCAGATCAAAAAGCAAATCGAAACCACAACCTCCGATTACGATCGCGAAAAACTACAGGAACGTCTTGCTAAATTATCAGGCGGAGTTGCTGTTCTATACGTAGGCGCCCCATCTGAAATCGAAATGAAAGAGAAAAAAGCTCGTGTAGACGACGCTTTAAATGCAACTCGCGCAGCTATTGAGGAAGGTATTGTTCCCGGTGGTGGTGTTGCTCTCCTTCGCGCTATCGATTCTTTAGAAGGCCTTGAAGGTGACAACGATGACGAAACAACCGGAATATTGATCATCAAACGTGCTATTGAAGAGCCAATGCGTCAGATTGTTTCTAACGCTGGTGTTGAAGGCGCTGTTATCGTTCAGAAAGTTAAAGAAGGCAAAGGCGATTATGGCTACAACGCACGCCTGGATGTTTTCCAAAATCTCTACGAATCAGGAGTAATTGATCCTGCCAAAGTAACGCGCGTTGCATTGGAAAATGCCGCTTCTATCGCCGGAATGTTCTTGACAACAGAATGTGTTTTGGTCGAAGAAAAAGAAGAAAAAGCTGCTATGCCACCACAAGGAATGGGTGGAGGTATGGGTGGAATGATGTAAGATACTCATCATTATCATATATATAGGTCGTCAAGACCAAATTCAAAAAGCCGTCGGTAATTCGACGGCTTTTGTTATTTTTGCGCACTTATGGATCTACTAACAGTATTCGTATTAGCCGTCGGGCTTTCAATGGACTCTTTCGCCGTGGCAATTAGCTGCGGACTGGCGGAGCAAAAAGTTACTTTTGGCCATGCCGTTAAAATATCTCTTGCCTTCGCCTTCTTCCAGGGCGTATTCCCGTTAATAGGCTGGCTAATGGGTACAGAACTGAAAGTTTTTGTGGAGAGCCTGGATCATTTCATAGCCTTTACTCTTCTAACCTATCTCGGTGTAAAAATGATATACGAAAGTCTGAAGAAAAGCCGCGATGAAAAGGTATCTGACATATATTCGTTCCGCCACATCGTGACTCTTTCGATCGCAACCAGCATAGATGCCCTGGTCGTTGGATTCAGTTATGCCATGGCCGAAACCGGTAAAATATTCGGAGGCGTACTTATAATTGGCTCGGTCACATTTTTCTTCTCAATGCTCGGAATTCGAATCGGGAAAGATGTAGGAGACAAGTTTGGACCAAAGGTAGAATTCCTTGGCGGGGTAATCCTTTTTGGCATCGGATTAAAAATTCTTCTTGAGCACTTGGGATAAAGACTTTCTCTATCATCCCTAACAACATTGATTTTACGCCAAAAATCTTTTTGCTTCCCACCCCATGTAAAGTAGAATTTGAATAACTAATCATTATGCATGTCCCAAATACAAATATATAATGTAATAATGTAGATAGGGTATTCTATTAAATTGATTATGTGTTTTTTGAATTACCACCAATATGATTTTAAAATTTCATTTCACTTGTCATTTACAGTATTTACCTCACCAATTGGTTTAATTAAATATTTCTCTTCATTTAATAATATTTGAAAAGGTTTTGTATATTTGTCCAACCGAAGTTTGCTGATTAAACCTGGAGCAGAGGATCGTATCGAAACTTTACCGGACATCTGTTTTTCGATGTTTTTGGAAATTTTGCATGCGCGTTTCAATCCAGAATAGCCTCCTGATGCTGTTCAAACGTTCATAGAAAGGTATTGTGAGTAGTGTAGCTTCAAAATAGAGCAAATACTTAAATGTCAATTTTAGTATTGATTTTACCTCTATATCTCCAAAGGAGAAATTCTTGTATCTATCACTATTTCAGATAATTGCATCAAAAAAAATCCCTTCAGGGGTTTGGGGTATAAACTGGCATTTAAATAATTCTCATTATTTAAATGCGCTGATCAAAAAGAATGATCGTGACAGACAGCAATTGTCGAATAGGGAAATCGGCAAAAAGGTATTTTCTCAGTATCTGGAACCAGTGAGGCATTGAAACTCAAAATTTAAGGAACTTTGGAAAGTCTAACATTGAGCCTCTAGACAATCAGTCCGTTCAAAAAAATAGCTAATTGGAACCCCAATTTATTTAGGCTGAGATATGGCTGAGTTTTGACTGTGGCATTACTGAGATATGGCTGTGGCAATTCACCTCACTCAATTGCCAAATTGAGAATAGTCCAGGCGTTATTATTTCTTCTTTGAATGACTAGCCTTCTCCTCCAGTTTATCTAATTCGCGCTGGACCTCACTTTCCAGGAATCGCATTTGATTTAAGCGGAGCTGCTCAATCGTTTTCCGCTTTCGCTTCACAACTTCCCTTATCAGAGATTTTAGGTCCATTTTAAATGACACATAAAACCCTCTGGTATGCTGGGCATAATATATTAATCCCCAATTCTCCTGTAGCTCTCTCTTAATTTTCAGCGTCTGGTATTCCTGCGCAAAAAACCGAACTTTCTCCGACAGCTCAGAAACATCTGAGATCGTTTTGGCTTTCCCATCCATCCGAGCCCACATCAGTTTGTTATCCACCTTTTGATAATTTTTATCTCCAACAATGGATTTCAATGCATGAAAAGCCAGGAAGCAGGCCTTATCAAAATTGGACTTGCCCGCTTTTGAAAATTCTGTAAATACTTGCCGTTCGATCCCGGTCATAGGGGAATTTTTATACCGTTCAAACAACACCATTCCTCGCCTAAGATCATCATCCCGGTCTGATTCCTCGAAATCCAGACATGCGCAGGTTGCGCGATATTTCTCCTTGACAGTGCCGCTGTCAAGTTTCATTAAGTGAGCGTAGATTGAATAGCTGCTGATATCCCTAACAGACATTCTTGTATCATCAATAAATCCCGAGAGCAGTTGAACCGGAACATTTAAAAATTCAGCTTTGACTGCATCATTGGATTTATCTGCCTTGGACTTCTGTCCAATTGAAATCAGCTTTTTAAACATAAATAATCTAGAGTTGAAAAACCTTCACAACATTATTGCCAACTTTCTGAGTGTTGAAATTAATTGAATCTAGCCAAAGTTCACAAATTATTGCAGGTTCAGCCCAAAAAATTTGAATATATGTACCCTACTCACCCTCGATTGGACTCACAGACTATTAAAATCTAATTTGTCAATCATTTACAAAGCTTCTTTGTGGTGGTCAACTTCAAATTATCCAACCCTCCAGGGCACTATCTCATTCAACGAAAAGGTAACATTAAAAACAAATAATCGTAATGAGGATTAATTATTAACGTGCATTTTCCATAAAACCACGATTCGGCTTTGTTGCAGTTATCTTAAAAATTAATAGATGCAAGAAGTCCCATTCGGGGGATTTAGGAGCAACGCTTAAGTAGAAATTCAACTAACACTTTTGATATGCCAGCAAAAAATTTCCAATTCAGTTTTACATCCACTAAAACTGAAATTGAGGTATATGCTCTTCTACTGAATGTCAAAGAGTGGTGGAGCGGATTATTTGGTGAAAAAATAGACGGAGAATTTGAAAAAATTGGTGATGAGTTTACGTTCAAAGCGGGCGATGGTGTTCATTACTCAAATCAAAAATTAATTGAGTTGATTCCAAATCAAAAAATTGTATGGTTAGTTACGGAAAGCAATCTTTCATTTTTAAATAACACAAACGAATGGGCAAACACAAGAATTTGCTTTGACATCGTGAAGAAAGAAAATTTGACAAATATTATTTTCACCCACGAAGGATTAATACCTGATATTGAATGCTACAGTCGATGCACAAACGCCTGGACACAGTATTTACAACGGTTGGCAACTAAAATTAAATAAACTTAAAGTAATAAATTATGGCACAATTAAATCCTTACATTCACTTTAATGGAAATGCTGAAGAAGCATTCAATTTTTACAAATCCGTTTTTGGCGGAGAATTTGCAATGATAAGTCGCTTCAAAGATTTTGCAATGCCCGAGCATCCTATTGCTGAAAACGAGGCCAATAAGATTATGCATATTGCTTTGCCAATAGGTAAAAGCAGCGTGCTGATGGCAAGCGATACCCCGGAATTTATGGGTAGGCAAAACGAAAATGAAAACAGAAGTAAAATTTCTATCAGTGCAGAAAGCAAAGAAGAAGCAGACAAATTATTTACTGGACTTTCAGCAGGTGGAAAGATTGAAATGCCAATAGATAATAGTCCTTGGGGTTCATATTTTGGCATGTTCAGAGACAAATACGGCATCGAATGGATGGTGGATTATGATCCAAAATATAACCCCAAATAGCCGATACGATAATTGAGGGATCTTGCGTATGATCACTTTATGATCAAAGAGCCTGAAAGCGATTAACTTTCAGGCTCTTATACTGCGAAGCAGTTGGGGACATCGAAATATCGAAGCTTGCGGAACATTTAAACACGGTGTTTCCGAGTATGTTTATTCAGTGAATACCTGGAGATCATTGATTGACATGCGTTCAGCCACATACATCTCTGATCCTTCATTTTTCAACAAAGCATGTAGATTTTAATTTGAAATTAAAAAATAGCGATATGACAACGAATACAGTTAAACTGCACCGGATTTTTGCAGCCCCAATAGAAAAAGTATATAGAGCATTTACAAATGCTGATGCAATGGCTTCCTGGCTGCCACCATATGGATTTTTATGTAAAGTACATAATATGGATTTTAAGATTGGTGGAACGTACAGAATGTCGTTTACCAATTTTACCACCGGTAACGGACACTCTTTTGGCGGCGAATATTTAGAAATTATCCCAAATGAACTAATAAAATATACCGACCAATTTGAAGATCCGAATTTGCCCGGAAACATGATTACTACGATTGAATTCAAAAAAGTCTTATGTGGCACAGAATTTTTGGCAACACAGGAAGGGATTCCTGCTTCAATACCAACTGAAATGTGCTATTTAGGTTGGCAAGAATCGTTAGACAAATTAAAACGACTGGTAGAACCTAATATTCCAGACGAATAAAAAATCACCCCCTCAAAAAGCAAGATCCCTGTAAACAATTTGCTTACAGGGATCTCTTTGTAGCGGGGAACATCGAAATATCGAACCTTTTGGAAAACTTTTATTTGGTTGTTGACCTGTATGATTTTATTGTGAATGATTAAGAATGGTCATTTGAAAATATGTTTTGTTTGCTAATCCGTTTTGAGTTTTAATAACTATTTTTAGATGAAAGTAATAACGTAAGGTAAGGTTAGCTAGAAAACAGTAGTTAGCTAACAATGCTTTTTGTGTTGTTATAAACGAGTCGGCAGCAAGTGTAGGAGCAACCAATTGAGACTGTTTGACATCCAATAAAAAAACCTAAATAAAATGAAAAACAAAACTTTGATATTAGCTTTACTGTTTGTAAGCCTGGCATGTAATCAGATTAAGGATTGTGAAGAGATACAATTGACTGCACATCACTTTGACTGTAAGGACACAAAGTATTCACTTCAGATTAATATCCACAATGACTATACAATTATCAGATCAAAAGACACCTACGACTCCATAGTAACTGGAGATTGTCATCCGACAATTGATTTTTCTCTCTATGACTTAGTTATTGGCAGACAGTCTTCCGGTAACGAGAATGACACAATCAAATATGATTTACGGAGAACCTGTCCAGACAATGAACTGACACTGAATGTGGACATTATCCAATCAGATGCTACCCGTCCTGACAATGTTGTCTACCATGCCTTGATTCCAAAACTTGGTGACGAAGAGACTTTAAAAGTCAAGATAAACGTAAAATAAAACACCAACTGCCAACAGCAGCTACCCGCAAGCGGGGTTTCGGTGCTCGCGGGACAGGAAAGCAGAAAAGGTAAAATGTTGATGCGTAAATAGTTTCGTGATAAAAACCCCGCCTGCGTGTAGCTGCAGAACGTTAATTCTCATTAACTCAAGATACATTCAATTTCGATATTGGTCTCCAATGGTTCTCGCCAACCTTCTAACAATCCCCGGACAAAACGAGCATCCATCCCGTGTTTTGTATCCGTTTTGATCTAATTGACGGGAATCTCGGTGTAATTTACCATTCTCTATTTCATTGTGTCGTGATCAAAAAAAATTGCGCATTCCGAAACTTCTTATGTCTTTCTTGCCGGCAACCCTCGAGCCAACTTCCGCATCTGAAGAATTTTCCGTAACTTTAATATAACAGGTTACTAAAATTACCAACCTATCGTACAATCACTTGAAAAATATGAAAACAGAAGATATCAAACATTTGTTTTCCGAATTTGAGGCTGCAGCCTCTGAACTCGAAGGTGTGGAGTGTTGGAGCGCAAGAGAATTGCAGGCACTTTTAGGATATAGCAAATGGGAAAACTTCGAAAAAGTAATTCAAAAAGCTAAAGATGCATGCGTGAATGTTGGCGAGCATTTAGACGATCACTTTCCTGACGTCAGGAAGGTGATCGAAGCTGGGAAGGGAGCTCAACATGAGATTCAAGATATTTTATTGACCCGATATGCCTGTTATTTAGTTGCTCAAAACGGTGATAGTCGAAAAATTGAAATAGCTTTTGCTCAAAACTACTTCGCCGTACAAACAAGAAAGGCTGAAGTCATCGAGCAAAGACTTCTTGAATATGAAAGAATACAGGCAAGAGAAAAGTTAAGTCATACGGAAAAACAACTTTCCGGAATTATTTATGACAGAGGTGTCGATAATCAAGGATTTGCCATCATTCGATCAAAAGGTGATCAAGCACTTTTCATGCTCACAACTGCTCAATTGAAACATAAAATGGGCGTTCCAGAAAAACGGGCTTTAGCAGATTTTTTACCTACTATCAGCATAAAAGCCAAAGACCTTGCTGCCGAAATGACGGGACTTAATGTGCTGAATAAAGACCTTCATGGTCAAAATCCAATTGAGAGTGAACACGTCGATAACAGCACTGCTGTAAGAAATATGTTGGTAAACAGGGGAATCTACCCTGAAAGATTGCCAGCTTCTGAGGATACGGATAAAATCAAGCGCCGACTGGTTAGCGCTGAAAAGAAAGTTCTGAAGGATACAAAGAAAGAAAAGGAGAGCAAAAAATAAAATCCTGTTATCCGCGAAAGATCCGAAACCTGCCCCCGTTCGTACGCCAAAAAGCAAGATCCCTGTAAACAATTTGCTTACAGGGATCTCTTTGTAGCGGGGGTAGGAACACTACCCATATTTTAAAGGAAAATATTAAAATAACATAAGAATTAAAACCCTGTATTTTAAGCACTTTCAAAGATATTAATTTTCCTATGATATTTTAATATTTGTAGAAAACTGTCCCCCGACCGTCCCCCATATTATTTTTTTACTTATCTTTAGAAAGTATTAACCTAATATAAGAATAAAATGGGGGTTAAATTAAGGGAGAATCTAAAAAAAACCGGGGCAAAATCCTATTTTTTGGATATTACAGCCAACGGCAAAAGGTACAAAGAGTATTTAAGCATACATTCAGTACCTAAACCCAGAACAAAGGCAGATTTTGAGGCCAACAGACAATCTAAGGAATTAGCTGAAAGCATAAGGGCAAAAAGAGAACTTGAATTACAGGCACAGGATTACAACATAACCCCAACATTTAAAAAAACGATTGACTTTGTGGCCTATTATGAGAAGTTTGTAACGGACTACCCCCACAAGGATTTAAGAATAGTGAAATATTCAAAAAAATGGTTTGCTGATTATCTTGAAAGTAAAGGAATCAAAACCATAAAGCCTAAACAATTGGATGAGAACCTTTGCCGGGGGTATCTTGAATTTATGCAAAAGGGTTTAAATGGTGAAACACCTTACAACTATTTCAGTAAGTTTAAAAGAGTTGTTAATCAGGCTATCAAGGATAAAATAATGGTTGAAAATCCAACGTCAGGAATTATAGCCGTCCGGGATCAGGGTATGAAAAAAGAGATATTATCTTACAAAGAAATTGAACTGTTAGGTAAAACATATTGTGGCAATAAAGAGGTAAAAAGGGCTTTTCTGTTTAGTCTGTTTAGCGGGTTAAGATGGTGTGATGTTTCAGAATTGACATTTAAAAACATTGATTCTGCAAATGGGGTTTTAAAATTCAGTCAGTCCAAAACAAAGCACTCATCTAAAAATTCAAGTGTAAGAATGGATCTTAGTCCTATGCTTTTAAGGTTGATCGGTAAGCCGGGGAAAGAGACAGAAAAAGTATTTTTATTACCCTCACATACAGGGGCACTAAAGAGCCTCAAAGCATGGGTAAAATTGGCAGAAATACCCAAAAACATAACGTGGCACTGTGCCCGGCATAGTTTTGCCGTCAATCTATTGGGAGAGGTGAAAACAGATGTTAAAACCGTGGCCTCACTTTTAGGCCATTCCGGTTTAAAATATGTTGAGGTTTACACCCGGGCAATAGATGAGAAAAAAGCACAGGCACTAAACGGACTACCGGAAATAAACTTTTGAAAAGTCATTAACTGATTAAAAACACAAAATGGAAAATACTCTTTTATTTGAGGATCTGGAATATAGCGTTACATCCTCACCGGGTGGGTACAATCATTTTATAGAGAACTTCAATAGACAAAACCACTGTGATATTGATAAATTAATCAAAGAGGGTATAATGATAAAAGTTGAGGAAGAGCCAATAAATGAAAATCGGGGGTTTCATTATTTTGGGAGAAACAGATTTAATACAATAAAAATTGAACTTGAAAAGTATCTAACAATTATAGACCTCAACAAGATACAGCAAAACCCATACTTTGAAAATGAAATCCGTTTATTTGCCAATGTTCAAAGGGAAAGGATCGTTGATTTAATAGATAAATATTTCAATCCCGAGTATGTGCATGGTGAGGGTGTGATTTCTCAGCATCGGAGAGACCCCAAAAGACAAGATGACATATTGCCAAAAAACTACAATGAATATGATGATATATCAAGGCTGTTTGATGGAGTGCTAAAGGGTATTTTCAACCAACCCCTATTTGTCCTTGAGGCAATTAAAAAATATTCAGATGAGCCAAACCAACAGCAAAGAATATACTATCAACACAAATTCATAAAAGGACAAATACGGAATATTCAGGATAGATTTAATAATTGGAATCTTGTATTTAAAGACCTGTTTGATAGAAATTTATTCAACAGAAACAAGGATCTTAAAGATATATTTCTCTTTTTGGATGAACTGATAGAAGAATCAAAAGAGCAAATTAGATTACTTGAGATTGATTATCTCAATACCCCCTTTTCCCGGCATTTCATTTCAAAAATGATCTGGTATAAAGAACGCTGTGATTTAAGGATAAGCGATACAAACCTGAGCAATATTCAAAGGGTTATTACAATGTATCATGAGAATGAGAATCAGCCCCCCCAAAAGGAACCAGACACACCAACCAAACCGACATTAACAGGTTTTCAAAGTAGTTTAACCGATCCTCAAATAGAGAACCTTTACAGCAAAATGCAAGGCAATTATTTTGAAGCTACCCCCGACCATTTCAAAGCAATATTCAAAAGTAAACTATTGCCCCCGGACTTTGTCCCAATCACAAGATTAAAGCCTTTTACCTCTGTCCTTTGTGCCTATTTTATATATGAACTATTCCAAAGAGAAAACCCCGGGGATTATTGGAGTATTGCAGAAAATTGTTTTAATGCAAAAAACTTGAGGCAGTCCTTTAATAATGCTGTCCAATTGAACCCAATGCAAAAACCCAAAGGCTACAAAGACATTGATACTATCCTACAAAACATTTACACCCCTTTACTGTAAACCCCTGTCTATTTTAATACTTTCTATTCTGTCCGACCTTTGCCCCTGTTCCTGATAATCAGGGATGACTTTGGCCAAAGTCCATTTATTCAATTAAACATTCAGAATAATGGAAAGTATCGTTTTAGAATTATTGCAGAAACAAGGGGAACAACTCACAAACATTGAAACCCTTTTATGCCAATCAAAAACCGTCCTCAACTTAGATGACGTTTGCAACTTCACAGGGTTATCAAAAAGCCATGTGTACAAAAGAACCATGCTGGGGACTATCCCCCATTATAAACAGGCAAAGCACCTCTACTTTGACCGAGTTGAGGTTGAAAACTGGTTGAGAGAGAACCAGATTAAGACTTTTGACGCTATTGAACAGGAGGCCTCAACCTATGTTACACTAAACAAGGGGAGGCACTAATCATGTTTGATTGCTATTTCAAATTGCAACAGCTACCGGATGAGGTAAAGCGTGCAAATAAAATCAAAATTGGTGCGACCATTCCCAGGTTAGATTGTGTTGCATTGGCCGGGTATTATGAAGGTCTAAGGCCTCTTTTTTCCAGCAAAGGACAATTAAAATTCTACCTGATGGAAACCCGCGGGTTGATCCATAGTAACGACCAAAGGCGGGCGGGTTACTTCCTGATGGGTGAACGCTCCATAAATTTTAGTAGTGTTTTTTTACAGGAATATAACACCGGCGACCAAAACCCTTGCTTTGCATTTGGAGAGCCAAACAACAACAAGACGTTAAAAAACGGAGAGCCAAACCCGATGCTTTTATTTAGTGAAGATGCCTATTTGTTCATCGTTAACCCAACATTCACAGAGATTGAGGTTTTAATTATCAGGCGTGGCCGGTATCTTATTCAAGGGTATTTAAAACAGTTAGCAAATGGATCTTTTGATGAAGCTTTGAAAGCGATGAGAGAACAGGCAAAACCGATTTATTATTATTGATTGTGGCCGTGATGCTTTATAGTAAGGTGTTTCATTTACCAAATAATGGTAAATATGTATGATTCTGTAAACTTTTGGATTGATAGGGCAATGGTAGGAGGTGAACCTTTTACCATTGCTCAATATTTAACCGATCAGGCAGAGCACAAAAGTGATCGGGGTTATTCCATTTCAGGCCGGGCGGGTGACTATTCTATTTATCTGAATGATTCAGGTATAAGCATGAGAGGCAGTTTACCAAAGTTTTTGCTACCTGATAACATTCACACATTGAGCAGAGCCGGGGCACGTGATGCCATTGAAAAGCTAAGCGATGAAATACATTTGCCGATCAAATTGGCCAAAGTCACCCGGGTTGATGTTTCAACCGTACTGCCGATGAAAAGAGAACCGGCAGAATATTATCACCATTTAGGAAACAAGCCACATTTTAAGCGATTACAGGCCACAAAAACAACACTATACTACAATACTGACAAAAGGCAGTTGATTTTCTATGACAAGCGGGCAGAAGCAAAATCTAAGGGGGTGACAATCCCGGCGGGGTTTGTTGGTGCTAATTTGTTAAGGGTTGAGGTGCGGTTTACTGAACGGTTACAAAAGCAATTCAATATTACAGAGGTGACCGGGGCGACCCTCACAGATGAAAAATTTTATATTGATATGGTGAAACGATGGGGCAAAGAATATTTTTTGATTGATAAACTTAAATCAGTTTCAATTATGGACACAAGCAATATTAAGACACCCAAAGAGGGTGCAACAGCTCTATTTTCAATCATGTTGCAAGAAAAGGGACAGGAATATATTAACAGTTTCATTGCTGATTTAAGGGCAAAAAACACTTATCCCGACCCAAAGTATTACAGCCGGTTAAAAGATGAACTAAACGGTTTAATTGTGGCCTCAACGGTGACCGATCAAAACGAATTGATTAAAGAACTGGACAAGGCCGTTAATGAGATTGTTTTGAATTGTAGATAGTACCTATATAGTAACCTGTTTCATTTACCATTTTTTGGTAAAAGTGACTAACTTACATTATTAACAATTGACACCATGAACACAAAAACACCGGATCAGGTTTTAACAGAAAGTCTAAGGGAAAGACTAAAAACAGTTATGCAAAAAGAGATTGAGAGACTGCCGGAAACATTAGAAGCACTGGAGCCTAAAGAGCGTATCAATATAATTTGTAAACTGATGCCGTTTGTATTTCCAAAGGTTGAGAGCGTTTCAATGAGTACCGGGGAGCCGTGGTAACTGTGAATGTTCTCTAATAATTTAGGTCGTTTAAAATAAATCGAGATGCCAATTATTTATGACAGTCTAAGGATGGTTACAATATCCTTTCTAAAAACCCACAAGTATTTAGAGCCGGACGGGGTTAAAGGCGGTAATATCATTTGGAGCCAAAACGGACAGCTAATCGGAAACATTGATATAAAGGTTAATACCGTTGAGGATAACCCGTATTTAGAACTGGATTACAAGGCAAACGGCACTCCGATAAATTACCGAGTTCAACTGGTTACCATTCCATCAAATTTGGATGTAGGTTTAATTTGGTACTTTGTTTGCCCGGTAACCGGGAAAAGGTGCAGAAAACTTTATTTAGCAGGGAACTATTTTTATCATCGTACAGCGTACAGAGGATTGTATGAAAAACAGAGCCAAAGTAAAAGGAGCCGGGAGCTAAACAAAATATTTGATTATTGGGAAACTGACAAACTTAATGAACAGCTAAACAAAAAACATTTCAAACAGACATATAACGGCAAACCGACCCGGAGATATATCAGCCTAACCAACAAAATAAAGAAATCCCAGAGAGTGTCGCCGATTGATTTAAAGAGGTTTTTAACGAAGCGTTAACCCGTGAAAAGTCAACAAAAGTTAACAAAACAGACACCTATAATAGGAACCGACAACGATCAGCCAAAAAAAAATAGCAGAATTTTCACCTCAACAAATACACTCCCACCGAAACGATTGATTCAAAGGCTGAAAATTAAAATCCTGTTGAAAAAAAAGTATTTAAATCTACATTGAGAGCTTTACATACTTTTACTAAACTCGTAAATCTTATATCCTCTCCCCGTTCCAGTCTGGAGTAATAGCTCAAAGTGTAATCGTTATCGTAGGCAAATGTTTCTTGTGAACTATATCCCCTCTCTTTTCTAAGTTGCTTTATTCTTTCTGCTAACAATAAAACCTCTTTAGATTTTTCTTTTGGGGTTATAATTTTTGCTTTAGTCTTTGCCATTAATGAGATGGTTTTAATTAACCATCTATTTTAATCGTTTAGCATTGTTTAAATTAGCACTAATAAGCACAGCACTATTAAAGGTTATTCGTTATATTTGTTCTAATGAAAAAAAACTCCTAAGTGATAATTTAGTAATTTCAATTCATTTTTAAAAAATTAGTAGAAATTAAAACCTTAAAATCAAATCAAAATGAAAGCCATTTTTATGCTTTTATTAATTAGCATTTCGCTCAATTCCTTTTCTCAAGAACCTTTGACTTTCTCCGAAGCAATAGAAGTTTCAGGTGTCAATAAAGATGAACTTTTTATTCGTGGTCGAGAATGGTTTAACGAAAACTTTAAAGCTCAAAGGACGTTTTACAGATTGCCGATAAAGAAAGTGGGGAATTATCAGGAAAAGGAATAATGGAAGTCATCTATACTTACAAGTATCTGGGAGAAAGAACATTTACCACCGATGTACATATTCAAATGAATGTCTGGGTAAAAGATGGAAAATTCAAATATGAAATGACAAATTTTTCAGTTCCGGGAGGAAGGGAGAGTATTGATTTTGGATTAATAACTACTTCCGATGAGACCAACAAAAAGTATCCTGGTTTAAGTGCAAAAAAAATGAATGAAATGTATTTATCAATAAAACAAGGAACCGAGGCCAAAGCAAAACTAATGATCGAAAGCCTAAAGGTGAAAATGTTAAAAAAGGCAAAGTCTTCTGACTGGTAATTATATTAAACCCTTAAATCAAAACCAAAATGACAAAGAAAATTGAAACACGGTCTTACCCAGCTAAGATCGAATTAGCTAAAACTATTATTGAGTTCTCGAATGAAGCTACACCGGCAATTTCAAACTATAATAGGGACTATGCAGCGACTTATGGGCAATATCCAGACGTTCGTTGTTATATTACAGTTGACAAAAATTCACGATACCAACTTCAGCAGATGCCACAATTTACATTAGTGGACGGTTTAATTGGTACAATTTATTTTGATATGGGCGGAGCTGAATCTGGTTTTTTGGTTTTAAGTTGAGGTTAAAACAAAATCAGTTTGTTTAGCTTTGAGAGTCTTTAACTTAAATCTAAAAATCATGAAAAGTTTAATCACTGTAATTTTACTCCTTCTATATGTTGGCAGCTATGGACAAATCATATTTCCAATTGATAAGACCACCGGAAAGATAACCTATTCTGAAGTAGTGACATTGAAAGATTCAATATCTAAAGATGAATTATTCAGCAGGGCAAAGATTTGTTTTACTCATTTATTTAAAAATTCAAAAAGCGTTATTCAAAATGAAGATAAAGAAGCTGGTAGCATAATAGGGAAAGGAAACTTAAAAGTCTATGCAAGAGCTTTGGGCACTAATTATGATGGAGGTTTTGTAAACTTCACAATTACAATTTCAGTCAAACAAGGAAGGTACAAATATACCATTACAGATTTTAACCATGAAAACACTGGATCAACTTTACCCGCTGGAGGTAATTTAGAAAATGGCAAACCAAAACAATGGATGCAGAAACAATGGGAAAATGTCTTAAATAGAGTAGATGAAGAAATGAGGAATTTAATTTCTTCCATTAAAACGGAAATGAGTAACCTCACTCCCAAAACGGATAACTGGTAAATTGACCCAAATCACATATAGAACCTCACTTTCAACAGTACAAAAACCGGCCAAATTAGACACCTTAAAAAAGGTTTTTTGTTGTAAACTGTCCCCCAAATGTACCCCCATAAAAATAAAAGCCTTGTAAATCAATCGTTTACAAGGCTTCTTTGTAGCGGGGGTAGGACTCGAACCCACGACCTCCGGGTTATGAGCCCGACGAGCTACCAACTGCTCTACCCCACAGTATATTTTTAAACCGGCTGTGTCCGTTTTGTGAGTGCAAAGATAGCTACTTTTTCCGATTTTACAATAGAGATGTATGTTTTTTGCGTAAGTTTGGATTTTCAAGATAATTGTATCCATGCTGCCAGAAAGTAAGAGAGAACAGTTAAGAAAACTATTTCAGAATCCTTATCGGATCGTCATTTTCAACGATCTTAACCTACATATTATCCGACAGCTCAGGTTTAACGCCCGTACGTTGCTTTTGGGACTTGTCGGAGCAGTGGTTACTATCATTATTGGTGTTACCATACTCATCGCTTTTACTCCCTTGCGGGAATATATTCCGGGATATCCCAGCAGCAAATTAAGGCAGAACTTAATAAAAAATGCCCTTGCCACCGATTCTCTTGAGCAAAAAATCAGTTTGTATGATCGCTATTTGCATGATCTGCGTGCCATGCTCAGCGGAGAAAATTCAGTGGATTCTGCTGTAAAAAGAGATTCTATTGTTCGCCCTAATCTCAATGAGCTGAAAAGGTTAAACCAGGATAGCCTGTTTAAAGATGAACTTGATCAGGAACAGTTTAATCTACGACTAAGTCCCGGTTCATCCCGGAAAAGTGGTTTAGCGAGCTTACTGTTCTTTCCGCCAATAAAGGGGATGGTAACCGGGAAACAGGACATATCAACTGGCCACTACGGCGTTGACATCGTTGCAAAACAGAACTCCAGAATATCTTCGGCATTGGATGGCACAGTCATATTTTCAGAATGGACCATGGAAACCGGCTATGTCATGATCATCCAACATGATCAAAATATCGTCACCTGCTATAAACACAATGCTGAACTTCTTAAGCGTCAAGGTGAAAAAGTGAAAGCCGGGGAGGTGATTGCTATCATGGGAAATACCGGCAAAGAGACCACTGGTCCTCACCTCCACTTCGAACTATGGGTAAATGGCAACCCCATCAATCCCCAAGATTACATCAGTTTTTAATCCTCCATTACCATGAAGAAAATTGCATTGCTTGGTTCTACCGGATCGATCGGCCAGCAAACGCTTGACGTCATTGAGAAAAACCCTGACCTGTTTTCAGTTGAGGTGCTGACAGCCAACAACAATGTGAATCTGCTGATCGAACAGGCAATAAAATTTCAGCCTAACGTTGTCATCATTAGCAATGAAGAAAAATATCCAATTGTCAGACAGGCTCTTTCGCACCTTCCCGTCAAAGTATACGCAGGGTGTGATGCAATAGCTCAAATAGTTGAAATGGGCACAATTGACACGGTCGTAACGGCAATGGTAGGCTATTCCGGACTATTACCAACGATTCGGGCAGTTAAGGCTGGCAAACAGGTTGCTCTGGCTAATAAAGAGACTCTGGTGGTAGCCGGAGACCTCATTACGCGTTTGGCGTTGGAGCACAAATCAGAGATTTTGCCAATTGATTCGGAGCATTCTGCCATTTTTCAGTGTTTGGTTGGCGAGGCCGAGGATACCGTGGAGAAAATAATTCTGACTTGTTCTGGCGGACCATTTCACGGAAAGACAAGAGAACAGCTTGAAAAAGTGACACTTAAACAAGCATTGAAGCATCCGAACTGGGAGATGGGAGCAAAAATCACGATCGATTCTGCAACCCTGATGAATAAAGGATTCGAAGTGATCGAAGCAAAATGGTTGTTTGGCATGAGGCCCGATCAAATCGAAGTGGTTGTTCATCCCCAAAGCATTATTCACTCCATGGTTCAGTTTTGTGATGGATCAATCAAAGCGCAGTTGGGACTTCCTGACATGCGAATGCCTATACAATTTGCACTAGGCTATCCTATTCGCATTAAGAATTCGTTGCCCAGATTCAACTTTTCTGATTACCAAACCTTTACTTTCACAACTCCTGATACAAAAAATTTTCGTAACCTTGCACTTTCATTTGAAGCACTTAACAAGGGAGGTAACCTGGCTTGTGTCCTAAATGCCGCCAATGAAGTGTCTGTGAAAGCATTTTTAAACGAAAAGATCTCCTTTCTTGATATCTCAGCCGTTAATGAGCGGGTGATGGAAAAGATTTCATTCGTAAAAAATCCTGAACTAAATGATTATATCGAATCAGACAGAACCGCCCGTGTTTATGCGGAAGAAGTGGTTTTAGGATGTTGCTGATTATTGATGTAATAAAACGGTGAAGGACAATACCAATAGGTAGATCATTCGTTTCGATCAACGAAATATAATTATAAGAAGAAGTTTAACATGGTAATACTGATTAAAGCAGCTCAGCTTATCCTGAGTCTCTCAATACTTGTAATCCTGCATGAATTTGGGCATTTTGTCTTCGCCAAACTTTTCCATTGCAGAGTAGAGAAATTCTATCTGTTTTTCGATCCCTGGTTTTCCCTTTTTAAGGTTCAAAAAGGGGAAACCGAGTACGGCGTCGGCTGGCTGCCGTTAGGCGGTTATGTTAAAATATCTGGTATGATAGATGAATCAATGGATAAGGAACAGATGAAGCTTCCTCCAGAACCGTGGGAATTTAGATCGAAGTCTACCTGGCAGCGTTTGCTCATCATGATAGGAGGGGTACTTTTCAATCTTATCCTCGCCCTCGCACTTTATGCCATGATATTATATACCTGGGGCGAACAATATCTTCCTAATCAAAATGTAAAATACGGTATTGTTGTCTCTGAGACCGGCCGCGAAATTGGGCTGCGTAACGGGGATAAAATCCTTTCGGTGGATGGCAAACAGATCGAAAATTTTGCTAAAATCGTTCCCACGATCGTACTGGATGGAGCACAATCCATTGAAGTACAGAGAGATTCACAAAGGTTGACTTTCCCCATAAAAAAGGAGATTATCCCTAAATTACTTACCGACAAAACCATTCTCTCCCTTCGCGTTCCTTTCTCATGCAAAATCGTAGCCTTTGCCAAACAATCCCCCGCCAGAGATGCCGGATTAGAGTTGGGCGATGAAATTCTTTCGCTCGACAGTATGAAATTTCAGTTTTACGACCAATTTGTTGATAAATTGGCTGACTCCAAAGAGAAAGAAATCACCCTTGAAGTAAAACGGGCCGGAGTTGTCTCTTTTCGTAAAGTCAATATCGGAAAATCAGGTACAATCGGCATACAGCGTGCGTACGACTTCGAAGGTTTATTTGAATACAAAACAATTGAATACGGCCTGTTTGAGGCTATCCCTGCCGGGATATCAAAAGGCTATCGGGCAGTCGGAGATTACCTGAAGCAATTTAAACTCCTGTTTTCACCCCAGACCAAAGCGTATGAATCCTTGGGTGGATTTATTGCCATCGGGAATATTTTCCCTGGCGTTTGGGATTGGGAATCATTCTGGAACCTCACTGCCTTCCTCTCAATCATTCTTGCGGTAATGAATATTCTTCCCATTCCGGCACTTGATGGTGGGCACGTCTTATTTCTGCTTTATGAAATAGTTACGAGAAGAAAACCCAGTGATAAGTTTCTGGAATATGCGCAAATAGCCGGCATGGTTCTGCTTTTCACTCTTTTGCTTTATGCCAATGGGAACGACATCTTAAAATTATTTAAGTAATCGTCGGATAAATGATTAAAAAGATTGCTATATTTGCCACCAAACGATAAAAACAGAACGCTATGAACTTATTTATATTGGGTGTTTTAAGTGGTGCACATGTGATTCTGATCATTGCTGCACTTTTACTTCTTTTTGGAGGCCAAAAAATTCCTGAATTAATGGGCGGTTTGGGCAAAGGAATGAAGGAATTCAAAAAAGCAATGAAGGATGAGGATCCTGCTGCTACGCCTCCAGCTGCAACCGAAGAGAAGAAAAACGAACCTTTGAAGCAATAATTCAAGGTTAAATCTCATATATGAATACCCTGGTGCCCGCATCAGGGTATTTTTTTTGCCCAATTCGTCCATATTGATATTCAATTATCCTATAATAACATTTTCACACAAATTTTTTGTAACGATTTAAATATAAGTGCGTCTTATAGTTCAATGGACCAAATGTGTTTCACTAAAATTATTTGTCATGAACAGAAAGATTTGGATAAGCTCGCTGTTTTTATTCTTTGTGATATCCTCATTCACTATTGCTTCCTGCATCCCCCATATTCATGGTAATGGAAAGATCGTGAAAGAAGAGAGAAACCTCTCAAATTTTGAAGCTTTGGAGGTGAGCAATGGCATCGAGGTATTGGTCAGTCAGGATTCTTTTGAAAAAGTGGTAGTAGAAGTAGATGAGAACATTCTTAAAATCCTTAAGACCCAAGTATCAGGAGGAACACTAAAAATTTACCTCGAAGAGAACATTCTGCATGCCAAGCGATTGAAGGTCTATGTGACCTTGAAACAACTTAAATCCGTCCAAACAGATTCTGGTTCGGAGGTAAAGTCTACCGGGAAAATTTCCTGTGGGAATTTAAAGATAGATTCTTCGAGTGGTTCTGGGGTAAATTTGGAGGTAAATGCAACTACTCTTAACGCCGAATCGAGTAGCGGAAGCTCAATAAAAATATCCGGTACTGCCGTGTCTTTTAGGGGAAATAGCTCCAGTGGTTCCGGAATTCATGCATCTGTTTTAGTTGCTGAAAATGGAAATCTTTCTGCGTCTAGCGGTGCAAGTATCAATGCGCAAGTGACCAAAGATCTGAAAGCGCATGCAAGCAGTGGCGCGGGCATTACCGTTCTTGGAAATCCACAGACCAAAGATATTGACAGTTCAAGTGGCGGGTCTGTACATATCAAATAAAGAATACGGGCATACAAAATAAAAACAGCTGACTCTCAAAACGAGGGTCAGCTGTTTTTGTATTCGGGTAAATTCTAGTCTCGTCTCATGATACCATAACAGATGATTTTGACGATGGCGTCAACGCTTTTGCCTAAATCATTCGAACGATAAGGCCCGGCTGAAAGTGGCATCTCCAATCCGCGGATCGCGGTGGTTATACCAATTGCAACCAGCGTAAAATCCTTTATGACAAATTTATGCTGACGGGCACCATCCAACAAAATCCTTTTCATCATACGGATCTCTTCCTGATCATACTGTGATTTGATTTTGTCAATAAACTCAACTGCAGCCGTGTCATTCTCAATAGCATTGTAAAAGTTAGCCAACTGACGGTAGGTAGTGATCTTTGTCATTACATAGTCGCGCAATTTATCAGCAGGATCCATATCCTTCTGAAGTACTTTTGCCAGCTCCACTCTCAAAATATCCGCTTCCTTTTGAATCACTTCCTGAAATAGATCTTCTTTACTACTAAAATAGTAATACAGTGAACTTTTCCCCTTCCTGACAGCATTAGCGATATCGTCCAATGTCGTTTTTTTGTAACCAAATTTGCTGAAAATCTCTTGCGCAATGGTTAAAATGTTCTCACGAACTGCATCTTTTTTGGTGCCTAAGTTCTCGTTACTCATAGGTGGTAGTTCTTCATTATTGACCAAATATAATTATTTTGTCGAAGAAACAACAATTTTGAAATCGAGTTGCTTCTTTTCCAGATTGGCTCTGAGTATTTCAATTTCGACCTCATCGCCCAATTGATATCTCCTGTGAGACCTCCGTCCGGTGATACAATAATTGCGCTCGTCGAATTGATAATAGTCGTCTGTAAGCTCATGGAGTGGAACCATTCCTTCACATTTGTTTTCTTCAATTTCCACATAGATGCCCCATTCCGTAACACCCGAGATGACTCCTTTATATTGCTTGCCTATCTTATCAGACATGAATTCTACCTGCTTGTATTTTATAGAGGCACGCTCCGCGTTTGCTGCGCGATTCTCCATGTCAGAAGAATGTTTGCACATCTCCTCATATTTGTTGGCGGCCACCGAAGTTCCATCCTGAAGATATCGATCAAGCAACCGGTGAACCATCATATCCGGATACCTCCGGATAGGCGAGGTAAAGTGCGTGTAAAATTCAAAACCCAATCCATAATGGCCAATATTCCTGGTAGAATATTCAGCTTTTGCCATGGTTCGAATGGCGAGGGTTTCAATAACATTCTGTTCCTTCTTGCCCGCTACATTTGTAATTAATTGATTCATCGAAGAGGTAACAGTTGCAGGCGAGTTGGTCATAATTCCATAGCCAAACCGTTTAATAAAGTGGTTGAATTTCTCAAGCTTCTCAGGGTCAGGCTTGTCGTGAATCCTGTATACAAAAGTTTTCTCCTTCTTTCTGGCGCCCGGCTTACCGATTAGTTCAGCCACCTTTTTATTTGCAAGTAGCATAAACTCCTCTATCAGTTTATTAGAATCCTTGGATTCTTTGAAAAATACGTTTATGGGTTTCCCGGAAGGGTCAACTTCAATTTTTACCTCGACACGATCAAAATCTATCGATCCGCCCTCAAAACGTTTGGCTCTCAATTTCTTCGCCAATGTATCGAGGGTGAGAATCTCCACTTTCATATCGCCTTCGCCGCTTTCAATAACAGATTGAGCCTCCTCGTAACTAAATCTCCGGTCGGAAAATATTACAGTTCTGCCGAACCATTCCTTGTGAATTTTTGCCTGATCATCTAATTGAAAAACAGCAGAATAGCATAATTTTTCTTCGTGTGGCCGCAACGAACAGACTCCGTTTGACAGCCGCTCTGGTAACATCGGTACGACCCTGTCAACCAGATAAACGGAAGTTGCCCTGTTGTATGCTTCTTCCTCAATGATAGAATTGTGCCGCACATAATAGGTAACGTCTGCAATGTGCACGCCAATTTCCCAAAGTCCGTTATCCAGCTTTTGTATCGAGAGTGCATCATCGAAATCTTTTGCATCCGCCGGATCGATTGTGAAAGTAGGAACTTTCCGAAAGTCCCGTCGATTCGAGATTTCCTCCTTAGGAATTTCCAATGGAATCTTGTTGGCCGCCTCATCAACTTTTTCGGGGTACTTGTATGGTAATCCGAATTCGGCAAGAATGGCATGCATTTCCGTATTATTCGAACCTGCATCACCCAGAACGTCCACAATTTCAGCGAAAGGGTTGCGTGCCTTTTCGGGCCAGTCTAAAATTCGGGCAATTGCCTTCTGACCATTTTTTGCGCCTTTCAGTTTATCAAGTGGTACAAAAAGATCGAATGGCATTTTTTTGGTAGGAATCAAAAAAGCGGAAAACTTGGAAATTTCGATAGTCCCTACGATCGTTTTCTGTCCACGCTCCAAAACCTCAACTACCTCACCCTCAGTATCACTCTTTTTCCTTCTTGCAAACAATCTGATTTTTACCTTGTCGCCGTCCAGGGCATGATTCATGTTGGTGGCCTGGATCAGAACCGTATCATTTAACTCCTCACAAAACACCTGGCCAAATCCCTTGTAATTAAGCTCCATCGTGCCGATAATAGTGCCGCCGCTTTTCGCTTTGAGCCTGAATCTTCCTTTCGAAACCTCCTCAAGAGCCTCGTTATCGCGTAATTCCTGCAAGGCAACGCTCACCATCAACTGAGTGGTGGAATTTTTCGCACCGATCTTGGAAGACAACTGCTTATAATTGTAGACATACGTCGGCTCCTCATAAAACAGCGCCATGATAGAAGTCTTCAGTCCGGCCTTATTGAAATTTAGTGCTTTTTCAAGCTTTTTTCCCTTGGACATTTTTTGGGGGTATTAGAATCATTAAATATAATGAAAATTTCGAACAATATCAAAAACAATTCGACAACAAATGACAAGAGAACAATTTGGATTTTCGATTTTCGATTTTGGATTATTGGTATTGGACCTTGGGAACGTTAAAAATCCTGTCACTGGAATTATGCAACCTGAAGGCGAAACTCAATATCGAGTCCTCAACGAATTTAGCTATGGTGATTCCAAAATCGAAAATCCAAAATCCAAAATTCAAAGTGCTTTAGATCGGTTCTAAACAATTATATTTGCAAAAACTTGAGTCTTCAAAAAATCAATATGAAAATCATAGAACTTCTACAACCCTCTCAAAAGACAATTTTCTCTTTCGAGCTGCTTCCCCCATTAAAAGGGCAAAATGCCGACAAATTGAATGAGACTATTGATGAGCTGATTGAATATAATCCGAAATACATAAATCTGACCACCCATCGGGATGAGATAGAATACAGACCACTGGAAAACGGATTGCTCGAAAAGAGGATTGTTCGTAAGCGCCCCGGCACTGTTGCTATAGCCGCTGCAATTCAGCACAAATATGGTATCCCCGTCGTGCCACATGTCGTTTGCGGTGGATTTACGAAGGAAGAGACTGAGAACATGCTTATTGACCTCAATTTTCTGGGGATCAAAAATGTACTTGCGCTTCGGGGGGATGGATTAAAATCTGAGAATTACTTTCTTCCCGAAAAAAATGGCCATTCTCATGCCAACGAATTGGTTAGTCAAATCGTAAATCTGCGTCAGGGCAAATACCTTGATCCTGAATTGAAGAACAAAGCAACGATGGACTTCTGCGTTGGTGTTGCCGGCTACCCGGAGAAACATTCAGAGGCATCAAATCCGGAAACGGACCTATTTTACCTCAAACAGAAAGTGGAGGCAGGTGCTGAATACATCGTCACACAGATGTTCTTTGATAACCGAAAGTACTACGACTTTGTGGATCGCTGCCGAGCAGCAGGAATCACCGTTCCAATCATTCCTGGCATTAAACCCCTGGCGCTAATGAATCAGATTACCATGCTGCCAAAGATTTTCAGTATCGATATTCCGGAAGAATTTGTCGCTGAAGTACGAAAATGCAAGACCAATGAAGATGCAAGACAAGTGGGCACTGAGTGGGCGATCCAACAGGCCAGAGATTTAATCGCTCACAAAGTTCCATGTCTGCATATTTACACTTATGGCATCACAGACAATACCCGCCAAATCGCTAAATTAATTTTATAGGTCCAACAATGCACAAACTGGTCTTTGCTACAAACAATGAACATAAGCTGAGAGAGTTAAGGGAAATCTTAAAAGGAGAATTCACGCTACTCAGTTTAAACGATATAAATTGTTCTGACGATATTCCCGAAACGGGCGACACACTGGAAGCCAATGCCTCACAAAAATCATATTACATCTGGGATCGTTATCAAACTGCATGTTTCTCGGATGACACCGGGTTGGAAATAGCTTCGTTAGACAATCGACCAGGCGTCCGCTCAGCCCGATACGCCGGTGAAGGAAGAAATTCGGAAGACAATATTGACAAGATTCTAGCTGAATTAAAAGATAAAACATCGCGGGACGCCTGTTTCCGTTGCGTTATCTCTTTGATTATAGATGGTAAAGAATACTGTTTCGAAGGAAGGGTTGATGGTGAGATTTTGCACGAGAGAAAGGGTGTCTCCGGTTTTGGGTATGATCCGATCTTTCGCCCGACAGGCTATGAGCAGTCTTTTGCCGAGATGAATGCAGAATTAAAAAATGGAATGAGCCACCGCGGAAGAGCGGTACAAAAATTGGTCCGGTTTCTGTTGGAAGAATATCCCAATTTGTCGGACAAGTAATGAGGCTCTACCTCTCCATCCTGCTCTTGCTGCCACTTTACCTGGCAGGCCAGAACCGCACGAATGGATGGAGGTCGCATGTTTCTTTCAATCCGGTTATCTGCGTTACCGAAACGGCAGAATCCATGGTTGGTGCCACTTCAAATTGTCTCCTCTTGGTAAGTAAGAACGGGACTCAAATTACGTCCCTGACAAAAGTTGAAGGTCTTGCAGAGACTGGAATAACTGCCATTGCCTACTCCGCAGCACAAAACTGCTTGTTGATAGGATATGAGAGTGGCAATCTGGATCTGATCCAAAATAGACAAATCCAAAACTTTCCCGATCTTACCAGGAAAATTGAGCTCCCGGACAAGACCATCCACCGCATTGTTTGTGAGGGTAATTTCGCCTACCTGTGCTGCGCTTTCGGAATTGTGAAGGTTGATCTTCAAAGGATGGAGGTGGCCGAAACCTGGTATCTTGGTTCAAACAATGATTTAAGGGAGGCATTTGATCTCACCTCATTCAATGGCGAATGGTGGGTGGCTACAAATCGTGGCGTCCTCAAAGCCAGCAAACAAGGCAATAATCTACAGGATTTCCGGAATTGGCAGGTGCAGACCGCTCCTCAGCTATCCGATGCCACCTTCACCTCCTTCGCACAAACCACAGGATTGCTCCTCGCGCATAATGCCACAAGTGATCAAATACTCTCCTGGAACGGATCGGATTGGCAATCGAAGTATCCGGAAATAAAAAAAATCCGCTCTATTAAGTCGTCCGCTAGCGGTTTGATTATAGTATCAGCCAACGAGGTCAGACTCTACGGAAACACAGGGAATTCAAGTATCTCAAGCTATTCCTCTGAAAATGGTACCTCAGCAATTGATCCAAGAGATGCCATAACTGACGGAAAAGGTGAACTCTGGATTGCCGATTATCATTACGGTCTGACTCACAGGAAAAGCAGTTCTGCCTTCGAACATATTCTTCAAAACACCCCTGGAAGCGATGAGATAACGGCGTTGAAGGCCGGTCCGGAAGAAATTTTTGCTGCGACTGTCACCACAAATGCGGACGGCACTACAGATACAGGTTATTCCATTTGGCAAGCCGGAATTTGGCAAAATTTCACCGCTACTGAGGATGCGGGATTAAGAGCGATCCATCCGATTACTTCGTTCGCCATACGCAATGATAATCCGGATGAATATTGGGCTGGGACAGCAGGATCCGGAGTGCTTAGATTCCTTAAAAACAGGGTTGCCACCCGCTATAATGAAACGAATTCATCACTCGGATCAATCAATCAATTATGTATTGTGGACGCCCTTGCGCTTGACAGTCAAAATAATTTATGGTTCTCCAATCCTACCGGGAAAGCGATGTTAGGCACACAGTCTGCGAGTGGAATATTTTCCTCTCTCCCATATCCCGGCTTGAACTTTTCGATTCCTCAGTCGCATGAAATGGTAGTAACCAGCTCGATGACACATTGGGTTGTACTTCCAAATGAGGGATTGTTTGCGTTTAAAATCAACGGTAGCATAGACGACATAACGGACGATAAATACCGCAAAATCTCAGTCCAAAGTCGTTTTTCCAACGGGGCTACGACACAGATATCCCAATTCACTGGAATCTCAGCCATATCAGAAGATCTTGATCACCACCTATGGGTTGGAACGAGTACCGGGGTGGTTGTCTATAACAATCCCGATAAGGTATTTGAACCCGGCGAATTTTACGGAATTCAGCCTTCATTGGACGATGGCGAAGCACTCTTCAAACCAATTCTGGAGAAGGAACGCATAACTGCTATTGCGGTGGATGGTGGTAGCCGGAAATGGATTGGAACGATGAATTCGGGCGTATTCCTCTTTACTAAAAATGGAGATCGTCTCCTGCACCATTTTGATAGCAAAAATTCGCCATTGTTGTCTGACAGGATTTTATCGATTGCCATTGCCCCTGGAAGCGGTGAAGTTTTCTTTGCGACCAACCGGGGATTGATCTCCTACCTGGGTGAGGCGATTGCCAGTAACCCAACTTTTGACAAAGTATACGTTTGGCCCAATCCATTAAAAGAGACGAACGAAAATGGCGTCAAGATTGATGGATTGACAGACAATACCGAAGTAAAGGTTACCGATATTACCGGAAATTTGGTTTATCAGACCACTTCCGAAGGGGGCAGGGCACTTTGGAACGGAAAAAACAGAAAAGGGAATCGAGTTTCGACGGGAGTATACCTTATCTATTGTCATTCATCCCAATTGGGAATTTCGAAAATTATTAAGCTATTGGTAATACATTGAACATGTGAAAGGTTACAGATATTGAAGATTGCCGCAATTTTGAAACTCCAACCAAGATTAATTTTTCGCTTTCTTTGTATGTATGTATCACACCACAGGGGGAATAGTACTTCACAGCATAAATTACGGGGACTCCGGTAAAATAGTGACTGTTTACACCGAGGCCTTTGGAAGAACTTCTTTTATTCTTCAGGGAATTCATTCCAAAAAATCGTCCAGTAAAGCCAACCTTCTGCAGCCTCTTTTCATGCTTGAAATGGAAGTTGATCATCGGCAGGGACGTGAACTGCAACGAGCCAAAGAACTTAAAATCCGGTATCCATACCAGTCTGTACCGTACAATATTATTAAATCAACGCAGGCCATCTTCCTTGCTGAAATATTGTACAAGGTGCTGAGAGAGGAGGAATCCAGGGTAGAGCTATTTCAGTTTCTGACTCATTCGTTTCAAATTTTTGATCTTCTGGACGAGGGGGCTGCGGATTTCCATCTGGTTTTTCTAATTCAGTTATCCCGGTATATGGGATTTGCCCCTACAAACAATTACTCGGAAGAACGATCCTTTTTTGATATGGTATCCGGAACCTACGTTGAAAACAGACCACCCCATTTGTATTTTTTGATACCAGAGGAAAGCCTGATTTTCTCTAAGGCAGCTAACGTTTCGTACGAAGAAATCAGCAATATTGCCCTTTCTTCAACTCAGCGGAACCGGATTTTGGCAAAAATTATTGAATATTTCTCGCTACATCTTGGAATTAAACTCGAAGTCAAATCCCTACACGTCTTGCATGAGCTTTTCTCTTGAATTTTTGCGTAACTCAGATACTATTTACCATAAAATTCGCATGCAAATATTTCAATTAATTGTTAAACATTAACTTACACGCTTTAGACCTCAAATTCTAAATTTCAGAACTTTGAGGTCAATAATTGAATATTTATGTGTTATCATTCTATTTTCGATCTATGAATTGCCATTTCCATTTTTTTCTGTACTTTTGTAATAGATATTAATTCAGAATGACAGTAATAAAAATTCCCATAACGAAGAAGAATGCCTTCGTTACAATGATGGAGATAGCTGAAGAATACAAGGCGACAAATCTTGTAGATCCGATGTCTGGTCTTCCTTGTCCGGATGATTTGATCAATCTTGTTGATCAATACATGCGTGCAGGAAACAATGACTTTTCTCCAAGCGAAGGGGTTGCGTCACTGAGGGAGCAGATTGCTTCGATATCTAATAGCCAGAATCGAACAGATTTACATTTTGAGACGGATATAACCATCACGGCAGGTCCGCAACAGGCAATGTCGACAGCCATCACAACTTTTGTCAAGGAAGGTGATGAGGTGATTCTTTTTGAGCCAGTTCAGGAATCCTATGCCCAGTTGATTGAAATGACAGGAGGACGTCCTATTTACATCAACCTGAAGCACCCTGAATACCGGATCGACTGGGATGAGGTGAAAAAGACTGTCACGACCAAAACAAAAATGATCGTGATCAATAATCCGCAGAATCCAATCGGACAGATTTTCAGTCTGGAAGATTTTGACCAGCTAAAGCGGATGACCAATGGAACACGCTTGGTAATCCTTAGCAACGAAACTTTTGGGAATATTGTATTTGACGGTCAGCAGTTCAATAGTGTTGCTTCAATACCTGAATTAGCGGCCAAAAGCTTAGTAGTTTCCTCCTTTGGCGCGATGTTCAATATCAACGGGTGGGGAATCGGGTACATTGCCGGGCCTGAAAAGTTGATGGCTGAATACAGAAAAACGCAGCAATATCAAGGGTTTAGCGTCAATACTCCAGCTCAATATGCACTCGCAGAATTTTTAAAACAAGGACAGAATTTCAAAGAGATTAACTCGTTTTATCAAAGTAAAAGAGATTATTTCTTGGAGCTTCTGGCAGGAAGTAAGTTTGAATTTGTTCCAACGAAGTCAACCATATACCAACTTCTTGATTATAGCAAGGTCTCGGATGAGCCTGATACCGAATTTGTAGTAAGATTGGCCAAAGAGTATCAAGTAGCTACGATACCATTCTCTGTTTTTCAGCACGAAAAGACCAAGATGCAGATGATCCGGGTTTGTTTTGCGAAAACTAATGAATTACTCGAAGAGGCTGCCTTCCGGTTGAAACAGATACCGATTACTTTACATAAATAAAATTTTGTAAAAACCCGTTATCGGGTTTTTTTAGCTTTGAATGGCCTCATAGTTCAAGGGATAGAACGGAAGTTTCCTAAACTTTAGATTCGCGTTCGAGTCGCGGTGAGGCTACAAAGGAGATGCCGGGCAAATCAAGTCCGGCATTTAATTTCTTCTAAAACCTTATTCCTTCCTGCAGAAACCCCTATTCTGTAAAACCCTTTAACTTCATTTGTTCTGCGTTGACGAAGAAGGCCATCCCGAATTTCATCTTTCTGAAATTCTGCTTTTCGTAAAAGAGCTCTTTCCCGGGAGCCGCATACAAGATGAAATTGCAATCCGGGCATTTCCGCATAATCTGATCAAGGATTATCCTACCAACGCCTTTCCCTTGGCAATCAGGAACTACTGCAACATCATAAATCGCTGCCTGGTACGCACCGTCCGAAATAGCACGTCCAAAGCCAATCAGGCGTTTGTTTTCGAAAATAAAAACGACGTTATAGCTGTTCGCAAAAGCCTGCTTATGTAACTCTGGCGAATAGTTGGCCATGCCAACTGTTCGTAATATATCTACAACCGAGTCCCAGTCGATATCGGTAATGTCAAATTGAAGCCTTAAATTCATCCGCGTAATTATTTTCTAATGACTTAATATCCTGTCTGTTTCTGTAAAGATATTTTAACAGAAAATACAAGATAATGCCGCTGATTACAGCGCCGAAAAAGACACTGTTATTGAATATTGGAGCTTCCGGCTTGTCCGATTCGAGTCCTTCGCCAGTAGCGAAGAAGATGATTACGCCGGCTGCATTGTTTATAAAATGAGCAATCATAGGGAGCCAGAGTGTTCCTGTCCATTCCAGTAGGTAACCAAATAGCGCTCCGAGTAGCAGACGTGGTAAGAATCCAAAAAACTGAAGATGGAGAGCACTGAACAGTGCTGCCGTGAGCCAAATAGCCCAATGGTAATTTCCCGTCATACTTTTTAGAAGCCTCTGCAAGAGCCCTCTGAAGAGCAATTCTTCTCCGATCGCAGGCAATATTGCAACGATGACCAGATTGCCCAGCAAGCCTCCGAAGCTCTTCGTTGTAAGGAAAGCTTCGGTAATTTTGTTGGCCTGGTTTTCCGAATTACGCATCCAGGTTTCAATCGAACTCATCCAACCTGGTAGCACGAGATGCTGATTCACCAGCGAAACCCATTCAATAATCGGTCCATAAATCAGAATAATGGCGCAAACTACACCTACCATAATCCAGGTAGGCTTGCGGTTAAGTTTTAAATATTGAAATGGCTTATCGTGAAGCGCCAGAGCAAGAACCACCGGCGGTAATATAAACACCCCCAGTGTCTGAAGGACTTGAAAGAATTTCAAAAAATTAATATTCGAAGGATCATCAACATCTTCGAGCATTCCGGTAAGTGACTCCGTACTGATGCCGAGAAAAATACGGCAACCCAGAAAACCAATAAGCGAAACGAATGCCCCCCCCAATAAAATCAGGATCAGCGTATAAAATATAAGCGTAAACGGAGTGGCGTCGCGTAAAAATTTCATTTGGTATCGTGTACGTAATACGTTTCTTCGCTCCTAAAACAATGATAATGAGCTAAAAATCTAATTTCAGAAAACAAATTTTTCGGTTCTGTTGCGACCACAAAGTTATAATATCCTGTCAGGTTGCCAAGAGTGCATTCAAACCGAATAGTTATCTTTGCCGGGAATGAATTTTTTTCTTTTCACCTTTTTTAATGAAGATAGGAAATCTTGAGTTGGGAACCCTCCCGTTGTTTTTGGCTCCGATGGAGGACGTTACCTATAAATCGTTTCGTTACCTGTGTAAAAAATATGGGGCGGACGTCATGTACACCGAATTCATTGCTTCTGAAGCATTGATCAGAGATGTGGCCAGGACAAAGCAGAAGATGACAATTTTTGACTTTGATCGTCCGCTGGCCATTCAGATTTACGGCTCGAATATTGACTCTATGGTAGCTGCAGCCAAAGTGGCGGAACAATCCAACCCCGATTTTATCGATATCAACTTTGGCTGTCCGATGAAGAAGATTGCCGGGAAAGGTGCAGGTGCCGGACTGTTACGCGATATTCCAAAGATGGTGAAGATGGCCGAAGAAGTGGTGAAAGCGGTTCAACTTCCGGTTACGGCAAAAACCAGGCTTGGATGGGACTTCGACGATATGCCAATTGTTGATGTGGCTGAGAGACTGCAGGATGTGGGCATTCAGGCTTTGGCAATTCATGGTCGCACACGGAGTCAGCTTTACACCGGTTCGGCCGACTGGAGTCTGATTGCGGATGTTAAAAATAATCAGAGGATGAAAATCCCGATTATTGGAAACGGAGATATTACGGGACCGGAGAAAGCAAAAGCATTATTGGATCAAACAGGTGTCGATGCCCTGATGATTGGCCGTGGGTCTATCGGGCGTCCATGGATCTTCAAGGAAGTACGGCATTATCTGGATACAGGCGAACTTACGCCACCTCCCTTCGTTCCTTTCGTGATTGATAATGTGAAAGACCAACTTCATCAATCTGTAGCCTGGAAAGATGATACCCGAAGAGCCGTACTACAGATGAGACGTCATTTTGCCCGCTATTTTCCAAACCTCGTTGACTTCAAAGAGCTACGAATACGCTTGCTGCGAGCCATAGAGATTGAGGAAGTACTGGAAATTCTGGATTTAATTTCGGAAAGATATGCTGACACTCAGGTTGACTATACCAACATTGGATTAAAATAAATATTTGCTATTTTAGGGGACAAAACTTCTCTAAATGAAAAATTTTACCCGACGAAATTTCATCAGAACCGGCCTTACCGGTGCCCTGGTTGCATCAGGAAGCATGAATTACCTGATGGGTGAGCCGATGTTACCCGTGAAGGTTGACATGGTCGATTTAGGGAAAACAGGCCTGAGGGTTTCCCGTCTTGCCATGGGGATGGGTACAAACGGATGGAACCATCAATCGAACCAGACCCGGATCGGACTGGAAAAATTCAAACTCATGGTTCAGGCAGGCTTCGAGAGAGGTATCCGGTTTTTGGATACTGCAGACACCTATGGCTCCCACATTTTTGTAAAGGAGGCACTCAAGATGTTACCCAGGGAACAGCTTACCCTGATGACAAAGATATGGACAGACAATCTTGACTGGCACCCCCTCCAACCCGTTGATCAGACTATTGAACGCATCAGGCAGGAATTACAGACAGATTATCTCGATATCGTTTTGTTGCATTGCATGACTAAAGCGTCCTGGACCGACGATAAAAAACGATTCATGGATGGCTTAAGCGAGGTAAAGGCAAAAGGACTTATCAAAAAAGTAGGATTCTCTGCTCACGACTTTGGAGCGCTTCAAAACGGTGTATCACATGAATGGCCCGACGTCGTTCTCGCCCGGATAAATAACAAAGAGGTCAGGATGGACGGATCACCTGATAAAATTCATGCGCTACTAGACATCGCCTCGGCCAAAGGTAAGGGCGTATTGGGGATGAAAATTTTTGGCGGCGGAGGCTTGGTTAAGGATGAAGAACGTATTGCTTCGCTCCAATTTACGGTCAGGAGCAACAAAGTACACGCCATGACGATCGGCATGGAAGATGCCGTTCAAGTACATGATACAGTGGATCGTCTGATGGGATTCGTAAACGAAAAGAAATAGCCTGAGGACAAGGAAAATATTCATTGACAACTCATAAAGAATAACACTATATAGCATTTTTCTAATACCAAATCAAAATTAAAATCAGATGAAAATCAAAGGATTACTTTTAACATTGACAGTTTTGTTTACCGCTTTTGCACAGCTTCAGGCTGCACCGATAGATCAGAAAAAGCTCGTCGGAAAATGGGAATATTCTGCACCCACCGCACCACCAAATTACACCAACGGACAGATTAATTTCACCCAGAGTGGAGAAAAATTAAAGGGCGAGCTGGTAATAGAAGGACAGAAAGTAGATTTCGCAGAAATTACGATCAAAGATGACCAGGTTTCTGCAAGCATTTACCTTGAATCTACCATGGTGACAATAAAATTTAAAATGGTCGACCAAGCTCTTGAAGGCAAGGCAGATACACCGGATGGTCCAGTGGCTGTAAAGGCGGTGAGATCGACGAAAAAATAATTCTTACCGCTGATTATACTGCTTGTTGTAATATTCCTGGTAAGCGCCCGACGATACGTTTTCAAGCCAACTTGAATTCTTAAGATACCAGTCTACAGTCTTGGCGAGACCTTCTTCGAATTGCAGGGAAGGTTTCCAGCCAAGATCATTCTGGATTTTGGAAGAATCTATTGCGTACCGCATATCGTGACCTGCTCTGTCTTTCACGAATGTGATCAACTGTTGGGAAGTGCCTGGTGCTCTTCCCAATTTTTGATCCACTACATCGCATAAAGCCCTGATCAGCGAGATATTCGTCCATTCATTGTTTCCTCCAATGTTGTAGGTTTCGCCATTAACGCCCTGATGAAAAATCAGATCAATTGCCGATGCATGGTCTTCGACGAAAAGCCAATCGCGGATATTCTCCCCCTTGCCATAAACCGGAATAGGTTTCATATGCTGCAGATTGTGGATACACAGAGGGATCAGCTTCTCCGGGAATTGGTTTGGCCCGTAGTTATTTGAACAGTTGGAGATAACGACTGGCAGATGAAACGTATTGTGATAGGCCCGAACCAGGTGGTCAGAGCTTGCTTTGGAAGCAGAATACGGACTCTGCGGGTCATAGGAGGTTGTTTCAGTGAACAGGCCTGTTTCACCAAGGGATCCATAAACTTCATCGGTGGAGATATGGTAAAATCTTTTCCCCTCCATGTTATTTTTCCAATGCTCTTTTGCAGCATGAATAAGGTTGAACGTGCCAAAAATATTCGTGCGGATAAACGCTGCCGGGTCAGTGATAGATCGGTCTACGTGCGATTCCGCAGCCAGATGCACCACTCCTTCAATCGGATAGGTATCAAACAGATGGTTCACCATTTCACTATCGGTGATGTCACCTTTGATAAAAGTATAATTTGGTAACGAGTCGATATCATTCAGATTTTCGAGATTGCCGGCATAGGTTAACAAATCAAGATTTAAAATCTGGTGGTGAGGATAATTCTTCACAAAACGCCTCACAACATGGGATCCAATAAATCCGGCTCCACCGGTAATCAAAATAGTCTTCATCATCGTTAATATTTTAGGTTAAATACTTTTATCATCTGGTACGATTTACACCGACAGCGGTTACAGAAAGAGGCATAGCAATTATTCAATCTTCCTCAATTTCTTTTCCCAGTTCCAAGCCGAAAGTAGAGTCTCTTCCAGTGAGGCTTCAGATTTCCACCCCAAAACCTTGTTGGCTTTTGACGTATCGGCATAGATTTTTTCAATATCCCCTGCCCTTCTGCCTACGATTTTATAATTCACCTTTTGACCGGTAGACTTTTCAAAGGCATTTAACAATCCTAAAACGGAAACACCATTTCCCGTTCCAACGTTAAAAAATTCAAAGGCGGATTCATTTTTCTTTTCTATCAGCCTTTCAATTGAGATTACATGCGCTTTAGCCAAATCGACCACGTTGATGTAATCTCGGATGCAACTTCCGTCCGGTGTGTTATAATCATTTCCAAATACGGATAGTTGTTCCCGAATACCTGCCGCTGTTTGGGTAACAAATGGCACAAGATTATTGGGAATCCCGTTAGGCAGTTCCCCGATTAAAGCTGAAGGATGCGCTCCGATAGGATTAAAATAACGAAGGGCAATTGTCTTGATCTGCTGATTAGCTCTGGTATAATCACGGATAATGTCTTCACACACAATTTTTGTGTTTCCGTATGGCGACTCAGCCTCCTGCCGTGGAGTTTGTTCCGTAACGGGGAGCTTGTCCGGCTGACCATAAACTGTACATGAAGAAGAGAAGACGAGATAATCTGTCTTATACTTTTCCATGCATTCAAAAAGATTTATCAGGGATAAGAGATTGTTTCTATAATAGTCTAACGGCTTTTGAACGGATTCACCGACGGCTTTGAATGCGGCAAAATGGATCACAGCGTCGATTCCTCCTGAATGAGCAAAGAATGCCTCCAGAAGTTGCTGGTTTTGCATATTGAAATGATGAAACTCAGGACGTACCCCCGTAATTTGCTCAATCTGATCGACAACCACCTCCGATGAATTACTCAGGTCGTCAATTATAACCACCTTAAATCCTGCATTTTGCAATTCGACAACAGTATGAGATCCAATGTATCCGGTACCTCCAGTAACCAATATCTTTCCCTTCATTTGTATATATTTTGCTTATAATTTGCCAAATGGAAAACCCACATAATCATTTTTGGTTAGGCTGAATATATTCCTCGAGGGTATTTCATCCGGCAATTTTTAAATCGATTTTCACTTCAACCATTGACCAAAAATACTAAATATAAGATTTATTCTTATATTTGGGGTTCAAATAATCATAGATGAACCTTTCAGCTTTTCTTGTCGAATTATTAAAAACCAACGATTGCGTGATCATCCCGGATTTCGGCGGGTTTATTGCCAATTATCTGCCTGCTGCCTCCAACTCAGCAGGGGATCAGTTCTATCCTCCGTCAAAAGAGCTGGTTTTTAATGAAAAACTTAGAAAAAATGATGGTTTGCTGGTTCATTTTGTTTGTGAGAAGGAGGGTGTCGGATATTTAGAGGCAAGGAAAATGGTTTCTGAATTTGTTGCCGAAACTCTTTTTAAACTTGAGAATAGTCAGCGCATCGAATTCGAGCAAATAGGATCACTGCATTATGATGCGAATGATCATATTGTATTTGAGGCGAATGACCAGTATCAAAATCTTAGGACAGACGCTTTTGGATTGGGAAATTTCCACTTCCCTCATTTGGTAACGAAATACCATCAGCCCGTTAAGCCTGTCTTTAAGGATAAGGAGCCTGAGCAACAGAAAAGACGCCGGCCGGTTGTACAATATGCTCTACTTGCATTGCCTATTCTTGCTGCACTATATCTCATTCCCAAAATTTTTCTGAGCGACTTGTCTTTTAATCAGCCGAATTCGGCTTCCCTTTCAATTTCTGACTCACCCGCATCAAAGAATCCCGCGACTGATGTGATTCAACCGGAGGCAAAAGCCGATACAAAGTCGGATCAGTTGTTCTCTAACAATGAGGTAAAAGAAGCAATAAAACTTGATGAGCCTTCAACTGCACCGGTTATTAATAATCCCGTAGCACCAACAATGGATAGCCCAACGACCGTCCAACCTCAGCAGAATATTGCTCAGTCAGTTGTCAATGAATCCTCCCCAGGTAAATTTCATGTGGTAGGAGGATGTTTTAAAGTTAAGGAAAACGCTGATAAATTAGTGGAACAGCTGATAAAGAAAGGCTTCCACGCCCAGGTTACAAATTTGAATAAAAATTTCTATCGCGTTTCGGTTGAAAGTTATGCGACCAGAAAAGAGGCAGAGTTAGCGCTGGTAAAACTCTTCGAGTCAGAACCGGACGCGGATTACTGGTTGATGGCTGATAAGGAATAGCTACTGTCTTACGGATTTTTGCACCTCCCGAAAAACGCGCATAAAATTTCCTCCCCAGATCTTTCTGATATCGTTTTCCGAATATCCCCTTTTTACCAATTCGAGCGTCACATTGCCCATCTGACTTACATCCCGGCAACCAGAAAGATCGCCACCGCCGTCAAAGTCCGTTCCGATGCCGACATAATCAATTCCTATCACCTTCACAATGTGGTCAATATGATCGACCATATCTTGAACTGTGGCCAATTTATTGGGGTATTTCTTTCCCGTTTCGCGGTATTCTTTCCAGGCTTCTCTTGACCGTTCATCCGATAAATCCTGAAAATCATTGTACTTGGTTCTAATTACAGCTAACGCAGAATCCCTTTTCGGATTGGGATCCGGAACCTTCACATAATCCGAAAGAAAGCACATTTGTATGACACCGCCGTTCTTCGCCAAGGCTTTCAGATCGGCGTCAGTCAGATTTCGTGGATTATCACACATGGCACGAGCACAAGAATGGCTGGCGATTATCGGTGATTTGCTTAGCTTGATGACATCCATGAAAGCCTCATCCGAGATGTGCGAGACATCAATCATCATCCCGGTCTTATTCATTTCGGCAACCACTTCTTTCCCAAACGGGGATAATCCATGGTGTTCGGCGCCCTTTTTCTTTTCGGTAGAGGAATCACATACATCATTATTAGCAGTATGACAAAGAGTTATATATCTGACTCCCATGTCATAGTATTTTTTAACCATGGTAATATCGTTGGCAAGAGTGTATCCATTCTCCAGTCCGATAAAGATTGCCCGCTTTCCAGCTTTTTTCAGGGAATAGGCATCATCCGGAGTCAAAGCAATTTCGGCAACATCGTGATTTGCACTGACGCTTTTTCTGATGGCATCAAGAATTTCGAGCGCCTTCTTTTTTGCATTGGCATCACCTTCAGCTGTTCTGGCCCCCTGAGCAACAAATACGGCAAAAAACTGAGCATCCAATCCACCTTCTTTCATTCTTGGAAAATCGACTTTAGTCCCGGTAGCTGCCTGATCCTGCCTCTTGGAAAGATCAAATCCGTCGCGTAGCAGATTCAGCGGAGTATCCGAATGGGTATCAATTGCTAAGACAGCACTGTGAATCCTGGCCGCTTTTGCCTCAATACTTTCTTTACCAATCGTGAATCCTGACAAGATGATCAAACTGCACAGGGAACACGCCATCCAAAGAATATTTTTTTTCATATGCCAATTTCTTGTTTTAAACGAACTTCCGGTCTCCGAATACCCATTTGCTATTAGTTTTTATACTCAGACAGCTTACTCAGGTACTTTCCAATAATATCGAACTCCAGATTTATAACCGTGCCTTCACTGATTGCATGGAAATTTGTATGCTCATGTGTATATGGAATAATGGCAACCTGGAATGTGTCCTTTTGAGAATTTACCACGGTCAGACTGACTCCGTTCACAGTAACAGATCCTTTCTCAACGGTCATGTAACCCTGTCTGGCCTTGCTCAAATCAAAATCGTATTTAAAAGTATAGTACCAACTACCATCAGCTTCCAGAACTTCTTTGCAAATGGCGGTTTGGTCTACATGCCCCTGTACGATGTGCCCATCGAGCCGACCATTCATCATCATACTCCTTTCCAGGTTGACTTTGTCACCAATTTTCAACAAGCCAAGATTTGATTTTAGCAGGGTCTCTTTAATTGCCGTCACAGTATAGAGATTTCCCTCTTTGCTGACAACTGTCAGACAGACACCATTATGCGACAAGCTCTGATCTACCTTCAATTCCGATGTAAAATCGCAACTCAACGTAAGATGAACATTCTCCTGATCCTTCACAATGGATACGACACTACCCATTCCTTCAATTATTCCTGAAAACATCGCTTTAACTTTAAAATTTTTACGAAGATAATAGTTTATCCAGATCGTGGGTATTCCATTCTTTCTTCTCAGTGGAAATAAGTATATTCATCCTAAAATTTATAAGGAATCCCTTAACCTTTTAAATATGAAATTTAGTCAAATACAACTGCCGATTATTCTTCAGATGGTACTTCTGGTTATGCTAGCGGTGTATCCGGGACGGGTTAAGTCTCAACAAGATCCGGTCTATACCCAGTACTTAACAAATATGCTATCCATACAACCTGCCTACGCCGGAATTTCCGGAGTATTAACAGTTTCAGCCTTATCGCGGGCTCAATGGGTAGGATGGGAAGGAGCGCCGAATACCAACACTTTTACAATCGATCTTCCTCTAAAATCGGTTAATGTTGGTTTGGGATTATCCATCGTTAATGACAAATGGGGCCCGATTTTACAGAACGGCGTTTATGCCGATTATACCTACCGGATAATTTTAAAACCGCGCCAGTACCTTTCATTGGGGATTAAAGCCGGGTTTAACACCTATCATGCAAGATTGACAGACCTGGAGCTGAACGATCCGGTAGACCCATCTTTTGCGCAAAATGTTAATTTCCGGATGCTACCCAATGCTGGATTTGGGGCTCTTTGGCATAGTAACATTTTCTTCCTTGGAGTGTCGATGCCAAAATTATTTACGAATAATATCATTGATGAATCTGATAAAAAGATTTACCGTGAGATCCTTCACTTCTATGCAATGGGAGGATATGTATTTTTCGTTTCCGACAACGTGAAATTAAAGCCTACATTTCTATTCCGATGGAGTGAGCAAACCCCTTCATATGTCGACCTGGGAGCGAACATTTTGTTGTACGACCGGGTTTGGTTTGGTGCAACTTACCGACTAAAAAATGCGTATGCTCTTTCCTTTCAATTCAATGTAAACAGTCAGTTGAGGTTTGGATATTCTATTGATTTGACTACTTTTCACGAAAATATGGTTAATTCCGGGACCCATGAATTCACAATCAATTACGAATTCCAGAATACCAAGAGGAACAGAAGATACATAGCTAGATATTTTTGAAAGGAACATCGGATCCAGGGAAAGAAAATACAGCTTGGAGCACAGGGAATACAAAGAGTATTTTTATTGAAAATGAACGAGATAGAGATTAAAGATAGTCATAGGACAATTTGCAGACTTCTGTCGGAAAGGAAGTTAAAGCCGGCATTTGATTTGCTTGCAACCATGATAACTGCTAATGGTCTGGGGGAATTTAACGACCAGCAACTCGCTTTAGAACAGAACTACCGTTTTATGCTGAAATATACGGTCGAAGGGATTACCGACCCCGAGCGCCAAAAAATTTACCAGCATATTTTGATTTCGACGTTTGAATTGGCTGATCTCTGCGCGGATAGCTTAATGATGAAGCACTCTACCTCCTTAGAGTTCCAAAAGAAAAGAGGATTTACCCGACTCGTCATTGATAATATTCCAGACTATTTTTCAAATCTGGAGTCGTTTCATCTGGAGAATGAATTAAGGTCTTTGATCGAATTTTCATCATTCGACAAAAAATACGAACAAGAACAAGAGAACCATTATCAAAAACTGATCAACCTTTTTTATCACTATTGGTTCAAAAACAAGCTCTCTTCCGAGGAAATTTCGGCCTTTAAAAACTATTTGAAAAATCCGCATATCCCAGATCACGAAAAGGCTTTTCTGACTACATCCATATTTTTGAGTCTGCTGCTCTTTTTCGACGAACAGAAAATTATGCTGCTTTTTGAAGGATATGACTCTGACCAGGAGGAGGTTAATCAGCGTGCGCTCACGGCGATACTCCTTTCGCTATATTATTATAACAGAAGAATTTTTCTTTTCCCCGCGATATCTGCAAGGTTGGATATGCTAAACGAGAAAAGCTCCTTTAAACAGCATCTTGAAAAGATAATTCTGCAGCTGATCGGATCGAAAGAAACCGAGAAGATTCAGCGGAAACTTCAGGATGAGATCCTTCCGGAGATGATGAAATTAAGTCCTAATCTTCGGAATAAGCTTAGCCTGGAGGCATTGCTAAGTGATGCATTAAATGAAGATAAAAATCCTGAATGGCGTGATATGTTCAAAGATTCACCGGGTCTGATGGACAAAATGGAGGAATTGAGTGAGATGCAGACAACTGGTGCCGATATCTTCATGACTTCCTTTGCCAATTTGAAGACCTTTCCGTTCTTCGGAGAGTTGACAAATTGGTTCGTGCCATTTTATCCAAATCATCCCATGTTGCTGCGAAGTTCTTCGATGGACGACATGCAAGACAACCGCAAATTATTTGAATTGATACTCAAGACTCCTGTTTTGTGTAATTCAGACAAATACTCTTTCTGTTTCAGTATGCAGACAATTCCGGCGGAATACAAAAAAATGATGTTCGACAATTTATCCGCCGAATTTGACCAGCTTTCCGAATCTGAAAATGAAGACGACCTTATTGCTCACAGCAAAAAGGCAGAAGCTATCTCCGGGCAATATGTTCGTGATTTATATCGTTTTTACAAACTTCATCCTCAGCGGGAGGGCTTCACGAATATTTTTTCATGGTCGTTCGATTTTCACAACAAAGGTGTGTTCCGAAATCTGCTGAACGAAAATAACCAGCTGCTCCGGAATATTGCAGAGTTTTATTTTGCAAAAAATTATTATCCGGAAGCCGCAGAAATTTATGAAATACTCTTGGCAGACTTTGAGGAGGCCGAGCTCATGCAAAAGATTGCATTTTGTTTTCAAAAGCGCGATGATTATGAAACTGCCTTGTCTTATTATCTCAAGGCAGATCTTTTCGATCAGAACCGTACCTGGAATCACAAGAAGATTGCCCTTTGTTACAGACACCTGAAGAAACCGGATCTGGCACTCAGTTATTATCTCCAGGCCATTGCGTTAGAACCAGATAATCTGAGCCTTCACATCTCTATCGGCCATTGCCGGATGGAACTAAAACAATATGATGAAGCGCTAAAATCGTATTTTAAGGTTGAGTATCTCTCACCTGGCAATAAAAAAATCTGGAGACCAATTGGTTGGTGCTCTCTCCTGGTGGGAAAAAAACAGCAGTCTGAACAGTATTTCAAAAAGCTGCTGGAAGATTCCCCCAATAAGTTTGACCTAATGAATATGGGGCATGTTCAGTGGTGCTTGGGAAAAAGGAAAATGGCCCTGGATTATTACAAGCAAAGTATCAATGCCGCGGAGATGTCCGAAAAAGAATTTATGGAGGCATTTCACGAAGATCTTGACCATCTTTTAAAGCAAGGTGTTGATGCCGAAGATGTCCCTATCATGCTCGACCAACTGAGATATTCGTTGGAAAAAGAGCAAAATAACTGATGGAAAAATGAATAGCAAAATTCGCAATAAGGAGGTTAGCTGGTTGTCTTTTAATGAGAGACTTCTTCAGGAGGCGTCAAAAAAAGAAGTGCCTCTGATTGAGCGACTCAAATTTTTGGGAATTTATTCCAATAATCTTGACGAATTTTTCCGTGTCAGGGTAGCCATCTTAAGGAGACTTGCCACAATAGACAATCTGGAATACACGGACGGCGAAAAGCCAGCCGAAATTCTGGATAAAATTGAAGAAACGGTCGTAGCACAAAGCCAGTGGTTTGAGCGAATTTATGCGCAACTGCTAAAAGATTTGGCAGAGGAAGATATTTACATTATCAACGAGAAACAGTTGTCCGCAGAGCAGGGGGAATATATAACCGCATTTTTTAAGGAAGAAGTGCGGCCCAGAATCATGCCGGTTATCATCAAAAAAAGTCAGCCCTTGCCGACGTTGAGTGATGATGCGATCTATCTGGCAGTTGTAATGGGCAAATCAAAAAAAGAGGAATATGCCCTTATCGAAGTGCCCACAGATATTCTTCCGCGGTTCATCATTTTACCGTCAAACGATCACAAAAGACATATTATATTGTTGGAGGATGTGATTCGATATGAGTTGAAGGACATTTTTTACATGTTCAGTTTTAAGACTATAAACTCATATATAGTTAAACTTACCAGAGATGCGGAACTCGATCTCGATGATGATGTTGCAGAGAGTTATGTAAAAATTCTCTCAAAAAGTCTGGAAAAGCGCGGCAACAGTGAATTGGTTCGTTTTATTCATGACAAGGAAATTCCGGAAAATTTTCTTTCTCTCCTTCTCAAGAAACTCAATTTCGACCGTGACGATGTAATAATTGGTGGTTCCCGGATACACAACTTCAAAGATTTTATGGGCTTCCCGTCTATCGGGAAAAAGCATCTGTACTACAATACCATCACCCCTCTACCGCATCCAGATATTATACAGGGGATACCCTACCTGACTTCCATCTCGAAAAAGGATCTTCTGCTGCACTTTCCTTATCATTCATTCTACCATTTTATAGACCTTTTACGAGAAGCATCCATAGATCCAAAAGTAACCGAGATCAAGATGACGGCCTATCGGATGGCGAAAAATTCAAATGTCATCCATGCGCTTATAAATGCGGCAAGAAACGGGAAAAAGGTGATTGTAGTTCTGGAATTAAGAGCCCGGTTCAATGAACAGGACAACATACAGTGGGGTAATCTTTTGACACGCGAAGGAGTGAAGGTAATTTTGGGTGTTCCCGGATTAAAGGTTCATTCAAAGCTTTGCCTCATAACGCGAAAGGAAGACAAAGAGCTTGTCAATTATGCATGTGTCGGCACTGGAAATTTCAACGAAGTAACTGCTAAAGTTTTCTCCGACCAGATGCTTTGGACTGTCAATCCTGCCATTGCGAAGGAGGTTGGAAAGGTCTTTGAATTCTTCCAACGAAACTACAAGATTGGTAGGTACTTCCATCTGCTCGTCTCACCTTTTACCATGCGATACAAGATGTTGCAGATGATAAGACAGGAGACTCATGAAGCAAAAAATGGCCGGAAGGCAGCCATTTATTTCAAATGCAATAACCTGGTAGACCCCGAAATCATTTCAAAATTATGCGATGCGGCCAAAGCGGGTGTGGATGTCCGCATGAGCGTGCGGGGCATGTTTTCACTGATATCAAATCCTGCTGAAGAAAACTATTCCATCCCCTCCGTCGGAATTATTGACAGGTATCTTGAGCATTCCCGCGTTTATTATTTCTTCAATGGAGGCAAAGAAACCGTTTATATCTCATCAGCCGATCTGATGTCCCGAAACCTTGACAGACGGGTTGAGGTTACGGTTCCTATCTATGATCCTGATCTAAAAAAGGAGCTCCTCGGATTTCTGGATCTGCAATGGAAGGATAATACATCCGCCAGGATTCTGGATAATGAGCTGACAAATCAAATAAATCATCGGGGAAAGAACGTTGTAACAACAGCTCAATTAGCATTTTATGATTATCTCCAATCCGTTAGAGCAGAAGAGTGACAGAGTTGATATAGTAAAAATTAGACTGGAGACATTAGGCAAGCAGGAGATTTACCTGTGGAAGGAGCTTGTCAAAAGAGATGAAACACTCTTTGCTGAAATATATCAATTGATTTATTCCGAAAATCCCAGGATTGCCTGGCATGCTGCCTGGGTGATCGATCATGTCTCCGAGGAAGATCCGGCCAAACTCAAGCCATATGTTCCAGAACTGATTGACAGGCTTCCATGTCTGAAAAGCAGCTCCCTGAAACGCCATTTTACGAGGATGCTTCTCAGTCAGGAGATTCCGGAACATCTGTTGGGCACACTCGTGGATGTGCTCTACAACCTTTTGTCTCCCGAAGAGGCTGTAGCAGTTCGGGCAAATTCCCTGCAACTGTTGTATAACATTTCAATGATTGAACCGGATCTCAAACCAGAATTGATCAGTGTAATCGAAGGTATTCTTGAAGAAGAACTCACACCGGGAATGAAGTCGAAGGGAAGAAATTTACTGAAGGGTTTAAGGCGCTAGTGATGGAACACAGTTCCAAAAAGGAAAATCGAGACGATACCCCACACGAAGATTGAAATCAACATGGATGGAATAAAGCTCCTTTTATGATGAAAGTACTTCGTCCCAATAAATGCTCCAACAGGGATGGATAAAAAGATCGGAGTCAATACGACTATCCCAAGCATGCCATATTTACGACGGATTCTTACAATCATCTTATTACTGCGGGTGAACTTGTTGGCGGTAAGTTTTTGATATCTCCTGCGATCCAGCCATTGCTCAAAACGTACTTTAAAAATTCGTGGTGTAATATAGTAGATGAGAGGCCAGATCAACTTGAGTTCTTTCAAAAGGAAGGAGAACAGCGAATAAAAAAACAAAAAGCCCAAAAGCCCCCCCAGCTCTATCAAGACAAACGTTTCAACTTGATTGAGCCGAAAAAGGTAGAATGCATATGGCGTCGCCCAAAAAAACTTAATACTGGCGATCACCATTATATTGATGTATTTTAAAACTAATTCCATTTCAGTATACCTGTCTCAAAATTAGCGATAATACGTACAATGTTGTGTATTAAATTTTGTATTTAATTTATATTTGTAAAAATTAAAATGAATGTCAAATTGATTGGAAAGCACAAAAAATCGGGGTTTGCGGATCAATTTCACAAGACCTCTGTTTTATTTAAAATTCCCATTATTCCCATCTGTTTTCTATTTTGCTCTGTCAATATTTATGGTCAGACGATTAAGGACTTTAAAGAAATTTGGGTGAATGAGAGCAAAGAATTTCTGCTTAACAATCAAAACCCATTACCATATCTCCAATCAGGATTTTTTTACTTTGCACGTGAGTATGATAATTCTCTGACAGAAGAACTCGAAAACAATTGGGAGAAATTTTCCGTCAGCATTGGAACGCCCGTTCCAAAGTCCAAAAGATTCGAACCGGCTCCCCGATTTAGTTTCGATGAAACTGCGTACCACAGTCAACAATATTTGCCCTGCTTTGATGCCGAAAGTGCTGAAGAAACATCCCAACAAAATTTTTCAAACCTGCCTCGGATGAGGAAACCCGATTATACCATTTCCAATCCGCAAAAGCAGATTTTCAAATTCTATGGCAATACCATTTCGATTACATACGACAAGTTATTGGCTTTCCCAGTGAATCAAGCTGTCAGCAAAGAGGTCGCAGTAGAATTTTGGAAGAGATTTGTGGTGGCAAATAGTAATCACCTGGTTAACCAGCTAAATATCTACCGAGACCGCCTGGGATTGAACGACTGGGGTTTCATGTCTCTCGTAAAATCTTGTGCAAAAGCCCTCTACCCAACGGATGAATCTGGTGAAACCCTATCAACCTGGGCGTTAATGATCCGTTCAGGTTATGATATAAAAATCGGATTTAACCAGCTGGGAAGTACTGTACTATACCCAACGACCTTGGCATTATATGGGACTTCATCCATAAAAATAAATGACACAGTATATTATCTTGATAAGTCAATCTACTCTTTTCCAATAACCACCTATTCGGCCAGACATCCTGGGGCTACTGGAGTCATTAATATTAAGATTAATAAATCACTTAATTTTCAGGGAGAGACTCAGGTAAGGAAAATTCAATATACGTGGGATAAAAGGTCGTATGAATTCAATTTCAAATATAACCCTGAGCTGGTCCGGTATCTGGAAGAATATCCACAAACAGATCCGAAAGTATATTTTGATGCACCGTTCAGCTATCTTTCGGGTGAAAGCCTGCTTAAGCAGTTCAGACCCATCTTGGCTGGAATGAAGTTCGAAGAGGGAGCCGCCTTCCTTCAGCAGTTCGTCCAAAAATCGTTTGCTTACAGGCCTTATAACGATATCTATGGATACGATCGGTTCATGTTCCCTGAAGAACTACTTTCCAAAGAGGAGAGTAACGACAAGGGAAAATCGATTTTATTTGCCTGGATGGTCACAAATCTGCTAAACCAGAACGCAGCTCTCGTCGAATTTCCGGGATTCTTTTCCGTTGCCATTTTTCTGGGGCATCCTATCGAAGGTGACAATTTTCTCATTGATGGCAAATCCTACACAATCGCCGACCCAACCTTTGAAAATGCCCCGATCGGACTGGTAATGAAAGAGTATTATCAGCTTAAACCCTATGTCCGCTTATTAAATATTGAAAAAGAGGAGGAATTTCAAAAGTCGAAAGTCTGGAAACTTGCTACGGCATTTGGGGCAGAGCGGAGTGGCTCCGGCATCGATTTCGTAAAAGACGAAAGCGGGAACTCCTATATAACCGGATATTTTAAAGACAAAAATGCATCCAATCCATCCCTGGCGCCTTCCCCCTTCGTGGCAAAATTTAATGGGAAAAATATATTGGAATGGATGATCAAATTTCGCTCTACCGGAAAAGCCTTTGGGTTAGAGTTACGGCAGTTTGATAGGGATGAATTTTACTTAGCCGGATCTTTTCGGGGTGAGCTGGAACATAACGGAATGAGAATTCAAACACCGTCATCAGATCCGGATCTTTTCTTCGCTCAGTTCAACAGGAAAGGCGAGATTGGCTGGTTAAGGAAGAGTGGTTTGGATGATTTGGAAGAGGATACCAAATTATTTTACATCGTAAGGTTTACCAGATCCGGCGAAATCCAGTCGACACAACTGGCAAATGAGGATGAACGATTCTTGGTTTCGGGTTTTCAGAGAACTGATAACGAAGGACTTTGCTTTGTGGCATCCCGATATCAAACCACGGGTTTGTACAGAGAAAATGCGGCGTCAACAGTAAAGGCGGCCTACCTTTTCCGGCAAAGTTTTAACCGGTTAAAGCAACTTGGAATCGATAAAACTATCTCATACTCAGTTTCCCTGTTTAATGCATTGAATATTCCTGGAAGTCATTTTACAGGTTCCGATTTAGCATCATTTGGTCAGGCAAAACTGCAGGCTTGGGGTGGCTCTCTGCCCGCCCTGACTGAGACAGTGCAAAAAATAAGATTAATAAAAAACGACAATGGAATAATCGAACTATATACCATTGATTCTAAGCCGTTTAAATTTCTCTTCTTCAAATTTTCCAATCTGGCTCGTTTAAAAGTTATTCCTCTCGACAATAACGATTTGAAGATTATGGTCATTGACGGAATTTTTTATGAATCTGGAGTTGTAAATGAGAAAGTAAATACCGCAATTATTGAACTTTCTACCGGGAACATTGTTATTGATCTGGGAGCCAATCATCAGATTTTAACCAGAAATTTGAAGCAATAAATGCAAAATTCCCGTCTTTGTTTTCAAACATAAAATATTTAAACTTACTTTGGTATCAGAAATTGGAATATTACACTACTAATAATAAGATAATGAGAATAATTCACTTCTTCAGCATAGCCTCCATACTGGTTTCTCAGATCATTTGTCAGAATGCAAATGCTCAGAGCCTGGCCACCGGTCAGGAAGTTCAATATAACCCAATAACAACGGCTGTCCCCTTCCTGACTATCACTCCTGACTCCAGGCACGGCGCCATGGGAGATGTCGGAGTTGCCACCTCGCCGGATGCCAATGCCCAGTATTGGAATCCTTCCAAATTTGCCTTTGCGAAAGATAATTTTGGATTTGCGCTTTCGTATACTCCCTGGTTAAGACAATTGGTTAATGATATCAATCTGGCTTACTTGTCAGGATATTACAGACTGGATAATAACCAGACTCTTGGAGCGTCACTTCGGTATTTTTCTATGGGGGAAATTCTTCTGACGGATGTAAATGGAACTAGTCTGGCAAATGTCAGTCCAAATGAATTTGCCTTCGACGTTAGTTATTCCAGAAAACTTTCAGACAATTTCTCCGGTGGCGTTTCCCTCCGGTATATCCGGTCTGATCTCTCTGGTGGCATTGGACCAGACACCTATGTTCCCGGTCATGCTTTTGCCAGTGATGTATCCTTCTATTACCACAAAAACTTCGGAAAGAGTGAAAATGACCAGGCCATCGCCTTCGGTATCAACCTGTCAAATATCGGATCCAAAATATCCTACGATGATGGGCAAAATAAAGAATTCCTACCTGCAAATCTCAGGTTAGGAACTACTTACAGCAAAGAGCTTGATGATTTTAACTCCTTCGCATTCTCACTCGATCTGAATAAGTTGATGGTGCCAACACCTAAAATTGGATCCACTTCGGGTAGCACGGGGGTGATAGTACTACCGGATAATGGATCGAATAGTTCAGTTCCTAGTTCTATCTTCAGCTCTTTTACTGATGCACAGGGCGGATTGAAAGAAGAACTTCAGGAGATCAATTACTCTCTCGGTATGGAATATTGGTACAAACATCAGTTTGCCGTCAGGGCAGGTTATTTTAATGAAAGCCAATACAAAGGAAACCGGAAATTTTTCTCTACCGGATTGGGATTAAAGATGAATATCTGTTCCATCGATGTATCTTATCTTATTCCTATTCATCAAAATAACCCATTGGCAAATACCATCCGCTTTACATTGCTCTTCGATATTTCATCTTTTGGCAGCGGCAAAAGCAGTCCAGCTCCAGAGACAACAGTTGCTCCCGGGAAATAATCGGTATGGTAATTTGACCCGTTATGACAAAAATAATTTCGCTTTTATTTTTGGTTCCCCTCTTTTCGTGCGTACAAAAACCGGTTGTGAACACTCTTCAGGTTCCCGGATACTCCAGATACTGTGAACTAGATTCAGTGGGTGAGAGTATTATTCCAAATGGCAGAATTATTAAGCCAGCTGGAAAGCTGATTCGCATTTCCCCCGATCCTTTCGGAATGACACTATCCCCGGATGGGACCATGGCATTGGCAGTACACAATAATTTGCTTACTGTGATCAACACTCAAAACCTGAGTGGAAAAAAATTCGACTCTCCCTTCGAGAAAAAAGGATCCTATATGGGCGCTGCAATTCGGAAGGACAACGAATGTGCCTATTTAAGCGGTGGCGATAACGGAGACATCATCTTGTATGATTTGATCAAAAATGCAATCATCAAACGCATATCTGTCAACGGGAAATTCAACCAGGAGATATTCAACGATAGCTTCATCGGTGACATCAAACTCTCCGGCGATGAAAAAACACTCTATATTCTGGATCAGTTTAATTTCAGAATGGTCATCCTGAATCTGGAAACGGATGCAATTATCGGGTCAGTCCCCGTAGGACGTTTCCCTCTTGGCCTTGACATTTCTCCTGACGGAAGATATGCCTATGTGGCAAATACTGGCATATACAATTATCCGTTAGCACCGGGATTGAATAAGGATAATATTGAAAAAGTTGGAGTCGATTTTCCTCCCTATGGAATTCCTTCCAAAGAGGCTGAGGATGGAGTAAAGATTAATGGGCAGAATATCCCCGGACTTGGTAGCCCGCAGGTACCCGAGGCGGTTTCGGTTTGGACCATTGATTTAACAACAAACCAGGTTATTGCCAAAGAAAAAACCGGATATCGGATGGGTGAAATGGTGGCAGGCATTGAAGTTGAAGGAGGTTCAAGTCCCAACTCAATCGCTGCCGGTAAAGATAAGGTGTTCGTCACCAACGCCACCAACGACAATATTTCTGTAATGGATCCACGCACGGGAAAGGTCATTTCCACGATACAACTAACCATTGATCCGAAGTTAGATGCCTATCGCGGACTAATTCCTTTCGGAATCGAATTGAGCCACGATCAATCCAGATTATACGTAGCCCTCAGCGGGTTGAATTGTGTCGCTGTTGTGGATGCCAAAGTTGGTTCAGTGTTGGGATATATACCTACCGGATGGTTCCCTACCAAACTGCGGATATCTCCCGACGACCAGACATTGTACGTTGTTACCGCCAGGGGATTCGGTTCCGGGCGAAATGGCGGTTCGGGCTTTGACATATCTGTGGCAGGAACGTATGTTGGTGATATCATGTCCGGGACTTTTGAGAAGATTGATCTGCAAAAGATTGACCTTCAGAAAACGACCCAACAGGTTAGGGACAACACTTTTGCAATCGTTAAAGTTCCGGACGACGGGAAAAACCCATTGCCTCCGGTCATCGGAATTCGCAAGAGCCCAATTAAGCATATCATCTATATCACCAAGGAAAACAGAACCTTCGATGAAATTTTTGGCGAATTAAAACACGCCAAAGGCGATAAATCACTGGCACGGTACGGGAAGGATGCATCGGTTACAAATAAAGATAAAACCAGGGTTGTGGAGCACGTAAACGTGATGCCCAATCATCAGAAGATTGCCGGCGAATTCGCTGTAAGCGACAATTTCTACACGGATTCAGATGCGTCGGTTCATGGCCATAGGTGGATGGTGGGTACATATCCCAATGAATGGGTGGAAATTAACAGCTCCATGAAAATTTCTGAAAATGTCCTGAGCACCGCACCCGGACGTAAAATGGTTGCAGGAGCAGCCGGAGCGGTGTATCCTGAAGACTACAATGAAGCCGGCGGTATGTGGGAGCATCTTTCACGACATGGCGTCAGCTTTTTCAATTTTGGTCTGGGATTTGAATTTTCCGGCTCTGCAGAAGAACAATGGCATAAGTACTCAGGGGTTAAAATGGGCGTAATGTTCCCAATGCCTAAACCCTTATTCGACAGGACTTCCCGCAAATATGCCACGTTTAATACCAGCATACCAGATCAGTTCAGGGTTGATATGTTTGAAGAGGAACTGAAAGATAAATGGCTTTCCGGCAAAGAAGAATTCCCTTCAGTCATTACCATGATGCTACCAAACGATCATGGATCCAAAGAAAGGCCGAACGATGGATATCCTTTTAAAGAATCATATATGGCTGATAACGATCTCGCACTTGGTCGCGTGTTACAAACAATCAGCCACACAAAATGGTGGCCGGAAACATTGGTTATCGTGACGGAAGATGACGCCCAGGATGGCCGGGATCACATCGATGCTCATCGCTCTATATTGATGATGATTAGTCCTTGGGTAAAAAAGAACTACATCTCCCATACCCATGCAAATTTTGGCGCAATTTTAAAGACGATCTACCAGATACATGATCTGCCACCACTAAATCAGTTCGATGCGACCGCATCACTCCTCCAGGATTTCTTCACAGATAAACCGGACTTCACTCCATATACGGCTCAAATGATTGATCAGAGAATATTTGAACCCCAGAAGGCATTAAATCCTTACAATGTAAACTTCAAATGGGAATCCCTAAAAGATTCGCCTGATATTGACGATGCAAAGGATTTTAGAGAAAGCCATGCGGAGCAGGTCAAGAAATAATCTATTCTAAAGCAAAAAAGACCCCTTGATAATCAAGGAGTCTCTCGCAGGTTGAGGTCGCCCGTTAAACTGGACGATTTAGAATTAGAGCTTTCTGCAAAATATTGATATAGTTTACTTTAAAATATATGGGAGGTCAGGCAAAGATTTGAAAGGCAAAACCAATTAATGAATGACAAATTTTCGATTGTCTGTTAAAAGTATAATAATTTGATAAGGGTCGCGATTAAACTCCTTGATTCGTTCGTAAAAACACCCTGAATAGACAACAATTTACATATTTCGAAAACATTTAGAACATAATATTCATCGTTAACTTCATAATATTCAAGGTTGTAAATAAGATAGATACTATATTTTGAGATGTTTCGATAAAAACGCCCCCCCTCTTCAGATTGATTGAAAGATATCAATAATGTTCCATCAATAGTGTTCGGGAGGTAATCTTGGGATTCATCAGATCGAATAGTTGGACCAAGTTGTAAATAATTTTTGTAGCCAATTTCTGAAATTTCCTTGAAAACAAATAATATCTGATCATCCACAATCGAAGCAAAAAGAATTATGTGTTCAATTGAATCTTTCGTCAATAAAGGTTGACTCCAACAGGGGTTTTCCCGATCGCTTATCGAAATCTCAAAAAAATCATAATTAAATATCAGATCCTCATTACCGTTTATTAAACCTGTATTCTTATCCCACCCATTAAAAAAATCAAGTCCGCATAGTTCCGAATTAAAGGCGACATTTTTTCTTCTGTGCCTAATTTTGTTGATAATAGTATTGCAATTGTGTGAAGATCTATTCCGTAAATAAGAATTAAGCAAATTTAATCCAATATCCGAAGAAGGTATTGAAGAATTTTGCAACGCAATTTCAAACATATGGGATATAACTGATTTAAAATCAGTATTAAATAAAAAATCCTGATCGATTTGTTGAATTATATGATTAAATGAAAACCATTTATAATTACTGAAATTTTCATATTCCCTTAAGTCGGAAACTCTTAAAATTGCATTTTGGTTATATTTATTAAAAAATCTATTCCCTTGTTCTGACTGCAGAATTGATATCTCTTTGGGAATCTTGTTGTCGAGAAAAAGATTAATAAAATGTGTTTCACCTCCGTTATGTTTTCTTTTGTAATTGGAAACAGTCGCCTGAACTGTTGGCCCAATCTGAGTAAGATGAATATTACCAGGTTCTGACTTCGCCTGTAACAATATTTGAATATCATCTCCATACCCATTCATCAAAAACCCTAAGACCCCAATTTCAGGCTGGTCAATTATAATTGATGGATTGAACCCGTTATTTTTATTCGTTGGTCTTATTGTCTTTATAGAAAAAAAACTATTGTCAGGTCTTGAAATAATGTTATCATGACTATTCCATTCCTTAAGTTCTTCAATACTAGTTCTAATAATTTTATATTGAATTGAAATTCTATAATCCTTTATCCAGTTCCCTATGTTCATTTAAAATACATTATTATCGATTGCAAGTTTAATAGCTCTGTGAAAGGACTCTTTAGTGACAATAAACTCTCCGGTGCGCCTTCTTACGCCTGATATCATCCCTCCCCCCTTCTGCTTCAAAAGAAAAGTATTTAGAAAATCGAAAAAATCGAAATTAAAATAATAATACAGCAATCCCGTAATCCTATTAAATAAGAGTATATATATGAGTGACTGCAGTTTTACCTTTCCATTAAAAAATATTTTAATTTGAGGATTGAATGGAATCAATTTTTTTTCATCAAATAATAACTCTTTTTTAAATGCCGTTTTTTCAAAGTGTTCCAATAGATTGAACATTTCCATTCCCTCGTAATCATACTCATATTGGTTTGTTTTTACATTTTGATGATAGCCCGTTTTGATGCATGTAATCTCATCTCCGAAATAAAATTTTATTCTTTTTCTCCATGCACGCATGATAAAATCATTTATTGATGTTCTGTGCATTTCTATACTTTGTCTCCATGGTCCTACTCTCGAAATGCAGTCTGTTCTCAATACCCATGAACTACAAGGTTCAAAAATTGTGTACGGTTTGTAAAACGACCAGTATATTTTTCGGAATCTGCTGCTAACTAATTTTAATTCAGGAATTTCATCATCCGATTTGTAAGAATAAATAGTTCTGCCAATATAAAATTCGGCGTCTTCAAGATAATGAACAGCCTTTTCTAAATGATCAAAAATCCAAATATCATCATGATTCATAAATGCAATATACTTTGATCTTGTGAAAAGGATTCCAATGTTATTGCAACCAGATTGCTCTCCAAATCTTATTGGATTATTATAATATTTTATTTTGGGGTTATTAATTTCTTTAATAACCATTTCTGTTCTATCGTCGCAATCATCCCCAATCACATAAATAATCCAGTCTTTATATGTTTGATAAATAATACTTTGCAAACAATATTTCAACGCATTTGGTCTATTGTGTGTAGAGACAATTACAGTTACGCCGTTATCATTATCCATGCATGTAACTTGATTAATACCAAGATTAAAGTCAATGATAACAATAAAATTTATTTTAGAGTGGAATAATACTGAAAAATGGCAAAAAAAACATGAGTTTTGAAGCGCGTGGGGAAACGGCGGGGAAAATAGGCCAATAAAAAAATCCATAACATTGATAAACAGCATTATGGATTTATACATTGAGGTCGATGGCGGATTCGAACCGCCGTTCACGGTTTTGCAGACCGCTGCCTAGCCACTCGGCCAACCGACCGTTTCAGGGTGCAAATATACGAATTTTATTGGGAGAGAAAACCGCAGATCGATATTTCGCTATTAACGTTCCATCGTTACGCTAACTGCCTTGATATGACCACCCATAGGAGGTCTCGCTTTGGAGATTTTGACTTTTACCTTGCCAATTCCTTTGTATTCCGAATGAATCCTGGTAAGAATTCGGCCTGCTACATGTTCCAATAAATGAGATCGTTGATGCATTTCCTCCTTAACAAGACTGTAAATACCTTCGTAATTCAATGCATCTGACAGATGATCACTTTTTGCGGCGTTTTCGCAATCGGTCTCAATAGAAATATTTACTTCAAAGCGATTTCCCACGATCCTCTCGCTCTTAAAATAGCCGTGATAGGCATAAAACTCCATTCCTTCCAGCTCAATAATCCCCATATGCATTCTTTATTTGTTACTCCTCTTTAAATTGGTTCGGACTCTTCAATTTCTCTTTTCCTGCTATACTTATCTGGCACAAAAGTTTGATCGGTAATAGGGGGCCTCACATACCCTGAAATCTCTTTTCTCGGCATTAATACAATTGGTTCAACAGGGATAGTCTCGTACGGAATGAGGCTTAGGAAGTGGTCGATACAATTTAAACGGGCAAGTTTTTTATTATCGGCCGGGACTACATACCAGGGCGATTGTTTGGTATCCGTATAATTAAACATTTCATCTTTTGCCCTGGAATATTCCACCCACTTTTCGCGGGAAGCCACGTCCATCGGACTCATCTTCCACGACTTGGTCGGATCGCTTATCCGATCCTGAAAGCGAATTTCCTGTTCTTCATCTGAAACGGAAAACCAATATTTTATCAGAATAATTCCGGATCTTATCAGCATTCTTTCAAACTCAGGACAGCTCCTGAAAAACTCCTGGTATTCATCTTCGGTACAAAAACCCATCACATGTTCCACTCCTGCCCTATTATACCAACTCCTGTCAAACAAAACGATCTCTCCCTTCGAGGGCAATTGATGTACGTACCGCTGGAAATACCACTGGGATTTTTCATTTTCGGTGGGAGTCCCCAAGGCAACAATTCTACAACCTCGCGGATTGAGCGGCTCTGCTATTCGCTTTATAATGCCACCCTTCCCTGCAGCATCTCTTCCTTCAAATAGGACAACGACTTTAAGTTGCTTGTGTTTAACCCATTCCTGTAGTCTGATTAACTCAAGTCCCAACTTACGAAGCTCTTTCTTATACCTTTTATTTTTTATCGATTTATGGTTCTTTCTTTCCGATTCTACCTGCTGAAAGCCTTTCCCCGTGTGTTTCGAGTGTTTCTCTTCTGAATCTTTGCTCATGGTGATTAGATTAAAAAATTCTGACTGCGATAGACCAAGATTTGTCTGATAAAACTTATTGCTGGTTTTCGAAGAATTTAATTCTATGAATATCGGAAGAATTTATGAAGAAATAACGACCGTGAACACCAAATAAATGCAACCCGGACAAATAACGTATCGATGATATCAGCTTAAAAATGGTCTGCAATATACTTCAATGCTTCGCTGATATCGAGGCTGCCACTGCTTGGGCCTATCCTTATGTAAAACAGCACATCGTATCCGTTTTGGCGGAGAAATACCGGCTTTGGACTGCGCCTGCACTGAATGCGGCAGACTGTTTTATCATCAAATTTCTCGAGTGTAGTTGTTATATACGGACTGATATCCTTACCGATCGAAGTCTTTATTAATGTCCACACATGCAACAGAAATTTGTCATCGTTGGCAAAACAATCCCTTTCCACGCCAATAATTGAACCATCATCCTCAACACCAATCAACAAATCACCTCCATCGGAATTTAAAAAGGCTGTAATGGATTTTAGGGCAGCATGCTCGATGGCCGGATTTTTCTTGTCTTGTCTCAAATCCCATCTGAAAGTGCTTTTAAACTCGAGCCTTTCGTGTTCACCCTGACTTATAAGCTCAGAAATGACAGACATTTTCTTTCCCGAATTTTCGAAGAAGCTTAAATATTCAACGGTTTTTAATGCTTGTTCATGAAATAGAGCATAGCTTACCCCTGGATTTTCCCAATCAACCTGTACCGGACTCAGTTCGAACCCAACCGTTGAAGAATTAGTAAGGACAGAAACACTATTTTCGGACTCGTCGGTACGGGAAGCAAGAACCGCAAGAGCATATTCAGACGCTGAGATTTTGGAAAGTACCAGCAGAAGTGGTAACATAACTCCAACTCTGTGAGCTTCGAAAAGCAGGTTGACCGCGGCCTTCTTCTCCGCTGGAAGTCTTCCATAAATTTCCCGGACAAACAGCAAAACCTCCTTGCGATGTTTAGGGAACTCCTTCCCCATGATCCGGATATTCTCGTTTAAAGAAAAAAGATCCTTCAATCCCTTTGCGACAACGGTTGCCCCAAGAAAAAGAAGGTTCATGATCTTGTCATTTCCAAAAGGATCATCTAGAATCTGCTTAAGTTCCTTACCACGATCTTTCCCCATCGGATCTAATTTAGCTTTCAGCAGAGGATCGTCAGGAAGGATCAGATCAAAATGATCCAAAAAATGATTATTGTTTTGTTCGATAATATCCTTACAATATGAAAACAAGGTAAAACTGCCAATAGTGGATGAATCAACCGTGGAAGACAGACTCAGTTCGATCAGAATATGCTTCAATAATCTCGAGTCATAATGGGCAAGCTCCCTGCCCCCCGGCGTTGTCATAGGCTGATGATCACGATAAATGACAAAATCATCATCACGCATCACAAGGTCGAAGGTTCCGAAATCAGGGTTGCTCATTATTCAGTCTGGTTTTTGGGTCCTATGCATCATTTTTGCTAATCTATAACTTTTAAATTTCACTTTAAGTATCCGGAATAAAAAAACAGCCGCATACAACTATGGTTTAGCGGATTTAGCTAAATTTACATAACTAAAGACCTCAATTCTGAAAAAACCCGGATATTCGAAATAAGACAAATCATGCAGCTTTTGTTCTTCCTCAAAACCTTTTGAGGAGATTAATTGTTTTGCTGGTAGTTATCGAAAATAATCTAAATAAAACGGACAATACTATGAAGTTTCTAAAACAAGATAAGGGATTGGCGTTTAAATTGATCCTATACATTTTCAGCAGCATTTCGCTCATTTTTTGTATCATTTTTCTATACAATTATTTTATTTCCAAGCAGATAGTTGAGAAAAACCTGAAATCGAACGCTGAGAATATCACCATTGCTGCAGTTTCCAGAGTTGACAAAGTCTTAAGCACTGTTCAAAAAATCACAGATAATTTCTCCAGGATCATTGACTCATCAGACTATTCGAAAGATGAACTAATAAAAATTTTACGTCAGGAAGTTGCCAACAACCCCGAGATTTACGGAGCCGCACTGGCTTTTGAACCATATTATTTCGACAAAAAGCTAAAATATTACGCGCCCTATTTTTACCGGAGCGCTAAAGGATTAGATTTTAAGTACATCGGCGATTCAAAATATGATTATTTTACGATGGACTGGTACGAGACACCAAAATTATTAAACCGTCCAACGTGGAGCGATCCCTACCTCGACGAAGGAGCAGGGAATACGACCATGTCGACCTTTTCTGTTCCGCTTTACCGAACATTAAACGGCAACAGGCAATTTGTTGGAATCCTTACGGCTGATATTTCGCTTGAGTGGCTGCAACAATATATGAATTCCATAAAGGTTTATCAAACAGGTTATGGTTTTGTTTTATCTTCCAACGGGACAATGGTTTCGCATCCCAAGAAGGAATTAATTGTTAACTCGACTGTTTTCAGCATCGCCGATGCCCAAAAATCGACTCAGCTCAGAGCCATCGGGAAAAATATGATTGAGGGTAAATCCAGCTTTGCCGAATTTGAATACCGAAATCTGATAACAGGCAAATTAAGCTGGATCGCTTATGCGCCGATTCCATTAAATGGCTGGTCTATAGGGATTGTCTTTCCGGTAGAAGAATTTATGGCTGATGTCAATCATCTGTTCATCAACATTCTCGTTCTCGCTTTCGGGGGATTGATAATTATTCTTCTTGTCATTATCTTCATTTCCAAATCAATAACCAAACCTCTTACCGGATTAAACCAGGCAGCAGGCAAATTTGCGAAAGGTGATTTTACCGTCGAATTGCCGCCCATAAGATCGAAAGATGAGATTGGTCAGCTCAGCTCCTCATTCGTCTACATGCAAAATGCGTTGGCCTCTACGATCAATGACCTGAAGGATGCTTCAGAGAAATTGAAAATATCCAATGAAAAATTGGAGGAATATAACCGTACTCTTGAAAATAAGGTCGAAGAGCGTACCTCCGAATTGAAGGAAAAAAATAGTGAGCTGGATGCCGCCTTCAATACGGTTAAGACATTGAATGAAATCGGCAAAAAAATAACATCCACCTTAAATATTGAAGAGATCCAAAATATCGTTTACGAAAATGTGAACTCACTTCTCGATGCATCCTCATTCCTGATAATGATTTACAATGAGAAGGAGCGGAAATTGGAGTGCAAACTATCGATGGAAAAAGGAGTAAAGCTGCCCTCCTTTGAGATTTCGATGGATGAAAAGAACCGTTTTGCCGTTTGGTGCGTCGAAAATGCTACTGCACTCTTTATGAATGACGTAGAGAATGAATACATGAAATATGTTCCTGATCGGGCTCGTCCCAAAGCGGGAGAAACGGTTTCTTCATTGATATATCTCCCCATGATGCTCGAAAACCGGGTTTTGGGTGCTATTTCGGCTCAAAGTTTTACAAAAAATGCCTATTCCCAGTTCCAGCTGGATATGTTAAAGAACTTGACAAACTATACAACCATTGCTTTTGAAAACGCAATGGCCTACGAAAAAATCAATAAGGCAAACAGCGATCTCAAGGCGGCACAAGTTCAACTTGTGCAAGCCGAAAAAATGGCTTCTCTAGGACAATTAACTGCCGGGATCGCCCACGAAATCAAGAATCCTTTGAATTTCGTCAATAATTTTGCCATGCTCACAATTGGCCTTGTAAAAGAGCTGACGGAAGAACTTGACAAACTATCGGTTAACCTCCAACCTAAGGATACGGAATATCTGATGGAGATTACTAATGATATAAAGGCTAATGCTCAGCGAATTAATGATCACGGAAAACGTGCCGACAGTATAGTAAAAGGGATGTTACTACACTCGCGTGGGAAAGCAGGCGATAAACAACCAACCGATGTAAATGCCGTGCTGGCCGAATATGTCAATCTTGGGTACCATGGCATGCGCGCGCAGGACAATAGTTTCAACCTCAAAATTGACGCAGATTACGATAGCTCAATTGGGTTGATTAACGTTGTTCCGCAAAATCTTAGCAGGGTATTTCTAAACATCATAAACAATGCGTGTTACTCGACCAATCAAAAAAAGAAAGAATTATTAGACACCTATTTCCCAATTCTACAGATTCGTACAAAAAATATGGGCGACAAAATTGAGATAAGAATCCGTGATAATGGGAAAGGAATCCCCAGGGAAATACTGGACAAAGTATTTAATCCCTTCTTTACCACCAAACCGGCCGGACAAGGCACCGGCCTTGGACTCTCACTGAGCTATGACATTGTGGTGCAGGAGCATCTTGGCCAGATGCTGGTGGAATCAGTGGAAGGCGAATTTGCGGAGTTTGTCATTACACTCCCTAAAAACTTAGTTTAACTTAAACGATTTTAACCTATTGAAATACATAATATGGATAATCAAATGAACGTAAAAATTATGGTTGTTGATGATGAGCTTGATCTGGAGCCAATGATCCGACAATATTTTCGTCGTCAGATCAGAAATGGTGAATACGATTTCGTATTTGCGCATAATGGTCTGGAAGCCCTGATGAGCTTGATAGAACATCCAACTATCGGGGTCATCTTATCAGACATCAATATGCCTGAGATGGATGGCCTGACCCTTCTCCTGAAATTAAAAGAGTTGAAGAACCCGTCGCTTAAGACTGTTATCGTTTCGGCCTACGGTGATATGGATAATATTCGTGTGGCAATGAACCGGGGGGCATTTGATTTTCTGACTAAACCAATAAATTTCGATGACCTCGAAATAACCATCAACAAAACACTTGACGAAATAAGGATACAACGGAATGCGATGAAGGAACATGACCAATTGATATCCATTCGTCATGATCTGAATGTTGCGAGAGAAATACAACAAGGAATTTTACCAAAAGTTTTCCCTCCATTTCCACATCGTAAAGATTTCGACATCTACGCCTCAATGGTAGCCGCCAAGGAAGTTGGAGGGGATTTTTACGATTTTTTCATGATAGATAATGATCGGCTGGGGTTTGTTATCGGTGATGTTTCCGGTAAAGGAATCCCTGCTGCAATTTTCATGGCTGTTAGCAGAACACTTATTCGTGCCACAGGAATGAAGGGAAACTCATCCGGCGAGTGCCTTTTTAATGTAAATAATCTGCTTTGTAACGAAAGTGTTTCATGTATGTTCGTCACCGTTTTCTACGGCATTTTGGATATGAAAACTGGTGAGCTCCAATATTCCAATGCAGGCCATAACCCTCCGTTTATCTTAAAGAAGGACGGCGCAATACAAATGGTTGAGTCCACCGGAAATACCGTTCTCGGTTGTTTTGAAGATCAGGAATTCAAGACCGTCAAAATCCATATGAACCCCGGTGAAATCTTAGTACTGTTTACAGACGGAGTTACTGAAGCATTCAATAAAGAGGAAGTAGTGTATGGCGACGACCGACTTGAAAACCTGTTGCCAACTCTTCAGCCTCACCCTGTAGAAAAGATCGTAAATGCGATCTGCGATGATGTCACGTTTTTTGCTGACGGCGCACCGCAGTCGGACGACATTACCCTTCTTTCATTGCAGTATTTTGGCTAACCAAACATAACTCAAAATGGCAGAGCAAATTTTGAAGATCACCAATCAGATCGCTCAGTTGGAAATTCTGGCGAACACGTTGGACAATATTTCGGAAGAATGGGGTATTCCTATGAATACATCGCTGAGCCTGAATCTTGTACTGGAAGAGTTAGTTACGAATATTATTTTCTATGGCTATAACGATAAAGAGGAGCACCAAATCAGTATTCATCTGTCATATATTGATCATACCTTTCAGATAATAATTGAGGATGACGCCAGAGAATTCAACCCTCTCACAAAGGCTGAACCGGATTTGGACGCGGACATCGAAAACAGAAGCATCGGCGGACTGGGGATTCACTTTGTCAGGCAAATAATGGACAGCTTTACCTATGTCAGAAAGGAAAATAAGAATATCGTAACATTGACAAAAAATATTGCATAATCCTTTAATAGATAATACAATGGAATTAAAAGAAAGTAAAAAGGGAATTTCTTTAGTTGTAGAAATAATCGGGCGTCTCGACACCTCCAACTACGGAGAATTGGAAAACAACCTCCTTTCTGCGTTAGAAAAAGGAGAAAAAAATATTGTGATCGATTGTGCCGGACTGAATTATGTCAGTAGCTCCGGATTGCGGGTCTTCCTGATGGCCTTAAAGAAAATTAAAGCCGTTGAAGGTCATTTCGCTTTATGCTCTTTGCAGGATAATGTCAGGGAAATATTCGAAATTGCGGGATTTACTACTATCTTCCGAATTTACAACACACTGGACGAGGTTCCGGGTTCTTAGTCTCCGAGGGCAGAAAATCAACCTATGTAAAAGAATTTACGCTATTTTTGACTCCTGAAATAATTGAGGTCAAAATTTAAGAAAACGAGAATCATGGATCCGATCGTACCGAAGAATTTTATACAACAACAGATCGTAGAAGATCTTGCAGCAGGGAAAAACGACAAGAGAGTTCATACTCGGTTTCCTCCTGAGCCAAACGGGTACCTGCATATCGGCCATGCAAAATCAATCTGTCTTAATTTTGGTACGGCAAAACTTTTCGGTGGAATCACCAACTTGCGCTTCGACGATACCAATCCTGCCAAGGAGGATACAGAATACGTGGATTCGATTATGGAGGATGTCAAATGGTTGGGTTTCGACTGGGATGACCGGCTTTATTATGCCTCAGACTATTTTGACAAACTCTACGATTTCGCTGTCGAATTAATAAAAAGGAATAAGGCCTATATCGATTTTCAAAGTCAGGAAGTCATAAGTGACCAACGTGGAACACCCACTCGTCCCGGAATAGAGAGTCCAACCCGCAACAGCGCCCCGGAGATCAATCTTCAGATTTTCGAAGACATGAAGGCAGGAAAATACAATGAAGGCGAATGTGTACTTCGGGCAAAAATCGATATGTCGTCACCGAACATGCATATGCGGGATCCTTTGATGTACCGCATCCTGAAACAGCCTCATCACCGGACCGGCGATAAATGGTGTATTTATCCGATGTATGACTATGCTCATGGTCAATCAGATTATTGGGAAGGAATCACACACTCAATCTGCACACTCGAGTTTGAAGTGCACCGCCCGCTTTACGACTGGTTCGTGGAAGAATTGAAAGACTCAGATTATCGTCCGCGCCAAATTGAGTTTTCCAGGTTGAACATCACCTCAACGGTGATGAGTAAACGGAAACTGCTTCAGCTGGTAAAAGAGGGATATGTTAAAGACTGGGATGATCCCCGAATGCCGACGATCTGCGGATTACGCCGTCGTGGCTATACCCCTGAGTCTATCCGCAATTTTGCAGAGATGGTGGGCATCACTAAGGTTGATGGTGTCACAGATGTTGCATTACTGGAGTATTGTATCCGTGAGGACTTAAACAAAAGAGCCCAACGGGTAATGTGTGTCACGGATCCATTAAAAATCGTCCTGACCAATTATCCGGAAGATAAAATTGAGGAGCTGGATGCCGTCAACAATCCAGAAGATGAACTTATGGGAAAAAGGAAGATCCCATTCTCCAAGGTAATTTATATCGAACGGGAAGATTTCATGGAAGAACCTTCCTCCAAGTTCTATCGTCTGGCACCCGGGAAAGAAGTCAGACTTCGCTACGCCTATTTTATTCGCTGTAACGAAGTTATCAAAGATGCAGCCGGGAATATTATTGAATTACATTGCACCTACGATCAGGAGACAAAGGGGGGGAATGCCCCGGATGGTCGCAAGGTGAAAGCGACCCTGCACTGGGTGGCTTCCGCTGGGGCATTATCCTGCGAAGTACGGCTCTATGATCGTTTATTTACTGATCCGGATCCGGACGGTCACAAGGATAAAGATTTTCTGGAATTTCTAAATCCGGACTCCTTAAAAGTGCTGGATAACTGCTTCGTAGAACCATTTGTGAAAGGCGCTTCTCCGCTCACAAATTACCAATTTGAGCGGTTAGGATACTTCAACGTAGATGTTGATTCTACGGATGAAAAAATGGTCTTCAACAGAACTGTTTCCCTAAAGGACAATTCGAAGAAGTAAGAGAGGTGGCTAAATTGAACTGGTATCGCCAATTTGTACTAACCGCTGAAGTTTGCGTCTGGTATAGAAAAAGGTAAATATTGCGGCGCTCCAGTTAGCGATGAAAATTCCCCACCAAATTCCTTTTGTACCCCAGCCCAAATAAACAGAGAGAAGAAGGAACAGTGGTAATGGCAGCAAAAATTGCCTGTACGTTCCGACAAAAATTGCATACATCGGTTTCTTTATTCCCTGAAGGGTAGAAACAGATACATTTAAAAAGATATAGGCAAAGAAGAAAAGGACGCCGACACCAAGATATTCCTTGCCAATGAGAATAACTTTTGGATCCGATGTAAAAACCTTCAGTAACGGCTCTGAAAATAGTACCACGCTGATAATTCCAAAAAGTATAATTAGCAGACCGTACCTTATACTTAGTTTCCAGGAATCAAATACTCTGTGAGGATTACCGGCTCCCAAATTTTGCGCTGCAATCGTGAGGGCAGCAATGTTTAATCCAACCGTTGGAAGCAAAGCAAGTTGTTCTATTCTGGTGGCAATACCATATGCTGCAACCGCTTCTTTCCCATATTGGCCGGCAAAATAGGTGATGACAAATATTCCAATAGCCACGGTCAGCATATTAAGACTCGCAGGGAAGCCCTGCTTAAAGAGATCTGCAAAATACCTTTTCTGAGGTGCAAATTCCTGTCTCCGTATTCCCTTTAGAATCCCCCTGTTCCGTATCCTGACAATCAGGTAAGCTGAACCCATCATCTGTATAATCACAGTTGAAAACCCTATTCCACCCACTCCCATCGCAGGAACGCCGAGCCCGCCATACATGAACCAAGGATCCATAACTACGTTTAGAAAAAATCCGGCAATAAGGAAGTTCCTGTATGTTTTAGTATCACCTCGCGAAGTCAGCGTGGAATTCAGAATGCTGTTAAGCAGGAAAAAGAAAGTTCCAGCCAGGATAATATTCATGTACGCGACGGCAACCCCAAGGTATTCATCTTTTGCCCCAAGCAATTTGAGCAAATATGGTGCCGCTAATACGCCTAATACAGTAAGTAATATGGCATTAAAAACAGACAATGTAATCGCCTGAACCGCATATATCCTTGCTTTTGCGTGGTCGCCCGAACCCAGGGAAGAGGAGATAAGTGCTGTCGTACCGGTTCCCATGCCTATGCCGATTGACAGAATAATGAAAAACACCGGAAATGAAAGAGACAACGCAGCAAGAGCCGTTGTAGAAACCAATCCTCCGTAATATGTATCTATCACATTGAACAGCGTGTTAAAAATAAATCCCATGCTGGAAGGTAAAGCGATTGATCGTATTAACTTCGGTAAAGGAGTAGTTGTAAAGTCAGTAGTCATATTTTTGACTTATCATTTAAATAATTGCAATTATTACAGTTTCATACGGATAAAATTCACAAAGGGTTCTATAGTTGAATTATTCGTAAGAATTTCATCGTAATTACGTTACAGAATTGTAATTTTGAGAAAGTCTAGCAACGATCAAACTGACACAAGAAAGGGGGAAGAAATGAAACTATCATTTAAAATCGATTATCAGACTACCTGGGGCGAGACACTATTCGTTTCCGGATCGACTCCTCAATTTGGCCAATGGGATACAAACCGTGCCATCCCTCTAAAAAATCAATTCCCCGGGGAATGGCAGACTACAATTGAAACGGATGTTGACAAACTCGAATACAAGTATTTCCTGCAAAATCAGCAGGGTGCCATTGTTTGGGAATGGGGCAGCAAGAGGCAAATATCCCTTGGTAAAAGTGGAGCGCATGAGATTCGTCTTCGTGACTTCTGGCGGAGTGGATCCGATCCTGAAAATGCCCTTTATTCTTCTGCCTTTCAGAACGTCTTGCTGAAAAGAAAAATTTCGACCACAAAAACAAAAAAGAATACAGCATCCCGGAAACTCCTCCTGCAACTTCACACGCCTGTCATTGATCCGAGATATAAATTTGCCGTGTTGGGGAATGAGCCTATTTTGGGAGAATGGGACGAATCTTACGCACTGGTGATGGATGATTCCAATGCTCCATTGTGGAAATTGGAAATAGATGCATCCAAATTGAAGTTCCCTCTGCACTACAAATATGTTATTTATGACACCGAAAACCGTCGCGTAATTGAATGGGAAGAAGGTAGCAACCGGGTTATCCGCGATTTCGTGTGTGAATCAGAATATTCTCTTAAAGTTCATACTGACGAGAAATTCAGGCAAAATACTGGTCAATGGAAAGGTGCCGGCGTTGCTGTACCCCTTTTCTCCCTTAGAACCGACCATAGCGGAGGAATCGGCGAATTTACTGATCTCAATAAACTTGTCGACTGGTCCAGACAGTGTGGACTAAAACTGATACAACTCCTTCCATTAAACGAAACCGTGGCCACCCATAGTTGGATCGATTCCTATCCATACAAGTCGATCTCGGTGATGGCACTGCACCCTGTTTTTCTGAATATCACCAAAATTGGCGTGCTTGATGATGAGAGCCTGATGGTCGGATTTATCAAGACACTAAGCAGCTTCAATTCGCAGGAATCTGTTCATTATGAGGAAGTCCATCGGGTGAAATCAAAATTTTTCAAGTTGATCTTCGACCAGCAGATGGATTCGTTTTTGAAAAGCCCTGCCTATCTGGAATTTTTCAAACAAAATAAAGAGTGGCTCGTACCTTACGCAGCCTTCTGTTATCTGAGGGACAAAAATAAAACGGCGAATTTCAGGCTCTGGAAAGAGCATAAAATCTACAAAAAGACGGAAATAGATACACTTGCCTCCCCCAAGAATAGTTGCTATCCGGATATCGCAGTTCATTATTTTATTCAATATCATGCCCATAAACAACTCAGCGACGCAGTTGCGTATGCCAGAAACAATGGGATCGTATTAAAGGGAGATATTCCTATCGGCATTAGTCCCAATAGTGTTGAAGCCTGGACTCAGCCCAACCTTTTCAATCTTTCACAGCAAGCAGGTGCGCCGCCTGATGAGTTCGCTGATATGGGTCAAAACTGGGGATTCCCGACCTATAACTGGGAAGTAATGGAAAAAGACGGCTATTTATGGTGGAAAAACAGGCTGAAACAGATGGCTCACTATTTCGACGCCTTCCGTATCGACCATATTGTCGGTTTCTTTCGAATTTGGGAGATCCCTGTCTCGCAGATTTTTGGTACCATGGGGCATTTTAATCCGGCATTGCCCTATTCCCGCGATGAAATTATTGATCGTGGAATCAACTTCAATGAGGAGCGATTCACCAAGCCCTACATTCGAGACTATTTTCTTTGGGGACTTTTCGGAGAATATACAGAAGAGGTCAAAAACAAATTTCTTTCTGAATATGAACCCGGGAAATTTAACTTAAAGGCGAATTTTGCCACCCAAAAACAAGTCTGGGATTATTTTGATCCCTCCCAAAAAGAAGATGGCTTGAGTGGTAAAGAAAGTAGGATCCGGGATGGACTTTGCTCCTTGATAAGCGAGGTGCTTTTTGTCAGGGATCCAAATCATCCGACCCATTTTCATCCAAGAATTGCGTTTCACGACACAAATTCGTATATGAATCTGAACGATCATAATCGCTATTTGTTAGACGAGCTTTATATTGAATTCTTCTATCACCGACATGATGATTTCTGGCAGGAACAAGCAATGAAAATATTGCCCTCTATCCTCGAGGCTAGTGATATGCTGGTTTGCGGCGAAGATCTTGGCATGATTCCTTCCTGTGTTCCTGGCGTGATGAATCGGTTGGGCATTCTTAGCCTAGAAGTACAACGGATGCCTAAGGATCCAAAAATTGAATTCCTGCATCCTGCGGATGCGCCGTATCTTTCAGTAAGCACAACCTCTACCCACGACACTTCGACTTTGCGAGGCTGGTGGCAGGAAGATGCTGGAAAAAGTGAAAGATTCTTCCGAACCGTGATGGGAAATCATGCTCCTTTCAACGCGACGATGGAACCATGGCTGGCCAAAGATATTATTCAGCAACATTTCTGGTCGCCTGCCATGTGGGTCATCTTCCCGATACAGGATCTTTTGGCGATGGACGATGAACTTAGGCGAGAGGATTTTGAAGCTGAGCGAATTAATATTCCGGCAGTAGCTCAGCATTATTGGCGCTACCGGATTCACGTAACCATGGAAAAGCTCCTGAAAGCGGGGCGTTACAACACGGAATTGCTTCGGATGATTCGCCACTCCGGACGTTAATTCAGTGATATTTCTCCATTCGCCGATTATTGGCAGCCATTTACCGATTTACACTGTTCTATATTTTGACGCAAGGCTACATTTGGGTCATATTTAAAACTCATTGTCTCACTTAACAAATAATGCCATGAACGTAATTAATGATCCAAATGAACGCCCGGTTTTCGACAAGCCAATAAAACATCATGGTTCCGACTCCAGAGTATTTCTCGGAATTCTTTTTGTAGCCATCGGTGCGCTGCTGATCATGGAAAATCTTGATATTCTTTCTTACGATCTATCCCATGTTTTGATCAGCTGGCCAATGCTACTTATAGTCATTGGATTATATAACATGAGTCGAAAAGCCGGATCGGCAGGTGCTATACTTATCGGTGTAGGAACCTTTTTCTTACTTCCCAGAATTTTCGATTTCCAGGACGGTTTCTATCACAATTTCTGGCCAATCATTCTAGTTGTTGTGGGTATGGTGTTCATCTTTCAATGGCGTAAGGCACCACATTTCTCCTTTGGGGGAGAAGTAGATAAAAATGATGTCCTGGATGAAACAGCGATTTTTGGTGGACGAAATATGTCGTTGGTTTCTGAGCAATTCAAAGGAGGAAAAATCACATCTATATTCGGCGGATCAAAAATTAATCTACTCTATTGCAAGCCAGTTGAAGGATGTGTAATTGATGTCGCCACAATTTTCGGAGGGACAAAAATAATCGTTCCCGAAAACTGGAATATCAAAACAGAGGTTGTTTCAATCTTTGGAGGCTTCGAAGATAAAAGAGGAAACTCTGTCATCTCTCGTGTCGACCAGTCGAAAGTTGTTATCATAAAAGGTTCTGCCATTTTTGGCGGTGGCGAAATTACCTCAATGCCTTAATTAATTAACATGGATCAGCAGGGCATTGTAAACAGATATTCAGTGGTTTTTTACTGGATAACCCCGATACTATTGGGAATTATCCAGGCCGGTTTCAACTTCTTCTTCGAAATCCTCCCCTGGGGGATTTCGTTGGTTGATGGCATTGTCTTTGGATTTCTGCTCGGGGCTTTAGGCATGGCCATCTGGTTTGTCGTGAAATATAATAGTTCAGACGAAAAACCATTTATCCAATTATTGACTACCCATATCGCGGCTGCCATCATTCTCGCAATGGCCTGGGGCTACAGTGCAGCCTTTATCACGCGCACACTTTTACCCTTCCCTGCCTACTTGTCTTACCAGGAAAGCCATCTTACCAACAGAATGCTTGTTGGGTTCCTTTTCTATACTTTGATGGCCACCATATTTTACCTATACCTGTTTTACCGAAAAAACCGGGAGAAAACTGACCGGGAGAAGGAATTAAAGCAGGAGGTCAGAGAGGCTGTTTTAAGGGCACTTAAGTCTCAAATTAATCCGCATTTTCTCTTCAACAGTCTCAATTCCATTGCCGCCCTGACACTTTCAAATCCGAATAAGGCTCACGAAATGGTAATAGCCCTATCCGATTTTATGCGTTATTCCTTGCGCAAACAACACAACGAGCTGGTTGCACTCGAAGACGAAATCAACCACATCAGGCTCTACCTTCAGATCGAAAAAATCCGTTTTGGAGATAAAATGGTCTATTCATTTCAAGTGGAGCCGGAATGTTTAGCATGCCAGATTCCAACACTCTTACTCCAGCCGCTCTTTGAAAATGCGGTAAAGTATGGTGTCTACGAAGCTTCTGAGCAGGTTGCCGTTACGCTGACGGCTAAAAAAGAGGGTGACCATACGGTTCTTGTCATCATGAACGACTATGATCCGGAATCTGCTCCAACAAAAGGAGAAGGAATTGGGTTGAAAAATGTCCAGGAACGACTTCGTTTGGTGTACAACAGCAATAATCTGATGAAAACGGAGGACGGCAATGGGAAATTTAGTGTCACTATTTATCTTCCCTGTGAAAATTGGGAAAAAGGAATGAGCAAGATATGAGAGAGGAGACATGAGATGCGAGACCTGAGATATGAGATATAAGATGAGGACTTTAGTTACAAAGAAATTATATAACAAATGAATAAAATTAGGGTACTACTGATTGACGATGAGATTCTCGCCCGCGATCTTCTGAAAAGCTACTTATCAACCGACATCAGGATCGAAATTGTGGGAGAATGCGGTAATGGTTTTGATGGGGTGCTTGCTATTCAGGAATTAAAGCCTGATTTGGTATTTCTTGACATCCAGATGCCGAAAATTACAGGATTTGAACTGTTGGAACTGTTAAGTGACCCACCCGTTATTATTTTTTCTACTGCTTACGAAGATTTTGCAATTCGGGCTTTCGAAGCAAATGCCGTCGATTATTTGCTAAAGCCTTATCCTCTCGAGAGGGTACAGGTTGCAGTAGAAAAGGCGTTGGCACGATTGCAGAGTGGATCTGGAACCAAAGAAGAACTGGATAATCTGAGCCATACACATGATGAGAACAGCGGACTACTTTCCAGGATCGTCGTAAAATCAGGCAGTAAAATTAGGATCATCCCCGTCGAGACAATTGAATACCTGGAATCGGAAGATGATTTTGTGATGATATACTGCAAGGAAGGGCATTTCCTTAAGCAGAAAACAATGAAGTATTTTGAGAGTCACCTGGATCCTAAAAAATTCATCCGGATACACCGATCCTGCATCGTCAATACGACACAACTAGCAGAGATCCAGCAATATGGAAAAGAGTCGTGGATGCTCCTCACTAAACAGGGAGCTAAATTGAAGATCAGCAAGTCGGGATACCTTACATTAAGACAGTTTCTTGCCTCTGAAACAGATGGTTTGTAGAAACTGGAAAAGAGATTTGTTTGATAGGCATTTTATTTTTTATTCCTGACAGAATTCCTTTCTTTGCAGCGAGCCAACCGACTTGCGAAATATGATTATTAAAGACGATTTTTTGTCCAATATATTTGCCAAAAATAATCCATACGTACTATGGATTGGTGTATTTCTGCTGGTTGCTCTAATCCTCTGGGGATTGATCAGCCTGGTAAGGAGAATGATCACTTCTCCGACAAAAGGCAGAAAATTGACATTGAGAGAGCGGATTAGCAGAAGAAGGGCGCAGATAATCATCACCGGCGATAGAAAAAGAAATCCGGATTATGTTACAATGGCTCTCCGGAACTATGGAATTCGGCCTGTAGATTTGCAAGCGCCCCGGCTCGTCTTTAAAAGGTGGAGTAGCGAACGCAAATTCAGAATTAACTCCTTTGGCGGGCTCGATGACTTTCCGATGTGGCTTGAGCCTGGCTATGAAGCCACATACAAAATTGCATTGAATCAGTTTTACGATCGGGTACCTGCCTTGCGGAAGGCCTGCAGGCTAAGTGCAGAAATGAGGGAGGTCTCAGGAAAAAAATTCGTGAGCCCTACCATACGAATTAAGCTGATTTAAGGATGAGAAACTGGATTTTCCCAAATACCGATTTCAACGCTTTCCCTGCATATCCCGGAGATGATCTGGGTGTGATCTGGTCTGAAGAAAAACTAAAGATCAGACTATGGGCGCCGACGGCGGTAACGGTTTTATTCCGCCTGTACAAATCAGCAGACGACTCCAATCCTGTTCAAACTATCTCGCTGGAAAAGTTCGCGCTTGGAACCTGGCATTACGAATTGAACGGGAATTTCCGTGGATTTTTTTATACTTTTCAGGTGTGCGATGAGGTCGGATGGTTGAATGAATGCCCGGACATTGGCGCCAAAACCACTGGTGTTAATGGATTGAGAGGCATGATTATCGATTTCGCAACGACAAATCCTCAAAATTGGGAAAACGATCGGCGCAGCTCTGTTATTCAGCCAACAGATATGGTTCTCTACGAAGTTCATGTGCGTGATTTCTCTATTTCTGCCGATTCCGGCATCACGAACAAAGGAAAATATCTCGGCTTCACCGAGAGGGAAACAAGAACCTCGCTGGGGCTGACTACCGGACTGGATCATTTAGTCGAACTTGGTATAACTCATATTCACCTTTTGCCTATTGCCGATTTTTATACTGTGGATGAAACCCAGACTAATCCCCAATACAACTGGGGCTATGATCCGCTCAATTTTAATACGCCAGAGGGTTGGTATTCCACAAATCCATACGATGGTGTAACCAGAATACTGGAGTTCAAAACGCTGATAAAGTCGATGCATGAAAATGGCATTGGCGTAATAATGGATGTTGTCTACAACCACTCGGGGTTGATCTTCGACTCCTGGTTTAACCAGATCGTACCCGGATATTATTACCGTCAAAACGCCGACGGCTCCTTGTCTGATGCAAGCGGTTGTGGTACTGAAATGGCTTCGGAACGGGCGATGGTACGGAAATTCATAGTCGATTCAGTTGCCTATTGGGCAGAGGAATTTCACCTGGATGGGTTCAGATTCGACCTGATGGGAATCATCGATATTGAAACAATGAACGAAATTCGGAAAAGGCTTGATCTGATCGACCCGAATATCTTCATATACGGAGAAGGGTGGATTGCGGCAGAATCGCCACTCCCCGAAACTTTAAGGGCTACCAAGCTTAACACGCCAAAACTCGACCGGATAGCATCTTTCTGTGATGATATGCGCGACGGACTTAAGGGATCACCTTTTAACCGTTATAGCAACGGCTTTATCAGCGGACTAACGCTTCGCGAAGAAAAAGTCAAATTCTCGGTAACCGGGGCCATCAACCATCCACAGATTTTTTACGATTATGTCGATTCGTCGCGTCAACCCTGGGCCAAAAATCCGGGCCAATGCGTCAATTATATCTCCTGCCACGACAATTACACCTTATTCGACAAACTTCAATACTCCTGTCCGGAGTCCACAATGGAGGAGATAGATCGGATGACCCGTCTGGCAATGGGAATTATCCTCACCTCCCAGGGGGTTCCATTTTTGCATGCAGGAGTCGAAATGCATCGCACAAAAGGAGGCCATGGCGATTCATACAGATCTCCGGATGAGATAAATCAAATTGATTGGGGGAAAAAATCTGCTGCATTGGATCTTTTCAATTTTACGAGGAAATGTATTGGACTTCGAAAGCAGCATCCGGCATTTAGAATGACCGACAGCGACATGGTCAGAGAGAAACTCTGCTTTTTTCCAAAATATATTCCAGGGGTAATCGCTTACGAATTAAAGGATCATGCTAACGGTGATTCCTGGGAAAATATTCTCGTTTTTTTCAATGGGAATAACTATTCGGTGGAATATGAAATTCCGGAAAAAACATGGTTGATCGTCGCTCAAAACGGAGAGATATACCCGAATGGAATTGGTCATGTGGCCACGCAACGCATCAGGATTCATCCAATCTCAATGATGATTCTTGCAGAAGACAAGTGGACTAACTTCCCGGTAGGCTAAAATGCGCCAAGCAAAAGATTAATATCTGTGTCCGAAATTGAGAGTGTCCTGGCGATATCCCGGTTAGTGAGTATCCCATTCAAAAGGTAGACTCCTTCACAAAATCCTCTGTTACTCTTGATATATTCGGTAACTCCACCGGATTGACCAATGCCAAGCAGCAAAGGCGTAAAGATATTACTCGCTGCTATGGAAGCCGTACGAGCCACTCTGGATTCAAGGTTCGGAACACAATAATGGATAACCCCATGCACTTTATACGTTGGATGTTTGAGCGTCGTGATCCGGGAAGTCTCAAAACATCCGCCCTGAATAATATTAAGATCGATTATGACCGAATTCTCCTTCATCCCTTCTACCATATCTTCCGGAACAATCATATTTGGCACTTCATTCATTGGCATGGCTCCTAACACTACTTCGGCCGTTTTTAATGCCTTACGAAGTGCTTTGGGATGAAAGACGGAGGTGGACAGATGCTGCCCGAGGCGTGCCTTCAGATTCATAAGTTTATAAATCGAATCATCGAAAACCCTGACTATTGCTCCGAGTGCCATGGCTGTTCTGGCCGATTGTTCGGCGACAGTTCCTGATCCGAGAATGACAACTTCAGAGGGAGCGACCCCCGTGACTTCGCCAAGAATTACCCCCTTACCATTAATGGAACTAAGTAATTCGCTGGCAACAACCATCGATATATTTCCAATTATTTCGCTGCTGATCTGAACCATTGGCAACACACCATGCTCGTCTTTCAGGTATTCAAATCCGATGGCAGTAATTTTTTTGCGCATCAGTTTTCGCACGAATTCCGAGGTCATAAGCGATAGATAGACCGGAGAAAACAGCAATTGATTCCCTTTCATTAGTTCTGTCTCATCACAGGTGAAAGGAGACATCTTCAAAACGATATCACACTGAAATATTTCAGCAGCGTCCTGGCAGATAACCGCACCGGCTTCGGCATATGCCCGGTCGGAATAATTCGCCTCCTTGCCAGCACCTTTTTGAACGAACACATTGTGTCCGCAGGAAACCAGAACCTCAACAGACTGAGGTGTCAGGGGTACCCGAAATTCGACGACATTGCCCGTATCGGGAAAACCAATGCTCAACTTAATATTCTTTCTGCCCGGCTTGTACAGCTCTTCTTTGGGAATGAGCTTTTCCTTGGTCCAAACAGAAGAATTTTCCTCTTTTCGCTGGTTCATTTAATGGTTGGTATATGCATTTCAATTCCCGTAAATTCACGAAATATAGACAAAGGTATAAATTGCTTCAATCAGATTCAATTAGTCGGCTTCCGCTTTGTGTTTCCGTAATCGAAATCCTGATTGTATTAGCAGGAAGAAGTGGCTCAATCAACTCAGGCCACTCAACGAAACAATATTTGTCGCTAAAAAAATACTCTTCGTACCCCAGGTCGAAGAGCTCATCCATACTTTTGATCCGATAAAAATCAAAATGATAAATTTCCTGAAACTGTTCAGTTTCATATACATTAATCAGCGCAAAAGTTGGAGAGGTTACGTAATCTATTACTTGTAACTTTTCACATAATGCCTTAATAAACGTGGTTTTCCCGGATCCCATCTTTCCATAAAAAGCAAAGAGCCGATCCGCAGGATGTGCCTCGATAAACTTTTCCGCCACCGCATTAATTTCACTTAAAGAGCTGATCTCCGCCTTAAACATATCTCATCTTCGATTTAACATCAATTTTAATCAAATATTTTTGATAAAAATCAGGTTCTAACTATCATTTTTATCTTAATTTTGAGAACTCTAAATATTTAAACTATGAACATTCCATCGGCTTTAAAATACACCAGGGAACATGAATGGCTTCGCGTTGAAGGAGATGTCGCATTCGTAGGTATTACTGATTTTGCTCAAGGTGAACTTGGAGATATCGTTTTTCTCGAAATTGAGACATTAGGTGAGACATTGGAAACGGAGGAAGTCTTCGGCACAATCGAGGCTGTGAAAACGGTTTCAGACTTATTCATGCCTGTTTCAGGAGAAATTCTTGAAATAAATCCGTCTCTTGAAGAACATCCTGAGTTGGTTAATTCCGATCCTTATGGAAAAGGTTGGCTCATAAAAATTTCATTGAAAGATGCTTCCGATGTAAACAAACTTCTTTCAGCGGAAGAATATACGGCTCTGCTTGACGCTTGATCGTTCAAAAAATATCATAGTCTGAAAATATCAGGCTCATCTGAAAATCCCGTTACAAGCGGGATTTTTTTGTTTCAAGAAACCTTGAATCCGGTGCTTACGCGTAATCAAATTATAAATAATTGCTGCTATATTTGTTTCGAAAGTCGTCAAAATAGAATTATTAGGCACTTCAGACTTGAAATTTCACCAAATTTTAACCAAAACAGCCATCAATCTCAAAAAGCAAATGAAAATATCGATTTTACTCTTCTTCGTGCTGGCAGGGTTCAGCTTATCTGCCCAAATTAATAGTTCATCGCCGGCAGACCTGGTTAATCCCCTCATGGGCAGTGATTCCAATTATTCTCTGTCTAACGGAAATACCTATCCCGCAATTGCCATGCCATGGGGCATGAATTTCTGGACCCCGCAAACCGCAAAAATGGGTGACGGTTGGGTATATGCATACGATGCAACTCATATTCAAGGCATAAAACAAACTCATCAACCTAGTCCGTGGATTAACGATTACGGTCAGTTCTCTCTCTTTGCCATGACTGATGTGTTAAAATTGGACGGAGAAAAACGTGCAAGTTGGTTTTCGCACAAGGCTGAGACCGTTAAACCCTACTACTACAGCGTCTATCTTGCTGATTATGATGTAACAGCAGAAATTACCCCGACAGAACGGGCATCGATCTTCCGCTTCACATTCCCACAAAATAAAAAATCATATCTGCTGATTGACGCTTTTGACAAGGGATCTTACATAAAGATTATCAAGAGTGAAAATAAAATCGTTGGGTACTCTACCAGAAATAGCGGCGGCGTAGCATCTAACTTCAAGAATTATTTCGTCGTTCAGCTGGACAAACCATTCGCGGAAGGTTCTGTTTGGAGCGACACATCGATTGTAAAAAATGTCGATGAATTAAAGGCCAACCATGTTGGTGCAGCTCTTCGCTTTGAGACGAAGCGGGGTGAGTTGGTTCATGCCAGAGTAGCATCCTCGTTTATAAGTATCGAACAGGCCGAACTCAATTTAAAAGAATTGGGCAAGGATTCTTTCGATCAGGTTTGCAAGAAAGGAAAAGATACCTGGAATAAGGGTCTCTCCAGTATCCAGGTGGAAGGTGGAACAGACGACCAGATGCGTACATTTTATTCCTGCCTGTACCGCACTATGCTCTTCCCCAGAAAATTCTATGAGATAGATGCTACCGGAAAAGTTATGCATTATAGTCCGTATGAAGGTAAAATCCTGCCGGGATACCTCTACACCGACAATGGTTATTGGGATACTTTCAGGGCTGTATTTCCCTTTTTCAATTTGATGCATCCATCCGTAAACGAGAAGATTCAGGAAGGCATGGTGAATACCTTCAATGAAAGCGGCTGGTTGCCTGAATGGGCCAGTCCCGGGCACAGAAATTGCATGATCGGATCAAACTCTGCATCAATTATCGCAGACGCGTATCTGAAAGGCGGACGTGGTTACGATATCAGTAAACTCTACGAAGCGCTATTGAAAAATAGCGAAAATGAGGGTCCCCTAACTTCCGTCGGTAGAAAAGGCGTCAGCTATTATAACAAACTGGGATACGTTCCATACAACGTTAAAATCAACGAGAGCGCGGCCCGCACACTAGAATATGCATATGACGACTGGTCCATCCTACAGTTGGCAAAAGCGTTGAAGAGACCGCAACAGGAGCTTGATCTGTTCGCAAAAAGAAGTCAGAATTACCGGAACCTTTTTGACAAAGAGACCAAATTGATGCGGGGTAAAAACGAGGACGGAACGTTCCAGAAACCATTCAATCCATTCAAGTGGGGCGATGCTTTTACAGAAGGTAACAGTTGGCATTATACCTGGAGCGTTTTCCATGATATCAAAGGATTGGCCGACCTGATGGGAGGCAAAAAGGAATTTGTCAGGATGCTGGATTCTGTTTTTGTTGTACCCCCAGTTTTTGACGCATCCTATTACGGACAGGTGATTCACGAGATCCGTGAAATGCAGATTGCCAACATGGGTAATTATGCTCATGGTAATCAGCCGATTCAGCACATGATTTATTTGTATAATTATGCCGGAGAGCCTTGGAAAACACAGTATTGGGTGAGGGAGACCATGAACAGAATGTATAATCCGGCACCTGATGGCTATTGCGGCGACGAAGACAACGGCCAGACATCTGCGTGGTATATCTTTAGCGCTCTGGGATTTTATGCTGTTTGTCCGGGTTCCGACCAATATGTTTTGGGGGCACCTTTGTTCAAAAAGATTACATTGAACCTGGAGAACGGCAAAAAAGTGGTTATTGAAGCCCCGGAGAATTCTGTTGAAAACAGATACATTCAAGAGGTTAAATTTAATGGTCAGAACTATTCCAAAAACTGGTTAAGCCATACCGAGTTGATGAAAGGAGCGACTATCAAAATAAAAATGGGAGCCAAACCAAATAAAGAAAGAGGAACGAAAGAGGAAGATATGCCTTATTCCTACTCAAATGAGAAAAAATAGCTTACAGCTTAACTATGTACGAATACGCTGTTTATCAATTGGATTCATTCTTTTAGCATTATCCGGAATTTTAGTAGGGAATGAACTCCCAAAAAGAGACTCAGACAAAAGAAATGTACTTCAACAGGGGTTTATAACACCTCCTGATTCGGTACGTCCGGGAGTCTATTGGTATTTCATGGATGGCAATATCTCCCGCAAGGGGATGACAGACGATCTGGAGGCCATGAAAAAGGCCGGCATTGGCAGTGTTATTTTTCTTGAAGTCAATGTCGGCATACCCAGAGGGCCTGTCACCTTTTTAAGCGACGAGTGGCAGGATCTTTTTAAGCACGCCGTTAAAGAGGCCGAACGACTGGGAATTTCACTCATTCTTGGCTCCGGTCCGGGTTGGGCAGGTAGCGGAGGTCCGTGGGTAGAACCGGCACAATCCATGCGGCACCTGGTATCCTCCGATACGCTGGTCAAAGGACCGTTTCGGTTCAAAGGGGTGCTCGCCATCCCAAAGCCGAAGACGCCCTATTTCGGGTATGGCGCTTTAACTGATTCTCTGCGTAAAAGATGGGAAAACTACTACCGTGATGTGACTGTATTGGCTTTCCCGACACCCCGCAATAGTGGCAGGATTCCTGATGTGGACGAAAAGGCGCTCTACTATCGGGCTCCCTATTCTTCCGTAAAGGGGGTAAAATCTTTTCTCCCGGCGCCGCTAATTTATCCGGAAACTAGACCGGGGACATTTATCCCAAAAGATAGTGTTCTGGATATTAGTAGTTTTCTCCAGAAGGACGGAGCGTTGACGTGGACCGTCCCTCCAGGAAGCTGGACAATTAAACGACTTGGCCTTCGCAACAACGGAGCTGTTACCCGTCCGGCTCCTCAGCCCGGTCTGGGGTTCGAATGTGATAAAATGGATACGGCTTCTTTCAATAGCCACTTCGAAACATTCATGGGTCGGCTGCTGCAAAAAGTCGGGAAGAGAGATCCCAAATCCGCCGGTGGCTGGAACATGATCCATATCGATAGCTGGGAAATGGGAGCACAAAACTGGACTGACAATTTTAGGACCGAATTTCAGAAACGGCGCCACTATGATCTCCTGCCATATTTGCCAACTTATTCAGGGGCAATCGTTGGATCCCGCGAAATCAGCGAACGCTTTTTATGGGATATTCGCAAGACTGCACAGGAACTGGTTGTCGAAAACCATGCCGAACATTTTAAGACCCTCGGACGCAGAAGCGGCATGAGACTTTCCATCGAACCGTATGATATGAATCCTGCCGCTGACCTCGAATTGGGCGCTGTCGCCGATGTGCCGATGTGCGAATTCTGGAGCAAAAATTATGGGTTTAATACCTCGTTCAGCTGCATCGAAGCGACTTCGATTGCTCATGTACAGGGGAAACCAGTCGTGCAGGCAGAAGCATTCACTGCACAAAATTCGGAAGGCTGGAAATTGTACCCTGGAGCACTTAAGAATCAGGGCGACTGGGCTTTTGCAACCGGAATCAACAAATTTTTCTATCATACTTTTGCGCATCAACCGCTGAGCGAAAAGCTAAAACCTGGCATGACTATGGGACCCTATGGTGTTCATTGGGATCGGAATCAGACCTGGTGGAACATGTCAAAGGCCTATCACACCTATATCGCACGGTGCTCCTACCTCCTTCAGCAAGGAAAAAACGTGGCCGACATACTCTATCTCACTCCCGAAGGCGCTCCCCACGTATTCCGACCACCAACCTCGGCTTTAGTCGGGAATGACACTCTTCCAGACCGCCGTGGGTATAACTTTGATGGGTGTTCTCCCGGAATGCTTATGTCAAAGGCAACCGTTAAAGACCATCAAATCTGCTTCCCCGATGGTGGAACTTATAAGTTGCTGGTTTTGCCTCTTATCGAAACCATGACACCAGAATTGATGGGCAAAATTGAGTCCCTCGTAAAAGCAGGCGCCCAGGTATTGGGTATTCCGCCAAAAAAATCGCCAAGTCTGGTCAATTATCCGGCGTGTGATAAAGTGGTTTCTTCAACTGCACTCAAAATGTGGAAAAATTTCACTCCGCCGAATAAGATCGAGGCAGTCCGGTATGGCTCAGGCACTATTTTTTGGGGTAATAACTTTGGGGAAGTAGACTCGACGAGGCCCTATCCGACATACGATATTGCTGCGGCGATTTTAAAACAGCTTAAAATTTCAGAAGATTTTTCGTCCGATGGTCCAGTAAGATACGCTCACCGCACACTAGACGGGCTGGAGATTTACTTTGTGGCCAACCGCTCTGATAAGCCAATAGAGGCAAATTGTCGCTTCAGGGTTAATGGCGGATCATCCGAATTATGGAATCCCCTAACGGGTGAAATCCAAAAATTAAACGGATTTTCTCACGATGACGGAACTGTTTCGATCCATATCCGGTTCGATTCACACCAGAGCTATTTTGTGGTTTTTAATGCGAAAAAACAATCTGTGCCCCCTGAAAAATCTGTTCTGAATAACTTTCCGGATAGGATATATAGCCTGACACTGGATGGCTCCTGGGATCTATCTTTCGATCCTGAATGGGGCGGTCCCAAAAAGATAACTTTCGCGCAACTGGAAGATTGGTCTCAAAGACCTGAAGAGGGAATAAAATATTATTCAGGAACGGCGAGTTATCGAATGACATTCAGTCTCTCGAACGATTTTTTGTCATCGTCAAATCCAAAATACATCGATCTCGGCCAGGTGTACAATCTGGCACAAGTCAGTCTGAACGGAACAGATTTAGGAACTCTGTGGACGGCTCCCTGGTGCCTGGATATCAGCAAAGCGGTTAAAGCGGGTGAAAATAAACTGGAAATAAAGGTTGTCAATCTTTGGCCTAACCGCTTAATTGGTGATGAGCGTTTTCCTTCGGATGGAATCAAAAACCGCCAATGGCCTGACTGGATGCTCAATAACCTGCCACGTAGCAGTCAGCGACTGACTTTTTCCTCCTATGGATTTTACAAAAAAGAGTCTCCTCTATTAAAATCAGGACTTATCGGGCCAGTTCGTATCTTCGAAACAACAATCAAATAACTACCACTATGACGAAAAACACACATCCTAAAAATGCTCTCCGGTATTTCATCGGAATTTCAATCCTCCTTTTTACCGGATGTAATGTTGAACAGAAGAGTGAAGTCGCCAAAATTAATGACTTTGCAGCGCTGGAAGCAAAATTTCAGGATCCTCCTTCGGAATACCGCAGTGCCCCGCTTTGGGACTGGAACGATAAAATTTCAGAAGAGGGAATCGATTTTCATATGAAAAAATTCAAAGAGGGCGGCTTAGGCGGAATCTTTGTGCACCCAAGACCTGGCCTCATTACCGAGTACCTCTCAGAAGATTGGAACCATCTTTTTGATTACACGGTCAAAAAAGGAAAGGAACTCGGAATGAAAGTCTGGATCTACGACGAAAATAGCTATCCCAGCGGCTTCGCAGGCGGCCATGTTCCGGCGGAAATGCCAGATTCTTACTCGCATGGGACTGGTATAAGCTGTCAGGTTCAGGACACGCTAAAGACCGATACCACCCGTTATGAAATTGTTCTCAAGCTGGAAAATAATACCCTGACAGATATTACATCCTCCCTAAAAACGGAAGCGGGGAAAATCGGCAAATACTATCTCTTTACCAAAACATACGCCAAAAGAGGATATTGGATGGGGAACTTTCCGTATGTCGATCTTCTGTACAAGGGCGTAACCCAAAAATTTATGGAGATTACCATGAAGGGCTATGAAAAATACAACAAGGCCGACTTTGGTAATACCCTGCCGGGGATATTCACGGATGAACCAAATCTCGAGGCTGCGTTAGGTTCCAGAAGTTCCATCAGGTGGACACCAGATCTCTATGACGAGTTTCAAAAACGCTGGGGGTATGATCTGAAAATCAATCTGCCGTCTCTGTTTGACGAAACCGGAAACTGGAAAAAAGTTCGCCACGATTATTATACCACGCTGCTGGAAATGTTTATCGACAGGTGGGCCAAACCATGGAATAAGTATTGTGAAGAAAATAAGCTCGCATGGACAGGCCACTACTGGGAACACGGTTGGCCAAAACCAACCGACGGCTCAGATGAAGCAGCCTTTTACATTTACCATCAGCAACCGGGTGTCGATATGTTGGGGAATACTTATACCCCTGCTGGGCTAGGTGGTCAATTTGGGAATACACGCGCTATCAGAGAGTTGCATAGTGCCGCCAATCAGGGCGGCCATAACCGGATGTTGAGTGAAACATACGGTGGGGCGGGCTGGGAGATCAATTTCGCAAATTTCAAGCGACTCGTCGACTGGCAGGGTGTTTTGGGTGTCAATTTTGTAAATCAGCATCTCTCCTATTTCACCATCAAGGGGGTTCGTAAATTTGATTATCCCCCAAGCTTTTCATACCACGAACCCTGGTGGGAGAATTACAAAGAAATGGGCGACTACATCGGGCGGATTTCCATGGCAATGTCAGCCGGGGATCAGATAAACAGGACACTAGTGATTCAACCCAATACAACCGCCTGGAGTTATTTCTCCCGCAAAGTCCAGAATAACACCATAGATACTATCCAGAATAACTTCAAAAGATTTGTTTATCAGCTTGAACGGGCTCATTACGAATATGATTTAGGTTCAGAACTTGTGCTTCGAACGATTGGATCCGTGAAAAACGGGAATTTGGTTGTTGGGAAACGTGCATACAATCTTGTCGTTATCCCGGCTACCTTGGAGAATCTGGATCAGAAGACCCATGCACTATTGAAAGAATACCTGCTGGAGGGTGGGAGAATCCTCTCTTTTACAAAAAAAATTCCCAGGTTGGATGGCGCAGAAAGCAATCTTAATGCAGAACTCATGACCGCTTTCCGCAAGCAATGGATTTTTGTAGAATCCCCGTTAGAAGAAAAAGCAAGAGCCGCAATGATAGATGCGGATTTTGACATCACTGAGTCTTTGCCTCTCACCGGTGAACTTTACCACCAGCGTAGAATTCTGAAGGATGGTGAACTTCTCTTCTTTGTCAATACAGATACGGCTCAATACGTCAATGCCACCATCACCGGAAATGGAAAGAGCCTGATAAGTATGAATTTAAATACTGGCAAAAGCACCTTAATTCCTGTCAAATCCGAGAACGGGCAGATCACCTTCGACATTGAACTTCCGCCAATTGGCAGTGCACTTTATTACTTAACGAAGTCAAATACCGCAGCCATTTCAGCATCTTCACTTGCCTCGACACCATCCACAGATTCTGAAAATGCAAATTCTGCAGGACAATTGGTTGAAGAAGCAGCCGAAACAACTGTAAAACGGGAAGCTGATAACGTACTGGTTATGGATTTTGTAGACTTGAAGGGCAGAAAACTCGATCTGAAGGAGGTCTATTTCATGAAAGCCATGCATGCGCTTTTCGATAGCAGCGGATTTAAAATGGGTAATCCCTGGCAACACAAAATTCAATATAAACAGGATTATCTGGCTTTGGACACTTTTAAAACCGGTTCGGGATTTGAAGTTGCATACCATTTTAATGTGGCCGAAAAAGCTGATCTTAAAGCTCTATCGACTGTCGATCTGGTAGTGGAACGCCCGGAGATATGGGACTTGTACCTTAACGGCGCAAAACTCACTAAGTCGGACAAGTATTGGATCGACCGGGAATTCTTTCGTTTCCCGGTAGGAAGTCACCTCAAAACCGGAGCAAACACAATCGTGCTTAAAGCAGAAAAGATGTCGGTGCATGCCGAAATAATGCCTGCATATCTGGTCGGCGACTTCAAACTAAATCCGTTGAAACAAGGATTTGAAGTGACGAATGGCTCATTGTCTGCCTTAGGTTCCTGGAAATCTCAGGGATATCCATTCTATTCCCAGAAGGTACTTTATTCCAGAAAATATAAGACCTTGCAAAGCGGGAAATCTTACGTCGTCAAGCTTAATCGGTGGAACGGAACGATGGCCGTGGTATATCTGAATGGCGAGAAAGCTGGACTGATTACCGTGCCACCTTATGAATTCGAACTTCCGTTAACACTCAAACCAGGCGAGAATAACATTGCAGTGGAGGTGATCGGGAGTCTTAAAAACACCTTTGGATATTTTTATAAAGGTAGCGTTGGTAAATGGATCATCGGACCTGGCGACTGGGATGTCGCGCCAAAGACTCTTCCTTCACCAGACCAATATTTCTTGCTGGATTATGGTTTATTTGAACCATTCAGCTTAATTTCAATGGATTAATGTCACTTTGACAGTTTTGCGTTCTTCTAAAAAAATAAAGATGAAAAAAATTTACCTCTTTTTATTAACCCTTTCTGTTTGCTGCTCTTCCTGCGACTTATTCGTATCAGGAAATTCTCCTTCTGCCGAGAAGAGCTGGAAAGAAAAACTGAATTCTGAACTTCCTTTGCTTGGCCACCGAAACTGGGTTCTCGTGGTAGATAAAGCATTCCCTGCCCAGACGGCCTCCGGCATTACTGTAATTAACACCGGGGAATCTTTGCAGGACGTACTGCAATTTACGCTTCAAAAAATTGATCGTTCATTGCACGTCAGACCCATAATCTATTTGGACAAGGAGTTGGAATTTATCACGCCTCAAATGGTTCCTTATATCGAAAATTATAAAAAATCCCTGCACAGCAACCTGAAAGGAATTGAGCCACAGACCCTTTTGCACGATTCCGTTTTTGTCAAAATTGATCGCGCATCTAAACTATTTAAGGTAATTATCCTAAAGACGGAGGAAATTATCCCGTACTCTTCCGTCTTTATTCAACTCGATTGCAAATATTGGTCTGGGGAACAGGAACAAGAACTGAGAAAGCTAATGAAGAGTGAAAAATGAAAAATGCAAGAGGCACTTCCTCAATTTTGCACTCTTCTCTTTTCATTTTTCACTCTTTCAAATAGGCTGGTAGTCTTTGAAGCAGGGTGCCAGCTTCGATATGTAAAACCTGCATTCCAAGTAACTCCGCTGCTTCCGTGTTAACTTTCAGATCGTCTACAAAAACCGTACGTTCGGGGAGGAGCGAGGCATCTTCCAATACGCTGGAGTAGGCCTCCATATCAGGCTTCCGGTAGCCTATTTCATGGGAATAATAGGTTTTAACAAATAGACTATCAAATTCATAGCCATACGAATTGCGAAAGATTTCTCTGAACCTTCCAAGATGCAATTCATTGGTATTACTAAGGAGGTAGAGTTTGTATTTTGCTTTTAGAGTGACCAGGTAATTTATAATCCCGGCAGGGAAATCCACCAACATGGCATTCCAGGCATAATCAATTTCCGCATCGGAAGGATTTCCTGGCAGCATTTTTCGGACATTTTCACGGAATACTGCAGGACTGTCAATCCCAACCTCCACATTGTGAAATACTGGCCTGCCGCTTTGTGCAATGCCGCTCCATTCTGATTCTTTCCACCCAAGACGTATAAAAGCTTCAGCGGTCTTGTTCATATCCAGGGTGAGCAGCACTCCCCCTAAGTCAAACAAAATATTCTCTACCATCTCATCTCTCCTATCTCGCGTCTCATCTCTTATTTCTCTTTCTTAGGCTCCTTCCAGTCACCGCTTTCTTTGATCAGCCTCTTGAGTTCTTCCACAGCATCTTCCGTGGATAAATGCCGCTGGATTAATTTTTGTCCTTTGTACAAGTTAATCCTTCCTTTTCCGGCGCCAACATAACCGTAATCCACATCTCCCATCTCTCCGGGTCCGTTTACGACGCAGCCCATCACTCCAATTTTGAGATTTTTGAGGTGACTGAAATTTCTCTTTATCTCCGCAACAGTTTCACGCAAATCAAACAGGGTTCTGCCACATCCCGGACAAGAAATAAACTCGGTTTTGGTGACCCTCATCCTGCTGGCTTGCAAAATCCCGAACGACAAATTCTTCAGCTCATTGTATCCGATATTCCCTTCATTAGAAAGCAAAATACCATCACCGTAACCATCGATAAACAGTCCGCCCAGATCGGTACATGCCCTCAGCAGCAAATCTTCGTACTTGTTTTTTTTGTAGGAGCGATGCAAAATGACCGGAATCTTGCAGATATGGGCATCCAACTCCAAAAAGAATGCACGCATATCGGCAAAGCTATTCAGGTTAGTGCTCTCCATAATTAAAACCATCTTGCGCTCTCGCTTCAATTTTTCGATGGTTTCAGGATTCTGCCCCTTAAAACGATCATAATCGGATTTATTGACTCTAACAAATCGCATCTGATTGGAATAGAAATCGTTGTACAGGTATTCCTCCAAAGTCAGGATCGGATATTCCTTACCAAGACGATCAATAACGGATTTCCCGTCATAGAAATAATCGGGCTCAGTACCAGAGCTGATTGTCTTTATTTCATCCAGAGAATAGTCTCGCAAATCTGCTATAACTATCACAGCGTTCTTACCGCCGATATCGTTGACCGGCCGGTTAGACCGTCTTTCGTATTCAAAAGGATTGGTTTGTGCAACCAGCGGAGCCGTAATTGGGGCATGGTTTTCACGGTCTCTGAAAATATCGACTAATTTGCGCGCGAATGGAATCTCCTCCGCGGGATCTTCCGTCAAAGAGACCCGCACCGTATCCCCTATTCCATCAGCAAATAAGGCTCCGGAGCCAACAGCCGATTTAATGCGACCATCTTCACCTTCGCCCGCCTCGGTTACACCGATATGAAATGGATAATTCATCTCCTCAAGCCGCATTCTATAGTTCATGAGCCGGACAGTATAAACCATCATCCGCGTGTTACTCGACTTGATTGAAATGACAATATTATGATAGTCCTCCGCTTTGCAGATTCTCAGGAACTCCATCACAGATTCGACGATTCCTGCAGGAGTATCCCCCATATCTGCTCATTATCCGATCGGAAAGAGAACCCTGATTAGCTCCAATACGCAGAGCGGTTCCGTGAGCCTTACAATCACGAATAAATGGAATAAACCTCTCTTCAATCTTCTTTAATTCAAGACGATATTCGTCATCCGTGTAATTCACTTTGACAAAAACCGCTCTCTTGTCGTAGAAATTTCCAGGATTAATTCTGACTTTCGCGACGTTCCGAATGGCTATTTCAGCAGCAGCCGGATTGAAATGTATATCAGCACAAAGGGGCTGATGATACCCTCTGCGTGCAAGCTCGCTTGTAATGTTGGTAAGATTTTCGGCCTCCCGGATGCCCTGAACGGTCACCCGAACCAAATCGGCTCCGGCATCAATAATCCTGATAATTTGATTTACAGTTGCTTCGGTGTCGTTCGTATCAGTATCTGTCATCGATTGAATTAATATCGGCTGGCAAGCACCCATGGTAACAGACCCAATGCGGACAAGGGACGTCACCTGACGTTTGTACTGCAATAAATTGTCGATGTAGTTAAAATTTTGGTTCATATATCTTACAAATCTTTCCCGAAAGCATGGCAAATTTATCTTTTTATTTTGAATAAATTTGATCCAAAATTTCCACAGCATGTCTGTTATCGTCGAAGATGTTTCTAAAATATACGGAAGTCAACCTGCACTCGATAAAAATCTCCTTTTCAGTCGACCAGGGTACCATCCTCGGAATTTTGGGACCAAACGGCGCCGGGAAATCTACCCTGTTAAGAATCGTTGCTGGTTACCTCCGCCAATCTTCGGGATCAGTAAAAATCAATGGCCTTACTGTCGATCCGGATAAGCTTGAATTCAAAAGGATGATCGGCTACCTGCCCGAAAATAATCCGCTCTATAACCGATCTGTATGTAAGGGAATATCTAAATCTGGTTGCCGGATTATATAAAATCCCCAACAGGAAAAAGAGCGTCTATGAAATGATTGAATTAACCGGACTGGCTTCGGAGATGCATAAGAAAATCGGGGAGCTTTCTAAAGGATACAGGCAGAGGGTTGGCATAGCACAGGCATTACTCCACGATCCGGCATTGCTGATTCTTGATGAGCCCACATCTGCTTTGGATCCGGCTCAACTGGTAGAAATAAGGCAACTTATCCGCAACATCAGTGCCAACAAGACCGTTTTACTTTCAACGCATATTATGCAGGAAGTCGAGGCTATTTGCGATAAGGTTCTGATCCTGAATGAAGGAAAAATCGTTGCCCATGACACTCCTGATAAAATCAAAAGACATTCAGTTCAGACGATTCGCAAATTCATCGTTGAATTTGTTGAGACCGTTCCTGTCAGAATCTTTGAGTCGATCAAGGGACAAACAAAAATTGAGCAAACTGGCGAAAATAAGTTCGTGATATACGGCCAGGAAAATGACCTGCGTCCCGATCTGTTCAGACTCGCAGTGCAAAACAATCTGACACTTTTATCCCTGCATGAACAAGAATCAAGCATGGAGAAAAGTTTTCTTGAATTAGTAAAATAATTAATTATTAACACTATATGAAAAATCGAATCCTCCTCGCCATTATCCCTTCTATTCGCAGCTTCATTGTCCATGAATGCCCAGACGAAGGAACAGAAAAAATTTCTCAGCAGCTATGAAGGGAAAACCATGGCTCCGGCCCAAACCCCTGTTTTGTTACCTTATAACCGCTGGATCGATCCCGCGGGCCAAGCAAATTTTCTTCGGCAATAAGGAACTGGAAAATCACGCATTAGACGTTGTGCTCTCACCCGACGAAAAATGGCTTGCCATCGAGGGTCGATACGAAGTGACAGTGGTTTCGGTTGCCACAAATAAGATTGTTGCAACCTTTTCGCTCAACGACTATTTCAAAGGTCAGATAAAAATGAACTCCTTCTCAGGCATTTGCTGGCGTCAGGAGGCCGACATAACCCAACTCTTCTGGGGTGCTGTTGGCAAAGAGAGCTCCGTTGTGGTTAAGGCCACCTGGGGTAACGGTAAATTCACGGATGCCGATATGATCCCATTTGCCAAAGAGGCACCGGCAGAGACAGCCCTGGTCAATGAGGTATTCTATCAGAACGAATCCGGAAATCCTTCACTCTATGTTGTTTTGAATGGCAACAATAAGGTTGTAAAGCTGAATCCTGATACAAAAGAAATCGGCTGGTCAACGCTGGTCGGTGTCGCACCATTTGGCGTGACCAAGTCCAACGGGAAAATTTATGTCACCAATTGGGCAGGTGGTCAGCCCGAGAAAAATGATACAAATGTTGCCGGTGTTCCATGGGGCAGCGCCAAAGTGAATACGCTGAACGGCGCTACCCGCGAAGGCACGGTTACCGTCCTTGATCCGACCACCGGGGCGATTCTGAAAGAAATCCAGGTAGGATTGCATCCGAATGATATCATACACAGCTCCGACGAGAAATTCGTGTACATTTCCAACGCAAACAGCGATGAAATTAGTGTCATTTCAACGATTGACGATCAGGTGACTGAAACTATCTCTGTCAGACTTAATCCCGAAAAAAATGCGTACTGGGGTGACTCACCAAATGGATTGGCTCTTTCAAAGGATAACAAAACACTTTACGTTTGCAACGGGATGGACAATGCTCTGGCAGTAGTTTCCCTCAGCCAAAAATCAACTACCGGATCAACTTCCAAAATTAGCTCAGTAGATGGATTTATCCCAACAGGTGCCTACCCCGGGGCCGCATCGGTCTCCAATAATGGACAGCTTTATGTGGCAAATATTGAAGCCGAAGGATCCGGAATTCCCTTTTACACAGAGGGATCAAAAACAGCTAAGTACAATTCCCACAAAGAGATGGCATCCATTTCGATAATTCCGATACCATCAAAAAATGAACTCAAAAGCTATACCGAACGGGTTATCACCGCGAACCAACATTTCAGACTAGATCTTACTGCCAAACTTCCAAGGAAAAACGTCTCACCGGTTCCCGTTCCTGAGCGAATCGGAGAACCTTCAGTTTTTAAACATGTGCTCTATATTATCAAGGAAAACAGAACATACGATCAGGTTCTTGGAGATATGAAAAAAGGGGATGGAGACTCTTCGCTTACTGTTTATGGTCGAAAAATTACACCAAATACCCACAAACTGAGTAATGATTATCTTTTGCTAGATAACTTTTATGCATCAGGCAAGTGTTCTGCAGAGGGTCATCAGTGGACCGATGCTTCTATTGTTACAGACTGGATTGAAAAATCAGTTCGTGCATGGTTCCGCAGCTATCCGCATGTGCAATACGATGCTCTTGTTTATTCTCCTACCGGATTTATCTGGGACAATGCACTTGCCCACAACAAAACTGTGCGAATCTACGGAGAGGCCTGCCTTGCAGATTTCGGGAAAAACCAAACCTGGACCTCTATCTATAAGGGTTTTCTCAACCAGGAAAAACTTGAATTCAAAAACAAAACCACCATACAGCCGGTCGAAGCCATCCTGAGTAAGGATTTCCCATCTTCGGATAACCATTTGGTCTCCGATGTACAAAGGGCCGACATTTTTATCAAAGAATTAAAAGCCCTTGAACAGCAGGATGGTGACCAGCTACCAGAGCTTATGGTTATGGCTCTTTCGAATGATCACACCGTGGGAACCAGACCTGGATTTCCTACTCCCCGAGCTATGGTTGCTGATAATGATCTGGCGGTTGCGCAAATCGTCGAGGCGTTGTCAAAAAGCAAGTTCTGGAAAAATACCGCTGTCTTTGTGACAGAAGACGACTCTCAGGACGGGTGGGATCATGTCTCGGCTTATCGCACAGTCGGAATGATAATTAGTCCATATACCAAAACTGCCAGTATCGTTCGTACTAATTATAATCAGGTTTCAATGGTTAGAACGATAGAGCAGATTCTTGGAATTCCTCCGATGAATATCATGGATGCCACTGCTATGCCAATGTTCGACTGCTTCAGCACCAAACCTGATTTGACCCCTTACCAGGCGCTTAAAAATGAGGTACCAATCGATGAAATGAATGCAGAATTGCGTTCGTTGAAAGGTGCAGCCCTCCATTATGCAAAAAGAAGTATGGAGCCTCAATTCGATGGAATAGATGATGGCAATGAAGATCTTTTCAACCGTATTTTATGGTTTGCTGCAAAGGGCAAGGCAAAGTATCCCAAGATTAAAGACTGACTTGACAGCCAAGTGACTTCTTTCGGCAGCCGGATCAAAGACAGCAGGAGTTATCGATAACGGGTCGTCCGGCAAGATAACACTGCTGGATTTTCAACTCATTCCCGGCATGTTTCAGGAGAAGTATGTCTGCACGCATGCCCGGCATGAGTTTCCCCCGGTCGGTCCAGCCAAATACCTCAGCTACATTTCCGGAAGCCATATTTATAGCCTCACCTAATGTACATCCAGTAAAACGAACCATGTTCTCAACTCCTTTAAGCAGTGGCAGGGAGGCCCCCGCCAAACAATCCTGATCTGCACTCCGAAGCATCCCGTCATCCGTCAGCAGAACATCTGCGCCCCCGAAGACATATCTGCCCGCAGGCATCCCGGCAAGGTAGGTGATATCGGATGTGAGAATCAATCTATCAGGACCCTTTACCTTCAGAAAGACTTTCAATTCTTCCGGTAAAAGATGGTGCCCATCCGCAATAATAGTGGGTATCAGGTGTTCGTTTGCCAATTGGGGCCATATAGGATTGTTGTGTCGGTGTATCAGATTAGCACATCCGTTTCCCAGATGGGTAGAAAGTCTCACCCCGCTCCGGCAAGCCGAATCAATTTCCTGACTATTTGCATTCGTGTGCCCCATAGCCGATACAATCCCGTTCGCTTTGCAATAGCTGATCAATTCCAGCGCTCCGGGCAACTCCGGCGCCAATGTAATTTGAAGAATTTTGCCCAATGCAGCCTTCTGCAAGCTGACAAATTGATTCAAATCCGGATCCGCGAGATATGCTTCGGGGTGGCAACCCCTGAAACCATCCATCCTGGAAAGATAAGGCCCCTCCAGATGAAATCCCGGCACCGATAAAGCAACCTCAGGAGACTCAAGTGACGAGGCGAGAATACCCAAATTCCGACTCAGATTTTGGTGACTGTTGGTAATCAAAGTAGGCAGAAAAGTGGTCACGCCGGATTGCACTAACATCCTGGTTGCCCTTTCAATACCGGAAGTGGAAAGCTCATCACCGGAGAAATCGATCCCTGAAAATCCGTTTACCTGGTTGTCTATCAGTCCGGGAGCGACTATTGGCAATTCAGCATCAGGCAATTCCTTATCCAAATGGACAACATTTTCAATCATACCATCCACAATATCAATCCTCACCGGATTCAGTGTTTCATAATGAAGCGCCCTAATGGAAAAAGAACACCCCGAATTGCTAATGTGAGAAATCGCAGACATGGTAGTGAAATTTGCCGTTAAAAACTATAACCTGACAACCTGTGAAGCAGAATGAATATCCAAAAACAGATGCCAGTCCGGATGCTTCTTGAGCATCGTGGCAGGTATCAGATTTGTCAGATCATTCATCAAAGTCTTTGCTACTGCATCGGCCTTTACCAAATGGGGAACTGCCGAAATAATCGTTTTGCATTTCATGATTTGTCGGACACTCATGGAAATCGCGGTTGGAGGAACCGATGCTAACGATGGGAACCAACCCTCATTAACCTGCTGCAATTTACAACGATCATCCAGTTGCACAATAAGATAAGGAGAATTTGTATCAAAATCTGCGGGCGGATCGTTGAAGGCAATGTGCGCATTTTCACCTATTCCAATCAATCCGACATCAATGGGCTTCTTTTGGATCTCTGCCGATAGACATGCGATATTTCCTGCAACATCCCCGGTTCCATCCACCGGGTAAAATGCCTTTGCCTGGATCCTATTGACGAATCTCTCATACAGATATTTCCTGAAACTTGCCGGATGATCCATCTCCAATCCAATATATTCGTCCAAATGGAAGATTTCTATACGCGACCAATCAACTGCACTCTGAGCCAAAGCAGCGAGAGTCTCGAATTGGGAACTGCCTGTCGAAACCAATAATCGTGCTTCTCCATGATTGCGAAGAGCATCATTTAGCATATTTGAGACAGCATCCGCAGCATTCTTTCCCAATTCATCGGGCGAGGAAGAAATCGAAATATTCATGACTGTATCTGTTAATTTCCGGTGACTTAGTAATCAAGACGATCACATCAAATATACGGAGTTTCAAAACTCGGACGACTTTTAGGTTTTCAAACTTTGGGGATTTGTATATTAAAACAACTTTTTCTACATTTGTAGCCGTGGACGGATTTGATTGATTGCAACCACGGAAAAAAATGCTAAAACAAAGTGTATTGACTTCCCATTCAATCATCCATCCCACTTAGTTTTATTCATCCGTCACCTTAAAAAAGTGGCACAATATTTTTAACTATGGGATATCTATTTACCTCAGAATCAGTATCAGAAGGTCATCCAGACAAAGTTGCGGATCAGATTTCGGATGCAGTATTGGATGAGTTCCTTGCATACGATCCAAAGTCTAAAGTGGCCTGCGAAACGATGGTCACAACCGGTCAGGTTATTATGGCTGGCGAAATTAAATCGGAAACCTATGTTGATGTTCGGGAAGTTGCACGCAAAGTCATCAACAAAATCGGCTATACAAAAGCAGAATACCAGTTTGATGGAGACTCTTGCGGCGTTCTCACCGCCCTTCACGAACAATCTCCGGATATCAACCGGGGGGTCGACCGTGCAGAACTCGAGAATCAGGGTGCCGGCGACCAAGGCATGATGTTCGGCTATGCATGCAGCGAGACCGACAATTTTATGCCGCTTCCGCTCGAATTGGCGCATGCTTTGCTCAAAGAATTGGCTAAAATTCGCAAAGCCGGCAAAGTAATGACTTACCTTCGTCCGGATGCAAAATCACAGGTTACAATTGAGTACAACGATAAGGGTCAGGCCGTTAAAGTTCATACGATTGTAATTTCCACCCAGCACGACGATTTCGATGCCGACGATGTGAAGATGCTTGCCAAGATTCGGGAAGACGTTCAAAAGATCTTAATCCCGGCAACGAAAGAGGCTCTTCCAGAACGGATTCAAAAACTATTCGAACCAGGATATATCCTTCACGTCAACCCTACCGGGAAGTTTGTAATCGGCGGGCCACACGGAGACAGCGGACTAACCGGCCGCAAAATCATTGTAGATACATACGGTGGCCGGGGCGCCCATGGTGGTGGAGCATTTTCCGGAAAAGATCCGTCTAAAGTGGATCGTTCTGCAGCATACGCAGCCCGACACATTGCAAAAAACATTGTGGCTGCGGGAATTGCCGGTGAAATTCTGGTTCAGTTGGCATATGCCATCGGCGTTGCACAACCTGTCAACATTTACGTCAACACCTATGGATCTGCGAAGGTTGGCTTGCCAGACAACGAAATTGCCGATAAGATAGCTTCATTATTCGATTTGCGACCATATGCTATCGAGCAACGACTCAAACTGCGTAATCCTATTTATGAGGAAAGTGCATCGTATGGTCACATGGGTCGCACTCCACGCACGGTAACCAAGAAGTTCGAATCGGCATATTTCGGCAACAGAGAGATCAAAGTCGAACTGTTTACCTGGGAGAAGCTGGATTATGTTGAGAAAATCAAGGAAGCATTCGGAATTTAAGACATAAGATAGGACACTTGAGATATGAGACAGGAGACTTGAGATAGCTTAGTCGATAGTCATTCTGACTTTTTGATCGGAATTTAAATCCCCTTTTGTGCAAACGAGAGGGGATTTTTTTGCGCTGTTCATTCGAATTTCTTCAAAAATTTAGGTAACTTATAGTAATTATTCATTAAAGAATGGGAAAGTTTGAGGTCACAAATTGTGACCTCAAAATCATACCGGGGAGGTATTAGATTCATGCTACATGCTTAATTCAGACAACAGCCCTAATGAAACCTAAATAATTCCACGCAAATCCCATCTCCAAAATCCCATCTCCAAAACCCAAAATTCCCTATGTTGCTCGACGACTTCTTATCGCTCTTTTACCCACGTTTGTGCGCCGGATGCAAAACTTCGCTTGTGCGTGGCGAGGAGGTAATCTGCCTTGAATGTCAGTCCGACCTTCCTAAAACCGGATTTGAAAAAGTAAGTGACAATCCGGTAGCACAATTATTCTGGGGCAGGGCGGAAATTCAACTGGCAACCGCCTTTTGCAGTTTCGACAAGGGAAGTGTGATGCAACACTTTCTTCATAATCTAAAATATAAGGGAGCCAAAGAGGTCGGCGAAAAGCTCGGAAAACTGTTTGGATCCGATTTGAACAGGTGCGATCCCTACCGGGAAATTGACCTGCTGATTCCGGTACCGCTCCATCCCAGGAAAGAGCACAAAAGGGGCTACAACCAAAGTACTGAAATATGCAAGGGAATTTCGAATACGCTGAATAAGCCATACCTGTCTGATTGCCTGATCAGGAATCATTTTTCGGATACACAAACCAACAAGAGCAGATTCGACCGATGGGAGAACGTTAGGGATCTCTTCATGGTCAAAAATCCGGAAGAAATTGCAGGGAAACACCTTTTATTGGTTGATGATGTCGTAACCACGGGCTCCACCCTCGAAGCCTGTGCCCAGGCATTACTCAAAGTTCCGGGAGTCAAGGTCAGTGTGGCCACGCTTGCCTATGCCTGATGGCATGTCAGACTGGGAGACTAGGGGACAAAGAGACTATGGAAATCAGAGTCACGGTTTTACGCTTGTTTCGAGATTCTGGTCCCTGAGCCTGTCGAAGGGCTTCGCGCCAAATAATGACGAGCATTCGGTCCCTGAGCTTGTCGAAGGGGGGACTGTGCTTCGGGGGTCCCGTGTTCGAATCTGTTTGAATTTCCCCGGAGGGAAAAAAGGTCGGTAGGAAGGCGGATTTTCCTGAATTTGTATTGCCCCATCCTGGGCAAAAGGTGCAATTTACAGCAATTATTCTACCGACCTGCGGTTCCTAACGGAACCAAAAATGAATTTTGAGCAGCCACCCTTCGACAGGCTCAGGGACCGAAATCTCCCATAGTCCCCCAGTCCGATAGTCCATTAGTCCTTCTCCCCACCCCACACAAATCCATCACTCCGAATCCCCATCAAATCCAAAACCCGATTGACGACCGTATCCACCAGTTGATCCAACGTCTCGGGAAGGCTGTAAAAAGATGGAGCAGCGGGAACGACAATTGCTCCAGCCTCGGTAAGCGAAACCATGTTCCTTAGGTGAATCAGATTATAGGGCATTTCGCGTGGGACAACGATTAAGCGACCTCTTTCTTTTAGAATAACATCAGCAGCCCTGGTGATTAGATCGTCTGAAATACCGCTTGCTATGCGCCCCAGCGTGCCCATGGAACATGGAATGATTACCATGGTGTTATATCCGGCAGATCCGGAGGCAAATGGAGCATAAAAGTCGTCCGGTTCATAAATTTTAAAAGGGATAGCTTGGGCATCGACCTTCTCTTTCAATTCATAAAACCAAATATCTCTGGCGTTCCTGGAGAAGACTACCCCAATAGCGTTTGAAATGCCTTCAGCCGAACTCAATTTATCCAGTAGCCTTTTTGCATATATTGAACCGCTGGCGCCGGTAACCGCAATGATAATTTTTTTATCCATCTGATTCGAATCTTGTTGATAATTCGATCGCTAAATCCTGGTTATTAAGTCTTGAAGCTTAAATCTCAATTTCTTGTTGGAGCAGAACATAGCAAAACCCTGTGCAAGTTAATGAAAAATCAAAGGATTGCATTTATTAAGGAGAATTCAATCATGCACCGAACACAGGTTAAATTAATATTACATTCCCAAATTTTCATTTCAAACCTTTCAATATGTTACGCCAAATCGATATTTTTAGACAATTTTGAATAAAACTGAACCTTTATGGAAGAATTAAATCGTATTGGAGCCAAGATTCAAACAATTCGGCAGAATAAGAAGATTACCACAGAAGAACTGGCCGAACGCTGCGGCTTCACGACTAAAATGGTCGACAAACTGGAATCGGGAGAAACGATCCCTTCGCTTGGTCATCTCATCAAAGTTGCACGAACATTGGGAGTCAGGCTGGGAACATTTCTGGATGATCTCGAAAATCTGGGACCGGTTATTACCCGAAAGGGAAAATCCCGTGTAGGCGCTAATTTCTCGACTACTAACAACGAAGCAGGCTCCGGGCTTGCCTTTCACCCGCTAGCCGGTGATAAACTGGGCCGTCATTTTGAACCCTTCCTGATTGATATCTCACCTTCTCAAGACTCAGCGACACACCTCTCTGCGCACGAAGGGGAAGAGTTTATTTACGTTCTTAATGGTGAGATAGAAATTTCTTACAGCAAAGAAACTTTCAAGCTAAGCGAAGGGGACAGCATTTATTATGATTCGGTTGTTGAGCACCATGTTCATTCGGCAAACGGACTTCCCGCAAAAATACTCGCCGTAGTCTACGCCCCTTTCTAGTCGTCTCATATCTTAAGTCTCATCTCTCAAGCCTCATTCTTCCCTGACTATGGAATTAATCGAAAAAACCTTCGGCCAATATATCGAGCAGTGGGCTAATCTAACGCCTGATAAAGACTTCATTGTCTATCCTGACAGAGGTCTCCGTTTTTCATATTCGACATTCAACGACCGTGTAAACAAACTCGCGAAATCGCTACTTTATCTGGGTGTCCGTAAAGGGGATAAAGTTGGAATTTTTGCCAATAACGTTCCCGATTGGCTGACCTATTTCTTTGCTACCGCGAAAATAGGAGGTATACTGGTGACGATTAATACAAATTACAGAACTCACGAACTGGAATACCTGGTTAAAAACTCGGATCTAAATACGCTTTGCCTGATCAATGGCTGGAGAGACAGCGACTACGTGCAGATGATCTATGATCTTGTGCCGGAGCTGAAAGAACATCAACGTGGATTTCTGAAAAGCGAGAAATTTCCCGAATTAAAGAACGTGGTCTTCATGGGTCCCGAGAAACACCGCGGCATGTACAACACTCCGGAACTGATACTTCTGGGAAGTCAGCTGGATGACCAGACTTTACTGGAAGCGACTTCGCTTGTATCCTGCCGGGATGTTGTCAACATGCAGTATACATCGGGAACCACCGGCTTCCCCAAAGGAGTGATGCTCACCCATCACAACCTGCTCAACAACGGTAATGCCACTGCCTCCTGCATGAATTTTTCTGCTGATGAGCGTTTGTGCGTTTGTGTCCCGCTTTTCCACTGTTTCGGTTGTGTGTTGGCTTTGTGCTCTGTTCTGACACATGGATGTACGATGGTTATGGTCGAGAATTTTGATCCGCTTACTGTTCTGGCTTCTGTACAACAGGAGAAATGCACTGCTTTGCACGGTGTCCCCACAATGTTTATCGCGGAACTTAATCATCCAATGTTTCCACTTTTCGACCTGTCCTCCCTTCGGACAGGTATCATGGCCGGATCGCTCTGTCCGATTGAAACCATGAATAACGTAATGCAAAAGATGAACATGAAGGAGATGATTATTGTTTACGGACTCACTGAATCATCTCCCGGCATGACTGCGACGCGCGTCTCTGATCCGGCCGAAATTCGTGCTACGACAGTAGGGAAAGCCTATCCGGCGGTTGAAGTCAAAATAGCCGACCCGGAAACTGGTGTTGAACTGCCCGCTGGCGAACAAGGTGAAATCTGTTGCAGAGGGTATAATGTTATGAAAGGCTACTACAAGAACGAAGAAGCTACCGCGAAAGCCATCGATTCAGAAGGGTGGCTCCACTCGGGCGATCTTGGGGTGATGGATCTGAAAGGGTATTTTCGGGTTACCGGAAGAATCAAAGACCTGATTATTCGAGGAGGAGAGAATATCTACCCACGCGAAATTGAAAACTATCTCTATACCAATCCTGAAATTGAGGCCGTGGAAGTAGTAGGCGTCGCCAGTGAGAAATATGGAGAGGAAGTTGGAGCCTTCATCAAAAAGAAAGCAGGTTCGCAATTAAACGAAGAGGATGTCACCGATTTTTGCAGAGGGCAGATTGCACGTTTCAAAATACCAAAATACATTTTTTTCGTAACGGAATTTCCTATGACTGCCAGCGGTAAAATTCAAAAATATAAACTCCGCGAAATGGCTTTGGAGCTTATTAATGCACGAAATCAAATTTAAAATCCGGAGCATCAAAGGTTGGAAATCGACAATTCAGGGCTGATTACCAAACAAGCAGAATGATGATTATAAAATTCCGTATATTTGAATATGACGAAAAAGCAACAACCTCAAACCGCCAGGAGTCGTTCAAATAAGGTAACGGCTCCATCACTAAAAATATCCTACACGGTAATTCTTTTGGCGTACGCCCTGATTACAATTATTACACCAAACCTTGAGGCAAACGACGCGACGGGTCCCAAATTTCTTGCGCTCTCCATCCTCAATCTTTTGGCTTTTGCCTTTTTGTTGACCCAAAAAGATCCGAAGAGTGAATCAGGACCCTTTCAAACATTTTTTAGGAAGAAGATAGGTTTCGTCTACACGCTATTCCTTGCTTTCATGTTGATTTCCTTCACAAAAGCAATCAATATTCCTGAAGCTATCCTGACATTTGTGAAGTACTTTACGGTATTTATAGCCGTTTACAATATCTCAGCCATCCTGCAATTCGACAAGCGGTACCTTAGGCTTCTTAGTATAGTAATGGTTTCTGTACTTCTTATCGATTCATTCACTGTCTTTTACAACGTCCTCCTGTATCTTTCAAAACAGATCGCGTCATTCCACGATGTTAAGTCGATCTACTCAAACAGAAATATCCTGGCTGCGGCTATTTTCATCAAAATTGCCTTTGCCCTATGGCTCTACACATTTGAATCAGGATGGCTAAAGAAATTCGGATTCTTTGCACTCTTTTGTGCATTTTTGGCCACTTTCTTCATGAGCGCCCGAACGTTCTATCTCGGACTGATTGTTTTAACTGTAGTCTATATCACTTTTCTGCTCATATTCAATCTGCGTAATAAGACCACCTCGCCTTTCAAAATGCCAGGATATTTCCTGGGTGCCTTGGTGGTAGCATACTTAGGCTTTTCTGCAACCCAGAAATATCTTTATCCCAAATCGGACGACTTATACGGCGTTTCTGTGACTCAAAGACTATCCAATATGTCTTCTGAAACCTCTGGCCTGAGACGACTTCAGGCATGGAAAAATTCAGCCGAGTTATTGAAACACGATCCAATATTAGGTATTGGTGCAGGTAACTGGAAAATTCGGGTTCTGGAATATGAAAACAAGACTAAAACCAGTAATCTGTGCATGGTCCGAAATCACAATGATTTCATACAGGTTACCGCTGAACTCGGCATTATCGGGGGATTATTATACCTATCCATCTTTATTATTATCTTCCTGAATTTCCTGTTCGCGACCATCAAGCCGAACCAGTCAGAGGAAACAGTAGGAAACCTTTTTTTACCAGCCATTGGTTTACTCTGCTATTCAGTGGACGCCTTCTTCAACTTCCCTGCAGAAAGGCCAGAAATGCAATCTCTTTTCGCAATCTTTCTGGCTGTAGCAATAACTTACACATTTCCGGAAAATCTTCTTAATCCATTAGCCTCCGTACTCAAAAGGAATATCGCCAGAATTCTGCCTGCTATTTTCGTACTAGCTCTATCAACATGTTACCTCCTAAACCTAAATTTCAAATCGTCAAGATTACAGCGGATTGCGGAGGAGGATGTTTTATCAACGATACCACGTCACAAATCTCAAGAATTTATCGAAGGCTTTCCTTTTATACCAAACGTGACATTTAATGGCATCGAACCAATTGCTGTAACAAAGTCTCGCTATCTACTCAATGAAGGAAATTACCAGGGTGCAATCGATCTGCTTTACCCGGACAAATCCAATCCATATGACGGCAACCGTGAATTTTTACTTGCGATTGCCTATGCTAAGGTTGGAAAAAAAGACAGTGCCTTACATTATGCAAACAAAGCAGTACAACTTAAGCCATACTTCTACCCCAATGTCAGTCTGCTAACCAAGTACCTGGTCGAAAATTCAAGGGAATCCGAAGCTATAAAGCTCCTGAAAGAGTATGTCCTGTTCGAAAGATACGATAGTCGGGCATGGCTAAGCCTGACCAATCTGTTTGTTATGAAAGGGGATTCTATTAATGCCGTTGCAACGCTAAATACCGCAATCAAATACCTGCCAAACGACCCTCTGATTCTGAAAGAAAAGGCCAAACTAACAAAGTAATGCAGCTATTTAATTCCTCGCTTTTCACCACATATTTCTAGATAGCGAAATTGTCCTGAAACCTACCGAGATGGAGCTAGCTGCAAGAAGTCCCCTAAAGAGGCTTAAGGGGTGAATGGCCGAGCAAAATTCAACATTCTTGCCAATTGCATTTCAAGGTAAAAGCAGAGAAATTAGACCCGAAGAGGTCTAAAAAATAATAAGACATGGCATTCCTCAATATCTGCGACCCCAGCGGAGTCGAACCTCACAAATTATCGCTGTTGCTATAAACCTTTAATCCTTCCGGGATTAAGCTTAGTTTTCTCTCCACACCTGAATAATCATCTAATCTGAAATTGCCAACTAGGTATCAGAATAGAAAAAATCTGTTAACATTATCTATTTTACGGATAACGCCGTTTAAACTAACAATCCCAATTGACTAAACGCCAGACATAAACGCTTACTGATATAGTAACACTCACTATTAAGAATGTCCCTCGAACATTCTATTCAATTAGGAAAGAACCACCATGCCAGCGGTGCCATCATAGTTGGAATTTCCGTTCATGTCTCAAACGATTAGCGCAAAAAAAAACCTCCCCGAAGGGAGGTTTTAATATAGATGATATTGATTTTACCTGTTCGATTATTGAACCAAAGTAAATTCTTTTTGGATTGTAATACCGTTAGCTGGTGTACCGAAATTGAAAGAAGCACCAGTTGCAGTAGCATGACCTGCATCAGCTGTCATTCTGGCAGCCAAAGTAGCGGTAGCAGTTCCACCAGCAAGAGTTACAAGATCAAGATTGATGTTCATAACCAATGCAGGAGGTGCAGTTGTAGGATAAGTAGCAACAAATGCTTTCAGACCACTCAATGTAGCAGAAGTAATTGTTGTTTCAACATACGGAGTTGTAGGAGTAATAGCTGTTGCATTTGTATAGTTTCCACCTAACTTATTAGTGTTGATCGTAATAGTTGTGGTAGCACCCGTTGCAGCAAGCAATTTAGTTTTGTATGAAGAAAGATCCAAAGAAGTCAACAGTGCGTTGTTGGTAACTGTGATAGCAGCAGGATAATCAAGAACACCGCTTGATAAAGAAGCTAATTTAGGACAGTTGTTAACAACAAGAACAGAACCTGTTCCACCTACATAGTGACTATGAGCAAAAGTCATTGAAGTTAAAACAGCTGCGCCATCTAATTGCATAGAATTGATGATACCACCAGTTGTAAGAGAAGTCAATGCAGAAAGACCAGAAATGTCAGCAGCAAGAAGATTACCACCAAGGGTAACAGTAGCTAAAGCTGTGTTAGAAATAGAAGTTGAAACACCTGCTTTAAGATCAGCCCAAGTAGCAGCAGTTTTACCACTAATTGTAGCTGTAGTAAGCGTTGCATAAGGAGCAAGGCTGAAAAATCCAGCAGTAGCAGGATTCAATGCACCCATGGTAAGAACCTTAACAGCAGCAAGAGCAGGAGCAAGAACACCGTCGTGAACAGCTAAAGTAACAGTTTCAGCTGCAGGAGCAGTTAACAAACCAGAAACGTATTTTGGCATGGTAACAGTCTTAACAACATTGATAGTTACAGGGATAGCTGATTTGAAAGCGTCAAGCTTAACAGCAGCAGCAGCATCAGCAGTGATAGTAAGTGAACCAACAGCAGTAGCGGCAGCAGAAAGATCAACAGTCGTAGCCTTAGGAGCATTGATTGTCAATGAAGCGCCAACATAAGCAGCAGTACCCAAAGTTACGTTAGTTGCAACAGCAGCAGACAAAGAAACTAAGTTAGTAGCGCCTTTGAAAGCAACAGAAGTAGCAAGTGGGAAGCTAACAGTATTAGCTGTTCCAGCTAAAGCGTCATATAAGCTGCCGGTTACAGCAAGATTCGGGAAACTTACATTAGTTGTTCCAACAAGTGGGCTGGCAGCAGCTTTGTTAACCAAGTACAATGCACCACCAACTTTTGTTAAAGAAGTAGAAGCATAAGGACCATCATAACTAAATGTTGCATCACCAGTAACAGTAGCAAGAGCGTCATCAACAACGTCAAAACCAGTTACTTTATAGTATCCAGCAACGTTGACAAGTTTTTTGAACTTAACGTTGGCAGCGATAGAAGTAATATCAACATATTTACCGCTGATAGTTGCAACAATATTGTTGGTAATTGAATCCAATTTTGTCAATTGGCTTGTAGAAATAGCAGTTGTATTTACAGTAACGTTACCGTTGATAATTCCACCGTCTTTCCAAACAGAAATGTAAGGGAAGTAGAAGTTAACTTCTTGGTCTGTAGTAAGATTAACATCACCATTGTACATGTTGCTGTTAGCAAGCAATTGATCCAAAATTTGTTTCTGAGCGTTAACAACTAATTGTAAAGCAGCGATAGAAGCTTGAGTTACGTCGTTGTCAGCGATAAGAGCAGTTTGAGAAGCAGCAATAGCAGCTAATAAATCATTGTTTTTAGTGATGAGTGAATTCAAAAGAGTTGTCTGAGCATCGTTAGATGTTCCAAGAGCAGTCAATTGAAGTTTCATAGCGGCGTTGTCATCAGAAACTTTCTTAGCTAATGCAGTTAAGTCAGTTTTCAATCCGTCAACAACAGCTTTTGTTGCAGTTCCTGCATCAGCAACAGCCTTAAGAGTAGCTGTAAGACCATCAACTTTAGTTGTGATGGCAGCCAAGCTGGCGCTTAAAGCTGTAATGTCAGCAGTCTTTGGTAAAGCTGCAACAGCTGCCTGAAGAGAAGTAACCTGCGTTGCCAAAGAAGTAATGCTGGCTTGCAAAGTAGTTACACCTGCAACAGTTGTAGCAAGAGCATCCAGTTTTGTGTTTAATTGTTTGAAATCATCTGCATACTTGTTGCAAGATGAAGCAAAAATAGCGAGGAGCATAAAGATAGCGCCCGCTTTTTTGAGAAAATTCAAAGTACCCCCTGTTTTCATCATTTTTGTTGTTTTTGATAAGTGAATAAAATCTGTTGTTTTCATAAAATAATCGTAAAATCGATTTTTTTTAATCTTTATTGTTTTGATAACTTGTGTTTTAAAGAACGCTTTGATTATAATTTATACCCTTCAACCTTCCCGCATAAAGACAGGAACGCCAAAATCGGCACAATATTATTCATTTCATTTCAATATTCCTACTAATTTCAGCCTAAATACTGCTGATAAAACCCCGAAATACCAATTATTTCAACTAGTTTTTGTTAAAGATGATTAAATTGACGTTCAGGTTGCTTTACTTATTAGATTAAATACGAAAAAATTCAACTTTATAGGTGTTAGATGACAATTGTGCTGTTCAGGTTGCTTCGCTTTTGAACATTTGTTGAAAAAAATTTTTCATGAATTCCGATTCAGGTATTTGAAAAACAAAAATTAATACTAAAGACCATTTTAGTACCTGAAATACACTAATTTGAGAAAATTACGGATGACCGCAAACTCAAAAAAGAACGTAGAAATCGGAACGCTTTTCGAAAAACCCTTTACAACAAGGGATTACCAGCTTTCACATATCTTACAAAGCTAAAAATTCATTTTCAGATATCCAAGTTTTTTCAAGGATTTCTGTGCGAAATTCAGCATTTTTTGAGCGAATGGCTGGTGCAAGATTTTATCGGTAGTATTCGCCGCGGGTTGAACACCAGACTGGGGGACTGTGAGACTATGGGACTATGAGACTGGGGGACGGGGATTTTGAGCTTTTGTGAAAAAGGGGTAATTTATTAGAGCAATAGACGTCATTGTTTAACCCATTTAAGTATTAAAAATTAACGGACATGAAGATACGTTCACATAAAGAATTAGATGTTTTCAAAAAATCTTTTGATCTGGCTTTTCAAATTCACAATTTAACAAAAAATTTTCCGAATGACGAAAGATATTCACTGACTGATCAATTGAGGCGAAGCTCCCGTTCTGTTGCTGCAAATATTGCCGAAGCTTTCAGAAAACGAAGATATCCGAAATCATTTGTATCCAAACTGTCTGACAGCGAAGGAGAAGCCGCAGAAACACAAGTGTGGTTAAATTTTGCCCAAGCGTTTGGCTATTTGGATCAAAATACAATTCAAGAGTTGGATGAAAAATATGAAATCATTCAGAAACAGCTAACCAATATGTCCCAAAGTCCGGAAAAATGGTCAATCTAACCACTCCTCGGTCCCTTAGTCCCCCAGTCTCATAGTCTCCCAGTCTCATAGCCTCCCAGCAAAACGATGGCAAGCCGAATTCGTGTAATTGTCTCTTCCTGCCCGATTATTTCACATATCTCAAAGATATCAGGGCCGAAACTGCCTCCTACGAGACACAAGCGAAGTGAATTCATGATAGTTCCAAAATTCCAGCCCTTTCCTGTTACCAACTGAGAGAACGGTTCCTTGATTTGTGGAGCTACCCAGCATTCAACGGTTTCGAAAAATGTAGCGATTTCGGCCATCATTCCTGGCACTCCGTCTTTCCAGCGTTTATTCACTATCTTATCGTCATAGGAATCGGGTGACTGGAAAAAGAAGAATCCCTGTTCCCATACTTCATTCACAAAATGGCACCGCTCTTTCACCAGACCACAGACGCGTACTACAAGTTCATAGGGAACATTGATGCCTTTTGCCTCGAGAAATGGCAAAAACAAGGTTGCGAGTTCGTCATCGGAGTGCCTGATCAGATATTGATGATTAAACCACTTGGTTTTCTCAGGATCAAATCGCGATCCTGATTTTCCGACCCTTTCGAGCGAAAAATTTTCAATTAGCTGTTCAATGGAGAAGATTTCCTGCTCCGTTCCCGGATTCCAACCTAATAATGATAGCATGTTGATCAGGCCATCAGGAAGATAACCGTCTTCACGATAGCCTCTTGAAATTTCGCCAGTTTCGGGATCTTTCCAGGCCAGCGGGAAAACCGGAAATCCCATCTGATCACCATCTCGCTTGCTTAATTTTCCCTTGCCTACCGGTTTGAGGATTAATGGTAAATGGGAAAATTTTGGCATTGTCTCAGTCCAGCCAAAAGCTTTGTAAAGTAATATGTGAAGCGGCATGGATGGCAACCACTCTTCACCCCGGATAACGTGGGTAATCTCCATTAGATGATCATCCACCACATTAGCCAGATGATAGGTAGGCATACCGTCACTCTTGAACAACACTTTGTCGTCCAACTGATCCGTGTTAAACTGAACGTGACCGCGAACCAAATCAGTCTCTTCAACCAATTCATTTACAGGCATTTTAAAGCGAACCACATGATGCACACCGGATTCCAGCGCCTGCTGCAATTCATTTTCAGACATGGAAAGAGAGTTTCTTAGTCCGAAACGGGTAAAACTATTGTAGGTGAAGGTTTCACCCTTCGATTCTGCAGCAGATCTCAGTGCATCAAGCTCTTCGTTTGTGTCAAAGGCATAATAGGCGTTCCCCGAATTAATCAGCTGCTGAGAGTAGGATGCATAAAGCGCTTTACGCTCGCTTTGGCGATATGGAGCATGAACCCCTCCCTCCCTGGGGCCTTCATCTATTTTAATGCCGCACCAGTCGAGCGCTTCCATGATATAATTTTCGGCGCCAGGCACATACCGGGTTTGATCAGTGTCTTCAATCCTTAGCAGGAAGTCGCCACCATGATGTTTCGCAAAGAGATAGTTAAACAAGGCGGTACGCAGTCCGCCAATATGCAGCGGACCAGTCGGAGATGGCGCGAAACGAACGCGCACAGGAGAACAAGACTTGAGAGATGAGACAGGAGAACAAGACTTGAGAGATGAGACAGGAGACATGAGACTTGAGATATCAGACTTGAGACTTGAGATATGAGACATGTGAGGGGGATTTGTGATTATTATAAATATCGGTTAACTTATTATAAAATTTAATCAATAGCCGTAGCCTTCAGGCTACGGATTAAGATGCGGGCAAACATGGGCTTTAGCCCAAATGGTCTGCGTTTTTGGCTAAAGCCCATGTTTTACACAACAATATCAATTTACACAACGGCATAAATGCCGTTGCTAATGATACAATCCAATCACAGAAAGTCTTAAGCCTTAAGGACAATATTGACAATTTTCCCAGGCACGACAATAATCTTAACTATGGTATGGCCTTCTGTCCACTTTTTAGTCAACTCGCTTTTCAGAGCTGCCGCTTCTACCTCTTTTACAGCAAGATCCGCAGGCAATTCAAGTTTGAACCGTACTTTCCCGTTAAAAGAGACCGGATATTCTACAACATCCTCCGTTAGGAAGGCAGGATTAAACACAGGCCATGGGTGGTAACCCAAGATTTCAGCATTTCCGTTTAAAGCCCAAAGTTCTTCTGCCAGGTGCGGGGCAAATGGAGCCAGGACCTGATAAAACGAATTGGCCGTTTCGACGGTTACTCTCCCAACTTTATAGCAATGGTTGGTAAATACCATCATTTGTGAGATGGCAGTATTGAATTTCATATCTTCCACATCATCACCCACCTTTTTTATGGTTTGATGAAGAATCTTGAGTGTTTCTTTTGTTTCCTCACCCTCGGCAAGATTATTTTTTTCGCCGAAGAAGGCTGCCACACGTCGCAGAAAGTTGTATACCCCCTTTACTCCGTTCTCTGTCCAGGGTTTGGTAGCCTCCAGCGGACCAATAAACATCTCATACAGGCGAAGCGAATCGGCGCCGAATTTCTCCACTACATCGTCCGGATTAACCACATTTTTCAGCGACTTGGACATTTTGGCCACAATTTGCCGAAGTTCTTCGCCGGTTTCGTTATGGAAATATTTGCCCTCTTTTTCCGTTACCATATCCGAAGGAACCTTCGAACCTGAGGAGGTTTCATAAGCGAACGCAAGAATCATCCCCTGATTGTAAAGTTTTTGGAAGGGCTCATTAGTAGAGACAACACCCAGATCAAAGAGTACTTTGTGCCAAAACCGGCTGTACAACAAATGAAGTACGGCATGCTCGGCTCCACCTACATACAAATCCACTGGCATCCAATAATTCTCTTTAGCCTTGGCAAACGGTTCAGCATCATTTTTTGGATCAATGAATCGGAGGTAATACCAGCAAGAACCTGCCCATTGAGGCATTGTATTCGTTTCGCGGCGACCTTTTCTTCCGTTGACATCGACAACAGTCAGCCATTCACCGGCATTTGACAGCGGTGATTCACCTGTTTCTCCAGGTTGGTATTTTTCAACTTCCGGCAACTGCAAGGGAAGTTCCGAATCGCCGAGCAACGAAATTTCACCATCTTCCCAGTGTATAACTGGAAATGGCTCGCCCCAATACCGTTGTCTGCTAAACAACCAGTCGCGTAATTTATAATTTATAGTAGCCTTCCCAAGTCCGGCATTTTCAAGCCAGGCTGTAATTTGAAGAATCCCCTGTTCTTTTGTGAGACCGTTAATATCGATGCCGATACTTGGATTTGCCGAGTTGATGTAGGACCCATCTTCGCTCCAGCAGGCTTCACCTGCCAACACGCTTGTACGGTTTTCTGCGTTAGTTCCCTCAAGCGGATCAAGAATACAAATAATAGGAAGTTGATATGTTTGTGCAAATTCAAAGTCGCGCTCGTCATGTGCAGGAACGGCCATGATTGCGCCGGTTCCATACCCCATGAGTACGTAATCTGCAACCCAGACAGGAATCTCAGCGCCATTCAATGGATTGATGGCATATCGTCCCGTGAAAACGCCTGTTTTACCTTTCGCAAGATCGGTTCTATCGAGATCGCTCTTCAGGGCAGAGTTTGTGATATAAGTAGATACAGCCTCTTTTTGTTCAGGCGTAGTTATCTCAGCGACCAGTTCGTGTTCGGGAGCGACTACCATATAAGTAGCGCCGAACAGAGTATCCGGCCGGGTGGTGTAAACTTTCAGCTTTTTGTCTATTCCAGCCAGAGCAAAATCGACCTCAGCACCAGTGGATCGACCGATCCAATTGCGTTGCATTTCCTTAACGCCTTCCGGCCAGTCCAAATCGTCGAGACCTGCCAGCAACCGTTCCGCATAATGCGGAATTCGCAGCATCCATTGTTTCAGGAATCTGCGTTCGACTTCTTTCGTTCCGCATTTTTCGTGCGATCCGTCGTTCAAAACCTCTTCGTTCGCACAAACTGTCTTGCAGGTACGGCAGTACCAAACCTGGGCTTCACCATAATAAGCCAGTCTCTTTTGGTCGACATAGGTACGGACGGCCACATCGCCGGATTTCTTTATTTCATCCGGAATAGGCAATTCAACTATTGGTCTCCCTTTTCCGGCTACGGCATCGAACCATGTATTGTAAAGTCGGATAAAAATCCATTGGGTCCACTTAAAATAGGCAGGATCAGTTGTATTAATTTCACGATCCCAATCGTAGCTCAATCCGAGAGATTGGATCTGCCTTCTGAAGTTGTCGCAATTTTTCTGAGTTGTCTCCGCAGGATGAGTACCCGTCTGAATGGCATATTGCTCTGCAGGTAAACCAAAAGCATCCCAGCCCATCGGATGGAGAACATTAAAACCCTTGCTACGCTTGTAGCGGCAAACGATATCCGTAGCAGTATAACCTTCCGGATGACCAACATGAAGTCCTGCCCCGGATGGATACGGGAACATGTCGAGACAATAAAATTTCGGCTTTGAAAAATCGTCGTGTGTCTTGAAACTCTTATTATCAGCCCAGTACTGCTGCCACCTGGCTTCAATCTCTTTGAAATTATAATCCATCTGTTTTGAACGTTTGATGCATTTAAAAATATAGGCGCGAAATTACAATTAAATTTGGAGAGAAGTGATATGAGCGTTGAGAGATTAGCTGCTTTCAAACTGTAACAAATATTTCGTTGAACACGAGAGATATCTTCTAATTGCATCATCAAATCTTTCGATTCAATTACAGTTTGAAATGTAAATCCACCTAATCCAGGTCAAAATTCAAAAAATCTTAATCCGTTACTAATACTTTGATTTTCTAAGATTTAATGACAAAATTCACTTAATCTCCTCATTTTTAAAACAAAAATTACATTAATTTTGAGTGTTGATATTTTCTGAATTTAACCATCAAAAAAATTAAACAGATGAATGCCGGAATTGATAAATTTATGGAGGAACTGAAGACCCGCACTCCGGGCGAAAATGAGTTTCACCAGGCGGTAAGAGAAGTTATTGAAACAGTTTGGGATGCATATGATGCAAATCCGCGCTATAAACAAGCCAAAATTTTAGAACGAATGGTTGAACCGGAACGAACGATAATGTTTCGGGTACCCTGGATGAATGATTTGGGCGAAGTAGAAATCAATCGCGGCTATCGCGTTGAATTCAACAGTGCATTGGGTCCTTACAAGGGTGGACTTCGTTTCCATAAAAGCGTCAACCTTAGTATCTTAAAATTTCTTGGATTCGAGCAAACTTTTAAAAATAGCTTGACAACGCTTCCGATGGGAGGGGGTAAAGGTGGTTCAGATTTTAGCGCCAAAGGCCGCAGCGATAATGAGATCATGCGTTTTTGCCAATCTTTTATGACTGAGCTATACCGACATATTGGTCCGAATACAGATGTGCCGGCCGGCGATATCGGTGTTGGCGGGCGGGAAATTGGTTACCTTTTCGGACAATATAAACGTATTCGCAACGAATTTACTGGAGTACTTACCGGCAAAGGATTAGGCTGGGGAGGTTCACTGATCCGTCCTGAAGCGACAGGTTTTGGGGCAGTCTATTTTGTTCAGCATATGCTTAAGGAGATGGGAAAAGAACTTAAGGGCAAGACTGTTTCCGTCTCCGGTTTTGGCAATGTGGCATGGGGTGCTATCAAAAAAGTGGATGAATTGGGTGGTAAAGTAGTAACTATTTCAGGGCCGGATGGATACATTTATGATCCTGCAGGAATTTCAGGTTCCAAAATTGACTATCTCCTCGATTTGAGAGCCACGAACAATGACATTGTTTCTCCCTATGCCGAAGAATTTGGTTGCCAATTTTTCGCGAACACAAAACCGTGGGTGCAAAAGGTAGACATTGCCTTGCCATGTGCCACAGAAAATGAACTGGACGAAACGGATGCCAAAATGCTTGTTGAAAACGGATGCTTCCTGATCGGTGAGGTATCTAACATGGGATGTACAGCGGGGGCTGTGAACTATTTCCTCGACAACAAAATTCATTACGCTCCTGGCAAGGCTGTAAATGCCGGTGGAGTGGCTGTTTCCGGCTTAGAGATGTCGCAAAACAGCATGCGGTATAACTGGACGAAAGACGAAGTAGATGAACGTTTGCATCTTATTATGCATGACATTCATACAACTTGTCAAAAATACGGCCGAGAAGGAAATTACATCAACTATGTAAAAGGCGCCAACGTGGGTGGATTTGTAAAAGTGGCCGACGCAATGCTCGCCCAGGGAGTAGTTTAAATAGAGATGAGATAGGAGACAGGGTGTATAGGGCGGTCGCGACCGCCCCTACACGCGCTACTTATATCTCAAGTCTCATATCTTAAGTCTCACCTCTCATTTAAATAACATTCTCTTAACTTAACTGATATTCAGCTTGCTTACCTTTGTGCAAAATTTGCATTTATGTTTGTTGACAGCCATTCGCATATCTATTCATCCGATTTTAGTCTTGACCGTGATGAGGTCATAACACGGGCGCTTGAGTCTGGAGTAGAGCGAATCGTTTTGCCAAATATCGATAGTTCATCCATCAAACCGTTGCTTGATCTGACTGATACCGTGCCAGGTCTTTTTTTTCCATTGCTGGGATTGCATCCTACCTCAGTAAAAGAAGATTTTCGTAAGGAGTTGCTGATTTTGGAATATTGGTTGGGGAAGAGAAAATTTTACGGTATCGGCGAAATTGGAATAGATCTCTTTTGGGACAAATCCTTCCTGGAAGAGCAGATTGAAGCATTTAAAACCCAGATTGACTGGGCCAAGTACCGGAATTTCCCAATCGTCATTCATGTCAGAGATTCGTTCAAGGAGGTGATGGAAGAATTAAGGAAAGTTTATACGCCAAACCTTCATGGAGTATTTCATAGTTTCACCGGCACACTCGAAGAAGCCGAGCAAATTATAGAATTAGGATTCAAAATCGGTGTCAACGGGATCATCACTTTCAAAAACTCAGACCTTGGGAAAACGATCCAAAAAATTGACCCCCGTCATTTGCTGATCGAAACAGATTCACCATGGCTTGCTCCAGTTCCTCATAGAGGCAAACGGAACGAATGCTCCTATATTGTCACAGTTGCGGAAAAGATTGCAGAACTACACGGAACTTCCGTCCAAAATATTGCAGCTATTACATCCTGGAATGCCAAGGTCTTATTTGGTTTGTAAAATTGAAGTCGCTTCCCAATAGACTATAGACCAAACTTTTCGCTACATTTGTAGGAAGCTAACACACAAAGCACTCATCCATATGGACACAAGCGAAAAAGCGGCAATTCTTATTATTTATACCGGAGGTACAATCGGTATGCGGGAAGATCCAGTCACCAAGACCCTGGCTCCCATGAAGTTTGGAATGCTGCTTGATGAAATTCCTGAGTTGAACAAATTGGATTATGCCATCTCTTCCATTACTTTTAATCCACCGATTGACTCTTCCAACATGACTCCTGCCATCTGGGCCCAGATTGCAAAAACAATAGAGAAAAATTATACCAGATACGACGGATTTGTGATTTTACACGGGACAGACACCATGGCTTATACTGCCTCAGCACTGAGCTATATGTTTGAAAATCTGGATAAAGCAGTTATTATGACAGGTTCGCAGCTGCCAATTGGGGTATTACGAACCGACGGAAAAGAAAATCTAATTACAGCTGTTCAGCTTGCAGCTGCAAAAAAAGATGGAAGTTCGGTCGTTCCTGAAGTATGCATTTATTTCAATTCCCAGCTCTTCCGTGGTAACAGAACAACCAAAAAAGATTCGGCACAATTCAGCGCCTTTGCTTCTCACAACTATCCCCCATTAGCAAAAGCCGGCGTTGACATTGTATTCAATTTCGACAAAATCAATTATCCAAAGAATAAAGGAGTGCTGAAAATCAACACATCCGTGGATGATCGGGTGATTGTTTTGAAAATTTTTCCCGGACTGAACCGGCTATATTTCGAATCCATTCTTCAATTACCGGAATTAAGAGGTGTTGTTCTGGAATCTTTTGGCTCCGGAAATATGCCCACTTCACCTTGGCTGATTAATGCCATAAGGAAGGCAACAAAACGAGGCATTATCCTGATGAATGTCTCACAATGCCCGGGAGGAAAAGTGATAATGGGACATTATGAAACCAGTTCGGAACTTCAAAAGGCAGGAGTAATAAGCGGTGGCGACAGTACCGTGGAAGCTGCAGTTACCAAATTAATGTTCCTGCTCGGACAAGATCTCACAACGGAAGAGACCAAATATTACCTCCGTAATAACTTAAAGGGCGAGATCGAAATTTAGCCTGAAAGGTGTCTGATTTACTCCGTTTTAACCAGTTTAAGATATAATTCATCAAGTTGCGCCTGCGCGATTGGCGAAGGAGAATCATTCATAACATCTCTTCCGGAGTTATTTTTCGGGAAGGCGATTACGTCGCGAATAGAATCAAGACCAGCAAACATAGAGACCAGACGGTCGAACCCAAATGCTATTCCGGCGTGCGGTGGCGCTCCAAATTTGAATGCATTCATAAGGAAGCCAAACTGATCTTCGGCAGCTTCTTTCGTAAAGCCAAGGATCTTGAACATTTTTGCCTGCAAGGCGCTGTCAAAAATACGAACTGAACCTCCGCCGATTTCAACTCCATTGATAACCAGGTCATATGCATTGGCTCTCACCTTACCTGGATCGGTCTCCAGCAAGGCAATATCTTCTGGTTTTGGTGAGGTAAAAGGATGATGCATGGCAAAGAAGCGTTGTGTCTCTTCATTCCATTCGAGCAAAGGAAAGTCAACCACCCAAAGAGGTTTGAAAACATCCTTGTTCAATAGGCCACACTGGCGACCCATTTCCAAACGCAAAGAGGAGATTACCGGCAGAGTTTTCTCTTTCGAACCCGACATAATCAGCATAAGATCGCCTGGTTTTGCATCCAGCCTCTCCGCCCATAGTTGAAGATCTTCCGGAGAAAAGAATTTATCGACAGACGATTTGATAGTGCCGTCGACGTTAACTTTAGCATAGACAAGTCCGGTGCCGCCAATCTGGGGTTTTTTGATGAATTCGGTCAGAGCATCTAATTGCTTACGAGTATATTCTCCACAACCAGGTACGCTGATTCCACCAATATAATCAGCTTCGTCAAACAATTTAAAATCTCTTCCTTTCACAAGATCAGTGAGTTCCTGAATCACCATGCCAAAACGAAGATCAGGCTTATCGTTGCCATATTTTTCGAAAGCCTCAGCAAAAGTCATTCTTGGAAAATCAACGATATCAATTCCTTTGATCTCTTTGAAAATATTTTTGGTTAACCCTTCAAACATCGAAAGCACATCTTCCTGATGTACGTAAGACATTTCGCAGTCAATCTGAGTAAATTCCGGCTGACGATCGGCACGTAGATCTTCGTCCCTGAAACACTTCACAATCTGGTAATATCGATCGAAACCTGCAACCATCAACAACTGTTTAAACAACTGCGGTGATTGTGGCAAGGCATAGAATTGATTTGGGTTCATTCTTGAAGGAACGACAAAATCGCGGGCACCTTCGGGAGTGGATTTTATCAACACCGGGGTTTCCGTTTCAATAAAATTTTTCGCATCCAGATAGTTTCTGACGACATGCGCCATTTTAGCCCTCAACTCAAGATTTTTCCTAACCGCCTCCCTGCGCAAGTCCAGATATCTGTATTTCATACGCAGCTCATCACCGCCGTCTGTATCATCCTGGATTGTAAAAGGAGGAGTCACAGCCGCATTGAGAATCGTTAACGTAGAAATATGGAGTTCAACATCCCCGGTAGGCATTTTAGGATTCTTACTTGAACGCTCTCTTACAAAACCACCGGCTTGAACCACAAATTCCCGACCCAATGAAGAAGCAACATTTTTTACCTCCTCTGTTGATTGATCGTCAACAACCAATTGGGTCAAACCATAGCGGTCGCGCAGGTCGATGAAAGTCATTCCACCCAAATTTCTAACTCTTTGAACCCATCCGGCTAGAAGCACTTCCTGACCGATATTTTCTATGCGTATTTCGCCGCAAGTATGATTTCTGTACATTTGTGAGCGATTTGTTTTTCAGGCCGCTAATTTACAAAACAAAAAGATGATTCATCCTTTCGACGACGAATATTTCATGAAAAGAGCACTGGCAGAAGCCGAACTGGCTTTTCAGGAGGGTGAAATCCCGGTCGGGGCTGTGGTGGTCTGCCAGAATAAAATAATCGCGAGAGCTCATAATCAGTCAGAACGATTATCTGATGTCACGGCACATGCAGAAATGCTTGCGATCACCTCTGCAACGGGCTGGCTTGGAGGCAAATATCTCACAGGCTGTACTCTCTATGTGACACTTGAACCCTGTGCTATGTGCGCCGGAGCACTGGGATGGGCACAGATTGACCGGATTGTATGGGGTGCGACGGACGGAAAAAGGGGGTTCCTCAAGTTCGCGCCAGAGGCAATTCATCCGAAAACATTGATTTCCGGTGGTGTTTTGGCCACTGAATGTGAGGCACTTCTAAAGAGTTTCTTTGAAGCCAGGAGATAGCTTTGATCTTTTGAACCTAAATTTTTCTTTTTTCTCCCGAAAACGGTGTAACTTGTTACTAACATTCCAATTAGTACGATGTTCCCTAGCCCGTTACAGATAGAATTACCTTCCGCTCAGATTTATCACATCCTTTCGATGTAGGAACGACTGACTGATTCGAATAGAATATCCTCCAAGTTTTTCGCTGAAAACGTAATGCCGAAAATTCAATTTCCCGGTATCCGGAAAGTTTATGCCCATAATTTGACCAGTTATGTTTAAACCAATTGTGATAATTATCCCTCTTTGTTTTATTCTGAAGTTTTTGACTGGAGCTGAATCTTCAGAAAAATCTATTCGGTTCACATACCTTGAAAGTTCATTAATCACATCGCCAGGTCCGTTAAGAATAATCGTTCAACCTACAGATCAATCCGACTGTAAAGGAAACAAGGTCACCTATTCTATTGTAGTAGAAGGAGGTATTGGAACAATTCATTACCAGTGGAGAAGGAAAAGAATTGGTGAGGCCGGATTTGTCACCTTTGGTGCAAGAGACTCGATCAAACTACCGGTTTATAACATTGGCACAGGCCTTGAAGCCCCGGATAAAACACAGTACCAAGTCATGGTCACCGATCAGGACTCGACACTTACCTCAGCTATAGCATCTCTCCTGGTGAATCAGATTACCGGTATCTCCCCAACCGGCGTGGCGACATACAATCTCAACCAGGGAGATAATGTGGCATTCAAGGCTTTATACTCAGGAAGCAGTCCACTTTCATTCCAATGGATCAAAAAATACGGAACGAACGACTGGCGCGACCTGTCGGATAATGTCAGAGTCTCCGGAAGCAATTCTGCTCAGCTCACGTTAAAAAAAATTACGTTGGCAGACTCCGGACTATATAAAGTGCGGGTAGACTTCCCAACACTAAACGGTAATCAGTGTACCGAAACATCTTCAATTACCAGGAAAATAAACGTTTCACCGATAGTGGATACCGAGCCTCCCACCTTTATTAATTCGGACACTCGGTTGTTCCATTTTTGTCCGGATGATCCGGAGCTGGCAAATTGGAATGAATCAATGTCCAACATTCTTCCCCTCGGAAAATGCGTGTACCAATTTCAAAAGTACAGTACTGTCTTTGATCTGCCGGTCGCGAATTTCGCAGATAATATAACCCCATCAGAAGAACTTATTCTCCATTGGGGAATTTTTGAATCAGGCAGCCAATTAAAAGCGATCAAAGACAGTTCGGGCCTACTGTTAAGTGATATAATCGGACAGATCTCCCTGCATGCACAAAATATAGATTTTGAAAATTCCACAGAGAGTAATCGAATTTTTCAGGTCATATTTTGGCTCGAGGACGAAGCAGGAAATCTTACCCCCGAACCATCCAGACACAAAATAATAGTTGAGATACTACCCCGCCCAATCATATTGAGTAATTTTTAAATAATTGTAAATCAATATACTATATAAAATCATATCTATCACTCGTTTATTAATCTTTAATCTTGTTAAAATGAAGACATCCACACAATTAGTAAGGAATTCTTGTCATTTGATTTATCCCTTTCTTATACTGGTGAATTTTTTGACTCTGGGTACCAGCGTTAGTGTTCTCGGTCAGACGATGCCTCGCGTACCCAACTGCGTAGACTCTCCTTTACATCCGAAGGCAGGGAAAGATTATTCTTACGCTGTTACGATTCCATCACCCTACACTACACCTCAGACCTTCGATTGGTACGTTACGGATAATCCCGGATTTATTGCAGGATCAACTCTGGTAACTACTAATATTATACCGAACAGCAAGGAATATATTGATGCGGGAGCCGGATACCATAATACCGTCACCGGTTCAAATTCTATCACAATAAAGTGGACCGCCAAGGCAGTACTTAGTGCAAAAACAAAACCTTATTTCCTGGTAATTCAGTACAAAGGCACGAATGGAACTCTATGCGAAGCGATGAACTTGAGAGCATATAAAATAGAGCCATACAATGCATTTACCCTCGACCTGACAAATGTTAATGGTACCACAGATCTTGGATTAGATGGGTCGAATGTGGCAATTGTGCATAGAATGTGTGCAAAAGACATATCTTCAGTAAGTTATGACGGCACAAAGATGGTGTACGATTATGGCGTAAACGAACTCATTTACAAAGTAGTTGCAGCAAACTTCACAGCGGGTTGGACTCCTACCGTCAAAATTTCGGGGTTGGTGGGATCCCAGACTATCGGATCTATCGAGTGGTCAAAGACCACAACATTTACCGGCACCAATATTTTCACAAAGAATGCAGACAGCTGGACTCCTGCCAACAAAATACCTGCACCTGTCGGCAATCTGACAGAAAACGGAGATGTCGTATACTTTAGAGTAATGGTAAATAACAACGACTTCGAGGGAACGATTGATACATCAGTTACTCTATCACTTAATGGTGTAAGCGACGACGGCACCGAGGATGTTCATTATGCTGACTGTCTGACGGATGGCTTTTCCAACGACGTCGCAACGCAACAAATAATGGCCCGACCAGTTATTGCTAGTAACACCGGATCTCCGGTGCAGTCTTTCCTCCCCTGAGAAATAGCATTATTTTCCTGACTCCCTAAGAAAAACCAACTGTCACGCCATTTCCTGGCATTGTTGCCACTCCTTTTCATTCTGGTTCCTGGCTTTACTCAAATCAGAAACGACTTCTCTATGGGAGAACCGGTTCAATTTGATGTAAAGCCGGTACCAGGAACTTCCTATTGCTGGAAAGTTGCTGAGAATAGCGACCAGCAAAGCGATAGCCTCAAAGGAAAAGTGACCTTCCTCTCGGAAACAAACACTCCATTCATACGCCTTAAGTGGGGAAAAGCGGGAAAATATCTTTTGATAGTAACGGCGATTAACCAGGACGGTTGCTCGAATATGAAGGCATTTCAGGTAAATATCGGGAGCGACCATCCCCCTGTAGCATTGGATGATTTGATTCATACCACCTGGCTTAAAAATTTAACAATCAACTTATTAAATAATGATCACGATATTGGTAATGACCTGGATTCCTCAAGTCTGAAAATCCTGCAAAGACCCGAATTCGGAGAGATAATATCTGTCGGAAAGGGAGTGATACGATACGAACCCATCCGGAATCAATCCGGGAAAGATATTTTCTATTATAGCATTTGTGATTTTAACAACCAATGCGATACTGCCATGGTTTCGGTCGAAGTGAAAGATCCTCCGTTGTACATTCCTGAGGCAATTTCACCCAATGGGGATGGGAAGAATGATCTGTTTATTATTAATGGTCTTTCGTCGTACCCTAAATCGGCGCTGACAATACTAAGTCGGGAAGGAGTGATTATTTATCAAAGTCAGGATTATCAAAATGATTGGGCTGGAGAGCAGAATACCAGCAATTTTTCATCACTCCCAGCACCTGCCGGCACCTACTACTATGTATTGCATTTGGGTGGAACCAATAAAGTGATCAAAGGATTCATTTATGTGGCCAAATAAATCCTTTACTAATACATCAGGTATACAAAGCCCTTCAAGAACCTGTTTGTTCCGCCCAAATGCAATACATAGTAGTAGGTGCCGGTCGGTAGCAAAGCATCATCTTTTATGGCAGAATTGAGTGATCTTCCTGACCAATCATTTTGATAATCCTGAGATTTATAAATCAATTGTCCGGATCGGGTGTAAATAGTCAAAGCGGAGACTGGATAATTCTCCAATCCGCGAATGACGAACTTTTCATTTTGTCCATCCCCATTGGGTGAAATTGCTTCAGGAATCCAAACCGGACCATCAAATATATCAATGGTTACCAAAGCGGTATCACAAACACTCACTGAATCACATATTTGGTAAACTAAATGATCGACAAGCGATTTGCGGGTATTGGGTGAATAGATAATGGTACCATCTTTTTGGATATTTGTTGTTCCATATAGTGGTTTTGAAATTATGGAAAGGCTTCTTTTATCCAAATCATTTCTCGAATCATAGTCGTTATTCAAAACTCGAATCTTTATCGAGTCGACCCATGATGTTCTAACGTAATCCGCGTTAGCGATTAATTCATTTGGCTCAAATGGATATTTGAAACTCTTCAATGATTTACATCCAAAGGCATCAGTCACCTCCAGAGAATAGATACCGGCACCCTTGATCAGAACCTGAGGCAGGTTTGCATTTCCAACTATTTCGCCCTTTGCCGACGACCAATGGTATTTAAGACCCGTGCCCTCAGAAGCAGTTCCATCAATTAACATTGAGCCGTCTTTATTTGGATTGGAAGGGTAAATGATTCCCACCTTTGGAGCGGCTCCAAAGGTGACTTTCACCGTATCAGAACCGGTAGCTCCAAATTTGTTTGTCACTGTCAGGGCTACTCTGAATGTCATTGGCAGCACCCCCGCAAAGGTAGATGAGAGCGATAAATTGGCTTTTACATTATTATCCGGAGACAGAATTCCGCCTGTATCCAGTAATTTCCACTTAAAGCTTAGCCCATCCCCTTTTGAATTAGATGCATCGAGAATATATGAGCTGCAAATTCCAATTGTGGTATCTACCCCGGCCACTGCCGAGACCGGTGGCAAAATTACTTTAACGATACCAACCTTCATGTTTTTGCACCCGCTCGAATTGAATACAGATACTGTGTAATAAAAGTCTCCCTGCTTTTTCCACAATGCCTGTAAAACCGGCTGATTATTCGTCGTCGAATATTCAACTTCGCTCGAAGTTGCAAGATCAGCTGTTTGAAGAGTCGGCTTATTATATATTCTCCATGCACACGATTCTCCGCTTTTCAGTACCACTCCAAGACTCTTTTGCTGTCCCTCCATAACGACAATACCCCCCTGTGCTACGGCATTTTCCGTAACAAACAGTGCAGGCAAGGCGAGTAGCAGCACAAATCTTATTAGATGGCGAAGAATCATTTAATTGACAAGTATGTCTAACAAATTATTTATAGAGACATTATTCCGTTGAAAATTTGATTTTCAACCGGCCGAATAAATTCCGATTCAATGAAACCTGGTAAATTTCCATTCCAAATGGCATTTGACAAATCGTAGCAATTCCTTTGATCCGGATACCCTGAACAATACAAACACTGAAATGCATCAAAAAAGAATTGACATTCGTAACTCTTTTGTGTGCATCATCGCTTCGCTACAATCAGGAAGCAAATTATCGTTCGGGTTTTTCGGACTTGCCTGCTATGGCAATGTCTGTGGCACAAAAGATCCAGTTGTTGGATCAGCTGTTACGGTGGGTCGCATTTTTAGTGTCTGGGTGGCGCTGTCCTCATAGGTTGAGGCAGGTGCGGCACAAGTAGCATTATCGATGTCAGGTTCACCCGAATCGTTGACGCCTTCCACGGCAAGGACAATGTCATCGTCCGTCAATCCTTCGTACAAACCGTTGGTAATTGTAACTTTGACGTAAACAGAAACGCCGGCTGTCGTATTCGCAACAGTGGTATTCACAACGGATCCGGTAAAACTCAAAGAGGTTCCTGTGGTGGCATTCTGGCTTGTTCCCAAAGCAGCTAAACCACTGGAGAAGGACTTGTCAACAGTCCATTCGATCAATGCAGATTGCCCTGTTTTTAAACCAGATAATTTAAATGACGGCGTAAATGAACCCGTGAAATTTGCTGCAACTACCTCAAAATAAAGATGATTGATACCATAATCATAAACCATCTTACCCGATGGAGCATCAAATTTTGCTGAGGCAATATCTGCATAGCACTGACTGTCAGTTGTTCCGTACGTCAACGGTGAGAGTCCGCTGCTTTTAAGATTGAGAATGTCAACAGTAAAAGCATTTTTAGGCAGAATCTGAAGCACCTTCATGTTATTGGCACATGTGGGCCCTTTATATTCTAGTACCATGAACAATGGATTTGTCGCATTGATACCCTTCAATCCGGAAGAGGTCCAGGTAATATTTGCCTTTGTCGGAGATGACGCGCTAGCTCCTGAAGTCCGGTAATTCGTGGCCCCGGACAGAATCGTATTACCATCAGCTGGAATTTCAATTGCTGATCTGACACCTGCGGTAATAAATGAGGTGGATTTGGTGGCATACCAATACGTTGTTCCTCCGGTAGGATTAAGTATAGCAGAATAATCGTAAGGCTTACCCGCTATCGGATGCAATGGATCATCCGTACATGAAATCGGTTGAGGTGCTGACCCTGTAAGAGCCTGACCAAAAGCAGTAGTGGCAACCATCCCGGTAACCAGCAGTAAAAGAATCAATTGTTTCATAAAATAAAAATTTAAGGGAGATAAAAAATTGATAATAAGAATAGGCCTTTCAGCCCTTTGTTTAAGATTTTTAATTGACGTATATATGTGTTTGAATGTTTTCATGGCTATATCAGATTGACTCAAAATCACGGGTTTGATTGAAGAAAGACACAGCCGGCCGTGGATGTATCGTAATTGAAACCGATGTGTGCACAGATTCATTTCCAGATTGATCTACTACCCAATATGTAATAGAGTGAACCACATCTTTAAAAGATGAACCATCCCCAGGGAATATGATGTCACTCCCAAATGTCGATGGTTGGCCTGTTCCGGAGATAGAAGGATTGGTTGATGGATCAGAAAAATCTACTTTCCAATGAAGTGCCAATTGGTCACTCGGAGTACAATTATCAGAGATATTCGATGGATTAACATCCAACTCAGAGCTTCCTTTTCTAAACAGGTAGCAATCAGGAGCCGGATTTAATTGCAGAAGGCTGGAAACAATTGAAGCGGAAACCAAATCTTCTACACAGAAACTGAATGGTGCAGGTGCAACCAAGACCGGTGGCTCCTTGTCAGATACCGTGACTTTCTGGTTACAAACATCTGAACCGGAAATGTTCGTTGCAGTCCAGACAATTGTCGTCACCCCGACGTTAAAGGAGAACGGATTTGGTAAAATGGCCCCAGCACCCAAGCCAGTGGTTGCTCCTGACATTGTCCAGTTATAGCTGATAGGCTCCGCTCCTGAAATTTTTATCGGGAATCCGGGGTCGATCAATGAATTGCAGAAACCCGGTTTGCTATCCAATGTAAGATCCGGCTGACAATCGATCTCCGGCTTTGACAACACCGTTACCACAAAAGAACAGGTAACGGAATGCCCGTTTATATCCTTCAGGGTGTATTCGATATTCGACACCCCTTGGTTAAATGTAAATGGAGACGGAAAGATATTTACACCGTTCAATGCCGAGTTCCCAGTGGACGCACCTGTCATGATCCAGGAAAGGGTCAATCCCGGACAGTCATCTCCGAATACCGGGGGAGTGGTTACCACATTTGAAGCAAACATCTTCTCAAAATCAGCCATCACAGTAACATTTGTCGGACAGGAAAGCGTGGGAATCCGATCATTGACGGTAACATTTTGCGAGCATATAGTGCTATTTCCGGAAGCATCGGTGATTGTCCAGACGACAACTGTTGTTCCAACCGGATATGTACCCGATGCATTATCCGAATTATTGAAACTATTTGTGATGGTAAATCCTTCATTGCATGGATCATTGACAAGGGGCTTTGGAACAGTAACATTGGCCGAACATTGACCGGGATCAGTGATCTGAGTTACGTCAGCCGGACAGCCCGACGTCAATACCGGCTTGACTAAATCTTTAATCCAAACATCAAACGAACAGGAAGCACTATTTCCGAATCCATCTTTTACAGTATAAGTAACTTTTGTAATCCCGGTATTGAATGTCTGTCCGCTTACCGAATTAATTCCGGTATCCGGACTCATCCCCACAGTCGCCCCACTCATTGTCCAGGTTTGAGTCACAATGGTGCAATTACTTGTGGCTATTGGATTTGGTACGATTACGTTGTCCAGCGAACAATTTCCCGGCTGTGCTGTTTGCGTTACGTTGGCTGGACAAACAATCGTTGGTACATTAACATTGTTAACAGTTACTCTCTGAGTGCAGCTAATCACATTCCCTGATAAATCCGTTATGGTCCAAATAACATCCGTAATTCCCGGGGGATACTTTCCGCTGGCATCGCTTGTTCCATTGAAACTGTTTACAAGCGTATAACCCTCATTACAAGGATCATTGACATTTGGTTTTGGAACTGTTACCATCGCCGAACATTGTCCGGGATCTGTAGAGACGATAATATCCGGCGGACAGCCCGATGTCAAAACAGGTTTAACCAGATCTTTAATCCATACATTGAATGAACAAGTGGCATTCTTTCCGGTCGCATCGGTTACTGTGTAGGCGACGTTCGTAATTCCTACGTTGAAAGTCTGGCCACTTACAGAATTAATTCCCGTTCCGCTACTGGTCCCAACGGTAGCACCAGTCATTTGCCAGGTCTGAGAAACGATCGGACAGATCCCTGTAACAATCGGATCAGGCACAACAACATTGGATAATGCACAATTTCCCGGAAGAGCCGTCTGGGTAACATCGGCAGGACAGGAAATTGATAGTGAGTTAGCATTATTGACGGTCACTTTTTGCGTACACGTAATACTATTCCCTGAAATATCTGTAATTGTCCAAACAACATTAGTAACACCTGCCGGGAAAGTCCCACTGGCATTGTTGGTTCCATTGAAACTGTTAACCACGGTATATCCCTCATTACACGGATCTGTAACGACAGGTTGTGGTACAATTACAACGGCAGTGCATTGGTTTGGATCAGTGGATTGAGTGACATCGGCCGGACATCCCGACGTCAGTACTGGTTTAACAAGGTCTTTAATCCATACATTGAATGAACAAGACGCACTGTTTCCTGCTCCGTCCTTTACCACATAGGCTACAGTCGTCATACCTACATTAAAGGTTGAGCCACTTACTGAATTTATTCCGGTAGCCGGACTATTTCCAACCGTTGCACCACTCATTGCCCAGGTTTGGGAAACAATGGCACAGTTATCCGCTGTTGTTGGATCTGGCACAACAACATTTGCGAGGAAGCAGTTTCCGGGTAAAGCGGTCTGAGTCACATCGGAAGGACACAAAATTGTAGGCTTAAAAACATCAGTAACAGTTACTTTTTGGCTGCAAGTTGTCACGTTACCACACCCATCAGTTGCCGTCCATATAACGATGGTTACACCAGTTGGAAATTGTGCAGGAGCATTGTTCGTAATAGATTTTAATATGCAATTATCCGTTGCCGTGGCTAAACCCAGATTGACTCCTGTTGCATAACACTTGCCGGCATCATCTGTGACATTTACATCGGGAGGACAGAAGGTAAATACGGGAGGTATAATATCCGTTATTGTATAAGTAGCCTGCGTGCTACTCTTATTTCCGCAATCATCGCTCGCCGTAAAAGTTACAGAAATAGTATTATTGCATGCTGTTCCGCTCCATGCCTGAGAGGCATGGTTGTCTGTCCAGGTTAGCGTTGGGGCACAATCATCAGTTATGACCGAATTCCCATGATTGGACAGCCAGGCAAGAAAACCTGAGTTAATGTTTGGATCAGTCCCCTCACAAGCCGAGCTACCATTGGCAGCAGTTTTGGAAACCTTTGGCGCCTTTGTATCAATGACTCGGATAACAGCTGTTACTTCGGCAATGTTGCCACAACCATCTGTTGACCAAAACTTTACAGTTTTGTTTAAACCACAGGCGTGAACAAATGGGGAATAATCATTTTTTACTGCAATGCTTGAGATGTTACTATCAGAGGCTTTTGCCGTTTCGAGCCAGGTGGCAATTTTTGCTTCTGCAGATGGATCATTACATTCTATCACCAGGGTATCAGGTGGTGCCACGACCATGGGACCCATTTTATCAAATGAAATACTAAAATTATTCGTTGCAGAATTGCATATTACACCACTCTGGGTCTCTGTTGCGACCAACGAAAAAGAACCCTCTTCACTGGGCGTCCAGAACGGGTCTGACGACAATAATGCGCCAGAAGCATTTGAGCCTTTATACCACTTATAAGAATAATTGAGGTTCACGGGCGAAATATTTGCATGCATCGTTGGAATGTTGTTCGCACAAATATTTATGGGATCAACATCGAATGCAATTTTTATTGCAGGCAGAACCGTTACTGTCACTTCGTTACAATCCACAATGGGATTTCCGTTGCAAACGGCCGTTCCCATAAGGCTGCCACATACATGGTATACAACAGAGGGTGGGGATAAGGAGTCTGGCGTAAATGTTGGATTCAGACAGTTTAAACAGGACAAATAGCGCAACAGAGATTGATCGTTTGGGGATTTTACCGACCAGGATACCGTTGATGGTTCAATCCCAGTTACCGATATCTGACCCGTACATTTATTGTCAGCTCTTGTGATAAGTCCTTCGGTAGAGGTTATACCACTGATTGACTGGATCGAATACGTGTTTTGGCTATTCCCGGGCTTACAGAAAGTGATGGTATAGAATCGACCTCCCTGTAAACACAAAACTTCCCCAACCTGGTGTTGGGGACCACAATCAATCTGATAATATAATGATCCCGGAGGCACCGCCCCCGATTCAATTTTGAAAATAAGTCCGACGGCATCTTTGTGCAAATACACATTGAAGGCAATACATCTGGGCGGCGGCGGACCGGTAACGTTACAACAGA
>CAXXHH010000016.1:0-8811 GCA_963663005.2 Prolixibacteraceae bacterium
GACAACCCGCAAGAAACGCTGTCCAAAATTCGCGAAGCCCTAGCGCGTCACCGCGTCTTCAAGTCCGTCTACGTCGAGTATATCGACAACTTCGCTTCCCTTTCGCCAATCTACAAGGTCACGACAACGGAGCGAATCGTCGACGCCTATCTGGACCAGTACTTGTGGTTTGAGGCAACCAACCGACGCCTCTTCCCAAGTTGGGTGAAGCCAAGCGATATGGAGCCTCTGCCTGTGCTTGTGCACAAGTGGTGCGAGGGGATCAACAACAGTCCTGGCATCTGGGACGTTGACAACGGCGAGTGCACAGTCGTCGCGCAGTTCCATCTCGAAGAGTTCTTTGAGAAGCTTGACTGGACACTCGTGCGCCACCTGTTGGAGCTTGTCATGCACCCGGAGCTAGTGAACTACATCGTCGCGAAGCACAGCGTCAAACTCGAGTACAAAGACATGGAACACCTGCACCACGTTGGGCTGATCCGCGGGCTCATGTTCTCCTCCTTTATCACTCAATACTGGGGCCTCATTGTGGACCTGATGCTTCTGGGCTCTCGGCGATCCCAAGAACTCGCAGGGTCACCTCAGCAGCCCAATCCGTTCATGCACTTCCGCCAAAAGTCACATGCCGCCTCGCACCCCATCCGCGGCTACATGCGCTACATCGACCAGTGCCACATGCTGCTGAGGTTTACTCGCGACGAAGCGGATGACCTCATCCATCGCTACTTGCAGGAAAATGAAGAAACCAGCGTGCTGTCGTACAAAAACAAGCGCTGCTGGCCCCGCGACTGCCGGATGCGACTCTTCAAGTACGACGTCAACCTCGGACGCGCCGTGTTGTGGGACCTCCAAAATCGCCTTCCTGGGTTTGTCGCTCACATCACGTGGGCCCACTCGTTCGTGAGTGTCTACTCCCGCGACAACCCCAACCTCCTCTTCGACATGGCGGGGTTCGACATCCGAATTCTTCCAGTTTGCCGCACTTCCACACTCGAGAGCGTGGACACGGAGTACATGTGGACGCTTCGTAAAGACGACCACACTCGCGACCTCACGGCTCGCGCCTATTTGCAGGTCACGCAAGAGGACGTCCGGAAGATCCAAAACCGAATTCGGCGCGCGATTATGACGATCGGCAACGCGACGTTTCAGAAGATTGCACAGAAGTGGAACAGCGTCCTATTGGAGGTTGTCCCGTACTACCGTGAAGCCATCTTGGGCACTGAGGGCCTGCAGCAGATCTTCGTCCGCGGGGAGGCGAAGATGCAGCGCCGCATCATGATGGCGCTCAACTCCAAGATGCCAGCTCGGTTCCCGCCTGTCATCTTTCATGCACCCACTCAAGTTGGCGGCCTCGGCATGCTATCGATCGCAGGCGCGTTGATTCCGGCCAGTGACCGCTCCATCTCGAAGCAGACGGACGCGGGCGTGCAGTACTTCATCAAAGGGATCACCCATGAGGAGGAAGATACGCCGCTGCCTGTGCTCTTCCGCTACCACGACCCGTGGGAGAGCGAGTTTCGCGAGTCTGAGCGTGTCTGGGACTCCTTCCGCCAACTGGAGCGTGAAGCAAAGCTGTCGAACCGCCGCATCTCCTTCGACGAGGTCGAGGACATTGTGGACTTGGGCATCCCACGTGTGCGGACTATCTTTGCGAAGGATCGGCGCTTGCTTGCCATCGACCACGGGTTCCGCGTGCGCTCCGAATTCCAGAAGTACGTTTTCGGGAGGCCGCCCCGGTCCACCTGGTACAACGACGACCACGACGGGCGGCTGTGCGGTGCGCTGGACAACTATCGCAAGGACATGATCCAAGCCCTCGGCGGCATCGAGGCCATCATCGAGCACACCTTGTTCCGTGGGACAGGTCTGCCGTCGTGGGAGGACCTGTTCTTCAACTCCGGCAGTGGTTTTGAGGATAAGAAGAAGTACGCGAAGCTCACCAAGGCACAACGAGCTGGCCTAGTCAAAGTCCCCAACCGCCGATTCGCACTGTGGTGGTCCCCGACCATCAATCGCAGCAACGTTTACGCAGGGTTCGAAGCTCAAATCGACCTGACCGGCATCATGATGAGCGGCAAGCTCGAGACCATCAAGGTCGCGTACATTGAACTCTTTGCGAATCACCTTTGGGAGAAGATTCATGCGAACGTGGTTGATGACCTCCGCTGTGTCTTCGCCAAACCCGACACCCTCAACGAACTCTTCCTCCACGACGTGAAGCTCGAGAATGTCCACCCAAAGAAGTCGTTCACATTCACTTGCAGCTGCCCCGATATCGTGATGCTGGCGGCAGATCGGTGGTCTGTCTGCAAGCCTTCATTGCTGGATGCTAGCCACGACGCCTTCGAAACCGGTCTATCTTCCACCAAGTACTGGATCGACGTGCAGCTGCGCTGGGGCGACTACGACAAGCACAACGTCGCTTCCTACGCACGCGCCAAGTTCCTCGAGTACACGAAAGACGGCGTCAGTCGCTACCCCTCCGCATCCGGGGTCGTGGTTGCCATCGATCTTGCCTACAATGTGTTCTCAGCGTACGGGTACTGGATCCCCGGAGCGAAGGAGCTGCTTCTGAAGAGCATGAACAAGATCATGAAGTGCAACCACGCGCTCCTCACGCTGCGCGACAAGCTGCGCAAGATGCTGCAGGTGTTCGTGTCGGACCCAACAGAAAAGCACTTGTCTTCTCAGAACTTTGGCGAGTTGTTCTCGGACCAGGCCACTTGGATCATCGACGATTCCCATGTTTTCGTCACCAGTCAACATGCCACCGTTGAAGGCAACCGCAAGTTTAAGGAGGAGAACGGTGCGCTCATCATCGTCTGCCCGTCGACGGGCGTCATGCTCCTGAGCGTCGTCCACAAGTCGGTCTTCCACGGCCAAAAGCGCCGCACGAAGCTCGCACGCGAGAAGGCGTGTGAGTGCGTTGCGACGTGGCTACGGTCTCTTCCTAGCACCGAGCGCCCACAGCGCATCGTTGTCACGCGCCGCAGCCTCTGCCAGACGCTCGACCACGCCCTGATGGACTTCCGCAACATCGTCGTCAGCCAGAGTGACCTCAATCTGCCGATCTCGCAGCTGCTCTTGCACGACCGACTGGGGGACTTCGTCGCAACGGCCACACACTCGAAAGAAGCGAAGTTCAACGTGTTCGATGACTGGTCGCAGATCCTCACCCCGCACTCGTGTTTCATGCGGCTGATCCTCATTCTCAGGGGCTTCCACGTCAATTTGGATCGGACTCGGCACGTATTGGAGCCCGACCGCCATGTTGTTCGCGAGTCTAACCACTTCTGGCCGACGCTGTCACCCGACGAATGGGCCTTGTGCGAGCGCCAACTGCACGACATGATCATCCAGGACTACGCGAGGCAAATGAACGTGGACGAGAAGCAGCTGACGAAAAAGGAGAAGGTGGATGTCATTCTTGGGCAGGTGGTGTCCAACGTCGAGGCACAAAAGGAGGAGATCGACAAGATCGAAAAGCAGACGAAGCAGCTTACGGCTCCTACAACCGTGACCACGGTGAACAAGCTCGGGCAGGAGATCACGACGCAAGTCACTGCCACCTTCGCTGCCGTCGCGTGGCAGTCGGCTTCCTCCGAGTGGAGGCGGCGAGCGATCGAAGTGACTTCGCTGAAAAACTGCGTCGACAAGATATTTGTGGAGCCTCCGTCGGGGCCGACTGACGGGACGACTCTTGTCCTTCCACGATCGCTCTTAGAGAAGTTCGTCTTGTGCGCCGACACGCGCGTCTGCATCGGCGGGCTGCTGTTTGGTGTGCCCCTCGCTGAAGACCCGACAGTCAAGGAGGTCCGCGCAATCTTGATGCCACCGCAGTCGGGCAAATCCGCCGCAGTTTCGATTCCAACGTCGGTCCCTCAACACGACGCACTGCAATCCGGTGGGTTCATGGCCCTGGGTTGGATCCGAACGCAGCCCGATTCGAAGCAGGGTGCGGCGGTGCTGAACTCGTGTGACGTCGCGACACAGGGCAGGCTGCTGGCCGATAATCCCTCGTTGAGCGCAGACTCATTCTACTCGGTGCTTTGCAGCGTCGCCCCAACGCAGTGCCGAGTTCGTGGTTTCGCCTGTACTGATGATGGAATCCAATGGGCGCTGGACCACCGAGACGACGCGGAGCATGAGCCGCAGCCGCTGGCGGCAAGCCTTACGCGTCCATGCACACTGCTCGTATCCGACCGTGTGAACGGCTTCTTCCTCGTTCCATCCCAAGGGAGCTGGAACTACGCCTTCCGCGGCCTTCAGTGGCAGGACGCCTACTACGCAAAAGTGGACGTGCCGAATGAGTTCTTCCACGCCGCTCACCGCCCAGCCCACGTGGCCTCCTTCAGTAAACTGGGCGTGGATTCCAGCGCTGTTGACATTGCGGACATGGCAGATCAATTATCGTAGTGCATCAGATTATCCCCCTTCCCTCCAGTAACACTACTAATAGGTGGTCGATGGGTGGTTGCGGAGAGTAAAAAAAGAGGGGGGTGGCAGACAAATTAAAATTGTTTTTGGGATGCTTCGAGCGGTGGAGGAATCTCGCGAAATCGCCCTTTTTCTTTTGCATTTGTTGTTTTCGTTGCACTTCTGTTTGGGGGCCAAGGCAACAAGAAGAGTGTCGGAGGGAAGATGGCGAACGAAAGCGAATCAGAAACGAACATTTTCCAGTTGTCCCCTGCCGCGGCAACAAAGCAGGCCCCGCCCTCCACAACACCTATCGCGGAGGACAACCCTCACGCTTCGCTCATTGCAATGGGTTGCACCAGTCCGAAATCGTCCCCTGTGAAGCAAGAACACATTCCGCTTGAATCGGAGATTGGAGCGCGCGCTTACTCGCGTGAGACGATGCTGTCGCGAGTGAACAATGAAATCATCAAAAAGGCGGCAACGGCGAACGTCTTCCCATGGCCGACTCGGAGCAGCGCACGAACGGCATGTGCCGCCCCGAGCACATTTCGATTCTGCAAGCTGGCAGACCAGGTTCGAGGGATCCTCGGGAATGTGACCCCGCAAAAATACGAAGCGGTCAAGGAGGAGCTGCTCAATCTGCCGTTCCGCCAGTCCACGGATGCCGACATTGAAGAGGTTGTTGCCACGTTCTTCAAGAAGGCGATCAACCCCGAAGACAGCCTGTTTTTGGACCTGTACCTGAGGCTCATTGTTGACTTGCTTGAGGACGTCACGCGGAAAGAGGAGGAGGAGAAGAGGGACAAGCAACGCGAAAAGGAAAGCGGGGTAGTTGTAGCAGCAGAGCGCTCGGTGGCTCTCAACTTCCGGCTTCAGCTCGTCGACCACTGCCAAAAGACGTTTGAGGATGCACTCTCCTGCTCCAGCGAGGAGCTGGAAGGCCTGTCGGACGAACAGCGAGAAATCAAAACCCGCATGCTGAGGGACGAGCTCAACGCGAGCCTGTGTTTGCTTGGCACTCTGTACGTCCGCAATTTTGTGCACGACGCGATTGTACATTTTGCGCTGTGTCGTCTACTCTCCAACAAGAAAAAACCACAACCGCATGAGATTGAGATGTTCTGTGTCTTGTTCAAAATGGTTGGGCCGCACCAGGGGCCGAAGCTGAAGGAGAGCTTCCCAACCTTCATCGACTCCATGAAGGAGCTAATGCGCACCTTCCCAGATAAGAGAGTGTGCATGCTGCTGCAGAACTGCGTCGAGCTGCATGACGGCGGATGGAAGGAGAGCAAGAACCTTGCCGTCCCCGTGCCGGACGCCCGAAACGCCCCAAATACTCCAGTACAGCCCATCAACAGAGGCGCCTCTGCGAACACTAACAAACGATACTTTGCCAGGGTTGTCTACCTGCCCAAGCAGTCGAGTGGCAATCTCATTGTCGTAGGAGACCTGCACGGCTGCCTTGCAGAATTTGAAGCGATCCTACAAAAAACGCAGTACGACCCCAGCAAAGACCGACTGGTCATCATCGGCGACCTTGTATGCAAAGGGTATGACTCCGTGGGCGTCGTCAAGCGCTGTATGGCGTTAAGAGCGCGAGCTGTCCTCGGAAACTACGATGCAACCCTTCTTGGGGCCATTCATCGCCTTGAGAGCGGCAATGCGAATCTCCGAGACCCCGTGGTGAAGCTTGCAGCACAGTTCCCGACGGAATGTGCCGCGTGGCTGCGGCAACTCCCGCACATCATACGCGTTCCCCAGTACAACGTGATCTTGGTGCATGCTGGCATCAACCCGCGCTACCCTATCGATCAGCAAGATTCTTGGGAAGTCACTCATATGCGAAAAGTGATGTACAACGGGGAAATCCGAGCAAAATCGGAGGCAGGGACACTGTGGGGGGAGCTCTGGCACGGGCCTGAGACCATCGTGTTTGGCCACGACGCCCGATCGGGGTTACAGAATCTCCCGTACGCAAAAGGTATTGACAGCGGATGTGTCGGCGGTGGCGAGCTCACAGCGATCTTGTTCCCGGCAAGGGAGCTGGTTTCTGTGCCAGGGTGGCAAGGGCCTGGTCGCGGTATCGACGAAGGGTCCACCACATCGTCGGGAAGTAATTATCGTCAGCCCAGCAGCAGCCCTGAGCCCCGTGCCTCGCCGCCTATGGTTTTGCCTGACCCTCCTTTACCCACTGACGCGCTGATGTGCCTCTCCCTCGCACCGTGTAAAGATCAAGCAACCACATCTGCGCGCAGCTCTCCGTCGGTCACGCCCGTCACTACCCCTAAAGGAACAACTTGTCCGTTGTCTACTCCTCCTCCACCTGTCTAACCCCCTTTCACCCTTCACTTTTTGGTTGCGGGTAAGGACGAAAAAGTAACGTCAGCTTGTTGGGCATAAAAGGATTCGTTGTTCAAAGTTGTTGGGCAGGCGAGTTCGTTGGGCATCAAACATTGTTTAGGAAACGGTGTTGATGGTCGCCTTGCGAATCGACTGTACCCCCATTTTACGAAATGCTTCGTAACACTCTCCCCCTTCCGGGTACCGAAACAACAAGAAAGGTGTTATACAAATGTAAGAAGAGTGACCAAAAAATGGCGACCGATTTCGCAGGCGATTTCCCTGGATCACGTTTTCGTTCAGCTACACGCAACATCCGCTGCAATGCACGCTAGTGGTCACACGCGAAGACCTTGTTGACGACGATGAAGGACGAGAAGTGTCAGGCAGTTTCCTTGTTCACTTCGCAAGTGTCGTTACAGTTTTGAGTATGATCTTTAGCATCCCCTCACACCTCTCCCAATAACCAGTAAGAGCGAGCGAGCAACAATTTGTACGAAGCAGCTTTTGACAAAAGTAATGTCCGGGCCGCAAGCGATGGTTGTAGCACTTCCATCGCACCTTGAGATTGCGTTCAGCGACATACGGTTCGGCAAAATAATAGCGACCGGCAGCTGCGGGCCTGTGTACGCTGGGACGCTCGTCACGAATGAAGATGTGGCAATCAAGGAGCTGACTGGGCCAGAAGCGATGGGCACCTGCATGCGGGAATGCGGCAAGCACATGATGCTGCACCATCGCAATGTCGTTCGAGTGTGTGGCGTATCGCAGGACGGACGAGGCCATGTGTACATCATCACGGAGCTGGCACCCCGAGGGTCACTCGCTGACGCCCTCAAGTCCCATCCGCAGCGCAACGATTGGGCGACGCTGGTGCGTTGGGCTCTGGACATCGCCCATGGTGTGCAGTACCTCCACTCCCTCGCCCCGCCGATGCTGCATCTGGACCTCAAGCCGCAAAACGTGCTGCTGTTTGACGACGATACTGCGAAACTGTGCGACTTCGGCATCGCGCACATCATGAAGCACACAGTGACGTGTCAAACGGCTCCGCAATGCTCTCTTCGCTACGCCGCCCCTGAGCAGTTTGCGATCAAGCCCGTTTCCGAGGCAGCGGACATCTATGGACTTGGCGGCGTACTGTTCGCGATGATCACGAAGTCGGAGCCGTGGGATGGGCTCACGATGTTCCAGCTCGTAGGAAAGCTGGCAACTGGCACACAGCTTTCACTGCCATCTCCACTCCCCGCCCAGTGCCCTGAAAGCCTCGCAGCCATTGTGCAAAGCTGTCTGCAGATTGAATCCTATGCAGCGCTGCCCGCTCTCCCAAGTTGTCGAGGACCTCATTCGAGTTCGCGATGTCCTGGCCGCCCAAACCCCCTCACGCATCGTGACTCAGCAGTTCGCGAGAAGGCCCCCGTCGCCCGACAGTTGGCTCGACCTAGCCTCTCCGAGCAGCCTCCTGGAGGCACTGTCACTCTTCGAGTCCTGCCCAGCGCCACCCGGATGGAGTGACATCTCCTGCGCCCAGCCCACGCTGGATGTCATTCGCGCTGAGTACGACCGCGTTGCCTACTTCATCCCTCGATCGAAGTTCAAGAGCGACAGGGGACCACGAAGACGCGATGGCCGTGGGCCTGTACACTGACGAGAGCTTTGTGTACCGGCTGGTGAACGCGTGGGCAAATGACACGTCTGCGGAGCGAGCGTGCGGCCTCCGTCACGTCGGCCCCTTCATGCGGCGCCTTGTTGAGGCTCTGCCGCGCTGTTGTTTGCGCTACAGTGGCCCAGCCGTGCGAGTCTTGAAAGCCGGCGCAGCCAGCCCGCAGGTGATGCGCGATGCGTTCGCCGACTTCGAGCACCAGTTTGCTGAAGGGACCGTCCTGCACTTCTGCGGCTTCGCCAGCTTTGCCCGCGGTAATACGGCGAACGACGCGTTCATTCGTGGCGCCTCTATTGTGTTGTTTTGTCGCGCCCTCGAAGCATTCGACGTCGATCCTTACTCGATGGTGAGGCTCACTGGTGGGCGCAGCGAGAGGGAAGTGCTAT
>CAXXHH010000017.1:0-237419 GCA_963663005.2 Prolixibacteraceae bacterium
TATCGAGGTAAGGGGAATCTATTTGCTGAATATCACCCGTAAATACCATCTTGGTACCTCTCCTGCTCGGGTTATTATCGTCTTAACTTCATGTGGTGTAAGATTTTGAGCTTCGTCTACAATAAAAAAAACATTGGAAAGACTTCTGCCTCTTATGTAAGCTAATGGAGTAAGCACAAGTTTTTCGTTTTTCACCATCTCCTCAATTTTAAGATACTCATCGCTCATCGATTTAAATTTATTCTTAATGACCGATAAGTTATCGAAAAGAGGCTGCATGTATGGTTCAATCTTTTCCCTCACATCGCCGGGCAGAAATCCCATATCACGGTTAGCCAGTGGTACAATAGGCCTTGCCAGCAATATTTGGTTATATATTTTGTTTTGTTGTAAAGCAGCAGCCAGTGCCAACAAGGTTTTACCTGTACCCGCCTTTCCAGTTAAAGCAACAAGTTGAATATCGGTGCGCAACAAAGCATCGAGCGAAAAGGCTTGCTCAGCATTTCTTGGTTCAATACCGAAGGTGCGCTGCTTCTCTACCCTCCTCATAACCTGACTATTAGGGTCGTAATGTGAAAGAACACTGGCTTTCTCGCTTTTTAATATGAAGTAATGGTGCCCTTGGGGTCTCTTTCTGATCTTAAACTCTTCCACCGAGACGCCTTCAGGCTGTTCATACAATTTTGAAATTAATTGATTGTCTATATTTTCTACAGTAAGAATATTTTTATTCAATTCGTCGATGTTCCGGACCTTGTCGGTTTCGTAATCCTGAGCCATCAATCCTATGGATTTGGCCTTCATCCTGAGATTGATGTCTTTTGAAATCAGCACAACGTCAGTTTTGTTGTTCTTGATGCTGACATATTCGGCAATGGCTAGAATGCGGTGGTCAGGAGTGTTTTCAGGAAACGAATCTACAATGTTTTTGGAAAAAGGTTTACCGGTCTCAATCATAAGATTACCGAGGTCTTTGCCTAAACTAACACCGGCAGTAAACAAGTGGTCACCCGAAAGTTTATCAAGCTCACGGTAAATTCGCGGCATTGAAATTAATCTGGTCGTTCCCTTTCTTTAATCTGTCCAATTCTTCAAGCACAACAATAGGGATAACTACATCATTGTCCTGGAAATTAAAAATGCAGCGGTAATCGTGTAGTAGTACATTGGTATCGAGAACAAAAATTTTTTTCTTGCTTTTCATCGGTTATCGTTTTAAAGTTTAACTTGAGGGGGCACTTTTACCAGCATCCATAAGCAATGATTAACACGTTGAGTATTGCTTATAGTTACAAAATACAGGTAAAAGCTGCTTATTAAAGATAGTAAAATTTAGAAAGTATTGTTCAAGTCCGATATATATATGCTAATTTTGTCAAAAATTTTAACATGAACGCACTGGAAGCCTACTAACGCGGCGTAGCGTAAGAAGATACGACAACAGGGAAATACCTCAGAACCTTTTGGAAGAACTTATCAAATATGGGATGTATGCCCCCTCAGCCTGCAATAAACAGCCCTGGCACTTTGTTATCTTAAAAGACAGAAACGTGTTAAATCAAATTGCCGAATTCCATCCTAATGCTAAAATGCTAAAAGGAGCTGCTTGTGCCATCCTGGTTTGTGGAGATGAGGTAAAAGCCCATGACAAAGGTTACTGGCCGGTTGATTGCAGCGCTGCCACTCAAACATATTAATAGCAGCTCATGCCAATGGGCTTGGGGCGTGCTGGATTGGCATATATCCTCGAGAAGAACGGATAATGAATATGAAAAGACTCATGAACTTACCGGAACATATCCACGCGTTTTCGTTGATATCCCTTGGATACCCAACAGAGAATCAAACACAACCGAAACGCTTTGATCTTTCAAAGATCCATTTGAATACATGGTAATACATCACTTGCAAAACAGTGACAAGCAAAAACCAGAAATATGACTTACGCTGAAGTTATTCAATACATGTTAGATCAGTTGCCTATGTTCCATCGCATTGGGCATTCTGCATATAAGGCCAATCTTAACACTGCGCTATTCCTTGATAACTTTTATCAACATCCTCACAAAAGATACAAAACAATTCATATAGCAGGAACCAATGGAAAAGGCTCCGTTTCGCACATGCTTGCCGGAGTTCTTCAAAAGGCAGGTTACAAAACAGGACTGTTCACATCTCCTCACCTCAAGGATTTCAGAGAAAGAATACGTGTTAATGGGGAGATGATAGCTGAATACGAAGTGGTAGACTTTTTTGAGAAAAGCCAGAAAGAATTTGCAAAAACCCAACCCTCGTTTTTTGAGATGACATCGGCCTTGGCATTTTATTATTTTTCAAAAGCGAGTGTAGATTTTGCCGTTATTGAAGTTGGCATGGGCGGAAGGCTTGATTCTACAAATATTATCACCCCTATACTATCGGTTATTACGAATATAGACTAGACCACACCGATTTTTTGGGAGACACCGTGGCCGATATAGCCAAAGAAAAAGCCGGGATCATAAAAAGCAACATACCAGTTATAATTGGAGAGTATCACGAAGAAACGTGGCCTGTATTCAAGGAATTTGCCAAACAGCATAATCGTTGACATTACCTTGGCGGAGGATGTCTTTAAGGCCAAATATTCCCTTTTCACGATAGATCAGAAACAAGTTTTTAATATATACCGCTATGGAGAACTAGCATTTCAAAACTTAAAAGTTGACTTGCTCGGGTTTTATCAACAAAAAAATATCTGTACAGCATTGGCAGCCATTGATAGTCTCCAAAAAACAGGATTTACAATCCCAAACGACGCAATTTATTCAGGTTTAGCAGAAATTGCGCAAAATACAGGATTGCAAGGGCGTTGTGCAACCAATTGGGCACAACCCGTTAATAATTTGTGATACGGGTCATAATAAAGATGGTATCTCTTGGGTTGTTAAACAGATTGAATCTGTCCCATTCAGAAACTCCACATGGTCATTGGCTTTGTAAAAGACAAGGACATTACGGCAATTTTAAAACTTTTACCAGTAAAAGCCACTTACTATTTTACCAATGCCCAAATTCCCAGGGCACTTAAAGCAAAAGAAACTACGCAATTTAGCAATTACTTATAACCTGGAAGGCAATAGCTATCCAACTGTTGAAACGGCTTTGGAGGCAGCCAAAAGAATGCTGGGAACGAAGATTTTATATTTGTTGGAGCAGCTCTTTTGTTGTTGCCGAAGTGGTCTGAATATTTTCCGAAAAAAGATGACAATATTTTTGCAGATAAAAAAAACGCAACTATATTTGCACCGCCTTTGAAAAATAATCAAGGTCAATAAGGGAGCATAGCTCAGCTGGTTCAGAGCATCTGCCTTACAAGCAGAGGGTCGGGGGTTCGAATCCCTCTACTCCCACGAAAAAAAGGGTTTCAGAGCATTCTGAAATCCTTTTTTCGTTTAATCATAATCTAAGTCGGAAAAGTTGGGGGAGCCTGAACTTTTGGCTAATATTAAAAACAGATAACCAATTAAGAATATACGGATCAGTCGGAAAAGTTGGGGAGAAAAAAATAAAGTTCTTTCTTTGCCTTCATTATGGAGCAGCAAAACGAAGAAGGATTATCATTGGCCAAAGTAGTCTTACCAAGTGGCATTTTAGAGTATTTCAGCCTAAGCAATATTGTTCAGACAGAGGAAATACTTAGCATTTATCTAAATGAGAAGAACATTATTCCAGAGGAATATATCAATGATAAGTTAAGTTCAAAAGGTTTTTATGATGAGATAAAAGTACAGGATTTTCCTATACGTGGCAAAGAAGTATACCTGTACATAAAGCGTCGACGATGGCTTAATGAAAGCACAGGGAATATAGTAATGAGAAATTGGGATGTGTAGCCAAAGGAACACGAATGACAAAGGATTTCGCGGCTTTTTTAAAAGTTATATCTCGATACCAGGCCGGTAAGCTGTAAAAGCGTAGGTGATTATTTTGGGGTAAATGGGAAGTTATTAGAAGAACAATATCGGGACCATTTGAGCGATTTCCACACTTGGGACCAATTAAGCCTGCCGAAGATTGGATCTTTTTCAAGACAATATAGGCCCCTGTTTGAGTATTGATGAAACCGCCTTATCACAAGGAGAGCTATATACTGTTATTACTAATAAAGACGCCAAAGGCAAGAAGGGGGCACTTGTGGCTATGATCAAGGGAACCCAAAGCGAAACAGTGCGGGCTATTCTTGAGAAGATTCCTTTACGCAAACGAAATGTGGTTACAGAAGTAACTCTGGATATGGCAGCCACCATGGAAAAGATAGTCAGGTTTAGTTTCCCTAAAGCGAGTTGGTTTACCGATCGTTTCCATGTTCAAAAACTGGCTTATGATGCCGTTCAGGAAATGAGATCAAATACCGATGGGAAGCGATTGATCAAGAAAATAAAGAGATTGAACAGCAAAGAGATCAAACAGAAATATGTGTCGGAAGTTTATAGAAAATGGCGATACGCTGAAACAACTTCTTGCACGAAGCCGATATTTACTGTTCAAAGCCCAATCATCCTGGACACCTTCTCAGTGGTGTAGAGGAGAACTATTGTTTTTACGATATCCAAATCTCGAACAAGCCTATCACTTATCATTACAATTAGGAAGTATATACCACCACTGCAAGGATAAAGGAGTTGCCTTTACCAAACTGGCCCACTGGTATGATCGTGTTGATAAATCAGGATTTGAATCCTTCAAGATAGTAGCTCGCTCCATAGAAGCACATTATCTAAACATCTTAAATTATTTTGACCATAGAAGTACTAATGCTTCGGCTGAATCTTTCAATGCTAAAATTAAAGCGTTCCGTGCATCATTCAGAGGGGTGGGTAATGTTAGTTTCTTCCTCTTTAGATTAGCAAATATTTATGCTTAATGATGGCCCCCAACTTTCCGACTGATCCCAACTTTTCCGACTGATCCACAAATTGTCAAAACAAAAAAACCCCAGTATTACTACTGAGGTTTCTGTTGAAAAAAATCGGCGGCGACCTACTCTCCCGCTGTATGCAGTACCATCGGCGCTGTTGGGCTTAACTTCTCTGTTCGGAATGGGAAGAGGTGGGACCCCAACGCTATAGCCACCTAAAGTCATTTAGAATAGATACTTAGCTACTTGAACCAAGCGGCTTAACTGATCCTGCTACTTTCACGCTTTGAGCCTTGTTTTGTTTCTTGGCGCTTGCTACTTGTAGCTAAATATCTTAACACGATGGAACAAAATCTACTCATCAACCTTCGAAAGTCACGGGCAATTAGTACTGCTCGGCTTTGACGTTACCGTCTTTACACCTGCAGCCTATCAACGTCGTCGTCTACAACGGCCCTTAAGGGAAATCTCATCTTGTGGCTAGCTTCGCGCTTAGATGCTTTCAGCGCTTATCTAAACCGGACGTAGCTACCCAGCGGTGCACCTGGCGGTACAACTGGCCTACCAGCGGTCCGTCCGACCCGGTCCTCTCGTACTAAGGTCAGACCCACTCAAATTTCCTACGCCCACAACAGATAGGGACCGAACTGTCTCACGACGTTCTGAACCCAGCTCGCGTGCCACTTTAATCGGCGAACAGCCGAACCCTTGGGACCTTCTCCAGCCCCAGGATGTGACGAGCCGACATCGAGGTGCCAAACCGCTCCGTCGATATGAGCTCTTGGGAGCGATCAGCCTGTTATCCCCGGAGTACCTTTTATCCTTTGAGCGATGGCCCTTCCATGCGGAACCACCGGATCACTTTGCCCTGCTTTCGCACCTGCTCGAGTTGTATCTCTCACAGTCAAGCACCCTTGTGCCAATGCACTCTTCGTACGGTTACCATTCGTACTGAGGGTACCTTTGGAAGCCTCCGTTACTCTTTTGGAGGCGACCACCCCAGTCAAACTACCCACCATACGCTGTCTCCCGTGAGGGATTAGATTCCAAACAAACAAAGGGTGGTATTTCAACGTTGGCTCCACGATGCCTAGCGACACCGCTTCATAGCCTCCCACCTATCCTACACATTATTTGCCCAGAAACAACGTAAAGTTGCAGTAAAGGTTCACGGGGTCTTTCCGTCCCGTTGCGGGTAAGCGGCATCTTCACCGCTGCTACAATTTCACCGAGCTCATGGCTGAGACAGTATTCAGATCGTTACACCATTCGTGCAGGTCGGAACTTACCCGACAAGGAATTTCGCTACCTTAGGACCGTTATAGTTACGGCCGCCGTTTACTGGGGCTTCAATTCAATGCTTCGCCTTGCGGTTGACATCTCCTTTTAACCTTCCAGCACCGGGCAGGTGTCAGGCCTTATACTTCATCTTTCGATTTTGCAAAGCCCTGTGTTTTTGATAAACAGTCGCCTGAACCATTTCTCTGCGCCCCACTTGCTGCAGGGGTCCCTTTATCCCGAAGTTACAGGACTATTTTGCCTAGTTCCTTAGCCATGAATCACTCGAGCACCTTAGGATATTCTCCCCAACCACCTGTGTCGGTTTACGGTACGGGTACCGCATACCTGAAGCTTAGAGGGTTTTCTTGGAAATCTGATTACGGTATTATCCAGTTGCCCGAAGGCTCCCGGTACTGTCAGGTTCGACATGGAGTAAGCTATTAACCTTCCCATAAATCTACACCCTTTAACCACCTATTCCGTCAGGTGGCATACCTTTCACTATTTCGTCACCCCATCGCAGTATACGCTAGTACAGGAATATTAACCTGTTGTCCATCGGTATCTCGCCTTTCGGCTTATCCTTAGGCCCCGACTAACCCTGATCCGATTATCGTTGATCAGGAAACCTTGGTCTTTCGGTGTGAAGGTTTTTCACCCTCATTGTCGTTACTTATGCCTACATTTGCTTTTCCAGAAACTCCAGCAAACCTTACAGTTCACCTTCGCAGTCGCTGGAATGCTCCCCTACCAGTACATATTGCTATAATCCATAGCTTCGGTAATATGCTTGATGCCCGATTATTATCCACGCCCAACCGCTCGACTAGTGAGCTGTTACGCACTCTTTAAATGAATGGCTGCTTCCAAGCCAACATCCTAGCTGTCTGTGCAGTCGGACCTCGTTTCTTCAACTTAGCATATATTTAGGGACCTTAGCTGATGGTCTGGGTTGTTGCCCTTTTGTCCGACGGACCTTAGCACCCACGGGCTCACTCCTGGGTATATATATTGGCATTCGGAGTTTGTCTGGGTTTGATAGGCGGTGAAGCCCTCTAGCCCAATCAGTAGCTCTACCTCCAATATACTCGACCCCAAGGCTGCACCTAAATGCATTTCGGGGAGTACGAGCTATTTCTCAGTTTGATTAGCCTTTCACCCCTACCCACAATTCATCCAAAAACTTTTCAACGTTTACTGGTTCGGTCCTCCATCACGGTTTAACATGACTTCAACCTGATCATGGGTAGATCACAAAGTTTCGCGTCTGCCCCCACTGACTAAACGCCCTATTCAGACTCGCTTTCGCTTCGGCTCCGTCCCTTAAAGACTTAACCTTGCCAGTGAGGAGCAACTCGTAGGCTCATTATGCAAAAGGCACGCCGTCATTCCCATTACTGGAACTCCGACCGCTTGTAAGCGTATGGTTTCAGGTACTATTTCACTCCGTTATTCACGGTTCTTTTCACCTTTCCCTCACGGTACTTGTTCACTATCGGTCTCTTGGAAGTATTTAGCCTTACCGGATGGTCCCGGCAGATTCAGACAGGATTTCACGTGTCCCGCCTTACTCAGGATACTGTCACAATCAAAGTAATCTTTACATGTACGGGGCTATCACCCGCTATGGCCCAACTTTCCAGATGGTTCCATTTCTTATTTTGTGTTTAAAAGACAGTCCTACAACCCCACAATTGCCGAAACAACATTGGTTTGGGCTATTTCCATTTCGCTCGCCACTACTCTGGAAATCACTTTTGTTTTCTTTTCCTCCCGTTACTTAGATGTTTCAGTTCGCGGGGTTAGCTCCCATTGCGCGGGTATCCATGTGCCTTCAGCATGGTGGGTTGCCCCATTCGGAAATCTTCGGATCAAAGGTTATTTGCACCTCCCCGAAGCTTATCGCAGCTTATCACGTCCTTCATCGCCTCCAAGAGCCAAGGCATCCTCCATACGCCCTTATTTACTTTCTTCAAGGTTTTATAAAAACCTAATTTCTTACATTTTTATGCTTCTAAAGTAAACTCTATTCCATCATGTCAAAGAACCTTATGTTATCTGATCATTTGCTATCGAAATTATGCCTAATTAAATTTGGTGGTAAATAAACAACCGAATGTTTTCTTCCTTCGCGGCTAATTACCATTTTTAGTTACTAAGCTACTAAGTGATTAAAGCCAACTAAGGTTTAATGCGTTCATATTTCCCTTTATTACAATTGACATATTACTTTACTTACATCTCTGTTTTGTGGAGAATAAGGGAGTCGAACCCTTGATAGCTTGCAAAGCTAGTGCTCTAGCCATACTGAGCTAATTCCCCTTTTTGTGGAGAATAACTGGCTAGTTGAACCGATTGACCCCCTGCTTGCAAAGCAGGTGCTCTAGCCAACTGAGCTAATCCCCCGAAAATGTATTTTTTTTGTAGTCCCGCGCAGATTTGAATTTGCTTGACCCCTACATTATCAGTGTAGTGCTCTAACCAACTGAGCTACGGGACTATGGTAGTCATCTCCCGCAGAGTTGATACTGCTGACCCCTACATTATCAGTGTTAGTGGCTCTAACCAACTGAGCTACGGGACTTTTTTAGTTCCCCCTCGTGACTACTCACTTTTGTAATTGTGATCAGGTGATTGATGAAGTGATGAGGCTTTTATTATAATATATGGCAAACAATCAGAAGATACGAAACACTCTTTCCCTCTTATCAACCCCTACTTTCTCTAGAAAGGAGGTGTTCCAGCCGCACCTTCCGGTACGGCTACCTTGTTACGACTTAGCCCCAGTCACCAGTTTTACCCTAGGACGCTCCTTGCGGTTGCATACTTCAGGTACCCCCAGCTCCCATGGCTTGACGGGCGGTGTGTACAAGGCCCGGGAACGTATTCACCGCGCCGTGGCTGATGCGCGATTACTAGCGAATCCAGCTTCATGGAGTCGAGTTGCAGACTCCAATCCGAACTGAGAATGGCTTTGGAGATTAGCATCTTCTCGCGAAGTAGCTGCCCTCTGTACCATCCATTGTAACACGTGTGTAGCCCTGGACGTAAGGGCCGTGCTGATTTGACGTCATCCCCGCCTTCCTCACAGCTTACGCTGGCAGTTTCTTTAGAGTCCCCGGCATTAACCCGCTGGCAACTAAAGATAAGGGTTGCGCTCGTTATGGCACTTAAGCCGACACCTCACGGCACGAGCTGACGACAACCATGCAGCACCTCGTAAGACGGCTATTGCTAGCTATAAGCTTTCACCTATATTCCTCTCACGTTCGAGCCCGGGTAAGGTTCCTCGCGTATCATCGAATTAAACCACATGTTCCTCCGCTTGTGCGGGCCCCCGTCAATTCCTTTGAGTTTCATCGTTGCCGACGTACTCCCCAGGTGGATCACTTAATGCTTTTACTCAGACGCTTGCTGTATATCGCAAACATCCAGTGATCATAGTTTACGGCGTGGACTACCAGGGTATCTAATCCTGTTTGATCCCCACGCTTTCGTGCCTCAGCGTCAGTTACAGTTTAGTGAGCTGCCTTCGCAATTGGTGTTCTGTGTAATATCTAAGCATTTCACCGCTACACTACACATTCCGCCCACCTCAAATGTACTCAAGATCTACAGTATCAACGGCAATGCTATCGTTGAGCGACAGTCTTTCACCGCTGACTTATAAGTCCGCCTACGCACCCTTTAAACCCAATAAATCCGGATAACGCTTGCATCCTCCGTATTACCGCGGCTGCTGGCACGGAGTTAGCCGATGCTTATTCGTACAGTACTTTCAATCAAATACACGTATCTGAAAATTACCCCCGTACAAAAGAAGTTTACAACCCTTAGGGCCTTCTTCCTTCACGCGGCATGGCTGGTTCAGGGTTGCCCCCATTGACCAATATTCCTCACTGCTGCCTCCCGTAGGAGTCTGGTCCGTGTCTCAGTACCAGTGTGAGGGATCATCCTCTCAGACCCCTTAGACATCGTAGCCTTGGTAGGCCGTTACCCTACCAACTAGCTAATGTCACGCATGCCCATCTTATACCGCCGGAGCTTTAACAAATATTACCATGCGGTATCCCTGTGTTATGGGGTATTAATTCAGTTTTCACTGAGCTATCCCCCGGTATAAGGTAGGTTGCATACGCGTTACTCACCCGTGCGCCGGTCGCCTCCAAGTATTGCTACCCGTGCTGCCCCTCGACTTGCATGTGTTAGGCCTGCCGCTAGCGTTCATCCTGAGCCAGGATCAAACTCTTCGTTGTAATTTAGATGTTTGATTCCTTTCAGGCTTGATTTTTAAATTTCAGGAATTAACAGAGTGTCCCGTTCACTTCTGTTGTTGTTTGCCAATATGTTCAAAGAACTTCTTTTATATACTTTCCGGCTTGCGCCTCTTTTCTATGTCTATTCTACTTTATCCTTCCAAATTCCACCTTCCTGCCGTAGCTTTCCGTTTTTTGGAGGTGCAAAAGTACTTGCTTTTTTTTCCTTTCCAAATCTTTTTGCGTTTTTTTTAAAACTTTTTTTTTCGTTCTCGCAAACCCTCTTTGTCAAAGCGGGTGCAAAGATACATATTTTTATTTCCTCAGTTCCAAATTTATTTCGAAACTTTTTTATCTTTTTTTTTACCTACTGTTAGCCAGTTCTTTAACTATCTAACTCCGATTCCCCTCTGCTTTCCTTCCAATACCTTGAAAGAACCTATACGCTTTTCGTTTTTGCGGGTGCAAAGATAACATTTTTATTTCCAGTTTTCCAAATGATCTCAAAAATTTTCTTGAAAATATCTTCGCTAACAGCCGTAAAAAGAACGTTATTATGCTGAAATGGGCTGCAAATATAATCCTGATTTTTGACTTTACAAACGATTTTACCATGAATTTATTTTATTGCGCCCAATTTTATATATATTGTTTTACAAACGAGTAAATTTCTAAGATTCTTTCTTAAATTAGTTTCTTTGGTCAATTGTTTATAATTTAGCCCACTTATATTAACCATAATAAATAACATATTCTTGTGGCTAACAGTATTGTAATTATTCCAACTTACAACGAAAAAGAAAACGTTGAAAAAATCATCCGTAAAGTCTTTTCCTTGCCTAAGGATTTTGAAGTCCTGATTATCGATGATGGCTCACCCGATGGAACTGCATCTATTGTAAAACAACTTACAGAAGTGAATTCCCAAATATCCTCCACATATCTTGGAAAGGAAAGGGAAATTAGGTTTGGGTACCGCCTATATTACAGGCTTTAAATGGGCTATAGCGCATCATTATGATTATATTTTTGAGATGGATGCTGATTTCTCGCATAATCCAGAAGATTTGGTAAGGCTTTATGAAGCTTGTGCAGATGGAAAGGCTGATATGGCAGTTGGATCGCGCTACAAATCGGGCGTAAATGTTGTAAACTGGCCAATGGGCAGAGTGTTGATGTCTTATTTCGCCTCCAAGTACGTACAGATTTATAACCGGAATGAAAATTGCCGATACAACCGCCGGATTCAAATGCTATACCAAAAAAGGTACTTAGAGGCAATCGACCTGGACAGTATCCGGTTCAAAGGTTATGCTTTCCAAATCGAAATGAAGTTTACTGCATGGAAATCAGGATTTACCATCGCCGAGATACCTATTATATTCACCGATCGCAAAGCAGGTTCTTCCAAAATGAGTGGAGGTATATTTAATGAAGCGCTTTGGGGAGTTCTCCAGCTTAAAATTCGCAGTTACTTCAAACACTATAACAAGAAAGCGGTTGTGTAAACCTCGGTTCGTCTCCTTCATTATGTCCATATTTGCGATAGGAGAGAATGTCGATGAAAACATCCGATTTGAAATGCTGGCGGAACTCAAGCGCTAATTTGACTGTGAAGATCAGTGCTTCAACATCATCGCCATTGACGTGAAATACGGGAGAACGGGTAACTTTAGCGACATCAGTGCAATAGGTACTGGAGCGGGCTTCAAGGTAATCCGTCGTAAAACCAACCTGATTATTAACGACCAGATGCAAGGTTCCACCCGTTTTGTATCCGGGGAGTTGAGACATCTGAACTATTTCGTACACAATTCCCTGTCCGGCAACAGCTGCATCGCCGTGGATAATTATCGGAGCAATCTTACCAAAATCATTGTTGTAATGGTGGTCTATCCTGGCTCTTACCATACCTTCGGCCAAAGCACCAACAGTCTCGAGGTGCGAAGGGTTAGGTATCAAGCTCAATTTTACCTTTTCGCCAGCATCAGTGGTAATGATATTTTCAAACCCAAGGTGATATTTTACGTCACCAAGAGATATACCTTCCTCATATTCAGTGGCATAAAATTCTTTGAAGATATTTTTGTATGGTTTTTCCAAAATGTTAGCCAAAACATTCAATCTTCCCCTGTGTGCCATCCCAAAAACAAATTCTTCGATCCCAAGTTTCGCGCCGTGCAGGATTATTGCATCCAGAGCAGGAATTAAAGCTTCGGTTCCCTCTAACGAAAAGCGCTTGGCACCAACAAATTTTCGATGGATAAAGCTTTCAAAACCGACCGCAATATTTAAATGATAAAATATGTGTTTTTGCTGTTCCGGAGAGAAAAATTCACTGTTTCTGGATCGTTCCATTCTTATTTTCAGCCAGTCCATGAGCTCAGGTTGGCGCATGTACAAAAATTCGGCACCAATAGACTCGCAATAAGTGGCCTCCAAATGCGCAATTATCTCTTTCAACGTTGCATTGCCGATTCCAATCTCTTTACCGGCATGAAAAACGGTATTTAAGTCGGCTTCCTCTAAACCAAAGTTAGCGTAATCAAGGGTCGGGGAGTAATCTCTCCTTTTTCGAACAGGATTGGTTCGGGTGAAAAGATGCCCTCTCTGCCTGTAACCATTTATGAGATTGAGAATTCTGAACTCCTTCTGAATTTTGTTTTCATCTGCTGCTGAAACGATCGAATCCTGGTAAGACTTTCTTGCCAGCTCAAACCCTTCAAAAAAATTACGCCACGACTGCTCTACATTACCCGGATTATTCAAATAATCCTTGTATAATTCTTCAACAGCACCTATTTCCTGATTGCCAACAAGGGAAAATTTCTCCATAAACTATTATTATTGCTCCATAATACGTTTGTTATGGAAATAAGTTTAAAACCAAATGTACTAAATGATCGGTTAAATCTCGGAAAAAATAAGCAATTTTAGCGAATAAATTCTACCTTAAGCTCTGACATTCCTATTGATGCAAGTATGATTCAAGCTCACGAACGTTTTTTAAAGGAAATAGCAGACTCGCTCTATAAATCCCACGGACAGAGAATATCAGAGTTGACATTGGTCTTTCCGAATCGTCGCGCTGGACTGTTTTTCACTGAATATCTGAACAGAATAATCACAGAACCTACTTTTTCTCCGGAGATAATCACAATTCAGGAGCTTTTTTCGAACATTTCGACTTTGCAAAATGAGGATCCGCTTCACTTAATTTTTCGACTATTCAAAATCTACAAAGAATTAAGCGGATCAAAAGAGACGTTTGATGAATTTTACCTTTGGGGCGAAATGTTACTTCATGATTTCGATCAGGTGGATAAATACCTGGTAGACGCAGAGTTGTTGTTCACGAATATTACTGATCTAAAGGAGATTGATGAGCATTTTAACGACTGGAATGACGACCGCAAAGAGGAAATAAGGAGCTTTTGGGAAAGCCTAAGAAGTGGTGATCAGAAATATGATCAGAAAGAGTTTATCAGATTATGGCAAATCCTTTACCCTATTTATCAGAGATTTAAAGAAGAACTCCAAAGCCGTAATTTATCGTATGAAGGAATGCTCTTTCGGGACGCAGTTGAAAACGGTACGAATAAATTGCACTATTATCTCACTGAAAGAGAATTCGTTATTGCTGGCTTCAATGCGTTGAATAGTTGCGAAAAGAGGTTGTTTCAAGCCTTAAAAGAAAATGGAAACATCCGCTTTTATTGGGATTATGATAACTACTATCTTCAGGACTTCAGTCAGGAAGCTGGTCTGTTTATGAGAGATAATTTGAAACTGTTTCCGCAACTAGAATTGCCTTATAGTACCGATGGGCTTCAACAGCCCAAAAAATTCGAAATTGTTTATTCTCCCTCCCAAATAGGGCAGGCTCAAATAGCAGCAAAGGAGATTTCCCAATTAAAAGAACACAGTACTGATTTTGATACCACTGCGATTGTGCTGTGCGATGAAGAACTTCTGCTCCCTGTGCTTTCTGCTCTCCCAAAGGATATTGACAAAGTGAACGTCACAATGGGCCTTCCGTTCAAACATACTCCGTTATTGAGTTTGATTAGCTTATTGATTGCACTCCAAAAGAAGTCCAAAATCGAAGGAAGCAATGTCTTGTTTCATTATAAAAGTGTTATCGATATTTTGAATAATCAGTTAATTCAATCAGTATATCCATCTGAATGTAAATTGATTGTAGAAAATATTGTTAGAAACAATTTATTTGCGATACCGGAAGTTGAGCTGGCCACGAACGAACTATTCCGAATAATTTTTGTGCGTCGGGACACGGTTTCAGAGCTTCCGGATTATTTTCTGGACATCATTCACGCGCTATTCCTTTTCTGGGAAAAAAGCGGCGGTGAGGACTTTGCCTCCAATTACCAGGAATACCTCTATCAGATGTACCTTTCAGTAAGTAAGTTAAATAACACCCTCTTCACCGAGGGCTCCGAGATAATGGGATCCAAAGACTTTCTGACAAAAGATACTTTTTACAAATTTTTGCTTCAATATCTCAGTTCTCTCAGCGTCTCATTTGAAGGTGAACCACTCTCCGGATTGCAGGTGATGGGAATTTTGGAAACTCGTACCCTTGATTTCCAAAATATAGTGTTACTATCAGTAAATGAGGGAATTATGCCAAAAGCGAATGTGTCAGGATCGTTTATTCCTTATCATCTTCGCAGGGCGGTTGGATTGCCTACTTTTGAAGAACAGAATGCGATGTACGCTTACTACTTCTACCGTCTGCTTCAACGCGCAGAAACTGTGACATTCGTCTATAATTCGGGCAATAACGGAATCCGAACAGGTGAAAAAAGTCGTTTCTTGCATCAGTTGCTCATAGAATCTCCATTTGAAATTTCCGAATCGGCTGTTGAAAGCACGATTGATCCCGCACCTTTTTATCCAATAACAATCGAAAAGAAGGGCAAAGTATCAGAAATGCTCAACGATTTTTTAGAGCAAGGCAGAAAAATGTCGCCAACCGCTCTCGATCAGTACCTCCAATGTCCTCTAAGCTACTATTTTAAATACATTGCAGGTTTTGTGGAAGAAGCTGAAGTTTCGGATGAAGTCGATGCCCGAATGTTTGGAACGCTGTATCATTCAGTGATGGAAACGCTTTATCATCCATTTCTGAATAACAGTATTGAAGAGAATTCGTTAAAGTCTCTTATAGACGACCGACAAAAGATTGAAGATGTTATCAAGGAGGCATTTAGCAAAGAATTATTCAAGTCAGATGCTCCAATGGATGATCTTTCTCTGGCAGGTCGGAATATTCTGGTATTTGAGGTGATTATCAAAATGGTTATTCAAACCTTGAAAGTGGATTTGAAAAGAGTGCCGTTTATTGTTCGTGGATTGGAGTACAAAGCAGATGCGATTCTTCCTTTTTCTGGCGGAAGTAAGGTTGTTCGCATTGGCGGTACAATTGACAGAATTGACTATATATCAGGAGCTACCGAGATTATCGATTACAAAACAGGAGCTACGGAGCATGGCTTTGGATCAGTGGCTGATTTGTTTGATATTCAGGCAAAGAAAAGGAATAAAGCTGCCTTTCAGACATTGGTTTATGGTTATATATGGGATAAATTATTTCCCGGGTCGGGGGCGATTTATCCCGGAATCTACGCCCTTAAAAGCATTTTCAAAGAAGACTCGATTCGTTTGCGGTGTAAGGTTAATGGCAACACGGATGTTAATTATCAGGATATAAAAAGCGAGTTTGAGCCTTTACTGACGAGTTTGATTGAAGAGATTTTTGATCAGGAAAAGCCTTTTATCCAGACTACCGTGGAAGAACATTGCCAGTATTGTAACTTCACCTCGATTTGCGGGAAGCAAAGGGCTCAGTCATGACTTAGTAAGTCGGGCCTTATTGTCCGCGTCCGATCCAATGCCTGCTCCATTTTCCACTCGTCAATCAATTGGTCATTTCCGGATAAGAGAATGTCCGGAACCTTCCAACCCTTATATTCCGCGGGTCTTGTATAAACTGGTGGAGTCAAAAGTCCATCCTGGAAAGAATCAGTCAGGGCAGAGGTCTCGTCTGATAAAACGCCCGGGAGTAGCCGGACAATCGCATCAGAAATTATTGCAGCCGCTAGTTCTCCTCCAGTCAGGACATAATCTCCAATAGAAAATTCTTTCGTAATCAAATGGTCTCTAACACGCTGATCTACACCTTTGTAATGACCACAAAGAATCAGCAGATTCTTTTTCATGGAAAGCTGATTGGCATCCTGTTGCGTAAACTTTGCTGCATCGGGTGTCAGGAAAATTATCTCGTCGTATTCCCTGGCAGAACTTAGTTCAGAAATGGCCTTATCGATTGGTTCAATCATCATTACCATTCCTGCTCCTTTGCTAAATGCGTAATCATCCACTCGTTTGTGCTTATCAGTTGCCCAATCACGAATGTTATGTATGAATATCTCAGCCAATCCCTTATCCTTTGCCCTTTTCAATATTGAGTGGTTAAAAGGACTTTCCAACAATTCGGGTACAACAGTAAGAATATCTATACGCATAAATCGGATTTTTGGCAAAGGTAAAAAATCTCCACACTCTCAGAATCCCTCTATATAAACACTATTTGCAAAAAATTGTGAAAATATGTTTTAGAAACAGTTGACGATAACAGGTAAATATCTATTTTCGTGCAGAATATATAATGTACATCCATCCTGGCTTAACCGCCGTAATGAAAATGCTGATGAAATCTAATGAATTGAATGATCCTACTGCCAAACCCAAAAAGGAAAAGCTACCAGTTGTTGAAAATCAGAACGATGAATCCGGAGTTACTCCAGATTCTGTTGTAAATGAGGATGTGGTAGAGGCTGATGTCGAGGTTTTGGAAGAGGACCTTGTAACTGAAGAAATTATTTCGGAACCTGTTATTGTCTCTGAGCCTGAAGCGTCTGTGGATGAGATTTCTGCGGAAAATATTCCTGTGAATACAGAGGCTGATACGACTACCGAGTTACCTGCGGAGGAGATTATTTCTGAAACGGAACCGATTATTTCTCAAACCTCTCATGAAAATGAATCTGAGTTGACGGAATCAATTCTGCAACATATTCCGGATCATTCGGAAGAAGAAGATGACCCATTTCATGACGATGAGCCGGCGCTGGAAGGTCAGCCAATTCACGATTATTCTTCCTACAATAAGATCAATCTTATTAATACGCTAAGAAAGATCATCAGCGAAGGGGATGTGGACGTAATAAAACCGCATGCAGACGCGATTAAAGCTAGTTTCTATAAAATTAGAAATCACGAAATAGGCGAACAGAAGGCTGCATTTATCGCAGAAGGCAATGATGAAGAGTTGTTTCTGGCAGATACAGATCCTTTTGAACAGGAACTGAAAGATCTTTTCAGAGAATACAAAAATCTAAGATACGAATCCAACAAGAAGCAAGAAGCTGTCAAGGAGGAAAATTACCTCAAAAAGGCAGAGATCATTGAAGAGATTAAAATGTTGGTGAACCGCGAGAATTCATTGAACAATACTTTTCAGTTATTCAATGAATTACAGGTAAAATTTAAGGCTATCGGCCAGGTACCGCAATCCAAAGTGAAAGATCTTTGGGAGAATTACCATTATCAGGTCGAACGCTTTTACGATTTCGTCAAGATTGACCGCGAATTACGCGACCTCGATCTTAAACGCAATATGGATCAAAAGATGCTTCTTTGTATCAAAGCAGAGGAGTTATCTGGAAAGTCCGAAGAGCCGTTAGCAACTTTCAAGGAGCTGCAAAAGTTGCACGAATCCTGGAGAGAAATCGGACCGGTTCCCAGAGATCACAAACAAGAATTATGGGATCGTTTTAAATTAGCTACCTCTGTTATCAATAAGAGGTATCAGCAGCACTTTGAACAGGAACGTTCCGCTCAAAAAGAGCAACTGCTGAAGAAAATAGAGCTTTGCGAAAAGGCAGAGGCTCTTTCTACTTTTGTTTCCGATAACCCAAGGGAATGGAATGATGTTACAGAGCAAGTTATTGTACTTCAGGAAGAATGGAAGAAAACTGGTTTCGGTCCGAGGAAGGAAAATTCCAAAATATGGGATCGCTTCAGGGCGGCTAACGATAACTTTTTTCAGAACAAGCGCAATTTCTGGAATAAAAGTAAAGAACATCTGCTCCACAATCTTGCACTAAAAGTCGAGATTTGTGAACAAGCCGAAAGGTTGAAAGAAAGTGAAGAATGGAAAGCAACCACCGATCGATTGATCACACTTCAGAAAAAGTGGAAAGAGGTTGGTCCGGTACCAAGAAAGCAATCTGAATTAATTTGGAAACGCTTCAGGACTGCTTGTGACGAATTCTTTAATAAAAAACAAACGCACTTCTCCGGAGTAACAGGTGATCAGGATGAGAATCTGAAGGCAAAAAAAATCCTGATTTCGGAAGTCGAAGAGTTCAAACCTTCCGGAAATGTGCAGGATGATCTTTCAGCACTGAAGAAATTTCAGGATCGCTGGGCCGAAATTGGTCACGTTCCATTCCGCAAGAAGGAAGAACTTCAGAATAAATACCACGATGCTATTGAGGGTCAGTTCAATAAAATAAAAATGGATGATCAGGATCTGAACCTGATAAAATTCAAATCAAAAATTGAACATCTGGCATCCATACCAAGAGGATGGTCTAAAATCAACACTGAACGCGATCGTTATGCCGTTAGATTGAGGCAACTGGAAAGCGACATCAATACTCTTGCAAATAATGTTGGCTTTTTCGGAACGTCAGAAGGAGCACAATCGTTGATAAGAGGTGTTAACGATCAGATAGACAAGTTAAAATCTCAAATTGATCAGCTTAAATCGAAGATGAAAATCATCGATGAACAAGAAGAGATAAATTGATAATAAGCTTCTTTACTGGACCCGCTCCCTTCCAAGAGCGGGTCTTTGATTTAGAATTCAGGCTACTTTTTTGTCGCCGGATTCTGCCTTTACGTTTTTTATTCGTTAATTTGCAGCTGTTGAAAACACTTTAAATCACGAAAGTTTTGTCTACCACAAAGTACATTTTTGTTACCGGAGGAGTTGCTTCTTCATTGGGAAAGGGTATTATCGCTTCTTCTCTTGCTAAGTTACTTCAGGCCAGGGGGTACAAGGTCACTATTCAAAAACTTGATCCATATATCAATGTTGATCCGGGTACCCTTAATCCATACGAACACGGGGAATGCTTTGTGACTGAAGATGGTGCAGAGACGGATCTGGATCTCGGTCACTACGAACGATTTTTAAATTCTCCGACTTCACAAGCCAATAATGTCACAACCGGACGGATTTACCAATCGGTCATTAATAAAGAGCGCAGAGGTGATTATCTTGGCAAGACTGTCCAGATAATTCCACATATAACGGATGAAATAAAGCGATACATCAAATTCCTGGGGTCAAAGAAAAAATTCGATGTTGTGATTTCTGAGATAGGTGGAACGGTGGGGGACATCGAGTCTTTACCTTATATTGAAGCCGTTCGTCAGATGAAGTGGGAACTGGGACAAGATGCGCTGATTATTCATTTAACGCTTGTTCCATACTTATCTGCTTCCGGGGAGTTGAAGACAAAGCCTACTCAGCACTCTGTGAAACAACTACTTGAAAATGGCGTTCAGCCGGACGTGCTTGTATTGCGAACCGAACACCAGCTTACTCCTGATTTAAAAGGAAAAGTTGCTCTCTTCTGCAATGTCAGCAAAGATGCTGTGATTGAATCAATCGATGTCTCCACAATCTATGAAGTTCCGATACGGATGAAAGAGGAGAAACTGGATGAGATCGTTCTGAAAAAGCTAGGGTTACCATTAGGTGAAGAACCGGATCTCAAGAATTGGAACGAATTTCTTTTCCGATACAAGAATCCAAAGAAAGAGGTTAAGATTGCACTCATCGGTAAGTACGTAGAACTTAGAGATGCATATAAATCTATTGCTGAGGCTATTATCCATGCCGGAGCCACAAATGAATGCAAAGTAAAAGTTGAATGGATTCATTCAGAAAAAATCAACGAAGAAAATATTGAACGAAAACTTAAAGGTTGTCAGGGCATCCTGATTGCTCCAGGTTTCGGACACAGAGGCATCGAAGGAAAAGTAATCGCTGCGAAATATGCCCGCGAACTAAAGATCCCATTCTTTGGCATCTGCCTCGGAATGCAAATTGCTGTGATAGAGTTCGCTCGAAATATTCTACATCTGGAGAATGCTGATTCTACTGAAATGAATCAACTCACCAAATATCCGGTTATTGATTTAATGGATGAGCAAAAAGGAATTATTGACAAGGGTGGAACGATGCGGCTTGGATCATATGACTGTCAATTGAAGCGAGACTCCAACTCGTATATTGCTTACGGAAAATCGAAAATTTCTGAAAGACATCGTCACCGCTATGAGTTCAACAACAGCTATTTACCGCAATTTGAAAGAGCAGGTATGAAGGCTGTTGGGTTCAATCCGGATACCAATTTAGTAGAAGTAATTGAGATTCAGGATCATCCTTGGTTTGTGGGTGTTCAGTTTCACCCCGAGTACAGAAGTACTGTACTTCAGCCACACCCGCTTTTTGTTGCATTTATCAAGGCGGTAATAAAAAATTCTCAAAACATTTCAATTTAATTTATGGATAAGAATACCATTGCAGGACTGGTTCTAATATTTATTATCTTATTTACAGCCAGTTATTTCAATAAGCCTTCCGAAAAGGAAATGGAAAGGCTAAAGCTAAAAAACGACTCCATTAATATGGCTGAGTTAGCCAACGCAAAGGAGGCGACAAAACAAGCTGAACTATCAGCTATTCAACCTGGTATTTCGAAAATTGACTCGACGACTGTTCAAAACGAATTATCCAATCTTTATGGAGTTTTCGCGGTAGCGGCAAAAGGGGAAGAAAAATTTATCACCCTGGAAAATAACCTAATGAAAGTGGTGCTTTCAAACAAAGGTGGTAAAATATTTTCCGTCGAATTGAAAGACTACAAAAGATATGACGGAACTCCTCTTATCCTTTTTGATGGCGAAGGAAACCATTTTGGTCTAAATTTCTTTTCGCAGAACAAGAGTATTCAAACCGATCATTTTTTCTTCCAACCCTCTGTAAAGGAAAGTGTGGTTAGTGTTGTTGGAACCAAGGTGCCTAAGGGAAAAGAAGGCAGGGAAAAATTCAACAAAGATCTTCCGGGCGAATCCAAGACGGTTTCCATGTTGCTTGACGCCGGGAATAATATTTCTATTGAATATGTCTACACGCTAAAGCACAATTCCTATTTACTGGATTTCAATATCAAGACTTCCGGAATTAAAAAAGTTGCTGGTGCAAATTCGGAGTATGTCAATTTCCTTTGGAATATTAACATGCCAAGACAGGAGAAAATGTCTAAATTGGGTGAGAATAATCAATCCACAGTTTACTATAAATTTGATAAAGACGTAGTTGACAAACTTGATCTTACCAAGTCAGCATCCAAAACCCTCTCAACCAAAGTAAAATGGGTTGGCTTTAAGCAACAGTTTTTTTCATCTGTTTTGATTGCAGATCAGTCATTCCTTAATGCACAAATTTCGCATACCAAAAAGGATCTTGACTCATCGTATGTCGCTGAAATGACCGCTGACCTTACTATTCCTCTGGATGCGAAAGGAAATGAGATCTTCTCTTCAAAAATCTTTTTTGGTCCAAACCAGTACAATACCTTGAACCAGTTTGATTTGGGTATGGAGGAGCAACTGTCTCTTGGGTGGACAGTTATTGGATGGGTCAACAAATGGATCGTGATTCCGGCATTCGACTTCTTACGCCGCTATATTGGCAATTTCGGCTTGATAATATTATTGCTGACAATATATATTAAGCTTATAACATTGATTTTCACCTACAGATCATATATTTCTCAGGCCAAGATGAGGCTCTTAAAACCCGAAATAGAAGAGATCCAGAAAAAATATGGTGAAGATAAAAAACTGGAATCACAACAGGCGGTAATGGCATTCTACAAAAAGGCGGGCGTGAACCCATTGGGAGGCTGTTTGCCAATGCTTCTGCAAATGCCTATTTTGATTGCAATGTTCTATTTCTTCCCCATATCTATTGAACTCAGACAACAAAGTTTCTTATGGGCAACAGACTTGTCTTCCTTCGACTCCATAGCGAAATTGCCATTCACAATTCCTTTTTATGGAAATCATGTGAGTCTGTTTTGTTTGCTTATGACGGTTACAAACATCTTCTATGTGAAATATAATAATGAGATGACTGGTGCGGGAACACAACAGATGCCTGGTATGAAAACCATGATGTATATGATGCCTGTGATGTTCTTGTTCATCTTTAATAGTTATGCTGCCGGATTAAGTTTGTACTATTTCTTATCCCTGGTTCTGACTTTTGTACAAATGTATGTCTTCAAAAAATTGATCAATGAAGATAAAATCCACGCTCAACTCAAGGCCAAGCAGAAGATACCGGTTACCAAATCCAAATTCCAGACCAGACTGGAAGAGATGGCAAAACAAAAGGCTATAGCCGATAAAAAGAAACGATAATCTCAGAATAAGTCATAAAAAAAGCGTCTATTTGACGCTTTTTTTATGACTTATTCTTCAGGTTGCATTCGTTTAGAAAGTGCCACCATCTTTATTGCAGTGTAGGCCGCTTCATCACCCTTGTTGCCAAGTCTTCCTCCGGCCCGATCCAACGCCTGCTGCTGATTATCTGTCGTTAACACTCCGAAAATGAATGGGATACCATATTCAAGATTTAATTTTGTTGTGCCGTAAGTTACACCCTGACAAATGAAATCAAAATGACGGGTTTCTCCCTGAATTACACAGCCCAGTAAGATTACGCCGTCAACATCGGTATTCTCAGCCATCAATTGTCCTCCAAGTGTAAGTTCAAAAGTACCGGGAACTTCTTCTACTCGAATATCCTCCGGGGATACACCATATTTTATGAGCGTTTCAACAGCGCCGTTCTTTAAGGGAAGTGTTACTTCCGGATTCCATTCAGCATACACAATTCCGAATTTCATTCCTGCAGCGTTAGGAACATCGTGGTTTACGTGGTCAGATAGATTTACCGTTGCCATCATTCAAATTTTAAAGGTTTATTCCGGTAAAGAATATGCACATGATATCTTAACCGAGTTGCAAAATTATCTTAAAAAGCTTTGCATTTAACTAATCAACCAAGTTATTAGCTATTTTTATCGCTTCTATTTCAAAACAGTTGAAAAATGACGAGATTTATTTCTTTCTTACTTTTGTTGCTTATTTGCAACTCTGTTTCATCACAAAATCTCGCATTCAACGAAAGTCCTTCAAGTATCATCCATACCGACTCTTCAACGGTTTTTGTGAAAACCGAATGCAAAAATCGCTCTATCTTAAAATCAGCGATCTTGCCTATATCGCTGGTGGCAACCGGTGCGTTGATTGAAATTCTTCCTTCCAATTCGTCAATAGGAAAAGAAGGAATTCAGAAGCACTTTCAGACAAATGTAAGGGGCTTTAATACGACAGCAGATAACTACCTCCAATTTGTTCCGCTAGTTGCTTTATATGGTTTTAAGCTGGCTGGATTGAAAAGCAAAAATAATTTTTTGAATCAGGCGATTCTCACGGCGAAATCAGAATTACTCGTTTCTGCGATTGTCTTCTCCATGAAGCGGGTGATCAAAGACAACCGGCCGGATGGAAGTGACGATAATTCAATGCCATCCGGGCATACAGCCCAAGCATTCGCCTCTGCAACATTGCTTGACATGGAATACCGGGATACTTCACCATGGATAAGTGTCTCGGGATATTTGTGCGCAGCAGCAACTGGCTTTTTGCGTATTGCCAACAATCACCATTGGGCTTCGGACGTGTTAATTGGTGCTGGCATCGGCATTGCTTCCGTGAAGATCGTCTATCTGACGCATCGCCATCGTTGGGGAAAAAATTCAACAAGTGTGCTGGTTCCTACGATTTATTCAAATGGGGGAGGGATGGCATTTTCAATGAAATTCTAAACGGGAATAGAATCTCAAATCTACTTGAAACAAAATCGCCCGGGAATAATTCCTGCCTTAAATGTATCCAACAACTTACCTGCTTCTGAATATCTGAATATTAATCCGGACTGCTGATAATCCAGTGCATCGCCCACATATATATTTCCATTTGCCGGATCAATCCCCAGGCTATACAATATTTTCGAATTGATAGAGATAAAATACTTATCCGGAAGCTGCTCATCAGAAACAGCCATTTTCATTACCGCATTCCCCAGGATATAGAATAGGTTTTCGCCCTTTCCGTCGATAGTAAGTTTTACTGGCTTTTCAGTTGCGTTGAAAGTGAAGCTTTTATCTATTGAAAGTGAAACAGGATCTATTCTTTGTAGTTGTGCATTACTTTTAGAATTATTTCCAGGTAACGATTGACACAACACCCATATTTTACCGAAATGATCAGCAACAATTCCACAGGGTTGAATTCCTGTAGCAATCTCTGCAATAATCTGATCCTTAGATATATCAATTACCAGTACGGTTTTGTCGCCCGACCAGCATGTTACAAAAAGCAGATTTCCGACCTGCACCATTTCTTCCGTAGATGGGTGAGAAGGAGTCTGGATTACACCGGTAACTTGGTAGTTTGTTGGATTGACAATTGTAATTCTTTGTGCATATAAGTCTGTTACATAAGCCTTTTCGCTATTTACAAAATGCAGAAATCGAGGAGAAGTCAATCCTGTTATTTTGCCCAAATATTTACCTGAATTAGTATCCAGGATGTAGATTTTACCTGAATTGTTTATAACGATATAACCCGTCGAATTCCGTATCGACATTGATTCAGCTACATCTCCCAACGGTAATCCATTTGCCCGGTAGAAAAGATCATTTTGAATCTCCCTCTTAAGTGTATCATAAAACGACAGCGTAGCATTTCCATACATGAAATTCCCCTCGTTCACAACAAACAACCCGCCTTCGCCCAGCTGAATAGTCGTCTGTTTCAAATGATCCTTTACCCATTGATCATCTTTCATGCAACCTGTCAGAGCAAATTGCAGGAAAAAGATCACGAGGAAAAATAGTTGGTTACCCTTTTTAAAAATCATAACGAAGTACAAATTGGAAATTTCTACCTGGCATAGGACGCTGCAATACCGTCCGATATTCTTCATTGAACAGATTCAATACCTTGCTTTCAACAGTGAGGATCTTTGAACCCACCCGTAATCTTATCCCGACTTGCAGATTGTTCATGAAATAGGGATACAGATAGTCTGAAATTGTCTCTTCACTGTTCGCAGTCGTAGTGTAACGTTTGCTATAATAATTCCACATCCAGTCGAAAAACAGATTGGAATAGGAAAGATGGAGATTAAGGTTGGCCGAATTTTGTGGAATGTAAGGCAATTGTTTTCCGAATGAAATACTGGTGTCTGATCGGTTTACCGTTTTAGTAAATGCATAATTACCCTTCAATTCGTAGCGAATGCCTTTATAAGAACCACTTAGTGACACATTCGCGGCAATTCCGCTACTAATAACTTTGTCAATATTAGTTGGTTCCCAGTATCCCTGAAAAGTTGGAAGCCAAATAATCCAATCTTTAATGTTCGATGAAAAAAATGAAACTCCTGCTTTAAACTTCTGATTACCAAGCGAAAATTCATCAGAAGCGTTCAAATCAAGTTGCGTTCCTTTCTCTGATTTTAGAAAAGGATTGCCCCCAGGGATATAATACAGATCGTTGAGCGTAGGTAGGTGATTGTTGCCCGCCACAGAACCAGTGAGAATCAACGGCTTTTCCAGGTTTGGCTGATATGTGATCCTTACGAGCGGTAGTAACGAGTTGTGATGAAATCCCACCAGAGATTCCCGCAACAGAACTACTGTACTGAAATTGGAGGTAATTCGCGATTCCAACTCAGCAAATATTGAACTTTCAGTTCTGGATTTATCGTAACCAGTAATCTGCGCGGAGGGTGACCTATTTTCGGAGTGAACCTGGTGTATATCAACATCAATGCCTCCAACAAGAGAAAAAATCCGATTAATTTTAACGAAATAATCTATCTTACTAGTAATTGAAAGAATTCTGGCATTAGCATCAATTACCACCTGACTGGAGGCTCCGCTAACCCTATTTACGAGAGTATACCCAGTATTTTGAAGGTTTATCGCAGATTTCCACGACATTTTGCTACGAGCGCCAAAACGTCTCCATTCTGCCACAGAACGAAGGGCATTCTCGGCTTGCCGGTTAATATTTGCGGCTTCATCACCCTCGTTGGTCAATAATTGCGGAATACTCCGCTCATTGTGCTGCAACCAGGCTTTAAGTGTAAATATTTGATTTGGAATAGCCTGCAGATAAAACTCCTGCAATAATCCGTAGTTAAGATAGTCTGCATTTCTATTTTTTTCCACTTTATAGATATAGCTCCCGTTCAACGGATCCAGCGAAGCATTCATTTTGTTAAGAAACTGAAAATCATTGGCCGAATAGTTATAATAAAAAGAACTTTTCGACTGTATTTTACGATTGCCAATACTAAACTGCAAATACTCATCAACTGTGTGATAACTGCCCAGTCCGCTGAGCAGCTTTCCTGATACAGTATTATTCCAATTTGCATTATTTTCAAGCTGAATAGTCCCGCCAAGTGCTCCGGCCGATTCAGATAGGGAGGATGACCCATGCAATAGTGTCACTCCGTCGGTAAAATATATTGGAATCAGCGAGAAATCAACCATCCCCAGCATTGGTGAGTTCAATTCAAGTCCGTTCCAACTAATTTTTGTATGCGAAGGAGCTGTTCCCCGGAAAGATGCAGTAGCCATCGCCCCTCTGCCATACTCTTTAATAAAGATTGAAGTGTTTTGAGACAAAAGCTCTGAAAGCCTTATTGTGCTTGACTTTGCCAACGTAACCGAGTCAATTTCGGATCTCGTTTCGTGGAAATTTCTGGTATTTCTCTTCCCAATTATCTGGATAGATTGTAATTGTAGCGTATCTCGAATCGATTGCGCATTTACAGACCCCTCAGGCTGAAATATGAGCAAAAAAACAATCAAATTGACACAAAAAAATTTCATCAATAGCTAGTTTTATCCAGTAAATGGATATCTGCCGCACCGCTAATCTCTGTCGAAATTTCATTAAGCCATCCTGCTACTTGAAAAACGCCGCTTTGGACCTTAATAAAATTTATTTTTGAGAGGTTAACTGGTTGGCCGGATGCATCGACGGCCGAGGATATGTCTAAAAAATTTGCCTTAAGTTTGGAATTGTAATCAGTATTAAAATAGCATTCGGCATAACCAAACTGGAAAAGTCCGGGACGCACCATCCAAAGTTCTTCTTCCGAGGCTTTTGCCGTGTTAATGTAGGCATCCGGCAATCTTTCGCCATCGAATGTTATTGAAGACTTGTCACCATATCCACTCCACCACCAACTTTCAGAGCCAAAAACTGGAACCAAAGTACCCTGATGTCCTTTGTTATCCTTCCACGTTATATATCCAGAAACAGTTGGTTTGTAATATGTTACCTGATAATTGTGAATGGTTTCCGAATTATTGTACTCGCTTCCTTTCAGTTCATACCAGGATCCGTCATTAGGAAGACCATCATTATTGGTATCCGTCATAACATATACAACACCAGGTTCAGATGAGACAGAAGGCTGAGTATAGATAGCAATATCAGGGCCATTCGCATTGCTAACCGCATGATCAAAACCAGCAATAAGGTATCCGCCCCAGCCACCAAGTGATGTAAACGATTTTCCATTCGCCCATGGCTCCCCGACAAAGCTGGCTGTTTTTTCGCTGGAGGGAATAAGCGAGGCATGTTGACCAGGACCATACTGGTAATCAAATACTTTTGCTATATAAGGAGATGAACCGGTTAATGAAACTAGTTCAGAAACCCCGGAAATATCCTTTGCACAGGAAAATAAAATGAGTGAAGTAATCCCAAAAGCAAGAAATGCGCCTATTTTTTTCATCATTACGATACTTTTATCCCGAAAGTTTAATTACCGAATGGCTGGTCTTCTGACTTCTCCCGATTTTTGACCTCCTTCCCGTTTGTTGGGGAACAAACAGTGGATACGTGATCAAAAACATACTATCCATATTGCGGATCGGGTTTACAGCAGCGGGAACTGTACCGGATTTTCACCGGATTCCCAATTAAGCCGTGAGGCACCAATTCTTTGCAAACTTACATAAAAGTTTAATTATCTTGGATTATTAAGGAATTTTATGGAAATAAAAATACTTCACAATTGATAAATCTAAAAAAGCTGAAGTTTCAGCTATCTTTGCGACTGAAAAGGTACAATTGACAAATGCAATACGTGAAATTCAATTAATTATAAACTTTAATAAAACAATATAAATACATAAAGATGAATAATATAGAAACATTAAATCCTCAATTGATTTGGCATTATTTCAATGAAGTTTGTAAGGTACCGCGTCCTTCCAGGCACGAAGAAAAAATGATCGATTTTCTGCTCCGGTTTGCAGAAATTAATAACCTTGAATCGAAAAAGGATGAAGTGGGAAACATCGTTTTGAAAAAGCCGGGAACTAAGGGGTATGAAAAAGGCAATGTCATTGTCTTACAGTCGCATATGGACATGGTTTGCGAAAAAAATGACGGCGTTGAGCATGATTTTTTCAATGATCCGATCATTCCGGTTATAGATAATGGATGGGTAAGAGCCCACGACACCACATTGGGTGCGGATTGTGGTATTGGCATCGCTGCCACTCTGGCCGTATTGGCTGACAAAAACCTGATTCACCCGCCAATCGAGGCACTATTTACAGTAGATGAAGAAACCGGTTTAACAGGCGCGCAAGCGCTAAAAGCTGGTTTTTTGGAGGGTAAGATATTACTAAACCTTGATTCGGAGGACGAAGGGGAAATCTTTATTGGTTGTGCCGGTGGGATTGACACAGTTGCAACATTCAATTATAAGCCAGAAGCTGTACCCGCAAACAGTGTCGCATTTAAAATTTCCGTTTCCGGACTACTGGGAGGGCATTCTGGCGATGATATTGAAAAGGGTAGGGGAAATTCAATAAAAATCCTGAATCGCTTTATATATCAACTAATTAAAGAGTGCGAATGCCGCATTGCTCAATTCCAGGGAGGTAACCTTCGCAATGCAATACCGCGGGAAGCGTCAGTAGTCATCGTAATTCCATCCGATAAAAAGGAACATTTGACAATCGAGTTGAATCATTTCAGAGTCGATATGGAGAATGAGCTCCTAAAAAAAGAACCAAAATTCAAAATTTCACTGGAAAGTACGGATATTCCTGAATCAGTAATCGATCCTGAAAGTCAGTTTAAACTGATTAATGCTCTTTACGCTCTGCCACACGGCGTGCATTCCATGAGTTTTCGTATGCCAGGGATGGTTGAGAGCTCCTCAAACCTGGCAAGTATAAAATTTAAACCTGAATCCAAGATTGAAATAGTGACCAGTCAGCGAAGCGACCAGGAAAGTGGCAAACAAGATATATATCAGATGGTTGAAACTGTTTTCAGCCTCATAGGCGCTACCGCTGTCAGAGGCGACGGATACTGTGGCTGGACACCAAACCCCTCTTCGCAGGCTCTTCAAATATCACGTACATGTTATGAAGAACTGTTTGGCAATAAACCTGTCGTTCGATCCATACACGCCGGACTGGAGTGCGGCCTCTTTCTGGAAAAATTCTCCGATTTGGATATGATTTCTTTTGGACCAACGCTTCGGGGGGTACATTCGCCTGATGAGAAAATTGAAATTGCCTCTGTAGAGAAATTTTGGAAATTTCTGACAGAATTATTACCAAGACTGGCCTGATTTAAATGAAAAACGGGAGATGAGTTTCTCCCGTTTTTCATTTAAAATTTTGCTCAGATCACAGTGTAACCAAAAATACTTTCCTTTCACCACCTCTCATAACATCTACTGAGATTATCTGTCCGGGAGAGTATGCTTTCATTCTTGCCATATAATCGTAGATACTGCCAACCATTTTCCCATCGATTGCGACGATAATATCCCCCTTTAACAATCCTGCCTTGGATGCAGGTTTTCCAGGTGTAACACCATCAATTCGCATACCGTCTTTCTCGGATCCTGCAAAGTCAGGTATAATTCCTAAAGAAACTTTCAGGTCGGTACGGGTAGAATTGCCAATCTTCGGACCACTTTCCTGGTAGGTAAGTCTATTGGTGCGATTTGCCACTTCTTTGATCAGCTGATAAGCATTTTCGATGATCAACTCTTCCCCCTTCAGGTTTATCCGGTCGTACGTATCTTTTGGTGTATGATACTGGTCATGAACGCCAGACGTGAAGTAAACAACAGGAATATTTTCGCCATAGAACGATGCATGATCGGATGGTCCGTATCCCTCTTTGGATATTTTGACCGTGAACCCATGTATAAGGCTGTCTACTAACGACTTCGTCTCCAAAGCGGTTCCCACACCTCCAATTGTAAGTTCATTGTCCGAATTTAGCCTGCCAATCATATCAAAATTGAACATGGCATCTATTTTCTTCAAGCTGAATGGTGGTTCCGTAACGAACGCTTTTGAGCCAATTAACCCAAACTCCTCGGCGGTAAAAGCGGCAAACACGATCGTTCGCTTATTGCTTTTCTCATATGAAAATTTTTGCATCAATTCTATAACTGCTGCGACACCTGATGCATTGTCATCAGCCCCATGATGTACCGCCAGCGTATCCGGCATTCTCGATCCTGATCCCGGCCCCCCGTATCCAAGATGGTCATAATGCGCTCCAACAACGATGTATTCGTCGGCCAGCTTTTGATCTGTACCGCGAACCATTCCCACAATATTCTGGGTCATCGTAATTTTAGGTAGCACGGATGCCTCACCAGCAACAACGATATCCGTTGTCTTGAAGAATGGCTTATGATCCGTTTTAATTTTATTCTCTATATCACTGAATGTCAATAGACCATTAAGAATTTGATCGGCAGTCTTGGCAGAAATTTTCATTACCGGAACAGAATAGGGAACACTATTCTTGTCGAACATTACCGTTTTTGTCACGCCTTTCGTATCAAAGTCTGCGGTGATCAATAATATACCGCTGGCGTGATGATCTATCGCATTTAAAACCTTAGATCGGACATCACTATACTTTTTTGCTTCCTGATTTTGTTGAAGATGAGCTGGCAGTCCGTCTAAAATTAAAACCCAGCTATTATTAGCCTGAATATTTAGATAATCATCCCATTTCAGGCTATCCGATGAAACAGTAATTCCATATCCTGCCACAGCAAGTTTGCCCTTGAACGATTTATTAGCTGAAAAGAAAAGTGGCTCAAAATCAATGCCTAATTCATAGCTTTTCTGGGCGGTTGAAAGGTGATTCTCCTTTCCAAACGTAAAACCAGTGACCAGTTTAACAGGCTGATAGCCTTCGTTATATAACATTTTGCCACCTGATTTTTTAAATTTTTGGGCAATGAATCTGGCTGCCAGTGAATCCCCGGTCATTCCAGGCTTCCTGCCTTGAAAACTATCTGATGAAAGCGTGGAGATCGAGGCAGATATCTCGTCCGTGGTAATTTTTGGCTGATATTGAACTTTACAGGCAGATATAGTTATCGAGAGGAGGACAAGGCATTTAAAGAAATACTTCATGATTGATGATTTAGTAAAAAAACATTTGGAAAGGCAAATATAATGATCTCCCATTATTTTTTAATGTTTTTTGACATCGGGGATCGACGAATAATTAGTTAATTTGTAAAAAGGTAAAAGCTTCTTAATTCTGAAGATTTCATATGAGAAAATTTTTTAAACGCTATAACTGGTTATCATTCGGAATGTTGGTATTGTTTTCATCATGCATTTCGATGGGAAAAATCTCTGTACAGGTTTCTGTCCCACCCAAAAGAGCGATTTCCAATGATATTCAAAGTATTGTTCTGATGAACCGAAGTATGACAGGCGCCTTTGCCGATTTAAATCAAGACTCGCTTGAGTCACTTTTTATCAGGAAAAAATTAAGTCTTGACAGGATATTTCTCGATAGCATTGCAGCAGATACAACCTTAAAATCTGTTGGAAATTCGATGTATCAATCCGGGAGATTTGATATTGTTATCCCTGTAAAAAGAAATCTGCCAAATCTCAATCTTGGCGCCGAAGAAAAGTCGCCTTCGCTTAGTTTGTCGCAGGTAAAACAGGTATGTACTGAGTTTAGTACTGATGCCCTGCTTGTTTTAGAGAATTTTTATGAAAAGGTTAAAACCTCATTTCGGATTGAATCAGGCGAATTTTACAGCAATGGAGTACCCTCAAAGGAATACGTTGCATTCATTCAGGTAGCTTATCATTCCAACTGGAAACTTTACCAGCCACTGGAAAAGTTAATGGTTGCAAAGTTCGAAGTCAATGACACGATTTATTATGAAAGAACAGGAAATACATTGCAGGAAACATATGAGAAATTACCGACGATAAAAGAAGCACTCATCGACGGCGCTATTGAGAATGCAAACAGTATTTCTTCTTATGTGTCACCATCTTGGAAATCAGACGAAAGAAGGTATTTTGTCACCAATAACAAGGAGGCAGACAGAGCCGTTGACTACCTTTTAAAGAACGATTGGAAGGAAGCTGAAAATATTTGGATGAAATTTTCTACCTCCACATCAACAGTTTTACGCAGTTGGATTGAGTACAATCTTGCCCTCGCATCCGAAATGAATGGAAATCTGAAGGAAGCAATAGAATGGGCAAAAAAGTCAGCCAAAACGAAATACAGCAAAACTGCTGAAGATTATTTACACCTCCTGGAGTCACTCTCGCAATAATCGACATTATTGACTATTTTTGCCGTAATTATTAGGGGTGCTTCGCAGTTTATGCAAAAATCAGAGGTTTAATCCCAAATTTAAGATTTAAAATTTGTTAATGTAAATAGCTATGAAATTATTAGAAGGAAAGACTGCTATCGTCACCGGTGGAAGTCGTGGCATAGGAAAATCGATTGCAATGGTTTTTGCTGAACAGGGATGTAATGTTGCTTTCACCGATTTATTTTATGATGATATTGCAAAAGAGACTGAAAAAGAATTGCTTGCATTAGGTGTAAAAGCGAAGGCCTATGCTTCTGATGCGTCGAAATATGATGAAACCATCCAGGTTGTGGATCAGATTGTCAAAGATTTTGGAGGTATTGACGTTTTAGTAAATAATGCAGGAATTACCAAGGATACTTTGCTCATGCGAATGACACAGGAGCAATGGGACGCGGTTATAAATGTCAACCTTAAATCCGTTTTTAATTTTACAAAAGCTGCTCAAATGACCATGCTCAAGCAAAAAGGTGGTTCAATTATTAATATGAGCTCTGTGGTAGGTGTGAGCGGTAATGCAGGTCAGGCAAACTATTCTGCGTCGAAGGCTGGAATTATTGGATTTACCAAATCGATAGCTAAAGAACTTGGCTCCAGAGGAATTCGTTCAAACGCAATTGCCCCCGGGTTTATTATTACCGAGATGACAGCCAAGATCCCCGAGGAGGCTCGCAAACAGTGGGAAGCATCAATTCCTATGAGAAGGGGAGGACTGCCTGAGGAAGTCGCTAAAGTCGCTCTCTTTCTTGCTTCCGATCTTTCATCGTACGTTTCCGGCCAGGTAATAAATGTTTGTGGAGCAATGAATACGTAATCTATATTATGATCCTTAAATAACAAAAGCCGCAAAATGCGGCTTTTGTTATTTAAGGATCATAATATCAGAAAAACTTAAATCCTAAAGATACTGTGAAGGTTCTTCCCTTGAACGTATCCGGAGTAACATTTTTTAATTCAGTAAGTCCAAGTTCATAACGCATATCCAGTGTAAACATCAATACATCAACACCCGCACCTACTTGCCAGTCCCAGGCCATCGAATTAGAAGTAAAATTGTCTTTAATCTGCGTAGCTAATTTATCTTGCTTATTTGTGACAAACGAGGCCGCAGGACCAGTAAAAGCCCTAAGAGATGCAATTTTCAAATCCAGAAGTTTCACACCTACCAAAACAGGAATTTGTACAGTTTTTAATTTGACTTCGGTGGTAGTAACAACTACATTATTCGTATTCGTCAAAGTATACGTTGCGGTTTTTGAAGAGTAAAGTAATTCAGGCTGTAGGTAAATATGAGAGCCCCCAACCCGTAAAAATGCCCCGTAACTTGATCCGGATCCATTTTTAAATTGTTTGTAAGCGTCGTTAGCACTTAGAGTGAATTTTGTAGTGTTATAACTGGCCTTAACACCGAGATCAAATGTCTGTCCAAAAGTTACCATTACTAAAGCCAGTAATGCAATTGTCATCAATGTTTTTTTCATAGCGATTAAATTTGGTTTATATTTCACATAAAGTTAAAAATAATAATCAAAAAAATGCATTGAAGCAACCGAAAGTACAAAATGCATCACCCCTGAAAAAACGAATTCAGTCAAGTGTCGGAACATTTCAAACAGAAATGGCATTTAAGTATGTAGATGCGCCTAAAGAATATCTAAGTTGATCAGGCTAAATCTTACGCTCTTTAGAAATCAGCTGATAGGCTTCGTTAACCTTTTTGAATTTCTCGTTCGCGGCCTGCTGAACTTCCTCTCCCAAATAACTCACCTTGTCGGGATGATATTTTACGGCCATTCTGCGATATGCCTTTTTAACTTCCTCGTCAGTGGCAGAAGGGGAGATCTCCAACACATCGTAAGCCCAATCAGTTTTCGGGATCATCATGGCCTCAATCGATGTATAATCAGCACTTGATATGCCTAAACTAACCGAAATATGCTTAATGAGTTTCAGCTCTTCTGGATGAATCTCTCCATCAGACGCTGCTATACCAAAAAGAAAATGAATAAGTTGCAGGCGACCAGGATAATCCATGTAATTCTTAATCTGATGACACACATCTGTCACTGGAATATTCTGTTTAGTGAGATCCTGCAACACTTTTAAAGCATTCTGAGCACCTTCGACGCCAAAATTCGCTTTGAAAAATTCTTTTACATAATCGAGTTCTGACTTCATTATTTTTCCGTCAGCCTTCAGAATGGCAGAAACCAGGACTAACAGACTGAAGAGATAATCGTTTGGTGTCGTTTGTACCCCCCTTTGAAATGGCCTTGCATTCGGATCCGATTTATCAGTCAGATCAAATAAAGTGCCTAATACAAATCCCGCCAAAGCGCCAATTGGGCCGCCAAGGGTCCATCCCAAACCACTACCTATCAATTTCCCATACATGACTATTCGATTTTAAAAATTGATCCAACTTTAATATTTTCGGAATAATTAACTGATTATCATTATTTTCAATGATGAAATCTGCTAAACGAATCTTTTCGCCGTCTTTCATCTGCTTATTCATCCTTTGTAAAATTGCGTCAGCAGTCACCTGATCCCTTTTCATGACCCGATTCAAACGTTCATTTTCATCTGCAACTACAAGAATAGTGTAATCAAAACTCCGCGCCCCGCCAGTTTCAAAAAGGATTGCCGCCTCATAGAGTACATATGGAAATTTTTCCATTCGCGCTTTCCATTGTTCAAATTTTAGCCGCACTGCGGGATGTATCAGTTGATTTACGCGTTCCAGATATGTTTGATCGTTAAAAATTATCTGAGCCAGCTTTCGACGGTTCAACAACTTATTTTCGTCGTAGATAGTTGGACCAAAAAGGCCGATCAGACTTTCTCTGATAAACGGATCTTCATTTTGGATGCTTTTGGCAACTAAATCCGCTTGAAAGACAGGCACACCAAGCACTTTAAACACTTTGCATACCGTGGATTTTCCACTTCCTATACCACCAGTGATGCCAACGCTTAACATGATCTGCTATTTTTCATGTTCAAGAATATATTCAACGTCCTTGGGCGCGAAGCTTACGGACAAAACCGCTTTCGACGAGCTTTCAAACAGAACAGGAAGTTTTGTGTCGTTTATGGAAATCTTTTCATAATTAATAAATGCACGGAAAGCGTTATAATCCAGCTTTTTGTATTTACTCAGACCGATTCTGCATGATACTTTAACTTTGCCTGGGAAGGTTTTAAGAACAATATTATCCGGTTTATTAATTATAACAATAGGCACTTCAAAGCTCACTTCAGTGTTTTGCTCAACCGGAACCGACAACTTTACTTCAGTGACGGGTATTGTCAATCCCCTGATCGATTGAACAGTGGCTTTTTCTTCTACAGAATGTGAAAGTCTTGAATAGGAATGAAAGTTGGTATAGACAAACTTCATTGTGTCTAAAACATTTTTCGGACCACTTACCTGGATTGAGTCAGGAGTTGTGAATGGTTCCTCCATCAGCGAGTATTGACTCTCAAATCCAATCTTTACATTGGGCTTTACCTTAATTCTTTTAGAGATAATTTTACTAAAATTAAAAATCAACGAATCGGGCTTTATTGACAATATTCGAATTTCGCTGCTTATCTGTTTTTCAATCTCTTCCTTGTGGTTCACGGTTGAGACCGTGAATTTATTTCTATATCCCTTTTCAATTGCATTGTCAACCAACTCAGTAACATTAAGTAAAACCGGCGAAAGGGCAAGGCGTAGTTTGTATACAAGCAAGGTATAGCCATAGGCATCTACCATTAAGTCAAATTTTTGAGGTAGTACGTTCGAAAGCTGCCGATCTTTGGGAAACTCTACATAGGTAATTGGGACACTGATCCTGCCGGTATATCTCTTTTCCAGGCTGTTTAATAACCACAGAAAAGATGATAATGCAAGGCATACTAAAAAAACAATAGCCTTCCTGTAGCTAAAGTTTTTGACTTTGCGTTTTATAAAAAGGTATACCTTTTTGACTCGGATCTGCCTCATTTCGAGAAACTAAGTCATTAATAAATAAAAATGGCCGGTTAACCGGCCATTTTTTACTTCGCTACCGGAGCATCCGTCATATCTTTTAAAACCACACTCTTATCAACCTTCAATTTAATGTTAGGTGCAACTTCAAGATAGATAATCTGATCCTTTATCTCATCAATCCTGCCATAAATACCACCTGATGTTACCACTTTATCTCCTTTTTGAAGAGCGTCACGAAATTTTTGCGTCTCTTTTTGGCGCTTCATCTGCGGACGAATCATAAAAAAGTAAAAAACTACAATGATCATCACAAGTGGCAAAAACATTCCCAACATACTCTGTTGTTGTTGGGCAATAACAAATAATAATGTACTCATTTTAAACTATTTAATTCAATATTAAAATTCTTATTTTCAACGTAAGCCCCTATGGTAAGAGTTTTAACCTCTCCAGCTGATGTTTCAATACTCACGGTTTTGATCTGATTTCCCCATTCTCCTTCTGAATGAAAAATTACATCAATAACTGACGAACATTGAATTCCTATCTCTTCCTTGTCGAATTGAACAGACAAACAACCGCATGTCGGTTCAACCTTTATCAATCGAAAAGGGGCTGTCCCATTGTTCTTAAACTGAAACGAATAGGACACAATTTCACCCTCTTTTAATGTTCCGAAATTATGCAATTCTTTGGTAAATTCAATCTTACCTAAACTCTTTTTTTCTCCTGTTTCTACACCTTTATCAGGTTTCGTACGAGTTTTAGAATTATTGTTGCAGGAAAAAATTCCAATAGAGAACATCAAAAAAAATGAAAGCAGGTATTCTCTTTTCATCCTTCTAACAGACCCCTTCCAGCTTTAACAATTTTTCCCTGCTCCTTAAAATCTTTTGTAATCCTGTCCAGAACACCGTTAATAAATATACTGCTCCTTTGGGTACTATAATATTTGGCCAGTTCAATATATTCGTTCAGGCTAACCTTAACGGGAACCGATGGAAACTCGGTAAGTTCAGTGATGGCCAGTTCCATAATCAATATATCCATAGTTGCAACGCGCTCAACATCCCAGTTTTTGGTATAGGCTTCTATTGTTTTGCGGTTTTCCTCACTCCTGGCCAGCGTTCTTCTAAAAAGATTGACAGTAAATTCCTGGTCTTCATCATCTTTGTAAAGAGAAGAAAGATGATCGTTTACATTACTCTCTTCCTTGAATTTTTTGAGCGTTTTAATTACCATTGAAACCACAAAATCCAGATCATCATTCCAATAGATACTTTGTTCCTCAAATTCATTGAAGACATAATCACTTTTGAGTAGTACTTCTGCAAAGAAATCCTCACAAAATTTTCGATCATTTTGAAAATCATCTTCCTTTTGGATGAGATAATTTTTGTAAACATCCGATTCAACCATTGTCTGATAAATTTTCTTTATCATCTCCTGGTTGTTTACCCAATTAACCTTATTCTTTTCAATATATGCGGCTAAGTCTTTATTGCTTTTAAGCTTGGATATCAATCGATTGGAAACAAATCTCAAATTGGGATTGAGCTCTTCCTGTGTAGGGAAGTTTTTCGTTTTTCTGATTTCCATCACTTTACCGGCATAGTCGACTAATTCAACCGGAAGTATCAATAAAAGATGGTATAAATCATATGTTTTTTGGATACTAAAATGCAATTCTTTTTCTGAGGAGTTAATTGGTTTATCTGCTGATGATACGTGAGCATACAGTATCTGCAACACCTTGGTCCGGATAATCCTTCTACTAATCATAAATACAATATTTTTACCATGAAGTCGCAAAAGTACGACAAAAATGCGGCTTAACCCATTTTTAATTCAAATGAGCCTTCAGCAACGCAACTAAATTCAGGATATCTTCTTCAGTCGTATCAAAGGATGTCATCCATCTGACTTCACCTTTTAATTCATCCCAATCGTAAAAAAAGTACTCTTTTCTTATTATTGGGATGATTTCCTTTGGGACTATGGCAAAAATACCATTTGCATCTACCTTTTGCGTAATTTTTATAGCCTTAATATCTGCAACCAATCCTGCTAATTTTTGCGCCATCGCATTGGAATGCGCGGCGTTCTCCTTCCAGATTTCGTCCCTCAAATATGGGATGAACTGTGTCGAGACGAACCGCATCTTGGAGTAAAGCTGGGCAGCTTGTTTACGGAAATATTTGCTGTTTTTTGCTAAAAGAGGATTAAAAAGTAAGACAGCCTCCCCGAGCATCAAGCCATTTTTTGTTCCGCCAAATGAAAGTACATCTACACCGGCATCTTTCGTAAATGCGCAAAAGTTTAATCCGAGAGAGACGGCAGCATTGGCAATTCGCGCTCCATCCATGTGCAGATACATGCCATGTTGATGAACGATGGCAGCTAATTCTTTAATTTCCTCGACACTATAAACCGTTCCCATCTCCGTGACCTGAGAAATACTCAGCATACCGGGTTGTGAATGATGCTCAAAATCAAAACCATGCAGCTTTTTCAACAATTCACCTGGACTGACTTTGCCGTTATTGGAAGGAATCGGAATCAATTTACTTCCCGTGAATTTTTCCGGTGCTCCACATTCATCCGTATGTATATGTGCTGTTTCAGCGCATATAATTGCATTAAATGACTGACATAAAGATTGAATCGAAAGAATATTGGCTCCGGTTCCCGTAAGCGTAAAGAATATTTCTGTGTCGTTGCCAAATTCATTTCTGAAGAGTCTTTTGGCCTCTTCTGTGTATATATCATCTCCATATCCCACTGCATGACCAACGTTTGCTATTTCAATAGCTTTCAAAATTGTAGGATGGATGCCCGAATTATTGTCACTTGCAAAACCTCTGTTACTCATAAAATTTCGATTCTTTTGTTGATATTCCAGCATTTAAAGGTGACAAAGGTACAGTTAGTTTTGTTTTTTCTTATATTTCACACGAAAATATGATTGGATTAAGATCATATTTTTTCATTCATTTTGAACTCACAATTGGACCTTATTTAATATTCCAAATACCAATTCCTAGAGTATGACAACGCCAAAAGAAAAGCCTGTAGTAAATATCTTCTGGATGAGGAGGGATCTGCGTTTGGACGATAATACTGCTCTGTATCATGCCCTAAAGACCCGTGAAAACGTTTTGCCTTTGTTCATTTTCAATTCTGATATTTTGCGCAGATTGGTTAATGTTTCAGATTATAGAGTCAATTTCATTTATGATACGTTGCTGAAACTAAAAAGTGATCTTGAAAAAATTGGTTCTACAATGATTATAGGCCACGGACGGCCGCTGGATATTTTCAAGGGTTTGATTGAGAAATACCACATTTGTAGTGTCTACTGCAATCGGGATTATGAACCGTATACCAATTTTCGGGATATGGAAGTCGAACGGTTTCTGAAAATGAACCGTACCGACTTCATTACGTACAAGGATCACGTTTTGTTTGAGAAAGAGGAATTGGTTAAAAAGGATGGTAAGCCGTATACCGTGTTTACTCCATATAAAAATTGCTTTCTTGAAAAGCTTAACATTGAAACCGTCCGCGCAAATAAAACGTCCCTTTATTATCACAATTTCATTCGGACGAAATCGTTGCCAATACCGACATTGGAATCCATGGGTTTTTCGAAAGTTAATCTGACTTTTCCACCGAAATCTCTTCCTCAGAATCTATTGGAAAATTATCAAAAGGATCGTGACTTTCCGGCAAAAAATGGCACTTCCAGGTTAAGCCTTCACTTGAGGTACGGCACTGTAAGTATCAGAAAAATAACAGCTTTAGCTATGCTGCATTCAGAGACTTTTCTGTCCGAGCTGATTTGGCGAAATTTTTATAGCCAGATCCTGTGGTTTTTCCCTCATGTTACTACCCGCGCATTTAAACCGGCTTACGATAATATTCGATGGGAAAACAATCAGGAACAATTTCATGCATGGTGCAATGGATTGACAGGGTACCCTTTGGTTGATGCCGGAATGAGGGAATTAAATCAAACCGGATTCATGCATAATCGCGTGCGAATGGTTGCGGCAAGCTTTTTATGCAAGGATCTTCTCATCGATTGGAGATGGGGTGAGACCTATTTTGCAAGTAAATTGAATGACTATGATCTTGCATCAAACAATGGAGGATGGCAGTGGGCATCTGGTTCTGGTTGTGATGCGGTTCCGTATTTCAGGATATTCAGTCCGGACTTACAGACTCAAAGATTCGATCCCGATTTGACCTATATAAAAAATTGGATTCCGGAATTCGGCACTGACCAATACCCTGAGCGAATTATTGAACATACATTTGCCCGCGACAGAGCTATTGCCAGATACAAAGAGGGATTGGCAGACTTTATCTAGAACTCAATAATCCTGATGTATCTGTGATTTTTTTTCAGATAACCTTTGATGATATTCCGGGTATCCCAATTGTCTTTCCGAGGGCGAATACAATCATGTAGCATATCGTAGTCGGCATTCGACGCATCACTCGAAATATATCCGTATCCAATGTATTTGCCATTAGCTATTTTGACTACGGCCAATTCATCGGTGTTTTTCCCTTTCTCAAGAATAAAAAAATTAGGGGAATGGAATAACCAGGGTTCGATTACCTGCTGAACACGTCTATTGTATGTTTCAGGTAGTTCCTTCTCTTCGCAGGCTCCAAGACAAACGCCAAGACCAGAGTTGAAACAACTGGAAGCCCGGCCATCCAAATGGCATAATTTCTTACACAACGAATGATTTTCAGCTTTAGTATGAAGATAATCAACCGCTTCCTGATAAAAACTGAATGAAGTTAACGGAATATCTTCTTCCTCAATTTTTCTTACCTGAAGATTCAAATAGCCTTTGTCGTCTTCGAATGAAAATATTCCAAAATTATTTGCTGATCTCCGAAGCAATCTATTAAAATGAGGCCGGTGAATCTTGATTTCTTCACATTCCAATAGAAGCGCAATGAGTTCACTTCCTGTCACTTCATGATTAACAGAGGCAATACGCTCACTTAATTCCATCGCTTTCTTCGTCACCCGATTATTTAAATGAGAAATTATTCGCTGATGGATGTTTTTACTCTTTCCGATGTAAATCAAATTACCCTTCGTGTCGAACAGATAATATACTCCACAAGCACCAGGTATTGAGGCAATTATTTCCTCCGAGAGGTTTCCCTTGCGGGAGGAGAACAAATCATGGTCGACAGTTTCGTTAAGTTTGAGGATTTTCTCGAACAATTTAACGGTAGCCAGAGCATCACCACCAGCCCGATGCCTTCCTTCGATCACAATATTCAGATCGTGACAGATATTGCCAAGAGAGTAGGAGCGAAGTCCTGGAATCATCTTCCGGCTAAGACTGACGGTGCACATCGTTTTTCGCTTATAATCATATCCCAGACGTTTAAACTCCTCACGGACAAAAGAGTAGTCAAACGCGGCATTGTGAGCAACAAAGGTCGTGTTTGCAGTAATTTCCACAATCTTCTTTGCAATCTCATAGAATTTAGGAGCCGACTCCACCATTTCATTGGTGATACCGGTAAGTTTGGTGATATTCCAGGGAATGTTGCATTCAGGATTTACCAGTGAACAAAACGAGTCAATGATGGTTGAACCATTAAAGATGTACACCGCAATCTCAGTAATTTTGCCGTTATGGGGAGAACTCCCTGTCGTTTCAACATCTATGATTGCGTAGTTCATTTTGACAAAATTATTTTTTAATTGCGGATACGTAATAATCCTCAATTAAAAAATGAAGCAAAATCTGAATATTATCGACGAAAATGCCGATCATTTTTCAGTAGCCCAATCTGGTTCATAAGATTATTGCTACATTTGCACCTCGTTAAACGGCCCTATAGTTTAATGGATAGAATGGAGGATTCCGGTTCCTTTGATCTGGGTTCGAATCCCGGTAGGGTCACTTTTACCTATTTAATCAATTGATTTACAGGGGTATTTTTTTAACTACACACAAAAATACACACAAATAGAGCTATTTTACCGCCTTGTTTAGAATGATTCTACCATTAACAGACTGTTTGCAGGGTCTTATTACAAGTAAGACTAAAACAAAAATAAGATAGTTTGATTCTTTGTCTTTCGGCATTCCGTTGCAGATAATCACTATATTTAATTAGTCTAATTATAAATAGAACGGTGCGTCCTGTCGGTTAAAATTACAAAATATTTTGGTGCTGAAAAGAGAGCATAAGACTCTACTATAAAAAAACCGCCTCAACTTTCATTGAAACGGTCTATTTATTTAGCTCGTAAACTCTTTTTAAGCTCTATTTTTCAAATTACTGCAGCAAACTTTTGAAAACCCTGTTTAGTGAGCTGTATGCCTTTCTCTGAAATATGGTATATCCCGGCTATTTTACTAAAAAAATAATCACCTGCCGCCAATGTTATAGGATTTAAAGATACAATATTCAGTTTCTCATTAAGCTTATTCAATTGATCTGCGAGTTTGTTTAACTCATCGTAAAGCTCCAAAACATTTGGATCATCGCTGTAATACCTGTATTTTTCATCTGCGTACCGGAAGAGACGCTCTTCATTCACTGTTACCTCATCATCAAAATTAAAAAGTGAAAGATGGTCTTTCCTTTCAATAAGTTCAATTAGGTGCAATATAGACGGGTCAAAACGCGGCAAAGTCACCCCCTCTATAATTTTTTCTTTATTGTTTTTCAATAGGGTATTGGGATCAACATCCGGGATTCTGCTTATGATTATATCATAAATCACCTTTCCGGGATTTAGGGTAAAACTTTGCACTATCTCATAATTAAGCTTTCCTAATCGGTTCTCTTTCCAAAAATCGTTTAACTGATTTAAGACCTTCGCTTCCGATTTAATCGAATAAGTTTCATTCTCAATGTTTTGTGTGTTCTCAAAAAGTAATTTTTTCATAGCTTTAATTTTTATTCGTTTAACTTAAACCCTTCATTTTTCATCGCTTTGGCAAGTATCCCGCTTTGCTCTGATAAAGGAATATTGTTGTTTTCAAAATATAATTCCATTTCACTTCTTTTACTGAATGTTTCGCCTTCTGTTTTTACCGTTCCGAAACGTTCAATATAAGTCTTAATATGATCCTCTACACGTACATCGTTAAGTTTCCGATCCTTTGTGAATAGGCCTGCATCTGTCATAAATACCTCATTTTCTCCCATGTATAATATACGTGCCTGGGATCTGGTCAATCCGTTTGCGAGTTTATCCGGCATCATTGATTCAATAGCCTGCTGGATTTTAATTTCATTGTCTGTCTGCATTTTGTAAAGTGTTAATTATTAATAAATTCCTTATATTCGGGATATATACCCGTCTCATCAATTTCTTTAATCTGCTCTTGTGTCATCCCTGCAACGCTTACAAACAAAATTGAGTCAGGAAGATACTTTTCCCTTTCTTCAATGGTTACCATTTCATGACTATCTGCTGTAAAAAAACAGTCGCCGGGACGCTTCCAATCCCTAAACAGAATTTTGTACTTTTCCGGGTTTAGTGCAAATCTGGCAGGCATCCCGTTTTTAATGTCCTCAATGGCCTTTATTTTTTCATCTCTGTTCATATTGTTGCTGTTTTTAGTTCATTAATAATTAAGTCTAACTGATCGTCAGATAATCGCTCCATGTTTCCGATTAGTTCGGTAGTCTGTAACTTTGGAAGTGAGTATTGAAGTAACTTTTCAAATATCAATACCCTTTTTTCTGGTGGCAGTCCTTTGAAGTCATTTTCTATTTGATCCCAATTTTGATTTAAGAAGTCACTTATTCGGCTCCTTAAGTCTGCTGTCATTTTGTTGGGTGCTCCTTTTGGCCTTCCGTTAGGGTTGTTTACTGTTCCTCTTTGTGGCATAGTGTTATTATTTATTATTTGTTTGATAAATTATTCGGTTTGATTTTTTTTTAAATCGAACACATAATATAATTCCTTTCTAAAAGTTCTTTCTAAAAGTTCTTTATATAATATCTTTATATAGGTCGTGTAAATGTTTGAAGTAATAAAAGAGTAAAAAAACAAATGTCAAAAAGTCCTTATTATAGGTCGTGTAATGGTCGTGTTCACGATGAGTTATTTAATTTCTTCAATACCTGACTGACAATCTCCCTTTCATGCTGTCGGTACTGACTATCTTTTGTTGATTTGCGCCGCTTTTCGGCTTCCGTTATCAACGCTGGCAACTCCAAAGTGAACGATACATAAAAACCACGTGTGTAACGGCTGTATGTTACAAGGTTCCAATCTTCACGAAGTGCATTTTTTATCTTTCCGGTTTGATATTCGTTTGCGTATTTCTTCACGTTATCGGATAGCTCATTAACTTCTTTCATCGCTTTGCTGTTACCGCTCATTCGTGCCCACAAATAGGCATTATTCATCTTACAATAAGGCTTTGTACCAATTATAGATTTAATGGCTAAAAATGCCGTTAAACAGGCTATTTCAAAATCTGATTTGTGATTCTTATAAAAGTCCCAATAAATCGAAGTGTTTAAACCGACTTTGGGGCTGTCGGTCGGTATGCTGTCAAATAGTTCTTTTCCTCGCTTGAATGACTGGCTAACATTGCCTAAATTAACATTAAAGTATTTCGATGAAGACTTAAAGAGGTCTATTTTTGTTGCATCCAATTCTAACTTTAACGAATGAGAATACAAAAAATAGTCAAGTGCGTCACTTAACACTTTTTGTTTATCCTTAAAAATCCCTTCCAATAGTTTCACCGGAAAGTTAAAATATTGGGCTTCGCTCATGGCTTAAACATTTGTTCATACCATTGTACAAACGTCTCAAATGTCCGGGCTATGTAGTACACGCCAAAGGAAGAAACAACCTGCTTTTCGTAATTCTTTTGAGCTTGTGACTGTCTGTCGTTTCCGATTTTTACCTCCACGTAAACGGCACGGCCTTTAACGCAACAATGGATATCTGCACTTCCATTCATTCCGGTGCCTGGGATCCATTCAATCGATCCTATTTGCCTTGTATGTCCTAATGTATCGGTGAATGTTTGCGTTCTGTCTATTGGTCTCCCGGTCGTGCTGATTCTTTCAGCATTTCCGCCCTTTAATCGAATGTACGCAATGATAGACCGGGTTAAATTATTTGCCGTGTCATCTCTGAAGGTGTCAGCAACTAAATACTGATTAGATGGGTACCTCAACCGTTTCAGCTCAAAAAACTGCTTTTCAAGCTCTTTGAGTTCCTGGCATTTTTTGTAACGTGGTTTTTTATCTTTATCTTTGGTTCGTCCTTTCCCAAAAGAACTAATACCCGGAATAGAATGTACTTTCATTTTTTCCGGGTTTTTCTTGTTTGATCCATTGCGTTCAGGACATCAACCGTATCAAATAATATGGTGCGCCCAATTTGTCTGCACGGGATCCATCCGCTCTTCTTATAAGCGTGTGCGGTGGGTGTTGAACATCCGATAAATTCAGCGAGTTCCCGGATAGAGTGCAATGTTCGCCGTTCCGGTGGTGGTGTCTGTTGAATGACTTCCGGGGCTTTCTGTGGTGTGGTGTGAAACAGTTCTTTGAATTGCCCAACTGTCAAGGCTGCAATAGGTGTGCTGTCATTAATTACGTACATGGCAAAAACGAATTAAAATGAATTAATTCACCGCTTTCGTTTTTCTTTTCCTTTGCCCGGCGGTCTCTAATCGTATCTTGTTAGAGTGCCATGTTTTTATTGAACGAGTGTTCAACCGACAAAACCATTCGTTTTGGTGTCTGTTAGCAAAATTATAAAAATTCTAGATGTTCTTTAACATGTTTGCGCAACTATTTTATTGTACTTAACTCAATTTATAATGATTCTACTTTATTCAATCGCTTTCATTGCTTCTTTTTGATCCTCTTTATCTATGTTGTAATACCTGCTAAAAGCTCTTGAATTTTCAGCGTGTCCGGACATTGAAGCAATAGTTTCATTCTTTATTCCTTTGCGGTGTAAACCGCCTACAAATACCCTACGTGCCATGTGTGAACTGGCTACATCTGCAATTGACTTCTGCACGTTCATTCGGGTTTTGGGGTCTGCTACTGTTACCATTCTTGTCAGTTTTACGCTGTCAAGTTTGAACAGGTCTTTGATATACTCATTGTATTTTTGATCTGAAATAAACGGCAGGATCTGACCGTCCTGCAGGTCGTATTTTGCTAAGATTGCTTTTGCTTTCTCTGTCAATGGAATTCTTGCTACTCTTGTTTTGTCATCCCTTGTCTTGGAAGCAATGTATTCAATACAGCCATCAATGATATTTGATTTTTTCAGCTTGGTTAAATCTCCAACACGGCACCCAATTAAACATTGAAATACGAAGATATCCCGTACCCTTGCGAGTGTTTCATCATCAATTTTAGCATTGTAAAGGATGTCGCGCTCTTCAACTGTGATAAAAACAGGATCCCCGAACGTTTCAGCCCCAATTGAGAACTTTTTAAACGGATAGTTAGTTGTCCAGTCGTGTCCAATTGCATAGCCTAAAAACGCCCGTAAACGTCTCAATTCAGATATACAGGTATTTTTGCCTAAATTACATTTGTTAATTAGGTGGTTTTGAAAGTCGGTTAAATATTGAACGTCCAAATTATCAAAGGTGGTGCCGGGATTAAATTTTTTTACTTTTTTGCGGGTAACTTTGAGGTGTTTTTTTCTGCCGTCACTTAGAGGTGCATCCCTTATATATTGGTCGAATCTGTTGAAGAATCCAACCGTTTCCGGGGTCGGTTCCTGTTCCTTTTTTTCCTCTTTGCCTAATTTTGTTTTGAGGTCATTACGGAGCTGTTCCGGGGTCGGGTTTACATTTGTGGCATCGTATAATTTAAAGAGTGAATCAATAGTTACTTTGATTTCATCTAAATCACTGTTGAACTTTGATGAAGTGGATCCATCCGGTGCAATTTGGTTTTTTTTCAGTCGGCTTGTCTCAATATCCCATTGGCTTTTTTTAGGGTCGTCGGCAATGTTGCATCTTTTGCCTGTGTAGTATTCCATTCTGTTTGAAGGATATGTAACACTCAAACGAACAGGAACGTTTTCAATTTTGCCGTTTCTTCTTTCTGGATAGAACTTTACAGAGTATTTCATGTTTTTAACTTTGTGTGTAACAATCCAAATTTACACACAAATATTGAACTAATCTAATTTATTGCACACTATTATATTTTATTTGTATATTTGTTAAATGTTTGATTTCAATAGTTTATATCTACTCTTAACTATTCAATCTAATTTTGCTTTATTACAAAAAATGTTCCCGGTAGGGTCACTTCAAAAAAATAAAGCCTTCAAAATCAATGATTTTGAAGGCTTTTCTGCGTTTGGTAAATTGATTCCATCAGGATAAAACAAAACTAACTGATTTACAGCTTCTTCGGAGCTAGGGTGCCTACGGTGAACAATCGTACGAACTATATCAAGGTTCAGCATTTGGATTTGAAATTCACTTCTCATTTTTCCCTAGCAATTATTTAGAAACTCAGCAGTCAGAAAATATTTTACTTTTATACGTTGAAAACTGATTAAGCTTAAATGGATACTACTAATCAAGGGAAGGAGCTCTTTTTATTTGAAGAGATGAAAAGGGGGAAGGAGTATGCCTTCGATTTCTTCTTTAACTATTACTATCCTGGTCTGTGTGTTTATGCTCAAAATATAATTTTACTTCCCGAAGAAGAAGCAAGAGATATCGTACAGGATGTTTTTGTCAAACTTTGGAACGACTGTAAAAAAATTGATATTCAGTATTCTATTCGGTCATATTTGTTTGCATCTGTAAAGCACAAATGCTTCGACTTATTAAGAAAGAAAAACAGAGACATAAGAATTCAGGAGATTACCAATGAGCACGATATTGCCGATGAATCGTTTGAAACATATATTTTATCGGAGCTTGAAGCCCTATTCAATAAAAGCCTGGTCAAACTACCCGAACGTTGCCGCGAAGTTTTTGAACTTAGTCGATTTCAGGGTCTTAAAAACCGTGAAATTGCTGCCAGGTTGAATTTATCGGAAAAGACGGTAGAGAATCAGATAACCAAGGCACTCCATATTTTAAAAGAAGAATTAAAAGACTACCTGCCGTTGTTGGCTCTTTTCGAATTTTTTCACTTTCTCCGATAATTCTGATTGCTTTACCTCAGTAATTTTCCGAAATTGCATGGGGGGTAATTCAAAAAATTACGTCCTAATAATGTAAAGCACAAGAAAAGTGGAAAATAGAAATTTCGTATACAATTTAATATCTCAGGAACTTTCAGGTGGACTGGACAAGCAACAGAAAGAGAAATTGCAATCCTGGCTTGAAATGTCTCCGGAAAACCTGGCGGAGTACAATGAAGTAGTCAGATTCCTGACTTATTCTGGCAGGTTGGTTGCAATGAAAAAAATCAATTCTGAACGGGATCTATTCTTAGTCAAGAAAAAAATGAAAGGCGGACTAGGGGTTCGCGACTTAATCCATTATTTCCAAAGAGCAGCTGCAATCCTGATAATTCCACTTATCATCTATACAGTCTGGAATATTTCAGGTTCACCAGAAAGCAATCAAAAGTTTATCGCAACAAAAAGTTCTGAAACAGCTTTTGGTGTACGTTCAAAAATCCAGCTAAGTGATGGAACAAAAGTGTGGATAAATTCAGGAAGCATGCTAACCTATCCGGAAGAATTCAGTGGCGATTCACGTGAGGTGAAGCTGATTGGAGAAGCTTACTTTCAGGTCGAATCCGACAAAAAACATCCATTCTACGTTGATTTAAATGGCTATAAAGTTAAAGCTACCGGAACCCGATTTAACATATCCAATTACCTTGAAGATAAAGAAATAACCACCTATCTTGAACACGGCAAGGTTTCATTATTGGCATCTTCTCTCGGTAAACAGGAGGAATCAATTCATCAACTAAATGAAAAAGAGATCATTGTTCTGGACAAGGCCAGGAAACAATACCGGATTAAAAATGTTAACGGCAGTAAATATTTAGCCTGGATTGATGGCAAATTGGTATTTGAAAATGACAATACAAATGATGTGGCAGTAAGGCTTGGTCGATGGTTTAATGCAGAAATAATCTTTGATGACGAATTATCAAAAAGCGAATATGTTTTTACGGCAACTTTTAGGCAGGAGTCTCTTGAAGAAGCATTGAAACTTTTATCGTACAGTTCCCCGATAACATATAAAATCATTTCAGGTTCTCAATTGGACGATACTTCTTTCAGTAAGCGCAAAGTAATAATCTCAAAAAAAAGATAGATCTATGGCCAAAATTTAAAATTAATCAAAAAAAAGGGAAGCTGGTAACTTCCCTTCTAAATCAGTCCTGTTGGGACAGGACCTAATTAAAGTATAAACTTAATATCAACAAATTTATGAAAAAAAATCATTCCCTGTATTGGGAGGCGGATTCTTATATCCCGCTTAAAAAAGTTATTAGAAAGATGAAACTAACTCTACTAATTGTTTTACTCTCTGTCATTCAGATATTTGCAACTAGTGTTTATTCACAAAATGCGCGAATCAGCCTAAAGAAAGAGAATACTGCAATTGAGAATGTTCTTAAAACAATTGAAGATCAGTCAGAATATTTCTTCCTATATAATGGTAAGCTGGTAGATGTAACACAAAAAGTAAACATCAACGTTGAAAATCAAAATCTTGAAAAGACCTTGAATGAACTTTTCAGGAATACGAATATAGCTTACAAGGTATATGATCGCCAAGTCGTTTTGTCACCAAGCGGAAGCGCCGATAATAGTCAGCAGGTAAAATCCGTTACTGGTAAAGTTACTGACACTTCAGGGAGCTTGCTGCCAGGCGTTTCTGTGGTTATTAAAGGTACCACCAGCGGCACGATTACTGACAGTGACGGAAAATACACAATTTCAAACGTTCCTGAGAACGCAACTTTGCAGTTTTCGTTTGTTGGGATGAAAACCCTGGAAGCTGCCTGTGGAGGTAAAACCTCAATTAATGTAGCGCTCGTAGAAGATGCCATCGACATTGAAGAAGTCGTTGCCGTCGGTTACGGTGTTCAGAAGAAGACCAATCTTACCGGTTCTGTAATATCCGTTACGGGTGATGATTTAGCAAAACGGCAAGTCGGTCAAACCTCTATGGCTTTACAAGGAGTTGCCCCGGGAGTAACAGTTACGCAGCGGTCGGGTCAGCCTGGGAATGACGGTGGTACCATCCGTATCCGTGGTATCGGAACGTTAGGAGATTCGAATCCATTAGTACTGGCCGATGGTGTTGAAACAAATATCAACAATGTCGATCCAAACCTGATTGAAAGCATTTCGGTATTGAAAGATGCCGCGTCGGCAGCCATTTATGGTTCAAGAGCAGCAAATGGCGTAATTCTTATTACCACGAAACGTGCCAAAGGGAACGGATTTTCTATCAATTATTCCGGATATGCCGGGTTTCAGCAACCAACCGACCTCCGCAATATGGTTAATGCGCATGATCATATGTCGATGCTTAACACCGCTTACATTAATGCTGGAAAATCACCATTATTTGCATCTTCATTAGTTGATACGTACACGGAATTGAGCAAAACTGATCCGGACAATTATCCTGATGTTAACTGGCAAAAAAAAGTATATACCGGAAGTGGCTTCACCCAAAATCATTCTTTAAATCTTAACGGTGGAAATGATAACATCAAATTGATGGCAGCTTTTGGCTACTATGATCAAAAGGGAATTTTGGAAAATACGAATTTCAAGAGGTATTCTATTCGTTTAAACTCTGACATTAAGTTCACAGAAAAGTTCTCAGCAAAAATGGACTTTTTCCTTCGTCAGATGGAAACCAACGAACCGGCAAAAGGTGTTTCAACCATTATTTACTGGTTAAACCGTATGCCTGCCACGCAAGCTGCGCGATTGTCAAATGGCTCATACGGAATTGGTTGGGAGGGAGATAATCCAATGGCCGATGCTTTGTCTAGTGGAATCAACCAAAATCTTACACCTTCTGTGATGATGAATCTTGGATTCAATTACAAGTTTTCGAAGTCACTAATTCTGGATGCAGTTTATTCGCCCCATTTTTGGGAAGGGCATAATAAATCATTTTCGAAAATAGTTACAACCTATTATCCCGATGGGCGTGTTGCCTATACAAAACCATCCAAAGCGTCGTTGAGCCAAACCAATAACCGGTATCAAACGAACAATGTCAGGGCAACCTTGAACTACGACAAGAACTTTGGAAAGCACAACCTAAAATTATTGGCTGGCTGGCAGCAGGAAGATTTTATGGACCGCTATTTTTCGGCTTATCGTGATACGTATGTGTTGCCGCAATATGAAGTCATCAATGCAGGTAGCGCCACCAACCAACAAACAAGCGGAGCTGGCTCAGACTGGGCGTTACGTTCGTTCTTTGGACGGGTAAACTATGATTTTTCTGACCGCTATCTGTTTGAAGCCAATGTTCGCTACGATGGTTCCTCCAGATTTGCCGAAGGAAAAAAGTGGGGTGTCTTTCCTTCGTTTTCTGCCGGATGGCGCATCTCGGAAGAGAACTTTTGGAAGTCGTTGGACTCCGGCATTACAAATCTAAAACTCCGTGGATCATGGGGTCAGCTGGGAAACCAGAATATTGGAACTTACCCTTTTGATTCGTTTGTAAACCTGACTTCTATTTTTGCTTTCAATAATGCCTTAGTTAATGGGGCTGCACTGACCGATATGGCCAATGGAGAAATCTCCTGGGAAACAACCGAGATGCAAAACTATGGTTTGGATATTGCCCTTTTGAATAATAAGCTGTCGGCTTCTTTTGATTATTATATCCGTAATACAAATGGCATCCTCCTTCAATTGGATGTTCCTAAAATTATCGGGCTTACAGCTCCTTACCAAAATGCTGGTAAAGTAGAAAATAAAGGTTGGGATCTGAGCTTAAATTATCATGACAAAAAAGGTAATTTCAGCTATGACTTTGGATTTTCCCTATCTGATGTAAAAAATAAAGTTCTTGATTTAAGGGGGATTAATCAGTCGAAATTAGTAGTTAACTACGAAGGTTATCCGATGCAGTCTATCCTGGCTCTCGAGGCCGAAGGCTATTTTACTGATGCGCAAGATGTTGCAACACATGCCAAACAATACGGAAACTATGCTCCGGGCGACATCAAATATAAAGACCAACTGACCGAAGATACTAACGGAGACGGAAAGCCAGATGCAGGAGACGGGGTTATTAACGATAAGGATCAGAAAATCATTGGAAATACCATTCCGCGCTACACATTTGGACTAAGCGCCAACCTCGCCTGGAAAGGTTTTGATATGAGTGTCTTGCTTCAAGGTGTTGGCAAAGCTGATGGTTACCTGATGGCACAATCGGTCATGCCATTCTATCTGGGTGGAACGGCGCAGGAACAAAACAAAGACTATTGGCGAACAGATAATTTAAATGCAAAATTTCCCCGTCTGGCATTTAACGAGCCGAATAACGAAAAAAATTCTTCGTTTTGGATGAAAAACGCTGCGTACATGCGTTTAAAGAATCTTCAGGTTGGCTATACGCTTCCGAAAAGACTAACTGAGCAATTGGGTGTCAAGAGAGTACGTACTTATTTCAGTGGGCAGAACCTGCTCACGCTGGACAAATTCTGGGATGGATTTGATGTGGAGGCTCCGGTTGGCGACGGCGCATATTATCCACAGGTAATCACATATTCATTAGGTATTGATGTAAATTTTTAAAGTAAACGAGATGAAAAAGGTATTTTTTAAAAACATATTATTGGCGTTGCTGGTACTTGTGGCAATGTCATGCCAGGATGATTATTTGAACAAATTCCCAATTGATAAACCAGCCAGTTCAACTTTCCTTCAAACAGAAACTGAACTTGAAATGGCTGTTAATGGTGCTTATCGCAATCTTTGGAGTGAGGGATTAGGAGGTTATAACATGCCATTTGAATCGATGCTGGATTGTGCAACAGACATTGGATGGGAAAGGTCTGTCGTTTCGTGGCAGGAATTAGGAAATGGTAAAGTAGATCCGAATAATGAAGTCGTCAAACGAATCTGGGAAATTTGTTATACAGGAATTCAACGATGTAATTACATCATCAAAAATGCTTCAAGAATTGAAAATATAACCGATAAGAATAAAGTAAACAGAAACGTCGCGGAAGCCAGGTTTTTGAGGGCCTACTGGTATCATCACCTGATTGAAATGTTTGGCGATGTACCTCTGGTTATAGAGCCGCTGGAATTATCTGAGTCAATGGTAACACGCACTGCCAAAGATAAAGTGTATGATTTCATTCTGGCTGAGTTGGAAGAAATTTCAACTATTCTTCCTGAAAAATATGCTTCAGCAGACAATGGCAGGATAACTAAGGGTGCTGCGTTGGCTCTCAAAGCCAAAGTCGCTCTTTATTCCGGAAAATATGATGTGGCCAGCGGTGCCGCCAAAAGGGTAATGGATGCCGGGACATACAGCCTGGATGCAAGTTACGAAGGTCTTTTCATAAAAAGCAAACAGGACGTTTCGAAAGAAATCATGTTCAAAATCCCATACCTGTGGGGTGTGACTGTCTACAATATTCCGCAAGGATTAAACACCAGGAATGGAAAGGGATATAGCGCGAAAATCCCTAACCAGGCAATGATCGACTCTTACCTCTGTAAAGATGGAATGACAATTGACATGTCTCCTTTGTATAATCCCCAAAAGCCTTTCCTTAACAGAGATCCGCGACTAAATTATTCCTGTGTTGTTCCCGGTTCAATTTTCGACGGGTATCAGTTTGAAACGCACAAGGATAGTCTGAAATGCTGGAATTATAACACCACTCCGGCAACCCGAGTTGCTAATCAGGATGCCACAAATCCTTACGCGTCCTTCTCGGGATATTGCTGGCGAAAGTATACCAATATGGAAAATCCTGAATATCTTACCCGGTCTGAAACAGGGTATGTTTTGATTCGTTATGCCGAAGTTTTGCTAACATATGCAGAAGCGAAAATTGAGGCAAATCAAATTGATCAGTCGGTTTACGATGCTATTAATCTGGTACGTAAAAGGGCAGGTATGCCAACGATAGCTACTGCAAAAACACAGGCAGAACTCCGTTCAATAGTAAGGATGGAACGCAAAGTTGAGTTCGCTTTTGAAGGAAAGCGCCTGTATGATATCCGTCGTTGGAAAATCGCAGAACAAGTATTGAGCGGTAACTTGCTTGGCCGTATCCCCAAAGGAATTTTGGCTTCAGCCCCCGCGATTGATACTAATGGCACTCCCAGTTACAGCAATGTTTCCAATATGGACCAGATGAGAATTGTTGAAGTGCGCCTGTTCGATAAAAACAAAAATTACTTGTGGCCAATTCCACAGATAGAGATTTCTGTAAATCCAAAATTAGGTCAGAATTCAGGTTACTAAATTCAAATTTTTAAAAGGAGAACCCGACTTGCTTCCGGTTCTCCTTTTAATTTTCATTTCAAATCTTGCATAAAATGAATTGTTTAGCGGTACGACTATGTATTTGCCTGATCCTCTGTGCTTCATACTCTTGTCATTGCAAGAGTGCTGTTATAAGTAATGAGATTCAGGAAACGGACAAAAACCACACGTTTGATGTGATCATTTACGGGGGAACTCCTGCTGGTATTGCCGCAGCAATCCAGGTTGCCCGGTCAGGAATGAGTGTAGCTTTAATTGAACCATCACAATATGCGGGAGGTATCATGGTTAATGGTTTGGGTGGGACAGATATTGATAATCATTCTAATTTCCAGAACAGCCCGGCAGTAGGTGGCATTGCCCTTGAATTTTATAGAAAAGTAGCCCAATACTACGGCAGGCTTGCTGAGTTTGATTCTAAACTCAAAGCACATCAGAAAGATGCTTCAATATGGAGGTTCGAGCCTCATGTAGCAGCCGAAATTATAAAAACCTGGTTGAAAGAATATTCAATCTCTGTATTTCTTAATACCCGACTTGTCGAAGGAACGGGTTCGGTAAAAATGAGCAAAACAAACATTCGCTATCTTGAGACCGAAGGTGGCGTAAGATTTTCAGCAAAAGTATTTATTGATGCCACGTTGGAGGGAGATTTGATGGCTAGTGCCGGAATCTCCACAACCTGGGGAAGGGAAAGCAATTTTGTGTATGGTGAGACAAAAAACGGCATTCGGGCCGAAAATACACATACACCATTTAAAGTGAATGTTGATCCGTATAAGATTCCTGGAAATCCATCCAGCGGTTTGATTCCAACCATTCAGAATGAGGCATTAGGTACTCCCGGCGAAGGGGATAAATCTATTCAGGCTTATTGTTTCCGAATGTGCCTGACCAAAAATACCAACAACAGAATAGCCTTTGCCAAACCAAAAAATTACGATCATTCCCAATATGAAATTTATCTGAGATATTTAAAGGCCGGTGGAAAACTATATACTCCATCAGCTGATATCCCAAACGGGAAAACAGATTTGGGCGCTTGGCACGATCTGTCGCATAACCTGTACGGACTGAACCACAGTTATCCTGAAGGAAGCTATGCTACTCGCCAACAGGTCTTCGAAGAGCATAAGTCATTCACCCAGGGACTTTTCTATTTCCTTGCCAATGATCCGGAAGTTGGATTGTTGGATGCTTCACTTCAAAATACATGGAAACAGTGGGGGCTATGCAAAGATGAGTTTTCCGATAACCAAGGCTGGCCACGCATGTTTTATGTACGAGATGGCCGCCGCATGATTTCCGACCACGTAATCACCGAGCATCATACCGATAAGATTAATCCGACCTCGGATGGCGATCCCGTAGCCGTCGCATATTGGCCACCTGATTTACATTCAACACGGCGTATTGTCAGGAATGGATTCGCTTATAACGAAGGCAATGTTTTTGGGGAAAAGGACTGGCGCCCATTTGGAATTTCTTACAAGGCGTTAGTGCCGAAAAAGAATGAATGTACCAATTTGTTAACCCCAACTTGCCCTTCTTGCAGTCATGTGGCTTACGGGGCCATCCGCATCGAATTTACTTTCATGGCATTAGGGCAAGCTACAGGTCTGGCTGCAGTTTTAGCTATTGAAAATGGAGTCAGTGTTCAACAGGTTGATTATACCTTACTAAAGGGTACGTTGGTAAAAACCGGGCAGATTATTGATGCATCAGTGGTTGGAATGCCCGAGTGAGAATGAAATTAAATTAAATGGATAAACTGACAGTACACATGAAAACAATAATTTGCCTGCTACCATTAATTACAATACTTAGCATATTGTCTTGCAGTCGAGACATCCAGAAAACCGAAGCAAAACCTGAAATTCCGTCTGATCCTTCCTGTAAAATTGGGGTTTATTATTTTCCCGGATGGAAAGATTATGATCCGAACCGCACCTGGGAGCCATTTCCCTGGAACCCAATTAAGGCCTATTCTGATATTGAACCAAAACTAGGTTTTTACAAAGAAGGTGATATTGCTATTGCCGAACAACAAATCGATTGGATGTCCAAATATGGCATTGATTTTATTGCCTACGACTGGTATTGGAACAAAGATAGCAAGGTTGACGGAGAGCATGCCCTGCTGGCCTTTTTGCAGTCAAAGAATAAAGATTTGCTTAAGTTCTCTCTTTTATGGGCAAACCACTCAATTGTTCCTGAAAACCTGGGACAATTCACATCAATGGTTGCTTACTGGATAAAGAATTATTTCAATCAAAATCAATATCTTAAAATCGACGACAAGCCTGTTGTTTTTATTTTTTCGCAGTTTCAGCTTCGGGAGAATGGGAAGAAGTTTGGGATGACGACCAAAGACTTGCTGACCACTGCCCGTGATATGGCAAAAGCAGCAGGGTTTCCAGGTATCTATTTTATAGGTGGAACCGAGGGAACTGAGGGTGATTCATTTTGGCTGACTTATGCTGCTGATAATGGTTACGATGCCGTTTCAGCCTATAACTATCAAAGGGGCCCAAGCACAAAAACAATGTCGGAAAGCTATCAGGAATTGAGCGACGGATACGCCGAACAATGGACATACATAAACAACAAATCAACCCTGCCGTATTTTGTACCAATGACCGCTGGTTGGAATAAGAAACCGTGGGGAGGAAGCTCTAATCCGTTGCATGACAATTCCGTAAGCACTCCCGATGAATTTGAGGCGCACCTCAAAAAAGCCCAGATCTTTATGACCAGGAATCCCGACAAAACAAAAAAAATCGGCATTATCTGCGCATGGAACGAATTTGGGGAAGGTTCATATATTGAGCCAACAAAAAAATATGGGTTTGAATATCTGGAGAGAGTGAAAAAGATATTTGGAGACTAAAAATGGCCATATTATCAGGGCTTTATGAAGCTACCCACTAATAACCCAAAGTCGAAATAATCTAAATCAAAATATCAATGATTAAATTTTCAGTCGTACTTGCTTGCTTTATTCTTTTAACCGGGCAAGGATGGTCACAAAATCCTGCTGAGCCCTCTATAAATGACGAGCTGGTTGCAGCACAATATGCCAAAATGGGCGGTTTTGTCGGCAACCGCCTTGATGCCTCTTACCAGAACCGGATTTTGGCACAGGATGTCGATCGACTGATTGAACCGTTTCGCAACCGCACAGAAACCAGTTGCTGGCAAAGCGAATTCTGGGGAAAGTGGTTTACTTCTGCTGTTTTGGCCTATCGCTACAGACCTGAACCGCAACTTAGGAAAGTGCTCGATCATGCAGTCGAAGGATTGATTGCAACACAAACACCCGATGGGTATATTGGAAATTATACGGACGACAAGCACCTCGCTGCATGGGATATCTGGGGGCGTAAGTACTGCATGTTGGGACTTTTAGCATATTTCGATCTGACAAAAGAGCAAAAAGCCCTGAATGCTGCTACAAAAGAAGCCGATCTCCTGATGACTGAATTAAAGAACCGCAATGCTTTGATTGTTAAAATGGGAAATCATCGGGGCATGGCAGCATCATCCGTTTTGGAGCCTATTTGTCTGCTTTATGGTCGCACGGGGGACAAAAAATATCTCGATTTTGCTGAAGAAATTGTCCATCAGTGGGAAACGCCTGATGGTCCTCAGCTCATTTCGAAGTCCTCAGTCGATGTCGCCGAACGTTTCCCAAAACCCAAAGTAAATTGGTACGGTTGGGAACAAGGGCAAAAAGCATATGAAATGATGTCGTGCTATGAGGGACTTTTGGAGTTGTACCGTTTGACCGGTAATGAAGAATACAAAATTGCTGTTGAAAAAACCTGGGAAAATATCCGGAACACCGAAATTAACCTGGCAGGTTCAGGCTCTTCAATGGAATGCTGGTTTCATGGGAAGGAACATCAGATTCACCCTAATTTACATTATCAGGAAACGTGCGTTACGGCAACCTGGATCAAATTGAGCCAACAGTTGTTAAGGCTGACGGGCGATGTAAAATATGCCGATGCAATCGAACAAAGTTACTACAATGCACTGCTGGGATCGATGAACGCCGACGGATCGGATTGGGCTAAATATACTCCTCTGGCCGGGCAGCGACTGAAAGGAGGTGAACAATGCGGAATGGGTTTGAATTGCTGCATAGCCAGCGGTCCGCGAGGATTGTTCACTTTCCCGCTCACCGCTGTCATGACCCGTAAAAACGGGATTCAGATAAACTTTTTTGCAAATGGGATCTATACGTTACAAACTCCAGGAAAACAACTAATTGAAATCGTCCAGGAAACCGATTACCCGGTAACCGGAAAAATTTCGATAACAGTGCGGCTCGAAAAAGCCGAGAATATTTCAATTCAGGTTCGAATTCCGGAATGGAGTGCCAAATCTTTTTTGACGGTGAATGGTAAATCTGCAAACAATAGTAATGTGAAAGCATCTATTCAGCGCTTATGGAAATCCGGCGACCAAATAGAACTAAATCTGGATATGCGGGGGAGGGTGGTCAGTATGGGGGAATCTCCAGAAAATAAGGCCATTTTAAGAGGCCCAATTGTGTTGTCGCGCGATGCACGTCTGTCTGAATTTGACCTCGAATCTGTAATTAATCCCATTGCAGATAAAGATGGTTATATTGAACTAACGCCTGTTGAGCAGAAAAAAACGGAACTATGGATGGAGTTCAGCGCTCCCTTTATTTCCGAATCATTTGCTGAAAGTGGAAATACTTCTGTTTTGGTTCCCCTCTGTGATTATGCTTCGGCCGGGTATTCAAAGGAAGGACATCCACACTTCAAAGTTTGGCTTCCGCAATTGTTCGATCCAAGAAAATAGCAGATAATTATTCATAAAGCTGTAGGGTCACTTTAATAGCACTTAACACACTGATTGTTAAGTGCTATTTTATTTTTAAGGAACGTTTGGGGGAGCGCATTTGTCCAAAAAAATATTCAATTTGAATTATCATAAAAAAAATTTAACTTTAGTATGTTAATTCAAACCAACCATGAAAAATAAAATCCTGATTTTGTCTTTTTTACTTCTTGCAATTAATACTTTTGGGCAAGAGGTGACTGACAGCACGATTGTTGTCGAGTCTGGTCGAAAAAATGTAATTAAATTTTTACCTACAAATTTAGTATTCAATAATTTATCATTTGAATACGAAAGAAAATTAGGGAAAAAGAATTCCATTATTTTAGGTGTTGGACTGCCTTCGAGTAAATCTTTCGCCGGCAAATTTTCAGATAATTCAGGCGAAAACAAGATTACCAACGATGCTTTTAGCACAACGTGTATCCGGCTTGCTTACAGACATTACAGTGGCAGAAGCATTCAACCTTCAGGATTTTATGTTTCTCCTTATCTTAAGTACCAGAAATTTGAGGTAAATGCCGATAATAACAAAACAATTACGGAGGGGTATCCACCGATAACCCAAAGCTATACTGAACATTACGATGCTAGCGGAAGTACGATGAACCTTGGATTACAATTGGGAGTTCAGTTTCTAATAGCCAAAATAGTCGCTATTGATTTTTACTTTTTGGGAATTGAGGCCGGTCTGGCAAACTTAAATGCGACAGTGAAATCTTCCAATATAAATATGATTGATGAAGTAGAAACCTCTGTTCGGAATAATATCAAAGATCTACCGGACTTCCTGGCAAAGAAAATTACTGTCACGAGAAAAAGTAACGATCAAATAGACGTGAAAGGTGATTCGATGCCTTACCCGTGGTTTCGGGGCGGGATAAGTATTGGCATTGCATTCTAGGACTGACACAGGTTTCTTTAGAAGATTGCAAATCAGAATATTACAGATTTATCCTGATTTAGTGGATGTTCGATATAGCAATAGAAGGGCCATCTTCCAGTGAACGCATCGAATTTACTAATCTGGCTTCATCGAATTTGCGCAAATCTTCCGGCCTGATTATCCGAGCGGTAAGTAATCCGTTTTGAAGATATTCATCTCTTCTTGTACCTGCCAGAAGTGGAAATTCGGGTGTAAACCACTGGCCATCTTTCAAAAACGCGATATTCGTAAAGCTTGTATCGGTAACTTGACCATTTTTCACAATCAATATTTCATCGTCGTCCCCGCGCAATTCTAATAAGTGGTTTAATTGATCCCGATTTTTGAATTTATGGCTGTAATCAATGGTATCATCCTGAACAAGCCTTAGGCTCTTTATCTCCCTCTCATTGTATTGTTCAAATTCGATCGAGTGAATCACATCAGAATACGTCACTCTACATTTAATTTTCATGTTTTTGTATTGTTCCGGTATTGAAAGATTTCGTTCCAAAAACAAGAAATCCCTGCATGATAAAAGTTGACGTCGCGAATTATTCATCCTACGTTCATGCAACGCTAAACGATGAAAGAACCCATTTTCGTAACAAATAGTCTCAATAAGCTGGAACATATACTTTGTCTATTAATTCGCGGTATTCTTTTTCAGGATCGCTGAAATTAGTAATTCCCCCGCCACTTTTATAATATAGTTTGCCATTTGCCTGCTCAATGAATCGAATCATTACCGCTGAATCGAGACTCGTACCATCAAAAACACCAAAAACACCAGTATAATACCCCCGGTTATAATTTTCAGTTTGCCGGATGATTTTCAGCGTCGATTCTTTGGGTGCCCCACAAATAGAACCCGCCGGCAGCAGGCTTGTGACAATCGTTCCAAGATTTGACTGGTAGTCAGACGCCAAATTTCCACAGATCTTCGAGCTCACCTGCAGCAGGGTGTTCGTATGGGTATTAATTTCTTCAAGATATCTGTATTTTTCTACTCTAACGTTTTGAGCAACAATTGATAGATCATTGCGAATCAAATCCACAATCGTAGCATGTTCGGCTTTTTCCTTTTCGTCCGACAAGATTACCTCTGCAGCATTCTTTACAGCTTTGTCTATTGTTCCTTTCATTGGAAATGAGCTGATTACCCCATTCGCTATTTTGACAAAACTCTCTGGAGAAAAAAGTACAAATTGATTTTTAAATAACAGCTTATACGGCGCTTTGCTTTTTTCGAAAATCCGCCTAAGCGTCCAATTTGATTCTATCTCAGTTGGAAAAGTAAGATTAAGTAAAAAGGTTTTCCCTAGATGAATCTGCCTTAGAACTGTATTAAAGGCAGCTAAATAGGAAGAATAACTCAATGGGTATTTACAGAATTTTAAAGGTATTTCGTCAGAAATTGACTCGGTGTAATTGCGACATCCTTTAATGTCAAAAAATAGTTCGCTCTTCGCAGTTTCGCTAATTGGGAATATTTCAGGGTTATTCATTTCATAATCAATAATAAACAAAAATGGGATTCCTTTATGACCCATTTCATTCATTTTTTTTACAAAATTCGTTAGATCCATTATTGATTTTGCTACTTACCTAAAATTTGGTTCAATTTTTTTAAATCATGAATTTCAACCTGCTCGCGCGACCAGGTTAGAATATTCTGCTTCTCCATTTCAAGAATAGTTCTGGTCAGGGAGGGTCTCGTGACCCCAAAAAGATCGGCAAGACTTGTCTGTGATTGATTAATGCTGACATTGACCTTGTCGCCGTTTTTCATTTGTTGCAGCAAATAATGTGCGATCTTCTCTTTAATAGTTTTTAGAGATAGAAATGTAATTTTTCCGGTCAGAAATTGAGCCTTTCCTGAGACAATATCGAGGTAATTTACCATCACTCTCGACTCGAGCGAAAGCATATTTGCAAAATCCCGTTTTGCAATTAAAAGTAATTTACCGTCAGTCTTTGCACTGAGAAACACAGGAAACTTGCTTTGACGTCCGAAAAGAAATGCAGCCGCAACCATCTGAGGAGGATCCAATTCTTCAATTTTCAATGAGTTACCCCCAAAATCAACCATTTCACCTTGCAATCTTCCTTCCATTAGGAGAAAGGCTTGATCCACCGTTTCTCCCGCCTGAGCTAATAACTCACCACTTCTAAAATGTTTAACCTGATGATTCACCCTGTGAAAGAGCGAATTGATCTCATCTTCGCTAATCCCCTTAAACAGCGGGGAATTCAATAATATTCGATACATCAATTAATATTTTATGCAAATGTAACCAATGTTACAATTCCTCTCTAAAATACAGCCTATTTTTGAAACGAAATTAGCACGTATAGTGTTTAACTGTAAAGAAGATTTTTGAAATTTTTAAAATTCTGTGAAATATGGAGAGGGAAATTATAAGAATTGATGAAGATAAATGTACTGGCTGTGGTGAATGTGTGCCAAATTGTCATGAAGGTGCATTGCAAATTATTGACGGGAAGGTAAGACTAATAAGTGATTTGATGTGCGACGGATTAGGTGCCTGCATTGGACATTGCCCGGAAGGTGCCATTACCATTGAAAAGCGCGAGGCAGAACCTTATGACGAAGTGAAAGTCATGGAAGTAATGGTTGGTAAGGGATTTAATACTGTAGTTGCTCATTTAAGACACCTCAGAGAGCACAATGAAACAACATTTCTTAAGCAGGGGATGGGTTATCTCATCCAAAATGAAAGCAAATTAAGTTTTAAAGTTCAGGACGTTAAAGATGCTGTCCATCAAACTGTTCCAACTGCGACGAGCACCGGATGTGGTGGTGGCTGTCCTGGATCGCAGACTGTCGTATTTGATCCTGTGGGATTACGCCCAATGGCTCAGGAAAAAACAGTATCGGCTTCTTCACAGCTTAGACAATGGCCCGTCCAGCTTCATCTTATTAATCCGGCCGCTGTCTATTTTCAAGGATCAGATCTTCTGGTGGCCTCTGATTGTTCCGCATTCTCAATAGGGGATTTTCACTCTAACTGGCTAAAAAACAAATCGTTGGTTATTGCATGTCCAAAATTGGATCAAGGAAAGGAAATTTATCTGAAAAAATTCATTGATTTGATTGAAGGATCTAAAGTAAATACCATAACGGTCCTGGTAATGGAGGTTCCTTGTTGTGGAGGGCTACTGCAATTAGTACAAATGGCTTCCCAGCGCGCAGCCAGAAAAGTACCTATCAAGGCTGTTACGGTTAGCATAAAAGGCGAAATTCTTGATGAACAATGGGTTTAAGTACTCAATATATTGTTTTAATTATTAATTACTTATAAATATCACATGGAAACGGGTAAATTATTCAATCTTGCATCAGACATCGATTATTCAAAAGATGCAGTTGTTAGCAAAACGATCATAAAAAAAGTAACAGGTACGGTAACCTTATTCGCATTCGACAAAGGCCAGGGTCTTAGTCCGCACGTGGCTCCCTTCGATGCACTGGTGCAAATTCTGGATGGAGAGTGCTCCTTTTCAATTGAAGAAACCAATTATCCGATGGGTTCAGGCGACTGCATTATATTACCTTCCGGGAAAGTCCATGCTGTCGAGGCAGTTAAGCCCTTCAAGATGCTATTAACAATGATAAAAATTGCAGATAACACCTTTCGAAGAGCAGACTAAGAGATAATTATGCTGTCATTCGCTTTCTGAATTTTAAAGTAAGCGCCCACGCCTTTCAAATATAGAACTGGTTTTAATTACCTTTGTGGCCAAACCAATTGTGTATATTATGAAACGCTTGGGCGCTTACTTTTTGCAGGGATTATTGCTTATAGCACCTATCGCTGCCACGATTTACATCGTTTTTATCGTCTTTCAATTTACGGATGGATTGCTGAGTACGTATCTCGAGAAATATTTTCAGCACAAAGTACCTGGTTTGGGTATCGTAATCATTATTTTCCTTTTAGTTTTTCTGGGTATAATCGGAGAAACAATTTTTGCGAAACCTGTTAAGTTTTTAGTTAGAAACATCCTGGAAAGAGCACCTCTTCTTCGGCTGATTTACACATCCGTAAAGGATTTATTTTCAGCTTTTGTCGGCAAGGATAAGAAATTTCACCGTCCTGTGGCTGTTTTAGTTGATGTAAAAAACGACATTTGGAGACTGGGATTTCTTACAAATGACAAAATGAGTGATATGGGGTTAGAAGGAAAAGTAGCAGTATATTTTCCTTTTTCTTACAATATTTCCGGCATTTTATACGTCGTTCCTGCCGATAGAATCAGGCATTTGAACATTTCATCTTCAGAAGCGATGAAATTTATCATTTCGGGAGGAGTTTCTGAAATGGATTTATTACAGGAAAAATTTCTGCAATAACTGACATATTTTCATTCTTGAATTTTGGTGTGTTATTTGTAGAAGTGGTTATGTAAAATTAAAAATAGTAAATCATGATCTGGATAATTTTTATCGGTTTTGCGTTGATAAGCTGGTTAATAAGTAATCAATTAAAAAGAAGATTTGAGGAATATTCGCAGATTCCAACGGCTAACGGGATGTCTGGCAAGGAAGTAGTCGAAAAAATGTTGCGAGACAATATGATTTACGGAGTTCGAATTCAATCAGTTGAAGGTCAACTTACAGATCACTACAATCCGGCTGATAAAACAATCAACCTGAGTGAAGATGTATACTATGGAAAGCATATCGCTGCTGCTGCAGTTGCGGCGCACGAAACCGGGCATGCAGTTCAACACGCTCAGGCATATTCTTGGCTTGGAATGAGATCGGCCCTTGTTCCTGCGGTCAGTTTCAGTTCTAAATACTTACAATGGATATTACTGGCTGGAATTCTGATGGTTAACTCATTTCCGTCTCTATTGCTGTTTGGGATTTTCATGTTCGCCGTGACCACACTTTTTAGTTTTATCACATTGCCTGTTGAAATAAATGCAAGTAACAGAGCCTTGGTTTGGTTGAAAACGAGCGGTATCACGACTGTACAATCTCATGAAAAGGCTGAAGATGCTCTTAGGTGGGCCGGTTATACCTATGTTGTGGCAGCTTTATCCTCATTAGCTACTTTGCTTTATTACGTATCCGTATACATGGGAAGAAGAAATTAGACCCGGAATTAGGAAGTAATCCGGCGACTATTTTTTCCCACATTACTCATTCTAATCCGTTGAATCGGGTAAATCAGTTCCCATTCTGATTTACTAATGGGGCACGCTTAAATTCGGTAGTTCTATTGAAGAGATAACGATAGGTGACGTGGGTCTTATAAATGGATCCACCAATAAATTCGGCTACTTTCATCATGACTGGGTTGAAATCGCCAATCCAGTTTAATTCGAAGGTCTTGTACTTAAATGATGGCTTTAATATCTGACTTTGAAAGAATAAAACCAAAGCACCCTCGACCCCCTTATTTTGAAACTCTGGTACAACTCCAAAAATTCGACCAATTACGCGGTCAACATTATGCATGATTTTAAGCTCCCAGAAAAAGCGTAACTTATTGAAAATATTAAATTTACCATGAAATTTTTTGGTTATTTGACCAATATCCGGCATCATGATAAAAAAGGCGATTGGCTCATTTTTGAAATAACCATAAATTATCAACTTTTCATCCATGATTGGTTCCATGGATTTTAATAAAGACATGGCCTCCTCATCAGTAATATCATTTGTACCTGCAAATTTACTCCAGGCTTTGTTGTAAATTGTCTTAAAATCAAGAGCAAATTGCGGATTTCCCTTTTCAATTAGTTTAAATTCGTAATCAGGATTGGTCAAAATCCTATTAGCCGTCCTTAGCAAAACAGGATGGAGATCCGTTGTATCCTCAAAAGTCCGTTGATAGGTGAACTGATTGAAATAGTTCTTGAAACCATATTCTTCGAAAAGATCTTTATAGTAGGGAAAGTTATATGGCATATTAAAAACAGGTTCATGAAACCCTTCCACAAGACAACCCCAAAAAGCATCTCTCATACCAGGATTCGTAGGCCCATCCATTGCTTCTATGTTATTGTTTATCAGCCATTCTCTGGCAGTGTCAAACAATAAAAAAGCAACTTCCTTGTCGTTAATAGAATCGAAGAAACCGATACCTCCGGTAGGTTGCTCATACTGTTTAAATGATTCCTCTGTATAAAAGGCGGCAATTCGTCCTACACAATGTCCATCGACATCTTCAATAATCCATCTGCAAATTTTACCATTTCGCAGGTGTTTATTTTGTTGATAATCAAATATTTCTTCTACGCTGACGTCAAGGGGTCTGCACCATTTTGCATCATTCCGATATAGCCTGACTGGAAATTCATTAAAAAGCTTAATTTTCAGAGCATTATTTACCTCTATAAGATTGTATCGGGATTGTTGAAGCATAAGTATTAGCGGTTGTTTTTGATTGCCCAAAAGTAAAAAAAAACCGTTTGACAAAAGGACAAGGGTTGCTATATTCTATATTTTGGAGTAAATTTGAATCAACTAACATTTCGTCGATGAAGAAAAAATTATGGATTCCGTTGTTGGTAGTCCTGATAATCTTGATTATTGGCACATCACAATACCCCAAATTATACATTGCCACAGGATATGGTGCAAAATGCATGGCTAGTGGAGTCTTTGTGGCAGGAAGGGATCCAGAAAACGTAAAGGCAAATGATTTGGATTATTCTCTTGTAAAATATACCAATAACAAGATAGACTATATTGAGAAGAGTGTTACAACCTCACTCTATGGCCTTGCAAAACAAAAGGCAATTTACCAGGAAGGGTTTGGTTGCTTTTTGGTTGACGAATCCTATCAAAAAAATCCTTTACCTTCCTATTCGCACACAAAAGAAATCAACCAATCCTGGAGAAAGCAATGGCCTGACGGTGATATGACGAGTGATACAATTTTTCCCGAGGTAGATTTAATGACGCTCAAAAACGCGGTAAAAGCTGCCTTCGACGAATCGGATGCTAAAGTGAAACGAACTGCTTCAGTGGTTGTTGTATACAAAGGAAAGCTATTGTTTGAGGAATATTGGAAAGAGCATAGCATCACTCCTGAGACAAAACTTTGGGGATGGTCAATGAATAAAAGCATTGTGAACGCCCTAATCGGGGTATTGGTTAAGCAAGGTAAATTGTCTGTAACCTCGATAGCACCTGTGAATGAATGGCAAGAGGATCCCAGAAGGGAAATTACGATCAGTGACCTTTTGCATATGAGCAGCGGATTGAAGTGGAATGAGGATTATGGAGATGTTTCAGACGCTACAACAATGCTGTACAGAGAAAGAGATTGTTTTAAATCGGCAATGAGTGCCCCTTTCGATAAAAAACCAAACACTGAATGGAAATATTCTTCAGGGACAGCAAATATTCTGTCAGGAATAATACGCAGAACATTGAACAACGATAAGATCTATTTTGAATTTCCATACCAGGAGTTATTCAGAAAACTAGGTATGTACAGCATGGTTCTTGAAACAGATGCAAGCGGCAACTTTATTGGCTCTTCATATGGCTACGCTATCGCAAGAGATTGGGCAAAATTTGGTCAACTATATTTGCAAAATGGTGTATGGAAAGGAGATAGCATTCTACCCAAAGGGTGGGTCGATTATACCAGAACATCGGCCGATGCGGCGAATGGCAACTATGGCGCCCAATTTTGGCTAAATCGCTCTGGAAATTTGCCTGATGTCCCCAAAGACATGTATGCTTGTCAGGGACACAGAGGACAGCGAATATTCATTATTCCATCAAAGCAACTCGTGGTTGTAAGATTGGGTTTTGCGGAAGACAAATTCGACCACAATAAATTTTTGAAAGATATCCTAAGCGCTTTTAGAAATTAATAGTTAGTGCGTTTCCAAGAGGATTCATACGGTCAAGTTCTGACTTTCAACCATTTTATTTACCTTTGCCTGCTATGACAGCCAAATCTAAATTTCTCCCCCCAGAATGGTACACGCAAAGTGGAATTATGCTGACATGGCCGCATAAAAACAGCGATTGGGTTGATATGCTGGATGAAGTAGAGCATTGTTTTACATTGATTGCTAAAGAGATAAGCAAAAATGAAAAAGTACTGATCGTTTGTGCTGATAAAAATTCCGTTGCCTCAAAATTGAAGGATTCAAATACGGAAAATTTAATTCTGGTACAGCTTGATTCGAATGATACATGGGCCCGGGATCACGGTGCAATTACTGTCTTTGAAAACGGCAAGCCAGTATTGTACGATTTTCAATTTAATGGATGGGGTTTGAAATTTCCTGCCTACCTCGATAATCAGCTAACACCCAAGCTTTATAACGCGAACCTTTTCAAAGAAGGGGTCGGATACGAAAATCGAAAGAATTTTGTTTTCGAAGGTGGAAGTTTTGAAACGGATGGAATGGGGACGATCCTGACTACTGAAAATTGCCTGTTGTCCATAAACAGAAATCAAAGGATGTCCAAAAGTGAGATCGAAAACTATTTATTCGAAACATTTGATATTCAGCGTATTTTGTGGTTTTCTTCTGGCTATTTAGCAGGAGATGACACAGATAGCCATATCGATACCCTGGCTAGGTTTTGTAATGAAAAGACAATTGCCTATGTGAAATGTGACGATCCTTCTGATGAACACTTTCAACAGCTTCAACAAATGGAAGAGGAGATAAAATCCTTCACCAGATTAGACGGATCACCATATAATCTAATTGAACTTCCGATGGCAAACTATGTAGAAGATCAATCTGGTAATAGGTTGCCGGCCACCTACGCAAATTTTCTTATTTTAAATGACAAGGTTTTAATCCCTTACTACAAGACAGATAAAGACGAAATTGCCAAAAATATCCTGCAATCTTCTTTTCCGGACAGGGAAGTAATTGGGATCGACTGTTCCGCGTTAATCAAGCAGCATGGTTCACTTCATTGCGTTACCATGCAATTTCCCGTGGGTGTTCTATAAATTTGAAGACTACTAATTGTATAATAAATTGAAACATGTTAAGAGTCGCGCTTATCCAACAGACAAACACAAACGACAATAATGTTAACAGAGAAAACCTGGAATTCAGCATTGCCAAAAGTGCAGCCGAAGGAGCCGAATTAGTGGTTTTACAGGAATTACATGATTCACTCTATTTTTGTCAGCTTGAAGATCCTGAGAATTTTGATCTGGCGGAACCGATTCCCGGGAAAGCAACCGATTTTTATAGCAAGCTGGCCAAGAAATCAAATGTTGTTTTGATTACTTCTCTTTTTGAAAAGCGTTCGGCAGGGTTATATCACAATACCGCTGTTGTTTTCGACAAAGATGGTTCAATTGCCGGTGTGTATAGAAAGATGCACATTCCGGATGATCCCAATTATTATGAAAAATTTTACTTTACACCTGGAGACTTAGGTTTTAAGCCTATTCAGACATCTTTGGGTAAGTTGGGTGTGATGGTTTGCTGGGATCAATGGTATCCCGAGGCGGCCAGACTAATGGCACTTGCAGGTGCGCAGATACTGATTTATCCGACTGCTATCGGTTGGACTTCCAACGATAGCATCGAAGAGAAAAACCGTCAACTGGAAGCATGGATTACAATTCAGAGAAGTCATGCGATAGCCAATGGAATCCCCGTTATATCAGTCAATCGTACCGGATGTGAAGCTGATCCCTCAAGGAATACGCAAGGAATAGAATTTTGGGGAAATAGCTTTGTAGCCGGTCCACAGGGTGAGATCCTCGCCATTGCGCCACAAAAATCTGATGCCAATCTGATTGTTGATGTTAATCTGAATAATTCAGAAAATGTCAGGAGATGGTGGCCCTTTTTAAGAGACAGGAGGATAGATGCCTACGATGAACTACTCAAACGTTATATCGACTAAAATGGAAAATCTATTTTTAAAGTACATGGGTGAGAGGCTGGAGTACACAAGTGCAAAACACCTGCATCAGGGTCCGGTAATAACAATTTCCAGAGAAAGTGGATGTCCGGGAAATGAAATAGCTGAGCTTTTGACAGATAGACTAAATCAAAAGCTGGTTAAAGAAGGGCACCAACCAAAATGGAAGTGGGTAAATAAAGAGATCCTGTTAAAAGCTTCAGAGGAACTGAAACTAAATCCCGGCGATGTAGAAATGCACATTAAAGCCGAAGAAAGTGGTATTTTGCATGATTTAGTTGCTTCTTTTACTGAGACTTATCATGTCAGAAATGCAAAAATAAAGAAGGTTATCTATGAGGTTATCCGGAATTTGGCTATTGAAGGTCATGTTATAATCGTAGGTAGGGGAGGCGGGACGATTGCCTGGGGTATTCCGAAATCACTGCATGTCCATTTGGAAGCACCGTTATCCTGGAAATCGATTGTTGTCAGTAACCAAAAGGGAATTTCAATAGCAGAGGCCAGAAAATTCGTCTTGGAACGAGATATGCAGCGAATAAAATTCAGGGAAGGATATCGGGCAAAATTTTCGGATGAAATTTATTATGATGAGAGGTTTAATTGTAAATCGTTATCCAGTGAAAATATTTGTCAGATATTATTCCATTCTGCCGAATTAAAAAAACTGGTCTAAATGAGAATCAAATGAGCCCAAAAGGAAATAAATACGATTATCTGAAATCGTATACCAAATATTTCGGTCTAACTTTTCAAATGGTCGTTATCATTGTTATGGGAGGATTCGGAGGTAAAGCACTGGATGGATATTTCCGGATGGAGTCGCCTATATTTACGATCGTTCTCATCATTCTTGCAGCTTCGCTTTCTTTTTACCTGTTTTTTAAAACAATATTTTCTAAATAGTAACTTTTTAGGTCATCTTTATGTTAAACCCCGGGAAAAAAATCTTTCTAAAAAAAGCGTTGATAGTAAGTTTGATAGTAACAGGCATTGCTTTACTTCTTTTTAATTCAGTCTTAAAGGCATATTACTTCAAAATGTTTCCTTATCAGGTAGGCTTGATAGCCTTGGTCACCGTGATAAGCCATCTTAGGCTAATGAGTGCCATTCAAATGAATATCAGAAGATTTAACACTACATTTCTTTCCATAATGTCGATTAAGTTGTTTATTTATCTCATTTTTATTCTCACCTGTCTGTTAATCGACCGCAAAGACGCGATAAATTTTGTCCTGACATTTTTGATATTGTATGTTTTTTTCACAATTTTTGAAGTGATTGAAATTTCGAATTTTTTAAAAAAAAATACGAATTCTTCAAATTAAAAAATTAAATTTGGCACACAAAAAACCGGAAATGCTGAAAGTTTTTAGAATATTCCTGATTATCTCTGTTTTAGTTTCGTCCACTTTTTTGAAGACAAACGCAGAAGAGCACCCGACTGCCGGAGGTGAACCGGCTGTTGAAAAATTTAACGCCAGCAAATTGATCATGGAACATATCGCCGACTCTTACGAGTGGCATATTGCGAAATTTGGCGATTTTCATTTAAGCATTCCATTGCCGGTCATTCTGTACAGTTCCAAAAGTGGTTTTCATTGTTTTATCTCCAGTAAATTCCATCACGGAACTGCCGATTATTCCGGGTTTCATATTGCAGGTGAGGAGTCTAAATTCAAAGGAAAGATCGTTGAACTGGCTGCTGACAATTCTGAAGTGAGACCATTTGATTTCTCAATAACGAAAAACGTCGCTTCCTTATTCACGAGTATAATCTTTCTGTTGGTAATTTTTCTTTCAATAGCAAAAAGGTATAAGGAAGGCTACAATAAACCGCCCAAAGGTATTCAGAGTATGCTGGAGCCTATCGTGTTGTTCGTACGTGATGATGTGGTAAAAGCCTCAATTGGTGAAGAAAAATATCAAAGATATCTTCCTTACTTGTTGACAGTTTTCTTTTTCATACTTATAAATAATGTGATGGGGTTAATTCCAGTTGTTCCAGGTGGCGCCAACTTGACTGGCAATATAGCCGTGACCATGGTTTTGGCGCTATTCACCTTTGCAACGATATTGTATAGTGGATCAAAGGATTACTACACGCACCTGGTAAATGCACCGGGAATTCCCTGGTGGTTAAAATTACCGGTGCCATTAATGCCCATTGTTGAAATTATGGGGGTCTTTACGAAACCATTTGTGCTTATGGTGCGGCTCTTTGCTAATATTACTGCTGGTCACATCATTGCGTTAGGTTTTTATAGCTTAATCTTCATTTTTGGAGAACGAAGTGCAATTCAAGGTTATGGCGTCTCCGTCGTTACTATTGCATTTACGATTTTCATGGGGTTATTGGAATTATTGGTTGCATTTATACAGGCTTATGTATTTACATTACTATCAGCCTTATACATAGGGATGGCGCTTGAACAACATGAGGAGCATGGAGAGAAAGCACACTAATTCATTAACAATTTGAGATTTATATAAAATTATCATATTCAGCAATTTAATAACTTTAAAAATAAGTTAACATGTTTACATTAGGTCTGATTTTAGAGGTTGTAGCCAATGTTGCATTGGCAAAATTAGGAGCAGGAATTGGAGCAGGATTAGCAGCAATCGGTGCAGGCATTGGTATTGGACGTATCGGAGGTGGTGCTGTTGAAGCTATTGCCCGTCAACCCGAAGCTGCCGGAGATATTCGTTCTAACATGATCGTATCGGCGGCCTTGATTGAGGGTGCTGCCTTTTTTGCCATGGTTATTTGCTTTTTGATTCTGTTTGTCTAGAACCATAAGTAGTTGTTACCTTTTCTTTATTCATCAATAAAATTTCTATCCTATGGGTTTGGTAATGCCTGATTTTGGTCTGTTGTTCTGGATGGTCGTCTCCTTTTCTCTCCTGATGTGGTTGCTTAAGAAATTTGCTTGGAAGCCCATCTTACAGGCGCTTTCTGCTAGGGAGGATTCAATTGAAAAGGCGCTTCTATCTGCAGAGCATGCTAAAAATGAGATGCTGAAATTACAAGCTGGCAATGAAAAATTGCTCAAAGAAGCCATGCTGGAAAGAGAAAAAATCGTTAAAGAGGCTAGAGAATTGAAAGATTCAATGATACGAGATGCTAAGAGTCTGGCTGTTATTGAAGCGAATAAGGTACTCGAAGAAGCCAAATCAGCGATAATCAGAGAGAGGGCAGAAGCTGTTAACGAAATGAAATCTGTAATTTCTTCATTTTCCCTGGAAATAGCCGAGAAAATATTGAAAGAACATCTCGCTGACAATAAAAAGCAAAAGGATTTAGTTAACAACTACCTCGATAATATTAAGTTAAATTAAAAGCTAACCAGGCAAGTAGTCATATTTTATTAATTGGTAAAAAATTGAACGAGAGTAAAATATCCGTACGTTACGCCAAAGCTTTTTTTGCCTCCGCTGTCGAAAGAAAGCTGCTTGATAGTATTAAAAAAGATGTGGATCTTTTAATACAGCTTTTAAGAACCCAACCCAGGCTGAAGGAGCTACTCACGAGTCCGGTTGTAAAAACCAAGGAAAAGGGCATTATATTGGATAAGATCTTCAAGGATATAGTAAATGAATTGACGATTGATTTTCTTCATTTGCTGTTGAAAAATAACCGGGAGGTATATTTATTGGAGATGTGTCTCAATTTTCAAATTTTATATAGTAAGTTGACTGGAATCAAATCAGCCCAACTTATTTCCGCGGTAGAATTGGATGTTGAACAACTCCAACAATTCAATGAATTGATTATGGAGCGCTTTGGCAGTAAAGCCAATGTCGTGACGACCGTTGATGAGAACCTTTTAGGTGGATTTATTCTCAAGGTTGAAGATCATCAACTTGATGCATCCGTTTCTACCCAATTGAAAAGAATGAGAAGAGAGTTAGTAAATGTTATTAAAAATTAAATAGAAGATTATGGCTGGATTGAAACCTGCTGAAGTATCTGAAATTTTAAAACAACAGCTGGATGGCTTTAAAACTGTAGCAGAACTCGAAGAAGTCGGTACAGTTTTGCAGGTAGGCGATGGTATTGCCAGGGTTTACGGACTATCCAATGTACAGTCGAACGAAATGGTTGAGTTCGATAGTGGGGTAATGGGAATTGTTCTGAACCTTGAAGAAGATAATGTTGGGGTAGTATTACTCGGGCCGACAGAGAAAATTAAGGAGGGCGATAGCGTTAAGCGGTCAAACAGAATTGCTTCGATTCAGGTTGGCGACGGACTTCTTGGACGAGTCATTAATACTTTGGGCGAGCCTGTCGACGGTAGAGGTCCCGTTAGCGGAACGCTTTACGAAATGCCCTTTGAGCGAAAAGCACCTGGCGTAATTTACAGACAGCCCGTTTCTGAGCCATTGCAGACTGGAATAAAGGCAATAGATTCCATGATTCCGATTGGAAGGGGTCAACGTGAGTTAATAATTGGCGACCGCCAAACAGGTAAAACCACGATAGCAATTGATACGATCATCAATCAAAAGGAATACTTCAAAAAGGGTCAACCCGTTTATTGTATATATGTTGCGATAGGTCAAAAAGGATCGACCGTTGCTAACATAGCAAAAACATTGCAAGAGCATGGTGCCATGGAATATACCGTTATAGTTATGTCCACCGCATCTGATCCTGCTGCTTTACAATTCTACGCTCCTTTTGCCGGAGCGGCGATTGGTGAATTTTTTAGGGATTGTGGTCATGCAGCCTTGATAGTCTATGATGACCTTTCAAAACAGGCTGTTTCCTATCGTGAAGTATCACTTCTTCTTCGTCGTCCTCCTGGTCGCGAAGCCTATCCTGGTGATATCTTCTATCTGCATTCCAGATTGTTGGAACGTGCGGCAAAAATCAACCAAACCCAGGAGGTAGCTCAGCAGATGAATGACATCCCGGATTCTATAAAGCATCTCGTAAAAGGGGGAGGATCACTGACTGCCTTACCAATCATTGAAACACAAGACGGCGACGTTTCTGCGTACATTCCTACCAATGTAATCTCTATTACTGACGGACAAATTTTCCTTGAATCTCATTTATTTAATGCAGGAATCAGACCTGCGATAAATGTCGGAATCTCTGTTTCCCGGGTAGGTGGTAATGCTCAAATCAAGGCGATGAAAAAGGTTGCGGGTACGCTTAAGCTCTCTCAGGCTGAATTTAGAGAACTTGAAGCGTTCTCGAAATTTGGTTCTGACCTTGATGCTGCGACCAAGGCGGTACTTGAAAAGGGATCAAGAAACGTGGAAATTTTGAAACAAGGAAGTGCATCCCCAATGTCAGTTTCAGAGCAAATTGCGATTCTATATTGCGGAACGAAAGGCTTACTGATGGATGTGCCCAAAGAAAAAATTAAAGATTTCGAGAAAGATTATTTGCAATTACTGGCAACACAGTATTCAGATGTTCTGCACCAGTTAAGTCTTGGTGTGTTGGATGATGAAATAACAAATACACTGGAGTTGGCAGCAAAGAAAACTGTTCAAAACTTTGTTTTTTAAGATATTACCTTCGAAGCAAAAAAAGGTTAGATGGCGAATTTAAAAGAAATGCGACTCCGGATTGTTTCGGTCAAGTCGACACAGCAAGTAACAAGAGCCATGAAAATGGTGTCTGCGGCAAAACTGCGAAAGGCTCAGGATGCAATCATCCAGATTAGACCATATGCGGAAAAGTTGCACGATATTCTGGTCAACTTAACTGAACAGCGAGGCGCCACTGATTTTGAAAATAAATATTCTGATCATGCAGAAACCAAAAAAGTCCTTATTGTTGCAATCACTTCTAATAGAGGACTTTGCGGTGGATTTAATACCAATGTTGTAAAGAAGGTTGAAGAATTGTTATTTACTACTTACGAGCATTTGTATGTAAGAGATCAAGTCGACATTCTGGCAATTGGGAAAAAGGGCTTCGATGGTCTGAAATCCAAAAATATACCTGTTTCCAGAGTCATTAATCATTTGTACGAAAATCTCAAGTATGGTAATGCCGAAGAGGTCGCTCAAGGATTAATGGATTCTTTTTCCAACGGCGAGTATGATAGAATCGATTTGGTTTATAATCAGTTTAAAAATGCAGCCATTCAGAAGCTTGTTGTTGAACAATTTTTGCCAGTCGAAATAGCCGACAGCAAGCCTGCTAATTCTGATTCACATCATTACTTTAATAATTACCTTTTTGAACCGAATGTTCTTGATATTATGGAAACGATAATTCCCAAATCGCTTAAAATTCAATTTTTCAAAGCAATTTTGGATTCCGTCGCGTCTGAACACGGAGCTCGAATGACTGCAATGCATAAGGCTACGGACAATGCATCTGAACTTATTCGTGATTTGAATCTGCAATATAACAAAGCCAGGCAGGCTACCATTACCGATGAGATTCTTGAAATTGTCAGTGGTGCCAATGCCTTGCAAAGTTCATAGCCGGAAAGCCGGTCAGAGAATATAAATGTAAATTAGATTTGGTTTAATTAAGATTTTTAAATCCGCAAATATTTAAAATATTGAATAATATGTCTCAGTCCACAGGAAAAATCATACAGGTCATCGGACCGGTTGTCGATGTTAGTTTCGAAGAGGATAGTTCAAAACTACCCAAGATTTACGATGCGTTGGAAGTGGTAAAGATTAACGGTCAAATTCTGGTACTCGAGTGTGAGCAACACATTGGTGAACATACGGTTCGAACTGTTGCGATGGACTCTACCGATGGTCTATCCAGAGGAATGAAGGTTTTTGCAACCGGAAAAGCTATTTCAATGCCTGTTGGCGATCAGATTAAAGGTCGTCTCTTGAATGTGATCGGAGAGGGGATTGATGGAATTGGCGCTATTCCTAAGGATCAGACATATGAAATTCATAATCAGCCACCTAAGTACAAAGATTTATCAACAGAACAGGAAATCCTCTATACCGGAATTAAAGTAATTGACTTATTGGAACCCTATTCAAAAGGGGGTAAAATCGGACTTTTCGGAGGTGCTGGTGTTGGTAAGACTGTATTAATCATGGAGTTGATTAATAACGTAGCAAAAAAATACGACGGTCAATCTGTATTTGCCGGAGTTGGCGAAAGAACACGTGAAGGGAATGACCTTTTGCGCGAAATGATTGAATCTGGCGTTATCCTGTACGGGGATGAATTTAAAGAAGATATGGCCAAAGGCGGATGGAATTTATCCCTTGTTGATAAAACCGAACTTGCAAAATCAAAAGCCACATTGGTTTTCGGCCAGATGAATGAGCCGCCTGGAGCACGTGCAAGGGTTGCGCTTTCCGGTTTGAGTGTTGCCGAATATTTTAGAGATGGCGATAAAAAAGGCAAAGGCAATGATATTTTGTTTTTTGTCGACAATATTTTCCGTTTTACGCAGGCTGGATCAGAGGTTTCAGCGCTGTTAGGCCGAATGCCTTCTGCGGTAGGTTATCAGCCTACTCTTGCAACTGAAATGGGACTAATGCAGGAACGAATTACTTCGACCAAGTACGGATCAATTACATCAGTCCAGGCCATTTATGTGCCCGCTGACGACTTAACTGACCCGGCGCCTGCGACAACATTCTCTCACCTTGATGCTACGACTGTTTTGAACAGAAAAGTATCCGAAATGGGTATTTATCCTGCGGTTGACCCACTTGCTTCCTCCTCAAGAATTTTGACACCGACTGTAATTGGTGATCTACACTACGGTACTGCTCTAAGAGTTAAGGAGTTACTTCAAAGGTACAAGGAATTGCAAGACATTATCGCTATCTTGGGAATGGATGAACTTTCCGAATCCGACAAATTGATTGTTCACCGTGCAAGAAGGGTTCAGCGGTTTTTATCACAACCATTCCATACTGCAGAAGCATTTACCGGCATGAAAGGTGTTTGGGTTTCTATTGAAGATACAATTAAGGGCTTTAATACCATCATGGATGGCAAAGTCGATCAATATCCTGAGACCGCATTTAATATGGTTGGAACCATTGAAGAAGCGATTGAAAAGGGAGAGAAACTGTTGGCTCAATCCAAATAGTAGTCTTGTACTACTTGAAAAACTAAGGTATGTTTTTGGAAATTATTACACCTGAAAAAAAACTCTTCTCTGGAGAGACGGAGTTGGTTAAGCTTCCGGGAGCCTCCGGCTCTTTTGAAGTCTTAATGAATCACGCACCAATTATTTCAACTCTGATTGAGGGAACAATCAAAGTGAAAGAAGCGAATGGACTGCTAACAAATTTTGAGATAAAGGGTGGAGTGGTAGAGGCGTTGAATAATAATATCATAGTTCTCGTTGATTCCGCCGGATTAGCATAAGATTTTGTCAACAGTTATAAATCAGAATTCAAGACTACTAGTAAACTAAGAAATATTCATTGAAATGGGAAAAGTTTTGATCATTGGAGCAGGTGGGGTAGGCACTGTTGTCGCCTTTAAAATGGCGGAATTGCCCGATGTTTTTACGGAAATCCTACTTGCGAGCAGAACCAAATCAAAATGCGATGCTATTGCTGAAAAGATAGGCAGTAAAAACATAAAAACGGCTCAGGTCAACGCTGATAATGTACCAGAGCTAGTTGCGTTAATTAGATCTTTCAAACCGGATCTCGTTGTAAATGTAGCCCTTCCATACCAGGATTTAACCATTATGGACGCTTGTCTGGAAACAGGGGTTTCCTACCTTGACACGGCCAACTACGAGCCTTTGGATGAAGCAAAATTCGAATACAAATGGCAATGGGCCTATAGGGAAAAATTTAAAAATGCAGGGTTAACCGCGATTTTAGGTTGTGGATTTGATCCGGGGGTTTCTGGAATATATACAGCCTATGCTGCCAAGCATCACTTCGATGAGATCCAATACCTTGATATTGTCGATTGTAATGCTGGAAATCATGGAAAAGCATTCGCGACCAATTTTAATCCTGAAATAAATATCAGGGAGGTTACCCAGAAAGGAAAATACTGGGAAAACGGTGCCTGGGTTACGACTGAACCTCACGAAATACATCTGCCGCTCACTTATCCAAGAATAGGCGAAAAAGAATCCTATTTGATTTATCATGAAGAATTAGAATCACTTGTAATAAATTTCCCGACCATTAAACGTGCCCGTTTTTGGATGACCTTTGGTCAGGAATATTTGACGCACCTTCGGGTAATACAAAACATTGGTATGGCCGGGATTCAGCCGATCAATTATGAAGGCAAGGAAATCGTTCCGATACAATTTCTGAAAGCAGTTTTGCCAAAACCAGAAGAACTTGGAGCAAATTATACCGGTGAAACATCAATTGGTTGTCGTATAAAGGGAATCAAAGATGGAAAAGAAAAAACTTACTACGTTTACAATAACTGTAGCCATGAAGCTGCCTTCTCTGAAACAGGAACGCAGGCTATCAGTTTCACCACGGGTGTGCCTGCTATGATAGGCGCCAAATTGTTTTTGGAAGGATTATGGAAGAAAGCTGGAGTGCTTAATGTGGAAGAATTTGACCCTGATCCGTTTATGGCAGATCTAAATAAATACGGATTACCATGGTATGAATTAACTGACGTAGATTTGGAATTTGAATAACCAAAGTGCTAAATACAAAAAAGCCCGGAAATTATTTCCGGGCTTTTTTTATGCCATTTTCGATCTAAAATCATCTTTTGATAAGCGAAATTGACTGTATGATAAGTGAAATAACTTATTCGAATAAATATTTCATGATTTTACTATTTATATTTAACATAATATTTTAAATGTATTTAATTATAAATCTGCACTTTATGAAAATAATAATTTAGAATGAATTACTAAATGAAAAAATATTTATGTAAACAAATTTGCTAATAATATTTCATTTGATATCTTTGAAATATCGTTTGATAAATGAACATAGTATTTTAATCAGTCAAACCAAATTTAACCTATGACAACCATTCAATTCCAAAAGTCATTAACTGGTCTGGAGAACAAGATGTATTATTTTGCGCTCAGTTTAACCAGCAACTCTGATAGGGCACACGACTTAGTACAGGAAACCTACCTAAGAGCTCTTACTTATCAGAGCAAATTTTCGTCTGATACCAATTTAATGGCATGGGTTTATACAATTATGAAAAATACTTTCATCAATGAATATAGAAGAAACGTCAAAGCAAAGACAACTCTAGAAAGCCAGTCCATTAATTTGCACGTGTCATTCGCCAAGGAGGATTTTTATCCGTCCGTTGAATCTATTCACGCAGAGAAAGAAATTTATAAAAAAATAGACTTATTGGAAGAAGAGTTTAGAGAACCTTTTCAGTTGTTCTTGAACGGATATAAATACAAAGAAATTGCTGAGAGACTTGATTTGCCATTAGGTACGGTTAAGAGCCGGATCTTTTTTACCAGGAAAAAGCTGAGTAGATGGTTGGTTGATTTCGTAAATTAGGTATGATTATTTGTATATGGTTGTCAAAAGTAGAGCTCTCCGGTGAAGACCAGAGAGCTCTACTTTTTTTGGGATATGGCTATCTTCATGGCTGACATTCCTGTAAGATACAGTGATCTTAACTTTTTTTAATCTTTATGAGGGTTACCTTTCTTCATAAATCAGAATAAACGTAAGATGCGTAAGCGTTGCACTGCCTGTCGGATTTTGATGACAAGAAAGAAAAATTCATGGAACAAATTGTACAAAGTTATATTTATTCAAAGCCATGTGGGGTAAAATTGACTGATCTGGAAGGGTTTCTCAAACAAAGCAGGTTGCGACTTGGATATATCACCCGAAAGCTACTAAATGAGGGGAAAATAATTAAGAAGGACGACAAATATTACCCGGTTAAATCACCGGATGCTTCAAAACTCTAGACTCACCAATTTACCAGTCAAATAATACCGTGAGACAATTATCCATTTGGATCAATTGCCATTTTGGTATTATTTGTTTCTGCTGTATCTTTCACTGCCAATTTATAGGGAATCAAATAACATTTAGTTGAAGTAAAAAATTATGTGTTAACTCTTAATTATACCTAATTGCAGAAATATAGCACCCGACACAATGAAAAATAAACAGATTCCGTTAGTACTCTTATTTGTACTTGCTTTATCAGGAAATATGATGAGTCAGACCAGGCAATCGCCTGAAAAAATCAGATTTGTGCGACAGGCTGTTTGTCGACTAATATTTGACGAGCATCAAAAAATTCCATTAGCTAGTTTGAATCCTAAAGAAATAATCGGGATGTCTGCCATGTATCCTATTACTAATTACGCCGATACTAGCGCTGACGTTGATCTACAAAACAACCAGCTCTGCATCCAATCCGAAAAAAATACGCGAACCGCTATTTGGTTTGGTGGTTTCAATCCATTTTCGACATATATCGTTGATTTGGCTTCATGCCGGGGGGAAGGCGAAATTGGGTTTGAGTTTTCTGACCCCGGAAAAGCGGAACAATATTTTATTACCATCAATTATAAAGACAACCAAATAATTGACGTAAATCAAAGGCTTGTTAAAGCTTCCAAGATTATTCTGAATGAATCCATACTCACAAACAAAGAGATTCAGAGTGCGGTAGAGGGAAAAATCATTCTTCAAATGCTCGGCAGCGGACTAACATTATACCATCAAAACAACGGGTTACCGACTCCAATTGCTCAGGCAGATTTCAGTCAATCTATCGATTTGCGGAAAAAGCAATATATTCAGAGGTTTCAATCAAATCTTTATTTGAACATTAAAAATGGAAAAATAATTATAGATAGGGTTGAATCGGCTCTTAGTTCAGGGATGGGGTTGGCTGATATAAGAGCTATCACATACGAAGACGGAGAACCTATGCTTGATCAGGGTCGGTTGTGGTACACGATGTCAATCAGGGGACGCGCTTTACCTCATCATATACAAGGAGTTTTCAGTGTGAACCCTACCGTATTTGATCTCAAATTCGAAGGGATTATTGTATTTGACAGAGAAGATGGCATGCTAAGAAATGAAATAGCATCTCATATCTTTTTTGATCGAAAAGACGAGGCCTGGAGAGGAATAACCACTGGTTTCAGTGCCTATGCTATTCCAGGAGAAAAAAAACAATTACTAGCTGTTGAGAGCAAGAAAGACCCCCGATTTGGATTCACAGTCATGCATGCCAAACCTTTTGGTATGGTTGGAGATATTGAAGATCCTCACATTTTATACGATATCGAGGCAAAAAAATGGCGAATGCTTGCATGTGAAAATTCCGGTGGGTACAAGGCCATTATGCTTGAATCGGACAAATGGGATAGTGATTTCAAGCGGATTGCGGGTCCGGTAGACCACAATTCTACGGGTACTTCAATCCAAAAAATTGGAAATGAGCGTTTTTGCTTCTCTGGCAGTCAGGAGCGGCAAATATTCATATATACGTATCCTAATCTCAAACAAGTTGGAACTTTAAATATGGACTTACCACCCTGGAGCGCTGAGTCGGGAACCCGGGTTTGGCCCAATGTTGTTCAATTGCCCGAAGATTATCCTTTTAGGTATGTTGCCATAATGATGGATAGATTTAATTATCCCTCGTTAAAAGGACCTAATTGGACATATGGCGCGCTATACCTGTTCCATGGTTATGATTAAATTCGAGCTTCCGGGTGTGATGCTGGGACAGAGTTTCTTAAAACGACACAAACCGCTGTAAGTATTAAACTTATAGCGGTTTGCATTTTAAAAAAGTGACCCAGCTGGGGCTCGAACCCAGGACCCCATCCTTAAAAGGGATGTGCTCTACCTGCTGAGCTACTGAGTCATCCTTGTAATTCCTTTGTTTTTCAAAGGCACTGCAAAGATAACCCATTTTTTTTAATCACCCAATCCTGAAAAAAAAAAATTGCATTATTGATCAATAAATTTATATATTGCTGATTATCTGATAATTACAAAATTAAATCTCTCGAATATTTTTATCCGGCAAAAAGATGTACCTTTACTTTTCACTGTTCAACTTAAATGTTTGATATTATTGATTAACTATTTGTCAATGAAGGGTAAAGTGGTTATAATAACAGGCGCATCTTCAGGTATTGGTCGCGCCCTGGCAATTGAGTACGCAAAAAGAGGAGCTTCTCTTTCTATCGCAGCCAGAAGAATTCAACTTTTAAATGAGCTTAAAGAAGAACTTCCAAATAGTGAAATCCTTGTAATCCAAACGGACGTAACGATAGAGTCGGATTGCAAAAATTTGATAGACAAAACAATAAAGCATTATGGGCGGTTGGATATTTTAATAAACAATGCTGGCATATCTATGAGAGCCTTATTTGATGATTTTGATATTCAAGATTTTAAACATATAATGGATGTTAATTTTTACGGAACAGTATATTGTACGAAATTTGCGCTTCCCTATCTGCTTGAATCTAAAGGTTCATTGGTTGGAATTATATCGGTAGCTGGTCATGTTGGTCTTCCTGCAAGATCAGCCTACTCGGCTTCCAAATTCGCGGTAAGGGGCTTTTTGGATACAATCCGCATAGAAAATTTATATACTGGTCTGCACGTGCTTGTGGCGGCTCCGGGTTTTACGGCTTCTGAAGTGAGGAAATCAGCCCTGACTGCCAATGGAACACCGCAAGGTGAGACGCCACGCGCGGAAGAAAAAATGATGAGCGCCTCAGAGTGTGCAAATTTAGTGGCAAATTCGATCGAAAGAAGGGAAAGGTCTTTAGTTCTGACATTTAAAGAAGGTAAGCTCTCAGTTTTCCTTAGCAAGTATTTTCCATTTATTCTGGACCGTCTGACATACAAAGTAATGGCAGATGAACATGATTCTCCCTTGAATAAGAAAAACCCTCCTCAAACGCTAAAATTGAGATAAATCAGATTCCAGTTGTCTGTAAATAGATGAAAAAGGCGACTGCGATGATGATCACACTTAACCCAATTATTCGATTGGCCCAGTATAGAGTATTGATAGTAAATTTGTGTCTGAAAACATTTGCCAATCCAGTTATTGACACCCACCAAAGGGTACATCCCAAAAATATCCCAAATATTGTCAATAATGCCTCGAGGGGATGAGAAAATTGTAAAACGATACTGTAACTGGTAAAAATCGCAACGAAAACAAAGACTGACAATGGATTAGAGAGCGTCACTAAAAAAGTAGTCAGAAAATCCTGAACATGCGAAGACCCCCGTCTTTTGTAGTTCTGAATCTGCTTCGTGGGATTTGATCTGAAAATATAGATTCCTAAAAGAACCAAAACGAACAGTCCGACCAATTTAAAATACATTTCATAATGGCGGATAAAATCGATGATTATCGACAAGCTAAAACCTGCTATAAAAGCATAAACAGTATCGGCTGATGCGATACCGAGTCCGGAAAAGATACCGGACTTCCAATTCTTGTTCACGGTTCTTTGGATACAAAGAATACCCAAAGGTCCCAGCGGTATTGATACTGCAAGTCCTGTGACAACTCCTTTCCAAAGCAAATTAAAATCCATAAAGACAAAAATAAAGGAAAAAACAATTTATACCAGCATTAAACTTAATTCAGTGCACAATACATTGATATTTGGCTATTTTTAACCTCTGAATTTTATACTATTATTCTCTGACAATTAATAATAAATTATAATGAATAGAAAAATTTGCTTAATCCTTTTCTTTATGACTTTAATATATACTTCTAAATCACAAACAGTTATAAAATTATGGCCAGATGGAATTCCTGGGAAAGTGGTTTCACCAAAGCCAGAAGAAACATTCAATGGCCGACAAGTTCGATATGTATCAGAACCAACACTAACGATCTACTTACCTAAAAAAGAGACAAATACTGGTGTTGGAGTAATCATTTGTCCAGGTGGTGGATACGGAATGGAAGCAATGGAGCATGAAGGTTATGATTTCGCAGATTTTCTGCAGAGCCAGGGAGTAGCCGGGATTGTTTTGAAATACCGACTACCGTACGGTCATTCAGAAATTCCATTGCAGGATGCCCAACAAGCCACCAGAATTGTGCGAATGAATGCCGAAGAGTGGGGTATTAACCCACAAAAGATAGGAATCGCAGGTTTTTCTGCTGGTGGCCATTTGGCATCCACACTTTCAACTCACTTTGATTCAGGTAATAATGATTCAAATTTGCCAATTGCACGATTAAGCTGCCGCCCTGATTTCTCAATCTTAATTTATCCTGTCATTACATTTAAAGAAGAGTGGGGTCACATGGGTTCGAGAGAAAATTTGATTGGTAAAACGAATGATTGGGAGGTAATTCAGAATTTCTGCAATGAATTACAAGTGACGAATCAGACTCCACCTGCTTTTCTGGCACTGGCTGACGATGATGCCACTGTAAAGCCTCGCAACAGCATAGAATATTATTTGGCGCTCAAGCGCGAAGGAATTCCCGCAGAACTTCACATTTTCAAAGAGGGAGGTCACGGATTTGGCATGAACAAAAAGGGCAAACCGCATGATCAGTGGCCTTCGATGCTCATTGAATGGATGAAAGCCATGAAATATATTAGGTAATGGAAAAGCAAGAAGCTCCCGCATTTCATTTTTGTCCCAAATGTGGGGCCGCATCTTATTTCACCAGCGATTTGGGTAGATCATTCAAATGTCAAGACTGTGATTTTCAGTACTATATAAATAGCTCAGCTGCTGTCGCATGCCTGATTTTTAACTCTGAAGGAGAACTCTTACTTACACGCAGAGCCTTCGAACCCAATAAGGGGATGCTGGATTTACCGGGTGGTTTTGTCGAGCCGATGGAAACAGCTGAACAAACAGTGGTGAGGGAAATTACGGAAGAGCTAAACCTGAAAGTGACTGATATGAACTACCTTGTTTCATATCCAAATCTGTACCCCTTTTCCAATTTTGTAGTTCCCACCACCGATCTGGCTTTCAAATGCACCGTAGATAATTTTTTTGAGATGAAAGCCGGTGATGATGTGGCTTCTATTGAATTTATAGATCCGGAGATAATTAATTTCGAAGATTTGTGTTCAGACAGTATGAGACAGATTATTCGGTTTTATCTGGACAATACTGCAATCAAAAAATAGTGAAAATGCAAAAAAATGAAATATTAAATAGAATTGCGGCACTGCGCAAGTTGATGATTGATAATCAAATAGATGCCTATGTAATTACAGGATCGGATCCTCACATGAGCGAGTATACACCCGAAAATTGGAAAACACGCCAATGGATAAGTGGCTTTACTGGCTCATTTGGAAAAGTATTGATTACCCTTGATCGTGCCTTACTTTGGACCGACACCCGCTATTTCTTGCAGGCAAATGATGAACTGGCTGGGACAGGTATCGTGATAATGAAAGAGCGGGTTCCTGACGCAATACCAATTGAAGAATGGATCACAGCAAATTTGGGAGCTGGTACAACAGTAGGGGTAGACGGATACACTCTTTCTGCCCATGACAAAGCGCAGTTTGAATCCAAAATAACTGCGAAGGGCCTACTTTTTAGAAATGACATAGATCTGGTAAGCGTGCTTTGGAGCAAAAGACCAACTCTGCCTATCAGTCAAATTTATGAGCATGAGCCCATTTTTGCAGGCAAGTCCAGAAAAGAGAAAATTGAGCTGGTTCGAAGTGTGCTGAAAGCACAAGGTCTCCATTCGACTGTCATATCTCAGCTTGACGATGTTGCGTGGCTGTTTAATCTGAGAAGTGACGAAATTCAGTACGAACCTGTCTTTGCTGCCTACAGCTATATTGAACTTGACGAGGCTCATTTATTCATTGATCAGTCGAAGGTCAGTACCGACGTACGTATTTCGTTGGAAGACGATTCGATTAAAATTCATTCATATGATTCATTTATCACTTTTTTAAGCCGAATACACGATCAGAAAATCCAATTTGACCCCATTCGCTGCAATTCAATGCTAATTAATCCGATTACGAAGTCAAATAGCCTCGAATTATCCGTGTCAATTACATCACTTCTTAAATCTGTTAAAGATGATAAGGAGATTAGAAATATTAAATCAGCCCACATCAAGGATGGTGCGGCTTTGGTTAATTCCATATTTTGGATTATTCAATCTGTAAATAAGGATGTTATTACTGAAGTCTCTGTCGGTCATAAATTGAATGAATTTCGAGGCAGGCAGCCTTTATACAAAGGCGAAAGTTTTCATCCGATTGTCAGTTTTGGAGATCACGGGGCGATCGTGCATTATCATGCTACGCATCAAACTGATCGGATAATAAAAGCTGATAATATTCTTTTAATTGATTCTGGCGGCCAGTATCTTGATGGAACAACAGATATCACCCGTACGATTACGATGGGATCAGTAACCGTTCAACAAAAGGAAGACTTTACATTTTGTCTAAAAGCTCATATAGCATTGGCGACGGCTATATTTCCTATTGGAACAAAGGGGTATTCGCTTGATGCCATCACCCGCAAACCACTGTGGGATAGGGGAATGAATTACGGGCACGGAACTGGCCATGGAGTTGGATATTTTTTGTCGGTACATGAAGGTCCAATGAGTATCCGAGCCGAATTTAACAATGAACCAATTAGGGAAGGTCATTTATTATCAAATGAGCCTGCGATTTACAGGGAAGGAGAATATGGGATTCGTACAGAAAATGTTATCCTGTGTAAAAAATATAAATCAAGCGAATTTGGGGATTTCCTCTGCTTCGAAACGCTTTCACTTTGTCCAATTGACAGAAATCTGATATCACTTGAACTACTCACAAAAAACGAGATTGACTGGATTAATGACTATCATTCAACTGTTTACAATGAAGTTTCACCTCTGATAACGGATCGGGATACATTGGAATGGTTGTCTTTGCAGTGCGAACCATTAAGCTAACTGTAATATCAATTTGCATGCGGAAAATTCTATTAAATTCGGCTTCAAAATTTGGAATTTTTATACTATTTCTTTTCCCTCATATCCTATTCGCTCAGTACTTTGTTACTGGACAGGATCCTGCTTCAATAAAATGGAGACAAATCCAAACAGCTGATTTTCAGATAATTTATCCTTCAGATTTTGAATTGCAAGCACAAAGAGTTGCACAAATATTCGAAAAAGTATACAGTTATTCAGGTATTTCGCTTCAACACCATCCAAAAAAAATATCAGTCATTTTGCATACCAAAACAATCAAATCCAATGGGTTTGTTGCCTGGTCGCCTTCAAGAATTGAGCTTTATCCTACGCCTGATCAGGAGATGTATGCACAAGATTGGATTGAACAACTTGCCATTCACGAATTGAGGCATCATGTCCAGATTGACAAAATAGAAGCAGAATTACCGGCCATTTTCCGAATTCTTTTTGGAGAACAGGCAGCTGCAACTATAATGGGGGCATATCTGCCATTCTGGTTCCTGGAAGGCGATGCTGTTGCGATTGAAACCGCATTAAGTAACGCAGGAAGAGGGAGGCTGCCTTCGTTTTCAATGGAACTTAAAGCGCAGGTAGATGAAAAAGGGATATTTAGCTTTGACAAGGCATATCTCGGCTCTTACAAAGATTATATTCCTGATTATTATCAACTTGGTTATCAGATGGTTTCAAACATAAGAGTTAGTAATGGGGGAGATGTTTGGAGCAAAGTATTACACCATGTTGCCAGAAATCCGTTAGGACTAAATTCACTGTCCAAGGGATTGAAGTTGGCTACAGGGAAAAATCAGGATGAACATTACAGGATAATCATGAATAATTTGAAGTCGACTAATCCTTTTGGATTAAACGTACTTCAAGATAGTGGAAAAGTCAGTGAGCAGGTAGTTAAGAAATCGAAATACTACACATCCTACAGATATCCGTATTTCGTAAGTGATTCTTCCTTTATTGCATTAAAAACCACACTCAACGACATTCCATCAATCGTACTGATTGACAAATACAAAAATGAAAAAGTACTTTTTCTTCCAGGGCAGATACTCGAAGAATCAATGAGCTATTCTGAGGGAAAAGTTATCTGGATCGAATCTAAACCGGATATTAGGTGGACCAACAAAGAAAGATCACTGTTGAGAATTCTTGATATCAGAGATGGAAAACTCATTGAGCATGTGTATGATGAAAAGCTGTCCGCACCAGTGATTTCACCAGATGGAAAATCAATTGCCGCAATAAAATTCGATGATCAAAACCTTTGTTCAGTAGTCCTTTTGTCAATGGAAAATGGTAAAATAGTTAAGGAAATTAAAGCATTTGGTCACAATACGCTTTTCACTCCTTCGTGGGCAATTGACCAAAAATCTCTTTTTGCAATAGAATTAAATCCAAAGGGAAAGTCAATTGTTCAGATAAATTTATTGTCTGGAAATCAAGATCCTTTGACGCAACCAGTTTTCGGAGAGTTGAAGAAGCCAATACAAAGACAAAATTATCTATTCTATTCCTGCGACTTAAAAGGAAAGAATGAGGGATATGCTTTAGATCTTTCAACGAAAAAAATTTACCGCATTTTGACCGTCAAATATGGAATTAGGGACCTTATTTGCTCTACTAATGGTACTAGTGTGCTTTGGGGAGATTACTCCTCAAATGGATTCAAAACCACAAAAGCGCAGATTTCCAAAGCAAACTGGGAGGAAGTAATCCCTGAAAATTGGCACAAGGAATCCCTTCCGGAAAAATTAAGTGCGCAGGAAGGCGGGTATATCGATTTTTCCAAAGTGGATACCTCGAAATTTTTGAGTGAAAAGTACGTCAAAATTAAAAATATCATAAATATCCACAGCTGGTCTCCATTTTACATTGATCCGGACCAAACTTCAGTTAATATGGGGTTCTCGGTTGTTTCTCAAAACAAACTTACTACCGCTGTCACTCAATTTGGGTACAACTATTCATCTACTGATCGCGCCGGCAAATGGGTAGGAAAGTTCGAATATTCTGGATGGTATCCAATCTTAAGATTTTCAGGTGATTACGGTAGAGAAAATTCAATTTATTACCAAATTACCAGACACTACAATTCAAAAAATGTTTTGATTGGGCAAGACACTGCAGCAGTTTCCGTTAGTCAAAAAGTGATGAACCTTCATGCAGATATCTCGATTCCAATGAATTTCTCGAAAGGAAAGATGTACCGAATGGTTGAGCCTGAATTCCAAATTGGCTATTCGCATAAATGGCAGGAGGCATCAACTCCGGCTAACATTTTCTGGGGAAGTTATGTCCCATTTACCTATCGACTGTATGCCCACAATTTAACACAACAGAGTGCCAGGGAGGTACAAACGAGATGGGGACAAGTTATTGACTTAAAATATAGGAATACTCCTTTTGGAGATAGAAAACTGGGAACAATTACATCGTTGGAAGGAACCGTCTATCTTCCCGGACTGTTTTTAAACCAGGGCATTAAACTATATGGTGGTTATCAGATAAAAAATTCCGCCAATTCCTACTTCAGCGATTTGATCTATTATCCAAGAGGTTATTCAACAATGGAAAACAACAAGCTCAGTTCATTCCGAAGCGACTATGTTTTGCCACTTTTTTCGCCCGATTGGAATATCTGGCATTTATACTATTTGAAAAGGGTAACTCTTCGATTACATTATGATTTCTCACAAATAGCAATACCTATCTACCACACCAACAGCACTATCGTTAAAAACCTAAGTTCGACGGGAATTCAAATTTTGACGGAATGTCATTTTCTTCGATTCATTGCTCCGGTAAAATTGGGAGTGAGAGAATCCTACCTAATAGAGCCAAATACATTTATTTCAGAATTCCTTTTTTCCATTAATCTGAAAGGAATATAGTCTACAGACGATTCTCAGCGAGTTGACAAAGATGCCTGAAATTATCTAAGTAGTATAAACTGCATTCCTTGCCTTTACACCACTAATGTAACTTAAAATAGAGTCTAATATTGGCTAATTTTATGGCAAAATATGCAATAATAAAGTAGTTAATATCAGCAATTTAACACATTAAATTAAATTATTAATTTAGCAAAATAATTCACATGTGTAATTATTTTGCTAAATGTTTATATAACCATCCGAAATGGATGAGCCATACACAAGATAACCAGTTAATTGACTCAATATACTTAATTAATAAATTAAGAGCTTAAACAACTTCATTTTAAAATATGTTGCCAAATGTAACAAATCCTAAGTTGCATTTTGTTAATTGTCGCGAATTTTATGGAGTTGTGTATTGTAATTTATCTTATTACATTTGTATGATTAGTCAGTAAATTGATTTTAAAACAGGATTAACAAAACCAAATATCATAGTTTGTTGGAATGCTTCTGCTGAGTAGCAGAGTAAAGATGACAACTTTTACACGTGCGCTGTTTTATTGTTGATTGATAAGCAAATAGAAACAAAATTATAACCAGATGAAAGATCGTATTGTAAAATTCCTAGCTTCTGAACACATCTCGCCGGCGGAATTTGCTGATAAAATAGGTGTTCAGCGATCAAGTATGTCACATATTTTAAATGGACGCAATTATCCAAGCGCTTCATTTCTTCAAAAAATGTTTCAAGCATTTCCCTCCGTCAATCCAAGATGGCTAATGATTGGAGAGGGTTCTATGAATATGGATTCTGTAAGTAAATTATCCGCCAGCTCTTCTTCATTAAATGATCAAAATAGGGGAAATAGTGAGGGCGCATACCAAAAACCGTCTGAACTTCACATTGAAAAAGACACCCTTGATTTTAAGACTATTCCGGCAGAAGAGGTTGATCCAACATCCTTACCTCCGAACAATTCTCTTCCTGGTGAAAATGCAGGCAAAACGACAAGTGCATCAGTACAACATCAAAATGCGATACAATATTCGCAGTCTTCGGAGCCGCATAAAAATCTTGAAAACCCAATGAACAGTGGTGTTCCAATACCCACTATTTCAAGTAAAGAAAAGGAAATTGACCGAATTCTCTTTATTTATACTGATAAAACTTTCAGCGTGTACCGTCCTTCCTAACCCTAATTTGGCTATATTTGCACATCATTCACCGGGTTGCTTATCAGTTGGGCTTGAAGAAAACTGAGCCGACTGTTTTGTTGCCAAAGCAAATAATGAAATTTTTCGATGAAAAAAACGGTGCAAAACCTGCAGGTTGTATCAAATCATAGGTTAAATAAAGATCATGTTGTACTTGAATTAAAGTCTCCTGTCACTCTGGAAGGTATTGTTCCCGGGCAATTTGCGAATATTTTGGTTGACAAATCCCCAGCTATTTTCTTACGAAGGCCTTTTTCAATTTATCAGGTAGATTACAAATGTAACACAGTGTCATTTCTGATTAAGAGCATAGGGGAAGGAACTAAAACATTATCTACCACCAGTATTGGGGAACATCTTAGTGTAATATTTCCATTGGGGCAGGGTTTTACAGATCCTCCAGCTATTTCAAAAGTATTATTGGTTGGCGGAGGAGTAGGTGTGGCACCTCTTTTGCTTTTAGCCGAAAGGCTGCAGGATTTAGGACACGAAGTTCACATTTTATTGGGTGCCAGGAATGCTGAGGATCTTATCGAATTAGATATTTTTTCAAAATTTGGGATCCTCCATACAACTACGGAGGACGGAACACATGGAACCAAAGGCTTTGTGACGAATCATGCCGTTATGATTGAGCAATTGAAAACGTTCAAAAAAATCTATACTTGTGGACCAGAGCCAATGATGAAGGCTGTTGCTAAACTCGCGAGAACAAATGACGTTGATTGCGAAGTGTCGCTAGAAAATACGATGGCTTGCGGCTATGGTGTCTGCTTGTGCTGCGTCACTGAGACCACAGAAGGACACCGCTGCGTTTGTACAGATGGACCAGTATTCGATATAAAACAATTAAAATGGCAGAATTAAGTATAGAATTAGCCGGGCTTCGGTTAAAGAATCCGGTATTAACTGCCTCGGGAACATTCGGTTACGGAACTGAATTCGACGACTTTATCGATGTAAATAACCTTGGCGGGTTTATCGTCAAAGGTACAACACTACATCAAAGACAAGGAAATTCATATCCCAGAATGGCTGAAACACCCTCTGGAATGCTTAATGCTGTAGGGTTACAGAACGGAGGTGTAAAGTACTTCACCAAGCACATATATCCAAAATTACTTGGCTATAATACGAATGTTTTTGTTAATGTTTCCGGCTCGACCGTAGATGAATACATATCCTGTGCCGAGCAAATCAACGAACTGGAACACATTTCTGGTATTGAACTCAATATCTCATGTCCGAATGTTAAAGAGGGGGGCATGGCATTTGGAACCAGCTGTCCGGCGGCAGAAGCGGTGGTGAGCGAAGTCAGGAAGGTATATCATAAACACCTGATGGTAAAGCTTTCACCCAATGTGACTGATATTGCAGAAATAGCGAGGGCCGTTGTTGGAAAGGGAGCGGACAGCGTATCATTAATTAATACTATTTTGGCGATGGCGATCAACGCCGAAAGCAGGAGACCAGTTCTTTCCACTATAACAGGGGGACTTTCAGGGCCTGCAATCAAACCAGTTGCGCTCCGCATGGTGTGGCAAGTATCTAATGCAGTTACGGTTCCAGTAATTGGAATCGGTGGAATTATGAATGCAACCGACGCTATCGAATTTTTCCTGGCCGGGGCTAGTGCAATACAGGTTGGAACTGCTAATTTTATTGATCCTACTGCCACAGAACAAATCATTTCAGGCATTGATGATTATCTGGAAAGACACAAATTTAAATCAATTAATGACATTATTGGTTGTTTACAATTGTAATGTAATGTCTTTTGTAATGTTCGATACTGTGTTACATGTGTAAATAATATCTGTATGTCACGTATTATATTGAGATTCACTTTTGTCATTTTTATTGTTTTGGGCATTCCTTTTTTAAAGGATCCATACAGTAATAAAGTCAAAAATGGGTTGTCGTTCTCCGAAAATAAAATCATTAGAAAGCTGATAATCCAGAAGATCGTTGATTCTGAGAACACTGAGCTTTTGGACAAGAGTTTTGAAAGATTCAGGGAACAGAATAATCTTAAAGGATTGGCGGTTGCTGTAGTCAAAAATGAGAAACTGATATTCGCGAAAGGATACGGATACGCGGATGTGGAAAAGAAAATTTCTACATCGCCTGATCAGCTCTTCAGAATAGCCAGCGTATCGAAATTAGTCACCGCGATAACCATTATGAAGCTTGTCGAGAATGGAAAATTAAAGCTAGATAGTAAGGTCTTTGGCAAATATGGAATTCTGAACGATGAAAAATACCTGCAAATCAAAGATAAACGCCTGGAAAACATTACAGTAAGAAACCTCCTAAATCACTCTGGTGGATGGACTCAGAGATACGGTGATATTGCTTTTCTCCCAAATATCGTGTCGGAACAGACCGGTGATCCAATGCCTCTGAAAATTGACTCATATTTGAAATTTGTCACCGCTAAAAGACTTCATTTTGAACCTGGATCGTCCAGTGCTTATTCTAACCTCGGATACATGATTTTAGGTGAAGTAATAGCGACCGTGACGAAAACCAACTATGAAAAGTTCGTAAAAGAAAACGTTCTTAAGCCGGCTCGTATTACAGATATGCAGTTGGGGGGCAGTTTTGAGGATGAAAAACTATTGGACGAGGTAAAGTACTATCAGCCCGAGGATGCGCAATTGGTTGAAGCATATGATGGAAGTGGCAGAATGGTACCGAAAGTGTACGGGAGCACAAATATGGCTCTGTTAGGTTCTGCGGGTGGATGGATTGCATCCCCGATTGATTTGCTTAAGCTTTTGGTCGTCATAGACGGCGATCCTGCTATAAAAGATATTCTCTCCAGGCAGAGTATTGCAGAAATGACCCATGTTGACGAAAATGGATTGGATCCACTAGGCTGGAGAAGTACCAACGAAAACGGCGAATGGTGGCGAACCGGAACCTTGCCGGGCTCTTCGGCTCTGCTGAAGCGACAACCTAATGGAATATCGTGGGTTATGATTACTAATTCGAGCAATTATAAGGGCCCTCATCTGGCAATCGAAATGGACAGGGTAATGTCAGCCACACTAAAGAAAATTGACAATTGGCCAGATTATGACCTGTTCAACTTTTTTCCGAAATAACACTGCTTCAAAACTAATTCCTTAGGGAAAATAGGCCATTTAAACGGCATTAGGCACTTTCTTGGGCCAATGTGTTACATTATTAATTCTGGCTCGTATATCATCCCGACAGAGCATTCAGATCTCTGTATTTAGAACAAAAATTTAGGATGATTATGTCGGAGTTTGAGGTATTAATCCCCAAATTGGGTGAAAGTATTCAGGAAGCCACTATTACAAAGCTTTTTGTTAAGGTTGGCGATAATGTTGAAGAAGATGATCTTCTTTTCGAAGTAGCAACAGACAAAGTTGATTCTGAAATCCCTTCCCCGGTCTCGGGCAAAATCAAAGCAATATTGTGCAACGTTGACGACTTGCTTGCAGTAGGAAAAGTTGCAATGATAATTGACCTTGAGGGGAAGAACAACGATGCCTCTGTGCCTGTTGAGAAGGAAATTCCCGCAACAGAATTGCCTGACAACCTTCCGTTAACAGAAGAAAACAAAGCGAATCCAAAAAAGATTGCTTCAAATCGGTTTTACTCACCACTTGTCAAAAGTATTGCGAAAAAGGAGGGTATTGACTTGAGGGAACTAGATGATATTGAGGGAAGTGGCATTGCAGGACGGATACAGAAGAATGATCTTATTCAGTTTATCGAAGGGCGCTCAAAAATCAAACCAATAGCCTCTTCGCAACCGATTGCTGAATCAACAGAATTTAAGCTGCCTGCCGATTCACCACAGAAGACTAAAGTCTCTGTTTCAATAGGTGCGGAAGACACTATAATTGAGATGGACAGGATAAGGAAGCTAATTGCAAATCATATGGTAATGTCGGTGCAGACTGCACCTCATGTTACATCCTTTGTAGAAGCAGATGCGACTGAAATGGTAATTTGGCGGAACCAAAACAAGGACAAATTCCAGGCGAAATACAACGAAAAACTCACCTTTTTACCATTCTTCACTGAGGCTGTAGCCAAGGCTCTTACCGAATATAGAATGATCAATAGTTCTGTAGATGGAGACAAAATAATTTTAAGAAATAAAATAAATGTAGGTATTGCCGTTGCTACAAATAGCGGAAATTTAATGGTCCCGGTTATAAAGGATACTGATACCAAGAATTTATTTGGTATAACAAAGGAAATCAATCAGCTTGCGGAGTTAGGCCGGACAGAAAAGTTAACTCCGGATCATCTGCAAGGCGGGACATTTACAATAACTAATTTTGGTTCCTTTGGAAATTCTATGGGAACTCCGATCATCAACCAACCACAAGTAGCCATACTGGCGATAGGAACTATCGAAAAAAAGCCAGCCGTCATAGAAACAATAACCGGAGATGCAATTGTTGTCAGGCACAAAGTATTTCTATCCCTCTCTTATGATCACAGGGTTATAGATGGCATGTTAGGTGGTAAGTTCTTACGTCGCGTTGCTGACCTGATAGAGGAGTTTGATCCAAAACGTTCAGTTTAATTAAAATTAGCTATTTTATTATATATGAATAACTTATACGATATTCCTGTTGAAAAGAAATTCTCAATTTTAGAAACTGAAAAATCAATATTACAACGCTGGTTTCATTTGATGGTTCTCGGTCGGATGCTGGATGAGAAGGCACCTAACTACCTGAAACAAGCCATTGGATGGTCCTATCATGCTCCATATGCTGGTCATGATGGAATTCAATTGGCAATTGGTCAGGTATTTAATAAAGAAAAAGACCATTTATTCCCATATTACAGGGATCTTCTGACCAATTTATCTGCCGGACTTTCTGCTGAAGAAATCATACTAAACGGAATCTCCAAAGCAAACGATGTCAATTCGGGAGGAAGGCATATGTCCAATCACTTTGGCAAACCCGAATGGAATATTCATAACGTTTCTTCGAGTACCGGAAATCACACGCTTCATGCAGCAGGAGTTGGAAGAGCGATTAAATATTATAAGGGAGATGGTGTTGCAATCAGCTCCCAAGGCGAATCATCCGTAAGCGAAGGGTATGTGTATGAAGCCATCAATGGGGCTTCGACGGAGGAATTGCCTGTGATATTTGTTTTCCAGGATAACGGCTATGGCATTTCGGTTCCTAAAAAGGATCAGACTGCAAATAGGAAAGTAGCAAATAACTTCCTGGGATTTAAAAACTTAAGAGTTATACATTGCAACGGAAAAGATGTTTTTGACTCTATGAATGCTATGGTTGAAGCAAAAAAATGGGTGATTGAAAATCAAAAACCATGTATTGTTCAGGCCAACTGCATCCGCATTCACTCTCATTCAAATTCCGACAGACATGATCTTTATCGCAACGAATTGGAATTGAACTATGTACGCGAGTATGATCCGCTGAACAAATTTAAACGATTACTCCTCCGTTATGAGCGATTCACTGAAGATGAGCTAAATTCAATTGAAGAAAAGGCGAAGGAAGAGGTCAAAGTTGCACATCAGTTTGCTTTACAATCTCCCAATCCCGATCCACAGGGCATTTATGATTTTGTGTATGCAAAAGCGTATGAATCAGCTAAATATCCCGATGGATTACCGATAACTGAGCAAGGTGGCACTAAGAAAAAATTAATTGAAGCAATTAATGAGACACTAAAGGCTGAATTTACCCTTAATCCAGATACCTTTATTTGGGGTCAGGACATTGCTAATAAAGAGAAGGGTGGAATTTTCAATGTATCTAAGGGTCTTCAAAAGGAATTCGGCAAAAATAGGGTTTTCAATGGACCTATTGCTGAGGACTTTATAACTGGCACGGCTAACGGAATGTCCAGATACAATAAGAAGATACGAATTGTAGTGGAGGGCGCTGAATTTGCAGATTACTTTTGGCCAGCGATGGAACAGTTCGTTGAAATGACACATGAATATTGGCGAACGAATGGTCAATTTGCACCAAACGTTACCATTCGCCTTGCTTCTGGCGGTTATATCGGTGGCGGACTTTATCATTCTCAGACAATTGAAGGTTCATTAGTTTGCTTTCCCGGCATTCGTATTGTGTATCCTTCTTTTGCCGATGATGCTGCAGGTTTGTTGAGAACTTCTCTTCGATCAGAAGGTCCCACGCTCTTTTTGGAACCAAAAGCACTTTATAATTCGCCAAATGCTTCTGCTTCGGTTCCCGCTGATTTCGAAGTGCCTTTTGGAAAGGCTCGAATCAGACGTAGCGGCACTAGTATGACAATCATTACCTATGGAAACACTACCCATTTATCCCTTCAGGCTGCAGAAAGGTTGGCAAAGGATGGATTTGATGTTGAAGTATTGGATTTAAGATCACTAATCCCACTGGACAAGGAGAGTATACTCAATTCTGTTAAGAAAACAGGAAAGGTTTTGATTGTTCACGAGGATAAAGTTTTTGGCGGATTTGGTGGTGAATTGTCTTCAATTATCAGCGATGAGGCCTTCGAGTTTTTAGATGCGCCCATTCGCAGAGTTGGATCTGAATTTACGCCTGTTGGTTTTAACAGAATTCTTGAAGCTGCGATTTTACCGGACGTCAACAAAATTTTTGACGCAGCATTATTGTTGTTAAAATATTAATTAAGATGAAAAAGATTGCCATTCTGTATAGCTTCAATTCTGTTAAATCGGCAAAGATTGCTGCGAAGATCGCCGAGAGTTTTAAAATGTTTACGGTAGATAAATTGAATGTCGAAAGTTGTACCGGAAATGAATTTCTTGAATATGAAAGATTCATATTGAGTGTTCCGACTTGGTTTGATGGAGAATTACCAAATTACTGGGATGAAATTTTACCAGCTCTGGAAAAACATACATACAACGGAAAAAAAATTGCTCTTTTTGGATTGGGTGACCAGAAGAATTATCCTGAAAATTTCGGGGATGCGGTCGGTATTTTGGGTGATTTCTTTCAGAAAAGGGGAGCCACTATAATTGGACACACTTCACCAGTTGGCTATTCTTTTGAATCATCCAAAGCATTGAAAAACAATTTTTTAATTGGATTATTGCTAGATCAGGAAAATCAATCTAAACTCTCAGAGGAACGTATTCAAAATTGGACTAATCAGCTGGAGCAAGAGTTTAGTTGAGTCAATCCAGGAAATTTCCTACCTTTGAGCGCTGAAAAGCTAAAGATTGATCCGTAATACATGCTCAAGACAATAAAAGTATTTCTTCTGATAATCATTATAGGAATCTTGTATGTGATTTTCAACGAGGTTTCAACGTACGATTATCTCTATCCTGAATACCATATAAAATACGATGAAATTTCAATAACTAGCAGTAAATCAATTATCTCACAGGATCCTGTTACTTTAATTCCCATTAAATACAATGGGATTCTTAATTTTGACACTATACCGGAGGAAATACGAAAGAAAATTTTCATAAATTATATGTTGCCGGCAATCGTAATTGAACGGGACAGGCTGTTCAGTATTTTACAGCGGATAGAATTTATCGAAAATAGAATGATGAATAAGAAGGCTATCAGAGCAGTAGATCTCAGGTTCTTCAAAGAGATGATGCAAGTTTATGATGCCACCTCGCTGAAAGACTTGAAAGTCAAGATTTATCCGCATCCTGTCAGTTTGGTAATGGCCCAGGCAATCCTTGAATCAGGTTGGGGAACATCAAAAGTCTTTTGGAAAGCAAATAATCCATTTGGAATAATGTCCTTCTCAGCAGATGAACCACGTCGAAAATTCACGAATCCCGATAACCAAACCGAAGTCTATGTCAGGGCATATAATGATGTGAGTCAATCAGTTGAACATTATTATTATTTTACAGCGAAGTTGTCATCCTACGAAAAATTCAGAAAAAAGCGATGGGAGAGAGGTTCAACCTCCGCATTGCTTAAATTATTGAAAAGCTATCATGAAACCAATGGTTACATCCCGATGATCCAATCAATAATACAAAAGAATGAGCTCGAGAAGTACGATAATATAGCCATAAACAAAGACTATTTTGAATACAAAAAAGACTATTTCCAGCTCTTAAGAAGCTATCTTATTGATTACTTTTAAAGAATCCGGATGCTAAAAAATATACATATGAAATAGCCATGGGGTCAATATTCGCGGCAAACGAAAATGAACAACTGGCTGTTCCATTTTAAAATAAAAATATAAACGATGAAATCAAAAAAGAAAATTGCAATTGTCGCTCACGACAATAAAAAGCAAGATATGGTGGAATGGGTTAAATACAATTGGAAAGAATTGGCTCAGCACAGCATGATTTGCACTGGTACGACCGGTAAACTTGTAGACGACACATTGCGTCAGAAATGCCGGGAAAATGATGCAGTTCCACCAGAGATTGTAAGATTAAAATCTGGTCCATTGGGTGGCGACCAACAATTAGGTTCATTAATTTGCGAAGGTAATGTGGATATGCTATTTTTCTTTTGGGATCCTATGCAGCCTCAGCCTCATGATGTCGATGTTAAGGCGCTGTTACGGATTGCAGTGATGTACAATATTCCTACCGCTTCTAATAGATCCACAGCCGACTTCATAATTTCATCTCCATTATTCCATCGGGATTACATACCATTGGTTACCGATTATTCCGACTACACTTCCAGGGTTATCTAGTTTTGTTGTTTGAGTTAAATTATTGATTTAAAGTCAACTACATTAATCCTGTTGATGTAATAACTTTAATTCAATAGTTTGAAAATACATTTATATATTTTGTCTTATAATTAATATTATGTTAAATAGAATTAGGGGAGGAAAAGGAGTCAAAATTCGACTCCTTTCCTGCTGATATTATTTGTTCATCTTTTCGAATTTGTCCATCATTTTCAAACGATAGTACAAGTTCTTTAGCTGATCTTTAATGTAAGTGTCTTTGGGATTATATTCTACTGCTTTCTCCAGATATGGAACAGCTTTTGCAAACTCGTCGTCAGATTTTTTCTTCTCTGCTTCGAATTTTGCTTGTTCATTTGTTGGTACTGCATTTGCAACATCAAACTGTTTAACTCCGCGATTAAAATAAATTACGCCAATATTATAGTAAGCATCAGCATAATCAGCTTTTACTTTTAAAGCGAGTTCATATTCTTTGATGGCGTCTTCTTGACGTCCTAACTTATCTAAGGCAATTCCTTTGGCAAGATAGAAAGATGGATTGTCCTTTTCTTTTGCAATTGCTTTGTCAAGATAACCTAATGCTTCTTCCGTTTTACCTGTAGTAATGTAGTAGTTAATCAATTGCACTAAGATACTTTGATCTTCAGGATATTTATCAAAAGCTTCTTTCATAATATTCACAGAAGTCAATGTATCACCCTTTTGCTGATAAGCGCTAATAATCTGCGAATAAGATGATCCTGGATTATATCCGTGTTGAGCAGTCAGCCTGAAATATTTGATTGCCTTATCGAATTGTTTTGCGTTCATAGCAGCCAAACCGGTGTTATACATGATCGCGGTATCCAACGTATTATCGGCTTTAAAAAGCGGAGTTGCCTCTAGATTCAGCACTTTCTCAAAATAATCGCTGGATTGGTCATACTTTTGAGCTTGAAAGGCTTCAATCGCGGCATTGGACAAAGTTGGAATAAAACTGCTTAACAATTTGATTTTTAACGCTGGTGAACCTCCTTTGGGGTCTAATTCAACGGCTTTCATGAAAGATTTGTAGGCCTCCTCAAGTGGATTCTCAGCAATCTTCTTGTAATTTTCATCTTTGGATTTGTAAATAGCCTCCAGAATTTCGCCTCTAGCCTCCCAGGTATCGGTCCAATTGATTGATTTCTCAGATTTCGGGTTAGCCGGATTAATCGCTTCTTGTATTGCTTCCCATGCTTTGTCTAATTTACCACTCTCTTTGTATGACATAGCACTGCTAACTTTTCCTTTTTGAGCGAACAAAAAACCGTTCACCGAGAGCAGGATCACTACTAAAAGAATCTTTTTCATTACGGACAATTTTTGATTTAAATTATTAATTAATTGTGATTACCTTCATTTTGATTTTCATCTGTCTGACTTTCATCAGCTGGATTTTCTTCCATATCAGTAATATTTTCATCTATAACCTCTTCTATTTCTGTTATTTCAACGCGCGCTACAGATGCGATTCTATCATCTTCCCTCAGATTGATCAATTTGACTCCCTGCGCTGCCCTACCGGTCATTCTGATTGCGCTTACTGAAAGTCTGATCGTTACACCTGCTTCAGTTATGATCATCAAATCATCAGTATCTGTCACATTTTTTATAGAAACTAAGGCTCCTGTTTTTTCTGTAACGTTAATCGTCTTGACTCCTTTCCCACCCCGGTTGGTTACCCTGTAATCTTCAATTTTTGATCTTTTACCGTAACCATGCTCAGAAACCACCAGAATATCGTCTTCACCATTCATAACACAAACCATGCCAACTAACTCATCAGATTCTCCCCCGAGAGTAATGCCTCTCACACCAGAAGCAGTACGTCCAATGGCGCGTGCATGGCTTTCATGAAAACGAATTGCTTTACCGGATTTGACCGCCAGCATCATTTCATTTTCGCCATTCGTTAATTTTGCCTCAAGTAATTGATCGTTCTCTCTGATTGTTATAGCATTAACACCATTTTGACGTGGGCGGGAGTAAGCCTCCAACGAAGTTTTTTTGATCGTTCCCTTTTTGGTGCAAAGTATGATAAAATTATTATTTATATATTCTTCATCCTTCAACGATTTCACGTTAATATATGCCCGAACCTGATCATCAGGCTCAATGCTTATCAGATTTTGAATTGCTCTACCCTTGGAGACTTTAGTTCCTTCAGGTATCTCATAAACTTTCAACCAGAAGCACTTACCTTTTTCAGTAAACAGTAAAAGAGTATTGTGCATAGTGGCAATAAACATATGCTCCAAAAAGTCTTCATCACGTGTGCTGGATCCCTTGGAACCAATGCCTCCCCTGGATTGGGTTCTGAATTCGGAAAGTGGTGTACGCTTTATATAACCCATGTGGGAGATGGTAATAACCATGTCTTCATCGGCGTAGAAATCCTCAGGATTGAATTCCTCAGATGCATATACGATCTCAGTCCGGCGAACATCACCATAGAGGGATTTGATTTCGTTGAGTTCATCCTTAATTATTTGCATGCGCAGTGGTTCCTGAGATAATATCTCCTTATACCACTCGATCATTTTACACAACTCAGTATAGTCATCGTGTATTTTATCCCTCTCCAGTCCGGTCAGCTTTTGCAGACGAAGGTCCAGTATAGCACGTGCCTGAATATCATCAAGATCAAAATTCAGACAAAGATTTTCCCTAGCCTCATCAGGTGTTTTAGCCGCTCTGATAATCTCAATGACTGCATCAAGATTATCGATTGCAATAATCAAACCACGAAGAATGTGAGCCTTTTTCTCAGCCTGATCCAAATCATATTGGGTACGTCTGATAACAACTTCGTGTCTGTGTTCAACGAAGTAATGAATCAGATCTTTAAGGTTCAGCATCATCGGCCGCCCTTTCACCAATGCAATATTGTTGACATTAAAAGCTGTCTGAAGTGCGGTGAACTTGTATAGTTTGTTCAAAACCACACTCGCCATTTCATCCCTTTTGATGTCGATTACGATTCTCATTCCGGTTCGGTCAGACTCGTCATTGATGTTACTGATACCATCAATTTTCTTTTCGTTGACCATCTCAGCAATCTTGATGATCATCTCTGCCTTATTGACCATGTACGGAATCTCGGTAATGATCAATTTTTCCCTACCGTTTTCAGTAGTTTCTATTTCTGCCCGGCCACGCACAACAATTCTTCCTCGTCCAGTCTCAAAAGCCTCCCTGACCCCGGCATAGCCATAAATGATGCCGCCAGTTGGAAAATCCGGAGCCTTTATCTTGTCAATCAAGACGTTCATCGAAACCTGCGGATCATCAATATAAGCGATGATCGCTTCAATGGTATCAGGTAAATTGTGCGGAGGCATATTTGTAGCCATCCCTACTGCAATACCAGAGGTTCCATTTATCAATAAGTTGGGGAATTTTGTGGGTAATACGGTAGGCTCAGACAATGATTCATCGAAATTTGGCTGAAAATCAACTGTGTTCTTTTCGAGATCAGCCAGGGCCTCCTCAGCAATCTTTTTAAGACGAGCTTCTGTATAACGCATTGCGGCCGGACTGTCTCCATCAACTGAGCCAAAGTTACCCTGACCATCAATTAAAGGATATCTAAGCGACCATAATTGCGCCATCCTAACCATGGCATAGTAAACTGAAGAGTCTCCGTGAGGATGGTACTTTCCAAGAACCTCTCCCACTATTCTGGCAGATTTTTTATATGGTCTGTTTGAAAAATTACCCAACTCACTCATTCCGAATAATACCCTGCGATGAACAGGCTTAAGCCCATCGCGTACATCTGGAAGAGCACGGGAAACAATTACCGACATTGAATAGTCAATGTAGGCTGTTTTCATCTGCTCCTCAATATTAATCGGAATAATTCTTTCTGAATCAGACATATAGATCTTATTTGTATTTAATTTTGTTAAAAAAGCAACACAAAAATAAGCATTTTAAAGTTAATGAGGGAATTTGATCCTCATAAATTCTTCGCTTCCACTCCCTATTTTATCTGTATTTCATCCGTGACATTTTGGCAATTTTAATCAAAAAATGAAATAATTATTAAATTTTGTTGACACAAAGAGATATATAATTGATTTACAGTAATTTAAAATTATTCGTTAACAAAATTTCGTCGATAGGAATCGCAGTAAAATTGAAATTTTAATTAATTTTATTCTTTAATTTGTTTCAGGAACGATTTTTGTTGAAAAGTATTTAAAACAATAAGATGGACTCAAAATTTTCGCCTAGAATTAAGGATGTTTTAACATATAGCCGTGAAGAGGCAATCCGACTAGGGAACGACCATATAGGCACCGAACATCTGTTCCTGGGCATTCTTCGGGATGGAGAAGGTATTGCAATTGATTCTATGAAGCAATTGGGGCTTGATTTTTTAAGATTAAAAAATGAATTGGAACTTCATTTAAGAAAAGGCTCTTCGCTTCCTATCGACGCTTCAATACCTTTACTCAAAAATACGGAACGAACCCTAAAAATCGTTTTCCTGGAAGCGAGATCGCTTAACGAAGATACCGTAAATACCGGTCATTTATTGCTCGCTATTTTGAAAGAAAAAGATGGTTTGGTATTCGATCTTTTTAAAAAGAATGACCTTAATTACGACGATGTCAAATCGAAAATAGTAGAATTATCCCGAGTTGAAAACAAATCTGATTTTCCCGAAGAAGGTGATGATCAAGATGATATGTTTGGACGTAGTGGAGGAAGTGGTTCAGGGTCTTCACAGGGGCAAAAAGGAAATGCCAATCCAAAAACGGATACTCCCGTCTTGGACAACTTTGGTATAGATATCACAAAAGCCGCTGTAGAAGGGAGTCTTGATCCTATCGTTGGCCGGGAAAACGAGATTCAGAGAATTGCACAAATTCTTAGTAGAAGAAAAAAGAACAATCCTGTCCTAATCGGGGAACCAGGAGTTGGTAAATCTGCAATTGTTGAAGGATTAGCTTTAAGAATTTCCCAGAGAAAGGTCTCGCGGATATTATTTGATAAGCGGGTAATAAGTCTGGACCTTGCTTCGATCGTCGCCGGAACGAAATATCGCGGTCAATTTGAAGAGCGAATGAAGGCAATTTTGAATGAGCTCGCTAAGGTTGATAATATTATTTTGTTCATTGATGAGATTCACACGATTGTTGGGGCCGGAGGTGCGACCGGATCACTGGATGCTGCAAATATGTTAAAGCCAGCGCTTGCCAGAGGTGATATTCAATGTATCGGTGCTACCACTTTGGATGAATACAGGCAACATATTGAAAAGGATGGCGCTCTTGAAAGACGCTTCCAAAAAGTATTAGTTGAGCCGACAAGTGTTGAAGAAACGATAGAAATCCTGCACAATATAAAGGAACGTTATGAAGATCACCACAATGTCACCTATACCAAGGAGGCCATTGAGGCCTGTGTCAGACTAACAGCCAGGTATATTTCTGACAGGCATCTTCCTGATAAGGCAATTGACGCGCTGGATGAATCCGGCTCAAGAGTACATATTTCCAACATTTCTGTTCCTGAGAGAATTATCAAATTAGAAGAAAAAATTGAAGAAGTGCGGGCAGCAAAGATTCTTGCTGTGAAAGGACAAAATTTTGAGCTTGCTGCCAGTTACCGGGACAATGAGAAAAATTTGCTCAATCTGGTAGAAAAAGAGAAAGAAGTGTGGGAGAAAGAGTTGGAAAGTCATCGCGAAATAGTTGACGAGCCACAAGTGGCAGACATTGTTGCAATGATGTCAGGAATTCCGGTTCAAAAAATAGCACAGGCAGAAGGTAAACGACTGCAAGTGATGTATGAGGACATGAAGAAGAATATCATTGGGCAGGATGAAGCTGTTGAAAAAATCACGAAAGCTATTCAACGAAATCGCGCAGGATTGAAAGACCCAAATAAGCCTATCGGCTCATTCATTTTTCTGGGTCCCACAGGAGTAGGTAAAACACAATTAGCCAAAGTGTTGGCTCAATACCTGTTTGATACGACTGATGCCTTGATTCGGGTAGATATGAGCGAATACATGGAGAAATTCTCCGTTTCCAGACTTGTTGGGGCTCCTCCGGGGTACGTCGGATATGAAGAAGGTGGTCAGCTCACTGAAAAAGTAAGAAGGAAACCCTATGCGGTAATTCTCCTCGATGAAATTGAAAAAGCGCATCCGGATGTTTTCAATATTCTGCTCCAGGTGATGGACGAAGGAAGGCTTACAGATAGTCTTGGCAGAAAGATTGACTTTAGGAACACCATTCTGATAATGACCTCAAATATCGGAACCAGGCAACTTAAAGATTTTGGTCAGGGTGTTGGCTTCAACACAAGAACTTCGGCAGAAGATGAAAATGAACACAATAAATATGTGATTCAGAAGGCCTTAAAGCGTGCTTTCGCTCCCGAATTTCTAAATCGTGTGGACGATGTAGTAATGTTCAATTCACTGGATAAGAGCCACATAAATCAAATCATTGACATTGAATTAAAGGGATTCTATCAGCGCATTGAAGCATTGAAGTACAAATTGATTATCACTCCTGACGCAAAAGATTTTATCGCAGAAAAGGGATTTGATCCTCAGTTTGGTGCCAGGCCACTAAAACGAGCAATTCAGAAATACCTTGAAGATGAAATCGCGGAAGTGATAATAGGAAGCGATATCAAGGAAGGTGATACAATTTCTGTGGAGCTGAATGAGGCTAAGGACAAAGTAGTTGCGAAAATCGTTCCATTTATGGAGGATATACAGGAAAAACACGATACCCCTGAGTTGCCTGCTGAGACGAAAGATTGATCGTCAATCTTTATCGAATTTCTTGGCTTCATTCCAGAATACATCCATCTCTTCAAGAGTCATCTCATGAAGAGATTTTCCTTTTAATAGCGTATTATCTTCCAGATAGTTAAATCGTTTAATGAATTTTTGATTGGTTCTTTCCAATGCACTTTCAGGGTCAATTCCATAAAGTCTGCACGCATTTACGACTGAAAAAAGTAGGTCACCAAACTCTTTTTCCATTTCTTTAACCCTGCCGGCATTGATTTCGACCTCGAGCTCGCTTAGTTCTTCCTTAACCTTTTCCCAAACCTGTTCCTTGAATTCCCAATCGAAACCAACTCCCCTCACCTTTTCCTGAATTCGGTTCGCTTTGATTAGTGCGGGCAACGCCATTGGCACACCCTCCAAAACGCGTTTGCTTCTCCCCTTCTCACTGAGCTTAAGGGTCTCCCAGTTTTTGAGTACCTGATCAGAGTCCTGAACCTCAGCAGTTCCAAAGACGTGAGGATGTCTATATATAAGCTTATCAATTAAACTATTAATCACATCGCCAACATCAAATTGGCCATTCTCCTCTCCTATTTTTGCAAAAAATACGATGTGCAACAATATGTCTCCAAGTTCCTTTTTTATCTCCTGCGGATTATTTTCCAGAATAGCATCGCCAAGTTCGAATACTTCCTCAATAGATAATTTGCGAAGGGTTTCATTTGTCTGTTCCCTGTCCCAAGGACATTTTTCCCGAAGCTCATCCATTATTGAAAGCAATTTTCCAAATGCCTCCATTTTTTCTTCTCTAGTCATGCTCTAAATATTGTTATTGGCGAAGATACGCTTTTCCACTTTTAATATTCAGCCCAGCGACCTTCATTACAATGTCAAAAAAATATTTAATTTGCAGAAAGTTCTATCCCGGAATTCAGACTATATGATCGAAAATACTTTTCAACTTGATGGCATTGAACCTGCTGATTTCTATGGAATCAGGAGTTCAAAGCTGGATCTAATCAAGAAATATGCACCAAATTTATCTTTGATTGCCAGAGGAAATACGCTGAAAGTTAAGGGAGATGAAATGCAAGTCACGCTCTTTTCTCAAAAATTTCAGCTGATGCTGGAACATTTCTACCGGTTTAATACGCTATCTGATGAAACCATTCATCAAATTATGGTTAATGATCCGGAGGTATCTGATCAGAATATTCTCAACAGCGGTGATATTTTACTTTTTGGGAATGGTGGAAAGCCGGTCAAGGCCAGAACGCAGAATCAAAGAAAGCTGGTTGAAAGCTGTTCCGATGTCGATTTGATGTTTGCCATCGGTCCGGCTGGGACAGGAAAAACGTACACCGCTATCGCATTGGCCGTCAAGCTATTGAAAAACAGAGAAATAAAGAAAATTATTCTTAGCAGACCAGCTGTTGAAGCTGGCGAAAATCTGGGGTTTTTACCGGGTGATCTAAAAGAAAAAATTGATCCGTACTTACAGCCTCTTTATGATGCATTATTAGATATGATACCGGCAAAAAAGCTGGAAGAGTACCTGAAAGATGGGATAATCCAAATTGCACCATTAGCATTTATGCGAGGCAGAACCCTCAGCAATGCATTTGTCATACTGGATGAGGCTCAAAACACAACTGTTCCGCAGCTGAAGATGTTTCTGACAAGAATGGGACTCAACACCAAATATGTGATTACCGGTGATGTAACACAAATTGATCTTCCCAGAAATCAACAATCAGGTCTTATCTTTGCCCTAAAGATTTTGAAAGGAATAGAAGGAATAGCCACTATTACTTTTGACCACACTGACATCATCAGGCATCGGTTGGTCAAGGATATCGTACTGGCATACGATCGGCATGAAGAGAAACGGGAAGAAGAGAAAAACGAAAAATTTAACCATAAATAGAACGAAGATGAGCAAAGCTATTGTTTCAACAGATTTTACATTTCCAGGTTTGAAAAGTGTATATAAAGGGAAAGTCCGGGATGTATATAATATTAAGGATGAGTATCTTATCATGATTGTTTCTGATCGAATTTCTGCATTTGACGTTGTTTTGCCAAAGGGAATTCCTTACAAGGGTCAGGTTTTAAATCAGATTGCCGGCAAATTTCTGGATGCAACCGCAGACATTGTTCCCAATTGGAAGATTGCCACTCCTGATCCAATGGTCACTATTGGGCATTTGTGCGACCCATATAAAGTTGAAATGGTGATAAGGGGGTATTTGACAGGCCATGCCTGGCGCGAATACAACTCAGGCAAACGCACTCTGTGTGGCATTCAGCTTCCCGATGGGATGAAAGAGAATCAGAAATTTCCGGAGCCCATTATTACGCCAACCACCAAGGCAATGGAGGGCCATGATGAGGATATTTCGAGGGAGGAAATCATTGAACAGGGATTAGTCCCGGCGGATGAATATGCTGCACTGGAGAAATATACCCGTGCTATCTTTCAACGGGGAACTGAAATTGCCTCAAAAATGGGTCTGATATTGGTAGATACAAAATACGAATTTGGCAAAAAAGACGGCATCATCTATCTGATTGATGAGATCCACACACCCGACTCTTCCCGATACTTTTACGCATCAGGTTATGAAGAACGCTTGGCAAAGGGAGAGAATCAGAAGCAGCTTTCCAAGGAATTTGTTCGTCAGTGGCTGATTGAAAATGGCTTTCAGGGAAAAGAAAGACAGCAGGTGCCATTTATGAGTGATGATTTTGTAGACCAGATTTCGGAACGGTATATTGAACTCTTCGAGCATATTACAGGTGATAAGTTCGTCAAAGCCGATCTGGAAGATGTAAATTCCAGAATTTTTCAAAATATAAGTCAGTTTTTGACGAATAACGATTGAATATGGGAGACCGGAATACCGAGACGCGGGTGAAATCCGGAGAAAGTAAAAAAACTAATACCAGATATTAAAACTATGAAAAACAGAGTTGGATTTCTTTTGCTGATTTATATGTTCTCGATAGCATCCGGCATTGCACAGACAAAAATTGAGGGGCCTACGACACTGGTTAAAATTGGGGATCAGGTTCCGAGTTTCAGCTATGAGTATAAAAGTGGCAAAACGGCCAAAATCAGTGATTTAAAGGGCAAATTTGTTTTGATTAATTTCTTTGCCACATGGTGCGGCCCATGCAGAAAGGAACTGCCAAAAATTCAGTCCGAAATTTGGGCAAAGCATAAAGACAATATCAAATTTGCCATGTTAACTTTCGGAAGAGAGCATTCATGGGCGGAAGTCGACAAATTCAGGACAGATCAAAAATTCGAGTTTCCAATGTATCCTGATCCCACCAGGGCAGTCTATGGCTTATTTGCCAAGCAAACAATCCCCAGAAGTTTCCTGTTGGATGAATCCGGTAAAATTATTTTTATGAGTGAAGATTTTGAAGAAGGACATTTTGGTGAATTAGTAAAGTTGATTAACAGCAAGTTATAGCATATAAAATAAAGCCGTCTCGATAGGGGGATCGAGACGGCTTACCTTAATCAACCAAAAACTATGAAAAAAAAATGCTCTATGCTTACCTCACAAATTTGCACAATTTTTACGTTAAGCCGATTCAACGGAACTTAAAGAATGTTAAAAGTTAACTATTTACAATCCTAACTTTATAATAATTCCGGCCTTACCCCAAATACCCGGTTGTTCAATATTCCCATAGTCAAAATAGGATTTATTAAGCAGATTGGACGCCTCCAGATACAGATTTACGCGATCTTTAGTCCAATTTATACGTGTATCAATCAGCCATATAGGAGCATATTTCACCTCGTTGCCATATTTGGAACCTTCCCACAACGTATATGTTCCATTCCTGTATTGGTACGAAATCAACCAGCTGGCGCTCACATTCCGGCAGATACTGTTCGTAATACGAATGTCTATCTTGTGTTTAAGATAATCAAGCAGGTATTTTGAAATGTATTCACCTGATTCTTTGCTTTGAACTAAGTAACCATAAGATAAATCCAGCGAACGAACAAATTGCTTTTCCCCAAATAATTCTGATGGATTGATCTTAGCAGAAATTTCGATTCCGCCAGTATGCAGATTCGTCAGATTTTTTGCATACCAGATTGTTTCTGTAGGTTGCCTAACCCAGTCGATCATATTTTTGCCCCATCTCTCGAAGAAGGCAGCGTGAGCGGTTAACCATTGATTGCCGAATTTCAATCCAGTTTCGAAAGACGTAGCTTCTTCGGGCAAGAGCTCCGAATTTCCAATATTGGTCGCACTCTTGTAATAAAGATCAGTAAATGTGGGCATTCGGAGTGACTTATTTCCAGAAACATATACTTTTAAGGGATTCAGGATCTTCCAACCCAAATCAAGACCGGGATAAAATTGCCATTTAGAATCAAGCGAGGAATTCCGGTTTGCCATTATACCAGCCGACACATCCAGATATCCTATATGGAAGGAGTATTCTCCAAAAAGACTCAGATTAATTCTTCGGTCAGAGTTGGTAAACCGGATTCCGGGTTCACCGGGAACCTGAGTTGGTATTGCCTTTGCTTTCCCTAACACAGTGCTCTGGATTTCCTCGATACGCCCTTCAGAACCGAAGGCAAGCTTTCCAAAATTCAAATCCAGCCAACCGTTCAAGTTTGCCCCGTAAATATTTGTCAGATGGTAATTATGCATTTTGTACCAGGAGGGAGCGCCGTCATTATTGCGGAACAATTCGAAGCGATCCTGGTTACGCCTCCAATAAATGGATGGTGTAATATGAAGAATGCCATCTCTGGTCGCTTTTAAAGAAGCAAATGAGGTATTAATACGCTCATATTGATTTGGATAAGCCGGAGTATAAAAATCATTTGCTCCGAATCCACGATCGGAAAAACCTCCTTGAAATTCTATTTTCCCCAGCGGATATAAAAGACTACCCTGATAAAACGCGTTCCCAATCTTGAAATCAGTATTTTTCAGGGAACCGTCTGCTCGTTTATAATCGGCAGAAAAGCTGTTAGTTAATTTTCCGGTTTTAAGAATTGTGGATAATCCTGATTCAAAGAATCCGAACTGACCGACCGAAAATCGACCGGAAATAGAAGGAGTTGTTGATTGTCCGGTGATGATATTTATTGCTCCACTGAATGCATTTGGGCCATACAATCTGGAAGCAGGGCCTTCCATTATTTCAATGCGATCAATGGCATCGAAGCTAACCGGCAGATTTAAGTTGTGGTGACCAGTTTGGGGATCATTGAGCGGTATCCCATTTAGAAGAATCAGTACCTGGTCGAAAGTGCTTCCGCGAATGCTTAAATCTGCCTGGACACCATTGCCGCCACGCTGGCGAACGTCTACATTTGAGGCAAACTTTAGCAAATCCTGCAAATCGTGTACAGGAGCATTCGCTAACTCTTCTTTACCAATAACCTGAACGATGCGTGCAGCCTGCGAAAATGCAATTGGCACACGCTGAGCACTCACAACAACCTCTTCCATTTCTACCTCCTCGATGGGACGCAGCGTATCGTTAGAGGCAACAAATAATTGACGTTCTGCGTTAGCCGGAGTAGCGAAAGTTAGATATACCACACTTAACGAAGCTATCCTCACTACTTTGTGCATGCTGGAAAAGATCGAGAATCCCTTTCTCCCCCATTTTCGGAACGTAACTAGTGGTTTTTGTGAATGCAAAAACCTTTTTTCTCTCATTTGATAAATAATTAATTAAAACTGACCAAAATTATTCTTTTTATGGATGCAATTGATAATATTTGCTGTCCAAGCTACAAATAGAGGATGGTTATCCCGTAAATCGCTTAAAATTAATTTCAAACATACCTATCAATTAAACACTATGAGTACAAACAGAAGAGATTTTATCAGAAAAGGCAGTATGGCTGGCGCCGGATTAACCGGAATGGCTATGATGAGCAATGATCTTTTTGCACAGAAAAAAGAGAAGAGTAAAAAGTCTGCTCCCAGGGATGAGAGTATCGTAAGAGTTGGTTTTATCGGTGTCGGCGGACGAGGCAGCGGTCACGTTCATGATTCAATAACTGTGGGCGGTATTGAAATTGTTTCAATTTGCGATATTAGCTTTGATTCGCTCGAAAATACCAAACAGATCATTGCTAAGAGTGGCATGAAGGAACCTAAGATCTATACCGGACACGATCATGCCTATGAAGAAATGCTCAAAAACGAGGAACTGGATGCTGTAATTATTGCAACTCCCTGGGAATGGCACGTTCCTATGGCAATTGCATCAATGAAGGCAGGTGTCCCTTACACGGGTGTGGAGGTTTCAGCAGCAAATACGTTAGAAGAGTGCTGGGATCTTGTAAATGTGCATGAAGAGACTGGAAAACAGGTGATGATCATGGAAAATGTGTGTTATCGCCGGGATGTTATGGCCATTCTCAATATGGTTCGTTCAAATATGTTTGGGGAATTAGTGCACTGCAGATGCGGATATGAGCATGATCTTCGCGGTGTCAAGTTCGATTTATTGAAAAATGATCTGAAAATTGGCAAAGAGGCACATTCAGAGGCACAATGGCGCGGATTACATTCAGTTCGCCGAAATGGGGACCTTTATCCTACGCACGGCTTAGGACCAATCGGCACCTACCTGGATATCAATCGTGGAAACCGATTCCTGACTTTGTCTGCGATGGCCACTAAATCCCGAGGGTTACATGATTTTGTGGGTGATCATGCGGCAAAGGATAGCATTTACAGAAACATTCAATTCAATCTGGGAGATATAGTCACTTCTATGATTAAGTGTGCCAATGGTGAAACAATTCTCGTTACGCATGATACCAATCTCCCACGCCCCTACTCTCTTGGATTCAGGGTTCAAGGTACAAACGGACTTTGGAGAGGCGAGGGTTCCGGAAACTGGAAAGATCCGGCACAGGCAATTTATGTTGAAGGACAAAGTAAACCGCATGTATGGGATCCTGCGGAGAGCTGGCTGCAAAAATATGATCATGAGCAATGGCGCGCAAAGGGTTCTCAGGCTGAAGGAGCTGGCCACGGAGGAATGGACTTCATCATGCTTAACGACTTTTTTGATGCCGTACGTGGCAAAAAAGAAGTTCCAATGGATGCCTATGATGCAGCCGCCTGGAGCGCTGTTTCAGCCTTATCAGAAATGTCAGTTGCCAGAGGTGGCGCTTCTGTAGATTTTCCCGACTTTACGAGAGGTCAGTGGATAAAGAGAAGACCACATTTCGCATTAGACAAACAATTTCCCATAAACGAGGAAAGAGCGCTGATAAACAATCTTTTCTAACTAAAAAGCGGGAGTCAATTGACTCCCGCTTTTTAGTTAGAAAAGATTGTTCGATTTGCAATCAAAGGCTTTGCCCAAAAGGATAAAAAGAGCAGGTAAGAAAGGGTGACAAAGTTGAAAGTCATACCTGTTCTTAACCCGAAATGATCGGCAATAAAGCCTATTATCAGTGGTGTAACGGCACCACCCATAATTCCCGAGCAAAGAATACCGGAGAAGGAACCGTGGTGTTCAGAGATAGAGTTCATACCCAACGAGAAAACGATTGACCACATCACTGAGGCACAAAATCCCATGGCAATGAATGCATAAAATGACGTTTTAGGATCAGAGGATGATAGTGCTGTAGCGAGGCACGTCATCGACCCAAGGACAAATACCCGCAGAACAAGCTTACTATCAAACAGTTTCAATAATCCAAGCCCAAGAACACATCCAATGGTCATTAGTCCCCAGTACCACTGAACTGCTTGTGCTCCTTCGACTTCCGGACGAAGTCCGTGATATGTTTTCAAAAATTCTGAGATCCAGTTAGCGACACCCTGTTCCGTTCCTACGTAGGCGAAAATGCCAAAAAAGAACATGATCACAGTTCTGTTCTTCAGCAGATGCACGATGCTGGCCCAATCGCCCGTTTTCTCATCCTCCTTCAATTCTACCTTCGGAAATTTGGAGAAAGCGATCACAAAAATCATTACAAAAGCAATAATTGCAAATACCCAATATATTGAAACCCAAGTAAGATTTGCAGGAACCAGAGTACCTAAAAATTTTACCATGCCGCCCGGTGAGCCTTGAGGACCAAGTTCAGTAACCAGGTAAGTATATAGCATCGGACTTAAAAACGAGGCACCGCCAAAGAAAAGTTGTGCCATAACGGAATTGAATGCAAAGTGCTCTTCACCGCCCGAAACCCGCAGTAAAGGATTGATAGCCACTTGTAAGATAGCCATTCCTGCACCTATAAAAAACAGAGAACCAAGCATAACACCAAACTTCGGCACCAGACCAAAGATTAATGCGCCTGCAAAAGCAGAAATAAAAGCGATCATCATCACTCTTTTCTCCTTAAAAAGCTCTGTCATAAGACCTGCAGGAATAGACATCACGCCATAGGCAATAAAGAAAAAGAGTGGCAGAAAGGCTGCCATGGTATTGCTGGCATGAAAATCATCCTTTGCAGTCGGCAAAATTGCACCCAAAATATTCGTCAGAAAGGAAATGACAAAGAATACGATGAATACCAGAAAAACAATGTAATAATTACGCTTCATACTTACGAATTAATGGATCGTTGCTTAATGACCGGCAAAGCTGCCGCTCCGTATATAGCAGAGTTCTCCAGCACAGAATAATCGATTCTCATGTTAGCCAGCACATTGCTGAATGGAAAATCCTGTAAGGAATGAAACATTGCATCTTTAAAGAAATCAAATGATTGCGATACCGATCCACCCAGAATAATAATCTCAGGATCGTATGCATACAGAATTGATTTAAGTACCTGACCCAGGTGAAACCCAAATTCTTCAAAGATCTGCAATGATTGTAAATCTCCTTTTTTTGCCTTATTGTAAATATCTATTGCCGACACCATTTTTTCGTCAGAGAAAAACTGTCCGCTGCAATAATATTCAACATTATGTGCCAGATACGGAATATTTCCAAATTCACCGGCGCCGCAATTTGATCCTTCATACAACTTCTCATTGAAAATTAGTCCACAACCTAAGCCCGTTCCAATCGTAACTCCAACAATATTTTTGTACAATTTTGCTTTGCCAAAATACTTCTCACCCACGACAAAGCAATTGGCGTCATTGTTCACATAAACCGGAACTTTGTAGCGCTTTTCCAGCCATGTTTTAAGTGGAACCACTTTCCAGGAAGGGATATTTACGACATCATAGACAATTCCCATTTCCACATCCACAACCGAGGGGACACCAACACCAATTGAAACTGTAGATTGATCAAAGCATTCGTCAATAAGAGTATAAATCTGATTCATAACCTCTTCCACGCTACCCTTTGAGTGAGTTAGGACTTTTGAAAGATGTACAACTTTATCGTCGATAATTTTTCCGGCACGAATATTCGTCCCGCCGATATCGACGCCAATTAAATTTTTAGCATTTTCCATTTGTAAATTGTAGTAGTTATTAAAAGCGATTCGGATTTGAAGCCATAAAAGTAAGAAAAATAGAACAAGTTAAAGACACCGATTGACCTAATTGTTATATTTACCATTGAACCTTTGAACAAAATTGAGAATGGAAGTTAAAATTGAGGAAAGTTGGAAAAGACGTCTGTCTGAAGAGTTTGATCAGCCCTATTTTGGTGATCTAACGAATTTTGTAAGACAAGAATATACTTCCAGACAAATATTTCCTCCCGGGAAATTTATCTTTCATGCCTTTGAACAGTCGCCATTTGATCAGACGAAAGTGATCATTCTGGGTCAGGATCCATACCACGGTCCCGGTCAGGCGCATGGCTTGTGCTTTTCTGTCCCCGAAGGCGTTGAACAGCCTCCTTCTCTACAGAATATTTTCAAGGAAATAAGTCAGGATCTGGGAATCCCCTCCCCTGTCAGTGGTAATCTTGACCGCTGGGCATCACAGGGAGTGCTTCTTTTGAATTCCACGCTAACAGTGCAGGCAAACCGCGCAGGATCGCATCAAAATCATGGATGGGAACGGTTTACAGATCAGGTTATCAGGATTCTTGCTGAAGAAAAGGAGCATTTGGTATTCCTGCTCTGGGGCTCATTTGCTCAAAAGAAGGGTGAATTTATTGACCGGAGCAGGCATCTGGTTCTTACCTCTCCACACCCATCACCCTTATCCTCCTACCGGGGATTTTTCGGAAATAAGCATTTCTCGAAGACAAACGAATATTTGATTCTGCACGGAAAATCACCAATAAATTGGTGATACTGAAAGGTTTTATGCGAATGGACTATGCCAACTACCATTCCAAACTAAAATTAGTACGCAAATTTTTCCGCTTGAGCTAATTGTTCCGGTTTCCCGAGATCCATCCATAATTCCGAGCAATCATGATAACCAAATATTTTCTCGGTTTGCGCTAAGCGAAGATATAATTGAATTATTGAGAATTTTCCAGACTCGGTGATTAGCGGGAATATTTCCGGCTGTATGATCTGGATCCCGCTGAAGGCAAAATTTGTCAGAATCTGTTCGTTTCTGCTTAGTATTTCTTCCCCCCGATTTTATATTGCGCCAACCGGAAAGTTGCATTTCCTGGTTGAAAACCAATAAGCGATCAGTATCCCTTTTTCTCACTGACAAAGTGGCAATTCCACCTTTTTGAGAATGAAAAGTTGAAAGAGCTGCAAGGTCTACCGAGCTTAGCACGTCTACATTATAAAGCAGGAACGGCTCTCTTTCACCCAAGATCTGACGGGCTTTGAGGATTGCTCCGCCAGTATCGAGTAATTGCTCACGTTCATCGGAAATTGATATTGGCAGATTGAAATTCTTATTTTTCGTCCAGAAAATCAATTATTTTTTCTCCAAAGTGATGAATATTGATTACAATTTCTGAAACTTCCAATTCGCAAACCTTCCTGATAGCTCTTTCAAGAAGAGTCACACCCTTTAATTCAACTAAAGCTTTGGGTCTGTCGGACGTATAGGGGAACAACCTGGTACCTAAACCAGCAGCCAAAATAAATGCCTTCATGAAAATCGCTTCGTTAATTATCCAACTTAACAGGTTTACAGACTTTCTCCTCCTTTTTAGCCTCACGTCCACATTTCTTGCACATGAACTTAGGGCTCTCAGGTCGTTTATAATCCTTTTCCTCGCATTTCTTTTTACCCATATTTCAGAATCTGTATAGATTAATTCTTTATACGGGAAAAGATGGATTCGTGTTTTGAATGGTAAAAATCAAGATCGTTAAAAATTCACAGACTATTCTTGTTCCCTGTGATAGAGAACAACCCTTACAGGAAAATTTCCTTTGAGATGTGCGGCCATCCTTTCAGCAGAATAGACCGAGCGATGCTGCCCTCCGGTGCATCCGAACTGAACAGAAAGATGTGAAAATTTCCTGTCGAGGTATCTTGTGACGCTTTGATCCACGAGTTTAAAAGTCGCATCAATAAAATCTTCAACTTCTGAATAGGCTTCCAAATAGTCTATTACCGCTTTGTCTTTGCCCGTAAGATTTTGATATTCAATTAATCGACCCGGGTTAGGAAGAGCTCTACAGTCAAAAACGAAACCACCCCCATTGCCCGATGGATCCGAAGGTATTCCCTTTTTATAGGAAAAGCTGGTAATCGAAACTGTTAATTCAGTCTCCTTAGGGGTAATATTCTTAAGTACAGCGGATTCCGATAATGAGTTTAATACTGAGTTTAATTCCGGTAGCCTTACGGGAAGATCAATCTTATTCAACACCACATTCAAATTCTGTAACGCAAAAGGAATACTCTTGAGAAAATGAGTTTTTTTCTCATAGAAGCCCCGGAAACCGTAGGCTCCCATTGCCTGCATGATCCGGATTAGGACGAAACCATAGAAATACTGCTTAAATTCAGCCCTATTTACAGGTTGAATTTTCGCCAGACTATCCAGGTATTCATCAATCAATTCCTCCCGAACTGCTTGCGGAATATCGGCTTTAGCGTCAAATAGCAAGGAGGCAAGATCATATTGAAGAGGTCCGCGTCTGCCACCCTGATAGTCTATAAACCAGGGTTCCCCATTTTTGAGAAGAATATTGCGGCTTTGGAAATCCCGCATCATAAAGAAACTACTTTCAGCACCTAAAAGATAATCGCAGAAAGTGGTATAATCATCTTCAAGTGCCTGCTCATCAAAGGCTACTTTGGCCAACTTAAGAAAATAGTATTTGAAATAATTAAGATCCCACATCATCGACTGGCGGTCGAATGCTTTGCGTGGATAACAAAAATTGAAATCAATATCCTTTCCGGCCAAAATCTGAATTGCCGGTAAAACTTTGACGACCTTGCGGTAGGTATCGGTAATCTCGCCTGAAAATCCGCTTCGAGCGCGAACCTCGGACAGAAAAGAGAAAAGGGTAATATCTCCAAGATCCTCCTGAAGATATGTATGATTTTGAGGATCATATTCATAAATCTCAGGAACCTTGATTTCTCTTGAACGAAGGTGGCGGGAAAAATTTACAAATGCCTCATTTTCTTTATCGTCTTCATTCCAGGTGCCAATAACATTAAAATTGGCACTTTTCAGTCTGATGTATTCGCGGTACGAGCCTGAAGGAGGCAGCATCTCCATGGAAATAACCTCTTCAGAGAATCTTTTCTGAAACAGGAATATAAGATTTTGTTCGGTTTGCTTTTTCAATTTTTGTAGGTTTTAAAACAAAAATACCAAAAAAAAGCCGTCCCAATGGATGAGACAGCTTTAATCTTTTCGAAAATAATTCCGGAAACTGTATGAATTTGAATAGAATTTTTATTCGGCAACGACTTCGAATTCCAATTCGACAACCACTTCGCGGTGAAATTTCACCTTCGCAGTATGTTTTCCAATTTCCTTAATAGAATCTTCTTTGATGGTGATTTGTTTACGATCAACCTCAAATCCTTTTTCCTTCAGAGCTTCAGCTACTTGAATATTATTTACCGAGCCAAAAATCTTTCCGGTAGAACTGGTTTTGGCACCAATCACAATCGAAATTGATTTTAATATCTCAGCTTGTTTCAATGCTTCCTCTTTCAACTTAGCCTCTTTGTGAGCACGTTGTTTCAAGTTCTCTGATAAAACCTTTTTTGATGATGCAGTGGCCAGAATAGCCAGTTTCTGAGGGATCAGGTAATTACGACCATATCCATTCTTGACAACTAGCACATCGTCTTTGCTACCCAGATTTGCAACATCTTGAAGCAGAATAATTTCCATTTTCGTTCCTCCTTCTAATTATTTTAACAAATCTGTTACATAAGGCAACAATGCGATCATACGTGAACGCTTGATAGCCTGTGATACTTTACGCTGGTATTTCAAAGAAGTACCGGTAATTCGGCGAGGTAATATTTTACCTTGCTCATTGAGAAATTTTTTCAAGAACTCAGGATCTTTATAATCCACATACTTGATACCGTTCTTTTTGAAACGACAATATTTCTTCTTTTTTACTTCAACCGAAGGTGGAGTAAGATACCTGATTTCACTGGAATTTGTACTCATGACTAATTTTCTGATTGAGTTTTTGCGTTAACTTTCTTTCTTCTCTTTTCGCTGTACTCAGCAGCATATTTCTCCAATTTCACGGTAATGAAACGGATAATACGTTCGTCACGTCGGAACTCTGTTTCGAGTTTTCCAATGAAAGTAGGATCAGCTTTGAATTCCAGGAGTTGATAAAACCCTGTAGATTTCTTTTGAATGGGGTAAGCCAATTTTTTTAATCCCCAATTTTCTTCATGAATCAATTCACAACCATTGGAAGTGATAAGATCCTTGAACTTTCCTACCGCTTCCTTCATCTGAGCATCAGACAAAACGGGAGTAGTAATGAAAACGGTTTCGTACTGGTTCAACATACTTTTTTAAAATTTACATTCAACAATATACTCTTAATTTGAGTGGCGCAAAAATAGGGATCTTTTTGCTCTCTTCCAACTGATCTCAAATATTTTTTAAATGATTGAAGTGCCTGATATTTACGGCGGTTCGGGTTTCTAGTTACCAACTGAGATCATTGAGGATGTACTATAAAACAAAAAGAGCCGGTTTTTACACCTGCTCTTTGATAGTTTAGATAGATTACACACTTAGTTTTAGTAAAAGCCGACAACAATGTTTCATTTCAATTCCAGGACTAAATTATATCTTTTTATTAAAAAATGTTAAGATATATTCAACGCCATTAACAAAACGTTAAACTTTTTTTTAATCCATTTTATAATCACCTGAATCTCTGAGTGATATAAGTTGCGTGAGAAAATATGTTTTACAGCAGTTTTCTAAATAAGATTTTGGACGGAACATATATACCCCGGAGTCACTTTGATTAATCATATATTACTATTACTTTGCATTTACAAACACAGAAATCGATAAAGTGGAAATTTTGGATGACGCATCCCTGCTAAATGGGTGCTTACTGTTTACTATACTGGCTGTTTTACTGATCTTAATCACCTCCAAAAAAGTCAGTAGCCTTATCACAACGCTTGTTGTAATTTACACGGCAGCCTCGACGAGCTGGATTGCAATTAAAGCGCTTCTGTTCCGATCCGTCGAATTGACGCTGAGCTTTGGAAGCTTTGCAGGAGAGGTGCTGCTCAAAATTGACGGACTCGCTGCCTGGTTCATGCTTATTATAAACATCACGGTTGTGACTGGCTTTTTTTACGGATCGGGCTATTTGAAAACCTATTCCTTGACCAAGTCTAAAATAAGTCTTCACTGGATACTGCTTCTGCTCTTCCATCTGTCCATGCTCTTCGTTTGCATGATTCAAAACGGTTTTGCCTTTCTGGTTGTATGGGAAATCATGTCTCTTTCTTCCATGATGCTGGTACTTTTTGACCATGAAAATCCCAAGACCTTCAAAGCTGCGTTGAACTATTTTGTTCAGATGCATATTGGTGTAACGCTACTCACTATTGGGTTTATATGGGTTTATAACCAAACGGGTTCATTCAGCTTTGATGCACTGAATATCTACTTTCATTCGAATCATAACCTTTGGCTATTCTTATTGTTCTTTATCGGATTTGGAATTAAAGCTGGTTTCATCCCTTTTCACAGTTGGTTACCACATGCTCATCCTGCAGCTCCGGCGCATGTATCCGGCATCATGTCGGGTGTAATCGTAAAACTTGGAATATATGGTATACTGCGGGTTATCACCTATTTAAAGAGTGATTTTTTGTTGATAGGAGAAATTATTCTGACAATCTCAATCTTATCCGGTTTATACGGAATCCTGAATGCTGCGGTGCACCGGGATTTTAAACGGATGCTCGCCTATTGCACCATCGAAAATATAGGAATCATCGGTATAGGTATAGGAATCGGTCTTATGGGAATTGGAAATGACTCACCATTAATGTATTACCTTGGTTTTGGCGGAGCGTTGCTCCATGTTTTGAATCACTCTCTTTTCAAATCACTCCTTTTTTACAGTGCAGGATCTATCTATCAGCAAAGCCACACGCAGAATATGGAAAACCTGGGGGGATTGATCAAATCCATGCCCAAAACAGCGGTAATTTTTCTGATAGGGGCATTGGCTATTGGAGGACTCCCACCTTTCAATGGTTTTGTCTCTGAATTTTTAATCTACAAAGGACTTATTGAAGGTATACACTCAACCAACATAAGCCAGATAATTTTGTTTGTGCTTTCCCTGGCCGGACTGAGCATTATTGGTGGATTGTCAGTTCTGACGTTTACAAAGGCTTTCGGATCCATTTTTTTGGGTCAACCCAGAACTACCCTACCCCATCCTGCCCGTGAGGTTTCCGGATTGATGCTGGCACCCCAATATATTATTATTGGTATTATGCTCAGTATCGCGTTTCTGCCGCAGTTTTATATGAATATTATTGGAAATATACTTTTATCGATCAACCCGAATCAGGCTGATTTGGGGATAGTTTCCGGAATTTCAGGAACAGTGGCACAAATCGGTCTTTATTTTTTATTGCTGGCTGGTATTATACTTGTTGTCTGGGCAATTCGTTCCAAGGCGCTTAAAACCAGATCAGAACGAATAGAGACAACCTGGGGATGCGGTTATGTTGCGCCAAATAGCCGTCAGCAGTACACGGCAAAATCTTTTTCCAAGCCTTTGGGTAAAATATTCAATTTCCTGCTGATTGAACGCAAACAATTTGATGAGTTAAAGCCACAAGAGATATTTCCTCGAAAGAAATCATACATATCGCATTATCAGGATTTTTTTGAACATAATTTAATCAACCCTGTTACTGAACGGTTGGTTTATTCGGCCAACTATTTCAGTTTTGTTCAGAATGGAAGGATACAATCCTATGTGTTATATGGGATTGTGTTCATTTTGGCCATGTTCGTCCTGACGGTATTCAATTTTGTATCATGAATCTGATTGCCCCATTTTTGTTGACTCCTTTCATAGGATTACTGATCATACCCTTTCTAAAAGGGAATGGAAAAGGAGTCCTTGCTCTGGGATTGCTCGCCCTAAATGCGGTGCTTTCCGGGTACATGGCAGTCAAAAGTTTGGGGGGAGAAATAATCTCCATCACTCTTTCCGGAAGTTATGTTACCGGTCCAATTCCCCTCAGGATTGATGCGCTTTCCGGATGGTTTATCCTGATAATCAATTTGATATTCTTGACGGGGGCTCTTTATGGGTTTTCATATTTAAAAGCATATAAGGAACGTCGCAACAGCCTCACCCTTCATTATATCGTTCTCGTTTTGCAGCATACCTCTTTGATCAGCATTTGTGCTATTCAGAATAGTTTGGCATTTCTAATTGCGTGGGAGATACTGGCGTTGACCTCCTTTTTGATGATTATTTTTGAGCATGAAAACCAGGTCACTATCAAAGCCGGAATTAATTACCTGATCCAAGCCCATTTTTCTATCGTATTTCTAATGGTTGGTTTTCTTTGGATACTCAATAAAACAGGTAGTTACGATTTTCAAGCAATAACATCCTATTCGGCGACTTTGCCGGGATCTGTTTCCATTATCCTGTTTCTAATATTCTTTGCAGCATTTGCCATCAAAGCCGGATTTGTGCCTTTCCACACCTGGTTGCCATACGCGCATCCCGCGGCGCCATCTCACATTTCCGGAATGATGTCCGGGGTGATAATCAAGATTGGAATTTATGGGATTCTCCGCATGTTGCTGGTGATAAAAACTGATTTTCTGGTTGCGGGATATGTGATTTTGATCATATCGGTTTTATCTGGGCTCTATGGTGTGATGCTCGCGATTATTCAACATAATCTCAAAAAATTACTGGCCTACCACAGCATTGAAAATATTGGCATCATAGGTATTGGAATAGGTATCGGATGTATCGGACTGGGGTCCGGAAATCAAGTTTTAGCCTCTTTAGGTTTTGCCGGTGCGATGCTCCACACGCTCAATCATGCGCTATTCAAATCATTATTGTTCTATACTGCGGGGAACGTTTATCAGTCCACACATACTATGGATATCGAAAAGCTGGGTGGATTGATAAAGAGAATGCCCCAAACCGCTCTCCTATTTTTGATTGCAGCTATCGCGATATGTGGTATTCCTCCGTTGAACGGCTTCATCTCCGAGTTTATTTTATATACGGGATTGTATAAGTGGTTGTCGGACGGGACGATGTTTTCACTGCTTGCGGCCATATTTTCCACTGTTGGACTGGCGGCAATTGGCGGACTTGCCATGATTTGTTTTACCAAGGCATTTGGCATCATTTTTCTGGGAACTGAGCGTCACACTTTACCGCCCACCTGTCGGGAAGTCTCATTTTTGCAATTGGTTCCAACCTACATTCTTGCCGGGGTTACTATCCTGATAGGAATTTTTCCTTTGCTATTTATCCGGATGCTCAATCAGCCAATATCTCTTTTTACAGGAGTTTCAGTTCTAAATGCTAATGCTTTACAGGAAAGCGCTCTGGAAGCGTTACAACCGATCAGCTGGGCTGCCTGGATACTAATTTTATTGATCATCAGTATTTTCAGTATACGGAAATTAGTACTTAACAATCGTCGCATTGAGACGGGATCGACCTGGGGGTGCGGTTATGTTGCACCGACTTTCAAACAGCAATACACCGCAAGTTCATTTGTCAGGACTTACAGCAAATTATTTGCACCTGCCTTGATGGTCGAAAAAGAGGAAGAAATTCTGCATAAGGTCTTTCCTGGTAAGGTAAAATACCATACCCGTGCATATGATAAAGTGGAGAAATGGATGATAGACCCCATCTTAAAATTGAACAAAAATTTCATGGGGAAGTTTGTTTTTCTTAACAACGGAAGGCTCCAATTATACATATTGTATGGAATAATTTTCATTGTAACCGTTTTAAGCCTTCCAATAGTTTACAGCAAGCTCGTCTCTTTCTTTGAAATAATTAAACTTATATAGTCATGCTGAGTGTTTTACTAATTTTTATTGCAGCCATCTTTTTTACCGGCATCATTATCCGTACGAAGAGTTTGGCTTCCGGGCGAAAGGGTCCCGGAATACTTCAGCCTGTTAAAGACGTTGTCCGACTATTCAGGAAAGGAGTTGTGTATAGCGAAACAACCAGTTTCGTTTTTCAACTCGCTCCCACAGTCTATTTTGCGTCCGTCATTATGGCAATGTTGGTGGTGCCTTTCGGCAGATCGCCAGGAGTGCTAAGTTTCAATGGAGACTTTATCTTCTTCGCCTATGTGCTCGCCCTGGGAAAGTTTTTCAGCATTATTGCCGCCTTGGATACAGGAAGCAGTTTTGAAGGAATGGGTGCAAGTCGTGAAGCCCTGTATTCGATGTTCGCTGAACCGGCTTTCTTCATTTTGATGGGATCGCTCGCTTTGCTTTCCGGGCATACCTCCTTTCAGGAAATCTTTGCGTTCCTGCACATCGGCTCGCAGATCAGCTATGCATTGGCAGCACTGGCTACCTTTGTGCTGTTGATGATCGCAATGATTGAAAGCAGTCGTATGCCCATTGATGATCCCAAAACCCATCTTGAGCTGACGATGATTCACGAAGTAATGATCCTTGACAATTCGGGTTTCGACCTCGGATTAATTCTGACTGCAGGATACTTTAAATTTGCCATTTACGGAGCGCTGATAGTCAATCTATTCATCGGTGTGATCCCTTATCAGTACGCGATTCCTGCATTTTTCGCCATTCAGTTCTTGATCGCAGCGGCGATTGGGTTGATCGAATCATTCATGGCCCGATTCCGGATGAGCCATAACCCACAGTTTATTGTTGTACTTACCTCGGTGAGCCTTCTGATTTTCTTCGGTGTGCTCCTCATTCTTCAGAAATTTATTTAAAATTTTAATATTCTGTATATAAACATGATACATGTACTATTAATTGTTTTTATCATCACCCTGTTCTACATGGCCATCGCCAACAGGTTAATGACCTATATCAAGGTGCTGGCTTTGCAGGGAGTATTGCTTTTTTTCGTGGTATTTATACAGTTAAGCAAGATTGATCCGGTGAACCTTGGATTTATCCTTTTGGAGACGATTGTATTCAAATCATTGGCTGTTCCCATTTTTCTGAGCTACCTGCTCAAACGCAATAATATTACCAGAGAAGCCGAACCCTTTCTGCCCAATTTTGTCTCCCTGGTAATTACGACGTTCATTGTTATAGTCAACATTTTGATTGCCAATGCTATTGAGGATGATCATTTGGATAAAATATTTTTTGTAGTCGCTCTTTCAACCCTGTTCTTTGGATTGTATTTAATTGCTACGCGGAGAAAAATTATTACACACGTTATGGGATATATGGTTATCGAGAATGGCGTTTTTGTGCTTTCGCTTGCGATCGGAAATGAGATGCCATTGCTTGTTAATCTGGGTATTATGCTTGATATTTTTGCCAGCGTGCTCATCCTGGGAATATTTATGAATAAGATTGGAGACGTGTTCAAGGATGTGGACGTTGACCAGTTGAGCAATTTAAAGGATTATTAATTTTAACACCAGAACCTTATGGTTATCATATACTTATTAGGATCGGTTGCGATAGTATTAAGTCTCTTCTTTTGCCGGAATAAGCAGTTTGCTTATTCACTGACGGGTTTGTTTCTGGTATGGCAGGCATGGTTTACGATGCAAGTGTACAGCCACTCAGGCACGACCGACTCCGTCTATTTCACTTTCGACTCTTTGGGAATCCTGCTCCTGGTAACCTTGAGTATTATCGCGATACCCGCTGCTTTTCACAGTTATATTTATATTGAAAATCACTTTGAACCCCCTCGTTCAAGGTCGATTTACCTGGCTTCTTTGGTATTGCTCATTACTACGATCAGTGCCGGATATCTCTCCAATCACATTGCAGTGACCTGGATTTTTACTGAGATCACAACGCTGAGCGCCTCTGCATTGATATACCATCATCGAAATAAACTTGCCCTGGAAGGCACCTGGAAATATGTATTCATTTGTGCCATAAGCATAACATTCATATTTATTGGAATTCTGTTTTTGAGTTTGTCGTTGCAACATACCGGTTCAGACAATTTGTCATTTAGCAATCTGTTATTAAAAAGTAAGGATTTGAATCCGGTATGGCTAAGAATGGCCTTTCTCTTTATTTTCACCGGATTCACTGCCAAGCTTGGACTTGTTCCAATGTTTACCGCAGGTATAGATGCCAAGGATACAGCTCCGGCACCGGCCGGAGCATTGTTGGCCAGCGTATTAGTGAACCTGGGCTTTGTGGGAATCTTTCGGTTTTATATTGTTATTTCCAACACGCCGCTGTTGCACTGGGCGCAGTTGGTGGTAGGAACGGCTGCTTTTTTATCCCTTTTTGTATCAACCGTTTACATGTTAAAGGTAAAGAATATCAAACGAATGTTTGCCTATTCTGGGATAGAGCACATGGGAATTGTCATGCTGGGTATTGCGGCAGGAGGCATCGGCTATTATGCTGCCATCCTGCATATTGTGCTGCATGCTTTCGTAAAATCCAGTCTGTTTTTCCAGTACAACCAACTTTATCGTGTGTTCCAGAACAAAAGTATAACGCATTTGGGCAACTACTTCAAATATAATCCAACCGGAGCGATAGTGTTATTGTTAGGCTTCATCAGTTCTGCCGCGATGCCTCCTTCCGGACTATTTGTGAGTGAGTTTTTAATTTTCAAATCGATATTCGATGCGAAACAAATTCTTCTCCTGGTAATTGTATTGCTACTCCTTACGATGATCATTTGGGCCTTTGGCAAGAATATTTTCAAGGTACTATTTGTGCCCGCAGAGGGATTCGATGATTCGCATGTGTTACCAACCAGTCCGTGGGAATCACTGTCGCAATACATACTGCTGGCTTTGGCGGTTTATTTAGGGTTAAATCCACCACCAATTTTTGTTCAATTGATTAAAGACAGTATAATTCTGTTACCACTTTGACCATGAAAACACTTACTATAAAGAACAATCAAGCTGTTCCGGTAATTGAAATTCCAGAATTAAGTTACACGGTTTTCATGGAACTAAACACGGAATTGATTGCAGAAAAACCCGAAAGACATTGCGTCAACTATTTTGGATATCCTGTTGGCGACAAAATCAAACTCATCTGTTGTGTCGCCGATGATCTGATGCATGAAATACAACTTTCTTCATGCATTGTCTCTCCGGCCGACCAATTTCCATCATTTACGGCGAAGTTTCTTTGTTTCGAAAAATTTGAACGTGAGATCCATGAAAATTTTGGAATAAAATATTCGGACCATCCATGGCTTAAGCCGGTTAGATTCCCATTTAACCGTGAGAATCCAGATAGTAGCATCGCCAATTACCCATTCTATTCCATCGATAGCGAAGAACTTCATGAAGTTGGTGTTGGTCCGATTCATGCAGGAGTGATTGAACCCGGCCATTTTAGGTTTCTGTGCAATGGAGAACAGATTCTACATCTGGAAATTCAGTTAGGTTATCAGCACCGGGGGATAGAACAATTGTTTGTGCATAAGAAACGTCTTTCCGAGCTGGCCACGCTCGCCGAAAATATTGCCGGGGATACTGTTGTCGGGCATTCGACGGCCTTTGCTCAGATTTGGGAAAGTTTGAGTGGATTTGAGCCCGATCGAACCATCGATTTCTCCCGCACAGTAGCACTTGAATTGGAACGAATTGCGATCCATACGGGCGATTTGAGCGCAGTTTGTACGGATATTGCATACCAGTTAGGCAGCTCGGTTTACGGGCGCCTACGGACCCCTATTGTCAATTTCATGCAGGAATGGTGTGGAAACCGACTTTCGAAAGGACTTATCCGGCCTGGCCGAAATAAATTTCCGTTTACGTCCGAGCTCGCGGAAAGACTCACCCAGGTTTTGGTCGCTTTCGAACGCGATTTTATTGAGATGAATACACAGTTGTTCAGTCTTCCAAGTGCTCTCTCCCGTTTTGAGAGAACCGGAGTGGTTTCAATAGAAGATGCCAAAGCCATCGGTGCCGTTGGAATGGCGGCCAGAACCAGTGGCGTTAACAGAGATATTCGTGCCTCACATCCACACAGTTTGTATCCAGAACTTCACCATGAGGCAACTGTAAAGCACCATGGCGATGTTTATTCCAGAGTTCAGTTGCGCAAAAATGAGGTTTTACAATCCATAGGATATCTTAGAACCTTGCTTGCAAATATTCCCGATAATTCCAGGGAAAATGAGATTGGTTCACCCGGAAATGCATTATTCTCGATTTCCCTGGTTGAAGGTTGGAGGGGCGAAATCTGCCATTGTGCCATTACCGGATCTGACGGAGAGTTGATTCACTACAAAATCAAGGATCCATCCTTCCATAATTGGTTGGCATTGGCATTGGCCGTCAGAAACAACGAGATTTCTGATTTTCCCATTTGCAATAAAAGTTTTAATCTGTCCTACGCGGGGCATGATCTTTAAAATTAGACTTGAGATAAAAGATATGAGACATGAGATAGGAGGAAGAAGATATGTTTGATAATCTAAAAATATGGATTCACCAGGGGAAGCAGTTTATACCCGATGTGAGAAATGTCAAGGTACCCGGAATTTTTAGGGGTCGGCCGGTAATAACCCTTGAAAAGGTGGATGAGGTGGCACTCGTTGATTGTTGTCCAACAAAAGCAATATCAGCATCACCGGTAGCTATTGATCTCGGGAAATGCACGTTCTGCGGTGAATGTGCCATGGCCTTCCCCCAAAAAATCTCCTTTACCACAGATTACAAAATCTCTACCAACGAACGGGAGCGCCTCATCATAAAGGAAGGTATTGACCAGCCAATTGAGTTGAACAAGGACATTATTCCAAAAGAATTCAAGGCATTATTCAGAAATTCGCTGAAACTCCGACAGGTTTCAGCGGGAGGCGACAATAGTTGCGAATGGGAACTAAATGCGGCCAACAATGTTCAGTTTGATATGAGCCGGTTTGGAATTGAGTTTGTTGCCTCGCCACGACATGCAGACGGCATCGCAATTACCGGACCGATCACAACCAATATGGCTGAACCACTCCAAATATGCTGGGATGCTGTTCCCGATCCAAAGATGGTAATTCTAGTGGGTACCGATGCTATAAGTGGAGGCATCTTTGCAGGCTCGCCTGCTCTGGATCGCAGTTTTCTGAACAATCATCGGGTTGATCTGTACATTCCGGGTAATCCGGCGCATCCGCTGACAATAATAAATGGAGTTTTAGCTCTTATAGGAAATGAATAGGAAATAGTGAAAAATGAAGAGTGAAGAGTGAAAAATAAAACGTTTCCTATTATTCACTTTTCACTATTAACTTTTCACTCCCAACTTTTCACTCTCAACTTTTCAAGTGGGCGGATGAAGACGCTTATGAAACCACGTCCTGAAATTTTTCATCTTTTCAGACTGTGAGGCTGGAACCTGGCGTTTACAGGATGATCGTTCCTCGCTACCGACAGGCGCACCCCAGCGTATTTCTATTCCATCATTCGGATTATACGCCATCTCAAATGCTTCCCTGCGGCTCAAAATCTCGGCCAATGTCAGACTCTTGGCTGATCCGTTGGAACGGGTGTAGGTGATAGAAAGTTCTGATATCTTTTTTGTCAATAGCGCTTCCAGATTCTTCTTTACATGCTCGGGAGATTGCAACATCGGTATTTTGTATTCTGCGGGAGAGCGAAAAACCTTATCCGGAAAATCAAGTACCGCATCCATGGCTATCAATAGCCTTAAGTCGCGGTTTGGAGTAGAAAAATCTTCCCACTGACCGCCAGTCTGAAATAAGCCTGCAGCGCTTCCAGGCATTGGAATTACAGTGCCGGGATGGGATTTCATAAAGGACTCACCATTGCCCACGGAGGTTATTCTTACAATTAGCTGCTCGTGTAGCGCCCCAATCAAATCAAGCATAGCCGCCTCCGGATCAAGGGGTTTTGGATTGATAATCCGTTCCATCGTGTGATAAAACGAATTCATTTCCAGGCCTTTTTGCTGAATAGAAAACGGGATAACACCCTGCACAGAACCAATTTCTTTCGAGTTCAGGAGATGTGATTTGCCGCCTTTAAATGTTATCAGTCTAAATGCCTTGAAACCGGGCTCTCCAATGACCTCCTCGGTGTTAAACAAAAAATTTCCCCTCCAGAACCGCTTAATCCCAACAGTTCCATCGGGCTGAGCGTCAACAGACAGAAGCACACCTGGATTATTGCCGGATTGGGCAATACGCTTCACTAAAATCAAAGTATGTCCATATGGATCCGCATAAACGACTCCCGGACGTAAAGCTTCAGCTGTCAATGGAACCGGATAATAATCTGAACTGTCATCATTTAGCGCGGTTCTGGCAGTGCCGGAATGCACGCCGTTTGCTACCATCCGGACAAACGTGTTAAACTTCTTTGTGGGTGATGGGCCGGATAATTGGGTTTCATTGGTTACCCATCGCCCGGTTTTTGGAGCTTTACCTAAATAGCCACGATCACATTCATGGTAACCAAACGGCAGGCCAAGTTTCCATGCAAAATAGGCACGCAGAAAAAATGGATTATCGGCACAATCCGGCTGCATCAGTACCCTGATTTTACCGGCAGGATCATCCTCCCCCAATGACAGATAATTATACAGAAAATTACGATCGTGGTTTTGCGTCACCTCATGCAATGCGCTCCAGGACGCACGCTCATCTGCATCGTAAAATAATGCATTGACCCACGCAGAATATAATGATTCTGTACCTGCATCCCAACTGCGTTCAGTGCTCCAAACTCCAGCAGACGTTGATGCACGATTTACCCCTTCCCTATCAGCGGTACCCTGGTTGTTGGATACAGTAAAATCCTGGTAGCCGGTGGTGGTTGTCCCCGTTCTCAGGGCAACCATATATTTACCCTTGACAGTTGCCTTGAACTCATCGATTCTCCAGTAAGGCAATCCGTCACCACTCCTGCTTCCCGACGATTCGATGGTACCGGAAGGGGTGCTGATCATTATCTTCGCCTTTTGGATACCCTTGCTGCCAGTAACCAAAACATGAAATACTTCTCCCACTTTCGGATTTTTTGGCGAAACAAGTACTGCGGTGATAGTCTGTGCAACAGCATGTTCTTCCGGATCTTCCTGGGCAACGACAATCGCCTCAGACGACAACTTACCTTTCACGCTTGCGGATGGATTGCCGCAAGACAGCGAGACACAGCATACAAGAGTTAAGAAGATGGTTTTCAACTTCCTAAAATTCAGTGACCGACAAAAAAATATATGGAAATTCATCTGTGCAAAGATAAACGAAAACAATTAAACTTGAACTCCTTAAGCCTTAATTGCCCATCGCAATTTGGCAGATTTTGCCCTTCGGTTCGTGAAACACTCTTCTGGCGAGGCTCTTATCGGATCGGGAGCAATTTCTCCATAAATACCCTCCCGAAAGAAATAACGAAAAGATTTTTTTACCCTGCGGTCTTCGCCGGAATGAAATGAAAGTATGGCCACACGACCACCGGGTGCAAGTGAATCCGGCAGCTTATCCAGAAATTGTTCAAGCACCTCAAATTCGTTGTTCACTTCGATGCGCAAAGCCTGAAAACAACGCTGACATGATTTCAACATTTCATCCTTATTCAGTCCGAGCTTCTGCGAAGTCAGCGCCTCGAAAATTATTTCCCTAAGTTGCGTAGTGGTGGATATTTGCAATCCACCGGCTAGTTCGCTCGTTATAAAATCGGCAATTATCTCAGAATAAGGTTCATCAGAATTTTCCCTCAGTATCTCTTCCAGCTCTGCCGATGTCACAGTTTTCAGGAACGCGGCGGCCGACTTTCCAGTACGGGGATTTAGTCTTAAGTCCAGCGGACCATCCACTTTCACAGAAAATCCCCTTTCCGGATTGTCTATCTGCATGGATGACACGCCAAGATCTGCCAAAACAAAATTCAGCAAACCCGACTCCTCAACGATCAAATCTATATTGGAAAAATTCAACTTTTTTACCGTCAGGATGTCCGACCCAAATCCAAGAGATTCTAACCGATCCCTGGTTCTTGGTAATTCAAATGGATCTACGTCAGTAGCAAACAGATGACCTCCCGGCTGCAGTCGTTTGAGTATCTCTAGGCTGTGACCTCCATAACCCAAGGTGGCATCCATACCTACTTGCCCCGGACTAATGCTGAGAAAATCCATTATTTCAGTCACGCAGATTGGCCGGTGCATTCCTGCAGGGGTTTTCCCCTGAGCAATCACCTTTTCGATGTCAGAAGCATAAAGATCAGGCTTCAGCTCTTTGTACTTTTCTTTAAACGCCTTTGGATGAGTTCCTTTGTAACGCTCTCTACGGATATATTCAGGTTTTTCTTCTTCCATGGATTAATATCACTCCGCTATTAAGCCATCAATAATTTGAATCGAATCCTTAATGCACTTCTCGCAGACTTTCTCAAATAATTTGTTTTCAACGGCAAAATCATGACCCCCTTCTGAACGCAGGTCGCAATTTAATAACTCTCTGCAAGTTGTTGTTTTATGAATCGATTTAAACTCTTCATCAAACTGCTGAACCATCGAATAAGTTGAATTCTTTAAACTTAAATTATCCGAACACTTCTTGTTGTTGTACATTCCAAGTACCATGAAAGAGCCCGTAACGGCCCCGCATTTCTCCTGCAGCCTACCCATTCCACCACCAAATCCAACGGAAATAGAAAGAGCAAATTTTTGATCATATCCTAATTCGTCTGCGTAAGCCACCAAAACAGACTGCGCACAGTTATATCCAGACCTAAAAGCATTAATTGCCTTAATTTCTTTTGATTCCATATTTTTATTTTTTAAGACGTTAGTATTCTATCAATTGGTAACCTTTCGCACCATTCCAAACACCTTCCAAAAGTACAGATTAAAATTTAACTAAATTAATAGTCGTTTTTTCATAAAATATTTTGCGCGACTAAAATTATAGTTATATTTGCAAAGGAAATTGTGAAATTTATATACGATAATTATGCAACTGACGAAAGCAGAAGAGCAAGTAATGCACTTATTATGGGAGATGGGCGAAGGCCTCGTCAAGGATATCCGTGACAAGTTTGAAGATCCAAAACCAGCGCGAAATACCATATCGACCGTAGTTCGCATTCTTGAAAAAAAAGAATTTGTCGCGCACAGAACCTATGGCAATGTTTTCGTTTACTACCCGTTGGTTAGTAAGGATGAATATTCGAAGAATCAACTGTTTGGACTGATGAAGAGCTATTTCAACAACTCATTTCCGGCAATGGCTTCATTTTTTGCACGAGAAAAAGATCTTTCCATCCAACAATTGGAAAAGCTGATGGAAGATGTCAGAAATGAAATGAAATTGGAAAACGAACGGGCAAATCAAAAAAAGTAATCTTAAAAGGTATGGAAACATTTGGAATGTATCTGCTTAAGTCGTCAATTTGGCTTACAGGTTTTGGTCTGATATACCTCACCTTCCTGCGAAATGAGCGCTATTTCCTGTTAAACAGGATCTTTCTTCTTGCAGGACTTGTTGCTTCAATCGTATTTCCATTGCTCAGCTGGCATTATATTGTCGTAATACCGACAACTACGGTTCAGGCAAATTTTGAAGCTGCGGCGTACCCGGTTGCGGTCAGTGATCAAACTACAATCTATCAGAAAATTATGCCATTCGTATATCTGAGCGGCGTCATTTATCTTCTACTGAGAATTTTCAAACAAACAACATTAATGCTGGGTGTCATCAAAAAGTCAGGTCGCAAATTATACAAATCAGTAAAACTGATCCGCACAAACGATTATTCGGTCTCATTTTCCTTTTTTTCGTACGTCTTTGTCAATCCATCCATCCATGAAAATGAGCTGGATGAGATTGTGAATCATGAGTTGGAGCATGTTAGGCAGCGGCACTGGATTGATTTAGTACTTTTTGAAATTTTGTGCGCACTCCAGTGGTTCAACCCAATGATCTGGATCTACGGACGGTCTATCAGACAAAATCACGAATATTTAGCCGATGAAAGGGCGTTGAAGAACTCGTCCAGTCCGGCGCTTTATCGTGCAGCCTTGTTAAACCAACTACTGGGCGGACAAGTTATTGCTTTGGCACACTCCTTTAATTATTCACTTAATACTAAAAGATTTGATATGATGAAAAGTAAAATGAATTCACCCATCCGAAAATTAAAATTATTGGTGGTATTTCCTTTAATTGCAATGGTATTTTACGCCTTCGCTTCACCGGAATATGTCTACACTGAAGCACTCTCGAAAAATATCGATGAAACCTCGGCACCTCAAAGTAAGGAGAAATCTGCAAAGGACACCATTAAAACTACCCGAATCTATATATCACCACTGGATAGCGGCAAGGTAAAAAAGGACAAAACTGTAAGCATCAGAGCCAAAGCCAGCAAAAGTTCAGAAAAATCCAGAAATAAAGAACAAATCAGAATTGGAGGATCTGGTAAGCAGCCGCTGATTATAGTGAATGGAAAAGAAGTTAGTTCTCAGTATCTTAATGACATTAATCCGAATGACATTGAATCCATAGATGTCCTTAAAGACCAATCCGCCACAGCCCTATATGGTGAGAAGGGAAGAAATGGCGTTGTCCATGTTTTATTGAAGGAGGGAAAATTCTTTAGAGTTGATTCAAAAAGCGAATCAGCAAATTCTAACGACTCCAAGAATGAAAATAAAACTGAACCGGTCACTGTGGTTAATTACAAAACTGTGGTTGGTTACCAAATGACGGATTCCAAAATATCTTCACAAAGCAACAGCAATGTCGACCTAAACACCGAGGTTGGGGTGAAAATTAGAAGTGTACCTGATTCGGCAAATCAAGGAATCCAACTTCGCAGAACCAAGGAAAAACCTTTGATTGTGATTGATGGAGTAATTACAACAAGTCAGGATATTAATGACATTAATCCGAATGACATTCATTCCATTAAGGTTTGGAAAAATGACAAACAAACTAAAATATTTGGTAAAAAGGGGAAAAACGGTGTAATTGAAGTTACTACCAAAAAAGGAAATTGGACTGAAGCCGATTCAAAATTTAAGCAAAAACAAGAGGATCAAACGATGGAGGTAGATTCAAAAAATAAATAGCGCTATGCTAAAAAAATATGTTACTGTGCAAATGCGATCATTTGCACAGTAACATATTTATCAGAATTGAAGCTCCACAAATTTCACCTCAAATGGATTAAAGTGAATAGTAGCAGCGCTTTTCGACACTTGTTTCCCAATCGCGTTGACGATCGACATTGATTTTATCTGTCTGCCGGGAACGGAAGTTGAAAGCGAAATATCAGCCTCTCTCCCATCCAGCTCCCTAAAATGAAGTATGACTGCATCCTTACCCGCGAATGCTGGACGGCTGTTTACCAATAAAACATTCGTGGAACCTTCCACCTTCAAGCTTTCAGCAAATGGGTCTTTCAGCTCTGAATTCCCGGCTGCGGGGAAAGTTCTCGTTGGAAAAATATTACGGGCACCCCATCCGAACTTGGTGGCAAAGGTATTCGTGGTATCTGCAGAAGATGTAATCTGATAACTCCAGCTGAAACCACCTTCCTGGTAAGCCCTGAAATTTGTAGTCCAGTAGTTGTTCATTACCCACGAATAGAGCCATGTTTTTCCAGGTTTTGGGTACCTTTCGTACTTGCCCATGTTCAGATCGCCAAACTGCCAAAGAGGTACCTCGTCGCTAACCACCACAATCTGTCCGGCTTTACCCCTGACCGCCACAAAGTTCTGGGCAGCATTCCAATCAGAGGATGAACCGGGAATTTGTCCACCCGGAGAAAGTGTTCCTCCAATAGTCTCAAAAACGACACGGGAATCCGGCAAAGTAAACGGAAATGCAACGTATGTGGCTTCTGGTGTTGTAATAATTTGTTTGTGAGCGCTGTAACGAAATTCAATTTTCTTTTCATTCTTATAAAGCCTGACTTCGACCTCGAGACCTTTTGGCGATTTATCTTTGGCGGGTTCCATTCCAGCCAGTTCTGCCGATATCCGCAGGCTTTCCCATACTTCACCGTTTTGACCCGGCTCCATTTTAACATCTGAAACGGATGTATGTGTCAAATCATATTTATTCCTTCTGGGGAGCGTTTCGTGAATCGCCTGTCCCAATTTCCATGGATTTTGGGAATCAATCAATTCTCTGTTTAGCTCTTTGTCGAACAAGCTCCAAATGGCGCCGGTTACCTTGTCGAACGATAGTCTGTAGAATTGGTTTTCCATTACATCTTTTTGAACTGATTGGACTTCCTGACCAACAGGCTTATCCGTCACCTCGATTTTCAAGGTTTTTACCCCCAGCGCCGGAATATCTTTCACATCCATAGCCCAATAAGCACCTTCGGAACGCTTTCTCAACAATTGCACAGGTACTTCTTTGCCGGTACTAAGATCAATAACTTTCACTGCTTTAGTAACCGGAAACACCTCATAATCAACAAAAAGATTAACTGTTCCTGATCTCTTCCATCCCAACGAATTAATCACATGAATCACCGGGAAACCAGCTTTTTTCAAAAATGGCTGAAATCTTGCCAATGCCTCCTCATGCAACAGCGTCTGCATTTTTACCGCCTCCCAGGCATAGGCACCCTTTTGCAGCCACTGGCGGGCAGTATTTTCTGAAAATGGATGCGAGATACTTTCATCCGCTCCAAAGGTATGCTCGTCATAAAAGATCACATTCTCCGCAATGTGATTTATTTTACCGGCAATCTCCGGATTGAGCTCTCCCCCGTTAAGGGAAACCATTGCGAAAAGTCCCTCGTCTACCTGTTTTAGATTTTGTGTTTTACGAATTTCTGCTGTCTCCCTGGAGGAAGATCCAGCTCCGTCTGTCCACCAGTCTAGCCACGCTTTTTGGTAAACGGGAAGCTTATCCGCAAAGTTTTTTTCAACGTAATTAAAAAATTCGCTCGTCACAGCAAGTCTAAGTTTAGGCATTTCGTATTTTTCGTTCCATGCCTTCACCAATTGACAGGCATTGGTCGACGGCGGGGCATTGTCGGTAAAGTACCCTGAAAACTGTATGGCAAATTTGTCGACAGGGAAATTTTTGGCATTCAGGTCGGCCAGATGCTCCAATAATCTTTCCGGCTTAATGGCCTTGCTCTCAAAACCCATGAAATTTCCTGTCATATAATGATCTGCGCGAAAGGCCAGCAATTTCTCTCCGGACGGGGCTTTCCACCAGAAAAGTGTTGGCATGTCAAAGGGCAGAATTGAGCGGTCGCTGTTGATCCCCATATTCAGATATTTTACCCCGGTATTTTTAAAATAGTCTGGCAAACACCAGGCTATCCCATTCACGTCGTTCTGCATGACCGTTTTCACCGGAATTCCGGCGTCCAGAACGGCTTTCATTGGAAGAAGAAAGTCTGTCATGAGATCCTCATCCGACGTTTCTGCCATATTGCAGAACATACCGGTGACTTCAATACGTCCTTCGGCAATTCTTTTTTTGAGTCGCTCAATCTGAGCCATCGGACGCGTAGCCAAATATTCCTTGACAACCCATGCTGACTCGCATGTCCAACGAAATTTCGCATCGTCCGGAAGATTATCCGTCTGATCGCAATAATCGAGTGCGAAATCAATATAACGCTGATGCTCCGCTAAAATTTCCGATTGAGGGCGTGTATAACCGATATCAGTGTGAGCATGCTCTACCACAAAAAGCTCCCATTTTCGAGGTGGCAAAACGGCAAATTTGTAATCGACTGACTTGCCTCCGTTAATACTTACAACAAAATTTGCTTTTCTTTCCCGTGTAACTGCAGGAACCGTAATCAAGAAACTATTTCCACCCTTTTTCAGATCCGCTTTCAAGAGTTCCTTTCCACCCTCTTTAATCAGGATCGTACCTGGGATATCAACTCTGCAGTTAGCAATCACCTGCTGGAAGGATGAGTTGTTTTGCTTAAAAAGCACCGGGGCATTTTTGAATTCTATCCCAACTTTACTTTTCTCCTGACCTTGAAGAAAAAGTGCCGTGGTTGACAAAAAACTCAAAACAAAAAGTCGAATTAAATGTTTTTTCATTGTAAGTAGATTTAACAAATCCAAATTTAGCCTTTTAATCCAATTTTTTTATTGCGCCTATATGTTGTTTCTGCTATAATTCATATTCTCCGTGCCTAAATATTCCTAAATTTGAAAACCACACTAAACAAAGCATATAAAACCTTATGAATGCAATGCCTTACGTAATTGGTGCATTGGCTTTTCTGGCTCTTGCATACCGCTTATATTACAGTTTTGTTGCCACGAAAGTACTAATGCTTAACGATCAGATTGAAGCGCCATCTTTCCGGCTATTCGATAAACACAATTATTATCCGATGCCCAAATGGGTGGTTTTTGGGCATCATTTTGCTGCGATTGCCGGCGCCGGACCATTGGTCGGACCAGTACTCGCAGCGCAATTTGGATTTATGCCCGGTTTTATCTGGATGCTGGTTGGCGCCGTAATGGCTGGTGCCATGCATGATGTTGTCATCCTGACTGCATCCGTCAGGCATGACGGAAAATCGCTGGCAGAGATTGCCAAAATCGAAATTAGTCAATTCAGCGGGTCAATAACCTCCATTGCTGTCCTGATAATTCTGGTCATTGCTTTGGCCGGTTTAGGTGTCGTAGTAGTCAATGCATTGGCAGAAAGCTCATGGGGAACATTCACGATTGCCATGACAATACCGATAGCCATTTTCATGGGATTATGGATGTTCAAATTCCGCAAAGGCAGAACTGTGGAGGCTACCGTAATCGGCGTCATTTTGCTCTCTTTGGCTGTTATTTATGGCAAATATATTCCGGGTTCACCCTTTGAAAGCTGGTTCACATTCAACAGGAATACGCTGACCATTTTACTGGCAGCTTATGGGTTCATTGCCTCTGTTTTGCCGGTTTGGCTTTTACTTTCTCCCAGGGATTACCTCAGTTCAATCATGAAATTGACCGTCATCGGATTACTTGCGGTTGGGATCATATTAGTTGCGCCCGAAATCAAAATGCCAAATTTCACCCCATTTATCCATGGCGGCGGACCGATAATTCCGGGCACATTATTTCCGTACTTGTTCATTACGATTGCCTGCGGTGCAATATCCGGATTTCATGCACTGGTAAGCTCAGGAACGACGCCAAAAATGATCATGAAAGAGTCTCATATCAAAACAATTGCTGTTGGATCCATGCTGGCAGAGGCGATGGTGAGCATTTTGGCGCTTATTGCTGCAACAAGTCTTTTCCCGCTCGATTACTTTCAGATTAACGTGTCGCCCGAAAAATTTACGCAAATTCTTCCTCAACTTCAGTCGCTCGGATTTCACGAATCCAATCTGACTGAATTATCCGCAGAAGTAGGTGAAAAAATCGCAGGCAGGCCTGGGGGTGCAGTTTCACTTGCTGTGGGAATGGCCCAAATCTTTTCCAGTCTGCCCGGATTAAAAGGATTAATGTCCTACTGGTATCACTTTGCGATAATGTTCGAAGCATTGTTTATTCTCACTACCGTGGATGCGGGTACACGGATCGCCCGTTTTGTTACGCAGGAATTATTGGGAAAGGTATATGCACCATTTGCCAAAACCAACTGGATTCCCGGAAATCTTATTACAAGCTTTCTTGTTGTGTTCGCATGGGGCTATTTTATCTATACTGGTACCGTCTCAACAATTTGGCCGATGTTTGGGGTTGCAAATCAACTTTTAGCTACGCTTGCATTGGCAATTGGCACTTCCTTTCTGATCAATCATGGTAAGAGAAAATATATATGGATAACCGTGGTGCCAATGACTTTCGTTGGCATTACCACGATTACAGGAGGTGTAATGAATCTTTTCAATATTTATATTCCACAGATTTTTAAGGAGGCAAGCCGGATGCAGGGAATTGTCAATACTACTCTTACAGTTTTGATTCTTGTTTGCGTATTGTCTATACTGATAGACGCAGTTTCAAAATGGGTGAAAGTCAAAGCTAAAGGCTAATTCTTCTTCATCTTTAGTTCGTGCATGTGCTCTGAAGGGGTTTTGCCAAATTGCTTTCTAAAACTGCTTGTAAAATATGAATGGGAATTAAATCCAACGATATAGCCTATTTCCTCAACATTGGTATTTCCATCTGTCATCAGTTTAAGAGCCTTCTTCAACCTGATATACCTGACAAATTCAGTTGGAGACTGGTTGGTAAGAGCCTTCAGTTTTCGGTACAATGAACTTGTACTGATATTTAATTTAGCGGCAAGTTGATCGACAACGAAATTTTTATCATTCAGATGTTGCTCCACAATGCTTCCTGCTTTTTCTATCAAAAGCTTATCAGAATTCAGATGCGCCATGCCATTGGCCCACTCACTGTCGGAAACAGAGAACACTTCCCTTAATTTTGCTCTTGAACGAATCAGGTTTTCAATCTGAGCGAGGAGTACTTTTTCGTCGAATGGTTTGGTTATATAGGCATCCGCCCCCGAAGAATATCCTCCAATCTTTTTATCCGTGTCGCTGAGGGCTGTTAGCAAAATAACAGGGATATGGCTACTTAAAATATTGTTTTTTAACTGATTACAAACCTCAAAACCATCCATCTGGGGCATCATTATATCACTAATAACTAGATCGGGAAGCACAGTCAGGGCTGTTTCAACTCCTTGTTTGCCGTTTGGAGCGGTTACAATCCTATAATAAGACAGGAGTATATTTTTCAGATAAGTCCTTAATTCAAAGTTATCCTCAATAATAAGAATGGTCTCATTGATAGACTTTTCTGTGAATTTCACTCCATCTTTCTGATCCAGTCTTTTTTGAATTGGTTCTTCTAAATAGGTGCTCTCTGCTACACTTTTTTGATTGAGAATCATTTCATGACTTACCGGGAAGTTAATAGTAAAAGTTGATCCTTCGCCGGGATTAGATACCATGTGAATATTTCCATGATGCAACCTGATATATTCGCTGGCCATGTGCAGCCCTATTCCTGTTCCGGAAGAATGATGATTTTTTCCCTGCCCAAACCGCTCAAAAATCAATAATATATCTTCCTTGGCTATGCCGGGGCCGTTATCTGAAAATTCAACAGAGACTCTGTCGCCAATAATGGAATCCCCAATAGTAATCCCCTTCTCAGAAATATTTTCGGAGTGGCTTATTGAAACGGTAATCCGGATAATTCCATTTTCTCCGGTAAATTTCATGGCATTGGAGAGGATGTTGAAAAATATCTTCTCAACTTTATCCGGATCAATGCATATATCCACGTTATCAGAATCTGAACTGAAAGTAAGAAGAATGTTCTTATCTCGGGCTTCCATTTCAAAACACCGAATCACCTCCTTGCATAAAGAAACCACATCGTTCATGACAGGTTGAAAAACTGCTTTACCTGACTCTATTTTGTGGACATCGATGACCTGGTTAATCAAGCGAAGCAGACGGACTGAATTTCTTTGAATAGTCTGAAGATGCTCTCTGACAATGGTTTCTAAATTAAATTTTTCAAGCAGTAGATTAATTGGTGATACAATCAAAGTAAGGGGTGTTTTGAACTCATGTGAAATATTTGTAAAAAACCGCAACTTCATCTCCTGCAATTGAGCATCGGATTCATGCAAAAGTCTTTCCAGCAATAGCTCCTTTTTAAATCGCTCGCGCTCTTTTACCTCTTTCCGTATGAAATAGATCAAGACAATCATAAGGATCAAATAAATCAGATAAGCAGCCCAGGAAAACCAGAATGGAGGTGAAATGGCAATTCGAATTTCTGTTGGCACCTTGCTCCAAACATTATCATTGTTACAGGCCAATACTTCGAAAGTGTAATTACCGGGAGGAATTTTGGTAAAAGTCGCGTAATTCTGCCTCCCCGCGTCGATCCAATTGTTATCATAATTTACAAGGCGGTATTTGAACTTATTTTTGTTGGGAAGAACAAAATTGTTTGCGACAAAATTAAAAGTAAGGGAATTTTGATAGTACGAAAGTCTTAAATCAGTGGCTGAAAGGACAGATTGATTCAGAGGAGAATCTTTCGCATGAATGTCTACAAGTTTGTTATTGATATTTAATGAAGTCAATATCACCCTGGGTGGCACTGGATTGGCCTTCATTTTATTGGGAGAAAAGAGGATAAAACCTTTTGTATCACCAAAAAGTATCTCCCCTTCAGAAGAAACAAAATGGGATCCGGGATTAAACTGATTACCAAGCAATTCATCATTCCTGTCAAAATTCCGGAATGAAGTCAGATCAGGATCAATGCTGCTGATGCCATTTTCAGTACTAATCCAAAGAATGCCATTGTTATCTTCCTCGATTCCATAAACGTCATTGCCCACGAGTCCGTCTTTGATTTGAAAAGATTTCAGCAATCGTTCTTTGGGGTTGAAAGCAAGAAGCCCTCTACCGCTGGTTCCGATCCAAATATTGGACTTTCTATCCTCCTTCAAACAGAGAATTTCATTACTTCTAACCGGATTAGAAGGGTCTATCTTTTGAATATACCTCGTAAATTTTCCTGTTGATGGATCCAGTCGGTTTAGACCATTGTTGGTGCCGATCCATAAACTTTTGTCTCTTGCCACTTCGATGGCCCGGATGCTGTTGCTGGATATGGTATTCGAATCATTTAGGACTGTGGGGTAATGCCTTAGTTTTCCGGAAATATCATTGAAATGGTACAACCCGGTTCCAAAAGTTCCGATCCAAATACCACTATCCGATTTAGCAAGTGCATAGACACTTATTCTGGAATTATTGAGACTTTTAAAACGGTGCAGAATCGTTTCATTTTTCTTTTGAAACCATAATCCCTCTAAAAACGTTCCAACCCAAAGCATATCTGTCTTGCGGTCGTAAAGAAGGGATTTGATATTTTCAATTTTCTTGCCATCTTCAGGCTTCAAAGGAATATTAATCATCTTATTTGCCTGACGATCCAATTTATTCAGATTTCCAAATTCAGTGCTAATCAATATGGTTCCATCATTTTTTTCGGTAAAAGAACTAACGAATTCATCATCGAGATCTGTGTCTGTCCGCTCCTTTTCCGAATGGACAAATCTGTTGTCAAAATTGGATTGATAAGCCAAACCGCCCGACCAGGTTCCTATCCAAATGCCATTCTTGGAATCACGAAATATCTTGTAAATACTGCTGTATGGAATACCTGATATTTCGTGCGTAAGCATATTGTTAATTCTTCCGTGGTCAATGATCGAGATGCCTTTGTACGTTGCTATCCACATTCTTCCGGACTCATCTTTGAAGATATCCCTGACCCGGTTGTGATGGATTTTAAACTGATCGTCCGGATTACTGCCAAAGTGTTTGACGAGTGTTCCTTCCATCGTTGTACAGTCAAGACCTGTTAAACTGTAACCAATCCAAACTCTTTCCTGATCTATAAATATTTTTCTGATGGCATCATTTCGGTGGTGACAGAAAATCCTGGCGGTTTTGGTGTAAATATTATACTGCCAAACGGTTCCGCCGGACCCTCCAACCCACATATTGCCTTTCAAATCAGTAGCAGCTGCAACAAAATTTTCATTAAGTGTCCGATCTGCAAAGATTTTCTCAAATTTATTTGTTTGCAGATCTATACTTCCCAGCATAACCGAACTCAAAAAATAGAGCGTTTTGCCTTCCCCCTGAAAAATATCATAAACATTGTTTCCCAACATTTCGCCTGACTCATCCTGGAACTTCTTCTGGACAAACTGGTCTTTCCTGCTGTCATAAACTGACAATCCATAGGCGGTTCCAATCCAAAGCGTTCCATTTTTGTCTTTGAATATTGTTCTGATCGAATTACTTGGTATCGATGTTGAATCGGATGAATCGTGTGTGAATTTTTGTACAGAAACCGTATTGTAGCGATACAATCCATGAATGGTTCCAAACCAGATAAAACCGAAACTATCTTCACCAATTGAATTGATCGATCCATAGGTAAATCCACCAACCGGTGAAATTCTACGAAATGAGAAATCTGGAATTTCGGAACCAGACCCAAAAGTTCCAATTGAAAGCAGGAAAAATATAGGAAGTACTAATAGTGATAATTTCATGATTAATGAGAGGAAAATGGATCAGAAATTTAGCATTTAACGACAAAAGTACCTTCGAAAGTTAAGCATTTTACGGATTGCTATATTAATTATCAGTCAAATTGACCGATAACTTTAATTCTGACCTTATTTTGATATAAAGAGACTCATTAATTACAAGAAAACGTCTAAAAGGGCTATAAATTAGCTGTCAACCAGACTGATTTTTTGAATGAGCTTATGAAATGATACTGTGCCAACAATTTATTTTTAAGGCAGCTACCTGCACCTACTAATTGTTGTCCATCAAAAAAATCACAAGAAAATACTTTTGATTAACTAAAATGACTCAAATTCTAAACTGTAAACAATTATGAAAAAAAGAGGAAAAATGTGGGCATTTTTCGTCATTTCAGCAACTTTCAGTTTTCGGGCCGTAGGCTTGAATGCCGCCTTAGGCTTATTGCTGATTGCCTCAAATGTGCATGCGAATGCTGGTGCAATGATCGGTTCTGAACCAATCACGGCTTCTCAACAAAAGAAGATAACCGGGAAAATAACGGATGAGAAAGGCGTTTCACTGCCGGGTGTAAGTATTGTGGTAAAAGGTACGGCAACAGGCGTAACCACAGATATAGACGGGACTTATTCAATCCAGGTATCGGATCCCAACAGCGTTCTGGTCTTTTCATTTATCGGATTTACCTCCAAAGAAATTTCTGCAAAAAATCAGACAAAACTCAATGTAGTTCTGGCCGAGGATGTAAAGAACATTGACGAGGTGGTGGTAGTAGGTTATGGTACCCAGAAGAAATCACACCTCACAGGATCTGTTGCCTCATTAAAGACTGAAGGTCTGGATGAAATTCCAGTTTCGGGAGTCAGCCAGGCTATGCAGGGGAAAATGGCTGGTGTTCAAATACAACAGCTCGATCCTATGGCCGGGCAGTCAGCCGAAATACGTATACGTGGTTTTGGCTCCATCAGCGCTTCCACTCAGCCTCTTGTAGTTGTCGACGGGTTTCCGGTACCTGACGGATTGTCATCAGTAAGCATGGGCAATGTAGAGTCAATTGAAGTCCTCAAGGATGCTGCTTCTGCCGCCATGTACGGTTCACGGGCCTCCGGGGGTGTCATTTTGGTAACTACCAAAGGAGGTAGCAGCACAAAACCAAAGTACAATTTTAAGATGTATTCGGGTTCTAAAACCGCATTAAAGCTCCCCGTGGTTCTTACAAATGATCAGTATGTAGGGCTTCAGTTCGATGAAGCCGCCATGCGCATGCAGGATCCAAAAGTGGATGGCACCAAGGCCACAATGTTGTTTAACCTGTCGACGGATGCTGACAAGGCAGCCTGGTTGATGACGCACTACTATAATGATGGACCTACAGACTGGGTAAAACAGGTCATGCGTGACCAGGGCTCTGTACAGAACTACCAGCTTAGTGCCACAGGTGGCAACAAAGACATCAAATACTATATCTCCGGAAACTATTACAATGAAGATGGTATTGCGAAATACAATAATTACAGCAAATTCAACTTCCTTGCCAAGTTGGACATCAATCTCTCAAAGGCGGTGACAATTGGATTCAATCTTTCCCCTCAATACAGCAAACAGACGGTTCCGGGTGCAGATCTTACCGGTACTTTGCGTACACCAACATGGTTGCCGGTGCGTCACAATGCAGCCACCGCAGCTCTCACGGGAAGTTCAGTTGGTGATTATGCCATGGCGGGTGATTTCGGTGCTGTGAATATTTCAGGCATCGGATTGGACGGAACGATCTGGAATATTCCAAGTGCATCACTTTCAGGCTCCTCTGCGCAAAATCCGGTTTCAATCAATGAGAGGACTCATATTCAGGCAGATGACTATCGTTTGCAAAGCAATGCATATATTTCGGTAAATATTCTGCCAGGACTAACATTCAAGATGACAGGCGGCGCCTTCGCTGATTACAAGGAGAACAACAATGCCCAAAAAACCGGGGCTACCAAGTCAGGCAATCCAAATACCCTCGCCAGGCAAATGACCCTTCATACTGAGTTATTGTCTGAAAACCTGTTGAACTACAACAAGAAGTTGGGCGATCATGAAATATCCGGTGTACTGGGCTTCTCTTATCAAAAAACTACTGACAAGTATAACCAGGTCGTCGGGACCAATTTCCCCAGTGATGATATGCTCTCTTTCAATTTGGCGTCCTCATTGATCCTGGATAGCCCTGCAGCCAACGGGACAACTTCCTTTTATTACTCGGATGCTCTGTTATCCTGCATTGGACGTTTAACCTATGCATACAAAGGAAAATATCTTCTTTCTGCAAGCTTGCGTGCTGACGGAAGTTCAAAATTTGCCGAAGGAAATAAATGGGGAACATTCCCTGCCGCTTCATTGGGATGGCGCGCCTCTGAGGAGAAATTTTTCAAAAAATATGACTGGCTTTCTAACCTTAAGTTACGTGCCAGCTATGGATTAACAGGGAACAACAATATTCCGCAATATTCCTATCTGAATGCCCTTAACACCTCAAATTACGTTACTGGTTCAGGAAACGGAACATTGATTCCAGGTATGGCAGCAACTGATCCATTCATTGGAAATCCTGACATAACCTGGGAACAGACCCAAGAAGAAAATTTTGGCGTTGATCTTGGTTTGTTTAAAAGCAGGATCAACCTGACCGTTGAGTATTACACCGCAAATACCATCCAACTTCTACTTCAGCAACCTGCCATGTATATTACCGGACACCAAACCTTCTGGAATAATATCGGCAAGGTAAACAACAAGGGTATTGAAATCGAGCTAAGTACAACCAACTTCAATTCCCATGGCTTTACCTGGAAAACCTCCGCCAATTTCGCCACCAACAAAAACACCCTGTTAAGTTATGGCGACAAAACCTATCAGGATAATTTTGGCGAAAGAAGTGAAGTATACAGAGCCATAGTCGGTCAGCCTGCGATTCAATTCTATGGTTACAAGACCGATGGCGTATGGACATCCTTCGAGGAAGTAGCTGCAGTAAAGGCAGTTACCGATCCGAGCGGCAAACCATTCGTTTATACCAAGTTTCCTCCCATTGCCGGTGGATTAAAGGTTGTCAATACCAATGGCGACTTTGCAATAGATCCTGACGACCGTGTCATCCTTGGTTCACCATTTCCTGATTTCACCTGGGGTATGACCAATACATTTGCATACAAAGGTTTCGACTTTAGCTTTCTGATCCAGGGTGTCCAGGGAGGTAAGATTATCGATGGTAACATGAATTACAACGAAACTATACGTACATATAAAGCTTATGTAGACAACAGGTGGGTGAGCCCGTCTTTCCCCGGTAACGGTAAAACCGTTTTTGACAAAAACACTTCAGGCGGTGATGCAGAGTTGACCGACTATGTTATGCAGGATGCCTCCTACACTGCTTTCAGGGATATTACTCTTGGATATAAGATTCCAGACAGAATAGTTAAAATGGTTAAACTAAGCAGCGTCAGAATCTATGGCACAGCTTCAAACCTCTTCTATATTATGGGATCCAATTTCAAAGGAATAAATCCAGAAGCACGTTTTACCAGTGGCCCTTACTCGAAGGCTTTCCCATTGGTTGCCGGATACCAACGCGGTGTTTTCCCTCTTACCAGGTCATATACACTGGGAATTGACATTAACTTCTAAGTAATAAGAAAATCTTTTATTCAAATCAGAAGTTTAAATAACTCATTTGCACGAATAAATTATGAAAATGAAAATGAAAAATAAAATTGGAATCATCACCTTGCTTTTTTTGATAACAATTTTCTCAGCCTGCAAGGACATGATCAACGAGCAACCACAATCAAAATTGATTCAGGATGGCTTCTTCAATAGTCCGACGACCATCAACGAGGGAATAATAGGCTGTTATGCTGGTATTGCAAATATCATGATGGACGAATGGAGATTTACCGAAAACAGAAGTGACAACGGTTGTGTGAACAGCATTGGCACCGGTTCTATCATACGAGTGGATCTGTGCGACTTAAAATTTTTCCGTACGCCTCCGAGTCAGCCGCTTTTATATGCCCAATGGTATAAATATTTCCAGAACATCATGAATATCAACTCGATCCTTCCATCAGTTGCCTTGGGTCAACCTTTTGTGACGACGGAAGCACAACGTGCCCAGTATGAAGGGGAGTTGCTTTTTATGCGCGGATATCACTATTATACTTTGGTCTCTCTATGGGGGGATATGTTCAAGATTACAAAAGTTGTCTCGCTTGACGAGGCCAAATCCTATGATCGCCGTCCTGTTGCAGAGATATACAAAGACATCATTATCCCCGATCTGACAAAAGCCGCCGCAGAGCTACCCTCGTCCTACTCCTCTTCCGGTGATCTGGGAAGGATTACCAAATGGGCTGCCAAAGGAATACTTGCAAAAGCCTATCTGACAATGGGAGGAACCGCCAATCTTGCACTCGCTAAAGGGTTGCTGGAGGAGATTATCAATTCAAATCAGTATAATTTATTGACTACCGGAATCAATGTAGCTGGCACAGTACTTACGCCCTACGCAAGTATTTTTGATATTTCGAACGAAATGAATAGGGAAATCCTTTTTGCAGCGCGATACCTGGGTGGCACATCTGGTATTGGTTCCCCTTTCTGGACACTCTTCTCCCCTGACGGTACAGCCAACCTGTTCCTAAAAGTCGGAACTCCCGGCGGACATTTTAATCCTACTCCCGAATTAGTGAACCTTTTCGCCTCAAATCCGGCAGACACGCGCACCAACTCCTGCTACAAGGTCTATGTAAAGAACAAGACAACGACGATTTATTATCCGTCCAAATATATCGATCCCAATATGTCTCAGTCGAATCAATCTGAAAATGACTGGATCGTTCTCCGTTATGCAGATATCCTATTAATGCATGCCGAAATAATGGCCCAGGACGGAAATTTTGCCTCCGCACACAACGACGTTAATAAAATCAGGGCAAGGGCAGGTGTAGCACAGCTTCTTCCATTTGCGTCCCCAACCGCTGCGCTGGATGCGGTATACAATGAGAGACGACTTGAATTTGCTTTTGAAAATCAACGCTGGTTTGACCTTTTAAGAATGAACACCTCTTACAATGATTCAGAAAAAGCGATTAGCATCCTGAAAAAAAGTGTCTTCATAACAGATGCGGCAGTTCTGTACTCTTTGTATAACCCTATCGTACCACCCACGCAGAATTATTTTACTTCTGGTCGTCTATTGCTTCCAATTCCCCAACAAGAAATCGATTCAAATGACAAGTTGAAAATTACTCAAAATGCAGATTATTAATTTCCAAAAAACTACCAATTATGAAAAATATAAAATGTAAATCCCTATTTCTCCTTATATTGTCATTTGCTGGAATTGGGTTCTTTTCATGTAGTAAGGATGCAGTGATTGATATTGTCCCCAAAACACTTCCGCAGTATATTACCCAAATGAGTCTCTTTGTCAATGCAGAATTGCCTATCGTTAGAAGTTGTGTAGTCGGATATGACAAAAACAACTATAACGTCGCTTTGAATGCCGTTACGGCAACATCTTTGGCTACCGTCAAAGCAGCCTATTTGACAGTATTAAAGGCTGATTCTGCATTGATTGTTTCATCAACAGTCACTATTCCTCAAATCGTTGCAGGAAATATAACACTTGGAGCTCCGGGCAAAGTATTTTGGACTGGCATTAATCTGTGCGACAAACGGCCCCTCAACGACGCTATCGTGGCTGCCAATGCACTGAACGCAAGCACTCTTGCTGGTACTACACCTGGAACGGTACTGGCCGCTGCCAAAATCACCTTTACTGCTGACATAAAAACAGCCAGTACCACCAGAGATGCAACGACTACCACAATCGACAGACAGGTCACAGAGGCGATCTCAAAACTGAGCAATGCCACCAGTGCTTTCAAGGCGGCAATAAACAAATAGTAAAATAAGTACCGCGGTAGGAGTTACTCCTGCCGCGGCACATTCATCCATTATAAATCATGTCAAAATTTTATTTTCAATGACGACAAAGTACAGAATTCCGAAGACAGCTCTATCAGTGGCCATACTTGGACTAACTTCAATGTATTCCTATGCGGAAAGTTCCAAGGCAAAGACAACAAGACCAAACATTCTATTTATCGCCGTAGATGACCTTAAGCCAAATGCGGGAGCTTACGGTGATAAACTTGCAAAAACCCCTGGAATGGACAGGCTGGCTAAGGAAGGGATTACCTTTACGAGCAGCTATTGCCAACAAGCCATCTGTGCGGCCACCAGAGCGAGCATTATGACAGGCATGCGCCCTGACAGAACCCGAATTTGGGATTTGATCACAGATTTCAGACAGGTTAACCCAAACGTGGTGACCATGCCACAATATTTCAAATCTATGGGATATGAGACTGCCGCAATGGGCAAGATCTATCATATGGGTAGTGCCGGACCGGGTCATGATGCCCCATCCTGGAGCATCCCCTACCGGGATCCAAAATGCAAAACCTATGTACTTCCAGGTGCAATAAACGAAAGGGGTAAAGGAACTGCTACTGAATGTGCTGATGTTCCGGATGAGACGTACCACGATGGCAAAATGACTGGAATGGCCATTCAGTTGATGGATAGCCTAAGCAAAGGCGACAAACCATTTTTCCTGGCTGTCGGATTTCTGAAACCTCATCTTCCTTTTGTCTCTCCTAAAAAATACTGGGATCTATACAATCGTAATGATTTTCAGGTAGCCCCATTTCAAAAAAAGGCAGCAAACAGTCCGGATATCGCCTATCATGTTTCAGGCGAGTTGAAGAGTTACACCGATATTCCTCAATTTGACAGTTACTCGGAAAAGGATTTGGATCACCTGCCAGTGGATAAGCAGAAAGAGTTGCTACATGGTTATTACGCTGCCATGTCCTATACAGATGCTCAGATTATGCAATTGCTAAAGGAGCTTGATCGCCTAAAAATCCGGGAGAATACAATTATTGTTTTGTGGGGGGATCACGGCTGGCATCTTGGCGATCACGGATTGTGGAACAAACACACTGATTTTGAACAGGCAACCCATACCCTCTTGATGATGAGTGTCCCTGGCTCAAAACCAGGAATCAGACCTGTTACCTTGTGCGAATTTACTGACGTATATCCGACACTTTGCGAACTAATCAAGGTGCCTGCACCCAAATACCTGGATGGCATAAGCCTTGTACCTGCCATTAATAATCCGGATTCTAAATTGCGCGAATACGCCTTTAGTCAATATCCACGCGAGGGGGCCAAAGTAATGGGATATACGATCCGTACTGAAAGTTCCGTTACACCGAATGGATGAAAGACAGCTACAGGACTAACATCTCTTACGACAAGAAATATGTCATGGCCCGCGAAATGTACGATTATGAAAAGGATCCGCTGGAAAAAGTGAGCATCATCGACAAAGCGGAATACAAACAAGATCAGCTCAAAATGGAGAAGCTTTTCCTGGAAAGTATGCAGCGTGAGCACAAGAGCTCTGTTGAATATGACAAATTAGCTGATTTTAAGCTCCGATCCCGGTAGGTTCAGTCGACAAAAAAGGTAAAAAAGGCAAAGCCAAAAGTGAGGATTGAAACAAGTCTCAATCTATTTTTTGGATGCAAGGTGCCCCGGTAGCGGCTGACTCCGGCCGATACACGGGGACTGCATCGCCATGCCCGAAGCATAAATAACGAGAAATGAAGAATGTTATGACAAAATATTTGTTTCCTTTTCTTGCTCTTTTGATCATGTCAGGAGTCGGTAATGCCCAACAGATAGGAAAAAGCCCTGCCGGCGACAAAACAGCAGTTTCCGATTCGATTGTAAAAATGGTAATTGCTATAGAGAAAGAGCAAGTGATCAAAAGGGCAGACAATCTCCTCAAGGAAAAGCCCAAGACCGTCACAGCCAGTTCCTGCCCAAGAAGCATGGGTGGCAGGCACGATTTCTATTCGAAGGGGCCATACTGGTGGCCCAATCCGGCAAATCCAAACGGTCCTTTTATCCGGAAAGACGGTCTGAGATTTCCGGGTCGGTTCCAAAATCACGACGAAGATCTGCGAAATTTTTCATGGATTGTGGGAACGCACACTTCAGCGTGGATCTTAACCGGAAAAGAAATATATGCCAAAGCAGCCATGGAACATTGAAAGCGTGGTTTATCGACACGACTACCATGATGAGCCCAAACATGCTTTATGCACAAGCAATCAGGGGAGTCAATTCGGGGCGAGGAACGGGGATTATTGACGCCGGACAATTAATGGATGTGGCTCAATCAGTTCTGATCCTGGAAAAATCACCCTATGTCTCGGGCAAGGACATCGCCCAAATAAAAGAATGGTTCACACAATTCATTGCATGGCTTACAACCCATCCTTACGGAATTGATGAGATGAATGCCAAAAACAACCACGGTTCCTGGTGGCATGCACAATTGGCCTCATACGCCCGTTTGGTCGGGGATGAGAAAGTGATGCAATTGTGTCTGAATCGTTACAAGGAGATTCTTTTGCCCAATCAAATGGCAATAGATGGCAGTTTTCCGGAGGAGTTGGCCAGGACAAAACCATTCTCCTACTCTCTTTTTAACCTCGATGCGACCGCTGCTTTGCTTTGGATTCTGACTGATAGCTCAAAGGATATCTGGAACTACAATCTTTCTGATGGACGAGGGATCTCGAGAGGCCTGGATTATATGCTTCCCTACCTGAAGGACAAATCAAAATGGAAGGGAGGCAAAGATGTCGATCATTGGAACCAACAACCCGAAGCACGACAATTTATGCTTTTTGCAGCTCTGGCCGGTAAGAATCCCAGATGGTTCGAACTATGGAAATCCCTTGCTGAAAAAAACAGCAACGACGATAGCCGAAGGTCAATGATGATGAAAAATCCATTGATTTGGATAGAATAGCAACCACGGAGACATGGCCAATCCGACCTTTCCTTTACTGCTGAAAGAGGTGGAAGCTGCAACAAAAGAGATTCTTGAGAAAAGGTAAACGTTAATTATATTTTAAAATGAAAAATTCAAACCTTGTTAAAACAGCTGGGATTATAACATTCGGAATGTTGGCAGGAACCGGACAGCTTTTGGCGAAAAACAATACGACTGCTCCAGGAAATGCCTCCGAAAAGAAGCCCAACATTATTTTCATCCTGGCCGATGATTTGGGCTTCGCTGAAATCGGATGCTATGGATCTGATCGCTACAAAACTCCAAATATCGACAAACTGGCCAGCCAGGGATTGCGGTTCACCCACGGCTATTCTACACCACTTTGTGGACCGTCCCGTGCATGCCTGCTTACCGGACGTTATGCATTCAGAACAGGAGCCACGAATCAGGATGCCTGCTCTGAAGTGTTTACCAAAGCAGAGAAAGCCATTCCTTATTATTTAAAACCGGCCGGATATACTTCCACAATGATTGGAAAATGGGGGCAATTGCCTGACGATCCGTCCGACTTTAGTTTCGACGAATACCTGAGGTTCTTCGGAGCGGAGTGTATTGGACTGAACCGGCAAAAAGCAAAATTACAGGGTGAATGGTACAGATATGATCCTGAAAGAGAACGAGTATATGCGGATCTGATGCATCAGAAAATGGTTGATTTCCTGACAAAAAATAAAAACAACCAGTTCTTCGCGTACTATTCCCTGTCGCACGTTCATGGAGAAATTGTGAGGACTCCTGACAGCAAACCAACTACCACAGACTTTTATGACGACAACATCGTTTATATGGACAAACTGGTGGGCGCACTCCGCAAAGAACTCGACCGTCTTAAGCTCAGTGACAATACCATCCTGATTTTCTTTAGTGACAATGGCACCGCCGGAGGTCATTCTGATTTAGCCACCATTGGAGGTCGCCGCTTAAGCGGACAAAAAGGATCGATGCTGGAAGGTGGAAGCCTGGAGCCACTAATTGTATACTGGCCTGGAGTAACTCCAATAGGAAAAGTTTGCGATGATCTGATCAGTTCAACCGACTTCATTCCAACATTTGCCGATATAACAGGATCATCACTTCCAAAAGATATTGTTCTGGATGGCCAAAGCTTCATGGCTCAGATTCAGGGTAAAAAGGGAAATCCGAGGAATTCGCTCTTTGTACAACTTGCCAACAACTATTGGGTACGAAGTTTAGGCTGGAAACTTAATCAATCCGGCGAATTATTTGATATGAGCAAAGCACCATTTGAAGAAATTGCCGTTCCGGCTGATTCGAAAAACGAGGCGCAATTGCCGCTCGTAAAACTCTGCAGGCAGAACTGGACCGCTTGAACCCGAAGGGTGGATACATTGACAAGGGGGATGGCACCGGGCGTCACGCCAATAAAAGTGCCAAAAGGGATGCGATAAAGCAGCCAAGAAGATCAATGACCCACGAAGGCCGCCAAAAAGAAAAATCAACAGTAATTCATCGCGGACAAAAGCAAAACCATGGCCCCTGCGGCTCAAATAGGTAGTCAACTTTATTACAAAACATTGTGAAAAATCTCAAATTACTGGCTGTGCTCTTCTTCTCTTTTGCATGACTTCCGGCATTTTTGCCCAGGGGCAAATACCAGGGGACATACGGGGGATTACCGGAGGCCTGATCCGGCAAAACCCATAGAACCGAACATAATAAAAAATGACGGTCGGACCAATTCCGAAATTCGCCTGAATGACAATTGGAAATTCCTTCGGAGCGATCTCGGAGGAATTTTGGGAAGCTGTCAGACGGTAAAAGAGGGAAATCCGGAAAAGCGTTCCGCTTTGGGAAAGCATCACCCTGCCCCACTGCTTCAATGCAATTGATGCAGTAGATCCTGACGTGAACTATTACCAGGGACCCGGTTGGTACACCAACAGATTGCGATCAGCAATCCATTTTCAAACGGACGCACACTACTTCATTTCGAAGGTGCCGGACAAAAAACTGAAGTGTATGTCTACCTCACAAAGGTTGGATCGCATGTTGGAGGATATAATGAATGGTCTGTCGACATAACCGATGCCGTAAAAAATTTCGTTCAGGACAAAGTTGTCTCGGAATCCTTCGGAGGGAAAATCCCAATCTCTATTCGCTGTGACAACTCCAGGGATCTGGAAATGATCCCCTCAAGCTTGTCTGATTTTAATGTTTATGGCGGCATTTACAGATATCTTAATCTGGTTTACACTCCTGCATTTTCAATTGATCGGCTTCTGGCCAATTCAACTGTCGATGCAAAAGGACTGGAAGGAAAACTTGATTTGACCATCAGACTACAAAATAAAAGCGCCTCCTCAAAGGCTCGTCTAAAAATCCAAATTGAAGATCCTTCAGGCAAAATAATCAGTCTGAAAGAACAGGAAATTGAGTCAACAAAAGAAGCTACTTCAATTCCTTCTTTAACTGTCAAAAAGCCAATTCTTTGGTCACCGGCAAATCCAAATCTTTATAGCGCAACAGTAACTCTCTCTTCAGAATCAGGCACACAAACCGTTTCTGAAAAATTTGGGTTTCGCAATTTTGAATTTATAGAAAAAGGGCCTTTTGTGCTCAATGGCAGCCGACTATTACTTCGGGGAACCCACCGTCATGAAGACCATGCAGGTGTTGGAGCCGCTATGAGCGAGTCACAGATTCGTCAGGAAATGCAGATGATGAAAGAGATGGGAGTGAACTTTATCCGTTTGGGACATTATCAGCAATCGCGCATTGTTTTGAACCTTTGCGACAGTTTGGGTATTCTGGTTTGGGAAGAAATTCCATGGTGCCGAGGAGGTTTAGGTGGTGAAAAATACAAAAATCAGGCCAGGACTATGCTTTCGGATATGATCGATCAGCACCGCAACCATCCTTCCGTGATCATTTGGGGATTGGGAAATGAAAATGACTGGGCCGGCGATTTTCCTGAGTTTGACAAAGAGAAAATCCGGACGTTTATGACCGAGCTAAACACTATTTCGCATACGCTGGATGCCTCACGCATGACAGCCATCCGCAGGTGCGATTTTTGCAAAGATATCGTTGATGTCTATTCTCCTTCCATATGGTCCGGCTGGTATCGGGGAATTTACACCGAATACAGGGAAAATACTGAAAAGGAGATAAAAGGCGTGAAACATTTTCTTCATGCCGAATGGGGCGGAGACAGCCATGCATTGCGGCATTCCGAAGCGCCCGACAAAGTTCTGCAGCAAGTAAAAACAGGAGGCGGAGCTGATGAACGGCTTGGCGATGCGTCGCTTTTTGGAGGTGCTGCCCGCGTTTCCAAAGACGGCGACTGGAGCGAGTCGTATATCTGCAACCTGATCGACTGGCATTTAAAGGAACAAGAGACCATGCCCTACCTGACAGGATCTGCATACTGGCCTTTCAAAGATTTCTCCACACCGATCCGGCCAGACAATCCAGTGCCATACATGAATCAGAAAGGGGTTGTCGAACGTGATTTAACCAAAAAAGAGGCATTTTATGTTTTTCAGTCATGGTGGACAGAAAAACCAATGGTACATATTTACGGTCATACCTGGCCTGTTCGCTGGGGAGATCCCGGAGAACCTAAGATGGTGAAAGTTTATTCCAATTGCGACGAAGCCGAATTATTTGTGAACGGCAAAAGTTATGGTCTGAAAAAGCGGAATAGCCAGGACTTTCCGGCAGCAGGATTGCGTTGGAATGTCCCATACCTGGAAGGCGATAATCAGCTGAGAGTGGTTGCTAAAAAAGGAAAAGCGACAGTGTCGGATGAAATCAGACAGTCTTATCAAACTGAAAAGTGGGGAACTCCTGCTAAAATGTTTCTTAATAAGATTGAGCAATCCGGAGATATGGCAACCATTGAAGTCAAATTGGTCGATACCAAAAATGTTCTCTGTCTGGATGCCCGCAATATGATCTTTTTCGGTCTCACAGGTGACGGTAAGCTGATTGACAACCAGGGAAACCTCTTCCGGATCGAGAACGGTAGAAGTTTACAACGGCAGGGCCATCATAAAAGTAAAACTGAATGGAGGCAGAAGTATGGCAAGTGTCAAAAGCAAGGGGCTGCCCACTGCGTTCTGTGAACTGAAATAAATTACGAATTTCTGGCTGCTCCGATCACAAAACCAATTGCTGATCTCAAAAAATAGAGAGATAAAATCTGTCAAGGCAAATTCAACAACCATATTGAAATCACCTATGGATTGATCAAACATTAAATTTTTATGCTTTTTCTACTAAAATTTCATAGACTAGAATGAAAAGAAGGGATTTTTTTACCACTTCGGCTGGTTTATTGGCCTTTATGACTCTCTCTGGAGCATTCCTGATTGAAAAGGTGAAAAGTGTTCCAAAAAGAATAAAATTCAGGGATTACCAAAACAAAACCAGTTTTGGTAAGGTGAAAATCGTAACCCCGGACGATGGCCTTTACATTCACACATTCTTTGATGTTTGTCCTTTCAGTCCCTCGCAAAAATATCTTGCTGTAAATAAACTTCCATACCAGGGAAAGGATGCCAAATATGGCGATCTTTGTGATGTTTGCATCATTGATCTGGAAAATGAAACTATCGAAACTGTCTATTCCACCAAAGGATGGGGGTATCAACTAGGGGCAAACCTGAACTGGGGCAAATCGGACAGGCATATTTACACCAATGATATTATTGACAATCAAGCCGTCTGTGTAAGAATCGATATGGAAACCAAAGAGATTCGGGCTTTTTCTGGTCCCATGTATCATATGGCTCCGGATGAATCAGCCGTGATCGGTTTCTCGCTCGACACCATCAATATGACCCAAATGGGATATGGCGTGCCCAAATTCAAAGAATATGATCAGATTAAGGGTGCTCCTTCAGATCAGGGTCTCTGGCGCACAAGTCTGAAAACGAATGAAAAAAAGCTACTGGTTAGTCTCAGTGATACAGCCAAAAAATCTGATGATCCTAAGTTTCTGGAAGACGGCAATAGCTATTTCTTTCATTCGAAATATAATCGTCAGGGCTCCAGGATTTTCCAGGTAATGCGCTGTCTCTTTCCAGATAAGAATGTTTCAACCGACTCCGAAAGGCCAGACCATACCAAAGAAGGATGGAACCCGATGGTTTTTGTCTTTAACGCTGATGGCACAAATATTCATGAGACAGTCACAAGAAAGCAATGGTCATACGGCGGAAATCACCCCAACTGGCATCCTGATGGTGATCATATTATCATGAACATTAAACCTGGTTGGCTGGGTGACAGCCAAATGCGTTTCTGCATGTTCCATCATACCGGGAAGGATTTTAAAATATTGGCAGGTAAACATACCGGCAGCGGCCATCCGAGTGTCAATGCTGATTTTACATATTTACTTTCCGATTATTACGTCGGCGAATATAAAGCTCTCGGCCTGGAGGGAGCTCCTATCAGGCTAATTAACCTGAACACAGAGGAAGAAGTATACCTATGCACTGTTTTCACGGATGTAGACAGCAACAATGAAACATTCAGGATAGATCCCCATCCAGTTTGGAGCAGAGACTATAAAAAAGTATGTTTCAATGGGGCGCCAGAGGGGAAAAGACAGGTACTTGTTGCCGACCTCACCAATAAAATATAGAGATGAACGATCATAAAAGAGTGAAGTCAGCTGAAAAAACACATACAATCAACAGTAATTGAAGATGAAATAATAAACTATATGATAATCAATTAATCAAAATGGAAAATATAACAAACCAGACAAGGAGGGATTTTATCTCAAAATCCGCAATGACAGTTTCGGCTATTTCAGTTGGACTAAATGCCATGGGAGCTGCTGAGCGTGGGCGAATACCGGGCTCCAACGACAAAATCCGCATGGGTTTTATAGGATTAGGAAACAGAGGCTCTCAGCTTTTGGAACTGTTTATGCAAAACAAGGACGTGGAAATAGTCGCTTTGTGCGATATTTACGAGCCGTATTTGTTGCGTGACAGGAGTAAAGTCGACCAGCGCTGGTTGCAAACCCTGGCAGGACAGATCCCCAAAATGGGTGAAAAATTCCAGACTAAACCAATACTCTATAACGATCACCGGAACCTGTTGGCAGACAAAAATGTAGATGCGGTATGCATTGCAACCCCCGATCACTGGCATGCCATCATGATGATTGATGCAGTGAAGGCCGGAAAAGATGTTTATGTTGAGAAGCCATTGACCCAAACCATCAAAGAAGGCCGGACGATGGTCAACGTTTGGAAGGCCGGTGACCGAGTTGTCGCTGTCGGTCTTAATCGCAGGGGAAACCAGATATATCAGAAACTTGCCAATGAAATTCCCGCCGGGAAAATTGGTCAGGTAACCGTCGGCAGGGCGGCCCGTGTAAGCAATCTTTTCCCAAATGGAATCGGCAAACTGAAAGCTGAACAACCACCCAAAGATTTCAATTGGGACATGTGGCTAGGGCCAAGGGCTTCAAGACCTTATCAGTATAATATGGCTCCTTATTTTTTCCGGTGGTGGGGTGAATTTTCTAGCCAGATGGGTAATTGGGGCGTTCATTACATGGATGCCATGCGCTGGATGATGGGGGAAGTCGCTCCCGTCGCCATCACCGCCCATGGTGGAAAATATATTCTGGATCACGACAGCGATATCCCGGATACGATGCAGGTAACCTACGAATTCGCCTCAAAGAAAATTATCTCTTTTAGCATTTTTGAGGCCAGTGGCGGCGATATTTTTCCATACGGGGAAATTGAACTTCGTGGTACCAAGGGAAATCTCCTGGCAAGTCAGGATGGATATAAAATAATCCCATCCAAAAAGGGACAGTTTCAAAACTGGAAAGAAAAGGAGTTGATCAAGGCAGAAGAGTTCAGCATTCCTTCACAGGACCTGTCAGACGGAAGCAATGCAATTGCAACCGGCAACGTGATCCGCAACTTCCTGGATTGTGTCAAAACCAGGGAAAAACCTCTTTGTACACTGGAAGACGGACACCGTTCGACCAGTTTCGCACATTTGGCCAACATCGCTCTGGCAACGGGAAAACGACTTCAATGGGATCCTGACAAGGAATTGTTCACTAATTCCGAAGAAGCCAACAAAATGCTGCATTACGAATACCGCAAACCCTGGAAATTATAAAACAAGGAACGAGCCGCACTCAAGGTTGCTGAAGTCAACGAGAACTCTACCAAACCTCTCATTGGTTCTACATTTCACGAGGAAACTATCATCAATAACTCATTCTTCCGAAAATTAAAATAATTTTGCGGACACATTTTTAGTTTTCTATCATGAGAAGTATCGCGTCTATCGGATTACTGGTTTTATCCAATACTTTCATGACCTTTGCCTGGTATGGTCATCTGAAATTCAAGGAGGTCAAATGGTTTGATGCATTGGGACTTTTCGCCATTGTATTAATAAGCTGGGGTATTGCCTTCTTTGAGTATTGTTTTCAGGTACCTGCCAATCGCATTGGATTTGCCGGCAATGGCGGACCATTTTCATTGATGCAACTGAAGGTAATTCAGGAAGTCGTTTCGCTCACTGTGTTTGTGGTATTTACCCTTTTAGTATTCAAAACAGAGACATTTCGAATGAATCACCTGATCGGCTTTTTCTTTTTGATATTGGCCGTTTACTTCATTTTTAAAGCAGATTGATGATCAGCTTCGGAAGAAAGCCAAGAACAATCATCATCACGGTACAAATAAGCAAATTTATCTTAAAATTGACGCTGGATTCAATTTTATGCTGAGGTTCCCCTTCAGCAAAATAACTGGCCATGATTGGTTTAAAATAGAAATATATACTAATCATAGAACCAATAACCGCAACTATTACCAACCAGATATATCCACCCTCCGCCGTTAGTACAAAAAGATTGTATTTAGCCATAAACCCGGCAAGTGGAGGTATTCCGGCCAGCGACATCATCGCAATAGCCATAGCGAAAGCCTCAACCGGATTGTTTTTCGCCAATCCTCTGAAGGCCGGGATGAAGAAAGTGCCCCGCTCCTCTCTTATCAGCATTAAGACGGCAAAGGCAGTAATGGTAGCAACGACATAAGAAAGAACGAAGAACAACAGAATTCCGCCAGATTTCGGACCTAATACAATGAGTGCCATCAGTAGATATCCCGATTGAGCAACTCCCGAATAAGCGAACATTCTTTTTAGATTATCCTGGTAAACAGCGGATAAATTTCCAATGATAATCGTAGCAACAGCAATCACGGCCAGGGTATTCACAACCTCTGTGTGCATGGAAATAAAAGCGATTGTAATAAGCCGGTAGAAGGCCGCGATACTGGCTACTTTACCGGCAGTTGTCATGAATGCTGTAATTAGAGTGGGTGAACCTGTATAAACATCCGGCGACCAAAAATGAAAAGGAACGGCAGCGATTTTGAATGACATACCGACAAATATCAAAAGCATTCCTGCAATGAAAATCAGCGGGACGTTCCCTTTACAGGAAACAACATATAAGTTAATGGCCTCCAGGTTGAAAGAGCCCGAGACACCGTAAACCAATGCGATGCCAAAAAGCAGGAATCCGGTTGCGAACGAACCGGTGAGAAAATATTTCATCGCCGCTTCATTGGAAGCAATATCAAATTTTTTGCTTCCGGCCAGGACATAAAAGGAGATCGAAAGGGTTTCCAGTCCAACGAAAAAGAGAATCAAATTGCCGAATGAGGCCATAATGATTCCCCCGATGATCGCGAATAAAATCAAAGCATAAATATCCTCAAGCGGGCGTTCAACACCCTTGTAATAAATGTTCGCGAACATAAAAATAAGGATACCTATCAAAATCAATATCGAACTAAACGCAATGCTAAAATTGTCCGCAATAAACATTTCATTGTAGTAATGAATAGATGTACCCCATTCCCTGATATTCAGTATCATGGCAATAACAAGACCAACAAAAAGAAGCGGAAGCAACACCTTTTTCATCTTTCGGACACCGAAAAACATGGTTAAAACCGCCAATATGGAAAGCGCAACAATTGCCTTCATACTAAATATTTAATTTTGAAATGGTTAAAGCTCAATCAACTTTGTTTTTGATGCTTCAAGCATTTATTTATTACAAATTCTTCATTCTTACACTGGTAGTATCCCGGGTTAGTGAACACCCAAAATACTTTTTACCGCCGGCTCTGCCAGATTCAAAAAAAGGTGCGGATAGACACCTATCCACAATATTATGACAACAATCGGAAGTAGAACAACTATTTCCTGTTTCGTCAAATCTGTAAACCCAGCAGTGGACTCCGTTGCCTCACCATACATCGTGCGCTGGTACATCCAGAGCATGTAAACCGCACTAAGAATGATCGTTAATCCGGCAATGGCAGCGATGTATCCGTTGTATTCGAAGAGACCCAACAACAATAAAAATTCACCAATAAAACTATTAGTCAATGGTAATGAGATACTTCCAAGTAATACGATCATAAAAAATGACGCAAAAACCGGAGCCTGTGCAGCTATGCCACCCAACGAACTGATCTCGCCTGTTTTTGTACGCCTAACAATCACTTCATAACAGGAAAAGAGGCCTACAATATTTACACCATGCGAAATCATTTGAATCATTGCCCCTTCCAATCCATAAAAAGATCGGGAAAAGACACCTGCGGCGATTAATCCGACGTGAGCCAATGAAGAATAGGCTATCAACCTTTTTAGCTCATTTTGTCGGATAGCAATTATGGAAGCATACAAGATGCCAGTCACGGAAAGCAGTACGGCATATATCCCCAAATCATCCAAGACGCCCGGAAAGAGTGGAAGTACAAAACGCAGCAATCCGTACACGCCCATTTTTAGCATGATGCCCGCCAAAAGCATGGTTCCCTGAGTTGGCGCTGCCGAATAGAGATCTGGTTGCCAGGTGTGCAGCGGAAAAATCGGCATTTTTATAGCAAACGCGAGGAAAAAAGCCAGGAACAGCCATTTCCTTGATTGCGGATCGAGCACAACTTTGTAAAATTCAGAGAACGCAAATGAATGTGCTCCAGGAGTTTGAACGTAAAGATAAACGATGGCTATCAGCATTAAAAGTCCTCCTACCAACGTGTACATGAAGAACTTAAATGTAATTGCCCGTGCATTTTGACCTCCCCAAAGAATGGCAACGAAGAAGATCGGTATTAGGGCTAATTCCCAATAAATATAAAACATCAAAACATCGGTCGAGGTAAAGACACCGACCAATGCCATCTCCATCAACAAAATCAATGCATAGAAGGAGTTCCGGCGAGGTCTCTCATTTGAAAATCCTGAGTAGATGATGATTGGAACCAGAAAGGTAGTCAGCAGCACCAGTAACATGCTTAAGCCGTCCAGGCCATGCGTAAATTCTATGCCGAGTGAGTGAAAAATATCCGGATGAAATACCGGGTATTCGGAAGGATTAGCAAGATATTGGAACAAAATTAGGATCGAAACGACAAATGTTACAAGGGAAGAAGCAAGTGCAATCTTTTTATTTAGCACCGTATCATCCTTCATAGCAAATAGCAGCAATGAAACTAGTAGCGGTATGGTGAGTAGAAATCCTATTAACATTGGCACTTATTTATAAAGGTTTAGAATCAGGATAAGAATAATACTGATAACCATGTAAAAAAGATAGGCTCCGACGTTTCCTGTTTGCACGTACCGGATATTTTTTCCTATCCAGACCACCATTACACCCGTTTGGTTTACAACCCTATCAATCACCTTTAATTCAATCATTTCATGAAAAAAGGTTGACAATCCTGCAATCGGCTTCTGGATAACTGTTTCGTATAATTCATCAACGTAGAACTTGCGGTAAATTATGTTACCGACGAGGGATCGCTCCGTTTCTACCTGGCTGACATGCCTGTTTTTGACATAGAAAGAATAGGCAAGATAAATCGCAACAAGGATAAGAAGCAACGGAATTAGCATTAGCAAAATTTCAGTCTGCCCGCTTAATTCCGACGAACCATGTTTTATCAAAGACTCTGAACCACCAAATAACGGTTCCAGAAATGTTCCGATTTTTTCGCTGCCACCCAAAAGAGCAGGTATTCCCACAAAGCCGCCAATAACGGAAAGAACGGCCAAAACTGTCATTGGAACAGTCATTAATTTTGGCGATTCATGTACGTGGTGTTTTGAATCCGAATGAGCTGCTTCGCCAAAGAAGACGATAAACAACAGCCTGAACATGTAGAAAGCGGTCATAAGGGCTGCAACGACAGACAGAATCCATATTAGATATCCGGAGTGGAATGCACCCAGCAAAATCATATCCTTGGAGAAGAATCCTGCAAAAGGAGGAATTCCGGCGATAGCCAACGATCCAATCAAAAATAGCCGAAAAGTAACCGGGATTTTATCTTTCAGTCCACCCATTTTTCGAATATCCTGCTCTCCGTTCAAAGCATGGATTACACTTCCTGCGGCCAGGAAGAGCAAAGCCTTGAAAAAAGCGTGAGTAGTCAGATGGAACATGGCGCCTGTAAAAGCACCGGAACCCAGAGCGACAAACATAAATCCCAACTGACTCACGGTCGAATAGGCTAAAATTTTCTTGATATCATTTTGTAGAATTGCTATACACCCCGCTAACAAGGCGGTGGCTATACCAATCACAGAAATAGTCATCAGTGTTGCAGGAGCCAAAATGAAGAGCATGTTCGAACGAGCCACCATATATACTCCGGCCGTTACCATCGTGGCTGCGTGAATAAGCGCAGATACAGGTGTTGGGCCCGCCATTGCATCTGGAAGCCACGTAAAAAGAGGTATCTGAGCACTTTTTCCGACGGCTCCGGCAAACAACAACAGGGTAATCAAGGTGATTGTCAGATTGCCTGCCGGGATAGTTGAACTTTTAGAAAATATCTCTGCATAGTTCAACCCTCCAAATTGCTGAATCAATAGGAAAAGAGCCAAAAGGAAACCAAGGTCACCAATCCGGTTCATGATGAATGCTTTCTTGGCCGCATTGTTATACTCCTGATTTTTAAACCAAAAACCGATCAAAAGGTACGAGGAAAGTCCGACGCCCTCCCATCCAATAAACAGTATCAGGTAATTCGAACCCAAAACCAGCAGCAACATAAAGAAAACGAACAGGTTCATATACGAGAAGAAACGGTTAAAACCGGAATCATCCTTCATATAACCGATGGAATAAACATGTATCAGAAACCCTACCCCCGTCACAATCAGAAGCATCAGAACAGAAAGGCGGTCGACCAGAAATGAGAACGGAATGGAAAGTTTGTTAAAACTTATCCAGTTAAAAAGACCGACTGTTTTGGCCTCTGCACCGCCAAGCAACTCAAAAAAAAGTGCGAGCGAAATCAAAAATGGGATGAGTACCATTATAGATGCCACCACACCGGCAGTGCTACCCTTAAATCTCCTAAAATTAAAGGAGATCAGTAGAAACCCGATGAGCGGGAAAAGCGGGACCAGCCATATATTCTCAAACATAGGATAGAATCTTTGCGTTTACCATTTTAATTTGTTGAGTACGTTGATATCGATGGTATGGGTAGATCTGTAAATCATTACCAGAAGAGCCAGACCAATCGCCACCTCTGCAGCAGCCACCACCATGATAAAAAATACGAAAATTTGCCCTGCCGGATCATTTCTGTATGCTGAAAAGGCTGCCAGAAGTAAATTGGCAGAATTCAGCATCAGCTCAATAGACATAAAAATAACCAATGCATTACGCTTAACCAATACGCCGATTACCCCGATTGCGAAAAGCGCAGAACAGAAGAAAATGTAATAATCAAGCGGAATTATCTGCATATTTTGTATTGTTCCGGTCATAAAATTATTGTTTTAAAGCACCAAAAATTCTCAAATGACATACACCAAACTTAGAATTTATCAAAATCTTATCTCTCATATCTTCAATAGATATCCTTCTTCCCAAGCATCACTGCCCCGACCATTGTGGCCAGAAATAAAACAGAAGAGAGCTCAAAAGGCAAGTAATAGTCCTCAAACAACACCTTCCCCAAATTTTTCACTAAGCCGATCTGATTTAAAGACGGATCAGCCAACACTTTCAAATCATAGGAGCGAAATACTGCAATAAGAGTCAGCAAAAGCAATCCACCGGCTATGGCCGATCCAATTTTTGCCAGCCGCGACTTTGGAAACTCCCCTTGTATATTCAGATTCAATAACATAACAGTGTAAATAAACAATACCATGATGGCTCCTGCATAAACAATTATATGAACCACCGCCAGAAATTGCGCATTCAGCAGGATATAGTGACCGGCAATCGCAAAAAAGGTCAAAGTCAGATATAAGACGCTGTGCATCGGTTTTTTAGAGATCAACACCTTCAAAGCGGCATAAATAGCTATGAATGAGAGGATAAAAAACAAATATTTCGAAAAAGTCATCGTTAAGAATTATGAGATTGATTTTTATCTTTCTTAAAATTAAGTACTTCCGGGGTCTGGCGTTGACTGATATCAACTCTTTTATCCACAGGTTCCACTAACACATCTTTCCCATAAATAAAATCGCCACGACTGTAATCGGAAGGTACGATCTCATTGGTCAGGAATATTGCCTCCTTAGGACAAGCCTCTTCGCATAATCCACAGAAAATGCAGCGCAACATATTTATTTCATAAATTGAAGCATACTTCTCTTCCCTGTAAAGGTTCAATTCATCCTCTTTCCGCTCTGCCGCAATCATGGTAATCGCCTCCGCCGGACAGGCCAGGGCACACAAGCCGCAAGCCGTACAGCGTTCCCTGCCTTCGTCGTCTCTTTTCAAAACATGCTTACCTCGATAGATTTCAGCAATTGGCCTGGTAACCTCGGGGTACTGAACAGTGGTCTTCTTCTTAAAAAAATGGCTTATAGTAATTGCAAAACCGGCAAAAATCGCTGGCAGGTAGATCCTTTCTATAAACGTCATTTTTTTGTTCGAAACAATTTTGCTCCGACCACTTAATGAACCTATATTTTGCTTGACAGCCATAACTACGAATGATTTTTTAGCATGATGACAAACCCTGTGATCAGGATGTTAACGATCGCGAGCGGTAAAAGCGTTTTCCATCCTAGACGCATCAACTGATCATAACGGAACCGTGGAAGCGTCCATCGAACCCACATGAAAAAGAAGATAAAAAACGAGATCTTCACAAAAAAGACCAAAGACCCAATGATTGTCAATGCATTATGCGATATGTTCAACGAATCCATGAAAGGAAAATTGTAACCACCAAAAAATAAAGTGGCGATCATGGCCGAAGAAATGAACATATTGATATACTCAGCAAAGAGATAAAAACCAAGTTTCATGCTGCTGTATTCCGTATGATACCCACCTATTAATTCAGTTTCACATTCAGGAAGATCAAAAGGCGATCGGTTACATTCAGCGAATGCGCATACAATAAATATGAGAAAACCAAGCGGTTGATAAAAAACATTCCAATTCATGCCATGCTGCTGTTCCACCATTTCCCTAAGGCTAAGTGTTCCGCTCATCATAACAATTGCAATAATGGCCATACTCATCGCCAATTCATAGCTAATCATCTGTGAGGCAGCACGAACTGCGCCAATTAATGCATATTTATTGTTAGAAGCCCAGCCCCCGATCATGATACCATAAACACCTATAGACAAAATCGCGAAAACATACAAAACACCTACATTTATATCGGCAACCTGCAAACTATATTCAATTCCATTGATAGACAGGCTATTACCCCAGGGAATTACAGCACTGGTCAGCAGTGCAATCATCATTGTCAGGGATGGACCCAGAATGTACAAAAATTTATCTGCCGTGCCGGGCATAAACTCTTCCTTAAAAAAGAGTTTTAATCCATCGGCCAATGGCTGAAATACACCAAATATTCCTGCTCTGTTTGGCCCTACCCTATCCTGAATAAATCCGGCGACCTTCCTTTCAAGGAGAGTAGAGTACATAGCAACTATCAGACTGATTAACAGTATAACAGTCGCCAGAATAAATTTTGAGAGGATGTAATTGGCATCCATATTTACGATTTTTTGTCTTTATTTTTCCTTAATTGAAACTCCTCAAGACTTACTGTCTTCTCTTCCAACGGAAGAATGACGGTCGGTTTCTTTGATTTTAAATAATGGTTTTGACTGATAACTGAAGCCCTCTTAATATTTCTCGGGGATTCGATTGTCCAGTCGGATAGCTCTTTCTTATCAAATCTGCATTCGTTGCATATAAATTCCTCCACTTCGCCAAACTGGTCTTTCCTTCCGGTGACCCTGTACACCTCATCCCCTCTCATCCAGGCTGTTACCTTCCCCGAACATTTTGTGCATGACCTGCTTGCGTTCATCGGATTAAGAAACCATACCCGGTTCTTAAATCTGAAAGTTTTGTCGGTGAGGGCTCCAACCGGACACACATCGATGATATTTCCTGAAAAATCGTTGGTGATATCATTCTGAATATACGTAGATATTTCAGATACATCTCCTCTGTAAAGAATCCCATGAGATCGTTTATCCGTCAGTTGATCAGCGGTATATACACATCGGTAACACAAAATACAGCGATTCATGTGCAACTGAATTTTGTCGCCAATATCTATTACCTCGAACGTTCTTTTGGCCTCCACGAACCGCGATTCTTCCTTGCCATTGTCATAGCTAAGATTTTGCAGGTCGCATTCGCCTGCCTGGTCGCAAACCGGACAGTCGAGCGGATGGTTAATCAGCAAGAACTCAACAATAGCCTTACGCGTATCAATAACCTCCTGAGAAGTAATATTCTGAACTACCATACCATCTGCCACAGGAGTCCTGCAAGATGCTACCAATTTGGGCATTGGCCGCGGGTCTTTCGCCGAGCCTTGTGCCACTTTGACCAGGCAGGTACGGCATTTTCCGCCGGAATCACGCAGCTTGGAATAATAGCACATAGCGGGCGGAACAACGGCTCCCCCGATCATTCGGGCTGCCTGAAGAATAGTTGTTCCTTCCTCTACCTCAATTTTATGATTATCAATAGTAACCGTAAGCATCTCAGTGGTAATATATTGTTTTTATCTCTTTCTTGAAAAATTTTGATTTTCGATTACGCTCCTCCCAAAATTTTCACATTTTCACATTTCCCCGGATTAGCAATATGCGCCTCAAACTCGTGTCTGAAATGACGGATTGCGGATGCGACAGGCCATGCAGCGGCATCTCCCAACGGACAAATCGTATTTCCTTCAATTTTATTGGCAATACTCACTAGCAGGTCAATATCCTTCATCCTCCCTGATCCGTGCTCGATCCGATGCAGCACACTTTCCATCCAGCCAGTGCCTTCCCTGCAGGGAGAACATTGACCACATGATTCATGATGATAAAAACGCGTAAGGTTCCAGGTGTTCCGAACAATACACGCATCTTCATCGAATACAATGAACCCGCCCGAACCCAACGAAGTACCGCTTACAAAGCCTCCTTCTGCTAAAGATTCATAGGTAAATAGCCGGTCTTCGCCGGATGCCGTTTTGAGGATCAGCTCTTTGGGAAGAATTGGGACTGAAGAACCTCCTGCGATCACTGCTTTAAGCTCTTTCCCGTTTTTTATTCCGCCACAATATTTCGGATCATATAAGAATTCGCGCACGCTCAACCCGAGCTCAATTTCGTAGACACCTGGATTGTTAATATTTCCACAGGCCGAAATTAACTTGGTACCCGTACTCCTGCCAATTCCATATCGGGCATATTCATTACCTCCGTTATTGACGATAAAACCAATATTAGCAAGCGTCTCAACGTTATTAACCACAGTTGGGCAACCATATAATCCAACGACTGCCGGAAATGGCGGCTTGATCCGCGGATTTCCGCGTTTACCCTCCAGCGATTCTAGCAGGGCTGTCTCTTCGCCGCAAATGTAGGCTCCGGCTCCTGAGTGAACGTAAATATCCAGATTATAGGATGTCCCTAAAATATTTCTACCAAGAAAGCCATTTTCATAGGCCTCCCTGATCGCTTCATTAAGTATTCCGATACAATATTTGTACTCCCCTCTGACGTATATATATCCGGTATTTGCACCAAGAGCGTAACAGGAGCAGATCATCCCCTCAATCAATAAATGAGGAATTTTCTCCATCAGATAACGGTCCTTGAAGGTACCCGGTTCACTCTCATCGGCGTTACAAACGAGATATCTGGGATTTCCCGATTTTTTATCGATGAAACTCCATTTCATCCCGGCTGGAAATCCAGCGCCACCCCGACCTCTAAGACCGGATTGCTTGACCTCCTCAACAACCTCATCGGGTGTCATTTTTTTCAATGCCTTCTCAACCGAAAGATAACCACCGGTAGATCGAAACACATCAAAGGCTCGAATTCCTGGAACATCAATATTTTTTAAAAGAATTTTTCTTTCCATTTTGATTTTTCGGGCTTTTCTTCTTTCGCTCTCAGGGTTAACTCATCGAGTATTTTATCTATTTTCTCTTCTGTAAGATTCTCGTAAAATTCTGTATTTATTTGCATTACCGGTGCCGAGCCGCAGGCTCCCAAACATTCAACGGCCTTCAGTGAAAAGAGCCCGTCAGAGGTTGTTTGTCCAGTCCTGATAGAAAGTTTCTTTTCCAGATAAGCCTGAATCGCCTCACCGCCACAAATTGCACATGGACCCGTGCGGCAAATTTCAATTACGTTTTTTCCGACAGCATCCAGGTAATATTGGGAGTAAAAAGTAGCAACTTCATATACTTCAATTGGCTGAATATTCAGCAAGGAAGCGACATAATCCATTACATCCACACTAAGATAGCCCTCAAATTCCTCCTGTGCAATATGCAGAATCGGCAACAAAGCCGACTTCTCCTTGCCATTCGGATATCGGTCAATGATCTTATGCACTTTCAAAAGAATCTCGTCCGAAAACTTTACAGGCGCATCTTTTCTCTCGTGCAAAGAATGATTTATTTTTTTATCAAGCATTGTTTTATATTCAATTCAACCAGTATAATTTTTCTAATTTTTTCACCAAAAACAACTCGCAAATAACACACTACCAGGCATCTGACAAGTTTTTAAGTCTCCTTTATGCGTCCAGCTCACCAGCAATCACATTCATGCTACTCATAGTCAGGATTGCATCCGATAGGAAAGAGCCTTTAACCATTTCTGGAAATGCCTGGTAATAAATGAAACATGGTCGCCTGAAATGTAACCGAAAAGGTGTTCTCCCTCCATCGCTTACCAGATAGAAGCCCAACTCTCCATTACCACCTTCCACTGCGTGATAAACCTCACCCACAGGCACATCCACTTCACCCATCACGATTTTAAAATGCCAGATCAGGGATTCCATCTTGCTATAAACCTCCTCTTTATCAGGAAGGTAGAATTCCGGAACGTCCATATGATAGCTGCCTTCTGGTAAGTTTTCCAGCGCATTCTTTACTAATTTAATACTTTGCCAGATCTCTTCCTGTCTAACACAGAACCGATCGTACGTATCTCCATTTGTTCCCACGGGAATCGTGAAATCGAAGTCATTGTACGATGCGTATGGGTTCATTGCACGCACGTCGTAATCGACTCCTGCAGCTCTGAGGCACGGACCCGTAAACCCGTAATTCAGTGCTCGTTCGGCAGATATTCCTCCGACGTTAATGGTCCTGTCCATAAAAATCCGGTTACGCAGCAACAGGTTTTCGAACTGTTTGATCACCTTGGGCAGATTCGCGATAAACTCTTTAATCTTTTTGATTACTGAGGGCGTAAAATCGCGCTCAAATCCACCAATCCTGCCAAGGTTTGTGGTCAAACGGGCACCGCAAATCTCCTCGTATATCTCGTAAATTTTCTCCCGCTCCTGAAAAACATAGACAAAACCCGTTAAGGCACCACTATCAACGCCAATAACACTGTTGCAGATCAGATGATCAGAAATGCGGGCCAGCTCCATTATGATAATTCGCATGTAATCGATTCTCTTGGAGGTTTCTACACCCAAAAGTTTCTCAACGGTCATTTGCCAGCCAATATTATTTATAGGAGAAGAACAGTAGTTTAGCCGGTCTGTCAAGGTGGTTATCTGGTAAAACGCACGTCTCTCGGCTAACTTTTCGAAGGCCCGGTGGATATAGCCGACAGTCTGTTCCGCATCGATGATCGTCTCTCCGTTCATGGTTAGAATGTTCTGAAAGATACCGTGCGTAGCCGGATGAGTCGGACCCAAATTCAATGTGCTGAAGTTTTTGTCGTAATCTTCAGGCCTGACTAATATGTGCTCTTTTCCTAAATTTTCCATAATTCAATTATCTTCCAAAGAAACGATCATCCTTGTCGGTACGAGTTTGATCTTCAAGTGGATATTCTTTCCGCAGCGGAAAGTAATCAAGATATTCGACATTCAAAATCCGGATAAGATTGGGATGATTCACAAATATTATTCCAAAGAAATCATACGTTTCCCGCTCCATCCAATTCGCCGCAGAGAAAATTCCTGTCAAACTGTCAATTTCCGGTTCTTCGACGGAAGTAAAGGTCTTGACCCTTATCCGGATATTGCTTTGAAAATTATGGAGATGGTAAACAACGCCCAATTCCAGCTCCTGATCCGGATAATGAATTCCACAAAGATCTGTCAGAAATTGAAATCCAAGATCTTCCTTGATAAACCGGATTATTTCGACAACCAATTCCTTTTTTATTGTAACCGTCGTTATATCAGAGTCATCATCGAACGATACTATCCCATTCGAAAATTTTTCGAGAAGACTATTTTGAATCAATTGTTGCTCCATTTTCTATTTTATTCCATATTGTTCCAAAAGAGCCCTGTATTCGGGTGAATATCTCCTTCTCAGTGATTCGTTTCCGACAAGCTCCTGAATTTTCATAAAGCCGTCAATTATTTGTTCGGGTCTCGGTGGACAACCAGGCACATAAACATCAACCGGTACCACTTTGTCAATTCCCTGAAGCACACTGTATGTATCAAATATTCCGCCACTTGAGGCGCAGGCACCAACGGCCAAAACCCAACGGGGTTCAGCCATTTGTTCATATACCTGGTGGACAATCGGTCCCATTTTCTTGGCGATCGTCCCCATTACCATCAATAAATCCGCCTGCCTCGGCGAAAAACTTAGTCTCTCCGAGCCAAAACGTGCCAAATCGTAGTTGGCACCCATTGTTGCCATAAATTCTATACCACAACAGGAAGTAGCAAATGGCAACGGCCAGATAGAATTCTTCCTCGCTAAACCAACTACCCTGTCGAGCGTTGTTGCAAAGAAACCGGGAGCTGAGTACCCTTCCGGAGGATCTACTTTAGTATATTGAGTCATGTCGTACTTGTAAAAAATTGATTATTCGTCATTGTTCCACTCCAGCGCACCTTTCTCATAGATGTAATAAAATCCAAAGAGAAGCAAGGCTACAAAAAGTAGCATAGCGAAAAATTCCCTCCATTCCATTTGCAGAAAATTAATTGCCCATGGATAAAAAAAGATAATCTCCACATCAAAAAGAACGAACAATATGGCAACTAAAAAATATTTCACAGAAAAAGGGAATCTTGCATTTCCCTGCACATCGATTCCACACTCGAAATTTTCATCCTTTCGCAAAGTTCGTATTCTCTTACGTTTGCTTGAAATAAAGTGAGTAGCAAACATTGTAAGAGCCACGAATCCAAAGGCCACCAATGATTGGATAAGGATGGGCACATAATCGGCCGGTATGTATATTTTATCTGTCATTCAAAATGATTTGTATTAACAAATTAGTACAATATTCCTTAACAAATACAGGTTTTCAATTGTTCAGAATGAAGGTAGAATCTATTTTTTAGTACGAAAGTCAGACAAAATGGTTTTATTATTCTGTCGCTAATCTCTTTAATTGTTGCTTTGGATATTCTTCTCCAGGTTTAAGTGATACGGCTTTTTGGTAATAGAACCGGGCTATCGCGAAGTTCTTTGATTTCACCGCCTCATCTGCCTTTGTGATCGCATCAAAATACTGCGCCTCAGTTCCACTACTATCTGTTGAAGATATTAATTTTTCTACAACTTTTATCTGATCCTTTGGATAAATTTCCCAGGGAAGAATTTCACTTGCTTTACCATAATAGAAACGAGCCGAACTGTATTTTTTTGCTGCCAGATCACTGTCACCATTTTTTAGATTGGAATTATATTCCTGCATCTTCTCTGCAGTTATATTGCTATTTATCAATTTATTGCAATCTTCAACTCTTCCGAGGGCATATGTATCCGCTGATTTAAATTTTAGTGCTTCCTGATAATAGAAAATAGCCACAGACCATAAGGATTTTGCATAATTGGCATCTGCCGTTTGGATATTCTTCTGGTAACTGCTTTCACCCTGTAGTTTTTGCTTTTCCGCTGCCTCCTTTTTTTGTCTTTCAGCAATAATGGCAGCAAGCATTTTTTCAGCGCCCGCTAATTTTGCGGAGGCTATTGCATCTCCAGGTTTGACCTTCAGGGCATCTTTAAAATTAATTATGCCTTCCGGATATTTTTGCGCGGTAACATTCTCATCGCCGGCGGCAAGCAAACGGTTAAATTCTGCTTCAAGTTTGGCCTTGTCGGCATTCAGTTTAGCGAGAAGCTGCTCGGCATTGGCTAACTTGGAGGTCGCTACCTGATCACCGGGCTTGATACCAAGGGCGCCTTTGAAATTATCAATTGCTTCGGAATACTTTTTACCTGCAACATTATCATCCCCGGCGGCAAGCAAGCGCTTAAACTCTGCTTCCTGCTTGGCCTTGTCGGCATTCAATTTGGCAAGAAGCTGTTCAGCATTAGCCAGCTTAGAGGTGGCAACCTGATCGCCAGACTTGATGCCCAAGGCGCCTTTGTAATTTCCAATAGCTTCTGGATATTTTTGACCAGAGACATTATCATCGCCGGCGGCAAGTAAGCGGGTAAATTCCGCTTCCAGTTTGGCCTTGTCTGCATTCAATTTGGCAAGAAGCTGTTCTGCATTGGCAAGCTTAGAGTTAGCAACCTGATCGCCAGGCTTGATGCCAAGGGCACCTTTGAAATTATCAATTGCCTCGGAATACTTTTTACCTGCAACATTATCATCACCTGCGGCAAGCAAGCGCTTAAACTCTGCTTCCTGCTTGGCCTTGTCGGCATTCAATTTGGCAAGAAGCTGTTCAGCATTAGCCAACTTAGAGGTGGCAATCTGATCGCCAGGCTTGATACTCAAGGCTCCCTTGAAGTTTCCAATGGCTTCTGTATACTTTTTGGCGGCGACATTATCATCGCCGGCGGCAAGCAAGCGGTTAAATTCTGCTTCAACCTTTGCCTTGTCTGCGTTCAGCTTAGCGAGAAGCTGCTCTGCATTAGACAGTTTGGAGGTAGCAACCTGGTCACCAGGCTTGATGCTCAATGCCCCCTTGTAATTCCCAATGGCCTCTGTATATTTTTGACCAGAGACGTTATCATCACCAGCAGCAAGTAAACGGTTAAACTCTGCTTCCTGTTTTGCCTTGTCGGCATTCAATTTGGCAAGAAGCTGTTCTGCATTAGCCAATTTGGAGGTGGCAACCTGATCGCCCGGTTTAATACCTAAGGCACCCTTGTAATTTCCAATGGCTTCTGTATACTTTTTAACGGAGACATTATCATCTCCGGCAGCAAGCAAGCGGTTAAATTCTGCTTCAACCTTGGCTTTGTCGGCATTCAATTTGGCAAGAAGCTGCTCGGCATTAGACAGCTTGGAGGTCGCTACCTGATCACCGGGCTTGATACCAAGCGCACCTTTGAAATTTCCAATGGCCTCTGTATATTTTTGACCAGAGACATTTTCATCGCCGGCAGCAAGTAAACGGTTAAACTCTGCTTCCTGTTTTGCCTTGTCTGCATTCAATTTGGCAAGAAGCTGTTCTGCATTAGCCAATTTGGAGGTGGCAACCTGGTCACCTGGCTTAATACCTAAGGCGCCTTTGTAATTTCCGATGGCTTCTGTATACTTTTTAACGGAGACATTATCATCTCCTGCAGCAAGCAAGCGGTTAAACTCTGCTTCCACCTTGGCTTTGTCGGCGTTCAATTTGGCCAGGAGCTGCTCGGCATTCGTCAGCTTATCAGATGCTGTCTGATTTCCAGGCTTGATTGATAACGCTCCCTTGAAATTATCAATTGCTAAAGCATATTTCAGACTGGCAACATTTTCATCGCCTAACGCTACCAATTTATTAAATTCAGATTCCAGCAAGGCATCCTTCTCGAGATTTTTGAGATCTGAAGCCAGTTCTTTAAGCTTCGGTTTTATAAATTGATCGTTTTTGCGGATGGCCAGCGCCTCCTCGTAAGCTTTGATAGCCTCCCTGATTTGATTTTTCTTCTCAAACTCTATGGCTTCGGCCATTTTTTTGTTGAAAAGCTCATCCTCATGCTCCTTCAATGCCTGGTCAATTTCCCTTCGTATCTCTTTGTCGTCAATATAAATATCAGAATCAAAATTATCCAGCTTCCCCTTTGGTGAATAGCAGATCTTACCAACAACCTTACCTTCGAAGCTCAAAACCACATCAGGGACTTTCTTATAAATTGTAACGACGATTGGGTATGGAGGGAAAATACTGTCCTTAGCCCAAACCAGCGGAGGAACAATGGTAGAGACTTCAATCTCTTTCGTATAATGACTATCCTTAACAACACTCAATTTGTACTCCGTGAAATATTTCAGATCAAATTCGAATTTTCCGGAAGAATTAACCGTGACTTTATTTTCTGTGCTTTTGGAGGATAAATTATTCAGGGTTACGACAGATCCTGTCGGATCTCCGTTATCGACTCTAATTCTGCCGGATATATGAAAAACATCCGTTTTTTGTTGAGCTAATGTACTTAGCGAAACCAGGAGTAGTATGAAAAGTAACCGAAATGATCGAATAGTAGTAGAAATCATGCGTTGCATTGTAATAGTGCTGTTTCATCATTCATACAGCAATATTACGAATTTGATTCAATTTTTTCCGTAAATAATTTAGAATGGAAGATTCCATAAGTGAAATAGAGTATTAATCCAATCACCAGCCATATACCAAATCTTGACCAGTTTGTAATTCCCAACTCACTCATCAGGTAGAAATTTGTCAACAACCCTAATACCGGTATGAACGACCAGGCTTTCATGACGGCAAGGACAGTTATAACTATAGTGGTCAGACCGAAAAGCAAATAGGGTATTGAATGAACAGAAAATTGTTGAAAATACAAGCCTAAATCCGGAAATCCATTTTTAGAATAGCTCACTAAAAGGATAATAATTAACAAAACAGGAGGAATAAAATACCGGCTGTTAAAGTATGGAACAATAAATCCATTCCTGTTGCGATCCTTATTCCCCTTGGGATTAAGAATCAAAATACCTCCAGAAACCAAAATGAAAGCAAACAATGTGCCAATGCTCGTGAGATCTGTCACTTCTGTCAGATTCATAAATAAAGAAGGCAAAGCAACGATAATTCCTGTCACGATAGTAGAAAATCCAGGTGTCCTATATTTTGGGTGCAGCTTTGCAAATATCGGCGGCAAAAGTCCATCCCGGCTCATGCTCATCCAAATACGAGGCTGCCCCAACTGAAAAACCAAAAGGACACTGGCCATTGCAATTACAGCGCTTATGGCAATGATTCCGGAGAGTTTTGCAAGATGTAATTTTGCAAAGACAAATGCCAATGGATCTGCTACGCCCAATTGATCGTAAGGTACCATGCCTGTCAAGACCAGACTTACAAGAACATACAGAATTGTTGTAATCAGAAGGGCATAAAACATGGATCTTGGCAAATCCTTCTTCGGATTCTTGCACTCCTCGGCAGTTGTAGATATTGCATCAAAACCGATGTAGGCAAAAAACACACCTGAAACACCTTTGAGCACACCTGGTATTCCATTGGGAGCAAAAGGCGACCAATTAGCCGGATCAACATAAAATGCACCGGCAGCAATCACTAATAAGAGAACTCCTATCTTGAGTAATACCATCAGGTTATTTGCTCTTTTAGATTCTCTTATGCCGATATAACACACCCAGGTAATCGCAACGACAATCATAAAGGCAGGAATGTCTGCAATTATCCGAAAATTAAAAATTTGCGGCGCAGTGGTCCACGCCTGATAGGCCTCGCTCAAAGCTGGACTTAAGCTCGAAACAGCTGTACCCTGCTGGATCAAAAGCATCGCTTCATGGTATCCCCGGAAGGCAGTAAGATAATCTGTTGTAAGAAATGAAGAGATGTGAAGACCAAAGCCGGAAAGCAATCCGGTAAAATAACCCGACCACGAAATAGCCACGGCAATGTTTCCTATCGCATATTCCATGATGAGATCCCAACCAATAATCCAGGCTACCAACTCCCCAAAACTGGCATACGCGTAAGTATAAGCACTGCCACTTATTGGGATGGACGAGGCAAACTCCGCATAACACATGGCAGATAACCCACATGCAATGGCGGTAAAAACGAATAAAAGGGAGACTGCCGGTCCGCCGCTCGCTGCTGCATTGCCAATTGTACTAAAAATCCCGGCACCAACTATCGCAGCAACCCCCAGCGCAGTCAGATCAAAGACACCAAGTGTCCGCTTCATTCCGGTTCCGTGAAGTGCCTGATCTGATGAATCATGCAAGATTAACGAAATCGATTTTTTTCTGAAGAGGTTACCTGTGTTCATGCAAAGCGACTAAAGTAAATGGTGTTAACTAAAGTGACTAAAGATAAACACTTGATTTGAATTATTTACCAGGACTGGATTCTATCAGTTTTCCGGTTAAACGTAGCAACTCGGTCTCGGATTTCTTAGCCTGAAATTGGGCAACAATCAGAGAATTCTCCGCTTCCAGCTCGGAAAGTTGTATTTGCCGAAGTTCATAATCACTCATCTCCCCTACCCTAAACCGTTCGAATGAAATTTTTGCCGTATGTCTGGCCACTTCAAGATTGGCAGTTTCAAGCTTCACCAATTTTAAATTATTCCGGTATTCATTATTTACTTGCCATAACATAGCGACCGTATTTCGTAGAACCTGTTCATACTCCAGTTTGCCTGATTCCGCTTCAATACTTGCATTCTGGGAGATTCTGCGCTTGTTGAATCCGTCAAAAATTGGCACTGACAAGTTCAATCCGATAACGGGACCGCTATTTTGTACGGACGAATTGCTGCCGTAATTGTAGGAGGCTTTTGACCAGTTATAATCCGTAAAAAATCCAAGCTGAGGATATTTCGGTGCATGGGTTAATCTATAATCCAAAAGAGAAATTTCAGCCGATTGTTTCGCAATGCTTATCTGACTGTTAGCAACAGACAAAATTTCATTCAAATTATTATAATCCAAAACCTTATCAATCTGAATTGAAGATGACACTTCAAAATCATGATCCGCTTCCAATACCATCAATGTATTCAATTTCGATTTTGCATTAATAAGAGCAACCTTTTGCCGCAAAAATGCAGCACTATCAGCATTTAAATCAGTGGATGATTTTAAGAATGCCAATTCAGAAGTAGAACCGATCTGAAGCTTCTTCCTGGTAAGGTCGTACCGGCTGTTGGAGAAATCTATGGCATTTTGCAGCACTTGCAGACCGTTTTTCAGTTGAACTACGGCAAAATAAGCAACAACAATTTCAGAAATCGTGTTTTCAATAGTTGCCCGCAGTACCGTTTGCTGCAGTGTTTGCAAGGATCCAAGCTTATCCTTTTTAATAAACATTCCCAATCCGTTGAAAATTGTCCAGTCAAGGGTGACACCCATATTGGTGGTTCCCGTTTGCTGATTATCGCTTTGGGTGCTTACATCACTCTTGTCGACCGTCTTATTGGAATTGATATTTTGCTTAATTCCCCCGGTAACATTTATCGTTGGAAGAAATCCAGCATTTCCGGCGGTATTATTATTGGTTGCAATCTTTGAATCATTGCCAGCGATCTGGATAGAAAAATTATTTTTCAATCCGAGTGAAATTGCATCCTCCAGACTCAGACTGCTTACCTGAGCATTGGCCAGTTCGCAGAAACTGAATAGAAATAATAACTGTATCAGCGTTTTTTTCATTTTTTTCATTTTACCAAACATGCCGTTGCTACTCTTCAATATCTGCTTCCAAATCATCCTCTTCTTCGTGCAGATTAATGTTTCCGGAAATTAAAGTATACAATGCGGGTACAATGTATAATGTTAGGATCAACGAGAAAATTAATCCACCAATAATAGCGATCCCCATTGGTACCCGGCTTTTTGCTGCAGCACCGAGTGCAAGTGCAATTGGCAGAGCACCCAGCATCGTTGCCAGGCTCGTCATAAGAATCGGCCTTAAACGTAATGTAGCAGCTTCAAGAACAGCTTCTTTCAGAGGAAGACCTGCCAATTTTTTCTGATTGGCAAATTCCACAATAAGGATTCCATTTTTGGTAACAATACCTATCAGAATAATTATCCCGATTTCACTGAAGATGTTCAATGTTTGGTTAAAAGCAATCAAGGAAATCAAAGCTCCGGCTATTGCCAGCGGAACTGTAAGCATCACAATCAATGGATCACGATAACTTTCAAACTGAGCCGCCAACACAAGGAAAATCAGGACAAGCGCAAAAATAAAGGCGTAGACCAGACTGCTTGCGCTTTCGTCGAAATCCCTGGAAGAACCGGAAAGTGAGGATGAGAAGCTTTCAGGCAAAACATCTTTAGCAATTTTTTTCATCTCAGCTATTCCATCACCTAAGGTTACCCCGACAGCAGGCTGAGCTGAAATTGTGGCAGATACGTAGCGATTAAAACGGAAAATCGTCGGAGGATTACTCTGATTGGTAATTTTCAAAACGTTTTCCAACTGGATCAATTTACCGGAAGCATTTCTGACATAGATGGAAGAAAGATCCAGCGGATTATCCCTGTTTGATCTGGAGGCCTCTCCGATCACCTGGTATTGTTTGTCGCGAAGAATAAAGTATCCATAGCGCTGCTGACTAAAATACAATGAAAGATTTTCCGCGATGTCACGAATTGTCACTCCCATCGTCTTTGCCCGGTCGCGATCAATGTCGATTCTTAACTCCGGCTTGTTGAATTTCAGATCCACGTCGACCACTTGAAACGCCTTGTCTTCCATGGCTCTATCTAAAAATTTCGGAAGCGTTTCTTTTAGTCCGGCAAAATCGGGCGCCAATATTACAAATTGAACCGGTAGCCCAGCGCCTCTTCTGGTAGTCGCAATAGTCTGTTCCTGGGTAGCATAAGCCCGCGCAAAATTATTACGGCGCAATATTCCATTGAGCCAGTCGGCGATTTCCTGTTGGGACCGTTGCCGCTCATCGGGATTAACCAACTCAACCCTTCCAAATCCACTATTAGTACCACCCATACCGGTCATGATCATCATCGATTTCTTTTCCGGGATGGTGTCGATCAGTTCAGACAATTGATCCATGTATTTGCTCATGGACTCATAGGCAGTTCCTTCCGGAGCAGTAGCCGTAATCCGGATACGGTTCTTATCTTCCATTGGAGCCAACTCTGATGGAATGATCCTTCCAATCAATATGATTATGACAAATGAGATTACCATGATCAAACCGGCTATCCACCTGTGGTTTATAAACGCTTTCAAGGAATTGTGATAACCATTGGTCATCCTTTCGAAGAAATTTTCGCTCATTTTATAGAAGCCGGTCTCTGAAGTGCTTTTCTTGAGCATTCTGGAACACATCATCGGGGTCAAAGTCAGCGATACAAAAGCAGATATTAGCACTGACCCGGCTACAGTCACGGCAAACTCCCTGAAAAGTCGTCCGGAGATACCACTTAAAAACATGATTGGAAGAAAAACGGCTGCCAACGTAATCGTCGTGGAGATAATAGCGAAGATGATCTCCTCAGATCCCTTGTGCCCGGCGACCATGGGCTTCTCCCCCATCTCAATTTTTTTGTAAATATTTTCCAGGACAACAATCGCATCATCAACCACCAAACCTGTTGCGAGGACAATCCCAAGCAGTGTCAGCAGATTGATGGTAAATCCGGCAAAATACATTATCGCAAAAGTTCCAACCAGGGAAATCGGGATGGCAAGAACAGGGATAAGTGTCGTTCTCCAGTGCCTGAGGAACACAAATATCACAAGTACCACCAGAGCGAAAGAAAAGAATATCGTCTCTTCAACTTCCTTGATACCCTTGCGGATATTAACGGTCGTGTCCAGAATAATTGAGAGCTTTAAATCCTTTGGAACCTCCAGCTTTAACCTCTCAACGCGTTTATAAAACTCATCAGCAATTGCGATGTGGTTGGATCCTGGCTGCGGCTGAATTCCGAGGGCAATTTGTTGTATTCCGCCATTTCCGCGATAAGTACTTTTCAGTGATTCGGAAGAAAGAACGGCTCGTCCGATGTCCCTTAAACGGATCAAAACGCCATTTTGCTCTTTTATCAGGAGGTTATTAAACTCCTCTTCTGTGGTCAGCCTGCCTAATGTCCGAATCGTCAATTCCCGCTCATAGCCTTCAATCCTTCCGGATGGCAATTCCACATTTTCACGCTGAAGAGCCGTGCGTATATCTGTTGGAGAAATTTGATAGGCCGAAAGTTTTGCTGGATCGAGCTCCAGTCTCATCGCATACTTCTTCTCCCCGTAGATTCGAATATCACTAACCCCCGGGATTGTCTGCAGGCGTTCTTTGAATACATTTATGCCGTAATCAGTAAGTTCAAGAAGATTTCTTGAATCACTTTGAACCGCAAGTGTCATGATTACGTCTGCGTCAGCATCAGTCTTTACAACTACCGGTGGATCGCAATCCTGCGGCAATCGGTTGATGACTCGTGAAACTCTGTCGCGAACATCATTCGCGGCAGCTTCCATATCCGCATCAATATTAAATTCAACCGTAATCCGGCTACTACCATCACTACTTGAGGAAGTTAGAGTCCGGATACCGGCAATACCGTTTATTGATTCTTCCAGCGGTTGCGTAATTTGTGTCGCCATTACGTCTGCATTGGCACCCGTATATCCGGTCGAAACCGTCACGATAGGTGGATCGACGCTTGGAAACTCTCTCAAACCGAGCATTTCAAAGCCCACAAAACCAAAAAGGAGTATCGAAATGGAAAGTACAGACGCAAGTACCGGTCGTTTTATGCTTATTGAAGCTATGTTCATGTCGATGATTTCAAATTTGGTTACCTGTTCTGTACCTTAACCCTGACTGGCATTCCATCTTTGATCTGCAAAAGACCGCTGGTAATCAGGGTGTCGTTTGGAGCCAGACCGTCGGTAACTTCAATTTCCAACTCATTTCTGTATCCCGTTTTAATTTCGATGGCTTTTGCCTTCCCTTTCCTAAGAACGAAAACCTGATCTCCTTCCATCAACGGAACAGTCGATCTTGCAGGAATCATAATACAAGACTTATCAGGAAAAAGCTTAAGATCAATCCTTGCAAAAGACCCGGGATAAAGCAATCTTTTGGGATTGGGACATAAAGCCCGTACCCTGATGGATCTGGTCGCAGCATCGATTTTTGATTCAATCGCATATATTTTGGCGACAAAATGATCTTCCATTCCAGGCGTGGTAAAATTTATCTCCTTCCCAATGTTCACATTCGCAACATATTTTTCAGGTACCGAAAAATCTATTTTCATCGGATCAACTTGCTGCAAAGAAGTGATAATCGTTGAATTTGAAACAAATGCACCTTCGCTTACCATTCTCAAACCGACAACACCAGAGAACGGTGCATGAAGTTCGGTCTTTGAAATTTGCGCCTTTATCAGATCCTGGGTCGCTTTGAGCGTGTTGAAATTGTTTTCGGATATATCAAGTTCCTCCTTGCTGATCCCCTTGAACTGATACAGTTCCTTTTTTCTATCCAATTCCTTGGTGGCTAATTCCAGTTGTAATTGATTCGATTTCAAATTTGCCTGCAAATCTTTGTCAAACATTTTGACGAGCAGCGTACCTTTGGTAACGATACTTCCCTCCTTAAAATGAATTCCGGTTACTTTGGCCGAAATCTCAGGCCGGATATCAATCTCTTCGTTAGCAAGCATACTACCAGTATATGTGGAGGTTATATCCAGATTTTTAACCGCTAATACCTGTGCCTCCACTGTGAGTGTTGATCTGCCTTCGGTCGGAGAACTCCCCTTTTTAGCATTATTGCTGCAAGAATAAAAAGAGAATACGGAAATTACTACCCCCAGGATTGGCTTTTGAAGGATACACATAGTTTCAGATTTTGATTCAGTTAGTTAATGAGTAAAAGAATAAACCTTCTATTTAACGATTGCATAAAAGCAACGAATCGGGGAATTAACAGTCCCTTCGGCAACTAACTTCTTCAACAATTTGTCGACTTCCTTTTTATCCACGCCAGAGGCTTCAGCAATTTCCCCACCTTTCATTGGCTTACCTGCCTGCTCCATTGCTTTGATAATTGCATCCTTTGATTCCATACTCTTAAATTTTATAGTTTAGACACTCTGCTTAATAAATAATGATCCGCTAAAACCAGCGCTGCCATGGATTCAACAATCGGAACTGCCCGGGGTAAAACACAAGGATCATGCCTTCCCTGAACATTTACAACTGCCTCATTACCATGAATGTCAACTGTATTTTGTTCTTTCAGTAAAGTCGCAATCGGTTTGAAAGCCACTTTCCAATAGATATCTGCGCCATTGGAAATACCTCCCTGAACCCCACCCGAATGATTTGTCAGCGTCTTGACTCCATCCGCTGATGGTACAAAAATATCGTTATGCTGCGATCCGGCTAACTTGGTTCCTTCAAATCCGGAACCGTACTCAAAGCCTTTTACCGCATTAATACCAAGCATCGCAAATCCCAAATCCGCATGGAGTTTATTGAAAACGGGTTCTCCCCAGCCGGCTGGCACTCCTGTAGCAACGCCGGAGATTACTCCTCCGACAGTGTCGTGGTTTTTACCAGCATCCTCTATTCGCTTAATCATGCGTTCGGCTGTTTCAGGATCAGGGCACCTTACGATGTTTGTCTCGGTCTGGCTTAGGTCTAGTTCAAGATATGATTTCCCGATGTCAATACCTCCGACACAAGAAACATATGCCTGTATTTTGATGCCAAATACGCCAAGCAACTGTTTGGCCAAAGAACCGGCAACAACCCTAGCAATGGTCTCTCTGGCAGATGATCTTCCGCCACCCCTATAATCTCTGACACCATACTTCTGATCGTATGTAAAATCCGCATGTGAGGGCCGGTAAAGATCCTTTATGTTCGAATAATCACCAGAATGCTGATCCTTATTCCTTACCAGGAATCCGATAGGGGTACCTGTTGTTCTACCTTCAAAAATGCCTGAAAGAAACTCCACGCGATCACTCTCCTGACGCGAGGTAGTAATATGCGACTGACCAGGTTTTCGCCTGTCAAGGTCGTTTTGTATAAGATCGATATCAATTTTTAAGCCGGCCGGACAGCCGTCGATTACGCCACCTATGGCAACACCATGTGACTCACCAAAAGAAGTGAGCGTAAATACTTTTCCGAAACTGTTCAATTTAGTAGTTTTTTAAAAGGCTAAAATTATTCAACTTTTCGGTTACTTAAGCATTAGATCATTAATGATTCCTAAGGTTTAATTTAAAAATAATAAAACCCTGATGAAATCACCAGGGTTTTATTATTTTTTTACTGAAGGAGCTTTTAATTGCAACCACATCCACAACCTGAACCTGAGTCTTTGTCGCCGCAACCACCGTCGCCGCAGCTACCATCACCACAGCCGCCGTCGCCGCAGCTGCTTCCGCAACCGCATCCTCCGGCGCTATATGCTGCGCTGAGCTCTTCCGGCGATGCCTCGCGTACTTCCAGGATAGTGCCTGTAAAATGGAGATCCTCACCAGCAAGTGGATGGTTAAAGTCCATCGTTACGGTTTCACCTTCAACAGAAACAACAATACCATCCATCCGTTGACCATGAGCAGACATCATTGGAACACTATTGCCAACTTTAAGCAATGCTTCATCAACTTTACCGTCAATCTTGAAAATATCCAAAGGTAATTCTACAACTGCCTCTTCATTAATTTCGCCATAACCGCTGGCTGCAGGAATCGCTATCTCAAAATTTTCTCCGGATTTCTTTCCAACCAATTGCTCTTCAAACGCGGGAATCATCAATCCGGCGCCATGAAGAAAAATCAGTGGACTCTCCTGAGTCGCCGACTCAAATATCTCTCCTTCTTTACCATCTAACCTCAAATCGTAGGTCAATGTAACCATACTATCTTTTGATACTGTCACCATTACAATGTCATTTTTAAATTAATGTGCAAAGAAACACCATATTTCTTTAGCTGCATAAATTATTACGTCTTTTTATAAAAAAAGTTTACCTATATATTTCACAAAATAATATGAGTATTCCGGTACTTAATATTATCAATGCAGAGATAGGAAGGCGTGTTGATTCCATAAGCGCCCGAATCTGAGGAAGAAAAAACGAATGAAATCTTATGAACAATTCCCAGGGAAGAGAGATCTACCGTCGTCCATTTGGTCAGAATATAATCTTTGGATGAATCCGTAAAACGGAAATCCGCCAAATATATATCCACACTACTTACCTTAGCGCCACTAATGTCATAGCCATTTACAGTTACCTTAAACCAGTCGGGATCGGTACCGCTCGCTCCTCCAAATTTCTTGCTGTACCCGTCACCATTTTTCATAGACAAGGCGGCATAAGTTGAATTGCAAATATCCATAGAAGGTATCTCGAACTCTCCGCCATTGGTAAATGTGGCAAAAATATCTCCACCAAATGAGGGATAATAGACAGCAAATTTATTGCTCTTATTAGACGGATCGGCAACACTGAACTCGTTGGTATATCCCGCGGTAGTAACATCATTTTTTTGTGAATATGAAAATCCGGCCCAGGTTTTCCAGGCGGCTGTATACTCATTGTCAAATTTCATGACATCCTGTGAAAAAGATCCTGACGCATCTGAGCCATTCCAATAACCAGCTTGAGGAACAGTTAATGATTCGAAATCTAGTACATGCGTAGGAATTGTGTAACCTGATTTTTGGCATGAAGTGAAGATGCCTCCCAGGCATAACAATAAAACAATCACCATTAACGATGAGACTTTCATAGTGGAAAAATTTAATTTAAACAATATCAACAACTTGAAAAATTTGCACAAAATTTTTGCTGTTTTTCCCGAAAGCAAAAAAAGGTGAAATTGGCAGGTCTTCTGGCTCGTCCGGTCTTCTGCGCCTTCCCGTCTTTTCAACAGTGGCATGGATTCAGAAACCTTTTTGATGGACTTACAGCTGCGGGTACAGCTCCGGATTTGCACCGGATTCCCTTTTTGATTCACCTCTTCGTGAAAGAAGATGATGAAACCAAATTTCATTGCAAAACTATACTTTTTTTAAAATCTAATTCGGTTGCCCGCGATATTTTTTATTATTCTGGACCGAAGTCGGAGTCCAAAGATTAGATTCATCCATTTTTTGTACTTTTAAAGCTCTACTAAGGAATTTATTTATGTCGATGGAAGAAATAAAAACAAGAATCAAAAAATTACGTCAGGAAATTGAGCTTCACAATGATAACTACTACAAACTCAACAAACCGACTATAACGGATTTTGAGTTCGACCTTTTGCTACAGGATCTGATAGCGCTGGAAAACAAATTCCCTCAGTACTTCGACCCTAATTCTCCGTCGCAAAGGGTTGGAAGCGATATATCCCGGGAATTTCAGCAGGTGGTCCACCAATATCCAATGCTCTCTTTATCAAATAGCTACTCCGAATCAGAAGTCGTGGATTTCATACAAAGAGTCGAGAAATTCTCGGGTGAAAAACCAGATTACGTCTGCGAGCTTAAACTGGATGGAACCTCCATAAGCCTCACTTACCAGGATGGTGAACTTCTTAGGGCCGTTACCCGCGGAGATGGAGAGAAAGGTGACGATGTAACTTCCAACGTCAGAACTATTCGCTCAATTCCTCTTAAACTGCAGGGAACTTTTCCTGCATCATTCGAAATCCGGGGAGAAATTGTGATGCCATATTCTGTTTTTGACGCTTTGAACAGGGAGCGAATGCAAAATGGCGAAGTGCTTTTCGCTAATCCCAGAAATGCAGCGTCCGGTACGTTGAAAATGCAAAATTCATCCATCGTGGCATCCCGCAAACTGGACGCATATTTTTATTACGTGTTGGGTGAAAATTTGCCCGAAGACGGCCATTTTGAATTGTTACAGGAGGCTGCGGATTGGGGCTTCCAAATTTCTCCTCATGCGAAAAAATGCAGAGATGCTGAAGAAATTCTGCGCTTTTTGGAAGTCTGGGATAAGCAAAGAGATTCACTGCCTTTCGCTACCGATGGTGTTGTCATCAAAGTTAACTCCAAAAGGGTGCAGGATGAACTTGGTTTTACGGCAAAAAGTCCGAGGTGGGCAATTGCCTATAAATTTAAGGCTGAGCGTGTTGCCACCAGATTGGTAAGCGTAGATTTTCAGGTTGGAAGAACCGGAGCCGTCACTCCGGTGGCTAATCTTGAACCAGTTCAACTGGGAGGCACAGTGGTAAAAAGAGCCTCTCTTCACAATGCAGACATCATACAAAGCCTTGACCTTCACGGTAATGACCTGGTCTATGTTGAAAAGGGAGGGGAAATAATACCGAAGATCGTTGGCGTGGATATTTCCCAAAGAAACCCGTCGGAATTGAAGATTCAATTCATTGATAAATGCCCGGAATGCGGTACGGCATTGGTCAGAGAAGAAGGGGAAGCTGCCTGGTACTGTCCGAATGAAGATGAATGTCCGCCCCTGATAAAAGGTAAAATTGAACATTTTATCAGTCGCAAGGCAATGAATATCGACGGACTGGGAAGTGAAACGATCGACCTCTTGTTCCAGAAGGGTTTGGTTCGCAATGTTGCAGATCTGTTCGATCTCCAGAAAGAACAATTGGTGTCCCTCGACAGAATGGGCGAAAAATCTGCCGAAAGAATTCTTGAAGGGATTAAAAATTCGACGAACGTACCATTCGAAAGAGTGCTCTTTGCTCTGGGAATCAGGTACGTTGGTGAAACAGTCGCGAAAAAGCTGGGAAAAGAGATACACTCTATGGACAAACTTCAGCAAGCCGATTTGAATGTTCTCTTATCGATAGAGGAAGTTGGAGCGAAGATAGCTGAAAGTATTTTGAAGTGGTTCGCAAAAGAGCAACACCTGGAATTAATAGCCAGATTGAAAAATCATCATCTTAAATTTGAGATGGAATCAATAGTGTCTGAGGGATCTTCTGAAAAATTAAAGGGTTTATCCTTCGTCATCTCTGGTACGTTCAAAAATTTTTCACGCGACGGATTAAAAGCAGATATTGAATTGCACGGTGGAAAAAACGTATCCTCCATCTCTGCTAAAACAAGTTATCTTATTGCAGGAGAAAACATTGGACCTTCAAAACTGGAAAAGGCCACTCAACTAAAAATCCCAATTATCACCGAAGAATCCTATCGGGAACTTACAGATTGAAAGTTGCTAAAATCATTCTGGTGAACAAAATAGAATTGTTTTATATTTTGAATACATAACTTTGTGCAAATGTTTAGAGGATTATTCAAATCGTACTTTAAAAGGCAATTGTTTCTTTCATACAAGAGGCAAAAGCGGGTCGTAAATATTATTACCCTGGAAGAAGCCAAAACTATTGGAATCCTCTGGAATCCAATGGATGCGGACAGCTTGGAAACGTACGAATTTCTTCGTAGATCGTTGAATGAAAAAGGAATACAGACTTTCGGAATCGGGTATGTCAAATCTGGAAAAGAAAAGGAGACGTTTGCCACCATTTCACATTCATGGCTTTTGAGTAACGCGGACATTAGCTTTTGGGGGAAACCTAAAAGCGAAGACGGTATCCGTTTCATTCAGCAGGAATTTGATATCCTGATTGACTTGTCGCTCATTAAAAGCATTGAATTACAATATATTCTGGTTCATTCAGCGGCTAAATTCAAAATTGGATGGCAAGCAGGTGATCATGCTTTCTATGATCTGGACATCGATGTGACGGCCAATCCAAATTGTCGGTTTCTTATGGAACAAATTATCTTTTACTTGGTAAAATTGTACGAGAACAAATAATATCATGAATAAAATTTTTCGCGGTGCAGGTGTGGCACTCATCACTCCTTTCACATCCAATTTGGAAATAGATTTTGAAGGCTTGGGGAAATTAGTTGATTCTCAAATCGATAACAAGATGGATTTTCTCGTTGTACTCGGAACAACTGCCGAGACTGCAACATTATCGCATGGGGAAAAACAATCGCTGATCGATTTCGTCATTTCCAGAACCGCCGGAAGAGTACCTGTCATGGTTGGCGTTGGAGGAAACAGCACAGCTGAGGTCATTGAAAAATTCCACACACTGTCATTGGATAAAGCTGATGGAATTTTGTCTGTGGTACCATATTATAACAAACCCTCACAGGAAGGTATTTACCAGCATTTTATGGCAATTGCTGCTGCCAGTCCGCTTCCTCTTGTTTTGTATAATGTCCCGGGGCGCACTGGAGTCCACATGACTGCAGACACGACCTTACGATTGGCTCACGATGCCGCGAATATTGTTGCAACCAAAGAAGCTTCAGGGAATTTTAATGAAATTATCAAAATACTAAAAGGTAAACCTGATAAATTCAGCGTAATAACTGGAGACGATAGTCTGGTTGTACCAACTACTGCTATCGGAGGAGAAGGTGTTATTTCTGTTGCGGCAAACCTGGCTCCAAAGCTTGTTTCTGCCATGGCTCATTATGCATTGAATGGCGATTTTAGCATGGCAGCTTCCATTCAGCTCGAAATTCAGTCTTTGGTGGAAGATCTATTTGCGGAAGGAAATCCTTCTGGGGTAAAAGCGGCCATGCATTCGCAGGGATTGATCCAAAATACTGTCAGGCTGCCACTCGTGCCGGTAAGTGAGAAACTTTACCGCCAACTTGCTGAGAAGACGTCGAAATTGCTGTAATCCGAATCCTATTTCCCGGAAGTTGGATGGTAGTATTTTAATGCGTCAGGCAGTTTTGCAGTAATTCTGGCAATCCTGTTTTCATCCAGCGGGTGAGTGCTCAGAAATTCAGGCGACTTTGAAGAATTATTTTGAGCCATAGCCTTCCAGAATTCAATACTTTGATTTGGGTCATAGCCCGCCATAGCCATATAGTATAGGCCCAATTCATCCGCCTCGTATTCGTGCGTTCTCGAAAATGGCAGCAAATATCCCACCTGAGCGCCTAAGCCGAATGCCGCCATAGCCAATTTCTGTGTCTCCTGCGGTTTTTGGGAAAGAGCCACGGTGAGCGCAGATCCAAGCCCCTGAGCCAACAGTTGCTCACTCATGCGTTCACTGCTGTGACGCGCGATTGCATGAGCAATTTCATGACTCATCACGGTAGCCAATTGAGCATCATTTTTTATTAAAGGAAGTATCCCGGTATAAACGACAACCTTGCCCCCAGGCATACACCATGCGTTTACACTTTTGTCTTCAATAAGGTTAAATTCCCATTTATAACCCTGCAAATAATTGGGCAATCCCTCGTCAATAAAAGACTGTTCAACGGCAAAGGCAATTTTATTTCCAATTCGCTTTATCCTGTCTGATTCGGATTTGTTGGTGGAAATTTTGTTGGTTTTCAGGTACTGATCGTACTGGCTCAGGCTCAAAGCCATTACTTCCGATTCGCTTACCAGACTTAGTTGTTTACGACCCGTTAGTGGCACCGTTGCACATGAGGTTAACAAGATCAACGATACCAGAACAGCCTTTGCATTGGATGAACGTAATATTGTAAACATCTTATTTATAAATTTTTTGTTGACTCGCTAACAAGGTATTATAAAGAAGTGAAGCAATCGTCATCGGTCCGACACCTCCCGGAACCGGAGTGATATATGAACATTTCGGAGCAACTTCATCAAATTTGACGTCACCCTTCAATTTAAAGCCAGATTTTGTTTGATCGGAAGGCACACGAGTGGTTCCAACATCGATTACAACAGCGCCCTCTTTCACCATCTCGCTCGTTAGAAACTCCGGCATACCTAATGCAGCTACAATGATATCAGCATTCAGGCATACCTCTTTTAAATTTTTCGTTCTGCTGTGACATAGTGTTACAGTGCAATCAACGCCTTTCTGAGACAGTAATATACTCATTGGCCGGCCAACAATGTTACTACGGCCAATCACTACACAATTTTTTCCGGAAGTCTCAATTTTATATCTGCGAAGTAACTCCATAATTCCAAATGGCGTCGCCGATACATAGGCTGGCATCCCGGCAACTACACGGCCAACATTTATCGGGTGAAAGCCGTCTACATCCTTCTTAGGATCAATGCATTCGATTACCTTTTCTTCCGAGATGTGCTTTGGCAACGGGAGTTGTACGATAAAACCGTCAATTTCAGGATTATCGTTTAATTGATTGATGCATCCAAGCAGTTCAGCCTCGCTGACATGATCTTCGAACCGGATAAGCGTGGATTCAAATCCAACAAATTCACATGCCTTTACCTTCGCAGCCACATACGTCTCACTGCCGCCGTCATGTCCAACTAAAATTGCAGCCAAATGAGGCGAACGTTTTCCTGTCGCCTTTATCCGGATAACTTCGTCTGCTATTTCCTTTTTTAGAAGAGCGGAAATCTCTTTGCCATCAATTAAAACCATATTTCAAAGTGAAGGATGAAAAAATGAAAAATCGTGAAAACTACCGACGCTGATTATTTCCCTGGGTCATCATTTTCTTCATGTTAGCACCTGACGAAACCATCTTCATCATTTTGCGCGTATCTGCAAATTGCTTCAACAGCCTGTTGACCTCCTGAACGGAAGTCCCGGAGCCATTTGCTATTCGTTTGCGTCTGGAACCATCGATCAGTGCCGCATCAGCCCTTTCTTCCTTTGTCATTGAATAAATAATCGCTTCCACATGCTTAAAGGCATCATCTTCAATATCAACATCTTTTAAAGCTTTTCCCATACCAGGAATCATGCCGGCAAGCTCTTTCAGGTTACCCATCTTTTTTATCTGCTGGATCTGCTTCAAAAAATCATCGAAATTGAACTGGTCTTTCGCTAATTTCTTCTGAAGTTTTCTTGCTTCTTCTTCATCATATTGTTCCTGAGCCCTTTCAACGAGCGAAACGATGTCACCCATACCGAGAATACGATCCGCCATTCTATTTGGATAGAATGCGTCGATGGCATCCATCTTTTCACCCATCCCCACAAACTTGATAGGCTTGGTTACTACGGAACGGATCGATAGTGCTGCTCCACCGCGGGTGTCACCATCAAGTTTGGTTAAGACAACACCGTCAAAATTCAATCGGTCGTTGAACTCTTTTGCCGTGTTGACAGCATCCTGCCCCGTCATGGAATCGACGACGAACAAAATCTCACCCGGATTTACCGCATTCTTTATGGCTTCTATTTCCTTCATCATCACCTCATCGATGGCCAACCGACCAGCGGTATCAATGATGACGACATCGTTGCCCTTCAATTTTGCCTCTCTAACGGCATCTTTCGCTATTTTGACAGGGTCTTTGGTTGCTTCATCTGTATAAACGGAAACCTGGATAGCGGCTCCCAAAACCCGCAGTTGTTCAACAGCTGCCGGACGGTAAACATCACATGCGACCAACAGCGGATTCTTGCCTTGTTTTGTTTTCAGCCTGTTGGCAAGTTTTCCTGAAAATGTTGTCTTTCCGGAACCCTGTAAGCCTGACATTAAAATAATCGCAGGCGAGCCTTTCAAATTGATGTCCACTGCTTGACCACCCATCAATTCGACGAGCTCATCATGTACAATTTTCACCATCAACTGCCCTGGATTCAGGGAAGTAATTACCTGCTGTCCGATTGCCTTATCTTTAATCCGTGTCGTAAAATCCTTCGCAATCTTAAAATTGACATCCGCATCAAGCAAAGCACGACGAACCTCTTTCAAGGTTTCGGCAACATTGATTTCAGTAATTTTCCCCTGGCCTTTCAGTAATTTGAACGACCGTTCCAGTTTATCCGTTAGATTTTCAAACATTTTCTATTGCATTTATTAAAGCGTACAAACTTACATGAAAAAAAAAAAAATTAAGTCAAGGATTCATCTTTTTTGCAGAATAATCAAAATTTTGACGGTTCCTTTGTAACGTTTGCAAAATTCGGACGTCTTACCGATAATCACAAATTTATTGCTTGCCTTCATGAAGAACATACTCTTCTCTCTACTTTTATTTGCCTGCCTTTCCTCTTTTTCACAGGAAGTACCAAAAAAAATCTATCTGGCTAGTAAAAATACCTCTCCTATAATGATCGACGGAAATCTTGATGAACCTTCCTGGGAAGGTAAATGGGAAGGTGGTTTTATCCAAAGAGAACCGTATGAAAATCAGAAACCTTCTCAGGATACACAGTTTAAACTTCTTTTTGATGATGAATATATCTATGTAGCCATCAAATGCCTCGACACTGCTCCCGATAGCATTGTGAGCCGATTGTCCAGGAGGGATAAAATGGATGGCGATTTCGTCGGCGTAACCTTTGACAGCTATCACGATTTAAGGACTGCCTTTGGGTTCTTCGTATCGGCGGCCGGGGTGAAGACAGACGAAATATTCACTGATGACGGATCGACAGAGGACCTCACCTGGGATCCCATCTGGTACGTAAAAACAAAAAAGCAGAGCTGGGGCTGGTCGGCAGAAATGAAAATCCCTTTGACACAACTTCGTTTTGAAAAAAATTCAAATGAAGTTTGGGGCTTTGAAGTGTTGCGCCAACTGTTTCGAAAAAATGAATTTTCCCTTTGGCAGCCTGTTGCGCGTAATGTTTCCGGATTTACCAGACATTATGGCGAATTAGCCTTCAACAGCAAATTAAAGCCAAAAAAGCAATTCGACATAACACCCTATTTGACCGCTGGTGTTAACAAATATCCAAAAGAAGATGGAAATCAATTCGCTGACGGGAGCGATTCAAAATTGAACGTCGGCTTAGACGGAAAAATCGGTGTGACCAACAATTTGACCCTGGATTTCACAATCAATCCGGATTTTGGTCAGGTTGAAGCGGATCCTTCTCAAGTCAATCTCACAGCTTACGAGACTTTCTTTATTGAAAAACGACCCTTCTTTATCGAAGGAAACAATATTACCCGCTTCCAATTAGGATTTGGCGATGGGGATTTATCCACGGAACAACTTTTCTATTCGAGGAGAATCGGAAGAAAACCACAATATTCTCCTGATTTACAATCGGATGAATATTCGAAGGAACCAGAATTTACCAGGATACTTGGTGCAGCAAAATTGACGGGAAAAACATCAAAAGGATGGTCTGTCGGGGTAATAGAAAGTGTTGGTGCTGAAGAAAATGCCTTAATCGATAAGAATGGAATCACCAGACGCGTACCGGTGGAACCTCTTACAAATTATCTGGTTGGAAGATTACAAAAAGATAGCAAGAATGGAAACACGATCATCGGTTTCATGGGCACAAGCACAGATCGAAATCTGAATGATAATATACTTGCATCCAATTTGCACAAAAGTGGACGAGCTGCTGGTATTGATTTCAAACAATATTTCGATAATAAAAACTGGTTACTGCAAGTCAATACGGTAGCAAGCCGCGTAGACGGAAGTAAAGAGGCCATTGCAAAAACGCAGGAGTCATCGGTACATTTTTTCCAGCGGCCCGATGCTACTCACTTAAATTATGACATCAACAAAGCATCTCTGACCGGGCAGGGCGGCAACCTCCAGATTAGTAAACTTGGAGGAAATTTCAACTGTTTATTGGCAACGATGTGGAAATCACCTGGTCTTGAACTAAACGACATTGGCTATTTGAGATCGACTGATGAAATTTTAGAGGTGTTTTGGGGTGGCTACAAATTCAACAAGCCAAAGGGCATCATACTTTCAGCGCGAGTAAATGTCAATCAATGGAATGCCTGGGATTTCTCCGGAAAACACCTCCTTATTGGTGGCAACTTTAACGGCCATGTTCAGTTTTCCAATCAATGGTTTGTGCATAGTGGCTTAAATATTGATTCGGAGTCTTTATCTTCTTCCCAATTGCGGGGTGGACCAATGATGTCAATTCCCGGAGTCAAGTCGATTTGGTATTTCATTGAATCGGATAACCGTAAAAAAATATCCGTAAAATATCAGGGGGTACATGTCAGATCAAATTTCGGATCAGCTTCGATGGATCAATATGCCCCAATTATTCGTTATCAGCCAATCAACACGCTGGATTTCTCCTTCGAACCCTCCTATACTAGTAACAAGAATGAAATACAATACGTTGATGAACAAAGCTTTCTGAATGAAAAAAGATACATTCTGGGCTCCCTAAATCAACATATACTTTCCTTTTCCGCACGTATCAACATTAATATCCGCCCAAATTTGACAATTCAATATTGGGGTCAGCCATTTATTACGGCAGGAAAATATACCAAATTGAAAATGGTAACTCAACCAGTTGCTAAAAATTATAGGGATCGGTTTTCCGAATATAGCCCCTCTCAAATATCACCGCTAAATTCGGATAATTTCTACCAGATCGATGAAAATAGGGATGGGAAAATGGACTATCAGTTTGAAAATCCGAACTTCAATTTCAATGAATTTCTATCAAATCTGGTTCTGAGATGGGAATATCTACCCGGGTCCTCTTTATATCTTGTGTGGTCACAGAACAGGAGATACGAAGCAACCAGCGGTGATTTGGACTTCTCGCATGACGTTAATCGACTATACAATTTTGAAAAACCAAACAATACCCTTCTCATTAAGCTTTCATACAGGATTGCGGTAAACTAAAAATCTGGTTCTCAAATGAGTGCATTAATCCGTATAAAGTGATCCGTAAAGCATCAAATGCCTTCAATAGCTTAGAAAATAATTCGTATACCATTGATAGAATGAATATTACGCCCAAAATAAAAAAAAATCCAAAACTCTTTTTGAATCAAAATATAACTACCTTTACATCGGATTATTTACCATTAAATAAGTTTTTTAAATTATGAACATTTTCGTAGGTAGCCTTCCATTTAGCTTGGAGGAGGCAGAATTAAAAGGATTTTTTGAGGAGTACGGTGAAGTGACTTCAGCAAGAATTATTACTGACAAATTCTCCGGAAGGAGTAAAGGTTTCGGCTTTATCGAAATGCCGAATGCAGAAGAGGCTCAAAAAGCCATTGAAGAATTAAACGGTGCAGAAGTTGACGGTCGTACAATCGTTGTAAACGAATCCATCGAAAAACCTAAAGACGGCACAAGACGTCCAGGCGGTAGCGGCGGCGGTTTCAACCGTGGCGGTGGCGGCGGTGGCGGTTTCAACCGTGGTGGCGATCGTGGCGGTTTCAACCGTGGCGGTGGTGATCGTGGTGGTTTCAACCGTGGCGGCGGTGACAGAGGTACTGGTCGCAGGTCTAGTTATTAAGCAGTCGGACGCGTTGTAGCATTAAGGCTACAGTTTGAACTATTTTTGTGCTGAGTTCGTGTATGAAGAATTATATCTGACTTAACGGCCCGATAATTTATCGAAATTGAAGCAGATCACTTAGATAATCCAAACAAAAGCAGAATCGTTCCAAAGCTTTTTAAAGCATTTAAGAGGGCTCCTTTCCGGATCCCTCTTTTTGTTTGTATAATGAAACATATATAATGAAAAATGAAAAATTTTCTCCGTTAGTGGAGAAGGCTGTAAGGAACCTCGCATTTGAATCACTCAATCCGATGCAACTCGAGATGCTGAAATCCTGCAGGAAAAGCAGGCAGATTCTGCTGTTTTCGCCAACCGGTTCCGGTAAAACCGTCGCATTTCTTTTACCAATTTTGGAAAAAGAATTCATTCAAAAACCCGGCATTAAAGCGCTGATTTTGGTTCCAACAAGAGAATTAGCCCTGCAGATTGAACAGGTATTCCGTTCAATGTCGACAGGACTAAAAGTATCAACTTGCTATGGTGGACATAAGGTAAAAACAGAACTCAATAACCTGATTGAATCACCTACCCTTCTTATCGGCACCCCTGGCAGAATTGCCTATCATCTAGAGAAAGGCAATATCAATCCAAAGACTATTTCCCTGTTGATACTGGACGAATACGACAAATCACTCGAATATGGCTTTGCAAGGGAGATATCGTCAATTGTCGCACAGATCTCCGATCCGGAGCAACTAATACTTACTTCAGCAACAAAATCAAACAGTACTGTCGATTTTATCGATTTGAAAAATCCGGTCATATTGGATTACAGCAGCGATCAAAAGCCAGCCGGACTAGAAATCAGGCTCCTTCGTTCAGAGGAAAATGAAAAACTCAGCCTGTTAATGAAATTGCTGTCAACTATCGAACCCGGACTTACCCTGGTATTTTGCAACCACCGGGAAGCGGTTGACCGAATAAGCCTTTTGCTCAACGAGAAAGGTGTCATTCACGACACCTACCATGGAGGCTATGAACAGTTCAGGCGTGAGCGGGCTCTAATCAAATTCAGAAATGGAAGTACTCCGATATTGGTGACAACAGATCTCGCTTCGCGTGGACTAGACATTACAGGAGTAAAGAATATCATCCACTACCAAACAGCCGCCAGTGAAACCGTTTTCATTCATAGAAATGGACGTACTGCAAGAATGGATAATGTGGGAACCGCATGGATTATTCTCTCTGCCTCAGAAAAAATCCCCGAATTTATCTCTGGAGATTGTATTGAAACCGAACTGACGGGAAATTCAAATTTACAAATACAACCCTTCTTTTCAACACTTTACTTCGGTGCTGGAAAGAAAGATAAGATTAGCAAGGCCGATATCGTTGGAAGCCTTATTCAAATAGGAGGATTGAAAAAAGAAGAGATTGGACTTATCAATATCCTTGATTACGAGTCTTTTGCTGCGATTCCCGCAACAAAAGCAGAGAAGCTTTGTTCCCTCTTATCCAGGGATAAGATCAAAAACAAAAAGGTAAAGATCGCCCTCTCCAACTAAGCCAACTACATCTTAATTACCATTTTGAGTCTTTGGGGAAGTGCCCGATACAAGGTGATAGCATCTGCTTTGGGCAACGTAATGACTATCTTTGGGGTAACAGCCTCCCGCTTCAGGCTAGTCAATGCTTTAATTGATTTTTCAGATTCCCGTTTAAAAAGATTGTTCTTTAAACTATCGATTCTGGCCTTGTCAGCTCCCTCACTCAGTTCGCTTTGTTGTATAACCAATTGCAGATTGCGCTCAAAATTCATGCTAATATAAACATCTTCAGTCTTCCTTGGTACAGGTATTGCATCCGCTTTGTTGGCTTCAATGGTGTCTTTTGGGGCATTCTTCACTAAGAATTGTACTCTTTCAATTGTTGATACAACATTTTTCAGTACAAATGGTTGCGACATCCACTTAATCAAAGCCTCTGTATGGAACAGTTTGATAGAATTACTGATCCACACACTTTTCAATGGACTGTCATGCAAAGGAATGCCTTTCATTTCAAGTGTAGCCACATTATTTTGCAAGTCAAGCACAAGATAAATGGAATCTTCTGCTGCTAGACCGTACAACACCTTGAGAAAAGTTTCTTTCTTTTTTACTTCGAAATACTCCAATATCTCATCCTTAGAAGTCGAAACGGCCTCTTCCTTAACTTGATTATCCTGAGCATTTGATTCTGCCTTTTTCCCACCTTTGCTAGATTTATCGCCCTTTTTGGACGCGATATCTCCCTTGTCGGATTTCTTGACATTATTGTCTGCTGCCTTTGACTCAGTTCTCGAAATAGCTTCAGGCAGAGGATTTTTGTTGACAACCGGCAAAATAACAGTTGTAGTAAGAACAAATACTGTAATTAAAAGCAATAGAACAGTGACTACCCAAAAAAGAGGTTTATTTGCCATGACAATATTTTAGTAAATAAATACTTTTGCCCCTTTGTCAAGGGTATTAAAAATAACTTCGAGATCGGCATCACCTAATCTGACACAACCATGTGTGACAGGCAAGCCAAGAAAACGCTGGTATAATGTTCCGTGCAGCATATAACCATCTCCAATCGTTAAGGCGTATGCACCAAGGGTTGCTTCATCATACCGTTCCGCTGATCGGGCGGAAGGTGGCTTTTTCCCCTCTTCAATAAAAGCCCAGTCAGGCTTTGTCCAAACGGGATCCTTTCTCTTCAGCAAAACAGAAAACATCCCCTTTGGCGTCTTGAACGGTTTTCTGGTGCCATTCGGGTAAATCAATATTTCATCCTTTCCGGTAGAACACACCCCAGTACGAAGGGTGTCTTTCGAATTGCGAAGGACGAACCTGTTTTCAGAAGTATTGATGAGAATATATGGCTTTTCAGGCAAAAGATCATTCAATTTGGCTTGTAACAAAGAAATCGAACTCTTGCTGTTTTGTACTTGCTTTTTTATATTCCTAACGGCACTATCGCCTGGAGAGAGAGTCGACGTAAACCAGGATTTAACACCATAAGCAAAATTTTGACATTCTGGTGTGTAAAATAGAATTGAAGGTATCAGAAAACAGATGAAAACAGGAATCAACCACGGAGCATATTTTCCAAAAAAACCTTTGTCTTCAGTTTCCATTGCAATAAGAAATTTAATTTAAAAGATCGGATAGCGAAACCGTAGAGCCAACGATCGTAACAGGCGAACCCACCGATAATTTACTATACAGCTCATCAATTTTATCATCTGAAAGGGCAACGCAACCTTTAGTCCAGTCGACTCCCTTTCCTCCATTACCATGAATCTCAATCAAGCCACCAATGCCTCTGCTCTTGGGAATCTGACCGGTTCGACGTCTCTCAGCAAATTCAGCACGATCTTCGGCATTGGGATAATTCAACATCATAGCTTTATAATAGCCTGAATTTCCTGAGTTTTTCTTTCCTGTGACCAAATATCTTCCTTCAGGAGTTGCATTATCACCCGCATAAAGCTTGTCTCCAATCCAGTTTTTTCCAAACTCTACATCGTATTCTTTCGTTATTTTTCCGTTGTAATATAAAAAACCCTTGTGTTTTATTTTGTCAACAACGAATGCGTATGATTTCGTACTGGCAGAGGTAGCGATTGTACTTTCGACCCATTTCTGCCACTTCGGAAACCGCAAAAAATATTCTTTAAGGTGCGCATTAACTTCTGCATCTGCATAACTAATGCGGGATTTACCCTCATTTAATTTTTTATTGGCTTTCGCCACATCGCCCTTTTCAAAGGCATTCAAACTCTCCTCTACGGAAAGCTTACCAAATTCATAATCTTTTCGTGTTTGAATTCTCAAAGGAAGCTTGATAAAAAAATCGTGGTAGCTGTCGAGCTTCTTCCTAAGCAATTCTGTTTCTTTCAAAAATCTTGCCTTTTGGGTGTCCTTATTGGTTCCCGAGGCATTTTGAGCCAATTCAGCTTTTAATGTGGCAAGAACGATGAGTTCTCTTGCTTTAGAAAAATTACGCTGAAAAAATAATTTTTCATTTTGCCTCTTTAATTCTATAAACGCATATTTATAATTTGTCTCGGCTGATTGATAGTATTCAGGAGCATAAATATCCGCATTGATTTTCTTAGCATTAGTCATGACCTCGTTGCACTTCTTGAAGTCATCCATAGGTGGGGTATCCATGAACAAAATCAAAAGGACCAAAACAATCAGGGAGATAAGAGAAAGAATCCCTAATGAAAACAAAAGCTTTTTAAAAAATCGTGATCTCACGCTTAAAAAATTTAAGTGGCAATCTCAACTCGACTTAGCCAAATATTAAATATACAACCCTAAGTCTGTTATAAGAAATCCTATTTATTCAAAGTTAACAGGCGATAAACAAAAATATTCAAAAAAACCCCCGGAAATTCTCCGAGGGTTATTTCTTTTAAGCTAACTTAAGAGTTTGCTTATTTTTTCTTACCACCTTTAGCTTTTTCGATAACTGTGGTCAACTCAGTGTTGATACCGGCAGCTTTATCAACAGCTGGTTTAACTTTTTCAGAAAGAGTTAAGATATCTTCGTTGTTGGTCAAACCTGCAGAAACCTCAGTTAAAACAGTTTCAACAACACCAATTTCCTGACCGATAGCTTCAACAGCAGCTTTACCTTCTTTTCCTTTAGGAGCTTTTTTGAGAAGTTCTTTGTCAGCAGCGATAGATGCTGTCAAGTCAGCAATTGCTTTTGTAACTTCAGCTTTCAAAGCTTCTTTTCTTGCAGTTGTTTCTTCTACAGCTTTGTTAGAAAGTGTAGTAACTGAAGTCAAAGTAGTTTTAGCAGCGTCATAGTTGCGGAACAATGCGAATTTTGCATTTTGTTCTTCAACTTGAGCAAGGCCAGATTTTTGTGCATCAACAGCAGCTTGGAAAGAAGCAGCAACATAACGATCAGCACCTGCTTTCTTTGCAGCTTCGATAGCAACGTTAGCAGCGTCGATGTCTGCTTGAGGAACTTTAGCACAACTTGCTAATGTAACAACGAGAATACTTAATGTAACCAGTTTTAATAATCCTTTTTTCATAACTTTGAAAAATAAATGTAATTAATGTAAATCAATGTTTCTGTTCAAACAATTTTAACTTTTAGACGTAATGCTTTCTGAAAGTCACCGCAAAAATATATATTTTTTTTTAATTACACAAAAAATCTTCGCAATTCATTAATTAATAATACATTAGGAATATTAAAAAATGATTAACAAATTGTCTGTGAATGATCTTCCCGATACCGAGATCATTAAAAAGATCAAGCACGAACACAATACAAATCTTTTTGGAATCCTCTATATACGGTATTCCGGTAAGGTTTTTGAAAAATGCAACTCCCTTTTAAAGGATCCTGTGCAGGCTCAGGAGTTCGTGCAGGATATTTTTTGCAAAGTATTTGAAAAGCTTTCGGATTTTAGAGGAGAATCAAATTTTTCCACATGGCTATACTCCATCACCTATAATCATTGCATTGAATATCTAAGGGTAAAGAAGAAAATGAACTATCCGGACTGGAATAGTTCCCATGAATTACCGGATGTGATCGATGAGATTGATGAAAAAATAATCAACAGCGAGCGGTTAATGCAAATAATGGATCAGATACACCCCGAAGAAAAGGCTCTTCTTACAATGCATTATATAGACGATTTCCCGATTGCTTATATTCAGACAGCGTTAAAAATTAGTGAAAGTGCAACAAAAATGAGATTGAAGAGAGCCCGCGAGCGGGTTGCCTACCTTTACTCCCAGAAGTACAAGTAACACAATTTAATTCAAGACCTTGTGACTTTTCCCCGAATATTCGTCCAAAAGGAGATGAATTAATAGCATTCAATTTAATCTTTCTAAGAACCTGTACTATTTGTTGTCACACGATTATGAAAGAACTCATTCAGAAATATATTTTTCATATTAACAGAAACACCCCGGGAAGTAAGGTTTTGAACTGCCTGAAGGCGCATTTCCCTGATGCGACAAATATTGACTGGTCTAATGAAAAGGATGGTGTATATGAGGCTATCTTCAGAGTGAATGGCATCGAACATATAGCATGGTTTGAAAAATCGGGATTTTGGTTGAAAACGGAAACCAATTACACACTCGGAATGCTCGATGAACAAATTCGTCAGAAATTAGAGTTGTATGGTCAAATAATGAGTTCAATTCTTATCGAACGTGCCAACGGCGATAGTCAGTATGAATTCATTATCCGCGATAACTTCCAGGTTCGTCACGTTTTTATTACGGATAACCTTGGAAACGTCTTAGATCGCCAGAATTTTGACGAAAACGAATTAAGATAAGTTAACTATCCGGTTTATACCGGACTATCTACTCATTACCGTATTTTGCTATTTTTGTCTGATAATAATATTGATCAGACACCTCATGAAGCGTATTTTTCTGGTTTTCACACTTTTCTTGCTAAGCCTTACCTCCTACTCACAGCTCAACACTGATCATTATTTTTATATTGCACGAAGCAGAATCTATTTTGGAAATTATGTAAGTGCCATTGAGAATTTCAATATTGTAATAAAGTTGAAACCTCATCTTCCGGAACCCTATTTCTACCGGGGAATGGCCAAACTCTATATTGATGATTTTCGTGGTGCGAAAGCCGATTTTGATAAAGCTATTGATATAAAGCCTTATTATCCTGAGGCTTATATGTACAGAGGAATGGCGAATTATGAAATGAAAAATTTCAAGGAGGCGCTGACAGATTATTCCAATGCCTTGGAATACAACCAGGAAGATCCTAATATATACAACAACAGGGGCATTACCAAGATTGCTATGGAAGATTTTGATGGTGCGATCGCAGACTATACTAAATCTATTGACCTAAAGCCGTCGACTGCCAATACCTACCTGAACCGGAGTTCTGCCAAGCAAATGAAGGGGGATCTTGAGGGTGCAATAAAAGACTGCGATGCTGCAATTCGAATCAGACCACACTTTTCCAGTGCTTATCTGGTGAGGGGCATCGCAAAATTTGAAAAAAAGGATTTTGCCGGTGCCCTGAAAGATTATGATTTATGTATCCGCTTAGACCCTAAAACATCCTCAGCTTATGTAAACAGAGGAATTGTCAAACATCAACTTAATGATTTTCAGGGCGCTATTCGGGATTACGACATGGCAATACAACTCGACCCCTCTATTGCTGCGGCTTGGTTAAACAGAGGTATCGCAAAGGAATCTTTAAAAATTCCCGGATCAGAGAAAGATTTGGCAATGGCTGCCGAGCTGGATCCCAAATTTGCCGCATTTAAAAAACGACTGGATGTCGAAGAAGAAAAGGAAAAACAACGTCGTCAATACGGATTCGTCTTGCCAAACCCAAGTCAGAATCCAAATCAGGCTCAAACAAATCAACCCACTGGAAATAATCCTTCGCAGTCGAATGTTACGCCTGGAAACCAACAGATTGCTGCCATACCTAATTCCCAGCCTTCTCAGGCGGATACAACTGCTTTCAAACAGGAGAATAAAAGCGGACCTGTCACACAAAATAGGAAAAGACGAAATATCGTCGTATCGGAAGATGGTAAAATCTCTGAGACCGATATAAAAGACGGATTGGTGCAAAATCGAAATGTTAAGATCGTTATGCAACCCGATTTCCTGATTTCGGTTTTCAACAAAGATTCAGTAGACTTCAACCGACTTCAATACTATAACATGGAAATTGAGGCGCTTAACAACAAAAACAACAACGAACCATTTCTGATTATTTCGAATCGGCCGTACGCCTATCAGACAATTCATAAAGATGCATTTAAAACATTGGTGCAAAATTGGACCAACGATATTAACTCGAACAAGAAAAATTCAAATGCCTATTTGAATAGAGGCATTATCTATGAACAATCAGAAAATTTTAATGAGGCTATCAAAGATTTTTCCAAGGCTATTACCGCAGACGACCGTAACATGCTAGCCTATTTCTGCAGAGCCAATTCGCGCGCAAAAATGGTGGATTTTATACGCTCTCAAGGTTCTCTTCCTGAACCAGAAATCCTAAACATGAATGGTACTAAAACGACTATCGAGGCAAAGACGGGTGAAGTTAAAATTCTTGACTACGAGGATATTATTCAGGATTATGAATCCATCTTATACATGAATCCAAATTTCATCTTTGCCTGGTTTAATATGGCCAATACCAAGGTTAAGAAAAGAGATTATCTGAGTGCGATCAAAGACTATTCTAAGGCAATTCAGTTAGAGCCAGATTTTGGCGAAGCCTATTTTAACAGAGGACTTACCCGGATTTACCTGAACGACCTTGAAGGTGGAGCACTGGATCTCAGCAGAGCTGGTGAGCTTGGTCTAACCGAGGCCTACAACGTCATAAAAAGGTACTGTAACTGATTCGTCTTCCTAATTACGATAAAGATTTCAATAATAGAAAATCAGCATGTCGAACCAACCTCTGGCAGAAAGATTAAGACCCGCTTCACTCGATGATTTCATCGGGCAGAGACATCTGGTAGGCGAAGATGCTGTCATTAGAAAGATGATAGCCACCGGACTGCTTTCTTCTTTCATTCTGTGGGGGCCACCGGGTGTGGGCAAAACTACATTGGCGAAGATCATCGCAAACACGATGAACCGCCCTTTTTATATCCTGAGCGCTATTAATTCAGGTGTAAAGGATATTCGTGATGTCATTGAAAAAGCAAAAAATAACAGATTCTTTAGCGCTCAAAATCCGATTCTTTTCATCGACGAAATACACCGCTTTAGCAAGGCGCAACAGGATTCTCTGCTTGGCGCTGTAGAACAAGGTGTCATTACGCTCATTGGCGCTACTACCGAGAATCCCTCTTTTGAGGTAATATCTCCCCTACTCTCTAGGTGTCAGGTATATATTTTGAAGTCGCTTGAAAAAGAGGACCTGTTGACTTTGTTAGATCGTGCAATCCATACGGATATTTACCTGTCTGAGAAAAACATCGTCATTGAAGAATATGAAGCGCTGCTTCGTTTTTCAGGAGGAGATGCGCGAAAGCTGCTTAATGTTCTGGAACTGGTTATTAATTCGTTTGGTGGCGAGGAGATCTTGATAACAAACGATTTGGTTACCGAGAGATTGCAGGAAAATCTGGTTCTTTATGATAAAAATGGAGAGATGCATTACGACATTATTTCCGCCTTTATCAAAAGCATTCGCGGCGGAGATCCTGATGCAGCTGTATATTACCTTGCCAGGATGCTCGAAGGAGGAGAAGATGTAAAATTTATTGCCAGGCGCCTGCTGATATTATCCTCAGAAGACGTTGGCCTTGCAAATCCCAATGCGCTACTTCTGGCGCAAAGCACTTTCGATGCCGTGCACAAAATCGGGATGCCTGAATCAAGGATAATTCTTTCGGAATGTACCATCTATCTGGCTACCTCACCTAAAAGCAACTCGGCCTATTCGGCTATCGATGAAGCACTCGAGGAAGTTAGGCAGTCGGGCCATTTGCCAATTCCATTACACCTGCGTAACGCTCCAACCAAACTGATGAAACAAATTGGCTACGGCAAAGAATACAAATATGCCCATTCATACGAAGGGAATTTTGTTGATCAGGAATTCCTGCCGGAGAAGATCAAGGATAAACGATTTTACAGACCACAGCAAAATCCTTCAGAGGATAAAATTCTGGAACGATTGCGCATTTGGTGGAAGACTCGATTTAGCTGATCTTTCGCTTAATTGAATTTCCAACGACGCATCACAATGCGTCAGTACAAACAAATCATCATCGACCATATCGCTGTTCAATTCTTAACAATCTTTAACTAACATCTTAGTATCAAAACTAATTTTTTAGTTGTATCTTTGTTGGTGTAATCTTGTTTTGCGCAAAACAGCTAAATTGTAAACATCATGAAACGAGCATGGACTAATTCCACCAAAGGTGATATGAATCCGTTTGCGAGTTCCCTACGACCTTAAAAAAAATTATTTACCTATGAAACATTTAAAACTATTCCTTAAAAACGCACAGCATTAGAGAGTAAAATTTTTTGAATTGTTAAACTAATTTTTTAGTTTTTTAACGAAAAAACTAGTTATTTAATTTGGAAAGATCGTTATGATAAATTAATTTTGATTATCAGTCATTTTATGTTGTCCCATTTTGAAGCTTCATAAATAATGGCTGGCCTAATCGAATAAAATTAGTCAAGTTAAATGAAAGAATTGACCCGAGCTGAAGAGCAACTTATGCAGATACTCTGGAAAATAAAAAAGGGATTTATCAAAGATCTTATTGACCGAATTCCGGAGCCCAAGCCCGCTTATAATACTGTTTCTACCTTTATTCGGATTATGGAAAAGAAGGGATTTGTAGATCATACAGCTTATGGAAAGACACACGAATATTTCCCGTTAATTTCCAAAAAAGAATACACCAAACAGTATATGAAAGGGTTTATCAAGAACTACTTCAGCAACTCACTCCAGGAAATGGTCTCATTCTTTGCAAAAGAGGATAAAATGAGCATATCGGAAATCGAAACGCTCTTACAGGAGGTTAAAAAGGATATGGAAAAAGAGAAAAAATGAAGTCATGAACACAACAGTTATAAATTTTGTATTTGAATCAGGCGTTAGTCTATCAATTCTCACAATAGTTTATCTGCTGTTTCTCCGCAAGGAAACATTTTTCAAGCTGAATCGCGTGTATCTGGTAGTATCAGTTATTTTTTCCCTCTTGCTGCCCTTCATTCATTTTCAGGTATCCAATTCCATGCCTTCGGTAATGCTGGACGAAATAACCGTGACAGCACCAAAATTCCAAAATCTTTTGCAAACCGTAACCGTTTATGGCAACAGGCTTTCCTATTCATTTGAACAGATAATTCTATCGATCGGCTTGATACAATTTGTTTACCTCACCGGGACAGCTCTGTTTTTCTTCCTCTTCTTATACAGGTTGTTACAGATAGCATCATTAATTCTGAACAATTCTTGCGAAGTAAATGGCGGATTAAGAATCGTCAAGATCGACCGTGACACAACTCCTTTTTCATTTTTCAATTTTGTCTTTATAAACAAGAATGACAAAGATAATGTTGGGATGAAAGAGATGCTGGCTCACGAATCCGAACATGTTAAACAGAGGCATTCATTGGACATAATGATCTTAGAATTGATAACTATTTGCCAGTGGTTCAACCCATTTATTTGGCTTTTGAAAAGGTCGATCAGGGAGAATCACGAATTTCTTGCCGACAATGGCGTTCTGAAACCTGGTGTTAGCTCAGCTTCCTACCGACTCCTGTTATTAGGCAGCTCTTTTGAGCGGCAACCAGTGATTGCAAATAATTTCAACTATTCATTGATTAAAATTCGAATCAAAATGATGACAAAAATAAAATCCCCAAAAACTGCAGCGCTGAAGCTGTCAATGGGAATATTGATGACCGCTTCCTTACTTATGGTTTTTGCGTTCGATAAAGATGGAACGAACCTCCCAGACAATCGCTCAACAATTAATCCGGTCATAACCGAAGTGAACAACCAACAAGACAAAGTGTATGACAAAGTTGAGCAAATGCCCGAATTCCCTGGTGGTGAATACGCGCTGAGGAAGTATGTTGCAGGTGAAGTAAATTACCCGGCTGACGCTAAAAAAGCTGGAATCCAGGGAAAAGTTTTCGTAAGTTTCATTGTAAGTAAAGAAGGCGATGTAACCAATGTAAAGATCGCCAGAAGTGCCAGTCCAAGCCTCGATAAAGAAGCACAACGGGTCATAGAAGGTATGCCTAAATGGACGCCGGGCAAAGAAAAAGGTGTAAATGTAGCCGTACAGTACACCATGCCCATCAATTTTGCCTTAAAGTAGCGAGACAATTTATTTATTAGCGCCGAATCCGGGATGGTTCGGTGCTAATTTAAAAATCAAACTTATGGCGAAGATTTATATCCTCTTAATCTTCCTGATTGACCCGTTCCTTGCAATGGGTCAGAATATCGACCTGATGATTCTAAAGGGGGAATATGACAAGGCGCTACAGCAAATTGAAAGCGAACTCCTCAAAGATGATTCGCAACCAGTTCTCTACCAAAAAAAGGGATCTATCCTTCAAATGAGATTTGATTTCGAAAATGCGCTAAAGTCTTATGAAAAAGCTTATCTGCTTGACTCCACCAACTCTCGCATTTTAAATGATCTGGCAGAGATTCATACAAGCCTTGGAAATTACAGGCAAGCGCTCCCCCTTTTTAAAACCCTGTACCACACCGACACCACAAATACTGTCAATGCGATTAAACTGGCTCGTGCTTACTTCAACCAAAGATCCTATCAGGAACCTTTCGCAATCCTCAGGTCAGCCTATTTGCGGGATAGCGGAAATGTTTTCATAAACAAACAATTGGCGTTTTCGGCCATGCGAACCGGCCGCGACAGTTTCGCAATCGCGTTATATCTGAAGGTTATACAGCAAAATCAGACAGATTTAAACAATTTCACAAATTTAGCATCAGTCTATCAGAAAAAAGAAAACTACGCCAAGGTAATTGAGACGCTTGAAAAGGGATTATTGATTTTCCCCGATGAGGCCATTTTGATTAGTAGGCTTGGAGATACATATTTTGCAAAAAGAAATTATGCAAAAGCGATCGAATTTTATGAAAGATATCAGACCATCAGTGATTCCAATTACGATATTCTAAAAAATCTGGGATTGAGTTACTATTACGAAAAACGTACGCAGGAAGGACTTACACTGCTGGAACAGTGTCTTACCATGAAACCAAATGATCCGGTTACGGGTCTCTTCGTAGGACTATGTTACAAGGATTTAAAAGAATACGATGAAAGTATTGCCTATCTCAATTTTGCGTCCAGAAATGCATTACCTTATTATTTATCAGATATTTACAACCAGCTAGGGAATATTTATATTGAAAAAAACAAGTATAAAGAAGCAGTAAAATTGCTTAAAAAGGCATACAGTCTGGATTCGGCGAAATGTGAGATTCTTTTCAAGATTGCAAATACCTACGATGTCTGGCAGAAAGATAAAAGCCAGGCCACCAGATATTATGACAACTATCTAAAGTCAAAAAAAGAAGAGGATGACATGCACCGCAAGCTGACACAATACGCGCTAGACCGCAAGAAAAAACTTGCAAAATGGGGTCACTGAAGTAACTATTCTGCGGCTATTTTAGCGATTAAACTCCCCTATTTTATTCACTTACACCAGCCTATTCAATGTTCTGAATATCATAAGGCGTTTCCTGGTATACATAATAATTCAACCAGTTAGAGAAAAGCAGATTGGCATGAGAACGCCAACTCAAGATAGGCCTCTCCTCCGGATTATTCTTAGGATAGTAATTCTCAGGGATATTTATTGGTAATCCCTTTTCTACATCTCGTTTGTATTCTCTGTCCAAGGTGCGCAGGGAATATTCCGGGTGGCCAGTAATAAAAATTTGCCTTCCCTTTTCCGCTATCGCTAAATACACGCCTGCGGTCTCAGAAACAGAAAGCACTTCAACCTCGGGAACATCCTGAAAATCTGAAGCTTTTATCTCAGTATGTCTTGAATGGGGAGCCTTATACAAGTCGTCAAACCCTCTGAAAAGTGGAAGTTTCCTATCCGTAACGTGGTGATCAAAAACACCAAACATTTTATTATCAAGTGGGTACTTCGGAATACCATAATGATGATAAAGTCCGGCCTGAGAAGCCCAGCAAATAAACATGGTTGAAGTAACGTGTTTATGAGCCCAGTCAAAAATGCTGCAAATTTCATCCCAGTAATCCACCTCTTCAAATGGAAGATGCTCTACAGGCGCTCCTGTAATAATCATTCCATCAAACTTCTTCTCTTTTATCTGAGAAAATGTTTGATAGAATGCATCCAGATGATCCTGAGGTGTATTTTTCGCAGTATGCCCTTCGATCTGAAGAAAGTCGATCTCAATCTGAAGCGGAGTGTTAGAAAGCAACCGAAGCAGATCTGTTTCGGTTGCAATCTTCAATGGCATCAAATTAAGAATCACTATCTTAAGCGGGCGGATATCCTGGTGTTCGGCCCTCGTTTGGTCGATAACGAATATGTTTTCTTCACGCAAAAGCTCTATGGCAGGTAATCCATCCGGCAAATTCAATGGCATAACTCAAAATTTTAGGATTCAAAAATAAGTTAAATCTTTGCTAAAGCCTGATCGAAATCGGCAATAATATCATCAATATGTTCAATTCCTACAGAAACCCTCAATTGAGCCGGCTTCACTCCGGCAAGAAGTTGTTCCTGCTCACTCAATTGCGAATGCGTCGTCGCTGAAGGTTGGATTATCAAGGTTCGTACATCGCCGACATTCGCAAGATGGCTTACCAAAGTAAGGTTATTTACCAATTCAATCGCATTTTCTTTACTTCCTTTCAATGTAAATGAAAGTACTGCACCAGCTCCCTTTTTAAGGTATTTTGTGGCTAAGGCGTTGTTTTCGTCTGTTTTTAACCCAGGATAATTAACGGATTCTACTTTGGGATGATGTTGCAGCCATTTTGCCAATGCTTCTGTATTCTGGATATGGCGCTCTACACGCAGAGAAAGTGTTTCAAGACCTTGAATCAGTTGGAAGGAGTTGAAAGGAGAAATGGCAGGACCATAATCACGAAGCCCTTCGACCCTGGCTCTAATGATAAATGCAATATTACCAAAAGGACCATCGGAACCGAAAACATCCCAAAATACTAATCCATGGTAACCCTCGGAAGGTTCGGTAAATGCAGGATATTTACCGTTTCCCCAATTGAAATTTCCTCCATCAATAATTACTCCGCCAATAGAAGTTCCATGACCACCAATCCATTTTGTTGCCGATTCAACAACAATATTGGCTCCATGCTCGAGTGGACGGAAGAGTGCTCCCCCACACCCAAAGGTGTTGTCAACGATAAGTGGTAAATCATACTTCTTAGCAAGATCCGCAAACTTCTCGAAATCCGGGATATTAAAACTTGGATTTCCGATGGTTTCAAGGTATATGGCCTTCGTTTTTTCGTCTATCAGCTTTTCGAAATTTGCCGGATTTAGATCATCCGCAAATCTTGCAGTAATCCCCAAATTCTTAAACGTTACTTTAAATTGGTTGTAGGAGCCTCCGTATAAATAAGGAGAGGTAACGAAATTATCCCCTGCTCCGGCAATATTCGTGATCGTGATAAACTGTGCTGCATGACCAGAACTAACGGCCAGAGCAGCTACGCCACCTTCCAATGCAGCGATTCTTTTTTCGAAGACATCCGTTGTAGGATTCATTAATCTGGTATAAATATTACCAAATTCTTTCAGCCCGAACAGATTGGCAGCATGTTCAGAGTTCTTGAAAACATAGGAAGTTGTCTGGTAAAGTGGAACAGCTCTGGATAAAGTGTCCTGGTCTGGCGTGTGCCCTGCATGAACCTGCAGTGTTTCAAATTTTTGTGTACTCATGATTTTTGTTTTTAATGATAAATAATTGATTTATTGATTGTTGATATTTAATTCATTTTTCGAAAAATTCTCGGTGTATGGCTTTAACGGCCGGTGTTCTGTCTGAAGATCGCACCAAGTAATAGCTTACGATGGGCGAGGCTCCTGAGCAGCTCATCAATACATTAATACTTTCGGAAGCAAGAGAGGTGAAGATTCTGGCCGCGATTCCGTAATTATCCGTAATTCCGTGTCCGACAGCGGCAACAATTGAGATATCATCTTCTATCTGCAATTTCCCGACGGCTGAAAGTTCAATTGCGCTGACGACGGCGTATGCATTTTGAAGATCCTTCTTGGCAAGTAAGATATTTATGGATATTTGTGATGTTAACACGGAACTGATGTTTATTCCAGCAACATGCAGTGCGGTGGTTACCTTGGCCAAAATTCCAGGTTTTAGTCCAACGCCGGGCCCCTTCAACTTAAGCAACCCAAAATCATCACTGTAGGTCACACTCTTTACTACGCCAGTCTGGACAGATTTTTCGCGGCTAATTATGGTCAATGGTTTTGTAACGTCCAAATCACCGTAAATATTAAAAATCCTTACCGCAATATGAGGATCTGTTAGTGGTTCAACAGTTCTGGGGTGCAAAATTTTTGCCCCAAAATACGCCAGCTCGGCGGCCTCATTATAGGACAATTTCTCAATCAGTACGGGGCTGTCGACCAATTTGGGATCTGAGCTCAGAAACCCATTTACATCTTTCCAGATATCGAGCGATGAGGCGCCCACACAACGCGCAATGGCAGCTGCAGAATAGTCACTCCCTCCCCTACCGAACAGCGTAGTTTTCTGATCCTGAGACACTCCATAAAATCCTGGAACCACATACACAAGATCGAGGCTAAGAGCATCACGTACCTGACTTGTAGAAAGATGAAAATCCGCGGTAGCATTACCAAATTCTCCGTCGGTTATCAATCCGATAGCTTCCGGTGAAATTGCCCTGGAATCTACACCTTGTGAAGTCAATATCCCGTTTAGAAAAATCGCAGACAACCTTTCACCATAGGATAAAACAAGATCCTCTAAAGCTTGGGAAGCATCCCCTGTTAAGGCAATCCCGTGTAAATACTTCTTCAGTTCATTAAGCTGTTCACGGATCAATCGTATCGTCTCAGTCCGGAGGGATTCGCTTTTGATAAAATGATTGAGGGATCCAATCTTGAGATCGAAAAGATACTGAATTGTTTTTTCGGCGATTTCTTCATCGCGACGAGCCTTTTCCAAAGCATCAACCAAAAAATTGGTTACTCCGTAGAAGGCGGAAACGACAATGATTAAAGGTTGATTGTAGTTTTTAACGACTTTGACGATATGGTGAATCTCCTCTATACTACGGAGATTTGAACCACCGAATTTTACAACTATTTTCGGCATAGTATAACTAATTAAGAATTGATTTTGGGGAGAAATAGTCTTTTCAGACAAGATCGGAAAGCCTTCAAACAGGTATTAGCCCGAGAGAAGGCTATTGCATAAACATAGACATGGTGCGCATAGAATCGAGAACGCCAAGGCTAACACAACATGGCTGTTGCATTTTTTTGGAACCCTGAACCTCTGTAAAAACTACTTTAATCATCTTGCGCGATAAAATTGATTCTGGTTGCAAACATATACACTCAAATTTACAATTCCAAACATTTTTGAATCATTCTAAATAAATTTCATATTTTTTTCACTTTCATCAGATTGCTTCGCTTTCATATTTCAGCAATACACTCATTTTAAAATGATTACAACTTTGCATCTACCTAATAATATTTGAATAGAGAGATTTCGGTAAACTTCAATTTTTAATTTCTTAATATGTAACTTTGTTTACGAAACTTCAAAACCCTATTTATGAAGAAAAATTGGAACACTTTAGCATTGATTATGATCATCCTGTCACTTTTTGCCTGCCAATCGGAAGTCAGAAGGCCTGATGTTCAAATCATCCCGCAGCCAGCCAAATTGACGAATATGGAAGGTACCTTTTCCATCAGTTCAAACACCAAAATCTTAATGAACAGTGAAAGCCCCGAAATGCAGAAAGTTGCAGCAAACCTGACCGGCTTCCTCGAAAATATGTACGGCTTAAAAAATAAAGTCACCTTTTCTGGCGCCCCCGAAAAGAAATCGATTTTCATCAAACTGAATACGGGCTTATCGATTTCGAAAGAGGCATATAATCTCAAGGTTACACCAAAAGGAATTATGTTGGAAGCCCCTTCTCCTAATGGTTTATTTTATGGTATCCAATCCTTGATTCAATTATTGCCACTTATCAAGGAAAAACTTTCGGAAGTCGTATTACCGGCCGTCGAAATTAATGATGCTCCAAGATTTTCCTGGAGAGGATTGCATTTGGATGTAGGAAGACATTTTATGCCAAAAGAATTCATCAAGAAATACCTTGATTACATGGCATTACACAAATTCAACACCTTTCATTGGCATTTAACCGAGGATCAGGGATGGAGAATTGAAATCAAGAAATATCCAAAGTTGACCGAAGTTGGATCCAGACGTAGTGAAACCCTTGTTGGACATTATGGTAGCAATTCTTACGATGGTACACCAGTAGGCGGCTTCTATACCCAGGAGGAGGTAAAAGAAATTGTCGCTTATGCAGCAGATCGGTTTATCACTGTTGTTCCGGAAATTGAAATGCCGGGACACTCGCTTGGAGCACTGGCAGCATACCCTGAATACGGTTGCACGGGCGGTCCGTACAATGTTGCAACCACATGGGGAGTCTTTGACGACGTTTATTGCGCCGGTAAAGATACCACCTATACATTTCTGCAGGATGTTCTTACAGAATTAATACCACTCTTCCCCGGCGAATACATTCATGTGGGCGGCGATGAGTGTCCGAAGACACGTTGGCAAAAATGTCCGGACTGCAAGCTAAAAATGAAAGTTGAAGGACTCAAGACAGAACATGAACTTCAAAGCTACTTCATTCAGCGCATGGAAAAATTCCTTAACGAAAAAGGAAAAAAGATAATCGGTTGGGATGAAATACTGGAAGGAGGCTTGGCGCCTAATGCAGCCGTAATGTCTTGGCGTGGCGAGGATGGTGGGGTCGCTGCCGCGAAAGAACATCACTATGTAGTTATGACTCCAGGAGAATTTTGCTACCTTGATCATTATCAGGCAGACCCCAAAAGCGAGCCATTGGCAATTGGTGGATTTTTGCCCTTAAAGAAGGTCTATAGCTACGAGCCAGTACCGTCATCATTGACCGAAGAGGAAGCCAAATACGTTTTGGGTGCTCAGGGCAACGTATGGACTGAATATTTAAAGACTCCCGACCAAGTTGAATATATGGCTTATCCAAGGGCAGCAGCGCTTGCAGAAGTTATTTGGTCACCTAAAGGAGCAAGAGATTTCGATAATTTCAAATCGCGTCTTGTACGGTTGACCAAACTTTACGATATTCTCGGAATAAATTACTGCAAAGCAGAATTCAAATAAAAATGGGCCGGTTTGCACCGGCCCATTTTTATTATATGCATTGTGTTAAAGCCTATTTAACACTAATAACCAAGACTTTTGAAAGGCTCCAGAATTCAGCCTGATTTAATATTACAAGATTCTCGGCTGTCTTTTCGCCTTCAATCTTATATGAACTGGCAGGATGAGTACTGATAATAGTAGCTTTCTTTTTCATGATTGGAATCGAAGTGACAGTAGTTATATCAACTTTAGTCAAGAGTGACTTATCGATATTATTATTGATGTCTTTCGCGGTACCCAAAAATCCTTCCTTTTTGATTATGTTCTTTTCTTTCAATTCTTTAACAGTTCCAATGATAAAGTAGGCCGTGTTCAATTCAGCCGTTTTCTCTTCAATGACCTTCTGCTTTTCCTTGTTCTCGGTACTCAGGTTTGAGACATTGGTATTCAAACTTGTAACCTGCGTATTCAGATCCTGCACTTTAATATTCAATTTACCTAATTCTTCTTTTAACGATGCAATTTGCCCGTCTTTCTCCGCAATTTGGTTATTGAGATTTTGGATCATCTTCTCCAACTCAGCGACATGCTTGTTAGACTTTTTCAATTTGGCTGAAAGATCAGCTACCAAAAGCCTGTTTTTTTGAAGCAGCGAATAAATGTAATTGATATCGCTTTGAATCTGCTCTTTACGATCTCCTTTTACTTCAAATCCGCCTTTGGCTGCTTTATCAATAATCTTCTCTTTTTGTTTAATGGAATCAAGATTTGATTGAATGGAATTAAAAGCATCCACAAATTCAACAAGATTTGCATCTTTTGTACTGCCAGTCATCATTAGGCTGTCATTCTTAGCTTTGAGTCTGGCAATCTCCTTGCGGTTACAGCTTGTTGCAGAAAATACAACCGCGATCAGCAACAGATAAATAACTTTTTTCATGATCATCATTTTAAATTATGTTATATCATTATACTTAAGCAATAACTGCTTCGGAAGAATATCGGTACAAATTTACGAAATTTTTCGCAAGATTTAATCACACCATCAATGAATCAGGTCAAAAGATCAGTCGACTGTTTAAACGACTAAGCGAAATTATTTCTACAGATTCTAAATAAGGATAGCGCAGGCGCGGAAGAATTACTGAATTTTAATCGGCTAATTGATCGTTCAAGAGCATCTCTTTGATTTCATTGAAAATAACGGCAGTTTTTCTTACGGATACTGGAATCTTCACGCCACTTTTCAAAAGGACAAAACTTTCACTTGATCTGACAAATTTTCGGATATAATAAATGTTAACCAGATGTGATTTGTGGGTTCTGTAAAATTGATTTTTGGGAAGATAGGATTCAAGCTCTTTTAGCGATTTGGAAACAACAAACTCTCTTTTGGCGTACGTAAAAATGGTTGCATAAGATTGATCTGCTGTACAATACTCAATATTCCTTGAATTTTCCATTATGAAGCCACCTTCCACCTCAAAGATTAAATTCTTACCGGGAACTTCGGATGTACACAATATGCTAATCTTATCTTCCAACTCCAGCCGTTGTTGTTCCAGATGAATCATTTTATCAACTTTCCTGATTACATCCTGCAGGGCAATAAAATTGACTGGTTTAAGGAGATAACCTGCAACAGACTTATTGATTGCATCAATAGCATAGTTATCATGTCCGGTTACAAGGACAATTTTTACCTTCTGGGAAAGCTGATAATTAAAAATCTCCATGCCATTCCCATCCGGCATTTCTATATCCAGAAAAACAATGTCCGGGTTGGTATTTTTAATTAAAGCTATACCCTCATTCAGATTAGTTGCCTTACCCACAACTTTCAATTGAATAGAAGTGAAATTAGTAAGCAGATGAACCAACAAATTAAGGGACATCAATTCATCATCAATAACGACAACAGAAAGCATATTTTGTGTGTGATACTATGAACTAAAGATTCAAGTAGGATTAAACAAAATGACTGTTAACAAAGATGAGAAATTATTAAATCAGAACCAACGGCTAATTATACATGTTTTTTCTTCTTTCCTTCAAATCTTCGTTTGAGATATAATCATCGTATTCAGTTATCTTATCTATGATTCCGTTGGGCGTCAACTCAATAACCCTGTTGGCAATAGTCTGAATAAATTCATGGTCATGTGAAGACATCAATATGTTGCCTTTGAAGGCAATCAGATTGTTGTTGAACGCCTGGATTGACTCCAAATCGAGGTGATTTGTAGGATTATCAAAAATCAGAACATTCGCATTCTTAAGCATCATCCGCGAAATCATGCATCGCATTTTCTCCCCTCCTGAAAGAACCTGGGTCTTTTTATACACCTCATCTCCGGAAAAAAGCATTTTCCCAAGATAGCCCCTCAAGTATATTTCGCTCGAATCGTCAGAGAATTGCATCAGCCAGTCGACAAGGCTCAAATCGCTTGTGAAAAAACTAGAATGATCAAGTGGCAAATAAGAATGAGTGATTGTCTGTCCCCAATGGTAAGTGCCCGAATCCGGCTGATCATACCCGTTAATAATTTCGAAAAATGCAGTCATCGCTCTTGGATCCTTTGAAAGGAAAACAATCTTGTCATCCTTTTCCACATTGAAATCCAGATTTTTAAACAACACTTCTCCATTAACACTTTTTGAAAGACCTTTAATCTCCAAAATTCTATTGCCCGTTTCGCGATCCGGCAAGAAAATAATTCCGGGATATTTACGTGTGGAAGGTTGAATTTCGTCAATACTTAACTTTTCCAGCATCTTTTTTCTACTCGTGGTTTGTTTTGATTTAGCGACATTCGCGCTAAATCTGGCAATAAATTCGAGTAGTTCTTTTCGCTTTTCGTCTGCCTTTTTATTCTGGGCCTGTTGCTGACGAAGCGCTAACTGACTGGATTGATACCAAAAACTATAGTTGCCCGCAAATAGTTGAACTTTTCCAAAATCAATATCCACCGTATGAGTACATACTGAATCAAGAAAGTGCCTGTCGTGGGAAACTATTAAAACAGTGTTCTCATAGTTGGCAAGGTAATTTTCCAACCACATAACTGTATCAAGGTCAAGATCATTCGTAGGCTCATCCAACAAAAGGTTATCCGGTTTTCCAAAAAGTGCCTGTGCAAGTAAAACACGCACTTTTTCTTTTCCGCTTAAATCTTTCATCAAACGGAAATGAAAATCTTCTTTAATCCCTAGTCCGCTAAGTAATGAAGCAGCATCACTTTCTGCATTCCACCCATCAATTTCGGCAAATCTTTCTTCCAGCTCAGCTGCCCTCAGACCGTCGGCCTCCGTAAAATCACTTTTTGCATAGAGCGTGTTTTTTTCATTCATAATTCTCCACAACTCCTCAAAGCCCATCATAACGGCATCGATAACAGTCGATTCTTCATACCCGTAGTGATCCTGCTTTAAAACGGATAACCGTTCGCCGGAACCTAATGAAACATCACCCTTGGTTGAAGCCAGATCACCGGCAATAATTTTCAACAGTGTCGATTTCCCTGCACCATTTGCGCCGATAACACCATAGCAATTGCCCGGTGAGAATTTTAAATTGACATCCTGGAATAATGGTTTTTTGCCAAATTGGATGGAAAGATTTGATACTGTGATCATTTTATATAAATTTTATTTCCGCTATAATTGAAAAATTACGGAGTGCAAAAGTACGGATTTTCCGCTTATGATTTAAATGATCGTCGCACAGTATTTTGAATCGGAAGTTTCTGATTTTTCACTTCTGATAAAGTTGACAAGTGAGAAATGATATGATAAACTTTCTTAAATTTGCGTTTGAAAAAACTGAGGAGTAACATATGAATTTCAAAGATCTAGCTCAAAAAAGGTATTCAGTCAGAAGTTATAAATCAACTCCGGTTGAAAATGAAAAGCTGACAAAGATCGTTGAGGCCGCTTTGCTGGCACCATCCGCCGTTAATTTTCAGCCATGGAAATTTATTGTAGTTACTGAACCAGAGCTCCTTAAACAACTACGTGACTGCTACCACCGCGATTGGTTTAAATCTGCTCCAGCCTGCATCGTCGCTATTGGTGATCATGCCAAAGGGTGGCATCGCCCAACGGACGACAAGGATTATACTGATATTGATGTTGCCATAGCCATTGACCATTTGATGCTTGCAGCTGCGGAAATTGGTCTTGGAACGTGCTGGATTTGTCACTTTAATACCGACAAATGCGCTGAGATCTTCAATTTACCTTCTGATATTGAACCAATTGCAATGATTCCGGTTGGCTATCCAGTCTCAGACACCGTACCGGAAAAGAAGAGAAAGCCTATCGATCAATTGGTATTATGGAACCGGTTTGAGGAGTAGATCAGCTCTTTATCTCAAAATTGTCCTCATCTTTATAAACTGGAAACTTTTCTCTGAATTTGTTTAATTCAGTCAGCGAGATCGTGCAGGTAAGAAGCTCATCTGTCCGATCCGGTAATTCACCGATGATAGAACCTTTAGGATCGATCACCATGCTGTCTCCTGAATAAATGATTCCTGAGCCGTCTGAACCAGTTCTGTTTGCACCCGCGACACAGAGTTGATTTTCAATTGCCCTTGCCTGCAATAAAGTCTTCCATACGCTCTTTCTTGCTGCAGGCCAATTGGCACTAAAGAGCATCAGATCAGCATCTTTAATTGAGCGACACCATACAGGAAAACGGAGATCATAACAGATGTACAAAGCAATTCTCCATCCCTCATATTGAAAAACAACACGCTTGTTTCCGTGGCTGAAGTATTGATTTTCCTCACCAATAGAAAACAGGTGCTTCTTATCATAGTAATGAATTTCATCCGACGGAGTAATAAACAGAAACCGATTATAAAAATGATTATTCTCTTTGATTATCAAGCTTCCAGCTATGGCAATGCCAAGCTTTTTAGCATGTTTTCTCATCCAGGAGACAGTTTCGCCATCCATTGACTCAGCAAGAGTCTTCGCATTCATTGAAAAACCGGTAGAAAACATTTCAGGAAGCACAATTAGGTCTGTCTCCCCATACAGCGGTTCCATCAACCGCTCCAACTTAAGTCGATTGGAAACAGGATTCTCCCATATTACATCCATTTGAATCAAAGAGATTCTGAGAAAATCCATGCTGTTTTTTTTTGATGATTAATCCAGGTCGTCGCCGTAATTCATTCCTTCCGGATGTCTGCCCACAATTCCATGGTCTTTGTACCACTGCCTGATTCTTTTCAGATCGGCTTGAAGGTCGTCAGTAAGTTCAATTTTTTCGGTATATCCAATTCGTTTTCTACCCCAGTCGAAAAAAGCAAGGTAGACAGGTATGTTCGCCGTGCGAGCAATAGTATGAAAGCCGCCTTTCCATTTGGCAACCGGCTTACGCGTACCTTCAGGCGCAATAGCAAGATGCATGACATCGCGCTTTTCGAACTCCGACACTATTTGCTTAATAAGGCTCGCGCCTTTAGAACGATCGACAGGAATTCCGCCCATGAAACGAATAAAATAACCCAAAGGCCAGAAAAAAAATTCCTTTTTCACCATGGTATTTGACTTTCCACCTACTGCACGATAATAGATCACGGATATTACAAAATCCCAGTTTGAAGTATGGGGAACGCCCAATACAATGGCTTTGGGTTCAGGAATAACTCCTCCGACGGGTGTCCAACCGAAAAGGCGCAATAATATCTTGCAAATGAATTTTACCATCTAACGTCTGATTTTGAGCCAAAGTTAATTAAAATTACCTTTTCAAATAAAACAGGCCAATAATTGAATTTTAAAAATCCAGGGATAGTTGTCCTGCTTTTCTTGCTATTTTTGCAAAGAATTCAATTAATCGAATGAACATTTATCCTGAAAATTTCGAAAATAAAATTGGCTTTGATAAGATCAGAGAATTACTTAAAAGCAGATGTTTAAGTGAACTGGGAAAAGAGAATGTGGAATTATGCCAATTTACTTCTGATTGCGAATCAATTGAAAAAAGACTGGATGAAACGGTCGAGTTTCAGAAAATAATCAGAGATGAGTTGAATTTTCCTACCGGTTACTTCATTGATATGAGGTCGGTATTAAGGAAATCAAAAATTCAGGGAACTTTTTTAGAAGTTTTTGAACTTTTCGACCTTAAAAGATCACTTGAGACTCTGCGTTCGATCGTCAATTTTTTCAAGGAAAAGGAGCGGGAGCTTTTCCCAGGACTTTACTTTGTTATTCGCGATATTCAAATTTTCCCTTTTATATATGAGAGAATAGACCAAATTCTCACGAAGCATGGAACCATAAAAGATAATGCATCACCGGAATTGGTCAAAATCAGGAGAGAAATTCTATCGCTTCAATCGGGTGTGTCAAAAATCATGGCAAAAATTCTCAAGCATGCCATGGCCGAAGGACTTGTCGACAAGGATGTATCTGTTTCCATTCGTGATGGAAGAGCAGTGATTCCAGTACTTTCGAGTAACAAAAGAAAGATGAGGGGAATCGTTCATGATGAATCGGCTACCGGACGCACCTCCTACATTGAACCAGAGGAGATTGTTGAAACAAATAACCGAATTCGCGAACTTGAATCTGCCGAAAGACGCGAAATTGTAAAAATCCTTACAAAGTTTACGGATGAACTCAGACCCTATGCTGAGGATCTGGAAAGATCATATGAGATACTCGGGATTTTAGATTTTATTAGAGCAAAGGCACTTTGGTCTAACGAAAGCAAGTCGGTTAAACCGCTCCTCATTCCTCACCCGGAGCTCAACTGGCTGGATGCCAGGCATCCCCTATTGGAATTAAATCTCTCCAGGGAAAAAAGAAAAATTGTACCGCTAAATATCCGTTTGTCCAAAGACGACAGAATTCTGTTGATTTCGGGGCCCAATGCCGGAGGCAAATCCGTTTGTCTAAAAACGGTAGGCCTGCTGCAATATAGCATTCAATGTGGCATCCCTGTTCCTTTGCACGTGGACAGTGTCGTTGGGGTATTTGAACAGATTTTTATTGATATTGGTGATAACCAGTCGCTCGATAACGATTTGAGTACCTACAGCTCCCACCTAAGCGACATGAAGTTTTTTGTTAGAAATTGTAATCCTCAATCGCTCGTATTGATCGACGAATTTGGAACCGGAACAGAGCCAATGCTTGGTGGTGCCATTGCTGAGTCAATATTAAACAGAATTAATCAGCTCCGGAGTTTTGGCGTTATAACTACACATTACACTAATCTTAAGCACTTTGCTTCTTCGATGCCCGGAATTGTCAATGGCGCCATGCTGTACGACTCCAATAAAATGGAGCCACTCTTCCAACTTGAGATCGGCAAACCGGGAAGCTCATTTGCTTTTGAAATAGCTCGAAAAATTGGACTCCCTGAAGACATTCTGCAGGACGCAACCGAAAAAATTGGCAAAGATCATATTGATTTCGACAAACATCTTCGGGATATCGTCCGTGATAAGCGATATTGGGAAACAAAGCGGCAAAACATCCGCCAGTCTGAAAAGAAACTGGAAGAACTTACGTCAACCTACGAAGACAACCTCTCCGAGGTCAAAAAACTTAGGCGTGAGATTTTAGATAAGGCGAAGAAGGAGGCTATCGATATATTGGCGTCATCAAACAAAATGGTGGAACAAACCATTCGTGAGATTAAGGAAGCTGCGGCGGATAAAGAAAAGACGAAGGAAATCCGAAAAAATCTGGAGGAATTTAAGGCAACTGTGGTTAACACAGAAGATTCTGAAGATGAACAGATCGCTCGCAAGATGGAAAAAATTAGGCAGCGTGAAATTCGGAAGAAGAACCGCCCTACCGGTGAAAAGCCTTCTACACCCGCGACCCCGCCAGTTGCGAAAAAAAATGAACCTGAAGTAGGAAGCTGGATTAAGTTAAAAGATCAGGATTCACCCGGCATGGTTTTGGAAGTAAACGGAACGAACCTGGTTGTGGCTTTTGGCCAATTGAGATCTGTAGTAAAACGTGATCGGGTAGAAATTATTTCGCACAATGAAGTAAAGAAAACGAAGGAAAACTACACGGCTGCCCGAATTAACAGGGAAATAAATGACAGAAAGCTGAATTTCAAGCCAAGAATAGACGTTCGCGGAATGCGCGCCGAAGAAGGACTACAGAAAATCCAGGAATTCATTGACGAGGCAATAATGGTAGAAGCCAATGAATTACACATTTTACATGGCAAGGGAAATGGTATTCTTCGCGAGTTGATACGCGCCTACCTGAAGTCAGAACCGGCCGTCAAAAAATTTCGTGACGAGCATGTTCAGTTCGGAGGATCCGGAATTACAATTGTCGAAATTTGACCGGATTGACCATCATTTCTGCTTTCCAATCCAAATCAGTTGATGCTGTATTTTCCTCCGGGAAGTTCCAGAGGTGAATTGGTCGTATCGTAAAGAATGGTCACTCGCGTGTTTACATTTGTCACTTTCCAGGTTTTCTGCGCTTTCCCGGCAGGCAAGAACTGTGCGGTAGTCCCAATTGGAACTTCTACTTTTAATTCGATGTTTTCATCTGCCTTTCTTTTCCAATCAATTTTGATATCCCCATAAGGGGTATTATAAACTGCATTGGCGAAATTTAGTCCTGCCAGAAAATTGGGGGCAAGGATAAATCTTCTAAATCCGGGAAATTCCATCGACGGACGAATACCTGCAATCCAGCGGTAGTACCACTCAGAGACACTCCCGAACATTGGATGACAATTAGAATAGGTATTATCACTTTCCTTCCATGATTCCCAAAGTGTGGTAGCTCCGCGGTCTATCATGTGGCCCCATCCAGGAAACTCTGAGCTTTCAACAATCTTAAAAACCTCATCGGCATGCCCTGTCATGGACAATGCTTCCAAAATATATTTCGTTCCAAAAATACCGGTGGTGAAGTGTCCTGCAGGCGAATTTCTGACGGCTTTGAGCAATGAATCAGCAGCAGCAGGCAATTCCTTTGCCGGAATCAATTGGTAATAGATTAACGATGCAAAAACTGTCTGACGATTTATGGGTTCTTTTATTGGATTGTACCAGTATAGATCGAGCAACTTCCGGGTAAGTGACTTTTCCAATGTGTCAAAACGGCTAAATGCCGATTCATCTTGTTTGATTTTTGCAAAACGCTTCATTATCCTTGCGCATTCGAGATAATGAGTGGAGCCAATGAGTTGCACAGGAACCTTTACAATCGCTTCGTGGTCGCTAAGCCCTTTATCAATGATTTCCGCCGGATGTAATCTTTTGACTTTATCCATCCAGTCTAAATCGTACTTATACAGCTCATTGATTATGGCAGTATCACCGTAATACTGCAGCAGCTTGTCCTGCGTAGTCAGAAAGGCTGATTCCCAACTGATGCCACAATACTTAATTCCGACAAACGGAGCTGTATCAACAAAAATAGAATCCTGCATTGCATCAACCCAATCATAAATTGTCTTGCGGTAGAAGGATTGCATGTTAAAATTATTGATAAAAGCTTCGCTCGTAGCATTCAGATCGCCTCCATAACCTAGTTTTTCCCTGGCAGGACAATCAGATTGCACAGAAATCAGGTTATTCAAAAAAGTCTGAATACAAGCCTTTTGAATCTTGTTAATCAGATCGGATGAGCAATTGAAATGATTTTGGTTTTCCACATTCGTGTGAAATTCGATTGCTTCAACATCCTTTGTCTCAGGAATATATTTCAGACCCTTAACTTCTATATATCTGAACGTGTGGAATGTGAAATTAGGCTGATAATCTACCTCCTTCTTCGCGCCAAATATGTACCTGTCAGTTTGCCAGGCAATATCGGGAGCGCCTGGTCCGCCACTCCCCTTTCTTTTAATCTGCCCGGCAACTGTTGTCATTGGGTTTAACAACCCATTATCGTAGAGTCTCTCTCCAAATCTGACCGTAACCGTATCTCCGGCATCTCCAGTCATATGAATTCTGTAAACGCCTGTGAGATTTACCCCAAGATCTATTATTGTTCCTTTGGATGAACCTGAGATTTTAACGGGACCTATTCTTCTGGAAATAGTCACACCAGGAAAAAATGCGGCTTGGATTTGCCCTCCAGGTCCGGCTTTCATTTCTGCATTCGTCCACCGGGTGTCATTGAATCCCGGAAGATCCCAACCGGCGATCTCCTTTCTTGAATCGTACAATTCACCCAAATAGACATTATTCTTAAGAATGGGGCTCGGGGAAGTCTTCCATGAAGTATCCGAGACTATCTCCTTCGAAGATCCATCCGAATAGTTAAACCGCATTTTGGCAATAAACTGAGGCTGACCGGTTGGCAAAATCTCGCGAAAATTGAATTTTCCAAACATCCTCAAAGGCAGCGAGTTGTAAAATCCATTACCCAGGATTACGCCTATCACATTGGTACCCTTACCTATCAGTGAGGTAATATCATAATTCGAATAGTACACCCTTTTGGAGAAGTTTGTCCAGGCAGGATCAAGGATGTTGTTCTCCAGTCTCTTGCCATTAATCGAAACAATATAATAGCCGGCAGCCGTAATAGACAATCTGGCAGAAACAAGTCCCTTTTGAATTTGAAAATCCTTTCTGAAGAGCGGTGCAGGATGATCGTTATACAGCATTGAATCCAAGAAAGCAATTTCTTTCTCTCCCCCAAGCCACGCGGCACCTCGCAGGTCGGAATCAGAGAATGTTCTATTCTGAGCAACCAGCACATTAACAAGGCTTAATAGCAGGAAAAGCAATCCGGCAATTTTCTGCAATAATCTGATTAATAACATTCGTATTTGATTAATAATTATTTAATAATCAAAAACAATTATAGCCATCAACACATCAATTCCATTTTACCAGATCATTGTTGCGGACGCCTTTAGCCGGAAAGGGATGTTTCTCATCAAAAGGATACAGAGCCTTTTGATCTTCAACAACAATCATTTCTTCTTTAACGGTTCCGTCCGGATTCAACGCTTTAGTCAGATCCAAACCCAAATATTTTGCAAGAAATGGATAAACAGCGGCTCTCTTATTTACATCGTAACCATGCTTATCGTTTGGCAAATGTACATTCTGAACCATTTCCGGGTTCCCAAAAAGCTTATAAATGTATTTCAGATGCGGCATCTCCACTTCCGGATTATTCTTTGTCCAGTCATCGCCATCAGAGACCAACAACATAGGCCGCGGTGCAGCACAAGCCGCTATTTCAACATTATTAGTCTGAAAGCCAGTATCTTTATGAATAGGCATTCCGCTCTCGCAGACACAACCACCAAAGAAATAGGCTGACACCATGACGACAGGAACCGAAACCTTCACTCTTTGGTCGATTGCAGTCAAAACAAATGTTTGAGTTCCACCGCCTGAAGCGCCCGTACATGCTATTTTCTCAGGATCGGCTCCCATTTCCAAAATAAAATCGAGGCATCGTATACTATTCCATGTCTGCAATTTCAGCGCCTCCGGGTGACTATGTTTCCATCCAAGTTCCTCCATTTGACCGTATCCGACCATATCATAGGCAAAAACCATCGCACCCATCCTTGCAAAAGAAGCGAATCTTTTCTGTGCATCAGGGCGGTAACGCCCAACATCCCCTGGCTTGTGCCAATGTCCATGCGGGCTAATTATTCCAGGCAGCTTCCCTTTTGAAACCAAAGGAGTATAGAGACTTCCGGTTACATAAACACCTGGAAGACTTTCGAAAGCAACGTTTTGAACCTGATAGCCATCGAAGGTTCTTTTCTCTCCAATAATTGGGTTCAGTGGACATTTTTTTGGAAATTTTTCCAATCCTATGCCTTTAAGAATGTGATATTTAATTAACTGAGCTCTTTTCTCCCATTCCTGTTTAGTGGTATAGGTGCTCCGTTGAGTCTCCAGAAAAGCCTTTCCTTCAGCTTCAGTCCAATATGCTCCCTGACATAGATTTCCAGGCTTACTTGTTTCCGCAGTCTTCTGATTTTGAGCTTGTGCGGCGAAGAAATTAAAAATGATAAATGTCGCAAGCACTAATGTTAGTTCGTTTTTCATCAGTCGGTTTTTCATCAGTTTCGTGTTTATTTTCAGTTTGATCCAAAATTGCAAAAAAGTCAGACAAAATGAATAATCCTGATAATTTATTATTTCTTTTCTTGTTAGTTCAAACCCAATCTAATCTTGGAATATTACCAAATTGTAGTAACTTTGGTTGGATTCATTATGGCTAAGTTAACAACTCAAAGCATTTGTTAACTTTCTGTGGTGTATCGAGTTTTTTAATTTGATAATTATGAATTTCTCCTTATACTTGAATTTGGAATGATTATAAAATACGCCGTAGGTTTATTTGTTTGATCATTTGCCGTTAGCCGAAGATTGAATCATTTTAGACCGTTCACCTGACAACGAATAATATCATGAGACACAAAATATTGATAATTGACGACGAAAAGAGTATACGATTGCTTCTCCAAAATTTTCTTTCCAAGAACTATGACGTTGAAAGTAAGAGCGATGGATTAGATGCACTCGAGTGGTTAGAGGGTAATTTACCCGATCTGATCATTTGTGATTTACAAATGCCTAATATGGATGGTTATCTTTTTCTCGAAAAGGTTAGACAGAGAGGTTTCACAAAGCATACGCCCGTTATTATGTTGTCGGGCGTGGAAAGCAGCAAGGAAAGAATAAAATGCTACAAGCTGGGAGCGCAGGATTTCCTTGCAAAACCATTCAATCCGGAAGAATTGGCTGAGTTGATTAACAAAAATCTTTTTCCCGTTCACTATTCGTTGAAGTGGTAAAAATCCGACTAGAATGATCTTTCCAAGAAGTAGTTAAACTCACATTGTTAAAAAATGGAAAAAGCATTGCAAATCCTATATATAGGCAGATTAGCCGAAAACATTCAAATTCTGTTAGATCACTCGGAAATTTCTTTTAAGCAGTGCCCAAATGCTCTTGACGCAACCAACTATCTTAAATCAGGAAATAAGCCCGATGTTGTCATTTCTGAACTCAACTTGTCTGGAGGCAGTGGATTCGAAATGCATGAATGGTTAAGGGAGAGGGATGATTTCGACAGAGTAGCGTTTATCCTGGTGGCTCACGAGTTTAAAGAAGAAATTTTCAAAACAGCTTTCAATACCCGGGTGGACGATTTTTTCGTTTTGCCCCTTACCTCTGCTGATGGGTTGGTCAGCAGAATTCGGTTTTTAGTTGATTACAGAAGCAAATATTCGATATCCACGTACGATCAAATTAAAAAACAGGATATTACCTATGAAATGCCCTTATCAAAACGTTTGTTTGATCTGTTTGTAGCAACATCCGTACTCATATGCATTTCTCCGATATTATTGCTAGTGATCATCGCTATCAGACTGGAATCTAAGGGTAAAGTATATTATGTATCAAAAAGAGTAGGCAGAGAACCCTTCGATTTCTACAAGCTGCGTTCAATGCGGATCGGAGCAGATACCGAACTGAATAAGCTAGCGAAAGACAAGAACCAATATTCGACTACTACTCAGCAGGCAGAAATCGATTTTTCCACGCCGTGCCCCGTCTGCGCAAAGTTACCCGAAGGTAAAAGTTGCTCCCCAATAATGCATATGGGTAATCATGATATATGCGATTATTGGTATAATAAGCAGAAGAGGGATGTTGCCAAATCAAAATCTGCTTTTATTAAAATTGCTGATGACCCACGTATAACCAAAGTCGGGAAATTCATAAGGAATACCAGCATCGATGAATTACCTCAACTTATTAACGTATTAAAAGGGGACATGTCGATCGTTGGAAACAGGCCACTTCCTGTTTATGAAGCGGAACTGCTTACAAGAGGGTATGTATCAAAACGTTTTCTGGCTCCGGCTGGTATAACCGGTTTATGGCAAGTTGAACTTCGCGGAAGAGGTGGAAACATGTCGGAAGAAGAGAGAATGAGGTTGGACAATGAGTATGCGGATCACTTTATTGGCAACAACTATTCATTTTGGTATGATTTAAAATTGATACTTAGAACTATTCCTGCATTATTGCAAAAGAATACAGTGTGATATTGATTTTATTTTATTTTTGTATAGGTACTATCCTTAAAACCTTCAGAGAATACTTAGGATCTGCTTGAATAATTACGAAACAATCTAACGTGAAAAACATGAAACAAGGTCGCCGAATTCTGCTAATTTCCTCGCTACTGATGGTAATTAGTTATTCAGGCTTTTGCCAGGAAACAAACTCATTTAATATCCTGAAAGATGATGTAGAATCTGTTCTACCCCCTTTAGGAGCTCTGATTGATTCTGCCATTGCGCATAATCCATATGTCAAATTCAGGGATAACCAGATCGTGATTAATCAGGCTAAATTGAAAGTTAGCAAAGGGCAATGGGTTAAAAATATTGGCGTTCAATCAGATGTCAGATATGGTACCTTCAACAACTTCAACAACTATACGCTAACGGCAGGCCAGACTCCGGATATCTATTCATCGCTCGTTACCCAATTAAATTATGGAATTGGTGCGTTCATCCGGATACCGTTTGATGAATTTGTCACCAGAAAGAATCAGGTCAAATCAGCAAAAACTGAAGTTGAACAAGCTACCAACATGGCAGAAGTCCAGCGAAACGAGCTAAGGCAAGTTGTCATTAAACAATATAATGAACTGATTTTAAGGCAAAGGCTATTGAAAATAAAATCCAAATACCTTGAAATTTCGAGATTTAACATGGAAGTCGCTGAAAAGGATTTTCATGCCGGGGTTCTCACAGTTAATGATTATTCAAGAATTTCGGAGTTATCGGCCGCTGCGGAGATAGATTTTCAAACTACCAAAGTTGAATTCAATACAGCTTATCTCCTGCTCGAAGAAGTTGTCGGTACCAAATTCAATCTAACTAACACAATAAAAAACTAACATGAAACTGTCGGATGTTTTTAAAATTTTAAGAAAGCACCTTGTCTTAATCCTGGTTACACCCGCTATATTGGCAGCAATCGTATTTGTTTTGACCAGGAATCCTGCGTTTAAATACAGCTCAGCGACCACTTTGTTTACGGGGTTTAGCTCGAATTCTACAGTAGAAATGAATAATTCATCGAATTATTTCTCTGTAAATAATGCATTTGACAATCTTATAAGTATTATCAAATCGCGTGAAACGCAACAAGAGGTGGCCATCAGACTATATGTTCAGCATTTGATGCTTCCTCCCAACAGCACGAATTATTTGTCTGATAAGTCGTATCTCGATTTAATTAAGATTACTCCGCCCCACATTAAAGCAATGGTTGTAAAATCGGGCGCCGATCAGAAAAGCTCTGACAGATACAATTTCCCTTCGCTTTCTTCGGATTCAACGTTAATAAGCAGCTCGTATAATCCGCCATCCATTGATCCTGTTGCGTATGAGCAGACGGTCAGAAACCTGAAGGATTATATGTTAAAGAATGACACAAACTTTGTGTACGAGTTATTGAATTATGAACATCCTCATTACTCCATTGATGCGATTTCTTCACTCAGCGTAAAGCGCCTTGAAAACAGTGACCTTTTAGAATTGAAGTATGAGACGGATGATCCGGGAATTTCTCAACAAACCTTAAATATTTACTCCCAGGTATGTATAAAAATTTACAAGAGAATTACTGAGAACAGGTCGGATGCCGTCATTAAATATTTCGAAAAGCAGTTGGATGAGGCAAAAAGCAACCTCAAAATTGCAGAAGATAAATTATTGGTTTTTAACAATAGCAATAATATTATCAATTACGGCGAGCAGAGCAAAGCTGTTGCCATGGCCAAGGAAAATCTGGATGTTGAGTATAACAACAAAAAGATAAAGCTGGCTGGCGTTCAGGCCGTAATCAAAAGATTAGAAGAGCGTCTGGGAACCCAACAGCAAATGCAGCTCAAAAATTCGGATGTAATCGACAAAAGGAATCAATTGGGTGATTTGAATTATCAAATAACTTCGATTGAAACGATGGGCGCCTCCGATCCAGGGAACGCTCAAAAATTAGCCAATTTGAAGAAACAGGCTGAAAAATTAAAGGGTGAGATAAAAGTTTCGGTTGGTGAAATGTACGCTAAAAGCAATACGACAGATGGGCTTCCAGCCGCCACTATCATGAAAGACTGGATTGACAATGTGGTGGAGGCCGAAAATTTAAAAGCCAGTTTAGACGTGCTATCAACCCGAATGAAAGAGCAGCAGAAGGAGTATTCGGTTTACGCCCCTGCAGGTTCTAATATTAAAAGAATCGAACGTGAAATTTCGGTTTCGGAACAAAGATACCTGGATATCCTACATTCCTTGAACACTGCAAAACTCAAGATGCAGGATAATGAATTAGCTTCCAATATCAAGACTTTCGACGAACCATTTTTCCCGCTCAATCCAGTCCCTACGAAACGGAAGATAATGATAGCCTTAGCCGCAATAATCGGTTTGATGTTAGTGTTAAGCTACATCTTCATTCTTGAATTGTTTGATCACACACTCAAGAACCCATCAAAGGCTACCTCAATAATCAAAATGCCCGTAATTGGTGTTATCCCTAAAGTACTATTGAAATCCAAAAATCTAGATTTTGCTTTAGCGACGAAACGTCTGCTGGATATTGTAGTTCAATACATTGAACTATATCTCAATGACAAAAAATCTAGTGGCCCAACGAGAACGCTGCTTTTCTTCAGCACAACAAGCGCCGAAGGCAAATCGGTTGTAATTGTCAATCTGGCTAGAAAATTAGAAGAGCAGGGTAAGAAAGTTTTGATATTAAGTTACGATCATGATCAAAACAGAAATACAAAACCTTCATTGACAGATGAATTGGAGCAGTTGTCTGAGAATACGCCCAAAACTATTTCAGGAAATAAATCTAAAAACCCTTCAATACAAAAGAATATTGGCTATCCGGACAAACTGATCGATTATGATAATCTGTTCTTAAATGAACAAATCGATAATATCGGGAATATTCAATTACTAAATTATCCTGTTAACAGCAATTTCTTCAACATTAGAAATTATAAGGATATTTTAGCCCAAAACGATTTTAACATTTCGTACATTCCTGATTATGTGCTAATTGAACTACCTTCAATCATGATTAATCCATATCCTGCAGGTCTGCTTCCAAATATCGATTTGGCTATTATGATCTGCCGTTCAAACAGGGTTTGGTCTGAAGCAGATCAGGGCGCATTA
>CAXXHH010000018.1:0-65887 GCA_963663005.2 Prolixibacteraceae bacterium
TTTATCAAGTATTTGCCAGGGTTCATACTCTACGCTTGACTTGTTGAATCTTATATGAGGGAAAGCACAAAGAAATCCAAACAATATTTTAGTGAATTTATGACCTTTACCAAATTCATTTTCAATATTCTGACGCAATGAGAACATCGCATCTCTTGCTTGATTGAATGGACCAACACTGCTGGTATTTGTATTTCCGAATCTATCAGTGAAATACCAAACCCCATTCTTGCATTTTACATCTCCACCCTTGACCTCTACTACAAAAATACCTCCAGATGGGATAAGTAACAGAAAGTCAATTTCTCCATATAATCGAATAGAGTGCTGAGATAGATTTAAAGAGTGAAGTATAATCCAATCTTTTGTAAAGGGATTGCTTTTGAAAATATCAAACAGCATTCTTTCTCCAGTGCTTCTGCAACTTTTATCTATATATGGTGGTATTAACTTTGCCATTAGATAATTTCTTTAGCAAGTAATCGGTTGACGTACCTAAAATCGATGTTCTCCCAATGGGCGGATTTCTCAATTACCCTCAGAAAATTTACATTTCCAAGACCTTCTATTGTTACAATTGTATTAATTATTGAATTGTCAGCATACTTGTGAATTTGTGATTTTATTTTCTCAGAAATGACATCGGATGCTTTCATCCGCCATCCTTTCATTTTGCTAATAGCGGCACGAACCCTATCTATGTTTTCAAAAAGATGATTTGATTTGGAAAGTACCGCAATGCATATTAAATCAGCATCATCATCAGGTCCAATTCTATTTTCATCTTGCAACCATGCTCTGATAGTTCCCTCATGTTTTCTGCATCCATTATTCCTCAGATCATTAATAAGTTTCTGAAAGTCATAATTAATTGCAATGAAATACTCCTTCAATAGAATCTTCCATAAATCTGTCCATTGTTTAATCTCTAAGAAATCTTTTGGATTTGTGTTTTTTTCTACCAATTCAACAAGAATATCTTTATCTGTGTTAATTATGGCAATAACATCACCGGTTTGTAATGCATCAATCTTTCTTCTATAGATATTAGCTTTTACATTTTGTTCTTCAATTAATTCATTTATAACCAAAAACTTATGCGTTTCGGTTGAATAGATAAAAAAATTGTCATCAAAGTCTATTCGTTTTGCTTTAACACTTTCAACCAAATTGTTTTTACCTAAGTATTTGGAATACTGTGCATTGTCCAAATCTGATTCAAACGCTACAATGTCGATGGGATTTTCCGAATCAATTTCAGATATTTCGTCATTGGAATACATTTCATCATACCCAAGTGGTATTACTCCGCCTCTTTCAGAACGCCCACCTTTGCTATTTATTGTAGCCTTAATATGTTCGCTATATTTTCTGTTCCTTTTTTGAAGGGAATTATAATACTTGTTTTCAAATTGATAAAACAAAACTGTAAGTTCTGAAAACAAGAATGAAAAAAGAATTCTATTTGTGTTGTTGGATTTGACCCAGCCAGTCAGAATGGCATTTTGAAATTCAGATGACATTAAATTGTCCTTCACATCTGAAATAGTAATTATTTTAGGAACTTTTACATCTGCTGTTTGAAGAGAATAATTTAACGCATTTACTTCCTCTTCAGTTGGACAAATTATATAATCATATTTTTGGGAGTGTATTAGCTCATGAAGTTTTATCCACTTTTCGGGAGGAGATAAAGTAAATTTTTCAATTAGTAATTTTAAAAGCTCAATACTCTCTTCAATTGGCATTATTGAATCCCCTAACCACATCCTGTTACTCAAAAATAGCGACTCAATTGCTCTAATTTTAGAATTTAAGAAACCAATATCAATTGTTGTTAAAGGATGTGCAATCCTTGATACCTGATTAGTAAGTTGAATTAGAGAAATTTTTAAAATGTTCAAATCATTGTTTGATTCATCTTTTGTGATGGAATGCAATTTTTTTGTGATAAGTTCAAGTTCGGGATTCTCACAAATTACTTTTATAAGATTGAACGAAATGTAATTTTTAATTTTCCTATCAAGGTTATAGAAAGGGGATTCATTTGTTGGATGATTCGGTCTTAGGTTTTCTTTGTTAAAATTGTAAAAATCAAAACCATAATTGCCGATAGTTTCAAAGTTCCCAATTTCTGAAAGATCAGTGATAAGAATTGTAGGAATTTTCTTTGCATCAATATCTGAAAAATCGGTGGCTCTATCCAAAATTTCCGAAAAACCGTCAATAATAATTTTTGACACGGTAGTTGAATCAGTTACATACAAAGCAAGATTTGAAAGGTTGTTTGAGATTAATAATGGGCTATTTAAATCTGATTCACCGTTTTCATTAATTCTTGCTTCATGAAAGAAATCAGGTATAGAGTAACCATTCATCGTAATTCTTTCAATGGAATCACAATATGATTTGAATTTACTTATAAGGCAAATTTTGTTTTTAATAAATTCTTTATTTCCGTATGTAGCAATATTCAATAGCTTTTCTGTTGGCGTAATAATTCTTTTAGGTAAAACTTGTGTTACTGTTTTAAGTGACGATAACTTTCTTGCCGTATCTACCTTTTGTAACTTTATTACATCTGCAAACTTGATTGTTATTTCTGCACCCGATGAATCTCCAACTCCTTTTGTTTTAAAAGCAACTCCATTATCTTTAACCCCTGACCATAAAACTACTGCCTTACCATTGAGCATAAGTTTATCATTCTTCTTAAACTGTTTGTATGTTTCAGCAATTTCATTTTTAAATTGAGCAAAATCATCTTCTATCAAAGCAAGTGCGAGTGGGACTGAGAGCCATTGTGCTGAATATTCCTTTGATGGAAAGACTAAACAAAGTTTATTGTTTTGATTGTTATCAAAAAAATAAGGGATTATTTTTGATGAATTCAATAAAATGTCAGGCAACGGTACAATTACATTACTATCAATATAAGAATAACTGAGTTTATTTATAATATTGATGCTCATAGTTTAGTCCTTAATAATATATTACTGACAATCTGGCTAATCTGTTTTGCTAAAAATGGAGGTACAGCATTCCCTACTTGATGATACTGCTGGGTTCTTGCCCCACAGAAAAAATAATTATCTGGAAAGGTTTGTATTCTGGCAGCTTCACGAACAGTAAGGCTTCTGCATTGAATTGGATCATAATGAATAAAATAATGGCCATCTTTAGAGATATGGCTTGTGACTGTTGTTGCAGGTTGATTAGGTCGCTGTGTACGAAAGCGGTCAGCAAATTTTCCGCCTTTTGCATTTTTATGATTCGGAAGTAACCAATCCGGATAATCTTTCAATTTCGGAAAGTCATTATTTAATTTTAGATATAGTGAAGAAAACAGATATCTTCCCAAATCCTCTTTTAAGTGTGTTCTTGTTTCATGGTTAAGGATTCCACCTAGATGAGCGTCAAAAAACCAGGTTTTTAATGGATTATCTGGTTCTTCATTGATGAACTCATCAAAGTTTGCTCCAGTAGTTAGGCAGGTTGCAGAATTAGGTAAAATCTTATATTCATTAAATTCTTGACTTACCTTCAAAATATATTCTTCAGTAATAGCGTTCCAGGTGCTATTGCTATCTTTTATATTTTTGTAAATATTTTTCCCCTTTGAGTTAGTTCCTGAAACCTCGCGTCCTATACCACTCCTTAATTTTGGTAAAGCTCCTATTACATCTTCCAGGTTGACAGGTTTCTGTATTTCAAGTGGATTGTATTCCACTTTCCCAAAGTCCTCTCTTATCCCGAGAAGAATAACACGATGCCTGTTTTGTGGAACTCCAAATTTTTCGGTTTTAATAAGAAAGTCCTTATCGTTAATATAAACAGGTTCATCTCCATTAAAACCATCCGGACTTTTTATTAAAGAGTACAATCTATATTTGGGGGTATTATGCCCGGGGAAAAGTCTTCTGGGATCTTTAAGATCAGCCTTTATCCAATCAAAAATTTTGTTCCCATCTAATTCTGCGGATAATAATCCTTTTACATTTTCCATTACGAAAACGGCAGGATGATGAACAGCAATTATGCGCAAGTATTCCCGATAAAGAAAAACACGTGGATCTTCTTCGTTTAAGCCTTTGTTTCGTGACCTCCCAATTACAGAATATGCCTGGCAAGGCGGACCTCCGATTAATACCCAATTTTTTGTGTTGCCAATTGCCGTAGATATTCTTTTGTCTACTAGCTCAGGAGGAAAATTCTTATGGCCTAATTCACAAAGCCATGCTTCATCTATTGCGTTTTTCGCTTGATCAGGAAACTTATCGAAGAGGTTGGCTCTTTCAATCTGATCTTTTCGGGGGGTGTATCCTTTTATGTAATCATAGTACTCTTCAGGAGCTTTACCTATTGGAAACTGACGAAAGAAGCTCCTTAACTGCAGTGTTCTATGTGCATCTTCATCCTTCTCTATTGATAATTTTATTTTGAAAACACGATTTCCATTTTCATCTGTAATTGAAGAGAAACCTTCTCCCAGACCTCCTGGACCTGCAAATAGATCAATGATTGGAACTGGGGTTTTGGATTTTTTTATGGTTGATTTCATCAATTCTCTTCTTGTTTGAATACCAGTTTAATGATTACATTGTTAGACAGCATACTTTTTGCTTTCTCAATAAGAAAATTAAAGAGTCACAAATATGAGTCCGGGAAATTTATTTAGCCTTTGTATGAATAAATCTTTGACAAAAAAAGGTTGGGACTATTCATCAGCTTTCGAATTTTGTAAATTGTTTTTTTGGTTATGCAGATTCTGGAATAAGTTGTTTAAGGTTTTATCCACTATGTTTTTTTTTAACTCACATTCAAAAATCGAAATAACGTTCCAACCTTCAGCCTTTAACTTTTGAACGTTTTCAACATCCAGTTGCTTGTTCCTATTAATCTTATTTAGCCACCATTCTGTTCTGGTTTTGGGGACAACATAATATTTGCAATCCTCATGCCCATGCCAAAAACATCCATTAACAAATATTACTATTTTATATCTTGAGAGTACAATGTCAGGTTTACCAGGTAAATTTAATGAATGTAGCCGATATCTGAACCCCTTTGAGAACAAATATTTACGGACTAATATTTCAGGCTTGGTATTCCTCCTTTTAATCCTGCTCATATTGTAACTTCTGACTGTAGCAGTATGAACGTCTGTCATTTGTTACTAAATTTTATTTAATCCGATTGTTAAATATAATGAATGAGATAACAAGAATGTCTTCGACAACAATATTGGAAAGCATTAAGATTGTTCTTAGTTCTCTCTTCATTTTATCATTTTAGTAAAACCAAATTTAATAATAACCTGGATTCAATAGCTTAGACATTCAATATGCTTAGTTTACCACTCATTAGCATTTGGAGCTTAAATCAATAATGAATAGAACCTCGAACTGGCTCGAAATAGCTACGCATTTTATTGGCATACTGGCTGATATTGATTAACCTAGCTAGTATAAGAATGGTAATGTAATGAAACAATTAAGTAAAGAGTCAACCAACATCCTAACACAGATGATTGGACAGATGAAAGGTTGGTGTATCAAAATGGACAATTCAGATGGTACATACTTGCCGGTTTTTATCAGTTTAAATTATGAAGATTCCGACTCCAAGATCTTTGTGGTAGGGCATTATTATAGCGAGGAAGGAGAAATTATGGCTGAACCTGAGATGCACTTCCTTTATGATGAAAGAGCTGGATCGTTTTTCCCAATTTATTATAGACAAGACAGCCTGGATGTTGAACAGAACTCCATTATAATTGTTGATGGTCTAATTTTAAAAGTGAATATGGCTTTGCAAGTGGATCATACCGATTTCGCCAATCTGTGGCTCTTAAACATCAAAAACCAACAGAACCTTTAAAAACTTACGCATAACCAACAATCTAATGGAATCAATCAGTTTCATTAATAATTACGAACTGTACATCGAAGAAATTCGGTCAGTGGTCAAATCAGAGTTATTTCCTATTATAGAGGAACTTAAAGAAATCTACTCTCACGACTTGGTTCGGCCCGATTCATATTTTCTGGGGACGCAAGATGCAAGGGGATTTGTATGGAGTTTGTTTATCAAAAAAGCCTTGTACAATTCCGATCTCAAGGAATTTTGATTCCAATCAATGAACCAATCTGCCGAATCCGCTCCCAGAAGACAACTGGGAGCTTTCCCGGGCATCCTTGGACACATCCCTACGACTGAAGGTATTTTACATCTTTTATAGATCTCAATTGATGAGCCATTTCCTCAGTTAGGCCAATGAATTCTTCTTCAGTAAACGAAAGTTCATCGGGATAGAAATCAAATAAAGTCTTCACTTCACCGTTGCTAAGGGTAACTGTTACCTCTGGCATCTTATCCAACATACCGTCAGGCAACGGTCGTGGATATTTCCCAATTACACATTTTACGATTGTTGGCACAGGTGAATTCATTTTTCAAAATTTAAATGATGTCCAAATCTACTAATTTAAAGTGTAATGTTTCATTTAACAAGCAAGCATAAATCAGTCGAAAGGTAAATCCATAATCCAACCTTTAGCTTCAATGTCTTTTATTTCCGTAAGAATTTGTCGTTCTTTTTCATTTCTTGGTTCTCTTTTGCCGTTACTTAATTCCAAAAAGGTCTTTATTGTATCATCAAGGTTATTGGGAAATGATGGGTCAATTTTTGCTTCCTTAATCTCCCGGATTGTTGTCCTGGCAATTTCGATGGCCGTTGTCCATTCTTTGTTATTACTGATATCCTTACCATAAACCTTTTCACTAAAAGGCTCATCACTTAAAATCCACTCAATGAAGGATCTTTTTGAAATCCTGACCTTACTGCCTTCTTTGCCGAATGAATAAGCCCCATCCCGTCCCGGATAACTTATTATTTGATCCCGAGCCTCGCTCAACTCAGAATTATTCCAGTTCATAAGGAGACCATCTATGTCCATTGCATTAACACCTTCCAAATTGGACAAGTTTTCTACAATTGTCTTAAATATCATTCCTATTTGATTGTTATTCATGATATAAAGATAAAATACTTATACTTATTAAAGAATATTAATTTGCCATCGGGAAATTAATTCGATTTCCACATATTGTTAGTCCCTTTTTCATTAAAAGGTTGTAATCGATTGGTGGCTCTTGACCAAAAATAAGGCTAAGACTGCACACCTTTATAATTTTCCCCATCACATTTGTCCCAATAAAACAACCAATATCATTGACGGCATTTGAAGCCAACATCTGTGCTTCTTTTAGTTGATATTTGTATTTGAAAAATTGATTTCTGGCAATTTCGTCTTCGATTTCTTTTCGTACAGTCATCAAATCCGTATTTCTTGCTCCCCAAAATGTTGCTGACTCCCCGTGGTGAAGGCTGGTATTCTCTACTACATGTGCGTCAAAAGGAATTTTTTTCAGCATTTCAGCAAATGAATCGTTCTGTTGACACTTCTGCCATATTAAATATAACATCCATTGCACATTGTAAGTGTAAAAGTCATCACGCATATATTGAGTGAATTCCGGGAGTCGTCGATAGATCCGTTTACATTTCTGGCCGTTAGTCTCCAGAGTGATCAATCTTTGGATTCTTGCACTTTCAGGGTCTTCTCGTGCAAAAGCCCCGGCAACATAAGCGCATTCAGAGTTTACAAATGGGATACAAGCAATGTCGAATGGAAACCCATTGCACATATTACCAAACTTGATATTGACACCATCCCGAACGTCTGTTGCCTTACGATACGACCACACATTTAGTCTGGTACAATCATAATTCTCCTGCTGTGTAAGATTGATAGAGCCAACCAATCTGTTGAATTCAAGTTTAACCTCTATTTCACTAAGTGAATCGATATTGATGATTTTTATCTTGTTGAATTCATTCATTGCATTAAAAACTAAGTAATTGATTCCTTTCTCATAATTTTAAACTGTCATAGACATCCATTATCTCTTTTTCGCGGATCCCCAGATACCTGCGGGTCGTCATTGGTGAAGAGTGGGAAAAGCACTCCATAAGTAGAATCACTGCCTCGTTGGAGTAGTTGTTAAGACGAAGCACGCGATTCCCAAGGGTTTTTCTGAACAAGTGGCTGGATACGTTACCCTCCAGGACAATATTGTACCTTTTCAGGAGTTCTTTCAACTTTACGTTCACATAGCTCTTATCAATGGTTTTTGTTCCATACTTATTGAGAAAGATGTATTGGTTGGGATCTGTTATTCCGATTTTCCCTTTTACCCGTTCAACAATCTTTCTCAAGTCCTGATTGATCTTGATCCGCCGGATCTTTTTTGTCTTCTGCTCTTCAATGATTAAGATTTCAGTGTTTTCGAAATGGTTGAACCGCAGTTTTAACAAATCACTGATCCGAAGACCGGTGAAAACGCCGATAGTGATAAGTAAGCAAAATTTGTACTCGCCATCACGCTCAAGTTTTCCGATAAGGGACTTGAAGACGTCCCAATCCATACTCGTAGTTGTTGTCTTTTGACCTTGTAAGCTCATAATGTTATGTATTTGATTCAGGCTAAATTACGGCAGGAAACTTACACTTACAGCATTTCCAGTGCTAAGTATATGCTAATTATCAGCACCTTATGGAGATTTGGCGTAAGGCGTTGCAGGTCAAGTAGGTTCAAAAACTTGGAACTTATACTTTTCTACAAAGTATAAGTTTGCTATATTTGGTTTAATTATAATCGGGCACAGAAAAATGGCACGTAGAATTATTGAACAAAGATTATCTGATGAACTAAAAGATTCAGAATTCGCCTTCCTTGGAACTAACCCTATCCATCTTATTCAAATTTACGAACAGGTAAAGAATCGTTTCCCTGATTTATGTGATGATGAATATTTATGCTCTACACATTGTAAAAGCGGTAACAATCTTCCAGAATGGAAACATGTAGTTCGGGGTGATATGCAATTCATGAAAAGAAGAGGACTTGCGCAACGTACCGATAACGTGGGAGAATGGATATTTCATCCACTTGTATAGTAAGGTTCATACTCCTTAATGAAGTTTAAGTTGGGAAACTCCTTTCTTTATGATTTTCATTGGGGGTTTAGAGAATTGGATTAGTGGAGTATTAAAAGTCATCTTTGAATTAATATTTCATTCAAAAAAGGTCCCCGGGAGTGAAATTGGGCTTATGTATTCTGGGAGCATTTTTTACCCGGGGCACTGCCGCAAAATGTAATCTGGGAATTAAAGTACATTTTTCAAAGCGCGCAAAATGCCAGGCGCGCCGATACAAATGTAATCTGGGAAGGTTTTACGCAAGTAAATTTATTGATGTATTCTTCCAGCATCTTTTTTGTGATTACTTTCTGTAAGTTTTGTATATATAAGAATGGGGTTTGAACCAATTTGAGTAAAAGGAGTAAATGAAAAATTCCTGCCGAAAACTAAAGATTTGATTACACTTCACGAGGGGGATAATGCCTGGTAGTTATTATTTCAAAAAGAACCACTTTCGAATTTTTGAAAAGGCCTTACAATCCAAGGGTTGACAAACATCGATATCCCGTTTGCCGGTTCACACAGATATCCAAGAGAAATACGACAGCACAATTGGTTGTTCACGTCAAATTCTCCGACAAAACCACACTAAAAAAGCGGGGATTGCCAACTAATCTCTTTTACTCTTTTTGAAGATCCGTCTTATCTTGCCTAGTCGTACAACCAACCATCTCTTGAGTGGGCTTTGAAATGGATCATTGATCTGAGTTTGGAATGGTGTCTTTTTTACCTTCAGGAGGTGAAGGTCCCAGTTGACGATACTTATATTTGTTGTCTTCATAATAAATGCACCCTCAAAGTATTGATTAAGGCTAAGATAAGCCTAATTTCAATAGAATTAAGGAAGTGTCATACAGTTCAATAGGGTTTGGCCTACTTCATTGAATAATTGATTCGTTTATTTTTAAACGAAACTATCAAAGTTCACTTCAATCTCCCAGAAGACAATATTTTGAGTATTAGCAATTGCTTTTTTATGGCGAATTCAATAGATTTGATGGAAACTAACGATTCCATTATGAATGTGTTCATTACCTGTACTCCTGAATTCTCGTATGACAAATTAGATGAGATCGTTACATTACTAAGTAGTATTCCCGGAGAATTAAAATTCATCAAGGGGAAACCATTAAATTATACTCAGTTTAGAAGGCTAAACCCAAAATTTGAAGATGTAAGCCAGATTATGAGTCTGACATTTGAGGAATTATTCGATTTAATTCAGGGCTACAGAGAATTTCGGGAAATCATAGATGAAGATTATATCATCCTAGTTACGTCAATAAGAAATAGGTTGCGGTGGTTTAGTGCATTTAGCAAGAATAACATTTTCATACAAGGTGATGAATGGGACTTGATTTCTAGTGTGGACTCAAAGTTCAGTATTGCCCACCAGTGTGTTGAAAATATTTTTCAATCGCTTATAGATATTGACATTTATAATGCTGAATCAGAACCGAACATTCATTTTGATGCAATTAATTGTATTAATGACTTTTGTAAAAATAAGTCTCATATTTTAAGGAAACTTCAGTCAGCGAATATTTGTGAATCCTGCTACCAAAGAGCAATTGACAAAGGAGTAAATGATTTTTTACTCACTCATATCGTAAGTATATTAGAAGAAATTCGAAGGGAATTTGTCATATCGAAGAAGTTGTTGTCTCAAACGAGGATTGAAAAAGTCGTTATTGATGAGAAAGGAAATATTACAATAGGAGACAGAATCATTAAAATGAATACACTACCCAAAGTAATGTACATTAATTTTCTGCGTCACATAGAAGGTATCCCTTCAAATAAACTTTGCGAGAACAAGGAGCAATTTGAAGGAGTTTATATAAAGTTGAAAAGTAATCCAGATGATTATGCAATTGCAAAGATGTGTTGCAATAAAATTAAGTATAAAAATAAGCAGCCTGAAAAGAATAAACCCACCTTTGAAACTTATAGAACAAGAATTAAAAATGCATTAAAAGATAAACTTGGAGTGATACTTGCGAACTTTTATGCAATAAACCTAATAACAGACCAAAACAACCAAAGCATATTCAAAGTACCGCTTTCACCAGGACAATTTGAGATCCACCCAAAGTTCTCAAAATAAAAACCGAAATATTTCACTATTTTATTCGAAATATTTCAATAAACTAATCCTCAATTAGTTATATTGATTTTTGCTCAAACTTTAAAACTGAAAAGTATGAGCACAATAAATTATTTACCTACAGAAATTAAAAAAATCAGAGTTGAAGATATAGTAATCTCTGATGTCACCTACAAATTGTACGACTATTCCAATCGGGAGCATGAGATTCAAGCCCTGATTGAAAGTATCTCTGAGATTGGTCAGCAACAGCCAATTTTGGTCATCCAAGACGGTTCAAAGTATTTTATTCTTGATGGCGTTCTCCGTTATAAGGCTCTCGTTCGTTTAAATTTAAACGAAGTTGATGCCATTGTTTGTGGTTTTGTCCAAACGGCTGAATTCTCCCTGTCGGATATGATAATCCATATCCAGATCCACAAAGTGAAAACAGAGGGAGAGAAACTCAACGAAGTAAAATCGTTGTTACGTATTGAAATTGACGATAGAAACCCACAACGTGATAAGGATAAGAGGGTAGCACTTGTTTCGTCACTGTTAGGAGGTAAGGGTTGGGGGAGAAACAATGTTTATTCCTTTGAAAAGATTCTTCTATGGGAGAAAAACACCAATTCCGAACAACGTTTGGCAGAAAGGATCATGTCAAATGAGATTAACATCTCTAAAGCTCTTGAAACGATTAGCCTTATCGAAAATCCTCTGTTTGAAAAAGAGAAAGAGGATGAGTCCTGCATTGTTGACGGATTTATCAATGGTAAATACACTGCTGAAAAAGCTGAGAAATTGATGGGTTCGTATGACAGGAAAAAGGCTGAGGAGCCTACCCAAATTGATCTTTATCCCATAGATGAAAGGAAATACACAATTCTTCAAGGTAATATTGAGGAGATTGAATTACCCAATGACCTTGAAATAGACACCATCTTTACATCTCCACCTTATTTTCAGTTGGTCAGGTATGGAACTGATCCAAATGAATTGGGTTGGGAGAAAACACCGGACTTATACGTGAAACGTCTTGCTGGCATTCTGATGAAATGTTTTGCAAGATTGAAGAACACCGGATCAATGTTTATCAACATCGGTGAGACCCACAAGGATTTCCAGTGTTTGGGCATCATAGACCGGTTAACCTGTGAATTGATGAACCAGGGAGTTCGATTGGTCGACAAAATTATTTGGGAAAAGCCAGTTGCCAAACCCTTGAACAACAATGTACGCCGGCTCAATCCTGCATATGAGGTTATACTTCATTTCTCGAAGACCAAAGATTACTATTTCGATCCTATTCGTACAACGAATGAAAAGAGATTGAAGGTTTCAAAAGGATGTAAAGAGCACGGGGTTAAAACTACAAGTTACCATATTCCGAATCGATTCGGAGCACTGAGGAATTTCTTAAATACTGAAGACTTAAAAAACATTATTAAGCTTCGGATTCACCAAAACCGCACCAAACATGTTGAGGGAGAGGAAGAGCATCCTGCCACTTTTTCAATGGATCTTCCGTTAATTCCACTAGCATTAACATGTTCCAAAAGTGAGAATACAGTGGTTTTCGATCCTTTCATGGGGTCTGGTTCCTGCGGTGTTACTGCTATTAAGATGGGTTTCAAATTCGTCGGTGTTGAGTTGTATGAGAAAAATATTGTCACTGCACAGAGGATTCTCAACGAAAGTCAACAGGCCTTTCACCTGTCGGAATTGGATTCACTAGTTGATGACTACTGTGAATTACCAGAAACGGAAGAAGAGCTCCAACGAGCTTAAAACACACTAAAGGTGGTCTAGTTCAGTTAAGGATCAGACCACCTATCCAATCCAATTTTCAAAATCTAATTTTTTCGGGGGACAGCGATATTCTGAACGCTATGAATTATGGATTTAAATAAGATTGAACAAGAAAAATTACTGGAAAGAATGTTAATAATCAAGATTTTGACTCTTGATTATCACCTTTCCCCAAGCGGAGTTAAAAATTACTATGAGTGTGATTTTGAATTTGAAGCTAAAGGAGAAGATTGTATTCCAATAAATCTCCATACGTGGGTTGGGAGAAATCATAGATATAAGGAGAAATACCATGAAGTATTTGTGGTTCCGGACGAACTAAGGATACCACTTATCATCAAGGTAAACGATTAAAAATCAATAATTTTTTAAAAGGGGGACAGCGATATTCTGAACAATAATAAAGATGAAAAAAAGAACAAAAAAAATGATTGAATTAACACCAGATTGGGTGTTGAAGAATTTGAGTGACCATTGGTATGCAGATGGAAATGGTTATGCAGTCATATCAGTCGTCACTGAAAACTTTTCAACTGCTTGGATTGAATTGGCATTAGATACACTTGATATTGAATGGGAAGTTGGGGAGCATTTCATTGATGGAATAAATTATTCTGATTATGTGTTTGATATTGAAGATATCAAGGAAGATTGTCCTGAATATTATGAAGAACTGATTGAAGACAATAACGATGCTTAAATAAAACGCCTAAGGTTAAATTATTAATGAGAATATGTATGGAAAATTTGCATTTCCGGGGGACAGCGATATTCTGAACACAAAATCAAATGAAAAAAGGTACAAAAAAAATGGTTGAATTTACACCGGAGTGGGTCTTGATGAATTTGAGTGACGGTTGGGAAACTGATGGGAATGGTATAGCTTCTATTATAATAGATGAATCAAACTCCTCTAAAGCTTGGGTTGAATTAGCTTTAATCTCTCTTGATATAGAGTGGGATATTGTTATGTTTTCATCTAATCAAGTAATAGAAACCGAATATGTTTTTGAGATTGAAGACATCAAAGATTCATGCCCTGAATTTTATGAAAAACTGGTAAAAGCTAATAATGATGCCAAAGCAAATTATAAATAATCAGATTTCAAATCAGAATGAGTTTATAAAATTAACAATTCCGGGGGACAGCATTATTCTGAACAACCATTGCGATGAAAAAAGGAACAAAAAAAATGATTGAGTTAACACCTGAGTGGGTTTTGAAGAATATGAGTGACCATTGGTTTACTGATGGGGAAGGCTTTGCAATTATTTCAACAACAAAATCTTCCTCCAGAGCTTGGGTTGAATTAGCATTGGATACCCTTGATATTGAATGGGAGGTTGAGGAGGTTTTCTATGATGAAGAGAATCATTTCCAGTATGTATTTGATATTGAAGACGTCATAGAGGAATGTCCTGAATTTTATGAAGAGTTGATTGAAGACAATAGTATTTAGAAATTTGAGGGAGGACAATAATTAGTCTCCAGTATTGTTTTAAACATGATATACTCTTTACTTTTTCAATTTTCCCCTTTATATTTTAAACAAGCGATGGGGCAGCAATATCGCCAGGAAATTAACCGACCTCAGTTGGATTTCGTGAATTGCCCCTCACGGATTCAGTTGGGGTCAAATTATTTTAAATTAATCATTATGGAAAACGTTGATAAAAAATCGTTTATGTTCTATCTCAACTGGATAGACCAGATAAATGAGTTGGATGATCTTGAACTCAGAAGACTCATCAATAATCTCGTTAAATATCATAAGAAAGAAGCAGTTGAACTGGTTACAAAAGCAGACAGGTTGGTCTGGCAAGGTATATTGCCCGGCCTCCAGGCAAATGAGGCTAGATATGAGAGAAAGGTTGCAGCAAACCGTGCCAATGGGCAATTTGGTGGAGCACCTCCTGGTAATGGAAACGCCAGGAAGGACAAAACAACCCAATCACCCCAAAACAACCCAAACAACCTGATAATAGATAAAAGAGAAGAGATAAATGGTAATAGAGAAATGGTAATAGATAATATAGAAGAGTTAACAGAAAAAGGTAAACTGGAAAGTGAAAACTGGGAAGAGTCAAATGAGAAAAGAGAACTGGAAAATGACGATGTAAAAATTGAAGATGTTTTTTCCGATGCTGAGCTAGTTCTTTCTTCAACTAATAAAGAAACGCCAGTTGATATTGTAAAACAAAGCGGAGGTATAACAATGGCGGAGTACTACCGGAGGAAAAATAAAGTTTAATTGAAATACCCAACAACGAACGCAGTGAGAAATGTGGGTCCAAGCATATTTGCTAGTGTTCTGGGAATTTTATTTGAAAAATATACTCTCGACCAGAAAGATAATGAGATTGCCGGAGCTTTATGCAAATTAACAAAAAGTAGCTCAACCGGCCGCATTCATAAATTTGCTCCGGCTAATGCAAGTATTCTGGGAATTTTGTGTAACGATGCACTCTCAACCAGCACACAATCTAATGCACTGGGCTTTAAGCAAGAAAAAAAGGTAGTTCAACCAGAGCGAAGCGAGTAATCAGTACCGGTGGTAAGAGAGCATCTTTTCTGGGAGTAAGAAAAGGATACCCAATTGAGGCACGAAATACTGGGCCTGCATACTGGACAATCCCAACCCTCACCCCCGATTCCGCTCGACCCCCTCTCCCAACTTTGGATGTTCTATGTCCGACTGATTCGTTTAAAATTAAACGAATGATGACCAGACAGGGAAAAATATCCAAAATAGAGCCCGGTTTTATTCCACCATCCAATCGTATGATTCGGCACCCAACTTGAAGAAAAGGGCAATAATTCTGACCTTTATTTATGTGAATGCCGAGCCCCAAGAACTTATCCAGTCATATTCTTGGACGATCTGCGATATCTGCCTTCGTAAGCCACCTAATTACCCAAGAATCGTATTAAACACACCAGAACTCACCAGATTGAATTCCCTTCATTTTCCTAAAATTTGACCAGAATTTTTTATCGTACTTTTTCAAAAAGCGGTAATTGGCCAATTTTTCCTGGAAATATTTTTCTGGAATGTCTAAACCCCTCCCAGAAGAGATGTTTTTACCATATATAATAGGGGATACGGAAGGCCGGAGAGCCGGGGGGTAAGAAGGACAGGGGGTAATCAACAAGCCAGGCCTAAATGACATCAAAATATTTATCTATCTTGCACTAAGCCAGATATTTATTAGCATTAAATTAACATATACCCCTTTTTTTTCTCGTTTTTTTTCCTTATATTTTAATTACCCACTCAGAGGGTATAAAAGGGAAAAACTAATGAAGAAATGGAAGAACGTTTTTTTGATGTACAGAACTTGGCTCAGTACATCCACTTATCAAAAAGTATCATTTATAGGATGGTACGAACACAATCAATCCCATACATTAAGCTGGGAACAAGAACCTTATTCGATCGGAATCAGATCGACAATTGGGTGATAAATGGTGGCAGGATTGGGGATTCACTTCCAAACCTTCCACAATATTAAAGAGAGGTATCTGATGGCTACATTCAATATTGTTTTAGACAAGCGAACCAAACTAAAAAAGGATAAATACAATCTGGCCATCAGAATGGTCAACGTTTCCGATGTGATGTACATCAACGTCTCTAAGATGACCCAGAAGCAGTATGACCTGGTCTTCATCCAAAAGGCGAAGGACAAAGAAAGTATCGCCTTTCGGGAAACGTGCAATGGTTACGTCACAAAATGTGAAAGGATTTTCGAGGAGCTGAAGCCATTCAACAAGACCAGGTTCCGTGAAATGTTCAAGGAGAAAGATAAAGATGCCCACCACTCTTTGCTTCTGTCTGCGTTATTCGATGCTTACATTGAAAAGGATGAAAATCTCAAACCCAAAACAAAAGATGCCATTAAGTACACAAAAAACAGACTGGAAGATTTCAAACCGAGGATGAGTGTCGGTGATGTGACCATCAATTTTCTCAAGAGGTTCGAAAAGAAGAAAATGGCAGAGGGTTCTTCTCAAGCCACAATCGATCACCACATGAGAAACCTTCGTTTGGTAATTAATTACTTCCGGGATGTTGAAAAGATCATACCAGCACAATATGAATACCCATTCGGGAAGGGACGTTTTTCGATTTCTTCCTTCTTCCCAAACAAACAAGTCCTCAAGGAGTCTGAAATACGATCTGTGATTGAATTGGAAGATATTGCAACCGAAGAACAAGAATATGCCAGAGATATTTGGGTGCTTCTTTACAGGTGCAACGGAGCCAACTTTGCGGACCTCCTTCGAATGAAATGGGATCAGATTGAGGGGGATTATATCGTCTTCACAAGAAAAAAGACTGAGAACACACGCAAGAACAACAAGAAGAACATCATTGTTCCGCTGACGGATAAATTAAAAGAACTGATTGAAAAGATTGGTGATAAGTCCAGTCCATATATTCTGGGACTGATGCACGAAGGATATACCGACAGGTTCTTCGAAAACAAGAACCACAAAATCAAACAGATCATCAACCGTGATCTGGCAAAGATTCGAACCAAATTGAAACTTTCAACCCCTTTACAATTGGGTAAGGCCAGAGATTGCTACGCCTCCACCCTGATGAGAAACGGTCAGTCCCGTGATGATATCGGACAAATGATGGGACATTCAAATTCTGTGGTCACTGAACATTATCTCTCAAGCATTGATACAGAAAGGACGTTTAAGATTAATCAGTCGTTGATGTGATCTGGGGATTTCAAATTTACGAACATATCAGAATTAGCAATTTATATATTAATAAAACACAGTTTCCCTGTTTAATTACTTTAATGTCAAGTTTGGCTTGAGGTTATTTTGAGAGAAGACTTCAAGTAAAAAACACAAAATTTTATTCTTAGACATTTGAATTTCTTCATTTTCAGTATTTATAATTAAATCCGCGTCTTCTGGAGGTTCATAGACATCACTTATTCCAGTGAAAAAGTGAATTTTGTTTGGATTATCATCAGGAAGCATTGCTCTGTGGTAAAACCCTTTAGTATCCCTCTTTATAAGTTCATTTAGGCTACATTCAATCCAAATTGTCTTAACTAATACATCTTTGGGGAATAATGATTTTCGGATATTCGCATATGGGTTTATTGCCGAGATGATTGTTATTATATTGTGTTTGTAAAGTATTTCTGCAATAAAAGCAAGACGCTGGAGGTTTTCAATTCTATCCTTTTTACTAAATCCTAAATCCTTCCATAGAGTCCTTCTGCAATTATCCCCATCTAAAACTTCGGACGAGAAACCAATTTCCATTAATTCTCTTTGGACAAGATTTGCTAAAGTTGTTTTTCCTGCACCTGACAAGCCCGTTAAGATAATCATCATCATATTTTGAATGAATTTAATTGATCGTGATTAGCATTTTCGCATAAAGATATTTAACTTATTATATATCAATTATTGTTTGATTTCAAATTTAAACCCATAATTTAAAATTATACCTTTACTCATTCAGTTTTGTTGTATATTCAAATGTTATGTCTATCATGTTAAAAGAATAATGGTGGAAAATTTACTTAAAAAAGCAAAAGAGACAAGATCTTTCTTACAAAATAAACTGGTCAATAAGTTATGGGATAATGTAAACAAAGAAGAAATTACCAATGTTGTGTTAATCTTATCTTCATCTCGTAGCGGAAGTAGTCTACTCTATGAACTATTAAAGCAAACCGACCAAATACTAACATTAGAAGGTGAGCATAGTACATTTTTTAAACTGCATGGGTTATGTTTTCCATTTGACCAAATCAAATCAGATAAAATTAATTCCAGTTCTTATACAAATGCAAAACTATTTGATATTTCAAAAGAAGTTATAGCTGAATTAAGAGTAGGAGCGGAAAATGAAAAATTTGTGTTTCATGAATATGCTTTGGAATTAGCTTTAAGACTTGCCTTACAGTGGCCGAACTTAAATATTTCCGGAACTGAATTATTATCACTCATTTATAAGTCATATAATACCTACAGGCATTTATACAGTCATTGGAACGTTTATTACTATTTTCTAGAATTAATTAAGGAATTAAATAAAAATGGGTTTTGCATAGATCCAAACTATTATGATATTCCTAAAAATATTATTGAAGAGATATTTCCCATTAACACTATAATGACATCTGGTCCACCTAATAATATTTTTTGTATTGAAGAACCCCCTTTCCTTGTCCCTAAACCAAGGCAATATCCAACTTCAGTGGAAGTTTGTGTAAAGCCATTACTTCTAAAGGCCTCAGTAGATGCTTATCGTTTTGATTTAATAAAGTCATTATTTCCAAAAGCGAATATTAAAATCATTCATTTAACAAGAAATCCAGTCTCATGTATAAACAGCTTAATTGAAGGATGGCAACATAATTATGGCTTCTTTTCACAAAATGTTGGTTCAAAAGTCAATCTATCTATTCAAAATTATACAGAATTGCATAGTTGGGGGTGTTACTGGTGGAAATTTGATATGCCACCTAATTGGGAGACTCAAATAAATCTACCATTGGAATATATTTGTGGTTTCCAATGGTATAGTGCCCACAATTGTATTTTGCAAGAAATTGCTAATGAAAATTCCAATAATGTTCTAAAAATTAAATATGAAGATTTAGTTGGAACTAATGAGATCCGCTATATAACAATGTCTAGGATTTTAGATTATGTAGGTGTTGAATTTAATCAATCATTACAAAAAATTACTAGAGAGATGCCCCTTGTAATGACAACGTCAAAACCATATCCTCAAAAATGGAAAATCCGAGAAAACACTATTACACCTGTAATTCAGCAGAAGGAACTTCTTTATATGTCAAAATTTTTAAATTACTCGGTTTAAAATTGGATCATAGATATAAATAGAAAAATTGGATAATGGAAACTCGTGAAGAATTTTTGAAAAGTATAGTGATAAGCCCTGAATGTGCACCATTCTGGGAAACTAAGCATAAGACATTCGTAGTGCTTGCTGTTGCAGATGAAGTAAATGCCTTAGGTGTTGCTTTAGGTTTGCAGATTATTGGACATGAATTGCATAAACAAGGTGATGTTGATGTCGATTTTGCTGCTTTGAGTGACGATGGAGGTATGTCTAAGACGCTGTTTTCTAATAGGTTGATTGACCAAGCGGATATTGTTGGGATTTCAGTGCCTAATATTTGTGTAATGCCCTCCTTGTTTTCTTTCCTTAGTGAGAATGGCATCCCTATTTTACGATCCGAACGAAAGCTATATATGCATCCGTATATAATCGTTGGGGGACTGGGCACAATAAATCCAGCACCAATGGAGAAATTTGTGGATGCTTTTGTTATAGGTGAAGGGATTTTGGTTATGAAAAATTTGGTGAAAACGTTTGAGCGGAATAAACTAAGAGGAGCAAGCCTAAACCAACTAGAAAGTGAATTATTGTCAATTCCAGGAATATATATTCCATCGAAATATAAGTTTGAATATAATGGAAAGGAACTTTTAAAAATACAACCAGATTTTAAAGTGGACTTTCAGAGGACACTTCATTTGTCTGGAACAAGAAGGGCAAGTTTATTCACTAAACCACATCGGGCAATAATACTAATGGACTATAGTTGCAAGTTTAAATGTAGTTACTGTCAGATGAGCCATGCAAGGGGAAGCTATGACTATTGGGATAAAGAAAATGTTTTGAAGTATTTGCTTGAATTTGATTCTATTGGTATTACCATTGCAACACTTTCATCAGCCACAGCAACCAATCTGCCGCAAGAATTGTTTTTATCAGTTTTCCAATGGGCCAAAAAACATCTCAAAATAACAAAACCAGTAATACGTTCAGTACGTGCTGATAAATTTCCCAAAATTTTCCACTTACTAGAACAGGATAGGATTATTTTAGCTCCTGAGACAGCATCTGAATTCCTTAGAAACCAGGTGCTTGAAAAATGGATTACCAATAATCAAATAAAAAATTGTTTTGAGATATTAAAGAATAATGATGTACCTTCCTTGAGGTTATACTTTATTGTTGGCATTCCAGGAGAGACAGAAAAAGATCGTAAAAATTTTGTCCAAATTGTAGAAGCAGCCACAAAATATGTCAATAATATTCAAATTGTCATGTTTCCTCTTCTAATGCAAGCTGGCACTCCTTTCGAGCAATTTGGATCAATCGGATTAGACACTTTTAGTGAGTATTATAGTGACTTTTGCGAATGGATAGATCCTATCAATAAATCCAGTAAGACTATTCAGATAGAACCTGCACCTCAATTGGTCCACCTTTTACAAGGTATTGCAAGTACCGGAGATCGTCACATTGGGGAAGTTTTATATGCGGGTTTTTGTGCAGGCAACAAGTTGGAAAATTATCTTGCTGCTTGCGACGGTGCAGGAATCATTTATAAGAGAAACTTCAGCCCAGGATATAGTGGAATCAAGCCATGGACGATGATTAGGTTGGGTAATGAGATAATTCTTGAGGCTCGAAAAAAGAAATTATTAAATATCATTAAGCAAATAGAATCGTAATCACATTAATTCCAAAAGCAATATGGATTATATGAGAAAAATCCTCTTCAGCAACAGCATTTCTCAATTGTCACATTATGAATTGTATAAGTGAACTGACTATTTCTCAATCCAATTATATTTTACATTACTTGACTTTTGATACCTTTTATATGTTATCCAAAAAAACCTGTGGATCACGATGATATTGTTCAATGAAAGAGTGAATATTAAGCCAATGATAATTAACGACATAATAAGTAGAAATTTTTGATATTATTGCTATCGAATTTGAAAGCTCAGATCAACTATGGTAATAAGAATAGCAAACAAAGGAGTCCTGAAAATTAGGTTTAATAAAGAGAACCTGTTTAATGCAACATTGGTCCATAATATTGCTTAATAAGTTTAGAAATATGAAAAATATAAAAAGTCGCAGCATGCTAAAGCAGACTGATTATCAAGTTCAGATGGAAGAATTAATTAAGCATTCCATTGACCTCTTTGGGGCAAGGAACACAATAGATAATTTTGCCAAGTATGCTTCTAGGCAAAGCATTACAAGGTTCTTGGCAAGGGACAGAATTTTTCGTGAAATTTTAAATATTCATGGAAGCATTATCGAATGTGGAGTATATATGGGTCAAGGATTAATGCAGTGGGCTCAATTATCTTCAATTTATGAACCAGTGGGTGGAGTTAGTAGGGAAATATTTGGATTCGATACATTCACGGGTTTTCCATCTGTTGCAGAAATTGATAACTTAAATGTTCCAGTATGGAACCATCATGAAACTGGCGATTTGGCTGTGCCCGAAGCCTATAACAATATAATCGAATCAATAGCATTGTACGATTTAAACCGCTTCTTATCACAATTTCCAAAGGTCCATTTAATAAAAGGTGATTTTATGGTTACTAGTGAAACTTTTTTTAGTACTTATCCACACGTAATACCAGCCTTATTATATCTTGATTTTGATCTTTACGAACCTACAAAAAAAGCATTGGAAATTTTTTACCCAAAAATGCCGAAAGGAAGCATAATTGCTTTTGACGAGAGTAATGATCCTACATGGCCAGGTGAGACAAGAGCAATTTATGAAATGCTAAATATTAAAGAATTGAAGTTTAATAAAATTGAATATGACAAAAAAATGGCCTATTGTGTTTTATGAAATCATAATTATAATTATATAATGCAAAAGACTAGTTTAAATTCAGCTTCAACTTATCATGGGATAGGCTGGGAAACTCGAGTTGAAACTTTGGGAGAAGATATAAAGGAAGGAAATTGCTGGAATAATTATTCTTCAAACAATGAATGGAATAATTTGAAAGCAGTATTACTGTATTTACCAAATCACAATTTACCTAAAGCAAAAAATGCAAATGAGATATTGCATTTGGATATAATTGATTTTAATGTTTTGAACACTCAATTACTTGAGCTTATTAAATGTTACAAGGAATTGGGAATAAGGGTTCACCTAATAAACCCATATATGATCAATGGTACTTCAAATATTGAGTTTTATAATTTGTTTTACGTTAGAGATTTATTTTTTATGACGCCAGAAGGTGCAATAATATCTAGGATGGCGAGCAAAGTACGTGCCGGTGAAGAAAGATTTGCATCTTATGCCATAAGCAGACTTGGAATTCCAATTTTAAGAACTATTGGCGGTTCAGGAACCTTTGAAGGTGCTGACGCATTATGGATAAATAGTAAAACAGTTATTATTGGTACTGGAAATAGGACAAATTTTTCTGGTTTTGAACAAATTAACGAGTGTTTAAAAATTCAAGGTGTAACTGCCCACCAATTTAAATTACCTGTAGGCGTACAGCACCTTTTGGGAATTCTACAAATAGTAGACAAAGATCTAGCTATTGTACGTGAAAAATATATTTCTGAAGAGTTCAAATCTTTTTTAATTCAACTCGGTTTGCAGTTAATTGAACTAGATGAAACAGAAGAAGTGTTGTATGGTCAAGCAATGAATTTTGTGACGATTGGTCCACGAAGGATTATATTAGTTGGTAATAATTCAAAGACTAAAAATTTATATGAAAGAAATGGAATAGAAATTGTTTCTGAACTAAATGTTTGTGAATTATTAAAAGGAGCAGGGGGACTTGGTTGTGCAACAGGGATACTAAATAGATCAGAATTTATTTAGAGTTGGGACCAAAACACGAAAAACATTTAATTGAAGTGTTAGAATCGAGAAGTATGAAGGTGTTTAGTTTGTTTAGTTAAAGAAGGTTCATTTCAAACACTCAGTATGCAATTTATTTCAGCAAAGTGTGATATAGTAAAATTCGTCAATACCTGTGAATCAGCATTAAAAGAAAGCGTAAGCATTCCGATATTTTTTGCACCTAATAATTCTTCTGGTGAGTGCCCAACAAAAATTGAATGCTTTGCCAAAACACCAACTTGACTAATCGCATATTGATAAATCTCTGGGTTAGGTTTTCGAATACCTAATTCGACAGAACTAACAAATACATCCCAAGTAATATCAACACCTCTTTGTTCTAACCAATTTATTTTTGTCTTAGAAGGAATAATTGTGTTCGTAATAACTCCCAACTTTAGTCCTCGTTCTTTCAAAAATTTCAAAGTTTCAGGAACTCCCTCAAAAAGATCGATATTAGCTGCAGTCTTCATCATTACTTCATATCCCTCTCTTCTTAAACTGCTTGAAAAAACATTACATTCATCCAATATTGCCTCATATAATGATGCTCGACTAATAGTCCCGATTAATGCATTATTACGCAATTCCTTTGTTTTTTCTCTTATTTCAAATATATTGGGCGAATTAATTTTTTTTTCTTTAAGCCAAGCAACCAGACTGGGAATCACTTTTTGAGGAATATTATATAGTATTCCTCCAGCATCAAAAAAAATGGCTTCAATACATTTCATACTGAAATTAAAATCTTTTTAAAGTTAATTCACTTTATTAATGCACTCTTTATTTCATTGGCTCTTGGAAATCTAATTTTAGGATCTAGTTTGGCAATAATTGCATCTGCTTTGGGCTTGAATTTGTCGACACATTCATTTGCAATCAAATCCGCATTTTTCTGATTGTTGACAACAGCTTCTTGTGCCTTTTGAAGACAGAAACGGAACATTGAAAGGAATAAATTATCAGTTAGTTTCTTCAATTTTAGTGCATTATTTGTATTATTTTGGATTGCAACTTGTGTGTCTTTATATAAATACCATACGCTTTCCCTAAATGAGACTTTCTTCTTAATTACATCCCAAATATCAATGAGCAGGTTTACAATTGGAGTTTTACTGGAAAATTTGTAATTCCCAGATTTTTCCCTTTCAGAGATTGGTCCAAGCTTTTGAGCTTGTTTAATTGAAGGAGTGCCAGGAACGAGGTACAAAGAATTAAACAATTTGTACAATTGTACATTTCCAATTTCTTCCATAAATTGAAGATTCTCTAATATGTCCAACTCCGTTGTCCATGGAGTAAACATGATGAACCCATATGCAAAATCAATCTTTAATTCCCTTAATAATTGCACCGCATCCCTATTGTCTTGGACCTGAGTCTTTTTCGCCATTTTATCCAATACATGCTGGTTTGCTGATTCAATACCTATATGGATATTTTTTAAACCAGCTTTCTTTAATTCTTGTAAAAGAAGTCTATTGTTTTTTACTGAAACGGCTCGGCCTTCAACAAAAAATTCTATTTCAGGTAATTTTTGTTGAATTAGTTGAGCAAGTTTTAATGCCCTTTCTTCTCCTTTGCCTGAAGGTCCAATAAAATCAGGATCAACAAAACGGAACTTATACAATTTTGGATTATTGTTTCTTATATTAATAATTTCGTTAATAATATTTTCCGGGGAACGCGTTCGCCAAGCGGTTGTTTGAGTTGACTTAAAAAATGGCTTTATTGCACAAAATGAGCAATTTTGTATACACCCTCGGCTTCCGTCAATGAGCACCTCAAAATCTTCATTCATGTCGAATGCTAGATACCGCTTTGGCCAAGGTAATTGATCTAAATCTATTAATAATTTACGCTTTGGAGTGGAAATGATTTTCTTATCTAAACTTTGATACGCAATTCCCTCAATTGCATGCCAGTCTTTCTTGTTTTTTAATGCACTAGCTAATTCCAACAAAGTAAATTCCCCTTCTCCAATCACAACGCTATCAATATCAGGAATTGATACCCACGTATTCTCACATTGCAATGTAGGGTAATAACCACCCAAGGTTATATGAACATCTAGCTTATATTCATTTCGAATCAATGAGATGTACTCCAATACCCATGGCATGGGTTCTTTTGTCATCAATGTTATTCCAATGATTAATGGGTTACCATATCTCTTTAACTCATTAAAAGCATCAGAAGGTGTTTGCTTATAAAATAGTGAATCACAAATTACAACGTTATAACCCTCTCTTTCGAGGAAACTCGATAATATCCCAAGCATGAGACCTTCATATACCATTTTCCCATGACGGCTTGACCCTGAATAGTTAGGGTTCACCAGAATTATTGTCTTGTTCATTTCTATAGAAAAGTGTTAGTTACTAGACTCTTCATACTTTTAATATTTAAATTTGTCCAAAATTTAGATTAATGTTTCTTAAAGAGTTTAATCATTAATTACTCATTAAATTATTACTCAGAATTTTACTGAAAATATTTCTTAGCAATAAAATATATTTAATCTAATTTTTTGTATGCGCCAATTGTGAGGCAATTTGAAATTCATCATTTGAATTGACATTTACAACTTGTCCTGTCAGTTTAAATAGTAAGGCTCGCTCAGGATTATTCAATATGAGCTTCCATAAGTTATCCTCCTTATACTGTTCTGGTTCAATATTTTTTTGCTGCCATAAGAAATAATCCTGTACTAGCCAATCGACGGAATTGCGATTCACGAAAAAGAGTCCAGCATTTATTAAATCAGTTGAAGTAGTTAACGGTTTACGTGTGTAATCAATTAACACATGTTGTCGGTTAACAGATAGGGTAGAGGGTCGTTTTGTTGGGGGTGATTGAGCTATTGTGACAGTTAATCCAGCATGATGCGATCTGTGAAATTGTAATGCTTCTTGAAAGTCTACTCCATCAAAGAAAGCGTCACCTGCAACAAAAACAATTACTTCAGCGTCTATCATTGAAATCATCTGAACCATTGCCCCTATCGGTCCATCGAAAACATTACCAATCGACATTGTTGTTGGGACATCCAAATTTAAACTACCTTGATTAAATTGATGGGCAAATATATCTGCTTTGTGTGCTATTCGATAAATTACTAAATTTATGTCTAGTGTTTTAACCAAAACTGGTAAAGAAAGCATCATTAAAGGTTTACCTTCAATACGCACTAATGGTTTGGGCACTTCTGGGTTACATTCAATCATTCGACTTCCAGCACCACCAGCCAAAACTACTAAAGGAAAGATTTTTCTCATAATGTTAAACTTTAAAATGGAGTCTAAAAAATAGACTATTTATGTTCTACTAATATGGTAAAATGTTAAATAACAAATTAAAAAGCGTTAATAATTTTTGTAGTTAAACTAATGAAACTATTGGACGGGCTTGAAGCAAAATTATTGACTGAGAAGATATACCCCATTCAAGTTCAATTGTCGATCCCATAAACTCCTGACAAATCAAACTAAATTGTGCGATTCGTTGTAATTTTTCTAGATAAATATTCTTAATTTCATCTAAAGTGTTAAGTCTAGGCAATGAGTTGATTGGGAATTCGAGCAAATAGCCGCCGGAGTGTTCTCCCCCATTTCGACCGGTTGATTCAAAGACTTCAATTAAAACGTTGTCATTTTTAAAAAGACTTTTAGATAATGCTCTCCCTTGAAGATCAAACTGCATATAAGGCGTAATCAAAACAGCAATGCCATATAGTTCAGAAAAATTCTTTTGATGATATATCTGTGCTGAAGGTGCCGATGCACTTAGAATTACTTTTTTCAATGCTGTGTAAACACACGAATAATCATTTATTACATCTATGACAGATTCATAAATGCCAGCGGCGCTGCCGCTCGCTAAATCTTCCCCTAATGAGCTTGATCGGAAAGAAAGCCGAGTAGTGGAAAATTTGTTATAATGTGATATGATTTGCATCGCAAATTCTTTTAATAAACTGCTTTTGCCAATTGCAACTTGCTTTGCAATTTGTGAACAATGGTAGATTGAGATTGCTGTCATATTTTCTGGTACGGGCATTTTGTGTTCTTGAAGTAATAATAAAGTTGCAGCTTTTTGTCCAATAACATCTTTATCGATAGCTCTATCAAGACTTAAAATCATGTTCTCAAATGTGTTTGTGCTAGTAATAAATTCATCATGAATCATTGAATCCGGTTGTATCAACCGAACCACTCCTTCATTTGCGTCGATATTAACTATAGTACCGTCACATAATAACTGAGTTGCATCCGGTACTTGAATAATACAAGGAATATGAAATTCACGTGCCAATACTGCCGCATGGCTCAACATACCTCCCTCCTCAGTAATGATACCTCCAGCCATAAGTAAGAGTGGTGCCAAATCAAAATCTGTACCTTGAGCAACTACTACGTCCCCAAATTGAACTTTTGTTAAGTCAGTTGCGCCTTGAATAATTCGGACACTTCCTTGATATTCCCCACATGAAGCACAAAGACCTCTTAGAATTGTTTTTGAGGATATATTTACAATTTGTTCTTTCAAAGTAACTGCAAATTCTGCATTTGGTCTATCAATATGCTCTGATCTAGAAAAAACCACTCCCTCACTATAACGAATTTTAAGGACTGATTCGGGTACGATAATATTATATTCCAATAATTGTATTAGCTCTTCAAGTAAATACAATCGTAATGTATCGATAGAAACGGATTTTCTTCTTGCTATTTCCATCAAGAAAGAATCTCGATGCCGTGATATTCTCCCTAACAGCTTTTTATTATTGTCTCGCACAATTCCCGCTCTCTTAAAATATATTACTAATTCAGAGACAAGTTGATCATTAAGAATTTTCGTATCAATTTCAGGGGGAATTAAATGTCGGTTTAACATCTTAATTATAATCTGACTATCTTGCTGAACGAGTTCATTAAATCGATGTTTAAGACCCTCTATATTAACAGTAGTAGCACCATATGCCGCACCTAAAGTCTGGTAATGCCCTACAAAATCAATTAACTTATGTAAAACGACATTTGAATCATATATAGAATTTTCTTGACATTCGAGGATAAAGTGCAGAAAATTATTTTCCTCTGAACTAGACGAACTACATTCTTTTGTCCAACAAAGTTTGGAAATTGTCTCTTGTCGTGCAATCTTGTTATAACCGAGTTGCTGCAAACGAACGTCTATTGCAAAATGTAACGCATGTTCTACCTGCACCATATTCACATCATAAATTTCTCCTAATGGTATATGATGAGATACCAACAACATATCGCCTAAATCCAGATCATTTAGCGATTGCAAGTTAGTTAGAGCCAATTCATTTATTAAGTCTAATGAACGCTGCCTTGGATTTGAAAAGACTCTATCCAACTCTGGTTTTACTTTTTCAAACTGACGTAATATTCTCCCACCAAATCGCAATCCCAATAAATCCCACTCTGTTGTTGGCGCATAACTTAGAGAACGCCAATTATGAAAATATACAATTGTGTTACAAAATCGTATTGGGTTTAAAAATGGGTCGTGTCTTTGATAGAGTCCATGCAAAAACTCCGCGGCTAATAATGTCTTAGTCGAGCGGAAATTGATTTGTTTCCATGCACGTCGGGTAATTTTAGCTTGTAACATCTTTAAAAGGATATTAATTTTTATAAATTGGGCTAAATGAATGACTTCTCAGTAAGCATTAGATATTACTATTGAATAGGTTTTTAACGGCCTCATGATACCAGTGAATCATATGGATATGTTAATTATTATGTAATTAACTGTTTCCAATGTATCCAAATCATCCAATGGCACAATTAAATTCAAATGAGATTATTGTCGGAATACTTTGGACAATTGGGTCCTCTACAATAAAATCTCCAATAAGGATCCTCCATTTTTTTCTATTTACAGAAATATAATGCATTCCCCTAACTACAGGTATTCCTTAATGTCCATTAAGTGCATCCTGTGTCAATTTTAATTTTGGTCATACTTGATTTCTGTTAGGTAGTGCTTAATATAGGAAGGAAAGGTATCTATATTATTATTTAATTCAAAATGGAAATGATCCACACTGAAAATAACCATTATAGCGGGTACTAAAAAACCCGCCAGGAAATCCGCCAGGATTTCCGACAACCAGTATCAACCAGTGGAAAATAAAAAGTGTAAATGACAACCAGTGTTAACCAGTATCAACCAGTGGAAAATGGAAATGGTTTAGACCTCCCACTCATAATCAGGGGGTCGTAGGATCATGCCCTACTGGGCCCACCCTCAGAATCAAACACTTACAAGGTCGACTTGTAGGTGTTTTTTGTTTTACGCCAGGAAGACGCCAGGATTTTGATTGTTTTCGTGTTTTTGTGCTGAATTTCTTTGCACCAAACTTCGTTTATTTTTAAACGAATTGATAACAGGACTCTCAGATGAGGTCGAAACAGATATTTTTAATCATCTACCCTTTTGGTTCAATATTGGGGAGTATTATACTAAGTCATATGAATCAATTATGCGTTGCAAATCAGTACCTTTACTTTAAATAGGTAATTTTAGAAACAGAAGTTATTTTTGAAGAGGTGAGAATACCGAAACTATGAATAATCGAAAGAATAAATGGCTTATAATTAAGCGACATGTTTTGTTAAGAGGGATCAAGCAACAACGCAGAAAGAACCGAAAAAAAAGGAAGAAAAATCTGAAAGTAGAGCCTGCTAAAATAGTTGGTGTTCCTCGGAATTTTCGAAGAGTAAAGCGAAGTAAATTGAATAGGATTGTTGACCATAGCCGAAAGGAACTTTTGTTAAAGAAGGAGCAATTAATTAATAATTTTTTATCAGTCAATCTAAAGTACTTACTACAAAATCCTGAGAGTCCATTAAATTTAAAGGCAATATTGAAAGAAAATTATTCTTCTCATGGTGTGATTAATGTACCAGAAGAATTTTCTGTTTTAGACAAACCAAAGGAGAGTTATCAGACATTAAAAAAATTGGTTTCAGCACTATTTATTGAAAATAGCTACACTGTTATACTTAATTATGAACATTGTAAAAGGGTTGAATTGAGTTCGCAAATCTTGTTGGATATTATTTTAAAGGATTTCTGGGCTTTATCAACGAAATGTCACCAATTAGGAAGAAATTATCAGAATTTTTTCCCTTCGGTAATTGGAGGAAAAAATATTAATGAAATTGAAATTCAAAAATTACTTTTTTCGGTTGGATCTCCTGCAATCTTAGGCATTGAGGAAAAAAATTTTACCGATGTAGAAAAATACAAGTTATGTGTTTATGATAATCAAAAAGAGACAGATTTACAAAGGAGGATCGAGCAGAAGGAAATTGACACAACATTAATGGCAGACTACGTAAAAAGATGTTTGAAAAGGATGAATAAAGAACTTACGGGAGATAAAATGAATGACTTGTGTACGGTTATCGGGGAAATACTAATAAATGCAGAGGAGCATTCAACGACTAATTTCCGTTTCTCTATTGGTTATTTTAAGGAAGATAGTCGAGAAGGTAATCATTTTGGTATTTTTAAACTCGTTATTCTGAATTTTGGGAGGACTATATATGAAAAGTTTAAAGCAGAAGATTGTCCAAATCGAGATATTGTTGAAAAGATGAAGTCGCTGTCTCAGAGTTATACTTCAAGGAAACTCTTCCGAAATCGTGAATTTGAAGAGGAAAATCTTTGGACACTGTATGCCCTTCAAGAAGGAGTGACTTCAATACCTTATGGTGAGTACAAAAGAGGAAATGGTTCTATTCGATTTATTGAGAGCTTTTTTAATATTAAGGGATCCCAAGAAGCGGATAATGTCTCTCGATTGTCAATTGTTTCCGGTAAAACACGAATTGTATTTGATGGCACATATAATATAACCCCAAAAACAAACTTAAATGGAGACACTTTTAAAGTTATGACATTTAATGATTCTTCTAATATTGAGGAAAAACCGGATAGCAATTTTGTATTTTGTATAGACGATTATTTCCCTGGTACATTGATAAGTGCAAAGATCTTATTAAATGATGATGATTTAAACCATTTAAAAAATTGATAATATGCTAAGCAAAGACAACTGTATAAATCTAGAAGATTTTAGAGCAAGAGACGAAAAGAGAGACATTCTTGCAAAAGTATTTACTGGTAGAGATAGAGGCAAAGCTGTCCGTGAAAAAAGTAGGCTTGATGAAATAGAGGCATCATACGACTCAGTAAATATAATCGTGCCAGAAGACATTTATTCGATAAATCCTTCTTTCTTCGAAGAGCTGTTTGTAAATGTAGTAAAGAAACTGGGGAAAGATGATTTCCTAAAGAAGTTTAAATTTACCTATCAAGGTTACGATTTCGAGGATAAGTTAATTGAGGCTATTGAGAGGATCCTTCGAGACACTACTGCATTAGACAGATGATTATGGAAAATATTTTAATTATTCACTCAATTTGTGGAGCAAGACAATCATGCGGCCCAATTCTTATAACCCAAGGAGATGGTTCATCATTAGATATTATTTACAAAATTGCAATGATATTTATTGCAGGTTTTAATGTTGCATTTGCCATTTACATTTTTGGTGCAAAAAATCGAATTGATAAAGTTTCAAATGAAAGCAATCGAAAAATTAGTTTATTAAAGACCTTGGTCCTAGACTATGGACTAGACCATTTTTACACTTTTTTTGATAATATTGACAAGGAGACCCAAAAATTACATGATAAGGGTTTGTCAATTACAGATGGCAAAGAAATTTGTGATTCTCTTTTCCTTTTAGGGAAAATCTTTCGTCAAAAATTCGCAGATACATTTTTAGCAATTGATAAAAATCTTTACGAAGGAATTATTAAAAATTCAGATCATCTAATAGATAACATCACCGAACTAATATTTGACGATAAAGTTGTATTGTCAAATATGCCAATTTTTGATGAAAAGATTACAAAAGAGATCTCATCAACAAAAACATCCATTATCAAACTATTGTTTAATTACAAAGGAGTTTAATCCCTTGGAGTTATATCACTTCTTTATAAATATTGTCTCAACCCCCAAATAACCTGGACACTTTTTTCAAAAAGGATTTCAGTTCAAATGTTGATTTTCGGAATTTGTTTTTGGGGTTTTATTCTAGCGCAGTTACAGCAAGGCTGTTACTAGATAATCAATATCAAAAAAGCGTATCTTTGAAAAATGGTTATTAAGGACGAAATATTAAAAAAGAAGACGGATTTCTCAATCTTGTGCAAAAATCACAAGGTCAGGTATTTGTATGCTTTCGGTTCTTCTACAACTGATAAGTTTAATGACACCACAAGTGACATTGATTTGCTTGTTGAGATTGATGATCCTGATCCAATTGAAAGAGGTGAGAAATTACTCTCCCTTTGGGATACTTTTGAGCTCTTCTTCCATAGAAAAGTTGACTTGTTAACAGATTCATCGGTACGCAATCCCTATTTAAGAAAGAATATCGATTCAACTAAAGTGTTGATTTATGACGGAAAAGGGTCTAAAATATTTGTCTGATATTCTTCAGGCGATTGAATTAGTTGAAGATTTTACGAAATCCATAAGCAGTTACGCAGATTACCTAAGTGATCTAAAGACACAAAGTGCGGTTGAAAGACAACTGGGGATTATTGGTGAAGCGGTAAATAAGTTTGAAATTCTGCATCCTGAAGAAAGTCTTGATAATGCCCGTAAAATTGTTGGATTTCGTAACCGATTGATCCACGCCTATGATGCTGTCGATTCTTCCATGATATGGGCTATTTTGAAAAAGCACCTGGCCCCTTTGAAAAAAGAGGTGAGTCATAAATTGGGATAATTCCGCTTCAAAAAAACCCGCCAGGTTTTCCGACAACCAGTATCAAACAGTGGAAAATAAAAGGTGTAAATAAAAATCAGAGTTAACCAGTATCAAATAGTGGAAACTCAAAATGGGTTAGACCTCCCACGCATAATGAAGGGTCGTAGGATCATGCCCTACTGGGCCCACCACTCAAAATCAAACACTTACAAGGTCGACTTGTACGTGTTTTCTTTTTTACGCCAGGTTTACGCCAGGATTTTTATTGAAACTGGAGATTTGTGCTGAATTTCTTTGCACCCAAGTTCGTTTAGTTTTAAACAAATGGAAGATTATTATTTAATCAACAACCATTTTGGTTCAATTTTGGGGAGTATTATAAGGTAATCTTCTTTATATTCGTTTTTACTATTAATGAAATTAAATAAAACAAACAAATCATAAAAGTGAAGATCAATTTATTGCTCCTGAATTTCTGTCTGTTGGCAGTATTGTTTATTACCGATGCCTCTGCGCAGCAAAAGAAAGCACGTATAGGAATTGCCGGAATACAGATTGAAAATAGCGTTTTTATGCCTAACCGACAGGCTATAACAGGGAGGACGCCTTCTTTGCCCGCCTATCTTAGCAAGGATTCTATTATGGGTCAGTCTGCAATCTGGCTTCCTTCTTTAATCGGTGGTGGCAGCGGACGAGGGCCGGTAACCAAAGAATCATTTGAAGCTTTTGTTAATAGTGCGCTTGAGATTATCCGGAATAACATGCCTTACGATGCTTTCTGGTTTTACAATCATGGGGCTTGCAGTGTTGATGGTGTTGATGATCCTGAGGGGGAATTTATGGAGAGAGTAAGGGCTGTAATAGGTAACGACGCCCTGGTTACAACAACAATGGACCTCCACGGAAATGTCTCCTGGCGTGTGGCTCTCTACTCTGATCTTATTACCACATATCGTAAAGCTCCTCATGATGATGCGGTTGAATCACATCGTCGTGGCGTGGTTAATCTGCTTGAGCGATTATCGTCCGGAAAGGGACGTCCGGCTTATAAAGCCTGGGTGGCAGTCCCTGTACTTCTCTCTGGAGAGTGGACAAGTACCCGGGTTGAACCTGCAAAATCACTCTACGCAATGGTCCCTGAAGTGGAGTCGTTGCCTGGTGTGGTGGATGCTGGTATTTGGATAGGCTATGTATGGGGAGACGAGAGACGTAATCAGGGTGTGGTTATGGTAGTAGGTGATGATAAAGGTCAGGTGGAAAGCGGCGCAAAAAAGCTTGCTCAAAAATTCTGGGATGTGCGCCGGCAATTCAGTTTAGAAGCGCCAGGGTATCCCCTCGAAAAATGCATTGATCTGGCTGTTGCCAGTAATAAAAGACCATTCTTAATCAGCGATATGGGCGACAATCCTGGTGGTGGCGGTTCAGGCGAGGTAACCTGGACTTTGGCAAGGGTATTGAAGCGGCCGGAATTTATGACTCCAAAAGGGAAAAGCCTGCTTTATTGCTCTATTCCGGGAAGAGAAATGGTGGAAGCCGCCCGAAAAGCCGGTATTGGTGGTCAGGCAGAGGCTCTTGTAGGGGCAATGACAGATAATTCATATGAAGCTCCTATTCGTTTATCAGGTACAGTAATATATGTCAGTCCTGTTCTTGAGAAGGACCAGCAATCAGAAAGTAAAACACCCCCGAACCGGAAGCTTCCTGACATAGCAATTATTAAAAGGGGAAGCATATTTGTGGTTGTAGGAACATCTTCACCCACACCAAACTTAGCAGGTACTGGAATTGATCCTAAGAAAATGGATATTATAATGGTAAAGCAGGGTTATCTTGTGAGTCAGTGGTATGATATGCAGGCCGATTGGGTTATGGCTCAGACCCGGGGCAGTGTTGATCAGGATTTTAAAAGTCTCCCTTATAAACGTGTTGTAAGGCCTATCTTTCCACTAGATCCTGACATGCCGGATCCGGAATTGAATGTTATAATGGTAACATCTGCAAAACAGATGTACGGCAGATAAAAAGTATTCAATTGGATTTTTTTAAATCAATTCAAAAAGGAGATACCAATCAGCCGGTAGATCAAGTGGACCAACCCTCATAATCAAACACTTACAAAATCAACTTGTAGGTGTTTTCTTTTTCACGCCAGGAAATCCGCCAGGATTTGGGAGAAAATGGAGTTTCTACGTTGAAAATTTTCGCACGGGAGTTCGTTTAAAATCAAACGAATTTCCAATCCTAACAGTTAGATGAAGTCGGTCTAACTTCTGCATATAATGACTCTTTATAGGCGATCATTTTGCATAAGGGATTGCAATGTTGTATTTGTATTCTCCAAACAAAACTCCGAAGCGAGACAAATTATGGCAAACCTTATGAAAAGGGAGATGTGGACGATGAAGGTTATGTCGATGGGTTAACGGCTCGACTTGCTGTCAAAAAGCTTGATGAGCTTGCCAAACGAAAGGAGCCATTTTTCCTTGGCGTCGGCTTCTTTAAGCCCCATCTTCCATTTAATTCCCCTTCGAAATATTGGGATATGTACGAAGAGGATAAAATCGACTTGACCCCTTCACCTGGTATCCCATTGAATTGTGTGATCAGTTGACTGATCCGTATGAAAATAAAAACATTGGCGAAGATAATCCTGCACTTGTTAAAAAATTAATGCCGATATTGGAAAAGGGAAACACTAATTTATACAACAAATGAATTTTCAATCACAAAACATAAGAATCCTAATCCTGATCATCACATTATCCGGATCGCTTTTTTCTCAACCATCCATGGCACAAAATCAGGCTGAGTCCCTGCTTAGCAAAAAACAGTCTGATTTTTTAACATGGGAATTCGGAATATTCCTGCATTTTAACATGGGAACATTTGTCAACAGGGAATGGGCTACCGGACATGAAGATCCGATGGTATTCAATCCAGGTAAATTAAATTGTAACCAATGGGCTAAAGCAGCTAAATCTGCCGGAATGAAATATGCAGTGCTGACTGTCAAACACACGGGGGGGTGGTCTCTTTGGCCCAGCGCATACACAACACATGGCATGCAGTCATTCAAAAACTACAAAGGCGGGAATGGGGATATTGTCCGTAAATATGTGGATGCCTGCAGAAAACACAATTTGAAAGTTGGCTTTTACTATTGTATGCCAGGAGATTACTCAACCCTATTTGGGAACAAGGAGGATGCAGCAAGAGGTTACAAAATTGGGAAAGATCAAAAAGACTTGCACGGATTACCTCCGGAAGCAGAAGGGGATTACACAGGATTTATAGAAAAGCAGATTACTGAATTACTCACGAAATATGGGGTCGTTGATCTCTTTTGGGTAGACCAGTTTAACAACAAATATACCGGAAAAGATTGGCAGAAAATCAAATCGTTAATTCACCGGTTGCAACCCAATTGCATTTTATTGGCTAATAATTCAAATGATTATAACCAGACAGATATCTATAGCCACGAATATCCATACTGGAAAAATATGAATAGGATGGATAAGGCATTGCCCGTTGAAAATAATACCAATCCGGCTGAAGTTTGCGATTGCATTGTGGATGGATCGACCTGGTTTTGGAACACTGAAAATCCGGTGAAACTTCAGAAAGCACAGGATATTGCCGACAAATTGAAGATTTGTAACCAACGAAAAGCAAACTATCTGTTGAATGTCCAACCGGATAGGAATGGACGCATTCGTGGTGATTATCTAAAAACGCTTCACGAAATTGGAAAAATTCGCAAAAAATAGCAATCAGACCACCAAGCTTGCCACGCCTTCAGCAACCTAATTCCAGTGGCATATGAGTTGGAGCGGTCTCTTTCTTCGATTTAGCTTTCTGCTGAAAGCGATGTGAAAAAACCAATAAGCATAGAACAAAATGAATACTATTTTTCAGATTTTCATTTAGTTTACTATTTTTCAATGTGAATGATTGTGATGCTGTGTGGTGGTAGTAATAGCTTTTTTAAATCCTTCTGTGTGTCGTGTTTAACGGTAACCACATTGACATCTTTTTGCTCGATTAGGTTCATCGACTGGGGTGAAGGGGCATTCAGTTCGATACTTTGGGTTATCTTCCCTTTCGGCACACCCGGCATAATAACTTCGGTTTCAAGTGATTTCTCAGGATCTAAGTTTATAGCAAAAATGACTATCTCGTTACCTTTGGCAGAAGTGGTAGCTGAAACACTTAATGTGGGAATTCCATTGGCAAGCAGGGGGGAGGTTGCGGAGCAGGGTACGTTTATTGGGCCTGCATGTTGCCGGTAATATTGCATTGGAAAGTAGGTAGTTTGGGCTATTGAACCTTTTTCGTCAGTAAGAATGGGCGCGAGTACGTTTACAAGTTGTGCCCATGTGGCTAATCCGATTGAGGAGGCGTGCTTGTGAAATATATTGAAAAAAATTCCCACACCAAGAGCATGTTCCCACGTGTACCGATTGATTAATTTATAAGGACCACTTCCTTCGGGGAGCCAAATTCCCCATTCATCGATTGCCAGTTTAACCCGTTCGCCTCTTGGAGGGAAACGATACCATTGTCCCCATTGAGTTACCGTGCCTGGATAAGAGTTGATTAAAGTTTCAGCGGTTTCAATTCGCTTCTCAATATTACTGATGTTCTTGAGTACTGCACCATATTCTGTACTTCCGCCTGCGTTTGTATAAATATGCATGGAAAAGTAATCACACACTTTATTCATTTCGTCGAGTACAATCTTGTTCCATGCATCACTACCACCGCAAAGTACAATTTTGATGGTAGGATCGGTTAGTTTCATGAGTTTTACAATTTGCCAGGCAGTTTCGACATATTTTCTAGGATCTTGATGAAGACCTACATCGTCATTTGCCTCTTCTTCATTGCCTATGGCCCAATATTTTACATTAAATGGTTCGGGATAACCATGCGAACGGCGCAGATTGGCATAGTAACTGTCGGAGGTTCCGTTACAATACTCTACCCAATTGGCAGCATCCATTGCTGTGGCTGTGGACATGTTGACTACCAGGTTTGGCTCAGCTCCAAGTTCACGGCAATAGGAGACGAACTCGGCTGTACCAAATTGGTTGTCCACCATGCCCCCCCATATTAAGTTTCGGGTTTTGGGTCTGAGTTTTTTGGGCCCAATACCATCTTTCCAGTTGAATATTTTAATGTATGTACCTGCGGGATAGCGCAGCAGGGGTATGTTAAGCTTTTTAGCTTTGTCCAATACGTCGGTACGAAATCCGTTTTCGTTCGACAGAGGAGAGTTTGCATCATAAACACCCTTATCAATACAGTTCCCTAAAAATTCGATGAATTGGCCATAGATTAAAGGCGAAATAGCGCTTGTTGGATTTTCTAGTTGCAGACTAATTGTGCTTTTTTCCTGTGCAGATAGTCGAAGTAAACACGCATAAAACAGGAGTACAAATAGAATTTTCTTCATTGCTCAACTTATTAGTTATGAACCGAAAATTTATAGATCGTTTGTGATTTAAAGGTTTCTCCGGGCCTTAGAATGCAATTCGGGAATTGCGGTTTGTTGGGTGAATCGGGGAAATGCTGCGTTTCGAGACAAAATGCGCCGTATTTGGTAAATGGCTTTTGACCTCTCCCGATAACCCGTTCGTTCAAGTGATTGCTTGAATAAAAAACCACACCGGGTTCGGTGGTATAAACTTCCATCATCCTGCCACTCAGCGGCTCATAAGCACGAGCGGCCAAAGCCAGTTTCCCTGATTGGTTTCGCAGCGCGTAAGTTAGGTCGTATCCGGTGGCATTTTTGATGTCGGCAATGCGTTTGCCAATCGGTTGCAGCGTGGTAAAATCGAACGGCGTTTCTTTGACACCCAGTATCCGGCCTGTTGGAATATTATCGTCACCCCATTCGAGGTACCGATCGGCCAGAATAGTTAACTCCGTATTGAGTACCTTGCTGTCTTTCCCTCCGGAAAGATTAAAATAGGTATGGTTGGTCAGAACCAGCGGAGTTGCTTTGTCGGTAATGGCAGAGTAATCAATCTTGAGTTCATCCTTACCGGTAAGCGTAAAAACGATCGTCACGTACAGGTTCCCTGGATAACCTTCCTCGCCATCTTTACTACAATAGGTCATTTTCAGGGCCACTTCCTTTTTGCCGGGCACTTCTTCAATGTTCCAGATTCTCTTATGAAAACCTATTGCTCCACCGTGAATATTGGAACTTAAGGTATATTCGTTGCCATCAAGCGTAAACTTCTTATTTGTAATACGATTGGCCACACGGCCTACCGAAGCTCCCATCAGCGAATTGGCACGACCTGTGTATGATTTCAGTGAATCGAACCCAAGCACCACGCTTGCCATTTCTCCGTTTTTATCCGGCGTGATGATGTCACTAATGGTTCCTCCATAGTTGATCACTTTCACCTGCATGCCGTGGCTGTTGGTGAGTGTGTACTCCATAATTTTGTGCCCTTCGGTTTCTCCAAAAAAGGCCTTGGTAATGGAAGGCTTTCCGGACTTACCGGATACCGGAAGAGGCGCCGCTGGCTTTGAACCTGCAAAAGCATCTGTATATATCAATAGAATGAATAAACCACAGAAAAAAAATGTTCTCTTCATTTGTAATATTCCTACTTAATTCAACTTGCATTATGGTTCCGTGGTTATTACTAATGTCTTGCCTTTTTTCATCTCATCGTAATTGATATAGTAGCCATTTAATTTTTTACCATCATACGAAATGTCGGTAATCTTCTTTCCTGAATTCTTTTTCTCGATAGTGAATGTGGTATTGTTATCCAGTTCCATTTCAATTTTGTCAAAAATTGGCACGGATACAATGTATTTAGGATCAGCAGGTGAATATGGGTATATACCCATTGAATTAAATACATACCACCCGGTCAAAGATCCCTCATCATCCATTCCAGGCAATGCAAGTCCTTCGGGTCCCATTCCAAAGTAATCAGCCAACAATTTGTTGAGGATAACCTGCGATTTTTCCGGTTTGTTTAAGAAATAGTAGAGATACGGATAATTGAAGTCGGGTTGATTGCCCATACAAAACTGTCCCATGAAACAGGATAAGTTGTCAATCGCATATCCTCCCCAGGGAATTGAGAAGAGTGAATCAACTTTCAGTTCGAAGTCTGCAGGGCTTTTGAACAAACCTATAAGACCCTCGGTATCATGTGGTGCAAAGAATGTAGACTGCCAGGCGTTTGCCTCCCGGTACATGAATTCATAGTAGGGATATAGTGGATTGAATGGCGTTACCCATGTACCATCGGCGAGGCGACCTCTCATAAATCCAGTCTGCGCATCGAATACATTCTTGTAGTTCTTGCTTCGCTTCATCATCGTATTGTAGGTTGCCATATCACCAAGCTCTTTGGCCATCAGTGCAATCGAGTAATCAGAATACGCAAATTCAAGTGTTTTGGTAGTTCCTGCCGTAGATACAGTTTCGGTTACGGGATTCGGAATATTTACTTCGGGAACAAAACCGAGTTTCAAATACTGCGCATTGTGTGGTCTTGCACCCCTGACCGTGTCACCGGTTGGAGTGTTAGCGTTGTTAAGCATAAGCTTGTATGCTTTCTGTACGTCGTAGTCCTTTATGCCGCGCAGATACGAACCGGTTATGAAAGAAGAACCGAAATCGCCATGAAATGAAGTTGGTAGGAATCCAGAACGCTCGCCGTTGAAAATTAGGGATTTGATGATATTGTTGCTAACCTCGGGCTGAAGCATGTTTAGAAGAACGAGATTGGTGCGGAAAACATCCCAGAATGCAGGGTTTGAATAGGTTTCGAATCCTGGAATAGTAACCTTGGGTGCGGGTTGGGATGTCGAAGTTTCGCCTGGAATTCTCCGCCTTCCGTTCCCAAGAGTAACTTCACCGTTCATGTCGGAAGTAATGCCAGGAAACCAAAACTGTCTGTAAAGGCATGAATAGAACATCTCTTTCTGTTTTTTTGTTCCACCTGTAACTTTGATTTTGTTCAGGAGTTTTTCCCAGCTCTCATCGGCATCTTTGTATACCCGATCGAAGCTCTTACTTGCTATTTCTTTATCGTAATTGAGTTTTGCATTCTCAGGGCTAACACTCGAAATGCCGATTTTAACCTCCAATGGTTTGTCTGATTTTTCAAAACTGATAATGGGGATATCAATATTTCCTGTAAGCTTTCTCTGGCCGCCAGCTCCCTGACCGCTACGCGGAATGTCGGGCTGGACAGGATTGCGTTTGTAGATATCAATACTTTTAATCTTTTCGTTCATTACGGCGTAGAAATAGAGATTTCCCTGTTTCCCGGTAACTATGTTATCACCACCTTTATTGAGTTCCCAGCTGCTGCTACCGCCGCCTGAGTGTACTAGGTCGAATGCTAACTTTTTATCCTTTCCTCCGAGATAGGTGTATTTATGGTACGCACACCTCTTGGTCGCAGTAAGCTCTGCATTAATATTATAGCGCTCAAGAAGAACCCGATAGTATCCGGGATGCGCCTCTTCGGTTGAATGTTTGTAGGTCGAAGCGAAATCATCCGCTGTGAAATTATTGCCTTCGAGCGGCATGATAGGTATGTTAAGTTTCCCCCACTGGGTTCCGCTTGTCTGAGCGATTGCTTTGATGGTATTGACTTCATACTCGTAGCCGCTACCGCTGCCGTAGGTAGTGACCGGAACTACCTGCACCATAGCGAACGGTACGGTAGCTGCTGGACCTAACAACCCGTTCCAGGTGCGCCAGGGTGGAACATAGCCGAGCTCAGCGGAGTCAGTAAGAACCGTTGTGCCTATGAACGGATTTACATAACTCGTTAGGTGAATTTTTGGCTGAGTGAAGCCAAAGGAAAGTAAAATGATTCCAGCAATAAAAAATCTTCCAATTTTCTTCATACGTAAATATTTATAATAAATGAGCGGAGTACCTCAAATATAGAAACATAAATGTTCAATAATCCCCTGATGTAGAGTGTTTCATTATTTGCGGGTTGGAGATGGAAAAATAACCTCGCTCTCATGACCATCCGCACCGACCGATTGAACAGCAAAAAAGTAGTTGTCTTTAGAATACGGCAAGGTGATTGAAGTTCCTTCGACAAATATCTTTTTCTCCCAAAGGGCCTGATAGGTTTCCCTTAAAAGAACGTAATAGCCAGCCGGTTTCTTTCCTTTTTGGGGTTCCTCCCAGCTTAGGCTGGTTGTATTACTCAGCCCAACAACACTTATTCCTACATTTTGAGGAGCATAAGGTGCAGAAGCCAGGTTGGCCAGCGTGGCCAGGTTGATACCTGCATTTTTTCTCACATATTCATAATCTACATACTCCGGGGTGTCGCCATAATGAATACCATTTTTCACTTCAACTACTTTATGGGTACGGTCATAGTTTTCGTTAAACTCACAGATACGAACGGCTGTAAATCCTAGTTTACAGAATGGAGAGTGGTCGCCACCCCTTCCAAACCGATCATTTCTGTATATAAGTGACACGGTAAGCTGATCGACATACCTTTCGCCAATTTCCTTTATGTAACGGGCCAATTGCCTTGCTTTTCCGTCATTTTCCATAGAGGAATAGACTCTTGCCTTTGCCATTTGCTCCGTTTCAAAAGCCGGAACCCCTTCACTAAACACGCGTACTCTCATGTTATCGTTGAGTAAAGTTTCGCTGGAACCGCTATTCCCGATCATGTCATTGTTTAGCATGGCAATGATGTTCCAGTTTTCTGATTTTGCGAGTGAAGCCAAATGTGAAGCCCCAAGCAATCCGTGTTCTTCGCCTGAAACAGCCGCAAAGATGATGGTTCCTGAGAATTCTTTCTTCGACATGATGCGTACAAGCTCTAATATTGCGGCAATACCTGAACCGTCATCATTAGCTCCTGGAGCAGTCACAATGCCATCGTTATTATCTTCAGCTCTTGAGTCAAGATGTGCGCTGATTAGAAAAATTCGATTATCGCTGGGATCAACGCCCTTTAAAGTAGCAACAACATTTCTCAGTTCCAGCTCATTTTTAATTCGTTGATCACTCCCTCCGGCTTTATAATTTTCAAACGCAACACTTAAGCGGCCTTTGGAAGCTGGAATTGATTTTTCCATTTCTGACTTGATCCAGTTCCACGCAGCACCAATACCCTGATTTGGATTATTTTGTTCGCTCAGATTGTTGCGGGTATTAAAACTGACTAATTTTCGAACATACATTTCAATATTATCTCTCGAAATGTCATCTACCATTTTCTTAATCCCGGGATCTCTCTTAACAGTGGTTTGCGAAAATGAACTAATTGCTGATAATAAAATAATCAACAGGGTAATAATTTTTCTCATAATAATGGTTTGTTGGATTTATTTGGTCCAATTTGTTGCTTTTTCTCCCATCTCAAGCACAAGTGTTCCACCGTTCATTAGATCTGCATGCGAGAACCAAGGGGAAAGAAGAGCTTTCCCATTCATTGTTGCCGACTGTATGAATTTATTCTTTCTGGAACAATTTCTGGCAATTAAGGTGAAGGTCTTCCCATTGTGAAGACTTATAGAAATTTTACTGAACAATGGGCTAGTAATCGTATACATCGGAATGCCTGGTTTTAACGGATAGAACCCCAGGGCAGAGAAGACTACAAACGCAGACATGGCTCCGCCATCCTCATCACCCGGTACTCCAAAAATGTCGTCTTTGAACCAGGTATCGAGCAATAATCTTGTCATTTTTTGAGTTTTCCATGTCGCGTCAGTATAATTGTAGAGATAAGGTATAAAAAACGCTACCTGATTGCCCAGTCCATAGTTTCCTATTAGCCCGGTCTGGTCAGGAAACTTAAGAAAGAAATTTGATTTGCTCCTTTCGAGTCCTTCAGTAAACAATTTATCCAGTCGCTGTTCAAAATTCTTTTTTCCACCCATTAATCCGACGAGACCCTCCTCATCGTGCTGAACATTCCAGAGATACATCCAGCCATTGTTCTCATTGTAATAATCTCCGGAAGTCATATCCGGGTATTTAGGATCGAAAGGGAATTTTGGATCTATCTCTATCCATTTACCATTTGCATCTTTCGGCATGAAAAACTGTAATTTCTCATTCCAAAGATTCTTATAATTCAGTGCTTTGGGAGCATATTTCTTATAAACATCGCTCTTCCCCAACTCTTTGCCCATTTCACTTAACGCCCAGGCATCATAACAGTTACCCAACGTAATTGCCACAGAAGACCGTTTCTGTCCACGCTTGTCCAAAGCTGTAGGATCAGTCTCTGCCTCACCGGGATGAAGAGCGGGGTAATATCCCTTTTCATTGTAAAAATCCTCAAGAGCTCCTTTAGGTCCATTTCTCGACGGTAACATCGTTGCTTTTTCTGCACTCTTCAACATCCCTTCAAACGCTTTGTTCAGATCAAAATCCCTGACTCCTTTACGGTAGGCATCCAGAAACATCACGGCAGAATGAAATCCGAACATACCCTCCCTGTCGCCAAAAAACTTTGGATAATCAGGTATCCATCCGCTCTGTTCATACATTCTCACATAAGACTGCAACATGTCAGACTCCTTCTGGGGATCCAGGATTAAATAAAGGGGATGTAAAGCCAGAAAATTACCCCAGGAATAATCATCTGTGTAGAAAGGTCTCTTGTCTTGATGAACTTGCTTGTCATATCCACTGAAATATTTGCCGCTTTCAGTAATGTTTGTCATTCTCGGGTAACATCGGTATAGTGCTGTATAGAAAGTTCGTCGTTGGGCCTCGGTACCTCCTTCAACCCTGATCTGGCTTGCAACCTCAGACCAGACAGCTTTTCCCTTCGCTTGCAGCTGATCAAACGATATACCGTCCAATTCCATAAGATTTGCTTTGGCCTGTTCCCTGCTGATGAAAGATATCGCATACCTAAATTCAACGACCGACGGTTCACTGGAAGTATAACTTACCCAGCCTTTTTCACCGTTCATCTTTTTTGGCTTAGCTCCGCCCCACCATCCTACCGAATATTTCCCCCAGTCCTTTTCCCCCTGACTTTTGCCCATTTTCGGAGAGCCGGAAAAAACACCGTACATATAAGCTGTCCCCTTTTGCTGATGTATCACATCCTCAACAGATTCTGATCCGGATATCTCATTTTTGCCAATAAATTCATATTGACCGTTCGGATAACAGTGAGAAAGCATTAGATTCTTTTCGACACCCGTAGGAAATGTAAAACGGTAGATGCCGCACCGCTCCCCAGGTGTAAACTCCACCTGAGTACCATCATCAGTCATCAGCGTCGAATAATACCAGGGCTTGTTGACTTCAAAGTCCTGGTCATAATTCAATCTTCTGTTCCAGCATGTATCAGATACCTCTCCGGTTGAGGGCTTGACCATAAATATTGTCTGAGGAGTAATGATGTTGAGTGCCAGCAAAGGAAATCCTGTTATCTGAAGGTCAAGATGATCGTAGCGGACAGGGAAAACCCTGATCATCTGATTGGGAAGGTGAACTACTGGTCTGTTGGAATTTAACAGGGGTGCAACGTTGCCAATTGTTGGATCTATGTAATCAAGGTTAGCTTTATCCTGTGAATAAACCTTCAAAGTTAAAATAGCACATATCGCGTAAAGCACGAGTAACCTGAATGAAGCTTTGAGGACCATGTTCATAATGATTTTTTTATGCGTTAAAATACACCTAATAAAAATAGTCAAATAGTGCCTTGGAAAATATATTTTCCTAATTATTAATTAGAACATAGATATGCTGCAGGGTAGTCTTTCCTGAAATTCTTTTTAATTGGCTATAGTGATTTAACACTAAAATAAAAGAGGTATTTTAGTATAGTTATTCGACATGATTGGACTGGATTTAAAGTAGTTTGTGGTAAGCGCCATTGCCGATCGAATCAAATTGACCTTTATTGACAATATTAAAAACATGAACTCATGAAATGCCCATGAGAATATGTTCGCTCCAACCGAAATTGATTATGTGGGTATTCCATCTGGCAAATAAAAAACAAATAATTATCAGATGAAAACAAAAATTTTCTTTATGTTATTGACTGTCACATCATTGATGTGGTCAATTAATCTTTGTGCTCAGGAAAGAATGATTCATGGAGTTGTAACAACATTCGACAGCATACCCCTAATCGGAGCATCCGTGATAGCACAGAGTACAAAACAAGAAGTTTTGACCGATTCTTTGGGAAACTATGCCATCAGATGTAAGAACACTGATAAATTAAAGGTATCCGCCCACGGATTTTATGACCAGAATGTGAAATTGAATAGCAAAATTAAATTTGTAGCTATCAATCTGAAACTAAAACCGGGCGAAAGGGGACGTGAATTTGCCATCGGTTATGGCCATGTGGCCGATGCAGAGAGGCTCAATGCCGTAACCAGAATAAATAAAAATGACATTCATTTTTCACAATACAATACGATTTTTGAACTGATAAAGGGAAGATGCGCTGGAGTGCAGGTATTAGACAATAAGTATATAATTATTCGTGGAATAAACTCCATTAACTCCAAAGATAATTCAGCCCTGGTCATTGTTGATGGTACTCCATTTAATACGGATGCCTTGAGATCTATTCAGCCCGCTCAGGTAAAGAGTATTGATGTTATTAAAGATTCGGGAGCCGCTATATACGGAACAAGAGGGGCTAACGGAGTCATTCTTATTGAGACCAATAGGGGAGACAAGAAATAAGCCTCCACGGAAATTTGACCATATTTGGAAGCCCTGGCAAATTTACCCTCTCTGCTCTGTTTGCGATAATTGTTCCATCTAAATCCGTACATGGTTCAATTCCCCAAGCTGAAGGAGCCTGTTAATGGGATTTTCATGTTTTATCCAAGGAATGGTTCTAAACGGAAATCTTGAATACCGGTTCAGTAATTTTTGCCAATGAGATTAATTTTTCCCTCTCATCATTATTCAGAGGCGAAAAGTTTTTTGCCATATCAACTCCTTTCCAGAATAAGCTTGATTCTCCGGGTGAGACGGCAGCTGTTACGTCCATCGAGAGGGTATACCTGAATGCCAGATTTAATGTCTCATCATCCATGACCGGCCTGTACCAACAATTGGGGAATACTTTCTCTTCTCCCTTCCCGAGCTTTGTCAGGGCCATAGATTTAAGGGCCAGGATGCCCATGTTTTTCTGTTTCGCTTTTTCGAAAACCTGAGGTCCGAAATTACCAGCATGCCAGCAAACAAAATTCAACGGGAACAGGATTGTATCAAAATCAAACAACTCCATTGCATGCAAAGCTGCTTCAACGGAATGGGCGGAAAAGCCTATGTACCGGATCTTTCCGTCCTTTTTTGCCTGAAGCACAGCTTCCATGGCACCATCGGAGGCGAAGGCCCTGTCGACTTCATCCACAGTTGTCAGAGCGTGAAGCTGATACAGATCAAAGTGATTCGTGATTAATTTCTCAAGAGACTGATTGAGCTCATTCCCGGCACCGATTTTATCCCTTTTGGTTGTCTTGCAAGCCAAAAAGCATTTGTCCCTGTAAGGTTTCAATGCAGGCCCCATCCTGTCCTGGGCACTACCATAGCCTGGTGCGACGTCGAAATAATTAACTCCATGATCGTAGGCTCTGGCAATGTTGTCATTAGCAAATTCCTGGGTTTTCTGATTGAGCATGATACCGCCAAAGCCAATTATCGACAATTCTTCGTCTGTCCGGCCAAGTTTACGTCTGGGAACGCTTTTATCAGGGAATTTATTATCACCTAGACTTTTCAGAGACGGAAGAGCCAGGGCAAGTCCGGTCATACTTGTATTTCTGATGAATATTCTCCTTTTCATAACGGGGATTATATGTAAAGTGAATTAATCTTCTACCCAAAATGCAAATAAAAAGTAAGCCTTGACAGGAGGATCAATGGTTACTTGACCCTATCCAGATAAAGTACTCCCGGAAATTCCCTGTCTGCCATTTTTGTGATAAAGCTGATTGTCAGGATATTTGCGTCTTGTTCTACCTTCCATGTCTCCTTCGAATTCATCATGACCTCCTGACCTTCCCTGTAGAATGTCGTATTTGAATCCAAGATCAAGGCCCCATCAGAATTTGAACGAGTCGCCTTTGTTGTTCTCGGCATGTCATAAATGACAATTTTACGCTCTTTCCCGTCAAGGCAGAGATTTTCAGTAAATGGATATTCGTTGCCGTCTGAATTTTCGTAAGTTCTGTTGGTCAACAAGCTGTCACCTTTGACCTTGATCGTAAGTTTTGAGAGGAAAATTTGGTTGCCCTGCAAAACGGTTTTTCCTTTGTTCAGTTTCCATTCCCCCGTGAAGGCAGGTTCCTCCGCCTGGAGAGCAAATGTGGATATTACGAACAAGAGTGTGAAAATGAGCATGAATTTTTTTGTTTCCATAATTTGAAAATAGGGTAATGTTGTTTGATTACCTACAAATATACTAAAACAATTATCTGAAATACGGATATCTATTTACTAGCTGAAAAGAAGATTCATATTAATTTTCGTTTGGCAATCCTGGTAAGTACCTTTAGTTACGGATACCGTTATTGTCTTATCCCGAAATAACCAGGGGACAATTTTCAAAAAGGATTGAGTTCAAATGATGATTATGGCGGAACTGCAGTGCATGAAAAATAATTCGGATGTGAAGGTGGTACCAGTGCCGAGGCCTAATTCGACAGATTGCCCGGATTGGCCGTTTGTACACCAAAAAAGAAGCCACCTTGGCGGGTGGCTTCTTCTAAACGTTTCGAGTGACAAACATGTCGAAGAGTATTAAATGAGGTGATCTCTCATTAAACCTTGTCTTTTAACAAATCAGGATAATAGCATGCAATCAGTTCAAGGTGATCCACCGTGGCTGTTTGTCCACTCATAATCACTTTCTGGTGATAATACCCTTCTCTGTTGAGGTTGTCGAGACAAGTAGTAAATCCTTTGGCCATCAGATCGTTGTCTAATTTTTTAATACCAAAATAGACTCCATTGCATTCGTATTGCACAGGTGCCTGATCTGTAAGCACATAGTATTTTTTGCATTTTTGTTGCTTGTCAATCACAACCAAGACCTTCATGTCTGTTTTTTCATAGGTGATCAGGTATTTGTCAAGTTCTTTCCCCTTGATTAACATGTGATCATCCAGTTGTTCAATCTTGTAATTTCCAAAAGCAGAATTGGATGATCCTTTTGAAACAATCTTGCTGGCCATGGTAAACATGGAAACCATCAGGATTAAAACGGCGGTTAAAATAATTTTTTTCATGGCAATTAATTTTTTATGCGTTGTTAATAATAATGTTCGCGTCAAAGATATATCGCTGGACAGGGGGGGTGTAAAATTTATCAATGTAACCAGCTCAGTGAGGGGCAAATGAATGGAATTAGCCGGAAAGAGAGGTATATACAGCCATTTCTGTCGTTGGTAGTCTGATACATGGAGATCACTATAAACAACACAGCATTGACACCAGGGTACGAAGAATTACCGATGCAATTAGTCTTTTCTGATCCCCGATAATGCTTAACTAAAAGCAAAGAAAGAGATGGCTGTTCAGACAATATTCGGCTCATAAGCATTTCAATAACTTGGTCTCTACAGGAGAACATGAGTCCCAAAGCCGTGTTGTGGATGGTGAACTGCCTGTTTCATTGGACGAACAGCATTTGCACCAAGAGTTATACCAATTTTCCTTTTTTTCAAATCATTTGCCCTTTGAAGCATTGCATATATTGATAAAAAGCAGTCGGTCCTACTTTTTAAAATAGGTTTGGTACAATTATAAATTCTAAATCCATAGCCTATGAAACGACTCTAACAAAATCTTTCACACAAGGAGAATGATTATTGGGTGCTACTTAAGGTAAATAGAAAATGGATTTTTACCCGCACTGCTATTGTTTCCAATACTTCCACTAATCCAATTCATGTCGAAATGAAATCGAATACGTGAGTACTCCTTGAATTCTCTGATATATTCTAATTCACTAATCCTTTTTTTCTATGAAAAAAATTTCTTTTTTACTTGTTTTTCTTCTGTTGGCCGGAATGCAGATAATTCTGGCACAAACCAGGGATGTAACAGGTGTTGTTACTTCAGCGGAAGATGGGTCATCAATTCCCGGGGCTTCCGTAATTGTGAAAGGAACTTCCATCGGAACCATAACTGATATTGACGGTAAGTTCTCAATGAAGGTTCCGCAAGGATCTAAAAGTATTTTGGTGTCTTTTGTCGGTTATGCTTCCAGCGAAATTGCACTTACCAGTGCAAAAAATTACACGATTGCCCTGAAAGCCGGACAGATTGCAGTGGATGAAGTAGTTGTTGTAGCATACGGTACAGCTAAGAAAAGTGCAATTACCGGAGCCGCTGCCCAAATTTCATCGGCAAAACTTGCAAACAGGCCTATCAACAATATCTCCAAAGCAATCGAAGGATCGACTACAGGAGTCCAGGTAACCTCCGGCAACGGCCAGCCAGGTTCTGATGCCGCTATCCGTATCCGCGGATTTGGGTCGATCAACGCCTCCAATAGTCCGTTGTATGTTGTGGATGGTGTGCCTTATACCCTTTCAATATCCAACCTCAACATGGATGATGTCGAAAACGTATCCATACTGAAAGATGCTTCTTCTACTGCTTTGTATGGAAGCCGCGCCGCCAACGGTGTCGTTCTTATTACTACCAAAAAAGGGATGAACGACAAGGATCGCATATCTTTTAAAATTTCTCAGGGGATAAGCCAGAGAGGTTTACCCGAGTATGACAGGGTTGATCCATTTCAGTATTATCAACTGATGTGGCAATATTACAGGAACGGGATGGTAAACCGAACCAGCAGTCCGCTGCCGGTTGCAACGGCAAGTCAGATAGCCTCCGGCCTGGTGACCGGGCAACCCGGCATCAAGGATAAATTGGGCTACAACCCGTTCAACGTGGATGCAAACAATATCGTTTCAGTGGATGGAGTGGTTAACACAAATGCCAGATTGCTCTGGGGAGATGACCTCGATTGGGCTACTCCGCTTCAGAGAGTAGGGAAACGGGGTGACTATTCCATGAGCCTGAATGGCGGGACCAACAAGACACAGTATTATATGTCTGTGGGATATCTAAAAGACCAGGGCTTCCTTATAAAATCCGATTTCGAGCGCTTTACCGGTCGGGTTAGCGTAGATTCCAAGGTCAAGGACTGGTTGAAAACCGGTTTGAATATCACAGGCAACTCGACTAAATCCAATTACGCTAACGACGATAGTTCTGTTGGATTTGTGAATCCGTTCTTCTTTGCCAGAACGATCGGACCTATCTATCCGGTATATGCCCACAATCCAACCACCGGCGAATATATTCTGGATGCCAATGGGAACAAACAGTACGATTATGGTAACTCAAACGTGGCAGGTGTGCCTGCCAGAGCTGGCTACGCCGGTCGTCACGCTGTCGCCGAGACTGAATATAACAATCGACTGTTCAAAAGGAACGCGATCAGCGCAAGAACCTATGCTGAAATTTACCTGTTAAACGGATTTAAACTTTCGACCAATGCCGGTCTGGATGTCAGTAGTTACAACAGATCTACTTATGAGAATAAATTTGTTGGCGATGCCGCGCCAGGGGGACGTGCATACCGTGTTAATTCTTTAACCACTACTTTGACATTAAATCAGTTGTTAAACTACACCAAAACATTCAACAAACACAGCGTGGATGCAATGGTTGGACATGAAACCTACAAATACCAGTACAATTACCTTACTGGCTCAAGGACTGGACTGATTGTTGATGGAAATGACGAACTGGTCAACTTTACGACCACCAGCAATCTTAATTCCTATACGGATAATGACCGCATCGAAAGCTATATTTCCAGGTTTAATTATAACTACGACAATAAATACTATGCTTCTGCATCTTACCGCAGAGATGGTTCTTCCCGGTTCAGTCCGGAGGCTCGTTGGGGTAATTTCTTCGGTTTCGGAGCTGCATGGAGAATGGATCAGGAAACCTTCATCAAGAAGTATACTTTTATTGACCTATTGAAACTTCGGAGTTCCTATGGAGAAACCGGAAACAATGAATTTACTGACAGTGGTGGATATACTTTATATTATCCCTGGCAGGCGCTCTATTTTATCAACAACAATTCAGCTGAATCAGGATTTCTGCAAAGCAGTCTGGCAAACAACAGCCTTACCTGGGAGAAAAATATTAGTTATGATGTAGCACTCGAATTTGGCCTTTTCAAGAGGTTAAGTGGGAGTATTGAATATTACCACCGCGTTTCTGACAATCTGCTGTTCAATGTGCCACAGCCATTGTCAAGCGGAGTCGAATCGCAAGCCAAGAATATAGGAACCATGTTCAACCGTGGCATCGAATTACAGCTTGGCGCTGACATTGTAAAAAAGAAGGACTTCAAATGGAATCTGACCATCAATGCATCAACAGTCAAAAATCAGATCTCCAGGATGCCGGACAACCAGAAGGAAATCGTCTCTGGGACCAAGAAATTAATGGTTGGTCAATCCATGTACGATTACTGGTTGCGTGAATTTGTGAAAGTGGATCCAAATACCGGGTATTCCCTGTACCGCGCAAAAGCATATGACGCAACCAACAGCATCATCAATGGTCAGGATACATTATCCTGGAATGCCAACAATGCCAGGTTACACTACAATGGAACTGCTATTCCAAAAGTTTATGGCAGTATCAACAATACATTTAGCTACAAGGGTTTTGAACTGGCCATGATGTTTACCTATTCAATTGGAGGGAAAATATATGAATCAAATTATCGAAGTCTGATGTTGCCGGGATACGGTTCAAATTTAAGTACCGATGCGTTGAAGAGTTGGAGTAAACCTGGAGATGTTACCTCTGTTCCTCGTCTCGATGAGGCATGGAGTGCACATATCAATGCCGCTTCCGACCATTGGTTGATTGATGCTTCCTATTTTAATATCAAGCAGATAGGCTTGTCCTATACGATCCCGGAGAAATACTTGTCGAAAATTCACATCAATAACGCAAGAGTCTTTTTAAACGGCGAAAACCTGCATCTTTTCAACTCACTGAAAGGGATGAACAATCAGCAGAGCTTTGACGGAGCGGTATCCAATGTATACCTGCCTTCTCGTACGTATACCTTAGGAGTAAATTTCTCACTTTAATTTGTTTAAAAAATGAAAAAAATATTTTACATACTGGGAGTGGGACTAATGATGGCCATGATCTCTTCCTGCACAAAGGATTACCTCGACACCAATCCGACAGATTCCTATTCCGATGCAACTGTTTTTGCTACTACAAGCAATGCGATGAGTGCAGTAAACGGGATACACAGGATGATGTATCAACAGACCGGATACTATTATTCCTTATATGATCAGGATAAATGCGGGCAACAATCCATGAACATAGTAGCTGATGTTCTTGGGGATGATGTGTTGTTACCCAATTCAACAAGCACTTGGTACAAAGGTGTATACAATTGGTTGGATCACAGGAATGAATCGGCCTATTGGCCAAGATATACCTATACTTTCTATTACATGATCATCGCTAACGCCAACATGATTATCAAGAACATTGATGCTGCCGCCGGCACTGATGCTGAAAGAAAAGTGATCAGGGGAGAGGCTCTTGCTTACAGGGGATGGGCACATTTTATGCTTGTCCAGTTCTTTGGCAAGCGATATGATGCCGTAGCTAAGCCAAACAGCCAACCAGGCGTTCCAATCATGATTGAAAACATTGTTACGGGTTTACCCAGAGCAACAGTTGAGGAGGTTTACGCTCAGGTGAACAAGGATCTTGATGGTGCCATCACCAATCTTACCGGCGCTCCTGCAAGAGCTGGAAAATCACACTTTGATGTGAGCGTGGTTAAAGGAATCAAGGCTCGTGTCGCACTTACCCAGCAGGATTGGGCTAATGCGGCAAAATACGCTTCCGAAGCAAGGGCTTCCTATTCACTGATGACCAATACTGAATACACCGCCGGCTTTAACTCAATTACCAACCGTGAGTGGATGTGGGGAAGCATGATCCAGAGCGATCAGAAAAACGCTTACTATTCATTCTTTGCCTTTATGTCTGCGAACGGAGCCTCTACCAACATCCGGGTAACTCCGAAAGTAATCAACGGAGATTTATACAACTTGATTCCTGCAACCGATATCCGCAAAAAATGCTGGGATCCGACAGGAGCAACAATACCGGCTCCGGTCGGAGGCTTGAAATTGAAGTATGGAATTCTAAAATTCCTCACCACAACTCCAGGGTCAACCGAATTCTTGGGAGATCTGGTATACATGAGAACGGCTGAAATGTATCTAATTGAAGCAGAGGCAAACGCACGGGCTGGTCAAACGGCTGCCGCTCAGACGGCGCTTTTTGCTCTTGCAAGCAGCCGCGATCCGAATTATGTGAAATCTGTCAATACAGGTCAGGCACTGATTGACGAAATTATGTTTCAGCGGCGCATCGAATTGTGGGGCGAAGGCTTCCGCTATTTCGACCTGAAGAGAACGAATGCTTCCATGAATCGTCAGTGCGTGAATTTTAGTCCGTCAGTGGCCATTCTTTCCTCAGTAGCTGCAGGGGATAACTCCTGGCAGTGGATGCTTCCGAAGGATGAATTCAATGCCAATCCAAATCTAGGTACTCAAAACCCATGATTAGAACCAAAAGAGGCTGCCTTTTCAGACAGCCTCTTTTGGTTTTTTCACATCAATTCTAAATATACGGTTTTGTCCTGCTCTTTATATTTTTTCACAGGATGATATAGGGTATAATGTGGATGGGCAATAGTATCTATCTTATACTTCGTTGCTATTGGAGTTACGTATTGAAATAGGTTGAGGCACAAAAAAGAATATTATTCTAACAAAAAAAGAATAAAGAAGTTGAAAACCAAATGAAAAATAGTACAGATTTTGAAGACCCAATCAAGATTGAAATTAGTCGAACTGGAACAATTACGCTTTTCACATCATGCATGTTGTTTTATGTTGCTGCCATAATTTTGTGGAAACAAAATGTTATCGATAGCGATATTGTAATCTACTTTAATTTTGTCTATGAGCATGAGGGATATCTTAGATTGGTTAAAACGTTATCTCAATATGGTATGTCTTTCATAACTGCACTATATGCTTTGTTTTTATTCTTGACATTCAGATGCGAAGAGTTTAAGCATGAAAGACCCCTGTTTTTTTTAATACTAATTTCCTTTGCTCTTAGTACAATTGGTGGTGACTTATTAAAAGAATTAATTGATAAGGCTCGACCTGGTATTGCATTGGCGGGACAGGTCGCAATTAAAAGTGTTCATGAAACACCAGCATTTCCGTCAGGACATGCAACAAAATGCATGGCTTTGGCATTGCCATTTGTTCTAATGGCTTCAGGTAAAAGCAACATTATAAATATTGTTAAAATATTAGCTTTAATAGCTGCATCATTGGTTTGCTACTCTAGAATTGCACAGCAAGCCCATTTTTTAAGCGATGTTTTAGCAGGAATTGGCACCGCATTATTTTTCATACCAATCGCTGTTTGGGTAACAAACAAATTATATAAAAAAAGAAAATTAGATGAACATCAACTTAGCATGTTATCTCAAAAAATTATGTTAATTTTCATTGGATTGACAGTCATTCTTTGCTTTTTGTAATATTGAGTAATGTTTAAAAAAGACTGGTAATTTAACTAATCAAAATATGAAGATCTCGTACCTGAAAAATTTGACAGTTAAAACAAGAATGGATTTATTAGGTGCAATAGCGTTTATTTTTGTAGTGTTAGTTGCATTTTTTATGTTTTTAAACAACGACAAGAAGAATACAAATATTAAACCAGAACAATTAACACTTTCACTTATTGAGGATAAAAATTTTCTTAACGCTATTAAATTAGAACGTCCTGCGGAAAAAGAATTCGTTCTTGTTGAAGCTTCAAAAATTCTGCGGGATGAGATTCATTCAGTCACAGATAATAAGCACAAAGATTTTGTACCCGATGATTTTAAAAATGTATTTCAAATCATAGATTTCATTTTAGCAATAGATTCTAAAAATGGTCATGCAATATATTTTAAAGGCGAGGTTTACCGTCTAATGAATGATTATAATCACTTTCTCGAATATTTTCAGTTGTATCTGGATTTGGAAGATTCTATTGGATCACGGTTACAGAAGGTTACCAATGCCCGATTGTGTTACGATACTCCATATGGTTTTTGTGAACAAAGGACCGCATGGATATCCCAACTTTTAGCAAATTACTATTACAATAAAGGAATCAGTGAGTTTGATTCAAACAAAAAACAGGAGTCTCTTAATATTGCCATGAAGCATATTCAAAATGTTAGGATTCATTTTCCACCTGGTTTTAATTCAAGTTTAGTAACCCTGTCAACATTAGAGTTAGAAACAAAGCTCAAGGTGAAATCCTAAATGTTGCTATCGGGGAGTATCTTTTTATTTTTTTCTAGGCCACCCTGAATACCCGATATAATCCGCCACTTGGACAAACCTTTAACTTGTAACCACGGAATAAATTGGCTCTGATCATAGCAATCGGATACACGAATTCCCTTCTAATTAGGAATGATTCTCCCTGCTTCAGTTGTTGTAATGTTGAAACCAGCTCTTGCCTGTCATCATTACTCAACCTTCCTCCGGGTAATGGTATGCCTTTCTCAATGACGAAGCGGTTTCCCTGCTTATTCATCGGAGAAGTTTTCAATTTGTCATTTGGTTCGACAATCCTGGGATTCGTTTCCTCAATATTCCGGAAAACCGTACTGGTTTTTTTAGAAATGTTTTCCATAGATCTTCTTGTCTGAGCTACAACACTAAAGTGAGTTAGAACCACTAAAAATTGCAAGTAACAATCTATTTTTCATAGATTAGATTTTTGATGGTTGAAACAATATTAAGTTGTTAGTTTTTGGCTGGCGTTATACCTCCGCTTAATACTAAAAATCAACATCTCCAAACCTATTATAAAAAACTTCTAGGACTGATTTTTATCAATGTATCCATCAAATTGAAGGGTAAATGATCGGTTTCGGGAGGAAGATACACCATAGCATGTCAAAAATGCTGTTTACACGATAATTCTTGTCGTTTACCATAAACAGAGCAGAATTGACCGTCAGAATGTATTTTTTAATGCAGATTTATAAGTTAGATTATAAATTGAACAGTGGTTTAGTAAATAAAAGTGTTGATCATAAACGATCGTCACTTTTATTTGGATGAAATTCTTGCCAACCTGCAGACAGAAAATTTGGTGGAAAGGGTTAGATACCTGCCACAGTACCAGTAAAATTCAATGAATTGAGTACCGCATTCTTGAAATTCCGGCCAATAGGCAACTCCTTGCCTTGAATCTCAATAGTATTGGCTGTGAAAGCTTCAATTTTACTTACCTGCACTATATAAGACTTGTGAATGCGCAGAAAATTCGCAGCAGGTAGTTTCTCTTCCATCAAAACCATACTGGTCTTGGTGACAATTTTACGCTTTTCTGTAAAAATCTGAACATATTCGCTCAAACCCTCTACATATCTGATTTCGGAGAGGTATATCTTGATCACTTTCTTGTTTTCCTTTACGTAGATAAAACTCTCACTATTTGTTTTCTCGGCAATTGAGGCTGTATTACCCTGGATAGATTCAAGGTTCATCTGGTAAAACTTGTTAACGGATTTGAGGAAGCGCTCAAAAGTAATTGGCTTAATCAGATAATCTACCACGTCGAGGTCAAAACCTTCCAGGGCATAATCCCTGTAGGCAGAAGTAATGATGACTTTTGGGGGATGTTTCAGCGTTTTCAGGAATTCAATGCCAGTGATCTGAGGCATCTGAATATCCATAAACATAAGATCCACATGTTTCTCGCGAAGAACGCTAAGGGCTTTCATGGCATTGTTGCATTCAGCCACGATTTCAAAATTCTCGAGCTTTTCGATGTGCGCACGGATCAGGTCGCGAGCCAGTGGCTCATCATCAACAATCAAGTATTTAGTTTTCATAATTGCTGTTTTTATAATTAGTATCCCTTATGCAAATCAATTACACAAATTTAAGGTTTCATTGAGCTCATTTTTGCCTGAACGGCGGAAATTTTAAATGCCTCATTTTCTTCACTATCTCTAGTCAGTAAATTGGCATAATAGAATGGATTTAATGGTTCACCGGTGGCCTGCTCAATAAGTCTATCCCAGGTAATGAGATCACCATATTGATAAATCTGCGAAATCAGAAATTCACCCACCATCTTGTTATACTGATAGCCAGTATTCTTCCCTGTCAGAATATTCTTCTCCATATAGTGCCTCAATTGTCCGGCAAATAACTCGGCAAGAACTACGTTGTGCACACTGCAGGAGAAGCTTGTAAAATAGCTGTTGGTGGCCCAATCGGTCGTGTTCGGATCTTTTGGGGGCTTAATTCCAAGGTATTTTTCGTTAAGTTGATACCAAAGCTCCCCAAGATTTTGATCCGGATTCCGATATATTTCACGTTCAAAAAAGGATTTCACCAGGAGTCGCCTAAATCGGTACATCCGGTCGACTTGCATAAAGTGCATGCAAAGTAGCTTATATTCGTGGCTTCTGACCGAATCCATTTCAAATTCACTCTGTAGCCAATCACTGTTCATTGTTAGGTTCTCAAAAAAGCTGGAAATTCCCTCTGCAACCACCGAATTTGGATACTTCAAAAGGTAAGGGATGTTATCCGAAATATTTTTAAAGTGTGAGGCATGACCGCAAAGGTGCATCATCTTCCTCATCCCTTCAGTATTTTCCTGGATGCTCGCCATCATTCGCAGATCATTTTTAAAGTCCACATTGAAAAAAATAGTCCCGGCCGATTTGCCTTTTTTTGCTCTCAGGTCACTGTTGTTGATGGCATCCTGAACTGGCAGACCAATACTATTGAAAAAGCAGGAGACCAACCGTATCGGATCCTGCTTGCTGAATAAGGAATCCATCCGTACCGAAAAACTATGCGGCAGATAGCTTGCCCGTTCGTCGTTGTAAAGGTACGAGAGGAGTGCCTCTTTCGGAACATGGTATTTCTTGGCTAACACCTTATCCACCTGAAGTTTTGCTTCAAAAAAGGGTTTGCGCGTTTTCAGTTCTATTGAATCCAGCAATGTTTTGATCATCTCAGGAGTCTGATCCTTGATTTCAAGTGCCAGTTGGTAATAATCGGTGTAGCCAAATTCACTGGCGAATTTGTTTCTTGTCTTGACCATTTGAATTATGTCTCCCGCAATTTGCATGCCCTTGTCCCTATAGGCTTTGTAAATCTTCTTCAGGAGAGCCGTGTCGGTAGAATTTTTCCAGATCGAATCAAGCTGAGCTCCGGCATATATCTTGTTGCCCACTACCGCCTGAATGGTTGAATAGGACTGCCATATTTTGGTTTCATCGAACTTCAATTTTTTGAATCGGCTCTCTTCTATCTGGGAGCCCATAAAAGATTGATACAAGACAGTCAGCTGCCTTTTGAGCATCGGATCAGTAATCAGTTTTGAGCTTTTTAATTTTCTGAGTAGCTCGAAATCCTTTTCTTTTGTGAAGACATTTTCGCTAAAAGGATTAAACTTATCAGGAGTAAACTGTCCGGATTTGGTTTGATTTGAATTATTAAAATCTAATTCCAGCGTAAGGAGTTTCTTGTAATCGCTCTGATTGCCTGATATATTTGCGTTCCAGAGTGCGACCGTACTCTCCATCGAAAAATTCCGGATTAAGTCGACATTTTTATCAATGTAATGACGTAAGATCAATTCGGATTGTTGCTTTTCATTCAAACAACTAAAGGACAAGAAGAAAAGCAAAAGCAAAAGATATCTCATCGCAGGTTGTTTTTTGTAATGTCTAGTCTGACAAAGAATTCGCAGTTCTCTTCACGGACCGTTAGCCTGTGATTCTGGGGATAGATCAATTCGAGCCGCCTTTTGGCATTTAGCAGACCGACTCCATCGACGTTATCATTTTTTCCTTTTTCAGGAATATTGTTGAGGGTCTCAAAAGAAAGGCTGCCATTTTTGACACGAAGGGAAATTTTTATCCAGGGCATATCAGGATCCTTGCTGCTGCCATGCTTGAAGCAATTTTCAACATAAGAATAGAGCAACATTGGTGGAATCAGATGATTTATGTTGTCCACGTCTTTTTCAAATTTCACCGAGAGACGATCCGAATACCTGATTTGCTCCAGCTCAATGTAATTTTCGATCAGCTTAATCTCCTTCGAAACAGGTACTTCTGTGGTATTACATTCATACAATATATATTGAAACATCTCAGACATCTTGGCAATGATGACCGCTGTTTTGCTGCTTTTGCTCAAAGCCAGGGAGTAGAGGTTATTCAGCGTGTTGAAGAGAAAATGGGGATTTAGCTGTCCCTTCAGCACTTGCAACTCGGTGGCCAGGCGTTTGTGCTCGGCTTCATTTGAAATATCCTGACTCCTTATCCAGTTTTTGTAGTATTTGAACATGGCAAAGAGAACGGTTGGTCCCATGATCCAAAGTAAATTGATCAGGAAACCATCCACCGTGTACCAATCTTTCGGATGCAGAACCTTCGGAATAAAAAGTGCGTAATAGACATTTTTGCTGATATATAATTTTATCAGGGATGCCAGGGCAGAGATAAGTGCGAGCGACACCATGAAGGGGAAATATCTTCTCCTAAGCAGGAAGTTAGGAACCAGCGTATAGACCACAAAATAGGTATACATCATCAATACCGGAAGGTGAACCACCAGGTTGAGCAGGTAAAACAGGAAAGGGAAATTTTGCCGATAGCTGAAAATGAATGAGCCGATACAGACGAATGTCGTCCAGAAAATCACATGATTGACGAGACGTATTTGAAACAGTCGATTAAAAGTATTGAGTATCATCTGTCGAAATTTTTCGATTTGATTTTGGAAGGGTGAAAGTGACCTGCAACCTGTCTAAAGCACAATCACTGACCAAAATTACGAATACAGAAATTGCCCGATTTCCTAATACAATCTTCTGCAGGTTGCAGTCGGCCAAAAGTCGAATATAGGATTCGAAAGCCGTTTACCCTTCGGAACGTGTCGTTGGCACGGAGATTCAGGCATTAACCAAAAATTATCACACATGTAGCTCAGAATTACCAAAATTTCATGATTATCCACGAACATTTGCAGAAATGCAACGTCTTTCTTTTGTAACTTTACTATAATAACCGGTTTAGATGACTAAAAAAGCCTTTCAATCGTTGCCTAAAGTATCAGAGCGATGAAAAGAGTTGCCGCCATTTTTGTTTCCTGCGTTGCGCTATGGTTCAGTGGCTATTCCCAGCAGTACGAATTTACCAATTATTCCATTAACAACGGACTTTCACAGAGTGTTGTCAACTGCATTTTTCAGGATTCGCGTGATTATATCTGGATTGGCACCCAAAATGGACTCTGCCGTTTCAATGGTGAGAGCTTTGAGGTCTTTAGCTACAATCCGGCTGACTCCAAGTCAATTTCAAACAACTGGATTTATTCCATCACAGAAGATCGCGATAGTAATTTGTGGATCGGAACCAAGGGGGGATTAAACCGATACCTGACTATCCAGAACAAATTCGAAAGAATCGGTTATCAGACCGGTTTTCCCATCGATTTGACTCACTATTGCTACGACTTGCTTTGCCTTGGCAACGGATCGATTCTCATTAATACGCCGCCACTCATTTCGATGTACGATCCCCAGAAGGGTAGTTTTGCCCATTATCAAAGTAATCTGGAATATGACGGAGCGGTCAAAGATGTCAGGATGCCTGTCCTTGAGACGAAAGACAACAACCTTTGGATTGGTTCATCGAAGGGGCTGTCCTGTTTTTTGCCTCAGACCAAGGAGTTCATCTACTATCCGTTTATTAACAAAAGGGGGACTACCGTCCGGGATGTTCAGGTTTCGGCACTCTACCAGGATAAGCAGGGAGTACTTTGGGTGGGAACGACCGCCGGACTGTATCGTTTTAATGCTATTTCCTATCGTTTTGAAGAGGCTCATTTTGAGGTTGGGACGACTGGAAAATTTTCTTTGGAAAACACCTGCATCCGGGCGATTCTGGAAGATAAAAACGGAAACCTGATCGTCGGCACCGAGGGCAGAGGGCTATTTGTTCTGTCAAACAATGGGCAAATCCCGGTTACAGTTCAAAACTACACCTCCGAAAACAGCGAAATAGGTCACAACATCGTGCAATCTCTTTGGATCGACCGGTCGGAGAATCTTTGGATTGGTACCTTGCAGGGAATCAGCAAAACCGATCTGAAGAAAAAGAAGTTTAGGATTTACAGGAGAAGCAATTCACCAAATTCCCTTGATCTCCAGGGAAATGTCATTGCTTCTCTTTACAAGGACGATGATGGTATTTTGTGGGTTGGAAACTGGGGTCAGGGGCTGAACCTGGTTAACCGGATTACCGGTAAAGTCGAACATTTTTCGACCCAATTGAAGGGTAACCATAAGATCCCGAATGATTTTATCCATGTGATCTTTCCTGATACCGATCATCGTATCTGGCTGGGAACCCGCGATGGAATACTCATTTTCGATAAGGCACGGAATCAGTTTATCCCCTGGTATGCGTATTTCAAAAATCCTGAATTGCCATCTTTTGATCATGTGAGGATATACACGATCGTTAAGGACAGGGACTACAATTATTGGATCGGAACACAGAACGGACTTTATAAAATCAACCTAAAAAAGCCCGGTGTCGAGATTTTTCAGAAAGAGCTTGATGACAGTCATCAATTGAGTTCGAACCTGGTGTACAATGTACTGGAAGATTCAGATGGACTGATCTGGATCGGGACGGTTGGAGGTCTGGATATGTACAATCCCGTGACAAGAAAAATCACACATTTCAGGAAGACAGAAAAGGGTTTGAGCGATGATTTTATCATCACCCTGTGTGAGGATCGCCACGGCAGGATTTGGATTGGGACCGATACTTACATAAATGTGTTTGACAAAAAGGATTCCACCTATACCTATTATTCGCAGGATGATGGTCTGCCCAACAACAGAATATTTGAAATAATCAAGGATATTAACAACGACCTGTGGATTGCCACAGGGAAGGGACTCTGCAAATTCAACGAAAAGCTCAACATCTTTCAGACCTTTACGCTTGAAGATGGCTTGCAGAGCCTGGAATTCAATCTTAGGGCATCATATTTATGCAGGGATGGTGAAATGCTGATGGGCGGCATGAATGGCTTCAACTCTTTCTACCCTGACTCTATCCCCAGAAATCCCTACGTTCCCAATCTGGTCTTTACAGCATTTTACAAAACAAAAGGTAAAGCCAAAGAGTATGTCAACCTGGAAGAATCACACGAAATCACGCTAAAACACGATGTAAATTCCTTTACTGTTGAATTCGCGGCCCTCGAATACACCAATCCATTACGCAACAGTTATGCCTGGCAGATGGAAGGCATATCCGACGAATGGGTGGATATCGGAAATCGGAAATTTGTTCCCTTTTCTGCGCTCCAGGCTGGCAATTATACATTCAAAGTAAGAGGCTCCAACAACGATGGCGTCTGGAACAACAAGGAGATCAGTCTGCAAATCACCGTCCTTCCTCCGTGGTGGAAGAGCATTTATGCTTATATTTTTTACCTGGCGTTCATCATCCTGTCAGTAGTTATTTTTGTCAGGGTTCGGGAGCGGAAGTTAAAGCAGGACAAAAATATTCTGGAGCAGAAAGTTTTGGAACGAACTCTCCGGATCAAGGAACAAAATCAGGTAATCAGTTCAAAGAATCAGGAACTCAGGGAGCTGAACAGCACGAAGGATAAGTTTTTCTCCATTATCGGACATGATCTTGGCAACCAGTTCAATATCATTGTTGGGTTTTCAGAGATGCTGGTTTCGGATTTCAGGAACATGGATGCAAAGAAAATAGAGCACCATTTGACCAATATTTTCAACTCATCCCGGCTTTCCCATGAGTTACTTAATAATCTTCTGACGTGGGCAAAAATCCAGACCAAAGCAATCAAATTCAATCCAGAGGAGTTTGACATTCGTTCCAAAATTGTTGAATCAGTTGATTTCCTTGAGGGAGCCTATACCAAAAAGAATATTAAGGTTGATGTGACTGCCAAAGAAGAAGTCAGAGTGTTTGCGGATGCCAACATGTTTTCGAGCGTTGTCAGAAATCTGGTCGCCAATGCAATAAAATTTACGCACCCGCACGGCCGGATAACCATCGAAATCAGAAAGAGGGAAAATGAATGTGAAGTTATAGTCAGTGATACCGGTATCGGGATACCTGAGGAAAATATCGCGAAAATATTCAGGATAGACAGTAACCATTCGACGTTGGGAACAAATGGAGAAAAAGGAACAGGACTAGGACTGATATTGTGCAAGGAGTTTATCGAAAAACACAACGGGAAAATCTGGGTTGAAAGTGTGGAGGGGAAGGGTAGCAGATTTATATTTACCCTGCCATCTCAATAAGTATTCATCTTATCCACCTTCTTCCAGGTAATCTGTTTGTAGCCACTACTCTGTTGACGTACAAGATAAGGCTCCCGTAGACCGGAATAAAAAGGAGGTAAGAATATTCGTGCCAATGGAGTAGAGGTTTACGTAAAAAGCCCAAGTGGAGTGGCGATTAGTAGTACATTTCATGCTCCCATGAAAATGGGTCTTTGAATATTTGGATATAAATCCGCCAGGATTTACGACAACCGGTATCAACCAGTGGAATCCTGAAATACTTTGAATAACTCATTCATAATCTGGCGGTCGAAGGATTATGTTCTACTGTATTCTCCCTCAAAATAAAACACTTACGGCAAAGTGAAATAAAATGTTGAGCCATTCCCTTCTTTGCTTTCAACCCACAATCTTCCGCCGTGTTTTTCAACAAACTCTTTGCAAAGCAACATGCCAAGACCGGTGCTTGGTTCTCCATCGGTACCTTCTCTGGTAGTTTGGACATCGAGCCGGAATAAATTTTTTACCAGGAATTCGCTCATCCCAATACCGGTGTCTTGAATGGATATTTCAACACTTTTATTGTCGCCTGTTTTTGCTGAAACATTAATTTTTCCACCTTTGGGCGTAAATTTTAAAGCATTGGATATGAGGTTGCGAAGAATGGTTTGAAGCATATTGGTATCCGCAAATACCACTAATCCATCGGGAATGTCAGTTACAATTTCAATATTTTTGCCTTTAGCCGATCCATGGATCACATCAATACTTCCTTTAACAACTATACTTAATTGAATTACTGCTGGTTTGAATAAAATTGCCCCCTGTTGTATTCGTGACCAATCCAGCAGGTTGGTGAGCA
>CAXXHH010000019.1:0-13717 GCA_963663005.2 Prolixibacteraceae bacterium
CCACACGGTTCCATCCGGTGCAATCGACAAAGCATTGGCTGAGTCCCAACCGGTGCCGCCGATGTAAGTGGTGTACTCAAAGGTGGTGAACGTCGCCGGGTTGAAGACGACCAGAAACGCATCCTGGTTGCCGCCGGAGTTGGTTTGTGCGCCGCTGCCGTACATCGGGAAATCGGCGGATTTCGTGTAACCCACGACGATCACTCGCCCGCGCGCGTCGAGTGCGATGGCATTGCCCCCTTCGTCCGCGCTGCCACCCAGATAGCTCGAGTACAAGAGCGCCTCGGCGGCAGGCAGTGACGGGTTCAGGATGGCGATGAAGGCATCCGAGGTACCGGCGAGCGTGGATTGCGTCGCGTTGGACTTCGGGAAATCGGTCGACAGCGTCGAGCCCGTGAGGTAGACGGTACCGTCCGGAGTCACCACCATACCAGTCAACGTGTCGGCATTGGCCCCACCGATGTAGGTTGAGTAAGCGATGCAGCTCTCCGGCGGGAAGTTGGGGTCGATCTTGACGACGAAAACGTCGGTCGCGCCTTTATTGGTGGTCTGTATGGCGTCACCCAAGATGGGCAGGTCGGAGGAAGCCGTGGTTCCCGCGATGTAGATAAAGCCCTGGGCGTCATGTCCGATGGCGGTGGCGTTTTCCGAGATGGAGCCACCGACGTAGGCGGAAAACGCGAGTTGCGCGGCACGCTGCGCGGACGCGGCGGGACGGGCCCCATCCGGGGTGGCCGCCATCAGCAATGCGCCGGACAGCAGGCAAGCGTACGAAAGACGAAGAGAAAGCCTCATAGAATCCAGTTCGGGTGGAACTTTTAATTATGACAGACGGCGGAGCCGCGCCTTCGGTTGCGGCGATCTGGTACGTCTCTGGGCGTGTTAAGGAGGACCTATACGTTCTCCGGCACCACAAACGGGCTTCGATAATTCCGGGTGAGCAGGGCGTTCTCCGCCTCGTCGCCCGGGAAACGCCAGGTCATTGGATCGACGGTCAGGCGGCGGCCGACGCGGTAGCTGATATTGGCGAGGTGGCAAAGATTCGCGGCCATCACGCCCACCTCCACCGGCGCGTGCAGCACCTTGGGATCCCGCGCGCGGACCGCGGCCACGAAATTCGCGAAGTGCGGAGGGGAGGCATAGGACTCCTTCTCCATCTTCTTTTCATCCATCACCCGTTCGTTGTTCTCTCCCTTGAACACCTGGAAGCCATCCGGATCCACCGCCATCCAGCCCTCTGAGCCGTAGAACAGGTTGGCCGTGATGTTGTTGCCCAGGCGCCGCAGCTCGCCTTCCGTTCCGGTCATCAAGCCACGAACCTCAAATACGATCTCACGTGAGCCGTAATCGAAAGTCGCGAGCTGTGTGTTAGGCGTCTCCTGATCGTCGTTGTAGATGTACTTACCACCGGTCGAGACGACGGATCGGGGCAAGCCGGGTTGCCCGAGCCCCCACAGCGCGTAATCCATCTCATGGACCCCCTGGTTGCCGATGTCGCCGTTGCCCGTGTCCCAGAACCAGTGCCAGTTGTATTTGAACTTGTTCTCGCTGTACGGCTTCATCTGCGCGGGACCGAGGAACAGGCTCCAATCGACTCCCGCCGGCACGGGCACATCCGGCGTGTGGCCAATCGATTTGCGGCGCTTGAAGCACAGCGCCTTGGCCAGGTAGATTTGGCCGATCACGCCCTGCTGCAGCAGTTCGGCAGCCCGGATCTTGTGAGCGTTCGAACGGCTCTGCGAGCCCACCTGCACGATGCGCTTGTACTTGCGCGCGGCCTCGATCATCTGCCGGCCTTCGAAAATGTTGTGGCAAGCCGGCTTCTCGCAATACACGTCCTTGCCTGCCTGACACGCCCAAATGGTGGCGAGCGCATGCCAGTGATTGGGTGTCGCAATGGAAACAGCGTCCACGTTCTTCGACGCGAACAGCTTGCGCATGTCGGCGAAGGCCTCAGGCTTGTCGGGCTGGAATTTGGCGATGCGCGCCGCGGCCCGTTCCTGCGCGGCCTGATTGACATCGCAGATCGCCGCGATGCGAACGTTCTTCTGCTCGCTCCAGTAGTCGATGTGATTGGTGCCGCGACCGCCCAGGCCGACTACGGCAACGTTGACACGATCATTCGCGCCGAGCGCGCGGCCTGCGGCCAGCGCGGATCCCGCCACTGCCAGGAATGCGCGGCGACTCGGGTCATCCATCAGTTTCATGTTCTTTGCTCCTTCCGCCAGCGGAGAATCGCGGATCGGAATATTATCGTTGTGAACATTATCCCGAAGGAGGCATTCTACATGAGCGAGGATCGGCGCAGGTTTCTGCAATCGTCGGCCGCGGGTCTGTTGCTGTTGAAGCCGGAGACGGCATTCGGCTACCAGGCGAACTCCACGGTGGAGATCGGCCTGGTGGGCTGCGGCGGGCGCGGCAACTGGATCGCCCCGTTCTTTGTGGAATACGGCGGAGCACGCGTGGTGGCGCTGGCCGACGTGGTGGAGTCGCACCTGGCTTCGACCAGAGCGAAGTTCGCAACGGTGGAGGCGAATCGCACCTACCACGGTCCCGACGCATACAAGCAACTGGCGGCGTCGAAGGTGGACGCGGTGGTGGTGGAGACCCCCACCTACTTTCATCCCGAGCAGGTGGAAGCCGCGGTGAACGCCGGCAAACACGTGTACTGCGCCAAGCCCATGGCGGTGGACGTGCCGGGATGCAAGAGCTTTCTCGCCTCCTCCAAGAAAGCGGCGCAGAAGAAGCTCAGCTTCCTGGTCGATTTCCAGACACGCTCGCAACCGGTGTTCCAGGAAGCGGCCGCGCGAGTGCATCGAGGCGATATCGGCAAGCCGGTGATGTCGCAAGTGTTCTATTTCGCGGGCCGTCCCTCCAAGGACAAGGGAACCCCGGGGATGGATCCCGGGCAGCGCCGCATCGCCAATTTCTACATGGACAAAGTGCTGGGCGGGGACATCATCGTCGAGCAGAACATCCATGTGATCGATGTCGCGAACTGGTACCTGCAAGGGCATCCGAACGAAGCGTATGGCAGCGGCGGGCGGACGGATTGGACCGGGACGGGCTACGATGCAGGCGATGCCTGGGATCATTTCCTGGTGCAGTTCAAGTATCCGAACGGCGTCCAGGCGGACTTCAGTTCGCACCAGTTGAACGGCGCCTTCAGCGATCTCTGCATTCGCGTGATCGGCATTAAGGGTACCGTGGATTCGCACTATGGGGGCCTGGTGCGCATCGTCGGCGAGAAGCCCTGGATGGGCGCGGAGAAAGACGACACCTTCCGGCAGGGCGCCATCAACAACGCGGTGGCATTCGTGAAGAGCATTCGCGAAGGGAAGCCGCTAAACAATGCCGAGGTGGCGATTGAAAGCAACCTCACCGCGATCCTGGGACGCATGGCGGCCTATCGCAACCGGGTGGTGACGTGGGACGAGATGATGGAGTCCGACGAGAAGTGGGAAGCGAAGCTTAAGTTGCGATGGTGACCCGATGAACGCGGCTCTGCGCGAGCCCACGATGGCCGGAAGCCGCCTGTATGTCTACTTCATCTCGCTGGTGGCGGCAACCTCCGGTCTGCTCTTTGGTTTCGATATCGCGGTGATCAACGGGGCGCTCGTGTTCCTGCGCCAGCAATGGGGGCTGTCGGAGTTCGAGACCGAAATTGCCGCCTCGGCCCTGCTGGTGGGCTGCATCCTGGGCGCGGGCGTCGGCGGTTGGATCAGCGACAGACTCGGGCGGCGCGTCGCGCTGATGATCTGCGCCGTGCTGTTTACCGTGTCCGCGATCTGGGCGGCCGTGCCCCATACCCTGATCGAATTCACGATGGCTCGATTCGTCGGCGGAGCGGGCATAGGGGCGGCGTCCATGCTCGCGCCCATCTACATAGCCGAGGTTGCTCCGGCACGCATTCGCGGACGCTTGGTGGCGCTGAACCAGATGACCATCGTCACCGGCATTCTGTTGTCTTACCTCGCCAACTGGGGGTTGTCGCATCTCGGTCCGGATAGCTGGCGATGGATGTTCGCAGTGGCGGCCGTGCCTTCGGTGTTCTTCTTCGTGACGTTGTGGTTTGTGCCGGAGAGCCCGCGCTGGCTGACCGAGCGGGGTCGTGAAGATGAGGCCCGGCGGGTGCTGGCGCGAGTGAACGGCAGTGTCGAGGCAGAGCTTGAACTCGATCGGATTCGCGTGGCCGTGAACGAAGAGACCGGCACGTTGCGCGAGTTGTTCCAGCCGGGCGTGCGGCGCGCGTTTGTGATCGCGATCGTGCTGGCGGTATTACAGCAGTGGACCGGCATCAACACTGTGCTGTTCTACGGGTCAGTGATCCTGAAGGAACGCGTGGCCGGACAGAGCGCCAACGCGGCCCTGGCGGCGAATGTCCTGGTGGGGGCGATCAACTTTCTGTCCACGTGGGTGGCGATCGCGCTGATCGATAAGATCGGAAGGCGCGTATTGCTGATGTTCTCGTCGGGCGCGATGCTGATCTGTCTGATCGCGATGGCCGCGGTGTTTTCGACGCCGAATCCTCCGGCCATGCTGGTGGTCCCGCTGATGCTGGTGTACGTGGCGACGTTCGCCGTCGGCCTGGGCCCGGGGGTGTGGGTGGTGATGGCGGAGATCTTCCCGAATCGCATTCGCGGACGTGCGATGGGCCTCGCCACATTGGCGTTGTGGGCCGCATGCACGGTCCTGACGCTAACGTTTCTGAGCATCACGACGGCGCTGGGTCCTTCCGGAGCCTTCTCGATTTACGCGGTCATGTGCCTGATCAACTTCCTGTTCGTGTGGAAGGTGACGCCGGAGACGCGCGGCAAGAGTCTGGAGGAAATCGAGTTGCTTTGGAAGAAGCCGTAGCTCGAGAAATTGATACAGTCCGTTCTAAAGCCGCACTCACTCCTGCCGCAATGCGGACAGCGGGTCCATCTTCGCGGCACGACGGGCCGGCAGGTAGCTGGATGCCAGGCCGACGGCGACCAGTGCCAACAGGGCGGCTGTCAATGTCGCGGGATCGTTGGGCTGCAGGCCGTACAGCAATGACCTCGCCACCGGGGTCGCTGCCAAGGTCAGCGCCATACCGGCAACTACTCCAAGGCCCAGCAGCAGGCCCGCCTCGCCGAGGATGAGGCGCAGCACGGCACCACGATCTGCGCCGAGCGCCACTCGTATCCCGATCTCGCGTCGGCGCACCGCGACGGAATACGACAGTACACCGTAGAGTCCCACCGCGGCCAGGACTCCGGCGAGCAGGCCGAAGCCTCCCGCAATGGCGGCCAGCAGGCGCTCGCGCACCACGGATTCGCGCAACTCGGTATCCAGCCGCAGGAATTCCACATCAATCGCCGGACTGACCCCGCCAATGGAATCTCGCAGGGACCGCGTCAAGTCCGCCATGGGCAGCGTCGAGCGAACCACAAAGCGCGCGTAGTTGACGCCGAACGATGTCTGCGAGGTGGGGAAGAAGATGATCGGAAGGAATTCCTCCTGCAACGACGAGTACTTGGTGTTCTCCACCAGCGCCACCACCCGGCAGAGTTTGCCCTCTTGAAATGGCGAGCGGAACGAACGCCCCACCGGACTCGCTCCATCAAAGAACTTGCGCGCGAAAGCCTGGTTCACGATGGCTACCTGCTCGCTGTTGCCGGAATCCCCGGGACCAAAATCACGACCCGCCAATATGGCGCTGCCGGTCGACTGGAAATACCCGGAACTCACCGGGCTGAAGCGCGTGTTCACCATCTGCCCGTTGTCACGTTGCAGCGTCAGGTTCGATTCCCAGCCGCTCATCGGAATGATGGTGGATTGCGCCGCCGCGATGACGCCTGGGGTCGCGCGCAAACGTTCCAGCAGGTCGCGGAACAGGATCTTCTGGCGATTCTGATCGAAGCCCAGCCGCCGAGTATCGACTGATGTCACCAGCACGTGCTCGGGACGGAATCCCAGGTCGGCGGTGAGGAGGTTGAACAGGCTTCGTCCAAAGAGCGCGGCTCCCGAAACCAACACCACGGACAGCGCCACCTGCGCGACTACCAGCGCGCCCCGGAACGCCGAGCGGGTCCTGGTCGCGGTCAGGCTTCGCTGGCTGGAGGGCGCCGACGTGGATGTCCCCCGCAGTCGCGCCGACTGCAGCGCCGGAGCCAGTCCGAACAGCAGGCAGGTGAACACCGCCACCGCCGCCGAAAACGCCAGCAGCCGCCAGTCCAGGCTGGTATGCAGGGCCACCGGATCGTCCGTGGTCACCAGGAACGAGAGCACCGCGCGATTGGCCGTCGCCGCCACCACCAGTCCCAGGGCGGCTCCCAGCGTCGCCAGCAGCAGGCTCTCGGTCAACAACTGCCGCAGGATTCGGCCGGCCGACGCGCCCAGCGCGATGCGTAGGGAGATCTCGTGGGTGCGTGCGGCGGCGCGCGCCAGCAGCAGGTTCGCGAGATTACCACAGGCGATCAACAGCACCAGCGCGGCCGATCCCAGCAGCAGCCACAGGGCTTTCTCATAAGCCACTCGCAGCCAGGAGAGGCCCAGGCCGGCGGGCGCCGCCCGCAGTTTCATCGATTGGTAGACCTGGGCGTCCTTGCCCTTCCGATCCCGCGGCACGCTGGCCGCGAATACGCCCGGCGAAATCGCGTTCAGGTGTGCGCCGGCGCGTTCCGGCGTCCAATCCGCGCGCAGCCGGCCGATCACCGCCAGCCAGTAATTGTCACGCTGCGTGGTCACCTGGCTGCTGTTGCGACTCGCCAGTTGCTCTTCGGCGCACAGCGGCACGGCGATGTCGTACACCCGGCCCACCTCCACCCCGAAGAACTTCGGAGGCGTGATGCCCACAATCGTGAAGGGATGTCCATCCACATTGAGCCGCCCGCCGATCGCATTCGACGAGCCAGCATATTCGCGCTGCCAGAATGCGTAGCTGATCACCGCCGCGGGCGCTCCGCAGCCGGGTGTGTCGTCACGCTGCTCCAGTACCCGTCCCCGCAACGCAGCCACGCCCAGCGTTTCGAAGAAGGTCCCGCTGACCAGGAGTCCTTCCGCCGGACGGACCTCTCCCCCGCCTGCCAGGTTGAAGCGCCGCGGACTGAGCGCGGTGATCGACGAGTACGCCTGCTGCTGACGTTGAATCTGCTCAAACTGTGCGTAGGAGAGATGGCTGTATCGGGACGTGAAGGTGCCCGAGAGCCCACCCTCAGCTCTGACTCGAATGAACTGTAGCCGGTCCGGCTGCGACACGGGGAGGCTGCGCAGGCGCACCACGTCCAGAAGCTGAAACATGGCGGTATTGGCGCCGATGCCCAGCGCGAGCGACAGGATCGCCACGGCGGAAAAGGCCGGGTTGAGGCGCAGCATCCGCACCGCGAAGGCGATGTCGCGGGCGAGTTCCTCCAGCCAGCGAGTCCCGCGCGCGTCGCGGCAATGCTCCTTCACCTGCTCGCGAAAACCGAAGGCCAGGCGCGCCCGGCGGGCGGCGTCCGCGGGCCGGACACCAGATTCGATCAGCTTGCGAGTCTCCTGTTCGAGGTGGAATTCGAGTTCGTCGTTGAGTTCGTTTTCCATCGCGCCGCGGCGGAACAAGCTGCGCAGGCGAAACATCCAATCGTGCCCCATCGGTGCTGTCGTCTCCCCTCGTGCTTCGACAAGAGACAGTGTACGGCAACTCGTGTCGAAGTGCAAAGGGAAAGTGTGGCCGCCGCCCGCACCCGAATGCGACAATCGCGATTGATGAGTCCTTCGGAGTCTTCACCGCGATGGATGCAATTCGCGATCGTGGCGTTGTTGGCGGGAATTCTGATTTCGCAGTGGACCCTGCATGCCATGGCGCAACGCGAGTCCGCGCGCACACGCCGGGTAATGGAGAATATCCAGCAACTGCTCGAGAAGGATCAACAGTCCAACAGCGAGATCCTGGGCGCGCTGGATGACCTGCAGGAACTGATGGAAGACGTGCACGGGCCACCTGGCGCCGGAGGAGAAGTAAGCTAGCGCCTGACGATCCGGCCGTCGGGAGAGATGTCGAGGCGGCGGCCACGCCACTCCACACCCCGCCCCACCAACCCCGCGGCCCAGACCGCCCGCCGCCACCAGGTCACGCAGCGGGATCAACGGCCACAGGCGTCGCGTCACCGGGCAATCGAGGACGCCGAAGGCAGCCGTGAACGCCATGGCCATGCGGGTGGCAAATACCACCGAGGCCAGCGGCCATTGCCCGCACAACACAGCCACCAGGGCCCACACCGTCGCGAACGTCACGGGCAATCCTACGTAGCCGTCGCCGCGCGAGATGCGCACGGTACGTGACCAGCGGGACCTGGTGGCTCCACATCTCCACCCAGTCCACCGGATCGAGGCTGGTCTCCACCACCACCTTCGACATCCACACACGCAACCCGAGGCCTGGTTGTGTTTGCGGCCGATCTGGTAATCGTCGGCGAGATACTCCGCTACCGACGCGAACCCGCCCATCCGCTTCAGGTCGGCGGCACGCAAGGCGAGAGTGGAGCCCAGGCCGAATTCGCGAATCCCGACGAAGGGCGCCACCAGGGGCGCTGGGGGCGAAATCGGTGGCGATTCCGAGGGCTTCAAAACGGCCCCAGAATGTGTCCGAGCGGGGCGCGATAGATGCAGGTCACCAGGCCTATGGCCGGGTTCTCCAGCGGCGCCACGATGCGGCGCAAATAGTCAGGTGGAACGGAGATATCGGCGTCGCCCGCCAGCACGATCGGGTACTGCGCGTGTTGTTCGAGTCCCGCCATGACTCCGGCCTTGCGATTCGGCGCGTCCGTGGGCAGCACGAACACACCCACCCGCCCGGGTGGAAACTCGGCAGCCAAGGCGCGCAGGGAAGCGAGCGCCGGATCGTCCGGACGCGCCACCCCGATCAGCACTTCAAATTGTGGATAGTTCTGGCGCGCAATCGAGCGGAGCGCATCCAGCAATCCGGCATCGTGACCGCGAACCGGCTTGAGAACAGAGACGCCGGGAGTCCGGGCCGCCGCTGGTTCAGTGCGAGTCCACTGCCGGAGGGACGCAGCCAAGGCCACCAGTTGATACGCCACCGCGACGGCACAGACGGCGTAGAGGAGGTAGATCACGCCGCCAGCAAAGCCACCCCGCAGGCGACCAGCACCGCGCCGGTCCACCGCAGGGCATCGATTCTCTCTTTGAGATACACCCGGGCGATCACCGTTTCGACCACATAGCTGGCCGCGGTGGCGGGAACCGCGAAACTCAGCGGAGCCTCGCCCAGAAGCTTGATGAAGGCGAAGAACGAGACGGCCATGAAGAACACCGAGGTGAGCAGATAAGCGGCGGCGGGTCCGGTGAGGAAGGCGAGCACGCCGCGAGGCCCAAAATTCTGCACTTCGCCGTTGCGGCGCATCCCCAGGCTGCTGAGCACATCGCTTGCGGCCGTGCAGCCGACGATGGTGGCAATCAGGATCCAGACTTTCATCGCGGGATGTCTCCCGTCGTCTTGGGCCGCGTCAGCCCGACCAGGGAGATACCGCCCACGATCAGCAGCACTCCCGCCCAGCGCGTCCAGGAGATGTCTTCCGCATAGGCGATCCGCCCGACCATGGCGGTCAGGACATAGCCAACCGCGGTGACCGGCAGAACGTAGCTCAGGTCGGCCCAACTCAGCAGGGCCATGCGCGAGACCATCCAGACGATCAGCAGCGCTACCCCGGTCATCACCCAGGGATGGAAGATCGGCCGGATGTAATCAAACGGTGACGAGCCAAGCGTGGGAGCCTGCACCTTCATTCCCCAGCTCAGCGCAAAGTTGCCGAGCACGTTGCTGAGGATCACGACCAGGGTGAGCAGCTTGGTCTTGAGCGGCAGGTGGGTGCCGCCGGAGCTCATGGCCGGGCGCTCTCCCTGCGAGTTGCGATACACCGCCGAGGCGCCCTTTTGCTGTGCCACGAATTTCTTGCGCTTGGACCGCAGCGCCATGTATTCGCGAGCTTCCTTATACAGCCGCGCCCGTTCGGCGTTGTTGAAGAACGCCTTGCTGACGATGCGCCACACCACCTTGGGGCGGAAGTAATATTCGCCGTAGAACCGCTCCACCCACTCCACCAGTTCGCCGCGGTCCAGCCCCGGATGCACGACGTTGGGAAGCTGGTGACCGGATTCATCGGTCATGCCTTCAATCGAGATCAGGTCGTTCTTCTTGGCCCAGGTGAAGAATTCGGTGCCGGGATAGGCGTGCGCGATGGAGACCTGGATGGTCTCGACATCCAGGCGTTTGGCGAAATCGATGGTATTTCGCAGCGATTCGCGGGTCTCTCCCGGCAATCCCACAATAAAATCGCCATGGACTTTCAGTCCGAGTTTATGACAATTTTCGGTGAATTTCCTGGCGATTTCGAGGTTCGCGCCCTTCTTGATGTTCTTGAGGATCTGCGCGTCGCCCGATTCGTAACCGACGATCAGCAGGCGGCAACCGGATTCCTTCATCGCCTTCAAGGTGTCGTAGTCGGTGGTGACACGCGACGTGCAACTCCAGGTGAAGTTCAGCGGCTTCAGCTTCTTACACAGCTCGATGGTGCGCGCCTTCTGATAGTTGAAGGTGTCGTCGTCAAAGAAGATCTCACGCAGCCCGTCGAAGTTGTCGAGCGCGTACCGCACCTCGTTGGCGATATCGTCGCCGGAGCGCAGGCGCCAGCGATGGCCGGAGTGCGTCTGGGGCCACAGGCAGAACGTGCACAGCGCCGGACACCCCCGCGAGGTGTAGAACGAGATGAATGGATTCAACAGGAAGGGAACGTTGTAACGCTTGAAATCGAGGTCGCGTTTGTAGACCTTGGTCACCCAGGGCAACTCGTCGAGATTCTCGATATAGCCGCCTTCCGGGTTGTGGACGATGCTGCCGTTCTTGCGGAAACTGACTCCCGGAAGTTCTTCGAGCGGCGTGCCTTTGGCGTAATTCGCGATCTGGTGATCGAACTCGCGGCGAACCACGAAATCGATGGCGGTCTCTTCCAGCGCCTTGTCCGGTTCTACGGTGACCGGCGGACCGACGAAGGCAACCTTCAACTTCGGGTTATTATCCTTCATCATCTGCGCAATCTTCACGTCGACGTGGAATCCAGGAGTCGAGGTGAACAGGACCAGCAGTTCAAAATCGCTGGCCATCGCGACGGTCTGCTCGATGCTGATCCCATGCGGCGGCGCGTCCACCACCTTGCTGTCCGGCAGCATTCCGGCGGGATAGCACAGCCATACCGGATACCAGTACGACTCGATCTCGCGGGAAGCCGGCCAGCGGGAACTGGCGCCACCATCGAAGCCTTCAAAGGAAGGCGGGTTCAGGAAAAGGGTCCTCATGAGTACTCGTTTCTAGACCACAACAGGGCACACCACCGGCTCGTCTTGGATCGGCGGCAGGCAGGGTACCCTTCTTCTGAGCTTACTAGGGATTCCGGCCCTGCCACAAGACACAGCGGCCGAAGGGAAACAACAGGCATCCGATTGCTGCAATTGGAGGTTCAGCGGCGCCGCCGGTCAGTGCGGATTCTGGTTGGGCGCCGTGGTGTCGTTGGCGACTTCGCTGGATTCCTCTTCCGAGGTCTGCTTGGCGAAGTTGCTGTAATTGATGGCAAGTTGGGCTTTGCCGACCACCCGCGTATCCACTACGCTTTCCACGTGCTTGGGAATCGCCAGGCCATCGCGGATCTCATACTGGCGGACAAAGGCCATCTTCTTTAACAACACCGACGGATTCTTCACAAACTGGCCGGATTCCTGCACCGGCAGGAAGGTGTCCGGATCGATCCACAGTTCGCCTTTGAACAAGCCAACCCGCTTCTTGCGGGGATTCAACTGGAAGACGTGAACGGTGCGGCCATCCTGCTCCAGCAGACCCTTGTACTTGAACTTGTAGTTCTCGTCGTTGATGTTGATGTTCATGGTAGGGGGCTGGACCTCGGCGGTGAGGTAGCGTCCGATGACGTCCTTCTTCACCGTATTGTCCCCCATGAAGCGGACCCCTTTGTAGGCGATCTGGCCCAGCTTGGTGACCAGCCTGAGCGCCTGCATGCGTCCTTCTTTCTTCAACTTAGGAAGGCTCGCTTCGATGTCCACGTCCATTTGGACGCCGCGCATTCGGGAAGCCTGCGCCTGGTTTGCGGTGAAGTACCGATCCAGGATCTCGCGCCCTTCCTCACGGTTGGGAGCGGGCGGGAAGCCAGTCCCGCAGATGACAAGATGATGACTACTAGCAGTAGATAAAGCTGTCGCAACACCAATCCTCGATTGATTAAGGTCAGTATATCATGGAGGGAATGCCATCTATTCCCTTGGGAGTTAAGGGGGAGCAGCAACTCCTGGTGACGAGCGAGATCGCGATCGACTTCCTGGGCCTGGAAGAAGCCCGGGTGCTGGGGACCCCGTGGCTGATCGGGCACCTGGAATGGACGGCTCGTAACCTGGTGAAGCCCTATCTCGACCCTGGCCAGGACACTGTCGGAACCGTCGTGAACGTGCGACATCTCGCAGCCTCCCCTATAGGGACGCAGGTGACCTTCCGCGCGATCGTAAAGAATGTCGATGGACGGCGAATTTCTTTTGACGTCGAAGCCGTGGACGAGGTTGAGAGAATCGCCGAAGGCACCCATGAAAGGTTCATCGTCGATATCGCGCGTTTCGCTACGCGAGTCCAGGCGAAAGCCGGACGAAAATAGAACCAACCACCACGGCTAGGTGAAAGTCGACGCGGACTGCAGGGTGAAGTGGAAGGTCGAGCCCTCGCCAGGAGTGCTCTCCACCCAGATGCGGCCTCCGTGCCGCTCCACGATCTTCTGGCATATGGCGAGGCCGAGCCCGGTGCCGGAACCTCCCTGCCATGCAACCTCTTGAATAGCCCGAAGATTCGATCCCGGTATTGGGCTTCAATGCCGATTCCGTTGTCACGCACGCTGATCCGCCAATCGTCTCCATCGCGTTCGGCTGAGACGTGAATCACGGGAGGGCGTTCCGGCGAGCGATACTTGACGGCGTTTCCCACCAGGTTCTGGAATAACTGCACGATCTGGATCTGGTTTCCGAAAACGGATGGCAGGGAATCGTGGGTGACCTGGGCACCCGATTCCTTTACTGCCGTGTTGAGGTCCATGATGGCCCACTGCAGCGTGCCATCCAGGTTCACGGTTTCGAGCAATGAGTTTTCCGTGTTGATCACTCGGGAATAACTCAGCAGGTCCTGGATCAAGGTGCCCATCCGGCGAACTGCGTCCACGATGAAGGTGAGGAATTCGCGAGCACTTGGGTCCAGCCGGTCGGCATGACGCTGTTCCAGCAGTTGGGTATAGGCGGTGATCGTCCGGAGAGGCTCCTTCAGGTCGTGACTGGTGACATAGGCGAACTGCTGCAGGTCGGCGTTCGAGCGTGCCAGTTCCACCGCCCGGCGGGTGAGTTCCTGCTCCTGCTCCGCCCGTTCACTAAGGTGGTCACGGACCTGGTATTGCCGGGCCCGAGCCCGCAGCGCTGACCTTAATGAAGTCAGCAGGGTAGCGATTCGCACCGGACGCTGCAGCAGCGTGAAGTTTCCCCAGCGGCTCCAGCAATTCGTAGGTGCGGACATCCCAGTTCGCCGAATCCTCCTCGCTCAGGAACACGATCAGCGGCAGGTCCGACCAGGTGGGCTGGCCATCCAATATGGTGCGAATACTGGCGATGGTTTCGCGATCGAGAACCTCCTCGGTGAGAATCCCGGCCGCGGCTCCTC
>CAXXHH010000020.1:0-20704 GCA_963663005.2 Prolixibacteraceae bacterium
CGTCCGCGTTGACGGCGGTGTCTTGCTGGAAGTAGGGGAACATGTAGCGATCAAAGCGTCCGGGGGAATACCCCAAGTAGGATCCTTCTAGGTGGCCGCAGATGTACAGCACCCACCATGCCTGAAGCGCTTCTGCAAAGTCCCGGGGAGGATATTCCGGAGAGTGCCGCAGCCTCGAAGCAATTTGAAGCAGCTGCCGTTTCCGATCGTCGTTGCATTCTGCCGCAGCCATTTTCTCAGCTGCACTCGCATACTTGTGCGCCCAGTGAATGGTTGCCTCCAGCACGCGGATGCACGCGCGCCAAAACATCACTTTGTCACACGACGCAACCACAGATATTTCTGCTTGCTTGATTCGAGTTTCGGTCTCTTCGATGATTTTTCGAAGCCCTTTGCTCAGCGCAGTTTCGTAGTCTAGAACGTTCCGCCCGTCTGGGCACGGGTCATGGGGCGCGGTGTAGAGCATGGCTTGCCACCCATCAGCAATATACTTTTGTTGTGGGAAATTACTCTTCCACATGGCGTCCCCTACCGCTTGCATGCTCTTATCTTCAAAATATGCGGCAATCGAGCGGAATTGATCGTAGTCTTCTCTCCCGACGACGAACCGTTTCCCAAACCGCAAGAACTCACCGCGGCCAGCCAGCGAGGCTGCCAGCTGAATACCCCCTCCGGTCCCGATGTCGGCCGCGTTGTCTTGCGTATCCGTGGGTTGAGGCTGTCCGTTTCTAAGCTCCTTGAGGAAGTTTGCTGATGCGTAGTGGCAGTACGGGATCGCGCCACGCACGTACCGTGTCTTGCTGCCAACAATCAGTTCGCCGTCACGGATAGTAGGGGTGACGCCTTCCAGCGATCGGGCGTGGCACTCGGCGCGCAGCAAGTAAGGATGTACGGCCCCACACAGCTTCTTGTGGGCCTCCTGATACAACCTCATGTATTCGAGATCGAGGGTTAGGGGAGAACTCAGGTAGCGCGAGCGCATGAGGGACACCGCAGCTGTGGAGCCCTCCCCCTTGCGGCTCGTGCGATTGCTCAGCAACTTACAGGCACGAAGCACTCTTCGCGATGTGCGCAACATCTTTTTCCCTTTCTTTGCTACATAAAAGCGTTTTGTAACCAGATCCCCCAAAAAACCACAATCAATACGAGTGAGAGTTCACAGTGAGAGTTCACATTGCACACATTATTGGCTTGTTTGGGTGGGTGGAAGCCATTGAAAACTTTATGATTAGTAGAGCTCCGCACGCAGTTCTCATACAAAGAGGCAGGAAAACGACATTTTTTTTCCCCTGTGTGCGAAAAACACGCGCGTTGAAGGGAAGAACGCGACCACGTGCACTGTCACCAATCGACCAGGAAGCGCGTGCCGTTCATCAGATGCTGGAGCATCACTTGGCCTACCCGCGGCTGGTTGAGGGGCACCATGTGGCCTGCGTCGTGCACTTCGAGGAACGTGAAGAGCAGCTGCTCAGACGGCGTCGAGATAGTGCGGGAGAAGCCAACCTCCTTGCCGTCGACCTTCCAAGCGATGTCCGTCAGGTTGCGGAACTCATCGCGGTGCGGCCAAGCCATCTCCATCGTCCACGCCTTGTTCCCGACCCAATTGCAGATGAAGTCCATGTTGCCAGCGAAAATAAGAACGCGGATGTTGGAGGCGAGGAGGTCGGGCACCAGCAGCGAGATGTCTTGAAACCAGTCTGCTATGAAGCCTGCATGGACGGTGTCATTACACACCTCCCACTTGGCATCCGCCCGAACGCCGAGCGCGGCCTTCACATCCGCCCTGTTGAGGAACAGGTCAACGCCAGAGAAGTCGTAGTCCGAGTTGTTGCGGATGTCGTACATATCGCGGCCAGTTTGCGCGTAGACCGCCATTTGAGTGTTGCATGATTGCCACGCCAGCTGGCACCCGACGTCACTGTGGTTGCGGCAATACTTCGTGAAATAAAGACACATCGGAAGGGCCGCCCTCATCTCATTGTACGCTTGCTCCGTCACACACGGCACGCCAATCTGCTTCTTGCAATAGTCGTACGCCATGGGGGCAAAATACTGATACTGGACGTATGCGTCGACCAACCCGTTGCCCATCCCCACGCCCTTCAGGTTGATGTGAATCCCTTCGCGGCGCATGTTGCCCTGCCAGATGCGGTGCGCCGTTGCGGGGGCGTAGTGCCCGCCGTACGACACGCCAACGACGTAGAACTCGTTGGGCTGCCACTCCGGGTGCGCGCGGTACACGGCCTGCATGAACCAGTACATGTCCTCGCCAACTTCGTCTTCGTTGTGGTCGGACGGGCCGGACGCGTAGCTGAAGCCAACGCCCGCGGGCTGGTCGATGTAGATCACGTTCGCCTCTTTGTTCCACGAGTAGGGGTTCCGCCGCAGCGTCATGTTCGGGTCGACGTTGCACGGGCCAATATTCTCAGCCAGCATCGGCAGCAGGCTGCTGCACCCCGGGCCACCGTTGAGGTAGACCACAAGGGGCGCACGCGGGTTCTGCGAGCGGGCAGTGACTGCCCAGTAGAAGTAGTGTTTGTCCGTCGTCGCGTTGATGTTGAAGTAGCCGCTGTACTGCTGGACGGTGGGGTCGCACGCAGGCCAGCCTCCCAGCTTCTCCTCCAGCGCGCCGCTCACGGGCTTGCCCGTTCGGGGCGAATTCCAGTGGAGGGCGCCGTCGCACAAGCAGCCCACTGCCAAGGACAGCACAACAAGGACAGCGATGCAGCGGGACATACAAAACACACTTTTTCCTTTGAATGAGAGAAAGAGCAACTCACTATGAAGGGTCCAACGAACCGATCGCCATTTTGGCGCTGGCGCCATCGTGAATGCTCTGTCTGAGCGTTACCGTTTGGTGCTGTCACCTCAGGAACCGAGTAGAGGAAGAGGGCCCCAGCGAGAAAGTGCCCCAATGCTGGAGTCGGCGATGCTTAGTTGGTTTGTTAAAGAGCAGTGGTGGAGTTGCTGTCGACGTCTTGTTTGCTTTTTTGCGGGGAGGGATCGTCTTTGGGGGCTCCTTGCTGTTGCTGTGCTTCCCCGGCCCTTACAAGCGCGTACTGGAGCGCCGATGGTCCTGTGAGAAGGGCGAGGAGGACGGCGCCGCCATACGCACGCGCAAGCGGCGCGCTCTCTGGAAAGTTCTCCTCCATGCGGAACACCAACAACAGGGCCAATGCCAGTTGCGTGACAAGGGTCATCCACCGAATGTTCTTGTGGGGTTGACTTGCGGCTACACTCCCCAACGCGCCTCCTATCCATAGCCCGGCAATGCGGGACGCGTAGAGAATAACTGCCGATGTCATCTCGTTTGCATATTTTGACGGTTGAATGCGCGTACCCAAAAGCGTGAAGAGGACGAGCTGTCCTGCCGGCATGATACGACGCAACACAAGAGCAGTTGAATGCGGCGCAGAGAAGTTGAGTGTCGAGCCTGCAATCACGGCGCCGAGCAGTAGTTCTCCGTGAAACACGTAGTGGGCGCCCAACAAAGCACACAACATTAGCGCCAGAACGACCTGGGGAGTCGTTGGCACTCGGTTGATAAGGATGGCAGAGAGCGGCCCCACAGCAGTTGCAGCCGCCATGCCAAGCAACGCGTTGCCTGCTGCCACCACTCCTTGAGCACCGACAACAGCAGACATCAATACGTACGCCACAAGTGCTGAGACGTCCATCAGTGTAGCAGCGCACATCGTCGCGGACGCGAACTGCCCTACAGCGTTGGCCTCGTTGATGCCGGCCATAGCTTCCGCAGAGGAGCGCTCGACAGCGATAATTGCTACCAGCGGCGCGTATCTGCGAAGGGACGGATAGAGCAGGGAAGACACCACCGCCACGGTGCAGAATACGACCGGGATCATCACCAGAAGGAGTTTTGCCACTGGCCTCCATAGCGCCCACAATACTTCTCTATTAAGGTGTGCGCCAATCTCAAACCCGACGACACACAGAGCGACATCTACGAACGCCTTCGTTGCGTGAGCACGCGCCTTGGAGTGTGGCAGAAGCCAATCTGCACACGCGCCCGTCAAAAGGTATGCCAGGGCTTGAGGGACGCGCACAGGAGCGCGAGAAAGGACATACCGGACAAACACCGCAGCAGCAAGACACAACACTGTGGACGCAGCTCCGACATACGCGTCCACGTCCACAACGTTCCAACCTTCCAGCACCATTACAAGTTCCTTTTCACTTCTCCTTTCATTGTGCGAAGAAAAGAGAGAGGAGATTTTGCACGTGAGCGTGCGCTGCGACCCACAAAAAGCTCCTCCCCTTTCACCGGCTTCGGTACACATCCACTTCCCTCGTCTTTTTCCGGATCCCTCTTTTTTTGGTCCCTTCCATCAGCTTTCAATACTCTCCTTTCCTTTTTTGGGGCAGTACACAAGAGCGGGGAAAAAACACGACGCACGTCATGATAGTATGCCGATGTGCGATCATGGAAAGGAAAGAAAGTAGGTGGGGAGAGACGTGAAGAGAGTTCTCTTTTTTTTTCCTTTTTCCCTCTTTGTTTCCCCTCGAAATAGCTTTTGTTGCGAAGGGGGGTTTCTACAAAAAGACACACAAACAAAACAAAAGAACGAGAGCGGCGAAAAGAGAGCCTCTGCGAGAGGGACTCTCTCTCCGCCTCCCAAGACAAAATTTTTCCTTCCCCCCTCCTTCCGTCTCCACCCATCGTCTCCCTTCCTCTAGCCTCTCATTCCATTGGGTTTATGCACGGAAGAAGAAGAACTTCGACGTGTCCTTGCCGTTGTCGGGATGCGTGACGGTGTTGGTGCCCTTGAGCTTCCAGTCCTCCGCTTCGAGAGTCTCAATAATCGCAAGGAATATCAAGGACCTGCCCAGCTGATCGCAGAAGTGCTGCCCGAGGTCGATATGCCAGTGAGTAGGATGATTGAGCAGCACAAACTTTGGGGGCTCTCGCTGGGAGGACTGCGACGTGGTTGTCACCTGAGGGAGCCGCTGCTCGAGCTTGCGGATCGTCTCCTCGCGAAGCGTCGTGCCCATCAGCTTGATCACTGGGGGATTGAAAGTACAGTTGACAATGAGATTCGGCATCCCTGAGGAGAAAAAAAAAAGAACCTTTTTTTTCCCGTACACCCACAGAAGGACGTGTCTACGTTTACGCAGACCCGACTGCCATGCAAAAGAGGAGACAGCATACTTGTATCGGATAAATAAGGTAGCTATGTGTGAGTACAGTGGAGGGGTGTGTGTGGCGCACTCTGCACCAACAACACCACTGCGCATCTAAGAGACTACTCTTCTCGAGCGCGCTTGCGGTACCTAAGAGATGTTTGCACGCGATGCTGGGGCCTGAACGGCAGTGAATCGTGAGGCGTGGAGGAGGACGTTGATGAGGGTGCTCGATGGGACACTAAGTACGACATGAGGTATTCCGCGAAGGGCAGCTTCGTGAGGGTCGGACAAGCAGCGGTGCCTACAGCCTGCTCGTTGCCAGCAAAAGAAGGCGGGAGGGGCTTGAGTGCCCCGCTCTGGGGGCCGCCATCGGCTTCACCAGAAGCAATTTGTACATTTGCGGCACTGAGCACGCCAATGCGCCTCCCGCCCCAAATAGTCGTGCTATTGTTCAACTCGCGAGCGCGGGACGCCCCTTCCGCTCCCACGAAGCGCACACTGATTGCATTGGCGTGGCCGCAAAACGGGGACGATTCCGCGACTGCCCCACACCGCTTTGCCAGTGCGTCGACAATCTCGGCTGAGTTCTCAGGTGGGACGCCAAACACTACGACGGTCTTGGCGCGATCATCCATCGCTTTTCTTCGAGGGGAGACACCACCTGCAGCGGGAGCAACCGCTGGTCGGGCAGTTACGGCAGCCTGATCATCAGCAGCAGTGTAGCGCGTCAACATTGCAGATGGGGACAAAGAAAAAGGAACTTCAAACAAACTACTAGAAAAAGAAAAAGCAGATAAATCAGTCAAGAGGACTCACTTCAGCAGGAGGAGCAGGAGTAGAATACCTTAGGCTGGGGAACTTGTTCCCCACTACCATGGGACGCAGATATGTTTGAGGCGCGTCGCTGCAATTGTCGTGGGCCACCTAAACACAGCTAAGGATGAACACTGAAGTAAGTCTGCCCTCGCAGGGCGTACGCCTGCTTCCACACCATCGTTGGTGAGGGCTTCAATCCACCCGGGGCGCCGGATCCGACGGGGTGGCAGTGCTTTGCCTGTAACGACTCACTTTCCTTCGGAGGGTTGGTGCCGTGCTGGAGGAGGCATCCTCGTCCTTTGTCGCCTCGCTGCCGAGGTGGCAGGCGCGCCATCTGGGAGATTCTCATCACAGCTGTCTTCCTCTGGTGGCGTTGGATCGTCCTCCCACTCCGTGCGGCTGCGGTGGACCATTGCCGACAAAACTTTCTTTTGTGCGTTAGCTTTCCGCAGTAAGTGGAACTGGTCGTTCATGAACGCGGCAAGCCTTGCCTCCTGGAATGTGAGCCCGTGGAACTTGGGACTATAGATTCGTGCGCTTATTCGGGTCCCTTCCCACGTAAGCTGCGAGTACTTGTCACTGACACAGCTAAAAGCCATCAGACGGCCCATGAATGCGTACGCTTGCGAGTTTTCCTCGAATTGGAATACGCGCTGGATGGCTCCGTTCTCGAGCACGGTCCAGCCGGTGACGGATGCAAGAAAATCTTGAAACTCATCGTCATGCATCCTCCGCTCCGTTACGTTGTAGGGGGAGCCATGCTGGGGGTTGTTGTCATGAAAAAATGTGCTTGCGAAGTCGCCCTTGAGAAGCCTCCGCGAGATGCGCCACATCATTCCCTCCCTTGTGCAGTATTTACGGACACCACCACCGCCAAAAACAAGAAAAATTATATTTTGTTTATGTGTGGCAAAAACAACCTCCTCTGGCACAGAAAAATTTTCATTCCTACAGGCTGCCTTTGCCTGCGCATTGGAACACGTAGAGAGGAGAGAGAGTAAGAGAGGGGAGAGAAGGAGAAAAAACAACACCGCCACAAAAACAAAGAGGAACGCAATAAAAAATACTTTTTTTTTCTTCCTTTTTGCAATAGAAGAAGCTCTTCCACTCCGTCGTACAAATAAAACCGACAGCAAGAAGGAAAAAAAAGGGGGTGTGGAGAGCACTCTAATTGACGACCTGACAAAGTACATAAAAGCGCAATCGCCATTCCCCCCTTCCGCTCCCACCTCCCCCCCTTTCCATTCTCGGTCTGCCTCTTGCCTTCCTTTCTCAACCTTCAAGCGGTTTGCGGCGACAGCTGAAAGAAAGGAATTATCGCATGTAGAAAAAGGTGTGGCGCTCTTCACAACAAAAAGTAGTTTTCTTTTTAAAAAAATTCCCTTTTTTTTTGGGACGACAAAAATAAAAATAAAACACGAAACACGATAGAAGACAAACAAGAGGCTACAAGAAGAGAAATCTGCTCCTTCAGAGAAAGAACCCTTTTTTTTTTTTTTGGTTTTCTTCCCCTTCCGTTTGAGCATATTTCCCTTGCATATGTCGTTTCATTCCAGTCAAGAAATGTCTTCTCCCCTGTTCCCCAGCATTTTTCCCCCAATCTCCTCAGGAGTGATTCTCTACCCTGACTTGAAGAGAAGGATTGCGACCTGGCCGAGGTAGAAGTAGATGAAGTGCTTGGTCTCGTGAGTCACATACGACCCGAAGTTGCGGCCAACGATGCAGTGCCACGTGGGGTTGTACTTCTTGTCGAACTCCTTCTTGATGTACGCGGCAATATCCTTCTCGATGTTGAACTTCTCCATGGCCTGCGTGGCGACCTCAATGGCGTCGGTCTGCATGTCCTCTGCCATGTCGGCATTCTTAATCACCGCCTTCCGGTCCGTGGCTGCCATCTCTTCAACACTCTGTTTGCTTCTTCTAGTTTTTCCCCGATGAAGAAGTGTTTATTGACATACACAAAAGGATCAACACACGCGCAGAAGATCTGTTCTTCTTGTTGCTTGGACACAGCTGATAGAATAGAGAAGAGTGAGAGAAAGGAATGGAAAACGACAGACATCTCCACTTCCCAATCTTCCTTTTTCCTGAAGTCTTTTTCCCTTTCCTTTCCGGTTTCAGGTGGGTCGTCCAATTCCCCCCAGTTTCGCTTTGTTTTCCCCCAACCCCCCATCACGCACTCCTCCTCCTGCCACTAAATCCGATGGCTCGGGTACACGGTAGCTTCGCAAAAGAATACAGCGTTTGCGTTGATAGGCAGCGAGAGCGGCGTTCATCTACACACCCCTCTCTCCCACAACAGCAATAAACGATTGAGCCAAAAGATAATTTGGACCCAAGAGGCCTGATCTATAGGAGGACTCACGCGTGCGGCAAGTTAAGGGCAAAGGAAACTAATCCTGTGTCTCACTTCTCTCACACAAAGGGCAAGCATCTCATCCATGAAGAGGGGCGACACTGGTTACTGTGTCAGGCATTGTTACGGGCATGTGGGATGGATCCGGCATACAGTCGGAGGGGAAAAAAAATCTTCACTTATGAGGGGAGCTACTCTTCTAGGTACTCCTCCCTTCAACAACAACACACACAACACAATGTTCGTCACGGATGTAGTTTCCCCATCTCAGGCTCCGAAAAAAAAATATAAGAAGAAGGAGAGAAAGAGGGGCGGAAAAGACGACAGACTCCTGAAAAAACAAATTGACCGAATTCCCCCTGAAGAGGGGAAAACCCCCAAGAGCCAGAAAGAAGGAAGTGAGACCGTCTTGCCAAAATGGACACCGACCACCCCAAAAATGGAAAAATAAAAAGAAGACCTCCCCCCATGTCTTGAAGAGAAGGATCCTCTTTCTACCCTGACTTGAAGAGAAGGATCGCGACCTGGCCGAGGTAGAAGTAGATGAAGTGCTTGGTCTCGTGAGTCACATACGACCCGAAGTTGCGGCCAACGATGCAGTGCCACGTGGGGTTGTACTTCTTGTCGAACTCCTTCTTGATGTACGCGGCAATATCCTTCTCGATGTTGAACTTCTCCATTGCCTGCGTGGCGACCTCAATGGCGTCGGTCTGCATGTCCTCTGCCATGTCGGCATTCTTAATCACCGCCTTCCGGTCCGTGGCTGCCATCTCTTCAAGGCTTTTTCTTTTTTCTTTGTTCCCCCTTGTGTGTTCGAGAGGAGAATTGTTGTCCAAGGTTTTTAATTAAAAAAAAAAAAGGAAGTCAAAAAGTGTGACTTTCCGAAAGAGCGGCAACACAGCACCACCCACCATGCTAGATTGCACAAAAAGCAGAACGTAAAGGCCCCTCAATTCAAGCCTCTCTCTGCACAGCAACAAAATAGTCTCTGCTCGGTGCTTTCATATGCACATGAAACGAGCAACAAATGGAAAGAATGAAGAAAGAGACATGATGATCACGCAGCCGACAGTGCTCCTGCGAGTCGACTGAGAAAAACTCTAGTCGACGCAGGAAACTCGAGGGAAGGGAATGCAAATTCAAGGATGCGCTTGGCGCAAGCCTTGAGGGAAGGTGCGGAAGACCGTCTGCCTGCCGATGCTACATCAGAGCTGGGCACCAGTTGCCAGCGTTTCTCCACGCGCTGGAGGCACAAGAGCACCACTCGCGCGGCGTCGCGCTGGCCCACCGCAAGTAGCAGCATCTTCACGTCAAATCGTGCGAGCAGCAGTGGGCTCACAGAGGGCTCTTTTTTCAGTGTGGAGGAATGCTTCTCATCCTCGCACATGACTTCAAGGCCCTTTGCCACGTCGTCGACGAGGACCCACCCAGAGTGCATCCGATACATGCTGCCAACACTGCGCAGCAGCTCACAAGGATAGGCGGGGACGGGCAGCGCGCCGTTGGAGTTCAACCACTTCAGCAGCCGTACAAGCGAACGATGAGCACCATGCGCGACTGCGTCTTCATACGGGCAAGCAGTCATCACAGCAATTGCGTTGGTTGCGGCATGCGAAAGCGCATCGTGAAAGCGGGTCATGGAAGGTGGCGGGATTGGTAATCGCTGCAAGTCGTTCAAGAGCTTCTCCAGCATCTCCGAGCAGTGCACAAAAGGCAGGGTGAGGGCTTCTTTGTGCAACGCAAGCCCGTTGACTAGCAGCGTATGAGCGCGGGAAGAGGTGACCACCACAGTCTGCAGGAGGGATGAAAGGCCATCGGGGTTCGCCAGCGCCTCGGCATCCGATGGGAGGAGTAGGGGAAACAGTAACTGGGGCGTGCTCGCCACGGACACAGCATACCGCAGGGCTTCAACATCGTAGCCCACGGCTCCCACCCTTGTTTGGCAGAGGTGTATCGTCTTGCAGCAGTGTTCCAACAGCGGCGTGACGGTTGCCCCGTGCTCGCCCTCTAATGCAGCAATAACCCCAAGCAGGCCGTTCCTGGCGACGAGGCGGCTCCCCAGTGCCTGACGCAGCGCCATCGCGTCGCGCTGGCTGCCTTGAAGGAGCTCCACTTTCTGCAGCCATGCTTCCACAACGGCCAACTCGGCAGCACAGACACGTTCCGAAGGCCGCACACCGTCCTTCAAGAAGGGCGCTTCAACCATCTGAGCCACAGCGCCATGAATGCCGTCCGGGAGCGACGACACCGAAAGCACCGCATTGTGCACCCCGAAGCACGCCACTTGCAGGTCCTCGTAATCCTTCTCGCCGATGTACCGCTGGAATGCAGTATGGACGCGCTCAAGATGCGACAGCTGCGGCAGAATCCAATGTCGCTGGTAAGCGCAACTCAACAGCGTCGCAGCGAGTGCCTTGGCGGTGGGACTGTACGTGAACTGCGGGGGGCCCAGCAGCCAGCGCGCTGTGGGCGCCGGTGGCAGATTCCGAAGTGTCTGGGGTCTCAGAATCGCAGAAGACAGCAAAAATTGTGCGAAGCACGACTTCGATGTGTTGTGGCAACAGCGTGCTCATCGAGCATAGCACGCCCAGAAACAGTTCCTGTTGAGCGCGGTCGGCATCCACGGACGTGTGGCCCGAAGTCCCTTGGCAGGCGCGTAGCGGCGCCATGATGCTGTTGCACAAGGCAGGGAGGGAACACGAGAGGTGGCTCCAAAAGTCCGCTGCGAAAGCCAAAGCAACAGCGCTGCTGATGACAGGCGGGGGCTCCTCCGGCTTTTTGGTGTAAAGCAGCTGAGAGAGTGTTCGCAGTGGATCCCACAACGTTCCTTTCGGAAGGGCTTCTGCGTTTGAGATGGCCGTAGACAACTTGGTGACACAACCCATGAGGAACTTGGACGACTCTATTGGGAGGGGCGTGCAAGTGGCTGCCTTGATGGCAATCGCACACGCAGGTGCGAGCACGGCAGGCGGCGGTCCTCCCCCTTCGCAGTGGGCATGCAGTGACGCAATAGCCGCAGGCAGGAGGAGAGCGCACTGCTCGGGGGATATTCCGGCTAGTGCAGCACATAAAACAGACAAGGCGACTTCGGCAGTTCTCCTTACCCCACTGTGCAGCGTGAGGAGAGCAGCGAGAAGGTTGAATGCCCCACTGCCCACAAGAGAAGCGCTCTTGTGGCTACAACACAAGCAGGAGGGGTCGGATCGCAAGGCGTCTACAAGTACGTCGAGGCCAGTGAGCAGAGACGAGGCGTCTCCTGTGCCAATCGCATGCACCACTTGCGCGTTACCCCACGCCCCGATGTCTGCATCCAGTGTGGGAGGAGGCACGTCAGCCTTCGTCACTCCGAGCATGACACTAGCTGTCTTGAGAATATGCATTTTTCGCGGTGAAACGGTCTTCGCTCTTTTTTTTTTTGAACTTCCTAGCAATCACCAGAGCCCTTTGGAGTTACGAATCAAAAAAAAGATGAGTCAAGGTTGCTGAGTTGCAGCGCGATTCCAGATGTTTCCCCCCTTTTTTTGTAGCAGTAAAATCTGTTTCAGGGTAGACAAAGAGTCGGGATCCCCCGAAAATAAAAAAGGAGGCAAAAAGATGAAGTGCAGAATGGACCTTGTTTGGCGGGAGAGAACAAAAACCGAAAAATCAACTAGGACCAAAAAATACCTAGCCTCTCTTGCCTTTCCCCCCACACAAAAAGGTGGATGTGGCGGACGTGAATGATGTCGCAATTTGAGCCATTTGCCCAACCAACCTCTGTGGTGGGTGGGATTGGTGCGGAGTGTAGGTATGACATAGAAGAAAATATTTTTCCAGTGAATCAGTACAGAAAATGTAAAGGGGAAGCTTTTAAACCGTTTTTTCCCTCTTTTGTTTTCCTTTTTCCCTCCCCGCCCAATTTTTTTCTCCCTTCGCCAACATCTGTCTTTCTCCTTCAAAGCGAGAGAGAAAAAAACCGCCCACGATGAAAACGAAGTCTATAAAAACGCCGCTGGGGTTCTACTTCTGCTGCCTCAAGCCAGCACCGCACACACAAAAAGGGGAAAAGAGAAACAGAAGGGGGAGGAGAGGGAGGCGAAAAGGGAATAACACCATCAGGAGTGTCTTTCTACCCTGACTTGAAGAGAAGGATTGCGACCTGGCCGAGGTAGAAGTAGATGAAGTGCTTGGTCTCGTGAGTCACATACGACCCGAAGTTGCGGCCAACGATGCAGTGCCACGTGGGGTTGTACTTCTTGTCGAACTCCTTCTTGATGTACGCGGCAATATCCTTCTCGATGTTGAACTTCTCCATGGCCTGCGTGGCGACCTCAATGGCGTCGGTCTGCATGTCCTCTGCCATGTCGGCATTCTTAATCACCGCCTTCCGGTCCGTGGCTGCCATCTCTTCAAGGCTTCTTTTCTCTTTGATTCCCTTTCCTTTCCCCCCGCAAGTAGAATGTCATTGCGTACGTCTACTCTCTCTTCATGGCGGAGAAACTATGCTCTCCCATGTTGAAATGAACTAAAAGAGGTATTCAAAAGTGTCGCTGTTTTTGTGGAGGGGGAAAAACTATTAATATCTAGAAGAATGTGGTTGGAGCTTTTTGCTTTGTGAAGGGGAAGGTGTAGCTATTTCCCCGTGTAACGGGGCGCCGTGGGTTGCTTCTTCGCTTGGGCAACACTACGGAGGAGTTCTAAGCCATACAGCACCTGACGATGGCGCAGGAGGCTACCGCTCGCTTGCGCGTTGTTGGATGCGTTGCGTTCTGCTTGTATAGCTTCCGTTACGGCAATCACGATGCGACTAGCCTCCGCTCGCAGAGTCGACCCAGGGGAAGGTATCTCCAACAGTCTCGCGCTCTCTACGGCAGAAGTTGTGGGCGTGGAGTGGATTGGCGTCGCACACTGGTGCTGCGACACTGTGGCAACAAGATCTGGAGGGGGAGCCGAAAGGTCAGCCTCCGCTGATACCGCGGCATTCGAATGGTCTACTACAGACCCTCTTCCAGATGAGTCGGCGCCCAAAATGGTCGCCGAGGGCAGCACGTTCAATGAGTCGGACGGGGAACTTGCGGTCGCAGCGTATAGATGGGAGGTAATGGGCTTCGCAGAGGTTTCTCCAGCTCCACAGGAAACACGCCGCGCATTTGCTCCAGCGGGATTGAGCCCCTTGGGTGAGGCAAACTCGCCTATCCCGGAGTCTGTGCTCAGCCGGCGTTGACGGTGCGCGAGTGCAGAGGGAAGGTCGATGCGGCGCAGACTGTCAGATTCTGTGTCGCCAGAATCCACTGCGCGAACGTTGTATGCCGCTTCTTGCTGGACGGGATCGAGCTGGAAGCTTGGAACGTGGCAGAGCCTCCCTCGAGGGCTGCTCCTCCCAGACCCCGAGGCGGCGGCGTGAGGAGGTGGGGAGGACTCGTCCACTGCTGTTGTGGGAAGCTCCGCGCGTAGTGCAGACTGGCGCTCCCTCACGCACCTTTCAATACTCACGCCGTTGGCAGCAGCGAACTGCGCAGTGCCCCTCAGCACGGTTTGCATCAGCGCCGCTACTTCTGCCTTCACTGCCTCATCCGAGCGATGCTGGGGGCAAACTGCACAAGTTGACGCCAGCATGCACAAACGACCCATAGCAACGTGGGCGTTGTAGAGGCATGCTGCCACGTTGACACCTTGCGCACCAACAGTGCACGATGCCGATGCCTCGGTGTCGTCCCCTTCTGGCAGGGAAGAGTCTGTCAGCAGCGGTTCCATCTAAGAGCTAATCCAAAAACAAAAAATGAAGAAGATTAAAAGGGAGGAGAAGCACAACATCCGTGACTGTTCACACCCTCCCCTTGCGTACCTAGTGCTTGCACTTCTTCTTATTGTGGGCTGATTGGTTTTGTGGCTCTTGGGCAGGAAGTCTCTGCATGGTGCTCGCAAGGTGGCTCCGTATGGCAGCAAAGGGATCTTGCTGATATTCCGTGTTGCTCATGACGTTCTGTATGTGTTCGATCTCGCGGAGGCCCATGCGCTGCCGCTGTGCCTGAGGCAAATTCAGCGACGTTTTTGTCGATACTTGGTGGACCATGCCGGGGCCGGCCTTTCGGGAAGCGTGCTTTAGCGAAGATGACAGCTTCTGTTTTGCTGTGCCTTTTTGGATTGCTTCACTACTTTCGGTCGTCGCTACAACTGAAGAGCGCTTTCCCTTTTGCGGATGTGCGTCGGAGTCTGCTTTCTTCTTGCCGACGACGTTGGTGGAACGATCATGGACGCTCTTTTTGGATGCAAAAGATTTCCGCACGAGCCGCTCTCGCTTGGTGAGCACGCGCCCTGATTGGATTGGCTCCGGAATAACGACGAGCGGGACGGCCACCCCGCCGTCATCCGAGGCTACGTTTGGAGCGGCAGTCGACGGCGCGTCGCACTGGGAGCTGTTCACTACGCGGGTCATCTTCTTCTGGAAGCGTCGCACTCGCTTGTCCGGCTTCCCCATGCTGCGAAAAAGATGATTTAGCACCTTTTTTTTTCTTTCCCCCCCCCCCCCGAATACAATGTAACTTCCGAACAACACAGTGGAAATGTATCTGCAAACGGACATTCTCCCAAAAAAAAGCCACATCGAGGCCTTGCAGTGTGTATGTGCTGATTTTGAATAGTATATAAACAACAATCTACGCAATGCGTTCGTTGAGCATGCCGACCATGAGACATCACGTACCTTGGGATGGGGCTTATTTTGGGCTCTTCTTCGGGTTGTTGGGGTTATTGGGTTCGTTCTTTGCATCCCGTGAACTCTTCACTGTATCTGTTTTGGGGTCTGATCGTGCCTTCTCTACAGCTTTTGGAGTCGATTGAGCAGGTGGTGCCCTCGCGACGTTCGGCAAATCCTTGCTGGCGCTGCTACTGCGAGGTGGGTTGGGGCTGGTGCGGGGTTGAGTACCAGGCTTCTTTGCGCTCACAGTGTCAGATGACCTGCTGTGTTCCTGGCGTTCCGCTGGCTTGGTGGGAGTTCTTTCGGAAGTTCTGCTGGTGGGTCGCGCCTGAGTGGCAGCGCTCCGGTCAGTAGGTTGCTTGGAATTCGTTTCTTCTCGTGGTTTACGCGCTGGACTGGGTTGCTTTGGCGCAGCAGCGGCTGGGGGAGGGCTAGTGGGCTGCTTGGTCGCCGTGGCTGGAGGCGGTTGCTTGGTCGCCGTGGCTGAAGGCGGTTGCTTGGTCGCAGTAGCGGCTGGGGGAGGGCTAGTGGGCTTGGTCGCAGTGGGTGGAGGCGGCTCCGTTTCTTGCAGTAGTTTACGTGCCGCTGAATTTTGCGGGTCAATTTCGAGCACTTTGTTGAAGCAGTAATCCGCATTTGCGTCCACGGTGCCGAGGGACACCGAACTGCTACGCCCGCGCCGCCGCAGCGTTTTTCCCCCAGCTGCAGCCAGGCGAGCACGTTGTCCGCACGCAGTTGGATTGCCTGGACACAGCATTCTGTCGCATCCAACGTTTTTCCATTGACTTCAGCTTTTCCTTCTTCGCCCAATGCCGAGGCAAGAAGGAACCACGCAGACGCATTGTCAGGTAAGCAGCTCGCAGCTTTTGTGGCAGCGACGAGTCGCGTGACATCGCTTCCACCCAGTTTCACGGTGTCTGATGGCTTGAGGTCATTGGCAAGGAAGAGCCACGCGGGCCCGTACAAAAGATCGACTTCGAGGCATCGCAGGAGGCTCTTGAGAGACGTTAGCTCTTCCCCGGATTTCATTTTTGCCACTCCTGTGGCTCCAAGCTCTTGCGCTAGGGCAAAGAGCGCATCGCGGTTGGATGGTGCCAGCTCGAGGATGCGCATCGCCCACTCCTTCCGCGTCAGCTTGGTCCCATCGAAAAGTTCAATTTGCGACTTCTGCTTCTTGAACAGTTTGGCCAGGTACATGAGTGTTGGAACCGAGGTCGTAAGAAGCTGCGTTGCCATTTTTGCACAGTCGATGTGTGAGTACGCATCCCCGCCCACTTTGGCTGTGACATCGCCAAACGTGAGCAGGAAGTACGCCAGCTCCGACCACGCTTCCACATTCTGCCTGTCCAGCACCAGTGCAGTAACGAGGCAGTCAATTGCGGTGACACTCCGCTTGTCATGTAGCAATCGAATCGTGCCGTTGGGAGAGTCCGACGAGCGAAAAGTTTGTGCTAGGTGCACCCAGCACATAGGATTACGCTGCTGTCGTCGAACCATTTCCAGTGCCAGCGACTGAGCGGTGAATGACGTCTGATCGAGGGTGTACTTGCGCGTCGAGGAGAGTACTTCTTCGCCCTTCACTTCAGAAGCGCGAGCCTCTTCCAGTTGTGCCCATAGCTCGTTATACGCCTCGTGGTCTCTCGGGTCATCAGGGATGGTCTCCCCTTCATCATCTTCCATCGGCTGGTGCCGCAGGATTGCCGAGGCACAAAGAAGCACCTTGGAGTACTCTTTTTTGTGAATGCGCGCAGACTCGGTGGGGCCGCACAACAGGGCCAGCATGAACCATGCCTTTGCCTCAAGACTGTCACTGTCTGCATTTTCGATCGTTCGCGTGAAGCAGTCTTTTGGAGTCACTTTCCCGTTTCCTGGCAGTGCCAGCGGCTCGGAGGGGAAAAGCATCATCCCCAGTGCGAACCACGGGAGCGGGTACAACGCATCCAGTGCAATAGCTTTGGTGAGGCACGATCTTTTTGTCACCACGTCGCCATTTTCTGCCGAAAGAGGGAAAAGACTGGGTGTTGTCAAGGGCGAGGGCAAGGTTGTACCAGAGCTCCTTGACGTTGTAACCGCAGCGCGCAGACTGGAGGTAGCACTGCAGCTTGTCGAGGACCTTTCCATCCCACTCTACTTTAGCGGGGCGTTCGATGGACCCAACCACGGATTCGGATTTTACTTTGTTGGATAAGAAGACTCCTGCGCAGAACCACGCGGCCCCGCAAGCACCGTCGATCCGCAGCGCCTCGCGGAAGCAGTCGAGTGCACTGTAGCTGCTGCGCTTGGACTCGTCTGGATACCACGCGTTGAAGGCGTGGGACACAACAATATTTTCGTTGCAGTCCATGAGGCACCGCCCGGCAGTGATGAACGCATCGCGCCTGCGATTCTGTGCATCTTCTGGATCATTGGCGGGGGCCGAACCAACGACCACTTCACAAATACGAATGGCTTCGTTGAGCTCACCGTCAATGACAGCCTTGTGGTGGGCCCAGTTAAGGAGCGACACGTAGCACGCCCCATGCGAGAGAGTTGCAGAGAGCTGAAAGCACTGATCCTTCGCCACCTGCAGCATCTCGTGCTTGTTGCCAAAGGGAACATCGCAAGTGTCCTCCGCCCCCATCAACGCCCCAAGGTTGTTCCACGCAGCCGCTGTCCCTTTGAACAGCTCAGCCAACGAGGCGGCGTCGATTTCGGTACCGCTGTCCTTTCGCGGATTCGGCGACGGGTTCGAATTTTGGACGGCAGACGCTTCAGCGACATTCTATCACCCCTTGGAAAAATTGACACCTTCCAAATTAAAAGAAAAAGGATGCATTGCTCGATTTCGGAGGTTGAACTCCCGCTGGAAGGGTGCAGCTTTCGTTCCGTTCGTGTTCATTCATCCACAGCAGTTGCTGACAACTCATCAACGCTGTCGGACCACGACAGCATGGAGCAGAGGGTTGTTGAGGCATCCGTGGTGATGGTGGTGTGGCTCTTTGCAGTGCCGTAGGTGAGCTGCCGGTACCATCGCTGAATTTTTGTAGCCGCGACAGTGGCGACGGTGAGGGCAGCACGATCGCACATTCCTACGGTTGCGGGCTCATTCAGTTGCCCTGCGAGCTGCTGTGCCTGGTGAATGTACTGAGATGCAATGCGAAGGCGGTTCAGCCTGGCTGAAGCGAGCCCCATGTTAAAGAGGGCTGCGCACACAGGCCTTGACACGGACCCCACTGTTCGGCGATGAATCTCTAGAGCTTGCTGATAAAGACGCAGCCCGCGAGTTGGGTCCTGTCGCCAAACGAGACTCGCAAGATCACTGGTGGCACTGCCGAAGTGGGCGTCCGCAGCACCGTAGACACTTTCGCACAGGCTGTAGTAGGCTTCGCAGACTTGCACAGCTTCTTTGTGCCGCTTTGCACGAATGAGTGTTGTCACAAGCATCTTTGCCGCCTTGCACTGGTTGACCGTCCGCGAGCCAAAGAGCGCTGCACAGTCACGGTGCCAGCGCTGAGCAACAAGGATTGCATCGGCATTTTGGTTCGACGCAATGCACGCCTCCACGCTGAAGCGATGAAAGTCCTCCAGCAGGCAGCGCGCGGCGATGCTGTTGTAGCTGCTGGCGTCGGCGAAGGGAGCGAGTTGCAGCAAGTTTGTGACGTGCCCAACGGCACTCCGCAGTTTTCCCTGCTTGGCAAGGAGGGGAAACGAGTCGGAGCTCCATTGCTGTCAAGTAGAGTCGGTCATGGTGGCTTTCTGACTTGCCCCCTTCGCATTGTAGCGCCACAGCCGCTTCGAGAGACTCCACCGCCTGAGGGACCCGCTGTGCGTTCTGCTGCAAAGCCGACAAATTCACAAGCATCCCTGCGAGGAACGACCTAGCAAACCGCAGTGTCATGCGCCATGTGCTTCCGCAAGTGCTCTACTACACGAAGAAACCGCGCAGTGCTGTTTGTCCATTGTGCCATTGCAGCAGTCAGGAGGGTGGCCGCAATGCCATCCCCACATTTGGACGCCACACCTGCGAGAAGACCTTCGTCTGAGGGTGCAAGCGCAAACTTCAGCCTCACAGTTCGCAACTTGGGTGAAGCAACGACGCAACCTTGCTCCAAACGAACAGACAACAATATCTGGACGCGATCCAGTGTAGACCGTACAGCAACATCCTGTGCCGTGAGTGGAGGCGACAGGGCGCCGAACATGACGTTGACTACTGGCACGAGTTCCTGCGTAATAAATTGGGGATCCGCGAGGCTGCGGAACAAACCAAGGACGGCGCTATCAAAGTCCGTCTGTGGGCTTGCCAGCAACTTCGAGTGAAGCCACTTTTTGGCAGCGCGGGCAACCATTTCCGTTGCCATTCGTGTCTTTATGCAGCCCTTGAAATCCACAAAAGCCCAAAGCTGCCCTAGCATGTGCACACCCGCCCCGCCATGGTGTATCAAGGAGATAACGTCCTGCAAGCCCATTTCTTCGTGCACAGTGTGGAGGGTGCTCGCGATCGACGGAAGAATGGTTGAGTAGACGGCATGGGTCAGTGAGAGGTTGCTGCGGAAGCCTGACAAATGTCGCACTTCCCACGAGGTGACATCAACGGGGACAGTACTCACCGGTGGGCACGGCGCGGGCACCGCTACCACTGTGTCCATCAACACCACCGCGCCTGACGCTGTCAGAGCATTGGCAGCCTGGAGCGTCGGGACACACGTGGTTTTGCGCTTTCCACTTGCAATGGCAGCACGAATGACTTGCGAAAGGACGGAGCGATCAATACCGTTGTCAGAGCTTTGTGGGTCCCGTGGCGGGGGAGAGAGCGCCGCTGCTGGCTGGCGACCAGAAGGCCTCTCTGCTGAGCAACAGCTCTGGCCTTGCGCAGTGCCAATACTTGTCGTTGAGCGGGGGGCGCGCAGAGCGGCGGAAGGAGAGCCGTGGCGTCAACAACCAGAAGGGTGCCGTCGCCCCTCTCTGCTACTACAATGGGTGGGTCCTGTGATAGGTGCAGTGCGTGGGAGAGGCACGCGCATACTGTGGCACAGTGCTGGTTGGAAGCATGCCCACTGCTACTACACAGCACGACGGTGTGCAGCTTATGGATCTCGATGCACGCTATAGTAACGCCCTTGTAGTACAGGATGCCTGTCATCGGTACAACGACACCGGGAATTCCCAGAAACGCAATGGCTTCCACCCCGTGCACGTGGCCGCGGAATAGTTTCTCCTCGGGTCCGATCATCACGAAGTAGAAGGTGCCTCGGTACACGAAGCGCCTTTGCCCTTTCTTGCGGTACAGTCGCAACACCACGGGGGCAACACTTCGGCATTCCTCCGCAAAGGTCTCATCCGTCCCCCCACGCGGAGATACGATGCCGTTGAAAGCCGAGCACACCTCCAAATACGCTTTAAAGACTAGCTGCCGCCGCTGGATCTTGCAGAGCCCGTCCTTTGAGTTTGCTTCCACGTAGCGGTCCGCTTCCGCGAAGACGTTTCCTGGGGCATCCGTGGCACTTTGTGATGAACTAACGAGAACCCCCCATTTCAGGACTTTTTCAAAAAAAAAAAAAAAAGAAAGGAAGAAAGAGGAAGAGAAAAAGCTCTTGTTCAAAAACACACACAGACGTAGACACACTTGTGGGTCTGATACAGCAGAAGCACCAACTCTGTTCTCTGAATAAAACTCTTCTTTTTTGGGGGTGGTGGCATGGAAGAAGCAGGAAGGGATGCGGGTAGAAAGCATA
>CAXXHH010000021.1:0-7620 GCA_963663005.2 Prolixibacteraceae bacterium
GCTTCTGGATGCGTTTGGCGGCAAGAAGGGAAGGGAGGCGCGGCATCGGGATGCCGTGCAGATGGCCATCGGACGCGCGCAGGAATGGGTGAGCAGAAATTCGGCGCACGGATTCCGCCTCTACCGCACGTACGGCGGACTGCGGCTGCTCTTCACAGACGGGCTGTACGAACCGAAGTCACCGGAAACGACGCGCATGCTACAGGAACTGGGAAGCGATCCGCTCTACATCCGGCTCACGCAGAAACAGGAGTGTTTCTCGTGCGCGGCTGACTGCGAAGCCGTGGCGCTGCGACTGTTCGCGCCCGCCGCAGAAGACGTATCCGTGGAACGACGCGAAGTCGGAACGTGAATTCCGGGCGTGGGTGAGCGAGTACGAGAAGAGCGAAGCGGGGTTCCGCGTGTGCGAATTCATCGGCCAGTTCGGCGCAGCCGGACGCGTGCCGGCCGTTGCGAAGATCGTTGAGCTGCACGACCGCGAGACGCGCATTTCATCCGCTGCACCGCTGGCGTGAGCGGCGGCCGCAAGCCTGCCAGTCGCTTGCCTTCGCGGGCACCGAGGCCGGTGCCCCTCCAAAGATGCCTGCACAAGGGCGGCCGGGCACGGCCGCCGCAGTAGATTTTACGGCAGGGAGATCTACGCGAACGGGTTCTCGCCCGGATAGAGATCGCCCGGCTGGCGGGGGCGTCGACACGTCCTTGACGCCCAGCAGCTGCAGCGCGTCAAACAGCACGCGGCCGACATGCGCCCAGGCCACCGCGGTGTGATGCGGGAACTGCTTGCCGATCAGCACATGGCGGTAGAAGCGGGCGAAGTTGGGAATGCCGAAGATGCCGATGCCGCCGAACGAATGCGGGTCGGCATCGAGGATGTTGCCTTCGGCCAGGTAGGACTGGAGGTGGTTGTCGCCAGTGGCCTGCAGGCGGAACACGCTGGCCGCGCCCGGCTTCAGCGTCCCTTCCAGCGTGCCCCAGGTGACGTCCGGTTCCTTGTCCGGTTCGATCAGGCGGTGCATGATAAGCTGGTACTTGATGCCGCACCCCGGGCAGAGGTTGCACGCGGGCGTGTTGCCGCAATGGAATCCCATGAAGAGGTCAGCACGGGTGGCGCCCTGCAGATCGGCGATCTCGAGATCGTCCGGCACGGTGTTGTTCACGTCGAGCAGTGTGACCGGCTTGCGCGAGGCGCACTGCGCCATGTACTCGGACACCGCGCCGTAGATGTCCACCTCGCAGGCCACCGGGTACCCCTTGGCCGTGAGGCGGCTGTTGATGTAGCACGGCACGAAGCCGAACGCGTTTTCGAATGCCGGCCAGCACTTGTTGGCCAGCACGGCGAAGTCGCGTGAACCAAGGTTCTGTTCGACATAATCGATCAGCGCCACTTCGAACTGGGCCAACTGCTGCAGCTTGGCCGGGTTCTTGAACGTGCCGGCGCCGACCTCGCGCTTGATCTCGGAAATGGTCGTCTCGATGCGCTTCTTCTTGGAGGCGGCCTGCTGGAAGATCTGCAGCATGTCCAGTTCGGAGTTTTCCATCACTTCGATGCCGAGGTCGTACAGCGGCTGGATCGGCGCATTGCAGGCATAGAAATCCTGCGGTCGCGGGCCGAACGTGATGGCCTTCAGGTTCTTCACGCCGAGGACGACACGCGCCACGCGGCTGAAATGCGCGATCGTCGCGGCGATCTGCCCGGGGCTGCCGACCGGCACCTCGGGGATGTGCGCGTGCAGTCGGCGCAGCCCGCAGTTCAGCGAGGCGTTGAGCATGCCGCAGTAGGCGTCGCCGCGGCCGTCCACCAGCGAACTGGCCCGATCCTCGGCCGCCGCGCACAGCATGAACGGGCCGCCGAACTCGCGTGCCAGGATTGTGAGCGGCCCCTCGGGGCCGAAGTTGCCGAGATAGATTGCGAGCGCGTTGGCGCGCTTGGCCCGCAATTCGGCCAGCACCTTGACCGCGTCCTTTTCGGTTTCGACGATCGTCTCGCAGGCGATAACCTCGACCTTGCTCTGGCGGCAGGCCTGCGCCACCTTCGCCATGCGTGTCCGGGTGATCTCAATGGGGAAACAGTTCCGGCTCACGCCAACCAGTGCAAGCTTGACTTCCGGGATATTCTGCATCGGGGCCATGGGCGTCTCCTGGATTGTTTGTTCCGGAAAAGCTACGGCGGTACGTACGCGTTGGTGCCGAGAAACGATTACATCAATCTGGCAGCCAAGTCGAGCGAGGATCGGCGGTACGGCTGCGTGCCGACGCGCGGCAGGTCGTCCAGCAGCAGGAACATGCCGGACACCCGCCAGGCATTTCCCCTGGCCAGGTAGGCGAGGATGGCGCGTTGCAGGCTGGTTTCGCGCGGCGCCGTGGTAGGATCGAACGGCGATTGCAGGAAGACGAACCACAGGCCTGCGTTTGGCCGGCAGGGCGTGGGCACCAGGTAGAGTTCGCGCAACAGGCGCACGAGGTTGGCTTCCGGTGGCAGCGCTTGCTCGAGCTGGTCCGAGAACATCCAGGATCCGCTCGTGATGGCCTTCGCCTGCTGATCCGGCAGGTACTTCCGGAAGAAATCCGCCGCGGCGCGAAACGATTGCACGCACGTTTCCAGCGTCATCCCGCCGCCGGCCGGAATGTGCATGTCCAGGACAGTGTCGCCGCCCTGGAGCGCGCACGTCCACGCGGTGCGCGGGAGATGGACAGTGCGGGGCAGGGCATGGCCGGTCGGTGCAACCGGGTTGCCGGTCACGCCGGCATCGGTTTCCGTGAAGCGCGATTGCCAGCTCCCCGGCGGATCGGGTTGCTGTGAATCGAAGCATCGGGTTCCTTCCGCCGTGAAGGCGGTCTGGCCCGGTGCCAGCACAACCACCTCGCCCGTGGTCGTGTGCCGATAGGCGCGGCAATCGCCGTTGCAGGGGACGGCGCCAGTACTCGAAGCGGCCGATGCGGAAATAGAGGTTCGGCGCCAGGTAATTGGCCAGCCAGCCGATTTGGCTGACATAGAGGCCCAGTCGGCCGCCGTGGCCGCGTTGGTAGTTCGCGGCAAAACAGGCGATCTGGCGGCAGGTGTCATGCGTGACCGGTTCCGGCAGGTTGCGCGCGGCGTGATACGCCCGTACGGCGGGGATGAACGCCAGCGCCACGACCAGATGGAACAGTCCGGCGTCTGCCCCCAGAACCGTGCACAGTTCCGGCCAGGTCGACTGCAAATTGTCGCGTGGACCTTCGAACAGGCGCCAGCGGTTGTACCAGGCGAGGCGCAGCAGCGCCGGATCATCGGCAATCCGGTCGGCCATCCGCAACACGTTCGCGGGGAGCGGCTGCTCGAATGAGCCGTAGTCCCAGGCATCGCGGATCTGTTCGTGCCGCAGAAACGGCGGGCGGTCAGAGGGCAGCAGCGCCTGCGCCGCACCCCAGTGCGTGGCGAAATGCTCGCGCAGGGAGGACTCGTGCAACGCCGAGAGGACGGCGTCAAGTGTCATGGGCAATCACCTCGATCAAGCGTGTCCGTTCATCGTTCGTCAGTGAGATCTTCACCCAGATCGTTTCGGGCGGCAGCAGGTCACCGGCGCGTTCCGGCCATTCCACGGCTATCAGCGCCTTGCGTTCCAGGTATTCCGGGAACCCGATCGTCAGCAGGTCGTCGGCCGAACGAAGCCGGTACAGGTCCATGTGCACAAGCAGGATGCGCCCGCCGGGATATTCGCCCACGAGGGTGAACGTGGGGCTGGTCACGGGCCGCGCAATCCCGAGTGCCGCTGCCATTCCCTGCACGAACGTGGTCTTGCCGGAACCCAGTTCGCCCTGCAGCGCGACCACACCGCCGTTCGGCAGGCGGGCCGCCACCCGTTCCGCCACGCGCCATGTGGCCGGAACGCCGCGGGCGGTGAAGAAGGTGTTGGAAATAGGCATGGGAGCGAACGAACAGCGTCTTGGTTGGGAGCTTGGTTGGGAGCTTCGTCGACAAAGCTCCCGACCAAGCGGCGGAGGCGATTGGCCAACGGCGCCCAGTCTTACGCGACGCGTTCCACCGTGATGGCGGGATCGATGCTCTCGCGCAGAATGCGTTCGATTCCCTGCTTGATCGTCATGGTGGCGTGCGGACACCCGCCGCACGCGCCCTTGAGGCGCAGCTTGACCAGTTTGTCGTCGATGCCGACGATCTCTAGGTCGCCGCCATCGGCTTGCAGCATGGTGCGGAGTTCTTCCAGTTTGGCGCGGATCTTTTCGTCCATGACAGGTCCTTCCTTATCGCTTGTCAGGCCCGTATGTTGCCCGACTGCGCAGACGGGAACAAGGTCTTTTCGTCTTCCATTTGCCTTGGCATCTGTCGCTTGGCGGCGGGTTTCAGGACTAACGAGGCGCTGCCTCAGACCGACGAGGCATGTGGGGCCGTCTTCGGGATCGTTGCGCGGGAGCGCCGCGCCTCGTGATTGGGCTGCTGGTTGCATCTTTGGCGGCGCGCCGTCGCCGCCGCCATCGAGGGCTTTTTCAGCAGCCCCGGCTATGTCCGACACGCTGCTAGCGCACCGGGTTCTCGGCAACAGCCGTGCCGATCCCCGTGTTTCCGTATCCGTTGCCGCAATAGAAGAGCCGCAGTCTTCCGTCTTCCTCGATCACGCACGGGTATTCGACCATCTGCGACTCCCACGTGTCTGGCGCTCCCGGTGCGAGACTCAGATTCTCGTCGCCACGCCCGCGGATCCAATCATAGCCATCCTCGCTGAAAGCCTCGGAAATCGAGTACCACCCCCATCGCGTGCCGATACCACAGTAGAGCATGCGATATCGCGGGCCTTCGCGCCACACGAACGGCGCCGCCGCGGCGATATCCTCGTTCGCGACGTCCCGGCGCGGGCTGAGGATGACGCGGTGATCGAACCAATGGATACCGTCGGTGCTATGGCAGACCGCGCAGTGCTTCTCCTGGTCGATGCGCACGTCCCGGTTCTTCGTCCCAACGGCCAGCGTGTAGTACATCCGGTAGCGCATTGTGCCGTCGGCCTGTCTGTCGGCCAGGATCGTGCCGCCGCCGGCGACGCCCCGGTTGTGTGGAAACGCCGTTGTTTGATCGCCCGTGATGACGGGGTCCGGAGAGTATCGTTCGAAATGCAGGCCATCGTCGCTGATGGCGAGGCCGATCCCCGGGAAGGATTGCAGACCGAGGTCGGTTCCCTCATGCCCGCTGTAGTACAGGTGCCAGCGCGCGCCGAACCGGTACACCAACGGCAGGACGCACCAGCGCGCATCGAACCTTCCACTTGCGCCGGGATCGAGAATCGCGCCGTGGCGCTCGAACTGCGTTGGCCGTCCGACCGGCGCCGTGGCGACGCAAATGTGCTGGCGCCCCTGCGCGTCACCCCCCGAGTAGTAGAGGCGGTACTGGTCACCGATCCGCACCGCGTATGGATTCATGCAACGGCTGCTCTCGTATCGCGAGTTCGGATCTGGCGCGATCACCGGGTTATGCGAATCCCTGACCCAGGAGAAATGTGCGAGCATCTATGCTCCTTTGTCGGCACAGGACGTCCGGCGCTCTGGTGCCGGCCCCGCCCTGGCGAGGCAGTTATGCGTGTCGCTGTTCGGTGAGTTTCTTCACATGCGCAGCAAGGTGGTCCGCCATCTTGGACCTGAAACGCATGGAAGGTGCATAGTTGTCGCTGCCGGTTGGCGCGTGGGTCCGGTTTGTGAGGACGATGGTGTACAAACCCCGTTCGGGATCCACCCAGACCGACTGACCCGTCCAACCGCTGTGTCCGATCGCCGCGTCCGACAGTGCCGAAGGCCGATGCAGGCACTCGCAGCACGGCCGCATGTCCCAGCCGAACGACCGTCGCGGGGTGCCTGGCGGGTTGCATGGCCGCAGGAGCCAGTCGAGAGACTTGCCAAAGATCCGGCGCCCCTGTGCCGTCTTCCCGCCACGCAACAGCATCTGGCAGAACAGGGCCAGGTCCGTGGCGGTGGAGAAGAGGCCGGCATTGCCGATGGGACGCTGCGCGTGATTTGCCTGCTCATCCGAAATCGTGCCGGCAGGCTGTGACGTCGCGACCACGAGTTCCAGATTGGTCCGGAGCGGCCCGAAGGCGGTGCGCGTCATGCCGATCGGGGCAAACACGTTGCGACTGCAGAACGTGGCCAGGTCGGCGCCGGCCACTTGCTCCACGATGCGCCCCAGGACGATGAAATTGCGGCAGGCATACTCGTAATGCTGCCGGGCAGGCCACTGGGCCGGCGCCGCGATGGCCTCCGCCACGAGCCGGTCGGGAGCGTACGAATCGAACTTCCGGTTGTCATACCCGGCGCAATGGGTTGCCAGATCGTAGACCCGCATGACGCTGCCGGGAAACTGCCCGAGACCCGGGAGGTAATCGGTCGCGGGCGCGTCGGGAACCAGCAGGTTGCGGTCGATGCAGACAGCACACGCAGACGTGGTCGCCACGACCTTGGTGACGCTTGCCACATCGAAGACCGAATCCGGCGTCATCGCCTTCCGTGCCGGCGCCACCGCGGCGGCACCCCAGGCCCACAGGACATCCAGGGTCTCCGCGGTGCCGGCTGCGACCACCGTACCGTGCAGGATGCCGGCCTGGGCCGCAGACTGGCTTTCCGATTCAAGAACATGCGTGTCAAGATGCATGGGAAACCTGTCAGGAGGAACCGCGGCGAAGCGGCAGTTCCCTCATACGCCCGCTGCAATCTCCGCCATCTTCTCGTAATTCCGTAACGTCAGGGACGACAGTTTTCTGCCGTACGGGCACGCCGAGGGCATCAGCACGAATCCGCGCCCGTGTCCGGATGTCCCTTCGTCGATGGCGCGCCTGACTTTTTCGGAGAACTGAGCGGTCGGCAGATTTTCGATGTCGCTGACCTCGAGATTTCCGAAAAGCACGATGTCTTTGCCGTAGCGCTCCCGCACATATCGCAGCGTCACATCGCCCTGCGGTGGCGGCTCGATGGGATCGAGGCCATCCGCGCCCATCGCCGCAATGTCGTCGAGAATTGCCCTCAGGTTGCCGTGGGAATGGATGCGGGCATATCCACCGTAACGGTGAATGGCCTCAATCATTGGCGTGGCGTACCGGCACACGTATTCACGGAACAGATGCGGCGGCAGGTACGGCGGGGATGCGTACTCCGGGCCGTAGATACGCCAGAGACGCCCCGGAAGCGCCCTGGCGACGGCTTCCGTCCGGGCCCACAGGGTCGCGGCGAAGCGTTCCAGCAAGGCGTGAAAGAGCGCCGGCTCCGTGAGCGCAATCACCGTGTATTCGGCCATGTCGAACAGGGACGCCGCCAGGCAGAGCGGATCGGGCGTATCGATCGTCACGATGCCCGTATCGCCCAGGGCGGCTTCCGCCTCGATGACGGCAGCGGTCTTCACGACGCCGGCTGAAGCCGGCACGGGGATCTCCAGGAATGCCCGCAGGTCGTCGACATCCTTGAGCAGGTGTTCCACCGTCCAGACCGTGTTCACGTCCGGATCCCGGCGGGTGCGGGACGTCAGGGTGCGACGACCGGCGGAAACGCGTCGCACGGTGAACCGGCTGCCATCGTGCAGGCAGGTCTCCGTCTGCGAGAGGGCCTCGATGGGATCGGGCTGGACGGCTGCGTACGCGACACCGCGCATGA
>CAXXHH010000022.1:0-5503 GCA_963663005.2 Prolixibacteraceae bacterium
AAACTTAGAGATTTGAAGTAAACAAGAGAATTTGCTGTAGTACTTCAGATTTAAGCAAATCAAATGTTGATTGTATAAATAAAACAAATGCAACTCTTATTGAATCATAATCATAATCTGTATCTTATGATTAAGGGTTACTCTACTTTGATAGAATAGTATAGATAAACGATATTAACTCAACTTTCAAATTCAGCATTTAGAATCTAGATACTGTTTATTATAGAATAGAAAAATCCAGTTATTATGAGATTAGTTCAGATAATAGTTCATTTTTTTGGGGATTCTACATAAATATTTACTTCTTTGCTTCTATCAAGTCACCAACTCTTGAAGTAACAATTCTAGATATAAATGGAATATAAGATATTTATGGATTGTCTTATAATAGCCAAGCAACTAAAACATTTTATCTCGCCTTCTCAGACTTCACATATTATACCTAATCTCAGATTCAGTCAGCAGAATCAACTAAAAAATATAGTTCTAAATTTTCTTATGTTTTGTAATGGATGTTTGTCTCAATCTACTTTTTTAATATAGGCAAAACCTTTTCACTCACTTATGATTCAATCATAATGTTCTCATTATACAGATATCTAAACATAGAATATCCAGAAAATCTGAATTTATTCTTTGAATCAATAGATTCATTTAAGGTTAATCTTCAAATCATAAAATCCATGAAAGAATAGAAGCAAATACTTGGAAAAAATACTTATTAGGTGAAGTTATTTAGCTAACAATCATATTATCTTTTTAATTAGATTCCAAACTACAAGTTTGCTTTATATAAGAAATCAAGCAGTTACATTTAGAATGGATTGGATATTTCATTAAGTATTTTGGGAACTTATTTTTTATTGATAATATTGAATGTTACAACTTTCATTCTTTTCAGAGTTAAGAAAAGTTATTCACTACTAAAATTTAAGAAAGAAGATATGTTAAAATCTGAACCATTTAATATTGGTAATTTCAGAAAAAATTAAAAAATGCTTGAATTAAAATAATTGTTTACAAAACTATACTTTGTAACTCTATCAATAGCTGGAAGTGGATTAGTAATCAAATAACTTTGCACTAACTTGATTTACTTCTTTCTTTCTATCTTTTTGTAGTCAAAAAATATTGATTTACAATATCAGATAAATGTCAAATCAACAATTTTAGCTCTACTCTCAACACTATCTTTCATTACACTTATCATTCATTTCATAAAATCAGCTTTGATAAGCTATTCATCATAATTCAAGAAAATGAAAAAGAATGATTAAAAACTTTATTTCACTAATTTTGAATCCTTTTATATTAAGTTCAATCTGAAAAACTGGTTCTTAAAATCATATTCGATTTATTCTGTTGTTAGAAAAATCTTGTTTGTTGCTATTGTGATTTTCTTTTTTGAATCTCCTCTCGCATCTCTTATTATCATAATGCTTTAACAAGCAATTTGGAGTATTTTATTACTTGTCTATAAAGTAAATGAAAGTACTATTAGAAATCTTTTATGTGTCTTTGGTGAGATTTAGTTGCTGATTAATAGCTTACTTATATTTTTCATTTTGGTGCTTAATAATAAGATAGAGTAGAGTAGCAATTAGATAATAGATAACAAAATAATCAAAAAGAAAATTATAATTGGATGGATTTCAATTGGAATATTTTTACTATAATTCATTACTGTTCTTGTTAATAGTACTTTAGAAGTTGGACCCAAAATAGTGTCTTATGTTAGACTGATATTTGATAATAATTTTTGTCATTCATGTATAAATAGTATTTACTTGAAAAGAATAGCTCCATCTAAATTCAAATTGATGTAAAGGTATCCCAATATCTTTAACCTTACTAGATAACACTAAGAATTTATTCCCATCAAGGAAAAAATCTAATATATCACTTCTTTACTTTAGAAGAATAGAGAAGTCTATCATAGTCATACAATTTATCAAATGAAACTTGTTTAGATGTTATCTATTCCTGAATTTCTGGTTTTTGATTAGCTTATTAAGAAAGCTGAATAAGTAGAGATCTATAAATTTCTTGATTATTACATTATTGTTAATAATCTGAATCCATTAACTTTTCTTTATGAAGATTTTCAAGAAAGTAATAAGAGATATGTTTGGTTAACTCACAAATCTTATGGAAAATTACTGATTTAAATTATTTAGTAAATTTGGAATAAAAATAAAATTTCACAGAACAATCTTAGTAATTTTCCAATATTCACAGATACTCATTATTTTAACTATTTAACTAATTCTTTATTTGACTTTACTGAGATTAAAGACTTAGATGAGATTTATTCAGAAAATGATATTGAGTTACTTAGATATTATCTTACTCTCTATCCCAAAAGACTGACTTCTAATATTCCAGATTAATCTTCATAAGAAAAGATTGTATTTTAGTAAGAAATTGAGAATGAAAAATACAATGTTCCTTGGTAGATTTTATAAAATATTGTTGATTTTGGCAGTAATTATGATACATTTATACATTTACTTGAAGACGAATCTCATTGGCATAAGTCAATCTTGCTTAAAGTATTTAGAGAATAAAATATTTTATAAAATGATAAGTTTCCTGTTTCAGATGAAGAACTTGAACTAATAACTAAAATAATTGATAGTAACAAATGGCTAGACAATCCATAACTTTTAGATATTTAATCAACATAATTTCTACTGTCTACAAGATAACAACAAATATTTAAGATATTTAGAAAATTGATGTTGATTGAACAAAATAATTCAGTAGTCAATTTCAAAGTATTTGAAACAAGCAATCATTTATTAGAAAACAGAGCAGAAATTTAAAACAGTAAGGTTAAGCTTCAAAATACCAGAAAACAGAATAAATAAATTGAATAATCTTCTCCAAATCAATATGCTGAAGATAAAAGAATTAGTAATCAATAAAATTAGTAATAATTACTGAAGAATGTTTTTGATGATTAGTAATTTGATATTCATAAATATTACTAGCAATTAATTGAGAATTAGCCAAGCTAAAAGTGTGAAAAAGAATAAGAATAACCAAATAAAAACAAGTTATTAAGAACTAAAGTTTAATTCTAAGATTATCAAGATAAAAGCAAAGATAATGATATGAAAGATATGGATTGATAGAGAAAAAGTCAATCATATATCAATAGAAGGATAGTTATGGTTAATAATCTAGATAATTATTTAAAAATAAGAATGAAAGAAAAAAATGATTACCCTTATACCAAACTATAAATTTAATTTAATAATAAAAATAGCTTAAATGAGATTTAAAAATATAAGAGCAAATAATATCAATAATATTTTTAGTATGAAAAGAGTGCATTTTATTTGAAATACCTTTTATTATATCTCTGTATAATTATATTATAGAAAGTTTTGAAATCAAGGAAAAAATAAAAAAAAGTAGAGCTAATAAAAAATATGAATGCAATTTTACCTCTGAAAAATAAAGTGTCTTTTTTTTCATATAGATATGAAACAGCATACATTTGATTATAAAACTAAAATTAATATTCATGTTTTTAATTTTAATTGCTATCTCAAAAAGAAAGAAATAATTATTTTTGAAAAGAAAACTGAGAATTTTTTATTTTATAGTCTTTAAAAAATCTATATATTACAAAATGAAAAAAGTAATATTTGTTCTTTTTATTCAATTTTTACCTTGTTTGAAATAGAAAAAAAATAAAAAAAGCAATAGATAAAAGAATGAAACAAATTGGAAATTGGATTTAGATTTTGGAAAAAAAAATTTTTTTTGGAAATCTACTTACCACCTTAATAATTAAAAATAAAAATACCTTAAAGCAGATTAATTTTTTATGGATGTCTATAATCTAATAAAATATGATATCTAAAAATATTACTTTTTTAATTTTGTTTAGTGATCAAAAGAGGAGAAAAAAATAAAAAATAAAAAAATAAAAACAAATCAAATCAAATCAATAAATATTTTTTATAATATTTTTTTTGATATTTGTACTTATTAATTTACTTATTTATTTTTTAAAAAAGAGATATCTAAATGGGTAATTCAGAAAATTTATTTTCCATATTTGGGAATTTTTATGGGTTTTAACAACTACTTCTTACTTTATTTTTGTATGTAATATATGCAGTTATAATTAAACCTTAGTTAAAAGCCAAATTCAAGTTAATTTATAAAGGAACTCAGCAAAACTAAACCTTAGTTTCTTTATGTAATGATAATCTAATAAATCTAAAAGAAAAGCTTCAAATATTTACAAATCATCAATATTTTTTCATAATCATAATATAATTTTTTAAAACATCTTATGATTGATAATAGTAAGAAAAGCAAATAATAACTATTCTCGATTATTTATACATAATATTTTTATTTTCAAACAATTCTTTAGATAATTTAACAAAAGAGTCATATAATTAGCAAATTTAAATGTTGTATCACACATTAAAAAGAATTTCTAACTCAATATCTATAAAACTTTTGAAAGAAACATCTTTAAAAATGGAATTTGTTTTTCACAAATATTAAGAATTAATTTAAATAAAACAATAAAAATTTATTTAAAACTCTAAATAAAAGTTTTTTTATTTTGAAAATGATTATAATAATCATTATAATAATAATTATGAAAATTTGATTTTTTTCCATGGTACCCATGGCACTAAATTGATTTCATTTATAATTTATTATGATTATTATAATTAGTTTTGCTTTTTTTTTTTTTTTGATATATATAATAATAATATTAAAAGAAATAAAATTTTTTGTATAACAACTATACATAGATAAAGGGGCTTTTTCACTGGTATTAGAAATTTATACCACATATAAATATATATCCATACTTACATATACATGTTGAAAAAAATTTATATTGTTCTTTAAATATAGGTAATTTTAGTTACTAAATATTAGTAAATTAACAAAGCATATAATTTTTGAAATCTCTACTTTTTCTTTTTTTAAAATAAATTTCTTTAAGTTTATATATAGAGTTAATCTATATATAACACGAATATAAACATTTATACACATACTTAAATATATACTGATATAAATACTTTAAATATATATTACTTTCAGATTTATTTAAGTTATTTTTTTTTGGAAAAATATTTTTGCAATACTTCCTTATAAACATAAGGTCCTTTTTCTTTTTTTTCACTCTGAATATGACATAGAAGATGTTTATTATTAATAACTTCACTGTTATTCTACTTTTACTTTTTATAGCTTTAAGATTGATAATACTTTTATTTATTTTGAGTGAAATATGTTTACTAACTATTATTAGTTTTAGATTCCATTTAACTGTCACCTGGTCTTTAATCATAATTTTCTATTGGTAAATCAATTTGAAGAGGGTTAGAGACACTATCTTTGTCATTAAATTATTCTAATTACTATGAGTTTCTTAAACTAAAATCGATATATTCTTAATACTCTTTCTTTAAAATATCAAGCTCTCTATTTGTACATTGTTCTCCAGATAGTATTT
>CAXXHH010000023.1:0-153165 GCA_963663005.2 Prolixibacteraceae bacterium
ATGGAGGTTCACTAACCGGAACAAGCAGTAGTATATCGACTGTGGCCGGAACCCCCACAAAGTATTTGGTTACTTCCAGCAGCTATAGTACTGTTGCAGGAAACAACGTTACAATAACAGCTCAGCTTTTAGATGTAAACAATAATTCCGTCCCCACATCTGGACTTACTGTTACCTGGAGCAAAAGCAATTTATTTGGTGGCTTTTCATCTTCAACGAGTACGACTAGTAGCGGAGTTGCAACGGTTACTTTCACCACGCATACTGCCGCCGGAACCAGTACAACAATCACTGCTACAGACGGAGGATTACGGGCAGGAACAAGTGGCAGCATATTAACTACCACTGGAACCGCAACGCAAATCGCAATCTACTCAGGCAATAATCAGAGCGCAACTGTTGGTACTGCTGTCAGCACTGCTCCAAGTGTTATTGTGAAAGATGCAAATAATAATCCAAAAGACGGAGTAGTCGTCACCTTCGCTGTGACCTCCGGAGGTGGTTCTCCGAGCAGCACAACGGCGACAAGTAATGCAAGCGGTATCGCAACAATTGGCTGGACATTAGGCACAACATCCGGGGCCAATACGATGACCGCTACTAGTGGAACGCTAACCGGGTCACCACTGACATTTACTGCAACTGGTACCCCTGGTGCGGCCAATGCAACTCAGTCTACTCTCTCACCAACTTCTGCAAGTATGACCGGAGACGGCTCCGGTACTCAGATATTGACCGTTCAGGCTAAAGACGCTTACGGCAACAACCTGTCGACGGGCGGATCCACGGTAGTGATAACAAAATCTGGATCCGGAACAGGTTCAATAGGTTCTGTAACCGATAATAACAACGGAACCTATTCTGCAACCGTAACAGCTGCCTCATCTACCGGGAGTAACGTATTTGTAGCGACCCTTGGCGGGGCGGAGGTACGGAGCGGCACCGGATCACAAACACAGGCAACCGTGACCTATACCGCCGGTATTACTGTTTGTAAATCCGATGCAGCATCGATTTTGTCTGTCACGCCAAATCCAAGCAATACATCCTATTCCTGGACGCTACCTACTGGCGCAGTTGTAAATGGCAGCGCCACAGGAGCATCTATTTCCATCGATTGGCGCGGAGTATCAACCGGATCGAAAACAGTAAGCGTAATTGGCGTAAATTCCAGTTGCGGGAATAGTGATCCCTCCAGCATGACGGTAGTGGTTCAGGCCCCAACGGCTTCGGCAAGCGCTGATGCGGTTTGCGCAGGGAGCAACCTGTATCTGCATGCCAGCGGCGGACAAACGTATTCATGGACCGGACCAAACGGCTTTACTGCTACTGGCGCCGATCCGATAGTTTATAATACGACAGAACAGAACGTTGATCTAACGTATAAAGCAAGTGGCACTTACACCGTAACCGTTACCGACGGAAGTGGATGTTCTGCTACAGCAACCGTGGTTGTTACGGTAAAAACACCGCCAACCGTTGCGCTGAATACAGTAACATCGGCCTCATGCGGCGTCTCGAACGGACAAATCGACATTAACGTATCAGGAGGCTCTTCGTATACGTATCTGTGGAATGACATTGCTGCTTCTACTTCTCAGGATATTACAGGCCTTCCTTCCGGCAACTATACCGTTGCGGTTACAGCTTCAGAAGGATGTACCACTACAAAATCATTCCAGGTAACAAACGGTGCAAGTGGTCCGGCAACCACCCTTAATACTGCATCAAATGTTTCGTGTTATGGTTCCAATACTGGTTCAATCACCATCAATGATCCTACCGGAGGAACCGCTCCCTATACTTATTTATGGTCTAACGGCGCCACTACTCAAAATATCAGTTCATTGCCTGCAGGCACCTATGATGTCATAATAACGGATGCCAACAGTTGCAAGGGTGCTTTTTCTCAAACGATTACGGGCCCCAGCGCACCACTTCAGGCCACTGTCAGTTCTGCCAACGTCAAATGTAAAAATGCTGCAGATGGCGCCATTACAATCAGTAACCCAAGAGGCGGTTACGGTACATATGAGTATAGTATTAATGGGGGAGGTAGCTGGCAAACTTCAGGTAGCTACACTGGCTTAGCACCCGCCACGTACAATGTGCAAATACGGGACAAGGCGAATCCAGGTTGTGTCGCTGTTCTGATCAATGCACTTGATATTACCCAACCTTCTGCAGTGCTTGCAGCGACACCGACGATAACCGATGTCTCTTGCTATGGCAGCAGCAATGGACAAGTCACCTTAGCAGTCACAGGCGGTACTTCACCATACACCTACGCCTGGACCGGCACGAGCTTTAGTGCAAACACAAAAGATATTTCAAGCCGGACATCCGGTACATATAATGTAACTATTACAGATTCAAAAAATTGTACTTTTTCACTCACGAGTGGAACAGCGGTCGTTATTGCACAGCCAGCCGCCTTAAATGCGGACGTTGCCAGTACAAATATTACGTGCAATAGCGCTAATGATGGTTCAATTACATTAAGCAATTCTGTCGGAGGTTTTACGGGGGCAACCTACCAATATCAGGTTAATTCCGGTAACTGGCAGTCGGGTACCAGCTTCACAGGACTAGCGCCGGATACCTATACCGTAAAAATCCGTGACGCTGCAAATACGTCATGTTTGGTTTCGCTAACTAGTCAGACGATAACTGAAAAACCAGTATTATCTGCAACAGTTGCAAAAACAGATATTACCTGCAATGGTTCAAATAATGGGAAAATTACGATCACTTCTCCGTCAGGAGGGTATGGGACGTATCAATACAGACTGAATACAGGCGACTGGATTGATGGATCGCCAGGTTATGAATTTACCGGACTGACTGCTGGTACATATAGTGTTCAGGTTCGGGATAAGGCTTATCCTTCTTGTTCAAAAGTGCTTGGAGATCAAACTATTGTGAATCCCGTGGCTGTATCCGTTACGGGGGTGGTTACAAATATCTTATGTAATGGATCATCGTCCGGTGAAATAAATATTACAGCCAGTGGCGGAACCGGAACAAAAATCTATGATTGGGCAGATATTTCAGGAACCAATGATAGTGAAGATCGTACTGCACTGGCTCCCGGAGGTTATACGGTAACCGTTAAGGATGCCAACAACTGTTCTGCATCGGCCAGCTACACAATTACGCAGGCTCCTGCGATAGTGCTTTCCGCTGCAAAGACGGATATCACTTGCAACGCAAATAATGACGGAAGTATCAATCTTTCAGTCAGTGGGGGAGTAGCTCCGTATGTTTATACCTGGACAAAAACAGACGATGGCATATTTGGTGCCTCTACCGAAGATTTATCCGGACTATCGGATGGAACCTATAACGTAACCGTTGAGGATGCCAATCATTGTACCAAAACGACCTCCGCAACGATAACCAGACCAACTGCTATCACCCGGTCTGCGGTTGCCACCGATGTGACCTGTAATGATGGCAACAATGGTAGCGTAAATCTGACTGTCAGCGGTGGAACTCCAGGCTCAGGCTACACATTCCTGTGGTCTAATGCGGCTACAAGTCAAAATATCAGTACCCTGAAAGCTGGCAGTTACAATGTTACAATCACCGACAGCAAAGGATGTACTGCAACCACAAGCGCAACCGTTGGTCAGGCAACGGCCATTACGGTCAGTTCAACGATCACCGACGTCAAATGCAACGGCGAAAATTCCGGTGCAATTGGACTTGGTGTAACCGGCGGAACTGGCTCCTACAGTTTTGCATGGTCAGGGCCTTCAGGCTACACAGCAACGGCTAAAGATCTGAGCAATCGCCCAACGGGCAGCTATTCTGTCATCGTGAGCGATGCCGGAGTTTCCGGATGTTCCGTTTCAAAAACCTTCACGATAGGTACGGCACCCGAATTGAGAGTAAGTGTCACGGCTACAGACAGAACATGTCTCACGGCAAACGGATCAGTAACAGCTTCCGTTTCCGGTGGTACTGCTCCTTATTCATATGAATGGGCACCGTCGAAAAGTTTCTTCACGGTTCAGACTACCAGCAGCCTGTCCGGACTTCAGGTAGATAATTATGCTGTTGCAGTTACCGATGCAAATGGTTGCAGCGCAGGTGCTAACGCGAATGTAAATTCGCCCGCGTGCGATCCGCCGGTTGTAACCAATGACGCTTTCACTACGGCGTTTAACGAGCAGATTGTCAATAGAAGTGTCAGTACAAATGATTCGGATCCCAATTTTGATAAATCATTGCTTCAATTTACATTACTGAGCATTCCGTCTGTAACGGAAGGTACAATAAACTGGAACTCCAGTAACAACGGAACCTTTACATTCACGCCGTATCCGGGATACTCGGGGACAATCATTTTGAACTACCGTGTAACTAATCCAAACGGACTATATGCGGATGGTACGCTAACCATTACAGTTGCTGATCTTCCAACTTCAGCGACTAACTCATCGAAAATAATGTGTATTAGCGAAGTCTCGACAGTACTTTCAGGAAACACTCCGGTGGTTGGAACCGGGTCGTGGACAGTAATAAGCGGTCCGAGTACACTGAATAGCCAATTTAGCAGTCTGTCTAATCCAACGGCAACATTTACTCCAGCCGGCGGGGTCGGTAACTATTTGATCCGTTGGACGATCAGCAATAATCCATCTCCATCTTCTGTGGCAGATGCAACCGTTACCGTGAATAGTCTGCCCACTACCGCGACAAACGAGTCAACTCAAACTATGTGTGCAGACGGAGCGGCAACCTTATCAGGAAATTCTCCGACTTCAGGCATTGGTGAATGGTCGGTAGTAAGCGGTCCGAGCACTTCGGTTACTCAATTCAGCGATAAATATGATCCTCTTGGAACATTTACGCCTTCCGGTGGAACTGGAAGTTATCTGATCCGATGGACAATTACCACTCCTTGTACCTTTTCAAAGGCTGATGCAACAATCACGGTAGTTGCCCTGCCTCAATCACCGGGTATTGGTACAATTACCCAGCCTGGCTGTGCAGTACCAACTGGCGCTGTCGTTCTTAATTCATTACCTTCCGGAAACTGGACGATAATTCCATCCGGAGGATCGAATGTGAACGGTACTGGTACGTCCTATACTTTTAGCGGACTTACTGCCTCTACGACCCATACTTTCAGAGTGAAAGACAACCAGGGTTGTACTTCAACGGCTTCTACAGATGTCGTAATGAATGCCGCACTTTCCGCACCTGACGCTCCGACAGGAAGCACTTACCAGGCATACTGCAATACAACAGATCCAAAGGTTTCTGACATCGTGGTAACAGGTACCGATGTGAAATGGTACAGTGCAGCGTCGGGTGGAACGGCTCTTGATAATACTACACCTTTGGTGAATGGCACCAGATATTATGCAAATCAGACGGTTTCGGGTTGTGAATCATCATCCAGATTATTTGTCGATATAGTGGTTAATGCTTCCTGCAATGCTCCCAAACTGGCAGATTATACGATGAGTCTGGCTGAAAATACAGCCAATGGAACAAATGTTTATGATGTTAACGATGTCATTACGGGTATCGACAAGGATAACGGAGCTCATGCGCTGACTTATACCTTGCTGGACGGCAATACATTGGGCGCTTTCGAACTTAATACAACTACCGGAGCCATTACTGTAAAGGATGGAACCAAGCTAAACTATGAGCAGACGACTTCATTTGTTCTGAAGGTCAGTGCCTCCAATGGATTGTATAGTGACGTCGCATATATCACCATTAACCTTTCCGATGTCAATGACAGGCCTGTTGTCAGTGATTTGAGCAAAACTATCAACGAGGACTTCACATGTACCTTTACTGCATCCGACTTCACGAGTAAGTTTGCCGATGAAGACGTTTTACTGGCTCATACGCTAAGTAAGATCAAAATTACATCTCTTCCTGCCAACGGTACTCTCAAGGTCAATGGAAATGCCGTTGCGTTGAACGCCGAAATTGCAGCAGCCGACCTGCCGAATTTAACATTCGTCCCGAACGCTAACTGGAATGGAAGCACAAGCTTTGATTGGAACGGCAGTGACGGATCATTGTATGCAACAAGTGATGCGACTGTAAATATTACAGCAAATCCAGTGAACGATGCACCTTCCTTTACAAAAGGTGGTGATCAGACGATTTGTGGCAGCTCCGGCGCTCAAACGGTGAACAACTGGGTCAGTGCTATGAGTAAAGGGCCATCGGATGAATCATCCCAGACCCTGGCATTTACGGTTACCAACAATAATAGCAGCCTGTTCAGCGTTCAGCCTTCTATTGATGCGACCGGCAAGCTAACCTATACACCGGCTAATTACATGAGTGGAACTGCCATCGTATCGGTTGTGCTCGAAGATAATGGCGGTACGGCAAATGGCGGAGAGGATACCTCCCCGACCCAGACATTCACCATAAAGGTCAATGACCTGCCAAATCCGACATTCACCATACAGGCTGGATCCAATGTATGTCTTGGATCGGAGAGCACATTCGCCACACAATCAGGGCAATCGACTTACTTGTGGAGTGTCACGACCGGCACATTAAATACAGACTATTCAATTTCGGCTGGAAGCATGGGAAGCACAAGCAATAGTGTTACCCTGAAATGGCTAACAGCCGGCAGCCGCACCGTGACTCTCAATTATACAGATACGAATGGCTGTACAGCTGCTGGAGCAACCAGCAGTACTGCTACTACCGTGAATGAACCACCTGTTATCACGGGTACGCTTACGGTTCATGCAGGTTCGACAGTTCAATTAACAGGCTCTGGCACGGAAGCGTCCTCAGTGCCATGGAGTTCTGCTACAACCAGTGTTGCCACAGTAGACAATACTGGTCTGATTACGGGTGTTACCGTTGGAACGAGTTACATTACCTATACCAACAATTTAGGTTGCAGCACAACCGTAACTGTTACTGTTTCGGCAAACATCGATCCTTCCACTGATACTGGTTTTGTGGCTGCAACTGGCGGCACCGCATTCAGCAATGTAACGATTAACGATAGCGTAAATGGTGCACTTGCAACCCTGGGTTCCGGCGGAAACGCAACCGTGACTGAAAGCGGAACCTGGCCTTCGGGAATCACTATGGATACTACTTCAGGTGCTATTCTGGTTGCATCAGGGACAACGCCGGGTGTGTACAACGTTTCCTATCAACTATGCGATAGGTTGTCGCCCGTCAACTGTGCAACGGTCACCGACGTAATCAACGTAACGGCAGTTATCGACCCAAATACAGAGAACGCCACCATTGCCGCGACTGGAGGAACAGCTTTTGCCAACATTGCATCCAATGACAATGTCAACGGTGTTGCAGCGACTTTAGGCAGTGGAGGAAACGCGACTATCGCCAAGTTCGACTCATGGCCGACGGGTATTACCCTGGATAGTTCCACAGGAGCTGTTGCGGTTGCCAGCGGCATGGCACTCGGCACATATAACATCACGTACCAACTTTGTGATAAGTTGCTACCCATTCCGAACTGCGCTACCAAGACGGATCACATCACCGTAAGTTCTGTAATTAATCCGGTTACTGATTCCGGAACAATCCCGGATACTGGTGGAACAGCCGTCAGCTCGGTAGTATCGAATGATCTTATTAATGGCGTTGCGGCTACCCTGGGAGTCGGTGGAAATGCCACCATCGCCACAAGCGATATCTGGCCGACAGGCATCACATTGGATCCGGCTACTGGCGCTGTTTCCGTGGCTAGCGGTACAACTCCTGGCACGTATACAATTTCCTACCAGCTTTGCGACAGGATGTCTCCAGCCAATTGCAGTATAGGAACAGTGACAATTACAGTTACAGTTTCCAACACGGCGCCGGTTATCACATCAAACGGTGGAGGTGCCACGGCTGTAATCAGCGTACCTGAAGGTAGTACATCAGTTACCACGGTAACAGCAACAGATTCCGATAAACCCGCGCAGACACTGACTTATACCATTACTGGCGGAGCCGATGCAGCTAAGTTCACTATCAATCCTGCAACTGGTGTGCTGACATTCGTAAAGGTACCCGATTTTGAATCTCCGACGGATGCGGGTTCAAATAATGTCTACAATTTGGTAGTTACCGTAACCGACAGTGGAGCAGGTAATTTAACTGATACGCAATCAATTGCTGTTAATGTGACCAATGTCAACGAATCACCGGTTGCATCTGCATCTCCCGTAACCACACCGGAAGATACGCCAGTAAATGGACGTATTGATGCGACCGATATTGATGGTGATCTACTGTCTTTCGCTGTCACCGCAGCTCCGTTGCATGGCTCCGTTGTTGTGAATGCTGATGGCACATATACCTATACTCCGGCTCCGAATTACAATGGTACCGATAGTTTCGTGGTAAGGGTATGCGATAATGGTACTCCAGTGCTGTGCACAACAGTCACGGTTAATGTGACCATCACTCCGGTGAACGACTCGCCTGTACCGATTTCTCCACAAATTACAACTCCGGAGAATACTCCGGTAAGTGGAAAGGTTATTGTGACCGATCCGGAGGGCGATGCCCTGACATTCAGTAAAGCCGGCGATCCGGCTCATGGAACCGTAACGGTCAACGCAGATGGTACTTTCACCTATGTTCCGGCTCTCGACTATTATGGTGCCGATAGCTTCCTGGTAAGAGTATGCGATAATGGAACCCCATCGATGTGCTCAACCGTCGCAGTAAATGTAACCGTTATAAAAGTGGATCAACCACCGAAGGCGAAACCGCTAAATGTAGCCACTGATCAGAATAAGGCTCTTCTGGGGTCGATACCGGCAACAGACCGCGAGGGAGATCCTATTTCATTTACAATGGAAAGCAATGTATCTCACGGTACTGTCTCTCTAAATGCCGACGGATCATTTGTTTATACACCGGCAAAAGATTATGTCGGAACCGATAGCTTCACGGTGAAAATTTGCGACTGGGGCTCCACAACACGATGCTCGTCCGCTACGGTGAACATTACTGTCAATAAGGTTAATCACGCGCCGGAGGCCATCGCACTTCCTGTCACTACGACACCGAAAACTCCGGTGAATGGAACTATCACAGCGACAGATGTTGATGGTGATGCACTCACATTCAGCAAGGCAAGCGATCCTGCGCATGGTACCGTCGTTGTTAACGCCAATGGAACCTACACTTACACACCGTCGGATAGCTATTCCGGACCGGATAGTTTCAGCGTTGAAGTGAGCGATGGGAAGGGTGGCAAGACTACTGTTGTAATAAATATCACAGTTACAGCGCCTTCTGTTAATCATGCACCGGAGGTGAGCGATATTGCCAAGTCGGTGACCGATAAGTCGCTTGTCACTTTTGTGGCAACCGATTTTGCCGATAAGTTCAAAGATGTAGATAACAACAGTCTGGTAAAAATTAAAATTGTTACTCTTCCGGCCAACGGAACCCTGAAATTGAATGGGGTAGCTGTCGCTGTTAACCAGGAGATCGCACTGGCTGATCTGTCCAAGCTGACGTTCGAAGCGAATGCCAATTGGAGTGGCACAACCAGTTTCAGCTATAATGGAAGTGACGGTAGTTTGTATGCTGTTGCTGATGCCAGGGTAACTATTTCTGTTACGTTGAATCCTCCGCCGGTCATTTCCGACTTAACAAAGTCGATAGATCAGAACCAGACGTTGCAATTTTTATCCACGGACTTTACTTCGAAATATTCCGATTCAAAGAGTAATAATCTGGTCTATCTCCGCATCGAATCGTTGCCTTTGCACGGTGAACTTCGAATTTCCGGGAATCTGATTACAGCCGGGACAGTTATTCCGCAATCCCAGTTGAGTAAATTGACCTATACTCCGGCGAAGGATTACACAGGCGATGATTATTTCCGATGGATCGCTTCTGATGGAACGTCGCAAAGCGCGGGATATGCTTCAGTCCTCCTGACGATCAATCCAATAGTGCTTTTCATACCGGAAGGTTTCTCACCGAACGGGGATGGAGTTAACGACTATTTCGTCATCAAAGGTGCAGAAAGATACATCCTTACGTTGCGCGTCTTCAATCGATGGGGAAATAAGGTATATGAAAATAGCCACTATCAGAACGACTGGGATGGTGTATCTAATGTAGGAATGCTGATTTCTAATCAGTTGCCAGGAGGTACATACTTCTTTACGATTAATTTCAATAATGGGGAACAGGAAAAAATCGGTTACCTAACAATTAACAGATAATACCAATGTTTAAAAGGTTTACAATCATATTTCTTTTTTTGAGTATTGGGATTCGTGTTTTCGCTCAGCAGGATCCAATGTATTCCCAATATGTTTTCAACGGATTACTCATAAATCCGGCATATGCGGGCTCGCGTGGAGTTCTGAGCGCAACGGCTTTGTACAGAAACCAATGGGTTAATATTGAAGGAGCGCCCAAGACCGGTGTTTTTTCAATAGACTCTCCGGTAAGAAATGAGAAGGTAGGACTCGGACTAAATTTGGTTCTGGATAAGATCGGGGTAACAAACCATACAGGTATATCGGGAACTTATTCGTATAAGCTCTATTTTAATCAGAGCGTTCTCTCATTCGGTTTGCAAGCAGGAGTAGGCTTCTACAATTCCATGAATACCGCAGTGAAATATTCGGATACTTCGCAGTCTGATGCTGCCTTCCAAAACGACTATCACAAGATATTACCGAACTTTAGTTTTGGAACCTATTATCATGGTGATCGGTTTTATGCGGGTCTTTCAGTGATGGATATTTTGGGAAAATCTATTCAGAATGAGATTTACCCAAATATGGCTAATGATTTAAATATTAACATCGTAAGTCATTTCTTCCTCACCTCGGGATACTTGCTTGATCTTTCTCCTGACGTCAAATTTCAACCCTCTTTTCTCTTGAAATATGTGCCGGGAGCGCCAGTGGAAGGCGATATCAACGGAGTACTCTCATTTTATGATTTGCTGGCTTTCGGACTTTCCTACCGCAGTTATGCCTCGGTGGATATTCTGACACAGGTAAAAATTAATAAACAGCTGAGCATAGGATATTCGTATGAATATTCAACAAACGAGCTGAGCAATTTCACCAGCGGTTCTCACGAAATTGTATTGCGCTACCAATTTGATTTTTCGCAAGGGAAGATAATAACTCCTCGATTCTTTTAATAGCTATTTTTTGCTACTGGTTGATAGTTAAATGATTAAAAAATTTATATAACGAATGAAGTTGCCAATTTTTTTACTCAGTCTTCTTTTCTGCACAGCAGTTGTAGCCAAGAACTCCACCCTGAAAAGGAAGCTGGCCGATAATTACTATTCTAACTTTGACTTTCACAAGGCTATTCCGATGTATGAACAGCTGTTGAAGGATCATCCGAAGGATTATTCTCTAAACGAAAGACTGGCAACTATTTACGATCACCTGAATGATAGCAGGAGTGCGGAGAAATACTATGAATTTCTGGTTGGAAACGCGGGAGCAAAACCTACGGTTGTATTGAAATATGCAAATGTCCTTTCCAGAAATGGTAAATACGAACTGGCAAAGAAGCAATTCGCCAACTATCATCCCGAAAATCAAACCGATACAAGAGGTGCAATGTTTGAGAATGCCTATCAAAATCTTAACGCATTTTACAAAGATTCTGCCTCATTCAAAATAAAAATGATGCCATTTTCGAGTGAGGCGGACGATTTTAGTCCGGCATACTTCGGGGATGCAATCGTTTTTTCCAGCGACCGGTCGGGCTTTTCAATGGTTCGTTCGATGTACAACTGGACACAGTCGCCATATCTGGATCTTTACATTGCCGATCCGGGCAGCAGTAAAGCCCGCCCGTTCTCCAAAGAGCTCAACACGCCTTACCATGAAGGTCCGGTCTGTTTCAATGCTAGCCTGGATACCATTATTTTTACCCGCAGTTTTTACTACAATTCCACCCTGCATAAAAGTAATGACGGGATTACTAAAATCGGACTCTTTCAGGCTAATTGGAACCCGCGAGAAAAAAAATGGATTAATGTCAAGCCGCTCTCATTTAATAATGTAGAGTATTCTGTCGAACATCCAGCCTTGAGGGAGGATGGGAAAGCCCTCTATTTTGCCTCGGATATGCCGGGCGGTTTTGGTGGTATGGATTTGTATGTTTCTCATCAAATCATTGATCCCGAAGGAGGGAAATCCTGGGGAGCCCCTGTTAACCTTGGATCTGCAATTAATAGTCCGGGTAACGATCTTTTCCCTTTCGTAGACAGGCAGGGTAATCTCTGGTATGCTTCTGACGGTATTCCCGGATTAGGCGGACTCGATATTTTTTGCGCCCCAAAATCTGCAGATGGATTTTCTAAAGTGATCAATCCGGGTTACCCGATGAACACCCGATTCGATGATTTCGGTTACATCACCAAGGATGACGGACAAAACGGCTACCTGAGTTCAGATCGTAGAAATGAGCATGGGAAAGACGATATCTACAGCGTAAGTAGAAGTTTGCCCAAGAAGGAAGTCGTAAAGCCAAAGGCACCGGCGTTGAAATTGCAGGGTTTTGTTTTCGGAGCGGCCGATAAAGATCCCATTCCGGCATGTACTGTGGTAATTTTGAATGAAAAAACTTCGATTGGAATCAAGGTAAGAACTGATATGCAGGGACAATTTGTGCAGGAATTACAGCCTGAATCTGAGTATGTTGTCTCAGTTGCAAATACCACTATCAAAGGCAAATGTAATGAGGCAAAAGCCAGAATCTCAACCGTTGGGTTGCAAAAGGATTCGACCTTAATCGTTTCAATTCCTGTATATTGTGAAGGGGATGTAATCTCTGTCGCAGATATTTATTACGACCTGAATAAATTTGACATTCGTCCGGATGCAGAAAAAATTCTGGACAAACTGCTGAAGGTGATGTCCGATTATCCAAACATGGTAATTGAGTTGCGCTCGCATACCGATTCTCGCGGCAGCAGCGCGGCAAACCAGGTACTCTCCGATAATCGGGCCAAAGCTGCCGCCGACTATCTTTACTCCAAAGGTATTCAACGTAGCCGGATTTTGTCCAAAGGATACGGAGAGTCGATGCTACTCAACAAATGTGCCGATGGCGTCCCTTGTCAGGAAGAGGAACATCAGAAAAATCGGAGAACTGAATTCAAGGTTCTCAGGGTAGAATAAAACCTGAGAATTTCATTTGTATGTAATTTTGTTTTTTGATTGCCAAATGCAATAGCCACACAATCATTTTTGGTTAGTGTTAAAACATTACACATGGCTATTTCAGCTATTTTTTTATCTTTGCTGATACAACCAATTTAATCGTCTGGTTTTGCGTATTGCATAGAGAAGGTATGGTATAAATTGTGTTGCTGTCTTCTTAGCGAAATTAATACAGCTCCAATAAAAACAATTATGAATCAACTTTTTAGAAGAAAATCAGTTACCATTCTTTTGGCAGAGGCAAAAACGGACGAGCACAAATTCAATCGGGCACTTTCAGCAAAAAATCTCATAACACTGGGTATTGGAGCGATCATCGGGACGGGTATTTTTGTATTAACCGGCACCGCTGCAGCTAATTATGCTGGTCCTTCAATCATGCTCTCTTTCGTTTTTTCAGCATTAGGCTGCATATTTGCCGGACTGTGTTACGCCGAATTTGCTTCCATGATACCGATCGCGGGAAGCGCCTACACCTATGCATATGCCACATTGGGTGAGTTTCTGGCCTGGATCATCGGCTGGGATTTAATTCTTGAGTATCTTTTTGCCTCGTCGACAGTGGCCGTGGGTTGGTCTGGCTATTTCGTCAGCTTTCTGAAGGACTTCGGAATAGTGATTCCTCATGCGCTTTGTTCGGCCCCCTTTAATCACGTTATCGGGCAAGGGTGGGAGCGAACCGGGAGTATCCTGAACTTTCCTGCGGTAGCTCTCGTGGCTCTGATTACAGCGCTGCTGGTGCTTGGAATCCGCGAGTCGAGTAGGTTTAATAATGTGATTGTTATCGTTAAGCTAACTGTCATACTGTTGTTTATTGGTTTTGGAATATCCTTTATTAACGTTGATAACTGGACTCCTTTCATCCCGGAGAATACCGGTACATTCGGAGCTTTTGGAATATCCGGAATTTTCACCGGTGCCGGAGTAATCTTTTTCGCTTATATCGGGTTTGATGCTCTTTCAACCGCGGCCCAGGAGACAAAAAATCCGGCGCGTGATATGCCTATCGGGATTCTTTGGTCGCTGGTTATTTGTACAGTGTTGTACGTTGCAGTTGCCGCTGTCCTTACTGGTATCGTCAATTACAAGGAGCTGAATGTCTCTGCACCGATTGCACTTGCCATTGACCGTGCCGGAGATTCATTAATATGGCTGAGACCATTCATCAAAATTGGTGCATTAGCCGGATTAAGCTCTGTCGTGTTAGTCATGTTGATGGCTCAACCCCGGATTTTTTACACGATGGCAAAAGACGGATTGCTGCCTCCAGCCTTCACGGTAGTGCACAAGAAATATAAAACGCCATATATCACGACCATCGTTACCGGTGGCTTCGCAGCTCTTATTGCCGGGATTTTCCCGATTGGCGTTCTGGGAGAGTTAGTGTCGATAGGCACTCTGCTGGCATTTGTCATTGTCTGCGCGGGTATTATAATATTGCGCCGGACGGATCCGGATGCAGTAAGACCGTTCAAGACACCTTTTGTTCCGCTTTTCCCAATTCTCGGTATGATAATTTGTTTGGCGCAAATGGCTGCTTTACCCTTTGATACCTGGATGCGGCTGATCATCTGGATGGCTCTCGGGATGGTAATCTATTTCCTCTACGGGAAAAAGAGAAGTAGAATATTTTTGAATCAGAAAAATAATTCCTAACCATGAGAAGATCTTTCAGCTGGATGATGCAGGTTTTACTGCTGGTGGTGTGTATTTCATGTTCGAAATCCACAACGACTGATACGCCCGTGACGACAACCGATACTACCGTTCCTACGATTAGTGTCATAGATCCTGTCTCGGGTTTCACTTACATTTTGGGAAAACCCTTGCACCTTCAAATGAATCTTGGCGATAACGCAGAATTAAAATCATACAGGATTCGGATAACAAAGAATTTGAAGGGTGTACAAACCTCTGATTGGGCATTCGATCAAAGCTGGACTTTGCCTGTGTCGAGCAAGTCCTTGTCCGTCAATCACAACGAAATTACGATTCCACTAACGGTTGCCGGAAATCAAACCACAGTCGGAAATTATGATTTTACGGCCTATTGTACAGATAAATCGGGGAATGAATCTTCGGTGACTTTCACGATAGCGTTGGCGAAATAGGAACGTCTATTAAGCTTCTAAAGTTTTAGTTACGAGCAAATTCTGCTCGTAACTAAAACTTTAGAAGCTTTTTTCATTTAGCTGTCAAGCCCAGCTCTTCTCCTTTAGCCAGCATATAGGCAAACGCCTCCTCGTAGTTATTTCTGATCTCGCCCTCTAAAATCGCCTCTTTGATAGCAGATTTCAGGATACCAATCTCCCTGCATGGCTGCAGGTTAAAGGTCTCCATAATCAGCTCGCCTGTAACTGGGGGCTGGAAATTTCGAACAGCGTCTTTCTCCTCGATTTCTTTTAGCTTTTCCCGTACCAATTGAAAATTCGCCAGGAACCGCGCCACTTTTTCTTCGTTTTTCGAGGTAATATCAGCTTCGCAGAGCGTCATTAAATCATCAATATCATCGCCTGCATCAAATAGTAAACGCCTTACGGCGGAGTCAGTTACCTCTTCTTCTGACAGCACAATGGGTCTCATATGCAGGAGAACCATCTTTTGAACAAATTTCATCTTTTCGTTAAGCGGCAGTTTGAGCCTGTCGAACATCTTGGGCACCATCTTTTCTCCAACAAAATTATGTGCATGGAACGTCCAGCCCAAAGCAGGAGAAAACCGTTTAGTAACGGGTTTTGCGACATCGTGCAACAGTGCCGACCAACGTAGCCACAGATTGTCTGTGTTCACGCTTATCCTGTCGAGCACTTCCAGGGTATGATAGAAATTATCTTTGTGGTAAATGCCATGCACACTCTCCCGTCCTTTAAGATTTTGAATCTCAGGGAGGATGATCTTCAATAAACCACACACTTCCAGTAATTTGAATCCGATGGATGGTTTTTCTGAAAGGATAATTTTGTTTAGTTCGTCGGTTATTCTCTCCTTCGAAACAATATTTATTCGCTCAACCTGCTTTGTGATCGCGGCAAAGGTTTCCTCCTCAATTCTGAAATTAAGCTGAGATGCGAACCGGATTGCCCTCATCATTCGCAAAGGATCGTCAGAGAAGGTTATGTCCGGATCGAGTGGAGTTCGGATTAATTTGCTTTCCAAATCACCCATGCCATCGAATGGATCAACCAGATCGCCATAACTTTCCTTATTAAGAGATATTGCGAGGGTATTAATTGTGAAATCCCGCCTGTTCTGATCGTCTACCAATGTGCCGCCTTCCACGACTGGCTTTCTGCTATCCGAGCGATAGGATTCTTTTCGGGTGCCGACAAACTCAAAGTCAACATCGTTGTCGCGAAACATGGCCGTCCCGAAATTCTTGAAGACTGTCACTTTCAATTTTGGGTGAATGGCATACGCAACTTTCTTGGCGAGCCCAATTCCACTGCCCACCGTGACAATATCAATGTCGTAATGATCCTTTTTCCGATACATCAACAGATCCCTGACAAACCCTCCGATGACGTAGGTCTCAAGACCTTCTGCATCCGAAACGGAGCCGATCAGCGAAAAAACAGGGTGTTTGAGATGTTCCTTTAAATTTAGATATTCCGACATTCTGCTATTTTATTCTTCCATTAACAACAATTTGCTTCCAACTATTTCAGGAGCGCCATTAGAGTTCAGGTACAAGTGTCTCCAGTTTCATTCCTCTGGATCCCTTTATGAGGAGCAGGTAACCTGTGAGCTTGTTGATCCTTAGATAATCATTCAAATCGGCTGCATTCGCGAAATGCAGGAAATTACCAGGCAGGTTGCAACCTGAGTAATTGGATCCAACCAAAATCACCAGCTCCGATTTGATGGCGGCCACTAGATCGACTATCTTCTGATGCTCTTCATGTGCCACAGATCCTAATTCAAGCATATCACCAAGTATCACGCCCTTCTTGGGAGCCTCCAGCTGTGCGAAATTCTCCACAGCGGCTCTCGTGCTGCTTGGATTCGCATTATACGCATCCATCAGCAGATTGTTATGCTGCGTCTCCATCCATTGCGAACGGTTGTTGTCGGGCTGGTATCCTTCAATGGCACAGGTAATCGCCAACGGATCAACATCAAAATGCTGACCTACAGCCACAGCCGCCAGTGCATTTTCCAAATTATACTCCCCAACAAGCCTGGTTTTTATGTATAACCAACCTTTTGGAAACAGAACTTTAAAATGCAGGAAAGGCTTCGAGCCAAGCGCTTCTCCTTCCAGTCCGTCAGTGTCTTTTACCGTAGAATATCCTACTTTGGTAACATCCCCTGCATGGGCGGTCAGATAAGGATTACCGAGATTAATGAAGATGGTTCCATGGGTTTTTTCAAGAAACCTGTATAGTTCAGTTTTCGTCTGGATGACGCCTTCAAAGGAGCCAAAGCCTTCCAAATGAGCTCTTCCAACGTTAGTAATTAATCCAAAATTCGGTAAGGCAATGTCGCACAGGGCGGCAATCTCGCCTGGGTGATTTGCGCCCATTTCGACCACAGCTATTTGAGTCTCCCGGGTGAGTTTCAGCAATGTTAACGGTACACCAATGTGGTTGTTCAAATTGCCTTTGGTGGAGACAACCGTGTATTTTTTTGAGAGGACCGATGTTACCAGTTCTTTTGTGGTGGTTTTTCCATTGGTACCGGTGATGGCGAGAATTGGAATGCCTAATTTCTGACGGTGTAACCGGGCCAAATCCTGTAGCGTCTGCAAAACGTTTTCAACCAATAGTATCTTCCCGTTACCAATCGCTTGTTCTTCATCAACTACAGAATAGGATGCACCCTTCTCAATCGCCGCAAGTGCAAATTCATTGCCATTGAAATTATCTCCCTTTAACGCAAAGAACAGGGAACCGGGTTCAATATTGCGACTGTCGGTCGTGACAACCGGATGTTGGAGGAAAATTTGATAAAGGGCTTCCAGGTTCATAGTATGAGTAAAAAAAACCTCATCTGTCGATGAGGTTTGTGAGATTATTTTGGTTCGGAATCTCCCAGTTTTGTCATGGCACATCGGAACCCTAAGTCGTTCGCCGATCTTCTTTCATCCAGATATCTTCTGGTTCCCGGACTTAGCCAATAGGGTCTGTCTTTCCAGCTACCTCCTTTATAGACTCTTGAATGATCCGAAATCCTTGGTAAGTAGTTGTCCTTCAGATTAGGATACATTGCGTTGGTACTGTTCTGGCTCCTGACTGAATCATCCTTGTTTTTCCAAAGAGCCTCATCTAGATTGGATTGGAAATTTCCATCGCGAAAATTCGTGAAGTTCGCGACTGTATCTTTTACCATCTGTCCAAGACTGTTACGGACGAAATTGCCGGCAGAATCCTTTTTGAATTGCGTATATACACTTCCGCGAAGTGGCTCAAATTCATTGAATTCCTGAAATGAGGTCGGTCTGTACACATCCTGAACCCATTCGTTTACGTTGCCGGCCATGCAATACAAGCCGTGATCATTTGGTTCAAAAGACTTAACCGGGGCAGTGATCTCAAATCCGTCATTCAACGCACCTGCTACACCCATGTAGTCGCCCCGTCCCCTGACACTGTTTGCCATGAAAACACCGAGCGATTTTTTATCTGTCGAACGGATATGACTCCCATTCCATGGATAAATCCGTCTGTTTGTTACAACTTCTTCCTCCGTATTTCCAATTAGCGCAACGGCGGCATATTCCCATTCGGCTTCTGTTGGGAGACGATAACGCGGTAGTACAATGCCATCAGACATGCTGGTTCTTCTGGTTGCGCCGTCTTTACCCAAATTTTTCAATGGTCTTTTTCCATCGGTTCCATTGTACAGACCATTCAGATAACTATCCGAGCTGAATACATCTTGTCCGGTCTGCTTAAGGTTTTCAGCCAGAATCTGATTCTTGATCAGAATTCTTTCATTGACCCTGTCTGTTCTCCATTGGCAGTAATTATTTGCCTGTATCCAGCTAACGCCGACTACAGGATATTCGGCGTATGCCGCATGTCGCAGGTAATTCTCCAGATATGGTTCATTGTAAGCCAGCTCATTTCTCCAGACCAAAGTATCCGGCAAAGCTTCTTTTAGATAAGCAGGATCGTTCGGATAAGTTCTTTGCAACCAATAAAGATATTCCCTCCAGTCAATGTTACGAACCTCCGTTTCATCCATGAAAAAAGAAGAAATGGTCACTCTCCGAACCGCATTATTATTGTCAAATAACACATCTTGCTCGACACGACCCATCGGGAAGGTACCGCCCTGAACAAAAACCAATCCGGGACCGGTATTTTGGGTGTAATTAGCGTTGTATTCGAAACCACCATTTTTGGGATTGTTGTAATCCCATCCGGTGGTGGAAGAGCTGGGTTTCCTGCTGGTCAAACTACCACAAGAAACAGCCAGCAGACTGACAGATACTAATATAACCGTATAGAATTTCATATACTTCCAGAAGTTTAATCTTTTTAAAATACCTCGATCCTGATGCGTAAATGTTCAGTACTTACCAAGTACGCCAAATCAAGGCATGAAATGTGCTATTGCCACAAATATATTGCAAAATAATGAAAACTATGTTCATCTGTTTATAAATTTGTTTTTTAATTGCCGGTTGGTGCTCGCCAGCATTATCATTTTCATGTCGGGTTTATTTTGCCTTGGCTCGTCTCGTTTTTAAGTAGTACACTGCACTATAAACATCGATTTTTTTAAATTTGTTCAGCCAGCATGCAAAATAATTTCGATTGCAGTCGTCTTTTTATAATCTCACTGCACAATTGAGTATGTTCGTTCGCAAAAAAAGCTCTGAAAATTATGTTCAATCGGCTCTTTTATAGGCTCTTACTTTTTTTCGTAATTTTCGGTGAGTTGTGCGTCAAAGGTGCAAATGCGTTTTCCGTGAATTCTCTTTTCGCAAGCGGCAGATGGGTCAAAATCGAGACAAATTCCACAGGCATCCATAAAATTCAATATTCCTGGCTGAAAAATTTGGGATTTTCACATCCCGAAAAGGTCAAGATCTATGGCAGCAAGAATGATCCGATGTCCAGGAACAATGCCAATCCATCTGACAATAGACCTGTCCAACTGCCTGTACTCCGCATAAACGAGGCTGGCAATGAATCGCTCCTGCTTTATGTGCGCGGTTGTGTCAGTTGGCAGCTGGACGAAAAATCGGGCGAATACAGCCCTATTGTAAACCAGGTTGCGCAGGGAAAATCATGGTTTTTTCTTACTGAGGATGACACGGCTGATCGCAGGTTTGCCATCAATGAAAATCGTACGGATAGTCCGGATTTGAAAACTTCAACTTATGAGGATCTGCTATTCTGGGGAGAAGAAAACAGTAATCTGATGGAGTCTGGCGACCAGTGGTTTACTTCTTTGATTACTGGTGGCAATGTGCTGACTAAGATTTTTCAGATTCCTGACAGGTTGCCGGAGGAACCTGCTATTTTCAAAGTTTATGCCGCCGGAAGAAGCCTTTCATCCACAAGATTGGAATTATCTGTCAATGGAAATTTGATTACAGGAATTCCATTTCGCCCGGTTCAGACAACGCAGGACAGCGACTTTGCCTCCGCCGATTCGATCAAAATTTCACCGATCATTCCAGGTATCGACCTCAATCTGTCGCTTAAATATATTGGGACGTCGACAGATCAGTGCTGGTTTGACTATGCAACTATTCAACTAAAAAGGAATCTTCAATACCGGGGCACCCCACTTTTACTCCGAAATTCGGCGATTCTTAAAGATAAAATTATTGAATACCAGGTTAATGGGGCTGTCGCCGGATTGCAGCTCTGGGAAGTTACAAATCCGCTTTCCCCAATTCAAACAGTCTATCAACTTACTGGAGGCCGGTTGTCGTTTCAAACAAAAAGTGACTCTCTTCGGAGTTTCCTGCTTTTTGATCCACTGGGTCAGTTCCCGGGAATGTCCAAGACTGAAGAAGTTACAACCTCGGATATCTTAAGGACGGAGGTTCCTCAATACCTGATAATTACGTCGATTCAATTTCTGGATCAGGCAAATCGTCTGGCCTCTTTTCACCGGCAAACTGACGGTCTGACCGTAGCCGTTGTTCCCGTGGAATCGGTTTTCAACGAAATTTCCGGCGGCTATCCCGATATTGCTGCCATCAAGAATTTTATCCGATATCTTTATAGGTTGAAATTTACAGGAAACGGTTCAGCCCTGAAATATTTGCTGCTGTTTGGGAAGGGAACTTGCGATCCGGTGCATAGCGCAGGCGTGAATAATCCTGACTGGATTCCCTCTTTTCAATCGAAAAATTCGCTGAATACCATCAGTTCGTATGTTACTGATGATTTTTTTGGATTCTTGGATTTGGATGACGGTGAAATATCCGGAAGCCTGGATCTCGGAATAGGCAGAATCCCAGCCGTGACAACTGCTGAGGCGACTACGGCCGTAGATAAAATAATCCATTACCATGAAACCCAAACTCTGGGCGACTGGCGCAATAATCTCACTTTTATCGGCGATGATGAGGACAACAACATTCATGTGAATGATTCCGAAACCCTTGCTGCCATCGTGAATACTAAAAATCCGGAGTATCGCACGTCGAAAATTTTTCTGGATGCTTATCCGCAGGTGCTTACGCCCGAGGAGCGGTACCCTGAAGTAAATGCTGCGATCCGAGCGGCAGTTCATTCCGGTTCCCTGTTTGTGAATTATATTGGTCATGCCAGTGAAGACGGGCTGGCGCACGAACGAGTCTTGACTATTAAAGATGTTGAATCCTGGACAAACACCGACCGTCTGCCGCTGTTTGTGACTGCCACGTGCGAATTCAGCCGATGGGATATGATCCAAAAGCGATCTGCCGGCGAGCGACTGCTATTTCATCCTACTGGCGGTGCAATAGCGTTATTATCTGCTACCAGGCTGGTCTATTCGGCATCGAATTTCGAAATCAACAAAAGCTTCATCAATCATGTTTTCGATAGAGACGAAGCCGGAAGGCCAATTCGACTGGGAGATTTAATCCGGCGGATAAAAAATGAAAATGGCGGATCTGTCAACACCCTGAAATTTTGCCTGCTTGGCGATCCCGCTCTGCGGTTGAACTATCCCGAATACAGTTGCAGGAATCTTACGATTAATAATCAACCAGTGGATCAGTTTGCAGGAACGGCATCTCCCTTAAGTCTGCTGACGATCAGCGGTGAGATTTTGGATTATTCCGGAAAGCGGATGAGCCAATTTGGTGGAACACTATCCACAACCGTCTATGACCAGCCATATTCCAAAGCGACTTTGGGGAATGGTGGTCTTCCGGTATTTTCATATAAAGTGCAGGATAATGCACTATACAAAGGAGATGTTACGGTGAAGAGTGGAACTTTCACCTATTCGTTCGTAGTCCCCAAGGACATCAATTTTAACAAGGAAGCCGGGTTGATCCGTTATTATTTCAGCAATGGAACTGTCGATGGTAATGGCTCTTTTACAAATATTCATTTTAATGGTAACGCGACTTCGGTAGTTAGCGATATCGATGGACCTTCAATTCGTCTTATTCTTGAGAATAAGGATTTTAAGGATGGCTCAACCGTCTCTTCCAGTCCGCTGCTCCAGGTTTTTCTGAGCGATGAAAGTGGTATCAATACTTCCGGAATTGGCATTGGTCACGACATCACATTGATTTTGGATGGTTTGCCCCAAAATCAACTGGTGCTCAATGATTTTTATAAGTCCGATCAGGGAAACTGGAAGACTGGAACTATCGAATTTCCGTTCTCGAATCTCGCACCAGGCTCCCACACGTTAAAGCTGAAAGTATGGGACAATGCAAACAATTCTTCCTCCGTAACTATTCGCTTTGAGGTCGTTAAAGGACTAAATGTGAGTGACGTATATAATTTTCCAAATCCCTTTTCGGATCAAACCCAGTTCGTCATCACCCATAATTTGTATGGTGAGATGGTGGACGTAAATTTAGAGATACTGGATTTATCAGGCAAAAGTCTGTATTCGAAAAATCAAACCCTGGTGTCAAGAGGGTACGAAATCAGTGATCTATATTGGGATCCATTTAAAATGAACCCTTGTCCGATAGGTGGCATCTATGTTTACAGAATTTCGTTGACAGATTCGAAGGGACTCCGTGCATACAAATCCGGCAGGTTAATTTTTAAAAAGTAAGCTAACGAATGGCACCAAAAACTATAGTGATATCGTTACTTGCAGTATCAGAACGTTAATGTAACTTTACACTAATGTTAGTCATTTAAGTTCACCCTCACTTCTGAAAGAATGAACATTCGCATAGGACTCGGTTACGATGTACATCAGCTGGCTGCAGGAGAAGAACTCTGGCTGGGAGGAATTTTGATCCCGCATGAGAAGGGAACAGTCGCGCATTCAGACGGAGATGTGCTGCTTCATGCTATCTGCGATGCGCTGCTCGGTGCCGCCGGATTGCGGGATATCGGTTACCACTTTCCGGATACGGATTTGGAATTCAAGAATATAGATAGTAAGAAATTGCTGGCTTCTGTTTACAGCAAACTTCAGGAGAAGGGATACATACTGGTTAATCTGGATGCCACGATTTCCGCACAGCGGCCAAAACTGAAGGATTTGATTCCATCTATGGAGAAGATCATCGCTGGCATTTTGGAATGTACCGAAGATCAGGTCAACATTAAAGCCACCACAACCGAAAAATTAGGCTTTGAGGGTAGGGAGGAAGGAATCTCCGTTCAGGCCGTTGTACTGATAGAGAAGCAAGGTTAAATAATTGGAAACAAGAACACTGTTATTTTATTAAATCATTAACTGCAACAAATACCAAAATTTCTTCTGTAATTTCACAAAGATTATCAGTACAAATTAGTATCAAAACGGTAATTTCTAATTTAACACTTAAAAGCTAAGCAAATGAGCAGAACAGCATGGATTGTAATAGGAATAATAGTATTAGTTATTGTCCTCGGAATTAACTGGGGTATCAAAACCGGCAACAACATGGTTGCAATGGAAGAGGGTGTATCGTCATCCTGGTCGCAGGTTGAAAACGTATATCAGCGTCGCGCAGATTTAATACCAAATCTCGTCAGTACCGTAAAAGGTTATGCAGCGCACGAAAGTGAAACTCTGACGGCTGTGGTTGAGGCCAGAGCTAAGGCTACTTCCGTCACCGTTGATCCCACGAAATTGAACGCAGAGTCCATTCAGCAATTTCAACAGGCTCAGGGTGGTTTGTCTTCCGCATTAGGCAGACTGATGGTGGTTGTCGAAAAATATCCGGACCTGAAGGCTAACGAGAATTTTCTTAATCTGCAGGCTCAGCTGGAAGGCACAGAGAACAGAATTACAGTCGAACGTCAGAAATTTAATCAGTCGGCGCAAGCTTTCAATACCTATATCAGGATGTTCCCGCAGAGTATGATCGCCTCAATGCGTAATTTTGAGAAAAAGGCATATTTCGAGGCAGAAAAGGGTTCTGAGAAAGCTCCCAAAGTAGATTTTTCCAAATGATTAAATTCCCGGAAGACAGATGAGTACGAATAAATTTTTCTCCAAAGAGGAAGAGCAGCAAATTGTTCAGGCCATTAAGGCGGCTGAATTTCAGACTAGCGGAGAGATTCGGGTTCACGTCGAATCTGTCTGCAGGGGAGAGGTTTTGGATCGGGCAGCGTGGCTTTTCAAATCGTTGAAAATGCACGAGACCGAATTACGAAACGGAGTGCTGATCTACCTTTCAACGACCGACCGGAAATTCGCCATAATCGGTGACGCCGGCATAAACGCCGTGGTTCCAAAGGGCTTCTGGGACGATGTTAAAGATTTGATGATCAGTAATTTTTCAAAGGGAGACCTTTTGCAGGGGTTTGTAATGGGGATCGCCAAAGTTGGTGAGAAGCTCAAAGAGTTTTTTCCTTACCAGGAAGATGATATTAACGAACTCCCCGACGAAATTTCATACGGAAAATAACATGAGAAATATTCTGTACAGGCTGAAAAGCCTAAAGTTGGCGCTTTTTTTCACACTATTTCTGATCGCTTTTGGCGTTCGTGCAGTAGATGAATTTCCGGCGCGTCCGGAACCGCCACGTTTGGTCAATGATTTCGCCGGACTGCTTACTTCTTCCCAGGTTGCCGCCCTTGAGAACAAATTGGATGCTTTCAACCAGAGAACTTCCACTCAGATTGCAATAGTTGTTGTAAAGGATATTTTTGGTTACGACAAAGGCGATTACGCATTCAAACTAGCCGAGAAATGGGGTATTGGGCAAAAAGGCAAAAATAATGGGATACTGATTTTGCTGAAGCCGAAGTCAGACAACGGTGAAACAGGGAAAGTGTTTATTGCCGTCGGATACGGACTGGAAGGTGTAGTGCCGGATATAACGGCGCGTAAGACCATCATAGCGGCCGAAATGATGCCCAGCTTTAAAGCGAATGATTACTTTACCGGTCTGGATAGGGCGACAAATGTGTTGATGTCTCTTACCGCCGGCGAGTTTACAGCCGATCAGTATGACAAGAAGGCCTCTAAACCATCCGTTTTTCCGGGGTTCGCCTTGCTCGTATTGATATTTTTCGTTTTTATGATCTTCAATAGGAATCGTTACCGCACCGTAGGCGCAGATGGTGGAGGTACCAGTCTGCTCGGGTCACTTTGGCTCCTAAGTATGCTTGGCGGTCGGGGTGGCGGTGGCTCCTGGAATGATTTTTCCGGTGGCGGCGGTTCATCAGGCGGTGGTTTCGGCGGCTTTGGCGGCGGAAGCTTTGGCGGCGGTGGAGCCGGCGGCGAATGGTAAGAAATAAAAAATGCCCCTCGGGGCATTTTTTATTTCTTAATTTTCTGTCTCCTCCTGAGGAGTGGCAATGTCTTTATCAACAAGGATTCTTCCGCAATATTCGCAAACAATTATCTTTTTGCGGGAAGCAATATCCAGTTGCCTTTGTGGCGGGATCTTGTTGAAACAACCACCGCAAGCGTCGCGTTGAACTGTCACAACAGATAATCCGTTGCGTGCATTCTTTCTGATCTTATTGAAGGCAGTTAATAACCGTTCTTCGATCATTGTCGAAATCTTCACCGTCTTAGCTTTGAGCAGGTCTTCCTCAACAGCTGTCTCAGCCGTGATTTCCTCCAACTCTTTTTTCTTGCGAATAAGGTCGTCTTCACGCTCTTTCAAGAGTAAATTGGATGCATCAAGCAATTCTCCCTTGCTTTTTACTTCGACAGAATATTCTTTGATTCTTTTTTCAGCTAATTCAATTTCAAGGGTCTGAAATTCCATTTCCTTCGAAATAGAATCAAACTCACGGTTGTTGCGCACATTATCATGCTGCTCCTTGTAACGGTCGATCTTCGTTTTGGAATCTTTGATCTCCAGTTTTTTGTTGGCTACCGCTGTGTTGAGGTTTTTGATCTCATCCTGTAAATTTGAAAGTCTGGTTTTTAAACCGACAATCTCGTCTTCAAGATCCTGAACCTCTAACGGCAACTCACCACGAAGGGTGTTGATTTTATCGATTTCTGAAACAACAGTTTGTAGTTCATAGAGCATTTTCAATTTTTCCTGAACTGAAACCTCTTTGCCTTCGGTTGTTTTGTTAATTTCTAACGACATATCCAGAATATTATTATTATACTTTAGCTTTCAAAGGTAAGAAACCGGGTTGGTTTTTACATCCGATAAACGGAGTGCAAATGTAGGGAATTTTTTTAAAACTATCTCTTTTAAAACCTCTTTCGTAAATTGTTCGCTCTCATAATGCCCGATATCAGCCAGAACAATCTTTTTATCGGCTTCAAAAAAATCATGATACTTAAAGTCAGCCGAAATAAACAGGTCGGCACCTTCCGCGATAGCTTTGGGAACCAGGAAACTGCCTGATCCTCCGCAGACAGCAATCCTGCTGATTTTCTTGTTGAGCAAGGCTGTATATTTAATCATTTTGCAATCAAAGAGCGCTTTAATTGAGCCGAGTATTTCAATTTCCTCAACCGGATTTGAAAGCTCGCCAATCATTCCAAGTCCAACCGTCGGATAATCATTCTCCAGAGGGGTCAAATCGAAGGCGACTTCTTCATACGGATGCGAGGAGAGGAGCGCCTCGAGTACTCTTGATTTGAGATGACGCGGAACGATTGTTTCAAACCGGATCTCCTGTTCGGTGTGAAGCTCCCCCTTCGTTCCTACAAAAGGAGTGCTTTCATTATTTCCCCTGAAAGTTCCGTACCCTGAAGCCCCAAAACTGCACTGATCATAGTTTCCGATTACTCCGGCGCCAGCCAAAAATACTGCGGTACGAACCTGTTCCAGATAATCAGCAGGAACATAGGTTATTAATTTGAGCAGTTGGTTTTTTACAGGCGATAGTATTCTGCAGTTTTTTAGTCCGAGAATCTCGCATATTTTAGAATTGACACCGCCGGTGACGCTGTCCAGATTGGTATGAGCAGCATATATGGCAATATTGTTCCGGATTGCTTTTATAAGGCATCGTTCTACTTCGTTACTGCCGGTTATGCGTTTAATACCCTTGAAAATCAGCGGATGGTGACTGATAATCAGATTGCAACCATATGCAATGGCTTCATCAACCACCTCTTCTGTGACATCGATGCAAATCAAAGCAGATGAAATATCGAGCGATTTATCGCCAACGATCAGTCCCGAATTATCATAAGATTCCTGGTAAGATAAGGGCGCTATGGTTTCGAGGTAATCTGTTATATCCCGCAGTTGCATTGTATACTTGTTCAATTTTTGATTTCCATTCGGATGGCCACACCCTCTCATCTTCCCGTTTTCTCACTCTCCACTTTCGATGTTTACCCTCACGGACGCGTCACGACGCATCCCTACGGGTTCAATTTTCAACTTTCCACAATCACGGACGTGTCGCGACGCGTCCCTGCGGGTTCAATTTTCAACTTTTACAGTGTCTCTTTTATCTCAATCAAATATTGCTTGATCTCCTGTAGCTTTTGCACAATTTCGAAATTATGCTCCACTTCATCTTTATTCTCCTTTATTTTCGCTTTTGCGCCTTTTAGCGTCAGGCCACGCTCCTTGACCAGGTGATTGATTAGCGCAAGTTGGTCGATATCCTCCTGCGTATAATACCGGTTGCCCTTTTTATTTTTGAAGGGCTTTATCGTGTCAAACTCTTTCTCCCAAAAACGTAGGGCAGAAGGCGCAAGGTTGAATTTCCCCGCTACTTCACTGATTGAGAAATATAATTTTTCTGATTTCGGCGCTTTGAATCCCATGATATTTACATTTAAAGGATTAATCGAAACTTTGACCCATATTCGATGAGATAGAGATCATCTTCTCATATTCTGCCGGATTAAGATCCATGAAGTAATAATTCTGCGGATTTACTTTCTGTCCGTTTTTCATCACTTCGTAGTGCAGGTGAGGACCGACAGATGCTCCGGTACTGCCAACAAGTCCGATAATATCACCGCGATTGATGGATTGACCTACTTTCACATTGATCCGCGAAAGGTGACCGTATAGCGTTTCGTAGCCGTAGCCATGGTCAATAAGTATGGTGTTTCCATAGCCACCCTCACGACCCACTTCTTTCACAATACCGTTTCCCGTGGCAAATACCACGGTTCCGGTGGGAGCTGTGAAGTCCATACCGTAATGGAATCTTGGGATGCGATAAATGGGGTGCATGCGCATTCCCCATCCGGAAGCTGTCATTTTGAGATTTTTGTTTGCAACTGGTTGAATGGACGGAATGCTTGCCAGCATTTTTTCCTTGCCTAACACCATTTTAACTACCTCATCATACGATTTTGACTGAACATAAACCTGTTTGGAGAGTATATCCAGTTTTTTGGCCACTGAAACCATCAGCTCAGAGTTATCCATACTCTCTAATTTGGTGTAACGATTTGCACCACCAAAACCGGCCATTCTGATGGATGAAGGAATGGGATTTGCTTCGAAAATTACCCGGTAAATATTGTCATCCCGCATTTGAATATCTTCCAATGCCTTGGAAATCTTTTCGATGTCCTTATTCATCAAATTGAATTGAGACTGAAGTTGCTGGTTTTCGCGTTTTAATCTCTTCGTTACCGGTGTCTCAAAAAACTGCAGGAAAACAAAGAAGAATATTATCCCTGATACAATCCCGGTAGATAAATAACCCAGAGTCTTCTTGAAAAGCGTACGAACATTGCGTTCGATCTTGTCAAAACTTAAAGTGTCCGGATTAAATCTATAATTCGTAATACCCATTCTAGTGATTTATTTTGAACAGAGGTAGGCCAAAATTAATGAAATAATCTAATTTTGCAACGATTTTTACCCCTCCGGTTACTTTGCCGGAGGGCAAATTTAGTTTATTTCAGAGGCATTTAGAGACTTAAAATCAGAAGTGTAATGCCATTTAAATGTTTTTAACATTATCAGTATTATGAATTCGAAAGAGATACGCGAAGCTTTTTTGGACTTTTTTGCATCCAAGACCCATCAGATTGTTCCATCTGCTCCGATGGTTGTTAAAAATGATCCTACTCTGATGTTTACCAATGCAGGGATGAATCAGTTTAAAGATATTTTCCTGGGCAATGCCCCGGTAAAGAGTCCAAGGATTGCTGATACTCAGAAATGTTTGCGCGTATCCGGAAAGCACAATGATCTGGAAGAAGTTGGTCATGACACATACCACCACACTATGTTTGAGATGCTCGGCAACTGGTCCTTTGGCGATTACTTTAAGAAGGAGGCCATTGATTGGGCGTGGGAACTTTTGGTAGGACGCTTCAATATACCGGTCGACCGACTGTATGCCACAGTTTTTGAAGGGGACGCGAAAGACGGAGTTCCTGTCGATTCTGAGGCATTGGCTCTGTGGAAGAAATATCTGCCGGAAGATCAGATTCTCTTTGGTAACAAAAAGGATAATTTTTGGGAAATGGGCGATAGCGGTCCATGTGGCCCATGCTCCGAAATCCATGTCGATATACGAAATGATGACGAGAGATCAAAAATCCCCGGTAGGGAAATGGTGAACCAAAGTCATCCTCAGGTAATTGAGATCTGGAACCTCGTTTTCATTCAGTTTAACCGCAAAGCCAATGGCCAGTTGGAAGAACTTCCAGCGAAGCATGTCGATACAGGAATGGGGTTTGAAAGGCTTTGTATGGTTCTGCAGAACAAACAATCGAATTACGATACGGATGTTTTTCAACCGGTAATTACCGAAATTGGATACCTTGCAGGCAAAAAATATGGCGAAAACGAGAAGTCTGATATCGCCATGCGGGTTATTGCGGATCATATTCGCGCCATCGCGTTTGCAATAACCGACGGTCAGCTGCCCTCCAATAACAAAGCGGGTTATGTGATCCGGCGTATTTTGCGTAGGGCTGTCCGTTACGGATATACCTTCCTTGGATTCAGAAAGCCGTTCATGCATCAGCTGATAAATGTACTGGCAGAACAGATGGGTACTGCTTTCCCGGAACTGAATAAACAGCAGGATTTGGTAACCAAAGTGATCAGGGAAGAAGAAGATTCCTTCCTTCGGACACTGGAAACGGGCATCCGGATGTTGGAAAATATTATGGACGGAGCCAGAAACAAGAACCAAAGTGAAATTAGCGGCATCGTTGCCTTCGAATTGTATGACACATACGGATTTCCTCTGGATTTGACCGAATTAATTCTTCGCGAAGAGTCGTTTACGGTAAACCGGGAAGAGTTTGAGAAGGCCATGGAGGAGCAGAAAAATCGCTCCAGAAATGTGGCTCAGCTCGAAACTGGCGACTGGATTGAAATTCGTCCGTCTGCCGAATGCGAATTTGTTGGGTACGACGCAAAAGAAGCTGAAATAAAAATATGCCGTTACCGGAAGGTTAAAGATAAGAAGGGCGAATATTTTCAACTGGTATTTGATAAAACACCATTTTATGCTGAATCTGGAGGCCAGATCGGTGATACTGGACGGATTGAAAGCGAGGGCTCAAAATTGGAGATATTCGATACTGTCAAAGAGAACGGATTAACTGTTCATCTTGCCAAATCATTGCCTGCCGATCCGTCTGCCACATTTATCGGGCACGTAAATACTGTTAAACAATGCCTGACAGCAAATAATCATACCGCAACTCACCTGCTTGACCACGCTCTCCGGGAGATACTGGGAACACATATTGAGCAAAAAGGATCTTTGGTCACGCCAGATTCACTTCGGTTCGACTTCTCTCATTTTCAAAAGGTGTCGGACGAAGAGCTGGAGAAAATTGAGAGACGGGTCAATCAGTTGATCCGAATGAATGAGGTCAAAGATGAAAGACGTGAAATGCCGATGGCGGAAGCCGAAAAACTTGGAGCCATCGCCCTTTTCGGCGAAAAATATGGTGACAATGTCAGGGTTATCAAATTTGGGGATTCTATCGAACTATGTGGTGGTATTCACGTTGCAGCAACCGGAGAAATAGGTCAGTTTGTAATCATCTCGGAAGGCTCGATTTCCGCAGGTGTACGAAGAATTGAAGCCATCACCGCTGAAAGAGCAGAAGAATATCTTCGTAATAAGATGAAGTCTGCCAAAGAAATTGCCGCGCTGCTTAATAATCCCGCCGATTTGAAAGGAGCAGTGGAGCAGCTTTTGCAAAAAGTTAGCTCGCTCAACAGTCAGATTGATGCCTATAAAAAGGAGGCCGCTTCCGGATTGAAAAAGGAGCTTTTGGCACAGATTCAGAATATCAATGGCATCAACTTTCTGGCTACTAAATTGCCTGTTGATGACGCCGGAATAATTAAAGATCTTGCTTTCCAACTGAAAGGAGAGGTCGAAAACCTGTTTCTGGTCTTTGCAGCTGAAATTGAAGGGAAAGCATCAATACACGTCATGATTTCTGATTCACTTGTAAAAGAAAAGGGACTGCATGCAGGCAATATCATTCGCGACCTGGCTAAATTGGTCGATGGCGGAGGTGGCGGTCAGCCATTCTATGCCAGCGCCGGCGGGAAAAATCCGGGCGGTATCCCCGAACTTCTCGCGAAAGCAAAGGAAAATATCAAATGAGATAGGAGAGGTAAGATATAAGACATAAGATAAGAGTGAAGCGATAAAAGTGAAAAGGGAAAAATGATAAAATGGAGGGGCTTCCCTTTTCCCTTCTCCGTTCCCTCAGCTCTCTGCCCCATGCCCTCTGCTCCCTTTTCCTTTCTCCCTGTTCCTTTTTCCGTTTCCGCTTTTTCTGAAAAATCCAACTAATAATTCAAAAGGTAGACAACAAATCGTTGCCAATCTGGCCATTTTTACCCGGGAACTTTAATCATTGATCATCGCGCCATTTGGTGATTATCATTATTATTTACTTTTATCAAAAAATAAATTAGTATGGTGATAAAGCGCACTTTCGATCTTCTTGAGTATTGTCTGAACAATGTTGCCCGCGAAGATGCAGTAGCTGGAAAACAAGGAACTCAGTGGGTAAAATATAGTACAGAACAGTTTTCCAGAAATGCCGAATTGTTGGCATATGGGTTGTTATCACTGGGTATACAAAAGGGAGACAGAGTGTCCACCGTAAGTGGAAACAGGCCGGAGTGGAGTTTTGTCGATATGGCTCTTTCCATGACCGGAGCTGTGCATGTGCCTGTTTATCCCACAATTAGCGAAGAGGAATATAGCTATATTTTCAATCACGCAGAGATTCGTTTTCTGTTCGTGTCGGACGAAAAATTGTATACTAAACTATCCCCGGTAGTCGTTGAGGTAGTGAGTCTGGAGAAGATTTTTACTTTTAACGAGATATCCGGGGCAGAGCATTTGTCCGTGTTAATGCAGCTTGGGGAGAAAAACGAAGAGAAGCTGCGATCAAAATTGACTGAGATAAAAAACAGTATCCGAGAGGAAGATATGGTCACCATGATCTATACCAGCGGTACTACCGGGATTCCTAAAGGTGTAATGTTGTCTCACAGAAACCTCGTATCAAACTTCGAGGCTGCCTCCCATCATTTTGAACTCGGTCTGGGTCATCGCTCGGTCTCATTTTTACCACTGTGTCATATCTTTGAACGTACTGTCAATTACGTTTTTATGTATAGAGGAATCGGCATTTACTATGTCGAAAGTCTCGCGCAGATTGTCCAATCTATCAAAGAGGTGAAACCCCACATATTTACCGCGGTGCCGCGATTGCTGGAGAGTGTTTATGATGGTATCATGGCCAAGGGTAAATTGCTGACTGGTATAAAGAATAAGTTGTTCTTTTGGGCCGTAGAATTAGGGAAGGATTTTGATTTCAACAAGAAAATCAGCTTCTCCAAAAGGTTGAAAATGAAGGTTGCCGATAAATTGATTTATTCCAAATGGCGGGCTGCGCTGGGTGGAAATATTCAGTTAATGGTTTCGGGCGGCGCTCTCTTGCAGTCACGTATTGCACGGGTATTCAGTGCAGCCGGACTCACAGTGCTCGAGGGGTATGGTCTGACAGAAACCTCGCCGGTAATCGCCGTGAGTAATGCTGTAACCGGCGAAATAAAGATTGGTACCAATGGTCCGGTTATCATGGGAGTAGAGGTCAAGATTGCGGAAGACGGAGAAATACTGGCCCGAGGTCCGAATTTGATGCTGGGTTACTACAAAGAGCCAGGTTTGACAAGTGAAGTTATTGATGCCGACGGATGGTTCCATACCGGTGATGTTGGCTTGCTGGATGAGGGAAAATATCTGAAAATCACCGATAGGAAAAAGGAGATTTTTAAATTATCAGGTGGTAAATATATTGCTCCCCAGCTAATTGAAAATAAGTTGAAAGAATCAGTTTTAATAGAACAGGCTTGCGTTATCGGTAGTCATGAGAAATTTGCCAGCGCGCTGATTTCACCCAATTTTGTATATCTCCATGAATGTTGCAATGAAAATGAAATTCTTTTCACTGATAATGCGGACTTGATTTCTCAACCCGCCGTGATGGCAATGTTCCAGGCTGAAGTAAAAGAGATCAACAAAACACTCGGACAACATGAGGAAATAAAGCGGTTCAGACTGGTAGCCGATTCGTGGTCAGCCCAGTCGGGCGAGCTGTCACAGACGCTTAAATTGAAGCGAAAAGTGATTGAACAGAAGTATGGAGACATAATTGAAGAAATTTTTGCCGCCTCAAGAGAAGATTGATTTTTAAAAACTATATTTTTGCCCCGTTAGTTTCTGAAATTTAACTTTTCGAATTTAATAGTAGATCCTTTTATGGATAGAATTTTAATAACGGGTGCTACAGGAAATGTTGGGCTTGATGCCGTTAGATTGTTGGTGAAAGCACAAAACCCGGACTGTCAGGTCGTAGCAGCTGTTCGCGACGTTAATCAGGCAAAAAAAATTGAGGGCCTTGGGCAGGCAAATCTGGTAAATTTTGAATTTGACGAACCTTCCACTTTTGCTTCTGCATTAAAGGGTGTTGATAAATTATTGCTAATCAGGCCGAATCAGGTTTCTGATGTTTCAAAACACATATTTCCGTTTCTGGATGAAGTCGAAAAATCTGGCGTGAAACATTTGGTGTTCGTCTCCATTGTTGGCGCAGAGCGCAATAGGGTGTTTGCCAATCACAGGATTGAAACCCACCTGAAAAAGATGAATATTCCTCATACCATTATTCGTCCATCGCTTTACATGCAGAATCTTACCACCTTGCATCTTCAGGAGATCAAACAAAACGACCGCATTTATATTCCTGCCGGTTCTGGAATGGTCAATTATGTTGACGCAAGGGACGTAGCAAAGGTTGTGGTGGAAATATTGACAAACCCCGGTCATGAAGGAAAAGAATACGAAATTACCGGTCCGGAACCCATGGATTTTTATAAAATAGCCACGCTTTTTACCAACGAGCTTAAAAGAGAAATCAAATACGCCCGCCCTTTAACCATAAAATTCATTCGTCAAAAAATGCTTGAGAAAAAGGGAATGCCGTTTATCGTAACTCTTTCATTGCTTTATGGAGCAGCAAGAAACGGGAAAATGGGACATATTTCGAACGCTTTTAAGGAAATAACGGGAGAGGAACCGCGGAAACTGGCCGATTTCATTCAGGAAAATAGAATGCTCTGGGAGAAGTAAGTTATTTTCATCAAAAAATGTGGTAGAATCCTTTGCAGAAAAGATTAAATGTATATCTTTGCACCCACAATAAAATAAGGTGCCATAGCTCAGTTGGTAGAGCAACGGACTGAAAATCCGTGTGTCCCTAGTTCGATTCTTGGTGGCACCACGAAAGGGTAGAGAGTAATCTTTACCCTTTCTCTTTTTTGCCTATATTTGCCGACCTATAATTTAGTATGGAATATACTTCAATGACATTGCCTAACGGGATCCGCATGATCCACGCATCGGTCGATTCGCCTGTTGCGCATTGCGGAGTAGTCATCAATACCGGATCCCGGGACGAATCTCCTGAAGAACATGGGATGGCTCATTTCATTGAGCACACGATCTTCAAGGGGACTGCCAAAAGAAAGGCATACCATATTATCAGCAGACTGGAGGATGTTGGCGGCGAGATGAACGCATACACCTCCAAGGAAGAGACTGCCATACACGCTTCCTTCCTTTGCGAATACTACGAAAGAGCAATAGAATTATTTAGTGATATCCTCATCGATAGCACCTTCCCCGATAAGGAGTTGAAGAAGGAGCAGGAAGTGATAGTGGATGAGATAAATTCATACAACGATACCCCTTCGGAATTGATTTTTGACGAATTCGAAGAGTTGATTTATGAGGGTCATCCAATGGGGAGAAGCATTCTGGGAACTCCTGATCTTGTCAGAGGTTTTGGTTCATCGGATATTCGCAATTTCATCGCAAAGAACTATCATACAGATCAAATGGTGATTTGCTCGGCCGGTAATATCCCTGCGAAGAAATTCTTTCACCTGGTTCAGCGGTATTTTGACCGATTGACTCCAAATCATAGGCTTGGCGAACGTGAACGGTTCAAGTCCTACACCCCGAAGTTGAAGAAAGTTGAGAAAAATACTTTTCAGGCTCATTGCATAATTGGTGGCGAGGCTTTTGATGTTTATCACCCCGACCGGCTAAAACTGGTTTTATTGAACAGTATTTTGGGGGGACAATCCGGAAATTCGCGCTTGAATCTGAGCCTGCGCGAGCGCAACGGCATTGCGTATAATCTGGAATCGTCCTATACTGCCTATTCTGATACCGGAACGTTGACCATTTACTTTGGCACGGATCCGGAGAATCTGGACAAGGCTCTGACGCTGATCGACAGGGAGATCAAACTCCTTCAGAACAAGGCATTGGGCAATCTGCAGCTAAATAAGGCCAGAAAGCAGCTCATCGGACAATTGGCCATGTCTCAGGAAAATCATGAAGATTTAATGCTTGCCATCGGAAAAAGTATGCTGGTCTTCAATAAAGTAGAAAGTCTGGAAGATATCTACAGAAAAATTGGCGAAGTCTCGGCTTCTCAATTAATGGATGTTGCCAACAGAATTCTTGAGCCCAAAAATTTGTCGACTTTGATTTACCTATGATGAAAATTGATCAGCTACTTGAAAATTATATCCTCTCTAACACGATCGAAGAGGACCCTGTACTGAAAAAATTATTCCGGGCAACCAATCTGAAATTAATTAACGGCAGGATGTGCTCTGGTCATCTCCAGGGCAGCATCCTTACGCTGTTAAGCCATTTAATCTCACCTAAAAGGATATTGGAAATCGGAACCTATACCGGCTATTCGGCTATTTGTCTGGCACGGGGACTCGCGCAGGGAGGAATCCTGCATACGATTGAGATCAATGATGAGCTTGAAAAGTTCGCTTCAGAATATTTTGTGGAGGCCGGGCTGAGGAGTTCTATTGTTCAGCATATTGGGGATGCTACTGAGATTTTGCCTCTTCTGACTGATAAATTTGAAATGGCATTTTTGGATGCCGATAAACGTCTGTATCTGAAGCATTATCAGATGATTTTGCCGAAGATTGCTTTAGGCGGATTACTAATTGCCGATAATACGTTATGGGGTGGAAAGGTTGTCGGAAAAGTTGCTCCAAACGACGAACAAACGCTGGCAATCCTTGAATTCAACACTTTTGTAAAAAAAGATCCGCGTGTTGAGGCAATAATCCTGCCAATCCGTGATGGCATGACGCTGCTGCGAAAAATCTCTGAATAATCGTATCGATACCGCCCGACTCAGGTGTATCATTCTTCTTTCTTTTCAAAATGACGTAACTTATAGCATCTGTAAGTGCGATATTTATGAAGGAAGATTTTCTCCATTTTTTATGGAAACATGGTTTGTTCGAACCCTCTCAGCTTCTCACATCCGAAAATGAATCTGTCGAAATAGTCCAGGCTGGAAGGCATAACATCCATGCAGGCCCCGATTTTTTTGATGCGCGCATCCGAATCGGTAAAACGCTTTGGGCCGGTAATGTTGAGATTCATTTAAAAGCGTCTGATTGGAACCGGCATGGGCACCAGACAGATCCTCTTTATCAGAATACAATCCTGCATGTTGTCGCTGAAAATGATGTTGCTGTTACCAACTGTTCTGGTTCGACTATCCCAACCGTAAAAATCGGATGGCCTCAATGGATAGAAGACAATTATCTTGCATTGATCCAAAAGCACGATTGGGTTAATTGTGCGTCGCAACTCAATAAAATTGACCCATTCAGAATCCGCTTTTTCTTAAACGGATTGGCCATAGAGCGTCTTCAGAAAAAAATTGAAACAATAGAGATATTATTGGCAGCCTCAAAAAATGATTGGAATGAAACTTTTTATTGGTTTTTAGCACGAAGTTTTGGATTCCGTCAAAATGGAGACCCGTTCGAAATGTTGGCAAGATCGCTGCCTTTGTGGATTCTGCTGAATCATCGGGAATCAGTTTTTCAATTAGAGGCACTTTTATTCGGTCAGGCCGGACTTCTCGAAGAACCGTTGGTGCAGGATGAATATGCGCTGCGGTTGCGAAACGAGTATGCATTTTTATCTGCCAAATATACATTCACGGCAATGGACGGACATCTTTGGAAGTTTCTGCGAATGCATCCATTAAATTTTCCAACCATCCGGATTGCGCAGTTTGCAGGTGTATTACATAATAATCCAACGCTGTTTTCCACGCTAATCCGGCTGAAAACAGTCGCTGAATTTCGGCAGTTCTTCAGAGTCGAAGTATCCACATGGTGGAATAATCATTATACCTTTTTTAAAAATTCAAGGGGGCAGTCAAAAGCAATGGGAGAGGCGTCCTTTCAATTAATTCTCGTCAACGTAGTTGTTCCCTTTCTTTTCCTTTACGCTGAACGGACGAACAAACCGGATCTAAAGGATACCGCCTTGCAGATCATGGAAGAGATTCCAGCCGAGAATAATACGATTCTTCGCCAGTGGTCGGCAGCAGGAATCCACGCCTTCAATGCACTCGAGTCGCAGGCGCTTATCCAGTTGCACCACGTCTATTGCGAGACAGGCAAATGTCTTGATTGTACAATCGGGCAGAAGTTGATTATACATGGGGGGTAAGTACTTAGAGTTTGGAGTACTTGAAGTACTTAGAGTTAGGGACTCCGAATTTTTAGTGAAAAGAAAATTATAGGAATTTTGAGTGAATTTTTATTTCAAAATTAATTAGCAAATGGATGAATAATCAGGAATTTGGCAAGATGTTGGAAATCAGGACTAGAAAATTTGCGGTTAATATTGTGAAACTTTTCTGCTGCATTAAGATATTCTAAAGAAAAATGAGGTTATAAAAAAATCAGATAACAAAATCAGGTACAAGTGTAGGAGCAAATTACAGGGAGGCAAACCGGGCCAGAAGTAAAGCTGATTTTTATAATAAGATAAAAATTTGCGAGAGCGAAGTAAATGAAACCATATTTTGGCTTGAGGTCATTAGTGAGTTAACTATTTTTAATGCTGATGAACTTCGTTCAATGCTACAAGAAACAAACGAATTACTTGCAATTTTCACATCAATAAGCATCAAGCTAAAATGCCCCTAACTCTAAGTACTCCAAACTTTAAGTACTCCAAGTACTTTTTCGACAAATAAATGCCACTTGCACATCCAAAGATATTTACGTACTTTCGCACCCAATTAATGCCGATCTGTTGTGATCGAACACGAATCCTGCGGCGCGGCAATTGTATCATTGATAAAACAATTTTGTATGTATTTAAATCCTGAAGTTAAAAAGACATTTTTCGAGAGAAATTTGGCAAGAATGCTAATGACACTGGCACCTCTGAAGGACAAATTGCACTTTTCTCTTTCCGCATCAACCACCTGACAGAGCACTTGAAATCCAACAAAAAAGATTTCAGCACCCAGCGTGCCCTGATTTCAATGGTAGGTAAACGTAGTTCGTTACTGGATTACCTGAAACGCAAAGACATTGAGCGCTATCGCGCGATCATCAAAGAATTAAATCTTCGTAAATAAGCGAACAACCTCAAAAGGCAATTTTCGGATTGCCTTTTTTGCACCGTTTAATTCCGCTCCTCTTTTTTATTGAGAAAACAATTTAATTGTATTCAATTTATGTATAAAGCTATTAATAAGACGATTGACCTGGGTGATGGCCGTACGATCCAGATTGAGACCGGTAAATTGGCGAAACAAGCCGATGGTGCAGTTGTTGTAAAAATGGGTGATACCATGTTACTTGCGACTGTTGTTTCTGCTACTGAAGCAGCTGCCAACGTCGATTTTATGCCTCTTTCGGTTGATTACCGCGAGAAATTTTCTGCTGTGGGCAGATTTCCGGGTGGATTCATGAAAAGAGAAGCCCGTCCGTCGGATGATGAGATTCTTATCGCCCGCCTGAGTGGATCGCGCATTACGTCCGCTCTTTCCTGAGGATTATCATGCTGAGACCGTTGTAATGATTACCCTGATCTCTTCGGGCAAGAACGAAAATGCCTGATTCTTTGGCAGGATTGGCTGCTTCTGCTGCTATTGCTGTTTCAAATATTCCATTCAATGGCCCGATCTCCGAAGTACGCGTCGCCCGCATAAAAGGTGGATTAGTACTTAATCCTTCTGCTGAGCAGTTGGGCAGAGGCTGATATCGACATTATGGTTGGTGCATCGCACGACAATATCATGATGGTAGAGGGTGAAATGGATGAGGTTTCTGAAGCTGAAATGCTCGAGGCCATCAAATTTGCCCATGATAATATTAAGATTCACTGCAAGATCCAGGAAGAACTGGCTGCTGAAGTCGGTGTTGTAAAACGTACGTACTGTCACGAAGAAAATGACGACACGTTGCGCGAAGAGGTTTGGAAAGCAACCTACGACAAAGTTTACCCAGATTGCCAGGTCTTTAATTAACGATAAACATCTGCGTTACGATTCTTTTGCCAAGGTAAAAGAAGAGTTCACAGCAGCCTATAGCGAAGGCAAAGAGGCAGGTGAAGTAAACAAGTCCTTGATCAGCAAATATTATCATGATGTTGAGAAAGAGGCGATGCGTCGCATGATCCTGGATGAAGGTGTTCGTCTGGATGGTCGCTCAACAACTGATATCCGTGCTATTTGGGGTGAAGTCGATTATCTCCCGGGTTCTCACGGATCTTCCATTTTTACCCGTGGAGAAACACAATCCTTGAGTAGTGTCACCTTGGGCACCAAAATGGATGAGAAAATCATCGATAATGTAACTTTCAAAGGTAAAGAACGCTTTTTGTTGCATTACAACTTTCCACCATTCAGCACAGGTGAGGCTAAAACACCAAGGGGTCTTTCACGCCGCGAAATCGGTCACGGAAACTTGGCCCACCGCGCCCTGAAAAGAATGATTCCAGATGGTTTTCCATATATTGTCCGGATTGTATCAGATATTCTTGAATCAAACGGATCCTCATCCATGGCAACTGTCTGCGCAGGAACAATGGCAATGCTGGATGCAGGTATCAACATGAAGCGTCCTGTTTCAGGAATCGCCATGGGTTTGATCACGGACAAAAAGACTGACAAATTCGCCGTTCTTTCGGATATTCTGGGTGATGAAGATCACTTAGGCGATATGGACTTCAAAGTTACCGGTACCTCCAAAGGTATTACCGCAACTCAGATGGACATAAAAGTCGACGGATTATCCTATGAAGTACTTTCCAAGGCTTTGCAGCAGGCGAAAGAGGGCCGCGAACATATTATGGGTAAGATTTTGGAAGTAATCAGCATTCCTCGTGAAGATTATAAACCAAATGTGCCACGTATTGTGAAGATGACTATTCCGAAAGACATGATCGGACCAGTTATTGGACCTGGCGGAAAAATTATCCAGCAAATTCAGGCGGATACGAAAGCCACAATTGCGATCGAGGAGATCGACGATATGGGTTATGTTGAGATCAGCGCCCCCGACAAATCTTCTATTGATGCAGCCGTAGCTCGTATACGCGCAATTGTCGCTATACCGGAACCGGGAGAAGTCTACGAAGGTAAAGTGAAGTCGATCGTTCAGTTCGGAGCATTTGTCGAAATTATGCCGGGAAAAGAAGGTTTGCTGCACGTTTCTGAATTCGATTGGAAAAGAATCGAAAAACCAGAAGATGTATTAAGCGTGGGCGATATCGTAAAAGTAAAATTGCTGGAAGTTGAACAACGTACAGGCAAGTTGAAGCTGTCCATGAAAGCTCTGATGCCAAAACCGGAAGGTTTTGTTGAAAGAGAACAGGGACGTGGAGACAGAGATCATGGCAGAGGTGAAAGACCCGCTCATCAAAGTGAAGAGAGAAAGGCTCCAACACATAGCCACTCACTTCGCAAGCCAAATCAGGAACAATAATATTTCGTATATAGATTGAAAATGCCCGTCGACAGCGGGCATTTTTTTTTACATTTAAGGCTTAAACTGAAAAGTAGGAAGTAGAATGATGAATCTTGATTTTCTGGTTATTGAAGGAAACATTGGCGCCGGAAAGACAACTTTTGCTAAGATGATTAGTGAAGAATATGATGCCAAGCTGATTTTGGAGCAGTTTGCAGAGAATCCTTTTCTTCCAAAGTTTTACAGCGACCCGGACAAATATTCCTTCCCGCTGGAGCTTTCGTTTCTTGCTGAGAGATACGGGCAATTAAAGAAAGAATTAGCAAACAGGGATTTGTTTCATCAACATACCATTGCGGACTACTATTTCATGAAATCGCTCATTTTTGCCCAAAATACATTGGCGCAGGATGAGTATAAGCTTTATCGCAACTTCTTTGATATCATCTACGAAAGATTACCCAAACCGGATCTCTTCGTTTATTTGCATTTACCCGAGGATCAATTGATCAAAAATATATTGAAAAGAGGTAGAGAGTATGAAAAGTCTATCGAGGCAGATTATTTGAAGAAAATTAAGGAAGGCTATTTTACCTTTTTTTCGCAGCAGGATGATTTCCCAGTGTTGATTGTGGATACTTCACATATTGATTTTGTAGAGCATAAAGAACATTATGATTTGTTGCGAAATTTGGTTACAAAACCCATCGATTGGACAGGCATTAAAAGGGAGATTTTACTCCCGAATTTTGAATAATTAACAATAATATACTATTATTCTTACACAAAAAATTGTATTTTTACTCTCTCAAATGTCTAAATGTGTTTGATTTCTAAAACCTAATCGTGAGACTTGAACCTCATACAGATTCATTTAGCCTTTATAGAACGATTTTATAACAAGTAAAATTCAATTATAACTATTAATTATTTAAAGTTTTTTTATGAAGAAAGTTAGTTTGTACATTCCCATTCTTTTTGTTGCCGGTGCACTCGTGATGAACGGTTGTACGTCAATAAAAACGATGAAGAAAAACGCCGATAAGGTTAATTATACAGTAGTTCCGGAAGTGTTGGAAACACATGCCGGGAAAGTTGATGCTGCCATTCAGAGCCAGATTCCTGCGAAATATTTTGCAAAGAAGGCTATCCTTACCGTTACCCCGGTATTGAAGTATGCCGGTGGTGAAACAGCTTTTACTCCTTATGTTTTACAAGGTGAGAAAGTAAAGGCCAATAATAAGGTAATTCCAATCGCTACAGGCGGTAGCCATAGTTTTAAGGGTACTGTCCCATATGCAAAAGAGATGCTGAAATCGGATCTTGAGCTTCACATTACCGCAACTCAAGGAAGTAAGACGCTCGAATTCGCGCCAAAAACCATTGCTAAAGGCGTAATTGCTACTTCTACTTTGGTGGATAACAGTCCGCTGGCGATTATCGGCATGCAAAAGAAAGCCAATACAACAGGTATCTACGATCCAACGTTGGATAAGTACCAGAGAATTGTTCCCGATGCATACATGGCTGATCTTGTTTACCTGATCAATAGCGCTGATGTAAGACCGAAGGAACTGACTAAAGCGGAGATTGCTCACTTGAACAAATACATCGTTGAGGCATATAATGCTGACAGGAAAGAGTTGAAGGGCGTTGAAATCTCAGCATACGCTTCTCCCGATGGAGGAATGGATCTGAACTCCAAATTGGCCGGAAAACGTGAAGGCTCCTCCACAAATGTTATTGAGAAGGAACTGAAGAAAAACAAAGTTAAGGCTGATCTGAAATCAAAAAATACGCCTGAAGATTGGGAAGGTTTTAAAGCCTTGATGGAAAAATCAAATATTCAGGACAAGGATCTTATTCTTAGGGTTCTTGCTATGTACACAGATCCTGAGGTTCGCGAAAAAGAGATTAAAAATCTTTCTTCTGCGTTTACAAAAGTTGCTGACGAAATTTTGCCACAGTTACGCCGTGCAAAGATTACTGCCAATGTAAATTTGGTAGGTAAAACGGATGCTGAAATTTCAAAACTCGCCGAGACTGATCCTTCAAAACTTAATCAGGCAGAGTTGTTATATGCAGCCACGCTTACCACTGATCCTGCAAAGCAGAAATCAATCTATACCAGCTTCACGAAGATTTTCTCTGACGACTGGAGAGGCTTTAATAATCTTGGCTATGCTGAAGTGAACGAGGGCAATTTTGCCGCTGCCGGTGCGAATTTCCAGAAAGCTGATCAGTTAGATCCAAAAAATCCGATCATCCAGAATAACCTGGGTTGTGTAGCTTTGAAAAATGGCGACCTGGCCAAGGCTGAAGTATTCTTCGGTGCTGCTTCCGGAGCAGGCAAGGAAGTCAAAGAAAATATGGGTATCGTAAAAATCAAGCAAGCCGATTATGATACTGCTGTTAAATATCTTGGTGATGGTTCAACAAGCTATGCTAATCGCGGATTGGCTCAAATCTTGAATGGCGACAATAACGGCGCATTGAAGACGTTGAATTCAGCTCCGGTTGAATCTGGTCGTATTGCCTATCTGAAGGCCATCGTTTATGCCCGGACAGGCAAAGCAAGCCAGATGTATGAGGCTTTGGTCAGTTCCTTCAAGAAAGACGTAGCCTACAAGTCCATCGCTGCAAATGACCTTGAATTTGCGAAATATGCTAACGAACAAAATTTCAAGCTTTTATTCCAATAGAATTTCAAGCATAAACATAGAAACAGAAAAGGCATCCTGCGGGGTGCCTTTTCTGTTTCTATACCAACGAATCAACTAATTTCCTAACTGATACATCAGCCTTTTTAATTCAATCTCGGCGATTTTGGCGGCAAATTTCAGGTTAACCAATTGGTATCCTGTTGATTCATAACTTGCTTGAGCGGCTTTGACATCCAATATTGTTGCCTGATTTACTTGAAATCGTTGCATAACCACGTATATCAGCTTGCGCGAAAATTTTATTGCATTTTCTTGCGAATCAAGCTGTTGCAATGTCGTATTATACGACTGATAAGTCTTTACGGCATCGGCGGTTAAGAAATTTAGAAGGCTCTCCTGCTGCAACTTGGCATTGCTAAGGTTGTATTGAGCCGCCTCCTTCTGAATTTTGTACGCATTGCCATTGTAAATTGGAATTTGCAACGTAACACCGGCGAATGGTCCGGAACTCTGATTAAACAGGAACTGCCCTGCGTCACTCTGAGACCTGTTCAAATTGTAGCCGGTATTTAGTCTCAAAGATGGGTACCGGAGTGAAGAAACCTCTTTTACGGCCTGTTCACTGATTTTTATTTGTTGTTCGGCCGACAAAAACTGTGGATTTTGGGATAGAAAGGAAAGAATAGCATTGAGTTGAATAGTGGTATCTACCATGATACTGTCGTCAACTGAATACGAATAGTAGTTTTTCTTGCTCATTAATTGCAACAAATCCGTTTTGGTCTGTTCAACAACCAGTTGCTGAGACCTCAGGACTTGCTGGGCCGAGTTTACATCCAGCATTGCCTGCAGGTAATCGGCATCATTAGCCATACCGACATTTTTCCTTTCGGTGATGATATCCAGCTTCTTCTGAGATACATCCAGAGAATTTTCAATGATTTTCAGGTATTCTTTCTGGCGGATGATGTCGTAATATTTAGCCATCACTGCCGCGATGCTGTTTTGAATCTGGATGTTGAACTGCAGCTCGCTCTGCTTTTGCAGGTGACTTAGCCTCCCTTTTGTTGCCATTACTTTAAACCCGTTGAACAGAATCATTCCGGCGGTGACATTCGAGGTCATAGTATTTCCGTTTGCGCTGCTTTTTTTAATCTCTGTTCCGCTGTTTAGTTTTTGATTAACATTGGAAACAGATTGATTGTCAGTCATGTTTGCATTGACAGACGGCATTCCGCCGGCAGCTCCAAACGAATTGTTGACTTTGCTGATTTCGAGATTATTGCCGGCTATCCGGATATCAAAGTTGTTATTCAGTGTTGTGTCTATCGCATTTTTCAGAGTAAGCACAGGTTGAGCTCCACTCAGCAGAGGCAGAAACAATACCAGGCTCAAATATATTCTTCTTATAAACATTTCGTAATTCGTAATTTCTAGTTTGTAATTACTTAAACTGATTATCAACTTCCTCTCTGGTTTTGTGCTTTCCGGATACGAACGTGTAGACAGCCGGAATCACAAACAACGTAAGGACGAGCGAAAATATAATTCCGCCGACGATTACAATACCTAACGGAACCCGGCTTGATGCAGCATCTCCGAGGCTCAGCGCAATTGGTAGTGCACCCAGCGAAGTGGCCAGACTGGTCATGAGAATTGGGCGTAGGCGTTGAGACGAGGCTTCAATAACCGCCTGAAACTTTGTGAGACCAAGTTCCCGTTTCTTGTTGGCAAATTCCACGATAAGAATACCATTTTTTGTTACCAGTCCGATCAGGGTGATCATTCCGATTTCGGAGAAAATGTTCAGCGTCTGGTTGAACAGCCAGAGGCATAGAACGGCGCCGGCTATTGCTAATGGAACAGTTACCATAATAATAAAAGGATCCTTGAAGCTTTCAAATTGGGCGGCCAATATCAGATAAATAAGAAGCAGAGCCAGGATGAACGCAAAGGAAGTATTAGAGGAACTTTCAGAGAAGTCCCGGGAAGGTCCGCTCAAAGAGGTTTGAAAACTGTCGTCGAGCAATTTATTTCCGATATTCTGCATCGCAACAACACCATCACCGATGGTCTTTCCTTCTGCAAGAGAGGCAGATATGGTAGCAGATTTGTACCGGTTAAAGTGGTACAGAGAGGGGGGATTCGCATTTGGCGTAATATTCAGGACTTCCGATAACGCAATATTATCCCCTTTGTTATTCCTGACAAAGAGCTTTGTAATATCCATAGGCTGTTGCCTGTCTTTTAGTCCAACCTGACTAATAACCTGATATTGACGACCATTCATGATGAAATAGGCTAGTCTGCGACCACTAAATGCACTCTGCATCACACCGGCAATATCCGAAACTGTTAGTCCGAGTTCGCGGGCTTTGATGCGATCAATCAGAATATCTACTTCAGGTTTGTTGAATTTTAGATTGACGTCCACATTTTGGAATGTCTTGTCGTTTCTGGCGGCATCCAAAAACTTTGGAATAACCTCACGGAGTTTATCGAAATCCAGATTCTGCACTACAAACTGCACGGGTAAAGCCCCCCTGGAACCCAGTCCGACAGATATTGTCTGTTCCTCGACTGGAAATATCCTAAGGTTATTAAACCTCATGACTTTTTTCGCCATGTCTTTCGCAATATCACTTTGTGTTCTGACACGTTCGGAAGGAGGCACCAGTCCGACCCTTCCAAATCCGCCATTAACGCCGGTATTTCCAAAGCTGGGCAGTGCCAGGAATGAAAAGCTGCGTTCAGGTATTGAGTCGATCAGATAATCACCAAAATCTTCGCCTGCTTTCGTCATGTATCCATAACTGGCACCCTCCGGTCCGGTAATTTGGAACCGGACACTACTCTTGTCCTCAAGTGGCGCCAGCTCACTTTGCAAGTTCTTTCCAACAAAATAGGTGAGCATGAGACTTAAAACCACAATTACCCAGGCTAACCATCTCAGCTTGATGAATTTTTGCAGCAGACTCTTATATCCGGTTTCCATTCCATTGAAGAATGGTTCGGTTGCCTGATAGAATTTGCCGTGACGGGCATGCTTTCTGTTCAGGTAGACGTTAAGCACAGGGGTGATGGTAAGTGAAACAAATGCCGATATAAGCACGGCACTGGCCACAACTACTGCGAATTCGCGGAAAAGACTTCCCACAAAACCCTGAAGAAATAGCACAGGCAGGAAAACGATTGCCAGTGTTATTGACGTTGAGATGACGGCGAAGAAGATCTCCCGGCTGCCTTCGAGAGCAGCCCGGCGGATGTTCATGCCTGCCTCAAATTTTCGAAAGATATTTTCGGTTACCACGATACCATCGTCAACCACCAATCCGGTAGCCAGGATGATTCCTAACATCGAAAGAATATTAATCGAGAATCCTGCCAGATACATCACAAAGAAAGTGGCAATTAGCGAAATGGGTATGTCAACCAATGGCCGTAGCGCAATCATCCAGTTTCTGAAGAACAGGAATATCACCATGATAACGAGCAGGAATGAGATGAACAGCGTCTGTTTTACCTCGGTAAGCGATTTTCTGACATTATTTGTATTGTCAATGAGGGTTGTAAAGATGATATCGTTTTTCTGCGACTTTTTTATCTCCTCCAGACGCTTGTTAAATTCGTCCGAGATATTGATATAGTTGGCGCCCGGCTGCGGAATGATGGCAATACCGACTCCGCTGACACCATTCAGGCGCCACATTTGTTCGTACTGTTCTGGGCCAAGTTCTACCTTCGCCAAATCGCTCAATCTGACTATTCCATCTGAGTTTTCCCGGATAATCAGGTCGCGAAAGTCCTTTTCTGTCGTTAACCGGCCGAGTGCTCTGATGGTGAGCTCAGTCTTACCCCCATAAATTTTCCCGGAAGGAGACTCAACATTCTCCTTGGCCAGAACAGAGGTTATATCGTTAAATGTTATTCCATAAGCGTTTAGCTTATCAGGATCTATCCAAAGCCGCATGGCAGGTCGTTTCTGGCCAATTATCATGACCGAACTCACCTCCGGAATAGTCTGAAACTTATTCTGCAATACGTTTTCGGTATAATCGCTGAGTTCCAGCAATCCTTTGCTGGGACTTTGAACGGCCATCAGGATGATAAAATCGCTGTTGGCATCTGCCTTGCTAACGACCGGAGGGGCATCAATATCCTGCGGCAGATTGCGCACAGCCTGGCTCACTTTGTCGCGAACATCATTAGCTGCGGCCTCCAGGTTGGTGGTCAAATTGAATTCGACAGAGATACTGCTGTTTCCCACTGAACTCGATGAGGTTATTGTGCGGATCCCGGGTATACCGTTGATAGATTTCTCCAGAGGTTCTGTTATCTGGCTTTCAATGATATCAGCGTTAGCTCCTGCATAAGAAGTGCTAACCGTCACTAGTGGCGGGTCGATCGCAGGATACTCACGAATGCCCAGAAAATTAAACCCGATTACCCCGAAGAGAACCAAAGTTAAACTCATCACTGTTGCCAGTACGGGTCTTTTGAGCGAAAGTTCGGATATATTCACGTTGAAATTTCGTTGTATTTAATTGAAAATCAGTTCTTAATTTTTTTCAGTCAGGCTTCGTACCTTTTGGACTTTGACCGCCGCTTTTGGTCTGACGAACAACATTCCGCTTACGATGATTGAATCACCGGGACTTACCCCGCTGGTCAACTCCACTAAATTGGCGTTTCGTAATCCGGTTTCGACATTAACGAACGCAGCTCGGCCATTGCGCACGATGACTACCTGATTGGAAAGAGCATCAGGAATAATGGCGTTGGAAGGCACCATAATACCTTTATTCGTTTTAATTAAGAAAACTTTTACGAAGGCTCCCGGCTGGATCAACCCTTTTGTAAGTTTAGCTCTGACTTTGATATTTCGGGATACGGTGTTGATTTGCGGTTCAATAGCAGTGATTGTTGCATCGAGATTTTCAGAAAATCCTTCTGTCTGAATCTGAACGGTGTTTCCCTTTTGTATGAGCGATGAAAATGTCTCAGGTACTGTAAAATCAATTTTTACTTTATCGATCTGATGGATGCTTCCGATAAGTGTCTGCGGAGTGACATAAGCACCCGGACTAACTACCCGTATTCCCAGCTCGCCAGTGAAGGGAGCCCTTATGACCGTTTTATCAATTTGGGCATTTATAACTTTCATGTTAGCCTGGATGGTGTTCACCTGACTTAATGCTGCGTCGTAGTCTGCCTGATTTACGCCGTTTACCTTCAACAAATCACTCAGTCTTTTTAGTGTTTTATTGGCTAAATCCAGTTGTGTCTTTTGCTGCTCGAGTTGCGCCTGTAAATCTGCATCATTGACTCTGGCAAGCAAAGTGCCTTCCTTAACACTAGCACCATCGGGGAGATTCAGATAAATCAGACGTCCGCTGACTTCAGGATGAAGTTCGGCCATCTCGTTGGAAAGGACGGTTCCGTTTACCTCCAAATTACTTGATACATCTTCGGTTCCTGCAACGATCACTTCAACCAATACCGCAGGTTTCTCTGTTGTAACCTGATCTTTATTCTTAGGTTTACAGGAAAATACGAATGCCATCAAAATCAGCGCATAAAAAATTCCGCTATACTTCATAAATGATATTTTTTCTATTCTTTACTACTTTTTATACTTTATTGCATTAAATTAAGTTACAGTTAATAACTTACTGTTGACGAAATTTTCCGGACTGAACATGCGTTGAAATATCCAAGGGCACCATTGCTTATATTGGATATCGGATTTGCCGGCGAGGTGGTTTGTCCGCTTTCCCTTCCTGCGGTTCGAAAAAATTCATATACCCCTTTATCGATCGATTCGAGCCATACTGTCACATTATCTCCTTTGACCAGTTTAATGTCGCTTCCCCTTGATTGCAATCCATATCTCACCATGGCACCCTGAAACAAGTCATCGTCAAGGGTGTAGAATTCCTTTTGAAGAACGTTGTTGATATAATACACAATACGGTAATAATTAACCGAGTATGGTGGATCATTGAAGCGTACAGTGGTGACTTTTTCTCCACTAAACGGGTTCACCGTGAAGTAAATACTATCCATTCTGACAGCCATCGGCATCGTGGAGACTGCTTTGAATGTATCTTTCGCCGTTTTAACGGTAAGAGAATAGGTTCGCCCCTGAACGCCTCTCAATCTCGAGGTTGCGTAGGTGCCTGGAACTGTTTCTGTGAGCACTTCATTCTGACTAAAATTATCCGTAATCTCAACTCTAGCTCCTGTCACCGGAGGATAGGCATTCGATTCGTCAAAGTTTGCGGATTTCGAGATTCTGACATAATACGGACCGGTCTGGTCATAGACGTTACCCTGAATTACGACAGAAGAGACGGAATTATTTAGGTCAAGCGGAATTACTTTTTCACATGATCCGAGGCAAAATAAGGAAGCCAGGAGTAACGCGTTTCGTATTGCTCTCATCTGATTAAAATTTGAAATTATAGGTTACAGATGGAATCATTTTGAAGAGTGTTGTTTGTACAGCCTCTGTTTGTTTGGGGTTCGACTTACTATCGCGGAAGGTGATGATATAGGCATTTTCATGTCCGTATGCGTTGTAAAGCGAGAAGTTCCAGCTGGACTCAAACTTGGCGCTCTTTTTCCGCATCCATGTAGCACCTAAATCGAGCCGGTGATAGGCTGGCATACGATTGGCATTCCTATCCCCATAATAGAAAATCGTCTTACCATCTATCTCATATTTCCCGGTAGGGTAGGTAACAGCATTTCCTGTGTAATAAACCCATGTGGCGGATAAAGTCCATTTTTTGCTTAAATCAAACATTCCTACCAGGGAAATATCATGCGTACGGTCTTGTTTTGCAGGGAAATAGTTGCCGTTGTTTATTTCATTGAATTTGCGCTCGGTTCGCGACAGGGTATAGCTGACCCATCCGGTGAAACGACCTTGCTTCTTTTTTATGAAAAATTCGAGTCCGTAAGCCCGACCGAGTCCAAACAATATTTGTGATTCAACATATTCGTTGAACATCAACTCGGCGCCATTTTTATAATCCAATTGATTTTGTAGTCTCTTATAATAAGTCTCTACAGAAAATTCGAATTTATTATCGCTGAAATTGCGGTAATACCCCAGGGACAATTGATCCGACAACTCCGGTTTCACATTGTTGCTGCTCGGAATCCAAAGGTCGGTCGGACTACCGGATGTTGAATTGGAGAGCAGATGTAGATTTTGGACGTTCCGGCTTAAGGATGCTTTCACCGAACTTACCTGATTTATTAGATAATCAAGGGTTATGCGTGGCTCAATATTCCGATATGTCTTGATAAAGTCACCTGATGAATAGGTTTTCACTGCGCTGGTTTTACCGTTTGCATCATAGGTGTAATAGCTGCCCGGACCGACTGCGCTGAAAATTGCGATCCTCGAACCGTATTCGATACTGAATTTGTCGTTGAGGTGGAATAGGTGGGACAGGTAAAATGAATTTTCCCAGGCAAATTTGTTGGTGAGATTTTTTAAACTTACGTTGGACTCTGAGGTAACGGTTCCGGGGATTATTTTGTGATAAATCGAGTTGAACCCGAATTTAAGGGTAGAGTTCGTCTGGATATAAAACTGGAAATCCTGCTTAATACCATAATCCTGAATTCGGGAGATGATATTTAATTTGTTCCCGTTATTGATGGATATTTTGTAATCATAATTGCTGAAAATTAAGGATGTATTAGAGAATAGCCGGTCTGAGAAGAGGTGGTTCCACCGCAGTGTACCAGATATATTTCCCCAGTTGATGCCAAACATATTTTTCAGGGTTATCAAATCTTTTCCCAGGTACCCGGATAGATAAAGACGGTTATTTGCGTTGATACGATAACTTGCCTTCGCATTCAGGTCATAAAAAAATAATCTAGTCTGGTTTTTGGACGTGTCGGGAGAGAGCTTCATAAACAAATCCGCATACGTTCGCCTGGCTGTAATCATAAATGAACCCTTATCTTTCACGATAGGACCTTCCAAATTTATTCTGGATGAGATTAGCCCAAGTCCACCGGAAGCCTTGAGCTTCTGTTCATTTCCATCATTCATTTTAATGTCAAGAACAGAAGATAACCGCCCACCATACTCTGCAGGCTCATTCCCTTTATACACAGTAACATCTTTGATGGCATCGGAGTTGAAAACTGAGAAGAATCCCATCAGGTGTGATGCGTTGAAAACGGTGGCTTCATCCAGAAGAATCAGATTTTGGTCGGATGAACCTCCCCGCACATTGAAGCCGCTGCTTCCTTCACCGGCAGGTTTAATACCGGGGAGTAGCTGGATCGTTTTCAAAACATCATTCTCTCCAAACAATACGGGAATTGATTTGATTTCACTCGTATTGAGTTTTTGAATGCCCATGGCGGTTCTTGTAATATTTTCATCCCGCCGTTGGCCGGATACCACAATTTCATCGAGGGTGTTAATCTGCTCCTTTAGAGCGAAATTTTGACGGATGGATTTATCCAGATTTATCTCATGAACTTCCGGTGTGTACCCGATAAACTGACTTACAATCTGGTATTTTCCGGCAGGTAACGTAATGGAATAGAAACCGTACGCGTTTGTTCCTGCTCCTTTCCCCTGTGCCTCTTTTATGGTGATTGTTGCTCCGATAAGGTTTTCGCCGGTTTTGGCATCCCGGATAAAACCACTAAGGGTAAATTTCTGCTGAGCGAAGCCCGGAAGTACACAAAGTAGAAACAGGAAAACTCCGTAAAATCTGGATTTTTTCATACAATTTATTCTGGCATAACCTGTCTCTGATTGGTTGGGAAAATAATTATGGTCTGTCTGTTTACTGCTTTATCGATAAAGGCTTTCCCTTTACACCAACATAAACAGCCAGAAGGACAAGGTCGTCCGTGCCATAATTAGCGCCCTGATGGAGCGTATGAATAACCTCTGCAAAGGAGCTGTTTTCTTTAAATTGCAGCGTTTTTTTATTCTCAAGTTCGACCGTCAAAGTCCCTTTCATAACATAGGCGAAAACAGGAACATCATGGTAATGCCAACCAGTCTTCGTTCCAGGGCGGAGGGTGATTTTTAACATCGTCACTTCAGCGTTATCAGCAGTGGGATAGCCGATTTTCTGTCCGAGGGAGGTGGTATCCGTTTTTAGAATTGGTTCAATTACAAGATCATTGTTGTATTGTGCTTTTCCGGTTAGGGCGAAAGACACAACGATTAATCCAGTCAAAACAAAATTTCTAATCATTCTTAATCACTTTATTGCACAATTTTACAACATTTTAGCGGTTAATTTGTTATGTAATCTGTAATCATGGATGTTTGAAGTTTTAAAGATGAACTTTGTCGGGAGTTAGTTCTCATGTAAACTGCTTTACCAGCACGTATTTTTGAATTGTTGAAATCTGTTATTTATTTCATTACTTTTACTCTACCTCCTGACAGCTAAGTGACACGTATTATTTGTCTTGACTTTACTTCATCAGCATTAGTTTGCTTTTTAACGGCTAGACGAAATAGCCAAATATTCATTTTGGGTTTGCGCGGATATTATCCATTAATATTTCTTCATGAAAAAGAATATTAAATGTTTGGGTGTTGATGATACTGTGGGCCAGAAGGCTGAACTTAGTTCACCTAAAGGGCTTGCCGTGGAGCGACTATTAGAAAGTAGTTCACTTTATGATGCAATACCTTCCGGTATTATCATACTCGGTTTGAATTGGAAAATTAAGCTGGTCAACCTTCCCGGCGCCAGTATGCTGGGTGTGGAGCCTTCATTCCTGACGGGTCGCAATTTCAAACAGATTATTGCCAAGGAGTCGTTACCTACTTTTACGAAATTTTTCCAAACTATTTTTTTGTCAAAAGCCAGGCAAAACTGCAAGGTGAAGTTGGCCGCAACCGCAATGAAGCCTTTATTTATACAATTTGAAGGCAATGTTTCGGGCGATGGGAAGTGTTGTATTTTGAGTTTTATTGATGTCTCGGATTATGAGCAAAGAGTTGAGGAACAGTTTGCACTGAACGAGATGTTGCGCCTATTGAATTCATCAACATCAAAAGAGGAGCTAATAAAGTTGGTGACAAGTTTTCTTAGAAATTTCATTGGTTGTGATGCGATTGGCGTCCGGCTTAGAGACGGGGTGGATTATCCGTATTTCGAAACAAATGGCTTCCCGGAGAAATTTGTAAAGGCAGAATATTTCTTGTGTTTCCGCGATATCAATGGCAAGGTTAAACTGGATTCTAACGGAGAACCATTATTGGATTGCTTATGTGGCAAAGTGATTAGAGGAAATATTGATTTCTCAAAGTCTTACTTTACAGATAACGGAAGCTTTTGGACGAACAGTATTTCCGAGTTGGCGGAGACCGGGTTAGGAACCGAGGATATAATGCTTTTACGAAATCGTTGCGGCAACGCGGGGTATGAGTCTGTCGGATTATTTCCGTTACGCTTTATGAATGAGTCGTTCGGATTATTGCAGATAAACGACAAGAGAAAGGGTTTATTTACTTCGGAGAACGTTCTTTTTCTTGAGAATTGTGCCGATCAGCTATCTATTACTTTGCAGAATCTTATGCACAATGAAAAACTGCAATTCAACTATTCACTGCTTTCACTTGCCGGGGAGACGGCCAAATTTGGCGGTTGGATTGTTAATGTGCAAGATTCTACCATCATCTGGTCTGACGAAGTAGCCATTTTACACAAAGAGCCAGTCGGATATTCACCTACGTTAGAGGGAGCTATTCAGTATTATGCTCCGGAATATCGTGAAAAAGCGATGTCATGCTTTACGAACTGCGTGAAAAAGGGTACTCCGTTTTACGAAGTAGTGGAGATTATTGATAGTCAAGGGGAGCGAATATGGGTAAGGGTATCCGGTAAAGCAATTAAAGACAGACATAACAGAGTTTGCAGCGTGCATGGGTCATTCCAGGATATTTCTGAGTATAAACAGGTTGAGAATTCACTGAAGGATACTGAGGCCACATTGCGGGAAATTAACGCAACCAAGGATAAATTCTTCTCCATCATCGCACACGACCTTCGAAACCCTTTTAATTCGATTGTCGGCTTCAGTAATTTATTGGCTGGACAGATTCGGGAGAAAAATTTTGATGACATGGAGAATTATGTCACAGTTATTCAGCAATCCTCCGAGCGTGCGATGGATTTGCTGAGTAATTTGCTGGAGTGGTCGCGTTCGCAGACCGGTCAGCTGAGTATTAGACCCGTACATTTGGATCTGGCATCGCTGGTTAATGATGTGGTTTACTCGCTGAATGATATTGCGCTACAAAAATCAATTGCCATTGATACGGAATTTGTAGATCATGTTTGGGTTTTGGTGGATAGAGCCATGATTAGTACTGTTCTGAGAAACTTGATTTCCAATGCGATAAAATTCTCCCATCCTGATAAGAAGATCGTTGTCTCTTCAAAGCGAATCGGGAAAGAGTCTTTGGTAACAGTTCAGGATAGCGGTGTCGGGATCAGGAAGATTGATTTGGACAAGATTTTCAGAATGGATAAAAGCTTCACGAGAACCGGAACAGCCAATGAGAAGGGTACCGGACTGGGACTTTTACTTTGCAAGGAATTTGTCACAAAGCATGGAGGGGATATTTGGGTCGAAAGTGAATTTGGTAAAGGGAGTACCTTTTCATTTACAATCCCGGTATGACCGGAAAGCCCATTTCTACCCTAACTGTTGAATCGAATTTCTAAATAGTTTTAAATGTCCGGCCGTTTCTCTTACGATCCGCTGGACGGCAAGCCCGTGTTTCAAATCTGGCACAAATGCTTTAGGGTCGCAGCCTGTGGTAAAAATATAGTGGGCGTGAATCATTGAACGGAGCCATCCCGGGGGAACGTGCCCGGAAGGAAAGCTGCTGATTGGATGGTAATTGCTTCCTACAACTTGTTTAGTCCACTGTCCTGTCTCTTCGAGATAATATTCAAAATAATCGACTGTGTGCGATGAATACCGCAGCATTCCTTTCTCTGCATAGATTTCCAGCGTCACCAGATCGCCGGTGCCAGAACTGATGCGGCTTGCAGACAAGGAGCCTGCGGCAAAATTTTCCATTTGCACCAATGATAGAGAACTGAATAAGTCGGAGTCATTCGGAACGTCTGCAAAACGTCCTGCCTGCATGGCACCGGTAATTTGCAGATTGTCGCCCAGAAAGGCCATCAGCAAACTAATTCCATGCGAGCCTAGATCAGCCATGGCACCGCCATCCGGAGCAGGGGTGAGGCGGGTTGTACGTTTATCCCGGTAGGATTTTTGCAGATAATCGCCATGGTAATATTTCAGATCAAAATGGATCGGTTTTCCCAAAACCCCCGAATGCCAGAATGTCAATGCTTCCCGGATAGAGGCCGTTTGCAGATATTGAAATCCGACCTGAATTTGCTTGTCGCAATTCTCCAGAAGCCGAAGCATTTCCATTTCCTCCTGTTCGTTTGAACAAACTGGTTTCTCCAAATAAATCCGGGAAACTGAAGGCATCGCCAGCGCCAGTTTGAAGTGGTCGAAATGTACATTATTCGGGCCCAGAATCAGAACAGTATTGATATCTGTGTCGGCAGAGAACTCGTCCAGCGAAAGTGATTTTTTAAAACCAAACTTTGCGGCGAAAGCATCCCGGTTTTCTTTTCGTGCTGAGCACACTGCTTCAAAGATGATTTCCGGAACCTCATTATAGAAATACTTAAGCGAATTAAGTGCAAAGGCATGTGCACGCGCAATGCCACCAGCACCCAAAAAGCCTATATTAATTTTAGCAGAAGTCATCCGATTCAGGGTTTTTTTAGTGAAATCAGGCTTTCGTCGACGTTCCAGCCCTTTATTTTTAGTTCCAGAGCTTTTCCTCGCAATTGAACGCTGGAAGCGCTCACAGTGATTGTTGTCGATTCACCCGGCGCCAGCGTGAAATAGTTGGCCGACCAAAATGCCGGAAGCACTTCCTCCTTATCATTCAATAATTGTGGATTTACAAAAAATGCCAGTTGTTTGGAGGCATTTGATAGCTTTATGGTCCACCTTGTTTCCGATTTTACCTGCTCACTTTTAAGGATGGTCGCATCCAGTTTTGTATGAGACATTGCGTTCAAGGAGGTATAGTCGTTGTCAGCAGCCAGCCAGTACGCATTGTGCGAAATTGTCTTTCCTGCTGAATCTTTCATGTTAAGGACAACAAACTTAACACCCTTGGTTTCGGTCAAAATTTTCGCAAGAGAGAATGATTCTTGCACGTCGGATGGTGCCAGACTTATTTTTCCCGATTGATGCAGCAATAGTTTTGAATCGATCCCTAAAACATCGGCTTCGATTGTCAGCCCGGATACGGGTTTGTAGGTTCTGTTAATGGCTGTAACGACATGATTAATTGCATTCAGTTGAATATGAACTGACTCGCAGGCATTCTGCATAAAATAGTAGCCGGCATTCGGTTCAAGGTACCAATCGTAAACCTGCCATACTACGCTTGGAAATGCGGCGTTCAACTTCCAGAGCATGATGCCTCCGATGTCATTTAACCGGTGTCCGGCAGCTTCAAAAGTACCCTGATAGCCCGTGGCATTCATCAGTTGCATTTTGTCGGAAAACTCTTCCATGGTTGCCGGCGCTCCATACCTTTTCACCATAGACTCATAATACTTGTCATATTTACCATTTCCGGTAGCCGCATCGTGGTAACCCCAGGAATTATTTAGTGGGAAAGGCAATTTGGTGTCCCAAACTAGATTTGGAATAATTTTTTTGAGCGAGTTATAGGTCGGCTGAGAGGGTAGTCCTGTTTCATCTTTGAAGACCCAATCCTTCGCATTATCGGCGAGATTGTAGTATACTTTGGAGTCCTGCCAGGTGTACGGACCGCTGCTATAAACGCCGGATGCAAGGTTATCCGGCCATGCTCCTTTGAAACCTGCAGGCAATTTTGCAAATCCGGATGAACTTGGAATAAAGGGTCTGGTTCCATCCAGCGTAATCACTGCCTCCCGCATTCTTTCATAGACATCCTTCCGGATATGGCCTTCGTTACCACCTGTCCAAAGCAGGAGACTGGCATGGTTGCGAATGCGGAAGATTGTGTTTATTGCATTTTTGACAAAAACTTCAGGCTCCAGAGGCCAATCTGTCGATCCTTTGAATTCACCGTGCGTGTCGCCGGTAACCCAAAAATCAGACCAGACCAATAGTCCGTAGCGGTCGCATAAATCGAAGAAAGTATCGTTGGGGGTGACACCTCCGCCCCAAATTCTGATCAGGTTGATATTTGAGTTTCGGCACAGGTGCAGTTCGGCATCATATCTGGTCGAGTCGCGGTTAAGCATCATATCCGGTACCCAGGCGCCTCCCGTAAGCTGAATGCGCCTGCCATTTACATAGAAATCGCGTCGTAAAAATTTGTTTGGCACTTCCACTGCTTTAGAGGAGACAGTCCGGATGCCAAAGACAAAGGACGTATCATCGGTGACTTCGCCGTTTGCTTCATATTGCAGATGAATCCGGTACAAATTTGCTGTTCCATAGCCGTTTGGCCACCAAAGATGAGGCTGTTTTACCAGAAGTTGAGCAGTATTGGAGGAGTTGAAATCTACCGCGGTGGATGCTCCCGCGGCAATATTGACCACCTTAGAAAAGGAAACAGGTAATCCGGTAAAGTTTTCAGGACGAATTGTAATCTTCAGGTTTCCATTGGAATTCTTTTGGCTATGGTTTGATAGTGAAAGATTTAACGAGATCTTGGCAATCGAAGTATCAGGAAGATTCGGTAAATCAGTTACCAGATGCGGCTGAACAATCGTGACTTCACCAGATGTACGAAGAATTACCGGTTGCCAGATTCCCATGTTTCGATCCCTAACAGGCGGAACCCAGTCCCAGCCGACGGAGCACACCATCGTAACGTTTTTACCAATGTCACCGGTAGGTCCGCCATTTTCGAAAAAATCGTCCATGGCTTTCAGCTGTTCTTTGGCAGGTAATCCGGGAAAGTCCAGCGGATAAATTTTCACCGCCAGCGCGTTCTCCTGTCCTGCGATAATATTTTTGCTAACGTCGAAACAATATTCCGCAAACATCCCAACCATCTGAGTCGAGTCGGCAATTTGCTTTCCATTCAACCAAACGGCAGCTCTATAATTGATTCCTTTGAATATCAGTTGGAAATGACGCCCTTTGTCACCAGCCGGAACATCGAACGTGGATCTGTACCAATAGGGTTTTTTCCAGGGGTTGGCAACATTAGGAATGTGGCTGTACTGCTCAAGATTGTAGGTTTTGTTGAATTCATCGGAGGCATCCGGTATCAGCATATTATTCATTCCCGAATATGGATCAGGATAAACCCTGTTGGCCACCAAACCCGTGAGAACGGTGGAAGGGACATTTACCGGAAGCCAATAAACTGGTGATTGATAGGCCGATGTGGATATTTGTTCTCCTGTGGCAGAAATCAATTCGGAAGACTGAAGTTGAAATTTTGTCAGTTTTTCCTGTTTAATGAATTTATTTGCAGCATATGATTGCTGAATACAGAATGCAAGCGACAGGCTTAAAATTGTAAGGATATTACATGCTCTTTTCATGCTGGTCAATTCTTTATGGGAAAAATTAGGTTATCTGGGTGAGTTACTTACGAAAGCAATATGCCTGCTATCGGGCGACCACGAATTAACATTGAAAGAACCCTGTCCACCGTACAAATAGGCAATAGTTCTTGGTGCGCCTCCGGTAGTTGGCATGAGGCACAAGGTAACTCTTTTGTAGGATGGATGTGAATTTAGTTCGATGTCGGGGCCGAATGAAATGTACGAAATCCATTTTCCGTCCGGGGAAATATGGGGAAACCAAAGATTGTTTTCACCGAATGTGAGTTGTTCTTTTCCTGTACCATCTGGTTTCATTCGCCATATTTGCATTGTGCCGCCATTCTTATTGCCGTTGTAATAGATGAATTTGCCGTCCGGAGAATATTCGCAACCATCCACATGCTCCCGGTTTTTATTGTCTGTGAGCACAACTTCGTTGCCTCCTTTGATCGAATTTTTATAAATATTGTAGATTTTTACCCCGTTTCGTACAGCCACGTAAACCACTTCCTTGTTGTTAGGCGCCCAACCATGCAGATAAGATGGAGCTTCCGTGGTAACTGCATGAGGTGAACCTCCTTCAATCGGTAATACAAAGACATTTGAGCCTTTCCCGTCATTGTAACTAATACCGATCATTTTGCCATCAAACGAGAGGCAATGATCGTTGTTCAGCTGGTTGGCAGTCCCGGTATTGATTTTTGCAATTTCACCGCCTTCGACAGGAATTGTGAACAAGGAACCATCCATGTTGAAAAGCAATTTTTTCCCGTCGGGCATCCAGTTAGGAGCTTCAAATCGTCCTTTTTTCTCATAAATTACTTTTCTTACGCCATCAAAAATGTTCATTGTCTCCATTCTGCAACCAACCCAGCCATCCTTACCAGGATTATAGGAGTCTGCAACAGGCTGGTCGATACGGACATTCCATACTTTTGCCGTTTCCATCACATCGACGGCATGGGAGCCGATCACAATTCCTGCCAAAACTTCGTCCGGCATGAACTCCAGAACTTTGGAGCTGATAACCTGAAGCGGTTCGCCCGGATGTGCGGCACGCATAATCATCAGTTTTCCAGCCCGCTCTATCTGTATTATCTGGTAGAATTTCTTTGGTGCCCAGATATCATCGAAAGGATTTTGCATATCGGCTCCTTTTCTTTCGCGCCATTGCATCGCCGTCAGACCATCTCCGTGCAAGAACCCGCCGCACATAACGGAATTGTCTGCCTCGGATGCGCGAATCATCCAGCCAATTTTACGATGAGCCTCATTGATACCGACAAATTCAAAATTGGCAGTCAGGATGAAATCACCTTTTAGTTTGTTGTACAAATAGTGGTGTTCGTCTCGTTGTCCCCAAATATTATATCCGGCACCTTTAATAGTATAGGTTTGGTTTTCATTGTCATAAGTGGCCGATCCAGCAAGTTTCGGGGATCCGATATCTCTGTTAAATTTAAAAATCCCGATCGGTTCCTGGGCGAAAGAGCTTATCGCAATAATGCAAAATGCAAGGGAGAACAACATTTTTTTCATGACCTGGCGTGTGTTAAAATGAAAGGATGAAGATAAAAATTAATCCAAGTCTGTGGAAACTGATTTCGATCTTTACCTTTTGGGTTAATCTGGCTCAAATCAAAAAAAAGGCCGGAGTTCGCAAGTGGGAACTCCGGCCAAAGTCAAGTTAGAAGTAGGAATTAATATCCCGGATTTTGGGTTAGTTTGGCGTTTAGTTTGATTTGGTTGGCGGGAACCGGGAATATTTCGCGTGTCTTGGCGCTTACCACATCTTTAAATTGCCATAGAGCACTGAATTTACCAAAGCGGATTAAGTCGTTGCGGCGCCAGGCTTCCCAGGCAAATTCGCGAACGCGTTCATCCAGAAATTCATCCAGCGTTGGGTTGGCAGTCAGTTGAGGTGCGTTGGCCCTTTTGCGAATTTGATTTACCAGCGAAATAGTTGTTTCGCCGTTGGTCGCGGTTGCACCTCTCAAAATGGCTTCAGCCTTCATCATCAGGATATCTCCGTAACGGAATACCGGAAAGTCATTGTTGTCGCTGCGGGTGGAGGGATTCCATCCAGCGTCCGGATAGAATTTGATAGAGCGTGCACCCATATACTGTGAATAGAAGTCATTGCCGGTATCCATCTTAACCGGATCTCCCCTGAGCGTAATCGCCTTTGTCAGCTCGAGTTGCCAGATGGTGTCGCGGGAAGCATATGGTCCAACATATGTTTCGTTGAGTCCTTTGTAAGTTGTTTTTACAGTAATCGGGGTACCATCGTTATTGAATTGCTTGCCAACGATCCAGGTTGAATTGCGAACATCACCCGCCAGGTTAAATTTGTCGAAATATTCTGGGAGCGTCTTCTGACAGTTACTTGGAGAAGTGGTACCCAAGCCATATTTGGTTTTTAACTCCGGCGTTAGGTCATAGCGGGTAAATGAGTTACCTGGAATCTTGAATGCATCGTAAACGACAGCGAAAATGAATTCCTTAACGGCAGGGCCGTTTGTTGGCATAAACATGCTTTTGTAATCTGCATCGAGGGAGAATAAGCCGGATTTAATAACGGAGTCGCAACGTTGAACAGTTTCGTTGTACATGCCTGTTCCCTTGTAAACCTGCGCATTAAGATACATTTTTGCCAAAAGGGCATGACCCATCCAGGCAGTTGGCCTACCATAAGTCGTCGCACTTTTTTCTCTTGGCAGATACGGTAAAATCTCTTTTACTTCACTTTCAATGAAGGCAAAAACATCGGCGCGGGGAGAAGTTGGGGTATCGTCACCAAATTTTTTCAAAATAGGAACGTTACCGTATGTGTCCAACAAGATGTAGTAGAAGAAAGCCCGCATCATCCGAATTTCAGCAAACTGCTTATTCTTCAGGGTACCTTCCGGAACAGCGTCGAACATTGCCAATACACGGTTGCAAGCAATTACGCCATTAAAGGCATATGTCCAGACCGTGTTAACAATTGCATTGTCGGCAGTCCAGGTATGTTTGTGCATTTCGCGGTACTGACCACCGTCGTCCCAGTTACCGGCTCTGGCAGGAATAATTGCCTCATCCGTTGAGAGTGATTGCATCCGCCAATAATCGATGGCATATCCGGCAGGCAAAATGGTATAGATAATCCCTTTTGCTGCTTCAAAGTGCTCCGGTTTTGTCGGAAAGTTGTCGGGCGTTAACTCCGACTCGGCTTTGATATCAAGATTGGTACAGCTTGAGAATAGCATTCCGGCAATCAGCGCTGCACCAGCCAATTTTTTAATGATAGAAATATTTGTCATCATTTTGAATATTTTAAAGTATAATAATAGTTCGTATCGATAATTACAAACCAATGTTTACACCAAGAATGAATGAACGGGTCTTGGGATAAAAATTGTTGTTGTCAATACCGGGTTCAATTCCTCCAAGGTTAATTTCGGGATCGATGCCGCGATATTTTGTAATCACGAATAAGTTATTGGTTGTGATGTAGAACCGCGCACTTTTAATCTTCGTGCTATTGATTTTCAGCGTGTAGCCCAATGTTGCATTATCAAGGCGAACGTAAGAACCACTCTCGATGTAGCGTGTTGAATAATAGAATGAGTTAACGTCTGTAGCTGGTTCTCCGAGAGAGAATTTTGGGATGTTATTGTTCGATGCATTGTTAACATCGTTCAATGCTGCCAATGTTCCGTTCAGGATTTTGTTGCCGGCAACGCCTCTTAAGAAGAAGCTGAAATCAAAATTTTTCCAGGTAAAATCGTTACTCCAACCAAACATCATTTTAGGCTGAGCGCTTCCACTTTGTGCGAAATCGGCTACAGTAACGGCTTTGGCTGTATCACCGTTGGCTTTGTAGAACATCGAAATGCCCTGACTGTTTCTTCCGGCGTACTGACGAACGAAGAATGTTCCGATAGGTTCACCCTCTTTGATGATCTGGGTAGGGTTACCTGATTGACCTTTACCACCGATTGCGGCAGTTTCAATTTTGGTGAAAGTAGGGAATTGATCGTTCGATAATGAGACAACCTTGTTTACGTTTTTGGAAACATTAAAGGAGGTAGTCCAGGTAAAATCCTTGGTCTTAACGGGAGTAGCATTCAATTGGAATTCGATCCCTTTGTTGCTGATCTTACCTACGTTAGCGATCAGGTATGGATAAAGATATTTCGTTGTGGACACAGGATAGTTCCAAATCAAATCGCTGGTTTGTTTGTCATATACCTCGATCGTACCACTGATGCGGTTGTTGAGGATGCCAAAATCCAAACCGACATTTGTCATGGCTGTAGATTCCCATTTCAAATCCGGATTTTCATTCTGGGTTACACCGATAGCCTGAATCTGAACGCCGTTGATATAGGTTACACCGGTTCCGCCATATTTCAACCTGGAGATCATCGGGTCAAAACCTAATGAGTTACCGCTGACACCATAACCTACTCTCAATTTCAAGTCGCTTACTGCCTTGATTTTTGACATAAACGGTTCGTTGATAATCTTCCAGCCAATGGATGCAGATGGGAAAGTACCCCACTGATTGTTTGCACCGAAAGCAGAAGAACCATCACGACGAACAGTGGCCTGAAGCAGATATTTGTTGTTGAACTGGTAATTCAAACGAGAATAGAAAGAGGCAATGCGTAAGGTTTGAATAGTTGCTGTGCCAAAGCGATCGGCATTGCTGACTTTCTCCGGAGAGCTACCCAATGATAAATTGTTGTACAGAAGGTCATCGCTGATGAAATTGCTGTTGGCAGCCTGAAATCCATCGTTGATTTTATCTTCCTGCCAGGAATATCCAAGCAATACTTTCAGACTGTGTTTATCAAAGGTTTTGTCGAATGTTAAATAATTTTCAGCCAGCGTGCTTTTGTTGTTGTATTCATTACGAATTGCATATCCGTTGGCGCCTTTGTACATGGTTGAAGCCTGTTTTGAATACATGTTGTCCTGAGTCTCGGTATTCTGCAAAGAGAAGTTGGCATTGTAAGTCAGAGTAGGCAACAGGTTAACTTTCAATGTGGCATTTGCAACCTGGTTGATGATCTTGCGGAAATAGAGATCGTTATTCAATAAGGCAACAGGGTTGTAATAGTTACTGTTTTGAGTGTTCTCAAAATAGGTGCCATCCGGTTTGAAAATACTGACAGTTGGCAAATATTTCAACATGTTGGCGAAGACTTCCGAACGAACAATTTGCTTGTTAGTTGTAGAATTGGTGAGGTTTAATCCGACGGTGACCTTGTCATCGAAGGCTTTTTGCTCGACGTTCACGCGGGCAGTCCAGCGGTCCAGTTTGCTGGTTTTAATAATACCCTGATCGTCCATGTAATTCAAACTCACGCCATAGGTTGTTTTGTCGGTTCCACCACCAAACGACAGGTTGTAGTTTTGAGAGAATCCTTGTCGGGTGACCTCATTTTGCCAGTTTGTATCACCGCCATTATCATCGAAAGGAACTTTATTGACAGTTTTCAGATAGGTTCTCAATTCTGTTGCCGATAACATCGGAATGCTGTTGGCAATAGATTCGGTGGCAACGTACGTGTTGAAATTCACATACGTTTGGCCTGCTTTTGAACGCTTTGTAGTTACCATGATAACGCCGTTAGCGGCACGGGCACCATAGATCGCGGTAGAAGATGCATCACGAAGTACGTCCATCGTAACGATGTCGTCGGCTGCAACTGACTCAATCATAGCTCCAGGAACGCCGTCAATAACATAGAAAGGTTCCATAGCTGCTCCGGTACGAAGTGTGGAAGGACCACGAAGGGTAATGGAAGGTGTGGCTGTTGGGTCGCCACTGCGGGTAATGTTTAATCCGGGTACTTTCCCTTGCAACATTTGGGCTGGAGAAGAGAAAACCCCTTTATTCATTTCCTTGACAGTCACGGTAGATACTGCGCCGGTAATGTCTTTTTTGGCAGTTTTGCCATATCCGACAACTACAACCTGCTCAATATTGATATTCGTTTCGACCAATTTCACGTTGATAGTGGTCTTATTTCCAACTACAAATGATTGAGGGATATAGCCAACGAAGGAAAATTCAACAGTGACCTCCGGTCCGGCAACATTCAGAACGTATTTACCGTCAATATCAGTAAGAATTCCTATTGAAGTGCCTTTGACAACAACTGAGACTCCCGGCATGGGATCCCCTTTTTCATCAGTGACCTTACCTGAAATCTTTACAGGAGCACTGCTTATGTCTTTGGTGACACTTGGTTCTACTGATGCATTGGCGTATATTCCATTAGAGAATAACACTGCCAAAATTATCAGAAGCAACGTAGTTCTTGGTTTAAAATTTAATTTCCATCTCATAATTTAAGAATTTAGCAATTAACGTGATTTAGTTTAATAGTATTCATTTGTTAGTAATCTGATTTTTAATGGCCAAATGGAATAGCCACATAATCATTTTCGGTTGGCGCGAAAATTTCCTCATGGCCATTTCATATGTTAGTAATCTCGTATGACGGCTTAGTAGATTTGGCCTTTTTACAAGATCTCAGAAGTTTTCACAGGTCGATTCTCGAGTACGGATTTTTTCGCCGCCAGGGCAATCTCTACAGATTTTAATCCATCGATTCCGGATACGGGAAGCGGCAGATTATTCACAACAGCTTCACAGAAAATCTTCATTTCATTGGCATAGGCATCCAGATAGCGATCCATGAAGAAATTCAGCGGCAGGGAACCATGTACGCCGTCGCCGGCAAAATAGCGGTGGTTTTCGGGATAGTTGTTATCGGCGCATGCCATACCCTTCGAACCGAATATTTCGACTCGCTGGTCGTAACCGTAAACTGCTTTCCGACTGTTGTCGATAACGCCGATTGCGCCATTGGCAAATGTCAGGGTAACGATTGCTGTATCAACATCTCCGGCTTTTCCGATGGCTTCGTCTACCAGTACGGCAGATTTTACATATACTTCCGTTACTTCACTACCAACGATGTATCTGGCCATATCGAAATCGTGGATGGTCATGTCCATGAACATTCCGCCCGAGACAGCGCTGTATTCGGCAGGCGGCGGGGCAGGATCGCGGGAAGTTATTTTCAGAATATGCGGATCGCCGATTTTCCCGTCTACTACCAACTGTTTGATTTTAGAGAAGTTGGGATCAAAGCGACGGTTAAAGCCGACCATTAGCTTAACGCCGGCTTTCGCAACTGCATCAAGTGCTCCCTGAATTACAGGAAGTGAAAGATCGACCGGTTTTTCGCAGAAAATGTGCTTTCCGGCCTGCGCTGCCTCTACAATATATTGAGCATGAGTGTCAGTTGGTGAACAGATTACCACTGCTTCCACTTCCGGATGATTGATCACCTCCTTGTAATTGCTGTAAACTGTTGTAATGCCAAAGGAGTTGGCCACAACTTTTGCACCTTCAAGGTTTATATCGGCAACCGCTACGACTTCGGCCTGCGGAACATTTTGTACGAGCGTGGCAATATGTACTTTGCCTATTCTACCCGTACCGATGACACCAAGTTTGAGTTTCTTCATTTTTTTATTTTTTAGGATTGTTTTATCAATTCTGCATTAAGTGTACAAATTTGTGGGAAGGTTGTTAAAGTATTGTTTCAAAAGGGCTACAGTTTGAACAATTCATTGTTTGTCAATCAAATACAAACAACTACAAGCCAAGTGATTGAATGTAGTCGCGGTTTCTTTTGGCACAAACTTTCGGATTTCCCATACCGGGAAGGACATCTTGCTCGACCACAATCCACCCTTCGTAGTTGTGCTTATTTAACTCGGCGACGATAGCCGGAAAATCTACAGAGCCTTTGCCCAACTCACAGAATACTCCGCTTCCCACCGATTTGAAATAGTCCCAGCCTTCAATTCTTGACTGTGCAGCAATTTCAGCATGACAGTCTTTGAAATGAATGTGCCAGATGCGCGATTGATGTTTAACTAATGCTGAAAGCGGATCGCCGCCGCCAAATTTGTAATGCCCCATGTCGAGGACCAAACCCACCAAAGCAGGATCCGTCAGCGCCATCAATTGATCAATTTCTGCAGGAGTTTCAACATATCCGGCACAATGGTGATGAAAAACGGTGCGTAATCCGGTTTTGGCTTTAACTTCACTTGCAACCAGGTTTGCACCTTCGGCAAAAACCGTCCATTCCTCTGCTGTAAGTCCCATTTCTGGAGTTACCCGACCAGCATTCAAGGTACGCTCTGGTACGCTGCCATTGTCGTCGGCCAGCACGATAAATGCTTCATGATATCCGGCATCAGCCATTAACTTCGCCGTTTTAACCGCGGCTTCCGCGCCAGCGGCATGTTTTGAACGATCTTTCAGGAAAACTGGCACAAACGCACCGACCATCGAAAGCTGACGCTTGTCGAGTTCTTTTTTCAAATCGGCCGGGACAGCGGGCATAAATCCCCAGTCGCCTAATTCACTTCCCTGATATCCGGTTTCGCGGATTTCATCAAGTACCTGTTCAAAGCCGGCGGCTTTGCCATCTAAATCAAATTCGAGGACACCCCAGGAGCAAGGGGCATTGGCGATTTTTATCATATTGATTTCTATTAGGTTATCGTAATTTAATATTCACTTGGGAATCAGAATTTTCTTGACCATTCGTCGTTCCAACGTTCTATTACCACTTTTGTTTGTGTATAAAACTCTACTGCATGCGCAGATTGCCCGTGCAAATCGCCGAAAAAGCTCTCTTTCCATCCGCTGAACGGGAAGAAGGCCATCGGGGCTGCCACACCGATGTTTACCCCGATATTACCTGCCAGGGTGTTGTGGCGAAATTTTCGCGCTGCTGATCCGCTTGAAGTAAATATGCATGCAGAGTTTCCATAACGGTTTTGGTTGATGACTTCGATCGCTTCATCCAAGGTATCCACATGAATGATGCTCAGCACCGGACCGAAGATTTCGGTTTGGTAAAGCGTACCCGAAGTACTAACGTTGTCGATAATAGTCGGACCGATGAAATAGCCATCCTCGAATCCGGGAACTGTCACATCGCGGCCGTCCAGCAGTAGTTGGGCGCCTTCTTCAACTCCCGATTGAATGATTGCCTCAATTCGGTCTTTGCTCTCCTTGGTAATAACGGGACCCATATCAACATCGGAGGCCATGCCGTATCCGGTTTTTTTCGTTTTGGCCATGGCAATTAATTTGGCAGGAATCGTTTCCGATGATTTGCCGACAGTTATCACGACCGATGCAGCCAGACACCGCTGTCCGGCACAGCCAAAGGCGCTGTCTGAAATGATTCTTACCGTCGTTTCTTCGTCCGCATCGGGCATTACCACCACAGCATTTTTTGCACCGCCCTGCGCCTGAACACGTTTGCCGTTGAGGGTTCCGGTTTGATATACATGCTTCGCTACCGGGGTAGATCCAACGAAACTTATGGCAGCGATGGCAGGGTGCTCCAAAATTGCATCGACGGCGTCTCTTCCACCATGAACCATATTTAGTACGCCTTTTGGTAAATTGACTGGTTCGAAGAGTTCAAAAATTTTAGCCATCGTCATGGGAACTTTTTCTGAAGGCTTTACAATATAGGTGTTTCCACAGGCAATGGCATACGGCATAAACCAAAATGGAATCATAATCGGAAAGTTGAACGGGGCAATGCAGGCTCCGATACCTATCGGCTGACGAATCACAAATTCATCAACGCCTGTGGCTATGTCTTCCGAAAAGGCACTTTGTAACAGCGTGGGAATTCCGCAGGCTACTTCAATATTTTCTACAGCACGAACCATTTCCGCTTTCGATTCGGCAAAGGTCTTACCGCATTCTTTGGTGCATATTTCTGCAATCAGTTCGGTATTGGCTTCCAATATCTGTTTCATTTTAAACAGATATTGAACCCGTTGAGTGGCTGGGGTATTTCGCCATGCGGCGGATGCCTCTTTTGCCGATTGTGTGGCTTGTTGAATGTCTTCGCGGCATCCAAACGGCACCTTTGCTATTGACAGTCCGGTAGCAGGGTTGATGACGTCCATAAAATTCGGACTATTACTCTCCACCCACTGACCGTCGATGTAATTCTTTAGTATTGTCATGTTTTGTGTTTTTTTAGTAACAATTGATTAAGTGTATCAGAAAAGTTGGATCACTACAGATAGTATCGTTGCCTCTTCTTGTGCTCATCGTATTCGGCCCTGGCTTTCTGAACGGTCTCAATTTCGGACACTTCAGCGATAGCAACTTCCCACCATGCGTAACCAGGAATGCCTTTTGTGAGGTTTGTCTCAATGGTAATTACGGTCGTTTGGGACTGTTCTTTAGCAGCGACAAGTGCAGATTTCAGGGAATCAATGTCATGGGCTTCGATCACATGAGCTCCAAGACTTCTGGCGTTTTGAGCAAAATCGACAGGCAGGATATCACCAGTCAGGAGTCCGGTTTCCTCATCCCGGTAGCGGTATTTTGTTCCAAATCTCTGGGAGCCTATCGATTGCGACAATCCGCCGATGCTGGCAAAGCCATTGTTATTGAGCAGGATGATGGTGAATTTTATTCCTTCCTGAATTGCGGTAACAATCTCATTGTTCATCATCAGATAATTTCCATCGCCGACCATGACAAAAATTTCGCGATCCGGGCAAGCCATTTTCGCACCAATGCCCGCCGCAAGTTCATATCCCATAGTCGAATAGCCATATTCCAGATGGAATCCTTTTGGATCCCTGGTGCGCCAAAGTTTATGCAAATCGCCCGGCAGACTGCCGGCAGCGCAAAGGACCACATCACGCGGACCAGCAAAATCATTGACTGCACCAACAACTTCAACCTGATTAACAGGGAGCTCACCGGATGCCCGATAATATTCGCTAACCTGCATATCCCAGTTCTTATTGAGAAGCGCCACCCTGGAAGAATAGCTTTCCTCAACATGATACCCTTTCAATAAATCGGCCATCTCTTCCAGACAAACTTTTGCATCGGCAGTCAACGGAAATGCTGCGTGTTTTGCAGAATCGAAATCGACAATATTGATATTGATAAATTTGACATCAGGATTTTGGAAGGCCGTTTTCGAGGCAGTCGTGAAATCGCTGTAACGCGTGCCGACACCGATAATCAGGTCGGCTTTCTCGGTGAATTCATTCGCGCCGGGCGTGCCAGTTGCACCGACAGCTCCGAGGTTAGCCGGATGGTTGTACGGAAGCGACCCTTTACCGGCAAAAGTTTCCGCAACGGGGATTCCGGTTTGATCTGCAAACGTTTTTAATATCTCGGTGGCCTCGCTGTAGATTACGCCTCCTCCGGCAATAATGACAGGTTTTTTTGAGGCTTTGATCAATTCGACTGCCTCTTTAAGCAAGCGGATATCAGGTCTCGGACGTGCAATCTTCCAAACTCTTTTGCGAAACAATTCTTCCGGAAAATCATAGGCTTCTGCCTGCACATCCTGTGGAAATGCGAGTGTGACTGTCCCGGTTTCTGAGGGTGACGTCAAAACGCGCATCACTTCAGGCAGGGAGGTTATCAGCTGCTCCGGACGGTTGATGCGATCCCAGTATTTCGATACAGGCTTGAAGCAGTCGTTTACGGAAATATCCTGCGATGCCGGCGATTCGAGCTGCTGTAAAACCGGAGCCACATTTCTTTTTGCGAAAATATCCCCCGGAATAATCAGTACCGGCAATCGATTTATGGTGGCGCAGGCGGCTCCGGTAATCATATTGGTGGCGCCCGGTCCGATGGAAGAAATACAGGCGAAGGTTCCCATCCTGTTTTTCATTTTGGCGTATGCCATGGCGATATGAACGGACGACTGCTCGTTTCGTGTCATGATATACCTGAAATCAGTGTTTTGCATCAAACCCTGACCAACACCGGCGACGATTCCATGACCGAAAATTCCGAGGCATCCGGCAAAAAACGGCATTTCCACACCGTCACGTTCGACATACTGGTTCTTGAGAAATTCAACCAGTGCCTGTCCAGCTGTTTTGCGTTGAGTCTTCATTATAGTAAAATTCTTTCTCTGATAAAGGTTAGCAGATTTTGATATCCGGTATTGAACTGATTGAGTGTGTGCACAGTCGATCCGAAAGTGAGGAACTCCGACTCGGTCATGCCATCCTCGTCGTAGGCTTTTCTGAAGTCGCTGAATTTCCGGTAGAGCTCCTCAATAATTTCCGGTCTTACCGGGATGTCAATACGCGGAAAGACTTCAATGTCGGAGTTGTTGTATTGAGTCCACCATTCGTGGGGCATGGATAATACCAGATCTCCACCAATAAATTCTGACCATTGCATGTGGTTGCGGAAGGCTGCAACAAGAAGTTTGCTGCGGTATCCTCTCTCTTTAAAGAGTTTATAGGCTTTTTTGAAGGCTGCTACTCCGGCCCATTCGAGGTACCCCGGATCTATTGAGATACGTTCTTTGGCCATGACTCTCTTTAGCTGATCATCCAAACGGCCAACCATCATGGTAACATACGGAGTGAAATTATCAGTGTTGATGCCATTTGCCTTTGCTCGATCCAAACCGCGCTCGATCCGCTCCGCAGCCAGAATCACCTGCGGAACGCTAAAGGATACAGTGACATTTACGCATATTCCCAATGCAGTCATCTCTTCGATGGCATCCAATCCGGCGCTTACACAAGGCGCTTTTATGGCTATATTGGGTGCAAGGGAAGACAAGTGTTTGGCATGTTCCACCATTTTTGCCGTACTGCGAAAATGCATCGGATTCACCTGAAGCGACAATCTGCCCTTTTTGCCGTTATGCTCTCTATAGACGCCTTCAAGAACCTTTGCCGCTTTGATGCCAATGGTTTCAATGAGTTTCCAGGCAATATCATCTTCAGAATCGGATGGATTATCTTTAATAATATCCATGAGTGTCTCTTTCCAGATCTCTTTCTCTTGCGAAATAACATTGTAAACGATCAGAGGATTTGAAGTAGCGCCAACTGCACCTTGAGAGACGGCATCCGACAATTCAATGATGCTGCATGAGTCATTCCAAAACTCAGTACCGGTTTCACTGGTCAGTTGCATTTTTGTTTTGTTTGTCATACTATTTAGTTTTTTGTGAATGAACATGAGTTCTTCACTGTTTTTTATTCATTTCAATTGTTACCATTGGAATCCGTTGATCCATGCTTTTCCATGTTCCATAAATCCATTTATGATCAGGATCGTCGCTGGCCATCAGACTTTGGTCGCTTCCTGCCAGGAAGTTCAGGTAATAGACATTGTATCCATGACCTGCAATAACCGGATGGTATCCTCTTGGGACAAGCACCACATCGTTGGTATGAGGTTCCGCTATTTCGTCCAGACTCCTGTCGTCGGTATATACTTTCTGCAGGGCAAAACCCTGGGGTTTATCAATTTTGAAAAAATAAATCTCTTCCAATTCGGCCTCGAGCAGCTTCCCGAAAAGGGGATCAATTTTTCTGGTATCGTGCTTGTGGGCAGGGAAGGAGCTCCAGTTGCCGGAAGGCGTATAAACCTCAACACAGACTAACTTGTCGCATTGCGAGCCGGGAGGCAAAATCCGGTTTATCTGTCTGCTGGCGTTGTCGCCTCCGCGGAATTCAATTTCCATTTTTACCACATCCTCGGGAGTGATAAACTGAGCCGGAAATTTTTTGTCAGTTTCACACCAGCAGCAAGCCAGATCCAATAGATCACTTGTGGCTGTAATTGTAAAAGTTGTATTTGCAGAGAGATATAATCCGTGCGGTAGTCCGCTGAAAACATTCTGCCTGCCGTTGGTCGTCTGCCAGTTTCCTTCGGATGTTTCAGCGCTGAAATTTCCGCCCATCAAAACGAAGATATATTCATTCTGGCCGGTAAATCCCGTCCAGGTATCTCCGTTTTTTAATACCCTGGCCTCCATATTCAGATGAACCCATCCGGCATCCTTACTGGAAATGCTTTGATAGGTTTCCTTGCCGGGATCTGCTTTTGCCAATAAAGGGCATTTTTTACTTTTGATCATCGTTTTCTTTATTTAAGATTTAGCTACAAGCTTTTGCTTTTAGCTTCTCCTTACCAGAACAAGAAGTACAGTGTACCGAGAATGCCACAGATGCCGATTGCTGCAATGTTGAAAGTATCCGTGGTTTTAAAGAGGGAACGTTCGATTATCAATCCGCGATCATCCATCGTTTTGCGAGTCGTATTTAATACCAGGATGACGCCGATCAAAATAAATCCGGTTACCAGCACATAAATTGCCTCCAGTGCGAGATTTCTCATCGGAGCCACGAAGAATGCGGCAACGATCCCCACAAATGCGGCAATGGATATGATTGTCCAGCCCTGCCTGATCGTCTTACGCCTTGAAATTTCACTTCCTGCCACATTCTGGATATTGTGTGATTTATCCATCAGACTTAATCCGATCATAACAACCGAAAGGATGATAAAGACGTAGCCGATTCTCAGGATAAATGGAAGTTCCGGATTGATGATCTTGAGCAGGATGCCCAGCGGAATAGTCAGCAAGGCCACCCAGACTGCTGCAGTAGCTTTCGACTGACGCCAGAACAATCCGCAGAAGAAAATCAGGAACTCACCCGGATAAATATAGCCGGTGTATTCTTGTATATATTGATAGGCCTGATCCAGCGTTCTCAGCTGCGGGGCAACAAAAGTGGCAATGATTAAGGCAATAAGTGCAACAACACGACCAACGATCACCAGTTTTTTGTCTTCCGTATCTTTCCTGAAATGGGCCTTGTAGATATCCATGGTAAATACCGTAGAAACACTGTTCACTATTGAGCTAAGCGCCGAAACCGCAGCAGCGGCAATTGCGGAAAAGGCGAGACCTTTAATACCAACGGGCACAATATTGCTCAAAAGCCAGGGATATGCTTCGTCGGACTTTGCCAAATCTGCACCCAATGCAAAAGCAGCGATGCCGGGTAGTACCACTAAAACAGGAATCAGCAATTTAAGATAGCCAGCAAAGACGACACCATATTGTGCTTCCTTCAGACTCTTTCCGGCCAGTCCGCGCTGAATAATGAATTGGTTAAAACCCCAGAATGCCATGTTCGTCAGCCACATAGAGCCAAGCACAACTCCCAGTCCGGGGAGATCTAAAAAGGCATCTTTTTTGCCGCCAACGCCATCCGGTACGAAAATCGTTCCCTTTTCAATGATCATGTGAAATTTTTGAGGCGCTTTGTGAATCAGTTCCGAGAAACCGGAGAAAAAGCCATGATCAACGCCCAGGGCACTAACAGCCAGGAAGGTGGTTACCAAACCGCCAAAGATCAGCACAACAACATTGATCACATCCGTCCAGGCAATGGCTTTCATGCCACCCCAAAGAGAGTAAACCGCCGAAAAGAAAGCGAATCCCATAATGCCGTATATCATCGGTACGCCGATAATCCGTTCCATCGCCAGGGCGCCGAGATAGAGAACGGCAGTCATATTGACGAAGATATAGACCAGTACCCAGAAAACGGCCATGATTGTACTCACCCTCTTATCGTACCGCTGAGCCAAAAACTGGGGCATCGTATAAATTCCCTTCTGAATGAAGACCGGCAGGAAATATTTGGCAACGAATATCAACACAATAGCAGCAATCCATTCATAGGCCGCGATTGCCAAACCCACTGCATAGCCGGACCCCGACATGGCAATAAAATGTTCGGCAGAAATATTCGCTGCAAGGAGTGCGGCGCCTATCGTCCACCAGGGTAAAGAGCGGCCTGCCAAAAAGTAGTCGGAAGTTGATTTTTGTTCCCCTTTCCGGGTACGGGATACCCATAATCCGACAAATACAATGATGGAAGCGTAAACAAGAAAGACAATCCAGTCAATTAATGCAAATTGTTTCATTAGTGCAGCGGTTTGTAATTTAGTTGCCTGAGACAAAGAGATATCAAGGAACAATACGTACATAGATGTACATATATCACTAATATTATGTTTGCCTAAAATTCGTTAGTTTGTTCGATAAAATGCTTGTCAAACATAAGAAGGATTTTTGCTTCCACATTTACCGATTTTGACCACATGTAATGCTATTTTAGCATTTATCATTATATTTATACCAGTTTTGCTAATAAGGTAACTGTATGAAGCCGTTTTTTCAAAAACTTGAATCTCTACCGTCCCAATCGGTCATTTTTTTTGATGAGGAGAAACCTCATTTTACGGTGCCCTGGCACTTTCACCCTGAAATAGAGATACTTTACGTGGTGAAAAGTTCTGGTACGAGTTATGTAGGGGATGGAATTCGCCGTTTTGTGGATGGGGAGATTAGTATTATTGGCGAAAATGTTCCGCATTGGTGGAAAAGTGATCGCAAATATTTTGAAGGCACTTCCACGGGGATGAAGGCGCTCATTATCCAGTTTAACAAGGAAATTTTTAAATCCAACTTTATTAATTTGCCTGAAATGACAGCAATTAAGGAGTTGCTGGAGAAATCGCAGCGGGGTATTCAATTTACGGGAAAGAGTCGCAAGCTATTTGGTGAACAGATTAATGAAATCTTTCAACTTTCAGGTATCCGGCGGATTACAGAATTAATACATCTCCTTGATATAATGGCAAATACCAAAGAATACAGATATCATGCCAGTCTGGGATATTCCAAATCCATTAATACGTTCGACTTTTACAGGTTTAACAAGATTCACGAGCATATAATTCTAAACCTTACAAAACCGATAAAATTGGAGGAAGTGGCTGATATTGCGAATATTTGTCCGACGGCCTTCTGCCGGTATTTCAAGAAACATACAGGCAAAACCTTCTCCTCTTTTCTAAATGAAATCAGAATTGGTCATGCCTGCAGATTAATGCTTACCGAGAATATTACGATTTCGGTAGCCAGTATGGAAAGTGGATTCAACAACATGTCACATTTCAATGAACAATTCAAAAGGGTGATGAAGATTACCCCCTCCGCTTACTTGTCAGCATACAAAAACGAAAAGGAGATACTGGTTAAAGACAACAATAACGAGGATTACGAGAAATCGGAAGCCTGGAATGACCCGCTATTCAGTCACGAACAGACGAATGTCTTTTAGCCAATTGCCCCTCAGACAGGACATTGTCTCACTATTTTGGTTCGAATGCTTCTGCAACAAATTTGCCAACACATTCTACAGGCATTGTGATTCCCAATAATTCGGCAACAGTGGGCGCAATATCAGCTATTATATTGACGTGCTCGATTGTTTTCCCTTTGGTTACCGACCCGCCATAAAGCAAGATTGGAATCTCCATTTCGTAGGGTGTTTCTCCGCCGTGTCCCTTGTTTAAGCCGCCGTGATCGCCGGTGATGATGAGCACTGTGTCGTCGAGCAGATTTTCTTTTTTCAGTCTTTCTGCTAATTTTCCAATCATCGCGTCATATTTGGCAACACAGTCAAAATATCCCTGCGATTCGTGCCCATATTGATGACCTGCATGATCCGTTTCGTCGATGTCAACGAAGAGAAAATCCGGCCGGTCTTTGAAAAATGCTTCAACCGCTCCATTCATAATTTTTTCGCCATCCTTGATGAAAACGACCTTGTCGGGAACTGAAAGATCAAACATTCTTCCCAATCCTTCCCATTCATAAAACATGTAAGCCTTAAGCTCCGGTTTCTGGCTCTTGATGTCGTCAAAGATGGAAGGAAAGAATCCCTTTTTGTTCTTGATTATGGGTTCAATGGCGTGTTTATCGGGCTCCCATGCGTTTGACGTGACTCCATGCTGGATCGGTATGGCGCCAGTTAACATTGTCATCCAATTCTGACTGCTTGAGGATTCCAGCACGCAGCGGGCCTTCAATGTCAGTGCTCCGTTCTTTGCCATTTCGTGCATGAATGGAGTAGGGGAACGCTGAAATCCATAGCCGCCCACTCCGTCCAGTCCGATGAGTATGACGTGTTTTGCCTGATGCTGCTTGGCTTCAAGATTTATAGATGCCAGAACGAAAATAGATACCAGGATAAGTAGTAGTGATTTTTTTAACATGACGCTTATTTTTGGGTTGTTTTCAACCAAGTTGATAGTTCAGGAATGTGGTCGGTATTGAGATAATCTGCCTTCAAACTTATCAATGTTTTCCACGCGGCTGGCATATCGGGTGCATTCCAGAATCGGATGGTTTTGCCTATTCCATGTACCGAATCAATTATCTGTTTCAACCTTGCCTCTTCCTTTTCAGGGATCGCCTCGGCGCCCTTCCATTTGGTGAAATTACCCAGGTTCTCGCTGTAAAGTGCGACTCTTTTCAGCTGATCCTTGTCGTATTTTTTGTCAATATTACCGTCGAAAAAGATGAATGAGGGATATTTATTGAACTCTTCGGGTTTCGGTCTGTTGCCGGTAATTGTAACCCGAACCGCATAAATATTTACTGCCGGATCAAAGACTTCAGGGTACTTTTTCAATTTCTCAACCAAAAGGGAAAGTGTTGGTTCGACACCAGTTTTTAAATCAATCAACAGCTGAAAATTTGCTTTACTATCTTTCCATGCTTTGCCATTGTTGGCCCGGTAAAAATTTACGATCGGAAGTATGTAAAGCGACTCCATCGTTTTTTCAGGAGTTATTTTAGCCCGTTCGTGTGCAACAAAAAGGTCGCCGTTAACTGCCCAAATGTCTGCCTCGATGGATCCGAAATGGGCATTATAGGCGAGTAAAAATGGTGTCTTTTGCTCATAATCGTTATGGGAATGGGCGTTGAGTGTAGTGTATTGACCCATGACGGATATGGTCAAACAAAAAGTCAAAAGGAAGAGAACATTTAGTTTTTTCATGTGGCATTTGGTTAATGGAACCGAAAAGTATGAATTTTTTACAATTCAAATTATGATTTACCAAATTGTTCTGCAGCTTTTTTGTTATCCTGCAATAGTTGCTAAATTCGTTTCCCGAATCAACGCTTCTCTTGTGAAAATCATTTTAATATAAATAGTATGAAACGAGTATGTAATATTCTTACATCCAATAAGATGGAAATTTCTACATGCGAGTTCCATACGACCTTTAAAAAACAAATTATTTACCTATGAAAATCTCAATCGTCTTAAATCGGATTCTTTACCGATTCAGTTTAATTCTTATCGTATTTGTCAGCTCGTTATTCACTTCTCTGGCCAGCCAGCCAAAGCCTGCCGAGGAGTCGCTTCCATCACTTGAAGGCAGATGGGACATCACCCTCGTCATGGATGGGAAGGAATATCCTTCCTGGCTTGAAGTGCAGCATTCCGGCGTAAAAACACTGTTTGGTCGTTTTGTCTACCTGAATGGCAGTGCGCGACCTATCGGGAAAGTAAATTTCGATGGGACTAAATTTAGCTTCACCATACCACCGCAATGGGAATCTGCAAGCCGGGATCTGGAGTTTGAAGGCTCCCTTACAGCGCAGGGTATTGCGGGTACCATGGTTTTTGTGGACGGAAAGAAATACAACTGGACAGGTGTGCGGGCTCCGCTATTAAAAAGGGAGGGCGAGCCGGTGTGGGGCGAACCGATCAATCTGTTCAATGGCACAAATTTGGACGGGTGGCACGCCATGGGCGCAAACCAGTGGAAAGTGGAAGATGGTATTTTACGTAGCCTGAAATCGGGCTCCAACCTGGTAACCGACCAGAAGTTTACAGATTTTAAACTACATATCGAGTTCCGTTACCAAAATGGCAGTAACAGCGGCGTTTACCTGAGAGGCCGTTATGAAGTGCAGATTATCGACTGCAAAGGAATGGAACCGGGATCTATCTATCTCGGAGGTGTGTACGGGTTTCTGACGCCAAGTGCAAATGTGGCAAAAGATCCGGGAGTATGGCAATCTTACGATATCACGCTTAGAGGACGGATGGTCACAATTGTTGCCAACAATGAACTGATCATTTACAACCAGGCGATTCCCGGAATTACCGGTGGCGCCCTCGACAATAAGGAAGCCGAGCCCGGACCAATCTATCTGCAGGGCGACCACGGACCAATTGATTTCCGGAATATTATCATTACCCCTATGAAGTAAGCAAAAAGTGAAGAGTGAAGAATGATATCAACGTAATTGTTGGAATTCGAAACTAAAATCATATCGTAATTTATCCGATGAGAAAAAGAATCTGCCTAACCCTGATTTATGTAGCCTGCCTGCTCATGTCTGTTTCGGCCCAGCCGGATAATTCAGCCTTGAAAACCTGGCACGACAATAAATATTCAATGTTTATCCACTTTGGTGTTTACTCCGAATTGGGCGGTGTCTGGAATGGTAATCCTGTTAAATATGGGTACAGCGAGCAGATTCAAGCTCATGCGGGAATCTATGCGGATGTTTATGAAGATATTCCATCCCGGTTTAATCCGGCGAAATGGAATGCGGATGAGATAGTTTCACTCGCGAAAAAGGCGGGCATGCGTTCTATCGTGATAACCTCAAAACACCACGATGGGTTCTGCATGTTCAAGACGGCCACGACACGTTTTAATATTGTGGATGCCACTCCTTTCGGTCGCGACATAATGAAAGAACTTTCGGCAGCCTGTAAAAAACAGGGCGTTAACCTCGGATTCTATTTTTCGCTGATCGACTACACGCTTCATCCATTTACCGACCACAATGCAAATCCTATAACTCCGGCACATCACGAATACAATAAAAGGCAGGTAGCTGAGTTATTGACCAACTACGGACCGGTGTCGGAATTGTGGTTTGACATGGGTTCTCTAACGGCTTTCCAGAGTCGCGAAATCTATGAATTGGTGCACAAACTGCAGCCCAACTGTATGGTTAGCGGTCGACTGGGAAACGATGCCTACGATTTTTGCGTGATGGGCGACAACTCCTATCCGGATTACAAAATTGATGCGCCCTGGCAGACGCCTGCCTCCATGTTCAATGAAACCTGGGGCTATCGCTCCTGGCAGAAAAGGGAAAATGCCCCGGCTAAGATTCAGCAGAAATTGTTGAGTCTGATTCGCGTCGTTAGTCGTGGGGGAAACTATCTGCTGAATATTGGTCCGATGGGGGATGGCACCGTTGTTCCTTACGAAGCTGAGGTACTTACCGGTATCGGAGAATGGCTCCAAAAGAATGGTGAGGCTATTTACGGCACCAATGCCAACCCTTTCCCGCACTCATTTTCATGGGGTGAAGTCACCACAAAAGGCAATACTATCTATTTGATCTTATCAGGAAAGCCTACCGGGGAAATTTCGCTGCCGGGCATTTCAGGAAAAATCAAAAATATCGCTTTGCTGACAGATCCGAAAACGACTTTTAAGGCAAAATCTGCCAAAGGAAATATGCAGCTTTCGATCCCTGAATCCCAATTTCAGCCGGCGGCCATTCAGGTGGTAAAAATCGAGTTTGCCGAAAAATACAAACTGATTCCGGAGCAGGTAATATCCGGGAAATCCATTACACTAAACTTCAGGAATTCCATCAAACATTATAGCTACTCGTGTATCGATTATTACAACAACCACCGCAGTGTTGTGCAGGAATCATGGAATTTCAACCGGAATCAAAAGGCATCGAATCCGGTTATTTATTACACTTTGGGTGAGGCAGGAAAGACCCTTGAACTGGATTGGAACGGATCGAAAGAAGTTGTAACGTTGGAAGGCGGGGAGAAGCTTCCGTTAAATGCCAATCCCGGCACGATTACGTGGGAAAACCGTTATTCGTACGGATTTGTAGGCTCCGATTTTGAAGGCGTGCCCGGATCAATTTCCGATAACATCGATCCTGCGGCAGCGTGGTCGAAGAGGAATCCGATGAAATGGGAGATTGCCAACATCCGCGACGATGGCGAACTAAAATCCATGGTTACCAAACCGTACCAGGCCATGTATCTGCTGCAGGAAATTACGGCTGATACCAACCAAAACCAACTGGTTGAGCTTACCAGTGGAGACGGCATTCAGGTATGGCTAAACGGCGAAAATCTGGTCTGCCACAACAATCCCCGCGACAGCAAACTAACCAAAGAAATTGTGCTGCTACCGCTGAAACCCGGAAAAAATCAATTGCTGGTAAAGTTCTACAACCGTTACGGGTGGAAGACGGAGTTTGCAATCAACAAGAATATCAGTCAGGAGATTTTCAGGCAAAAAATGGCACAACGCAGTTTCTCTGGAGAATCTTCCTGCTCCCTAAAATTGAGCAATCCACCGAGCCCTCACCAGCCAATCCGACTGAACAATGTGAATTTGCAATTTTAAAAATTGAGTTTGTTTTACTGGCCTGCTCCAAACTGCTTGTTGGACGGATACCTTATGCGAACTATATACTTAAGGCAGGAACGGAATTGGGTAGTATCCAGAAATTGCTTGGACGCAAAAGCTCAGGAGCAACAGAGATTTGCAACCGTGTATCGACCCGCAGTTTACAAAAATAAAATCTCCACTTGATGATATGTAACTGGAAATTACTATTTTTAAGCAACTAAATCAGACCTTCATCATGCCTAACCAACCAAATTCCGATAGCTGTAATGATATCGCCATAGGTATATTCAAGTAATACCTATGCTAAAATCAAACACAACAGCGGTGAAGATATTGAAAAGATTTTTTCTAAATGACTTTTGTATTTTATACTTGATAATTGCGAATGCAATACTCATTTTTATCCAAGAGTTTGAATTAAAGGGGAATATACTTGACTATTTTGAGCCAGTTTTTACTCTATTATTCATTGTCGAAATGACAATTAAAATAAGTGAAACAGGATTTTCAAGATATATTGGAGACGGTTGGAACAAAGTTGATTTTATTTTAATAATAATTTCAATTCCTTCATTAGCTGTTATCTTTTACAGTGACAGCACTTTGCAGCTTAATATTTTCCTAACGCTTAGAGTCTTTAGAGTTTTTAAATTTTTTAGACTGGTAAGGTTTTTCCCAAATGTATCTTCGTTAGTTTCTTCTGTTCAAAGAGCTTTAAAAGCTTCATATATAGTTATTGCCGGTTTTTTTCTGTTGGTGTTTATTGTTTCGCTTGTGACATGTTCTCTTTATAAAAACATTGTACCTGAGTATTTCGGGAATCCGTTAGATTCCTTCTATTCTATTTTTAGGCTTTTCTCGGTTGAAGGATGGTACGAAATCCCTGATTTAATTGCCACCCGCACAAGCCAGATGATTGGTCTATTTTCAAAATTGTACTTTATTGTTTTGCTGCTCTGTGGTGGAATTTTAGGCCTTTCGTTAGTGAATTCAATATTTGTTGATGCAATGGTAAGTGACAATAACGATGAATTACAAAACGAAGTTTCTCAACTAAGTGATAAAATTGAAATATTGACTACAAAAATTGATGAATTGAGTAATTCTAATAATTTAAAAAATGAATAGTATGGACTTTAAAGACCAAATCAAAATTCTTGGCGAGAGAGTAGCAAAACTCAAAGACCAAATCCAAACAGAAGAAGCAACGAAAAATGCTTTTGTTATGCCATTCCTACAAGCTCTTGGATATGACGTTTTTAATCCAATTGAAGTAGTTCCAGAATTTATTTCAGATATCGGTCTAAAAAAAGGAGAGAAAATAGATTATGCCATTTTTTTAGAAGGGAAACCGACTATTTTAATCGAATGCAAACATTGGGCGCAGAATTTAAGCATTCACGATGGACAGCTTTTACGCTATTTCCACGTCTCTAAAGCTAAATTTGGTTTATTAACTAATGGTATACTTTATCGTTTCTATTCTGACCTTGTTGATGCTAACAAAATGGATGAGAAGCCATTCTTAGAATTTAATATCTCCGAAATAAAAGACAATCAGATTGAAGAATTAAAGAAATTCCACAAGTCGTATTTTGATGCAGACAGCATCACAAATACAGCAAGTGAATTGAAATACACTAATGAACTCAAACAGCTTCTCCAGCAAGAATTGAATAATCCTACACCTGACTTTGTTAAATATTTCGCTAAACAAGTTTATCCAAGCAATATTTCAGCGAAAGTTTTGGAGCAGTTTACCAACTTGACAAAAAAATCAGTCCAACAATATATCAGCGACTTAATTACGGAAAGACTAAAAACGGCGCTTACAAAAGAGGATGAAGCTGCTAAAGAACAGGACAGCAAACAGGAAACACTCCCAAAGCAAGAAGCAGAAAGTAAGGTAGAAACAACAGAAGAAGAAATTGAAGGATTTTTAATTGTAAAATCAATTCTACGTCAAAAAATTGATTTAAAGCGTATTACATATCGTGATGCTCAATCATATTTTGCTATTCTACTTGACGACAATAACAGAAAGACAATTTGCCGCTTGTACTTAAACAGCAGCAAAAAATATTTTGTCGTATTGGACCAGAACAAAAAGGAAGTTAAAAACGAGATAAAAACACTCGACGACATTTATACATTTTCTGAGCTCCTAATGCAAATCGTTGACAACTACGACAAAGCAAAAGAAAAATAAAGCACGGGGCTACAACTTCAGCGCCGCAGGTTCGGCAGTGGTGTTTTTCTGTATGTATCTTTCCGCTCAGACTGCTTTTCGGCTTGACAGGAAATCGAAGATCAGCCTTAGCTAAATAGACCGCAATCTGCCTCTGTGGGTAGCTTCCTGCGTTTGCCCCTATTTTGAAATACGTCGCATCATTGATTATCAATATATAATCCAGATATGAAAGCGTATATGAAACGGCAGCTGCGCATACTGGTGACCGTTGACTGTATCGTGAAAACAAAAGCCACTTGGTTATCATGCTAATAAAGAAATTATGTTCATTATAACAATGGATTTAGGAGTACATAAATAGAAATCATAAAACAACTTTAATAATTTAAATATAATGCCAACACAAGATTCTCTAGTGCATTGGAAGAATGTAGAAAGACATACAATGCACCATTTCCAACGAAAAGATTTCGTTGAGAAAAATCTATTAGGAAAAACCTATACATTCCAATTTGCAATTTATGATATAAATATTGATCATTTTTTTGTTTACATCGGGCCAGACGAGAATTCTGTGAGAATCAGATTTGATTATGACACATCACTCAATTCGAAGGTTCACATCTTAAAAAAAGGAGATATTGTCAATTGCTCGGGGAAACTCCTTTCAGAAGGAGATCTTTCTGATTATGGTTTTCGTCTTCAATTAATTGAAATCACAAAAGTCGATACAGTACAAAACCTAAATGTGCGTTTGAGTGAGATTAGACAAGAACACAAAACGGAAAGAACTATCAAATGGTCATTAATCGGATTGTTTTCAAGTCTTTTGGCAATCATTTTCTTTTCATTGACTGGTTATTGGTGGGTTCTTGGATTAGTTGCTACTATATTTGCTATAGGTAGCTTTATGACTGCTGGATCAGATGTTTAATCCGATATCTGAATCTTATTTCTTTTTATGGAATAAACTTGTAAGTATTTAGGGACGACCCGACATGAAGCCCTGTTGCGCAATATCCCTTCATGGAAATCTTTCCATTGCCTCTTTCCGATCAGGCTGCTTTTCGGCTCGCAGGAAATCGAAGATCAGCGTTAGCTAAATTGCTTGAAATCGATTCCTGTGGGCAGCTTCCTTTGGTATAGGCCATAATGGGGAAAACAATAACCTGAAAATAGTTTCTATATAACGAAACATTTAATGTATCTTTGCTGTATCAGGAATCATGTGAATGGACAAATTTTTTGAAATTGTTTTATTAGACGAGGCATTTGAGTTTCTCTGTAATCTTGAAAAGACAAAGAAATGAAAACACATACATTAGAAGAAGTCCAGGATCGACTTATTGGCAAAATTGGCACACCCAACCGAGACAGATTTGAGTATGAACTACAAATGGATTTAATTGGGCAAGCCATAAAACAGACAAGACAAGAGCGAAAATTAACCCAGGAAGAGTTAGGGAAACTTATTGGGGTGCAAAAAGCTCAAATTTCAAGAATTGAAAATAATGCCAGTAATGTGACAATTGAGACTCTTATGAGAGTATTTAATGCTTTGCAGGCGAAAGTAATGTTGAGTGTTGAATTACCTCATTTCAAAATCAGCCTCGGACAGTAACCTTGGCCCATAAATACTAAGGCTTCGTATTGTTGAGAGACTGGTCTAGGCCGAAAAATTAGATTGACTCTTTTGTAAGAAACAAAGACTGTTACTAACCTTATCCACCCGCAAATCCGGCTGCTTTTCGGCTTGACAGGAATCAAAGGTTAACATCAGCTAAATCGCCCGCAATCCACTCCTGCGTATAACTTCCTGAGTTGGGGTAATGCCTAGAGCTCTCATCAGCAGTGTGGAATTTGCGGAGAGAGAATTCAGTAGCGGAAAAAATTATCTTTGTATAAATGGCAACCCAGTATGGAATTTAAAATATTGACCTCACAACTTCTTGACGATTTCACTAAAAAGGTGAATGAATCGCCTTTAGATAAATTAGAGAGGGTTGAGAAAATCGAGGTGCCAGTTGACTATTTTCAATTTTATAAATCTGTTTCTTCTGTTTATTCCTCTAAGATTGAGGGGGAAAACATTGACTTCGATAGTTATTTCAAGCATAAATTTCTAAACGTAAAATTCAGACCCGACTATACCAGAAAGGCAGACGATTTGTATGCTGCATATGACTTTATAGACAACCATGAATTAAATCTTAAAAACGTTCAAAAAGTTCATTCAATCCTTAGTTCAAAACTTCTGCCCAAAAGCCAGCAAGGACTAATCAGAACAAATCCAATGTTTGTAATCAATAGCGACGATAAAATTGACTATGTTGCCGCTGGACCTGAAATTGTGAAAAAAGAAATGGGCAAACTATTCGAAGATATAGACTTGCTAATTAAGACGGATTTAAACCCATTTGAGGTTTTTTATTATGCTGCATTAATTCATTTGGTGTTTGTTAAAATACATCCGTTTCAGGATGGAAATGGGAGAATAGCACGATTAATAGAGAAATGGTTTTTGATTGAAAAGATTGGACAAATAGCCGCTTCAGTTCAACTAGAAAAGAACTATTACAATAAGATCAAAAACTATTATGCGAACATAAAAGAACTAGGGTTAGAATACGAGGATTTAGATTATAGTAAAAGCCTGGATTTTCTCTTAATGACAGTAAGTGGTATCAATGATGTGAAATAGAGGGCTCCAACCCGTAACATCAGCTACCTGGCAAATCCTGCAGCATTAGTTTTCGATATGTACCCTTCCGCCCACGCTGCTTTACGGACTTGCCAGGAATCGAAGATCACTGTTAGCTAAATCGCCCGAAATCTCTTACTGCATATAGCCTCATCCGTTGTGTGTAATTTTATCAAAAAAGCGTTCCGAAATTTTGAATCAATACCAAGAATTGGTACTTTTGAGAAAAATTATTGACTATGGCAAAGAATACATCAATACTACTTGGAGAATATTTCGAAAACTTTGTGAATGAGAAAATCTCTTCTGGAAAATTTTCATCTGTTAGCGAGGTGATTAGAACCGCACTTCGACTTTTAGAAAATGAGGAGAATAGGTATAAAGCCCTGATTAAGGAGCTTGAAATTGGAGAAAAAAGTGGATTTGTTAAAAACTTTGACCGAACAGAAAATCTTAAAAATCTTCATGCTAAACACTTGGAGAAATGAGATACTTAGTCAGCGAGAGAGCAAATCAAGATATTGAAAATATATGGTTGTACACATATGAAACCTGGTCTCTTGAGCAAGCAGATAGATATTACAATCTCATTTTGGACGAAATAGAATTTATCGCAAAGAACTTTGAAAGCAGTAAACCCGTTGACTACATTAAAGAAGGATATAGAGCATCATTAGTGAAATCGCACATTATTTTCTTTAAGAAATCCAGAAATGATGTTGTTGAGATAATAAGAGTTTTACACCAGAAAATGGACATTGAAAACCGAATAGACGAATAGAAAACTACACACAATTTCAGCTACCCGTCAAGCGCGGCAACAATGGTTTTCTGTGTTTATCTTTCCGCTCGTTCAGCTTTTCGACTTGCCAGGAATCGAAGATCAATATTTGCTAAATTGCCCGCAATACGCACTACGCCTGCTTCATACGTTTCAGGGCATTTGAAAGATTATAGAAGAAGGTTAAAATCAATATCAAATTATATGAAACGAGCATGATTCGGTAAACACAAACGTGGATGAGAATTGATCATGCGAGTTCCATCCGGCAATTAAAAAACAAATTATTCACGGATGAAATACAAAATCATACTAGTCGCAATTCTAATTCTACTGGGAAATCAAAAAATCTTTAGCCAAAACTCTTTAGTTAAAGGAAAAGTTATTGATTACGAAACGAATAGACCATTGGCAGGTGTAACAATAGTTGAGAATTTACCTACTAATGGAACAATTTCTGGCAAGGATGGAAATTTTGAAATACACCTAAAGAGCAACACGAAACAACTTGAATTTAATTTTATAGGATATTATCCCGTCAAACTTATTAATATCCCGTTAGGAAAGGAGCATATTGATTTAATGGGAATTAGGCTGGTACAGAATTATCTCATGTCTAATATCATTGTCGGTGGCCCTGTTACTAAAGTGAGTGAAGTTGATATACAACATGATGAAAAATTGAAAATCAATGTACTTGAAAAGTATCGTTTAGAAGTCCTTGGAAAAAAACTAAAACCATATTTTGAAGGAAAATTTCTGGTATTTGATTTCAATGAAAATGGGGATAAATAAAAACAATCGTTATATGAATGAGGCCGTTGTTTTCTACAATCGGTGTAATAACCGGAAAATACTTGCTGCAAAGCTTGCCAACGAATCCAAATTAGTTCAGGAAGAATCGATGTGTGTTTTGGCTGAATTTGAAAGAATAAGACAAGAAGATTTAGCTGTTCGATAGTTGGACTGCTGATTTTAATCCAAAAATTGGTTCAGAATCCAGTTCGAAAAAATTGCTCAAATTTTTTCTGCATAATATAATTATACTTATCTTTGACGTTAGTAACGATTGTCGTAATTATGATCTTAAGTTTTGGAGATAAAGAAACGGAACTGATTTGGTCTGGTATTAGAGTGAAAAATATGCCACTCGAGATTCAAAGTGTTGGCCGGAGAAAATTAAGAATGTTGAATAACTCTCAAACAATAAATGATTTAAGAATTCCTCCATCTAATAGACTCGAGAAATTGAGTGGTAATCTCGAAGGTTTCTACAGTATTAGGATTAATAATCAATGGCGAATAATATTTAATTGGCTTGAAGGGCAATCGGAACAGGTAAAAATTATTGATTATCATTAATAATTAATTGATTATGGAAACTTTATCAAATATACATCCCGGGGAAATTCTTTCGGAAGAATTTTTGAAACCAATGAATATTACCGCATACAGGTTGTCAAAGGATATCGGAATTCCACAAACCAGAACTTCCGCCATATTGAAAGGTGATAGGGCAATAACCGCTGACACAGCACTTAGACTGAGTTTGTATTTCGGAACTTCACCTAAATTCTGGTTAGGATTACAGGATGATTATGATTTGGAGGAAGCCTTTAAAAATAATCAAACAGAACTAAATCGGATAAAGAAAAAGGAAGATTACGCCGCCTAACAAACGCTAAATAACATCATCAAACTCATTTTACCGGTCTGATCCAAACTGCTTCTCCTCCGGATGCCAGCAGTTTTACATCCAAGATGGTTGATGAATCAACAGTCATTTTCTTAATTGCCACTTTGGTCCGGGTATTCACAGTTGCATCATCAGAATAAACAGTTGCCGTAAACTTCTTTCCTTTCGGCAGAAAGTCCAGCGGAATTTTCAGATTGCGGGCATCCGTGTTTGTAATAGTCCCGATAAACCAGGCATCCCCGCTTTTTCTGGCTACTGCGATGTATTTTGAAATCTCGCCACACAGAACCTTAGTATCGTCCCACACGGTCGGAATTGCTTCCCAAAATTCAAGTTCGGGTTCGCCCTGATAATCTTCCGGTTTATCGTACCAAAACAGGAACTGGAAAGGGCTGTAAAAGACAACGGGCAGAGCCAGCTGGTGCGCGGAGGTATTTTGGATGAAACGGGTCGGATGACCAAGTTCTTTCCGGAAATAGTAGCAATAGGTATAATCCGCGGGACCAGCGATATACCTGGTAAATGGCAGCGTGGTATTGTTGTTGGCATCGGGCATCTCTTCATTTCCCCGAACACCTTCCTGTGTGATCAAATTTGGATAGGTGCGGGTGAATCCGGTAGGCCTGTATTCATCGTGTATGTCGACCATTAACTCATATTTTGCACATTTCCGGATTGCCTCATGAAGCCAGGTTGTCCAGCGGTGCGACCCCACCTGCACGAAGCCAAATTTAACTCCGGCCACTCCCCACGAATGATACAGCGGCAGGATGGTGTCGAGTTGAGCCGCCAATGCTCTCTGGTTGACATACAAAATAACCCCAAGTCCTTTGGATTTGGCATATTTGATGACCTGTTGCAGATCCAGATCGTTTTTTGGATTTCTCCGTGGATCTACATTCACAGTCGTTGCATCGGAGGCAATGGCATTTTCGAAGCCATACCATCCTGCGTCAAAATGGATATATTGCAAATGGCGGGCAGCAGCGAAATCGACCAGTTTCATTCCACCTGCCGTCGAAAGTGAACCTTCGCGCATCACCTTGCCTGGTTTGATCCAAGCGGTGTTTTTAATCGCACAAGGCGGATTCAGATTCAGAATCAAATCATTGTTGGCAAGTAATTGTCCGGCATTTTCTGCTACCATAATGACTCTCCAGGGCGAGTGAAATGGAGCAATCTCATCCACCTCTCCATAAATGGACGTCTGGATAGAGTTGGGTTTGGCCGGGTTTAACCTGAATTTCGTGCGTGCATAATTGGTCATTTCGGCCTCTGCCAGACAAGCAAACAGTCCGTTGGGCAATTCCAGCGTCAGTGGGCGGTCCGACTCATCCGGCCAACCTTTCAGCGGCATTAACTGGTGCAGCGCCTGTGCCCTGGCCACAAACCAGGCTTTGGTATCCGGTTGAAAATTAAATTCCGTGCTTTCTCCGGTAATATGCAGATATGAACCTCCATTTACACCTTCCGTAAACTGGTATCTGAAAGCGATACCTTCGTTGTAGGCTCTCACCTGCAACTGAATGGATTGTTGATCCTTGCCTTTGCGTATAAGTTTGATATCCATTTCGTTGTACGAATCGCGGACAAGCATCCGCTCGCCATATACCTGTTTCCAGATAGTATCCTTTTTTGAAAGCAGAATATCTTTTATCTCCAGATTCTTTTTCCAATCGCTGATTCCCAATTCAGAAGCAACTACAACGGGCTTTCCTGTGAAGGAGACAGTGTACTCGGGAACACCTTCAGCCGTTAGGGAAATAGAAAAGGCAAGCTTGCCATCGGGAGAATTTAGTTCTTTAGTCTGCTGGGCAACAATAGATTGTATTCCAAAAATAAGACTGAGGAGAAACATCGAGATCTTCATACGTTCATTTTTTACCTGCAATACGCTATGGTGGCATTTTATCCGAATGGGGAATGCCGATCTCATTTGACAGGCGGTTAAAATTTTTCCGTCGAATATAGTTAAAAAAATTCTATGGGATCGGTAATCCGGATTTTGTTGAGGATTGGCTTCTGTGTACGTTATAATCTTTTGATTCAGGGCATATTCCCAACTTGCAAACTGATTTCAAAATATTTTGAAATCTCTGAAATCTTTTATAGCTTTGAGATACCTCCCTAGAATTCATTGGTTTAACCTTTAAGACTAAAGCCATGAAAAAAAATCCACTATTCACACTTTTATTTTTTCCTTTCTGCCTGATGTTGATGGCGGCAAGTTGCGACAGTTGTATTCTCGACCCCGAATTGGCGACGATAACCACGGCTTCTGTGAACTCAATTACCGCAAATTCGGCCGTTTCGGGCGGATCAATTACCGATGATGGGCGGGCAGATATCACAGCCAGGGGCGTTTGCTGGAACAAAGCCGGAATGCCTTCCATCACGGATAGCAAGACCACGGATGGCTCCGGTAGCGGAGATTTCACCAGTGCAATCAGCGGACTGGACCCCAATACCTCCTATTTTATACGGGCATACGCCACCAATAAAGCAGGAACAGCCTATGGCAACGAGCTCACGTTTAAAACGCTGGTTTTAACCGCTACAGACGTCGACGGGAACGTGTATAAAACGGTGACAATCGGTTCACAGATCTGGATGGCAGAAAATTTGAAGACTACAAAATACCGTACCGGAGTTTTGATTGGAACCACCACACCTATATTGTTGGATGTGTCAGGGCAGGCGAGTCCAAAATATCAATGGTCGTATGGTGGAAATGAGAATAATGTTGCAACCTACGGAAGGCTTTATACCTGGTATGCGGCCAGTGACAGCAGGGGATTATGCCCCACAGGCTGGCATTTGCCATCGGATGCTGAATGGACAACCCTGAGTAATACGTTGGGCGGAGACAATATTGCGGGAGGCAAGATGAAAGAGGTTGGAACCACTCACTGGGCAAGTCCCAATGTCGGAGCCACCAACGAAAGTGGATTTACTGCCTTGTCATCCGGATATTTTGTGCAGGGAGTTTTCTATGACCTTGGATCTGCGGGCGGAGGTTGGTGGAGCAGCACAGAAGCCAATGCCACAAATGCCAATTACAGAGCCTGCGGCGTCACCCATACCCAGCTTTTTAAAGCCAATGTCGGGAAGTATGTTGGCTGGTCGGTAAGATGCTTGAAGGACTGAGATGTGAGAGATGAGACATAAGAGATGAGACATGAGATATAAGGTGCGTCTTGGAAATTGGTAAATCCGGTAATGCGATTCCGGAAATCACTTCCAAATTTAAACAGGATGTGATTTGTCGATGGTTTTGTCATGTACACTCAACTCGGATGGCTCCATAAAAAAACACCTACAAAATATTTGTAAGTGTCTGATTATCCTGTGACCCCGGAGGGGCTCGAACCCTCGACCCATTGATTAAGAGTCAATTGCTCTACCAGCTGAGCTACGGAGTCATTTTTAGAGAGTGCGAATGTACAAAAAATTTTCTTTCTGGCTGGGAATGTGATTAAATTTTGGTTGATTTTATTCGTCTCTCGAGTTCTCAGCCTATTCTGGTTGGTTTCCAGCGATGAACACTTGTCTTGATTTCACCCCAAACCCCTGAAGTTAGGATAATGGATCAACCGATAATAAGACATCGAAGAGGTCAAAGGTTTGTAGCATAACGCATTCCTACGAATCTGCGACCCCGGCGGGGTCGAACCTCTCTACCACCTGCCGTTTCCATAACCCTTAAATCCCTCCGGGATTACGCTTAATTTATTCTCCCCACCTGAATTAACATTTGATCCGGGGTTAATCGCAAATCATTAATTGCACATAGTCGACTATCTATCAATCAAATGCCTTCAGCTGTTTTAGAATATTTTTGGTAATCTCTTTCCTGCACGAACTGAAATTCGGATTATAGGTACTCCGGTCTTTGCTGATGCGGGTGGCGAAAAACCATACGTTGTCCTTCCCCTCGAGGTAGCCGATCCACCAACCGGTATCTTTCCCACCTAATCTGGACCAGCCAGTTTTCGAACGGATCGTGTATAGATCATTTTGCTCCGTTATCATTATCTGCCTGACAATCTGCATATTTCTTTTCGAAAATGGCAGTTTGTCTTCGTAAAGCTTTATCAGAATTTCAATCTGGTTGACCGGCGAAATAGCCAGCGGACCGAAATTCCAAAAATCCTCACCTTTTTCGGATAAATCGCCATTCCCGTATTGGCTCTTATTCAGATAAGTATGATACTGCGCTCTGCCGATTTTTTCTGCGAGGTCAAGATAAACCCAAACAGCTGATGCCTCAAAGGCCTCTTTGACTGTCAGGTCTCTGTAAATCTCCGGGCGATAACCGTAATTGGTGGTATCTGTCTTTCCTGTCCATTTAACCACTTCAGTCTCATCTTTGACAACTTCGGTTTCGAGCGCTATCAGCGTGTTTATCACTTTAAATGTCGATGCCGGCAGCGTGGCTTTAAAGGCGTCATCCGAATCGCTGTAAAGCCATTTCTTCGCTTTGTAATCATAGATTGTGCAGCTCCCCTGTACGGCGCAATCTTTGAAGGGGCGTACCATATCCGGCTGAGAAGCAACTGCCAGACTTAATAGAAGGAGGATTGTCAGAATTAATGGGCGCATAAGAAAGTTAAAAGTGGAAAGTTAAAAGTGAAAAATTGGGAGTGGAACCGTAGGGACGCGTCCGTGACCGTGCAAATTGAGAGTTGAAAGTGGGACGCGTCGTGACGCGTCCGTGATCGCGAAATTTGAAAGTTGCAAGTAGGGACGTGTCGTGACGCGTCCGTGATATCGAAATTTGAGAGTGAAAAATGGAGATATTACCCCCGATTTTTAGACTTTCAGGGTACTGAGAAATTTCGGTGGTTTTCTGTTTTTTGACAATTGCTCATACGCGTAACCGATAGAAATCAGCGATGATTCCTGAAACGCCTGATTAAAGAAGGAGAGTCCCACCGGCAGTTCATGCACAAATCCCATCGGAACCGTAATGCACGGATATCCGGTGATAGCCGCGGGGGTATAAGCCCCGTAACCGGTCCAGAAGTCGCCGTTTACTGCATCGTTGCACCAGGCCGTTCCGGTAGCCGGACCGCACAACGCATCCAGATCATTGGCTGTAAATAATTGATCGATATACACTTTCAGGTTTTCGAGCTGATGTGCTGCGGCAACATATTCTTTGCTGTCCAGCCCACCCATCAATTCAGAACTTTCCAGGATTTCCTGCCTGAAAAAGGGCATAACCGTCGTCTCATTCTGGCTATTAAACTGAATTAAATCCTTCAGCGACTTGACCTTACAATTGGCGTTCGACAGATATTTATTGAGCCCGTCTTTGAATTCAAACTTCATCAGTTCAAATTCTGCCTTTCCAAATTCACCAGTTTTTTCCATGAATTCGACCTCAATAATCGTGGCGCCGGCTTGCTCCATCTGACTAAGCGCCTGCCTCAAGATTTTGTCAATGCCTTCGTGGTGCTTGAGAAATTTCTTTTCAACACCGATTCGCTTTCCTTTTAGTCCGTTAAGATCCAAAAAGAGGGTATAATCTTTCGCAGAATCTTTATTTTTAGCAGCGGATTCATCTGCAGGATCGTTGGCTGCCATGGCATTAAGCATCAGCGCTGCATCCGAAACCGTTCGCGCCAGGGGCCCTGCTGTGTCTTGTGATTTTGAAATCGGGATGATTCCGGTGCGGCTTACTAGTCCGATGGTGGGTTTGATGCCCACAACGCCATTCATAGAGGCCGGACAGGCAATGGATCCGTCGGTCTCAGTACCAACAGCCACGGCACAAAGATTGGCCGAAACAGCTGCACCAGAGCCTGAGCTGGATCCGCACGGTGAACGATCCAGGATGTACGGATTCTTGGTCTGACCTCCGCGACTGCTCCAGCCACTGGCCGAACGGGTAGATCTGAAATTGGCCCATTCGCTGAGATTGGTCTTACCCAAAATTACCACGCCGGCATCCCTGAGTTTTTTCAGCACGAAGGCATCTTCAGAGGCCACGTTTCCAGCTAATGCCTGTGAACCGGCCGTAGTTTGCATTTTATCACCACTGTTGATATTGTCTTTGATCAGGATCGGAATACCATGCAGCGCTCCTCTGGACTTCCCATCTTTGCGTTCCTGATCCATGGCCGCGGCAATTGCCAGGGCATCCGGATTTAGTTCTATCACGGCGTTCAGCATCGGCCCGGATTTGTCGATATCCTGAATTCTTTTCAGGTAAATTTGGGTCAGAGCCACGTACGTCAATTTCCCGCTTTTGACCTTTTCCTGCAATTCGTTAACCGTTAATTCGTCGGGGTTGAAGTCGGTTTCCGAAGCATTAGTATCCTTTTTTGCCGGCGTATTTAGCTGGCACGATACCAAGGAGATGCTGGCAAGGGAGATGCCGGCCAGTATACCATTTCTAACAAAAATTCTTCTGTCCATGTCGTCTTTATTTAACTACCTGGTAATTTTTTAAGTACTCCGGATCAACCATCACGCCTGAGCCCGGACCTGTGGGGACTTTTATCACTCCGTTATCAATAAACAATGATGATGTTTTGCATTCGATCGGGATCTTACTATTGCCCTTAAACTCATGAAACTGTCCGGCATTTGGAAGAGTCGAAACGAAATGCATCATATAGAGATATCCGAGTCCGTCGGAAATATGCGGTGTACAAGTTTTACCGAAGGCCGCGCCCATCCTCGCTACTTTCATCGAGCGGATCATTCCGCCGAAATAGTAGACGTCGGGTTGAACAATTTGCAATGCATCATGGGCAATAAGCCATCTGAAGTTGTGCATGCTCGACTCCTGCTCCCCGCCTGCAATCGGGATAGTGAGCGCATCCGCAACCTGTTTGGTCTCCTCATACCAGTCGAACGGAACTGGCTCTTCGTAATGTTCATACTTGTATTCCTGCAGCATTTTCCCAATCCGTATGGCTTCTTCGGTGTTGTAGGAGCCATTTGAATCGGCATACAAATGCATCTCATCGCCAAAAATTTTCCGAACCAGCGGAATAAGTTTTACGGACCTGTCGGCCGGAAACTCTGGGTGGCTCATTCGTCCGCCCACTTTAAATTTCAATGCCTTGGTTTTTGACTCTGCCAGCTGCTGCTGAAGATGTCGCAATACCTCTTCGCCGGAAATATCCCGTTCGCTATTGGCTTGATAAAAGGCTATTTCCGTATGGTGGATATCACCGATCAGGCGGCCGATCGATTTACCGGCAATCTTTCCAAGCATATCCAAAATGGCAAATTCTATGGTGGCGACAGGAACCCAAAGGGCATAGCTCTGAAATTTGTAATTACTCTGATATACATATACTTCTTCCAGCAGAGCTTCCAGGTCTCGCGCATCTTTGCCAATAAAATAGGGCTGGAGACGGTTCAGAAATACAGGATAAAAGGTCTTCATCGGACCATCATTCGCAAAAGACCATCCTTCTGCACCATCTTTGGAGCGAACCCTGCACAGAAAACTATCCTTATATCTCAGTAATTCAAGTGATTCAATGATGACAGGGGTTGTAAACAGTGATCTTTTCAGCACCTCCTGCTTTAGAATTCCATCCAATTTTGCATAGTCTGATTCAAGGTCTGTCGAGTGTTTCTCGCCAAAGGCTGTGTTCGGCAGAGAGGCTGCCAGTCCGCCAACCAATGAAGTGGCTATAAATTTGCGCCGGTTCGTAAGCATTAGAATTCAATTAGTGACGAAATAAATTTTGATATTGAAACCTAAATTTAGGGTATTATTTGATAGGTTCGAATTTAGCGAATTTTTTAAGCGGAGATAATCAATAGTTGTTTCCCTGGGAAATTACTGCGATGAAGTTTAATCGAGCGATCTCTTTGCTTGCCAGACAGTTGCAAAAGTAGCAAAGGCAACCACCGAAACAGAACTGACCGGCATTAAAATCGCTGCAACGACCGGCGATAGGTGTCCCGAAAGGGCATAAGACAATCCGACAATATTGTATAGAAAGGAGATCAAAAAGCTTATTTTGACGATCCTCAGAGATTGGTGGGCAAACCGGATAAAGCGATGGAGTTGTCCAAGTCTGGAAGCCTCCAGAATGGCATCGCCGGCAGGGGAGAAGTGGTAAATATCGTCAGCGATCGATAAGGCTACGTCACTTTGCAGGAAGGCTCCGGCGTCGTTTAGTCCGTCACCGGTCATCAAGACTTTCTTCCCCTTATGTTGAAGCGCCCGTATGAAATCCATTTTCTCCTGCGCCTGCTGATTGAAAAACATTTTTGACGGGTCGAAATAGTTTGTCAATTTTTCACGTTCGGAATCATTATCCCCGGACAGCAGATAGATATCAAAATGACCCTTCAACTCATTCATTAAAGTGTCAAAGCCTTCGCGATATTGGTTATCAATGGTATAATATCCTTTAACCTTGTCGCCGATCGAAAGATAAACGCGCGAAGCGTGGGGCGAAATTGAGTGTATTTGTCCGGTAACATATTCCATTGAACCCATTTTGCAGGATAGATTGTTCACCTTTCCAAAAATTCCCCTGCCAGAAATTTCGACAAATCCTTCCGATTTAAGTGGCTCATTGTGCTGATAATTTCTGGCGATTGCGTTGCTCAAGGGATGGGTGGATTGTCGCGTAAGCGTGTACACTGCCCGAATTTCATCTTCCGTCAGCGTGTCGCCGATAAAGTCAATTTTACTGGCATCCGGTTTGGTAATGGTTCCGGTCTTATCGAAAACGAGGGTGTCTATTTTTACTAGTTTTTCAATTACCGTGGTATTTTTCAGATAGATACCCTTCTTGCCGAAAATTCGCATCGCGCTCCCAAGGGTAAATGGCAGCGACATCGAAAGCGCGCAAGGGCATGCGACAATCAACACGGAGGTAAAAACGGTGAAGGCAATATGCAAATCACCGTGCCAGCTCCACCAGCCAAATCCGCCAAGGGCAATTGCCAGAATGGCGAAGGTAAACGGAACGCTCAACCGGTCTGTCAGGTTTACGATCGACTTCGAGGATTGTGCTTTTTCTTCCTCCTGGTTCCAAAGTTGGGTGAGGTGACTTTGTTTAACCGTTTTTTCTACCCTAACGGTGATGACTCCTCCCGTCTGCCGCCCACCGGCATAGATAAATTCCCCGCTACTCTTTCGTATGGTTGTCGATTCTCCGGTTACGAAACTGTAATCAATTAGTGCAGTGCCGCTTACCAGGATGGAGTCGGCCGGGATAAGCTCTTTGTTGCGGATCATCAGTTCATCGCCAACCGCGATCTCCTCCAGCATAGTGCTCGTCTCTACGCCACCGATGATTTTACTCACGGCAACCGGAAAGTACGATTTGTAATCGCGGTCGAACGTTAGTGCCTGATAACTCTTGCTTTGATACCACCGGCCAAGGAGCAGAAAGAAGAGAAATCCTGCAAGTGAATCAGAATAACCGGGTCCACGGAGCGTGAAAACATCAAAAGTCGTGACCGTAAACAGGGTGATGATGCCAACAGCAATTGGCAGATTGATGTTTATTATTCCCCGTTTCAGGCTTTGCCAGGCCGAGATCAGGTAATCATTTCCGCTATAGAAAACAAGCGGTATCAGCAGGGCATAACTCATAAAATAGAGGAAGGTGCCAAGGGATTCTCCTAAAGGTCTATGATTCAGGTATTCGGGTAGACTATAGAGCATTACATTTCCAAAAACAAACCCTGCCACTCCGATTTTGTACAACAAGGTCTTGTTGGATGGTTCTTCCTGCTTATTCTCAAGTGTTTGCAGTGAAATATCAGGAATATAGTGCACCGCGACCAACATCTCGACCAGCTGTCTGAGGGTGATTTCGGAGGTGTTGAATGTAATGGTGGCCTTCTTCCGAATGAAATTGACCGACGAATTCAGGATACCTGGATTTAGTTTGTTGAGGTGCTCGAGCAACCAAATGCAAGAAATACAATGGATTACCGGTATGTAAAAAGTCACTTTCGCAATTTCCTGATCGAAAAATTCAAACAATTTGTGCTGCACTTCTTCTCTGTCCAGGAAGGCATATTTGCTGTCGTATGTTAGATCCTCAACTTTTATTCCCGGTGTTTTTTGCAGAGCATAATAGTGCGTAAGGTTGCTCTCGTTCAGAATCTGGAACACCATACTGCAACCATGACAGCAAAATGAATGTTCACCCTTGATTACGGGTGATTTGCCACAGTCGGCTCCACAATGAACGCAAGTATGCTCAGAAGACATTGTACTGGTTTCGGGGTTGAAGTTTTGTGTTTTGCTCTTGGAATGACAATTCCTGCCATAATTGGCAAAGCCGTATTATTTCATTTTCTCCTGATTCACATTGGTAACTGAGTCTTTCTGGCAGCAAGAGCTCTCAACGGCTTTACTCACCTGACTTTGCTCTACAGGAGCTTTTTTATAGGGTGTAAGTTTTTCTTCCGGTGGACTCAGGAAAGGTATTCCTAAACTTAATCCTCTGAGAATAAAAATCAGGCCGATTAGAATGACCACTACCGGAACGAACCTGTTGATTTGTTTCCTAACTGTCTGACTGACAATATTTCCTGCAACCGAGACCAAAATCAGCAAAGGAAGTGTACCTAAACCGAAAAGCGCCATATAAAATATCGAGGAGAAGAATTCAGCCGTTCCAATCGCACCGGCGATGGCCATATATACCAATCCACAGGGGAGGAGTCCGTTGAAAATCCCCAGAAGAAAGAGCGCCCGATTATTTTTTTCCTGAAAGAGACGCTGCATCCCTCGTCTTATCGGACTGAATATGAAACTGAAACTGCCAAAGTTGTAATTTTTAAACAAGGCCGGCAGAAAAACGGAGAAAATCATCAGGACTCCAATCACTATTGAAATAGCCTGCTGGTATCCAAGTATCTTTAAACCAGACCCAATGACTCCAAAGAGAGCACCCATAATGCTGTAGGTGATTATTCGTCCAATGCTCCAGAGCGTGCTTCCCCAAATTTTCAGCCAGACAGTCTTACCCCGCAAAGGCAGGCTGAGCGCTATCGGACCGCACATACCGACGCAATGCAGGCTGCCCATCAGGCCAAGAAGGAATGCGGTAAAAAGAATTGCCATTATTCTGTTGTTATTTTACAATATTCGCGCAAAAATATGCAAGGATCATTGCCGAATTGAGTGTTATTCAATATCCACAATTTTCTGAACCAGATACTTCTCATCCAGGTAATTCCATGATACGAAAATCCGGTATCTTCCGTGGGATAGCGAAGCCTTTGTGATTAAAATCGGTGATTCCGCTTTTTTGAACGAAAATCTAAGATCTTTTGATTTATCAGACGATCTGAAGAAATATATTTTTATCGAATCATGCTGTGACGCCAGACTCTTGCATAAGATTAACTGCAAGTTATTACCGGCTGGAACGATTTGAAGGCTATCCTGGTAAGCGACTGACCGTTGATTTATCGTTATCTGGTCTGAGTAATTTGCACCCTTCTGATAATAGTCGTCCGAGACAAGGTCATTTTGCTGCCGCATGGCGAAAAAGACAAAGCTGAAGACCCATATAAAAAATAGTATAAAGAAGATAATCAGCGCCTTACCCCAATTTATTCTCATGGTAATTTATTATTTGTTTCAAGCAATTTGAGCCTGAGATACCTATGGAGAGCAGCAGAGCTCAGGGTCCCAAAAAATTAGTGGTGACAGTTTCTTTTAATTGATCTCCGCTAAACAGGCCAATCTTGATCTCCGTCTCTTTGCCTGTGAGGGCGCTCTTTTTCATTTTTATGATCAAGGCCTCTTTGAGTTTTCCGTTTGCAGGTAAATTTACGCTTCCATTGCCTATACTGACCTCAGCCTTAGGGCAGTTAAGGATTTTGAGGGAAAGATCGAGCGTTTCGTTGCCTTTATTCAGAAACATAATCTGGTAAATATTCGATACAGTTTCCGGATCAAGCTGCTGGTACAAAGTTCCTTGTGCCCGCCACAATGTAACATCTATGATCGTTCTTCTTCCTACCGTGAAGCCTAAAACCACCATTAAGGCCACCAGCACCGAAGTGTAAGCAATGGATCTGGCATTTAACAAGGATCTTTTACCGCTTTCAACTCCTTGAAATGAGTCGTAACGAATCAGATTGTACGGTTTGCCAATCTTTTTCATTACCAGATTGCACTCATCAATGCAGGCTGCACAGTGGATGCATTCAAGCTGAGAGCCATTACGTATATCAATCCCGGTAGGGCAAACAGCTACACATTGCCGGCAGTTAATACAATCTCCGCCCTCCGACACTTTCGGGTTTCTGGGTTCGCCCCGTTTATAATCGTAAATAACAGAGATTGAATTGTTATCGAGTAAGACGCCCTGCATTCTTCCGTAGGGACAAAAAAGGGTGCAAACCTGCTCTCTGAAATAAGCATAAATCCAGTAGTAAAAACCAGAAAGGGCTATCATGAAAAGAAATCCCCCCAAATGGTCGCTTACCGGTTCTGAAATGATTTTAAAGAGTTGCGGCGGACCAATAAGCCACAAAAGAAAAACGTTGGTGAAGAAAATAGAGATTAGGATGTAGATGCCGTGTTTCAGGAGAGAACGAATTTTTTTGCTGTCGGAAGAGAGCGATTTATTTTTTCCTGTGCGGCCATTTCCCTCAAATAGAAATTCGATCTTACGATAAATCAGTTCGAGGAAAAGAGTCTGCGGACAAGCCCATCCGCACCAAACTCTACCGAAAACTACCGTAAACAACACGATTGATACCACCGCAACCGCCATCACAAGAGCCAGGATATACGTGTCTTCGGCAAAAACTGTCAGTCCGAAAAGATAAAATTTTCGGTTGAGGATGTCGAGAAGCATAAAAGGGTGATCGTTGATTTTCAGAAATGGGGCAACGATCAAAAAAAACAACAAGATATACCCGACCACATTTCTGCGCCTATACCATTTTCCCGCTGGCTGTTTGGCTTTTATCCATTTACGCTGACCAGATTCATCAATGTTATTCGGACGATCACGGAAATCCTGATCGATGATTTTTTCCATTTTCTTATGCGTAAAACACTATTTGCATTCAACCCCTTGCGGCGCCTTTCCGTTAGGAGGATTCGATCCTACGAGGGCACCCAAAATATAGGCCGTGACACTTTTTATCTGGGCTTCTGTCATCATACTTTTGAAAGGAGTCATCCCTTTTTCCGGAACGCCATCCGAAATTATTTTTACAACATCGGCTGGTTTGCAACCGTGGATCCAAAATTTATCCGTCAAATTGGGTCCGATGGCATTTCCTTCACCCTTCGTGCCATGGCAGGCAATACATCCTTTTTCGGTGAAAAGCTTAGCGCCCATGGCCATCAGCTCCTTATTGTCGAGTGCCAAACCACCTTGTTCTGCAGGATTTTGACCGGTATTTTGCATAGCCGCCGCTACCGTCTGATTGTATTCACTAACCTGATCCTTGCCATTATTCGGATATCCAAAATAGTGAACCAGATAGAAAAGCGAAAATCCGATCGTTCCAAGAAACAGGAAGAGAACCCAATAGGGGGAAGGATTGTTTAATTCCTTGATTCCATCGTAATCATGATCAGAGAAGTACTTATCTTCCTGATTTTCCGAACCTGATAAAGTATTTTTCATTATTCTCTTTCAATTTTCACTATTCACTTTCCCGTTAACTCTTCACTTTCAAAAATAGACGATTTGAATTTTATCAGATCATTCTTCGGAATAAAGTACGTATGTATGACGACTCCGATAAATAATCCTATAAAAAGTATAATGCCGATAATGTAATACCACTGTATTCCATTAATTCCTGATAACGTTTCGCTGACAAATCCCATGCTGAATTTATTTTTTAGGGTCCGAAGGAGCGGCACCTGCCGGTGAAATATCTCTTCCTAATTTATGCAGATAAGCGATCACAGCAATCACTTCTTTGGTTGGCTTGATATCCACTCCTGCAAGTTTCAACTCGGCAGCAATTTTCTCGGCATCCGTCATGAAAGAGGCAATAGCCTGACTGTCAAATCCATCCTGATAAGGTACTCCGAGCATTTTCATTGCTCTGATTTTGCCAGGAAGATCATTAACATTCACCTCATTTACCATCAAGAATTGATAGGATGGCATAATAGACCTTGGCACAACGACTGTCGGATTACTGAAATGGTTATAATGCCAGATTGCAGTTTTGTATGTGGAACTTCCCAAATATCCCGCTCTGGCTAAATCTGGTCCGGTACGACGAGAGCCCCACTGGAACGGATGATCGTAAACAAATTCCCCAATTTTGGAGTATTCACCGTAACGATCGGTTTCGAACCGCAAAGGACGAACCTGCTGTGAGTGACAGTTGTAACATCCATTTGCAATGTAGATATCCCTACCGGCCAATTCGAGTGGAGTATAAGGCGTTACCGTTGAGATGGTTGGGATGTTGGATTGAACCTTCATCATAGGAATAATCTCCACTGCGCCTCCAATAGCAAGGGCGATAAACATGAAGATTGCCAGACGAACGCCTTTTCTTTCCAACCAACGATGAGGCGTTTCACCTGTTTCTGTCCTTGTTGCTGTATTTACCAGAGCAGGCGCTTCAGCCGCTTCATTCGGCACTATTTGACCGGCAGCAATGGTCTTGCCCATGTTAAAAAGGAAAATAATGAATCCTGCCAGATACAGGGCTCCCCCAAGAATCCTGATATGGTACATCGGCAGGATGCGGATTGTGGTCTCCATGAAAATCGGATAAGCCAGCAATCCGTCTGTGTTATATTCCCTGAGCATCAGCCATTGCGTAATGCCAGCCCAGTAAAGCGGGATGGCAAACAATAGAATCCCCAGGGTGGCAATCCAGAAGTGGGTATTTGCCAATTTTTTTGAATGCAGTTGAGTTCTGAAAAGTTTAGGCACCAGCCAGTAAAACATACCGAAAATCAGTCCGCCATTCCATCCCATACCGGCAATATGCGTGTGGGCGATTGTCCAGTCGGTGAAGTGGCTAATGGCGTTAACGCTCTTGAGCGACATCATCGGTCCTTCGAAAGTAGCCATACCGTAAGCGGTAATTGCAATTACCATGAATTTTAGTCCCGGATCTTCCCGTACTTTATCCCAGGCACCCCGCAAAGTCATCAATCCATTGATCATACCTCCCCAGGAAGGTGCAATTAGCATTATAGAGAAAGTGACGCCTAAAGCCTGCACCCAATCGGGTAAAGCATTGTATAGCAAGTGGTGCGGACCGGCCCACATATATAGAAATATGAGCGACCAAAAGTGAATAATTGAGAGTTGGTATGAATAGATCGGTCGACCGGAGGATTTGGGAAGATAGTAATACATCAATCCCAGAAATGGGGTGGTGAGGAAGAAGGCAACAGCGTTATGCCCGTACCACCACTGTACCACTGCATCCTGGGCCCCTGCATAGATCGGATAGCTTTTAAGAAGGGAAACCGGCAATTCGATAGAATTGACCACATGAAGAATTGTGACGCCGATAAAGGTGGCCAGGTACCACCAAACAGCAGCGTAAATATGTTTTTCGCGGCGTTTGATAACGGTTCCGATCATGTTCGCACCAAAACAAAGCCATGCGACAGCGATGAGCAGGTCAATAGGCCACTCCAGTTCAGCGTACTCTTTACCGGTTGAAAAGCCTGCCAGCAGCGTCACAGCGGCAAGAACGATGATAAACTGCCATACCCAGAAGTGGATTTTGCCCAGCATATCGTTGAACAATCTGGCTTTCAATACTCTTTGCAACGAATAATACACGCCGGCAAACATTGCGTTCCCGATAAATGCAAAGATGACTGCATTGGTGTGAACCGGTCTGACCCTCCCAAAGGAGATAAATTCCAGTCCGAAACTCACTTTAGGAAAAGCCAGCTCCAACGCAGCAATTAATCCAACCAGCAGGGCGACAGCTCCCCAAACCATGGTGGCCAGAATGAAATTTTTTACAATGACGTTGTCGTAATTAAATTTTTGTATTTCCATAAGTTGTTAATATGTAGCCTACTATACCTAAGAATTTTCGATTTAGGATTCTGGAATTTGGATTATCAAATTAACCAATTTTCAAATTTCCACATTCCCGCATTTTCACATTATCAAATTTTCGTTTCCTCCTCATCTTCAAATAAGATGCGAACCGATGGGGTGTAATTATCGTCATATTGTCCTGATTTTACGGCCCAAATAAAGAGCGCCAAAAAAATCAGAGCGGCAAAAAGACTTACACCAATTAAGAGGAAAAGAATGTTCACGCTAATTTAGATTTGAAGGCATTTTTAATCTGATGGTCAAATTTAATAATAATTTTAAATCTTATGGCCGAAGTTATTGCCCCGATGGGTTAAAAGTGTCCTGTGTGTCCATTATTTTGATTGCTGTCTGGAAGGATGATAATAGCCATATAATTAAGTAACTAAAAGACAAATACAGCGTTTTTCGAGGTCTTATTTTTGGTTTTTTTTGGCAAAATAGGGATGAAAAGATTAAAATTTAGAATCATTACAAATTTCAAAAATTGAAATTGTGATGAGCAAACCACGAAAAGTTGGGGTAATTGGCGGGTAGGTGGTGGCGGTAATGGAAGGTTTCAATGGAATCTGGCCTACAAACAGGCTTAAAAAGCGAAATCACCCTTCTAGTTATCGGGGTGATTTCGCTTTTTTCGATATTCTATCTTGGATTATTGCTGAAATTAGACTGCCCGCTGGAAAATTCTGAATTTTTTGTACACTTTTCCACCGAATTTTTCCATTTCGGCTCGTACCTTGGTGTTGTATTCAAGTTCAAGATGAGAATCCATTACCGTTTTCCCGGCTTCACGGGCAGCTCTCACAAGACTTAGTCCCATCCATACATCCAGTCCGCGGCCCTGATAACGGGGATCAATGGCTCCGAGCAGCAGGTTAACCTGTTTGGTCTTGCGGGCGGCGGCAAAGATTTGGAAAATACCAAACGGAAACAAATACCCCTTTGATTTTTTAATGCCTTCGCTGATGTCGTCCATGGCAATAAACAGCGCAACGATCTCGTTTTTCTCATTCATGATAAATTTAACAAAGCGCGGGTTTATCAGGAAGAGGTATTTATTGGCGAAATCATCCATCTCTTTTTCGTTGAACGGAACAAAGCCATAAATATCGCCGAAGGTGTCATTAACCAATTGTAGAGCGGGTCTGATCAGAGGTTTAATTTGACGTCTGGAGGTGAATTGCATCAGACGCAAATTTGTATTCTGTTTTTCTGCACGCTCCAATATTTTTTGATGCAGTTCAGGAATTTGATCCGGAATGGGGATCTGGTAAACAACGCAATCGACCTTTTTGGTGAACCCGGCATTTTCAGTAAGATCGACCATGTACGGGAAATTGCAGTTTGAGGCAATGACAACCGGTTTATCATACCCCTCGATTAAAAATCCTTGCGGATCCTTATCTGAAAAAGCTAGCGGTCCAACGAGGGTATCCATCCCATATGATTTACCCCATTGAGCAACGTGGTTTATCAGTGCATCAAAGACTTCCTGATCATTCCAGGTTTCCAGGTTGGAGAAACGAACATGGTTTTCGTTGTGCGTCTTGTTGTATTCTTTGCTGATGAGTCCCATACACCGACCCACGCATTTATCATCTTTGTACGCCAACAAGAGGATGTGTTCACAATGTTCGAACAGGATATTTTTTTTGGGATTGAAATATTCCCATTCATCCATGTAAAGTGGTGGCACCCAATTTGGATGGTTTTTGTGGATTTCTGCAGGTAGATGGATAAAAAGACGGAGGTCCTTTTTGCTTTCGACTTTTCTAATAGTTATGGCCATAGTCGGCAAAAATAATAAAAAAATTAAAAGTGCTTGTCCAACACAATTAAATACAACGCCATAAATGGCGTTGCTAGTCAATTCCCCATTGTGCAGTATACCTGTCATTTGGATTATGGAGGTTTCGCAATTCACCAGACAAACTAGCCGTAGCCTTCAGGCTACGGAAATGAAGGATGTGCATTAAAACACCGTCATTTATGGCGTTGTTTGCCACATTCCCCATTGTGGGGTATACCAGTCATTTGGATTATGGAGGTTTCGCAATTCACCCAACGTAACTAGCCGTAGCCTTCAGGCTACGGAAATGAAGGATGTGCATTAAAACACCGCCATTTATGGCGTTGTTTGCCACATTCCCCATTGTGCAGTATACCTGTCATTTGGAATATGGAGGTTTCGCAATTCACCCAACATAACTAGCCGTAGCCCTCAGGCTACGGACATGAAGGATGTGCATTAAAACACCGTCATTTATGGCGTTGTTTGCCACATTCCCCATTGTGGGGTATACCAGTCATTTGGATTATGGAGGTTTCGCAATTCACCCAACGTAACTAGCCGTAGCCTTCAGGCTACGGAAATGAAGGATGTGCATTAAAACACCGCCATTTATGGCGTTGTTTGCCACATTCCCCATTGTGCAGTATACCTGTCATTTGGAATATGGAGGTTTCGCAATTCACCCAACGTAACTAGCCGTAGCCTTCAGGCTACGGAAATGAAGGATGTGCATCAAAACACCGCCATATATGGCGTCGTTTGCCACATTCCCCATTGTGCAGTATACCTGTCATTTAGATTATGGAGGTTTCGCAATTCACCCAACATAACTAGCCGTAGCCTTCAGGCTACGGACATGAAGAATGTGCATTAAAACACCGCCATTTATGGCGTTGCTAGTCAATTCCCCTTTGTGCGGTATACCTGTCATTTGGAATATGGAGGTTTCGTAATTCACCAAACATAACCAGCCGTAGCCTTCAGGCTACGGACTACAGACATGAATTTTGAGGATCGGCAATAAATTATTCATAAAAAATCCGTAAATTGATATAGGCCAAAATCCCAGTTTAAACCCATCCATTTATGTCGTACATCAAGGTTTATGTCCATTACGTTTGGTCAACAAAAGGTAGATGCTCATTCCTGAATGATTCCATTCGCAATCAGCTATTTGAACATATTCGTGAAAATGCCAAAAAGGAAAAAATCCACATCGATTTTATCAATGGCTATACCGATCATGTTCACGTACTTGTTTCGTTAAACGATGATTTAAGCATAGGCAAAATAGCCCAATTAATAAAGGGAGGGTCATCTCATTGGATCAATCAGATGCAATTGACAGTTAGTAAATTTGAGTGGCAGGATGAATATCTGGCTATTGGCGTTGGTGACGATAAGTTGGACATTGTAAGAAATTACATCGCGAAACAACCCGAACATCACAAAAAAGTTTCGTGTACCGAGGAGTACTCTAAATTCATTAAACGGTTTGGAATTGATATTGTTAGACCAAATATGCTAGTTCGCTGAACTCTATCAGAATGGCGAAATTAGGTACATTGAAAAAAATGACATGGAAATCTATACAAGAAACAGCTTCAAAAGTCAGTACTTTTGTTCCATATCTTTAAATAAACATGTTTCCGTACAGAACCCGTCAACATTTCAAACATGTTTTAATCCTCCGTTTTATCCGCCACAACTGGCTTTAGGGCTTAAAAGTCTTATCTTATTGAACAGATCCCACAACACAATCCCCACACTTACAGAAATATTGAAAGAGTGTTTTGTCCCAAACTGGGGAATCTCGACTGCAAAATCACAGAGATCAACAACTTCTTGTTGAACACCCTTTACTTCATTGCCAAATACAAGGGCCAATTTTGCGTTTTCGCCAGGTGAAAAATGTCGGCAGACTAATACTTTTTTCAACTTGCTCAATCGCAATCAGCGTATATCCATTTCCCTTTAAGCGGGAAACGACATCCAGGGTCGAGGGGCAATACTCCCAATCCACCGTATTCTCTGCTCCGAGCGCCGTCTTTCTAATTTCTTTATCGGGTGGTGTGGAGGAAATGCCACAGAGGTAAATCTTCTCCACCAACAATGCATCCGACGTGCGAAAGACGGATCCAACATTGTGACTGCTCCTGATATTGTCCAATACCACTACCATCGGGAGCTTGGCAATAGCCTGAAATTCTTCGGCCGATGGCCTGGACAGTTCACTGTTTTCCAATTTTCTCATGCAGGTTACCAGCTAATATTTTTTCGTTTTACCGGCATGGTCATGCACCGGGCTCCACCGCCGCCTCTGGCAAGTTCCGAACCGGCAATGGTAATTACAACGCGTTGGTGATCATCAATTTTCACCCGGTCTTCAATTACATCCATGGCTTTTATGATCTCGAAACCATTACGGTTCATCTCTTCCAGTGTTTTTTCGTTCCGCTCGTACCCAATTACTTTGCCTGGCGCGATGGCGAAAAAATTGGCTCCGCTGTGCCATTGCTCCCGCTCCATGATCCATGGATCCCCATGTCCCCCGCAGTTTATCGGTGTCAGTTCCATGCCACATTTTTCCAGCGCCTTCAGCAGACTTGCCTCTTCTTTGATGGAGGTAACCTTTCCGTTGTCGATGGTGATTTTTATGGTGTGGTATTTCGTTTTCTTTAAAATCAGCGGTTCATAAACCATGCAGGCATCTTTGTCGAGGAAGGTAAATGTCATATCCAAATGAATAAATGACTCGGGCTTTCGTGGTAACTCCTGAACGATAATGTATTTCGTTCCTTCCTTTTTTTCCTTTATAATCTCTGTCAGAAGGTCTATTCCTTCGGTGGAGGTTCTCGCTCCGCTGCCCACAAGAATGATATTCTCACTTGCAATCTCCACGTCTCCGCCTTCAATAGTGGCATTTCCGAATGCCTGACGTCCACTGGCAACGCGCTCCGGGTTAATCGTTTTTACGCCAAATAAAGGATGATCCCTGAAAATTGTCTCCATTATCAGCGACTCACGCTCCCTGACTTTACTGGCCATCTTACCGATCAGAACTTCATTCCACAGGGACATTGCAGAATCACGGGTGAAAAGGAAGTTGTGCAGCGGACGCATGGAATAGCGTTCATTGCTAAGAAATTTCGTCAGGTTGTCGCGTTTGAGTACAACTCCCTCAATTAGTTGCCTGGCTAAAACATCTGGTGACATGGATAGCAGCAGATCAAGTTCATCGTAAGCCGCTTCGTGCTCGCAGACATTGCGAACCAAAGACTCTTTGAAACTGTCATTTTTCAACGTCTCAGTTAAAAGCTGCCTGATCTCATAGGTTTGAGTCACCTTATTCAGAACCCCTTTTAGTTCGTAGTATTCTCTTGATGCCACCGAAAGATTGAGAATATCGCTGTAAAGCGCTCTTTCGGCATTTTCAGGTGTCATGTTTTCAACTTCCGAACCCGGACTATGCAGAATAACTCCCTCCAATTCACCTATTTCAGAGTTTACGTTTACGTTGTATCTATTCATAAAATTGCTTTTATCCGCTGGTTTTAGTTGTCTGGTCGTGGATATGTTACCACAAAGATATTGAATCTTGGAAGGTAAATAATGTTAAACAACGATTTTTGGTAAAGCGAAATTGATGGTATCCCTATTTCCTTTACTAAATTTGCAGCAGAATGAGAGTTTCGAAGTGTTTTAAGTGGATCTGTGTCGTTTTTATCCTGATCAGTCCTGTCGCAGTCCGGTCACAAACCCCTGTGAAATCTGGAAGTATGGTCGGGGATTCTATCTCTGCGGCTAAGGATACCACGTTGCACTTTGATCTTAAACCGGTGGATATTTTTCCGGATAAGAAAGACATGTCGCCCAGACAGTATCACCAATATAGCTTGTTGGAATATAAGGTGAAAAAAGTTTATCCAATAGCGAAAGTGGCAGCCATCAAACTTGCCGAGTATAACAGGGTTTACGCATCTTTTAAAACAGAGAGGGAACGCAGGCAATATGTAAAAGGTGTGGAGAAGGCACTTTTTAGCGAATACGAACAGGAATTGAGGACGATGAAAGTTTCGGAAGGACGTATTCTGATTAAGCTTCTGGACCGGGAAACCGGCAACTCATCATTCGAAATTATCAAGGAATTTAAAGGCGGATTCTCAGCCTTTTTCTGGCAGTCGGTAGCAAAACTATTTGGTCATGATTTGAAGGCTCAGTATGATCCGGTAATGGAAGACCGACTGATAGAATATATTATTATGCAGATAGATCTGGGATTGATCTAGGTATGACGGTTCTATTTCAAACCAAACTTAATTCAAGCTTTCTGTTGATTTTCTCCATCAAATGAAAGGTGCGGGATTCATCGCTTAACCCAAATTTCTGAAAGTTCTTCTTTGCCACACAATCTGAAAAGCCGACTATCTGTTTGAAAAGTACCTCGTCGTGGTTTGAAGTCAGCTCCTTTATTGCCGGATTTGTTCGCGATGAATTGTATCCGTTTTTCCTGAAATTATAGTTCAAAACCCCGCCGGCTGAGTGAACGGATAACTGATGTACTTTTTGTTCACCGGTGAAAGAGAGCGTAAGCGATGCGGCCGATCCATTGTGGAAATTCATGTGCAGGTTAACGACATCGGGCTGGTACTCACTACCGGGGATAGAACATACGCTTATTCTGGCCGGTTCAGAATCGAGAATCTTAAGAGTCATTAACAGATTGGTATACAGCATCTCCTGCAAATAATTGAACCTCCCCGGCTCCGAGTGATGAATCTCAACCAGCTTTGATTCGGAACCTTTAATCCCGGTTACGGAAAGCGAAGAGTGAAATAAAAGGTCATTCCGAATTTGGATAAACGTATTTCCCTCTTCGGCCAACTGGATGAGTTGCAACCTTTCTCCCAGTGTCATCTTCTGTTGTTCCGGAAGAAACAGATGGCACCCTTTTCTGACTAATCCCGACAAATACCGGAAAGAAGTACACGCGGGATCCAGGATTATAACCAGGTTGCAATGATCGGGTAAAAAGTCAATGAAATCATCCGACTCATGGAGGTTCACGGAGGACAGAATAGAGACCCACTTCACATGGCTGATCGTGTGAAGATTAGCCGTGAAAGTATCAGTTAGTCGATCCGAATATAAAATGACTCCGTGTAACATACGGATGTAAATGTAATTTTTTGCTTTAGCTCAGATACTACCTGCAACTTACAACTTCTTTTATTTATCAACTTTAGAGTGTTGAAAAACCCGCTGAGAATGGTAATTTTGCCTCCGGATTACCAAAAAAGTTTTCAATTGGAAGATACCTTCAAACACAAGGGACTACGAAAGAAATTAGTCGACGAAATTAGGAGCAAGGGCATTCGTGATGAATCTGTTCTCAAAGCGTTAAACGCCGTTCCGAGGCATCTTTTCATGGATAACAGCTTTGTCGGATTCGCCTATGTGGATAAGGCTTTTCCTATTGCTGCCGGACAAACAATTTCTCAACCTTACACTGTTGCATTTCAGACCGAAGCACTCCACATAAAAAAGCTCGATAAGGTATTGGAAGTTGGCACCGGATCGGGTTACCAGGCCGCGGTCTTATGCGAAATGGGAGTCAGACTTTTTACGATAGAAAGACAGCGTGCATTATATGATTTCGCCAGCGGACTGCTTCCCAAATTGGGCTACCGTCCGCAATTTTTTTTACGGAGATGGGTACCTCGGTCTGCCGACATATGGCCCATTTGATAAAATTATCGTGACAGCCGGAGCTGAATCTATTCCGCCAAAACTAAAAGAACAGTTGACTATTGGAGGAAGGATGGTGATTCCGGTGGGTGCGCGGGAGCATCAGGTAATGAAGATTATTGTCAGGGAGAGTGAAAATACTTATTCAGAACGGGATGGAGGAAATTTTGTATTTGTTCCGTTGCTTCCCGGTTTGTCTGATCAGAAGTAGTTAAACCTGTTCAATCAACTGCCTCAGAAACTGTTGACTTAGGAGCAGTATTAAATATAGTAAGATGAAGATACGAAAATTTACATTTAATCCGATATCCGTTAATGCCTACCTGCTTTGGGACGACACCAAAGAGGCCGTTTTGATTGATCCTGCATGCTTCAATTCATTGGAAGAAAAGGAGTTGAGCAACTTTGTCGAAAGTGAGGGATTGAAAATTGTTCACATTTTGAATACGCACGGGCATTTTGACCATCTGATGGGAAATAGCTTTGCTTCAGCAAAATGGAATTTGAGATGCCAGATTCACTCAGGCGACGCTTTCATGACGGAGCAGGCTAAACAGCATGCCATTTATTTCGGCATTACCATGAAAAATCCGACCTCCGAAATTGAACTGCTTAAAGAGGGCGACGTCATCACTTTTGGACAATCTGCTTTAAGCGTAATTCACGTTCCCGGGCACTCCCCAGGTAGTGTCGCTTTCTATAGCCAGGAAGCTAAACTGGTTGTTGTAGGCGATATCCTTTTCCAGGGATCTGTCGGCCGGACCGACTTACCGGGCGGAAGTCATGCCCAGCTTATTTCCGGTATCCAGCAGAAACTGATGACCCTGGATGATGCTGTCAAAGTGTATTGCGGTCATGGCGATGAGACAACCATCGGGTGGGAGAAAAGAACAAATCCTTACCTGAGGTGAACTAATGTGACTTAAGTCCTTTTAGATTCTGAACGTAAGTGGTACTTTTCGTTAACTTTTTTCAATCATGCAATTCTGGTTACTTCGCACTAAAAACATAAACTTCTAATCATAACAAAATGGCAATAGACAAATTCGTAAACCGCCACATTGGTCCAAGGGAAAATGATATTGATGAGATGCTGAAAGTTATCGGCGTTTCCACGTTAGATGAACTTATCGATCAGACAGTTCCATCCAATATCCGACTTGAAAATTCGCTTAATCTGCCGAATGGACTCACAGAAAGGGAATATTATCGTCGCATTCTGCATCTGGCCTCAAAAAATAAAGTGTTCAATACCTATATTGGGATGGGATGGTACGATACCATCACACCGGCCGTGATTCTGCGGAATATTCTGGAAAATCCGGTTTGGTATACTTCGTACACGCCATACCAGGCAGAAATTTCGCAAGGCAGATTGGAGGCTTTGCTGAATTTTCAGACCATGGTTTGCGAGATGACCGCTATGCCACTGGCAAATGCATCTCTGCTGGATGAGGCCACTGCTGCGGCCGAAGCCCTGCATATGATGTTCGCACTCCGTTCGAGAGCGCAGGAAAAGGCCGGGGCAAATGTTTGCTTCGTTGACGAAAAGGTATGGCCACAAACGCTTGACGTTATTCTCACCAGAGCAGAACCGCTAGGCATTGAAATTCAAGTAGGGGATTATAAAGAGGTTCAACTTAGTGAAAAATGTTTTGGCGCAATCGTCCAATATCCGAATTCTGACGGTGTGATCGCATGCTATGCCGACTTCACAAAAAAGGTGCAGTCCATTGGCGCTAAAATTGCGGTTGCTGCCGATCTTCTTTCGTTGGCGCTGTTAACTCCTCCGGGAGAGTGGGGGGCGGATATCGTTTTCGGTTCGACCCAGCGTTTTGGAGTGCCCATGGGCTACGGCGGACCGTCAGCCGCTTTTTTTGCTACGCGGGACGAATATAAACGGGATCTTCCCGGCAGGATTATCGGGGTCTCCAAGGATGCGCACGGGAAACCTGCGCTGAGACTGGCGTTGCAAACCAGGGAACAACATATCAAAAGAGAAAAGGCTACTTCAAATATTTGCACCTCACAAGGATTATTGGCCACAATGGCCGGTATGTATGCTATTTATCACGGTTCTGAGGGTATCAGGAATATTGCTGAGCGTGTCCACAGCATCGCTGCCTTTATTGCAGCAGAAGTTGCAAAACTTGGTTATTCCTGCGAGTCGGAAGGCTTCTTCGATACCTTGAAAATAGCTCTGCCCCGCCACGTGAAAAAGGAAGACATCGAGTGGTTATCCGTAGCCCTCGAAATGAATTTCCGCTATTTTGAAAGTGGCGAAATCGGGATAAGTATTGATGAGACAACCAATCTGGAGGATATTAACTGGATATTGGAGGTCTTTGCAAAAGCGGCCAACAAACAGGTTCCCGTTTTTACGAGTATGCCTGAATTAAAAAACATTGCCGATAATTTTAGCCGGAAATCAACCTATCTGAAACAGGAAGTTTTCAGCAAATATCGCTCGGAGACGGAAATGGCACGATATATCAAACGATTGGAGAAGAAGGATATCTCTCTGGTACATTCAATGATATCTCTTGGATCATGTACCATGAAGCTCAATGCTGCCACCGAAATGTTACCGCTCAGTTGGATTGAATTTAATGGTATACATCCATATGTGCCCAAAAATCAGGCAATGGGATACCACGAGATGATGGAAGAGATGCGTCGCGACCTGGCCGAAATTACCGGTTTTGCGGATATCTCCTTTCAGCCAAACTCTGGCGCCGCCGGAGAGTATGCCGGTCTGCTGGTCATTCGCGACTATCACAAAAGCAGAGGAGAGGGTCACCGAAATGTGGTGCTTATTCCATCGTCAGCCCATGGGACGAATCCTGCCAGCGCTGTAATGGCTGGTAATAAAGTGATTGTCGTGAGTTGTGACGAAAATGGAAATATCAATTTGGACGACCTGAAAGCCAAGGCTGCGGAACATAAAGACAACCTTGCCGGGTTTATGGTTACTTATCCGTCCACGCATGGAGTATTCGAGGCGTCGATTGTTGAGATGTGCGATGTCATCCACCAATATGGCGGACAGGTTTATATGGATGGCGCCAACATGAATGCGCAGGTCGGTTTGACCAATCCGTTCAGGATTGGGGCTGACGTTTGTCACCTGAACCTCCATAAGACGTTTGCCATTCCGCACGGCGGCGGTGGACCGGGTGTTGGTCCTATTGGTGTAGCCAAACATCTGGTTGAGTTCCTTCCGTCGCATTCGGTGATGAATAACGGTCACGTCGGGGTGCATGCCGTCTCGGCCGCTCCATGGGGCAGCGCTTCCGTCTTACCTATAACGTACGGCTATATCAAGATGCTTGGAGCCGACGGATTGACTGATGCCACCAAAATGGCAATCCTGAATGCAAATTACATTGCTGCCAGACTGAAAGATAATTATGGTATCCTTTACACCGGAGCCAACGGAAGAGTGGCGCATGAGATGATCCTCGAATGTCGTCATTTAAAGGGGAACGCCGATATTTCGGAAACTGACATTGCCAAACGATTGATGGACTACGGATTCCATGCACCTACACTTTCATTTCCTGTTCACGGAACGCTTATGGTTGAACCAACCGAAAGTGAATCAAAAGAGGAACTTGATCGTTTCGTTGGTGCCCTGAATGCTATTTTTGAAGAAATTAAGGAGATTGAATCGGGTGTCGCCGATCCGATCGATAATGTACTCAAAAATGCGCCGCATACGCCGGATGTTTTGACGGCAAATGAGTGGGGACATGCCTATTCCAGGGAGAAAGCTTGTTATCCGTTGAACTGGTTGCGCGACAATAAATTCTGGGTTCCGGTTGGCCGCGTCGATAATGCGTATGGCGACCGCAACCTGTTTTGCACCTGCGATTCACTTTGGGCTCAGGAGTAATCCGGAATCGAAAATCAAAAATTTTCTATTTATGGTTCTTTTCCCAAATGCTAAAATCAACATCGGACTGAACATCCTGCGTAAGCGTGAAGATGGATTCCACGATATTGAAACTCTTTTTTATCCAATCGGATTAAAAGACGCACTTGAATTTGTGGTGAACGGAACCAATAAAGTGGAGTTTAATAGTACCGGAATTGCGCTCGGCATTCATCCCGAACAGAATATTGTTGTAAAAGCCTACCGGTTGCTGCAGGAAGAGCGGACTCTCCCCGGATTGACAATTCACCTGCATAAGGTAATTCCTTCCGGAGCCGGTTTAGGTGGTGGATCTGCTGATGCAGCTTTTTTCATGAAATCGCTGAATGACCATTTTGAACTGAATATCTCATCCGAAAAATTGAAATTCTTAGCAGGAAGGCTAGGGGCAGACTGCTCTTTCTTCCTGAATAATACCCCTGCATATGCCACAGGGAAAGGCGATCAGCTTCAGCCGTTGTCTATGAGTCTAAAGGGATATCATTTGTTGTTGGTTAAGCCTTCATTTGGCGTAGAGACCAAATCGGCTTATTCGGGGGTAGTGCCCAGAGCGTATGAATTTGATTTTAAAGAAATCGTTTGCGGAGAATTGGCCAATTGGAAGGATCGAATTAAAAATGACTTTGAAGAAAATGTATTCCCGCAGTTTCCGGAGCTGAGCGAAATTAAAAGCAAACTTGCAGAAATGGGTGCCGACTATGTCTCCATGTCCGGAAGTGGCTCTTCCATATATGGGCTGTTTGCCCGGAAGCCGGATAGCACGCTGGTCGATTTCCCACCCGAAAATTTTATTTGGCAGGAAGAGTTGTCATAAAACAGAAAAGGATGCCATAAGCATCCTTTTCTGTTTTATGTTTTTCTGATTTGTGACATCAAAAGAATTTAGCACGCTTATCAACAACTTCAGCATTTTCTTTCAAAGCCTCAAATGCCTGAACAGATACTCTATATCCAAGTGCCATCTTACTTTGGAATTTCTCAGCAGCTATGTCGGAGTTAGTTCCTTTGTTAACGGCAGTAGCTTTGACCACATACACGCCATTTAAGCCTTCAACTGGTTTTGATACAGCCCCTGTTTCAAGAACAGATGAAACTCCGGCAATAACCGGCTCAGCGCCCAATCCTGGGATAGAATAAGACTCGAAATTGATGTCCTGCGCTTGTCCGACAGTTGTTCCAAGCAAAGATGCTAACGAGCTCAGATCTGTTTTTCCGGCCATTTTCTCAATAAGTTGCTGAGCCTTCTTTTCTTTTCTCAGTGTCAACTCGATAGCTGGCTTAGCTGTATTGAAATTTGAAATACCCTTTTCCTGAATAGAACTCAACATCGCAACTACAAACTGACTTCCTAATTCGAATATTGGAGTACCTTCAGTGCTGATAACTGGTTTTCCAACTTCAGATTTGTATGCAGCACGCACCAATACTCTGGAGTTTTCTAATCCGGCAACATCTTTGTCTGCTTCAAAAAGATTGGCTAATCTTTTATCCAATCCTTGTTTTGTCACCGTTTCACGGAAAGCTTTCAAGTCGCGATTCTCAGCAGCAAATTTCGAAGCGCTTGAGTATGTTTGCTGATAGGTCTGACTGCTTGGCTCAATATTGCGTACAATGGTTGCCAACTGAACATTTTTAGCCGTATTTCCGCGTTTGGTTACCTGAATGATATGAACACCAAATTGTGAGTTGACAACTTGATAATCATTAACTTTTCCAAAGAAAGCTGCATCATCGAATGGTTTTACCATCATACCACGCTTAAACCAACCCAGTTCGCCACCTTTAGCAGCTGAACCTTCGTCATTTGAGTATTTACGTGCAAGTGCTGTAAAGTCGCCTCCCAACGTAAGAACACGTTTTAAGCTGTCGGCAGTATTTTTTGCCCTAGCCAGTTCAGCCTGCGAGGTAACTCTTATCAGGATGTGACGTGCATTTACAGAATCAGGAAGATCTTCGAATTTCTGGATCTTGCATAGTTTCCAACTTTGTCCCTCCTTATATGGGCCATAAATATCTCCTGCTTTCCCGTTAAAGGCAAAATCAGCAAGGGAAGGGGAAAGCTCAGATTGTTTGAAAAATGAAGGATCGAACTGTTTGTCCGAGTTAATATTTACATATGCCGTAGGATCTTCAACGCCGGCAAATTCAGTTTTGATATCAGTAATCCACTTAACCACTTTATCCTCGTCGCTTTTTGAAGCAACAACCGGAAAAAGAACATATTCTATTTCGCGACTGGATTCTTGTTTGAATCTATCCTTGTGGGCATCATAATATTTCTTTGCCTCGTCTGTTGAAACTTTCACAGAACTGTCTGAAACAGCGCTGAAAAGTTTACCCACGTATTCAATATTTACTTTTTTATTTTTGCCTTCGAGACTGAATTTTGCCTCATCAGTGGTTGTGAAGATACCCTTGGTAAGCAGGTTATTGTATTTTGTGAAAGAACGTTCCTCCACAATTTGATTCTCAACGAAGAGCCAGTAATTATGTTCAGGACCGGATGCATTGGTTTGCTGATATTTCAAGAATTGAATCAGCGCGGCGCGGTTGATTGTACCTGTCTTTTGATCGCGGAATAAGCTTTGAATAATAGCATGAGGATTCTCTCCCTGTACCAGATCGAATAATTCATTGGATGTGACATCTATACCCAGTTTTTCATAGATATCTTTCATGGTTAAGTTCCTGACCATGCTCATCCAGGTCTGTTCCCTGATCTGTTCCGTCGTTTTTTGATCGATAGAAGTAGATCCTGAGTTCATTTTGTATATATCAGTCAGGTCGTCGATTTTCTTCTGAAATTCTTTAAAATCGACACTTTTACCGGCAATCTTAGCAACCTCCTGTTGATTGCCTCGCATGATTGAACTGCCTGATTTTACAGCATCTCCAAGAACAAATGCTGCAAGGGCCAATCCAATAAAGATGGTGATTCCTATTCCTGCCCGGTTTCTGATTTTCTCTAATGTAGCCATCCGTTTTCTGGTTATTTATTTACTAAGTTGAATAATCTTTTTTTGATTTTTTGAGCGTACGAATATAGTAATTTTAGATTTTTAAACTGTAAAAAAGTTCAATTTAAAAAATTACTAATCTTTTTCATTTCGACAAGTTCGATTTTCGTCCGCGTGCTGCGCAAAATTTTGAATTCGAAGCCTTCTATCATCAGAACAGTGTTGTATTTCGGAAAGCTGGAATGGTGATAAAGCAGGAATCCGGCCAACGTTTCATAGTTGTCATCCTCGTCAAGTTTCAGGTCGTATTTCTCATTCAGGTAGGATATGGAAGTACGACCGGAAAAAATATAATGGTTATCTCCGAGAACCTTTTCAATTAAATCCGGCGTGTCGTGTTCGTCTTCTATCTCGCCGAAAATTTCTTCCAGAATATCCTCGGTCGTAATCATTCCCGCAGTTCCACCGAATTCATCCACCACAATGGCAGTACTTTTATGTTCACGCAGCAAAATGCTCAGGAGTTTGCTGGCCTCCATCGTTTCAGGCACGAATGAAACGGTCCGGATGCAGGATTTTATTGTCGAAGGCTGATGGAACAGATCAGAGGAGTGAACATAACCGATAATATTGTCAGAGTTATCCTGATAGATCATTATTTTCGAATATCCTGTCTCAATAAACTTCTGACTGAGATTATCCATCTCTTCATTTACTTCTATCATGACAATTTCTGTACGTGGAACCATGCAGTCCCGAATCTTCAGTTTAGAAAAATCCAGCGCATTTTGAAAGAGTTTGATTTCACTGTCAATTTTCTGGGAAGAGCTGGATTTGACCCCATCCATCTCGTACAGTAGATTATTCAAATCAATTCGCCCAAAAACTCTATCCTCTTTTTTTTGTTCGATTTTTACATTGAACAGATACTTTAAAACCAGTTTTGATAGTCCGGTAGCAAATTTCGTGACCGGATAAAAGAGATAATAAAACAGGGCTACCGGAAGTGCAAAAAAATTCAGAGCCAGATTAGGATTGATTCTGAAAATAGCTTTGGGGATAAACTCGGCAACTATCAGGATTATCAACGTGGATATGATGGTCTGCAGGATGATATTGATCGATTCGTCTGCATTGATCCGCTCAAAAAACGGATTCATCATTGAAGCAAAAGCCAAACTATATACCACTAAAGCAATATTGTTTCCAACCAGAAGCGTCGCAATATATTGCCCGGGATGTCTGTCAAAAATGCTGATTATTTTCCCATTGATGCGGTGTTTACCCTTATCCAGTTCGAGTCTTAGCTTGTCGGCGGAAAAAAATGCGATTTCCATCCCGGAAAAGAAAGCGGAGGCTAACATCGTAATCAGGATGATTGAAATCTGGTTCATCAGAATAATATTTAGTTAAACTGTTGGCCTGATGGAACATCCATAATTTTATTCATGTCATTTTGTGAACTTTTTTTCATGGATGTTTCATAGTAGCATTTTCTGTTTATTCTTCTTTAACGTAGAGATGTCCTCTGTTCTTGTAGAATGTCCATTTGGTCATCTGAGAGTCAGATTTGAAACCGCCGGCACCCGTAATATACTGGTCTCCCTTTTTTATGCTGACAAACTGGTCGGAATAGATCAAATCTTCCGTTTCGTGGTATTTCAGTTCTTCTGATCGAAGGGTATCACCTTCAATATTTACCAAGACAACATTTCCATTGGCTTCCCACTTTTTGTCTTTGTCGAAGTATTTTCCGTGATTACCAGACATCTGTGAGATTATTTTCTTGTTGATATCATATTTCTGGAAGATAAATCCCTCAGGAAAATCATGATATGGTTCTTTCGGATCATCATAAATAACCAATCTGGGTGTCTGCAAATGGTACTTTACAACTCCGGAGTCTGTCACAAATGTTTCAAAATTTGCAGCATCCACGGTAGGTAATTTCGTGTTTTTTAAGAGTTCGGGAGGGAGGTCGGCGGAGACTTTCGTTTGACAGGAAAAAAGCAACACTATCGCAGATGAATAAAGTGCAATCCGCCAGAAACACAGAAGAGGTTTGATTATGTGTCTTTTGATCATTCAGCTTCCTCCAATTTATGGTTTAACAGGTTCTGCAACAGGCTTTTTAGCTATCGCCCCAAAATCTATGATATCTCCGCTATTTGCATCAATTTCCAGTTTCTCTTCCTTGTCGCGGAAAGTAAACTTGATCCACTTTGACTTTAAATCAGCTTTCAATTCATATTTTCCATCAAAACTCGTGAAATAGCCATGCTTCGACTTGTCTGCAGTAACTTTAACGCCCGATGCTGGTTTGCCATCCCGGTACACCGTTCCTTTAATGATCCTTGGGTGCGCGGCAATACTCAGAAATCCAATGGACAACAAAAGAAAAACCAACTGAAAGTATTTCCTATGATTCTTCATCATTCAGTGAAATAAAGACTTAATCAAATTTACTCTTGTAAAACCACCTGTCCCACAACAGAACGTGTAAAGTAAATTTCCCATAGGTTTCCCGGATCAAATTGCTTTGTTTGGTTCCTAACTGACCAATTTCGCATGAAATATTAAGTTTTGAACGGGAACGGCTAAGAGGCAGCCCGATACCAAACGTGGCTCCATATGCTTTGATCTGAACTCCATTCAACGTCAGATAGGAGTTTTCGTAGAAGCCCCCTATTCGATATTCTGCTCTGTCCCAATAACTTCTGATAGAATATGAATTTGGGACATATTCCAGTCCGGTCGAATAGCGGCTGCTATTGGTCAGATAACTCGCTTGCTGCCCCAGGAATTGTGCATCTTTCCATTTCTGGAAGTAAGCGTCAGCACCAAAGGTGATTTTATTTTTGATAGCGTACGTAAAGCCAGCTCCATATGACAAAGGAATCTGAAGTCCCTTGTTGCTCGATTCAACATGATTCAAGGTATCAACGATTTCGGAGACCGAGGAAGAACCTCTGAAAAGCGCTCTTTCTTCGTGAATCAAATAGGTGGAATTGATATCAACTTTAGGCTCAAAGACCGCTCCTATCGTCAGGATATTTTTATTTTTTGTCTGAACATGATACTGAACACCACCGGTCACACCAAATCCATGTGCCGTCAAACTGTTGTTTTTCAGGTAATCATATGCATTGGCATCATTTGGGAAATAGATGTAGGTGTTATCGCTAATTTTTCCAAACATAAACCAGGTGTTCACACCCACTGACAAATGCTTGCCAAGACGAAAAGCGTTTCCAATGTAAAATTTTGTCAGGGTACCGTCGCCCGAGAATGTCGAACTTGAAAATGATTCTGCCGTTGAGACACCGTCGGTCGAACTTACCTTATAACCTTTTGACGCATAGGGAAGTAATCCGAAAGAACTTGCCCACCAATGCGTAATTGGCATGGCGAAGGTCAGGTGATTAAAATTCACATTATTTCTGGTATTATTGGAGCTACTGGTCTCCGAGTATGTGAATTTTGAATCAATCCCAAACTGCATCAGAAAAGTCAAGGAGTCTATGGCAGTGTAAGTTGCAGGGTTTGCCGTATTGATTTGAAAACTGTTGCTGGTACCGATTCCGATACCGCCCATGGCATCACCCCGACCGAAACTCGTACCGCCCAGAGTACCAAAACCAAATCTGGAATAGGGCGAACTCGTACTGCTGCTATTTTGTCCGAACACACCAATTGGGATGGTAAGAACTAAAATGATTGCGAAAATTTTCAATTTATTGCTTTTCAACATTATATTCAAGAATTCTGTTTAAACCTATGAGTGTGATTTCAAACTTTACAAAGATGTGACTTTTTAATCTTCTTTCAAAGAACTTTGCGTCGCCACCGGTAAGAACGGGCTGTATTTCAGGGTACTTTTTTTTCAGTTCATCAATCGTTCCCTCTATCTCGAAAACGATGCCATTTGTGACACCTGCTTGTATTGCCTCTTCCGTGGTCTGACCTATTAAAATACGTTGATCGGATTCTTCCACTAATGGCAATTTTTCAGTGAATTCGTGCAATGAGCGGAATCTGGTCTTTAATCCGGGTGAGATATTACCCCCCAAAAAGGTGCCGTTTCGTTCGATCAGATCAAATGTAATAGCCGTGCCCGCGTCAATTACCAGAAGATCCTGATCCGGGATTAATTCTCTGGCGCCAATTGCTGCAGCCAGACGATCGAGTCCGAGCGTCTCGGGGGTATGGTATTTATTTGTAACCGGAACCGCAGTCTGGTGGTTTAGTTCCAGAAAAAAACGAGCAATTCTTTTTTAAAAGATTTACGAGGGATTCATCTACGGAAGCGACAGAAGATAGGATGGCATTTCCCGTACCCGGAAACTTTTTAATCAGCTCTTCAAGCACAGCTGATGTGAAATTTTCATACGAATAGGATGCAATCATCTCTGTTGATGAGAAGAAGGCAACTTTCGTTCTGCTGTTTCCTATTTCGATAACCAAATTCAACGATGGTCCGTTTTTATGTTCATACTGATATCCAAGGCAGTCACAGAGTGGGTAAGGGCACCTATGGAAATATAATCGACGCCCGTTTCGGCTACTTCTCTTACTCTTTCAAGATTCATGTTGCCAGATGCTTCAACTTTTGCCCGATGATTGATCAGCTCAACACATTTTTTCATCATGGCTGTCGACATATTATCCAACATAATAATGTCAGCATTCATGTCAAGGGCTTCCTGAACCTCCTCCATGGTAGTCGTTTCTACTTCAATTTTCATGCTTGCAGGCACCTGTGCACGAATCTGGCTGACGGCATTTTTGATACCACCGGCCACTTTTATATGATTATCTTTTATCAACACCATATCATATAGTCCGATCCGATGATTTTCACCACCACCGGCTTTAACTGAATATTTGTCGAGCATGCGTAATCCGGGAACTGTTTTCCTTGTGTCCAGAATTTTAGTGCCATATTCTGCAACCTGAGCAACAAAAAGGCCGGTCATAGTTGCAATTCCGCTCATGCGCTGCAAGAAATTGAGTGCGAGCCTCTCGCCGGTCAGCAATGCACGAAAAGGGCCACTCATTTCGACCAGCAGATCGCCTTTTTTAATGCTGTCGCCGTCCTTAACGAATGGTTTCCACACAAATTGAGCGGACAAAGTTCTAAAAACGGCTTCTGCAACCTCCATCCCGGCGATTATTCCATCAGCTTTTGCAACCATGGTGGCTGTGCTATTCATGGTATCCGGAATCAGAGCATTGGTGGTAACGTCTCCATTGCCAATATCTTCCTTCAAAGCGGATTCTATCAGGGAACCAATGTCTTTAATAGTTGAATTGTTCATTACTCAATGGTATTTCTAACTTTTTCAGTGGAAATCGCTTTACCTTTTTCCTGGATGATATGATGGAGCAATGATTCCGATTCGCCTGGAAAATCGGATCGTACATGTCCTCCCCGGCTCTCTTTGCGTTCAAGTGCAGAGACGCATATGAGGTGGCACAAGGTAGCCAGGTCGTTGATTTTTTTGCTGTTATAATCGGCAATATTATATGGATATTCTTGCAATATCTCCTCAATCCGTGCCAATGCAGCCCTCATTTCCGTATCGTTTCGAACGATTCCAACCTGATTGCTCATCAACTCAGACAATTCATTTTTGATATCCAGATATGAGCCGTCACTCTGATTATCAATTGTAATCGGATCGGTTGCCAGGATGTTTCCATTAGGCGCAGGTAAATCCTTTGCTTTTTCAACCAACCTCCTGCCGAAGACCAGACATTCCAGCAACGAATTGCTGGCTAGTCTGTTAGCTCCCATTACGCCTGTTGAGGCTACTTCACCACAGGCAAACAGTCCGGAGATATTTGTCTGGCCCCACAAATCCGTTCGAATGCCGCCTACAGTATAATGCGCAGCAGGAGATATAGGTATCAGATCGTTGGTCATGTCGACTCCTAAACTGGATAATTTGGCGTCGATCGAGTGGAAACGTTCCTTCAGGGAGGCGGAGTCCAAATGTTTGAGGCTGAGGAACACTGTCGATCCAGTCTCCTGCATTCGCTTGAAAATGGCGGAGGCCACCACATCCCGCGGAGCAAGCTCGGCCATCGGATGCACGTTTAGCATGAACCTTTCTCCAAATTTGTCGATAAGGTGAGCTCCCTCTCCGCGAACTGCTTCACTGATCAGATAAGCATCTTCACCGTCAACAGCCAGAGCCGTTGGGTGAAACTGAATGAATTCCATGTCGGCCAAACGGGCTCCTGCCTGCCAGGCTAGTGCTATTCCATCACCTGTTGCCGTGAACGGATTGGTAGAACGCGCATAAATGCGGGAAAGACCTCCTGTTGCCAGGATAGTTGCCTTCGTTCTGAAAATGATATTTTCGCCGGTAGTATAATCGAGGGTCTGAATTCCGAGACAAGTGCCTTGTTCGGTGAAAATTTTTATGGCGGTTGTATATTCAAACGGCGTGACCTTCGGATTGACAAGGATTTTTTTGAGCATGAACCCGGTCATGATTTTTCCTGTCGCATCGCCGTCGGCATGAAGTATTCTGCGGTGGGAATGACCACCTTCGAGTCCCAGAATTAATTCGCCATTTGGTTCTTTATCAAATTCTACGCCCAGATCAATCAGATTTTTAACTTGCGTAAGTCCTTCGTTGACGAGAATGAAGGATGCATCGTAATCGCATAATCCACGTCCGGCCGTAAGGGTATCTTCCAAATGAAATTCAGGTCTGTCGTCAACTCCTATTGCAGCTGCAATTCCCCCCTGGGCATTGTAGGAGTTGCTTATATCAAGCTCTGACTTGGAAATAAGGGCTACCGTGCCGTGAGCCGAAGCGTGAAAGGCGGCTAAAAGTCCGGCCAGTCCACTACCGACCACCACAAAATCAAAATCAAGTTGCTTCATGAAAAGATGGATACCCTATCTTAATTTGAGCGACAAATGTAATATTTCTGCCCTAAATTTGTTTTATATCAGAACCAAAGATAGGCAGGATTATATATAATGAGGGAAGTTTAGGTTTTGTTAACTAAAATTCCTTTCGAAGGGAGCTAAAAAAAGCCGTTCCTTGATTGAAACGGCTTTTATAAATAGATGATCTGATTTTTAATTATGCGGGCATATCAGGTAATGACCATGGTGCACGATACGTATGTTTGATCAGTTCAGCTGCAAAATCAGTTGCAGGAACAGGATCAGTGTACGATTTATTGAAGGTTGGGTGTCCGTCATGGATGCTGAATTTATCTTCAACAACAATCTTGATTTTCTCCTCCGCTGTGATATTCGTGAATTTCATGTTAGGACCATCCCATTCCAACTCTTTGTTAAGAGTTTGCAGGCGGACAGCCAAAACACCCATTACAACCATTTCATTGAATGGTCCGGCCATACTGAAATCAGAAGCTGTTTTTACGCGTGATGCTGCCGTTTCTTTGGCGGCACGTACCCAATCCATTTCGTGAGTAAGTGGTTCAACACGACGACGGAATTTAGGTGCATTCTCTGGTTTTTCGATTTTGCCATCAGGACGTAAGATCCATGGGCGAACGCCGTAACAACCACAAACCAAAATTCCTTTGGTACCGTGGAAGAATACGCAACCGCCTGAATCGTTAGGTTCTTTTCCAGCTGGCCATGCTGCGGGAAGCATCGGTTTAACGCCGCCATCATACCAATATACCTCTACCTGAGGGAATTTCACTTTGGCTCCTTTTGCAGTTGGTCTTGCAGGGAACGTAAGTTTTACAGTCTGAGCTGTTGGTGCGCAATCCTGAAGTAATAATGTAGAGTTTCCCTGAGCTTTGATTGGATATCCAAGTTTGAGACCCATGAAAACAGGATGAAGAATATGACAAGCCATATCGCCTAATGCACCTGTTCCATATGCCCACCAACCACGCCAGTTCCATGGGTGATAAAGTTCATTGTAAGGACGCATTTTAGCAGGACCGGTAAATAAATCCCAGTCTAAAGTTTCAGGAACCCACTGTCCCTGTTTTGGAGTATTCAATCCTTGAGGCCAAATAGGACGGTCGGTAAATGCTTCAACTTTAGTTACTTCACCGATTTCACCATTTGCAATCCATTCACATGTCAGGTTAACACCTTCACCGGATGAACCCTGATTACCCATTTGTGTGGCAACCTGGTATTTATCAGCCAGTTTAGTTAATAATCTTGATTCGTAAACAGAGTGGGTAAGTGGTTTCTGAACATAAACACTTTTCCCCATTGTGATAGCGTGAGAAGCAATGATTGCATGGGTATGGTCAGCAGTAGCAACCAATACACCGTCGATTGATTTTCCAAGCTGGTCGTACATGACTCTCCAGTCTTTGTACTTCTTGGCACCCGGAAATTCTTTGAAACAACCATCTGCATAAGCCCAGTCGACATCACACAAGCCGACGATGTTTTCAGATTTCAGATTTTTTAAATTTCCATGACCCATTCCACCAATACCAACAGCAGCGATGTTAAGTTTGTCGCTCGGTGCCTGGTGTCCCAGTCCTGCGATGGTGTTGGAAGGAACTAATGTAATACCGGCAGCAACAGTTGCTGAAGTACCCAAAAATCCTCTTCTCGAAACTTTGTTTTTCTCCTTCATCAGAATAAATTTATTGAGTTAAAAAAATTTGTAACGTAGCCGTAAATATATAAAAATATTAAGGTTTCCAACATCAAAAAGTGAATAAAAAAAAGAGGCCATCCCCCATGGAATGGCCCCCCGAAACATATAAAACTGGTACTAAAATTCACCCATCCCGCCTCCTTCGTTGCCGGAGGAGTCCATGCCTTCTTTGCCTGGCTTAGACTTGAAATTGTTAATTTTGTAGCTTAAAGTCAATTGGACTATTTGAGACTCACGTTTAAATTTGAAAAGATTCTCAAAATTCGGTCCATAGGATGATCCGCTAAATTTCATCGTGCCAAAAATATCCTGGATCTGAAGAGTCGCAGCTAATCTATTATTGAACAAATCTTGCTTAATTGAAGCATTTGCAAAGTACATTCCATCGCGTCTTCCCTGTGCAGAAACACTTGGTCCGCGGTAAACACCCATTAATTGCATGCGCGTACTTTTTGTCAGCTTCGTGTCAAAATTCAGTTTGCCGTCAAAATTTGTGCTTCGCTGATCGACGTCGGCTCCGTTTATCTGACCTTTGAGCCAGTAGTTGTAAAGCGTTCCGCTGGCAACCAAGCGGATGCCCGGCTTAATTTCATAATTGATCATTAACTCACTTCCCAGCGAATAGTCGTTGTTCATATTCGCCATCGTATGGTACATAATGTTGTCGGTACCCAGTGTCTGAATACGGGTCATCAAGTCTTTCGTATGGCGATAATACCCTTCCAGTGAAACGAATGAGGCATTCATACGTTTGAGCACTGTCATCTCGTATGAACCAGCATATTCGGGTGTCAGGTCGGGATTACCAATGCGAATGTTGTTCGGATCCATAAAAGATGGAAATGGTTCAAGCATAAATCCTTCCGGTCTGTTTAGCCTTCGGCTGTAACTGGCCTGCAGTTCGTAGTCTTTCGCGAATTTTTGCGATAGGTGAACCGTCGGAAAAAAATCAAAACGGTTGAACGTGTAGGTTTTATTAGCTCTCTGACTGATAAGATTCCGGTTCGTATATTCTGTTCTCAGCCCCAGCTGATACGAAAAGCCCTTATTTTGATGAGAAAATGTACCATAAACAGAATGGATATCCTGTGAGAAATCTACCAGACTGCTGTATTTTGGATTGTTTACCCAATTATTCGCCAGATAATCAAAATCTTCAAAAATGAAATTTTCTTTACTCTTTTGAATTCTGCCCTGGTAGCCTGCTTCAAGCTTATCCTTCTCGTTAATTGGCAATATATAATCGAGTTTCAGCCGATATTCATTTTCTTTCGGACTTTCATTCGATCTGTATTTATAGGGATTTTTATCAATGGCTATCCAATTTGATCCCGTATTGTAATTTATTTGGTTGCTTATATCATCGCCAGTTTCTCCTGAGAAATAGAACAATCCCTGTAATTCATGCCCTTTATTATCAAACTTGTGCATGAAATTTACATTTCCGCTCCAATAGTTACCACCGCGACTTGAGCTATTGTCCTGATAAAGATAGGTGGATGGAATCCCAAGATTATAGGAAGTCGTCTGATGTCCCAGGTTGGCATCCCCGTGCTCCATCTTTCCAATAGTACCAATTATTCCGATGGTTGTAGACGGACTGATAATATAGTCGATCCCCGCTTTGAAGTTGTGTCCTTTGTGAAAATTCGTCCCATCAGCAAGCGTTTGGCGGGTGGTTAAGGTGTCGCCGTTCGTCAATTTTTGAGTCATGTTGCGGGTGCCCTGACTAGTCATATCAGAAAAATCCGCCCCCAACATGAAATCCCATTTTTTTGTCCTGTAGGTAAAATTTGCATCTCCACGGTATTTGTCCCGCAATCCGGCGGTCATGTTGACTAGTCCACTGAACGAATCTTTCTGATTTCGTTTCATCACTACATTGATAATCCCTGAGTCACCGTCCGGATCATATTTAGCAGACGGATTGGTAATAATTTCGATTTTGTCGATGCCGGCTGCGGGAAGTTGTCTCAAGGCATCACTTCCTTTTACAACGCTTGGACGTCCATCAATCAAAACGGTAAAGTTGGAACTACCTCTCAGGGTTACGTTGCCTTCGAAGTCGGTCTGGACAGATGGTGTGTTTTCCAACACTTCAACTGCTGTTCCACCTGTTGAGACAATGTTCTGGCTAACGTTTACAACTCTGCGGTCGATCTTGAACTCCACCCGTTGTTTTTCTGCCACTACTTCGACTTCATTTATTTTCTGATCGGTGGACAGAAGTTTCACCACTCCAATATCGGTGACTGGCTTTGAAGCGATTATCTGCAGAGGAACGGTTTTTTTAGCAAAACCAATAAAATTGACACTTAGATAATATTTCCCCGGCAGCAGGTTTTTTATTTCAAAAGTACCGTTGTCGGCAGTCATAATCCCACCAGCAACGGTGGAGTCGGCAGCTAAAAAAAGAGCAACATTGGCGTAACCCATTGGTGCAGTAGACTCTGATTCAATTACTTTCCCTTTAACGCTGTATTTTTTGGCCGCGGGGGCGGATGCGCTCCTCGGGGTAGATTCGGGTGCAAATTGATTGGGTGCCGGTATTTGACCATTCGCTCCGGCGAAGGCTATGAAAACTAAAATAGATAAAAAAAGATTTCGCATAATTCAATTACTGTTGTTTACAGTTTTTGACGAGGCGGAATCCAAAGAGTTTAAGTTTGGGTTGTTAATTAAAAGTTAAATGATATTTCTAGTCTGAAAATCAGATATATTGCCTAATCCCCATGGGAAATAGTCGTAGAAATTGGCAAATGATCGCTTACTCCTCCATGGTACATTGGTCCAAGAAATGTTCGGAAAGGTTTCTTACCCAGGTATCTTTTTTCATCTTCCAATAAAAAATCTGCCGTGCATATCAATGTGGCTGACTGCGATATTTGCAGTCCACTACCGTGAAGCAGGTTGGCAGAACAGATAAACTGATCGAAAATTTCCCAGTGCCCCTTACTTCGAATTGTACCAATTTTGCTCTTTTGCCAATATTGGGAGAGATTTACAAGTTGAGAAGAATTGGCAGACACCGGACTCATGGACGCTCCCAACGTCTTGGTAAAGCACTCCTCTTCCGGTGTGGCGTTGAAATCTCCCATTAACAAAAATTTACACTGAGGTTCCTTTACCAGAACCGAATCCAAAACATGACGAACTATCCTTGCTGCATTATTTCGCTTCCCGATGGTTTCAACATAACCGCCACTCCTGGATGGCCAATGATTTACCAGAAATCGGATGTTTTCATTGTTCAGCCGGGCTTTGAACAGAAGAACATCTCTGGACGAAAGACGGCTGGAGCCATTAGTGCGTACCGGAATGAAATCGAAATCTACCGGAGAAACTGTCTCTTTCCGATACAAAAGCGCCACATCAATACCTCTGGGATCGGGCGAGTCTTTATGAATTATTCCATAATTGCCATCCTGCAAGGGTGTGTTCTTAATAAGATATTCCAAAATCCAAAGATTTTCAATCTCGGCGAATCCGATGATATCCGGATATTTTCCGCCAGAAGCGGATATAACAGCCCGGTACACCATCATTACTTTTGACTTCAATCTAGCCATTGTCCAGTGACATTTACCGGTTGGGGTATATTCGGAGTCGTTCGTTGCGGGATCATCAAAAGGATCGAAAAGGTTCTCGGCATTGTAAAAAACTACCTTGAAATTTGATGCCGGCTTCGTTTGTGCTGCAGAATTAATCCGGAAGAGAAGGAGAAACAGGAAAGCGGCGAGTAAGGTACGATAGGATAGGAGCATCATCCTTACCTCTTTTTCTCAATACGTTCGAAGGCGCCAAGGTCGGGACCAGCATCCGCATTTCTGTCGGTTCCCTTTAAATCGTAGGGCACAATTTTTGTGAAGGACTCTTTCCCAAAATCTTTAGCAACAGACAAAGTGTCAAGCTCATAGATTCCTTTGGAGGGATTGATAAAGCGAGGTTTGACGTTGCGTAAAAGGCTAACAAACCGATCAGGATACTGAAGCTTGAAGGTGTCTGACATTTGAATAAGGCAGTGATCGAATAAGAAATTGCTCTTGCCTTGCTTGTCAAGCGAAATTTTAAATTCGTCAGGATTCGTGCCACTTATTATACAATTTCCAAAAATAGCCTGAGTCAGATCACCAACATATTTGGTGCCATCAGTGCTGTTAACCAAGTAATTAGAAATTGTTAGGGTCTCCGTTTTGCGCAAAGGGTTTAACGCGTTTATGCTGTTGTTGGTGAATGTTGTATGATAAAATTGATAGTCGCCCCCCAATAAAAGGGCTGTATTATAGTACCCAACATTGGCAACGACGCAGTTGTAGGCCAAAATTTTTGATTTCATGGCCCAGATTCCCGACCAGCTCATATTTTCGATTCGCGTATTGGTAAGCTCCACGGAGGCGTACCCTTCTTTCTCGATATTGCCTACCTGTAATCCGATATTTGCATTCTTAATGACACAATGGTTTAACAGGTTGTTGTGACTCCCCGACAAGAGCGTGATTCCGCTCCATTGATCCGGCAAATTTGCATATCCGCTTTCCAAACGGTCACCCTTAAAAACAACAGGTTCTTCCAGTGTTCCTTTTACCACCAGTCTGCCTTTGATAAACAATCCGGCATTCTTGTGGAAGTAAATAGTACATCCGGGATTAATCGTCAGAACCTGCGTAGAATCCACGAATGCGTAGTTATAAACAAGATATGGCTTATCATTTGTCCAGGTTGTTGTCTTAATCATTTCCGCCTTGATAAGCTTAAAGTCTTGTCCCCAGGCAATTAATTTTACAATCTGTTCTTTACTGTTGATTTTGAATAGAATAGAATCTTCGGCCACCATTGCCTGTTGGGCTCCACCCTTATTTAATGTTGCTTCAACGAATATGAAAATGCTGTCGCGGGCTGGAATTTCCACATTGAAAACCTCATTGGAGGCCTCGCCGTTGACGTTTAATCTGAAACCACTATTTGCTGCACCGCCAAGTCTGATGGAAGAAATGACGATCTGATCATTCGTCGAATTGTAGACCTTAAGATTTTTTGTGGGAGATCCGATGGAAGTAAATATGGTGTCGAACGTTATCGTATCGGCAGAGAACGACAATATCCGCCCGTTGGAATCGCTTACACGCTCTTTCTCACAACTACTATAAATAAGCAGAGTAAGAACTACTACCAACGCTTTAACAAAACTTCTCATCCCTGAAGGGTTTTTGGTGGGGGAGCTGTTATTAATTAAACGAACTACGGGCAAAGTAGTATTTCAAATATAATGAAAAAAAATGAATTTTAACCTTTTTTAACGAAATTTATTTATTTCTGATCCTTATCAGGAATAGTCCAAAAAAGGTTAGGGCTCCATTTATAATAATTAATTCGAAACCAATTTGATAACCATTAAACAATCGTTCGGAATAATTGTTCAGAAACCAGGAAATAATAGGGGAGGCAATTACCACTACCGGCACCAGACGATCCTTGATTTTAAAACGCGTGAGCATCCCGAAAGCGAATAAGCCAAGTAGCGGACCGTAGGTCAATCCGGCAACTTTAAAAACGGCCATAACTACACTTTGATTATTTACTGCTTTAAAGACCATAATCACCAAAAAAAGTAGCAATGAAAATCCAAGATGGGTAATTTTTAGAATTCGCTTCTTGTTCTTGTCTTCACGTTTTCCAAAATTGAGAAAGTCGATGCAGAAGGCAGTCGTTAACGAGGTAAGAGCAGAATCGGCGCTTGCATAGTTCGCAGCGGTTATGCCCAGCAGGAAGAAGATTCCGATCATCAAACTCATATTGTTGATTGCCAGCAGAGGATACAGGTCATCACTTTTCTGAGGAATCGAAATCTGATGAGATTCAGCATAAATATAAAGTAAAGCGCCCAGAGTCAGGAACATCCAGACAACTCCTACGAAAATAGCACTGAACGTAACCATGTTCTTTTGTGCCTCTTTCAGATTCTTGCATGTCAGGTTTTTTTGCATCATATCCTGATCCAGGCCAGACATCACAATGGTGATAAATATTCCCGCAACGAATTGCTTGATGAAAAATTTCCCTGATCGCCAGTCCCAATCAAAAACCCTTGAGTGTGGACTCTCCTGAACGTTCCTGAGCATATCCCCGAAACTCCAACCAAGACTGTTGAATATGAAATAGATCGTCAGTATAACAGCCGAAATTAGAAAGATTGTCTGAAGCGAGTCTGTCCAGATGATCGTCTTAACTCCTCCTTTGGTGGTGTAAATCCATATCAGAATGATACTTATAAGAACAGTAACGCCAAAAGGAATTCCGAAATGGGCAAAGAATGCGAGTTGCAAAACTTCTGCCACCAGGTACATCCTGAAAGCGGCCCCGATTGTGCGGGATAGCAGAAAGAAGAAGGATCCGGATTTGTAGGAAAAGAATCCCAGCCTCTCTTCCAGGTATGTGTATATGGAAATTAGGTTCATCCGGTAATAAACTGGAAGCAGCACAAATGCCACGATCATATACCCGACAAAATTCCCCATCACAAATTGGAAATAGGTAAAGGCAGAGTTTCCGACCTCTCCGGGTACCGAAATGAAGGTCACGCCGGAAATCGTTGTTCCGATCATGCCAAATGCCACGACAAACCAGGGTGATTTCCGATTGGCGGTAAAAAAGGTGTCGGTGGTAGCCGATTTACTTGTCAGGTAAGCGACAATAATCAGGAGCAGGAAATACCCTGAGAGCAGAGAGGCGACGAGGATTGGATTCACTTATTTGTACAGAAGATAGTTGGAACGAACTTTTTTGAATTTACCTAACTCCTCTTGCCAGCTATCCGTAATTTCTTTTTCACTCTTGCCGGCTTGTATAAGTTTCAGCACCTGATCGTCGCCCATTAACAAATTGAACCAACGCTCTCTTGTAAGAAATTCAGCGGGATTCGCGAATTTATGGTACCAATCGAGGAAATACCGGAGTGTAAAGCGAGGAATCTCTTTTAGATACCTGAAATCCTGGCCAAAACAAAGCTTGTCTTTCTGGAGCGGGTTCATCTCAAATCCCTTCAGACTCTGAGGGGTAAAGGAAAAATCACCGAATGTCTTATCAGGATAACCGATTACCTGAAATGGGAACGTTGTTCCTCTTCCAATACTGACACTGGTAGCCTCGAAAAAACAAAGGGAAGGATATAACCGGATAGCAGTGTAATTTGGCAAATTTGGTGAAGGCTTGATAGGAGGGGAGTAGGAAGTCGCATGCGAATAATTCTTAACCGGAATCACCTTAATGTCGCATTTGATTCCGTTCTTGAGCCATCCCTCTCCGTTGATCATTTGAGCCATTTCTCCGACTGTACATCCATGCACAACCGGTATAGGATCTACACCGACACCAGATTTGAATCCGGCCTTCAGAATAGGACCGTCACAATAATCTCCGTTTGGATTTGGTCTGTCGAGAATCAACAGGGTCTTCCCATTTTCGGCGCAGGCTTCCATTACATAATGCAGCGTACTTATATAGGTATAGAATCTGCACCCTACATCCTGAATATCATAAATCATCAAATCAATATCCTTTAGCTGTTCGGGTGTTGGCCGGTTATTTTTCCCATAAATAGATATAATTGGAATTCCGGTCTTTTCATCCACAGAATTGGAAATCTTTTCTCCCGCATCAGCTTCTCCGCGAAGACCATGCTCGGGGGCGAAAAGAGCTTTCATGGTATTGCCCTCTTTAGCTAAAAAATCCACGAGATGCATGCCCTGTGCTGTGGCAGTATGGTTCACCACCAATCCGATTCTCTTCCCTTTTAACAGCGAAAGATATTGATCGGGTCTGTCGGCTCCGCAAACTATTTTACCCTCCTGGGCCTTTGAAGTGCCAGATGCAAACAAAATCAGAAAGAGAAAGATTTGGATAGTCGTCTTTTTCAATGACATGAAGCAAAATTGAGAAAAGGGATGAAAAGTTGCCTTCATAGGTTTATTTTTTTGCTAAGATAATTATAACATAGGAATGATGGATTTTTGTCGTACCAATTTTTACTGTCATTTGAAATTTCTCAATTGGAAGGTTTTGGTTAGTTTTGGTATCTCTATTAAGCTAAGATTCCCTTGATGTACCGAAACATACTTTTTGCATTCATTTTTCTAGTTCTTGCGGGCCAGGCGTTTGGTCAGACAAAGGCCGGATCGGCAAAGTTATCTAAGACGAAAACCGCTGTAACCAAGTCGCCGGCGCAAAAGCCCAAATCAGCAAAAACGATGGCATCAAAAGCCAAATCTGTTAAGCCTATCGCCAAAGTTTCTGCAATAAGAATCACTACGGTCTCCCGAATTTCACCGGAACGAAATTCGCGTTTAATCCGACGAAATTTGGCGGAAAATTCATTAATTGTACTTAAAAACGAATCTAATCTCTTACCGCTGACCAGACTGGATACGCAGAAGATATTGGTTGTAAATATTGGTCGAAGCGAAGAAAAAATGATGCCAAAGCTGATTGGGCGTTATGCGAATGCAGATTATGTAAATATTACCCCAGGATCCAATTTTGAAAATTGCATTGGCCGGTTAGCGGAGTCTAACGTATATAATCTGATGATCCTGACCGTCTGTGAGCAAAATTCGTCTGAGACGGAGGCACAACGATTTGGTGAGGTAGAAGGCTTTCTAGCTAAGGATTTCGCCAACAGGATGAAGGTCGTTTGTATGCTGTTCGGAACTCCGGCCTTTCTCGATCGTTGGACAGGCTTAGAACGACCAGCAGCGTTGGTAACAACTGACATAGCTGATTATGACCGAATGGATTTATCGACTCAGCTTCTTTTTGGCGCCATCAATTGTACGGCAAAGCTTCCGTTTGATTTAGCCAAATACCGAAAGGGAGATGGAATTTTCCTTTCATCAGACGAACGTTTGAGTTATGTTATTCCTGAGCAGCTGGGTATTGATTCGCTTAAATTATCCCAGGTAATGGATTCATTGGTGGGTATTGGACTCAGAGAACGAGCTTTCCCCGGATGCCAGTTGTTGCTTGCAAAAAAAGGGAAGGTGTTTTACCAGAAATCATTTGGTTTTCATACATATGATCAATCGTTGCCTGTCCGCAATGATGACCTGTATGATCTGGCTTCGGTGACCAAAGTTCTGGGTCCGGTTCCTGCATTGATGATGCTGGCAGACCAGAAGAAATTCATTGTTTCCAAGAAGATGAGTGAGTATTGGCCAGACTGGAAAGGCACCAACAAAGAGGGAATCATTATTTCTGATTTGTTGTCACATCAGGCAAGGCTCAGACCAGGAGTCATTTTATGGCCTAAAACGATGGATGGCAATGGTATATACAAACCCGAATATTATACTTCACAGCCAACCAAGGGATATGATTTGCGGGTTTCAGAAAATCTTTATCTAGTTGATAGCTATCCGGATACAGTGTATAAGGTTATCCAGGATTCTCCTTTGCTAAAGACGAAGAAATATGCATATTCTGATTTGGGATTTGTATTGTTCCCCCGACTGATTGAAAATTTGTCGGGCGAATCATACGAATCTTTCCTGTCGAAAAAATTATACGCTAAATTGGGTGCGTCCACTTTGTTGTACCGTCCGTTTTTGTCAGTTCCAAAGGATAGGATTGTTCCGACGGAAAATGATCAGCATTTCCGGCATGGATTACTCCAGGGTTTTGTGCACGACGAAACTGCGGCATTGATGGGCGGGATATCCGGGAATGCAGGTTTGTTCGGATCTGCCGGGGATGTGGCGAAGGTCATGCAGCTATATCTTCAGAATGGATTTTATGGCAATGAAAGATTTATCTCGGCAGAAACGTTAAAAAATTGGACCAGCAGTCATTTCCAAAAAACGAACAATCGAAGAGGCTTTGGTTTTGACAAACCAGGCATTCAAATTAATCGCCATACGGGTAAGGAACGATACCCGGCATCTGTTGTATCAGAGCAAAGCTACGGTCATTCGGGGTACACCGGTACGTTTGTATGGGCTGATCCGGCCAATGATCTTTTGTTCGTATTTCTCTCTAACAGAGTCTATCCAAGCAGAGAAAACCACCTTATTAATTCACTCCGGCTAAGGCCACTTTTGCTCGAGACACTATTTAAACTTGCAGGTGATAAGCTGCCTGTGCACTGATCATACATGTTATAAAACAGGTATTCGGGGAAGATCACTAAGTGAAAATTAATTCTTTGTATATCAGCAGATAATAGCTGCAATCATGGAAATCAAATGTTAAAAAATCTAAATTTGAAGGAGAGCATTCCAAAAGTTGTAACAGTACTGTAACAACATTGAAGTATTAATATTAATTTGGTGAAGTGAAACAAAAAAATTGAAGCATATTCTTTCGAATTATTTATTAACTTTTTAAAAAACAATACAATGACTGAGAAAATAACATTTAATGAGTTAAGAAAAATTAAAGACACATTGCCTGACGGTTCAATGCACCGCATCGCTCAAGAACTGGGTTTGGATGTCGAAACCGTCAGGAATTATTTTGGTGGCGCAAATTATGCCCACGGTAAAAGTGTAGGCATGCACATCGAACAAGGTCCAAATGGAGGTATTGTATTGTTGGATGATACGACAATATTAGAAAAGGCTCAGGAAATTCTTTCTGGGCATTGATTAAAAAATAGTGTTCAACATTTAGGAACTGCTCCGGATTCGGGGCAGTTTTTTTAACCTTAAACTTGAAAAAATGCGAAAAATCCTACTCCTCATCACATTCCTAATTCCAGTTTTGGTGACGGCTAAGCCGAAAGAGGCGAAATTATTTAATGGAAAGAACCTGAAAAACTGGGAAATCTATATTGGAAAATCCGCCACGCCACCATCAGAGCCTATCTTCAGCGTAGCAGACCTGAATGGAGAAAACCTTCTGCGCATTACCGGCGAAATCAATGCATCGATTGCCACGAAAAAGGAGTACGAAAATTACCATCTCAGGATGGTTTTCAGGTGGGGCGAAAAAGTATTTAAACAAAAGAATTCAGGGATTTTGTACCATAGTTACGGGCCATTTGGCGAGGGACTTGGTGTCTGGATGAGTTCACACGAATTTCAGCTCTGTACAGCGAAAATGGGCGATTCATATTGCATGGGGAATAGCTATTTTGAAATTCCAGCGGCGAAAGATCCGGATGGAAAAACTTTCCGGTATGCTCCAGGAGCCTCAAAACAACAGTTCGGTGCAACTTTCCCGATAAAAAACTGCGCAAAACAAACGGATCAGGAGAAACCTGCCGGCGAATGGAATACTGTTGATCTTTATTGTTACGGACAGAATTCGGTTCATATGGTGAACGGAGTTGTTAATATGGTAAACTACAATTCTGGCAGGATTGAGAAGGACGGCAAGGTGTTGCCGCTAAGTAAGGGGAGAATCCAGATTCAGTCTGAGGGTGGAGAACTCTTCATCAGGAGTATTACGATAGAGAAGATTGACGCTATTCCCGGTGAGTTGATGAAGCAGAAATAAAGAGAATAGATAAGAGATAATAGTGAAAAGAGAAAAGTGAATAATGGAAGAGAGACCTCCTGCATTATTCACTTTTCTCTTTTCATTATTATCTATTCTAGAAGTCAGAATATTCGGCCGGGTGCAGGAAGAGAATAACAGATTTGGAAACAGTATTCTTATATTCTGGCATTCCCGAAAGGCTTTTCCAGATCGGAGAATTTTTGAAAGAATCCCAATGTGCCGTACGTGATGCCATATCGGCAAAAGTGGTCATGTACATCAGGTTAGGCATTGTGCTGCCGGAGATTGCCTGGGCATAGAAAACAGCATTGAAATTCAGGCTTTTGAATAATGCGGATTCACCACCCTCGTTGAACATCTGTACTTTTTTCTTATGTAGATTTTCAGTGGCGCTTTCATAGCTTCTTAGCTCATAAATACGGTCGGCCTTCGGAGTCGGGAAAGTTGGAACAGTAAAAGTTGGCGTTAAATGAAATGCCAGAAGCAGCGTTGACTCTTTGCGAATAAAGGGAGCCTGGTCAAAAGCCGCACCAAGGAAGTCGGCACCAGTTTTTTGAAACTCACTGTCTTTATCAAGCATCTCCTGCGTTTTTGCAAAATGATCAAGTGAAGTAAAAGGCATCCATACATAAACCCGTTTACCTGAAGTTGTATCACTCTCAATCGGTTTAAAAACGCCGACTGTTTTAATTCCCGCACGGTGTAAAGCAGGGAGATAGGCGTTTTTCAGAAAATTGTCAACTTTTTCTTCCTGTGCTTTTCCTGATAATTTGTAAACCTGTAATTGATAGTAATCGCGAGGCTTAGCAATGCCTGAATTTGTCATCGCGATGACAAAAACGGCAACAAATACCAATTGCAAGATTGATATTTTTGAGAGTCGTTTTGTTTGGTCCATGAGATCGGATTAAATTTGTTTTTAAGAGATTACCAAAATTAGTGTTTTTCCGTCACTTCCTCCAGTCTGATTTGCAAAAAAAAAAACAGAGAAACCCGAAAGTCTCTCTGCCTTACCTTACCTAACCTAAACCTAACCTAAATAACCTTTCAAAGTGTGAAAGGGTGCCTTCAATATTTTATGCATCAAAGATAAAGTACGAATTATGAAGAAATCGTGAAGAAATTTGATGTTTCAAAAAAAATGCACTTTCAGTTAGAATTATAATTATGCGCCTTACAATTCCTATTTCGAATAGCTTATTCCTTCATTACAATTGAAAAGTGCGTATCCTGATCCTTCAAGATAACCGGGGACATCCTCTTTTTGATTAGTCACTGTATCATTTGAAATTGGAGTGGAAAAAGGCATTTTACCTGTCGGATTAAATTTTCCCGTTACAACATCCAACAAGGCATCTGTGGTTGTGCCAAAAGTTGCTAGTACACCCTGAATATTGCCTTTCGTCTTCTCATTGTAAATCTCGTCTATTACCCAAGGATTGGTATAATTTACCACGATAATCGCCGGTTTTTGCGGATGTTAATTTATTAACATAGTCTACGTCTACACCGCATTTTGATAATGAGATTGAGATAGGAGCCCCATTAGAGCCGAATAATGAATTGCCGGTTGGGTTTATCCAGAGTAAAATCATCTCAGCTTCCTGTGGCGTTTTAACGAACTCCACCGGATATTTATTGTCATTTATCGTAAATACAGTACCTGAAGGAGAATCCGGATCTCTTTGATTTTTCAGCAATGATTCAAAATAGATTTTAGTTTTTGATTTTACGGGTAATCCGGCATTGTCATTGCGAAGCAGAACAATTGATTTGCGCAAAGCCAAATCGGCTTTCTCCTTAAAATTTTTGTTGTTAACAATTTTTTCAGCAGCATCAACATCTACATACGGATTTTCAAATAGACCAAGTTCGAATTTCTCCTTCAGGAGTCGAACAACAGATTCATCAATCAATTTCATATCCACTGAGCCACTTTTAACGACTCCCAGTAGCACCGAAGGATCAGAAATTCCTGAAAACAAGTTTACTCCTGCATCAATGGCTTTGGCAAATCTTTGCGGGATAGAAAGATTTTCTACACCCCAGGGCATATTGTCAATAGGACCTGTATCTGAATTAATGATACCCTTAAACCCTAATTTTTTTCTGAGAATGTCATTGATAACTTCTTTGTTGTAAGAGTATCCAACTTCTTCAAATTTTGTACCTGAAGGGAGTGAATAGTAAGGCATGATGGAAGAGGTTCCTGCTTTTATTGCCGCTTTAAATGGAATCAGGTTATTCTCGAACATTCCACCTGGATAGACCTCCTTTTTACCCCAATCGAAATGAGAATCCTGACCTCCTTGTCCGGCACCGCCACCCGGGAAATGCTTGGTTGTTAAGGCAACAGAAGAGGCACTTAATTTCTCACCCTGGAATCCCAGAATAATCGCCGAGGTCATTTTCGCGACCCATTCCGCGTCTTCACCGAAAGTGCCGTTTACCCTTGACCATCTGGGTTCGGTGGATAAGTCGGCCATATACATATACCCCTTGCGAAGGCCTACCGCTAACCATTCCTGACGGGCGATATCGGCAAACTCTCTTGTCAATTTCAGATCGTGCATGGCAGACAGTCCAAGTTCTCCCGGCCAATTTGAAAATACTGTCGTTCCAACACTTGTTCCCAGTGAGGCATTCGTGGTTATATTATTTCGTGGATTTGAGGCGATGATAGCAGGAATCCCCAGTGGTTCGCTTTCGCAAAGTGCCTGTAGTTTATTGGCCCATTCTGCCATCACCCTCGCACTTTCGTTCGCTCTGAAAATAAAATGTCTATGATGAAACTCCTTCACAACTTTGGTGGTGCCGGCAGAACTGTTCATATTCGCTATGCGTTCGCCATTTCGGTTGCCGGCACCTTCTCTGCCCCTTGATTGTCCGGCCTGAGGACCGAATGGATTCACAGCCCTTCCTGTTTCATCAAAATCGCTGGCTGATAATTTGTTGTTTGACTCTTCGGCTTTGCGGGCGCCAATCAGATTAGTGGTATTTATGAGCATAAAGCCAACTTTCTCCTCAACACTCATTTTAGAGAGCAGATCCAGGCTCCTATCTTCAGATGACAATCTCCAGTCTTCGTACTTGTCCAGCTTGCCATTTCTGTTGAGGTCGCGGAATTTCAATTCACCTTCAGTTATTATTTTAACAGACCTTACACCAAGGATTGGCTGAATTTTTTTCCCCTTGCCAGACACATTCAACGTAAAAACAAATAAGACCAGCAGTACAGGTAAAAGGGTTCGTACATGTTTCTTCATAAAGTTGGAGTTTAATTATTTTATGATATTCACGAAGTCCTGGCCAAATCTCCTGGTCAGGATGTGTCCTTCGTTCGCAAAAATCAGTAAACAAATTTACAAAATTGTGAATTAAAAAGTGTTGTAATTGAATTTAACGGGGATTTGGGATTGTTTCAGTCTGCCCGGACTTAAAAAACCCCGGAGATCATCCGAGGTTCGAAGAAACTTTTGGAATAGAGTTTCCTATTTGATCCCATTGCTCCTGCCAAAACTCAACTTGCAGACGGCTCGCATTCTCTGGATTTTTCTCTCAGGGTAATGCCAATTGACAATAATATATGCTAGTTATTATTATCCAATTTATTAATAAGCTCTCTTAAAAGATCATTTTGTTCTCTTTTCAATTCAAGCGATTTGTTCACTAAGTGATAAATGAAGTAAAAGGTAAAGACTATCAATGCAAGATAGACAACAGACATAAGGATCATAGGTAGAAAGAACAGTGATTGCATAGGTTGAAGTTTTAATTTGACATTAAAGTTAGGAGAATTTTTTAGGGATCAAATGAAATTTCCGGTGATAGAAAAAATTAAGCATAATCCCGGAGGGATTTAAGATTTATAGAAATGGGAATGATTAAAGAGGTTCGACCCCGGCGGGGTCGCAGATACGCAGGAATGCCATATTCTATAAACCTTAGACCTCTTCGAGGTCTTGTTGGCATTTGATCCCTAAAATGATCAATGCTTCTGCAGAATCTTTCAATGCAAAAATCAAAGCCTTTCGATCAACTCAAAGAGGGGTGAGAGATGTAAATTTCTTCTTATTCAGGTTAACAAAATTTATGCATAATTCTTTCTCTCCACCTGAAATATCATTTGATCCGTTAAAGGCATATTATTGGGAATAAAAAAAGGTCACCAATTTCTTGATAACCTTTCTGTGGGAACTGTTGGAATCGAACCAACGACCCTCTGCTTGTAAGGCAGATGCTCTAAACCAACTGAGCTAAGCTCCCTTCTTTCTTTAAAAGTGATGCAAAGATAATCCTTTTTTGTTTACTCCAAAACCGGAAAGTGAAAAAAATGAATTTTTCACTCATCCGGTTCCAAATGACTCAAGAATTATTTCAGCGAGGCAAAAAAGTCATTGCCTTTGTCGTCGACGATAATAAAAGCAGGAAAATCAACTACCGTGATTTTGCGGATCGCCTCCATTCCAAGTTCCGGAAAATCAATAACTTCTACCGATTTGATATTGTTCTTAGCCAGGATTGCTGCGGGTCCGCCGATGGATCCCAGATAGAATCCGCCATATTTTTTGCAGGCTTCCGTTACCTGGGTAGAACGATTTCCTTTGGCCAGCATAATCAGGGAGCCTCCAAGCGACTGAAATTTATCCACATAGCTATCCATCCGTCCCGCAGTGGTGGGGCCGAAACTGCCGGAAGCCATTCCTTTCGGTGTTTTTGCCGGTCCTGCATAATAGACCGGATATTTTTTGAAGTATTCGGGCATTTCTTCGCCATTATCGATCATCTCCTTGATTCGGGCGTGGGCGATGTCGCGTGCTACAACCAGCGTGCCCTTGAGGCTAAGCCGCGTTTTGACCGGATATTTGGACAGCTCACGACGAATTTCTTCCATTGGGCGATCTAAATCTATCTCAACAGAAGGCTGCAGGTATGGTGCCGTTTTAGGCAGAAAGCGTTCCGGGTGCGTTTCCAATTGCTCCAGAAAAATTCCATCTTCCGTAATCTTGGCTTTGATATTGCGGTCCGCGCTACAGCTTACGCCGATACCGACTGGGCAGGAAGCTGCATGCCTGGGTAAACGAATTACCCGGACGTCGTGGACAAAATATTTTCCGCCAAACTGGGCGCCAATTTCACTCTTCTGACAAATTTCTTTGATCTTTTCTTCCCATTCTAAATCTCTGAATGCCTGACCGCCTTCGTTACCGGAAACAGGCAAATAATCAAAGTAACCAGCTGATGCTTTTTTGACCGTTGCCAGATTGGCTTCTGCCGATGTGCCGCCGATGACGACCGCCAAGTGGTATGGCGGACAGGCGGATGTGCCCAGATCTTTGATTTTCTCTTTGATAAATTTGGTCAGGGTATCTTCGTTTAACAAGGATTTCGTCATCTGATAGAGGAAAGTCTTGTTGGCAGAGCCTCCACCTTTGGTGATAAACAGAAATTCGTAGGAACTACCTTCGGTTGCATATAGATCTATCTGTGCCGGAAGATTATTTCCGGTGTTCTTTTCATCAAACATGGTCAATGGAACGACCTGTGAATACCGCAGGTTGCGATCACGGTAGGTCTCGTAAATTCCTTTGGAAAGTAATTTTGCATCGTCACTGCCAGTCCAGACGTTTTCACCTTTTTTGCCAATAACGATCGCCGTACCGGTATCCTGGCAAGTGGGCAATTCTCCTTCTGCAGAAATAACCTGATTCAGGAGCATGGTGTGAGCCACGAAGATATCATTATCGCTCGCTTCAGGATCTTTTAAAATAGCTGAAAGTTTTTCGAGATGGGATGCCCTAAGGTAAAATGAGACATCCGAGAATGCTTCCCGAGAAAGGAGTTCTAAACCTTCCGGAGCAATTTTCAGAATTTTTCTGCCGTCGACTTCAATCGTTTGAATAAAGTCTTTTGTTAACAGCCGGTATTGTGTTGTATCTTTTTGAATCGGGAAAGGCTTTTGATAACTAAATTCAGACATGGCGTAAATTTTTGTGGTGACAGTACAAAGGTACAAATATCTATTTTTTGAATCGGCAACGGATACAAAAATTAGGCTTCGGGGAACCGAAGAATTAAACTCAATGCCTACCGCGATTGTGCAACAGACTATTGCAACTGACCAGAATCAAAGGTGTAGATGCCATTTTCTTCCAGCAATGCCTTCTCAATCATCTTCTTAGCTACTTTGTCTACATGTATGGTTTTGTATTTTCGGGGGACCATGAAATCCAAGGCAGTCATCATCCATCCTGAAAATCTCTCAGCAGCTCGTTTTTCGACGCGTGGTCCAAGCAGCAAAGAGGGTCGAAAAATCCCCAGCCGGGGAAATCCAATCGATTTAAGTTCCTCCTCCATCTGACCCTTCACACGACTGTAGAAGATGGATGAAGAGGGGTTTGCACCCATCGAGCTCACAACAAAGAAGCCACTTGCGCCAAGAGATAATGCCGCTTTGGCAAAATCAACCACATAGGTATGATCTACTTTGATAAATGCATCCTGACTTCCGGCTTTCGCAATGGTGGTACCCAGAGTACAATAGGCATCATCTACCTTGAAATCAAAGTTTTGCTGCGGAAGCTCGTCAAAATTAAGTACGTGCTGATTGAGTTTTGGATGCACTAATTCCATCTTCCTTCTAACCAGAATATGCACCTGATCATATGCCTGAGATTCAAGGAGCATCCGGATCAGAGATGTGCCGATAAGTCCGGTTGCTCCGGCAACCAATGCTGTCTTCATATCATGGCAATTAAATTCGTTATAAATCAAAACAGGTAATTCAATCCGATGTATAGACCTGAATCGCCGTCTTGTTTGTTCATTGTCATTCCGTAATCGAACGCGATGACGAAATTCTGATTCATCACAACTCTTAATCCCGCACCATAGCTGCCGTGTAGCTTCTCTGCATTGGGAGCAAAATAATCACTGGGTAAATCATACTCCGTACTTGGGTGATTGTAAATGTATATTTCATTAAAAGGAATCGGAATCTTCTTTGTCACTTGGCCGAGGTCAACAAATGTGTTCAAACCCCAGTAAAACTTCTGTCCGATAAAGTTCATCCGCGCGAATTTCCACCTTAATTCAAAATTTCCGTAGGCAACGCCATCCCCATAAACTCTGTTCCTTTTTGCGCCACGCAAATATCTCGATCCGCCTAAACCGACGGACGCATAGCTTGTCATGGCCGTCATAATCATCTGTGATTCATAGTAGAACGGAACATGACCGCCGATAGTTTGTTGCCAGCCAAGACGGTAGGCAAAAGAGAGGTTATCCTTTATCAGCGTGAAATATTGGCGATGCGTAAGAGAAAAACGAGTAAAGCCGGATTCGGCGCCCAGAAATTTCGGAGCCGTTGTAATCACGGCTTCCGTCCACATTCCTTTCATTGGATTAACTTTCACATTACGAGTGTCATACAGGATGCCGGCTTTTAACTCCGGAACGAATCCTCCGTTAGCTTCACCTTGCGGGATAATTCCCCATTGGACATAGTTCTCGTAAAGGCCGGGCTGATTCTCAATGCTTGGCAACATTTTGTCCTGACTTTTGTTTTTGTTAAGCTTGTCAATATTCACCGACGAAATAGCAAAATTGTGAAGGTTGATGCCGGCAATCCATTTGAAATGAGAGTCTCCGATACGATGCTGTAAATCGACTTTAAACCGGAACAGATTTTGCTGGAACTTGTAGAACATCCGTGACTTATAATCTACCGATTTGTCGTCTTCCCAACGCTTGTTATAGACCGACTCAAATCCGTTAAACCCATAAAAGTCATTGGCCTGATCCGTCAGATAGGTCATGTCGCAGGAGAGATCGAAATTTTTTATGAGCTTGTCAGAATTATAATAAAAGCGATACACCCCGCTTCCTTTCGTAAAATGGGAGACCTCAAAATACAATGAATGGTTGAATGTCGGGAAGCGTTTTCCATCGCCATAATCAAAGAAATTAACCAGAGCCCCATACTGAAAACCCAAATCGGTGTCGAACGATACGGCAGGCAGCGCTCCAAAATTCCATCCCGTTTTGATGGAGTCAGATTTTTGTTTTTCTGCCTTATCTGCGGCACCGGATCGCATTACGCAGATGCATAGGAGCATCAGGGTCAGGAAAAGTCCATTTAGTCTCATAGTCCGTCTGGTTTTGTCAATTAATTCAATACGAATATCAGATTATTTTTTCAATTATCTTCAACCCTTAAAGGATATGTGCGTATAAGGAAGTTGAAAGTGAAAAGTGAAAAGTGGCACCGTAGGGACGTGTCGTGACGCGTCCTTGTTTGCAAAAGTTGAATATCGAAAGTTTAAACTGTTTTGACCATTTAAATATACTAGTATGAAGTTTATAGGTGCACATGTAAGTGCGGGTGGGGGAGTTGAGAATGCTCCGCTAAACGCGAACGAAATTGGGGCAAATGCATTTGCCTTATTTACAAAAAACCAACGGCAGTGGGTTTCGCCGCCACTTTCCGCCAAAAGTATTGCGGCGTTTAAATCCAACTGCGAAAAATTCGGATTTCTTCCGGAGATGATACTTCCGCACGACAGCTATTTGATTAATCTGGGGCATCCGGAAGAGGAGCCGCTGGCTAAATCGAGGGAGGCTTTTCTGGATGAGATGCAACGTTGCGAACAACTTGGACTGAAACTTCTGAATTTTCATCCTGGAAGTCATCTGCAAAAGGTGGAGGTTTCCAAATGCCTGACCACCATTGCCGAGTCAATTAATTATGTTTTGGAAAAGACAAAGGGCGTTACGGCCGTCATTGAAAATACTGCTGGCCAGGGTTCTAATTTGGGCTATATCTTCGAACAGGTTGCCGAAATTATTTCTCAGGTGGAAGATAAATCAAGGGTTGGTGTGTGTATCGACACCTGTCATACATTTACGTCTGGCTATGACCTCCGGGTCAAGGATGAATATGAACGAACCTGGAGCAAATTTGGGGAGGTAATAGGATTTAACTACCTCCGCGGTATTCACCTGAACGACTCCAAAAAGGAACTTGGCTCACGTGTCGACCGTCATGACAATGTAGGGAAAGGTCTTATTGGTATTGAGTTGTTTAAGATGGTCATGCAGGATGAACGGCTCAACCAAATCCCTATCATACTCGAAACGCCAGATGAAAGTTTATGGGCGGAAGAGATTAAATTGCTGAGAACTTTCGAATAAGTTTTCGATTTTGGAATTTACCGAACACGAAATTTGTAGCTTCTAATTGGTTCCCACGTAAAAAGTGCGCAGGCCAAACTACCTGCAACGTCTTTTTACAGCAAATATTGGTCCAGCCGTAATTCCAAAATCTAAAATCCAAAATCTAAAATTACTCCGTTATTCCTTTCCACTTGTCTGTGCGGAATGGATCGGCGGGCAATCCTTTGCTGTTGTAAAGATTTAAATCATCAGGGTTATTGGCCCATCCGTAGCGCACAGCCACGGGTGCAGTCACATCCGGGCAGCTTACAACAATCGTATTTGTTCCTGTAATGGTTGCCTTTGCCCAATGGAATTTGTGGTCGCTTCCTGCTAAGGTAAATCCTTTTACATAGCCGTATTTGTCGTTGGCTTTCAAACCTAAAACAACGTGGTCGAACGTGATTTCTACGTTACTGCCGTTAATTTTCATCTCCTTATAAACGGGGCCCATATTTTCTATAGGCTGGCGATAGGCAACAGCTAAAGCGGATAATGCCAGTCTGTTTCCGACGGTAAGTTTGTCTTTCGGGTGAATATCCAGGGCATCGCCCACGTCAATTGCCGAGGCCATTCCAGTTTTTGGCAATGAAAGCGCCATGGATTGCGCCTCGCGAAGTTCTGCCCAGGTACTTTCGGCCGGAACGCTGTCCGCCTTCATGAAGTTGGCCAGTTGTACGAAAAGGAATGGGAAATCACCCTGATTCCACTGTGTTCTCCAGTCTTTGATCATTTCCGAAAAGACACGGCGATATTGATAGGCTCTTCCGGCATTGCCTTCACCCTGGTACCAGATTGCACCTTTTATCCCGTAAGGAATCAGCGGATTTATCATGCCGTTGAATAAAAGTGTCGGATAGCTGTTTGGTCCAACCGTTGTGTTCACTTTCAGGACGCCTATTTTGTATTTCCAGTCGCCTGCCAACGGAATTATATTGTTTGCAATTGAAATCTTTAAGTCGCTGGCATTGCCGTAGATTCCCCCGTTTCCACCATTGTCTTCGACCCTGACGGTGATGTTGTTTTTACCAGCCTTTAACACACCTTCCGGAATAGTGTATTTCCTTAGTCCATCGGCCTTGTTTTCTGTAGCACCAACTTTCACCCCATTTACGTAAGTAACATCCGAATCATCTATTTTCGATAATTCAATAGTTGCACTTTTGCCGGCCAAATCATTTGTCAACTCTACCGTTTTTCTGAACCAAACTACTCCATCCACTCCCTGTAGACCTTTTGTCTCGAAATATCCGGGCAGGGACATTGTTTTCCAGCTTTGATCATCGAGTTCGGCGGCAGCCCAGATTGGCTGATTATCTTTCGTACCCTGATCGCTGGTGGCATATTCATTCAATCGTTCGCGAATCTCTTTTTCAATATTCTTGCCGTATTCATTCAGGTCGATTTTTTTCAGCTTTTCGAGTTGAAGCACAAAATCCGGATTTTTACCAATGGCCTCCGGACTGGTCCACGTTTCGGCGACAGTACCTCCCCATGAGGTGTTTATAAGCCCAATTGGGACTTTCAATTTCTGGTAGAGTGAACGTCCGAAGAAATAGGCAACAGCCGAGAATTTTGGCGAAGATACAGGTGAACATTGCCACCATTCTCCTTCCTCAAGATTCTCCATCGGTGTTTGAGCTATTCTCTTTTTTACTGTGAAAAGTCTGATTTCAGGATAATCTGAGGCAGCAATCTCGGCTTGCGCATTTAGTGCAGAGGAAAGATTAAATTCCATGTTGGACTGCCCTGAACACACCCAGACTTCTCCGATCAGGATATTCTCGATTGTACGCAAATTTGAACCTTTCACAACCATGTTGTACGGTCCTCCGTAATTCATCGCATCAAATGTAACTTTCCACCTGCCGTCTTTGCCTGTTTTCGTGGTGATTGTCTTCGAATTAAAGGTAACGCTGACTTTTTCTCCGGGAGAAGCCCAACCCCATACCGGAATAGGTATACCCTGTTGCAGTACCATATTACAGTTGAAAAATGGTGGAAGTATAACCTGTGCGCTTGCGAAGGAGCTCACGAATAACATGATAATAAGCAATTTCCAATTTCTTATGGGCATTTTCATTTTTTTCCTGTTGATTTGTTTGGTTGCAAAAAGAATAAGACAGACATCAGATGATTTTCGGTGAGAACACACTATCAATGATTGAATTTCTGTATTGATTCTGTTTTTTTCGAAACGAAAATAGCCAAAATATTTAAATCTGATAATTTCACCGGATATTCTTCTTGCTCAAATTGATTTACTTTGCAATATCAAATTTAGAAATTATGCAATCAGTTGTTTTGGAAGAGTCTAATTGGAAAGCTGTTAAAGGCAGTATCCCTGAGGTCGTTGTACTTCCGTGGGGAGCTACGGAAGCACACAATTATCATTTGCCATATGGAACCGATAACTTTTTAGCAGCCCGGATTGCGGCCGACAGCGCAAAGATAGCCTGTGAAAAGGGTGCCAAGGTGATGGTTCTTCCAACGATCCCTTATGGGGTAAATACCGGTCAGCCTGATATCCTGCTGGATATGAATCTAAATCCGGGTACTCAGTTTCTAATACTGAAGGATCTGCTAACGGTATTAAATCGCCAGTCTGTGCGAAAATTTGTCATTATGAATTCTCATGGGGGGAACGATTTCAAGCAACATATTCGCGAATTGAACCTCTTGTTTCCTGATATGCTGCTGACTCAATGCAATTATTTTAAGATGCCCGGATTGGAACAATTTTTTGAAGATCTTGGCGAGCACGCCGGTGAAGTAGAGACCAGTCTGATGCTTTATCTTTTTCCTGAGAAGGTTATGCCACTTGTTACGGCGGGTGAAGGTCGCGCAAAAAAATTCAGGGTTAAGGCGTTAAATCAGGGCTGGTCATGGGCTGAGAGAAGATGGAGTCAGGTAACGGAAGACACGGGTATCGGCAATCCGGCGAAAGCCACGGCTGAGAAGGGACAACTTTTTTATGAATTCCTAACCGAAAAAATTTCGGAATTTTTAGTGGAGCTAGCGGAAGCCGATTTAAAAGATCTCTATTGCTAGGGGATAAGTTTGGGATCATAATGCTTAAATTTTCTCCTTGAGGGTATTAAGTCCCGGAGAAAGAGAGTAAAAGGCATTTCCCTACCAGGGGTAATGCCTTATTTATTGATGGTGAGACTTATTTGCTCCAAGTTGTGGCTTGACAGGGAAAAGCAAGTGATGAAGCTAAATTTGTTGTAATCTAGCTAAATAGTCTATTTTGTTGATGATGGACTGAGCGCCGTTGCCTGAAATTTCATTCAGAAATTATCCTCCCCGTATTTTCAGGTAACGAGACAATAAATTATTAGTTCCTGCAAAATTTGAAAAGCGGGAAATTGGCTTTTAGGAACAATCCAATTGAACAGTCAATAACAGGATTTGGTGTAAGTATCTATCTTTTAAAAGGTTAATTCGAGGCCAGAATATCATTTTTCAAAATTATTATAAATGCCGCGTTTTAGCCATCTTGTAATTTGAATTCAAATTGTTGCGTTTTTTTAC